>CP051232.1:2020000-4675334 GCA_017792445.1 Maritimibacter sp.
CGGCGTACCTTTTGTATAATGGGTCATCGACTTGGTCTCACGAGCAAGCTTAAGCCGATAGGTGTAGGCGCAGCGAAAGCGAGTCTTAATAGGGCGTCGAGTTCGTGGGATCAGACCCGAAACCGAGTGATCTAGGCATGACCAGGATGAAGGCAAGGTAACACTTGCTGGAGGTCCGAACCCACACCTGTTGAAAAAGGTCGGGATGAGTTGTGCCTAGGGGTGAAAGGCCAATCAAACTCGGAGATAGCTGGTTCTCCGCGAAATCTATTTAGGTAGAGCGTCAAGCGAATACCCCGGGGGGTAGAGCACTGGATGGGTAATGGGGTCCCACAGACTTACTGATCCTAACCAAACTCCGAATACCCGGGAGTACTACTTGGCAGACACACGGCGGGTGCTAACGCCCGTCGTGGAGAGGGAAACAACCCTGACCTACAGCTAAGGCCCCCAATTCATGGCTAAGTGGGAAAGCAGGTGGGACGACCAAAACAACCAGGAGGTTGGCTTAGAAGCAGCCATCCTTTAAAGATAGCGTAACAGCTCACTGGTCTAAATAAGTTGTCCTGCGGCGAAGATGTAACGGGGCTCAAGCCATGAGCCGAAGCTTAGGACTGCGTATGCAGTGGTAGCGGAGCGTAGTGTGATAAAACACCATGCCTCCTTAGCATCCTCGGATGCATTGGAGGCGAGGTGTTTACTGTGAAGCCGGCGCGTGAGCGATCCGGTGGAGTGATCACTAGCGAGAATGATGACATGAGTAGCGACAAACAGGGTGAGAGACCCTGTCGCCGAAAGTCCAAGGGTTCCTGCTTAAAGCTAATCTGAGCAGGGTAAGCCGGCCCCTAAGGCGAGGCCGAAAGGCGTAGTCGATGGGAACCAGGTTAATATTCCTGGGCCAGGAGGATGTGACGGATTGTGGCGGCGTGCGTTCCTTATCGGATTGGAGCGTATCCAAGACAGTTCCTGGAAATAGCCCTCCATCAGACCGTACCCTAAACCGACACAGGTGGACTGGTAGAGAATACCAAGGCGCTTGAGAGAACGATGTTGAAGGAACTCGGCAAAATACCTCCGTAAGTTCGCGAGAAGGAGGCCCGGCTCAAGAGGGTCGGGGGCACAAACCAGGGGGTGGCGACTGTTTACTAAAAACACAGGGCTCTGCGAAGTCGCAAGACGACGTATAGGGTCTGACGCCTGCCCGGTGCCTGAAGGTTAAAAGGAGGAGTGCAAGCTCCGAATTGAAGCCCAGGTAAACGGCGGCCGTAACTATAACGGTCCTAAGGTAGCGAAATTCCTTGTCGGGTAAGTTCCGACCTGCACGAATGGCGTAACGACTTCCCCGCTGTCTCCAACATCGACTCAGCGAAATTGAATTGCCTGTCAAGATGCAGGCTTCCCGCGGTTAGACGGAAAGACCCCGTGCACCTTTACTACAGCTTCACACTGGCATCAGGCACAACATGTGCAGGATAGGTGGTAGGCTTCGAAGCAGGGACGCCAGTCTCTGTGGAGCCATCCTTGAGATACCACCCTTGTTCTGCTTGATGTCTAACCGCGGACCGTTATCCGGTTCCGGGACCCTGTGTGGCGGGTAGTTTGACTGGGGCGGTCGCCTCCCAAAGAGTAACGGAGGCGCGCGAAGGTTGGCTCAGAGCGGTCGGAAATCGCTCGTTGAGTGCAATGGCAGAAGCCAGCCTGACTGCGAGACTGACAAGTCGAGCAGAGTCGAAAGACGGCCATAGTGATCCGGTGGTCCCGAGTGGAAGGGCCATCGCTCAACGGATAAAAGGTACGCCGGGGATAACAGGCTGATGGTGCCCAAGAGTCCATATCGACGGCACCGTTTGGCACCTCGATGTCGGCTCATCTCATCCTGGGGCTGGAGCAGGTCCCAAGGGTACGGCTGTTCGCCGTTTAAAGAGGTACGTGAGCTGGGTTTAGAACGTCGTGAGACAGTTCGGTCCCTATCTGCCGTGGGTGTAGGATACTTGAGAGGAGTTGCCCCTAGTACGAGAGGACCGGGGTGAACGATCCACTGGTGGACCAGTTGTCATGCCAATGGCAGTGCTGGGTAGCTATGATCGGAAAGGATAACCGCTGAAGGCATCTAAGCGGGAAGCCCCCCTCAAAACAAGGTATCCCTGAGGGCCGTGGAAGACCACCACGTCGATAGGCCGGAGATGTAAGCGTGGCGACACGTTCAGTTGACCGGTACTAATGGCCCGATAGGCTTGATTTGATCCAGTAGTAGACAGACCAACGTCAATACTGATCAAAAGCATACGCCAAAGGATAAAGTCCTTGGCTTGGATCCTGATGTGTAGCTCGCAACAAAAAATGCGAGCAGGGTTTTTCCTTGGTTTGGTGGTCATAGCACGAGCGAAACACGCGATCCCATTCCGAACTCGACCGTTAAGCGCCGAAGCGCCGATGGTACTGCGTCTTAAGACGTGGGAGAGTAGGTCACCGCCAAACCTAGAAAAAACCCAATCTCAATACGATAAACAAACATACACAAAGCGCGCCGAATGAGGCGCGCTTTCGCGTTGGAAGGGGCACCTCTTGCATTGAAGGTGTCCGGCCTATGAACACTCGTTCAGAAGAGAGCCGCCAGCCTTTATTCCATACCTTCAAGCTCACGCGTGAACTTCGTAACCCACTTCGCTTCCGCCCATTTGCTGCGGGCGGTGTCGAGGATGGCACGCGCCTCGTTCAGCTGACCGTCCGTCAAGAGAAGCCGAAGCCTCAGGCGGCAGGCCAGTTTGGCCAGTCCAAGTTCTTCCTCCACCCGTTCCACGCCACTTAGCGCCAGTTCCATGTCTTGGCGGGCGAGCTCGGTGAAAACTCCGGTTGCAATGCGGTCGTTCGCAAGGACGAGTTCGCGGACCCGGTCGGAAAAAGGAAGGTTCTGTTTCAAACAGCGTGCGAGCGCCCAGCAGGTCTCCAGTTGCTCAAGTTGCATCGTCGTCACCGGAAGGCGCATCGGCGCGCCCGCGACGGCAATGGAGACATGAGCATCGGTTGCAGAGGGCTTAAGCCCGATTGCGGTCATCCCACCGTCAAAGGTGTCAGCTTCCGTCGCACCCTCATACGCGCACAGGGCGCGCGCGCAATTGAACCCGATTTCAGCGGATGCGCGGACACGGTCCATGTAGCCGGGGGCATTCACCTTCGCCAAGAAGGGCTGAAGTTCGGTGAGGCGGGCGAGGGGCGTCATCGCACGGCGCGCTCCTGTTCCGGTCAGTTTGAGATAGGTCGCGTAGGCGCTGCTGGCCCGCCGGATTTGCGGATTGCGAAGGTATTTCAGCCACATCGTTTTGTCCGACGGATGGCCCTCTTTCGCTGGCGTCCAGCCGGACGGAAGCGAAAGGTAGGCGCTGCGCCGTACGGCTACGTTGTTCAGGCCGCCAGCGACCATGGTGGCGGGCGAGCCGGACGCAAGCTTTGCCGCCATGTCGCCACTTTGGTTTGCGAACCGCCAGACGGCCCTGCCATTCGGCCGAATTGAGAGTTCTGATGCCATCGCCCAGTCGGCGTCGGCCAGCATCCGCTGCATGGTCTCAAGATGGCGGTTAGACCAGATATCGTCGTCTCCCATGTGGCAAACGAATTCCGAATCTGACTCGCGGATGACCGGGTCGCGGTAGGCTTCACCGAAGTGGGCACCCTTCGGATGCTCGATGTACCGGATGCGCTTGTCGCGGCGCATGAAGCCTTCGACGATCTCGGCCGTTCGGGGCGGTGCGCCATCGCCGATCACCACCAGTTCCCAGTCCCTCTCGCGCTGCGCGAGGGCGGCAGGGATGGCGGCAAGCAGCGTATCCGCGTGATCGTGGGTCGGGCAGATGATGAGCGTTCTTGCCATGGCGTGGCTCCTGTGACTTGTTGAACTCATTAAGCGAGGGAGCGCGACATGACCACCAGGGCCAGACACCAGCCGCGTGTGGGCTTCCATGTTCAGCCTGCACGGATCCACGGCGTCTGGCGGCTACAGCCCGAGCCGATCGAGGACAGCCGAGGTTTCTTCGCCGAGACCTACCGCACCAGCGCTGTCGAGGAAATCCTTGGCCGTCCCTATAGCTTTGCCCAAAGCAACCACTCGCGGTCGCAGGCCAATACGCTGCGCGGCTTCCGGTCCGAGCCGTGGGACAAGCTGATCTACATCCCCCGGGGCACCGCCCTGTGTGTCGTGGTCGACCCGCGCCCCGACAGCCCGACATTCCGGCAGCACGAGAGCTTTATGCTGGGCGACGCGCCGGGGCAGCGCGAACGGCTTTTGATTTCGCGGGGGCTTTGCAATGCCTTCTATACGCTGACCGAGACCGACTATCTGAACGATGTTTCGAAGGAATTCGACGCCTCGGTCCGCAGGGGGTTTCGCTGGAATGACCCCTCGCTTGGAATCGAGTGGCCCTGCACGGACCCGCTGTTGTCCGAGTCGGACCGGATGTTGCCGGACTTTGAAAGCTATTTGTCAGGCCATTGAAAGAATTAAGAATTTTTCGTCGAAAAAACGGGCAGAAGCCCTTGCAGTCACCCGCGCATAGGCATATTACACCCGGACTTGGCGCGGGATGGAGCAGCCCGGTAGCTCGTCAGGCTCATAACCTGAAGGTCGTAGGTTCAAATCCTACTCCCGCAACCAAAACCAAGCAGAGACGCACAGTCTTTCAAGCCCGCCACTTCGGCGGGCTTTGCTTTTGTGGGTATCAGGAACGCAAACGGGCGCAGCCGTCCTGATCTGAACGCGTCACTGGCCCTCGGCCAGCCGCGCGAGATAGGCGCCGTAGTCGGTCTTGCGGAACGTCTCGGCGTGCTTCTTCAGTTGCGCGCGATCGATCCAGCCGGCGAGATAAGCGATCTCTTCCGGACAGCCCGATTGCATCCCCTGCCGCACAGACAGCGTCCGAACGAAGTTGCCCGCGTCCAGCAGCGAGCCGTGGGTGCCGGTATCCAGCCAGGCGTAGCCCCGGCCCATCTTCTCGACCAGCAGCGAGCCGTCCTTGAGGTAGGTCTCGAGCAGGGACACGATCTCTAGTTCGCCACGGGCCGAGGGCTTGATCGTCTTGGCCCGCTCGGGCGCTTCGCCATCAAGGAAGTACAGGCCGGTGACGGCATAGTTCGACGGCGGCACCTCGGGCTTTTCGATGATCTCGCGCACCGTGCCGTCGGGAGCGAAGTCCACCACGCCATAGCGTTCGGGATCGGCGACGTGATAGCCGAAGACTGTGCCGCCCTTTTCGCGCGCGGCGGCGCGCAGCAGGATCTCGGGCAGGCCGTGGCCGAAAAAGATGTTGTCGCCCAGCACCATGACCGACGGCGCGCCGTCCAGAAAATCCTCGGCCAGCAGGTAAGCCTGCGCCAGCCCGTCGGGCGAGGGCTGTTCGATATACTCCAGCGTCAGGCCCCACTGGCTGCCGTCGCCCAGCAGGCGTTTGAACTGGGGCTGATCCTGCGGCGTGGTGATGATCGCGATCTCGCGGATACCGGTCAGCATAAGCGCCGTCAGCGGATAGTAGATCATGGGCTTGTCGTAGATCGGCATGAGCTGCTTCGAAACGGCCATGGTCAGCGGGTAAAGCCGTGTGCCGGAGCCGCCGGCGAGGATGATGCCTTTGCGCGCGGTCATGCGTTCTCCAATTCCTTCAGTATGTCAGTCAGCTCCGCCTTCCAGTCCGGGCGTTCGACCCCGAGCCGGCTCAACGAGCTGCAATCCAGCCGCGAATTGTGCGGGCGTTTGGCCGGGGTCGGATAGGCGCTGGTGGGGATGTCCTCGACCACTACGTCACGACCGGCCTGCCGGAAGATCTCGCGGGCGAAATCCG
This sequence comes from Maritimibacter sp., assembly GCA_017792445.1. Taxonomy (GTDB): domain Bacteria; phylum Pseudomonadota; class Alphaproteobacteria; order Rhodobacterales; family Rhodobacteraceae; genus Psychromarinibacter. The sequence goes on from CP051232.1 coordinate 2,025,829, forward strand.
CCCAGCTGACGTCGGGCGCGCCGGCGAAATGATAGGTGCCCGAAACGGACGGGTCGGCTTTCAGGGCGTCGACGGCGGCAAGGCAGGCGGCGGCGAGCGGTCCGGCAGGGGTCGGTCCGCCGATCTGGTCGGCGACGATGGTCAGCTTGTCGCGTGTCTCGGACAGCCGCAGCATCGACTTCACGAAGTTCGCGCCGTGGGACGAGACCACCCACGACGTCCGCAGGATCACGTGCGGCCCGTTCACAGCGCGAATGCCCAGTTCGCCAGCCAGCTTGGACTGGCCGTAGGCATTGATCGGGCCGGTGGCCGCGTCGGGCGGTGTCGGGGCGTCACCGTCGCCCGGAAAGACATAGTCGGTCGACATATGCACGAACGGAATGCCACGCGCAGCGCAGGCGGCGGCCATCTCGGACGGCGCTTCGCCGTTGATGGTCATCGCAAGATCCCGTTCTTCCTCGGCCTTGTCGACGGCGGTATAGGCCGCGGCGTTGATCACCGCCGAAGGCTCGGCTAGGTCGATGATCGCCTTCAGGTCCTGCGGACGCGACAGATCCGCCTCGCTGCGGCCAACGAACCGTGCATCGGAAGCGCGGCGGGCGAGTTCGCGGGCGACCTGGCCGGACTGTCCGAAGACAAGGATCATGCCGCGCCCCCGGTGCCCAGCCGCTGGCCGACACCGTGGCGCGACTGCAGCTTGCGCCACCACGCCTCGTTGTCGAGGAACCAGCGCACGGTTTTCTCCAGCCCTTCCTCGATGGTCACAGAGGGCCGCCAGCCCAGTTCCTCGCGGATGCGGGTCGGGTCGATGGCATAGCGCGCGTCATGGCCGGGACGGTCGGTGACAAAGGTGATCTGATCGGCATAGCTTCCGCTGTCCTTCGGCTGCAGCCGGTCGAGAATACCGCAGAGTGTCTTGACCAGTTCCAGGTTCGACCGTTCATTCTCGCCGCCGATGTTGTAGCTGCGCCCGATCTCGCCCTTCTGCACCACCAGCAGCAGCGCGTCGGCGTGATCTTCGACGAACAGCCAGTCCCGCACGTTGGACCCGTCGCCATAGATGGGCAGCGGTTTCCCGGCCAGAGCATTCAGGATGATCACCGGGATCAGCTTTTCGGGGAAATGGTAGGGCCCGTAATTGTTGGAGCAGTTGGTCAGGACAACCGGCAGGCCGTAGGTCTCGTGCCATGCGCGCACAAGATGATCGGATGCGGCCTTCGATGCGGAATAGGGACTGCGCGGGTCGTAGGGCGTGGTCTCGGTGAACTGCACCGACGGATCGGCGGGCAGGCTGCCGAACACTTCGTCGGTCGAGATATGGTGAAACCGGAAATCGTCGGGCTTGCCGGCGTCCTGCCAATAGGCGCGGGCGGCTTCCAGCATGTTGAACGTGCCGGTGATGTTCGTCTCGATAAAGTCCGAGGGGCCGTCGATCGAGCGGTCCACGTGGCTTTCGGCGGCAAGGTGCATGACCGCATCGGGCTTGTGATCGGCGAACACCCGGTCCAGCTCGGCGCGGTTGCGGATGTCGACCTGCTCGAAGGTGTAGCCCGGATCGGTCGCGGCATCCGCGACGTTGTCGAGGCAGGCGGCATAGGTCAGTGCGTCGACGTTGACGACCTGATGGCCGCGCGCAACGGAAAGCCGGATGACGGCAGAGCCGATGAACCCGGCGCCGCCGGTGACGAGAAGTTTCACGAGCCTTGCTCCGTGTAGGTGAACGGCGTGTCGAAGTCAGCGAGTGACTGTGCCTTGGCGTCCTTGTCGGACAGCACAGGCTCGACGCCGGTGTCGGGCCACGCGATGCCGATGTCGGGATCGTTCCAGCGCACCGCGCCGTCACATTCCGGCGCGTAGAAATCCGAGCACTTGTAGACGATCTCGCAATCCGGCTCGAGCGTCATGAACCCGTGCAGGAAGCCTTCGGGCACCAGAAGCTGTTTGCCGTTCTCAAAGCTTAGCTCGGCGCCGGTCCACTGGCCGTAGGTCGGGCTGCCCCGGCGGATGTCGACGGCGACGTCGAAGATGCGGCCGCGCCCGCACCGGACAAGCTTGGCCTGCGCGTGGGGCGGCGACTGGAAATGCAGGCCGCGGACGGTGCCGGTGGTGCCGGACAGAGAGTGATTGTCCTGCACGAAACGGATGTCGATGCCTGCGTCGGAGAAGACCCGTTCGCTGTAGCTTTCACTGAAGAACCCGCGATGATCGCCGAACCGGCGCGGCGTGATGATGTAAACGCCGTCCAATGATGTCGTCTGAAATTCGGCCATAAACCCTGAAATCCACGTGTTGTCGGTACCGGCTCTCCCCAGCGCGAACCCTAGGGGATGAACACGGAACGGTCCATCACGCATCCGGGGAAATACTGTGGCAATCAAAGGGCCTTAACGCAGCGACCGGCCCTTGACGATCGCATCGGGGCCAAACCGTTGCCGGATCGCGTCGGTCGCGCGCTCGGCGTCGGCGCGGCGGCCCGCCTGCGGGTCCAGCAGGTCGCCAGAGCGGTCGGCGGTCTCGTCGCCCGACAGGTGCGAGATCCCGACCCCAAGCAGGCGATACGGGCCCTGATCGCCGACGTGGTCGAACAGGTCACGTGCGGTGCGATAGATCCGGTCGGCGATCTGCGTCGGATCGGTCAGTTGCGATTGCCGCGTCAGGATGCGGTGGTTCGCGCGCTTCAGCTTCAGCGTCACCACGCGGCCCGCCTTGCCCTTCGCCTTGGCGCGGTCCGACACCTTCTCGGAAAGCCGCCAGATATGACCGTCCAGCACGTCGGGGTCCGAGGTATCCTCGTGGAAAGTCGTCTCGTTCGAGATCGACTTGACCGGCGCGTTGCGCGTGACCCGCCGGTGATCCTCGCCACGGGCAAGGTGGTACAGCCGTTCGCCCATCGACCCGAACCGCGCGACAAGCTGATCCTTGTCCCACCGTTTCAGGTCCGCGAAGGTCCGGATTCCCGCCGTTTCGAGACTGCTGCCGGCGGCAACTCCGACGCCCCAGATCAGCTTTACAGGCCGGGGGTCAAGGAAGTCCTGCGTCTCTGCCTTGCCGATCACCGCGAAGCCGTGCGGCTTGTCGAGATCGGACGCGACCTTGGCGAGGAACTTGTTGTGCGAGAGGCCGATGGAACCGGTGATCCCCAGTTCGGTCTTCATACGCTTCGTCAGCCGCGCCAGCAGCACAGCCGGGGGCGCGTGGTGCAGGCGCGCGGTGCCGGTCAGATCCAGAAACGCCTCGTCCAGCGACAGTGGCTCGATAGAGGGCGTCAGCTCCTCCATCATCTCGCGCACCTGTTTCGAGACCTCGACGTATTTCTCCATCCTGCCCTTCACCACGACGGCCTCGGGGCACAGCTTCAGCGCCTGAAACATGGGCATCGCGGACCGAACGCCCTTGATCCGCGCGATGTAGCAGGCGGTGGACACGACGCCCCGCCGTCCGCCGCCGATGATCACCGGCTTGTCGCGAAGCTCGGGATTGTCGCGCTTTTCGACCGAGGCATAGAAGGCGTCGCAGTCCATATGCGCGATGGACAGATCCCATAGTTCCGGGTGCGACACGACACGCGGCGACCTGCAAGACGGGCAGCGGGGGCCGGTCTCGAAACGGGTCAGGCAATCTCTGCAAAGGGCGGGCATGCGTGGTGTCCGATTGGGCACATGGCGGGTTCGGTGCCCAGAATAGCGTGGCCGCGATCCGGACGGGAGAGGGGATCGCCCTTCCCGCGCGCCAAGGGTTGCACGCGGGCAGGGCGGGGGGGCAGTATGCGCCCGGTTGAACCCGGCTGGAGAATTCCCGTGCGCATTCAGGTCGTTGCATTCGACACACCCGTCGATGCCTTCTTCGCCTTCCGGTCAGCGCAGGCGCTTCTGGCCTTCGCGCCGGATGCCGAGGTCGAAATCGCCGTGCAGGGCGAGCCCGGCAGCGTGTGGGAGGGGTTCCGCACCGCCCTGCCGGGTGTCGCGGTTGTGGGCGGCCCGGCTGCGACCGGGGCCGTGCCTGCCGGTGCGCTGCTGCGACCGGGTGCGGCGGTCGACTATCCGGAGACGGCGCTGACCGCTTGGCTGTCCGACCCAGGCACGCCGCCCGGCGACGTGGGCGGCTATCTCGATATCCGGGGCCGGATCAACGCGGTCGGCCTTCTGGATCTGCGCCACGTCGACGAAGGCTTGCGGCCCGAGGCGCGCGTCATGAACCGCGCCTTCCGGTCCGAGTTCGAGAACCGGTTGTTCTGGTCCTATCGCTATGCCGTGAACCCGGAACTGGGCAGCGGCAAGGGGTCTCGCGGGATCTACGTCACGGTCAAGCGGCGCTGCCTGAAGCTTGCGGGGATCGAGGACGCGGACAGCATTCTGGACGTCGGCTGCGGCGACCTCGAGGTGGTGCATGCACTGTCCCTGAACGGCTATCTCGGCCTCGACCTTGCCGAAACCGCGCTGGACCGGGCGCGGGCGTTGCGGCCAGAGTGGTCGTTCGAGGTTGGAATGGTCGATCCCGAACGGCATGGCCCGCGCGACATCGTCCTTTGCCTTGACGTGCTGATCCATCAACGCGACCCGAATGCCTTCGCCGCGCTGATCGACGGGCTGGTTGCTGCAACGGGGCAACGTCTGATCGTGTCGGGCTACGAAGCCTCGGCCGGGCCGGGCTATATGATCGGCTTTCACGGCCCGTTGTCCGAGGCGCTGGCCGCAACCGGTGCATTCGAGCGGATCGTGACGGTCGCCCGCTATCGTGGCACGTCGCTGATCATCGCCGACCGTGCGGGAAGCGAATTCCCCAAGGCGCAGCCGCTGGACACGCTGGAAATCGGCGAGATCATGTTCGACCACCTCGACGGTCTGGGGCTGTAGGCGCGCGATGGTCGCGGGCGAGGATAGCGCGCAGGACTTCGACGGCGCCAAGCTTGCCGTGATGTGCGACGGCGTTGTGCTGTCCTTGATGCGCGACAACCGCCCGGACATCCCCTTTCCCGGCCTGTGGGATCTGCCCGGCGGCGGGCGCGAAGGGGACGAGACCGCCGAAGACTGCGCGTTGAGAGAGACCTTCGAGGAAACCGGCCTGCGGCTTGATCCTGCGTGGATCGTCTGGAAGCGGCTTTATCCCAACGCCAACGATCTGAAGGGGCCCCGGCGCTGGTTTCTTGTGGCCGAGGTGCCGGCGGACGTGATGGCGTCCGCGCGCCTTGGGGACGAAGGGCAGGCGCTGTGGTGGTTCGGCGTGGCAGAGTTCCTGTCGCGCCCTGACGCGATCCCGCATCTGCAGCGGCGGCTCAGGGATTTTCTGACCGGACGGGCGGATCGCGGCTAGGCAAAAAAAATAGGGGTTCCGCGCCACCGGGATGGGGACTGGTGGACGCGAAACCCCCGGTCCCCATCAAAGGGGAACCTTTCGGGCCTATGGGAGACTGTCTACCGGGACCGAGAGGCCGGAAGATGCCCGAAATTACCAACACACACCGGGTCCGATGCCATTCTGGTTCCGACGCATACAAGCCGGAACACGGGATGAATGCGGCAACGCGCGATGACCCTGTACAACAACTTACTCGTTACTTGTCCGGCCGTTTCCGAACCGGGATATCCACAGCCACGAAGGGTTTCGTAGGAAGTTTCAAAAAAGATGGAAAAAAATTTTCGACGCGCGGAAACGCATTCCGGTCGGTTGCGTTGCGGGCGTGGGGGCAGGTGCTAGGCTGACGCCGACAGACGACAGGAGCCCTTGATGAGCGACCCCTTCTTTCACCCCGTGTCGGGCTTTGACCTGCCCCGGTTTGCAGGCGTGCCCAGCTTCATGCGGCTGCCTGTGGTTCCGCCCGGCCATGACCGGTTCGGCGAGGTGGACATCGGTGTGATCGGGGTTCCGTGGGACAGCGGAACGACGAACCGCCCCGGCCCGCGTCACGGCCCGCGCCAGTTGCGCGATGCGTCGACGATGATCCGGGCCGAGAACGGCGCGACGGGCGTCCGACCGTTCGAGGCCGTGAACTGCGCCGACCTTGGCGATGTCGGGCCGAACCCTGCGGATATTCAGGACAGCATGACGCGGATCACCGCGTTCTACGATCAGGTGACAGACGCGGGCATCCGTCCGTTGACGGCAGGCGGCGACCACCTGTCCAGCCTGCCGATCCTGCGCGCCCTGGCAAAGGACGCCCCGCTTGGGATGATCCACTTCGACAGTCATACGGACTTTTTCCATTCGTATTTCGGGGGCCAGATGTACACCCACGGCACGCCCTTCCGCCGTGCGGTGGAAGAGGGATTGCTGGACCCGAAACGGGTGATCCAGATCGGGATTCGTGGCAGCGCCTACGACACCGAGGACAAGGACTTCGCCCGTGCCAACGGGGTGCGCATTGTCGAGATCGAGGAATTTTTCGCGCGCGGCATTCCCGACGTGATGGCCGAGGCGCGCGACGTGGCCGGCGGCAAGCCGACTTACGTCAGCTATGACATCGACTTCGTCGATCCGGCCTTCGCTCCGGGCACGGGAACGCCCGAGGTTGGCGGGCCGAACTCGTTCCAGGCGCTTTGCGTCGCGCGGGAACTGGCAGGCGTCGATATTGCGGGCGCCGACCTTGTCGAGGTCTCGCCGCCCTTCGACGCTTCGGGCGGTACGGCGTTCCTTGGTGTGTCGATCATGTTCGAGATGTTATGCGCCATGGTCGGGCGCGACTGACCGCACACGAATTCGTGCGCTGCAATCGGGGATGGACAAGCCACCTTTTGCGCCAGATCATGGTCTCAACCCCACGCTCGCGAGAGTGTTGGACCGAAGAAAGGAGCCGAAACAATGGCCGAGATGCAGATTTCCGCACGCCGCGTTGCGCACGTGATCTTCCGTGCCCGCGAGCTGGACGCGAAAGTCGGTCGCTGGGACAGCCCTGGCGACTCGATCGATTCCGACTCGATCCTCGAAATGCGCCGCGGTGACGCCACCGAAACCGAGCTGCGCGAGTTCATCGAGAACCTGCCCGAGGACCAGCAGGCAGAGCTGGTGGCGATCATGTGGATCGGACGCGAGACCTTCGAGGCCGAGGAATGGGACGAAGCGGTGCAGACTGCCGTCAGCGAACGCACCGGCCCGACCTCGACCTACCTGCTGGGCATCCCGATGCTGCCCGACTACCTTGAATCCGGACTCGAGAAGCTGGATGTCGACGTGTCCGAAGTCGAGGAAGACTTCCTGTAATCCCGCATCGCCTCAGGGCGTCGCGATACACAGCCCCGGCAACAGGAACAGCTCTTGCGGATGGTCGCTATATGCGCCGTCCGTGGGGGCCATTTCGGCAAGGTCCATCGCCTCTGCCGGGCAGGGCGGCTCTGACCCCTGTGGCAGCACCAGCAGCACGTCGCCGCCGTCGGCGCGGTACGGATACTTCAGCGCATAGTGATGCGGCGCGCGGCCCTCTGGCGGGACCGCGTACATGCGGATGCCTGCGTCGCGCCCGGTATAGAACAGGTCGGCGAGGATATCGCGGTTCGACGCCACGATGGCGCCCACGCCAAGGTCGCCTGCGATGTCGATAATCGTTTCGCTCATCTCGGCGCGGCCAAGATAGCGTGACAGAAGCTGTTCGCCGTTCCACGTAAAGCTTGCGGGGATCACGCTGGCGATGGGCAGGAGCACGCAGAAGAAGCCGTTGATCGCGAAGGACGTGATCAGCCACGCCCGGTGACGGCGCAGAAGCCACGGCACCGCGACCAGCAGCCCGGCGATATAGGTCGCGGCCGCCCAGTTCGCATAGGCGCGGCTTAGCAGAGCCTGCACGCAGACGATGGCAAGGATCGGCAGCGCGAAGATCAGCAGGAACTGCACCACCGGCGACCGCTTGCGGGCGCGGGCGGCGATGATCAGCAGCGCGGCGAACAGAACCGGCCCGAACACGATGAACTGCGACAGGAAGAACTCGACCAGCCCGCCGAAATTCAGGCTGGCGCGGCTGCCGGGGTCGCGGACCCAGTCGGCATTGTCCAGCGTGTGCGACACGGTGGAAAAGCCGTTCAGCAGGTTCCACAGCAGGTTGGGCGAGATCGTCAGAACGAAGACACCAAGGATGATGCCGACGTTGCGGCGCGTGGGCCGCGCCTCGTGAAAGAAGAACGCCGCCAGCACCGCACAGATCGGATAGTAGATCGCGGCGTATTTCCCAAGGAATGCGAGGCCCAGCAAAAGCCCCGTCAACGCCGCGGCCTTGCGGTCCTGCGTGTCGAGCACCTTCAGGTACATCGCCAGCGATCCGGCAAGGAACGGGAACATGATCGTATCGGTCGAGATCAGCAGGCTTGCCAGCGCGACCATCGGCAGCGTCACGTAGGCCAGCGCCGTGAAGATGGCGGCCCGCGTTCCGAACAGCCGATCGGCGATGGCCCCAAGGATCAGCGCCGTCGCGCCGTGGAACAGCGGCGCCGGCAGGCGGACCCAGAAGGTTGCATCCGAGAAGACGGTGAACAGCCCGATCACCCAGCCGATCAGGGGCGGCTTGGAGTAGTAGCCAAGCGCCATCTCCTGACCCCACAGCCAGTATTGCGCCTCGTCGACGAAGAGGTCGGTGCCGTTCAGGGCAAGCAGGACGACGCGGACGAAGGTGATGGCCAAGACGCCCGCGGCTGCGGGGATCAGCCATCGGCGGGTATCAGACACCGCGCTTCTCCGCATGGATCAGCCACAGGTTTCGCGCATAGATCACCACGCCGAGCGACTGTCCCAGCACGAAGACCGGGTCGGCGCGGTACAGCGCATAGGTGAACAGGACCAGCCCGCCGCCCAGCGAGAAATACCAGAAGGCGATCGGAATGACCGAGCGGCGTTCGCGTTCCGATGCGATCCACTGGACAAGGAACCGGCAGGTGAACAGCAACTGCCCGGCCAGCCCGAAGACCACCCACCAGAACTCGGTCAGGGTGTCGACGTGCAGCCAGTTGAACAAAGTCTGCATCGTGTCGTTCATGGGCGCGTTGCCTCTTGCGGTGCGGCCTTCTTGCGGCGGCGGATCAGCCACGCGACCCCGATCAGGTCGTAGATCCCGACAAGCGCGCGCTGAAGGTTGTTATAGTTCGAATTGCCCGATTGCCTTTCCCGGTGCGCAACGTCAACCAGCCGGATGCCCCAGCCGTCGCGCGCGAACAGCGCGGGAAGGTAGCGGTGCATGTGATCGAAGTAGGGCAGCCGCAGGAAGGCTTCGCGCCGGAACCCCTTCAGGCCGCAGCCGGTGTCGCGGGTCCCGTCCTTCAGCGCCCAGCGGCGGATGCCGTTCGCCAGCCTCGACGCCAGCCGCTTGGACCACGTGTCCTGCCGCTTGACGCGCTGCCCGGCGACCAGCCCGACGGACACGTCCTCCATCAACGGCACCCACAGCTTCGCCAGTTCCTCGGGCGGGTTCTGGCCGTCGCCGTCCAGCGTGCAGACAATGGGCGCGCGCGCGGCCAGCACACCGGAATGCACCGCCGCGCTTTGACCGCCCGATGTCGCGTGCTGCAAAAGACGGACCGGGTGGTCTGCCATCAGTTCTTTCGCGCGGGTTGCGGTGGCGTCGGTCGAGCCGTCGTCGACCACGATGATCTCGTAGTCGGGCAGCACGGAGCACGCGGCCGAGATACCCTCGACCAGAGGGCCGATGTTGCCCTCTTCGTTCTTCATGGGAATGACGACCGAAACCGCCGGCATGATACGCCCCAAAACCACTGTGACCCGCGCGTCTGTCGCGCGGCATTAACAGGCCGGACGCCGGATTGTCCACCGCGCAGGCCAAGCGTGCGCGGGGCGCCGCGTGGGTCAGCGCTTGAGCGTCGCGCCCAGTTCGATCGTCGGGGTCAGCACAACCTTCTCGCCGCCACCCTCTTCGCCGCTGGCGCGCTGGGCGATGATCCGGGCCGCTTCACGCCCGATTTCGGCGCGGCAGGCGTCCATGGTGGCCAGCTTGACCGGCAAGCCGTCCAGAAGCTCGACACCGTTGAACCCGGCTAGCCCGACCCGACCGGGGACGTCGATGTTGTTGTCGAGACAGTACATCAAGCCACCGGCGGCGATCATGTCGTTCGAGTAATACAGGAACTCGAGATCGGGCGACCGCTTGAGGATCGTCTCGGTCATCTCGCGGCCCTTCAGCAGGGCAGAGCCGCCCTCGTAGAACTCGCGGTCGTGGATCTCGATCCCTTCCTTGGCAAGCGCCTGCGTGAACCCCTCGAACCGTTTCCGGGCGCGGTGGTCCAAGGGCATCTTGGTCCCAAGGAAGCCGATCTTGCGATAGCCTTGCTTGACGATGGCCTGCGCCATCTCGCGGCCGGCGCGGCGGTGCGAGATACCGACCATCGCGTCGATCGGTTCGCCGTCGGTGTCCATGATCTCGACAATCGGGATGCCCGCGGATTTCAGCATCGCGCGGCTGGCGTCGGAATGCTCGAGTCCCGCGATGATCACCCCGGACGGACGCCACGACAGCATCTCGTACAGCACCTTCTCTTCGCGCTCGGGCTTGTAGTTTGTGACGCCGAACACCGGCTGGAAATGGGTTTCGTCCAGTACTTCGGAAATGCCGGACAGCACTTCGGGGAAGACGAGGTTTTTCAGAGACGGCACGATCACGGCGACAAGGTTCACCCGCTGCGAGGCAAGCGCGCCGGCGATCTTGTTGGGGACGTACCCAAGCTCGCGCGCCGCTTCGAGAACCTTTTCGCGTGTCGCGGCAGAGACGTCGCCGCGGTTGCGCAGCACCCGGCTGACCGTCATTTCGCTGACGCCCGACGCCTCGGACACATCGCGCAAGGTCAGGGGACGATTGCCATTCTCGAGATCGTCACTGGCCACTCTTTATCCTCCATCGACTGCGCGTCTGGGGAAAGTAAGCGCCAATTCGTAAACATGCGCAAGCAGTCGCACCATCACGCCCCGGCGGTTTGGGCGATGTGGCGCCCATCTGCCGCATCTCAGCCGCCTTCGGGTGTCTCCACTGGCAGGCCGGCGTCGCGCCATGCAGAGAAGCCGCCGCCGATTTCGGCGACGTTGGTCATTCCGAAGTTTTGCAGCGCATCCGCCGACAGCGCCGACCGCCACGCGCTGGCGCAGAACAGGATCAGCGTCCGGTCCCCCGCCAGTTCAGGCTTGTGATAGGGCGAGGTCGGGTCGATCCAGAATTCCAGCATGCCGCGCGGCGCGTGGAAGGCGCCCGGCACGCGCCCCTCGCGTTTCAACTCGCGCACGTCCCGGATGTCGACAAGCAATGCGTCGCCAGAGTCGGCTTGCGCCTTCGCTTCTTCGGGGGACAGCGTCGTGATGCGGGCCTTCGCCTCGGCGACAAGCTCTTTCACGGGGCGGATCGGCATGGCGGTCTTCTCCTCAGTAGCCCAACGCGCAGCCGTCCTTGCGGGGGTCCGAACCCCCTTCGAGGATGCCGGTGTCGTGGTCGATGCGGATCGCCTGTGCGCCGCCGATGCCCACGGGCACGGGCTGCAGCTTGTGGCCACGGTCCGAAAGGTCCTGTTTCACCGCGTCGGAATAACCGGCCTCGATAGTCAGCGGGCCGCCCGGTTCGGGGAACAGGCGCGGGCCGTCGATGGCGGCCTGCGGGTCCATGCCGTAGTCGGTCACGTTGGTCAGGAACCGGCCATGGCCGCAGGACTGGTACTGGCCGCCCATCACGCCGAAGGTCATGTGCAATTTGCCGTCGCGGCGCAACATGCCGGGAATGATCGTGTGCATCGGACGTTTGCCGCCTGCCGCCTCGTTTGGATGGCCTTCCTCCAGCGTAAAGCCGGCGCCCCGGTTCTGGAACAGTATGCCGAACTTGTCGCTGGCAAGGCCGGAGCCGAAGCTGTGGAACACCGAGTAAATCAGCGAGACCGCCATGCGGTCGCGGTCGATAACCGTGATGTAGATCGTATCCCGATGCACCGCCTCGGACAGCGCGGCGGGCGAGGGCATCGCGCGGGCCGGGTCGATCAGCGCGGCAAGCGCCTTGGCGGTGGCCGGGTCCAGCATATGCGCAAGCCGGGTCATGTGGTCGGCATCGGCCATGAACCGGGCGCGGGCGTCATAGGCCAGCTTGGTCGCCTCGGTCTCGATATGTGCGCGTTCCGCACCGAACGGGTCCAACGCGGCAAGATCGAAGTGCGACAGGATATTCGCAAGCAGCAGGGCCGTGGCCCCCTGACCGTTTGGCGGATGCTCGACCAGATCGGTGCTGCGATAGTCGGTCGACAGCGGGTCGCCCCAAAGGCAGGCGGTTCCGGCGAAATCGTCCAGCGTGTGTGAGCCGCCAAGCGCGTTCAGCGATGCGACCATGTCCTCGGCCACTTCGCCCGTGTAGAACCCGGCGCGTCCTTCGGCCGCGATGCGGCGCAGGACTTCGGCTTGCTGCGGGTGGCGGAAAACGGTGCCGGGCACCGGCGCGCGGCCGTCGCGGCACAGATAGAAGTCGCGCGCGCGTCCTTGCAGCAGCCCCGCCGATTCGTCCCAGTCCCGCGCAACGCGGGGTGCGACGGGAACGCCTTCCTCGGCATAGCGGATCGTGGGGGCCAGCACCTCGTCCAGACCCTTGATGCCGTAGTCGTCGCTAAGCTTGCAGAAGGCATCGATGGCGCCCGGGATGGTCACCGCCTCGACCCCCGTGGTCGGGATCGCGGTCAGGCCCCGGTCGCGCATCTCTGCCGCGTCCAGACCAAAGGGCGCGCGGCCCGACCCGTTCAGCGCGACGATCCGCTCGTCCCCCGCCGGCTTGATTAGCGCGAAGCAATCGCCGCCGATGCCGGTCATCTGCGGCTCGCAGATGCCCAGAAGGACCGCACCGGCGATGGCGGCGTCGACCGCGTTGCCGCCCTGTTCAAGCATGTTGACCGCCACCTTTGCGGCCAGCGGATGCGAGGTGGCGCACATGCCATTCGCCGCGAAGACGGGCGAGCGGCCGGGCGCCTGAAACGAGCGCGGTTGGTTCATGCAGGAGGGCCTTTCCGGGTTTTCGGCAAAGCCTACTGCGTCGCGCGCGGGTCTGGAACCGGAAAAGGCGGGGAAAGTCGCCCGGATAGCGGGCAGGGGCTGAACGGTCCCGACAGGGCACATTGGGTGGGGGCTATAATATGCACCCTGCCGGGCTTAGCCATTCAGCTACGATCCCGTTATCCCGCCCGTTGCGGGCTGCGGTGTGACTGACGCAAGGTCATTTCGCGGCGTATCCGGCACGGTTGCCTCGCCCGCGCCGCAATAATTTACGACCCGCCAACGATTGGCGGGGGCCGGACCACGGGGTCAGGGGCGAGGCGCAAGCGTGATGGACACGCGGTTCGTCCCGCCATGCCGCTGGTAGGTCAGCGCGTCGACAAGATGGCGGATCAGGAACCAGCCGTAACCGCCCTCGGGGGTGTCGGCGGCAGTCTCGGATGGTTCGGGAAGGCGTCCGGATGGCAAGTCGGCATCCGGCATGGGTCGCCCGTCATCCGTGACGCACAGCAAAAGACGTCCGCTGTCCAGCTTCCAGTCGACGGTGATACGACCGCCGGGGACATCCCGCATGGCATGTTCGACCACGTTGTTCAGCACCTCTGCCAAGACAAGCTCGGCGCGAGAGATCAGATCCGGTGGTATGTCGCGCGTCCGCCATTCCGCCACGATCCCCGCAAGCGCGTGGCGTACCTCGGCCAGCGTTGGCGTCAGGTGCCAAGGTGGGCGTGGGCATGTCCCCGTTTCGCCGGCGCCGTCCTGCACTGACGACGTTTCAGGGGGCATCGGCCGGCGCTGCCAGCGCCTGCGCCACATCGGCATGGATGGGAAACACGGTATCCATGCGGGTCAGGCTGAACACCTTGGCGACGATGGGGCCAAGCGAGGCGAGTTCCAGCCGTCGGTCGGGAGCAAGATGCTTCATCCCGGCGACGATGGCGCCAAGGCCGGAGGAATCGAGGAATTCCACCGCCGCAAGGTCCAGAACGACCCGGGGCGGCGCGTCGGCGGTCAGATCGCGAAACGCATCCTTGAACTGCACCGCGATCACCGCATCAAGCCGCGGTTCCATCGCGCGCACGATCCGGACACCGTCCCGGTCCTCGGCTTCCAGCTGCATCGGTCCCTCCATCGCCGTGTGTCGGGCAGGTTAGGGCGCAATGGTTACCATCTGGTGAGCGCGGCTCTGGACGCTGCGCTGCGCCGCAAATATCTACGGCGCAGAACAGACCCAACCGGAACCGGACACGGAGCCCGCCATGCGCATCGACTATCCCGCCATCACGAAGACCATCGGCGCGCTGACGGAAGGCGAAACCGACGCCGTCGCCCTGATGGCCACGGTGGCCTGCGAGCTTCACCATGCGGACGAGCGGTTCGACTGGACAGGCTTTTACCGCGTCACCGCGCCAGAGATTCTGAAGATCGGTCCCTATCAGGGCGGTCACGGCTGTCTTGTCATCCCCTTCGCGAAAGGCGTCTGCGGCGCCGCCGCGCGCACGGGTGAAACCCAGCTGGTGCCTGACGTCGATGCCTTCCCCGGCCACATCGCCTGCGCCTCGTCCACCCGGTCGGAAATCGTGCTGCCGGTGCGCGACGCGGGCGGCAATATCATCGCGGTGCTCGACATCGACAGCGACCGGCCCGATGCGTTCGACGATACGGATGCAGCGGAACTGGCGAAGATCCTTGCATCGGTCTTCGCGCGGCCGGGCGTCGCCTGAGCCTCCGCTGGCGGCTTGCGTCCTTGTCAGTGCAGCGCTAGGCCGCCGGTCATGTCCGATGTCTACAACCCGCCCGACACTCCGCTAGAGGTGATCCACGCCGATCACGAGATCCTCGTGGTCGACAAGCCCTCTGGCCTGTTGTCGGTTCCGGGCAAGGGCGAACACCTTTCCGACTGCCTGCTAAGCCGGGTGCAGGACGCGTTTCCCGAGGCCCTGCTGGTGCATCGGCTGGACCGCGATACGTCCGGCGTGATGATCTTCGCGCTGACGCCCTCGGCCCAGCGGCATCTGGGGCTTCAGTTCGAGAAGCGGCAGACCAAGAAAACCTACGTCGCCCGCGTCTGGGGCCGGCTGGAGCCCGCGAAAGGCACCGTGGACCTGCCGCTGATCGTGGACTGGCCGAACCGCCCGTTGCAGATGGTCGATCACGAGAACGGCAAGCCCGCTCATACCGACTGGCGGGTGATGCGGTTCGAAGATGCGAATGGCGCCGAGACGACGCGAGTGCGCCTGATGCCCAAGACGGGGCGAAGCCACCAGTTGCGGGTTCACATGAAGGCGCTGGGCCACCCGATCCTGGGCGACCCGTTCTATGCGGAAGGCCACGCACGCGACTTCCCGCGGCTGATGCTGCATTCCGAAAGCCTGCGTCTGCGCCATCCCGACGGCGGTGTCGGCGTGACCTTCAAGGCGTCCGTTCCGTTCTGAGAAGGGCGATCCCGCAGGATCAGTTCAGCTGCACCTGCAGCGGATAGTGACCGTCCTCGAAATCGCCGAACAGGTCCGGCAGGTCGGGATGGTCGACAGGTTCGCCGGAGTAATCGGCGACAAGGTTCTGCTCCGAGACGTAGGCCACGTAGTAGCTGTTCTCATTCTCGGCCAGCAGGTGATAAAAGGGCTGCTCTTTCGACGGACGGCTGTCCTCGGGGATCGCGCGGTACCACTCTTCGGTGTTGGAGAACATGGCGTCCACATCGAACACGACGCCCCGAAAGGGGTGCTTCTTGTGACGTACGACCTGGCCCAGAGAATACTTGGCGCGCGATTTGAACATAATTTTGCCCCCGTTTCGCCAGATTCTTACCGGAGTCGAGCGCCTGCGTCCATGCAACCGCCCGTAAATTCGGGGAAACAGTCTGTAAGGTCAGGTCCGACAGTGGTTTCGTCGACCTGCGCAATCGCCGCGACACGGACGGATTCGTGAAGGGGTCGAAAACAAAATTCCGTTTCGTACGCGTGACTTTTACTTTAGTCTCCATAGGCAAAAGAACACAAGAGGGGCATATGGGCAGGACCCTTCGCGCATTGATACTGCTGGCGTTCGTCGCGTCCTGCGGCGGCGGCAGTGTCGAACCGCCGCGAAATCTGGACAACGCTTGCGCGATTCTCGCAGAGCGTCCGGACTTTAAACGTGCGTTTCGCCGGGCGGAGCGCAAATGGAACGTGCCGGTGCACGTCCAGATGTCGACGATCTACCACGAGTCGAAGTTCGAGGGCGACGCACGCACGCCGCTTAAGTTCGCGCTGGGCGTGATCCCGATGGGCCGGCTCAGTTCGGCCTACGGCTATAGTCAGGCACTGGACGGCACCTGGGATGAATACCTTGCCGCCGAAGGGCGCCGGAACGCCAAGCGGGACGATATCCGCGACGCTACCGACTTCATCGGTTGGTACATGACCAATACCGAGCGGCGGCTGGGCATTTCCAAACGCGACGCCCGCAACCAGTACCTTGCCTATCACGAAGGGCAGGCGGGTTATGCGCGGGGAAGCTTCAAGGCGAAGCCGTGGCTGATGCGCTATGCCGACAGCGTGCAGGAACGCGCGATCATGTACGAGATCCAGCTGCGCAGCTGCCGCTAGTTCGCAGGTTCCGGAATGGAAAACGCCGCCCTCGACGGGGCGGCGTTTCGCGTTCGGGGAAGGGCGCGATCAAAGACCGCGCTTGCGGATCTCGTCGGGAATGTTGAACAGACCAACGCGCGGGCTTTGCTCGGTATCCAGATCGTTCAGTGTGACGGTGGTGCGGGTGCCGTCGCCGCTGGTGATGATCCACTGGCGCAGTTCGACCGGCGGGCCGGTGAACTTCAGACGGATGTTGCCGTACTCGGGGTTCTCCGGGTCCTGCGCCACGATCATGGTCGAGGTCCCGTCATATTCGAACGCGGTCACCATGTTGGCGCGGCCAAGGTTCACGTTCCGCTCCAGAATGATGCTAAGCGGCGTGCGGCGCAGCGGGTACTGTTCGGGCGGCTGGTTTGACTTGTTGTCGAAGATCGCGACCTGCCCGCCGCCGGCGATGACCAGTGCGTCGTTCGGCGGATCGTACTCGAACCGAATCCGCCCGGGGCGGCGGATGTAGATCGTGCCCGTCGCGATAGAGCCGTCGTCATTGATCTGGGTGAACCGGCCCGACGCATCGGTGATCGAGTTCAGGTAGGCCGAGATCTGGTTCAGGTTCAGCGCGTCCGCAGAGGCTTGCTGAACCGATGCCGCCAGAAGCAGCGGCAGAAAGAGGAGGCGAAAGAGTTTCATGCCGCGCATTTAAGCATGTCGGCGCGGGTTTGCACCTGTCGACATTTCACGTTGCGGAGATTCGCCAAGCGCGGCTCGGGGGATACGGGGCGGATGCCCTTGCTACTCGACCGCGAAGACGACCGAATAGGTCACATCGGCGTCGGTCCGGTTCATGATCTCGACGATGTGGTCGCCGGACTGCGTCAGTTCTGCCGCGTAGTCGCGGATGCTGGACAGCCGATCCTGCAACACGGTGCTGTCGGGGTTGATGACCCGGTAGGTGATCGGCGGCCCCTCGGGGACCACGCGGATGTTCAGCGTCTGGCCGCTGTACGCTTGCAGCACATAGCGGCGCGAGTCGCCGGGCGCGAGAAGCCCCAGCAGTTCCGCACCGGGCGATCCCGCCGCGACATCGACGCGGGTGTCCTCGGGCGCGCCCGCGGGGGCGGACATCGGCAGCGGCATCGACGACGCGTCCGCCTCGACCACGTAATCGCCAGAGACCCAGCCTTCGATTTCCGGATCGGTCAGCGTCAGGACATTGCACCAGCGCCCACCGTCCACCATCCGGCACCCGAGGTTGCGCAGACCCTGACCGTTGGGAAGCCCGGCCAGCACCGCCGACGAGGACGTGGGGCTGGCGCGCAGGTTCAGCGAACCGCCCGGAGAGACGGACACGGCAAATACATCGGGGCCGCCCCCCAGCGAGTCCGCGAAGTCGCCGGCAAGCACTTCGTTGGCCGCATTGTCGACCGAGATATTCAGCGTGAAGTTAGAGGTTTCGCCCTGCCGCGCGGCGGCGCGGTACAGGTAGACCGTCACGGTGTATTCGCCTGTTTGCGTCAGGGTGCGCGACCAGTCGTTCGGCGGACTGGTGAACTCGCCCACGGCCAGCGCCTCGTCCCCGGGACCACGCCCGGGCGCGTAAAGGTTGAAGTAGGTGGACGGATTGTCCGAGGTCAGGGTGACCCGCACCGTTTGCCCGACCTCGGCGTTGAAGCGGAATTCGGCGGTCTCGTCGCCGGTGACGGCTTCGCTGATCGTGGTGATGTCGGCCCCGTCAGGCACTCTGGCGCCAAGGGTGAGATCCTGCGCTGTGGCAGGCAGGCCCGCCACGGCAAGCACTACGGCAGCAAGAAGGGTTCTGGACCAGATCATTTTCGCCCCCTCGGCATGGCCTGTCCCACGTCAGGCCGAAAACTGACTTCAGGTTAATAACGCGAACCGGACAGTCAATGCGGCACACGCCCCGCGAGGTGCGGAGCGTGTGTGAGGGTTTGCCGATGTTGGGGGCCACCTGCCGTCGCGGCGGCTGGCGTCAGTGCTGTTCGGGCACCAGGATCTCGCGCTTGCCGACGTGGTTCGCGGTGCTGACCACGCCCTCTTCTTCCATCTGCTCGACCAGCCGGGCGGCCTTGTTGTAGCCGATGGCCAGCTTGCGCTGGATGTACGAGGTCGAGCACTTGCGGTCCTTGATGACGATGGCGACGGCCTGATCGTACAGCGCGTCCTCGCCGCCGGTGTTGCCGCCAAGGCCAAGCACCAGGTCGATGTCGCTTTCCTTGTCGTCGTCCGGCCCTTCGACCACGCCGCCGACATAGTCGGGCGGACCGTAGGCCTTGAGGTAGTTGACGATTTCCTCGACCTCTTCGTCCGAGACGAAGGGGCCGTGGACGCGGGTGATCTTGGCGCCGCCCGCCATGTACAGCATGTCGCCCATGCCCAGCAGCTGCTCGGCGCCCTGTTCCCCGAGGATCGTGCGGCTGTCGACCTTCGAGGTCACCTGGAACGAAATCCGGGTGGGGAAGTTCGCCTTGATCGTGCCGGTGATGACGTCCACCGACGGGCGCTGCGTTGCCATGATCAGGTGGATGCCCGAGGCCCGCGCCATCTGCGCAAGGCGCTGGATGCAGGCTTCGATCTCCTTGCCCGCGACCATCATCAGGTCGGCCATCTCGTCGACGATGACGACGATGTAGGGCAGTTTGACCGGACGGAATTCCTCGGTCTCGAAGATCGGGTCGCCGGTCTCGTCGTCAAACCCGGTCTGGACAGTGCGGCTGAACATCTCGTTGCGGCTCAGCGCGTCGGCGACGCGGCCATTGAAGCCCTCGATGTTGCGGACGCCCATCTTGGACATCTTGCGATAGCGCTCTTCCATCTCGCCCACGACCCATTTCAGCGCGACGACGGCCTTCTTGGGGTCGGTGACCACAGGGGACAGCAGGTGCGGGATGCCGTCGTAAACCGACAGTTCCAGCATCTTCGGGTCGATCATGATCAGGCGGCACTCTTCCGGTGTCAGCTTGTACAGCAGCGACAGGATCATGGTGTTGATCGCGACCGACTTACCAGAGCCCGTGGTCCCGGCGATCAGCAGGTGAGGCATCTTGGCGAGGTTTGCGACAACCGGGTCGCCGCCGATGTCCTTGCCAAGCGCCAGCGGCAGGCGCTGGTTGCCGTCGCCGAAGTCGCGGGTGGCGAGGATCTCGCGCAGCACGACCTTCTCGCGGTTCGCGTTGGGAAGTTCGATGCCGATGACGGACCGGCCGGGCACCGTCGAGACGCGCGCGGAAAGGGCCGACATCGAGCGGGCGATGTCGTCGGCAAGTCCGATCACGCGGCTGGCCTTGAGGCCGGGCGCCGGTTCCAGTTCGTACATGGTGACCACGGGGCCGGGACGGACCGAGACGATCTCGCCCTTCACGCCATAGTCGTCCAGCACGGTTTCCAGCATCCGCGCGTTCATCTCCAGCGCCTCGTCGCTGAGATGGTGGCGTTCCACCTCTACCGGGCTGGAAAGAAGCGACAGCGGCGGGTTCTGATAGTCGTCGGCGGGATCGTCGAACTGCAGCGCCGGCTGGGCTTCGGCCTGCGCCTGACGCGACGGGGCGGTCTTGCGGTGCGTGTGCTGGACCATCCCGCGCGGGTCCGGACCCGGGGCAGGGGAGGCGGCGGGCATCGTCGCGGCAGAGGCCGGCGCGGCCTCGCCACGGCGGATGACCTCGGGCGCGGGCTCGGCGTGACCCTGCGCGTCGTAGGCCACCGGTTCGCGATGCGGATGGAACTCCGGCGCGTCGAAGGTGCCTGCGGGCTCGGCCTCGATCCGGTACTCGGCTGCGGGCTGCGGCGCCGGGGCACGGGCGGGCGCCTCGGGCGTGGCGGCGTGGACCGGACCGGTGCGGACGCCGGCCTGCGTGGCGGCGTTGTGCATCGCCTGGCGCTGGGCCACGGCGGCGGACACGGCGGACATGCCGGGCGCGCGCAGCGGCGGTTCCTGCATCTGCGCGGCGGTCACCGGCGGCTCTGGCGGCAGCATGTTGGGGTTGTTCAGCAGCATCGGGCGCGGGCCATGGCCCCGGCCACGGGTCAGCGACGGCTCGGCGCGGGCAGACGAGCCCAGCCCCGGCACCTGACGGACACGGGTGCGGATCACGTCGGCGATCTTCGACTTGATGCGGTCCTCGGTGGGGCCGTCGGCGTCGTCGAAGTCCAGCGGCTGCGGTTCGACCAGTTCCGGCTCGGGCTCCGGCTCGGCGCGCTTCATCAGGCCGGGCAGGCGAATACGCAGGCCGCCTTTGGGCTCGGGCTGCGGCGCCGGCTCTGCGATCAGCATGTCCGGTTCGTCGTAGTCGTCCGGTTCGGGCGCTTCGATCTCGAAGTGTTCATCGACCGGGCGGCGGGCGACCAGCGGCGCGCTGCGGGTCATGCGCGGCGCGATCTCGATCTCGGCGGCAAAGGCGGCTTCCTCGGCGGCGGCCTCTTCGGCGGCAAGGCGACGGCGCTCGGACCGTTCGGCGCGGGCGGCTTTCATCGCCGAAGCGCCACGGACGGCGCCGTTCAGCGCACCCGACGCGCCGCGACCGGCAAGGGTCATCAGGCTGGCATAGGCAAGGACGACGCCATAGCCCATGAACCGCGCGGTGGCGCGCAGTTCCGGCACGGTGAAGCCGAGAACGAACAGCGCCATGGCGACGGTGCCTGCCGCGAACAGCAGCGCAAGGAACTTCAGCCCGAAGGCGGCGCCAACGGGCACGACACCCAGCACCGCGCCCAGCACGGTATCGCCGAACAGACCGCCAAGGCCGAAGGAATGGGTCCAGACCGAGCTGGGAACGTGGGTCGACGCGTAGACCGAGGCAACCGCGATGGCGATCGGGGCGAAGATCACGCGGCCAATGGCGCGGTCAGACCCCTTGTGCAGCACAAAGCGGAGACCCCATGCGCCGAACACCAGCGGGAAGCCCCATGCGCCGAAGCCCACGATGATGAACAGCGGCGAGGCGATGGAGGCCCCGAACCGGCCCAGCAGGTTCTGTGCCGGTTGGTCGGTGGCCGACAGCCACGAGGGATCGTCGGGCACGTAGGATCCGAGGATCATCGCCGAAAGCAAACCGAGTATCAGAAGCGCGACGCCCAGCAGTTCCTTGCCGCGGCGTTCGATAATCGCCTGCGTTTTGCTGTCGAAAAGGCGCTCTCGCTGTCTGACCTGATAGGAAGCCATCGGTTACCTCGTCCTTACCCGTAAATGCAGTCGCGCAGCATCATGAGGCCGCGTTGCATGTCTTCGATCGGGGCCACCATCGCGACCCGAATGTATCCTGCTCCCGGATTTCCCGCGCCGGTGTCGCGTCCGAGATAGGCGCCGGGCAGAACCCGCACCCCGGTCTCGGTCCAAAGTTTCAATGCCGCTTCCTCGCCGTCCTGAACCGGCAGCCACAGGAAGAACCCGGCGCGCGGCGGCATGTAGTCCTGAACGCCGCCGAAGATCTCGTCGGCGATCTGGTATTTGTCCTGATACAGCGCGCGGTTCGCCTCGACATGGAC
This sequence comes from Maritimibacter sp., assembly GCA_017792445.1. Classification (GTDB taxonomy): domain Bacteria; phylum Pseudomonadota; class Alphaproteobacteria; order Rhodobacterales; family Rhodobacteraceae; genus Psychromarinibacter. The sequence continues at coordinate 2,047,833 of CP051232.1, forward strand.
CTCGTCGGCCCAGATCCGTTCGGCGGCTCGCTGCAACGGCAGCGGCAGGGGCGCGCCCGCATAGGCGCGCAGCTTCTTGATCCGGGCGATGCTTTCCGGCCCGCCCGCCACGAAGCCCGAGCGCAGGCCCGGAAGGTTTGACCGCTTGCTGAGCGAGTGGAAGATCACGACCCGCTCGGGCGCAGCGCCCATCTCGTAGGCGACTTGAAGCGCACCGACCGGCGCGTCGCCTCGGTAGATCTCGGAATAGCACTCGTCCGCGAAAATCTGGAAATCGTGCTTTTCGGCCAGTTCGATCAGCCGCGCCCAATAGCCTCGGTCGGCCACCACGCCCTGCGGGTTCGAGGGCGAGCAAAGATAGGCGATCTCGGTCCGGTCGAGGATCTCGGCGGGCAGGCTTTCGTAATCCGGCAGGAACCCGGTCTCGCGGGTGGCCGGCACGTAGACCGGCTCTGCCCCCACGGCCAGCGCCGCCACGGCGTAGACCTGATAGAACGGGTTGGGCACCAACACGACCGGCTGCTTGCCGCTGCGCGTTTTCTCGGGGCACAGCGCCATGCAGGCGCCGAACAGCCCTTCGCGGGTGCCGTTCAGCACCATGATCTGCTTGTCCAGCGCCACCGGCACACCATAGCGGCGACCGATCCAGCCCGAGATCACGTTCAGAAGCTCGGGGGTGCCGTCGTTCGGAGGATAGCGGCCAAGTTCACCGATGCTGTCGGCGATGATCTGGCCGATCCAGTCCGGGAACGCGTGTTTGGGTTCGCCCAAGGACATCAGAATGGGATCGCCGCCGGGCGCGTAATCGTCCAGCAGCGTCCGCAGACGCGGAAACGCGTATTCTGGCAGGTTCGAAAACCGCTCTGGGAACGTCATCGGTTCGCTATATGCCTCAGGGTCCGGGGTCATTGGCGCCCCGTTTGCCGATCAGCGTACCGGGCAAACCCTGTCCGGTCCAGAAAACGAAAGGTTTTTCAGACCTTGAGCGACAAAATTGTGTCTTTTAGGCCAGCGCCTAGGACAATGTTGCCTCTGCGGCACGACCCAGCCGCAACAGTCTTTCCTCGGCCATCGGCGGTGCGATGAACAGGATGCCGGTCGAGGGTACGCCGGTCGGCAGCGTCAGCGAGCAGTTGCCCAGCAGGTTGCCGATCCGGGTGTTGCGCAGCGTCAGCAGGTTCTCGGTCACGTAATAGTCTTCGTCGCGCATCAGGCGGTCCGCATCGGGCGGCAGATTGGGGGCGGTTGGGATCACGACGGCGTCGTATTGGGCGGTCGCCTCGGCCCACATCTGGCGGTAGCTGCCCAGCTTGCGCCACGCCGCGACGAAATCCGCCGCGCTGACGGCAGAGCCGCCCCGAAAGCGTTCCAGGATCGGCTGGAACATCTTGTCGGGCGCGGCCTCGATCACGTCCTTCCAGATGCCATAGGCCTCGGGCGCGTAAAGCAGCGGCGACAGGGCCAGCATGTCGTTCACGAAGGGCAGGTCCACCGTGTCGACCGTCGTGCCGGCGTCCTGCAACCGTTTGACGGCGCTTTCGAAACCCTCGCGCGGGCCGTCCCGCAGGCCGTCCATCGCACCGGTCGTCAGGATCATCAGGCGCGCGCCGTCCAGTGTCGTTCCGCGCAGGTCGGGGGCCTTCGCACCTTCCATGATCGCGGTCAGCAGCGCCGCGTCCTCGACCGAGCGGCACAGGGGGCCGACGGTGTCGAACCGGTCGCAAAGCGGCACGGCACCGGTCAGCGACAGGCGACCGTGCGTGGTCTTCAGACCCACAAGGTCGTTCCAGGCCGCGGGAATCCGCACCGATCCGCCTGTGTCCGAGCCGATGCCCGCAGCGGCCAGCCCGAAGGCCACCGACGCCGCCGCGCCAGAAGACGACCCGCCGGGCACCGCGCCCGCGTCGTTCACGCAGGGCGGCGTCGCCGTCATCGGGTTCAGGCCGAGGCCGGAGAAGGCGAGTTCCGACAGATGCGTCTTGCCAAGACAGACCAGCCCGGCGGCCGTTGCGTTTTTCAGGACGGTCGCGTCGCGATCCGGAACCCGGCCTTCCAGCAGCTTGCTGCCGGCCTCGGTCGCGGTGCCGGCGCTGTCGAACAGGTCCTTCCACGAGATCGGGACGCCGTCCAGCGGCGACAGCCTGCGGCCCGACGCGGCGCGCTGGGCGGCGGCTTGCGCCTCGGCCCGGGCGCGGTCGGCAGTGGTGCGGGCATAGATCCGGTCGGCATCGGCATGCGCGTCGATGGCCTGCAGGTAGGTCTCGGTCAGCGCAACGGGGTCGATCTTTCCGTCCGCGATCCCGCGCCCGAGATCCGCCGCCGTCATCCACAACCAGTCGTCCACGATCCGCACCTCCTGTTTTGCGCCGACGCTAGTCGCTGCGGGCGGCAGATAAAATGGGGGAAGTCGCGGCGGATGCGCCGGGAAAGGGCGTCTGCCGTTAAACTGTGCGCCCGCGCGGGCCCGCGACCCGGTGATACGCAGCCAGGCCAACCCATCCTGCCGCATGGACAAATCACGTTTCAGGCGCATATTGCGCGGCATGGACGTGATCCTCATAGGCGGTGGCCTTAACGGCCCGGCTTTGGCGCTGGCACTGGCCCGCGCCGGGCTTTCCGTGACCGTGGTCGAGCGCCTTGCGCCCGAGCGGCGCACCGATCCCGATTTCGACGGTCGTGGCTATGCGCTGGCGCATGCCTCGGCCAAGCTGCTGAATGCGGTGGGCGTCTGGAACGCGGTCGAAGCGCAGGCCAAGCCGATCGAGAAGGTGGTGGTCAGCGACGGTCGAGCGGGCGAGGGCGCGTCGCCGATGGCGCTGCTGTTCGATGGCGCGGAAGTCGAGGACTACCCGGTCGGATGGATGCTGGAGGACCGGTACCTGCGCATCGCCTTCCAACAGGCGATGGACGCGGAAGAGGGCATTGCACAGATCACCGGCGTCGATGTCACCGGGCATAAGGTCGGGCCCGGCGGCGTGACCGTCGCGCTGTCGGACGGGCGCGCGCTGGAGGCGATGATGCTGGTGGGCGCGGACGGTGTCGCCTCGCAGACCGCGAAGCGCGCGGGGATCGGGCGAATGGAATGGTCTTACGGCCAGACCTCTTTCGCCTGTGCCATCGCGCACGACCTTCCGCACCACGGCACGGCGCACCAGTTCTTCATGCCCCCGGGGCCACTTGCGATCCTGCCGCTGCCCGGCAACCGCTCGTCCATCGTGTGGACCGAGGCCGAGGATGCCGCCCGCCGGATCTCGGCGTTGGACGACGCGGGTTATCTTGCGCTGCTGCGGCCGCGCGTGGGCGATTTTCTTGGGCAGATCCGGCTGGAAGGCAAACGGTTCGCCTACCCGGTGCCGCTGTCCATCGCGCATCGCTTCGCCGCGCCCCGCGTGGCGCTGATCGGCGACGCCGCGCACCGGGTGCATCCTCTTGCGGGGCAGGGTCTGAACGCCGGCCTGAAGGATGTGGGCGCGCTGGCCGAGGTGCTGGTGGACGCGCATCGGCGCGGCGAGGACATCGGCGGGCTGGACGTACTGGAACGCTACGAGCAGTGGCGGCGGTTCGACGTGGCCACGCTGGCGCTGGCCACCGATGGGATCAACCGACTGTTCTCGAACGACAATCCGCTTTTGCGGCTGGGGCGCGACATCGGTCTGGGGCTGGTGAACGGCCTGCCGGGGCTGCGCCGGACGCTGATGCGCGAGGCGGCCGGGGTCACCGGGGAGCTGCCGCGCCTGCTGCGCGGGCTGGCGTTGTAGCGGGGGGGCGCTGCCCCCCGGCCTGCGGCCTCCCCCCGGGATATTTCCGGACCGAAGAAGATCAGACGTATTTGACCTGATCGCTTGCCAGAAGCTCGAGGATGTTCTCGGGCACTTTCAGTCCCTTCTGCAACTCGGCGTCAAGGCTGGTCTCCAGCTCGGTGACCTTCTCCAGCATCGCGATGACCTCGTCGATCCGGTCGAACGGCACCACCGCGATGCCATCGCGGTCGGCGACCACCATGTCCCCGGTCTCAATCGGGCGGCCGCCCAGCGTGATCGGGAAGCCGACGCGCCCCGGACCCTTGGCGAAGGGCGAGCCGGGCGTGAGGCCGGTGCACCACACCGGCATGCCGACTGCCTTGATGCCCGCTACGTCGCGCATCGGGCCATCGGTGATAAAGCCCGCGGCGCCGCTGTTCTTCATGAAGGCGCAGGCGCGGTCGCCTGCGGCGGCGCAACCCTGGTGGCCGCCGAAATCCGACACCACGACATCGCCGTCGCGGATTTCAGGCAGGGCGGCCAGCAGGGCGAGGATGTCGGCGGGGCCGGCCTCGACCGTCAGCGCGGGGCCGGCGACGGCTCCCTCGGGGTCAAGCGCGCGGATGGCCGGCGGCAGCGCGCCGTCACCGTACATCGAGTCGACGACGAAACTGGACGGCACGCCCTGAAACGCTGCGATCTGGGCTGCGGTGGGCCGGCGCGACGGGCGCCGGATCGTAAGCAATGGCGGTTCTTCGATCATGGATGATCCTCCCTGCCCGGCACCAAAGCCGAAACGGCAGGGAAGGTCCATGCGCCGTGTAATCTGTTCAGGACAGGGGGATCGCGTAGCCGCAGGTGACGGGCGGCAGCAGCGCCGGGTCGACCACCTCGAACCCTATGGAATAGACGGTGCCCGCCTCGGTCCGGGCGGTCATGCGCCAATGACCTTTGAGGATCTCGTATTCGTAGTCGAAGGTGTAGCCGTAGTATTGCGCCTCGAGCCCCGAGATGTCGGTGTACCACGTCTGCGTGGTCACGCCGTCCGGACCCATCGGCGGGTGTTCGATGGTGATTTCCACCGGACCGGCGAACTCGGGCAGCGCGCGCACGTGAACGCCGAAGCCCACGTCCTTCTGGCCGGGAACCATCGGTCCGGGGCCGAGGAAGGGCGGCAGACCCTCGACGAACGAGACAGTGCCGGACACGGTGCCCTCGGCCACGCCGATATCGACCGGTTCGCGCGCACAGAAGTATCCGGCGGTGAATTCGGCCGCGCCGGGAGTTTGCGCCCCTGCGGTGGCGGCCCCGGTCGACCATGTGACGGCGCAGACGAAAAGGAGCCAGCCGGCAATCCGGCGGGCTCCCTGCGATGCTATGCGGGCAGAGCGTTTCATGGGGCGCACCCTAGACCCGCTTTGCCTGCGTGGAAAGCGTCAGCCGATGGCGACGGCCTTCACGTCCTCGTGGATGTGCGCCTCGTACTGGGCGAAGTTGTCGGCGAACATGCCGACCAGCTTCTGCGCCTGTGCGTCATAGGCCGCGCCGTCATCCCAGGTGCGGCGCGGATCCAGCAGGATCGCGGCCACGCCGGGCACCGAAACCGGCACGTCGAAGCCGAAGTTCGGGTCCTTGCGGAAGGTGCTGTCGGCCAGCGACCCGTCAAGCGCCGCGGTCAGCAGCGCGCGGGTGGCCTTGATCGGCATTCGCGAGCCGGTACCATAGGAGCCGCCGGTCCAGCCGGTGTTCACCAGCCAGCAGGTCGCGCCGTGCTTGGCGATCTTCTCGCGCAGGAGCGCGCCATAGACCTCGGGGCGGCGCGGCATGAACGGCGCGCCAAAGCAGGTCGAGAACGTGGGTTCGGGTTCGGTCACGCCCTTCTCGGTGCCCGCGACCTTCGAGGTGAAGCCCGACAGGAAGTGGTACTCGGCCTGCGCCGGCGACAGCCGCGCGATCGGCGGCAGGACGCCGAACGCGTCGCAGGTCAGCATGATGATGTTCTTCGGATGCCCGCCAAGCGCGGTGGCCGAGGCGTTCGAGATGGCCTCGAGCGGGTAGGCACAGCGCATGTTCGCGGTCAGCGAGTCGTCGTCGAAGTCCAGTTCCAGCGTCTGCGGGTCGTGGACCATGTTCTCGATCACGGTGCCGAACATCGAGCAGGTGGCGTAGATTTCGGGCTCTGCCTCGGCCGACAGGTTGATCGTCTTGGCATAGCAGCCGCCTTCGAAGTTGAAGGTGCCGCGCTCGGACCAGCCGTGCTCGTCGTCACCGATCAACACGCGGTTCGGGTCGGCGGACAGCGTGGTCTTGCCGGTGCCGGACAGGCCGAAGAACACGGCGGTGTCGACCGGGTTGTTCGGCGCATGGTTCGCCGAACAGTGCATCGCCATGACGCCCTTGCCGGGCAGGATGTAGTTCAGCAGCGTGAAGACGGATTTCTTGTTCTCGCCCGCGTATTCGGTGCCGCCGATCAGGATCAGCTTCTTGTCGAAGTTCAGCGCGATGACGGTGCCCGAGCGGCAGCCGTGCTTTTCGGGGTCGGCGGTGAAGCTGGGGCAGTTGATGATGGTGAATTCGGGGGTGAACTCATCCAGCTCACCGCGGCCGGGGCGGCGCAGCAGGTGGCGGATGAACAGGTTGTGCCACGCCATCTCGTTGATGACCCGGACGTCCAGACGGTGCTGCGGGTCGGCGCCGCCGAACAGGTCCTGCACGAAGTAGTCGCGGCCCTTCATGTGTTCCAGCATGTCGGCGTGCAGGCGATCGAAGGCGTCCGCGTCCATCGGCGTGTTGTTGTCCCACCAGATCGAATCCTCGACCGACGGGGTGCGGACGACGAATTTGTCCTTGGGCGAGCGCCCGGTGTGCTTGCCGGTGTTGACCAGCAGCGTGCCGCCATTGCCCAAGTCGCCTTCGCCGCGCTCGAGCGCCTTCTGCACAAGCGAAGCCTCGATGAGGTTGTAATACACATGGCCGAGCCCGGTGATGCCCTGGTGCTCGAGTGTCTGGTTAGGATTGACCCGTCCGGTTTCCATGCGGTCTGTCTCCCTCGCCGCGCGGGCGGCGTCTGGCTGAACGTGAGGCGCGGGACTGCGCCGGCCGGCCCCGGAAATGGCGCCGTGCGTTTGGCCTATAGCATGTCGGTTTTGTGCGTGAACAGGACGCAAGCGCACAGTTAGCGCAACCAAAGACGGGTTAGCGCAATCATCCTTCGCGCGGCGGAAACCATCTTTCCACGTACGCAAAATCGTGCCGTGGAGTGAGACATATTAGCAATTGCTTGCGGAATTTCGTGCCTGAATGGGGCGCGATGGGGCGATGATTCGCACATAACGGTTGATTTGGCGGGGTTGCGTAGTGACTATGCCCAAAAAATGCAGGTATAAATAGAGCAGTAGAGGAAAACCTCATGTCGCGGATTGCTTTGGTGGACGACGACAGGAATATCCTGACGTCGGTATCCATGACTCTCGAGGCCGAAGGCTTCGAGGTCGAAACTTACAATGACGGTCAGGCGGCTCTGGAAGCTTTCAACAAGCGGCTTCCCGACATGGCCGTGTTTGATATCAAGATGCCCCGCATGGACGGCATGGACCTTCTGCAGCGGGTTCGCCAGAAGACGTCGATGCCCGTCATCTTCCTGACCTCGAAGGACGACGAGATCGACGAGGTGCTGGGCCTTCGCATGGGCGCCGACGACTACGTCAAGAAGCCCTTCAGCCAGCGCCTGCTGGTCGAACGCATCCGTGCGCTGCTGCGCCGGCAGGAAGCGATCGACTCGGGCGAGAAGGGCGATACCGAAGCCAACAAGGTCATGGTCCGCGGTGAGCTTTCGATGGACCCGCTGCGCCATGCGGTGACCTGGAAGGGTCAGGACGTATCGCTGACCGTGACCGAATTCCTGCTGCTGCAGGCGCTGGCCCAGCGGCCCGGTTTCGTGAAGTCGCGCGACCAGCTGATGGATGTCGCCTATGACGATCAGGTCTATGTCGACGACCGGACCATCGACAGCCACATCAAGCGGCTGCGCAAGAAGATGCGGACGGTCGACTCTGATTTCTCGGCGATCGAGACGCTTTACGGCATCGGGTATCGTTACAACGAAGAATAAGCATGAACGCCACGTCTGACATCGACGTGCGAGGGTCCAAGCCCGCGGCGCGTGACGCGGAGATGGATAACCTGGTCCTCGGCGAGGACTGGGAACGTCCGGAATCCGAGGTCAGCGCCGACGTGAAAGAGCGCCGCAGCAAGCGGAGCTTTATCTCGATCAACCGGTCGCCGCTGGCGCGGAAGATCATCACGTTCAACCTGCTGGCCATGCTGATGCTGGTCGCGGGCGTGCTTTGGCTGAACCCGGTGCGCGAGAACATCGTGCTGCAGCGTGAAAGCACGCTGGTGGCCGAAGCGCATCTGGTCGCCAACGTTCTTGAAGCCGCAATCGCCGGCGCCGCGGCAGAGTCCGCCGCGGGGCTGGACGGCGCGGCGCTGGGCCCGCTGCTGGACGGGTTGCGACTGCAGCCGGGGATCGAGGTTTACGTCTTCGGTCCCGATGGCAGCCTGTTGCAGGAATCCGGCGGCGTGGACCGGCCGCAACTGGACGGAATGCCCGCGCTGGACCGCGAGGAATCGACGGTCCTATCGGACTCCCTGAACCGTGCGTGGGATGTCCTGTCGGGCCTGTTCAACGCGCAGGACGACGGCGTTTCCGCCGCCGACATCCAGGAAGCGTTGCGCACGATGGCCGCCGACGCCGCTGGCGGCGAGACGCAGGTTTCCAGCCAGGTCTATCGCGACGGCGGTACGATCTTCTCTGTCGCGACCCCGGTGATGCAGAACGGCGTGGCGGTCGGCGCCGTGGCTCTGACCAGCGCCGCGGGCGAGATCGACCAACTGGTTCTGGCAGAGCGCGAGCGCGTGCTGCAGATGTTCGTCATCGCCATCCTCGTGTCGATCGGCCTGAGCCTTGTGCTGGCCTCGACCATCGCCAACCCGTTGTCCGACCTTGCCGCCGCGGCGGAAATCGGGCGCGACAAGAATTCCAAGCGTCGCAGCCCCGCGCGCATCCGTATCCCCGACCTGTCGGGCCGCCCGGATGAGATCGGGCGGCTGTCGGCGGCGCTGCGCGGTATGGTCAGCGCGCTGTACGAACGGATCGACGCGAACGAACAGTTCGCGGCGGACGTCGCGCACGAGATCAAGAACCCGCTCGCCTCGCTACGGTCCGCCATCGGCACCCTGCGCGTCGCCAAGCGCGACGATCAGCGCGAACGGCTGCTTGAGGTGATCGAACACGACGTGCGCCGGCTGGACCGTCTGGTCAGCGACATCTCGAACGCGTCTCGGCTGGACAGCGAACTGGTGAAAGAGGACGAGGAATCCTTCGACCTGCTGGCGATGCTGCGGAACCTCTCCGACTACCTTGGCAACGAGGCGCGCGAGAAGGGGATCGAGTTCATCACCGACATGCCGGCCGACTCGATCGAGATCCAGGGTCTCGAGGCGCGGCTGGCGCAGGTGTTCGTCAACCTGATCTCGAACGCCGTGTCGTTCTGCGAGGACGGAGACGCGATCCGCGTCTGGGTGCGCCGCCGCGACAACCGCGTGCTGGTCGTGGTCGAGGATACCGGCCCGGGCATCCCGGAAGAGGCGCTGACGAAGATCTTCAACCGCTTCTACTCGGAACGGCCCGCCGGCCAGTTCGGCAACAACTCCGGCCTCGGGCTGGCGATTTCCAAGCAGATCGTCGAGGCGCATTCCGGCGTGATCTGGGCAGAGAACATCCGCCCGACCGACGCCGACGTGACCTCGGACCCGCTGGGCGCCCGTTTCGTGGTCGGCCTGCCGGTCTGATCGTGAGGGCCTGTCGCGAAAGGCAGGGCGTTGCGGACTTTCCCGAGGTCACGGAACCTTCCAACAGATTTCGCAAGGCAGCTTCTTCCGGAAGACGCTGCCTGCGCCCGCTGTGATCGTCCACGCCAGTTGCGTCGCGCTGGGTGGGCGCGGCGTTCTGATCCTTGGCGCGTCCGGGTCGGGCAAGTCGGGTCTTGCGCTGCAACTCATGGCCTACGGCGCGGGGCTGGTGTCGGACGACCGGACCGTCCTGACGGATCGGGGCGGCTGGCTGGAGGCCTCGGCCCCCGACACGATCCGCGGCCGGATCGAAGCACGGGGCATCGGCATTCTCAACGCCGCCCCCGCACCGCCCTGCCGGATCGTGCTTGCCGTCGACATGGACAGCACCGAGACCGCACGCATGCCCGAGCCGCGCCATTGGAGCGCCTGCGACGCAACGGTACCGCTCCTTCACAAGGTGGAGAGCCTTCATTTCGCCGCAGCGATCTTGCAGTATCTTGAATCTGGACCCGCCGAGATGTGAGTTTTGATGTCCCTTGACCGTGCAGACGCTTCGCAGACGATGCGGCTGGTGCTTGTCACCGGTCCGTCCGGGGCTGGCCGGTCGACGGCGATCAACGTGCTTGAGGATCTTGGCTACGAAGTGATCGACAACATGCCGCTGCGGCTGCTGCCGCGGCTGCTGGACGGCCCGCCTTTGGGGCGGCCGATGGCTCTGGGCCTCGATGTCCGCAACCGCGATTTCAGCGTCGAGACGATCCTTGATCTTGTGCGGCAGCGCGGGTCTGACACCGGGCCGACCGTCGAACTGCTGTACCTCGATTGCAGCACCGAAGTGCTGCTGCGCCGCTATTCCGAGACCCGCCGCCGCCATCCGCTGGCCCCCGCCGAAGCGCCGCTTCTGGGGATCGAGCGCGAGGCGGCGCTGTTGCAGCCGCTGCTGGCGCAGGCCGACACGCTGATCGACACTTCGGAACTGACGGTCCACGATCTGCGCGACGAACTTCAGGCGCAGTTCGACACCGACCCGAACGCCCGGCTGGCCGTCTCGGTTCAAAGTTTCTCCTACAAGCGCGGGCTGCCGCGCGGCGTCGATACGGTGTTCGACTGCCGCTTCCTGCGCAACCCGCACTGGGAGCCGTCGCTGCGTGCGATGGATGGCCGCGACGACGCCGTCGCGACCTATGTCGAGGGGGACCCGCTGTTCCCCGAATTTCTTGAACGTGTGACCGGATTGATTGAAATGCTGCTGCCCGCGTACCGTGACGAGGGCAAGTCGCACCTGTCCATCGGTTTTGGCTGTACCGGAGGGCAACACAGGTCGGTTACCCTTGCGGAAAAGCTGGCAAATACCCTTGCAATGCAGGGGTGGCAGGTTTCTAAAAGGCACAGGGAACTGGAGCGGACGGCGCGTGCGGCGCCCCCGTCATCCGTGGGGTAAGCGTACCTTGATCGGCATCGTCATCGTCGCCCATGGCGGCCTAGCCCGGGAATACCTAAGCGCCGTCGAGCATGTGGTCGGACGGCAGAACGGGATTCGTGCGATCTCTATCGAGCCGGATCACGACCGGGGTGTGAAGCAGACCGAAATCTGCGCCGCCGCCGACAGCGTGGATGCGGGCGACGGGGTCGTGGTCGTCACCGACATGTTCGGCGGCTCGCCCAGCAACCTCAGCCTGCGGGCCTGCACGCCGCAGGATCGCAAGATCATCTACGGCGCCAACCTGCCCATGCTGATCAAACTGGCGAAGTCCCGGCACATGGCGCTGGGCGACGCGGTGAGCGGCGCCTTGCAGGCGGGTCGGAAATATATCGACAGCTACGACGTAGCGTGACATAGCCTTTCCCGTCATGAGCAATGCCGTCAAACGTACCCTGTTGATCGTCAACGAAAAGGGCCTGCATGCCCGGGCCTCGGCCAAGCTGGTCGAGGTGGTCGAGGAACATGACGCCACGGCGACCGTCGCCAAGGACGGTCAGAGCGCCACGGGCGACAGCATCATGGGCCTTTTGATGTTGGCAGCTTCCAAAGGAACCTCTATTGAGGTCGAAACCAGCGGACCGGAGGCTGACAAGCTTGCCGACGCGCTGGAGGCGCTTGTGGCCGACCGGTTCGGCGAAGAGATGTAGCCCGGTCCCGCGAGGAGAGAGTTTGGCTTGTCAGACACCACTCCCCAGAGGCAGCAGTTGATGCAGGCGCGGCGTGACAGGATCGCCGCGCGCGGCGCAGAGTCGTCTGGCAGCCAGCCGACCGGCGTTCCGGCGGGACAGGCCTATGACCGCCGCCGCCTGACCTATGCGAACACGTTCGACAGCCCGCTGAAGGGCTTCACGATCCGCGCGCTGGAGTGGTTTACCGGCAAGATCACCATCATCCGCATGCTGCGCGAATTCCAGCGTCGCGGGCCGCATGACCGGCGCGACTTCTGGGGCGTCGCCCTGGACGTGATGCGGATCCGGCTGGACACCCCGCAGGAACAGATCGACCGTATCCCGGCCAAGGGTCCGCTGGTCGTGGTGGCGAACCACCCGCACGGGCTGGTGGACGGCATGGTGATCGCGCATCTGCTCAGCCGCAAGCGGCAGGACTACAAGGTGCTGGTGCGCGCCTTCCTGACCGGCATCGACGAGATGGCGGCGAGCTTCCTGATCTCGGTGCCGTTCCCGCACGAGGACGAGGCGCAGCGCAAGGGCATCGAGATGCGCGCGGCTGCGATGGACCATCTGAACGACGGCGGCGCGATCGCGCTGTTCCCGTCGGGCGTCGTGGCGCATTCCGAGACGATGTTCGGCCCGGCTGTCGAGTCCGAGTGGAACGTCTTCACCGCGAAGATGATCCGCCGCTCTGGCGCGACCATTCTGCCGATCTACTTCCCCGGCTCGAACTCGCGCGCGTACCAGATCGCCAACCAGGTGTCTCCGGCGATGCGGCAGGGCCTGCTGCTGCACGAGATCGTCGCTGCCTGCAAGAAACCGCAGGCGCCGGTGATCGGGCGGCCGATCACGCCGGACGAGTGGGACGAGCCGATGAAGGACCCGCGCGCCTACATGGCCTGGCTTCGCGACCACGTGCTGTCCCTGAAGGGCCGCGCCTGAGGGCAGCGGTCGCGGGGGGCTCTGCCCCCGCCGCGCGTGCCGCGCGACTCCCCCGGGATATTTTCAGACCAAAGAAGCCCGGCGTCAGTCCGGATGGATGCGCCGCACCTCGCGCGCGATGAGGTCTCGCAGCCAGACATGCATCGGAGAGGCGTGGGTGCGGGTGGTCCAGACGAGGTCGATCTCGAACGGAGCAGGGCAGGGGCAGTCGAGGATGCGGACAGAGGCCCCCATGGTTGCCGCGAGCCTGCGGGGAATCGTCGATACGATGTCGGTCCCCGCGACGATTGTCTCGATCCCTGCCGGGCTGGGCAGGCGCAGGACGGGGTTCAGGTCGATCCGCTGCGCTTCGAGTTCTTGCAGGTAGCCCGATTTCCACGTGCCGCCGTAGGTGACCACCGCGTGCCGGGCATTGGCATAGGCATCCAGCGTCAGCGGGGCGTCGGCCAGCGGGTTCGCCGGGTCGGCGATGCAGGCGTAGCGATCGTCCAGCAGGTTGCGGCAGTAGAAGCCTTCTTCCTCGGGCCGGAGGGGGCCGATCAGGATATCCGCCTCGGCGCGCTTCAGTTGCAACCGCCCCTGCGCCGACGAGTTGATCAGTTCGACCCGGATGCCCGGCGCTTCGGTGCGCAGGCGACGCAGGACGAAGGGCGCGATCAGGACGCGTTCGTAGTAGTTGCAGGCGATGGTGACGGTCTGCCGGGCGCGGGCCGGGTCGAACTCGGGCGGCGCGGCCAGCGTCTCGAACTCGTCGAGCAGGCGGACGGTCGAGCCAATGATCGCGGTACAGCGATCGGTGGCCGCGATTCCACCGCCCTGCCGCACGAACAGCGGATCTCCCAGAGCGCGGCGCAGCTTGTCGATTGTGTAGCTGACGGCGGACTGGTTGGTGCCCAACACTTCGGCGGCAGCGGTGAAACTGCCTTTCTCGTGAACCAGCCGCAGCGTCCGAAGTGCGGCGAAGTCGATCGTGTAAGGGTCTGACATGGCGTTAACATCAATTTTTCCGATGGCATAAATCAAATACATCGGATTGTCATGTGGTTCGTTCCAAAGCTATCTCGTCCGACACAGCCAGAGCGCCAAGGAGGAGGGCAGCCATGGCACTTGCGCCATATGACGACACCATCACCATTTCCGAGCTGACGGAGAATCCGTACCCGGTTTACCGGAAGATGCGCGCCGAGACCCCCGTGTTGCGGGTGGAGTCGGTCGGACGCACCCTGCTGACCCGTGCCGAGGATGCGCGGGCGGTGAAGGACAACCCGGATCTGTTCAGCTCGAACGACCCGAACACCCCGATGGAGCGCGCGTTCCACGCCCATACGCTGATGCGGAAGGACGGCGCGGACCACAAGGCGGAGCGGATGGCGATGACGCCGACGTTCAGCCCGAAGAACCTGAAGGGGCTTTGGGGGCCGGCCTACGAGAAGCTGGCCAACGAGTACCTCGACCGTCTGCCGCGCGACGAGGTTGTCGACCTGTTCCCGGCGTTGGCCGGTCCGTTGTCGGCGCGCATCCTTGCCGTGATCCTTGGCATCCCGGGCGCGTCGGACGACGACATGCAGTTCTGGAGCCAGGCGCTGATCGACGGCGCCGGCAATTTCGGCTGGGATCCGAAACTGTTCGAGCGGTCCGATCTTGCTCATGACCAGATCGTTGCCGAGATCAACCGGCAGGCGCCCATCGCGCGCGGCGAGCCGGACCAGTCGGCGCTGTCGGTGATGCTGAACGCCGAGAACCCGATCGACATGAGCCAGGTGGTGGCCAACATCAAGATCGCCATCGGCGGCGGGATCAACGAGCCGCGCGATGCGCTGCTGACGATCCTGTACGGCCTGCTGACCAACCCGGACCAGCTTGAGGCGCTGAAGGAAAGCGGCGACTGGGGGCTGGCGTTCGAGGAAGGCGTCCGCTGGGTCGCGCCGATCCAGGTCAGTTCGCGCCTTGTGATGGAAGACACGCAAATCCGCGGCTTCGACATTCCGAAGGGCGACGTGGTGATGACCGTACAGGCCAGCGCCAACCGCGACGAGACGCTGTTCGAGAACGGCGAACGGTTCGATGTGTTCCGCAAGCGCACGCCGCACCAGAGCTTCGGCAGCGGGCCGCATCACTGCCTAGGGACACACCTGGCGCGGATGATGCTGGGCAAGATCATGCTGCCGCTGATCTTCGAGCGGTTCCCGAACATGGAACTGGTGACGCCGCAGGACGTGGTCTGGAAGGGCTTCGGGTTCCGCGGGCCGCTGAACCTGCCGGTGCGGCTGAACTGAGGGAGGGTACGATGATCGAAGTGACTTTTGTGGAAGCCTGCGGCAAGCGCACCACGGTGCAGGCCGCCGAGGGCGCGACACTGATGCAGATCGCGCGGGACAACGACGTCGAGGGTATCCGGGGCGAATGCGGCGGCTCGCTCGCCTGCGCCACGTGCCACGGCTATGTCGACGACGCGTTCCTGCCCGAGGTGGGCGGCGCTGGCGAGGAAGAGGCCGAGATGCTGGATTTCGCCGCCTGCGAGGTGAAGCCGTCCAGCCGCCTGTGCTGCCAGATCGCGGTCAAGCCGGCGCTGAACGGCATGGTGGTGCATCTGCCCGAAGCGCAGGTCTGACCGGGCGCAGGGGGCGCTGCCCCCGGCCTGCGGCCTCCCCCGAGGTACTTTGAAAGAGAAGAAGCCCCGGCCGTGATGGTCGGGGCTTTTGCGTGTCAGCGCGTGGGGACCGGCGTTTCGCCGCGGTAGTCGTAGAAGCCGCGTTGGGTCTTGCGGCCAAGCCAGCCGGCCTCGACGTATTTCACCAGCAGGGGGCAGGGGCGGTACTTGGTGTCCGCCAGCCCGTCGTGCAGCACGTTCATGATCGCGAGGCAGGTGTCGAGACCGATGAAATCGGCCAGTTCCAGCGGGCCCATCGGGTGGTTGGCGCCCAGCTTCATCGAGGTATCGATCGACTTCACCGAGCCGACGCCCTCGTAAAGGGTATAGACCGCCTCGTTGATCATCGGGATCAGGATGCGGTTCACGATGAAGGCGGGGAAGTCCTCGGCGGAGGCGGCGGATTTACCAAGGCTCTCGACCACGCCGAGGCAGGCCTTGTAGGTTTCCTCGTTGGTGGCGATGCCGCGGATCAGTTCGACCAGTTGCATCACCGGGACCGGGTTCATGAAGTGGAAGCCCATGAACTTTTCGGGCCGGTCGGTGCGGCTGGCGAGCCGGGTGATCGAGATCGACGAGGTGTTCGAGGTCAGGATCGTATGCGGCTGCAGATGCGGCACGAGGTCTTCGAAGATCGCCTGCTTGACCGTCTCGCGCTCGGTCGCGGCCTCGATCACAAGGTCGGTGGCGCCGAGTTCGGGCAGCTTCAGCGTGGTCGAGATGCGGTTCATCGCCGCTTGTTTCTCGTCTTCGCTGATGCGGTCCTTGGAGACTTGCCGGTCGAGGTTCTTCGACACCAGCGACACGGCGGCGGAAAGCGCCTCTTCGCTGATGTCGTTCAACACGACCTCATAGCCCGCGAGCGCCATTACGTGGGCGATGCCGTTGCCCATCTGGCCTGCGCCGATCACGCCGATCCGCTTGATTTCCATGCCGCCGCTCCTTCGGGTTGTCGCCGGGACCATATGCGCCGCCTTCGCGGCGGTGCAAGGGTGAAAGCCCGGCAGCGCGCAGCGGCAATTCGAGACAAATGCACGGTTTAGGCGGTTGGCAACGAGTTTGTGCGAATCCGGTCGCGGGTGGATCACTTTCAGAAGTGTGGGTGGAATGAACTACGCGAATCTCGAACGACCGGCTCTCGACTATTTCCCGTGCCGGTACGGCGCCTCGAAACAGCTGTTCCGCGGGCCGCGCCGGCGGCTTGAGGGCGATTTCGTCGCCTATCTCGGCGGAACGGAAACCTACGGCAAATTCATCGACACGCCGTTTCCGGCGCTGGTCGAGGTAGAGGCCGGGATCAGGGGCGTGAACCTTGGCTGCATCAACGCCGGGATCGACGCCTATTTCAACGACAAGACGCTGCTGGAGATCTGCAACAAGGCGCGGGTCGCGGTGATGCAGGTGATGGGCGCGCAGAACATGTCGAACCGGTTCTATGCCGTGCATCCGCGCCGCAATGACCGGTTCCTGCGGGCGTCGTCGCTCTTGCACAAGATCTATCCAGAGGTGGATTTCACAGAATTCAGCTTCACCCGGCACATGCTGCAATCGCTGAAGGACATTTCTCCCGAGAAGTTCGCGATGCTGCGGAGCGAGCTGAAAGAGGCGTGGCTGGCGCGGATGCGGATGCTGCTGTCTCAGATCGAACGGCCGGTGGTCCTGTTGTGGCTGTCAGATCATCCGCCGCTGGAAGAGGACGACCGCAACTTCGGGCAGCACGAACTGGCCTGCGGCGATCCGCTGTTCATCGACCGTCCGATGCTGATGTCGCTGGAAGGAAAGGTCACGAAGGTGGTCGAGGTCGTGGCCTCGGCACCGGAACGGCGCAGCGGCATGGACGAGATGCATTTCTCGGAGGGGGAACGCGCCGCGGCCGAGGAAATGCTGGGCCCGGTGGTGCACCGGCGCGCCGCCAGAGCGTTGGCGCCGGTGCTTCAGTCGATGCTGTGACGGGGTGTGCCGTCAGTTGGCGCAGGTTTCCGCCAGCAGCGCCACGAAGGCGGCGGCGACCTCTTCCTCGGACTTGCCCTCGCCCTTATCGGCCCGCACCTTGAAGGTCATCTTCGACCGCGCGCGCGGGTCGTCGAGGAATTCGGCAAGATAGGCCTTGGGGTCCTGCAGATAGGTGACGAGGTTCTCGGCGTCCCAGACCAGCCCGGCCTCGCCGGCTTCCTCCATCGACTTGCCATAGCGGAAGCCGTCGTAGGTACCGGCGGTGCGGCCGATGACGCAATGCAGGTTGGGTCCGACCTTGCCGCGCTTGCCGTACATGACTTCGCCCGAGTCGTCGGCGATCACATGGCAGGTGGCGCACTGGCCGAAGCTGTCGGCGGCATAGGCGGCCTCGTCCGACAGATCCTGCGCGGTGGCGGGGGCGGCCAGAAGGCTGGCGGCCAGAAGGGAATTGGCTAGGCGTTTCATGATGTCCTCGCTTTTCGCATCCTTCGGGGGCCCGTTCGGGCCCGTGAACTTGGCTGTCGCGCGAAGCGGACGATTCCGCGTATCCGCTGCAAGATCAAGGGCGTCCCGTGCGGCGAAGTGACCGGGGCGGCTGGCGGTGCGGCGCGGCATGGCGTATCTGGCGCCCCGATGCAGGACATGATCCCGGCCTGGGTGAACGGCGAACTGGTGGCGGTGGACAAGCTGGCGGCGCACCGCGAGGGGCTGCGGCACAAGGCGGTGTCCGTCTTTGTGCTGGATGGCGACCGTGTCCTGCTGCAACGGCGGGCGCTGGCGAAGTACCATACGCCGGGGCTTTGGGCGAACACCTGCTGCACCCATCCGTTATGGGGCGAGGACGACGCCGACTGCGCGGTGCGGCGCCTGCGGCAGGAGCTTGGCATCGAGGGGTTGGCGCCGGTCCACCGGGGCGAGGTGCGCTATCGCGCCGATGTGGGCAACGGCATGGTCGAGGACGAGGTGGTGCAGGTGTTCGTCTGCGCCGCCGGGACCGAGCTGCGGGTGGTGCCGAACCCGGAAGAGGTGGCAGAGGTGCGCTGGACGACGCTGGATGCGCTTCGCGGCGAGATCGACGCAGAGCCGGACCGTTTCACTCCGTGGCTGCGGATCTACCTTCACGACCACGCCGAGCGGATTTTCGGCGAGTCTTTGGGGTGATGGCTTGTGTGGGATGGGGTGTAACCCCATCCTACGCGGCTTTTGGGTGTCCGTGTGGTGGGGTGCGAAACTGCCTTTTGTGGGATGGGGCGTAACCCCATCCTACGTGGCCTTTGGGTGTCCGTGTGGTGGGGTGCGAAACTGCTTTTTGTGGGATGGGGTGTAACCCCATCCTACGTGGTCGTCGCGTCTCCTTTCGATGGGGTGCAATGCATCCGGCGTAGGATGGGGTTCCACCCCATCTCCCCCACACCAGCGGAGCATCTGCCCGGGATTTCACCCAGCTTCCCCAATCCCAAGCAATCAACGTGGGCGTCGCGTCTCCTTTCGATGGGGTGCAATCCATCCCTCGTAGGATGGGGTTCCACCCCATCTCCCCCACACCAGCGGAGCATCTGCCCGGGATTTCACCGACCTTCTCCCAAAAGAAAAGGCCCGCCACAGGGGCGGGCCTATCTATTTGATGGGGACTGACGCCCCCATCCCGATCAGAGCTTCTCGGTCAGCTCCGGCACGGCGGTGAACAGGTCGGCGACCAGTCCGTAATCCGCGACCTGGAAGATCGGTGCTTCCTCGTCCTTGTTGATCGCGACGATGACCTTCGAGTCCTTCATCCCCGCAAGGTGCTGGATCGCGCCGGAGATGCCGACCGCGATGTAGAGCTCGGGGGCGACGACCTTGCCGGTCTGACCCACCTGCCAGTCGTTCGGGGCGTAGCCTGAGTCGACCGCCGCGCGGGACGCGCCGACAGCCGCGCCCAGCTTGTCCGCCAGCGCCTCGATGATCTTGAAGTCCTCTTCCGAGCCGACGCCACGGCCGCCCGACACGACGATGCCGGCCGAGGTCAGTTCGGGGCGGTCGCTTTCGGCCACCTTGTCCTCGACCCATTCCGACAGGCCGGGGTTCTCGGCGGCGCCCACGGTCTCGACCGGGGCCGCGCCCTGATCGCCGGCGGCGTCGAAGGTCGAGGTCCGGATGGTGATCACCTTCTTCGGGTCGGACGACTTCACCGTCTGCACCGCGTTGCCCGCGTAGATCGGGCGCTCGAAGGTATCGGCGTCCACGACACCCGAGACGTCCGACAGGATCATCACGTCCAGCAGCGCCGCGACGCGGGGCATCACGTTCTTGGCGTCGGTGGTGGCCGGCGCGACGATGTGGTCGTAGTCGCCCGCCAGCGAGACGATCAGCGCGGCGGTGGTTTCCGCAAGGCGGTGACCCAGCGAGGCGTCTTCGGCAACCAGCACCTTCGCCACGCCTTCGATCTTCGCGGCGGCCTCACCGGCGGCGGCGGCGGACGCACCGGCGCACAGCACGGTCACGTCACCCAGCGCCTTCGCGGCGGTCACGGCCTTCGCGGTGGCGTCCAGCGACAGCTCGCCGCCGTTCACTTCACCCAAAAGAAGAACAGCCATTACAGGACCCCCGCTTCGTCTTTCAGTTTCGCGATCAGCTCGTCCACCGAGCCGACCATCTCGCCCGCTTTACGCGCCGGCGGCTCTTCGGTCTTCACGATCTCGAGGCGCGGCGAGACGTCCACGCCGTAGTCGGCGGGGGTCTTCTCATCCAGCGGCTTCTTCTTCGCTTTCATGATGTTCGGCAGCGAGGCATAGCGCGGCTCGTTCAGGCGCAGGTCGACCGTGACGATGGCGGGCATCTTCACCTTGATCGTCTGAAGGCCGCCGTCGACCTCGCGGGTCACGTTGGCGTGGTCGCCGTCGATGTTCACTTCGGACGCGAAGGTGGCCTGCGACCAGCCCAGCAGCGCCGACAGCATCTGGCCGGTGGCGTTCATGTCGTTGTCGATCGCCTGCTTGCCGCAGAGCACGAGGCCCGGCTGCTCTTCGTCGACGATGCCCTTCAGGATCTTCGCGACGGCCAGCGGCTCGATGTCCTGGTGCACGTCGTCGGCGGCGACCACGAGGATCGCCCGGTCGGCGCCCATCGCCAGCGCGGTGCGCAGCGTTTCCTGCGCCTGCTTCACGCCGATCGAGACGGCCACCACTTCTTCGGCGGCGCCCTTCTCTTTCAGGCGGATCGCCTCTTCGACGGCAATCTCGTCGAACGGGTTCATGGACATCTTGACGTTGGCGAGATCGACGCCCGTGCCATCCGCCTTCACGCGGACCTTCACGTTGTAGTCGATAACCCGCTTGACCGGTACGAGGACCTTCATGCGTGTCTCCCTAGGTTGGTTGCGCCCCTTGCGTCGGCCGGGGGTGCGAATTCCCGGTGAGTGTTAGCCGGTAAGGCGCGCGGAAAACAGGGCAAAATCGACGCGTTTACGCCATTCAACGCCGCGTTTCCCGCCATTTGGGATGGTAGCGCTAATCAGCGGTTTTCGCCGGGCTTCCACAGAACGTCCGCGCGGCCGTCGTCGTTGGCGATCCGGGCGGCGACGAAGAACCAGTCGGACAGGCGGTTGAGATATTTCACCGCCGCCGGGTTCACCTTCTCGCCGGTGGCAAGGTCGACCGTATGCCGTTCGGCGCGGCGCGCGACGGTGCGGCACAGGTGCAGATGCGCCGACAGCGCAGTGCCGCCGGGCAGGACGAAACTGCGCAGCGGCTCCAGCCGGGCGTTCATCGCGTCGATTTCCGCTTCCAGCCGGGTGACCTGTGCGTCGGTGACGCGCAGAGGCGTGTATTCGGCCTCGGCGTCCTTCTCCATGTCGGGGCGGCACAGGTCCGCGCCAAGGTCGAACAGGTCGTTCTGGATGCGGGCCAGTTGAGCGTCGGTGTCTTCGGGGGCGTACAGCCGCGCCATGCCGAGCGTCGCGTTCAGCTCGTCCACCGTGCCGTAGGCGGTGACGCGCGGGCTGTGTTTCGCGACGCGTTCGCCGTTGCCAAGCGCGGTGTCGCCTGCGTCGCCGGTGCGGGTGTAGATCTTGGACAGTACGACCATCAGTTGCCTCCCATGCGGCGGAAGGCCACGAAGATCAGAATGACCACCACTGCGATGGCCTGCGCCGCGACGCGATAGCGCATCAGCCGGTTGGCGTGTTTGCGGTGAAACTCGCCGCCTTTGCCGAAGCTGCCGATGCCGATCATCAGGATCACAAGCACCACCAGCACCGAGATGGCGACCAGGATGAAAAGCGGGTCCTGCCACATTTGGCGTCCTTTCGGTCAGGTCTGGCCCGCGATGTAGCCTGTCCGGGCCAAGAAACAAAACCGGCAAATTGGCGCGGGGGCTCAGGAGGCGCGGCGCACCACCCAGTCGCTGGCCCGGGTGGAAAGAATGCGGGTCAGGAACTTCGCGAAATGCGCAAGCTTGGTGATCTTGTAGCGCGGGTGCGGGCGGCGGCTTTCCAGCGCGTGAATCAGCTTGGCCGTCACGTGGCTTGCCGGCACCTCCAGCCCCGCCTGCGGGTTGTCGCCGCGCCACTTGCGCATCAGGTCTTTCTCGTAGCGGTCCCGGTGGACCGAGTTCCGCCAGTCGATCCACTTCTCAAACTGGATGCGGCCGTTGGCCCCGAATTTCGTAGTGATCAGCCCCGGCTCGATCAGCACCACGTGGATCGGCTCGCCATGCAGTTCCAGCCGCAGCGTGTCGGTCAGCCCCTCCAGCGCCCACTTGGTCGCGACATAGGCACCGCGCCACGGATAGCTGGTGTAGCCCATGACCGACGAACAGTTCACAATCCGTCCGCCGCCCTGCGCCCGCATCACCGGGATGAGACGGCGGGTCAGGTGGTGGTATCCGATCAGGTTGGTCTGCAGAATGGCGCGCAGGGCTTCGGTCGGCAGATCCTCGACAAGCCCCGGAATACCGTAAGCGCCGTTGTTGAACACCGCGTCCAGCGTGCCGCCCGTGGCGGCGAGAACCGCGTCCAGACCGGCGTCGATCGAGACCTCGTCGTCATAGTCGATGCGCGGGCTTTCCAGCCCCTCGGCGATCAGCCGGTCGCAGTCGTCCTGCTTGCGGCACGACGCGAACACGCGCCACCCCCGCGCCTTCAGCGTATGCGCGGCGTCATAGCCGATGCCGGACGAGCAGCCGGTGATAAGAACGGATTTCTGCGCCATGATGCCTGCCTTTCGACCGAAGGAGTAGGACAGCACCGCCAGCCGATCAATCGCGGAACAGGCGTGTCAGCCGGGTTGGGTCGACAGTACGCGGGCCGGGACGAACCCCGTCTCGCCTGTGCTGATCTCGCGCACGCGCAGCCAGCCGTCGCCCATGTCGAACAGAACCTCGGTCTCGTCGCCGCGATAAAGTTGCAGGATGCGCTCGGCGGCCTCGTGCGGCGCGCTGCGCAGGATCGCGCCGTCTTCGGTGACGTACATCAGCTCTGTCCGCGCGCCGTCCAGCGCTTCGGCCAGCGCCAGCGCCACCAGTTCCGCGTCGGTGGTGGTGACGGGGGCGGGGGGCGTCTGCGTCGCGGATACAAGCGACGGAGGAAGTACCTCGGGTCCGGCCAGCGCGGTGGCGACAGGCTCGACCGGTGCAAAGCCGGTCGGGCGCGGGGCCGGTCGCGGTACCGGCACGCGGGACACGTCGAGCGTCGGGGCCGTGGCACGGTCGGGCGCGGCGTCCTCGACGCTGGTATTCGGCGCGGTGGTATAGGTCGCTTCCATCACCGGCAGGCGTTCCGCGGGGATATCGCCCAGCGGCAGGGACTCGATCGCCATCGGGATCTCGTCGGGGCTGGCGGGGTGGACGGGTTCCGGCACCGCCTCGGCAACGGGCTCGGTGCTGTCCGGGTGCGGCGTGCGGATGCGCGGCCCCTCGGGTTCCGGTTGCGCCTTGATCTCGGCCAGCAGGGCCGAAAGCTCGGCCGCCGTATGCAGCCGGTCGGGCCGCACGTCCGCCGGTTCCGGCGCGTTCGCAGCGGTGGTGGCGTTGGTCTCGGGCGCGTCTTCTCCGAAGAATAGCATCGCGCCGACGATCACGACGCCAAGCGTCGTCGATAGAAGTCTTTTCATACTGCCCGTTCCCGCGATGTGACGCTTGTTTGTTTGGTCGCGTTCTTTTCGCCGTGCCTCACGGGTACCAAGCCGGACGCCGCGTGCCTAAGCAAAATGTGCCCGCGCGCGCGGCTGTGGGGCGGAATGATGCACGGATGCCATCATCGGCCGGTTCACGCAGCGGCCTTGAGGCGATCCCGCCTTGTTCCCCTGAGGCGCGAGGCGTATCACATCATCTATGAGCGATCAGTCCGACGACCCCAATATCCCGGCCCTTGCCGAGCCCCTGCGCCGCGCGATCGGCGAGCGGTACCTGACCTATGCGCTGTCGACCATCATGCACCGGGCGCTGCCCGACGCGCGTGACGGTCTGAAGCCGGTCCACCGCCGCATCATGTACGCGATGCGCGAGTTGCGCTTGTCTCCGGACGGGCGCTTCCGCAAGTCGTCGAAGATCTCGGGCGACGTGATGGGCAACTATCACCCGCACGGCGACGCGGCGATCTATGACGCGATGGCCCGTCTGGCGCAGGACTTCAACGTTCGCTATCCGCTGGTGGACGGGCAGGGCAACTTCGGCAACATCGACGGCGATAACCCGGCGGCCTCGCGTTATACCGAGGCACGGCTGACGGCCGCCGCCGAAGCGCTGATGGAAGGGCTGAACGAGGACGCCGTCGATTTCCGCGACAATTATGACGGCACGCTTCAAGAGCCCGAGGTTCTGCCGGCGTCCTTCCCGAACCTGCTGGCGAACGGCGCAAGCGGCATCGCGGTGGGCATGGCGACAAACATCCCGCCGCACAACATCGACGAGCTGTGCAACGCCTGTCTGCACTTGATCAAGACGCCGGACGCGCGGGACGACACGCTGCTGAACTACGTGAAGGGCCCCGATTTCCCGACCGGCGGCGTGATCGTCGAGCCGGTGGAAAGCATGATTCAGACCTACCGCACCGGGCGCGGCGCGTTCCGCTTGCGGGCGAAGCATCACGTCGAGGATCTGGGCCGCGGCCAGTGGCAGATCGTCGTCACCGAGATTCCGTACCAGGTGCAGAAGTCCAAGCTGATCGAACGGATCGCCGAGGTCATCCAGACCAAGAAGATCCCGATCCTTGGCGACGTCCGTGACGAAAGCGCCGAGGACGTGCGCGTCGTGCTGGAACCGAAATCAAAGAACGTCGACCCGGACGTGCTGATGAACATGCTGTACCGCAACTGCGATCTCGAGGTCCGGTTCAGCCTGAACATGAACGTCCTGATCGATGGCCGCACGCCGAAGGTCTGCTCGCTGAAGGAGGTGCTGCGCGCCTTCCTCGACCACCGTCGCGAGGTTCTGCTGCGCCGCTCGCGGCACCGGCTGGCGAAGATCGATCACCGGTTGGAAGTGCTGGAAGGCTTCATCACCGCTTTCCTGAACCTCGACCGCGTCATCGACATCATCCGCTACGACGACGACCCCAAGGCCGCGCTGATGCGCGAGGACTGGTCGCGTGATTTCGTCAAGGCGATGTCCGAGGCGGACTATGTCTCGCCGCCGCCGGGCGAGGGCGAGTTGTCCGAGGTCCAGACCGACGCCATCCTGAACATGCGCCTGCGGTCGTTGCGGCGTCTGGAAGAGATGGAACTGCGGCGCGAGCGCGACGCGCTGATGGAAGAGCGCGCCGGGCTAGAGGACCTGCTGGAAAGCGATGACGTCCAGTGGTCGCGCATTTCCGACCAGATCCGCGAGACCAAAGCCCAGTTCGGCGCCAAGGCCGAGGGCGGCGCGCGGCGGACCCAGTTCGCCGAGGCCACCGAGGTCGAAGAGGTCCCGCTGGAAGCGATGATCGAGCGCGAGCCGGTCACCGTGGTCTGCTCGAAGATGGGCTGGATCCGGGCGATGAAGGGCCACATCGCGCTGGATCAGGAGCTAAAATACAAGGACGGCGACGAGGGACGGCATATATTCCATGCCGAGACCACCGACCGCCTGCTGGTGTTTGGCTCGAACGGGCGTTTCTATACGCTGTCCGTCTCGAACCTGCCCGGCGGTCGCGGCATGGGTGAACCCGTGCGCCTGATGGTCGACCTGCCGAACGAGGCAGAGATCGTCGAGCTGTTCATCCTGAACCCCGAAAGCAAGCTGCTGGTCGCGTCGAGCGCCGGCGACGGGTTCATCGTGCCGCAGTCCGAAGTCGTGGCGCAGACCCGTTCGGGCAAGCAGGTGCTGAACGTCCGGGGCGACGTGAAGGCCAAGATCTGCCGCAAGGTGACGGGCGACCACGTGGCCTGCGTGGGCGAGAACCGCAAGGTGCTGGTTTTCCCGCTGGACGAACTGCCCGAAATGGGTCGCGGCAAGGGTGTTCGCCTGCAGAAGTACAAGGACGGCGGACTGTCCGACCTGACGACCTTCACGCTGGCCGAGGGCCTTAGCTGGCTCGACCCGGCGGGACGGACCCGGACGGAAAGCGACCTGACCGAGTGGCTGGGCAAGCGGGCCGGATCGGGCCGCATGGCGCCGCGCGGCTTCCCGAGGGACAATACCTTCACCTGAGCGCCGCGCTTTTGCCGTCTTCGGCCCGGACACTCCGGGCCGATGAATGGCCCGCGCCGTGCGGGGTATGACGACGGACGTCAGAAAGGCCCGGATTCGACGTGAAACTGCGTACACTGGTCTTCCGCTACGCGTTGTTCGCGGTGATTGCGACGCTCGCCAATCTTGGCGCGCAGCGTGTCGTGTTGTCGTTCCGTGAAGACGGCGCGGCTTTGCTGGTGGCCATCGCCGTCGGCACCGGTGTCGGGCTGGTGGTCAAGTACCTGTTGGACAAGCGCTGGATCTTCCTCGACGCCTCGACCGGCGCGCGGGCGCACGGCAAGCGGTTCAGCCGCTACACGCTGACCGGCGTGTTCACGACGGCGATTTTCTGGGGCATGGAAACCGTGTTCTGGATGATCTGGCAGACCGACCTGATGCGCGAGCTGGGTGCGGTGATCGGGCTTGCGATCGGCTATGTCGTCAAGTTCCAGCTCGACAAGCGGTTCGTCTTCGAATCTGTCGCGGCGCCGCCGGCCCAGCACGGCACCGTGGCGGCGGAGCAGGCACGATGAGCGCGTGGCCAAATCGCAACGCCTGCTGCCAATCCTTCGGGCGAAGCCATGCTGGTCGATCACAATTAAACTGGGTCCGCTTTACCCGACTTCCCCGTAAGCGGAAAATTTCCTACCACCTGCCACACCCCCCGGAACGGCGGCCCCATGGGAAGGGTGAGTCGCGGGAACGAGGAGCATAGAGACTTGAAGAAACGCATTTTTGACCGCGCCCTTTTCCGGCTTGTGGGCACCGCGATGGCGACGGTGCTTGCGGGATCGGCTGCGCATGCACTGGACATCGAGGATCGTCTGGCGCAGCTGCGCGCCGCCTACGATGCCGAGACGGCGAAGAATATCATCGAGATTCAGCCCTACCGGTTCGAGCAGACCGTGACCCTGCCGGACGACGGCACCGCGGTGACGCTTGTCTCGCTGAACCCGAACATCAACAGCTGGTTCCTGCTGGGCATCGGCGACACCCGCCGCACGTGGTTCCACCTGGAGAACCCGGCCCCGAACGACCGCGCCGTGTTGCTGGAAGACGGTCCCGAAGGTCCGGCGCTGCTGATCACCGAGGGTGTGAAAACCTTCCGCTGCACCCCTTGGGCGGGCAACCCGTCGATGCTGGGCGATGCAAGCCGCGCCAACCTGCCGTACTCGCCGGTTTGCGGCGACCGTCTGTACCTGCGCGTGAAGACCAGCGGCTCTTATTCCAGCCTCGAGGCGACCTCGCAGTTCCTGCGCGATCACGTCTGGGGCGGCGATGCGCTGGTGACGTGGGTCAAGGCGACCTTCAACAAGGACAAGTACGCGCTGCTGGACGAAGGTCTTGGCACCGGCAAAAGCGAGACTCCGGTCGCCGGTCCGATCCCCGCCAACGTGCGCTACCCCGAGGACGCGCGCCCGTTGATGGCGGCCTATCACACCATCAAGCTTGAGGGCGCCGAGTCCGGCATGGCCGCGGGTTCGTGGTACCCGGTTCAGGGGCAGGCCGGCGTCTATGTGTCGGCGCTGTCTCCTGGCTATATCGCGCCCGAGGTGTTCGACGTGCCCGGCGCGAACTGGCTGGACGGGGTCGAGAGCCGGGCGATCAACTATTTCGTCGCCTTCGAACTGGACCGCTTCGACCTTGGCTTTGCGCGTGGCACCGACCACCCGCGTCTGGACTGGTCGCCGCGCCCGCCGCACTACATGCGTCCCTACGGGATGCCGGGACCGGACGGTTTCGCCACGGAGGCGCCGCTTGTGTCGCTGGGCATGGTGCCGCCCTACCTGACCGACAAGGTCACCGCGGCCTTCACAGCCGGGTTCAAGCGCCAGCACGGCGCGTTCCGCAGCGGCGCGCTGCGCGACCAGAACTATGGCTCGCACTACGGCTTCCTTGAACACGGCGTGATCTACTCGAAGATCTGGCCGGGCCTGTCGACGGTCTACGTCACGCAGGACGGCGAGATCGGCATGAAAACCTGGACCGAAGAGGACAACGAGAACCTCGCCAGCATGCGCTTCGTCCGCCAGAACGGTGTTCCGCTGGTCGAGGATGGCCGGCCCGGTGCGCTGGTGACCCAGTGGGGGCCGGGCAACTGGTCGGGCTCTGCCAACGCGGACCTGCGGACCCTGCGCGGCGGCGCCTGCCTGATGAAGTCCGAGAACACCAATTACCTTGTGTACGGCTACTTCTCGACCGCGACCCCGTCCGGCATGGCTCGCAGCTTCCAGGCTTATGGCTGCGACTACGCCATGCTGCTGGACATGAACGCGCTGGAGCACACGTATCTCGGGCTGTACTCGTTCAACGACGCTGGTCAGATCCAAGTCGACCACATCATGCGCGGTATGGGCAACCTCGACAAAAGCGGGTCCAACGGAGTGATCCCGCGGTTCATCGGGTATCCTGACAACCGCGATGTCTTCTATCTCGTTCGCAAGGAGTAACGGCATGATCCGGGCATTCGCGCTTTCGGTCGGGCTCGTGGCGCTGGCCGCGGGCGTGGAGGCACAGTCGCTGCAGCAGAACAACGAGGTTCTGTTTCGGCAGATCCAGCAGGTCCACCGCATCTCGGCGGGCCAGCTGAACCGGATCCGCGAGATCTTCGCGCGGTCGGGCTGGATGGGGCAGGGCAACCCCGGCCCGACGCGGCACCCGATGTCGCCGGAACAATGTGCAGCACGGGTCGGCGGGACTGCCGTCTACAACAACCCCCGGTTCGAGGCGATCTGCGGCGCCAAGTACATGGCGCCGCTGTATGACCCGCGCACGCAGACGCCGGAACAGGCGACCGCCTGCATCGACCAGTTCGAGTTCCCGAACATGCCCTGTACCTACCCTGTGACATGGGTGCGCGCGAACGAGGCGGCCGAGATCTGCTCTGCCATGGGCAAGCGTCTGTGCGACGCCCACGAATGGGAAGGCGCCTGCGCCGGTGCGCTGACGCCGCCGGATTACCCGTTCGGCGCGGGATCGGTGGCCGCGATGCGGTCGATCCACAACAACCGCTACGCCGGGTCGAAAAGCTGGGCCTACGGCCCGAACTTCCGCACCGGCGTATGCGGCCAGGATTCGAACAAAAGCGCGGGCTGCAACGGCGGCGACTTCAATGCCTGCGGCACGAACACGTACCCTGCGGGGGCGTTCCCGGGCTGCACCAGCGGGCTGAAGGTATATGACCTGCACGGCAACGCGGCCGAGCATATGAACCTGCCGATGAACCCCAGCCAGATGTCGTCGAACGGCAGCCGCACGCTGGGTGTGACCGAGATGAAGGGCAGCTGGTTCATCTGGGACAAGTACCGCGCCCACGAGGACTGGTGCCGCTGGCGCGCGCCCTACTGGCACGGCACGAACGTGATGAACACGTCCAGCCATCGGAACTATCACCTTGGCTTCCGCTGCTGTTCCACGGTGAACTGAGGTGAACTGATCGTCCATGGCGGCCGGGGCTTTGCCCTCTGGCCGTCAGCGGCGCTCGGGCAATACCCGGACCCTGAAAGTGGAACCGCCCGCGGCCGTTTTCGGCGCGCGGGCGGTTCCGTCCCTCGTGTTTTTCTTATTCCGTGACTAGCGGTAAAGCGTCGCCATCAGATTGCGGACATTCTGCATCGGCCCTTCGGTGCCGGTGACGATGCCCGCGATGTCGTCATCCTGCATCACCTTGTCCAGCGCGACCGGGCGGCCGTTCAGGAACGCGATGCGGCTGACAAGCCGGATGCCGTGGCTGTAGTCGGCGTATTCCTCGCCGTGCACAAGGCTGAGCGGCTGGATCGGGCTGCCGTTCGAGCGGTGCCAGCCGTAGATCGCGACGCGACCGGGCTGCTTGCGCAGACGCTCGGAGATCACGAGATCCTTCTTGATCCCTGCGATCAGCGCGGCCGGGTGCAGACCCAGCGGACCGGCCTGACCTTCCACGGTGTTGTTGTGCCGCGCGAAGTAGCTGGTGGTCGTCATCGCCGCGCCCGGTTCCATCGGGTTCGGGGCAAGACGCACCTCTGCCTGTTCATAGATCGTATCGACCATTGCGGGCGTCGGAAGGATGAAACCCATCTGGTCCGCAATCCGGGCCGCCGACGCCATGCCCAGCGGAACGCGGACATAATCGCTGTCGTCACCCACCGCGAGGTAATCCGGCGTCACGCAGATGGTGATGTCCAGCTGCCGCCCGTTCACCACGCCGGTCATCGTCACAGGGACGAGATCGCGCATGAACTCGGGCATGTTGCCGCCCAGAATCTCGCGTTCGAGAACGGCGTCACGTTCGACGCCGCTCATGTTCATCACCGACCGGATCACCTCGGAACCGCCCTGAGAGCTGTTCCGGCGCACCGGCATCATCTTGGTGAGTTTCTGCATGCAAAGCCCATGCCCGCTGCCGGCCACTGCCGGCGCTGTGACTGCCAGCGACAATGCAATCGCCAGCGAGCCCAGGAGTCCTAGCCTCGTCATCCCCTACGTGCCTTCTGTCCCAACAAACCGCGTCCAGTTCCCGCAACACCGCCCCGTCCGGATGTCCCCACATCCGTCAAAGCGTTTCGATGTCCCACGGGCTGATTGGACGCCTCGTTCCGTATGCAACCAGAAGGCGCTTGTAGGGCAGTTATGTCAAGTTTGTGTAAATCCGCTTGGCGAGAATCCGCCCGGCCAATGGCGGGCGATTGCCTTTATTAACAAGGGTTGCGGCGGTTTTCGGGGTTGCGCCGGGCGGTCGCCTGTCGGGTGACCGCGGTGGGAATCGGAACGGTTTGGGGCGCTTTTGCGTTGAGTCCGGTCCGCAATTGTGTGGCGGGCGTGTCACGCGTGGAGGCGGAAAATGCCCCGGATTCCAAACATTAAGATGCTGCGCTGCAACATGGATCGCGGGGGCGCGCGATGACCGGACCGATTCCCCGGAAGGCCGGTTTGCCGGATGCCGGCGCGGGGCTTTGCTATTTCCCCGACGACCGCCCCGGAATTAGCCGCATCCGGCGTGGGAAGGGCTTCAGCTACCGTTCTCCGGACGGCACGACGATCCGCGATACCGCGGAACGAAAGCGAATCGCCCTGATCGCGGTGCCGCCCGCCTATGAAAAGGTCTGGATATCGCCGCTGCCCAATGGCCATCTGCAAGCCACGGGCCGGGATGCGCGCGGGCGAAAGCAGTACCGATACCACCCCGACTGGACAGCTCAGCGGTCCGCCCGGAAATACGCGCAGCTTGCGGCTTTCGGAGAAACGCTGCCCCGGCTTCGCGCCCGGATTGCCGACGGCCTACGCGCCAAGCCCGGCTCTCAGGAACTTGCGGTGGCGGCGGTGCTGGCGTTGCTGGACCGCGCTGCGATCCGGGTCGGCGGCGTCGACTATGCCCGCGAGAACGAAAGCTACGGCGCGACCACGCTGCTGCCGGATCACGTGAAGTTCGGCAAGGATGGCGTGACGCTGGACTTCCCCGGCAAGGGCGGCACCCAGATCACCTGCCGCCTGCATGGCAAGCGGCTCGAACGCGCGCTGCACAAGGTGCAGGATCTGGCGGGGGCCGAACTGATTTCGTGGATCGACGACGAGGGCGAACCGCGCGGCGTACGGTCCGAACAGGTGAACGCGATGATCGCCGAGGTGTGCGGCGAGGGGATGACGGCCAAGACCTTCCGGACGTGGAACGGAACCCATGCCGCCTTCTCCTGCGCCTGCCGGCTGGAAGAGCCGAAGATCGCGGACCTGACCGAGGCCGCGGCAGAGCGCTTGGGCAATACACCGGCCATTGCGCGTACAAGCTATGTCCACCCTGAGGTAATCGCGCTGGCCGGGGCCGAAGATCGCGCGCGGCGGATTTCGCGGCTGAAACCAGAGCCACGGCACGGTCTGAAGGCCGGAGAAGCAGAGCTGATCGCGTTTTTGGGCTGACAACAGTCAAGAACGTAGTGGATTATCCTGCATTCTTGTGCTTTTCTTCCCGCGAGTGGGGAGAAAGCACATCTTATGAGCCCGGACGGCAGCATTCTGGCACAGGCGATTGGCCTGATCCTTGCTTGGGATCCGGCGCTGGCCGAAATCATCGCGCTGTCGTTGCGCGTCACCCTTGCCGCCGTCATCCTGTCCTGCGTGATCGGGCTTCCGCTAGGGGCCGCGGTCGGTGCGTTCCGCTTTCCGGGGCGCGCCGTGCTTGCGGTCATCATGAACGCGCTGATGGGCCTGCCGCCCGTGGTGGTCGGCCTTGTCGTCTACCTGATGCTGTCGGCTTCCGGGCCGCTGGGCGTCCTGCAACTGCTTTACACCCCGACGGCGATGATCATCGCCCAGACGATCCTAGTAACCCCGATCGTCGCCGCGCTGACGCGGCAGA
This sequence comes from Maritimibacter sp., assembly GCA_017792445.1. Classification (GTDB taxonomy): domain Bacteria; phylum Pseudomonadota; class Alphaproteobacteria; order Rhodobacterales; family Rhodobacteraceae; genus Psychromarinibacter. Next base: position 2,080,087 of record CP051232.1, read on the forward strand.
CGGTCGAGGACCTGTCGCAGGAATATTCCGAGCAGTTCGCCTCGCTGGGCGTCGGACCGCTGGCGCGGGTCGGCGCGTTGTTGTGGGATGCGCGGTACAGCCTGCTGACCGTGGCGCTGGCCGGGTTTGGCCGCGCCGTGGCCGAGGTGGGCGCGGTGATCATCGTGGGCGGCAATATCAACCACGTCACGCGGGTGATGACGACGACGATCGCGCTGGAGACCTCGAAGGGGAACCTCGAACTGGCGCTGGCGCTGGGCGTCGTGCTGCTGGCGCTTGCGCTGGCGGTGAACGCCATGGTGATGGCGATCCGCGCGTCGGCGGGAAGGACCGTGTATGCTTGAGCTCGTTCACAGCCGCACGCTTGAAGAAGAGACTCCTGTGCCCGCGCCTATCCTGACGGCCCGTGGCGTAAGTTATGATGCTGGCGGGCGCAGGCTGGTCTCGGACGTGACCGCGAACATCCGGCCCGGGCGACGCACGATGGTGATGGGCGCGAACGGGGCGGGCAAAAGCCTGTTCCTGCGCCTGATGCACGGGTTGATCCAGCCAGCGGACGGCGAGGTGCTGTGGCAGGGCCGCCCGCTTGACCGCGCCGCGCGCCGCGCGCAGGCGATGGTGTTCCAGCGGCCGGTGATGTTGCGGCGGACGGTGCTGGGCAACCTGCGGTTCGCGCTGGGCGTCCGCGGCATCCGTGGCAGCGAACGCTCCCTTCGGGTGGCCGAGGCGCTGGACCGGGCGCGGCTGACCGACATGGCCTACAGACCAGCCCGCGTCCTGTCGGGAGGCGAACAGCAGCGTCTTGCCATCGCCCGCGCCCTGGCGACCGCGCCCGAGGTGCTGTTCCTCGACGAGCCCACCGCCAGCCTTGACCCGGCCTCGACCCACGCGGTCGAGGAACTGGTGAACGCCGCCCATGCGGCGGGCGTTGCCATCGTCATGATCACCCACGACGCCGGGCAGGCCCGCCGGTTGGGGGATGACGTGATCTTCATGCACAACGGCCGCGTCGCAGAATCCGGGCCCGCCGCCCGCGTGCTGGACGCGCCCCGGTCCGAGGCCGCGCGGGCGTGGCTCGACGGGCGGTTGTGCCTGTCCGACTGACCTTATCCAGAGACTCGAGGGAGACTTCCTAATGTTCAGACGCGCGTTTCTCGGCCTTGCCGCCGCGCTTGCCTTCGGTGCGCCCGCGCTGGCGGCAGACGATTTCATCGTCGTTCAATCGACCACTTCGACCCAGAACTCGGGTCTGTTCGACTACCTGTTGCCGATCTTCACCGACAAGACCGGGATCGAGGTGCGCGTCGTGGCCGTCGGCACCGGGCAGGCGATCAAGAACGCCGCGAACGGTGATGGCGACGTGCTGTTCGTCCACGCCAAGCCGGCGGAAGAGAAATTCGTCGCCGATGGCGACGGGGTCGAGCGGTTCGACGTGATGTACAACGACTTCGTCATTGTCGGTCCGGCCAGCGACCCGGCGGGCGTCGCGGGCATGTCCGACGTGACCGCCGCGCTTGAGATGATTGCCGAGGCCGAGGCGCCCTTCGCCTCGCGGGGGGACGACAGCGGCACCCACAAGGCCGAGCTGCGCCTGTGGGGCGAGACGGATGTCGATGTCAGCGCGGCGTCGGGCGGCTGGTACCGCGAGACCGGGTCGGGCATGGGCGCGACCCTGAACGCGGGTCTGGGCATGGGCGCCTACGTCCTGACCGACCGCGCCACCTGGATCGCCTTCGGCAACAAGGGTGATCACGAGATCCAGGTCGAGGGCGACGAGAAGATGTTCAACCAGTACGGCATCATCCTCGTGAACCCCGAGGCGCACCCGAACGTCAAAGCGGATCTGGGCCAGCAGTTCGTGGACTGGATAATCTCGACCGAGGGGCAGGACGCCATTGCTGCCTACACGGTCGATGGGCAGCAGCTTTTCTTCCCCAACGCTGATCCCAGCGCGATGTAAGGGTTGCTGTCCGAACTGCCCCGGCGCGTCGTCCTTACCGGCGCGCCGGGGTTTTTTATGCGGTGGGACACGTCAGCGCGACAGCCACCGCACCTCGCCCGCAGCGCCGACGTCGTAGCCGCCCAAAGCCTCTGCCTTGGCGCGGAAAGCATCCGTCCGGGTGAAGGCCATCAAACGCTGGAACGGCGGCGTGAACCACGCGCGGCGGTCGATCAGAAGGTCGAAACGCTCGTCGACCAACGGCACGAATCCCAGCCCGAACTGACGCGCCATCGCGCCGATCCCAAGCGCCGCCTCTGCCTCGCCCGCCGCGACGGCGGCTGCCGCGTCGCTTTCGGTGCGGGCGACCGTGCCCGACGCCAACAGGTCGTCGCGTGTCATCCCGGCGTCCTTTAGCAGACGTCCAAGCAGCGCCGCCGCCCCGGCGCCTTCCTGCCGCAGGGCCATCCGGCGGCCCTTGAGGTCGGCGAAGCCCTGCACGTCGCGATCCAGCCCATCCGCCAGCAGGATACCCCGCGCCCGCGTGGCCCAGCCGATCAGAACGCATCCGCCCAGCCCGCGCGCCGTGACGGTGGCGATGTTCCAGCCGTCGTCCTCGGGAACGTGTATCCCCGCGGCGGCAGCCTGACCGGCGGCGAAACGCTCCAGCCCGTCAAGGCTGCCATCGGTCAAGGTCGCCAGCCCGGCGCCGCTTTCGCGTATCGCCCAGTCCAGCAGCGGATCGTGCGAGCCGGCCACCACGTCCGGGCGGATGCCGGGCGCGCCGCCGTCGCCGCCCTCGATCCAGGCGTGGATCTCTTCGGCGGGGAACAGCAGCTTGCCGGTGATGCGCCGGTGCGGGATCTCGTCCGCTGCGGCGAGGTCGTAGACCTTGCGCTCGCGCACCCGCAGCAGTTCAGCCACTTCCTTGGTCGTCAGGTATCGCGGCTGGTCCATTTCGGGCATCTGTCGGGGTAACTTCGTGCGGTGGAGTGGACAGGATGACCCGCTGCGACCCGGACGGCAAGGGCGCGCCGTGTCAACGTGGTGACCCCGGCAGGATTCGAACCTGCAACCTGCCCCTTAGGAGGGGGCTGCTCTATCCAGTTGAGCCACGGGGCCACGCAGTCAGCGTGATAGTCCAGTCGCTGTCGCCTGTCATCCGTAAACTCCCCGCAAATTGCCACCTGCGCGCGGGTGCGGCGGATGATACGGTGCGCGCATGAGCCTGTTGCGAAAACTCTTTGGCGGGCGTCCGGCGACGCAGGGTGCGTCCGGCGACGCCTTTCCGCCCCCGGTGCCGGACCAGACTTTTTACGCCATCGGCGACATCCATGGCTGTGCCGAAAAGCTGCGCGCATTGGTCGACCACGTGAACGCGGAAGACCCCCACGCGCCCCTGATCTGCGTCGGCGACTACGTCGACCGGGGCGAGCAGTCGGCCGAGGTGCTGCGGTTGTTGATGCGGCTTCCCGACACCCGGCCCGGGCCCGTGGTGTGCCTTGCCGGGAACCACGAGGCGATGCTGCTGGACGTGCTGGACGATCCGCAACGGAGCGGCAGCCGCTGGCTGCGCCACGGCGGGCTTCAGACACTGGCCAGCTTCGGTGTCGCTCCGGGCGGGTCGGAGGACCGCACGGCGATGGCGGCGCGGCTGCGCGAGGCGATGGGCGACGAGATGCTGGCGTGGCTGCGGGCCCTGCCGGGCTGGTGGCAAAGCGGCAATGTCGCGGTGGTGCACGCGGCGGCCGACCCGTGGCTGCCGATCGAGGCGCAGGCGGACAGCACGCTGATGTGGGGCCATCCCGATTTTCGCCGCATGGCCCGCACCGACGGGGTCTGGGTCGTGCATGGTCACACGATCACCGAGCAGCCCCATATCAGCGGCGGCTGCATCGGCATCGACACCGGCGCCTACACCGGCGGTCCGCTGACGCTGGCGCGGATCTCGGCGGACGGGGTGACGTTCGAGGGCGTCTGAGCCAACCACGGGGCAAGGATGTGCTGCGCATGGACAGCGGCCTTCGCGCTGGTCTAACGTGCGCCGGGCAGGCGGGGGCACATCCGCCAAGGGGGAGGACGGGACGCTGACGGACCGCACGATACTTTGCTTCGGCGACAGCAACACGCATGGCACCCGGGCGCTTCGGTTCCTCAACGATCGCCGGCGTCACGCGAAGCCTGCCCGCTGGCCCACGGTAATGGCCGAAACGCTTGGCGACGGCTGGGATGTGATCGCCGAGGGGCATCCGGGCCGCACCGCCGTCTTCGACGATCCCATCGAGGGCGAGCACAAGAACGGCATCCGCGCGCTGCCCGCGCTGCTGGAAACGCACCTGCCGCTGGACTTTGTGATCGTGATGCTGGGCACCAACGACACCAAGACCCGCTTCTCGGCCACGGCGTTCGATATCGCCAAGGGGCTGGAGCGGATCGCGAAGACGATTCTTGCCTCGGACGCGGGTCCGGACGGCAGCGCGCCCAAGGTGCTTCTGGCCGCGCCGGTGCCGGTGATCGAGGTCGGCCCCATCGCGCCGATGTTCGTCGGCGCACAGGCAAAGTCGGCAGACCTTGCAGAACATCTTCAAGCCGCCGCCGGGCGGCTGGGGGCGGGGTTCATCGACCTCGCGCCCGTCGCACAGGCCGATCCGGTGGACGGCGTGCATCTCACGGCAGAGGCGCAGGCCGCCATCGGGCGCGCCATGGCCGGCGCCGTGCAACAGCTATTTTCCTGAGGAGTGAAACCACAGTGAGCGCACCTATCGTGATCCTCGGCGTTTTCGTCGCCGACACCGCCTATCGCGCCGACCGGATGCCGAAAATGGGCGAGACCATCATGGGCAACAGCTTCAAGCTGGGGCCGGGGGGCAAGGGCTCGAACCAGTCGGTCGCGGCGGCGAAAGCGGGCGGCGACGTGCGGATGATCACCCGGCTGGGCAAGGACGCCTTCGCGGACATCGCGTTGGCGACATGGTCCGAGGCCGGCGTGGTGCCCGAGATCGAGCAGACCGAGGACAGCTATACCGGCGCGGCCTACATCTTCATCGAGGAATCGACGGGCAACAACGCGATCATCATCTCGCCGGGTGCGGCGGGGACCATCGACGTTCCGTTCGTCGAGCGGCAGGCGGACCTGATCCGGGGTGCCTCCGTCTTCATGACGCAGCTGGAACAGCCGATGCCGGCAGCCGTGCGGGCACTTGAGATCGCGCGCGAAGGCTCGGGCGTCACGATCCTGAACCCGGCGCCCGCGGCAGAGTTGCCCGAGGGCATGCTGGCGCTGTGCGACTACGTCACACCGAACGAATCCGAAGCCGAAAGCATCACCGGCCTGCCGGTCTCGACCGTCGAGGAAGCGCAGGCGGCGGCGGAGATCCTGCTGGCGCGCGGGGCGAAGGCCGCGATCATCACGCTGGGCGAGAAGGGCGCGCTGTACCACGACGCAACCCGCTCGGAACACGTGCCGCCGTTCTCTGCCGGATCGGTTGTGGAAACGACCGGCGCGGGCGACGCGTTCAACGGCGCATTCGCCGCGGCGCTGGCCGAGGGAATGGACCCGGTCGACGCGGTGCGCTTTGGCTGCGCCTGCGCCGCGATCTCGGTCACGCGTCCGGGCACTGCGCCCTCGATGCCGGCGCGGGCGGAGATCGACGCGCTGCTGGCGGGCTGACGCGGTCCTGGAGACGGGCGATTGGGGGCTCTGCCCCCGTCGCACCGTTGGTGCGACTCCCCCGAGGTATTTGGAAAGAGAAGAAGCGGCATGTGCGTCCGCCGGGAGGCGGCGCTTGTTTGTTCACGCTGCGTGGAGGATTGGCCTGGCAGGGGCGGAGGGGCTCGAACCCCCGACCCTCGGTTTTGGAGACCGATGCTCTACCAACTGAGCTACACCCCTAGGCCGGCCTGCTGGGTACGCATTCCCACGGGCAAACGCAAGAGCAATCAGGGGGCTGGGCGGGGAAATATGGCCCGGTGGCGCGTCAGGGGTCCTTGCGGCGCCAGCGGCCCGGAACGTTGACCCAGCGCATGCGCCACAGCACCAGGAGTTGCAGCACCAGCACCACGCAGAGGGCGGCGGAGAATTCCCAGAAAGCGCCGCCGTCTTCGGACCCCGGTATGCCGCCGAGGTTCACGCCCAGAAGGCCCGTCAGGAAGCTGAGCGGCAGGAACACGGCCGAGATCACCGACAGGATGTATAGGTTGCGGTTCAGCCGGTCGGAATGCGCGCTGGCGATCTCGTCGCGGGCGACGATCAGGCGTTCGGCAAGACCTTCGAGATCCTCGACGGTGCGGGTCAGCGCGTCCTGCGATTCGGCGATCTCAAGCCGGGCCTCTCCTTCGATGAAACCCAGCCGTTCTGCCGCCAGCAGCCCCAGAGCGTCGCGCTGCGGGCGCAGATAGCGGCGCAGGTCGACGAGTTCCTGCCGGATGTCGGTGATCTGCGGGCGCAGGGTGCCGGGGTCGGCGGCGTCGGACAGCACCGCCTGCTCGATCCGTTCGCCATCGTCGTCCAGCACGTCCACGCGGTCGATGATCCGGGCGTTCAGGCGGGCGACGATATCGGCGAGGAAGGTGCCCGCGTCCTGCGGCCCGTCCCCGGCGGCCACGGTCTCGCGCAGTTCGCGGACCGAAGCGAGCTGGCGCAGGGACAGGGTGACGATGCGGGCGGGGTCGATCCAGATGCGGAGCGAGACCATGTCCTCGGGTTCGGCGCCGGGGTTGGTGTTGACGCCGCGCAGGAAGATCATCGCGCCGTCGCCGTGAAAGCTGACGCGGGGCCGGGTGGCGTCGGCGACCAGCGCGTGACGCACGGCGACGGGAAGATAGGCCATATGGGCCTCGATCCACGCGGCGGCGCCGGGATCGCCGGCGTTCATGTGGACCCATGCCAGTTCCGGCGATTCGAGAGAGTCCGCTATGGCCTGACCGGTCAGTTCCGCACCGGGGGTGGCGCCGTTGAGACTGTGGGCGAAAAGGATGTGGTCACTCATGGTCGGTCACTCGTCTGCGTTGCGGCTGAACCTAGCGCCCTGCGCCGGGGGCGCAAAAGAAAACGGCCCGCGCGAGGGGCGCGGGCCGTTTCCGGAAGTTCTGGAGGCGATCGATTACTCGATGATTTCCGACACGACGCCGGCGCCGACGGTGCGGCCGCCTTCACGGATGGCGAAGCGCAGGCCGTTTTCCATCGCGATCGGCGCGATCAGTTCAACCGTGAACGACACGTTGTCGCCCGGCATCACCATCTCGGTGCCGTCGGCCAGGGTCACGGTGCCGGTCACGTCCGTGGTCCGGAAGTAGAACTGCGGACGGTAGTTCGCGAAGAACGGGGTGTGACGGCCACCTTCCTCTTTGGTGAGGATGTAGGCCTCGGCCTTGAACTTCGTGTGCGGCTTCACCGAACCCGGCTTGCAGAGAACCTGGCCACGCTCGACGCCTTCACGGTCGATACCGCGCAGCAGCGCGCCGATGTTGTCGCCGGCTTCACCGCGATCCAGCAGCTTGCGGAACATTTCCACGCCGGTGCAGGTCGTCTTCTTGGTGTCCTTGATGCCGACGATTTCCAGTTCGTCGCCCACGTTCACCACGCCACGCTCGACACGGCCGGTCACAACGGTGCCGCGGCCCGAGATCGAGAACACGTCTTCGATCGGCATCAGGAACGGCTGGTCCACAGCACGCTCGGGGGTCGGGATGTACTCGTCGACGGCGGCGAGAAGTTCCTTGATCTTCTCTTCACCGATCTCCGGGTTGTCGCCGTTCATGGCGGCCAGAGCCGAACCCGCGATGATCGGAATGTCGTCGCCCGGGAACTCGTACGAGCTCAGCAGTTCGCGAACTTCCATCTCGACCAGCTCGAGCAGTTCCTCGTCGTCCACCTGGTCGACCTTGTTCAGGAAAACGACCAGCGCCGGAACGCCGACCTGACGGGCCAGCAGGATGTGCTCGCGCGTCTGCGGCATCGGGCCGTCAGCGGCGTTCACGACCAGGATCGCGCCGTCCATCTGGGCGGCACCGGTGATCATGTTCTTCACGTAGTCGGCGTGGCCGGGGCAGTCGACGTGCGCGTAGTGACGGTTCTCGGTCTCGTATTCCACGTGAGCGGTCGAGATCGTGATGCCGCGGGCCTTCTCTTCCGGCGCGCCGTCGATCTGGTCATACGCACGGAAGTCACCGAAGTACTTCGTGATGGCCGCCGTCAGCGTCGTCTTGCCATGGTCAACGTGGCCAATCGTGCCGATGTTGACGTGCGGTTTGTTACGTTCAAACTTTTCCTTAGCCATCCTCAGGGCGCCTCGTAGTCAAAGGGGGCACCATGCCCCGGTCCAGTACGCGCGCTGACTTATTGGCTGGACAGCGGAAAATCAAGCGCATCTTCGGTGGAAAGGCGGGCGGGCCGCCTTATTCGTAGGGCGGGCGGAACCAGTCGGGGTTCTCTTCCATCCAGGTTTCGATCTGCTTGGCGGCCTGAGCCGACAGGATCTCGAGCAGACGCTCTTTCGTCGGGAAGGCGCCGGCACCGTTGTAGGCCGAGATCACGCTGATTTCGTGGGCTTCCTCGTTCAGCTTGCGGGCAAGCTGGTCGTCCCACAGTGTCACGGTCATCAGCAGGACCGATTTCAGCGACGGCACCAGCGGTACGCCGGCGTCGAGCGAGGTCAGGAAGTAGGCGTCGACGCTCATGCCAAGGTGGTACAGGCGGTCGCCCTGGTACCGGCCGAACCGGTCGTCGACCGCGCCCTCGATGGCCGCCTGCCATTCCGCCTCGGTCACTTCGATGGAGCCCGGACCGATCGAGGGTTTGCGGGCAACCACGAGATTATGGCCAAGCTTGAAGGCGCCTAGATCGACCGGCTTCTCGTCGAGGTCGCTGCGCGGGTCACAGCCCGCGAGGACAAGCGCCGCCACAAGGAATGCCAGTGTTTTCAAAGCTCGGTGCATGCCGACCCCTCTTGCCTGCGTTCCGACCCGATTATCCCAGCCCGCGGCGCGGTGCAACGCTGCGGCAAGCCCGGACAGGTCGCAGCGGATCAAATCATGCGGATGACCTTGCGGTCGATCGCAAGCATGTAGCCCTTGCGGGCGATGTTCTTCACCAGCATCTCGCTGACCATCTGGTTGCCAAGCGAATCCCGCAGCCGCTTGATCCGCGTGGCGCCGGACGCCTCGTCGCAGTCGGCGGCGTCGCGGCCCGAGATCATCGCCTCGATCTCGGCGCCCGTCAGCACGTCCTCGTCCATCCGGGCCTCGGCCAGCACCGCGAGCGTTTCGATGGCGGCGCCGGTCAGGGTGAACTCGAGGTTGTCGTTGAGATAGACCTTGTTCTCGTCGCGGCTGATCACCATCGATGACACCTGAAGACCCGACCGTTCGAACTGGGCGATGCGCCGGTTCAGGGTGGCGATGGTCACAAGAAACACCAGCGCGGCGATCAGCAGCGCGGCGGCGAAGACCAGCAGCACGAACATGATCACCCGGTAGCTCGCCAGCACCTCGGAGAAGGCGGCGCCGCTTTCGGCGAGGATGCCCAGCAGCGTGGTCTCGGCGCTCGAATCGGGCGAGGTCAGATCGTATTCAAGAAAAATGCGGTCGACGCGATCCACGAAGGCGGTCGCGGTCGGCAGGTTCATGAAGAGAAGCACCGCGGCGATCGCAAGGATGCCCACGATGGCGGCAAGCCCGAAGGCGACCACCCGGCCGCCGGAGCGCCGGGTGGTTGCGATGTCCTGCCCGTTGTCTGAACGGTTCATAGAGCGAATTTACCCGCCCGGTGTAACCTTGACTATAGCCAAGAGTTGCATGCCCTGGCTGGCCAGGGCGCTCTCGACGATGGGCGTGGCTGCGCCGACGTTGCAGGCATTGTCGGGGACCGACATGCGCGAGTGAACGTATTGGCTGCCCTTCTTCGCCTTGTACTCGACCGTACAGGCCGCCGAGGCGGCGGTGCCGATCAAGGCCAGTGCGAAGGCAAGTATGACGGTGTGCTGTTTCATAGGCTGATCTTTGCCCAGACCCGGCTGGTTATTCAATATCCGCAGGGGTTTCCGGTCTTTGTCATCGGATAACACGGCGGCGGAAAGGCGCTGTCATCGCATAACCGGAAGCCGATATTGCCTGACCGGAACGGGTCGTGGCGAGGTGGTGTTGTCCGCGGGACTGCCGAACGCATTCGGTACCGCAAACACCAGAAAGGACTGTCCGATGACCAAGAAGATTATCGCCACCGCCCTCGCCGCCAGCCTCGCACTGACCGCTGCCACCGTGTCGCCCGCCAGCGCTTTGGACCGCGGCGAAACCACCCGCCTTATCCTTGGCGTGGGTACGCTGTTCGCGCTGGGCCACCTGATCGGCGAAGGCACCAAGAACCGGTCCACCGTGACCCGCAACACCCCGCCGCAGCGCTACACGCCGCCGCGCTACAACAACCCGCCGCAGCGCCACAATCCGCCGCACCAGCGCAACAACGTCGTCCGCGTGCCGTCGCACTGCATCCACGGCCGCGGTGGCAACCGTTGGGTCGACTGGCAGTGCGCCAATCGCGCCGGCTACTGATCAACAGCAATAACCATCGAGCAGAGTGGTCCGGAGCCCCTTCCGGATCATGAAGGGAGAGCGGGTGCCTTTGCGGGGCGCCCGCTCTTTCCTTTTGCGGGGGGCTGGGCCTTGTTTGCCGTCGCCCGATGGGTTTGATGGGGACATGCCCCGCGCCATTCCAGATTTCTCCCGCGAAGAGGCCGCGCTTGCCCGCGGCGCCGTCTTTATCTGTGGTATCGACGAGGTGGGCCGCGGCCCGCTGGCCGGGCCAGTGACCGCCGCCGCCGTGCGGCTGGACCCCGCGCGCATCCCCGACGGCCTGACTGATTCCAAGCAACTGTCCGAGAAAGTGCGGACCCGGCTTGCGGCCGAGCTGGAAGAGTGTGCCGATGTGAGCATCGCGCATGCCTCGGTCGAGGAGATCGATGCGCTGAACATCTTCCATGCCTCGCAACTGGCCATGGTGCGCGCTGCCGAGGGGCTGAGTCGCGCCACGGATCTTGCGCTTGTGGACGGGAAATTCGTGCCGAAGGGCCTGACCTGTCCGGCAGAGGCAATCGTGAAAGGCGACTGCAAATCTCTTTCGATTTCAGCGGCTTCGATTGTGGCAAAAGTTTGTCGAGATCGTGTCATGTGGGATTTGGCGCAACAGCACCCCGGATACGGCTGGGAGCGCAACGCGGGCTACCCGACGAAAGAACACGTCGCTGCGCTCCGAAATCTGGGCGTGACCCCACACCATAGGCGTAGTTTCCGACCTGTCCACAATATCTTGTATCAAGAGATTTCTGTAACCCCCTGATTCAATAAAGAATTTGACCGCGATTCGCCTTTGACTCAGACTTGTCCACAACAACATTCAGCGTCGTGGACAAGGCGCGGGGACAGAGGCAGCAATGGTCAAAACGATGAAGGGGGCAGCCGTGGAGTTGCCGCTTAACCAGATAATTGCGGGCGATTGCATCGAGGTGATGCGGTCTTTGCCCGAGGCGTCGGTGGACCTGATCTTTGCGGATCCGCCCTATAACCTGCAGCTCAAGTCAGAGCTGCACCGCCCCGACAACTCTCGTGTGGACGCGGTCGATGACGAGTGGGACCAGTTCTCCAGCTTTGCCGTCTACGACAAGTTCACCCGCGACTGGCTTGCCGCCGCCAAGCGGCTGCTGAAGCCGAACGGCGCGATCTGGGTCATCGGCTCCTACCACAACGTGTTCCGTCTGGGTGCCGAGCTTCAGAACCAGGGCTTCTGGATCCTGAACGACGTGGTCTGGCGCAAGTCGAACCCGATGCCGAACTTCCGCGGCAAACGTCTGACCAACGCCCACGAGACGCTGATCTGGGCGTCGAAGGAAGAGGCCAGCAAATACACCTTCAACTACGAGGCGCTGAAGTCGCTGAACGAGGGCATCCAGATGCGCTCGGACTGGGTGCTGCCGATCTGTACCGGACACGAGCGCCTGAAGAACGACAGCGGCGACAAGGCGCATCCGACGCAAAAGCCGGAGAGCCTGCTGCACCGGGTGCTGGTCGGCACGACCAATCCGGGCGACGTGGTGCTTGATCCGTTCTTCGGAACCGGCACCACCGGCGCCGTCGCCAAGATGCTGGGCCGCGAGTTCATCGGCATCGAACGCGAGGCCGCCTATCGCGAGGTCGCGACGAAGCGGCTGGAGAAGGTCCGCAAGTACGACTCTACTGCGCTGGAAGTCAGCCGCGCCAAACGCGCCGAACCGCGCGTTCCCTTCGGCCAGCTGGTCGAGCGCGGCATGCTGCGCCCGGGCGAGGTGCTGGTCAGCCAGAACGGCAAGACGGCCAAGGTGCGCGCCGACGGCACGCTGGTCTCGGCCGAGGCGTCGGGCAGCATCCATCAGGTCGGGGCGGCTTTGGAAGGTGCGCCTTCGTGCAACGGCTGGACCTACTGGAACTTCCGCCGCGAAGGGCAGGTCGTCCCCATCGACGTGCTGCGCCAGCAGATCCGGTCCGAGATGCGCTGACCCGCAAGGTTATCCGAACAACAGAATACACGGACTACCGCCGGTGCCTGTGGCCCACCGCCACGGCACGACTGACCCCGCCGACCTTGTGTCGGCGGGGATTTTTTCTATTCGCGATGGCTTGTTGGTCAGAAACCGAACGGGCGGTCAGCCGTCCAGCTTCACCAGCGCGTGCCGCTTCTTGCCCGCCGACAGCTTCACCGGAGAGGCCAGCGCGGTTGCATCCAGCATCAGCCCGGCATCCGTCAGCGGTGCGTCGTCGATGCGTGCGCCGTTGTCGGCAATCAGGCGCTTGGCTTCCTTGCCCGACTTCGCGAGGCCTGACTTGACGATCAGTTGCACGATCGAGATGCCGTCCCCGACTTCTTCGGCGGTCAGCGCCAGCGTCGGAAGGTCGTCGCCCACGCCGCCCTTCTCGAACACCTCGCGCGCGGTCGCCTCGGCGGCGGCGGCGGCCTCGGCCCCGTGGCACAGGGTCGTCACGGCGTTCGCCAGCACGATCTTGGCGTCGTTGATCTCGGACCCGCCAAGCGCGGCCAGCCGGTCGCATTCGTCCACCGGGATCTCGGTATAAAGCTTCATGAACCGGCCAACGTCGGCATCGGTGGTGTTGCGCCAGAACTGCCAGAATTCATAGGGCGACAACATATCGGCGTTCAGCCACATCGCGCCGCCCTGGCTTTTGCCCATCTTGCGCCCGTCCGAGGTGGTCAGCAGCGGGGTCGTTAGCCCGTAGATCTCGTGATCCAGCACGCGGCGGGTCAGGTCGATGCCGTTGACGATGTTGCCCCACTGGTCCGAGCCGCCCATCTGTAGCAGGCAGCCATATCGGCGGTTCAGCTCAAGAAAGTCGTAGGCCTGCAGGATCATGTAGTTGAATTCGAGGAACGACAGCGATTGCTCGCGGTCGAGGCGCGATTTCACCGACTCGAAGGACAGCATCCGGTTGACCGAGAAGTGCCGCCCGATGTCGCGCAGGAACTCGAGGTAATTCAGATCATCGAGCCACTCGGCGTTGTTCAGCATCAGCGCGTCGCTGTCGGCATCGCCATAGTCGAGGTACTTGGCGAACACCTGCTTCATGCTGGCGATGTTGTCGTCGATCGCCTCGGGCGTCAGCAGCGGGCGCTCGTCCGACCGGAAGGACGGGTCGCCGACCTTCGTGGTGCCGCCGCCCATGAGGGTGATCGGCTTGTGGCCACATTTCTGGAACCAGCGCAGCAGCATGATGTTCAGCAGGTGACCCACGTGCAGCGACTGCGCGGTAGCGTCATAGCCGATATAAGCGGGGACCGTACCCGAGATCAGGGCCTCGTCGAGGCTTTGAAGATCGGTGCAATCGGCGAGGAAACCCCGCTCGATGATCACACCCAGGAAATCGGATTTCGGGTGGTAGGTCATTGCGTTTCGGTCCAGTGTTTCATGTGCGGCGCACTTGTACGCGCCAAGGGGGCAAAGGGGAAGGCATGAAGATCACCGCTCCGGTCTGGGTGCTTGGCACGATGTCGGGCACCTCGCTTGACGGCGTGGATGCGGCGATGGTCCTGACCGACGGGCAGCGGGTGGAGGCGTTCGGCGAGAGCCGATATCGCGCCTATTCCGACGCCGAACGCGCCGTCCTGCGCGCCGCGCTGGGGATGTGGCCCGGCACCCCCGAGGTCGAGGCGGCGGCCGAGGTGGTCGAGACGGCACATGCCGAACTGATGGCGCAGTTTCCGCAGGCCGAGTTGATCGCCTTCCACGGCCAGACGCTGGCGCACGACCCGCGCGGGCGCGGCACGCATCAGGCCGGGAACGGCGCGCTGCTGGCCGAGGTGCTGGGCAAGACCGTCGTTTGGGACTTCCGGTCCACCGATGTCGAGATGGGCGGCGAGGGCGCGCCGCTGGCGCCGTTCTATCACTTCGCCTGCGCCCGCCACATCGGCGCGCGCGACCCGCTGGCGTTCCTGAACCTTGGCGGCGTGGGCAACGTGACGTGGGTCGACCCGGCGCAGCCCGGCCCCGATGTGCAGGGCGCCTGCCTTGCCTTCGATACCGGCCCCGCCAATGCTCCGCTGAACGACCTGATGCAGGCCCGGCGCGGGCTGGATCGCGACGAGGACGGCGCCTTGTCGGCTTCCGGCACGGTGGACGAGGGCGTCGTGGCGCGCTTCCTCGAACATCGCTATTTCCTGCGCATGCCGCCGAAATCGCTGGACCGGAACGACTTCGCCGACCTCGCGGGTGCTGTCGCGGACCTGTCCGACGCCGATGCCGCAGCGACGCTGGTGGCCTGCACGGTGGCTGCCGTCGCGCGGGGGATGGAGCATTGCCCCTCGCCGCCGTCGCAACTGCTGGTCACCGGTGGCGGACGGTACAACGGCGCGATGATGGCGGGGCTGGCCAAGGCGCTGCCCTGCCCGGTGGAACCGGTCGAGGCCGCAGGGCTGGATGGCGACATGCTGGAGGCGCAGGCGTTCGCCTATCTCGCCGCCCGAGTCGCGCGCGGTATGCCCACCAGCGCGCCCGGCACGACCGGGGTCGCCGCGCCGGTCGGTGGTGGCAAGATCAGCCGGGGCGGCGAATAGGCGTCAGCCCTTCTTCAGCGAGGCCCGGATCGCGCCGCCGTGCTGGTCGAGCTTCGGCGAGGGCGCATCCAGCTTCGCCTCGGCGTCTGAGAACCGGAACGGTGGGCGCACCGAGGGCACGCCGTCCAGCGACATCTCAAGTCCGCGCGCCTGCACCTGCGGATCGGCGAAGACCTCGGCCATGTCGTTGATCGGCCCGGCGGGGATGCCTTTCGCCTCGCACCCTGCCAGCAGATCGGCCTTCGTCCATTTCGCCGTCTCTGCCATCAGCAAAGGCACCAGCACGTTGCGGTTCTCCACGCGGCCCGCGTTCGTGGCGTAGGGGGCGCCCGCGAGGTTCGTGACCCCCAGCAACTCGCAGAACCGGACGTATTGCGAGTCGTTGCCGACCGCGATGATGATGAAGCCGTCCGAGCAGTCGAACACCTGATAGGGGACGAGGTTCGGATGCGCGTTACCCAACCGCACAGGCGCAATGCCCGTGGTCAAGTAGTTCATCGCCTGGTTCGCGGTGACCGCCGTCGCCACGTCCATCAGCGCCATGTCGATCCACTGACCCTTGCCGGTCGCATGCCTTTGGTGAACGGCGGCGAGGATCGCGGTCGCGGCGTACATGCCGGTGAACACATCGGTGATCGCAACGCCGGTCTTTTGCGGCTGGCCGTCGGGTTCGCCGGTGATCGACATCAGCCCGGACATGCCTTGGATGATATAGTCATAGCCGGCGCGGTGGGCATAAGGACCGTCCTGCCCGAAACCGGTGATCGAGCAATAGATCAACCCGGGGTTCAGCGTGGACAGGCTGGCATAGTCCAGTCCGTATTTCACCAGCCCGCCGACCTTGAAGTTCTCGATCACGACGTCGGCGTCGGCCACCAGGGCGCGCACGGTTTCCTGCCCCTCGCGGGTGCGGAAATCGACGGCAATCGACTGTTTGCCCCGGTTGCAGCCATGGAAGTAACTGGCCGTCCGGTCGCCGTCGCGCTCGACGAAGGGCGGGCCCCATCGGCGGGTATCGTCGCCTTCGGGGCTTTCGACCTTGATGACTTCCGCGCCAAGGTCGGACAGGCATTGGCCGGCCCAGGGGCCGGCCAGGATACGGGCGAGTTCGACGACCCGAAGGCCGTCCAGTGGTGCCGTCATCGCCGGATCATTCCGCCGGCAGCTTCTCGTCCAGCGCCGCGGCGAAGTCGTCGTAGTTCATGTTCGAGTACTTCTGCCCGTCGATGATGAACGACGGCGTCGAAGAGATGTCGTCCGCCTCGCGGTTCTGCTCGTACAGCGTCACCATGGCCTGCGCCATCTCGGCGTCCTGCAGGCATTCGTCGACCATGTCGGCCGACAGACCTGCGGTGCGGCCGATCTTCGACAGGTTGTCCGCGATGCCCGCCGGGGTGTCGGCGTTCAGCCAGTCGGACTGCTGCTCGAACACCATGTCCATGATCGCGAAATAGCGCTTCTGCGACGCCTCAAGCTGCGCCGGATCGGCATCGGCACCGCGCGGCGCACCGCAACGGGCCAGCATCCCGGCCCACAGGCCGAAGCGGTCGAAATACACTTCGCGGTAGATGAAGCGGACCTTGCCGGTGTCGATGTAGTTCTCTTTCAACTGGTCCAGCACGGTCAGGTGGAAGTTCTTGCAGTGCGGGCAGGTGGCCGAGGCGTACTCGATCACCGTGACCGGCGCATCGGGATCGCCAAGCGCCATCTCGGTCACGATCGAGGTGTCGACCTCGCCCTCTTGCGCCTGCGCCGCGCCAAAGGCGGTCAGTTCAGAACTGGAATTGCCGGTGGGCCAGAATACGGTGGCGCCGGCGGCCAGCACGAGGGCGGCGGCGAAGGGAAGGAACTTGTTCATCAGGGTCCTCGGTCAGTCTTTCTGTCGGGAGAGTACATTGGCGCCAAGCGCTTCAAGCGCGCGGCGCAGGGAATCGTCGGCGACGCTGGCGCTTGCTTCTGCGGCGCGCTGGCGAAGTTCGGGGGCGGGTTCGGACTTTGGCTTTGCGGGGGCAGGGGCGAAAGCGGCCTGTCCCTCGGCAAAGCCGGTCGGCGCCGTTTGTGTGATCTTCAGCCGCGAGATCGCTGAATAGCCATAGCAGGCGTTCACCCGCTCGCGGATCTGGTCTTTCTGCATTTCCAGCATCGGGGCCTGCGCGCCGGTGGTCAGAACGGTAAGCGTCGCGCCAAACCCGCCGCGGCCATAGCTTACGTTGACCGGACGGCAGATCGCGGCGACATCCGCGCCCACGATTTCGGCCCAGTGGGTCAGCACACGCGACACGGCAAAGCCGCGTTTCTCGCCGACCTCGCGGATGCGCGTCGACAACAGGCCCGAAGCGCGCTCGAACCCGCGCTTGCGGCGGGGCGCCTTTCCGGACGGTCCTGTGGTCATCTCTGGCACTCCTCGGTCACGGCGCTATCCTAACGGGCGCGCCATGCGTGACGCCAGCCGAAAGCCTGCCGGGGAGCCATAAAGATTGCGTGACGAACAGCTCAGCCGTGTCCTGCTGGATTGGTACGACCGGCATGCCCGCGTGATGCCGTGGCGTGTCGGCCCGGCCGAGCGGCGCGAGGGCGTTCGGCCCGATCCCTATGCGGTCTGGATGTCCGAAGTCATGCTTCAGCAGACCACCGTCGCCGCGGTGAGGGATTATTTCCACCGCTTCATGGCGCGCTGGCCCACGGTTCAGGCGCTGGCCGCCGCCGAGGACGGCGACGTGATGGCGGAATGGGCCGGGCTTGGCTATTACGCCCGCGCGCGGAACCTGCTGAAATGCGCCCGCGCGGTTGCGTCCGAGCATGGCGGCCGGTTTCCCGACACGCGCGACGGGCTGCTGACGCTGCCGGGCATCGGGCCGTACACCGCCTCGGCAATCGCCGCGATCGCCTTCGACGAACCGGCCGCCGTGGTCGACGGCAACGTCGAGCGGGTGATGGCGCGGCTGCACCTCGTCGAAACGCCGCTGCCCGCCGCGAAGCCGGAACTGACGGAACTGACGGCCAGGCTGACGCCCAGCGACCGGCCCGGCGACTATGCGCAGGCGGTGATGGATCTGGGCGCGACGGTCTGCACGCCAAAGTCGCCCGCCTGCGGTATCTGCCCGTGGATCGAGCCCTGCGCCGCCCGCGCCGAAGGTGTGCAGGCCACGCTGCCGCGCAAGTCCCCGAAGAAAGCCAAGCCGACGCGGCTGGGCTATGCCTATCTTGCGCGCCGCGCGGACGGGGCGTGGCTGTTGGAGCGGAGGCCGGATCGGGGCCTGCTGGGCGGCATGCTGGGCTGGCCCGGCAGCGAGTGGAACGACGATCCTGCCGAGGCTCCGCCGCTGGACGCCAAATGGCGCGATGTCGGCGCCGAGGTGCGGCACACGTTCACACATTTTCACCTGCGGCTTGCCCTGCGCGTGGCCGAGGTGCCCGAAGGCACCCGCGCCGACCGGGGCGCGTTTGTTCCCCGTGCCGAGTTCCGTCCCGCTGCGCTGCCCACGGTCATGCGCAAGGCCTACGACCTCGCCGTCACGGCGCTGGACTGATCGGCCACGCAAAGCCCACGCTCGTTGACCGGGGTGGGCCAACCACCAATCTCCCTCCCCCGTGGACGGGGCGAGGACAGGAAGGGGGGGACAGTAGAGAGCACCCCCGATTGCCCCACGATCTGACCAAAGATATGCTCCGCCCCGAACCTTACCGGAGCCACCGAAGATGCCCTCTGCCAAAAGCATCGGCGACCTGCGCAGCGCCCTGCCGTTCTGGTTGTCGCTCGGGCTGCTGCCGCTGATCGCGCTTGCGGCGACGCAGGGCGGCTGGGCGCTGATCCTGCCGCCGCTGGGGACGTGGTGGCTGTACGGTGTCCTTGACGCGGTCATCGGGCTGAACGAGGAAAACCCCGACACCGAAACCGACGAGAGCCAGCTGTTCTGGTATCGGCTGATCACGATGATCTGGTTCCCGATCCAGGCCTGCGTGATCTACGGGGCGATCTGGTACGCCACCCACACCGGCCACCTTGCCACGTGGGAGAAGCTGGTGCTGTTCTTCGACGTCGGCATCATCTCGGGCACCGTCGGGATCGTCTATGCCCACGAGTTGTTGCACCAGAAGAACCGCGTCGAGCGCTGGCTGGGCGACCTGCTTCTGGCGACAGTCCTGTACAGCCATTTCCGAACCGAACACCTGCTGGTCCACCACCGCCACGTGGGCACCCCGGCGGACGCGGTGACGGCGAAGTACAACGAGGGATTTCATCGCTTCTTTTTCCGGGTGCTGGCCGAATGCCCCGGCTCTGCATGGCGGGCCGAGAAACGGATGCTCGCCCGCAAGGGACTTGGGCCGCTGCACCGCTCGAACCCGTTCTGGCGCTATGCCGTCCTGCAACTGGCGGCGCTGGCGCTGGCGGTTGTGATTGGCGGCTGGGCGGGGCTGGGGCTTTTCCTGATGCAGGCGATCTCGGCGATCTGGCAGCTGGAACTGACCAACTACGTCGAACACTACGGGCTGACGCGGAAACACCTTGGCAGCGGTAAATACGAGCACGTGCTGCCCCGCCATTCGTGGAACGCGTCGCACAAGGCGTCGAACTGGCTGCTGATCAACCTGCAACGGCACTCTGACCACCACTACAAACCGTCGCGCCGCTTTCCGCTGTTGCAGACCTATACCGAGGAGGAAGCGCCGCAGCTGCCCTTCGGCTATCCGGTGATGGCGATGGTCGCGATGGTCCCGCCAGTGTGGCGCCGCGTTATGAACCCGAAAGTCCGCGACTGGCGCAGGCGGTTCTATCCCGAGATCGAAGACTGGACGCCCTACAAACAGGGCACCAACCCGGCCCCGGCCTGACCGGACCGGACCAGCCGGGCGCGCCTGTTACCGCGCCACGGCCCGGTCCTGCCGCTTCTTCGACTGATGCTCTCGCCACAGTGCGAACAGACCGGCGCCGACGATCACCGCCGCGCCAAGGGCGGTGGACGGCTCGATGGCCTCTCCGAACACCAGCACCCCCATCGTCGAGGCGAAGACCAGCTGGAAATACGCGAAAGGCTGGACCGAGGACGCCTCGGCCACCTCGTAGACCCGGATCAGCGTCCAGTGCCCCGCCGCGCCGGTGACGCACAGGATCGCCATCCAGACCCAGTCGCCGCCGGTCATCGGCTCCCAGAACCAGATGCCGACGAAGCTCATCAGCACCGCGCCCGCGACGCCTGTCCAGAAGAACGAGGTCGCGGCGCTGTCCTTGCGGGCCACGTAGCGGGTCAGCAGCCCGTACAGCGCGAACATCGCGGCCGAGCAAAGCGCGACCAGCGCCTGCGGCTCGAACACCCGCAGGCCGGGCTTCAGGATGATCAGCATTCCGACGAAGCCCGCGCCGACGGCGGCCCAGCGGCGCCAGCCGACTTTCTCGCCCAGCACCGGCCCCGACAGCGCCGCGATCAACAGGGGGTAGCAGGCGAAGATCGCGTGGCTTTCGACCAGGCCCAGCAGGGTGAAGGCCAGCACCATCACGCAGACCTCGCCCGCCAGCAGGATGCCCCGGAACGCCTGCACCACCGGTTGCGTCGTGGCGGCGGCTTTGCGCAATCCGCCGGCGTTGCGCGAGGCGACGGTCATCACGAAGGCCGCGAAGAACCAGTAGCGGATCATCACCACCATGAAGACGTTGTAGTTGTCGGCAAGGTGGCGCGAGATGCCGTCCTGCACCGCGAAGATGAAGGTCGTCAGCACCATCAGCCAGATGCCGAGCTTGGTGTTCTGCACGCTCATGCCAGCCGCGCCACGGTCATGTGACGCTTGCGTCCGAACCCGGGGCGGCGTTCGACGGCAAAGCCCGCGTCGGCAAGGTTGCGCCGGACGAAACCCGCGGCGGTATAGGTCGCGACGGTTCCGCCGGGCGCGGTGTGGCGCGCGACCTGTTCCAGCAGCGGCGCTTCCCACAGTTCGGGGTTCTTTGCGGGCGAGAAGCCATCCAGAAACCACGCGTCCGCCGCGCCGTTCCATGCCGAAAGCGTTTCGCGCGCGTCGCCGATGACGACCTCGGCGCGCAGGTCGCCGGTCTCGATCACGGTCTCGCCACGCTCCCATGCCGCCACCAGCGGCGCTGCGAGTTCGCCCAGTTCCGGAAAGGAGGCCAGCGCGCGCGACAGGTCGGCGGCTGGCAGGGGGAACGCCTCGAAGCTGGTAAAGCGCAGCGGGCCGGTAGCGCCCGACGCGCGCCACGCGTGAAGCGCGGTCAGCAAGTTCAGTCCGGTGCCGAACCCCAGTTCAGCGATGTTGAACCCCTCGCGGAACCGCGCCGGAAGGTCGTTGCCGTCCAGAAAGACATGGCGCGTCTCGGCCAGTCCGTTATCCAGCGAATAGTACGGATCGTCGAACCGGGCCGACACGGGCACCGCGCCGTCGCGCCAGAGGGTTGCGGATGGATCGGGGGTCTGCATTTGAAGGGCCTAGCGGATTCGGCGCGACAATGCGGAAGGGAACGGGCAATGGCAATGGCGGACGTGACCGTGATGGGGGCCGGGATCTTCGGCGTCTCGGTGGCCTATGCCTGCGCCCGTCGTGGCGCGAAAGTGCAGGTGATCGAGACGCGCTGCCTTGCCGCCGGTTCCTCGGGCGGCATCGTCGGCGCGCTTGCGCCGCACGTGCCCGAGAACTGGAACCCAAAGAAGCAGTTCCAGCTTGAGAGCCTTCTGATGCAGCCGGCCTTCTGGGCTCGGGTCGAGGCGGAATCGAACGTGTCTTCCGGCTATGCCCGGCTTGGCCGGGTGCAGCCGCTGGCCGACGACCGTGCGGTGGAACTGGCCCGTCAGCGCGAAGTCACGGCGGCCGAGCTTTGGGGCGACGCGGCGGAATGGCGGGTGATCGACGCCGCCGAGGCGGGGGACTGGCGGCCCGAAAGCCCCACCGGCCTGTACGTCTGGGACAGCCTGACCGCCCGCGCCAGCCCGCGCGGCGCCTGCGCCAGCCTGTGGTGGGCCGCCTACAACGCGCACGGCGCGCGGCTGTCCTACGATCCGATGCCCGCGCGGGGCAAAGTCGTCTGGGCCACGGGCTACGAGGGTCTGGCCGAACTGTCGCAGGCGCTGGGCCGTAGCGTGGGAACCGGCGTGAAGGGGCAGGCCGTCGAGTTCAAACTCGATGCCGCCGACCGGCCGCAGATCTTCGCGGACGGCCTTCACATCGTGCCGCATCACAACGGCACGGTTGCAGTCGGGTCGACCAGCGAGCGGGACTTCGACGATCCCGAGTCGACGGACGACCAATGCGACGCGCTGATCGAGAAGGCGCGGGCCGTGTTTCCGCCCCTGCGCGACGCACCCGAGACGTTCCGGTGGGCCGGCGTGCGTCCGCGCGCGCGCAGTCGCGCGCCCATGCTTGGGGCGTGGCCGGATCGCGAGGGGCATTTCATCGCCAACGGCGGCTTCAAGATCGGTTTCGGCATGGCGCCCAAGGTGGGCGAGGTCATGGCCGATCTGGTGCTGGAAGGACGCGATACGATCCCCGAGGGCTTCCGGGTCGAGGACAGTCTCTAAGCCTCGGCGCCCAGATCCAGCGGGATGTGCCAGTTCACGCGCGTGAACTCGATGTCCATGCAAAGCCGCCCTTCCGCCGTGCGCACCAGCATCTTCCGCTCGCCCGTCAGGCAGAAATACACGGCTTCATCGACCGTGACCGGCGACCGGGCGCGGAAGCTGAAGGCGCTGAGCGGGCCCAGCAGATCCTCGGCCATCGACAGGGCGCACTGCGCCAAGAGCGGCCCGTGCACCACCAGCCCCGAATAGCCCTCGACGTCCCGGGCATAGTCCGCGTCGTAGTGGATGCGGTGCCCGTTCAGCGTCAGGGCGGAATAGCGGAACAGAAGCACCGGGTCGAAGCGCTGTTCGAGAGCAAGAAATTCGCGCCCCTCGGCTTTAGGCGGCGCCACGTTCGCGCGCTGGTCGGGCGGGTCGCGATAGACAAGGTCCTGCCGTTCGGTGATGCACAGCTTGCCTTCCTGAACGATGTCATGCCGCAGGGTGACGAAACCCAGCCGCCCGGTCCGCCCCTCTTTCACCTCGGCGCGCTCGACGGTGCTGGTCTTCTCGGCCGGGTGCCCAAGCACCGGGGCCGAGTGGAACAAAAGCTGCCCTCCGGCCCACATCCGCATCGGCAGGCCAAGGTTCGGGATCAGCCCGGGGCCGGTCGCCGGGTGCCCGTCGCGGCCAAGTGCTGCTGGACTTTGAGGGTCCCAGAAATAAATCTGGTGCCAGAAGGCGGGCATCGGGTCGCCCAGTCCCGGCGGCGCGCCGGGACGACCGAGCGCAAGATGCAGCGCGGTCGCGCGGGCCGGGTCGAGGCCGCACATGAAGGTCTGGGTTCTGCCGATGCTCTCGTGCATGTCGGTGAAAACCTACATGGCATGGAAGGAATTTGACAATTGTCAGTTATAGCGCTCGACCATCTTGTTCTGACCGTCGAGGACATCGACCGGACGGTTACATTCTATCGTGACGTGCTGGGCATGATGCCGGCGCCGTTCCACGACGCCGAAGGCGGCGAGCGCATGGCGCTTTCGTTTGGCGAACAGAAGATCAATCTGCATCAGGCCGGTGCCGAGTTCGAGCCGCGTGCAATCAAGGCCGCGCCGGGGACGGCTGACCTGTGTTTCCTGACCGAAGTGCAGCTTGAAACCTGGGTCGAGCATTTCGACCGACACCGCATTCCGCTTGTCGACGGCCCCGTGGCACGGACCGGCGCGACCGGGCCTTTGACCTCGGTCTACGTGCGTGACCCGGACGGCAACCTGATCGAAATCTCCGTGCGTGGCTGAGGTTGCGGCGCTGGGCCTTGGGGCTTGGCTGGTCTGCGCCTTCGCCGTGTTCTGCGGCACCTTCCTGCAACGGCTGACCGGGCAGGGCTTTGGCATGGTCGCCGCTCCGATCATCGCGCTGGTGGCGCCGGAATTCCTGCCCGCCGCCCTGTTGCTGCTCGGCGCGGCGGTAGGGCTTGGCGCGACCGCCTTCGACCGGGGCGCGGTCGCGCGGAACGAATTGCCCGCTGGTTTCGTGGGTCGCGCGGTGGGCGCGGTGCTTGCGACCCTGATCGCGCTGGCGCTGCCCGACGCGGCGGCCTTCTCGGCGGTCGTGGCGCTGGTCGTCTATCTCGGGATCGCCCTGTCGCTTCTGGGTGTGCGGGTCGAGATTCGGCCCGCCACGCTGTTCCCGGCCGGAGTCGTTGCGGGGCTGATGGGAACGCTGACGGCGGTGGGCGCGCCGCCGATGGCGCTGTTGTATCAGCACGAAGAGCAGCGCCGGTCGGCGGCGATGCAGAATACCTTTTTCGCGTGGGGCATGGTGGTGTCCATCGCCTCGCTTGCCGTGGCGGGGCTTGTGCGCTGGCCGCACGTCGTTCTGGCGGTGACTCTGCTGCCGGTTTCGCTGGTCGCTATCCGCGCCTCGCGCCCGATTGCGCGACGGGTGGCGCGGGCCAGCATCCGGCCCTACGCGCTGACGTTGGCGGGACTCGCGGCGACGGTGCTGCTGCTGAAGCAGGTACTTTAGCGGGTCAGAGCCTCAACCGTGCCCGCCGGGACGGACAGCGGGTGGACGGCCAGCCGAGACGCGCGCGTTTCGGTCGTGGCGGGGCCCGCATAGGCCGCGCCGCCCAAAGCGACGGGCCAGTCGAGAACCAGCGGCGAGAACCCGGCGGAAGAGCGTTCGGTGCCGCTATGGTTCCCGGCAAGGAACAGCGCGCCGAATGCGGTGACTGCAACGATTTCGCGGACAAGGGAAGCGGGGCCGGACCCGGCCTTGGTCGTCATGCCTTCGGTGCCTTTCGAGCCCGTGGGGAAAGGCACGCCGATGCGCGCCCACCTCACGAACGCGCGATCAGGCCTGCGGGTTCCCCCGCAGCATGTCGATCTCCGACCTAAGTGCCTGCATCAGCGTCTCGACCGATTTCGCGTAGCGGTCGGACACCAGCCGGCCATCGTCGTCGAAGGCGTTCGACGAGTCCGCCACCGCGATGAACGGTCCCGGCACGATGCGCGGGCGGAACGGCGTCAGCGCGTGGCGCAGCATGTACTGTCCGACCTCGCCCCCGGCGCGGCCATCGTTGGCGGACATCACCGCGACCGGCTTGTTCGCCCACGGCCCGCCCTTGGTGCGGCTGACCCAGTCGAGCGCGTTCTTGATCACCCCGGTCACGGCGCGGTTGTATTCCGGGCTGGAGATCACGACGCCGTCCGCCCCGGCGATCTGGTCCGACAGGGTCTGCGCGGCGGCAGGCACGCCTTCGGCCTCTTCGAGGTCGCCGTCGTAAAGCGGCAGACGCAGGTCGGCGATGGTCACGTCCGCCGCGCCGAACAGGCGAAACGCCTCTGCCAGAAGCTTGCGGTTGGTCGAGCCGGCGCGCAGCGCGCCCGAGATGCCAAGTAGCTTGTAGTCCGCCATGAAGGGTTCCTGTCCGGGCCGGGGTTACGAAGCGGATGATAAGGCGCGCCCGGCGCGGGGCAACTACTTGCCGTTCCGGCAGGCCGGTGAAATGGTGGCGCCAACCGAGGACAGGAGGACGAAATGGGGCAGGAGATCAGACACGGCGGACGGATACTTACGGATGCGCTGGCGGCGCATGGCGTGAGCCGCGTGTTCTCGGTGCCGGGCGAGAGCTTTCTTGCCGCGCTCGATGGGCTGTACGAAAGCGGAATTCAGAACATCGTCTGCCGTCACGAGGGCGGCGCGGCGATGATGGCCGATGCGATGGGCAAGATGACGGGACGGCCCGGCATCGCTTTCGTGACGCGTGGGCCGGGGGCAACGAATGCCTCGGCAGGTGTTCACGTGGCACAGCAGGACTCGACGCCGATGATCCTGTTCGTCGGCCAGATCGCGCGGAACCACCGCGACCGTGGCGCCTTTCAGGAAGTCGATTATCGCGCGATGTTCGGCACGGTTGCCAAGTGGGTGACCGAGATCGACCAAGTCGAGCGCATTCCCGAATACATCAACCGCGCCTTCCATGTCGCGATGTCGGGCCGCCCCGGCCCGGTGGTGCTGGCGCTGCCCGAGGACATGCTGTCCTCCACGGCGGAAGTTCCCGACCTGCCGCCGACCGCGACGCCCTCGGCGGGCGTGTCGGATGCGCAGGTGCAGGCGCTGCTGGATTTCCTCGGCAAGGCGAAGAAGCCGCTGGTGATCGCCGGTGGCCCGGGCTGGTCAGAGCAGGCCGCCCGCGATCTTCGGACTTTCGGCGAGGCGCAGGGCGTGCCGGTTGCCGTGGCCTTCCGTCGGCAGGACTTCATCGACAACCGCTCGCCCGTCTACGCGGGCGACCTTGGCGTTGGGGCGAACCCCAAGCTGCTTGCCCGCGCGCGCGAGGCTGACGCGCTTCTGGTGCTGGGCAGCCGGATCGGCGATTGCGTCACGCAGGGATATGAGCTGTGGGATCCGGCGGGTCCGGTGCCGCCGATCGCGCATGTGCATCCCGACCCGGACACTCCGGGCTCGGTCTATCGCTGCGATCTGGCGGTGACGGCGCAGACCGCCGATGTCGTCGCCAAGCTGGCGCAGGCACCCAAGGCCGGGGACTGGGCCGACTGGACCGCCGCCGCTCGCGCCGATTACGAGGCATGGCAGACCCCGAAAGAGACGCCCGGCGCGGTGAAGCTGGAACAGGCGCTGCACTGGATGTCGAACAACCTGCCGGACGACGCGATGGTGACCAACGGGGCGGGGAACTATGCCGCGTTCCTGCATCGCTACTATCGCTTCCGCAGCTACCCAACGCAGGTCGCGCCGACTTCGGGTTCGATGGGCTACGGCTTTCCGGCGGCGGTCGCGGCCTCGTTGCAGTACCCGGACCGTGTCGTGATCTGCATGGCGGGCGACGGCTGTTTCCAGATGACGCTGAACGAAATGTCGACCGCGATGCAGTACGGCGCGAAGCCCATCGTGGTGGTCGCGAACAACGGCAAGTACGGCACCATCCGGATGCATCAGGAAAAGACCTATCCCGGCCGCGTCTCGGGGACCGAATGCCACAGCCCCGACTTCGCCGCCCTGGCTCGGGCCTATGGCGGGTTTGGCGTGACGGTGGAGAGCGACGCAGAGTTTCCGGCCGCGCTTGAGGCCGCGATTGCATCGGGCACCATGGCGGTGATCGAATTGAAGCTGGACCCGGAAATGCTGACCACCGGCCAGACCGTCAGCGAGGTCCGCGCCGCCGCGATGGCGTAAGGCGTCAGGTCGCCACCGTGCATGGTGGTGACTGCCCAACATCCATCAGAAGCCGATGCCGCGCCCTCAGAGGAGCCGCGGCTCGCGCTGCTGCCGCGATTTTGACTTGCCGACTGCGAATAGAAAACGGGTCAGGAAGATCAGAAGCGTCACAAGTACGCTGCCGCCGCCGATGACCAGTGCCAATAGTGTCGTGTATTCCATGTCAGTCCTCCGGCTCCAGCAAGACGGTTAGCAGGTGAGCGCAAACATGGGCGGCGAGTGCGCCAACGGCCACGTCCCAAAGTACCACATCGCTAAGGCTGGCGTCTTGATTTTGGGTGAAGATGGTTAGCTTGCCGCCGATCTCGGGGCCGGCAGCGAGTTTCTTGAACGACAGCTGACCCACTATGGGCGCCGTCACAGCCAGACCGAACGTGCCGATGGCGGTGACATTCAGAAAGTTCACGACAAGCCTTATCCGCTCGTTCCGTCGCTTCGCCCTTATTCGCGTCTGCCAATGCATGTTGTGAGCTTGAAGTGCGCCACGTCTCTGTGCCAGCAAGCTACCGGCAGGCATTAACTGATCGTGAAGTCCCGCGTCAGGCCATGGTCTTTACGGCGAAGGCCAGCACCAATGCGCAAATCGCGGCGAGCCAGCTTGCCGCGACGCGCCAGCCGATGCTCAGCCAGTCGCGGGGCCAGCGTTCGAGCGTGGAAGCGACGAGCGCGGCTGGCGCGGCGACGGCGACGTTTGCGCCGAAGATCAGGCCGGCGTGGACGCCCAGCGGCAGCTCGAACAGGGCGTGGCCCTCGAAGCTGGACATCGTGGCGAGCAGCCCTGTCAGCGCGGCGAAACCCTGCGGAACCGGTGATGGCGGGTCCGGCTTCAGGGCCGCGAGCGCGCCGGTGACAAGGCCGAGCGCCAGTGCGGCGGCGGTTGTTTCCGGCGGCATCAGGGGTGCAAGGAAAAGGCCCGCCGCCTGTCCGGCAAGCAACCACGGCCACACCGCAAGCATCCCGTCGCTGCGCCACCCGCCGACGAGTATCCCCAACGGCAGCAGGCACAAAACGATGGACGGCGCCGTAAGCGCCACGCCCACGCCTTGCGTGAACTGATCGTAGATGCCGGACCCGCCCTCGAACGCATGCGCCGCGCCCGGGTCGGGGCGCAGCGCGAACAGGATCAGAAGTGGCGCGATGCGCCTCATGCGATGCCGGCGAGGAAGGCTCCACCGATGGCCGCGATGAGCACGCCGGCCGCGCGGATCGCGTAGGTGCCCCACGGCAGTTTCGTCAGCAGGCCCAGCGCGATGCCGCACAGGTGCAAAAGCCCGGTGCCGATCACGAAGCCCACCGCGTAGGCGAAGGGGTTGGCGGCTTCGGGCAGCTCGGTGCCGTGCGCGTGGCCATGGAAGATCGCGAAGATGGCGACGATCACTGCGGCGATCCACAGCTCGGCCTTCACGGCGAAGGCGATCAGCAGGCCAAGCACGACGCCGGACAGCGCGATGCCGGTCTCGACCGCCGGGATCGGAATGCCCATGACGCCAAGCGCGCCGCCGAAGGCCATGACCAGCGGGAAGACGATGGGCAGAAGCCAGATCGCGGGCGCGCCGAGGAAGGCGCCCCACAGGCCAACGGCGACCATGGCGATCACGTGGTCCCAGCCGAGGATCGGATGCGTGAAGCCCGACAGGAAGCCGCCGGTCACGCCTTCGCCGGTATGGGCTGCGGCGGCGCTGGCGACCAAGGCAAGGGCAACGCCAAGGGCGGCCCGGGTCAGTGTGGTGCGGGTGAGCGGACTATGAGGCATGTGGTTCTCCGTTTCATATCGTGGACCGCGCAGACGCCGCCCGGCCCGGTATTTTACCGGCACCATCATAGGGGTTACGCACGGTTCGGGGTTTTGGATCTGCCTCGCCGCCGGAACAGCCCGGCGCTGGGTCGGGTTACCGGTACCCGAGAATAGCGCGATGCGCTAGAACTCGACACCGATCTGCGCCTTGATGCCGGACCGGAACGGGTGCTTGACCAGCTCCATCTCTGTGACGAGATCGGCGATCTCGATCAGCTCGTCCTTGGCATTGCGGCCGGTTAGGACGACATGGGTCATCTCTGGTTTTTCGGTCTGAAGGAACGCCACGACCTCGGCGATGTCGATGTAGTCGTACCGCAGCGCGATGTTGATTTCGTCCAGCAGCACCATCCGGTTCGCCGGATCGCGGATCAGTTCTTTCGCCTTCGCCCACGCGGCCTGCGCCATCTCGATATCGCGGGACCGGTCCTGCGTTTCCCAGGTAAAGCCCTCGCCCATGGTGTGGAACTGGCAGACGTCCGAGAATCGGCTTTCGATCAGGTCGCGCTCGCCGGTGGACATGCCGCCCTTGATGAACTGCACCACGGCGCACGGCATGCCGTGGGCGATACAGCGGAAGATCATTCCGAAGGCGGCGGTCGACTTGCCCTTGCCCTTGCCGGTGTGGACGACGATCAGACCCTTCTCTTCGGTCTTGGTCGACATGATCTTGTCGCGGGCGGCCTTCTTCTTCGCCATCTTGGCGGCGTGGCGGCCATCGTCGCCGGGGGTTCCGTCGGTCTGGGTCTCTTCCGTCATTGCGCCGGTACTTCTCGTTCCATGGTGATGCTTGTCGGGCGGTCAAACCCTTCATGGGACGTGGTGCCGGTGATGGCAAACCCCAATGCGTTGAAAGTGGCGTGGTTTTCCGTCAGTTCGACGCGGGTCTGCAGCATCAGGACGGGCAGCGCCAGTTCCCGGGCGCGGGTTTCGGCCACCGCGACAAGCTTGCGCGCCAACCCCCGCCCCCGGTGCGAGGCGGCGACGGCCAGCTTGCCGATATACATCGCGCTGGGCTTCGCCGTAAGGAAGGCGCAGGCCACGGGGCGGTTGTTGTCCTCGATCACCCAGACCTCGCCCAGCCGTGCCTGTTCGGCGATCAAAGCCTCGGTCAGGCCGTGCATCGACGAGGGCGGATCGATCCGGCCCTGCATATAGGCGAACTCGTACTGGATCAGCATCAGAATCGCATGCCAGTCGTAGGGGTCCGCCGCACGGAATGGGGTGCCCTCTGCCATACCAGACAGAGGACACCCGATTTTAACGTTCTTCAAGCCTAAAGAGGGGTTTGCGCTATTCCGCCGGCAAGGCGACGCCGCCGCGCGGCTGGCCGAAGTGCCGCCGGTTCAGGCGGAACACCAGCCAGATCATCGCAAGCTGGAAGGCCAGCGCGATGGCGGTCAGCCCCCAGTACCCGGCCGAGAACTTGGCGACGAGACCATTGGCGACGAGGCCCTTGTTGATCCAGAAGTGCAGCATGACGCTCATCGCGACGCCGGGGCAGACCAGCGCGTAAGAGCCAGGAGACGCCTCGGTGCCGAAGACGAAGGCCGACAGATAGCCCTGACGTTTCATGACCGCGAGCCCCAGCAGCAGGAAGACGACCTGCACCGCCAGCATCCGGGTCAGGAACACCAGCGTGTCGGCGGGCGTGGTGTGACCGTCGAACGAAACGTGCAGACCGTGGTCCTGCCGCAGGAACATGATGCCCAGAACGGTCAGCAGCGGCACGATGATCATCAGCGTCGGGCCGGATTCGCGGGCGGTGCCGTAGTGCAGCATCGCGTTGAAGCCGGTGATCGCGGCGACGACCGCATAAACGATGCCGGCCATCCCGAAGAAGGTCGAGCCGATCAGGCTGATGCCCTGAACCAGCGGGGTCGTGCTCATTGCGGCGGGCGCGGCGAAACCGACGGCGACCATGGTCAGAGAGAACGCGGGCAGCAACTGCGCAAAGCTGTTGTGCGCGGTCATGTCGAACAGGCCGCCCTTGGCGAGCACGCGGCCAAGGAAATCTCCGATCATCCGCAGCGCAATGACGCCGATGGCGAGGAAGGCGATCATGGCGAAGGGGAAGAGATACTCGACGATCCCCCACAGCCCCGGCACGAAGACCAGCCCAAGGATGAACCCCGCGTTGACGCCCATCGCCAGCGCCAGCGGCATGGCAAGAAGCTGGGTTTCGGCGTTCGAGTTCTTCAGCTTGGCGAAGGCTTCCGTCTTACGCAGCGCAGCATACTGGCGCAGGTTCCAGATCAGCGATTTGAAGTGCAGCACGGCGAAGACGGCGATCCCGGCCATGGCGACCACGATCATGCCCTGGGTGGCCGGACCGCCGGTGGAAAAGGCGGCGGCGATGTCCTCGAAGATCGGGACCGGACGACCGGGATGCCGCACCCAGAACATCAGGTACATGAAAAAGGTGACGGCAAGCCCGCCCGCACCCAGCGCGGCGAGGAAGTAGAGCGGCGAATAGATGTCCGCCGGACGGTGTGACGAGTTGGCCATTGGAGCCTCCATATTCATATTCATGAATGTGAATATAGGAAGCCCGGGCCGCGTTACATTGATCTGCGTCAAACTGCCGTGCCGCGGGGCGCGGCGGTCAGTCGAGCCGTTTGCGGAAGAAGTGGCGGCTGTGCCCGGTGGGCGTGTCGTCCAGAGAACCGAACTCCTCGAAGCCAAGCTTGCGATAGAAGTCGGGCGCCTGAAACGATTAGGTGTCCAGCCAGATGCCGGTGGCGCCGCGATCGCGCACCTCTGCCTCGATGCGCCGGATCAGTTGCTGCCCGATGCCACGGCCGCGGGCGGCCTCGGACACCGCAAGCAGGGTGACATAGGCCCAGCCCTGCGTCATCCGGGCGGTAATCCCGCCGAGGAACACGTCGCCGTCCCACGCCTCGAACGCCATGTTTTCGATCACGAAGGGCAGGCCCTTCGCATCGGAATCCGCGTCGAGCAGGTTTTCGACGCGCGTGGCGGTCTCGGTCCTTGCAGCGGTGGTGTCCCGGATCTCAAGGCTCATTGGCGCAACCTTTCCAGCAGTCCACGGGCCGAGTTGGACCGGGGGGTCCACAGACCACGATCCATCGCCTCCTGCAACCGGTCAGCAATCTCGCGCAGGGCGGGCGCGTTGTGGTCCGCGATGAAGTCCCGGGTCGCCTCGTCCTCAAGGAATGCCGCATGCACGAGGTCGAAGTGATGGTCGCGCACCGCGCCGGTGGTGGCGGCGAAGGCGAAAAGGTAATCGACCGTCGCCGCGATCTCGAACGCGCCTTTGTAGCCATGGCGCTTGACGCCCTCGATCCACTTCGGGTTCACGACACGCGACCGCACGACGCGGCCGATTTCTTCGTCCAGCGTGCGGATCACCGGACGTTCCGGGCGGGAATGGTCGTTGTGATAGACCGGACGCGCCTGTCCCTGAAGGTGCTGCACGGCGGCTGCCGCGCCGCCTTCGAACTGGTAATAATCGTCGCTGTCCAGCAGGTCGTGTTCGCGGTTGTCCTGGTTCTGGACGATGGCCTCGGCCTGACCCAGCCGCTTTTCCAGCGCATCGCGGGCAGGCGTGCCTTCGGCGCCCTCGCCGTAGGCATAGCTGCCCCATGTCAGGTAGGCCTCGGCCAGATCGGCGGTGTCATTCCAGATCCGTTCGTCGATCAGCGCCTGTAGTCCCGCGCCATAAGCCCCCGGTTTCGAACCGAAGACGCGGTGCTGCCCACCGGCGCCCTCGGTCCGGGCGCGGGCGGCGGCGGGGTTCATGTCGTCGGGTTCGTCCAGCGCCATGACCGCGCGGGCCGCCTTGTCGAACAGCGCGATCTGGTGCGGGAAGGCGTCGCGGAAGAAGCCCGAAACGCGCAGGGTGACGTCGACCCGGGGGCGGCCAAGGGCGGTGTGCGGGATGATCTCGTACCCCGTGACGCGGCGGCTGGCGGCGTCCCACGTGGGCTTCACGCCCATCAGCGCGAGCCCTTGGGCGATGTCGTCGCCGCCGGTGCGCATGTTCGCAGTGCCCCACGCGGTCAGAAGCATGGCGCGCGGCCAGTCGCCGTTGTCCTGAAGGTGGCGGTCGATCAGCAGGTTCGCGGATTTCCATCCCAGCGCCCAGGCGGCCTGCGTCGGCACCGCGCGGCTGTCGACCGAGAAGAAATTGCGCCCGGTCGGCAGCACGTCGGGCCGCCCGCGTGTCGGCGCGCCGGATGGACCGGGGGAAACGAACCTCCCGGACAATGCGGTCAGCAGCGCCTGACCCTCTGCGTCGCCGCACGCGGCGAGGGCGGGGCGCAGGCGGGTTTCGATTTCCTCAAGTACAAGGGCCGAGGCCGGTCCCGGTGCCTGCGGTCCGGCGTCCTGTCCCTCCTCCCGCAGGAGCGTCTGGGCGAGCAGTTCCAGACGCTCCACCGTATCGCCGTTCGTGCGCCAAGGGTCCGGTGACAGCCGAACCAGCGCCTTTGGAGTTTCGGCGACCGGGGCCGCCATGTCGCAATCGAGCGGATCCACGGTCAAGCCGAGATCCGACGACAACGCGCGCAGCAAAGACGCGTCTGTGCCTTTTCCGTCACCCCGCGACGTGCGCGCCAGAGCGATGGCCAGATCGCGTTCCTGCTGCCCGGTTGGCGACTGCCCGAAAATATGCAGCCCGTCGCGGATCTGCGCCTCTTTCAGCTCGCACAGGTAGGCGTCGAGTTTCGCAAGGTCGGTCTCTTCGTCATCGCCGGTCATCCCTGCATCGCTGTCGATCCCGGTGGCCGAGGTCAGCGACAGGATCTCGCGCCGCAGATGCGCGATGCGGCGGGGGTCGACGCCGGCGGCTTCGAAATACTCGTCGACGAGCGCTTCAAGGTCCTTCAGCGGCCCGTAGGTCTCGGCGCGGGTCAGCGGCGGGGTCAGGTGGTCGACGATCACCGCCTGCGCACGACGCTTGGCCTGGGTGCCCTCGCCGGGGTCGTTGACGATAAACGGGTAGATATGCGGCACCGGGCCAAGCACCGCCTCGGGCAGGCACTGGTCCGACAGCGCCAGCGCCTTGCCGGGCAGCCATTCGAGGTTGCCGTGCTTGCCCATGTGCACGATGGCCTGCGCGCCCCAGTGATCGCGCAGCCAGATGTAGAAGGCGAGGTAGTTGTGTGGCGGAACGAGGTCCGGCGAATGGTAGGTTTCGGTCGGGTCGATGTTGTAGCCGCGCGCGGGCTGAAGGCCTATCACCACGTTGCCGAACCGGTGGATCGAAAGGTGAAAGCCGCCTTCGGCGGCTCGCTGCGCGGCAGGTATTTGGGAAGAGAAGAAGGGGTCGTCTTCCGGTTTGCCCCAACGGCTTTCGATCCGGCTGCGCACCTCCCACGGAAGCTGCTTGTAGTGGTCCAGATAGGTTTCCAGCGGGAGGAACTCGCCCCCATCGCGGTCCGCGCGGTCGGTGAGCCAGTTGGTAGGGCCGTCCATCAGGCGGCGCATCAGCGCGTCGCTGTCGGCAGGGATGCCGTCAAGGCCGTATCCGGCGTCGGAAAGCAGGTTCAGCACATGGACGGTGCCGGCAGGGGTGTCGAGGCCGACGCCGTTGGCAAGGCGACCGTCCTTGTTGGGATAGTTGGCAAGGACAAGGGCGGTTTTGCGCTGCGCTTCGGGGGTGCGTCGGAGCGTCGCCCAGTTGGCGGCGAGCCGAGCCACGAAGTCGATCCGGTCACCGCGGGCGCGGTAGGTTGCGATGGGGCATTCGGTGGCGTCGTCGAAGAACGCCTCGCCCTTGAAGGACACGGCGCGGGACAGGATGCGGCCATCGACCTCGGGCAGGGCCACGTTCATCGCGATGTCGCGGGCCGACAGGCCGGTCAGGCCGTCTTCCCACGCTTCCTCGGTCATGGCGGACAGGACCACCTGGAAGACGG
Organism: Maritimibacter sp.; assembly: GCA_017792445.1. GTDB lineage: Bacteria > Pseudomonadota > Alphaproteobacteria > Rhodobacterales > Rhodobacteraceae > Psychromarinibacter. Next base: position 2,115,035 of record CP051232.1, read on the forward strand.
GCGCGGCGTTTGCGAAAGGTGCGGCAAGCGGGTTGGCGGCGCCGCCGCCTTCCGGCGTGCCGGTGGCGAAGGCGGTGCAGTTCAGGATGACGTCGGGCGGGGCCTCGGTGAACAGGTGTTCCAGCGTGGCGACCGACACCGGGTCTTTCAGGGACGCCACGAAGACCGGCATCGGATTCAGCCCGGCGCGAAGCAGGGACCGCGTCATCCGGTTGATCGGGTTCAGCCCGGCGCCCTGCACCAGCGCACGGTAGAAGATGATCGGCACGACGGGCGCGTCGGGTTGCCATGCGTCGCTGAGGGTGGCGAGGTCGGTCAGACCGGCGCCGGGCCAGTAGAGACCCGCCCGCAGAAGCGGTTTCGCGGGCGGCGGGGCATCGGACCCGTCCAGCATGTGTTTCGTGTGTCCGAGGAAGTTGGCCGCGTTTTCCGGCCCGCCTTCGACGAGGTAGGACCAGAGCGCGTCGTAGTCGGCGTTGGACACGGTGGACAGGCGGCGCAGGTCGGCGTCGGGTTGGTCGTCGCCGGGCAGCAGCGCAAGGGGAACGCCCGCGTCATGACAATGGGCGGCGTATTGTTCCACGCCGTAGCGCCAGTAGCCCATGCCGCCAAGGACGCGGGCGATGACAAGGCGGGACTTCGTTGCGCAGGCCTCGATATGCAGGTCGACCGACATCGGGTGGCGCAGGTGCATGATGCTGGCAAGGCGCAGGGTCGGGGCGTCCGCCATCGACCCGCGCGCTTCGGACAGCGCCGCAAGTTCGGTGTCGGCGGCGGACAGGAAGACGACGTCGGCGGGGGTCTGGTTCAGGTCGACCGGTTCGCTGTCATCGACGGTGCCGGGGGTGGCGGCGAGAAGGTGCATCGGGCGGGCCTTGCGCTTGCCGCAGGGCGCGGGGCCCCGGGCGGGAGTTTTGGCGGTGGGACGCCGTCAGGGCAGCTGCTTCTGCATGAAGACGCTGGAGCTGTTGGCTTCGTAGCCACCGAACGGCCCGCAGGTTTCGAAGCCGTGGCGGGCATAAAGCTTGTGGGCCGCGTGCAGCAGATCACCGGTCTCGAGCTTCAGCCACGGCAGACCGGCGGCGCGGGCCTCGTCCTCCAGCATTCGCATCAGGGCGTCGGCGGCGCCGGTGCCGCGCGCGCTTTCGGCAACGAACATCGACTTGATCTCGCCGTAGCCGTCGCGCAGCGCCAGCGCGGCGCAACCGACGATGGCGTCGCCATCGCGGGCGGTGAAGAAGCGGATCTCATCGCCGCACAGCTGATCGACCGAGAGAAAGTGGTTCTCTTCCGGTTCGAACAGTTCCTGCATCAGGGCGTGGCTGGCCTGAAGCAAGGCGAGCGCCTGCGGGTGGCGCGGGTCGCCGGGTTCGACCGCGATCATGCCGGGGTGGTTTCCTGAAGCGCGGCTTCGATCGCAGCACGGTCCAGACCGGCCTGGCCGATGACCACCAGCTTCGTCTCGCGCGGCTCGCCGGCGGCAAGCGGGCGGTCGAAGTAGGTATCGACGCGGGGGCCCACGGCCTGCAGCGTCAGGCGCATCGGCTTGCCGGCGACGGCGGCGAAGCCCTTGAGGCGCAGGATGTCGTGGGCGCGGATCACCTGAGCCACCTGTTCGGCAAAGGCCTTGGGGTCGGTGATTTCCGGGCGGGTCACAACGAAGCTGTCGAATTCGTCATGGCCGTGCTCGTGTTCGTGGTCGTGATGGTGGTCGTCATCCTCGTCGTCATCATGATGATGGTGGTGATGGTGAACTTCGTGCCGCGCAGAGATATCGGTCTCGGCGGCCTGGCCACGGCCCAGCAGGACATCGACCGGCAGCGCGCCCATCGAGGTCTTCACCACCTGCACCCCGGCGCGCGCATCGGAACCCAGCCGCGTCGCCAGCGCCTCGGCCGAGGCGGTGTCCAGCAGGTCGGTCTTGTTCACCACGATCATGTCGGCACAGGCGATCTGGTCCTCGAACAGCTCCGACAGCGGGGTTTCGTGGTCGAGGTTGTCGTCCATCGCACGCTGGCGGTCGACGGCGGCGACGTCATGGGCGAAACGCCCCTCGGTCACGGCCTTGCCATCGACCACGGTGACAACGCCGTCGACGGTGACACGGGTGGAGATCTCGGGCCAGTTGAAGGCGCGGACCAGCGGCTGCGGCAAGGCGAGGCCCGAGGTCTCGATCACGATGTGGTCGGGGGGCGTGTCGCGGTCCAGCAGCTTTTGCAGGGTCGGCACGAAATCCTCGGCCACGGTGCAGCAGATGCAGCCATTCGACAGCTCCATCACGTCGTCATCGGTGCAGGTCTCGTCACCGCAGCCCTTCAGGATATCGCCGTCGACGCCGAGGTCGCCGAATTCGTTGATGATCAGCGCGATGCGGCGGCCGTTGGCGTTGGCCAGCATGTGGCGGATCAGGGTGGTCTTGCCGGACCCGAGAAAGCCGGTAACGACGGTGGCGGGGATCTTGGCGGGCATTGCGGTCTCCGTTAATGGGATCCGATGGTCAGGTTGACGATCTGTGTAGGCTGCGAGGGTGGCAAGGCGCTTGCCGCCCGGCTGAAGGAAACGATGGACGACGTCGAGGTCGTGCATGCCGGCTGCTTGCAGGTCTGTGCAAGGTCGGCCGGAATGGCGGCGCAGGCCGAGGGGCGCGCGACATATGTCTTCGGCGGGCTGAGCGAGGCGGATGCCGATGATATCGCCAGGTTCGTGGCGGCATATCGTGTCGAACCCAAGGGCTGGATCGCGGACGCCCGGCCGCTGAGGCGGTTGCGACATTGCCTGGTGGCGCGTGTCCCGGCCATGCCCTAGGGCCTCAGCTGCACAGTGGCCGCAACGGGGTTGCCGTCCACGGACAGGGTTTCGTGGCTGTTGGCGTTCAGGGTCACGCGAATTTCCCGGGCATCCTCGGGCAGGCCGGACAGGTGATACCAAGGCCCGTAGACCCGGTTCAGTTTCACACCGTCGACATAGATATGGGCGTGGCCCTCACCCGGTGCATGAACCGCGTTCACGTCTTCCGGGGCAAAGCGGAAATGCTCGGTGACGATGTGAAGGTTCCATGCAGAGTCGCCTTCGGGAACGAGGTCCAGCGTCAGGGTCGGGGCCGGGTCTCCGGCGGGTAGCAGGGCATCGTGGTCGTGCGACATAGCGCCTGCGGCCATGTCGTGCGCCGTGTGGTCGCCGTGGTCGTGGCCGTCCAGGGTAATGCCCTGCGACGCAGCGTACAGAAAGCCGCCGCCGGTGCCGAAGAACAGGCCGATGACAAGCATCAACAGGGGTTTCATGGCGCGTATCCTTGACGAAAAAGCGCCGCCCGGTCGGAACTGGGCAGCGCGGCGTGTTCACGAGGTCAGGCCGGTTGCGGGGCGCCCTGTGTCTCTCGTTGCCAGAAGAAACCGGCAAAGCAGCCCAGCGTGACCCAGGCCGCCAGCCCGACGCCCAGTGCGCGGCCGGCGAACTCGCCGCCAAGCTCTGGCGGCACCGGTCCGGTGAACACCTCGGGCTGTGGCGCGCCGATGACATGCGGCGCCAGCAGCAACACGACGGCGGCGCCCCACGCGGCCCAGTTGCGACCGAAGGCAATCAACGCGACGGCGATGGCCGAGGCGGCAACGGTGCCGAACCACCAGATCTGACGCGCCACCACGTCGGCGGCGGCGACACCGGGCAGTTCCGGCGGCAGGCTGAAGGCCGGCGCAAAATGCACCGCGACGAACCCGCCGAGCCCCCACAGGATGCCGCGCCGCGCGTCGACCGAATGGCCGCGTTCGGAAGCAAGCGCCATGGCGCCGACCATGATGAAGGCATAGCCGGTATAGACCAGCACGGTGAACAACACGCTCAGCCCGTCGCGCATCAGGTCGATGCCGCCCACGTCCTGATGGGCCGGGACGGTGCTTTCGGACCCGAAGTGGATCAGGTCACCGCCCTCGTAAAGCTCGGCATGCAACAGGACCGGCTGGACGAAATACAGTTGCAGCGCGGCGGCAATCAGCCCCGCTGCAAACCCAGCGAACAACGCGCCGGTGAAGACCTTGCCGTACATGGATCAGTGGCAGGGAAAGCCGGTGGCGTGGCGCACGTCGTGAGCCGCGTCATGCAGGGTTTCCGCCTGCACGTGGCCGGTCACGAAGATGATTGCGCCGCCGATCAGCAGCGCGGCGATGAAAGCACCGATGGCCGAACCGCTGGCTGTCTGGCTGGTCTGTGTCGCAGTCGCGTTCATGTCATTCCTCCTCTTGCCGTCATCCCCGACGACAGTTTCAGGTTTCATGCACGGCTGGTCTCCTGGCTTCGCGGGTCACTGCGTCTCGCCGCCTTCCCGGGTCCGAATTGAACGGAAACCCAGTGGCATCGTGGCGGGACGCTCGCCGCTTACAGTCGCGGGGGCGGCTTCGGCTTCGGGCCCCGATGTGGGTCACCACGTTCCGAATTCCCAGTTAGGCCCTGCGTGCTTGGCACGACTGCGGGCACCGTACGCAACCTTTCTGCGCATGCGGGAACGGGGCGTCAAGGCGGATTGCGTTTCGTGTGCGTGTCCCGAGGCGGCGTGTCGTGCAGAAGACGGCGTGCATCCCGCATCGACAGCAGGGGCCGGGCGGGTTTCGGGTCGGGGCCCATCAGTCGCCGTACCGCCTGCCGCGAGGCGGGGGATAATCCGGCCATGGCCTGAGGGCCGGGCCAGAAAGTTTCGCAGGCCAAACCCTCGGCCACGACCAGCGCATGACGACGCGTGACGAGATGGATCAGCGGGTCTGCCGCAGAAGCAGGCGCAGGGCCGATCCGTGGCCATGCGGTCAGCGCGCGGGCGGGAACCAGCGCGTCTAGGTCGGGAAGCCACACGCGGTGCTGGGCGCTTAGCAGCAAGCCGCGGACGGGACGCCCCGGGCCCAGTGCGTCGGCCCGGAACCGTATGGGCCGCATCGCGGAATTGGCCGGACTGCGCAGCACAAGGTCCAGCCGCGCCGTCCCACCATCGAACAGGCGCAACTGTTCGCCGCCATTCAGCCGTGCGGCCGCGCGCCACCGTCCATCCGCCAACAGAATACGGCTGCGAGGACCGAAGCATGGTGGCCACATGCTGCTATAAGCGTTGATCCCGTAGGACCCGTCATACCGGCCGACGACTGTAAGTGGCACGCCGTCGGGCGGTTTCAGACCCTGCGGGACGAAGCCGTGGATCGTGAACGCGTCATTGGCGAGCGAGATGAATTGCAGGATATAGGTCTGCCCCCCGGCACCCTCGACATTCAGCACGTACTCGGATTCGATGATGGTCCCGGTCGTGTAGAACGCGCCGTCGAGCGTGTAATCTGCCGCCAGCGTCTGTTCCAGCCCGGCATCGTCGTCGAAGTACGTATTGGTGGTGTCTTCGACGAGCACCTCCCGAAAGGTGGCGCCGTTGGTCAGCGTGACGGTATCCGTCCCCAGCGCGAACTGGTACCCGCCGTTGTCGTTGAACCCGCTGACGTTGCTTGTCGAGATTTGGGAGATCTCGAAGAAATTCAAAGCATACTGTGGCATCACCCTTCGCACCCGGCTACGCACCAAGGGGTATCCGGTCGCATATAATTCGACGTTAAAGCCGGTGGAGTGCGCGGCAATTTCTCAATATCTTGGGGATAACGGGCCCTTTCCCGCCACATGCAGCGCGTCGGCGTTGACTCATCTGCCACGCCCCGGAGAATGGCGGGAACGAGAATCAACCGGGCAGCAGTTCCTTGCGTTTCACACGAATCCGTCTCAACGGCTTCAAAAGCTTTGTCGATCCGACCGACCTGATGATTCAGGACGGGCTGACAGGGGTGGTCGGTCCGAACGGTTGCGGCAAGTCGAACCTGCTGGAAGCGCTGCGTTGGGTCATGGGGGAAAACCGACCGACCGCGATGCGCGGCGGCGGCATGGAAGACGTGATCTTCGCGGGTGCGGCAACCCGGCCCGCCCGGAACTTTGCCGAAGTGTCGCTGCATCTCGACAACTCTGACCGGCTGGCGCCCGCCGGGTTCAACGACAGCGACCTGCTGGAGATCACGCGCCGGATCACCCGCGACGCCGGTTCGGCGTACAAGGTGAACTCGAAAGACACCCGCGCGCGCGATGTGCAGATGATGTTCGCGGACGCCTCGACGGGGGCGCATTCGCCCGCGCTGGTGCGGCAGGGCCAGATCTCGGAACTGATCAACGCCAAGCCGAAGAACCGCCGGCGGGTGCTGGAGGATGCGGCCGGTATCGGGGGGCTGTACCAGCGGCGGCACGAGGCCGAACTGAAGCTGAACGGCGCCGAACAGAACCTGCTCCGCGTCGATGACGTGATCGAACAGCTTGCCGGCCAGCTCTCGCAGCTTGCGCGCCAGGCGCGGCAGGCGGCGCGGTACCGCGAGATCGGGACGGCGCTGCGGCAGTCCGAAGGCATGCTGCTGTATCGCCGGTGGCGCGAAGCCGACGAGGCCCGACTGTCCGCCGAATCCGGCCTGCGCGAGCGGATCACTGCCGCCGCCGCCGCCGAGCGCGCCGCCGTGGCCGCGGCACAGGCCCGCGAGACGGCGGACGAGGCGCTGCCGCCGCTGCGCGAGGAAGAAGCCATCGCCGCCGCGATCCTGCAACGCCTTCTGGTGCAGCGCGACGCGCTGTCCGATCAGGAGGCGCGCGCGAAGGCGGCAATTGAAACGCTGACGGCGCGGATTGCGCAGTTGGGCCGCGACCTTGAACGCGAAGAGGCGCTGAACCGTGACGCGGGCGATTCCATCTCGCTGCTGAAGGAAGAGCAGGAGGAACTGGTCGCCGCGGGCGAGGGGCACGACGACGCGGTCGAGGAAGCCGCCGAGGCGGCGAAGGACGCGGCTCGGGTTCTGCAAGAGCGTGAAGACACCCTGTCGGCGCTGACCGAGGAAGCTGCCCGCCTGTCGGCCCGGCACCAGTCGGCACAGCGCCTGCTGGACGACACGCGCAAGACGTTGGACCGCAACGAGACCGAGGCCGAGCGCGCCCGCGAGGCGGTCGAAGCCGCGCGCGAGTCGCTTGACGGGTCTGACGGAGCCTTCACCGCGGCGCAGGAGGCTTTGGAAGAAGCCACCGCGATGGCCGAAGAGGCCGAGACGCTGCTGACCGAGGCCGACGACGCCCGCGCCGAGGCGCAATCGCGCGAGGCGGATGCTCGCGCCGAATGGTCCGAAGCCGATGGCGAAGTCAGCGCCCTGCGCGCCGAGGCGAACGCGCTGTCGAAGCTGGTGCAGCGCGACACGTCCGAGGGCGGTGTCATTGACGCGCTGCGGGTGCAGTCGGGTTACGAGAAGGCGCTGGGCGCGGCGCTCGCCGACGATCTGCGCGCGCCCGAGATCGGGCCGGAAGGCGTGTCCGGCTGGGCGCATCTGCCCGGCTATCCGGCGCCGCAGGAATTGCCCGCCGGGGTCGCGGCGCTGTCGAACTACGTCACCGTTCCCGCCGTTCTGGCCCGCCGCGTCGGACAGGTCGGCGTGGTTGCGCCCGAGGACGGCGCGCGGCTGCAGGCGGACCTGAAGCCGGGGCAGCGGCTGGTGTCGACCGAGGGCGATCTGTGGCGCTGGGACGGCTTCCGCGCCGGTGCCGAGGACGCGCCGTCTGCCGCCGCGCTGCGGCTGCAGCAGCTGAACCGGCTTGAGGATTTGAAGCAGTCGCTGGAACAGGCCACCGCCCGCGCCGACGGCGCCGCCCGCGCGCACGAGATGCTGAAGAACCAGCTTCGCGACCTGACCGAGGCCGACCGCCGTGCCCGCGAAGCGCGCCGCACCGCGGATGGCCGCGTTGCCGATGCGAACCGCGCGCTGTCCCGCGCCGAGGCCGACCGCAACATCGCGGACGGCAAGCTTGAGACGGCTCAGCTTGCGGTGACCCGGCACGAGGACGAGGCGAACCGTGCCCGTCTGGCGCTGTCCGAGGCAGAGCGCGGAATGGCCGAACTGGGCGATCTCGACGCCGCGCGCGCGCAGGTCGAAGACGTCAAGATGACCGTCGAAGCCGCACGTATGACGATGATGTCCCGCCGTGCCGCGCATGACGAACTGAAGCGCGAGGGCGAGGCCCGCGCCGGTCGTCTTCGCAGCGTCGAGAAGGACATTGCGGGCTGGCAGAAGCGTCTTGAGACGGCGGATACGCGGATCTCGGAACTTGCGGCGCGGAAGTCCGATTCAGAGGCCGAACTGGAAGAGGCGCAGGAAGTCCCCGCGCAGCTGTCCATCGAGCGAGAGACGCTTACAGACGGTATCACCGAGGCCGAGGAGCGCCGCAACGCCGCGGCTGATGCGCTTGCGATAGCAGAGACCACGCAACGCGAAACCATCGCCGCCGAGCGCGATGCCGAGCGCGAGGCCGGTCAGGCCCGCGAGGCGCGCGCCGCCGCCGAAGCCCGTGCCGAAGCCGCGCGCGAAGCGGTTCAGACCGCCGCCGACCGGATCGAGGAAGCGCTTGAACTGACGCCGCAGACCCTATTGGCGCAGCTGGAGACCGACCCGGACCAGATGCCCTCGGCCGAGAGTATCGAACACGAGGTGAACCGCCTGAAACGGCAGCGTGACGCGCTGGGTGCGGTGAACCTGCGGGCCGAGGAAGATGCCAAGGAAGTTCAGGAAGAGCACGATACGCTGGTCACCGAAAAGGCCGATCTGGAAGCCGCGATCTCGAAGCTGCGGACCGGGATTTCCAGTCTGAACAAAGAGGGTCGTGAACGGCTGCTGACGGCGTTCGAGCAGGTGAACTCGAACTTCTCGATGCTGTTCACTCATCTGTTCGGCGGTGGCGAGGCCAAGCTGGTTCTTGTGGAATCCGACGACCCGCTGGAAGCCGGGCTCGAGATCATGTGCCAGCCGCCGGGCAAGAAGCTGTCGACCCTGTCGCTGCTGTCGGGTGGCGAGCAGACGCTGACCGCGCTGGCGCTGATCTTCGGCGTGTTCCTTGCGAACCCGGCGCCGATCTGCGTGCTCGACGAGGTCGATGCGCCGTTGGACGACGCCAACGTGACCCGGTTCTGCGACATGCTGGACGAGATGACGCGACGCGCGTCCACGCGGTTCCTTTGCATCACGCACCACGCCGTGACGATGGCCCGGATGGACCGTCTGTTCGGCGTGACGATGCAGGAGCAGGGGGTGTCGCAGCTGGTCTCTGTCGACCTGAAAAAGGCAGAGCAGATGGTCGCCTGACCGCATACGGAGGAGGTGCTGCGTTGAGCGAAGACAAGATCGAGATCGAGAACGTCAACACGCCGGGCAAAACCACTCGTGTCGACCGGGCAAAGTTCGAAGACATGCGCGCGGCGCTTCTGGCGGTGCTTCCCGACGAAGCGCCGGGGATGAAGGTTCCCGACGCAAAGGCCGCTCTTTTGCCGAAGCTGTCGCAAGACCTGTTTCCCGGCGGAGACAAGGCTGGCTGGTGGCTTAAAGCGGTGCAGCTGGACCTCGAAGCGAAGCGGGTGATCGGGCGGGCCGAGAAACCGCCCGTGCGGCTATACCGCCTGCCTGAGTGAGCCGCGCTTAAGCCTTTCTTGAGTGTCCGACCCTTAACCTCCGGTTCACCGCGATACTTCGCGGGGATTGGAGGTGATCTGGCTGCAAGAAGGACACTATCGAAGATGGATGGTCGCCATAGCAATTCTGACGCTCGTCGTCGCGATCATCCGGCTCTGGATTGGCCGCTAAAGGGGCCATGAAAGAGAACCCCCGCAGAGTAGCAGCTCTGCGGGGGCGACTTTGATGATCTGACTGAAAGGCACTATCGTCTCTCCCTCTTGTACCACAGAGCTTAAGCACCGGTAAATGTCGTGGGGCTGTCTTGGTAAATACAACGGCGGCTCCCACGCTGGATGCAACGCCTGCCACGCAGAAAGCTCAGCGAACCGACTGCGGAGGACGACCTTATGCCCCTTCCTGTTCTTATCTTCGTGCTCGCCGCGATTGCCCTGCGTTTCGCCTCGCTTGCCGTATCGATCCGCAACGAAAAGCGCCTCAAGGCGGACGGTGCCGTTGAGTATGGCGCCAGAACAAGCATGGCCCTCGCCGGAGCGCATATTGCGTTCTACCTCGCGGCGATTGCGGAAAGCGTCTGGCGGGCAAAGCCTGTATCGCCGGTCACGTGGTCTGGCGTCGCGCTATACGTCCTGTCGATCTGTGCGCTCTGGTGGGTCATCGCGACCCTTGGGCGGTTCTGGACGGTGAAACTGATCATCGCCCGCGATCATGCGCTGGTGACGAACCCCGTGTTCCTGAAGCTTCGCCATCCGAACTATTTCCTGAACATCCTGCCGGAACTTCTGGGCTTCGCGCAGGCGCTTCAGGCTTGGACGACTTTGGTCGCGGGGCTGCCGCTGTACGCAATCTTGCTGTGGCGCAGGATCGGGCAGGAAGAGCAGGTAATGCGCGCCCGGTTCGCGGGCTACTGACCTTCAAAAAGAAACCCGCGGAACCTTCTGGCGCCGCGGGTTCGGGACGTTCTCGGAGAGAGAGCGAAAACGTTCGTGTGTTGAGGGTTTTCTACCGACTGCTAGAAGTCGTGTAAAATTCTAACTGGTTTTGTGGTTAAGCCCCGTCATCCTTCCTACAGCCGATTCAGCAGCTCTCGGGTCGGCCACGCGTCGGCAGGCAGGCCCAGCCGCTTCTGTTCCGCCTGTACCGCGGCACGGGTCCCGGCACCGAGGATGCCGTCGATCTTTCCGACGTCATGCCCAAGCGCGGCCAGCTTCTGTTGCAGCGCCTTCATCTCGCCGTCGGACAGGCGCGGATCGGCGTTGCCGGGGTCATAGACCGGCGCACCCATCAGACGGGTCGCGAAATAGGCTGCCGTGGCGACGTAGACATAGCTTTGGTTCCACTCGAACAGCGCCTGGTAGTTCGGATAGATCATGAAGGCCGGGCCCTTGCGCCCCATAGGCATCATTAGCGTGCCATCCAGAGACGGCCCTTCCCACGCGCCAGAGCGGGGCACCACGCCCCAGGCTTCCCACTCGCCGATCGGGCGGTAGTGCTCTGGCTGGACGCCGGTTTCTTCCCACGGCATTTCGGGCGGCAGGACGACTTCCTGCATCCAGGGTTCGTTCGGGCGCCAGCCGAAGCTGCGCAGCATGTTCGCGCCGGAGAACAGCGCGTCGGCGACCGAGTGGTCAAGGTCGACATGCCCGTCGCCGTCACCGTCATAACCACGGTGCATGATGTCGAGCGGCAGCATCTGGACCTGCCCCACTTCGCCGGCCCATGCGCCTTGGGTTTCCAGCGGGAAATCGCCGCGGGCGAAAAGCTCCAGCGCACCGAAAACCTGCGGCTGGAATAGTTCCGGACGGCGGCAGTCGTGCGACAGCGTCATCAGCGTGTCGATGGTGTTGAAGTCGCCGGTGAACGCACCGAAGTCGGTCTCGAAAGCCCAGAACGACAGCAGGATACCGCGCGGCACACCCAGTTCGGCCTCGATCCGCGAAAAGATCGCGTCGTTCTTCTGGGACTCCTGCCGACCCCGGTCGAGCCGGTACTGGGCGATCAGACGGCGCGAGAAGTCGATGAAGTCAGAGTTGAAAATCCCCTGCGCGCGGTCGGCATTGATGGTGCGCTGCAAGTAGTTGGCAGAGCGGAAGAACGGCGTGGTCACTTCCGGCGGATAGCTCATCTCTTCGGCCTTCGCCTTCATGCGGTTGACGAAGTCGCCGAAGCTGCCGCCGCATTCGACATGAAGCTGGCGGGTTTCCTCAGCTTTCAAACTACCTGCTGAAACCGCAAGAAGGGCGGCCATCGAAACGATTTTTGCGAAACGCATTGGGTCCTCTCACCTGTTTGCCGGCAATGTAACAGCCGGCGGCCTTCAGGCAACGGCGAACAGGATAACAAGGGCAAGTGCTGCGGCCCATGTGCGCCACAGGCCGCGAGTAGCGGCCTCGATCTCGGCGGGGCCGGGGTGCTTTCGGCCCGACGGGTGAACGAAGGGAAAGTCCCTCATTTCTCCCCCGTACGAGCGGGGACCGGACAGCGCGGTGTCCAGTGCGGGGGCCATGGCGGCCTCGGGCCAGCCTGCGTTCGGGGAACGGTGCAGACGGGCGTCGCGCGCCATGTCGCGCCAACTGGCGGGAGCGCCGTGAACCGCCCAGATCAGCAGCGCGGTCAGACGTGCGGGCATGAGGTTCACAAGGTCGTCGAACCGCGCGGCGGCCCAGCCGAACGCCTCGTGCCTCGGTGTGAGGTAACCGATCATGCTGTCGGCCGTGTTGGTCATCTTGTAGATCATCAGCCCCGGCAGCCCCCCGATCAGGAACCAGAACGCCGGGGCGATGACCCCATCCGACAGGTTCTCGGCCGCGCTTTCGATTGCGCCGCGGGCAATGGCGGGGCCGTCCATCGCCGCCGTGTCCCGGCCGACGATCTTGGCGACGGCGCGGCGCCCGGCGGCTACAGACTGGCGCAATTCGCGCGCGACGTCGGCGACGTGATCGCAAAGACTGCGCTGGGCAAGAAGCATGGCGGCGAGCAGCACTTCCCAAAGCGGGCCAAGGGGGAGGGCAGAGATCGCCCAGCCAATCACGCCCGCTCCGGCGCATAGACCGACAAGGGTCACAATCCCCTTCAGTCGGCGGTTCTCGCCCGCATTGAACCGGCGGTCGGCCCATCCCACAGCGCGGCCCATCAGCACGGCGGGGTGCGGCAACCGCGACCACAGCCAGCGCGGCTCGCCGAACAGCGCGTCCAGCAACATCGCGGCGGCCAGCAGAACGGCGTGGGTCATGCCGGGCGCAGCCGCATCAGTCTTCCGGCAGCGGCGGGTGGCGGGTCACGAAATGCCCCTTCACCCCTTGCGGCCACTGGCGATAGGGCACCTGACCAGTCTCGCTTTCGGCGTGCAGCGCGGCATAGGTCAGGATCGCATCGGCGCTTTCATCGTCGGGCGCGAAGTCGCCCAGCGTGTAGCAAAGCTTGTCCTTCGCCTGAACGGTCACGTTGCAGCCCTTGCCGCAGCCCATCAGGCAGGAATGCCGCCGTACCCGCACGCCGTCGGGGCAGGGCAAAGCCTCGACGAGTGCCGCCAGCCGGTCACCATCCGTACGGCCCGCGGATTCGTCCCAATCCTCGCGCTTGCAGGTCTCGCAGATCGTCACCCAGGTCGCCATCGTGCCTCCGTATTCGTCGACGGAGTTGAAGCCGATCCCGCGCCGGTGCGCAAGTTGCCGCCGGGCACATTCCGACAGCACACCCGTTAACCACCTGTTAGGGTTTTGGTAGGACTCTGGATACCAATGGCAGAGGCGATTGCGGCTGAAACGCGGTGCCCTGCCGGCGTTTCCGGAGGGCCGAATGCACGTTCTCATCGTCGAAAGCGAGCCGGCGCTGGCCGAGGTCTGGGCCTCTCACCTCAGGCGGCAGGGGGCCGAGGTTATCACCGCACATTCCGAGGATGCCGCCATTCAGGTGCTTCAGAACGACGACGTGGACGTGATCGTGTTGGACCTGATCCTTGTGGGCGGCAGCGCCTTCGCCGTCGCCGATTTTGCAAGCTATCGCCAGCCAGAGGCACGGGTGGTCTTCGTTACGAACACGTCGTTTTTCACCGATGGCTCGATCTTCCGCCACATCCCGAACGCCTGCGCTTTCCTTCCCAGCGCCACCCCGCCCGCAGACCTTGCGGCGGTCGTCGGGCATTATGGCGTCGCGACGCCGCCCCTGACCCATGCCGAGGGCGGCTGACGCGCGGCCGCGGATCAGGTGCCGATGGCGTCGCGACCGTGGGGCGCTTCCCAATCGAGGATCGGGTTGATCGGCAGGATCCGGTGCGGGTTCACCGTCTCGTGGCTGTAGTGGTAGTGCCGAACGATGTGGTCGAAATGGACCGTGTCGGCGACCCGGCCGTTCGGCGTCTCCCACTGGTACAGTTCGCGGGTGTAGCCCCAGAGGTTCGGATAGTCGCGCAGGAAGTTGCGATTGCACTTGAAGTGCGTGTGATAGACGAGGTCGAAGCGGAACAGCGTCGTCACCAGACGCCAATCTGCCTCGGTCACCCGGTCTCCCATCAGATAGCGGTTCCGCGACAGCCGGTCTTCCAGCCAGTCGAGCGAGTCGAACAGGGCATGGACCGCGTCGTCATAGGCCTCTTGCGAGGTCGCGAAGCCCGATTTGTAAACGCCGTTGTTCACCGTGTCGTAGATCCGTGCGTTGACCTCTTCGATGCCGTCGCGCAGGTCTTCGGGCCAGTAGTCGTCGGTATTGCCCGTCAGGTCGTTGAACGCGGAGTTCAGCATGCGAATGATCTCGGCGGACTCGTTGGACACGATGGTGTTTTGCTGCTTGTCCCACAGCACCGGCACCGTCACGCGGCCGGATACTTCGGGATCGGCCCGGATGTAGACGTCGCGCATGAAAGGCAGGCCGAACAGATCGTCGCCGGTGGCGCCGTCGAAGTCTGTCTTGAACGTCCAGCCGTCCCCCAGCATGTCGGGGTGAACGACGGACACGTCGATCAGGTCTTCCAGTCCTTTCAGCTTCCGGAAGATCAGCGCCCGGTGGGCCCATGGGCAGGCGTAAGAGACGTAAAGGTGATACCGCCCCGGTTCGGCCTTGAAGCCGCCGTCGCCCGACGGACCGGCGCTGCCGTCCGAGGTGACCCAGTTGCGGAACTTGGTCGTGGTGCGGACGAATTTGCCGCCCGTCTTTTCCGTGTCGTACCAGTTGTCCTTCCAGACGCCATTCACTAGCTCGCCCATCGGGAAGCCTCCTTCCAATCCTGTTCGCGGCAGAACCTAAGCCGATTGCCGCGAGGGAAAACGCCCTCGGTGGCGCAAGTCTGGTGCGTGTGCGCACAGATCGCTTCGTGGCGCCTAATTCTGTGCGGCGAATCCGTTTGCAGGCTGCCGGACCGCCGCCTATACCGGACGGCGACGAACCCGGAGGACCGGGTCGGATTGGAGTGCGGGATGAGGTCGACCCAAACAGGGGACCGGGGCTCGCGTCGTCGCCCGGGGCGTATAGCGCCCGGTCTGTCCCTTTCCGGCCCGAAACAGGCACGCAATTGGAAAGAGACGCACGATGAAGACCACACTGACAATCGCAGCAAGTCTCCTTCCCGGTGCCGCTCTTGCGCATCCCGGCCATCTGGCCGAGGCCGCGGGCCACAACCACTGGATCGGCCTCGCCGCGCTGGGCGCCGCCGTCGCGGTGGCGGGCTGGGCGATCCTGAAGGGCCGCAAGGACAAGGACGCAGAGACCTCCGAGCACGACGCCGACCCGTCCGAGGACGACGCGCAGCAGGAGGCCTGAGCCCCATGGGCAAGACCGGCGTGATGATCTGCGGCCACGGCTCGCGCAGCCAGGCCGCCGTCGACGAATTCGCGGTGCTGGCGCAGAAGCTTCCAGCCTACCTGCCCGACGATTGGCTGACCGACTATGGCTATCTCGAATTCGCCAACCCTGTGATCCGCGACGGGCTGGACCGTCTGCGCGAGGCGGGCTGTGACCGCATCCTCGCCGTGCCCGGCATGCTGTTCGCCGCCATGCACGCGAAGAACGACATCCCGACGGTGCTGAATACCTACGCCGCCAAGCACGGGCTGGACGTGGCCTATGGCCGCGAGCTTGGCGTCGACCCCAAGATGATCGCCGCCGCGGGCGCACGGGTGCAGGAAGCCGTCGACCGCGCCAACGCCAAGCATGGCGAGGTCTCGCTTCACGACACCTGCCTTGTGGTGATCGGTCGCGGCGCGTCTGACCCGGACGCCAACGCCAACGTTGCCAAGATCGCCCGGATGTTGTGGGAAGGCATGGGCTTCGGCTGGTGCGAGATCGGCTATTCCGGCGTCACCTTCCCGCTGGTAGAGCCCTGCCTGACCCACGTGGCGAAGCTGGGCTACAAACGGGTCATCGTGTTTCCGTACTTCCTGTTCACCGGTATCCTGATCGACCGGATCTATGGCTTCACCGACAAGGTCGCGGCCGCGCATCCCGAGATCCAGTTCGTCAAGGCAGGCTACCTGAACGACCACCCAAGGGTGCTGGAAACCTTCGCCGAGCGTGTCCGCGAGATCGCCAGCGGCGCGCCGGTGCCGAACTGCGGTGTCTGCGCCTACCGCGAGCAGGTGCTGGCGCTGGAAAATGGCGAGCATCGCCACATCAAGCCCGAGGACCGCAAGCACCCCGCCTTCGCCGATATGCCGCCGCCCACCTGCGTGCTGTGCAAGTACCGGGTGCAGGTGCTGGGGTTCGAGGCCGAGGTCGGCGCGGTGCAGGAAAGCCACCACCACCATGTCGAAGGGCAGGGGGCCTCGGCGCCCGGCTCGAACGTGGCGGACTGCACGCTGTGCGACACGTTCTGCACCGGCGAGTGCAGGCTGGAAATGGCAGCGCATCACCACCACCACGATCACGGCCATGGCCATCACCACCATCATGACCATGATCACGGGCACGACCACCACCACCACGCGCCCTATCCCCACGCGGACCACCCACACGGCCCGGAAAGCGCGCGTTCGACGCGGAAGTGACGTTGGGCTTCTTCTGACCCAAAATACCCCTGCCGGAGGTGTCCGGCGCTGCCACGAAAGATGCCGCCGAAGATGCGCCCCTACCTGAAGGACCCCGCCGCGATCTACGCGGAAAGCTTCGCCACCGTCCGGCGCGAGGCGCGGCTTGACCGGTTCGACGCCGGGATGGCGCGGCTGGTCACGCGGGTGATCCATTCCTGCGGCATGGTCGAGATCGCGGATCGTCTGGCCTTCTCGGAAGGCGCGTTCGAGGCCGGAGAGACCGCTCTGCGCGCGGGCGCGCCTGTGATCTGCGATTGCGAGATGGTTGGCGCCGGCGTGATCCGGCGCAATCTGCCGGTGGAGAACGAGGTGATTGTCACCCTGAACGATCACCGCACTCATGGGCTGGCGCGCGACCTGGGCACCACCCGCTCTGCCGCGGCGGTCGAATTGTGGCGCGATCGGCTGGACGGTGCGGTCGTCGCGATCGGGAATGCGCCCACCGCCCTGTTCCACCTTCTCGAACGGCTGGACGAGGGCTGGCCGAAACCGGCGGTCATCCTCGGCTTCCCCGTGGGCTTCGTCGGTGCGGCGGAATCGAAGGCGGAGCTTGCCGCCAATCCGCGGGGTTGCGACTTTGTCGCGCTGCGCGGCCGGCGCGGCGGTTCCGCGATGGCCTCGGCGGCGGTGAACGCGCTTGCCGCCGGACTGCCGGAGGAGACCCCTTGACACCCTGGCTTCATATCGTTGGCATCGGAGAGGACGGTCTTGCCGGCCTGACCCCCGCGACCCGCGCCGTGGTCGAGGCGGCGGACGTGATCGTCGGCGGAGACCGGCACCACGACCTGTCCGGCGCGGTGAAAGCCGAGCGCATCGCGTGGCCCAGCCCGTTCGACGCGATGATCGACACGATTCGGTCTCTGAAGGGCCGGCGCGCGGTGATCCTCGTGACCGGCGACCCGTTGTGGTTCTCGGTCGGCGCCCGCATCGGCCGCGCCATCGACCCGTCCGAGATCACCTATCACCCGCAGTTGTCGGCCTTTCAGCTGGCCGCCGCCCGGATGGGCTGGTCGCTGGCGGATGTCGAGACGCTGACGGTCCATGGCCGTCCGGTCGAGCAGATGATCGCCTTCATCCAGCCCGACGCGCGGCTGCTGATCCTGACCACGGGCGAGGACACCCCGGCCCGGATCGCGGCTTTCCTCGCTGAACGCGGGTTCGGTGCGTCGAAAATGACGGTGCTGGCCGCGATGGGCGGCGAACGGGAACAGCGGTTCGATGGCGTGGCCGAAAGCTGGTCGCATCAGGTCCCGGCGTTCAACACGCTTGCGGTCGAATGCATCGCCGCCCCCGATGCCGCCCTGTTGCCGAGGGTGCCGGGCCTGTCCGACGACCTGTTCCGCCACGACGGCACCATGACCAAGCAGGAAATCCGTGCGGCGACGCTGGCGAAGCTGATGCCGATGCGAGGGGCGCTGCTGTGGGACATCGGAACGGGCTGCGGCTCGGTCGCGGTCGAATGGATGCGCGCGGCCCGCTATGCCCGCGCCATCGGCATCGAGCCCCGCGCCGACCGCCGCGAGATGGCGGCCGCCAATGCGCTTGCGCTGGGCGCGCCCCGGCTGGAGCTCATCGCGGGAGAGGCGCCGGAGGCATTGACCGGGCTGGAAGCGCCCGACGCGATCTTCATCGGCGGCGGCATGTCGTCCGCGGTGTTTCAGGCGGCTTGGGCGGCGCTGAAGCCGCTGGGCCGGCTGGTCGCCAACGCGGTGACGCTGGAGTCGGAGGCCGAACTGATCGCGCTGCACAAAGAGCACGGCGGGCAGCTGGTGAAGCTGCAGGTCAACCGGGCCGAGCCGGTCGGCAGCCTTACAGGCTGGCGCCCGCTGATGCCGGTCACGCAATGGAGCCTCGTCAAGCGATGACGCAGCGCACCGCAATCCCCTCCCCCCGCTGGGGGGAGGGTCAGGGCAGGGGACGCCAATGACCAAACCCACCCTCTACGGCGTGGGCCTCGGCCCCGGCGACCCCGACCTGATCACCCGAAAAGCCGCCCGGCTGATCGAAACGGCCGAGGTCATCGCCTACCCCTCGCTTGCAGGCGGCGACAGCCTTGCCCGGTCCATCGCCGCCGACCTGATCCCGGACACCGCCCGCGAGATCGTCATGTCCATTCCCATGACCCGCGACCGCGCCCCGGCGCAGACCGCCTATGACCTCGGCGCGCTTGCGATCCGGGCCGAACTGGAAGCGGGCCGCGACGTGGTTTGCCTGTGCGAGGGCGACCCGTTCTTCTATGGCTCCTTCATGTACCTTCACGCGCGTCTGAAGGGCGATTTCCCCGTCGAGATCGTGCCGGGCGTCACCTCGCTGACCGCCTGTGCCGCGCGCGCGGGGATGCCGCTGGCCGCCCGCAACGAACGCGTGACGGTGCTGCCCGGGCCGTTGCCTGACGGCGAGCTTGAATCGCGGATCGCCGGGGCCGAAAGCCTTGCCATCCTCAAGGTCGGTCGCCACCTGCCGCGCATCCGTTCGGTGCTGGACCGGCTGGGGCTGACCGATCAGGCCGTCTATGTGGAACGCGCGACCATGGCGGCCGAGAAGGTGCTGCCGCTGTCGGATGCCCCCGAAGACGCGCCGTATTTCTCGATGATCCTGCTGACCAAGGGGGCCGATCCGTGGCTGTAACTCCCGTCATCCTTGCCCTGTCCCGGTCCGGCGAGGCCACCGCGCATCGCGTGGCCGATGCGTTGGGCGCGCCGGTCCATGGCCGCGAGGGCCGGGTGGAGAAGGCCGATGCCTTCTTCCCCAACGCGCTGGACCACGCCCGCGACCTGTTCGCCGCCGGAACGCCCGTGATCGGCGTTTGCGCGTCGGGCATCCTGATCCGCGCCGTCGCGCCGCTGCTGTCGGACAAGCGGACCGAGCCGCCGGTGCTGTCGGTGTCGGACGATGGCGCGGTGGTGGTGCCGCTGCTTGGCGGGCATCGCGGCGCGAACCGGCTGGCACGGCGGATCGCCGAAGCGCTGGACGCCACGGCTGCTGTCACGACCGCTGGCGATGTTGCGCTGGGCATCGCGCTGGATGAGCCGCCCGAGGGCTGGGTGCTGGCCAACCCCGAGGCCGCGAAGGACGCGATGGCGGCGCTGCTGTCCGGGGGCGGGGCCCGCGTGACGGGTGACGAGGCCGCGCGGGCGACATGGCTTGCGGACCTGCCCGAGGGCGACGCGGTTCAGATCGTCTGCACGATGGAGCCTGTGGCGCCCGCGGCGCCAGAGACGCTGGTCTATCACCCACAGCGCGCGGTGCTGGGCGTCGGGGCTTCGCGCAACTGCCCGCCAGAGGAACTGGCGTCGCTGGTGGACGGGCTTTTGGCCGAGGCCAGCCTTGCACCGGGGGCGCTTGCGGCCATTGCGACTGCCGGGATCAAGGCCGACGAACCAGCCGTGCTGGTGCTGGCGAACCGGCTGGGCGTTCCGCTGCGCCTGTTCTCTGTAAAGGAACTGGAGGCGGAAACGCCACGCAGCGAAACGCCATCCGACGCTGTCTTTGCCGAGATCGGCACCCACGGCGTTGCCGAGAACGCGGCGCTGGCCTGCGGCGGTGCCGGGGCCGCGATCTGGTATCCGAAACGCAAGTCGGCGATGTGCACTGCCGCGCTGACCGTTTCGCCGGAGCCGGTCGCCCCCGAGGGCCGCACGCGCGGGCGGCTGTCGCTTGTGGGCATCGGCCCGGGGCAGGCGGCCTGGCGCACGCCCGAGGCGTCGCGGCTGGTGGCCGAGGCGGACGAACTTGTTGGCTATGGTCTCTACATCGACCTGCTGGGCCCGCTGGCGGCGGGCAAGCCGCGCCACGACTTCCCGCTGGGCGGCGAGGAAGCGCGCTGCCGCTTCGCGCTGGAACGCGCGGCGGAAGGGCGCGACGTGGCGCTGATCTGCTCGGGCGATGCGGGGATCTACGCGATGGGGGCGCTGGTCTTCGAACTGCTGGACCGCGACAGCCACGGCGTGTCCGACGCCGCACGGCGGGTCGAGGTGATCTCGGCCCCCGGCGTGTCGGCGCTGCAGGGCGCGGCGGCGCGGGCGGGGGCGCCGCTGGGCCACGATTTCTGTGCGATCTCGCTGTCGGACCTGCTGACCCCTCGCGACGATATTTTGCGGCGGGTGAAGGCAGCGGCAGAGGGGGACTTCGTCATCGCCTTCTACAACCCGGTGTCCAAGCGGCGGCGGGACCTGCTGGCCTTGGCGCGGGACACCCTGTTGCAGCATCGGCCCGCGGATTGCCCGGTGTTGCTGGCGTCGTCGCTGGGGCGGCCGGAGGAAGAGCTGCGCTATCGCCGGCTGGAGGATCTGCAGGTTGACGAGGTGGACATGCTGACCGTGGTGCTGGTGGGCTCGTCCCAGTCGCGCCTGTGGCAGTCGGGCGAAGGTGCGCGGATGTATACGCCGCGCGGGTATGCCCGGAAGATTGATGGGGATTTGTCGGATGTTTCGTAGCGCTGTTTCCTCCTCTGTTAATGTCTCCCCCTCCCTAACCCTCCCCCGCGACCGGGGGAGGGGACCTGTTGCGCTAGGGGCAAGGGGGGATCTGTCATGACCGTGTTCTTCGTTGGGGCCGGCCCGGGCGACCCGGACCTGCTGACGATCAAGGCCGCGAAGGTGATCGAGGCGTGTCCGGTCTGCCTTTACGCGGGCTCTCTGGTGCCTGCCGAGGTGGTCGCGCGCGCGCCGTCCGACGCGAAGGTGATGGACACCGCGCCGATGACGCTGGACGAAACCCATGCCGAGATCGTCGCGGCGCACGAGCGCGGGCAGGATGTCGCGCGGGTGCATTCTGGCGACCCGTCCCTGTATGGCGCGATCGCCGAACAGATCCGGCGGCTGGAGGCCGATGGTATTCCCTACGAGATCGTCCCCGGTGTTCCCGCCTACGCTGCCGCCGCGGCGGCACTGGGGCAGGAACTGACGATCCCGGAAATCGCGCAGTCCATCGTGCTGACGCGGATGTCGATGAAATCAACCTCGATGCCCGAGGGCGAGACGCTGGAGAATTTCGCGCGCACCGGCGCGACGCTGGCGATCCACCTTGGCGTGCGCGCGCTGCGCGAGATCGAGCGTCAACTTATCCCCTATTACGGTGCGGATTGTCCCGCGGTCGTGGCTTATCGCGTCGGCTGGCCGGACCAGAAACTGATCCGGGGCACGTTGTCCGATCTGCGTGAGAAGGTTCGCGACGAGAAGATCACCAGAACGGCGCTAATCCTTGTGGGGCCGGCTCTTTCACGGGCTCGCGATTTCCGCGATTCTGCGCTGTATGACCCGGATAGGCCGCATGTTCTGCGACCGCGAGCAACCGCCCGTTGAACCGCCCGACGAAGTTCTTCGGTTTTTCCGAAAGTTCACTTGACCGAATCCGAACCAGCGTCGATTCCTGTCGGCAAGGGAGATGCTGCGATGACCGAATACCTGCCGAAAGAAGTGCTTGAGGGGCTGCAAGCGGCCCGCAAGGCAGACCTCAATAAGAAAAGCCGCCTGCGTGTGCAGGTCGGGGACGAGGTCTATCGCGTGCTGCGCTTCTGGGACGGCGGTTTCGCACTGGATGCCGAGAACGCTCCGCACCTGCGCGGGCTGGTCGATCTCTACAATGGCGGCGTGCATCTTTACCAGTGCCTGATCGTGGCCAGTGGCGAGGAAGACGGCGAGATGGTCTATGAGTTCAAGCGCAACACCGCCGCTGTCGACCGCGCACCGCTGGATTTCGTTCGGGACGAGAATGCGCCCGCTGGCCTTCTGGCAAGCCCCGACGCCTGAGCGCCGGGACCGCCGGGTCTGTCATCACTGAAGATCGCCGAAGGCTTTTTCCAGGCGTTCGATCGCTTCGATCAGGCGCGGGCGGGGCATGGCAAGGTTGAACCGGTGAAAGTTCTCGCCCCCCGTGCCGAAGTCGGCGCCGGGGCTTTGCGCGATGCGGGCGTCCTGCCGAATGCGCCGGTCGGTTTCTTCGGGTGACATGCCGGTGTCGGTGAAATCCACCCACGACAGATAGGTCGACTGCATGTCCATCACCTTGATGCCGGGCAGCGCGCCGATCCTGTCGCGCCACAGGGCGAAGTTGTCGGCAAGATACGCGCGCACCGCTTCGCTCCATTCGGCGCCGCCGGTAAGGGCCGCGCGGGTCATCAGCATGCCGAAGCGGTTGGGCGTGCCGCCGTATTCCAACTGAACCGGGGCAAGTTTCGCGCGCAGGGCCTCGTCCGGCACGATCATGAACCCAGTCTCGCCGCCCGCAAGGTTGAAGCCCTTGGACGCTGCGGTGATCGTCACCAGACGCGGCACGCTGTCGGGCGCGGCGACGGCTGTGGGCACGTGTTTTGCGCCCGGGAAGACAAGGTCCATGTGGATCTCGTCGGACAACAGCAGCAGGTCGTGCTTGTCGCAGAATGCCGCAAGTTCGCGGATCTCGTCCGCATCCCACAGGCGACCGCCCGGGTTATGGGGCGAACACAGGACGGCGATCTTCTCGCGCCCCGTCAGTTTCCCTTCCAGCGCGGCCAGGTCCATCTCGTACCGACCGTCTTTCACCACCAGTTCCGACTCCAGCACGCCGCGGCGCTTGGCGGCGGCCTTCTTGAAGAACGCATGATAGACCGGGGTGAACAGGATGATGTCGTCGCCGGGGTCAGAGAACGCTTCGAGCGCCATGCCGAAGCCCGCGACGACGCCGTGGGTATAGCTGATCCATTCGGGTTTTACGTCCCAGCCGTGGGCGGTCTTCATCCAGCCCGCCACCGCCTCGGACACCAGGGACGCCCGGCCGGGATAGCCGAGATACCCGTGCTCTGCCTGTTCGCGCAGAACATCGAGAACGCAGTCCGCGGCGCTGAAGTCCATGTCCGCAACCCACATCGGGATGCCGTCCTCGGGCGATACGCCTGCAAAGGTCTCCATCACGTCGAACTTGGCGCTGAAGGTGCCAGCGCGCTGCTTGATCTCGTCGAAATTCATGGGATTGGTGCCTTCGTTTTCTTTCGCGGGCAGGCTAGCCGTTGTGACTGCGGCTGCAAGGGACATTGCACGCATGGCAGGCATCCCCTAAATCAGCGGCATGACGATCCGGACCATCCTTATCCACCCCGACCCGCGCCTGAAAAAGGTCGTTCCGCCCGTGGCGGAGATCACGCCCGACATCCGGACGCTGGCCGATGACATGCTGCAGACCATGTATGACGCCCCCGGCATCGGCCTTGCCGCGCCGCAGGTGGGCGAGATGGTGCGGATGATCACGATGGACTGCGTGAAAGAGGAAGGCGCCGAACCTCGGCCGCTGGTGCTGATCAACCCCGAGGTCACGTGGTCCTCGGACGCGACCAGCGTCTACGAGGAAGGCTGCCTGTCGATCCCCGAGCAATATGCCGACGTCGAACGCCCCGCCGAGGTGAAGGTGTCCTGGCTTGACGTGGACGGGACCGCGCAGGAAGAGCATTTCAAGGGGCTGTGGGCGACCTGTGTGCAGCACGAGATCGACCACCTCGATGGCAAGCTCTTCATCGACTACCTCAAGCCGTTGAAGCGCCAGATGATCACGCGGAAGATGCAGAAGCTGAAACGCGAGCGGGCGCGGGCGTGAGCCGCCTGCCGATCCGCCTGTGGGGCGACCCGGTGCTGCGCAGCAAGGCGCAGCCGGTCGGGGAGATCACCGAAGAGATCCGGACGCTCGCCGCCGACATGGCCGAGACGATGTACGACGCGCCGGGCCGAGGACTGGCCGCGCCGCAGGTCGGCGTCTCGCTGCGGATGTTCGTGATGGATTGCCACTGGAAGGACGATGGCGAACGCGCGCCCGTGGTGGTGATCGACCCCGAGATCCTCGACGCCTCGGAGGAGACAGCGATGCACGAGGAAGGCTGCCTGTCGATCCCTGACGTCCCGGTCGAGGTCACGCGTCCCGCCGAAATCACGATGCGCTGGCGCGGTCTGGATGGCGCGGTGACCGAGCAACGGCTGACGGGGATGGAAGCGATCTGTGCGCAGCACGAATTCGATCATCTGGAGGGCCGGTTGATCCCGGACGTGCTGGAGACGGACGCGCGGGCCAAGGCCGAAACGGTGCTTGCCGCGCTTGAAGACCGCGCCGCGCAGGGAGAGACCGCATGACCGCCCGTCCGATCCTGAAGTGGCCCGACAAGCGCCTGCGCACCGCCGCCGCGCCGGTCGAGGAAATCACCGACGAGATCCGCGCCATCTGGGACGACATGGTCGACACGATGGAAGCGATGCCCGGCGTCGGCCTTGCCGCGCCGCAGATCGGCGTGATGCTGCGGTTGGCGGTGGTCGACGCCTCGGAGGAGCGCGGGCAAGCGATCCGCATGGCGAACCCGGAAATCCTGCACGCCTCGGCCCAGCCGCGCGACCATGAGGAAGCGAGCCCCTGCCTTCCCGGCATCTCGGCCAAGATTACCCGGCCCCGTGCGGTGACCGTCCGTTTCCTGAACGAACAGGGCGAGACCGAGGAACGCGACCTTGTTCATCTGTGGTCGACGAGCGTGCAGCATCAGATCGACCATCTGAATGGGCGGATGTATTTCGACAATCTCAGCGGGCTGAAACGTCAGATGCTGCTGAAGAAGGCCGCCAAGCTGCGGTAGCCGCCGACCTCGCCGTCCGTCAGGCGCAGCAGGCGCTTTTCGCCGGGGCGCAGCACCCGGTCGCTGCCGGCTTGCACAAGGCATATTCGGCTTCAAGCGACAGCATCACCTGTCCGGCGGCGAGGTCGGCGGCCCCGATGGTGTAGCGCGACAGCCCGATGTTGCCCGGTGCGCACTCGACCGACAGCGGCGCTGCCTCCAAACCGGGGATCGCGTCGATGCTTTGGCGCAGGATGCCGGCAAGCTTTCGTGCGGAAAGCGGCGAGGCTCCCTGGCCGTCGAGAACCTGCATCAGCGTTTCCGCCCAATCGTTGCGACGGCCCCCGCAATCGATGCCCTTTATTTGCGCCAGTTTCAGTTCGGTCACGTGATAGCCGTCGCCAAGCTGTGTCGCACCGACGCGAAACCTTACAGCCGCGTTGCGCGGAGCCATCTCCAGCAGATCGCCAAGTTCGGAAATGGTCTTCAAGCCAAGGTCCTCCTTGTATGAATCAATAATTCATGAAATGTTGAGATATGGTAGAGAGTCAAGCCCTCAAGGCCCTTGCGGCGCTGTCCGATGCGACCCGCCTTCGGGTGCTTCGGTACCTGGTGTCTGTCGGAAAGGACGGCGCCGCCGCCGGTGTGATCGGCGCCGAGGTCGGCGCACAGCCGTCGCGATTGTCCTTCCATCTGGCGGGGCTGGCGCAGGCGGGCCTCATCACGTCCGAACGGGTGTCGCGGCAGGTGATCTATCGGGTGGACTTTGATGCGCTTGGCGGGCTTATGGGATACCTGATCGAAGACTGCTGCGGCGGGCACCCCTCTGTCAGGGCGTGCTGTGTGCCAAGCGACGCCGAAGGGGCCTGACAGATGCGTATCGTATTCATGGGAACACCGGACTTTTCTGTCACGGTGCTGAACGCCTTGGTGGATGCCGGGCACGAGATCGTCTGTGTCTATTGTCAGCCGCCGCGCCCGGCGGGCCGTGGCAAGAAGGACAGGCCGACCCCGGTCCATGCGCGGGCCGAGGCGCTAGGCCTGCCGGTGCGCCATCCCCGCACGCTGCGCGACGCCGAGGCGCAGGCAGAGTTCGCGGCGCTGAATGCCGACATCGCGGTGGTCGTGGCTTATGGTCTGATCCTGCCGCAGCCGGTGCTGGATGCCCCGACGCACGGGTGCCTGAACATCCACGCCTCGCTTTTGCCGCGCTGGCGTGGGGCCGCGCCGATCCAGCGCGCGATCATGGCGGGCGATGCGCAGACCGGCGTTTGCATCATGCAGATGGAAGCGGGGCTCGACACCGGGCCGGTGCTGTTGCGCGAGGCGCTGGATATCGCGCCGGACGAGACCGCGGCGACGCTGCACGACAGGCTTGCCGGAATGGGTGCGCGGCTGATCACCGCGACGCTCGACAAGCTTGATACACTGACGCCAGAGGTGCAGCCGGACGCGGGCGTGACCTATGCCGATAAGATCGACAAGGCCGAGGCGCGGATCGACTGGACCCGTCCCGCCGTGGAAATCGACAGGCAGATCAGGGGCTTGTCCCCTTTCCCCGGTGCGTGGTGCGAGATGGGTGGCGAGCGTGTGAAGCTGTTGCTGTCGCGGGTCGCCGAAGGGTCGGGTGCGCCGGGGCAGGTGCTTGGCGACATGACGATCGCCTGCGGCGAGGGCGCGGTGGAGATCCTGAGCGCACAGCGTCCCGGCAAGCGCGCGATGGAATCGGCAGAGTTCCTGCGCGGGTTCCAGATGCCGGAAGTTCTCGCCTGACGAGAGCGGCGCGCACCGTGTCAGCGCAAAATCCGGCCCGCGTGAGCTAGCCTGAAAAACAGGCGCCGGAATTCTGCCAGCCGAATCCGGGGGGTCGTTCCGGTCAAGCGCAAAATCCGACACGGGCGGGCAAAGATTTCTGGCCAGACCCGGTGCCTCTGACCATTCTGGCCAGACACTCAAAACCTGCTTTCCACCAACCTGCTTCGGCTTCGGGTCCCCGCCCGGGTACAGCCGGAGTCCGTCCAGGAGTCTGTCCATGTCCCTGCTGCTCGGCTGGCCTCACCGCACCAGTCCAAAGACCGTTTTCGGCTTTGCTCCCACCCCCTCGCAGCCGCCGGAACCGCCCGAAACGTCGAAGCCGACTGCCGCCGGCCCCGTTCGCGACCCGAAGAACGAGGGGCACTGGCTGGTCGTCGCCCCCACCGGGTCGGGCAAATCCGCCTCTTTCGCGATTCCGCAACTGCTAAGCTATCCCGGCGCGATCATCGCGGTCGACGTGAAGGGAGAGCTGGCCAACGTCACGGCCCGCTACCGCCGCTCGCTGGGCGAGGTGTTGATCATCGACCCGTTCCGGCAGGTCTCGGATGGGCGCGGCCAGTTCAACCCGCTGGCACACCTGTCCGTCGGCAGCCCCGAGTTGATCGACGACGCCTATTCCATCGCCCACCTGTTCTCGAACATGGCGCGCGGCGCGATGCCGAAAGACCCGTTCTGGGACGAGTCCGGGCAAGACATCATCGCGGCGCTGATCGTGCAGGCGTTGCACGAATACCATCCCGAAGACCGGACGCTGGCGGGGGTGTACGAGGCGTTCTCGATGCCCGACCAGTTGCAGTATTTCTGGCGGTTGCTGGATTCCGGCGTGCATCCCTTCGTCGAGCAGAAGATCGGCGCCTACCTGCGGCTGGCCGATGTGACCCGCACGGGGATCGAGGCGACCGCGGCGCAGCAGCTTCGCATGCTGGCGGGCGAGGGCGTGCGCCGTTGCATCCGTGGCGATTCCATGAAGCCGGGCATGCTGACCGAGGGGCGTCCGCTGACGATCTACCTTGTGATCCCGCCCGAACGACTGGCCTCTCATGCGTCGCTGGTGCGCATCCTTCTGACTGCGATGCTGCAGCGGATGCTGCGCAGAAAAAACAAGCCGGAGACGCCGACGCTACTGCTGGTGGACGAGGCGGCGCAGCTGGGAAAGATGCCGGCGCTGACCTCTGCGATCACGCTGGGGCGCGGCTATGGCATTCGCGCCGCGCTGCTGGTGCAAAGCCTGTCACAGCTGCGCGGTTCGTATCAGGACGACTACGAGTCGATCCTCGAAAACTGCTCGCTGGTGACGATGGGCCGGCACACCGCGTTCTCGATGGCGAAGCAACTTGCGAAACAAGGGTTCGGCGACGTGTCGGCGGACGCGGTTTATGCGCTGAATGAGACCGAGGCGATGATGCGCGCCACCGGTCAGGCGACGCGGCGGCTGCGCAAGCTGGATTACCGGTCCGACAAGATGTTCGCGGGGCGGTACGACGACAATCCGCTGTACGAGCGCGCGAAGACCTGAAGAAAAGCGGGCCCGCCGGAGTGGCGGGCCCGATGCGCGTCATCCGTCGACGCGGATGCGCTCGTTCTTCGGATCGAAGGGGCTGTCCTCGGTCACCTCTACGTCCCACAACTTGTCGAACATCTTCACTTTCAGCTTCTGGCCGGTCAGGGCGAGGTCCGGGCGGACATAGCCCATGCCGACCGATTTGCCGAAAGCCACCGAGTAGCCGCCCGACGTCAGACGACCCACCTTGGTGTCGCCGTCGTACAGCGCCTCGCGGCCCCACGGATCGGCGTCTTCCGGGCCGTCGATCAGCACCGTCACGCATTTCGACCGGATGCCCTTGTCGGTCATCGCCTGCTTGCCGTGGAAGTCCTTGGACAGATCGACGAAGCGGTCCAGCCCGGCCTCCAGCGGAGTCGCGTCGCGGCCCAGTTCGTTGCCGAAGGCGCGATAGGATTTCTCCTGCCGCAGCCAGTTCTGCGCCCGCGCGCCGACCAGCTTCATGCCGTGCTTCGCGCCGGCCTCGACCAGCAGGTCCCACAGGTAGTTCTGGAATTCGATCGGGTGGTGCAGCTCCCAGCCCAGCTCGCCGGTATAGGCGACGCGGACGGCGACGACGGGACACATGCCTAGTTCGATGTTGCGGCACGACAGCCACGGGAACCGCTTGTTCGACAGCGCGGTGTCGGGGTCGGCGTCCTTGATGATCTCTTTCAGGATGTCGCGCGCCTTGGGTCCGGCCAGCGCGAAGGCGCCGTAACGGGTCGTCCAGTCCTCGACATTGATGCGGCCGAACTCGGGTTCCTTGTCCTCGACCGCCTTCAGCAGGAAGTCTCGGTCATAGGCGTGCTGCGCCCCGGACGAGATCAGCACCCAGTGCTCTGGCGTCTCGCGGATGATCGTGTATTCGGCCCGCGTGGTGCCCGCCTCGGTCAGCGCGTAGGTCAGGTTGATGCGGCCCGGCTTCGGCAGCTTGTTGGTGGTGAACCAGTCAAGGAACGCCTCGGCGCCCGGACCGGTGATCACGTGCTTGGCGAAAGCGGTGGCGTCGATCAGGCCCGCCGTCTCGCGGATCGCCTGCGCCTCGTCCTTCGCGTATTGCCACCATCCGCCCCGGCGGAAGCTGCGCGCGTCGTGATCGAATCCGGCGGGCGCGTCCTTGGGACCATAGTAGTTCGGCCGCTCGAACCCGTTCACCTGCCCGAACTGGGCGCCCTCGGCCTTCTGCCGGTCATAGGCAGGGCCAGTGCGCAGCGGGCGGCAGGCTTCGCGTTCCTCGTCCGGGTGGTGCAGCACATAAACGTGGGCGTAGCATTCCTCGTTCTTCCGCGCCGCGTATTCGGTGGTGATCCAGCTGCCGTACCGCTTGGGATCCAGCGAGGCCATGTCGATCTCGGCTTCGCCCTCGACCATCATCTGGGCAAGGTAATAGCCGGTGCCGCCGGCGGCGGTGATGCCGAAGGAAAAGCCCTCGGCCAGCCACATGTTGCGCAGACCCGGCGCCGGGCCGACCAGCGGGTTGCCGTCGGGGGTATAGCAGATCGGGCCGTTGAAATCGTCCTTCAGACCCAGCGGCTCGGTCGTCGGGATCCGGTGGATCATCGACATGTATTCTTCCTCGATCCGTTCGAGGTCCAGCGGGAAAAGGTCGGCGCGGAAGCTGTCCGGAACGCCATACTCGAACCGCGCGGGCGCGCCTTCCTCGTAGGGGCCAAGAATCCAGCCGCCGCGTTCCTCGCGGACGTACCACTTGGCATCCGCATCGCGCAGCACGGGGTGTTCGCCATAGCTCTTGCGGTACTCGACCAGCGCCGGGTCGGGTTCGGTCACGATGAACTGGTGTTCGACCGGGATCGCGGGGATCTTGATGCCCAGAAGCTTCGCGGTGCGCTGCGCATGGTTGCCGGTGGCGGTCACGACATGCTCGGCGGTGATCACTGCGGTCTCTTCGGACGGGACAAGGTTGCCGCCCTTCTCGACCATCTTGGTGACCGACACCTTCCATTCGGACCCGGTCCATTCGTAACCATCGACCTGCCACTTGCGCTCGATCGTCACGCCGCGCTGCCGGGCGCCCTTGGCCATCGCCTGCGTCACGTCCGCGGGGTTAATGTAGCCATCGGTCGGGTGGTAGATCGCGCCCAGCAGGTCGTCGGTGTGAACCAGCGGCCACCGCTCCTTGATCTGCGCGGGCGACATCCATTCATAGGGCACGCCCACTGTCTCGGCGGTCGAGGCGTACAGCATGTACTCGTCCATGCGGGCCTGCGACTGCGCCATCCGCAGGTTGCCCACAACCGAGAAACCCGCGTTCAGGCCGGTCTCTTCCTCGAGCGTCTTGTAGAACTTCACCGAGTAGTCGTGGATATGGCTGGTCGCATAGCTCATGTTGAACAGCGGCAGCAGGCCCGCGGCATGCCAGGTCGAGCCGGACGTCAGCTCGTCGCGCTCCAGCAGCATGACATCGGACCAGCCAGCGCGGGCAAGGTGATAGGCGATCCCGGCGCCGACGGCGCCACCGCCAACGACGAGGGCTTTGACATGGGTTTTCATCTGGCTGGGCTCCGCTGTGATTCCGGCACAATTTGCAGAATTTCAGGCGCGCAGGGCAGGGGGAGCCGACCGATGGAGGAAGAAAAGCGACATGGGCCCACGGCATGTCGCAACGGTGCCTTCCATGGCTGGATTTATAGCGTCAACGGCCCATCGCCTTCTCAAGCCGGTCGAGCGTGAAATAGGGGGCGAGGATCTTGCGGATCTCGGCCCGGCGCGGGGCTTCGGGATCGAAGATCAGGTAGCACATGTAATCCTCGAACAGCGCGGCCTGCTGTTCGAACCCGTAGGCGAGCAGGTCGCTGCCGTCGTCCGGGATGTAAAAATAGGGGTCCTGGTTGAACACGCTTTCCAACGCCGCGCGGGCGGGGCGATAGCCGGTGCGCGCGCGGTTCTGCCATTGCCAGACGTGGACGAGTTCATGGGCGAACACGACCGCCTCGGGCAGACGCAGACGGTGCGGCCAGTCGGGCATGACCTCGGCGTGGTAGAACTCGGGCATCATGTGAATGCGGTTGTAGACTGCGAAGGCGGGCGGCGGCTCGGGCGGGCCGGTGTTCGGCGCCGTGCGGTCGCACAGGCCGGGACGCAGCTCGATCTTCCCGCTTGCGGGCGGCAAGGGCTTTGCGGGCGAAAGCGGCGACAGGCCCAGACCTTCGGTCACGCGAATCCGCGAGGTGTCGATGGTCGGGCCGAACATATCCTCGGCCAGCGCCTTTTCGCCGGGGGCCAACGGGCGCGAGCAGGCGGCGAGCACAAGCAGCAACAGCAGGATGGGACGCCGCAGCATGGATCAGCAGCGGTCCGGGGCGAACAGGAGGGCGGGCAAAGGCATCGGGACGAACGGGAATTGCTGAAACACTGACCCCAAAGTGGCGCGGGACCGGGTGCCTGTCCAGTGCATCGGGCGCGTTCGGCTACACGATCCTCTGAAAGATCGTGCCGCGCTGACCTGTAGGCAGTTTGGCCCTCGGGCGATCCTTAGACCATCGAGGGCAGGACAAGGTCCGGTGGCCGGTGTCCGTCGGCGAAGGTCTTGATGTTGATGATCACCTTCTCGCCGGTCTCGGCCCGACCTTCGCGCGTGGCCGAACCCATGTGCGGCAGCAGCACCACGTTGTTCAACTCGCGCAGGCGCGGGTTCACCTCGACCCCGCGTTGGAACACGTCCAGCCCGGCGCCCGCCAGTTCACCGGCGCGCAGCATCCGGGTCAGGGCGTTCTCGTCGATCACCTCGCCGCGCGAGGTATTCACGATCACGGCCGAGGGTTTCATCAGCTTCAGCCGCCGCGCGTTCATCAGGTGGAAGGTCGAGGGCGTATGCGGGCAGTTGACCGATATCACGTCCATCCGGCTGACCATCTGGTCGAGGCTGTCCCAGTAGGTCGCTTCCAGTTCTTCCTCGATATCCTCATGCAGTCGGCGGCGGTTGTGGTAGTGGATCTGCATCCCGAAGGCCCGCGCGCGTCGCGCGACTGCCTGCCCGATACGGCCCATCCCAAGGATGCCCAGCCGCCGGCCACCCACGCGGCCGCCAAGGAAGGCTGTCGGCGACCAGCCGCTCCATGTGCCGGCCTGCATCACCGCCAGCCCTTCCGGAATGCGCCGGGTGACGGCGAGAATCAGCGCCATCGTCATGTCGGCGGTATCCTCGGTCAGCACCCCCGGCGTGTTGGACACGAGGATGCCGCGCTGTCGGGCGGTCTGGACGTCGATATGATCCACCCCGGCGCCGAAGTTGGCGATCAGCTTCAGCTTGTCGCCCGCCTGCGCCAACAGCGCCTGGTCGATGATATCGGTGATCGTGGGCACCAGCACGTCGCTGCGCCGCATGGCGTCCGCCAATTCCTCGCGGGTGAAGGGCCGGTCATCGTCGCGCAGTTCGACATTGAACAACTCGGTCATCCGGGTTTCCACCACCTCGGGCAACCGTCGCGTAACGACAACACTCAGGCGCTCTCGGACCATCGGCGTGTCTCCCGTGCTTTCCTTTGAACTGCGCTGCGATCAGAGTTACAGCAACCGTCGCAGGGCACAACCGCTTGAACGATAAAGGCCCGCGGCGAAATGGGCGGCAAACGCCCGCGAGCAGGACATGGTTTCGGGTAGGGCACCGATGAAACGCATCAGAACAGGTGTGACCGCAATGGCGTTGGCCTTTGCGTTGACGTTCGCGTTGGCCATCACGGCGATGACCGCAACGGCGGAAGAGCGGGGGCCGGTGACGAACCTGCCGATGCCGCGTTTCGTTTCTTTGAAGGCGAGCGAGGGCAACGTGCGGCGCGGGCCGTCGCTGAGCCACCGGATCGACTGGGTGCTGAAGCGCCGCCACATGCCGTTGCAGGTGGTCGCCGAATTTGGCCATTGGCGCCGGGTCGTCGACCGAGACGGCGCGGGCGGCTGGGTGCATTACTCGCTGCTGTCCGGCACGCGTACGGTGCTGGTCGAGCGCGACATGCTGCCACTGCTGATGAAACCCGATCCCAAGGCGCCGGTGAACGCCCAGCTTGAACTGGGCGTGGTCGCGCGGCTGGACGAATGCACGGCGGGCTGGTGCCGGATTTCCGCCGGAGGATATCGCGGCTGGGTCGAGGCGGCCTCGCTGTGGGGTGTGTACTCCGAAGATCTCGGGGAATAGCCCGTGGAGGCATTCCGCACCGCAGGATACGCGCGGCTTGGATCCGACGGGCCGCACGCGCTGGTGATCCACGCCGAGGGTGACTGGGCACGCTCGATCGAGTCGGGAACACATCCGTTCTTCACCAAGCTCATTCGGCAGGCGACCACGCGCGGCTTGACCACGCGGGTGGTCAGCGCAGGCGGGGCGACGTCTCAGTTGCTGCTGGGGCAGGACCACGTGCATGTCATGGTCGGGGGCCAGCCAGGCTATGGGCCGAACCGCCTGCACGCCGCGCCGGGGCATGTCTGGGGCTTTTGGTATCTCGACGAGGTCGGTTGCGGCGCGCATTCCTCTGTACGGTTCGCGCGCTTCTCGGCCGACGAAGTGGACGGCGAGAAAGCCGAATATTTCTTCAATGGCGTCACCGGCTACATGCTGCGCGAGAACGTGTCGAAGCGTCCGCAGCCCCCGCGCGGCGCGGCCTTGCCAGAGCCCGCGGCCGCGGTGGTCTTCTGCCAGCTAATCGAAACGCAGGGCGACCGCCTGCACTATCTGACAACCGAACAGATGGTCCGGTTGGCCGCGACCACGGCGGGCGGGCGCCGGGTCTATGTGAAGCCGCACCCGGATACCCCAAGAATGCTGCGGCGCGGGCTGGAGGATCTGGCAGCGGCGCATCGCAACGTGGTGGTGACGGACGGGTCGGTTCACGATCTTGCCGCCGTCAGCAACGTTGTGGTGACGCAGAACTCGTCCGCCGGGTTCGAGGCTTTGATGCAGAAGAAATGCGTGGTGACCTGCGGCAAGTCCGATTTCTGGCATGCGACCCTGACACCGAAGACCGAGGACGAGCTGCGCGAGGCGCTGTTGCACGGGCGCGAGACCATGGCGGAGTTTCCGTTCGAGAAATACCTGTACTGGCACCTCGACCGGATGTGCCTTGAGCCTGAAAAGCCGGAATTCGCCGGCCGGGCGTGGGCCCGTATTCGCGACAAGGCGATGCTTTAGGCGCCGGGGCCGCGCGGATCGAAGCTTGGCGCGGCGGACGGTTTCTGACATTCAGGGGCCCACGCTTCCCGAACCCGAGCCCGGCGATGACCGACAAGACCTCTCTCAAGCTGAACCTCTCGGCCGGCCTTCTGTCGTCGTCGGTCGCGTTCATTCTGGTGCTTGCGAAGCTCTGGGCGCTGGGGGCGACGTCTTCGCTGGCCATTGCCGCAAGCCTTGCTGACAGCGCGTTGGATCTCATGGTGTCGCTGGGCGGGCTGGCCGCCATCGCCTATGCCGCGCGGCCGCCGGACGAGGATCACGCCTTTGGCCACAGCTCTGCCGAGGACCTTGCCGCGCTGGGCCAGTCGATAGTGATCCTTGCCTCTGCCGCTCTGATCGCGTGGGGCGCGATCAGCCGGCTGGTGGCGGGGCCGCCGGGCCCGATCGAGCAGGAAGGCTGGGGCATGGCGGTGATGGTGCTGTCCATCGTTCTGACCGTCGCGCTGGTGGCGTGGCAACGCTGGGTGATCCGGAAGACGGGCAACCGCGTGGTGACGGCGGACAGTCTGCACTATCTCGGCGACCTTATTCCCAGCATCGGTGCGATCCTCGCTCTGCTGGCCTCGAAATGGTTCGGCATGGGGCAGGTCGACAGCGTTGTTGCGCTGGGCGCGGCGGCGATGCTTGCGGTTGGCGCGACGCGCATTGGCAAGGGCGCGTGGGACGCTTTGATGGACCGCTCGGCAGAGCCGGACATGGTGGCGGGGATCGAGAAGATCGCGGGCAACTTTCCCGGCGTGCGCGGATACCACGACCTGAAGACCCGGACCGCGGGGTCCGTTGTCTTCGTGAACCTGCATATCGAGCTGGACGGCGATCAGACGCTGGATGCCGCCCACGCCATCGGCGCCGCGCTTCGGCGGGACATCATCGCGGCCTATCCGCAGACGGATGTGATGATCCACAAGGACCCGGTGGGGGTAGAGCCTCACCCGGACGATCCGGGCAAGGCGCCGCGTCACTGACGCTTACTGATCCGCCCAGGTGACGAAGTCGAGCGTCAGCGTCGACGTGTCGGCGGTATCGACCGAGAACCGAGCGACGCGCCCGAGGTTCGTCTTCAGGCAGACAACCGCGCCATCCGTCAGCGAGGCCGCGTCAATCGGCGTCGCATCGAAACGTTCGGCCCGGCAGTCGTGCAGACCACGGTCGTCGCCGTCCCCCAGCGACATCTGCGCGCCGTTCACCGGAACGATGACCTGGCTGCCGCCGCCCTGCGGCCGCCACCAGATGTCGGCCCCTGCTGCGCCCGAGTCGCCCTGATCGAGATCGACGCGACCGTTCAGCGACAGCTCGACCGATCCTTCCGACTGCACCACCGGCGGCGGAGGAGGCGGCGGCGGCAGATAGCCGACGTAGATCTTGGCGGACATCGACTTGTCGTCCAGCCGCGGGTCCAGCGACAGCGCGCTTTCCAGCCAATCCATGCAGGTGCCGCCAAGGTCGGCTTCGGTGCACAGGCGGACCCGCGCCTCGCCCGAAATCTGGACAGAGCTGAAGGTGCCCGCCAGTTCCGGATCAAGCTGCGCGTAGTCTCCGACATCAAGGCAGGTGCGGGTGCCGCCAAAGCTCGGCTCAGCGAAGAAGCAGGCCAGATCGCCCGGCGGCGGCGGCGGCGGGGGCGGTTCGACGCCCGGCGGGCAGGCGGCGCGGAACTGGGGGTCCGGCAGGTTGACGTCCAGCGACCAGGTGCAGCCGGGGTTCAGGGCCGGGTACTCGGGCCCGGCGGTCAGATAGCGCGAGGCGACCCATCCTTCCATTCCGACCCCGGCGATCTGGCACCAGCCATCGGCATTGCAGCGCAGGATCTCGACGACGTCGCCGGGGTTCAGCCCGCCAACGACCGCGTTTCCGGCGCCCGGTCCGGATCGGACGTTCAGGTAAGTCGTCGATGCGCCCTGGCCCGCAAAGGCCGCCGGCGCCGAGGTCAATGTCGCGGCAAGCGCGGCGGCAAGGGCCAGGACCGAAAATCTGGTCGCGTTCATGGAAATGCTCCCGGTTCGCCGGGACGCGATGGCGCCCCGATGGAAATTCGTCGCGCAAAGGTGTGACGGAGAAATGGTCTGCGGGCAAGCAACGAGGCCAAGGGCATGCGGACAGGTGATGTTGCTGCAACGCTGATGGGCGCGCCCGGGGTGGGGCGCGCCGTCCGAGTGGGCGTAATGCTCTGGACGGCCGGCCCGACTGGGGGTGCGGGCCGGCCGTGGGTGCCGGGCGTCCGGGGGTGAACGGGACGACGCCCGACGGGGAACTGTCGTGTCAGGGAAACAGGCCCAAAGCGCCCATCTCGGGAAGTCCCTTGGCCTCGATCCGGCGGTCGATCCGGATTTCGCGGCCCTTCTCGCTGGTCAGCGTTGCCGTCAGATGGCTGGTGCCGCCGTCAAACGTCAGCGTGCCGGTTCCGCGCCAGCCGATTCCCATGGGTCCGGTACCGCCGCCTTCCAGAACGCAGCTCGACCGGCCCGCATCGCAGGTGGCGGTGACGCGGTACACGCCAAGCGACTGGTTCGGAAACCCAAGCGTTCCATTGCGAACGGCGGTTCCGGTGGCGCTATCGATCTCGGTGACAAAGCTGTGCTGGATCGTACCGCGCCGGGTTTCGATCGTGCTTGTGCCCGAAATCGACTCGGCCCCGGCGGCGGTGGTGATCGTGGCAAGCGCCACGGTCACCGTCAGGATTTTGCGGATCTGCATCGGTTTACCGCGAGACCGAGACCGTGCGGCCGCGGTTCGAGTTGTCGAAGCCGGTGGAGCGGGTGCAGACGCCGTTCTCGCAGGTGGTCGTGTTGTTCTTGGTCTGGGTGGAGCCGTTCGGGCCGACGCGGGTGGTGGTGCGGTTGCAGGTCTGGTCGTTGGGGTCGCAGTTGTGCGTCGATGTGGCGGTCGAGGATTTCCCGTTCGGGCCGGTCCAGACGCGGGTGCTGTCGGCAAAGGCGGGCGCGGCGGCAAGCGAGGCGGTGGCGAGAGCGGCGAGGATCAGGGTTTTCATCGTGTGTCCTTTCAGGGTTGCAGGAGGTCCGGGGTTGCCTCCGATGACCCTGAAGATGGCCGCGCCATGCCACTGCCGTATCACCGTCACGCAAGGCTTTGTAACGGAATGTAACTGCGGTGCGGTGTCCGCTTGCCAGTGGCGGCGGACCCGTCAGAGTGGGCGCATGAACGCGATGAAGTCCTTACTGATCGTCGAGGATGATCCCGAGATCCGCCGCCTTGTCGCAGGAATGCTGCGCGGCGAAGGGTTCGAGGTGGCCGAGGCCGCCGACGCCGCCGCGATGGATGCGGCGCTGGCCAAAACGCGGCCCGACCTCGTGATCCTCGATCTGATGCTGCCGGGAGAGGACGGGCTGTCGATCTGTCGCCGCCTGCGCGCCGGCGGTGGCATCGCGATCCTGATGCTGACCGCGCGCGGAGAGGACATCGACAAGATTGTCGGGCTGGAAATGGGGGCGGACGACTATCTGTCAAAACCGTTCAACCCGCGTGAACTGCTGGCCCGGATCCGTGCGCTGCTGCGCCGCTCGGCGGACGGTGCCGATGGCGCGGCGCGACGGCGGCTGGCGTTCGGAGGCTTCGTCGCCGACCTCGATGCACGACGGCTGGAACAGGCGGGTGCGGCGGTTGACCTGACCGCTGCCGAGTTCGACCTGTTGGTCTGCTTCCTGCAACGACCCGGCCGGGTGCTGTCGCGCGACCAGCTACTTGACTGGGTCCATGGCCGCGAAACGGGTGTCTTCGACCGGTCGATTGACATGGCCGTCTCCCGTCTGCGCCGCAAACTGGGCGATGACGCGGGCGGGCAGGCCGAGCGTCTGATCGCCACGATCCGGAACGGCGGCTACCTGTTCACCGCGCGGGTGACCCGGCTGTGAAGGCGCCGGGGATCGTCGGGCGGACCGTGCTGATGGTTCTGCTGGCCCTGTCGCTGGCATGGCTTGCGATCTCGGGGGCCGTCTACCTTGGCCGTGGCGGGGACGAGGGGCTGACGCCTCCGCGCCTTGCCGCCGTCGTGCTGGCGGTCGAGGCGGCCGGTGACGGCGAGGACGCCGTGCTTGCGGGTCTGTCCGCGCCGGGGCTTCGGCTTCGTCTCGGAGAGACCCCGCCCGAGCGTGACATGCGGCCTTTCCCGCCCGAGGCGCTGGAGGCCTACGGGGCCGAACTCGCCCCCCGCGCCGTCGAGGCCGATTGGGTTCCCGCCGTCGCGATCGGGCGGCTGATCGGGCGCGGCTATGCCGCCGGTCTGCCGCATCGGTCGATCTTTCACATCCAGCTGACCGACGGGCGGACCCTGAGCGTTTCGCGCTCTGCCGCAGGCGTGAACCGGGCGGGGCTTCCGTTCGGGTTCGTCGCCGGTCTGGCCGGCAGCGTCATCGCGCTGGGGCTTCTGCTGCTGCTTCTGCGCGAGGCGCGGCCCGTGGCCCGCTTGGCGCAGGCGGCGGATCGAATGGCGCCGGGGCAGGTTGTCGATCTGCCCGATGTCCGCCGCGCCTCGGCCGAGGTGCGGGCGCTTGCCGGTGCGTTCGACCGGTTGCAGCACCGGTTGCAAGCCGCGATGGCCGCGCGCAGCACGCTGTTCGCGGGAATCTCGCACGACGTCCGCACCTTCGCCACGCGTCTGCGGCTGCGGGTGGACTCGATCCCGGACGGCGACGAACGGGCACGGGCCGAGGCCGAGATCGCGGACATGATCCGCCTGCTGGACGACGCGCTGTTGCTGGGCCGGGCCGAAACCGGCGAGGTGGGTGAGGAACTGGTGCGCCCCGGCGCGCTGGCCGCTGACGAGGTCGAACGGTTTCGCAGCACCGGCGCGCAGGTCTCTTTCGCCGGAGACCGAACGGCCGCGATGCTGGGCGATCCGCTGGCTCTGCGCCGCTGGCTGGCGAACGGGATCGGCAACGCGCTGTCCTACGCGGGGCAGGCGCGGGTGTCGGTACGCCAAGACGGGGCGACGGTGCGCGTCACGGTCGAGGACGACGGCCCCGGCATCCCCGAACACCGCCGTGCCGAGTTGCTGGAGCCGTTCACCCGTGGCGATCCCTCGCGCAACCGCGCCACCGGTGGCGCCGGACTTGGCCTTGCCATCATGCGCAGCCTCACCGAAGCGATGGGTGGCCGCATGGACATCGGCGAAAGCCCCAGCGGCGGCGCCCGCGTGTCCGCCGAGTTTCCGGCGCTCGACCTCGGCGACTGACCGCGGCCGGACTACGCCTCTTCCAGCCGGTCGGTCGCCGGCGGGGGCGTGGGCGTCAGTGACGCCAGTTGGGCATACAGCGCCTCGTCCATCTCGAAGGCCATGGCGTCAAGCGACGGGCGCAGCTGTTCCACCGTGCGGCCCGAGATGATGGGCGCGGTGATCCCCGGATTGCGCGCGACCCACGCCACCGCCAGCGTGATCGGCGAGACGCCGACATCGGCGGCCATCTCCTGTAGCGCGATGGCGGCGTCGTGCATCCAGTCCTGCGCATAGCGCGCCTTGTACATCGGGTCGTCGACCAGCCGTCCGCCATCGCCATTGCCGTACTTGCCGGTCAGCAGCCCGCCGCCCAGCGGAGAGTAGGGAAAGACCGAGAAACCTTCGGACAGCGCCATCGGCAGGATCTCGACCTCGGCCTGCCGTTTAACGAGGTTGTACATCGGTTGAAGCGCCGCGATCGACAGGCTGAAGCTGCGCGCGACGGCCTGCGCCTTCATCGTCTGCCATGCCGAGAAGTTCGAGATGCCGATGTGGCGGACCCGGCCGGAGTCGACCAGTTGCGCCAGCGTCTCGAACGTGTCTTCCAGCGGCGTGCCGTCGTCCCAGCGGTGCAGGTACAGCAGGTCGACATAGCCCATGTTCAGCCGGTCCATGCTTTCCTCGAACTGCGCCGTGATGTTCGCGGGCGTCGACGGCGCGGGGTGGGCGCATTTGGTGGCGAGGAACAGGCTTTCCCGTTCGGACGCGGCCAGTTTGCCAAGGTAACGTTCCGATCTGCCATCGGTGTAGCCAAAGGCGGTGTCGAAGAAGTTGATGCCCGCCTCGCGGCAGGCGGCGAACATCTCGCCCGACTGAGCCTCGTCGGCCTTGCCGCCGAACTGCATGGTGCCGAAGCAGAATTTCGAGATCGATGTGCCGTCGTTGGTCGCAAGACTGGTCATGTTGTCCTCCCTTTGCCGCAAGGCGTAGCGCGGTGTCGTTCGGGCGGCAAGTTGCCATCATTCACCCAAAGAGTTGATTGATGCCTGCGAATCGTGTTATTCATCCATATGGTTGAACGAGCAGAGGAAGACCGGCTGACAGAGGTGCTGAAGGCGGCGTCGGACCCCAGCAGGCGGCGCATCCTGACGATCCTCGTGCAGGAAGGCCCGGTGCGGGTCACCGACCTGGCGTCGCGTTTCGACATGAGCCTCAATTCCGTCTCCAAGCACATCAAAGCGCTGGAGCGGGCGGGGCTGGTCAGCCGGAAGACAGAGTGGCGCGAACATCTGATCGCGCCGGAAATGGCGCCGCTGAGGCTGATCGACGACTGGTTCGGGCAACTCCGCTCGACATGGGAGATGCGGCTAGAGCGGCTGGCTCAAGTTATTGAAGAGGAAGTGAGTGATGATGACTGATCTTTCGCTGAAAGTGACCCAGTTCGTAAAAGCCGCGCCCGAACGGGTGTTTGACGCGTGGCTGAACCCGGACATGATCCGCAAGTTCATGCTGACCGGCCCTGGCACCGGGGTTGCGTCGGCCTCGACCGACCCGCGCGTGGGCGGCCGCTATGACATCGTGATGACCAACGAGATGGGAGAGGTCCCGCATTGGGGCGAATACCGCGAAATCTCGCGGCCCTCGAAGCTGGTCTTCACATGGAACTCGCCGCACGCCGCACCGGACAGCCTTGTGACGCTGACCTTCGATGCGAAGGACGGCGGAACGCAGGTCACGCTGGTACACGAGACGTTCCCCAGCGAAGGCTCGCGCGATGGGCATGAAAAGGGCTGGACCGGCATCCTTGCCACCTTGGCCGATACGCTCTGATCCGGACCACGGCGATGCCCTGAAACGAAAGCGCCCCCGCGGTGTCCCGCGGAGGCGCGCTACCTCGGATCCGGATCGGATCAGCTCGGGATCGAGCCGTCGATGCCCTCGACGTAGAAGTTCATGCCGGCCAGCGTGCCATCGTCGGCAACCTCGCCCTCGGCCAGCCACGCCGATCCGTCCTGCTTGTTCAGCGGGCCGGTGAACGGGTGATAGGACCCGGCGGCGATGTCGTCGCGCATCTTCTCGGCTTCGGCCTTCACCTCGGCGGGAACCGGACCGGTGATCTCGCCGATGCCGACCATGCCGTCGCCGATGCCCCACCAGTTGTTCTGGCTTTCCCATGCCTCGTCCATGACCGCCTGAACGCGCTCGATGTAATAGGGCGCCCAGTTGTCGATGATCGACGAAATGCGCGGCTCGGGCGCGTATTCGTACATGTCGGCGGCCTGCCCGAAGCCAAGCGCGCCGGCCTTCTCCAGCACCGCCAGCGGCGCGGTCGAGTCGGTGTGCGCCAGAACCACGTCGACGCCCTGATCCAGCAGCGCCTGCGTGGCGTCGGCTTCTTTCGCCGGGTCGAACCAGGTCGACACCCAGACCACGTTCATCTCGACCTCGGGGTTCGCCTTGCGGGCGTGGATGAAGGACGAGTTGATGCCGCGGATGACTTCCGGGATCGGGAACGAGCCGATGTAGCCGATCTTGTTGGACTTGGTCATCGCGCCGGCAAGATAGCCGGTCACGGCGCGGCCCTCGTAGAAACGGGCCGAGTAGACGCCCACGTTGTCGGCGGTCTTGTAGCCGGTGCAGTGCTCGAACTTCACGTTCGGGAACTTAGCGGCGACGTTCACGGTTGGGTCCATGAAGCCGAAAGAGGTGGTGAAGATGATGTTCGCGCCACCCAGCGCCATCTGCGTCATCGCGCGTTCGGCGTCGGCGCCTTCGGGCACGTTCTCCTGGTACACCAGCTCGATGGCGTCGCCGAAGTGTTCCTTCATCTTCAGCGCC
Source organism: Maritimibacter sp. (assembly GCA_017792445.1). Taxonomy (GTDB): domain Bacteria; phylum Pseudomonadota; class Alphaproteobacteria; order Rhodobacterales; family Rhodobacteraceae; genus Psychromarinibacter. Next base: position 2,157,658 of record CP051232.1, read on the forward strand.
GAGGTGTGGTGGTGCTGGGTCCAGCCGCCGTCGTTGATCGGGCCGACGTAGATGAAGCCGACCTTCAGCGGCGCGTGGCTTGCGGCAAAGCCGGGCCGAACAAGGCCCAGCGTGGCGGCAGCGGCGCCGCCGGCCAGAAGTGATCTGCGTTTCATGGATCTTTCTCCCCTGTCGTCTGCGGGCCTTTCGCGGCCCGCCGTTTAGGCCTCTAGCTCGAGGCGTGGAATGTGCGTCCCAGCGAAGCGGGCGCGTTCAGTGCCGCGCGGCCGCGTCCCGAGGACATGATGACCAGCACCAGAATCGTTATCAGATACGGCGACATCGACAAGTATTCGACCGGAACCTCGACACCTGCGGCCTGCAGGTTCAGCTGCAGCACGGTGACGCCGCCGAAGAGGTAGGCACCGATCAGGACGCGCCACGGTTTCCAGCTGCCGAACACCACGATCGCCAGCGCGATCCAGCCCGCGCCGGCGGTCATGCCCTCGGTCCATTGCGGCACGCGGACAAGGCTGAGGTAAGCGCCGCCAAGCCCCGCGCAGGCGCCGCCGAACGCGATGGCGGCCAGCCGCACGGCGACCACCTTGTAGCCAAGCGCGTGCGCCGCTCCGTGGCTTTCGCCGACGGCGCGCAGGATCAGACCGGCACGGGTGAATTTCAGGAAGGCCCAGACAGCGGCGACGATCAGGATCGAAACGTAGACCATCGCGTCATGCTGGAACAGGACGCGGCCAAGGAACGGGATGTCGGCCAGCGGTCCGAAATTGATGTCACCCACGGGCGGTGGTTTCAGCCCGACATAGCTTTGGCCCATCAGTGACGACAGCCCCAGCCCGAACAGCGTCAGCGCGAGACCCGTCGCCACCTGATTGGACAGGAAGAACTGCGTCAGGATGCCGAAGGTCATCGACAGCACCGCACCCCCGACCGCAGCCGCAAGGAAACCCATCGTCGGAGATCCAGTTTCGACCGCCGCGATGAAACCGCAGATCGCACCGGTGATCATCATCCCCTCGACCCCAAGGTTCAGCACACCCGACTTCTCGGCCACCAGCTCGCCAATCGCGGCCAGCAGGATCGGGGTAGAGGCGATCATCAGCGAGGCCAGAAGGATCGCGGGGTTGATCGTGGACAGGTCCATCAGACGACTCCTTCCACGGCAACATGCAAACGGACACGTCCCATCACGCCATCTCTCCCTTGCCGATACGCACCCGGAAATTCGTCAGCACGTCCACCGCCAGCAGGAAGAACAGCAGCATCCCCTGGAACGCTTGGATCGCCGCCGCGGGCAGGCCGAGGTTCGCCTGCGCCGCCTCGCCGCCGATGTAGGTCAGCGCCAGCAGCAGGCCGGCCAGCAGGATGCCCACCGGATGCAGCCGTCCGAGGAACGCGACGATGATCGCGGTGAACCCGTAGCCCGAGTTGAAGTCGATCGAAATCTGCCCCGCGGGGCCCGCCACCTCGAACAGGCCCGCCAGCCCGGCCAGTCCGCCCGAGATGCCCATGCAGACCACGACCAGCAGGTTCGGCTTGACGCCCGCGAAGCGCGCGGCGCGCGGGCTTTCACCGGTCACCCGGATCTGAAAGCCCAGCATGTGCCGGTTCAGCAGGATATAGGCGAGGATCACCGCGATCAGCGCCGCGACACCGCCCCAGTGCAGACCGGTCCCCGCGATCAGTTCGCCATTCGCCGCCGCCGGATACTGCTGCAGGTTCCGGCTGCCCGGAAAGCCCGACCCCTCGGGGTTCCGCAACAGCCCCAGCGCCATCGACGCAAGGAATTGTTCGGCCACGTAGACCAGCAACAGCGACACGAGGATCTCGTTGGTGTTGAACTTTGTCTTCAGCAGCGCCGGGATCATCGCCCAGACAAAGCCGCCGAACGCCCCTGCGATGATCATCAGCGGGAAGATCAGCCAGCGCGCCTCCATCGGATAGAAGGCCAGCCCCACAGCGGCGCCGAAGATCGCGCCCATAATGTACTGCCCCTCGGCGCCGATGTTCCAGATCCCGGCCCGGAACCCCAGCGACAGGCCTATGGCGATCAGCACCAGCGGCCCCGCCTTGATCAGCAGCTGCCCGCGATAGTACCACGCGAACTCGCCGAACAGCGGCTCCCAGAAGATCGTGCGGATCGCCAGCAGCGGATCTTTCCCGAGGATCGCGAACAGCGCGCCGCCCGCCACCATGGTAAGCAGAACCGCCAGCAAGGGCGTCGCATAGCTCCACGCCTTCGACGGCTGCGGTCGTTTCTCCAGCCGGATCACCCGCGGCACTCCTGCTTCTTTGGTCCGGAAATATCCCGGGGGCCCGGGGGCAGAGCCCCCGGCGTGGTCCTAGCCATCCACATGCGCCACCTCCATGTCATGCGCCCCGCCCATCATCAGGCCGATCTCGTCCACCGTCAGCCCTTTCGCGGGCCGCGGCTCGGACAGGCGTCCCTCGTTCAGCGCCGCGAACCGGTCCGAGATTTCCATCAACTCGTCGAGGTCCTGGCTGATCACCACCAGCGCCGCGCCGTTCTCGGCAAGATCCAGCAGCGCCTGCCGGATCGCCGCCGCCGCGCTGGCGTCGACGCCCCATGTCGGCTGGTTCACCACAAGGCAGACCGGCCGCTGAAGGATCTCGCGCCCGATCACGAATTTCTGCAGGTTGCCCCCCGACAGCGACCGCGCCGCGTTCTCCGGTCCCGGCGTGCGGACATCGAATTTCTCGATGATCGTCTCGGCAAAGCTTTTCGCGTCGGCCCATTTCAGGAACCCGTTCGACACCAGTCCTTCGCGCACCGCCCCGGTCAGCAGGGCATTTTCGGTCAGCGACATATCCGGCGCCGCGGCGTGGCCCAGCCGTTCCTCGGGCGCCGCCAGCAATCCCAGCTTGCGCCGCGCGTTGGGGCCAAGCGCGCCGATGGGCTGGCCGTTCAGCGTCACCGCGGCATCGGCCACGCGCGCCTCGCCCGACAGCGCCGCCAGCAACTCGTCCTGCCCGTTGCCCGCGACACCGCCGATGCCCACGACTTCGCCCGCCTGCACGGTCAGGTTCACGTTCTTAAGCGAGGTCCCGAAGGGGTTCGCAGATTTCACCGACAGGTCGGTCATCTTCAGCACGACTTCGCCCGGCGCCTTCTCTTCGCGCGAGGGCGTGTGCAGTGCTGTGCCGACCATCAACTCCGCCATCTCGCGGGCAGAGGTCGCCTTGGGGTCGCAGGTGCCCACCACTTTGCCCAGCCGCAAGATCGTCGCCCCGTCGCACAGCGCGCGGATCTCTTCCAGCTTGTGGCTGATGTACAGGATCGACGTGCCCTCGGACTGCAGCTTGCGCAGTGTCTCGAACAGGATGTCGACCTCCTGCGGCGTCAGCACAGAGGTCGGCTCGTCCATGATCAGAAGCTTCGGGTCCTGCAGCAGACAGCGGATGATCTCGACCCGCTGCCGCTCGCCCGCCGACAGGTCGCCGACAAGGCGGTCGGGGTCCAGCGGCAGGCCGTAGGTCTCGGACACCTCGCGGATGCGGCGCGCCAGCTGGCGCGGCTTCGGCGGGTTCTCCATCCCCAGCGCCACGTTCTCGGCCACGTTCAGCGCATCGAACAGCGAGAAGTGCTGGAACACCATCGCCACGCCCGAGGCGCGGGCGGCATGCGGGGTGGCGGGCTCGTAGGTCGCGCCGCGCATCGACATTTTCCCGGCGTCGGGCTTCACCAGACCGTAAATCATCTTCACCAGCGTGGACTTGCCCGCGCCGTTCTCGCCCAGCAGGGCATGCACCTCGCCGGGCATGATCTGGAACGACACGCCGTCATTCGCCACCACGCCGGGATAGGCCTTGGTCAGGCCGTCGAGTTTCAGAAGCGGGTCTGCCACGCGGTGTCCTCCCTGTCTTGGGGCGTCTCTTCAGCCGAATGCCCGGCGGTCAGGATCTCTGCCGCCACGCCGACCGCGATCGCCTGCGGATGTTTGCCCAGCGCCGGGTTTCCGATCGGGCAGCGGATGCGCGCGATCTGCTCCGGCGCATGCCCCAGAGCCGCCAGCCGCGACCGGAACCGCGCCCACTTGGTCGCCGATCCGATCAGCCCCGCCGCACGGAAACCGTGGCCCAGCAGGCGGTGGCAGATCTCCAGATCCAGCGCATGAGAATAGGTCAGCACAAGGTGCTCGGCCTCTGAAGGGGCCAGCCGCACCGCGTCGGCGGGGTTCGCGGCAGGCAGCACCGTCACGCCCTCGGGCACATCCTCGGGAAACCGCTCCGGCCCGGTATCGACCCAGGTCACCGCCACGTCCGGCAACGGCGCCAGAACGCCGACCAGCGCGCGGCCGACATGGCCCGCGCCGTAGATCCAGACCGCCCGCGTCGCCCGGGCCACCGGCTCCAGCAGCCAGCCGCCGCGGAACATGGTCTCGACCGGCGCGCCCGCGTTCCGCGCTTTCACGGCCGCGCGCTTCAGCGGCAACGGTGCGTCGGCCTTGCCCTCAACCCGCCGAAGCACGAAGTCACCCGCGACAGTCTCCAGCCGCGCCGCGTCCCAGCACTCGCAGACCAGCACCACCGCTCCGCCGCAGCACTGACCCAGCGCCGGTCCCAGCGGCTTGCGCGCGACCGCGTCCCGACCCGCAGTCAGCGCCGCCCGCGCCTCTGCCGCCGCCTCGTACTCCAAAGCGCCGCCGCCGATGGTGCCCGACTGTCCGTCGCCCCAGACCAGCATCGCCGCGCCGGCCTCGCGCGGGGCCGAGCCTTCGACACCGGCGACCACGACGCGCGCGACCCGCCCGTGACGGGCGAAGGCATCGGACAGGGCTGCGCGGTCGAAGCTCATGCGCGCACCCGGTTCACCGCGGCCAGCACCCGCTCTGCCGTGGCCGGCGCGTCAAGCGACGGATAGTCAGAGCCGCAGGACGCCACCGCGTCCGACAAGGCCATCAGCGCCGAGATGCCCAGCATGAACGGCGGCTCTCCCACCGCTTTCGAGCGATAGATCGACTCTTCGCGGTTCGCGCCGTCCCACAGCGCCACGTTGAACACGTCGGGACGGTCGGAACAGGCGGGGATCTTGTAGGTCGAGGGCGCATGCGTGGTCAGCCGGCCCTTGTCGTTCCACACCAGTTCCTCGGTCGTCAGCCAGCCCGCGCCCTGAACATAGCCGCCCTCGATCTGCCCCACATCCAGCGCCGGGTTCAGCGAGGCGCCGACGTCATGCAGGATGTCGGTGCGCAGGATACGGTTTTCGCCGGTCAGCGTGTCGATCACCACTTCGGTCACCGCCGCGCCATATGCGAAATAGAAGAACGGTCGCCCACGCCCCTGCGCCCGGTCCCAGTTGACCTTGGGTGTCTTGTAAAAGCCGGTGGCCGACAGACCGACCCGCCCGGCGTAACACTTCTGCGCGGCCTCCGCGAAACTGTAGCTTGCGCCGCCCACCGTGACCTGCCCGTCGGAAAACACGACGTCCGCAGCCTCGGCCTGGTGCTCGCCGGCCAGGAACTCGGCCATTCGGTCGCGGATCGTGTCGCAGGCGATCTTCACCGCCATGCCGTTCAGATCCGACCCGGACGACGCGGCGGTGGCCGAGGTGTTCGGCACCTTGCCGGTGTCCGTCGCGGTGATCTTCACCATCTCCAGCGGCACGCCGAACCGCGCCGCCGCCACCTGCGCGACCTTCTGGAACAGCCCCTGTCCCATCTCGGTGCCGCCATGGTTCATGTGGATCGAGCCGTCCTGGTAGACATGCACCAGCGCGCCGGCCTGGTTCAGGTGCGTCAGGGTGAACGAGATCCCGAATTTCACCGGCGCGAAGGCGATGCCGCGCTTCAACACCGGGTTCTTCGCATTCCACTCGGCCACCGCAGCGCGCCGCGCGTGATAGTCCGAGGACTCGACCAGCGCGTCTGTCATCTCGTGCAGGATGAAATCCTCGACCGGCATGTGGTAGGGCGTGACCTGCACCCCGGCCGGGTCCGGCGCCACGCCGCCCGCCGCTTCGTCCACCGCGCCCGCCGAGCCTCGGGACGCCATGTCGCGATGCGCATCGGGCCCGTCCAGTTCCGGCTGCTTCTTTGGTCCGGAAATATCCCGGGGGGGCGCCGCAGGCGCGGGGGCAGAGCCCCCGCTGACGTCTGCCATCTCGCGATAATAGTTGACGCGGCGCACCTCCAACGGGTCCTTGCCCAATGCGTGCGCAACGTGATCCACGACCCGCTCGATCCCCAGCATCCCCTGCGGTCCGCCAAAGCCGCGATAGGCGGTGGCGGACTGGGTATTGGTTTTCAGCCGGTGGCTGACGATCCGGCAGGCGGGCAGGAAATACGCGTTGTCCGAGTGCAGCATCGCCCGGTCCGCCACCGGCAGCGACAGGTCCATCGACCAGCCGCAGCGGACGTAGTGGGTGAAATCCACCCCGGCGATCCGGCCTTCGTCATCGAAGCCCACGCGATAGCCGATGCGGAAGTCGTGCCGCTTGCCGGTGATCGTCATGTCGTCGTCGCGGTCGTAGCGCATCTTGCAGGGTCGGCCCGTCATGGCGGCTGCCACGGCGCAGATGCAGGCCAGCGCGTTGCCCTGGCTTTCCTTGCCGCCGAACCCGCCGCCCATCCGGCGCGTCTCGACCCGGACCGCGTGCATCGGCACGCCCAGCGTTTCGGCCACCTTGTGCTGGATCTCGGTCGGGTGCTGGGTCGAACTGTGCACCAGCATGTCGCCGCCTTCCTGCGGCAGGGCCAGCGCGGCCTGTCCCTCGAGGTAGAAATGCTCTTGCCCGCCCATTTCAAGCGTGCCCTCGATGGTATGCGCCGCGCCGGACAAGGCAGTCTCGACATCGCCGATGGCCCATGTCACCGGGCCGCCTTCGAAATAGCTCTCGGCGGCCATGGCCTCATCGACCGTCAGGACCGGCGTCAGTTCCTGGTACTCGACCTTTGCCAACCGCGCCGCTTTGCGGGCGGCAAGGTGAGTTTCGGCGACCACCGCGAACAGCGCCTGCCCGAGGTAGAAAACCTCGCCTTCGGCCAGCAGCGGTTCGTCGTGGATCGAGGGCGATACATCGTTCGCGCCGGGGATGTCCTCTGCCGTCAGAACGGCGACGACGCCCGGGGTCGCGCGCACGGGGTCCAGGTCCATCGACAGGACGCGCCCCCGCGCGATGGCGGAAAGGCCGAAGGCCAGCGACAGGCAGGTCGCGGGAACCGGGATGTCGTCGACATAGCGCGCCGCGCCGGTGACATGCAGATGAGCGGTGTCGTGCGGAAGCGGTTTCGCGACACTCATGCCGACACCTCCAGAACGCTCGTGGCGCCCGCGCCGGTGTCTTCGAGGAAATAGCGCGTCAGCATGTTGCGCGCGGTCTCCAGCCGATAGGCGGCGGACGCCCGCATGTCCGACAACGGGCTATAGTCCTGCGCCCATGCGTCGGCGGCGGCATCGACGGTGTCCTGCGTCCACGGCTTGCCGGTGATCGCGGCCTCGACGGCGGCAGCGCGTTTGGGCGTTCCCGCCATGCCGCCGAAGGCGATGCGCGCGGCGGTTACCATGCCATCCTCGACGGTGATGTTGAAACAGCCGCAGACGGCGGAAATATCCTGATCGAACCGTTTCGAAAGCTTGTAACAGCGCAGCCGGTCGGGCTGGCGCGGGAAGCTGACGGCTTCCACGAATTCCCCCTTGGCGCGGTCCTGCTTGCCATATTCGATGAAGAACTCTTCCAGCGGCAGGCTGCGGCGGGCGTCGCCCTTGCGCAGATGCAGCGTGGCTCCCAGCGCGATCAGCGCGGGCGGGCTGTCTCCGATGGGCGAGCCGTTGGCGATGTTGCCGCCGATGGTCGCGGCGTTGCGCACCTGCGTCGAGCCGTAGCGGCGGATCATCTCGGCGAAGGACGGATGCAGGTCGGCCATCGCCGCGCCCACGTCGGTCAGCGAGGTGACGGCGCCGATCTCCACCGCGTCTTCGCCGATGTCCACGTACTTCAGGTCGGCCACGCCGTTCAGGAACGCCAGTTCCTTGAGGTCGCGCAGCGCTTTCGTGACCCACAGCCCCACGTCGGTCGCACCGCCCACAAGCGTCGCGTCGGGATGCGCCGCGTACCATTGGGCCAGGTCGTCCGAGGATCTCGGCAGGGCCATGTCGCCCTCGGGCGCGGCCAGCTCGCCAAGCTTCGACAGGTCCTCGGTCATCCAGTCCGGCACCGGCTCCGATGCCGCGGCCTCGGCGGCGCGGACGATCGGGGCGTACCCGGTGCAGCGGCACAGGTTGCCCGCAAGAACGTCGTCGTGATCGGTGCGCCCGTTCAGATGGGCGCAGGCCATCGAGACGACGAAGCCCGGCGTGCAAAAGCCGCACTGGCTACCGTGCAGGTCGACCATCGCCTGCTGTACCGGATGCAGCGCGCCATCGGGTCCGGCGATGCCCTCGACCGTACGGACGGCCTTGCCGTGAAGCTGCGGCAGGAACAGGATACAGGCGTTCACCGCTCGCGCGCCCTCGGCGTCGGTGACCATCACCGTGCAGGCGCCGCAGTCGCCCTCGTTGCAGCCTTCCTTGGTGCCCTTCAGGCCGCGCCCCTCGCGCAGCCAGTCAAGAAGTGTCGTGGTCGGAGAGATGTCACTGGCAATGACCGGGTCTCCGTTCAGGAGAAACGTGATCTGGCCCGTCTGCTGGCCCATTCGTGTACCATGGCCGCTTTCTCTTCGCGCAGGGTCGTTGCCCCGCGTTGCGCCAGACCCGATGCGGCGGAAAGCCGGGCGCCCCCTGATTGCATTGGCCAGCAAAGCCGCCGAATGCTCAAATGGCAAGCACTTGCGCAGGAAAAAGCCGGTGCGCGGCTGCGATAAATGACGTTATTCGGCGCGTTTGCCGCGCAAATGGGCGGCGGCTGACGCCGTTCGGCGTCTGAGACGGGCTTGTATTACCTCGGGTTGCGCGAGAAGTTGCCCACGCGCGCGGCACGCCTTGTTTCGGCCCCGGCCGCGCGCCACGGAATGCAGGCACGGGGTCAGCGGGAGAGACCGGGCAGAATGGAAGTCCTGACGATTGTCGGCATCTGCGCTGCGGCGCTTGTCCTTGCGCTGCTGATCGCGCGGGCGCGTTTCGGCGCGTTCGTCGCGGGGCTGGAGGCAAAGCTGGGACGGAACCCGCCGGTGCCCGTCGCCGACCGCCTGCCGCCGCGCGTGCGCGAATTCGCCCAGCGATGCGATGCCTCGGCGGACGACATCGCGGTGCGGGTCCGGCTGACCCAACTGGCCGAGTTGCAGCGAGAGGCGGGCGGGCCGTGGTACTGGCTCGAGGCCCGGCAGACCATCGTGACGGGCGAGCCCGGTTTCGTCTGGGAAGGCTGGCGCCCGTTCTGCGGCACGACGAAAGTGCGCGTGGTGGACAGCCTTGTGAATGGTGTCGGGCGTCTGCGGGTGCAGATCGTCGGGCTGATCCGGATCATCGAGGCGAAGGGCGTCGAGGTCGATCGCGGTGAGGCGATGCGCTATCTGGCGGAACTGCCTTGGGCGCCGGATGCGATCCTCGGCAATCCTGCGGTTTCATGGGCGATGGACGGCGACGACTGGGCCGTGGCGTCGACAGATACGACGGGCGGGCCGGTTTCGGTTCGGTTCCGCTTCGACGGGGCCGGCGACATCGTCGAGTTCTTCGCCAAGGACCGCCCGGCGCTTCAGCCCGGAGGCGGGGTGAAGTTGTGTGACTGGCGCGGCTATTTCCGCAACTACCGCATGATCGGCACCCGCCGCATCCCGTCGGAAGGCGAGGTCGGCTATGTCGAGGACGGCACCTATCGCGCGTATTTCCAGGGCCGCGTGACCGGCTACGACACCGACCACTGAGCGCGCAATTCAGCACGGCGCGGATGGGCGCGGTCGTGTTGGTCCGCCGCGTGGAGAGGGGGCGCTGCCCCCGCGCGCTTTGCGCGCTCCCCCGGGATATTTGAGGACCGGAGAAGCAAGGGCGTCGGGTCACGCCGATCAGAAGGTGCAAGGACGCGATTTGCGGATTCCACACCGGCCGGTCGTGGGGTAGCGTGGCGCCATGACTCAGTCCCCCAGCTTCGTTCATCTTCGCCTGCACACCGAATATTCGCTTCTCGAAGGGGCCGTCCCGGTCAAGAAGCTGTCCGGCCTCTGCGCCAGTGCCGGGATGCCGGCGGTGGCGGTCACCGACACCAACAACATGTTCTGCGCGCTGGAATTTTCCGTGATGGCGAGCGGTTCGGGCGTGCAGCCGATCATCGGCTGTCAGGTGGACGTGGACTATGACCCGGTGCAGCCGGGCGAGAAGCCGCGTGCGCCCGCTGCGGTGGTTCTGCTGGCGCAGAACGAAGCCGGCTACATGAACCTGATGAAGCTGAACTCGTGCCTTTACCTCGACAGCCACGGCGAGTTGCCGAAAGTGTCGGTAGAGGAGCTTTGCACCCATGCCGAGGGCGTCATCTGCCTGACAGGTGGCCCCGAGGGCGCGCTGGGCCAGTTGATCGCCGCCGGGCAGATGCCGAAGGCCGAGGCGTTGGTGAAGAAGCTGTCGGGCGCGTTCGGCGACCGGCTGTACATCGAGCTTCAGCGGCACCCCGGCGAGAACGGCGCGCTGACCGAGGCCGAGCGGGCGACCGAACGGGGCCATGTCGAGATGGCATATGCGATGGGCCTGCCGCTGGTGGCCACGAACGATGTCTATTTCCCGAAGGCCGCGATGTACGAGGCCCACGATGCGCTGATCTGCATCTCGGAAGGTGCCTATGTCGACCAGCAGGACCCGCGCCGGCGTCTGACGCCGCAGCACTATTTCAAGACCCCGCAGGAAATGGCCGCGCTGTTCGCTGACCTGCCTGAAGCGTTGGAGAACACCGTCGAGATCGCCAGGCGCTGCGCCTACAAGGCCGAGAAACGCGCGCCGATCCTGCCGAAGTTCGCCGATGACGAGGTCGAGGAATTGCGGCGGCAGGCGAATGAGGGTCTGCAGGCCCGTCTCGCCGTCATCCCGCACGCGGTCACCCCTGAGGAATACCAAGAGCGGCTGGATTTCGAACTGGGCATCATCGAAGGCATGGGTTTCCCCGGCTACTTCCTGATCGTTGCCGACTTCATCAAATGGTCGAAGGACAACGGCATTCCGATCGGCCCGGGCCGGGGCTCGGGCGCGGGTTCGCTGGTGGCGTACGCGCTGACCATCACCGACCTCGACCCGCTGCGGTATTCGTTGCTGTTCGAACGCTTCCTGAACCCGGAACGGGTTTCGATGCCGGACTTCGACATCGACTTCTGCATGGACCGGCGGGAAGAGACGATCCGCTACGTGCAAGAGAAATACGGCCGCGACAAGGTGGGCCAGATCATCACCTTCGGCGCGTTGCTGTCGAAAGCCGCGGTGCGCGACGTCGGCCGGGTGCTGCAACTGCCCTATGGCCAGGTGGACCGTCTGTCCAAGATGATCCCGGTCGAGGGCGTGAAGCCCGTGTCGATCGAGAAGGCGCTGATCGACGAGCCGCGCCTGCGCGAGGCGGCGCGCGAGGAAGAGGTCGTGGACCGGCTGCTGACCTACGGCCAGCAGATCGAGGGGCTGTTGCGCAACGCCTCGACCCACGCCGCGGGCGTCGTGATCGGCGACCGGCCGCTGGATGCGCTTGTGCCGCTGTACCAGGACCCTCGGTCCGACATGCCGGCCACGCAGTTCAACATGAAATGGGTGGAACAGGCGGGGCTGGTGAAGTTCGACTTCCTCGGCCTGAAGACGCTGACGGTGATCCAGAACGCCATCGACCTGATCCACGGGCAGGGCCGCGACCTGCACACCGGACCAGACGGGTCGCCGATCTATGAGCCGTTCGAGGGGGCCGAAAACCAGATCAACGCGATCCCGCTGGACGACAAGAAGACGTATGACCTGTATTCCAGCGCCAAGACGGTCGCCGTGTTCCAGGTTGAAAGCTCGGGCATGATGGACGCGCTGCGGCGCATGAAACCCACCTGTATCGAGGACATCGTCGCGCTGGTGGCGCTGTACCGGCCCGGCCCGATGGAAAACATCCCGGTCTATTGCGAGGTCAAGAACGGCCTGCGCGAGATCACCTCGGTCCACCCGTCGATCGACCACATCCTCGCCGAGACGCAGGGCATCATCGTCTACCAGGAGCAGGTGATGCAGATCGCGCAGGTCATGGCGGGCTATTCGCTTGGCGGCGCCGACCTGCTGCGCCGCGCGATGGGCAAGAAGATCAAAGAGGCGATGGACGCCGAGCGGCCCAAGTTCGAGAAGGGCGCGGCGGCCAACGGCGTCGACAAGAAGAAGGCCAGCGAGGTCTTCGACCTGCTGGAGAAGTTCGCCAACTACGGCTTCAACAAATCGCACGCCGCCGCCTACGCGGTGGTCAGCTATCAGACGGCGTGGCTCAAGGCGAACCACCCGGTCGAGTTCATGGCCGGTGTCATGAACTGCGATATCCACCTGACCGACAAACTGGCGGTCTATGCCGAGGAAGTCCGCCGAAACCTCGACATCGAGATCGTGCCGCCCTGCGTGAACCGTTCGCTGGCGACGTTCAGCGTATCGGAAGGCCGCGTGGTCTACGGTCTGGGCGCGCTGAAGAACGTCGGCTCGGATGCGATGCAGATGATCGTGGACGCGCGGCGCGTCGATCCGGAAGCGCCCGGAAAGGGCGAGAAGCCCTTCGTGAACCTTTACGACGTTGCGCGGCGCGTCGACCTCAAGCGGATCGGCAAGCGCCCGATGGAGATGCTGGCGCGGGCCGGCGCCTTCGACCAGCTCGACCCGAACCGGCGGCGCGTGTTCGAGTCGCTCGACGGGCTGGTCGCCTATTCGGCGGCGGTGCACGAGCAGAAGAACTCGAACCAGGTGTCGCTGTTCGGCGAGGCCGGTGACGACCTGCCCGAGCCGCGCTTGTCGCCGGTCACCGACTGGCTGCCGAACGAGCGGCTGGCCGAGGAACACAAGGCGATCGGCTTCTACCTGTCGGGTCATCCGCTGGACGATTACATGGGTCCGCTGAAACGGCAGGGCGTGATGACACTGGCAGAGGTCGCGGCAAAGGCCGAGCGTGGGCCGCTGGTGGCCAAGCTGGCGGGCGCGGTGGCCGGACGGCAGGAACGCAAGTCGGCGCGCGGCAACCGCTTCGCCTTCGTGCAGCTCTCCGACCCCTCGGGGCTGTACGAGGTCACCGTGTTTTCGGACACGCTGGAAGCCGCGCGCGAGCATCTCGAGACCGGCAACAACGTGGTGCTGACGGTCGAGGCGACGATGGAATCGGATCAGCTCAAACTCTTGGCCCGTGGCGCACAGCCTGTGGACGCGGTCGCGGCAGGCGCGGGCGGCATGGGGCTGAAGGTTTTCGTCGACGAGGCGGCGGCGGTCGCGGCGGTCGCGGCCCTGCTGGAAAAGGCGACGGCAGAGGCCAAAACCCGCGCGCGCGGGCCGGTGCAGCTGTGCCTGATGGCGCCCGACCTGCCCGGCGAGGTCGAGATCGCGCTGGGCGACCAGTTCCACATCAACCCGCAGATCAAGGGCGCGCTGAAATCGCTCGGCGGCGTGGTGACGGTAGAAGATGCCTGAGCTTCTTCTCTTGTCCAATACCTCGGGGGAGTCACCGAAGGTGACGGGGGCAGAGCCCCCGCGCCCGGCCCGTTACCAGTGCGGCGGCTTCTGGTCGGCCAGTGCGATGGAGCCTTCGCCGTCGGCTTCGCGTTCCGCCTCGCGCTCCATCAGCAGTCCGACACGGCGCTGAAGGCGCTCGATCTCGCGGGCCTGGCCTGCGACCACGTCCGACAGTTCGTCCGTCACCCGTTGCAGGTGGGACAGCTTTTCCTCCAGGGCGTCCAGTCGCGTATCCGTCATGCGTTTCCCTTACTCCCGCACCGGGGGCGCTGTCGAGCCGCCGCGGCCGTCCTTGCCCCCAATGCGGCCTTCCGCTAGACCGCGCCGCGAACCCAACCGGATGGATACGACCATGGCCAAGCAGAAGAAACAGCCGCGCCCCAAGGCAGAGACGCCCAAAGGATTCCGCGACTATTTCGGCCATGAGGTCACCGAGCGGCAAGAGATGCTGAACCGGATCGCCGAGGTCTACCGGCGCTACGGCTTCGATGCGCTGGAAAGCTCGGGGGTCGAGACGGTCGAGGCGCTGGGCAAATTCCTTCCCGACGTCGACCGCCCGAACGAGGGCGTGTTCGCGTGGCAGGAGGATGACGACAAGACGTGGCTGGCGCTGCGCTATGACCTGACGGCGCCCTTGGCCCGCGTCTATGCGCAGCACCGCAACGATCTGCCGACGCCATACCGCCGCTATGCGATGGGGCCGGTCTGGCGCAACGAGAAGCCGGGGCCGGGGCGGTTCCGCCAGTTCTATCAGTGCGATGCGGATACCGTGGGGGCGCCCAATGTCGCTGCGGATGCCGAGATTTGCGGGATGCTGGCCGACGCGCTGGAGACCGTGGGCATTCCGCGCGGCGACTACATCGTGCGGGTCAACAACCGGAAGGTCCTGAACGGCGTGATGGAAGTCGCGGGCGTGCTGGACCCCAACGATCCCGACAGGTTCGTGACCGAGCGGGGCATCGTCCTGCGCGCCATCGACAAGCTGGACCGACTGGGCGAGGACGGCGTGCGGGCGCTGCTCGGCGAGGGGCGCAAGGACGAGTCGGGCGATTTCACCAAGGGTGCGGGGCTTGGGCCCGAGCAGGCCGAGATCGTCATGGGCTTCATGGCGGCCCGCCGCGAGGATGGTCCGGCCACCGTCGCCGCGCTGCGGGGGCTGGTTCAGGGGTCGGCCACCGGTGAGAGCGGCGTTCAGGAACTGGAAACCATCGCCGAACTGCTGGACGGGCAGGGTCTTGGACCGGAGCAGATCATCATAGACCCCTCCGTCGTGCGCGGTCTCGGCTACTACACCGGCCCGGTGTTCGAGGCGGAGCTGACCTTCGAGATCCTCGACGAGAAGGGCCGCCCGCGTCAGTTCGGCTCGGTTGCCGGGGGCGGGCGCTATGACGATCTGGTCAAGCGGTTCACCGGGCAGGAAGTGCCGGCGACGGGTATCTCGATCGGGGTCGACCGGCTGCTGGCCGCGCTGCGCGCGAAGGGCCGGGTCGAAGGGTCAGCGCAGGGGCCGGTGCTGATCACCGTGATGGATCGCGACCGCATGGGCGATTATCAGAAGATGGCCGCTGAATTGCGCGGTGCGGGCATCCGGGCCGAGGTCTATCTGGGCAACCCCAAGAACTTCGGCAATCAGCTGAAATACGCGGACAAGCGCGACTGCCCGCTGGCGATCATCGAAGGCGAGGACGAGAAGGCGCGCGGCGTCGTGACCGTCAAGGATCTGGTTTTGGGCAAGAGGCTGGCCGAAGGGCTGAGCCACGAAGAGTGGAAGGAACAGCCCGCGCAGGAAGAGATCGCGCGCGGCAACCTTCTGGCCTACGTCCAAGAGAAGCTGGGCTGATGAGCGGCAATCTGGCGCTGGACGCCGAGATCGCCCGGCTGACCGACCTGTTCCAGCAGGCGGGCGGGCAATTGGTGGACCTGCCGGTTTTGCAGCCCGCCGAGACGTTGCTGGACCTGTATGGCGAGGACATCCGCGCGCGCGCCTACGTCACCCACGACCCGCTGGCGGGCGAGATGATGCTGCGGCCGGACTTCACCGTGCCGGTGGTGCAGATGCACATGCAGGGCGGTCCGTCGCCTGCGCGCTATGCCTATGCGGGCAAGGTGTTCCGGATTCAGGAGCTCGATAGCGACCGGCCGCCGGAATACGATCAGGTCGGGTTCGAGTTGTTCGACGGCGCCGATCCGGCGGCTGCGGATGCCGAGGTGTTCGCTTTGTTCTCGGCGGCGATGGCGCATATGAACCTGCGCGCCGTGATCGGCGACATCGGCATTCTGCTGGCCGCCGTGCGCGGGCTGTCGACGCCCGATTTCCGCAAGGGGGCTTTGCTACGTCACGTCTGGCGGCCGCGCCGGTTCCGGGCGCTGGTCGACCGCTACTCGGGCCGCGCCGCGAAACCCGCGGGCCGGGCGGAGTTGCTGAAGGCGTTTTCCGAGGGCCGCGATGTGCTGGCCAAGGCCGGTCCGCTGATCGGCCTGCGGTCGCAGGACGAGATCGAGGCGCGGCTGAAGGTGCTGGTCGCCGATGCCGCCGAGCCGCCCCTGTCGGCAGCCGAGACGGACCTGCTGGACCAGATCGTCACTTTGCGGGAAAGCGCGCCGATGGCGTTGGAACGTCTGCGCGACATTGCGGTGGACATGCCCGCCATCGCCCCCGCCGTCGCGAAGGTCGAGGCGCGGCTGGACGCGATGGCGCAGCGCGGCGTCGATGTCGAGGCGCTGGAGTTCGAGGGCGGCTATGGCCGGACCTCGATGGAATATTACGACGGTTTCGTCTTCGGCCTGTCGTCGATGGCGCGGCCCGATCTGCCGCCGGTGGCCACGGGCGGCCGCTATGACGCGCTGACCCGCGCGCTGGGCGGTGGCGCGGCGATCCCCGCCGTGGGCGGCGTGGTGCGCCCGTCGCTGGCGCTGCAACTGGCGGAGGCGGGGCAATGACCGTGAAGCTGGGCGTGCCGTCCAAGGGACGGCTGATGGAGAAGACCTTCGACTGGTTCGGCTCGCGCGGCGTGACCCTGTCGAAAGCCGGGTCAGAGCGCGAGTACTCTGGCGTGGTCGAGGGTGTCGGGGGCGTCGAACTGGTGCTGCTGTCGGCGGGCGAGATCCCGCGCGAACTGCACCGCGGACGCATCCACCTTGGCGTCACGGGAACCGACCTTGTGCGCGAGAAGCTGGCGCACTGGGACCAGTCGGTGAAAGAACTGGCGCCGCTTGGGTTCGGCCACGCGGACCTGATCATCGCGGTGCCGCGGGCATGGGTAGATGTCGAGACGCTGGACGATCTTGACGCCGTCGCCTCGAACTTCCGCCGCCTGCACGGTCACCGGATGCGGATCGCCACCAAGTATCACCGGATGGTCCGCGAGTTCCTGCGCGAGCACGGCGTCGCCGACTATCTGTTGGTCGACAGTCAGGGCGCGACCGAGGGGACGGTGAAGAACCTGACCGCAGAGGCGATTGCCGACATCACCTCTACGGGCGAGACGCTGCGGGCCAATCACCTGAAGATCATCGGTGGCGAGCCGGTGCACCGCAGTCAGGCCACGCTGTTCAAGTCGCGCAACGCCCACTGGGCGGACGGCGAGCGGGACGCGTACCGGGCGATGATGCGGATGCTCGATCTGGACGGCTGACGCTTTTGGCGCGCGGCGCACGTTGTGGTTGTGCTGCAACGTGCGGGAGACGCCTTGAACCGTTCCGAGAAACTCATTCTCCGCCGCCGTTTTGAGTGCTATGTGAAGCACATAACAAAACGGCAACGAGCAGTTTCATGACTTACCCGGTACACGTTGCGGCGCTTTGCGTCGCGGCTTCGGTTTCCGTAACGGCGGCGCAGGCACAGGACTGGACGGCGGCGGCGACCGTTGGTCTTGGCTTTGGCGAATTCTCTGACACGGACACAAGCGTCACCACCTATTCGATCGACGTCAGCGGGCGGGTGAAGTTCACCAACGGCCTGAGCGTCGGGCTGGACCTTGGCTATGCGAACCTCGAGTCGGACGACGTTGCCGGCAGTTCGTCGGTCACGTCCTTCGCCGTCGCCCCGCGCTATCGCTTTGCGACCGTGCCCTACACGGTCGGCGGCTACGTCGAGTACGCATCGCTGGACGACACCGGCTTTACCACCAGTCTCGACGCCACCTCGGTCGGCCTGACCGGTGGCTACGTCGGTACCAACTGGCGGACCGAGGTGTTCTGGGGCATCACCGACACCGATCCCGAGATCGGCGCGGATACCGATATCCAGGACTACGGCATCAACGTGGGCGTCCTGTCCAGCGACCGCCTGTCCTTTGCCGGCAACCTCGTGCGGACCTCGATCGAAGACTCGGGCGTCACCGTGAATGCCGACCTGTTCGAGATCGCCAGCACCTACCAGTTCGGCAACGGGTTCGGGCTGTTCGGCAGCGTCAGCCACACCACCATCAGTTCGCTGGGGGACAGCGTCGACGTCAACACCGTGGGTATCGGCGGCAGCTATTACCTTGGCGACAGGATCCAGTTGCCCCTGACCGTCAGTCTTGAACTGGCGCAGTCCGAGATCGACTACGGCGGCTATACCGGTGACATGAGTACGGTGCGCTTCGGGCTGACCATGCCCATCGGCGGCAAGGGCGGGAAGCTGCCACTGAACTCCACCGCCGGGGCGGTCCAGAACGGCCGCCACAGTGCGATCACCTCGACGGTGCTAAGCGCCTTCTGATCAGGGATGCGCCGCTTTCGGGCGGCGCGCCTACAGCACTCCGATCTCTGCCAGTGCCGCGCTTAGCGCGGCCGGCAGCGGGTCTTCGTTCTTCCGGCTCGCCGTCAGATCCGGCGGCGCGTCGGACGGCGCGAGATAGCGCCAGCCCTGAAACGGCCGTTTCGGCGTCGCCGCGACGCGGTGTACCTTGCGGTCCAGCACGATGGCGCAGCGGCGGATGCCGTCCTCGCGCGTCACCTTGTCCAGCCGCAGGATCTTCTGGCGGCAAAGGATGACGCCCTTGATCACCCAGTAGATCGACCCGCCGTTCAGCACCTCGGCCTCGCGCTTGGGCCACATGCGCGTGACATGGCGGGGCAAGCCATCGGACGTGACCGAGCGACCGCTGCGCTGCCAGCCTTCAAGATCCTCGACGGATTCGGTGCCGACGGAGAGCTTCACGAGGTGTGTGTACTTATCCACAGAATCTTCCCCATTAACCACATCATATCGTAGCCCACAGCGTGCGGGGTTCAACCGGTTGTGGAAAACCGCTATATTCAGGCTTCCTTGCCCTAAAGGAATCAGCCCATGACACGCTTCGCTGCCCCGATTGCCGAACAGATCTGGGACATGAAATACCGTCTGAAAGAGGCGGACGGCACTCCGATCGATCAAAGCGTCGAGGATACGTGGCGTCGGATCGCGCGGGCGACCGCTGCGGTCGAGGCCGATCCGGGCAAGTGGGAAGACAGGTTCTACAGCGCGCTGGAGGATTTCCGCTTTCTGCCCGCCGGGCGGATCACGGCCGGGGCCGGCACCGACCGCAGCGTGACGCTGTTCAACTGCTTCGTCATGGGCACGATCCCGGACACGATGGCCGGCATTTTCGACGGTCTGAAGGAAGCCGCGCTGACGATGCAGCAGGGCGGGGGGATCGGGTACGACTTCTCGACCATCCGGCCCAAGGGGGCGGGGGTGAAGGGCGTGGCCGCGGACGCCTCGGGGCCTCTGTCGTTCATGGACGTCTGGGACGCGATGTGCCGCACGATCATGTCCGCCGGGTCGCGCCGTGGGGCCATGATGGCGACGATGCGCTGCGACCATCCGGACATCGAGGATTTCATCACCGCCAAATCCGACGCCGCGCGGCTGCGGAATTTCAACGTTTCGGTGCTGGTCACCGACGCGTTCATGGAAGCGGTGAAGGCGGACGGCCCGTGGGAGCTGACCTTCGGCGACAAGGTCTATCACACGGTCGAAGCGCGTGATCTGTGGAACCGCATCATGCGGTCGACCTACGATTATGCCGAGCCGGGCGTGATCTTCATCGACCGCATCAACCAGATGAACAACCTGTCCTACTGCGAGACCATCGCGGCGACGAACCCCTGCGGCGAGCAGCCCCTGCCGCCCTATGGCGCCTGCCTTCTGGGGTCGATCAACCTTGCGCGGCTGGTGACCGGGCCGTTCACCGACGACGCCGGCATCGACGAGACGGAACTGGAGGATCTGGTCGCGACGGCGGTGCGGATGATGGACAACGTGGTCGATGCCTCGCGCTTCCCCCTGCCGCAGCAGGAAGCCGAGGCCCAGGCCAAGCGCCGCATCGGTCTGGGCGTCACCGGGCTGGCCGACGCGCTGCTGATGACCGGTCTGCGCTATGGTTCGGACGAGGCGGCGCGTCAGACCGAGCACTGGCTGCACCGCATCGCCCGCGCCGCCTATCTGGCGTCGGCGCGGATCGCCGCAGAGAAGGGATCTTTCCCGCTGTACGACGCGGACAGGTTCCTTGCGAGCGGGTCGCTGACGCATATGGACGATGACGTGAAGGACGCGATCCGCGCGCACGGCATCCGCAATGCGCTGCTGACCTCGATCGCGCCGACCGGGACGATCTCGCTGTATGCGGGCAACGTGTCCTCGGGGATCGAGCCTGTCTTCGCCTATGCCTACACCCGCAAGGTGCTGCAGAAGGACGGGACCAAGACCGAGGAAGAGGTCGTCGACTACGCGGTGCAGATGTGGCGCGAGACCTTCGGCGATGCGGACCTGCCCGAGTATTTCGTCAACGCGCAGACGCTACAGCCGATGGATCACGTGAAGATGCAGGCCGCGGCGCAGAAGTGGGTGGATTCGTCGATCTCGAAGACGATCAACTGCCCGGAGGACATCGGCTTCGAGGCGTTCAAGGACGTCTACATGGAAGCCTACGAGACCGGCTGCAAAGGCTGCACCACCTACCGCCCGAACGAGGTGACGGGGTCGGTGCTGACGGTCGCGGAGGAGAAGCCGAAGGCGGCCCCCGAAGTGGTGTCCATGACCGGCGCAGAGCCGCAGACGCCGCACGGCGACGTCGTCTATATCAGCGAACCGCTGGACCGGCCGCAGCAGCTTGAAGGACAGACCTACAAGCTGAAATGGCCCGACAGCGACCACGCGATCTATCTGACGATCAACGACATCGTTCTGAACGGCCACAGACGACCCTTCGAGATCTTCATCAACTCGAAGAACATGGAACATTTCGCGTGGACCGTGGCGCTGACCCGGATGATCTCGGCGGTGTTCCGGCGCGGCGGCGACGTGTCCTTCGTGGTCGAGGAACTGAAGGCGGTCTTCGACCCCCGCGGCGGGGCGTGGATGCAGGGCAAGTACATCCCCTCGATCCTCGCGGCCATCGGCGGTGTGATCGAACGCCACCTGATCTCGATCGGCTTCATCGAGGGCGAGGGACTTGGCCTGAAATCCGACCCCACGGCCGACGTGGTCAACCTGAACGGCAACCGGGGCAAGGCCTGCGTCTCGTGCGGCGCATTCGAGATGCGCATGGTCGAAGGCTGCATGACCTGCATGAACTGCGGCTATTCGAAGTGCGGGTAGGGGGAGCTGGGGCCGCGCGACGCTTGCGAGGGCCGAAACGGTTTACGAACGCCGCCGCTCAGATGGCACCGGTAGCGTCAGCCATATTTAGGTCATGTCAGGAAACAGCCGCGCGTGCGGCTTAAAACCAAAGTCACATTTGGTACGTGGAAAACGCGAATCCGTCCGGTCAGCCGGAGAAGTTGACGCGGGCCGTTTGTTCGGTGGCGCCGGTGGGGCGGTCGCAGAAGGTGCGTTGGAGCAGTAGGGCGACAATGCAGGTGCCGATGGTCCCGGCGCAACCGCCGAGAGCGTAGGCTCCGAGTGCCGCAAGAACGCCTGCGCCGCCGATCAGGGACATGATGAGCGAGGCAAAGGCTGTTCCCAAGCCGACGATGAGTGCTCCCACGATCATTATCAGTCTGCCTTCCCGTTCGTGTCGAACTACGTACCACGGTTATCGGCGCGAACCCAACGCAGGTAGCGCCAATGAGTTCAGCCTAGATAACTGTCGCGTTCCAATGTCGGCGAGAATCTGCGCAAAATGTGGCAAATCGCGGAAAACTGCCGGTTGGAGTAATTTTTTAGGGAAGTCGTGGTCCGGCGGCCCGATTACGGCCGCCAGTTGAAGCTGCTCTGAAGCGTCAGGAACAGGGTATTCGATTCGGCCTCGTCGGTGCCTTCCTCGCGGCGGAGCCGGTAGGTGTAGCCCGTTTCAACCGACCAGTCTTCCGTCAGATCGCGGCGGTAGACTGCGGTAGCGCTGGCGCTGGTGCTGTCGGTGACGGGTGCGCCGCCGATGCCTTCGATCCAGGCATAGCTGACCGAGAAACCGACGCTGTCGACGTTGCTGATCTGGTAGTCATAGCCGACGTTCGCGGTGGTGTTCCGCTGGATCGCGCTGTCAGAGGTGACGACGATCTCAGAGGCCAGCGACAGGCGGAAGGCCTGATCGTTGAACACGCGGTCATAGGTGACGCGGCCGACCGGTTCAAAGTCGCCGTTCTCTGGCTTTGCGACCCCGACCGCGACGCCGAAGGTGCCAAGCGGGTAATCGTAGGCGCGCGAGATCCACAGGTCGGTGCGCTGGCCCGCGTTGGTCACGTCGTGCGACAGGTCGATGCCGAAGTCGCCCGACGGCAGTTCGCGCATGTAGGAGAGCGAGGCGATCAGGCCGCGTTCGTCCTCTGGGTCGAATGCGACGTTCCGCCAGTCTTCCTCGATCTCTTTCCAGCCGATCTCGCCGCTGATCACGGTGATCGTGTCCAGTTCGCGGATGGCGCCGAAAGTCAGCTCACGCGTCGTCCGCAGGGTGCCCTGCGGGTCCTCGGCGTCGTATTCCGACTGACCGTAGCCAAGGCGGAACTCGGTGACGGTGTCCGGACGCAGCAGCAGGGCGGCCTCGCCGGTCAGGGTCCGGCTGTCCACCAGATCGGGGTTCGTGGTGTCGGTGTAGTTGCGGCGAACGTCCGACAGGAAGATCTCGGCGCCGACGGGGCCTGTAAGACCGGTCTGGAAGCCAAGGCTGATGTTGGTCGTCTGCAGCGTGCCGCGGTCCAGCGCCGGGTTCTCGATGTCTTCGTCGTCAAGCGCGGCAGTAAGGTCGATGGTCCGAAGCCGGGCGTCGAACACGAGGCGCGAGTTCACCCACAGCTTTTCATAGTACAGCGCGGCGTTGATACCCTCGAAACCGGCTTCCGCAGGCGCGCCCGGTCCGTCGCCGAACCGGAAGTTGTCCGAGAAGTTGAACCGGAAGGTCTGGGTGCGGCCGACGCTTTCGAACCCGAAGCCAAGGCGGGTTTCGGACAGGATCGTGTCGCCCGCCGGATTGACCTCGAGGTCGTAGTTGTCGCTGGCGCTGACGGTCGTCGACAGGTCGAACGTGAATTC
The DNA here is from genome assembly GCA_017792445.1 of Maritimibacter sp. Lineage (GTDB taxonomy): Bacteria > Pseudomonadota > Alphaproteobacteria > Rhodobacterales > Rhodobacteraceae > Psychromarinibacter. The sequence goes on from CP051232.1 coordinate 2,180,684, forward strand.
GGGCCCGCCGACGTTGTCTTGCGCCATCAAAGGCAGACCGGCGGCGGATGCGGATAGCACCGCAGCCGCTGCGACCGTAAGTCTCAGCCGGGTCCGCCGCCTGCAAAGCATGGGTAAGTCCTTATTCGAACAGGCGCCGGGACGGCACGATCACGACATCGCCAGGGGCGAGACGCGTGGCCGGGCTGATCCGGGTGCCGTTGCCTTTGCCGGAGTAGCTGAACAGATACACGCGGGTTGTGCCCGACTTGCGGTCGGTCCGGTGCAGCTGGATGCGCGATTCGGCAGCGAACGGGGTCAGACCGCCTGCTTCGGCGATGAACTGAAGGATGGTCGTGCCGGGCTTCACCTCGACGCGGCCTGCATTGGCGACCTCGCCCGTGATGTACACGTCGATCGTCCGCGTCCGGGCCGGGCCGGTGTAGGCCGGCGGCGTTGCTTCGGCGACGGAAGCGACCGAAACGACGACGGTCGGCTGGCTTGCAAAGTTCGGCGACAGGCCAGCGGCCAGCGAATTGCGAACGTCACCAACGCCAAGCCCGCCAGCGCGCACGGAACCGACGAAGGGGAAGCTGATCGAGCCGTCGGGCAGCACAAGAACCGATCGGTTCAGGCTGGGATCCTCGATGACTTCGATCTGAAGCGTGTCCCCAGAACGAATGCGATAGTCGCCTTGTGCCGTGGCAGCGGTACCGGCGATGAGCAGCAGCAGGCCGAAAACGGCAGCAGCAGCCCGGTGGAATGTAGATCTAGCAAACATCGGAAACCTTTGTATCTCCGCCCTCTCGGACGCACTATGCAGTTTTTGCATCGGGAACAAAATCCGGCAAGGCAAGGTTTCCGCTGGGTGCGGCAGATTTGCCGGTTTTTGCGGCGATCAGTTGTCGACAGACGATTCTGATTCCTCCAAACGGGAAATCTCGGCCACGACTTCCTCGCGGAATGGCAGCTGTCGGCGATTGGTGTCGAGAATCTCCAGCGTCCGGCGATAAACCTCCAGCGCATCCGAATCCCGGCCCGCCATCACGTAGGTGCGGGCAAGGTGGTATTGGGCGGTCGCGTCGTCGGGCAGACCGGCTGCGGACGATTCGAGATATTCCAGCGCCTCGTCCAGATTGCCCAGCCGGGCCGCGATCCAGCCATAGGTGTCCTGGAAGGCGGGTACGTCAGAACCGCGAAGGCGGCGTGCGATGGCATAGGCGCGCTGAAGGCTTTCGTCGTCCTCGCGGTAGGACGAAATCAGGCTGGCAAGGTTGTTGGCGACGACCAGCGATCCCGAGTTGTTCTCGTAAAGCGCCTCGTACACGGCGATGGCGTCCTCGATCTCGCCCTGACGTTCGGCCTCGACCGCGCTGGTGAATTTCAGCACGACACCGTCGGGCACCTCGTCCAGCGCTTCCTGCAACACGGTTTCGGCCTCTTCAGGCGCGCCGGCGGCAAGGTTGACGTTGTACAGAGCCATCCAAAGCTGCTGGTTTTCCGGGAATTCCTCTAGCAGGTCGCGCAGCGTGGTGCGGGCTTCGTCGTACCGCTCTTCGCGCGAAAGAAGGGCCGCCGAAATCAGGCGCAGACCCGGATCTTCGGGTGCTTCGGCAAGACGCTCGTTCAGGTATTCCATCGCGCCGTCAAGATCGCCCTGCGCGACGCGAAGCCGGATCGCGGCGGCGATTGCCTGACCGTTGCTGCCCTGTGCGCCGGCGAGTTGTTCAAGGAAACTTTGCAGTTCCGACTGACGGTTCTGGCCGGCAAGCAATTGTCCGGTGAGTTCGTTAAGGACCTGCGCGGCTTCTTCACTGTTCAGGCGCTTGAGGGCGTCGATCACACCCTGAGTGCGCCCCCAGTCCTCGAGCCGGACGTAGACGTTGCCAAGCGCGGACAGGATCAGGATGTTGTCCGGCTGAAGGCGAAGCGCGTCGATCAGCACAGACTCGGCGGGCAGAAGGCTGTCTTCCTGCACCAGGAACGTCGCGTAGCGCAGCGTTTCCTCGGGCGCGGCGCCCGACGCCTCGACGGCAAGCGCCAGCATTTCGCCGGACAGTTCGTGGCTGCCAAGGCGTTCCTGCGCCATCGCCATTAGGGTCAGTACCTCGGAATCGCGCGGCGCCTGATCCAGCGCACGGCGCAGTTCGACCAGCGCCTCGTCCGGGCGGTCGTCGCTGATCATCCAGTCGGCGCGCATCTTCAGTGCCTCGACGTTGCTGGTGTCTTCTTCCAGCACCTCTTCGACAAGCGCGCGGGCGCCAACGGCGTTGCCGGTGCTGTTCAGCATCTTGGCGTAGGTAATCTTGATGCGACGGGTCTGGTCCGACGGCTCGGAGCCGGCGATGATGTCTTCCATCTCGGTAAGCGCGGCGTCGCGGTTGCCGAGGTCGAAATCGAGACTGGCCGCGACAGAGCGGTACAACGCCCGATCGGGGCTGTCTGCGGGGGTGGACGACAGGATCGCGTCAATCTCTGCACGTGCGGTCTCGGCCCCGCGAAGCTGGGTCAGGAAGGTCACCAGAACCATGCGGTCGATCGCATCCGGGTTCTCGGGGTCGATTTGTTCGCGAAGATAGGCTTCGGCGTCGTCGGCGCGGTCCTGCGCCATGTACCACGTCACCAAAACGCGGCGCATGTCGTCTTCGGGGAAGCGGTCGACCATGTCGCGCAGTTGCGCCTCGATCTCGTCGTCTCGGCCAAGCTGATCCAGCGCGGTCAGGCGCATCAGGTAGAAGGACCGGTCGTTCGGGGTGTCCGCAATGACGCCGTCGATCTCGGTCAGGGCACCTTCCCAGTCCTGCGCGGAGAAACGGTCGTCGACGCGGATCCGGCGCAGCATCAGCAGTTCGGGATTGTCTTCTAGAAGCGTTGCCGCCTCTTCCGCGATCGCGCGGGCCGCGGGCAGGTCGTTGGCCTCGCGGGCGGTGCGATAGGCGGCGCCCAGTTCGACGGAGCGGACCACGGGATCGGTCTGACCTTCTTCCAGCAGCCCGGCAGCCGCGGTGGCATGCATCGTCGCCGCGTCCCAGTCGTTCAGTTCGGCCGCGATCTCGGCGGCGGCGCGCTGGGCTTCGAAATCGTCGGGGAATTGTTCGACAAGCGCGCGATAGTGCCCATAAGCGCCAGGCGGGTTGTCACGCTCCAGCTCGATCCGGGCCATCAGAAGGCGTGCTTCGCGGTGGGTGCTGTCGATGCGGAAGACGTTGCGCATTTCCACGATGGCGCGAGCCACGTCGCCGGCTTCATACAGCTCGAGGCCGTCCTGAAAGTGCTTCTCGGCCCGTTCTTCGGCTGAATCGCAGGCCGCAAGCAGGGCTAGGGAAAGGATCAAAAAAAGACGCGCAAACATGTCATACCCGGAATCTGAAAACCCCCAATGGCGTGGTCGGGCAGCTTTCGCAGCCGTGTCCGAACGCCGGGCGGAACCTACGCCAGATGGTGTCGGCCTCACAAGGGCGGGGCTTGCGATTCAGGGGTCTCAAGCGCCAAGAACCGGGCAATTCTCCGCGAGAAGCCCCGACTGTCGCCGTTGCCGGGAAGGAAACGGAAACCGAACCCGATTTTGATTCGGCTCGAGCCGGTTTCACCGTTTCTGGCTTCGCACCGGGGCGGTGGCTTTCGTCAGGGTTGATGCGGCGACAGCAACAATTTGTGACAGATATGGCACCCGGGCCCAAGGATGGCATCAATACACGTATAGGGTGATCTTATGCAAGTGCTGCCCGCTTTGAGTGCAGATGTATGCCGCAGTGCAGCTAACAGGCCTTCCATTGCCCTAAACCGCGCAACATTGTTCACGTCCGGGCCACTTTGACGCGGTTCGACATGGCTGCATTCACCCGTTCGATGCGCTTCAGGTGCCGCGCCACAATTTCGCTGCAATCAACTTTGCGCTGTGACCCTTGTGCTGACCCGGCGTTTTGTCGTCTTTATTGACGGAACGAGCCGGAACGATAGGAAAGGCCGGTCAAACAGGTGGCCGGACAGGCCAAGAGCAGGCCGGTACTACGCCATGAAATTAACACAGTTTGCCCCCACAGAACCTGATCGCGTCGTCGGCGCGATACTGGCGGAAGGGCACCCGATATCATCATTCCGGTCCGCGGCCTGTGCCCGTGATCGTTACGCCATTGGAAACAATGATAATTCTCTTAGGAAATTAGGGCGCGCCTGACCGACATGTCATCCAACGCACTATACGTCGATTTCTACGGGTTCCGCGAACGGCCGTTCACGCTCGTTCCAGACCCGGAGTTTCTGTACTGGTCCCAGCAGCACAAGCGCGCCTTCGCGATCCTCGAATTCGGCATCATGTCGAGCGCCCCGATCACGCTGATCACCGGCGAGGTCGGCGCGGGCAAGACGACGCTGGTTCAGGCGCTGTTGTCCCGGATCGGCGACGACGTGACCATTGGCCTGATCTCGAACGCTCAGGGCGGCCGGGGCGAGCTTTTGCAGTGGATTCTGCATGCTTTGGACGTGAAATACGATCCCACGACCAGCTACGTGCAGACCTTCCAGATCCTGCAGGACTTCCTTCTGGAAGAATACGCGATGGGTCGGCGCGTGGTGCTGATCATCGACGAGGCGCAGAACCTGTCCCGCGAGGGCTTGGAAGAACTGCGGATGCTGACGAACGTCAACTCGAACAAGGACGTGCTGATCCAGCTGATGCTGGTGGGCCAGCCCGAGTTGCGCGACATCGTGCAAGCGCCGGACATGCGGCAATTGACCCAGCGCATCGCGGCCAGCTTCCACCTGAAATCTATGGACGCAGAGACCGTGCCGAAGTACATCCGGCACCGGCTTCAGATGGTTGGTGGCACCGGCGAGGAATTTACCGACGACGCCTGCCAGCGGATCTTTGAAGCGACGGGGGGTGTGCCGCGTCTTGTGAACCAGTTGTGCGAATTCGCGCTTCTCTACGCCTGGGGCGGCGACGTGCCTGTCATCGATGCGACCACGGTCGACGAGGTGCTGGCAGACGGAGTCTTTCTTGGCGGTGCCGTCCCCGGTGATGCCGAGCCTGTTGATGAGGAACCAGTGATCCAGTTCAAGAAGAATGGTGGCCGAGATGGATGACCTGAAGTTCTATTTCTCGATTTTCCTGCGACGCCTCCCCTGGTTCGTGGTGCTGGCCACCGTCATCACGGCGGTTGCCGTGGCTGTCGCCATTTCGCTGCCGCCGGCCTACGTCAGCCAGATGCGGCTGGTCGTGGAGTCGCCGCAGATCCCCGATGAACTGGCCGCGTCGACGGTGCGGACTCCCGCGCTGGAACAGCTGCAGATCATCGAACAGCGTCTTCTGACCCGTGCCAACCTGCTGGACATCTCGCGCCGGCTCGAGGTGCTGCCCGATATCGAGCAGATGAACCCGGACGAGATCGTGCGGGCCATGCGGGCGCGTACGCAGATCTACACCCAGTCTGGCCGCGATGCCGCGACGATGATGGTCGTTTCGTTCGAGGCCGCCGATCCCAACAAGGCTGCCGGCGTGCTGAACGAGTACCTGAACATCATTCAGGAGGCCGACGCAGAGTTCCGCCGCGGCCGGGCCGGTGACACGCTGGAGTTCTTCCAGCAGGAAGTGCAGCGGCTGGATGGCGAACTGAGCGCGCAGAGCGCCCGGATCATTGCGTTCAAACAGCAAAACAGCGACGCGCTGCCTGACACGCTGGAATTCCGCATGTCGAAGCGCGCCGATTTCCAAGAGCGTATCGCCGGCATCGACCGCGACATCGAGCGGCTGGAACGCCAGCGCCTTCGCCTGCGCGAACTGTACGAAACGACCGGCCGTACCGAGCTGAACCCGGAACAGAATCCGCCGACCCTGGCCGAGCAGCAGTTGCGCGACCTGCGCGGCGAACTGGCCGAGGCGCGACTGGTGTTCTCGGACCAGAACCCGAAGGTCCGCTTGCTTCAGCGCCGCATTGAACGGCTGGAAGTCGAAATCGCCGAAGCCGCTGCCGCGCGCATCGACGAGATCGACGATGAACCGACCGATCCCAACGCTGCTCCGCCGACGATCCTCGACCTTCAGATCGCGGAAATCGACGGCGAGATCGCGGGGCTGGAAGAGCAGAAGACGCTTATCCTGACCGAGTTGGAAGCGCTGAACGAGACGATCGAGCGGACGCCGGAAGTGTCGATCTCGCTCGACGAACTGGAGCGCACCTACTCGATCATCGAAACCCAGTACAATCTGGCCGAGGACCGTCTGTCTCAGGCCCAGACGGGTGACATGATCGAAAGCCGGTCGCGGGGTCAGCGGATCTCGGTTATCGAACAGCCGAACACGCCGAATGCGCCGACCAAGCCCAACCGTGCGCTGATCGCCGGTGGTGGCGGTTTGCTGGGCATCGGTGCGGGCATCGCCTTGATCGTGCTGCTTGAGCTGTTGAACAGCTCGGTCCGCCGTCCCGAAGACCTTGTGAAGCGGTTTGGCATCTCGCCCCTGGCGACCGTGCCCTACGTCCGCTCGCGCCGGCAGCTTTTCTTCCAGCGCGGTTTCAAGGTTCTCATCATCCTCGGCATCCTGATCGGGGTGCCCGCCGCGATCTATGCCGTGCACGTGTTCTATCTGCCGATCGACCTTGTGGCCGAAAAGGTGATGAACCGGCTTGGAGTCAGGTGGTAGCATGTTTGTGACAACGAAAGAGTCGGTCTGATGGAACGTCTACAGGCAGCGATCGAACGAGCGCGCGAACAGCGCGACACACGCGGACCGGCCCGCCCCCAGCGTGGCCCCGCTAAGGACAAGACCGGTGTCGACGAGGCTTGGGCGGCATTGCCCGAGATCAAGCTTCAGCGCCGGCTGATGCTGCGCAACCGGATCATGACGTTCCGCAGCAGCAAGGAATCGACGCCCTACGACATCCTGCGCACGCGGCTTGTGCAGCAGGCGCAGACGAACGGGTGGCGCCGCATCGCGATCACCTCGCCGCACAGCGCCTGCGGCAAGACGACGACCTGCGCCAACCTTGCCTTCGGGCTTGGCCGGCAGACGGGTACGCGCGCCGTGGTTCTGGACTTTGACCTGCGTCGCAGCGGTCTGGGCCGCATCCTTGGCCAGAAGGGCGAGATTCCGATGGAAGACGTCCTGTCCGGTCGGGTGCCGTTCAAGGACGTCGCCATGCGCCACGGTCCGAACCTTGCGTTCGGGCTTGGCTTCGGCACGTCGCACCGGTCCGCCGAGACGCTGCAAAGCGAACAGACCCGCCGCGTTCTGGAAGAGATCGAGGCAGAGTATCAGCCCGATCTCATGCTGATCGACCTGCCGCCGATGTCGGCCAGTGACGACAACTTCGGGTTCCTGAACCGGATCGACGCCGCGATCATCGTGGCCGAGGCCGAGCAGACCACGATGACGCAGATCGACGTTGCCGAGCGGCAAGTGGCCGAACTGACGAATGTCGCGGGGGTCGTGCTGAACAAGTGCCGGTATGTGAACGGTGCGTACGGCTACGAAGACGGCTATTACTGACAATCCGGCGGCGCGCGGGTGACGCGCGCCCCGTTTATCGCTCTTTGCGGCCCAGACGATCCAGCGCCATGGCGGCAAGCCAGCCTGCGATGAAACCGCCAAGGTGGGTTTCCCACGCCAGCAGCCCGTCCAGCAGAACCCACAGTAACGCGTTCAGCACGATCATCGACCCGATGGCGCCCGCAAGGCGACGCATCCGGCCGGCGCGGTGGGTTGGGGTGACGAAGTTCCAATAGACCAACGCGCCCGCAAGGCCGAACAGTGCGCCCGAAGCGCCGACCATCGGGCGCGGGCTGGTGGCGAGAAGGCCGAACAGACCGGCGCCGCCAAGCGCGGCGATCGAATAGATCAGCAGGAACCCCCGCTGGCCGACGCGCCGGACGACCGTTTCTCCCAGCGCCAGCAGGGTGAACATGTTGCCGACAAGGTGCCCGATGCCGCCGTGCAGCATCGCGTAGGTCAGGAACATCGCATAGGGCTGCGCGCCATAGTTGGGGCGCCAGCCGTGCAGCAGACCGGGCCAGAACGCGCCGTACTGGTAGGCCCGACTGCGCCACAGCGGCGATCCGAACAGCTTCATGTCGGCGGCCTGCAGCACCAGTTCGATCAGGATGCACACAGCCGCGATGACCAGCAGCACCCGGCTGATGCGACCGGACGCGCCGGACGCGGTTCCTGTCGAGCCAGAGATATCGTGCGTTGCCGGATCGGTCATGTCTCTGGCCTGCCGCCAGCGGTGGGGAAAGGCAAGAGAACTCTGTGCGAGGTCAGTCTTTTGCGGCGCGGCGGTGCGGTCTGCGGATCAGCCGAAGGTCCAGCGATCCGGAGTGCCGGGAAAATGGCCGGGCTCGTCTTCGTCGTCACGCGGCAAGAACTCGTCCATCGGCAGGTGGTCCTCGCATCGCGGCGCGGATGCGGGGATGCGGATCTTTCCAAGGCGGAACCGATACTGGGTCGGATGTTCCTGAACATGAACCGACGGGGACGGGACGCGAGCCGCTTCGGGAACCGGCGGATGCGCCGGGCGGGGCTCGGCGTCTGGTGTCGTAGTTTGCGTCGGCAGGCCGGGCCCATCGGACGGGGTTTCCTCGTCGATGCAGCCGTGCTGACGGAGGAGGAAGAAGATAGCGTCGCGCGTGCCCCTGATGTTCTCGGGCATTTCGTGCGGCGTGATCGCCGTATCGTCAAAATCGGTCCGAAGATTCATTTCCCAAAGCCCCATGCGCGGCTGTTCCCAAATCCGGTTCGATTTGTCTAATTCGATATTTTGTCAATTTAGCGGAAACAAGGAGCGTCGAATCGGGCGCTGCCGGATTTGTGCGGATTCCGTCCGTCGCCGCTGCGGCAAGCAGCGGGAGTTCGCCTAGAACTGCGGAAAAATTGTCGGCAGGGACCGGCCCGTCACTCGGGCCAGCCGTCCTTCCATTCGTCGCGCCGGGCCCAGATCTCGGCCCATGTGTCCGCGCCGCCGGTGCGCAGCAAGCGGGTGCCCCACGCGCGGCTCCATGGCCAGAGGCGGAACATGGCAAGACCAAGCGGGCGCTTCCAAGCCGGGAAGTGACGCTTGATCAGAAGCACCTTCGCGCGCAGCAGGCGTACCATCTTGTCGGACCGGACCTTTTCGGACGCGCCGGCATAGTGAACGATGGTGGCCTCGGGCGTCATGCGCGGGCGTGCTCCCAGCGCGCGGGCCCGCAGGCACAGATCGGTTTCTTCGCCATACATCACGTAGGTCGTATCGAAGCCGTCGAGTTCGTCCCAGAACGCGCGCTTGATCAGCAGAAAGCACCCGGTGACGATATCCACCTCGCGCTCGCTGTCGCGTTGCCAGCCGCCGTAGCGCTCGGAGTTGAAGATCGGGCTTTGCCGGAACAGGCTGCTGAGGCCCAGCGTCTGGCTTGTGACGTTCCACAGGGACATCTTGCGATAGCAGCTTGTCGGATTCAGGCTGCGGTCCGCGTACAGCGTTCGACCGCCCCAGATCCCGGCATCGGGATGCGCTTTGGCGAAGTCCATCAGCCGGTCGATCGCGCCGTCCAGAACGATGGTGTCCGGGTTCAGCAGAAGGACGTATTCGCCGCGGGCGTGACGGATCGCGATGTTGTTGCCCTTGGCGAAGCCGTGGTTGTCGGTCTCGGCCATCAGCATCATGTCGGGGAATTCGGCGGCGATGGCCTCGGCAGAGCCGTCGGACGATGCGTTGTCCAGCACGATCACCTCGTAGGGGGTCCGCGTCTCGGCCACGACCGACCGCAGGCATTCCAGCGTCATCTCGCGGGTGTTGTAGCTGATGACGATGATCGAGACTGTCGGGTCGACGGTCTGGCCGGGCGCCGTGCCGTTGGCGGTGGGCAGGTCGGTTGCGTCGAGTGTCATACCATCATCCTTCGTTTCGCCAGGCGGCAGCGCTGCTGCGACCGAACCCTGCGAGAAGCGCCAGCATCTTTCGGCAGCGATATAGCCGGATGCGGGTCACACAGGTCAATGCGAGCCATCGCTCGTTCGGGCCGCCAAGCCGGTCCGAGCGCATGATCCGCGCCGTCTCTGCCAGCGGCGAAGCGGCAACGGCAAGTGCGCGTGCGATCCACCGCAGGTGATCCTTGCCGGACCGGACCTCGGAAAAGTCGTGGCCGATGTGTCGGTCCCACTTGCGCGCCAGTTCCGCGAAGGTCGCCCGCGCCGGTGTCTCGATCAGCATCTCGGGGACATAGTCGATGCGATAGCCCATCGCCGTCGCGCGGCGTCCCCAGTCGAGGTCTTCCGCCAACTGGATGCCGGCGAAGTCACCGACCTTCAGGAATGCCTCGCGCCGGACGGCCATGTTGCACGTCGCGGTGTAGTGGTCGCGCTCGACGTATAGCTGCATACGGTAGCCGTAGACGCTTTCGTAGGACTCGATCGACGTGGGGCGGGCAGGGTCCACCCGAGCGATGCGGACGTCGCCGCCGATGACGGCGGTGTCCGGATGCGCATCGAAATGCGCGAGGATCGCCGACAGCCAACCGGGCTGCGCGATACAGTCTGCGTCGATGAAGGCAAGAAGGGGCGTATCCGCCAGTCGGGCGCCGTGGCTTCGGGCCGGTCCGGGGCCCGGTTCGCGTTCCTCGACCAGCCGGACGAAGGGATATCGGGCGCATTCCGCAGCGGGCAAACGGGTCGATCCGTTGTCCACCACGATGACGGAAATCGGCTTTCCGAAGCGTTGGCGATCGGCATCCAGAGAGCCCAGGCACCGGGCCAGCGCGTCGAACCCGTTGAGGTGCGGAATGACCACAGTCAGCCTAGATGTGCCGACAATATCTGGGGTCGCCGAATTCTCGGGTGCCAAAGTCATGTGCGCTTTCTACTCGACGTCAGTTTCATCAATTCGAATGTAAAGGCCGATTTTTCGTGTTAAGAGTGCAGTATTCATTGTATCTAACAACGCTAAGTTGCATCACGGCGAGTTGCTGCCCTCGTTCCGCCACAAATGGTTGACCCTGTACATTAACCTCTGACATATCCCGGCCATCGATAGAATTCATGTCGCAGAACTGACTAATCCTGGCTTGGGGTGATTTTATGACGTTTCCCTTGGAAGGCGTGCCGACCTCTGCCCCATATGGCACGCGCAACCGGGTCGGTCGGTACTATGGACCGAGGCCCCGGAAAAGACCCTACGAGCGTCTGTTCAAGCGCGTGTTCGACATCGCCGCCGTTCTGGTGACGTTGCCTTTCACCGTGCCGCTTGTCGTGATCATGGCGCTGCTTGTCGCTCTGGATGGGAAATCTCCGTTCTACGGCCAGCTGCGGGTCGGTCGCGCGGGGCATGCCTTCCGGATGGTTAAGATCCGGACGATGGTGCCGAACGCCGATGAATTGCTGACGGCGCATCTTGCCGCCAATCCCGATGCGCGACGCGAATGGGAGCGGACGCAAAAGCTGAAGGACGACCCGAGGATCACGTCGCTTGGACGTTTCCTGCGCAAGACCTCGCTGGACGAGCTGCCGCAGCTTTGGAACGTGCTGCGGGGGGATATGTCGCTGGTCGGTCCCCGGCCGATGATGGTGCATCAGAAACCGATGTACACGGGCCGCGCCTATTACATCCTGCGCCCGGGCATCACCGGGTCTTGGCAGGTGTCCGACCGGAACGAGACGTCCTTCGCCGACCGTGCGCGGTATGACCGCGAGTATCACGCAGGTCTCTCGCTGCGCGGCGATCTGTCGATCCTTGGACGGACCGTCGCCGTGGTGCTGCGCGGCACCGGGTACTGACGAACGGTTCATTCCAAGCCTGTTCCCGCAATTCCGGAAATGAAAAAGGCCGAAGCGCAAACCGCGCTTCGGCCTTTGTTGATTGCCTGGCCGATCAGACGAACATGCCCGAGTCGGTGAAGATGAAGCTGTCGCTGCCGAGCGACAGGCCGTAGGTATCGTTGAGCACGCCGATCAGTTCGTCCTCTTGCCCGTCGAGGCTTAGCCAGATCGCGGTGCCTTCCGGCAGGCCCGAGGCGTTCTCGGTCAGGGTGTAGTCCGACGCGTCGCCCCACAGCTGGACCTTGTCGGTGCCTGCGGTGAAGTCCCAGACGAAGCCATAGTCCTCGGTCCCCGTCGCCGACGCGTTGTTGTCGTCGTAGTAGGTGCCGTAGACGTCGCCGAACACGAAGGTGTCCGCCCCGCCCGCGCCAACGAAGACGTCGATCTCGCCGATGCCCGGATCGGTGGAACCGTTGGTCACAGCCACCTGCACGTCGTCGCCGTCGGTGCCCTGAACGATGTCGCGGCCGGTGATCTCGGTCACGGTGATGTCGCCGAAGGACAGGTCGTTATAGTGCGCGTTCAGGTACAGGCTGCCCGTTGCCGGAGCCTGGTCGATGCTGAAGGTCTGCACACCTTGCAGCGTCCAGTCCTGAGGCTCGGCGGTGCCGGCTTCCCAGATCTTGATGCTGTAAAGACGGTCGTACAGCCCCACCATCTCGACCCGCATGTCGATGTTGTAGGTGGTGTTCGCGTTGATCGTGATCGCCTGCGTGCCCAGCGTGTTGAAGAAGTTCAGCGACGGGTGAAGCTTGATCACGCCGCTGCCGTCTCCGTTCTCGTCGTGGAAGAAGAACGCCGCGCCGGGTTCCCAGCCGACATGGGGCTGGGCGTTGGCGATGGGCGTGTCGGTGTGACCGTTCCACAGCATGCCAAGGGCGAACCCGCCGCCGTCGCGGCCGCGTGGATCGACGTTCGTCAGATCGTAGGGCGTGACCTGCAGCGAGACCTCGTAGTTGTCCCAGCTGATGTCGCCCAGAGTCAGCAGGCGGTCATAGCCAAGGTCGACCGGGGTCACCCCGTTCGCGTCGATCGCCCAAGTGCCGTCGACAACCTGCACCACGTCGGTGATGTCGCTGACGGTCGACCAGTCGATGCTGTAGTTTGCATCCCAGACGTTGCCGTCTTCATACTCGACGATGACGTTTTTCGAGTAGGTCTGGCCGTTCGTCATCACGGCGGTGATCGTCACGACGTCATCCGTGGCCGAGCCGTTCAGGTCCGAATAGGCGATCTCGACGTTGAAGTCGCCGGTGTCCTGCAGGCGGCGGGTGTCGGAACCGACGGCAAGGTACTGCGCCGCACCGCCGTTAAGCGAGTAGCTCAGCGACGAGATCTGCCCGGACACGTTGCCAAGGATGTTGATCCAGACCTGCGTTTCGCCCTGCGCCGCGAAGGTCTGCGTGTCGCCGTACCAGACGTCGATCGGACCGCCGCTGCTGACGGTGGAGGTGCTGACAGAGACGCTGCCGACGCTCGACTTGTCACCGTCAGAGATGGTGTAGGTGAACGTGTCGACACCGTTGTAGCCGGAGTTCGGGGTGTAGGTCCAAGTGCCGTTTCCGTTGTCGATCAGCGCGCCGTTGGTCGGCTGGCCAAGCGAAGTGACGGACAGGGTGTCGTTCTCCGGATCGCTGTCGTTCGCCAGCAGGTCGTCCGCCGAGAAGGTGACCGGCGTGCCTTCCGTCGTCGCGAAGCTGTCGGCGACGGCGGTCGGGCCCTCGTTCTGCGGCACGAAGGTGCCGTCCTCGTCGGTCAGCGGGTCGGTGGACACTTCGAAGTAATCGACGCGCGCCTCGTAGCCCGACGACTGCGCCAGGTTGCCCGAGAACAGGCCAGCCGCATCGACCGTCAGCGCGTGCGTGACGGTGCCGATGGTGGTCCAGCTGTTGCCGTCCGTCGAGTACTGGTACAGCCAGCTGTCGTCAGTGCGCGTGACGCGCAGGTACGGCGCGCTGCCGCCCGTGATCTCGACCTGAAGCAGGGCAGAGGTCGACCCGTTCACGGTTTTGCCGACATAAGCGTACAGCTTGCTGCCGGACGAGAACGTGTCGAAGCGCAGCCAGTTGCTAGCATCCTGTTCGATCAGGATCCCTTGCATCTGGTAGCTTCCCGAAGGCGTCGTCAGGAAGCGCGTCTCGATCTGGAAATCCACGTCGGCGGCGTCCTGCATGACGCGGGCGGTGGTATTGGTCTGCCACGCGTCGAAGGTGCCGTCCGGCGTATACAGCGCCAGATAGGCATCGGTCGAGGTGCTGCCGAAGCTGACAGTCCCTTCCGCCGGCCCTTCAAGCCGCCAGTTCGACCCCAGCGTGCCAGAGGCGAAGTCATCCGACGCCAGCGGATTCTCGGTCGGCTCTGTCACTTCCACAGTGACCGTCACCGTCGCGTTCTCCGAGTCGACGCCGTCACTGATCGTGTAGGTGAACGTGTCCGTGCCGGTGTAGCCGGTGTTCGGAGTGTAGGTCCACGTGCCGTCCTCGTTGTCGACGACCGTCCCGTTTCCGGGCTGGCCGACTTCGGTGATGGTCAGGGTGTCACCGTCGGGATCGGAGTCGTTGGTCAGCAAGTCCGTGGCGCCGTCCAGCACCAGCGAGCCGTCGGCCTCGACCGTGAAGTTGTCGTCGGCTGCGATGGGTGTCTGGTTTGCGGGCGGTTCGGTCGGCGTGCCGTCCTCGTCGACGATGGGGTCGGACGAGACTTCGAAATAGTCGACCTGCGCCTCGAAACCCGACGACTGGCCAAGGTTGCCCGAGAACAGGCCGGCGGCGTCGACGGTCAGCGCGTGATTGACCGTGCCGACGGTGGTCCAGGTGCTGCCATCGGTCGAATACTGGTACAGCCAGCTATCGCCGGTGCGGGTCACGCGCAGGTACGGCGCGCTGACGCCGGTGATCTCGACCTCGAGCAGTTTCGAGGTTTGCCCGTTTACCGTCTTGCCGACGTAGGCGAACAGCTTGGTGCCCGCAGAGTAGGTGTCGAACCGCATCCAGTTCTGGGCGTCCTGTTCGATCAGGATACCCTGCATCTGGTAGCTTCCCGACGGGGTCGACAGGAAGTGCGTCTCGATCTGGAAGTCCTCGTCAGCGGCGTCCTGCATGATGCGCGCGGTGCCGTTGGTCTGCCACGCGTCGAAGGTGCCGTCCGGGGTGCCCAGCGTCAGGTAATAGTCCGTCTCGTCGCTGCCGAAGCCAACCGTGCCCTGCGACGGCCCTTCAAGCCGCCAGTTCGCGCCCAGCGTGCCAGAGGCGAAGTCGTCCGAGGCAAGCGGGTTCACCGTCGGCTCTGCCACGGTCACGGTGACCGTCGCGGTGTCCGTTTCGGTGCCGTCGGTCACGGTGTAGGTGAAGCTGTCGGTGCCCGAATAGCCGCTGTCCGGAGTATAGGTCCAGGTCCCGTCGCCGTTGTCGGTCAGCGTCCCGTTCGAGGGCTGGGACACGCCGGTGACGGTCAGCGCGTCGTCGTTCGGATCGCTGTCGTTGCCAAGCAGGTCATCCTCGGACAGCACCAAGGCGGTGTCCGGGTCGGTCTGGAAGTCATCGTCAGCGGCCACCGGCGCCTGATTGGTCGCGATGGATCCGTCCTCGTCCAAGATCGGGTCGGCACTGGTCTCGAAATAGTCGAGCTGCGCGGTATAGCCCGGGGGCTGGTTGTTCTGGTAGGGCGCGGTGCCCGCGAAGGCGCCGACTTCTGTAACCGTCATTTCGCGGGTCAGGGTGTAATTCTGCACCCAGGTGACGCCATCTGCGCTTGTCTCAAAGACGAAGGTGTCGCCGGTCCGGGTAATCCGGAAGTCCGCCACCTGGCCGACGGCGATGCTGCCGTCGAACAGCGGATAGGTGGTCGACCCGTCCACGATCTGCCCGACGATCAGGGTAAGCCCGAGGTGCGTGTAGGCAAGGTCGAAGCGGATCCAGTTGCTTTCGTCCTGCACCACCAGCAGACCGTGTTCCTGGTACATCTGCTGCGGCTCGTTCAGGAAACCGGCGCTGATCTGGAAATCGCCGTCAGCGACGTCCTGCATCAGCCGCGGCGTGGTCATCACGTCCGAGGCAGACACGGCAACGCCGGCGGGCGACTCGATCAGTACGATGGCGTCCGTGCCCGTGGTCGCAAGCGAGGCCGATCCGGTGATGCCCTTGAAGGTCCAGCCGTCATCCAGCGACGAGGCCGAGAAGTCGTCAGAGAAGCCGTCGAAGACCGACGGCGGGCGAACCGTGACGGTGACCGTCCCGGTGTCGGTGACGGTGCCATCGGTGACGGTGTAGGTGAAGCTGTCGCTTCCCTCGAACCCGGCATCGGGCGCATAGGTCCAGGTGCCGTCGCCGTTGTCCAGAAGCACACCGTTTGCGGGCGTACCAACAGACACGAGGGTCACAGCGTCACCATCCGGATCGCTGTCGTTCGACAGAAGATCGGCGGTCGAGAAATCCAGCGCCGTATCGGTCTCGGTCGCGAAAGCGTCGTCGGCCGTGACGGGCGCCTGGTTCTCGGCGACATAGCCGCCGTCTTCGTCGGTCAGCGGATCGGTGGACACTTCGAAATAGTCGACGCGCGTCTCGAAACCCGAAGATTGCGCAAGGTTGCCGGAGAACAGGCCGGCGGCGTCGACCGTCAGCGCATGGGTCACGGTGCCGACAGTGGTCCAGTTGCTGCCGTCCGTCGAATACTGGTACAGCCAGCTGTCGCCGGTCCGGGTCACGCGCAGATAGGGCGCGCTGCCGCCGGTGATCTCGACCTGCAGCATCGCAGAGGTCGACCCGTTCACCGTCTTGCCGATGTAGGCGTACAGCTTGTTCCCCGACGAGAACGTGTCGAAGCGCATCCAGTTCTGGTCATCCTGCTCGATCAGGATGCCCTGCAGCTGATAGCTTCCCGACGGAGTCGACAGGAAGCGCGTCTCGATCTGGAAATCCTCGTCGGTGGCGTCCTGCATGATGCGGGCGGTGGTATTGGTCTGCCACGCGTCAAAGGTGCCGTCCGGAGTGGACAGGGTCAGATAAGCGTCGTTCGCGTCCGATCCGAAGCCGACTGTGCCCTGCGAGGGGCCTTCAAGCCGCCAATTGGCGCCAAGCGTGCCGGTGCTGAAGTCGTCCGACACAAGCGTGTTGGTCGACGGCTCGGACACGGTCAGGGTCACCGTCGCGGTGTCCGTGTCGGTGCCATCGGTCACCGTGTAGGTGAAGCTGTCGGTGCCGGAATAGCCGCCGGTCGGCGTGTAGGTGTACGTGCCGTCGCCGTTGTCGGTCAGCGTGCCGTTCGACGGCTGGGTGATGCCGGTGATGGTCAGCGCATCGCCGTCACCGTCCGTGTCGTTCGCCAGCAGATCGTCGGAACCGCTCAGCACAAGCGAACCGTCGGCGTCCACAAGGAACGCGTCGTCGCCCGCCACGGGAAGCTGGTTCGCCGGGGGTTCTGTGGTGATGGTTCCGTCCTCGTCGACGATCGGGTCGGAGGCGACCTCGAAATAGTCGACCTGCGCCTCGTAGCCGGAGGATTGGCCAAGGTTGCCGGAGAACAGGCCGACCGCATCCACGGTCAGTTCATGGGTCACGGTGCCGACGGTCGTCCACGTGGTGCCGTCGGTCGAGTACTGGTACAGCCAGTCGTCGCCGGTGCGGGTGACGCGCAGGTAGGGCGCGCTGCCACCGGGCACGACGACCTCGAGCAGTTTCGAGGTCTGGCCGTTCACCGTCTTGCCGACGTAGGCGTACAGCTTGTTGCCAACAGAGTAGGTGTCGAAGCGCAGCCAGTTGTCGGCGTCCTGTTCGATCAGGATGCCCTGCATCTGGTAGCTTCCCGAAGGCGTCGTCAGGAAGCGCGTCTCGATCTGGAAATCCTCGTCGGTGGCGTCCTGCATGACGCGCGCCGTCGTGTTGGTCTGCCAGGCGTCGAAGGTGCCGTCGGGGGTCCCGAGCGTCAGGTAAGCCTCGTCGCCGTCGGACCCGAAGCCGATCGTGCCCTGAGAGGGACCTTCAAAGCGCCAGTTAGACCCGAGCGCACCCGTGCTGAAATCGTCGGAATTCGACATGAAACCCTCAAAGATCCGCGGCACCCCGCCGCATGTAGCTGAAAATGGACCTACCGCTCGATCGCCGTCTGTCACGACTTGTCATTGCGGGCAGAATACCACCCCGAGACCGATTTGGCCTCGGAAAAAACATACTTCAGTTTCGGGGTATTTGGACAGAGGCAGGACCGCCGAAGGAGCATGTACTTTTGGACAGGCACACGCTGAAACGGGAAATATGATTGCAATTCGGGGTCTTCGCTGGGTGCCCCTTGGCGGCGGCGTGGCGGCGGGGACACGGTCGCCGGGCCGTGGACGATGTTGGGGCCGCGCCTGCGCCGCCTGCCAAATACGGCCAGTTCTTGGCAAATTCTTGTCCGCCTTGGCATTGCGGCTGTGGCCGACGCGACTTGCGCAACTGGCGTGCTCTGCTTCGGCCCGGAGTATTCAACCGGAGGGCTGAGCCCTGCGATCAGTTGCGGCCCCAGCGCCCAGTTCCTCAGCACATCGATTTAGCGCGTGTATAATGTGGATCTGAAAATATTGATTGTTTCCGAATAGGAATCTGCCGTCCCTTGCGGGTGCCGTTACTTGATTCGACGGCGGCGTGGGAAAGGCGGGCGCGGGCTGCCGATCAGGGCAGAAGCCGTCTGAGCTTCTTGCTGAGGACGCGCCGCGCGCGCTGCGCCTTGTTGGACAGGCGCCGCAGGGGCGTGTCCTTCCATCCACGCCACGCCGACACGTCGCGCGCCTCGTTCCAGCGGTGGGCAAGTGCGTGGGTGCACCCGTCCTCCCACGGTTTTGGGCGGCCCGAGAAGTGGATGATGTAGGGATCCGACACCAGGGCCTCGAACAGGTCTTGATCGTAAGGGCTGCTTTCGGCCGCGCCGTCCCAGTAGACGGCGGCCATCTGGTTCCAGCGCGGATCGATCAGCCTGAACCGGGACCGGTAGACGATGTTCAGCGCGTCTTGGTCGGGGAAGGTCAGGTCGGGGTACTTCCTGAGGCAGTCGATCAATTCATCCACGCCGGACTTGCGCAGCGCCGCGAGGTCGAAGACCAGAACGCCGGACTGGAAATAGGGGACAGCGGTATCGATGCCGTAGCGCGCGACGTCGTCCTGTCCCAGCGAGTTCTGAATACCTCTGGCCCGAAGCCCAGTTCTTGGAAAGTTGACTCGCGCAATCAGCAGCATTCCGTCGAATAGAGCGGACCTCAAGTTGTCCCCAGATCGCGGGTGACAGCGATGACTGCGTCTAGGTAGATCACGCGATGCGCCATTGCCTCAATTGCCCGATTTTTTCGAATGCCCACGCATGCTAGATCGGCAAGTAATGAGGGAGGGGCTCGTTTCGCAAAAGGGGTCCGCGTGATCGCATATTGATCACGCGGACCTTCATCGCTATGGCTGAATGACCTTAGAGCAGGAAGTCGTCCGCTGTCAGTCCGGTCACATCGGCAAGGACGATCCGAATGTCCGACGACCGGTCCCCGTCGACGTCGATCCGGACAACGGTGTTGCCGTCCTTCTCGGTCGTGCGGATTGCCGGGCCGTCGCCGTTGTACCGCTCAAGAAGACGCACATCGAGGGTGTCGCTGATCAGATCGGACACATCCAGCGTGTCGACACCGACGGTGAAGTCCAGGATGATGTCCGGGTTCGCGGCCTTGCTTTCGCTCACCTTGCTGAAGATGAACTGATCCGCGCCAGAGCCGCCCGACATGGTGTCAGAGCCTTTCCCGCCCTTGATCGAGTCGTCGCCATCGCCGCCAAGGATGATGTCGCGGCCAACACCGGAGAACAGGAAGTCGTTCCCGGCCCCGCCGTCAAGGATGTCGGCACCCGAACGACCGGAGATGTGGTCGTTGTTGTCGCCGCCGCCGAGCTTGTCGTTGCCCTTGCCGCCGTCGATGGTGTCGTTGCCGGCATCACCGTAGATGGTATCGGCGCCGTTAGTTCCGCCCAGGCTGTCGGCGTTGATCGTGCCGACGATGGCGTCTTCACCGTCACCCGACAGATTGTTGCCGCTGGTGATGACGATATCCGAGATCGTACCGTCGAAGACCTGCGTGTAACCGGAGCCGCCCGACGAACTAGACCAGCCGTTCGCACCGATTTGCAGGAACTCGGAGTTGTCCTCCCAGCTCATGTCGAAGTCAGCTTCGCCGACGACGATACCGTCGAGCATCGCCACGACCGTGCCGTCACCGAAACCGATCTGCAGTTCGTAGTCGACATTCGCCTGAATGCCGCTGACGGTGAAGACTTCGCTGGTGCTTTCATCCTGGAAGCGGATGACCAGCGAGCCGTTGTCGATGTAGACGGTGAAGTGGCCGCCGTTGGCGAAGTACGACGCGTCTTTCGAGATGATGCCGTGCTGACCAGAGACCGTATCGGCATTGAAGGTGAGCGAGATCGATGCCGAGGAAAGCTCCAGGCCTTCTTCGTGCTCGAACTCCATCGCCTGGTTGCCGCCGCTGAACTCGTAATCACCTTCCAGCTTGAAGCTGGCGGTCAGCGAGTCCCAGGACAGATCGGGATCTTCCGCGTCGGTCGTGTCGTCTTCCGGCTCCGTAACAACGGGTTCTTCCACCACCGGTTCTTCGACAACCGTATCGTCGGGTTCGTCATCGCTGCTCGATCCGGTGTCGCCGTTCAGCAGTTCGGTCAGGCGCGTCGTCGCACCGTAGCCGTTTCCGAAGTCGATCACCGAGCCGTCGACCGGAAGGAAGTCCGTCCAGTCCATGCCGTCGTTTTCTACCTGCAGGACGTTCTTGTAGTAGTTCGACGCGGACGAGCTCACCGAATATTGATAGTTGTCCAGGACCGTAGCGTTCCCGGCGTTGATCAAGTAGCTGCTGACGTTACCATCGATCACGACGTTGTGTGCGGTGTCAGTAACGCGGATGTTGCCGCCACCTCCGCCCGGCCACGGAAGGACTGTGTTGTTCAGGATCTCGATGCCGCCGCTGGACGACGAGACGATGATCGCGTTTGGTGTCCCTGCCATGATCAGGTTTTCTTCGATCAGGATATTATTCCCGCCGATGGCAATTCCCTGCATCCAGATGCCGGGATCGCCGGTGCTCGGATCATCCCAGATCAGATTTCCGCGAATGACGATATCGCTGGGCCAGCCTGAAGCTTGGTCAAAGAATTGGATTGCATCCGCGTGCGTATAGGTCCCGTCGCCGTGATGCGTCGGTGCCGAGTCCTTCAGAGTGTTGTTCTCGATCAGACCGTTCTTGGCATTGCCTGCGACGACCAGAAGATCACCATCGATGCCGCCGGGGCGACCGATCTCGTTGCCGGAAACCGTGAACCCGTTGGTCTCTTTGATGAAGAGAGTGGTGTAGAAGTCGTTGTTGGTGAAACTAATATTTTGCCCCTGCAGGGCTTCAACCCAGCTTTCAAGATAGCTGTTCGTGACCTCGACGTTCGTCGCACCGGAAACAGTGAACCGGGCGGTCGAGGTGATGCCGTCGAGGGTGATGTTGGAACCGGTGATCTTAATGACGCCGAAAGACGCACCCAGATCGTTGGCTGCTTGAATAGTTACGTTGGACGAGAAGTTCTCGTCGATCGTCAGGTCGCCATAGTTTCCGTTCTGAAGAACGATCGTATCGCCCCCAGTTGCGGAGTTTAGCGCAGCACTAAGCTGAGAAGAGTTGGATACGTTGATTGTCGCCATTGCGCCGATTTGCCCTATTAAGCGGCCGCAAGCCAAAAGAGTTCACGCTGGCAAAAGCGAGTGCTTTGCCACTGGTGATGCGCCAAGAGCGCATTCCGCGGTTACTGATCAACTGCCAGGCAGGGAGGAGTGGTTTTTATTCTCCTGCCGATTTACACTGTCACCGTTGCGTCAACTGTTTTCTGTCCGGCTACGCGCCCTCGGTTGTCCTCTGTCTGTATTTAGGCCCCTGTGATTTACAAAGCCCTAACATCGGGGC
The DNA here is from genome assembly GCA_017792445.1 of Maritimibacter sp. Classification (GTDB taxonomy): domain Bacteria; phylum Pseudomonadota; class Alphaproteobacteria; order Rhodobacterales; family Rhodobacteraceae; genus Psychromarinibacter. The sequence goes on from CP051232.1 coordinate 2,202,409, forward strand.
GATTCCTTGACAATTCGGGCCCGAATGTGCGGCGCAAACTCGCTTATTTCCGGAAAACTCCTTTGAAATCCAGATATTTGGCGGAAACCCGCCGGTCGGAGAAACAATGGGAACCAAACAGCGGTCGGCGTGGTTCCGCCGGTGATACCCACAGGCCTGATTGTTGCCACGACCTATGATGCGGATCTTGCGGGCTGGGTAGGCTGAAAACTGCCTTTTCAAAGGGCAAGATGAACAAACGGAAATCTTGAAAGCCGGAATCCTGCGTTTCTTGCCCTTGCGATTCGCCCGCGCGACCGTTGGATTGGCGCCTTGTGGTGGTCGAAACTCCCCGCGCCACGCGATTTGTTCAGCCGGGCGTCCGGGCCGGTTTCCGGAGAGAAACCGGCAGTCGCGAAACGCCGATCCGGCAGCTTGGTTATTGTTGCGATGCTGGACGCGCTGCCTTGGTAAATCCGGGGGTGATCGGCCTTGGGTCTTTGCGGGTCTTTCCACCGGGGCAAACCGGCGTCATACCGTCCCCATCAAGGAGCCGACGGATTTCGATGACGGACTTGCAAAGCTTGCCGAAGCCCACGGTTTCAGTGGTGATCCCGGCGTATAACCGGGCCGGTTCGATCGGGCGCGCCGTGGCCAGCGTCGGTGGCAAGCCGGACGGAAGCTATGAACTGATCGTCGTCGACGACGGATCGACCGACGATACCGTGACCCGCGCGCGCGAAGCGGTCGAGATCCACCACGGGACCGCCGGTCGCGTCGTGGTGCAGGAGAACGGCGGCCCCGGCGCCGCGCGAAACCGGGGCGCTGCGGAAGCGAGCGGAGACTATCTTGCCTTCCTCGACAGCGACGACTTCTGGCTTCCGGGAACGCTGCAAACCTGCCTCGATGCGCTGCGAGAAGGTGAAGCGCCGGCGCTAGTGTTCCTGCAAACGGTGGATATCGCCGAAGGCCAGCCGGTTGACGAAGCGGGCGGGCAGACCGAGCAAATAAGAACCGCGGGCTTCCTTGAGGCGGTCCGGACCGTGCCCTCTACGCGCTATGGGTCCTGCAATGTCATCGTGCGGCGGGATGTGTTCGAGCGCCTGGGCGGGTTCACCCGCGATGTGACCTGTTCGGAGGATACCGATCTGTTCATGCGGGCGGCGGATGCCGGACCCTGCCTTGTCCTATCGGGCGCACCTTTGGTCGCGCATGTGCAAGGCGAAGGCGAACGGCTGACCGGTTCTTTCCCCGCCGTGCTTCGCGGGTTCGAGTTCATGCTGGATCAGGACCGGGCGGGTTACTATCCGGACCCGAAGACCTCGGGCGCCTTGAAAGACCGGATGCTGGCGCAGTGCGCCGTGCATACAGCGCTGGGCGCCTTCGCGGCCGGACGGGTCGGAACCGCATACCGGCTGTATCTGCAAAACCTGCCGCGCATGGTGCGTTCAGGTTACTGGCGCTGGCTGCTTCGGCTTCCGCTGGTTCCGGCGCTCGCGCTTCTGCGCCCGGCAAGCTACAGGATGCGCTGGAAGAAGGCCGGTTAGAACGGCCACCGAGCACCAAGACAGGACAGGCATGTCAGTTACTTCGACCAGCAAGGTACGCGTACTTATCAATTCGGCCAGCGGCGCGGTCACGCTGCTGATCAACGTCTTCTTTGTTTTCTGGCTGTACCAGTACCTGCTGGCGCGTATCCCGGCGGACGAATTCGCGATTTACCCGGTTCTGATGGTCATCATGATGCTGGGGCCGGTGATCATCTCGTTCTTCGCAAGTGCGATCAGCCGCGAGATCATCGTCGCCTATTCCGAGGGGCGACGCGACGATGTCACGGTGCTGCATACCTCGATCGTGCTGGCGCTGGCCGGTTTTCTCAGCCTGTTCGCCGCGGTCGGGTTCGTTGTCGCATCGCAGATCGATCACCTTCTGACCGTGCCGGACAGCATGTTGGTCGAAGCGCGGCTGATGACGATGATGATCGTGCTGGAACTGTGCGTGGGGCTGTTCGCCGGCCCGTTCTCGACCGCGTTCGAAGTGCGTCAGCGGTTTCTTCAGCGTGACGTGGTCACGTTGATGGTCAACATCGGCAAGATCATCCTGACCGGCGCGCTGCTGTTCGGACTGGGGCCGAACGTGGTCTGGGTGTCGGTCGCCTCGCTGGCCGCCAGCATCGCGAACGCAACCGTCATCATCACCATGGCGCGGCGGATGCTGCCCGAGTTCCGCATTCATCCGTCCCGGTTCACATGGGAAAAGGTGCGGTCCGTCCTGGGCTTCGGGGCGTGGACTTCGCTGGGCACCTTCTCGATGCTGATCTACCAAAGCGCGCCGCCGATCCTGCTGAACCTTCTGTCCACTCCGGTTCACGTCACCACCTACTTCATCGGCAGCGTGTTCGAACGCCGGATCGCCAGCCTGATGACGGTGGCGCTGGCGCCGGTTCAGCCCACAATGGTCACGATGAGCGCGACCGGCGATTTCTCGCGGCTGGGCAGAACCTATCTGAGGGGCGGTCGCTATGCCCTTTGGGTCGCGATGGCGATTGCCTGTCCGATGTTTGTCTACGCGGACGATTTCATCGCGCTGTATCTGGGCGAGGGCTATCCCGACACGGCGGCGGTGATGCGTATCTTCTTCGCCGCCTTCCCCATCGTTTACAGCGATATCCTGCTGTCCCGCGTCGCGATTGCCACCGGCCACGTCAAAGGGTTCTTCACAGGGGCCATCGTCACCAGCTTGTCCGTGCTCGTCCTGCAGTATCTTGTGCTGAAGAACACCGACTGGGGCGCGCTGGGCGCGGCGGCCGTGCTGTCCGGAGGCAACCTTGCCGCGCATGTCTTCTATTTCGTGCCGCTTGGGCTGCGGCTGGCCGGCGCCAGTTTCGGCGATTTCGTCCGCAAGGTTCTGGTGCGGGGGCTGGCGCCGTCGGTCGGCGGGCTGCTTATCTGGCTACCAAGCGAGCTTCTGGAACTGACCCATACGTGGGGCGGGTTCTTCGCCTGCGGTATCGCCGGCGGTCTGGTCTATATCATGACGGGGATTTTGTTCTGCCTGTCGCCGGACGAGAAGCGCGGGCTTGATAACGTGTTGGCCCGGTTCCGGCGGTCCGCCTGATCAGGCGGGCTTCATGCGCTCGCGCAAAAGGATCTTGCACTCGCCGCCGATGACGCGCCAGTGCCGGGCAAGCCAACCTCCGGCGATGCGCATACAGGCGAGCTTTTCGCCCAACGGCACCGGGGTCCGGGCCGCGGCACGGAAGTAGCCAAGGCCAAGCCGCGTTGCCGTCGCCGGGAACCGGCCCTTCTTGTTCGGGTCGAACCAGGCGGCAAGCAGCTTTTCGAGGTCTTCGCCCGAGGTCGCCGCCTTTTCGGCAGAGATGACCGAGCCCGAGTCATGCTCGCGGCGCAGAAACAGCGGTTGCGGAACCTCGATGAACCGGCCTTTCAGGCACAGTTCGACCAGAAGCAGGTGATCCGAGCGCGGCATGTTCGCAATCAGGCTCGTGCCTTCCAGTGCAGACCGGCGCATCAGGCCGAAGACCGGAAAACACATGTGAAGATAGGACTTCAGGTGGTCGCCGGGTCCGATCATCCCGTCCAGCCGCGCCGAGGGGGACGCATCCGCCTTCCGCGTCACGGCGTCGTAGACCCGCAGCGGCTTGGCGTTGCAGTCGATCATCAGCGTTTGCGGAAACGCCAGTGCCGCCGAGCCGTCGTCATCGTCCAGCGCCTTGACGCAGGCCGCAAGGTATTCGGGCGCGATCATGTCGTCATAGGCGGCCCAGCGGAAATAGGGGGCCGTGCTTTTGTGGAACACGAAGTTGAAGTTCCCGGCGGCCCCAAGGTTCTTTTCGTGCCGGAACGCCCGGATTCGCGGGTCGCGCCGGGCGTAATCGGCAATGATCTCGGGCGTTGAATCGGTGGACGCGTTGTCCGCGATCACCAGTTCGAAGTCCTCGAAGGTCTGCGCAAGGATGGAGTCCAGCGCCTGCGTCAGAAACGCCTCGCCGTTCCAGACGGGCAGACCGATCGAGACGCGCGCCATTTACCCGGCCACCACTGCAAACTCGGGGTCCAGCCCCATCGCACGGACCTGTTCGGTGATCTCGGCCTCGTAAAGCGCGTTAGAGATCAGGATTAGGTCGGGGCGCAGTTCTTTCAGGTCATCCGGTGAAACCACCGGAAGGGCAACGCCGGGAGCGTAAAGCCCGTGCTTGCGCGGGTTCAGGTCGACCAGCGCGGCGAGCGGGGCGGCAGCCTCGCCAAGCGCGTTGGCGAAGGTGATGCCTTTCGACCCGGCGCCCCAGATCACCGCCTTGCCGTCCAGCTTGGACAGCCGGTCGCGCCATTCGTCCAGCAGGCCGTTCGATGCAGCCGAGAAGGCGGCCGCGTCCTGCAGGACGCCGTTCACGTCGGGCGATACCCAGCCGGCCTCGGGCTCGGACGGGCGGGCCTCGATCATCAGGAACTGGCCGTCATAGCCTTCGGTGATCGAAACGGGTGTGAACCCGGCGCGGCGGAAGGCAGCCTCCATCGCGGGGGCCGTCCAGTAGCCGACGTGTTCATAAATCACGTCCCACATCGAGACCGCGCGCAGCATCCAGCCGGCGTTCGGAACCTCGAAGTAGACCGGAACGTCGCGGTCGCCGATCGCGCGCCGGATGTCCTGCAAAAGCGGCATCGGCGTGTCGAGGTGTTCCAGCACGTGACGGCACAGGATCGCGTCGAACGGACGGTCCAACTGGTCGGACCGGAAGTACTCCGGCACGATCTCGACGCCGTCGCGGGCGGTGAAGGGCGTTTCCTTGCCTTCCATCGACGGGTCGAAGCCGGTCGCGGTGGCGGCGCCGTGCTTGGACATCAGGTCCAGCATGTGACCGTCGCCACAGCCGATCTCGAACACGTGCTTGCCCTTCAGGTCGAACCGGTCGACCAGACCTTTCGCAAGTTCCTCGGCAAAGGCCTGAAACTTGGGAGAGAAGTGCAGCGCGTTTTCATAGCCCGGCGCGTAGACCATGCGCTCGGGCTCGAAGGCGGCGTTCCAGATCATCGCCGTTTCGGGGCAGATGACCAGATCCACGTCGCCCGCAGGCGCGGCGCGGGCCGCGTCGGCGTCGGGCCACAGCTGGTTGCAGATCACCGGCACGTTGCCGAGCTTGAACACGGGTTTCAGGTCGGTCGATCCGCTGACCGGGCAGTTCGTCGCAAGGCTCATCAGACGGCCACCAGTTCGGGGTTCAGACCCATCTTCGCGAGGTCCGCGCCGATTTCCTTCAGGTAGATCGGGTTCATCACGATCACCGTATCGGGCGGCGTGTCCTTCAGGCTTTCCGGGCCGGATACAAGGTGGCCGGTGCCGGGCAGATAGCGGCCCTGCTTGAACGGGTTGATGTCGATGACCTGCGCCACCTCCTCGCCCAGACCGTTGGTGGTCAGGAACGACACGCCTTTCGAGCCGCCGCCCCAGATGGCGACGCGCTTGCCCTCGGCATGGCGCGACCGGACGAAGTCGGTCCAGTAGGCGCGGATCTCGGCAACCTTCTCGGGGAAGGATTTCGCCAGGGCGCGCACGGCGTCCAGATCGTCCTCTTCCGGCAGCGGCGGGCGGCCGGTGGACGGCTCGGCGTACTGGATGATGTACTGGTCGTCATAGGCCAGATACAGCTTGATCACGTCCATCCCGGCGCGGCGGAACAGGCGCGCGTGGCTGCCCAGCGTGAAGTACGAGCAATGCTCGTAGTAGATGTCCCAGAACGCGCCTTCATCCAGCACCCGGCGCACGTCCGGGGTTTCGAAGAAGATGCCGACATCGGTCCGCCCGTCGATCGCGGTGGCGATATCGTCCATGAACTGACCCACAGCCGGAATATGTTCCAGCGTGTGGCGGCAGACGACGAAATCAGGCGTCTCGGCGATGGTCTCGGGGTCGAAATACTCGCGCTGGAACTTGATCTCGTGCCCGTCCGCGCCCGGCAGACGTTCCGGGATGAAACCCGGATCGACGCCCAGCCCCAACGTGCCGGTCTGTTCTGCAAGCTCTTGCAGGAACTCGCCCTTGCCGCAGCCGATCTCGAGCGTCTTCTTGCCCTTCAGGTCGTACAGCGAGGCGACTTCCGACGCGAGTTCCTTCGCGAAGCGATTGAACGTGCCCGAGAAGTGCTGGCTTTCCTCGGTGGTCGAGGCGTAGTCGACCTGCTCCAGCTCGAACACGGAATTGAAGACGAAGCCGCAGTCGTCGCAGAACTTCAGGACCAGAGGGCGGCGCGGGAAGTTCCGCGCCTCCTCTTCACTGTCCAGAAGGATGCAGCTTTGCACCGGGATCGCGTCCAGCCGATAGATTTCGGCCACGGATCCGGACCCGCAGGCGGGGCATTTGTGCAGTTCTTCACCCATCAGTTCGAGACGATCTCGAGGTCGGGGATCGGAACGACGAACTTGCCGCCGCGCGCAAGGAAGTCCTGCTGCTGCCGGATGATCTCGTCGCGGAAGTTCCACGGCAGGATCATCACGTAGTCGGGCTTGTCCGACTTCAGCTTTTCCGGATCGTCGATCGGGACGCGGACGCCGGGCATGTACTTGCCCTGCTTGTGGACGTTGCGGTCCACCGCGTACTCGATCGCGCGCGAGTTCAGCTGAAGGAAGTTCAGCATGATCGTGCCCTTCGCCGCCGCGCCGTAAGCCGCGATGCGCTTGCCGTCGGCCTTGAGGTCGGCGATCAGCTTGCGCGCGTCGTCGCGGAAGGTGCGGACCCGCTGGCCGAAGCTTGCGTAGTAGTCGAACCGGTCAAGGCCAAGCTCGTGTTCCTCCGCAAGGATCTTGGTCACGGCCTCGGACGGCTCGTTCTTCTTGCCGAAGTACAGCCGCAGCGAGCCGCCGTGGATCGGCAGACGGCGCACGTCGTTCAGGTACAGCCCGTGGCGTTCGAACAGCGTTTGCGCCGAGCCCACCGAGAAGTAGCACAGGTGCTCGTGGTAGATCGTGTCGAACTCGATGAAGTCGATCAGGTCGCGGACATAGGGGAACTCGACCGAGATCACGCCGTCATCGGCCAGCAGCGTCGCCATGCCGGCGACCAGATCGTTCTGGTCAGCGACGTGGGCGACCACGTTGTTGGCGATGATCACGTCGGCCTTGCGGCCCTGCGCGGCAAGCTCGCCGGCAACGCGGGTGCCGAAGAAGTCGTTGATCGTCTCGATCCCCTTCTCCATCGCCGCGGTGGCCGGCTGAAGCGCAGGGTCAATACCCAGAACCGGAACGCCTTTTTCCTTGAAGTTCTGAAGCATGTAGCCGTCGTTCGAGGCAATCTCGGCAACAAGGCTGTCGGCACCGAGGCCACGCATCTCGATCAGTTCAAGCGCGTTGTCCCGGCTGTGCTTCAGCAGGTCCTCGGAGAAGGACGAGAAGTACAGGTAATCGTCGCCGAACATCTCTTCGGCGGGACGCGTTTCCAGAAGCTGCACCAAGGTGCAGTCCGGGCAATAGCCAAGACGCAGCGGCACCAGCGACTCGCGACGATCAAGGATGCTGGGGTCCAGCAGGCCGTCCGAGCGGGGCATCAGACCCAGATCGAGGATCGGGTTCAGACCCTTGTGGCCGCAGGAGATGCAGCACACCTCTGCCGCGTCCGCTTCAAAGCCGGGCGCGATGGCGGCCTCGGGAGAGGCGGCGCGCTCGGCCAGCGCTTTTGGCGTGTGCTTCAGCGACTCGTCGATGATGCCGTCGGCGATCAGTTTCTTGATATGGCCGATGCGCTGGTAGCGCGGGCCTTCGAACTGCTCCAGCGTCAGGTCGACGGCCTTGTAGGCTTCATACAGCGACTCGGCGCCTTTGCGGGCGTCCCACTGCGGCTTGAACTGCGGCATCACGCGCTGGATCTTGTCGCAGTTCACGCGATAGCTGCGCTTGTCCGGGCCGGCATCGTCCGCGAAGGTCACTTCGCAGCCGGGCACGACCGAGGCGACGATCTCTGCCAGTTCCTTGATCTGATAGTTGTGATCGGTGACGCCGACGTTGAACGCCTCGTTCCGGATCTTCTCGACCGGGGTCGACAGGGTCGACAGGAACGCGCGGCTGATGTCCTCGATATGCGTGATCGGCCGCCACGGAGTGCCGTCCGATTTCATGTGGATGTTGCCGGTGGTCACGGCCCACGCCACGAGGTTGTTCAGCACGAGGTCGAAACGGATGCGCGGGCTGACGCCATAGGCCGTCGCCGAGCGCAGGAAGGTCGGGCAGAAGCCGTCGTCGGCCAGTTCGGCCAGCGCCTGCTCGGACCGGACCTTCGAGATGCCGTAGGGCGTCACGGGGTTGAACGCGCCGTTCTCGTCGATGAAATCCGGGCCGGACGCGCCGTAGTTGGAACAGGAGGACGAGAACACGAAACGCTCGACACCGGCCGCCTTGGCGGCACGGGCGACGTTCATGGTGCCGTCGAAGTTGATGTCATAGGTCGTTTCGGGGCGGAAATCGCCCAGCGGGTCGTTCGACAGCGCCGCAAGGTGCAGCACCGCGTCGAAGCCCAGCAGATCGGCCGGGGTGACCTCGCGCACATCTTTCAGAAGCGTCGGAATATCCGGCATTTCGCCGCCCGGCTCGAAGGTGCAGCGTTCGTAAAGATCGCTGTCGATCCCGGCAACGTCATGGCCGGCCTCCAGAAGCATGGGGGTAAGTACGGTTCCGATATAGCCACGGTGGCCGGTAACGAGTACGCGCATCGTCATTTTTCCCAAACAGCCCAGGGTCGATCCCCGGAGTCCCAAAGTTTTTGCAGTGTGTGCTTGTCGCGCAGCGTGTCCATCGCCGCCCAGAAGCCTTCGTGGCGATAGGCCATCAGCTGACCGTCACGCGCAAGGTTCTCCAGCGGCGCATGCTCGAACATCACCATGTCGCCTTCGATATAATCGAAGACCTGCGGTTCCAGCACGAAAAAGGCGCCGTTGATCCAGCCCTCGGCCGTCTGCGGCTTTTCTTCGAAGGCGACGACCTGATCGCCGTCAAAGCGCATGTGACCATAACGCGCTTGCGGCCGCACTGCGGTGATCGTGGCAAGCTTGCCGTGGCTCTTGTGGTAGGCAATCAGCTTCTTGATATCGATGTCCGACACACCGTCGCCCCACGTCAGCATGAAGGTATCCTCGCCGACCCACGGCTTCAGACGCTTCACACGGCCGCCGGTCAGCGTCTCGTCCCCGGTTTCCACGAGGTCGATCTTCCAAGGCGAGTGTTCTTTGTCGTGGCGCTTCAGCGGATCGGAGTTGTTCATGTCCACCGTCAGGTTGCCCGACAGCGTCCCGTACTCGACGAAATACCGCTTGATGTAGTCGCCCATATACCCCAGCGCGACGGCGAAATCGTTGAAGCCATAGTGGGAGTAGATCATCATGATGTGCCAGAGGATCGGCTTGCCGCCGATCTCGACCATCGGCTTCGGTCTGACGCTTGTTTCCTCTGCGAGCCGGGTTCCCTTGCCCCCTGCGAGAATGGCGGTCTTCATCAATAAACTCTCCGGTTTACGTAAGGATGACGAAATGACATCCACGTTTCACTAGTCAGCGGAATGCGCTTGTTCTGGGTCAATTGTGTGAAAATCGACGGTCAAAAAAATCCTGTGACACTCGAACAACATCCGCACGAGCGCAGGCCGGTCGGGGTCTTTTCCTCCCCCTCCGACCCACGCCGTTGAAATGGAAATACACCGAGTATCTCGCAGATGTTAAGATACTGGGGGTTGGTTCGCGCGAGTCCGGGCATATGGTTGGCGGAAGCGTCCTGATTGTGCGTCGGGCATCAACAATGTCACGTGGGGTGAGTAGATTCAGATGATCAATTTGCACGATAAAGTTGTACGGCATTCAACAGTCGAATCAAACGGGATTAATCGGGGCGGCCTCGGTTGGCGGTGGATCGCGCTTTTGCTCCTGTTCTGCGCCGGTCATCTGGTCCTTTCCGTCAGCGGCGCTGCCGCCGATGACCGGGCCCGGCTGAGTGCGGCGCTGGCCTCTGCGAAAGGCGGCGAGACCATCGTGCTTCCGGACGGCGACTATGGCCCGCTGACGATCAGTCAGACGTTCAGCAAACCGGTGACAATCAAGTCCGAGAACCCCCGCGGAGCCCGGTTCGGGGCTGTGAAGATCACCGGGGCGAACGTCATCCTGGACGGCGTCCTGACCTATGATCGTTTCACGCTGCACAACGCCTCTGGGATCGAGGTGCGCAGCAGCCGGCTCGCCGGATGGGCCGAGGCGATCGGATCGCAAAGCATCAAGTTCCGGAACAATGAGATTGCTGCGACGCTGATGCTGCAGAACGTTCTGGCTTTCGAAGTTTCGGGGAACTTCTTCTATGCCGAGGGTGGCATCAACGGCGACCACCTGACGATCGTAGACGAGACGCGAAGCGGTACGATCGCCAACAACACGATGGCGGATGCCGCGCCAGTCATCAACGCAGACGGGTCTTACACTCACTCCGACGCGATCCAGTTCTATACCACGCCGAGCGCGCGCGATTGGCCCAGCAGTATCGTGATTCGTGGAAATTTGATCTACGACGATCCGGCCACCGGTGACGCCGGCGTGTGGATGCAAGGGATCAACGTCGGCGGCCGCGATGTTCTGATCGAAGAGAACCTTGTGATGGCGGGAACTCCTAATGCCATCATAGTCGCAAACAGCCCGGGCGGAATTGAGGTCAGGAACAACACGGTCCTGCCCTGGCCGGACGGCAGCGGCGGGAATATCCGGGTAAACGATACCTCGAATGGGGTTTACGTCGACGGCAACGTGAGCAGTTGGCTTTTCGATCAGGGCACCGCGGTTGTCGGCGACAATTTCATCTACGCCGTAGATTCTCACAGTTTTAATTTTAGGAACCTGTTCGAAATAAAGAAGGATGGCATGGTCTGGACCGACTTCGTGCCGAAAAAGGGGTCCCCGATCGACCTCGGTACACGATATGGTGCGCAGGAACGGCTAAAGGAGCTTTTGGCGCGTTAGGGCGCGTCGGCGAGGTGGCGGACCAACTGGTCCGCCCTTCTGGCACCAACGTCCATCCAACCGTAGGCTTCGACGGCAGTCGCGCTGCGCGCGCCATAGTCCCGCAGGGTGTCGGGCGAGGAGGTCAACGTGCGCAGCGCTTCAACGATCGACTCGGGCCGGTCCGGGTCCACGTCGAGGTTGCACCCGCTCTCTTCTCCGATCCGCCCCGCACCCATGGCGGATGCGATGATCGGCAGGCCATGCGCGGCGGCCTCATAGGTTACCAGCGGGTCGCCTTCCTCGTAGGACGGCAACACGAAGACGTCAGCTTTCTCGTACAGTGTTTCCACGTCGGTCACGAAACCCAGGGTTTCCACGTCGTCGCGGTTCAACTGGTCCGCGCATAGCGTCTGGATCACCGGATCGATCGTTCCAGCCAAAAGAAGCCGCCCTTTGATCCCCGCCACGGCCCACGCGCGTAAAAGCTGGTGCAGACCCTTCCGGACGCTGCCGGACCCGACGAACAGGACGGTCGGCCCTTCTTCCGGCACCTCGCGCCGGGGAGGGCGAAGTTGGTCAAGCGCCACCCCGTAGCTGGCGGGCAGGATACGGGTTTCATCTATCGCGCCCGCCAGCGAACGTTCGACACCCGAACTCGGCGCGAAGATGGCGGTGGTCAGCTTCAGCTTTTCGTTTTCTTCGTCGATCCGGGCCTGAGTGATGCCGTGCGCCGGCTCCAGACCTTCCGCCGAATACACGGCATCAAGGATCGAGCGGGCATGTTCCATCCGCGTGTTGATGCCCTCGGCGATGATCGGAAGGCCCATGTCGTGGATCTTTTGATACACGTGAAGCGGTGCGGCGGGCCAAAGATAGGCAATATCCCCCTGCCGGATTTCGGTCATGTAACGGCGGTTGGTCCGGCGCGTGGCGCGGTCGGACACGACGCGATAAGGCGCGGCAGCAAGCGGCCCGGGCAGCGAGGCGCGGTAGTCGAGCCCCTCAAGCTGAGCCCGCGCGCGGTTCACGAACAGGGGACCTGTCAGGCCGCGCGAGGCCATGCCCTGCAACAGCCGGGTACAGGTGTAGCTTGGCCCGACACCGTCACAGGCCATTGGCAGCAGTGTAACCAGCCTTGCCAAGAACTTACCGTCACTCTCTTGCTTCAATGCGGCGCACCTTTCCGCAACGCAGAACGATTGGCAATAAATTGTTCCGACTCAAACGCCTTAGAGCCACCCATCTTGGGGCGAAGGCGGGCCGTGGGCGCATCGGGCTTGGCTGACTGTTTCCAAACCCGCCAGTCGGGCACCGGTCCGGGCATGGATTGTTGTCAGAGCCGAGTCGGCTTTGAGTGGCCGATACGGTAGGCATCGCATTGCGCGCGGTTCTCAATTATGACCGCCCGAATTGACGTGAGTACCCACCGCCAGTTCTTTAGACAGGACGGTGTAGTTGCCCAAAGGGGATTCGGATCGCATGAACCGCATGACGGCAAGCCCGGAGTTAACCGACAAAGGCCTCCGCCAACCCGGTCGTTCGTCGACGGGGGCGTCGCTCGGTTCCAGTCCAATCTGGGTCACTGCGTTGATTGTCTCCTTCGTCGTGCCTGTTCAAATCTACCTTGGTGATATCCGGCTGTCGTTTTATCGCATTGTCCTTATTGCAGCGATTATCCCTGTAATCCGACAACTTTCGGCGCAGCCCATCCGGTTCCGGTGGGTCGACTACGTCTTCATTCTGTTTTCTCTCTACGGCACGGTATCACTCGCTGCGACGAGAGCATCCATACCGGCGCTTGGCATTTTTCTTCTTGAGACGCTTGGTCCGTATATGTTGGCTCGGGCGTTTATCAGGAATTCTGATCAGTTCAGTACGGCGGCACGAGTGCTCAGCACATCAATTATCGCATTAATTCCCTTTGCATTGTATGAGAACTTCACGCGGCAGCCAATTCTCTTGAAAATTCTTGATACGGCGTTCCCTGTTCTTCCGAACGTACCTCACGAGCAGCGGCTCGGTCTGGACCGGGCACAAGTTACCTTCGACCATCCGATCTTATTCGGTATGTTCTGCGCTTTCGGGTTCGCAATTTCTATCTATTCCGCGCGGCGCACGAAATCGCTCAAACTCTCGCTAGGGCGGGGTGTGCTAGTTGGTCTCGCGACCTTCACGTCGTTGTCTTCCGGGGCCTTTGTGGCGGTTGGGCTGCAGATCGTGCTGATTGCTTACGACCGTATACTAAGGAATGTACCGAAGCGCTGGTGGATGCTGTGCATTGCCATCATTGTGACTTATGCCACTGTCGAGCTGCTGTCGAACCGAACGGTTGCCGAGATTTCGATTGGCTTCCTAGCGTTGAACCCGGGCACGGCCTGGACGCGTCTGAACGTGAACGGCTGGGCGCTTGAAGCCATCATGGCCCACCCGTTCTTCGGGTTGGGATTTGACTGGAGTTGGCCAGTTCCCTTTTACATTGTAACAACTTCCATCGACAATTTCTGGCTCGCGATTGCCTTCCGGCAGGGGCTGATCACGATGCTACTGCTTATTTTGGCCGTTTTCGGCATCATGGTGACGATCGCCTTCACACGCCAGAAGGATGCCTTTGTAAATGCCTGCCGAATAGGGTTCATCGTTACATTCGCCGCTCTAAGCCTTGCGATCGTCACTGTGCACCTTTGGAACTCGGCTTACTGCACATTTATGCTGCTACTGGGGTGCGGGATGTGGATGAGCGACAAGCAACCGGAAGACTCGGAGGTAGCAGGTTTGGAGCCCGAGCCAGAGAGTACCGTCGGGCTGCGTTTTAGCCGCGATTTGCGATCTTCCTACCGAAGGTGACGACTGGAGGGTGGGTAGAACTGATAAGCCATTAAGAACGGAAGATTTTTAAGGGAGGTTTGCCATGTTGCGCGACAAAATAGGGAGGACGCTGCCTGGTCCGTTAAGGCGATTTTTGTATGATGTTTATCGGAACTGCCGCAAATTCAAGAATCGGCTCGCGATGCGGGATGGCGTTGTCACCTTGAATAATGTCCGTCTCAGAGCAGATCCCAATCTGATTGGTCAGGAAGTGGTGGACCGAATTCTGCTAGGCGACTACGAAGGTCGCGAAGCTCGGATGGTGCAGATGTTCTTGAAGCCCGAGGATTGCGTCTTGGAACTAGGCGCCGGAATAGGGTACATCGGATTACTATGCGCTCAAAGACTCGGTCGGGGCCGAGTCTTCAGTTTCGAGGCAAATCCGATGATGGAGGGCGTAATCAGAGAAAACTATTCTTTAAATGACTGGCCTGACCCTGACCTTTCCATAGGTATTCTGTGCGACAAACAAGGTGAGGCAACCTTCTACGTTCCTGATGTCTTTTGGGCGGCATCGACAACCCCGATCCCAGGCGCGCGTCAGGTCAAGACGCCTATGGTGTCTTTAAACGACACGATCCGCTTGCTGAAACCAACTTTCCTGATCATGGATATCGAGGGTGGGGAAATTGATGTAATAGACATCATAGAGCCGCAAAGTGTGAAGAAGATTGCGATGGAACTGCATCCTCAGGTAACGGGGCAAGGTGCTATCGACAAAATGATAACGCGGCTTTCCGGCTTCGGTTTTCGAATGGCATGGATGTCCAATGCCGGCGAGCACGCCTACTTCGAACGAGACTGACGAATGCCCAACCGGAAGACCCCCACCGCCGGAAAACGGATCAAGAGCCTGTCATGACGGATGCTCCGACCGTTTCCATCGTGCTTCCGGTGCACAATCGCGAGGTGCTTGTCCGCCGGGCGATCGACAGCGTTCTTGCGCAGACCCGGCAGGACTTCGAGCTGATCGTCATCGACGATTGCTCGACGGACCGCACCGTCGAAGTGGTGCGCGAGTATTGCTCTGACCCCCGGGTGCGACTGGAACTCAACACCACGAACCTCGGCCCCGCCGGTGCGCGGAACCGGGGGATCGAACTGGCACGCGGTCGATACGTGGCGTTTCAGGACAGCGACGACCGGTGGTTCCCCGAGAAACTTGCGATGCAGGTTCAGGCGATGGAAGACGCGCCCGACTGCCGGGCCAGCTATTGCGGGGCGCTCTATTACTCGGCGGCGCAGTGCTATTATATCCCGCGGCTTAGCGTGTTCGACATCGGCGAGGCCGCGCAGGGCGACATCTCGGAAGCGGTGCTGCACACCAATCCGACCACGCCGCAGACGCTGATGGCGGAACGTACGCTGTTCGAAGATGTCGGCGGGTTCGATACGTCCTTGCGGATCAACGAGGATTGGGAACTTGCCATCCGGCTGGCGCAAAAAGCGAAGTTTGCCTTCGTGGAAGAGCCGCTGGTGGTCATCTACCGGACCGCCAACAGCGTGTCGTCCGACAAGGTGGCGGACACCGCGTTCCGGAAGAAGCTGCTGACCGACTACGCGGACCTGTATGCGAAATATCCCGAAGCCCGCGCCCGGCAGAATTATATAATCGGCGGGCAAAGTATCGAGAACGCGGCAACCCGCGATGCGGTCGAATACTTCCGCCGCTCTTACCGGGACTCGCCTTCGCTGAAGTCGCTGATCCAGATATGGCGGGCACGGCTTTTGCGGCTGGGCGGGGCCAATTCGTCATCCGAGCCGCGCTGACTGCGCTTTGAACTATCAGGGCGGGATAGGGTGAATTGGTTACCTCTTGCTTTGTGGGCTGGGCCGGAAAAGCACCGGATTACACCCAAAACCCGATTGTGATGACCGTCCGGGCCGGCTGGCTTGACATGAAACGAGGGCGTTGCGACAGACTTGGCTCGCATTGCCGCAGAACACCGGATTAAGCCGAATGTCCTTGTCTGAACCGACCAAACACGTTGTGCCGCTGTCGCAACGGATCAACGTTTCAGGTCTTCTCTGGTTCATCGCTCTGGTGCTGGTGCCGATCCCGGTGTTCTGGATCGGCTTCGTCTCGCTTGGCAAGGCGTGGATGACGGCCGAGTACAGCCACGGGCCCCTGATCCCGGCGATCTCGATGTACCTGTTCCTGCGCGAGCTTCGGTCACGCCCGGCAGCGCCCGACGGATCACCGGTAAACCGGCGGCCGGGAATATTGGTGCTGATGGCGGGACTGCTGATCGGCGTGCTGGGCAACCTGGTGCAGATCCCGGATATCGCGACCTATGGTCTGATCGTCTGGGTCGGTGGCGTCATGCTGGTGTGCATGGGCTGGATGCAGGGCAAGCACCATTTCCTGCCGGTCGTGCATCTTGTGTTCATGCTGCCGCTGCCGCAGTTCATCTATTGGAAGCTGTCGATCTTCCTGCAACAGGTGTCGTCGGTGATCGGCGTATGGTTCGTCTCGGCTGCCGGAATTCCCGTGTTCCTGGAAGGGAACGTGATCGACCTTGGCGTCTACAAGCTTCAGGTCGCCGAGGCCTGTTCCGGGCTGCGCTACCTGTTCCCGATCCTGTCGTTCTCGTACCTGTTCGCGATCCTGTATCGCGGACCGATGTGGCACAAGGCGCTGCTGCTTTTGTCGGCGGCGCCCCTGACGGTGCTGATGAACTCGGTCCGGATCGGCATCATCGGCATACTCGTCGACCGCTACGGCATCGGTCAGGCCGAAGGGTTCCTGCACGTCTTCGAAGGCTGGGTGATCTTCGTCTGCTGCATCGCGATCCTGTTCCTGATGGCGATCCTGCTGCAACGCCTGACGCCGAACCCCAAGTCGCTGTCCGAGACGATCGACCTCGATTTCGCGGGGTTTGGCGGCGAAGCGACCCGCATCCTCGGCATCACCGCGTCGCGCGGCCTGATCGTGGCGACGCTTCTCAGCCTTGCCGTGTCCGCGGCGATGGTTCTGACGCCGAGGGCAGAGGGCATGGTGCCCGAGCGCGAGCCGTTCCAGCTGTTCCCGCGCCGGGTGGGCGATTGGTCGGGCTACACGCAAGAACTTGATCCGGCGGTGGCCGGTGTTCTGGCGGCGGACGACTATTTCAACGGCACTTACATGGCGCCGGGCGAGGGGCAGTCGGTGAACTTCTTCGTCGCATGGTACCAGTCGCAGACGGACGGCACCGGCATCCACTCGCCCGAGGTCTGTCTGCCGGTTGGTGGCTGGGAAGTGTCAGCGATCGAGCCGCGGCAGGTCGACATGA
Organism: Maritimibacter sp.; assembly: GCA_017792445.1. GTDB lineage: Bacteria > Pseudomonadota > Alphaproteobacteria > Rhodobacterales > Rhodobacteraceae > Psychromarinibacter. Next base: position 2,219,503 of record CP051232.1, read on the forward strand.
GCGGCACGCCCTACGGCACGTTTACGGTCAATCGCGCAATCATCCAGAAAGAGCTGCAAAAGCAGCTTGTCTATTACTGGTTCGAACAGCGCGGCCGCCGGATGACGAACGACTATCTGGCGAAGATCAGCGTCGTGCGGGACAGCATCCAGCGCGGGCGCAGCGACGGCGCGCTGGTGCGGTTCGTCACCGTCATTGGCCCGGACGAGACCGAGGCAGATGCCGAAGTGCGGATGGAGCGGTTGATGGCGGAAGTCCTGCAGCGGCTGCCGCGGTTCGTCCCCGAATAAACGAAACGCCCGGCGCTGGCCGGGCGTTCGTATCCGTCATACCACGCAGGGTCGGTCAGACTTCCGCCGGTTGCTCGACTTTGGTCAGGCCCTTCACGGCTGCCGGATGCCCGGCCTTCACGAAGACCCGTTCGTAGGCTTCCAGCAGCGGCGGAACCGAGTGTGCCCAGCTGAGTTCGCGCATCACGCGGCGGCGGCCGGTCTGGCCCATCGCCTTGCCCTTTTCCGGATCGTCCATCAGCTCGGCGATCTTGCGGGCGAAGTCCACGGGATCGTTGTTCGCAGCACAAAGCGCCGCGTCGCCGGCAGAGACCTTGCCTTCGGTCAGATCGAACTGCACCGACGGTTTTTCCAGCGTCATGTACTCCATGATTTTGTTCATCGTGGAGATGTCGTTCATCGTGTTCTTCGGGTCGGGCGCGACGCCGATATCGATCACGTTCAGCGCGTCCAGCAGGTCGTCGCCGTACAGCGGGCCGGTGAAGGTGAAATGCTCGGTCAGGCCGCGCCGGGCGACGTCGGCTTTGACCTCTTCCAGATGCGGGCCGAAGCCCACGATGACCGAGTGGATGTCCTTGCGGTCCATCTCGTTCACAAGGTGGTCGACGGCCGCCACCAGAAGATCCATCCCTTCCTGCTGACCAATCACGCCCACATATCCCAGCACGGTGCCCGCGCCCTTGCGGTAGTCGGGGTTGCCGGGGCCGGGTCGGAACTTTTCGATCTGCGGGGCAGAGCGGACGACGAAGACGTCCTCGGGCTTCATCTTGCCGCGCCGGATCGCGATGTCGCGGAAGCTGCCGTTGGTGGCGATCGAGACCGACGCGGTGGCGAAGGTCAGGCGCTCCAGCACCATCATGAGCCGCCACAGCATCCCGCGCTTGCCGAACTTCGCTTCGAACAGCTCCGGGCAGACATCGTGGTGGTCGAACAGGAAACGCACGCCGCGAAGACGGTGCCACCACGCCAGCAGGAACACCAGATCGGGCGGGTTGCAGCCGTGGATCACGTCGAAGCCGGCTTCGCGGCGCACCTTCGACGCAAGGCGGAACCAGTTCCAGATCGCGGCACCGTATTCGCGGGCATAGGCCACGGCGCCGGAATGCGCTTCGGGCGGCATGGGGTGGCGCCAGATGCGGATGCCGTCGATTTCCTCGTACAGCTTGTCCCAGCCGCGACCGGTCGGGCAGATCACCGACACCTCGTAACCCGCCTCTTTTAGCGTCGTGGCCTCAAGCCAGACCCGGCGGTCCAGCGGGACCGGCAGGTTCTCGACCACGATCAGAACCTTCCGGTCGGTGCTGAAGGTCGTCGTTTCCGCGTCGAAGCGTTCGTTCATCTGGGTCACTTCAATTCACCCCGAATGTAGGCCGGGGCAAAAGCGCGGCCCCGTGTCTTTGAATACGGATGCAAGTCTGCCCCGGAATGTGGCGGCAGGCTAACGGTATTAAGTCGCAGTACGACCTGTGTCCGCGCCGCCTTGGCCGCGCGGCCAGAGATCCGTGCCAATATGCGGCTGTTCAGCACGGCCACCGGCGCGAACAGACGGGCGGAGCCGACTTTCAGACGCCGCACCAGGCCTTCATTAAACGAGGACAATGCCGCTGATGCGGTGGTCTTTGTTTCTGTCATTCATCCAGCGCCCCCTCGGCGCGGTCTGGAAAGCAGAAGCAGAGGCCCGGCTGCTGACCGGGATTCGACATTCTACACGCCCTGCATGGCAGGGACTGGTACTGCAAACCCATGCTTGGCAACGCTTAAAACGGCCCGGCACAACTCGTCGCGTGATCCGCACCACCCAGAGCGGAAACAAGCTTCGCGAGTGTCCCCAAGAACCACCGCGCAGGCAACCGCAACTTTCCGGCAATCGGGCCGACCGACCCGTGACGATGCCCGGACGACAAGGCGACGCGGCGCTTCGCCTTTTCGCCAGATGGCGTTCGTGATCTAGAGGTGTGGGCGCGGGGCCGCGTCAATCCAAGGAGCACGCGCATGATACCTTTCCCGATCGGTGAAACCTCGGAGATCGAGCACGGCGGACCGCTGCCGGAGGCGACCGATGCGGTGATCATCGGGGCGGGTGTCGTCGGAATATCGGCCGCGCTGTTCCTGCGGGAACTGGGGCACAAGGTGGTCGTGCTCGAAAAGGGGCGGGTGGCCTGCGAACAGTCGTCGCGCAACTGGGGCTGGATCCGGCAACAGGGCCGCGATCCGCACGAATTGCCACTGATGATCGAAGCGCGCCGTCACTGGCTGGATTTCTCGCGACGGACGAACGAGGCGCTGGGCCTTGTCGAAGGCGGCGTCACCTATCTTGCCGAGTCGGAAAAGGACATGGCGTCGTTCTCTGACTGGCTGACCTATGCGAAGGACCACGATCTCGACACGCACCTGATGTCAGGGAGCGAAGTGGCCGAGATGATCCCCGAGATGGCGGGCCGCTATCACGGGGCGCTGCGGACGCCGTCGGACATGCGGGGCGAACCGTGGGTGGCGGTGCCGACACTGGCGCGGCTTGCGGCGCAGGAAGGTGCCGTCATCGCCGAGAATTGCGCCGCCCGGATGCTGGATATCGAAGGCGGGCGCGTGACCGGGGTCATCACCGAACGCGGCCGCATCCGCGCCGAACAGGTGCTTGTGTGCGGCGGCGCTTGGTCCAGCCTGTTCCTGCAGAACCACGGCGTCCGCATCCCTCAGCTTAGCGTTCGGGCGACAGCGGCGGCCACCAACCGATTGCCCGAGGTGCATGCGGGCGGCGTGGCCGACAACGGCGTTGCGTTCCGGCGGCGGCAGGACGGCGGCTATACCATCGCGGCGGGCGCGTTCCACGACCTTTACATCGGGCCCGAGGCGTTCCGGAACCTGCCCAAGTATATTTACACGCTGGCAGAACACCCGTTCGGCACCCGTTATCACCCCATGGGTCCACAGCACTATCCCGACGCATGGGGGACGCCCCGGTCTTGGTCCGGCGAGGAACAAAGCCCGTTCGAGAGGATGCGGGTGTTGAACCCGGCGCCCAGCGAAGCGGCAAAGCGGAAATTCCTCAAACAGTTCCGCGCGATGTTTCCGGGCTTTGGCGAGATCGGTCTGCGCGCGGTCTGGGCCGGGATGATCGACCTGATGCCGGACGTGGTGCCGGTGGTCGACCGATGCGAAGCGATCCCAGGCCTTTGGATCGGCACCGGTCTCAGCGGTCATGGTTTCGGGATCGGCCCGGAAATTGGCAGGGTTCTCGCGTATATGATGATGGGTCAGCCGCCGAAACAGGATCTTGTCCGCTTCCGCCTGTCGCGTTTCACGGACGGCTCGAAAGTGCGTCCCGGTCCGGCGTTGTAATCCTTCGCGGCCCGGGCGCGCCCATATCGTGTGTCCAACCTGCCACGTGTCCGAAAATGGACCGCCTGCGCCTATGTGACGCCGGAATCTGTGCCTATAAGGCCAGTGTCGGGGGACACGTGGTTTTTTGGGGACCGAGAATGAAAGCTGCCGCAAAGGCGTTCCTGGCCGTACTTCTGGTATCGTTGATTCTGCTGCCGCAGACCGTGGCCGCGCAGGGGCGCGAAACGATTGGCTGGGGCCGGTTGTTCACCAACGATTTTCTCGGCGACAATCAGGACCGCTGGCGCACGGGCGCCTATGTGGTCAGCAAGGTGATCGGCCCGCACTGGGTCGGCGAGCGCCCGACCCGCATGGGCGAGATGCTGGAATTCCGCTTCCGCTCGGAAACGATCGCGCCGTCCAACCTGTCCAATCCCGCGCCGGATGACCGCCGCTATGCCGGCGTCTTCTCGGCCGGTGTCCACACGCATTTCGACCGCAACGGTCTGGAGATGAGCCTTGGTGGCGATCTGGTTGTCGTCGGGCCCGTCACCGGCGTCGGCTGGTTCCAGACCGAGGTCCACAAGATCTTCGGCGCGCCGGTGCCCGACCTGTCGAACGAGCTTCCCAACCACATCTATCCGACGCTGCTGGCGGAAGCCGGCCAGTCGTTCCAGATCACGCCGTCGCTCAAGCTGCGCCCCTTCCTCGAGGCGCAGGTTGGTGTCGAGACCTATGCGCGGCTTGGCTTCGATATGCTGTTCGGCAACGTCGGCCAGCGCGATTTCTTCATGCGTGACGTCACCACCGGGCACCTGTACCGCGCGACAGAGACCGAAGGCAAAGGCTTCTCGGGCGTGCTTGGGGCGGACATCGCCTATGTCGAGAACTCGGCCTACCTTCCCGGCTACGATGGTTATGAGCTGACCGACGCACGGATGCGCGTCCGCGCCGGTATGCACTGGCAGGGCGAGCGGAACTCGATCTTCTACGGTGTGACGTGGCTGAGCGAGGAATTTGAGGCGCAGACAGAAAGCCAGATTGTGGGTTCTGTGCGACTCAACTTCAGATTCTGAATTAGCACCGTTCAAGTCCCTTCACAGGACGGCCCCGGTTTGCGAAGCTGCTGCCAATAAAAAATAAAATTGGCAGGCATACGGGCATGAAAACGGGCTTTCGCGGCACGTTTGTCATCTCTTGGACGCAGACCGAACTTGACGGTCTTGCGGCTGCTCCGCTGTCCTCGCTGGCCGTCGGTGCCAGCTGGCAGTGGCATGGCGAGCCGGAGCGGGTCGATGGACCGCGCGACGTGCTGGTCCTGTTCGGAGCGGAAGAGACGGCAAACCTTCACAAACACGCCAGTCGCGCGGTCGTCCGCGTGACGGGAATGAACGCACCCAAGGACGCACCGGCAGCGGTGTCGGTGCCGGAAGAGCCGGTGACCGGCTCGGGGTTCGCGGTAACCGACGGGTTGCGGCGCTATGTGGCGACGCTGATCGAACGGACAGAGGGCGCACCGCTGTGCGTGTTCCACGATGATCTGCCTCCGCGCGACCGCGAGCTGTGGGTCACTCACGTCGCCAGCGGGGAACTGGCGCCGCACCGGACCGGCGATCTGGAGCCGTCGGTGATCTGTTTTACCCCGGACACGCGCATCGCCACGCCTTCGGGGCAGGTTGCGGTGCGGGACCTGGTCGAAGGCGATATGGTGCTGACCAAGGACGACGGCCCGCAGGCGATCCGCTGGATCGGGCGGCGCCGTATGAGCGGGGCGCGGCTGTACACCATGCCGAACCTGCGACCGGTGCGGATCCGGGCGGGCGCCATCGGGATGGACGTGCCGGACGGTGACCTGCTGGTCTCGCCACAGCATCGAATGCTGGTTAAGGGCGCGCTGGCGCAGTCGCTGTTCAACGAGCCCGAGGTGCTGGTGGCGGCTGCCGATCTGGTCAACGACCACTCGGTCCTGGTCGACCGGCGTCTGCGCGAGGTGACCTATGTGCACCTGCTGCTGGATCATCACTCGATCCTGTTCGCCAACGGGCTGGAATCGGAAAGCTTCCACCCGGCGACGATGGACCTTGACGCGATGGACGAGGCTTTGCGCGGCGACCTTGCGCTTCGCGTGCCGGGGGTCGAACGCGACCCCAGCCGCTATGGCGCCTTTGCCCGGCGGATGCTGACACCGTCCGAGGCGGCAATCCTTCGTTACGGCATGGGACGTCGGCCCTGAGAAACACAGCCTTCCGGGCATTGACTCGGGGGATCGCGGCTGTATAAGCGCCCTTCATCCCGGCCTTCAGTGGCCGGGGTTTTCATTTGGTGTTGGTGGCCCCCGCAAGGGGATGCCTGTCTCCCGCAAGGGAAAGGACAACGCCCTTCATAGCCGCCCCGAGGCGGCGCACGAAAGAAGGAGATCAGAGGTGACCAAACGCACCGCTGCCAAGTACAAACTCGACCGCCGCATGGGCGAGAACATCTGGGGCCGTCCCAAGTCGCCGGTGAACCGCCGCGAATACGGCCCGGGCCAGCACGGCCAGCGCCGCAAGGGCAAGATGTCGGACTTCGGCACCCAGCTGCGCGCCAAGCAAAAGCTGAAGGGCCACTACGGCGACCTGACCGAAAAGCAGTTCCGCCGCATCTTCGCCGAGGCCGAGCGCCGCAAGGGCGACACCGGTGAGCTTCTTGTCGGTCTGCTGGAGCGCCGCCTTGACGCCGTCGTGTACCGCGCCAAGTTCGTGCCGACCATCTTTGCCGCCCGCCAGTTCGTGAACCACGGCCACGTGACCGTGAACGGCCAGCGCGTCAACATCCCGAGCTACCGCGTCAAGGAAGGCGATGTCATCGCCGTTCGCGACAAGTCGAAGCAGCTCGCTATCGTTCTGGAAGCCTCGCAGCTGGCCGAGCGTGACGTGCCGGACTACATCGAAGCGGACCACTCGAAAATGACCGCGACCTTCGTGCGGACGCCGGGTCTGTCGGACATTCCCTACGCCGTTCAGATGGAACCGCACCTGGTCATCGAATTCTACGCGCAGAACTAAGGTTCCGCGCCGATCCGATACGGAAAGGGCCGCACCCGAAGGTGCGGCCCTTTTTCGTTGCCGGAATGCGGTCTTCCGTCAGGCGGCGACACGCTCCGGTTCCTTGGCACCGGTCATGAACGCCACGGCGTCGGACATGGTATAGTCGCCCGGATTGATCACCGTCAGCCGGCGGCCAAGCCGGTGGATGTGGATGCGGTCCGCCACCTCGAACACGTGCGGCATGTTGTGGCTGATCAGGATGATCGGAATGCCCCGCGACTTCACGTCGAGGATCAGTTCCAGCACCCGCCGCGACTCTTTTACCCCCAGCGCCGCAGTCGGCTCGTCGAGGATGATGACCTTCGATCCGAACGCCGCCGCCCGAGCCACCGCGACGCCCTGCCGCTGACCGCCCGAAAGCGTTTCGACCGCCTGGTTGATGTTCTGGATCGTCATCAGCCCGAGGTCCGACAGCTTTTGGCGCGCGAACTTCTCCATCGCCGGGCGGTCCAGCTTGCGCAGCCACTTGCCCATGAAGCCGGGCTTACGCAACTCGCGCCCCATGAACATGTTGTCGGCGATCGACAGGGCAGGGGACATGGCAAGCGTCTGGTAGACCGTCTCGATCCCGTTCTCGCGGGCGTCGATCGGCGACTGGAAGTGCACGCGCTTGCCTTCCAGCCAGACCTCGCCCTCGTCTGGGATCACGGCGCCGGACAGCGCCTTGATCAGCGTGGACTTGCCCGCACCGTTGTCGCCGATCACCGCAAGGATCTCGCCGGGCATCAGTTCGAAGTCACAGTGGTCAAGCGCCGTGACACGGCCATAGCGCTTGACGAGTCCTTTGCCCTGAAGAATGGGTTCCGTCATGCCGACACCTTTCTGATCCACTGGTCCACCGCGACGGCGGCGATGATGAGGATGCCGATCAGCAGGTAGGTCCACTGTGCATCCGCACCGGCCATGCGAAGGCCCATCTCGAACACGCCGACGATCAGCGCGCCAAGGAACATGCCGATGATCGTGCCGCGTCCGCCAAACAGCGAGATGCCCCCGATCACGACAGCGGTGATGGCCTGGATGTTGCCCAAGACGCCGGTCGAGGCCGATGGCGAGACCGAGCCGAAGCGACCGATCATCACCCATCCCGCGAGGGCGCAGAACAGGCCGGCCAGCGCATAGACCTGGATCAGCATCCGGTCGCGGTTCACACCGGCAAGCTCGGCGGCCTCTGGGTCATCTCCCACCGCATAGACGTGTCTGCCCCATGCGGTGTGTCGCAAGACGTAGGCCATGATCAGCACCAGCACGATCAGTAGGACCACGCCATAAGTGACCTGCGCGCCGAACAGCTGGAACCGTTCGCCCCAGAATTGCAGCGCTGCGGCCTCGGCCTCGATGTCCTGACTACGGATCGTCTCGTTCGCGGAGTATATGTAGTTGGTCGCCAGCCAGATCTGCCAGGTTCCCAGCGTCACGATGAAGGGTGGAATCCGCATCTTGGACACCAGCCAGCCATTGATCGCGCCCATCGCGGCGCCGCAAACCAGTCCAAGGACGATTGCGAAGGTCGGCGGGATACCATAGCGGAAGGCGAACTGGCCCATCAGCACAGAGCTGAGAACCGCCATCGCACCGACCGACAGGTCGATGCCCGCCGTCAGGATCACGATGGCCTGCGCGCATCCAAGGATGCCGACGATGCCGATCTGCTGGAAGATCAGCGACAGCGTGGACACACGCCAGAAATTCGGGTTGAGCAGTCCGAAGATCACGACCGCCACGACCAGCACGATTAGCGGCACGATGGCCGGTGTCTGGTGCAGGATGTGGTGGATGCGGCCGATCAGGCCCCGGTCGTGTTCGTCGAACTCTGCCAGCGCGTCCGCGCTGCCGCCTCTGGTCGAGGCTTCGTAGTTATCTGCGTTGGCCATGAATTCCTCCCATTCCGGCCGGGACGCGGGCGCGGACGCCCGCGTCATATCTCATACTCTGCCTAGGTCCGCGTACGGATCAACCCCAGCAGAGGTCCATGCCTTCCTCGACCGAGATCGACTCGACGCCGTCAGCGGGCTCGTCGGTCACCAGCGCGACGCCGGTGTCGAAGAAGTTCTTGCCTTCAGTCGGCTCCGGCTTTTCGCCGCTCATCGCGAAGGTATGGATCGCTTCGATGCCCAGCGACGCCATCAGCAGCGGGTATTGCTGCGAGGTGGCGCCGATCACGCCGTCGGCGATGTTCTGGACGCCGGGGCAGCCGCCGTCGACCGACACGATCAGCACGTCGTTCTCGCGGCCCATCGCCTTCAGCGCCTCATAGGCACCGGCGGCGGCGGGTTCGTTGATGGTGTAGACGACGTTGATCTCGGGATCCTGCGCCAGCAGGTTTTCCATCGCGCGGCGGCCACCTTCCTGGTTGCCCTGGGTCACGTCGTTGCCGACGATGCGGTCGTCTTCCTCGTCGCCCCACTTGTTCGGGTCGCCGAGGTCGATGCCGAAGCCCTGCAGGAAGCCCTGGTCACGCAGCACGCCGACGGTGGGCTGGCTGATGTCGAGGTCCAGCATCGCGATGCGGGCATCGGCGGCAGCGTCGCCCAGCTTGGCGGCGGCCCATTTGCCGATCAGTTCACCGGCAAGGAAGTTGTCGGTGGCAAAGGTTGCGTCCGCCGCATCGATCGGATCCAGCGGAGTATCCAGCGCGATCACGAGGATGCCCGCTTCACGCGCCTGCTCGACCACCGGCACGATGGCCGAGGTGCTGGACGCGGTGATCAGGATGCCTTTGGCGCCATCGGCGATGCAGGTTTCGATCGCGGCGACCTGAGTTTCGTTGTCGCCATCGACCTTGCCGGCGAAGGTTTTAAGCTCGATGCCCAGTTCGTCTGCCTTGGCCTGAGCGCCTTCCTTCATTTTCACGAAGAAGGGGTTGGTGTCGGTCTTGGTGATCAGGCAGGCGCTGATGGTTTCGTGGCTGGCGGCATTTGCAGCGCCGGCGCATGCGATAAGGGCGAGCGCAGTGCCCGCAGCAAGTTTCTTCATGATCTCCTCCCAAAGGTGCAGAATGCAACTTGTGCGGCACGTGAAGAGCGGGCCGCTGCGTCAATCCTGCGCGATTCGCCACCTTTCTGTCAATTAATAAGTCCGCATGATTTATTTATTGACAGACTCACGCATTGCGGGAAAACTGAAAAGGCTTCGAGGAGGAGGCGATGCCTAAAGAAAATCCCAGCTCGATCCTCGGTACGTCTGACACGGGCATCCGCGGGTCGAACCAAGCGGGCATGCGCGCACATAACGAGCGTCTTGTCCTATCACTAATACGACGTCACGGCGCAACGGCAAAGGCCGATATTGCCCGGGCAACCGGGCTTTCGGCGCAGACGGTCTCGGTTATCATGCGTGCGCTTGAAGCGGACGAGCTTCTGATGCGCGGCGAACCGGTGCGCGGGCGGGTCGGGCAGCCATCGATTCCGATGTCGCTTGCGCCTGATGGTGCGTTCTTCTTCGGGTTGAAGGTCGGCCGCCGGTCACTAGAGCTGGTGCTGACGGATTTTCTTGGGAAAGTCCGTGCAAGGGTGCGACAAACGCACGACTACCCGATGCCGGAAGCGACCGTTCGTTTCACCCGCAACGCCCTGACGCGGATGCTAACGGCGATGACCCCCCGAGACCGCGACCGGGTGGCGGGGCTGGGGATCGCCATGCCGTTCAGCCTTTGGGACTGGGCCGACAACCTGTCCGCACCGCACGAGGACATGGCAGCATGGCGGAATGCCGATCTCGGGCGGTCCATTTCGCGGGTCATCGACATTCCCGTGCTCGTTCAGAACGACGCGACCGCCGCCTGCGGCGCCGAGCTTGTCTTCGGGCGTGACGAAACGCCGGTCGATTTCCTGCACTTCTACATCGGTTATTTCATCGGTGGCGGGGTGGTGCTGAACGGAAGTCTCTACTCGGGGCCGGGCGGCAATGCGGGTGCAGTCGGCTCGATGCCGGTCCCGGCGCAAGAGCCGGGCGGCCGGGATCGCCAGTTGATCGACGTGGCAAGCCTTGGCGGGCTTGAGGAACGGCTGGTCGCGGCAGGGCTGGATACATCCGAGCTTTGGGATACGCCAGAGCAGCTTGAGATGCAGCCCGACGTTCTGTCCGACTGGATCGAAGACGCCGCCGCCGGCATCGCGCATGCCATCGCCTCGGCGGTCTCTGTGATCGACTTCGGAACCGTGATGATCGACGGCTGGATCACGCAGGACATGCGGCGGCGGCTGGTCGAAGCGACGAAGGCCCACCTGGAAAAGCGGAATATGGCGGGGCTTGCCACGCCCGATGTGCGCGAAGGCAGCATCGGGGCGGACGCGCGTGCGCTGGGCGCGGCGAGCCTGCCGCTGTCGGAACGCTACCTTGTCGAACGGCTCGCCTTTCAAAGCGCCTGACGCTACTCGCGCGCCCGCAGCACTCGCGCGGGTCGCGCAGCAAGGGGCCGCCATGCAAAGGCGAGGCCGGCGAGCAGGGTGATGACAACGCCGCCCACGACGATCAGCACTGCCGAGACCGGCTCGAACACAAAGTCGGTCTCCATCACGAACCGGGTCACCGCCCAGCCGGCCAGCCCGCCGGTCGCGATGGCGACCAGCCCCGCGGCCAGCCCGAACACGGCGCTGCGCCAAGCGAAGTTCGCCAACACTATGCCACGCGTCGCGCCCAGCGTCTTGAGGATCGCCGCCTCGTAGGTCCGCGCCCGCTCGCCCGCCGCAGCCGCGCCGATCAGCACGATGAAGCCGGTCAGCAGCGTCGCCAGCGCGCCATAGGTGGTGGCCGCCGCGATGCCCGCAAGGATCTCTGCCGCGCGTGCGATGGCGTTCCGGACCGAGATCATGGTGATGTTCGGCCACGTCCCGCCAATCTCTCGCAGCAGTCGCGCCTCTGCGTCCCGTGCGGCGTAGATCGTCGCGATGTGGCTGTGCGGCGCCCCGCGCAGGGCGTCCGGGTTCATCGAAAGAACAAAGCCCATTCCGGCGTTGGAGAAGTCGACTTCGCGGAAACTGGTGACCTCGGCCGTCACGTCCCGGCCCAGCACGTTGACGGTGATCGTGTCGCCCAGTTGCAGCCCGATCTCGGCGGCCTCTTCCGCGGCGAAGCTGACCTGCGGCGTCCCGGAATAATCCTCGGGCCACCATTCGCCGGCAGTCACCTCGGCCCCGGTCGGCGGCGTGGCGGAATAGGTGATACCCCGGTCACCGCGGACCACCCAGTGATCGCCTGCGACCTCTTCCGAGGGGCGGCCGTTGATCTCGGTGATCACGCCGCGCAGCATCGGTGCGGTCTCGACACGGCTGACCTCGGGGTCGTTCTCGGCTGCGTCTAGGAAGTCCTGAAGCTGGTCGGTCTGGATGTCGACGACGAAATAGCTGGGCGCGACTTCCGGCAGGTCCCGTGCAATCGCGCCGCGCAGGTTGCTGTCGATCTGACCCACTGCAGCCAGCACCGTCAGGCCAAGGCCCAGCGACAGGACGACCGAGCCGGCTTCGCTGCCCGGTCCGCCCGCTGCTCCCAGCGCCATTCGCAGCGACGAGCGTCCCCGCACCGCCTTCGACCGTCCGGCCGCCCGTGCGGCGCGGCGGGTCAGGCTTGCCACGCCCAGCAGCACAAGAAATGCGCCGAAGATGCCCGCCGCCGACCACATCGTCAGGGATGGCAGGCCGGACAGCGCAGAGGCCGATCCGACCAGTAAGAGCAGCAGGACAGCCGTCGCCGCGACATAGGGCCAGCGCGGCCACCCGGCGCCGCCCTGCGCGCCGTCGCGATACAGGGTCGCCGCACGCACCTGTTCGGTCCGCGCCAGCGGCCACAGGGTGAACAGCGCAGCCGCGAGGATGCCGTACAGCGCGGCCTCCAACAACGGTTCGGGATGGATGCCGAACACGGCGGGAACCGGCAGTTGAGCAGAGATCAGCGGCTGGAAGACAAGCGGCAGCGCCGCGCCAAGGACAAGGCCGATCACCAGCCCCAAGGCTGTCAGTGCCGCGATCTGGAAGGCGTAGACCAGAAAGATCGTCCGGGTCTCCGCGCCCAGCGTCTTGAGCGTGGCAATGACGGATGTCTTGCGATCCAGATAGGCCCGCACCGCCGCCGCCACGCCGACGCCTCCGACCGCCAGTCCGGCAAGGCCCACAAGGACAAGGAAGCTTGCCAGCCGGTCGATGAACACCGCCGTTCCCTGTGCGGCGTTGCGGGTGTCGCTCCATCGGTGGCCGGCGCCTTCCAGCGCCTCGCCCGCCTGCGCACGCAGCGCATCGAGGTTCGAGCCCGGCGGCAGAGCAAGGCGGTATTCGGTTTCGTACAACGTGCCGGGCTGTATCAGGCCGGTGCTGTCCAGATCGGACAGGCGCACCAGCGTGCGCGGCCCAAGGGTGAAGCCGCCCCCCGAAGTGTCGGGCTCTCGCGTCAGCGCCGCCATCAGGATGAAATCGCCGGTCCCAAGCCGGAACCTGTCGCCGGGCTCCAGCCCCAGCCGCGCGATCAGGACCGGGTCCATCACCGCACCCGGCAGCCCGTCCGCCCCGTCAAACGCCGTCTCCAGCGGCATCGCCGGGTCCAGCACGGCCTCGCCATAGATCGGATAAGCGCCATCGACGCCCCGGATCTGTGTCAGGCTTCGGTCGTCGGCTTCTGGCACCACGGCCATGGACCGGAAGTCGACCGTCTCGGACACCTGCGTCGAGACGCTTTCCATCCACGCCCGCTCTGCTTCGGTGGCGAAGCGATAGGTCAGCTGGATCTCGGCGTCTCCGCCCAGAATGATCGCTGCATCTCGGGCGAGGCCCTGTTCGACCGAGGTGCGCACGCTGCCGACCGCCGCGATGGCGGCGACGCCAAGCGCGAGGCAGGCAAGGAAGACGCGAAAGCCACGGATACCGCCGCGCAGCTCGCGCCGCGCGATGCGGGCGGCGATGCGGGCGTTCATTCGGCGGCGGCCCGCTGCGCGTCCGCGGCCAGCCGGCCGTCCACCAGTTCGATGACCCGGTCGCAGCGCGAGGCCAGTTCCGGCGCGTGGGTGACAAGGATTAGCGTCGACCCGTGCCGGTCGCGCAATCCGAACAGCAGATCCATGATCGCGCTGCCGTTGACCCCGTCGAGGTTGCCGGTCGGTTCGTCCGCCAGCAGAACCTCGGGCCTTGGAGCGGCGGCGCGGGCCAGCGCCACGCGCTGCTGCTCGCCGCCCGACAGTTGCGACGGATAATGCCCCGCTCGCGGTCCCAGCCCGACAGACTGCAGCTCGGCCTCGGCACGGTCGAAGGCATCCGCAACACCGGCAAGCTCAAGCGGCGTCGCGACATTTTCCAGCGCGGTCATCGTCGGAATGAGGTGGAAGCTCTGGAACACCACCCCCATATGATTGCGACGGAACCGGGCCAGCGCGTCCTCGTTCATCGCCGTCAGGTCCTGGCCCAGCACCTCGACCTTGCCGCCGGTGGCGCGCTCGAGCCCGCCCATGAGCATGAGGAGAGACGACTTGCCGCTGCCCGACGGACCCACCAGCCCCAGCGTTTCACCGCGCGCCACGTCCAGCGAGATGCCTTTCAGAATGTCGACCGGTCCGGCGTTCCCCGCCAGAGACAGGCGGGTGTCGGTCAAAGAGACGACGGGGTCGGGCATCGGCAAGGTCCTTTCGCTGCGCTCTATCGCATATGGGTCCGGGCGGTGGCTGCGCAACCTTGCTGTCGCGTTCGTCATCGGCACCGGTGCAGCCACGGCGCAGCCTGCCGTCGTGGCCGCTTTGGGCGACAGCCTGACCGCAGGCTACGGGCTGCAGAAAGACGCGGGCTTCGTGCCGCAGTTGCAGGCCTGGCTGGACGCGCAGGGCGCCGATGTCGAACTTCGCAACGCGGGCGTTTCGGGTGACACGACGGCGGGCGGCCTGTCGCGTATTGGCTGGACGTTAAGCGATGACGTGGACGCGATGATCGTGGCGCTGGGCGGCAACGACGTGCTGCGCGGGACAGAGCCCGAGGTCGCGCGCGCGAACCTTGCGGGCATCCTCGATGCGGCGCAGGCGGCAGGGGTCGAAGTGCTGATCTTCGGCATCGACGCGCCCGCGAACTATGGCCCCGACTACAAGCGCGATTTCGACGCGATCTATCCCGAACTGGCCGAGGAATACGATGCGGTGCTTGGCCCCGACTTCCTGCAACCGATCATCAAGACTGCAGGCGAGGGGCCGGTCGCACAGTATATGCAGGCCGACGGCATCCATCCGAATGCCGAGGGCGTGCAGATCATCGTCGATGCACTGGGCCCCTCGGTTCTGGAACTTCTGGACCGGCTGGACTGAAGCGTCAGTCCAGCCAGATCGGGTTCGACCAAGCGCGTTTGCCCGCCGCGTCGATCACGGTGACCCGGACCCACGGCGAGGCCGCGAACTTGTGCAGCGGCAGGGACGAGCGGGTCATTGACAGCCCATGCACCGCCTTCGCCGTATTGCCCTGCGCCTGAACGATCATCGACACGACCGCGCTGCTTTCCACGACGATCTCGTCATCCGTCACCACGATATTGCGCAGCTCCGGTCCCTGGCTGGAGTAGAACGCGCCCGCTTTCAGCGCGTCGACCAGCGCGTCGGGGTCGTTCTCGGTTGCCTTCACCATCACCCAGCCGCCGAAGTGATCCGGCTCGGTGAAATGGGCGTCGTCGGTAGCGATCAGGTTCAGGCGGCGCCCCTCGGCCAGCAGCAGGTCGAGCGTGTGGAATCCGTCCGGCCGGTCGGCGCCCGTCGCGCAGCCGTGGTTGTAGGTTTCGACCGCATGCGCGGCCTCAAGCGAGCGGGCGTCGTCCAGTGTCAGCCCCGACCACTGCGGGTGCGCGATCGAGACATAGGCCCCGGCGGCGACGGCGCGCGCGGCAAGCTGCGGGCCGGTCTCCTGATCGTCGGTGACGAAGAAATCCTTTGTGGCAGGCGGCTCGAACCCTGCGGGGAGGCCGACGGCGAGGATGTGCCACAGCTCTCCGTTCGCCTGCGCGCCCGAATGCAATTCGGCGCCGAGGATGGTGGTGAAGTCCGGCTTGCGGTAGGGCTCGGTGTCGGCGATGGGCCAGCCGTAGCGGCCAAGAAAGTGGTCGGTCAGCGAGATGAAGTCATAGCCTTCGTCGCGGTACCGGCGGCAGACTTCCTTTGGCTCCAGCGCGCCGTCGGACAGGGTGGAGTGAGTGTGCAGGTTTCCACGGTGGAACCGGCCGGGTGCGGTGAAGAAATCGGTCATTGTCGTCCTGTCAAAGCTGCGGCTTCGCCTTATCGCCGTGTACTCTGACAGCAACGTGACAGCCATGCCAAGGCATGGCTGCCTTGCGATTTTGCATCACTCGCCGGGCATGGCCCCCTTGCCGTGGCCGGATAACCCGCCCGAGACCTCTTCGGTCGACTCGTCGGACAACGGCACCGGCAGCACGAGGTTCAGGACGATGGCGATGGTCGCGGCGGGAAGGATGCCCGAGACCATCAGAACCCGCAGCCAGTCAGGCAGGTATTGCACCGCCTCCGGTTCCAGTTGCAGGCCAAGGCCCACCGAAAGGGCGACCGCGAAGATCACCATGTTGCGGCGGTCCCAAAGCACGTCGGATAGCATCGAGATACCCGAGGCCACGACCATCCCGAACATGACGATCACGCCGCCGCCCAGCACTTCGATCGGGACCGTGCGGATCACGCCGCCGATCTTCGGCACCAGCCCGCAGATGATCAGGAAGATGGCGCCGAAGGTCACCACGTGGCGGCTCATGACGCCGGTCATCGCGATCAGGCCGACGTTCTGGCTGAACGAGGTGTTTGGGAAGCCGCCGAACAGGCCGGCCAGTGCCGTTCCGACACCGTCCGCGAAGGTTGCGCCCTGGATCTCTTTGTCGGTGGCTTCGCGTCCCGCGCCACCCTTCACGATGCCCGACACATCGCCCACCGTCTCGACCGCCGAGACGAAGGCCATCAGGCAAAAGCCCAGAACGGCGGCAGCCGAGAACTCGAAGCCGTATTTGAACGGCTCGGGCAGGGCGAAGGCCGCGGCGTTGTTCCACGAGCCAGCGATTGCCGAGGTGGGAAGCATGCCGACGAGGATCGCGTAGACATAGCCGACCAGAAGGCCGATCAGCACCGCCGAGACCGCCAGCATCCCCTTGGCGAAGAACTTGAAGCCCAGCGTCACGAAGATCACCACCAGCGCCGCCGACCAGTTCAGTAGCGAGCCATATTCCTCGGTTCCCTTGGCGGGCACGCCGCCTGCGGCGTACTGGATGCCGACCTGTACCAGCGCAAGGCCGATCATCGTGACCACAAGCCCGGTCACCAGTGGCGGCAGGGCAAAGCGGATCTTGCCGATGAAAAAGCCGATGCAGGCGTGGAACAGTCCGCCGATGATGACACCGCCGAACAGCGCGGCCAGAGCATCGACGCCCTTACCGGCGACCAGCGGGATCATGATCGGGATGAATGCGAACGAGGTGCCCTGCACGATGGGCAGCGCCGCGCCGACCGGCCCGACCGTCACGGTCTGCAACAAAGTGGCGATGCCCGCGAACAGCATCGACATCTGGATCAGGTACAGCAGTTCCGGAAAGTCGGGCGAGTTCGATCCAAAGCCGAAGCCCGCCGCCCCTGCGACGATGATCGCGGGCGTGACGTTGGCGATGAACATCGCCATGACGTGCTGGATGCCCAGCGGGATCGCCTGCCACACCGGCGGCGTATAGTTCGGGTCTTTCAGTTGTTCCGGGGTTCCGATGCTGGCCTCGGCCATGTCCCTGTTCCTTTCCGTGTGTGCGGGGAAGAGGGCCTTCTGCCGGACCCGTTCACGGAAGCGTTACACGGAACGGCGTTTCAAACCAGAATTCTTCAAGGTTGGGCGTGTCGCCGATGCGGTCCACGACGGCAAACAGTCCGTTGCCTGCCACCGGCGTAAGCACACCGTGCCAACAGTTGCGCATATAGTTAACGCCTTGCCCCGGTGCAGTGACGAAGGCGCGGGGTGTACCCGGCTTGCCGTCGTCATCTTCGGCGACGATCACAATGAACGGCTCGCGGTCCAGAGGCAGGAACGCCTGACTGCCCTCGGGGTGGCGTTCGACCATGTCGAGCGTCAGGGGAAGGTCGCGCAGTTCGGCTTGAAACACCGAGATGCCGGCGCGTCCTCCGGGGCCGAAATCCATCCGCGCCCGGTCGTGGAACCGTCCGCACAGGCCCTGATTGATGATCTTGTCCGGCTCGCCCGCTGCCTCCAGCACATCGCCGAACGGGGCGAAGGCCGAGGCGGTCAGCGGCTGGGCGGTGATCGTCAGGCTCATTTCAGAGCCGTCAGCGACGGGTGCCTGTTGACGTCCTTGTACAGCAGATAGCGGAACGGCTCGTCGCCCGTGGCGATGCAGGCCTGCGGGCAGAACGCACGAAGCCACATGAAGTCGCCGGGGCCGACCTCGACCCAGTCCTTGTTCAGCAGGTACCGCGCGGTTCCCTGTAGAACGTAAAGGCCGTGTTCCATCACATGGGTCTCGGCAAAGGGAATGCGGCCGCCGGGCTGGAAGGTCACGATGTTCACATGGAAATCGTAAGACAGATCCAGCGGATCGAGGAACCGCTGCGTCGCCCATCTGCCGTCGCATTCAGGCATCGGGGTAACCGGCACGTCGTCTTCGTGGATGATCAACGGCTCGGGGACGGACAGCCCCTGCGCGTGGACATAGCGCTTGCGGATCCAGTGAAAGCCGCAGGGCTCGTCGTAGATGTTCCACAACTGCCACGGCGCGGCGGCGGGCAGGTAGACGAAAGTGCCCTCGGTCAGTTCGTGATTGTCGGCGCCCAGCGTCAGTCGCGCCTTGCCGCGGGCGATGAACAGAACCGCTTGCGCGTCGCGGTCGGGCTCGGGGTCGGCGCTGCCGCCGCCGGGCAGGATCTCGACCGCGTATTGCGCGAAGGTCTCGGCGAAACCGGACAGCGGACGGGCGAAGATCCATGCACGGTGGTTGTGCCACGTGGGCAGGAAACTGGTCACGATGTCACGATGGGTGATCGCGGGCAGGACCGCGTAGGCGGTCGTGAAGACGGCAGTGCCTTCCGCACTGGCTGATTGATCCGGCAAGCCGCCGGACGGAAAGGCGTAACTCACGCCAACAGCTCCTTTAGTCGCAATTCCGCGATGCGTTCGACCTGTTTGCAGGCTTCGGCGAACTCGGTGTCCCGGTCGTTGCCGATCCGGCGCTTGAAAGCGGCCAGGATGCCCGGCTTGTCATTGTCACGCACGGCGATGATGAACGGAAATCCGTGCTTGGCTGTATACTCGGAGTTCAGCCTCGTAAAGGTATTCCGCTCGTCATCGGTCAGCGCGTCAAGGCCGGCGCTGGCCTGTTCACTGGTGCTGTCGGCGGTCAGCTGTTTCGCCGCCGCCAGTTTGCCCGCAAGGTCCGGGTGCGCGTTCAGAACCGCCAGCCGCGCTTCGGGCGGGGCGGTACGGAACACGCGGGCCAGCGCGCTGTGTACGCCGACCGGCGTATCGTGTGCCGGGCCAAGCTCTAGATCCCACGCCTGTTCGGCGATCCACGGCGAATGCTCGAAGATGCCGCCGAACACCTCGACAAACCGGTCCTTCGACATTTGCGAGGGGCGTTCGACCCGCTTCGGCGGATGCGTCGCTTCCCAGTGGCGGGCGATGTCGATGCGGCGGGGCGTCCATACGTCCTCGAACCCAGAGATGTACTCGAGAAAGCGCTTTAGCGCGGCGATCTTTCCCGGGCGGCCGATCAGGCGGCAATGCAGGCCGACGGACATCATCTTGGGGCTTTCGGCGCCTTCCTCGTAAAGCGTGTCGAAAGCGTCCTTCAGATAGATGAAGAAATCCTCACCCGTCACCCAGCCGGGCGATACGGCGAAGCGCATGTCGTTGGCTTCCAGCGTGTACGGGATGATCAGCTGGTCGCGGTCACCAACCTCCAGCCAATAGGGCAGGTCGTCGTCGTAGGTGTCCGAGACGTAGGCGAAGCCGCCTTCTTCCGACACCAGACGCACCGTGTTGGCCGAGCAGCGGCCGGTGTACCAGCCCAGCGGGCGCTCGCCCACGACTTCGGTGTGCAAGCGGATCGCCTCGGCGATAGAGGCGCGTTCCTCGTCCTCGGGCATATCCTTGTGTTCGACCCATTTCAGCCCGTGGCTGGCGATCTCCCACCCGGCGGACTTCATCGCGGCGACCTGTTCGGGGCTACGCGCCAGCGCAGAGGCGACGCCGTAGATCGTCAGCGGGATGTCCATGCCGGTGAACAGCCGATGCAGCCGCCAGAACCCGGCCCGCGCGCCGTATTCGTAGATCGACTCCATGTTCCAGTGCCGCTGTCCCTGCCACATCGCCGCGCCGGTGATGTCGGACAGGAACGCCTCGGACGCCGCGTCGCCGTGCAGGATGCAGTTCTCGCCGCCTTCCTCGTAATTCAGCACGAACTGCACCGCGACGCGGGCGCCGCCGGGCCAATTCGCCTGCGGAGTGTCAGGTCCGTGGCCGATCATGTTTCTGGGGTAGCGGTTCACGACACGGTCTCCGGTTGTTTCGGTCCCATGGTTTTTGCCCATCTGCCGGGAGGACGCAAATTTATGCGGCAATTGAACACGCTTTCGGCGCGTGCTGTCTGTCCTTTTGCCTTTGGATTGGGCAGGTTCTTCGCACAAGTCGAAACCGGACCGGAGACTGCGATGGGATATCTGACGACACATGTTCTGGACACCGCGAAAGGCGTGCCGGCGAAGGGGATCCGTATCCTGCTGTATTCGGTGTCCGGCAACAGCCATCGCAAGATCGCCGAGGCGGTGACAAACGACGACGGACGCACCGATGCGCCGATCCTGCCCGAGGGCAAGTTCAAGACCGGGACCTACGAGTTGATCTTCTTCGCGGGCGACTACCTGCGCGAGACGGGGCAGGGCGGTGACGAGCCCCTGTTCCTGGATCAGGTGCCGATCCGCTTCGGCATGAGCGACGGCGAGGCGCATTACCACGTGCCGTTGCTGCTGTCGCCCTATGGCTATTCCACCTACCGCGGCAGCTAGGCGGCCCGGCTTCGCCCAATCGGTGACCATATGACCGCAAAATGCGCGCTGCGACGCCGGCGTGGATTGCCTGCGGTGGCGGGTTCGGGCGAGTATCGGTGTGAATATCAAGCAACGGGGACGCGAACCCCGGGCAAGACGGGGACAACGGAATGTACGACTGGGCGGTGATAGAGGCATGGCTGGAGTTCGCCGTGCGTTGGACGCATGTGATTACTGCGGTCGCGTGGATCGGGTCGTCGTTCTACTTCATCGCGCTGGACCTTGGCCTGCGGCGGGACCGCGACATGGGGATGGCCGATGGCGAGGAATGGCAGGTCCACGGCGGCGGTTTCTACCACATCCAGAAATACCTTGTCGCGCCCGAGGCGATGCCCGAGCATCTGACGTGGTTCAAATGGGAAAGCTATTCGACATGGCTTTCCGGCGCGGCGATGCTGATCCTCGTCTACTGGCTGGGGGCGGAGCTGTACCTGATCGACCCCGAGAAGGCGGACCTTGCTGTGTGGCAGGGCATCCTGATCTCGGCCGTCTCGCTGACGATCGGCTGGCTGGTCTACGACACTCTTTGCAAGTCCAAGTTGGGCGAGCGGCCGACGACCCTTATGCTGTTGCTGTTCGTTTTGCTGGTGGTGATGGGCTGGGGCTATAACCAGATCTTCACCGGACGCGCGATGATGCTGCACCTTGGGGCGTTCACCGCGACCATCATGACGGCCAACGTGTTCTTCATCATCATGCCGAACCAGCGGGTGGTGGTGGCTGACCTGAAAGCGGGCCGCAAGCCCGACCCGAAATACGGCAAGATCGCCAAGCTGCGGTCGACCCACAACAACTATCTGACGCTGCCGGTCATCTTCCTGATGCTGTCGAACCACTATCCGCTGGCCTTCGCGACCCAGTGGAACTGGATCATCGCGGCGCTGGTGTTCCTGATGGGCGTCACCATCCGGCACTACTTCAACTCTCTGCACGCGCGGAAAGGCAACCCGCATTGGACTTGGATCGTCACGCTGCTGCTGTTCATCGCCTGCGCGTGGCTGTCCACCGGCCCGCAGTTCCTTCCCGAAGAGGATGCGAAAGAGGTGGAGTTGAAGGGCGCCGCATTGCGCTTCGCCAAGGCCGAAGGGTTCGAAGAGGTCCACGCCATCGTCATGGGCCGGTGCAGCATGTGCCACGCGGCAGAGCCGTTTTACGACGGTATCCTCTGGCCGCCGAAAGGTGTGGAGCTGGAAACCGAAACGCAGGTGGCCCGCTATGCGCGCATGATCTACCTGCAGGCCGGTCGGACCCACGCGATGCCGCCTGCCAACGTGTCCTACATGGAACCGGAGGAGCGGGCGAAAATCGTGGAGTGGTACGAGGCGGCCACCCGGGGGTAGGCCGCCTCGGACAAGTTCAGTGGCTCGGAAGGAACAGGTCGATGACAGTATCGACCGTCGCGTGCGCGCGTTCCCAACGGGCTTGGTCCGGACCTTCCAGCTGACCGTCAAGCGCGATCATGATGGCGCCATGCGTCGCGAACCAGATGGTCCGGGCGATCGCATCGGCGTTCTTGGCCGAACCGTTGGACAGCACCGTTCGCACCCGATCCGTGATCGGGCCGATGGATTCGTCACACAGGTTGATCTCGTGCGCGCTGGCGTCATGCGACGGCGCGAAGATCAGCCTATACAAGGCCGGGTGCTCGATTGCGAAGTCGACCGCACCGTGCCCCCGCCGGCGGATCGCTTCGACGGGGCAAAGTGCTGCCTCGTCGATGTGGGTTTGCCGCATTTCGACCATCTCGGTGAAAACGCGCTCGCGTACGCGGTTTAAGAGATCGTCCTTGTTAGTGAAGTGTGCATACAGCGCCGGAGCGCTGCATCCGATCCGTTTAGCTAGTGAAGATAGTGATAGCCGGTCTGGAGCTTCACGCAGCAACGCGCTGGCTTCAACGATGGCTTTGCTTTTGATGTCTATTGCGTCTTGTTTTTTGGGCCGTGCCATGGCCGTCTCCCCTGGCGATCTTCATCCCTTCCGGCCGTATTCTCATGCTTTTGTCGCTCACCGCGGCCGGTTCGGTGTTATTCAAATAGTCAGATTCCCGTTAAACTAATAGGTTTGACGTGGCGTCTCAAAGTAAATGATCCTCAAAGGTCGGCTTTGGTGCAATTTGGCTTCATTTGTGCGCAGGATTAGTACACAGAATTTATCCTTTCGCCATTAATAGTTGGCATCTTGCGGGATTTCCTTTCCTTAAGGTCAATAAGTTTTCGACGTTACGTAAATTAGCGGGAGATTTCCGTAGCGGAACTAAAGCGCCTAAATTTTTATTTAAGTCTATTTAGATTTAGTTCAGTGGCGGATCGGCGGGCCGCACCGGCCTTTGCGGCTCGAACCGCGCACATTTCGAGGGTTTTCGAATCAATATATTTCCGATATTCGCGAAATATGGAAAAAGATGTTCCCAGTCAGCTGACCGCCCTTGGTCACCCTCAGCGCCTTGCGATCTTCCGGTTGCTGATGCGGCGTTATCCCGACGAGGTCCCGGCGGGCGAGATCGCGCAGGTCCTTCAGCTGAAGGCCAGCACGTTGTCGGCCTACCTGAACGCGCTGATGCGCGCCGGTCTGGTCGCGCAAAGCCGGTTGGGGACCTCGTTGCGTTACGCGATCGACATGAAGTCCGTGCAAGGCATGTTCGGCAACCTGATGCTTGATTGCTGTCGCGGGCGCCCCGACCTCTGCCCCCCTGTCAGTTCTGCCGAAATGGAGAAGGCAATGACCAACGCTGACCAGAAATACAACGTCCTGTTCATCTGCACCGGGAACTCTGCCCGATCGATCTTTGCCGAGACGATCCTGCGGGAAACTGCCGGGGACAAATTCAACGCCTATTCGGCCGGTACGCGACCGACGTCCGAGTTGAACCCGTTCGCCGTTGAACTGCTGGAATCGAAGGGCCACGACATCACGCCGCTGCGGTCGAAGAACATTCAGGAGTTCGCGGGCGAAGACGCGCCGCAGCTGGACTTCGTGTTCACCGTTTGCGACCGCGCCGCGAACGAGGAATGCCCGGCATGGGCCGGACAGCCGATCAGCGCGCACTGGAGCACGCCCGACCCGGTCAAGGTCGAAGGCACGGATGCCGAGAAAAGCCTGGCGTTCCAGCACGCCTATGGCGCGCTGCGCAACCGCATCCGCGCGTTCACCGCTTTGCCGATCGGGTCGCTTGACCGGATCTCTTTGCAGGCTGCCGTCGACGACATCGCCCGTGCGGGCGAAGGAGAGACCGCGTGACCGTCTATGCACTGAACGGACTGGGCCGCATGGGCAAACTCGCCCTGCGGCCGCTGCTGGAAAAGGGTGTGCAGATCGCCTGGATCAACGACGCGGTCGGTGATCCGGCGATGCATGCGCACTTGCTGGAATTCGACACCGTACACGGTCGGTGGGACGCCGCCTTTGCATCCGACGATACCTCGATCACCATCGACGGCACGCGTCTTCCGGTGCATTGCGAGAAGAAGATCGAGGACCTGCCGCTGGATGGCGTCGACGTGGTCATCGACTGTACCGGAGTGTTCAAGACAGAGGCCAAGATCGCCCCGTATTTCGCGGCGGGCGTGAAGAAGGTCGTGGTGTCCGCCCCGGTCAAGGACGGTCCGACGGCGAACATCGTCTACGGCGTGAACAACGACGTCTACGATCCCGAGGTGCATAGCATCGTCACCGCGGCAAGCTGCACCACCAACTGCCTTGCCCCGGTGGTGAAGGTGATCCACGAGAACATCGGCATCCGCCACGGTTCCATCACCACGATCCACGATGTGACCAATACGCAGACCATCGTGGACCGGCCCGCCAAGGACCTGCGCCGCGCGCGGTCGGCGCTGAACTCGCTGATCCCGACGACGACCGGCTCTGCCACGGCGATCACGCTGATCTATCCCGAACTCAAGGGCCGGCTGAACGGTCATGCGATCCGGGTGCCGCTGCTGAACGCATCCATCACCGACTGCGTGTTCGAGGTCGAGCGCGAGACGACCGCCGAAGAGATCAACGCGCTGTTCAGCAAGGCCGCCGAAGGAGAGTTGAAAGGCATCCTCGGATACGAGGAACGGCCGCTCGTCTCGGCCGATTACGTGAACGATGCGCGATCCTCGATCGTCGATGCGCTGTCGACCATGGTGGTGAACGGCACGCAGGTGAAGGTCTACGCGTGGTACGACAACGAGATGGGTTATGCTCACCGGCTGGTGGACGTGGCCCTTATGGTCGGGGACAGCCTGTGACCGACAAGCCGGAAGGTCTTGCGGCCTACGTCGCGGTGACGGCGGCCTATTGGGCGTTCATGCTTACCGACGGCGCGCTGCGGATGCTGGTGCTTTTGCACTTTCACACGCTGGGCTTCTCGCCGGTGCAACTGGCCTATCTTTTCGTGCTGTACGAGATCGCGGGGATGGTCACCAACCTCTCTGCCGGCTGGATCGCGGCGCGGTTCGGTCTGACCGCGACGCTTTATGCCGGGCTCGGGGTACAGGTGCTGGCGCTGCTGGCCCTGTCGCAACTCGACCCGGCATGGACGGTCGGCGCCTCGGTGGCCTTCGTGATGCTGGTGCAGGGGGCGTCGGGCGTGGCGAAGGACCTCGCCAAGATGTCCTCGAAATCGGCGGTCAAACTGCTGGCGCCGAAAGAGGATGGCGGTCTGTTCCGCTGGGTCGCGGTGCTGACCGGGTCGAAGAACGCGGTGAAGGGGCTGGGCTTCCTGCTGGGTGCGGCGCTGCTGGCGACGGCGGGCTTCGTCTGGTCGGTGCTGGCAATGGCGGCGGTGCTGGGGGCGATCCTTGTCGCAGTGTTGATCGCCATGCCCTCGGGCCTGCCCAAGGGACGCAAGGGCGCGAAATTCTCGGAAGTGTTCTCGAAATCCGCGAACGTGAACTGGCTGGCGGCGTCACGGGTGTTCCTGTTCGGGGCACGGGACGTTTGGTTCGTCGTGGGTATTCCGATCTACTTCTACGCAGTCCTGTCGGACGGCAGCGAAGAGGGCAACCGAGCGGCCTTCTTCATGATCGGCACCTTCATGGCGGTCTGGGTGATCCTCTATGGGTTCGTGCAGGCCTCTGCGCCACGGCTGCTGCGCGCCAAGTCGCGACCGGAGGGCGAGTTGGTCCAAGCCGCGCGCGGCTGGGCATGGGCGCTGTCGGTTGTGCCCGCCGCGATGACCCTTGCCGTGATGATGTCGCCGGGGCCGGCGCCGTGGCTGACGGCCACGCTTGTGGCCGGGCTGCTGGCTTTCGGCGCGATTTTCGCGGTGAACTCTTCCCTGCATTCCTACCTGATCCTCGCCTTCACACGGGACGAGCGGGTCACGATGGATGTCGGGTTCTACTACATGGCGAACGCAGGCGGCCGGTTGATTGGCACTGTCCTGTCCGGCCTCACCTATCAATTGGGCGGACTGGCCTTGTGCCTTGGCACCGCGGCGGTAATGGTCGCCCTCAGCGCGCTGGCCTCGGGCCGGCTGCGCCCGGAAGAAAGACAGGAAGTCCCGGCTTGAGCATATTCGAACGTTATCTAAGCCTGTGGATCGCTCTGGCGATCGTCGCAGGCATCATCCTTGGTGCGGCCTTGCCCGGCGTCGTGCAGGCCATCGCGGCGGCCGAGGTCGCAAGCGTCAATCTTGTTGTGGCCATCCTGATCTGGGCGATGGTCTATCCGATGATGGTCGGAGTCGAGCCCAACGCGCTGAAAGGCGTGTTGCGACAGCCGAAAGGTCTGCTGATCACGCTGGTGGTCAACTGGCTGCTCAAGCCGTTCACCATGGCCGCGCTTGCCGTTCTGTTCTTCGAGGTGGTGTTCCGCCCGTGGATCGCGCCCGAAGATGCGCAGCAATACATCGCGGGTCTGATCCTGCTGGGCGCCGCGCCCTGTACCGCGATGGTCTTCGTCTGGTCCCAGCTGACCAAGGGCGACGAGGGCTATACCTTGCTTCAGGTCTCGGTGAACGACCTCGTGATGGTCGTGGCCTTCGCGCCCATCGTCGCTTTCCTGCTGGGCGTCACCGACATTGTGGTTCCGTGGTCGACGCTGATCCTGTCGGTCGTCCTGTTCGTCGCGCTGCCGCTGGCGGCGGGTATCTGGACCCGGCGTCGGCTGGGCAGCGAGGCGCGGATCGAGGCGTTTCGGGACAAGGTGAAACCGTGGTCGGTGATCGGGCTGATCGCGACGGTCGTCATCCTGTTCGGCTTGCAGGGGCAGGTCATTCTCGACCGCCCGATGGTCATCGTGCTGATCGCCGTGCCGATCCTGATCCAAAGCTATGGGATCTTCGCTGTGGCCTATGCCGCGGCCTTCGCGATGAAGGTGCCGCACCGCATCGCCGCGCCCTGTGCCCTGATCGGAACGTCGAACTTTTTCGAACTCGCCGTGGCGGTCGCGATCAGCCTGTTCGGCCTGAACTCGGGCGCGGCGCTGGCCACCGTCGTCGGCGTACTGGTCGAGGTGCCGGTGATGCTGTCGCTCGTCGCTTTCGCGAACCGGACGCGGGCGCGGTTCCCGGCCTAGCCCTTAAGCTGCGAGGCGGTTTCCTTCAGCGTCTCGGCAGAGGCGCGGAGGGCGTCCGCCTCGCCGGACTCCAGCGCGGGCATCAGCGTGTGAAGCACGCCCGCCGCACCGACGACCCGGGGCAGCGACAGGGCCACGTCCTTGACCCCCTGCACCTCGGGCGTGACGATCGAGACGGACAGAACCGTCCGCTGGTCGTCGCGCACCGCCTGAACGATCCGCGCCAGTCCCGCGCCGATGCCGTACCACGTGGCGCCCTTCCCCTCGATGATCTTGTAGGCGGCGCGGCGAACGCCCTCGTCGATCTTTGCCTTCACGGCTTCGGTCAGCGGGCGTCCGACCTGTGTGGCGAAGCCGTCGACCGTTTCGGACCCCGCCCGCGCCGACCGCCATGCC
Source organism: Maritimibacter sp. (assembly GCA_017792445.1). GTDB lineage: Bacteria > Pseudomonadota > Alphaproteobacteria > Rhodobacterales > Rhodobacteraceae > Psychromarinibacter. The sequence goes on from CP051232.1 coordinate 2,247,147, forward strand.
AGCACCTCGGAGTCGCCGTGCTCTCCCAGCACATAGGCATGCACCGACTGCGCGGCGATCCCAAGATGGCCCCCCAGCAAGCTGCGAAACCGGGCGGTGTCGAGGATCGTGCCCGACCCGATCACCCGCGCGGGGTCAAGGCCGGAGATCCGCAGCGAGACTTCGGTCATGATATCCACCGGGTTCGAAGCGACAAGCAGCATCGCGTCGGGCGCTGCCTTCAGCACGCCCTCGATCACCTTGGCGAAGACATCGGCGTTGCGCGACAGCAGGCTTAACCGGCTTTCGCCCGGCTTCTGCGCCACGCCCGCCGACAGGATGACGATCCCCGCGCCTTCAAGCGCCTCGTATCCGCCGGCGCTGACCTGACAGGGATGGGCGAACGGCACGGCATGGGCGATGTCTTCGGCCTGTGCCACGGCGAGCGCTTCGTTCAGGTCGACGAAGACCACTTCGCTTGCCCCGCCGCGCAGAGCCAGCGCATAGCCCGCCGCCGACCCGACCATGCCCGCGCCCACGATACCGACCTTCATGCCTGCCTCCGTTGCCATGTCTCCATGGCAGGCTTGCATGGATCGGCAGGTCTGAACAGGGCGAAGCCTAGTTCGCCACGGTACAGGTCATTTCCGTGCCATCCGGATCGGGCTCGCGATAGGTCGCCTCGTCGCCCTTGATCCAGATATACCGCCCGAAGCTGCCATCATACCGGGAGCCGGACGCGGTCTCTGACAACATGCCGGTGTCGATCGAATCGCCGCGCTCGAAACGGATGCTGGGCAAGGCCGTGTCGAAGTACATCGTGATAACCTCGTTCGCCGGGTTTCCCTGACATTGCCAGAAGGTCGTGCCGGTCGGCTCTTCAAGGATGAACTGCGTCACCAGCTCCGCCTCGCGCCGCTGGTATTCGTACTCGACGCAGGCGCGCAGGTCGTCTGCCTTCCAGCAGTCGTCGCGGCCCTTGATCCACCCGCGCTGGTAGGCTTTCAGGTTGCCCTCTGCCTCTTCGGCGCCGAAGTCCAGATTGCGCGCGGCCTCAAGGGCGGCGGCGTATCGTGCGGCGATCAGCCGGTCGAGCGCGGCAAGATCCGCGTCGGCGCAGACAAGCTCTTCGGCAGAGCTTTGTGCCTTGGAGCAATCGAAAGAAGGACCTTCCTGCGCGGCCAGCGGAAAGGCGGGCAGGGCAAGAGCGACACACAGGGCGTATGGAATACGCATGGGGTTCACCATCGTGTGGTTAAGGGTGCCGCTAAGTCTGTTCAGTTCGCCGCACAAGGCAACATCTTTCCGGTCGCGGTCCGCTGTCGGCCGTCCTGTGCGACCTCTGCCGCGTGGATGCCAAGGATCATCAATCCGGGCCACAGCATGTAAGCCTCGATCTCGATATTCTCGCCGAAGGACAGAAGGATCATGGTCATCACGATGCCCAGCGGCAGGTGCCCGCGTTTCGACCGCGTGGCGTCGACCAGCGCGATCAGCGTCTGCCAGACCAGCGGCACCAGCAGCGCAAGCATTCCCACCAGACCCTTCACGAACAAAAGCCCCCACCACGTGTGGTGACTGCCGATGGGCATGTATTCCACCAGATGCGGGCCGGGATGCACGGTGCCGTGGCCGAACCAGAACGCCTCGTTCCGCCAGCGCTCGCCCGCGATCCGCTGCAACGTCTCACGGACGCGGGTGCTGTCGGCCCGTGCGCCCTTGAAGGTGGCGACCGCGTCTTTCGCGGCCTGCGCCAACGCCGCGCCGATCACGGCAAGCGACGCGGTCGCGGCGGCCAGAGCCTTCCACGCCCAGCCGCGCAGGATCAACGGCAGCAGACGGGGGCCGACGGTGCAGGCGACCAGTCCGACCAGCCCCATGCGGGATTTCGAGAACAGGATCATCGCGGCGCCGGCGGCAAGTCCGATGCTGCGCCAGCGGACGTTCTTCTCTTCCAGCGCGAAGCAGACCTGCACCACGCCCAGCAGCGCGGCAAAGGGAGACCACGGCGCGTAGAACTGCCAGCGCGGCGTCCAGCTGGCCGGGTCCCACGTGAAGAAATAGACCGAGAAGTACTCGGGCCCCGGACCTCCGACCGCCTTCAGCGGCGAGGTGAAGATCTTCTCGGGAAGCCCGGCATAGGGCGCGGCGACGAGGATCGGCAAAAGCGCCAGCGTCCAAAGCCCGATGATGCACTGACCCCGGACAAGGATCTCGCGCCGGATCGGCAGCACCGCGCCCACGAAGGGGAACAGCGCCAGCAGCGCCCAGCCCTTGGCCCAGCCGATCGAGGATTTGATCGTCTGTTTCAGGCCCAGACCCCAGTCGACGTGCCCGACCCACAGCGCCACCAGCATCACCGCCATCCCGGCGATCCATGCCCAGACGACCGGCGGGATCGTTCCGCGCGGGCGCAGATCGGGGCGGATCGCTTTGCCAAGGTACAGCGACAGCGCCGCCAATCCGCCCAGCACCCACGCCAGCACCGGGCCCACGACGTACAGCGCGCCGACGAAGTAGAAGGGCCAGGTCAGGCGTAGCGTCTTCAGCACTAGCGCCTCTGCCGGGTTCTGCGGCGCGATGTCGGCGGCGCGGCTCATTCGGCGGGGACCATCACAAGATCGTCGTCGCCCTTGGTCAGCAGGCGGTCGATCAGCGGGCGGCGGATCCAGCCCAGCGTCAGGCCGACCAACAGAAAGAACGTGGCGGCGATCCCGGCGGCAACGGCCAGCTTGCGCTTGGGCGAGGTCGGGTCGACCGGCAGGCTTGGATCTTCCAGTACCTGAACCAGCGGGTACGAGGCATAAAGGTCGGTTTTGGTGGTCTGCGTCCGCGCCATCGCAGAGGCGAAGACGGCCTCGGCCACGGCGAAGTCGCGTTGCAGGTCCTCCAGCCGGGCGGCGGGTTCGATCAGTTCGACGCGCCGGGCCTCGGCTGTATGAAGCCGCGCCGTCAAAGCTTCAAGCTCTGCAGCCAGACCGGCGCGCTGGGCCTCGTAGGTGACAAGATCGCTTAGCAGCGCGGCGCGGTTGCCGACGTGGGACAGGTCCAGCGCCGACAGTTCCGTGTCGGTCAGCCCGGTCAGCATGGCGGCGCGGCGATGCGCCTCTGCGCTGGCGGCTTCGTGCCCCTCGCGAGCGGTCAGCACCTCGGGGTGCGCCTCGCCGTATTTCGAACGGGCCTGTGACAGGTCGGCGGCGCGTTCGGACATTTCCTTCACCAGCGCGGCGAACTCGATGTCGGCATGCAAACGCAGCGCGGCTGCGGCAAGGCGCGGGGTCAGGCCCAGCGACGTCTCCAGCGCCCGCACGGCGTTGGCGCGTTCTTCCAGCTTCACGCTAAGGTCGCGGACCCTCTGCGCCAGCGCATCGGTCTCGGCGACCAGCGCTTCGTATTGGGTGGTCGAGATCAGGCCGTTCTCGCGTTGCAGGCGAGAAATCTCCTCGCGCGTGGCGAGGACAGAGTTGCGGTATTCCTCGATCGCGGTGCTTGCGCTGGCCTCGCGTGTCGTCGCCTCGTCGGTGCGCAGGGCCTCGATTTCAGCGAAGAACGTGGCCAGCAGCGCCTCGCCCCGCGCGCGGGCGTCGTCCGGTGCGCCGCCGACGATGGACACGTGGATCAGCCCGGTCTGATCGACCAGTTCCACGCGCGGTTGGCCGAAGTCGCGCCGGTGCATCGACATGGTCTCGGCCGCGGCGGCGACGATGCGTTCGGCGGCCAGCAGGCGCTTGTAGGTCTCTGTCGGGCTGACCGACGAACTGGCGAAGGGAGAGTTCGCGAAGGACGACGCCTGCCCGATGCTGTCGAGGTTTACCGAGGCCGACGCGCCCGAGCCGGGCAGGATCAGCGAGAACGACGAGGTGTATTTCAGCGGCGCCGTCGACAGGTAGCCGTAGATCGGAGCCCAGATGCAGGCCGCGCCAACCGCGAAGATCCCGGCGTATCGGGGCAGGCGGCCAAGGTCGCCCAGCCGTCCGCCGCGCAACAGGCGGGCAAAGGAAAGCTGGCGCAGCGGCAGCCGCATAAGGGCGGGAACTTTTAGGGCTTTTTGGGCAATCTTGGGCATGGGCAAATCTCCTTGCCCGTGTCCTATCTTCTACCGTGCCTGGAAGCTTCTGCGCGGCCGGATCGCCTTTGGTCGAATTGGTGCAGGTCGGCCTATCCGGACGGATAGCTCAGAACAGACCCTCGTCCTTCGCGATCATCGCCGCCTGTGTCCGATTGGCGGCGCCGATCTTGCGGTACAGCGTCTTGACGTGCAGCTTCACCGTCGGCTCCCGGATATCGAGGTCGCGGGCGATTTCCTTGTTCGACTTGCCCTCGGTCAGACCCTTCAGAACGTCGTGTTCGCGCCGAGACAGCTTCTCGGCCAGCGGGTGCGTGGGTTCGTCCTCGGCGGCGCGCATGAAATCGAGCGGAGCGTACTGCTCGCCCATCGCCATGAACCGGATCGCGTTGACCAGCGAGCGGGCGGACAGGGTCTTGGGAAGGAACCCGGCGGCGCCCGCGGCCAGCGCGGCCTCGGCGACCTCGCGGCTTGCGGTGCCCGAGATCAGCGCGACACGGTGGCCGCCGTCCATGCCAAGCACCCGTTCCAGACCGCCCAGGCCGTTCATGCCGGGCATCGTGTAGTCCAGCAGCACAAGGTCATAGGCCGTCGCGGCGACCTTGCCGGCGGCCTCTTCGAGGTTGGTGGCGGTGTCCGTTTCGATGCCGTCCTCGGAATCGAAGAACATCACGAGGGTATCGCGCAGCAGATCGTGATCGTCAGCGATGAGTATGCGCATTTGTCCTCCAAACTCGTCTCAACCGATGGTGCAGACGCCCTGATGCAAGTCCTACCAGAAAAGCCCGGCACTTATAATCTTCAGGTTGTCCGCATCCGATATCACTTCGGAAATCGGACAATTCTTACACCACGTAACTGCGGCGAATGAAGGGCAATACCGGTTAACGCACCCATCCGTTCGGATAGCCGCTGGCTGTCCGCGCGGATCGCCTTCATGCCGGTCGGGCAGCGGATTCCCTCGATAGAACAATGGTTAATACGACGGAGGGCGTCACCTGTCCGGCCGTTTCGTTGCTGTGAAAGGGGCGCGTCGGGCAAGCCAAGGGCAGACAAATTGAAGGACTGCGCCCATGACTTTCGCTCATCACGCCCTTGCCGGTTTCGCTGACCGCCGTACCGCTTCCGCCCTGTCCGCTCCCGTCCGCAGGATCGACAAGATCAACCTATTCGGCCTCGACGTCGTGTCCGCCGATGCGCAAAGCGTCATAGACGAACTGCTGGTTCCCGGACGCCGCAGCCGCGTGGCGTTTCTGAACGCGCACTGTGCGAATGTCGCCCGCCGCGATGCCGCTTACTACGATGCGCTTGCGACGGCGGACATGGTGCTGCCGGACGGCATCGGCGTGGAGCTCGCTGGCAAGATGCAGGGCCGCCGGTTCGTCGCGAACCTGAACGGCACCGATTTCACCCCGGCGCTGCTGCGTCAGGCGGCGACGCGGGGCCTGACCGTGTTTCTGCTGGGCGGCCAGCCCGGCGTCGCAGATGCTGCGGCCGACACCCTGTGCCTGAAGATCCCGGGTCTGCGTGTCGTCGGCACGCGCGACGGGTTCGGCGGCATGGCCAACGACCGCGCCGCGATCGCTGCGATCAATGCGGCGCAGCCGGACATCCTGCTGGTCGCGATGGGTGTGCCGAAGCAGGATCTTTGGCTTGCGCGCAACGCGCACCGGCTGGACGCCCGGATCACCCTGGGCGTCGGCGCGCTGTTCGATTTCCTTGCGGGCCGCGTTGCGCGCGCGCCGCTTGCCGTGCGCAAGGCCAAGTGCGAATGGATCTGGCGGCTGGCGATGGAGCCGCGCCGAATGGCGCGCCGTTACGTCGTCGGCAACGCAACCTTCCTGGCGCACGCGGCGAAAGCGGCGGCAGGCAAGGCGGATCGCGACATGATCCTGCGGCGGATGCTTGACCTCGGTTTCGCCGGTTCCGCGCTGGTGATGCTCGCGCCGCTGCTTCTGCTGTTGGTTCTTGCGATCAAGCTCGACAGCCGCGGCCCGGTGCTGTTTCGCCAGACCCGTGTCGGCAAGGACGGCACGCCGTTCACGATGTTCAAGTTCCGGTCGATGCAGATCGACGCCGAGGCGCGCCGCGCTGCACTACTGGCGCAGTCGGACCGCGAAGGCGTTTGCTTCAAGTCGCGCAACGATCCGCGCGTCACCCGCGTCGGGCGCCTGCTGCGCCGGTTGTCGATCGACGAACTGCCGCAGATTCTGAACGTGCTGCGCGGCGAGATGTCGATTGTCGGCCCGCGTCCGGCGCTGCCGGAAGAGGTCGCGGCCTATCCGGCTCGCGCGCTGGGCCGCCTTGCGGTGCGGCCCGGCCTTACTGGCGTCTGGCAGGTGTCGGGGCGGGCCGAGATCGGGTTCGACAAGATGATCGACATGGACCTTGCCTATGCCCGCTCGCGCACCGTCCTGCTGGACCTGCTTCTGATCACCATGACTTTCCGCGCCGTTCTTGGCGGCCGCGGCGCCTACTGACCATCAACTCAAGGAGATTTGAAATGACCCATGTGAAAGTTGCCGTTTTCCCTGTCGCCGGACTTGGCACCCGCTTCCTGCCCGCGACCAAGTCGGTCCCGAAAGAGATGCTTCCCTTGGTGGACCGGCCCCTGATCGAATACGCCGTCGACGAGGCGCGCGAAGCCGGGATCGAAGAGTTCGTGTTCATCACCTCTGAAGGCAAGGCGGCGCTGGAAAGCCACTTCGATCCGGCGCCCGAGCTGGAGGCGCGGCTGGAACAGGCCGGCAAAACCGGCCCGCTGAACGCGATCCGCCACGGTTGTCTGCCGCCCCGGTGCCGCAGCTTCATCCGGCAGGACGCTCCGCTGGGTCTGGGCCATGCCGTCGGTCTTGCGGCCAAGGCTGTCGGCAACCGCCCCTTCGCGGTGCTGCTGCCCGACGACGTGATCCGCGCGCCGAAAGGGTGCCTGTCGCAGATGGTCGAGGCACACGCCCGCTCGGGAGGCCACCTTGTCGCAGCGATGGAGGTCGCGCCGCAGGCGGTGAAGTCCTACGGCATCCTCGACGTGTCGTCACAGCAGGGCCGCGTCGCGCGGGCGCGCGGGCTGGTCGAGAAACCCGCCCCGGAAGATGCGCCGTCGCGGCTTGCCGTGGTGGGCCGCTACATCCTCGATCCGGTGGTCTTCGAGCGGCTGCGCTCGCTTGCGCCGGGCGCTGGGGGCGAGATCCAGCTGACCGATGCGATCACGGCGGATGCCGGGCGGATGCCGGTCTCGGGCTTCCGGTTCGAGGGTGAGCGGTTCGACTGCGGCTCGGTCCCCGGGTTTCTTCAGGCGAACATCGCCTTCGCGCAGGACCGAGCGGATCTGCGGGCAGAGGTCGACGCAGCGCTGCATCATGCCGCTCCGGTGCCCCTGCGCAGCGTGGCCTGACACGTGGTTCCTATCCGATCGGATAGGGGCGTACTTCCGATGCCCAAGTGTGCCGCAACGCGTTTTGTGGCACACATGGTGCATAAGCCAGCCCCCGAGGAGGACTTCCATGCTTTCCTTTCTGACCCGCGCGATCCTTGCTGTGACCGTTCTTCTGCCGGTTGCGGCGGTCGCTCAGGACCTGCCGTCGCCCGAGGGAGAGGTGATCCTCACCGTCTCGGGCGCGATTGCAAACACCAACAACGGCGACACCGCCACCTTCGACCTTGCGATGCTCGAGGCGATGGAGACGGTCACCGTCGAGACCACGACCATCTGGACCGAAGGCGAGCAGACCTTCACCGGCGTTCCGCTTGGCGCGCTGATGGAAGCGGTCGGCGCCGAAAGCGCGATGCTGAACGCTACCGCGATCAACGATTACTCGGTCGAGATTCCGGCCGAGGATTGGGTCGAGGGGGGCGCCATCGTTGCCTACATGAACAATGGCGAGGCGATGTCGGTCCGCGACAAGGGCCCGCTTTGGGTGGTCTACCCCTTCGACGACGACGCGAAGTATCAGACTGAAGTCACCTACTCGCGCAGCATCTGGCAACTCGACCGGATCGTTGTCGCGGAGTAATCCATACAGAATGGCCAACCCGTTTCGGAGCGCCACGTGGCAGTGACAGGCACGACAGAGCAGTTGGGGAGGCCGTGGCGTCGGAGGGGCGCCACGGTCTTCGCGCTTGCGTGCTGCATCGGCATGATCGCGTTCATGGCGTGGGTGCTTCTGCGCGAGATCGAAGAGGTCTCGACCGCGAATTCCGACAACCTGCAATGGAGCCTTGCCCAGGCCGACGTGGAGTTCCTGCGGTTCGAACTGGCGATGCAGCGGGCACAGGACGATCCAACACGCGTCGACCAGGTGCGGCGGCGGTTCGACATCTTCTACAGCCGCATGGACACCATCGAGAACGGCATCGTGTTCCGCGCGCTGCGCCGCGATCCGACCTACGATGAACCCCGCGCCATCGTCCGCGCGTTCCTGCAAGACGCGATCCCGCTGATCGACGGCGACGACGAGACCCTGATCGCGGCGCTGCCGGATCTGTCGGAGCGGGCGCAGGCGGTTTCGGACGAAGTCCGGCGCTTCTCGCTTGCGGGTCTGGCGGCTTTTGCCGAGGTCTCGGATGCACGGCGCGAGGACCTGGTCCGCACGCTGATCCTGCTGGCTATCGTGCTGGGGGCGTTGCTGGGCGGTCTGGTGCTTGTCGCGCTCGCGATGTTCCGGCTGTCGCAGATTGCGATCCGCCGCTCGGACGAGGTGCGGCGCACGTCGGCGCGGATGCGCACGATTGTCGAGACGTCGCAGGACGCGATCATCGTGGCGAACACGCGCGGGCTGATCCTTGAATTCAACCCGGCGGCCCAAGAGATCTTCGAGATTCCGCGCGAAGAGGCTTTGGGCGAACGGCTGGCGGAACTGGTGCTGCCTGAACGGTCCCGAAGCAAGGCGCGGGATACGTATTTTCGGTTCATGAATGACGGCAGCCGCGACGGCACCGGTGCGTTGCAATTCGAGGTGACGGCCAAGACGCGTGGGGGCCGCGAGTTTCCTGCCGAGGTCGCCGTAAACCATGCCGAGGACGCAAGCGGGCGGCAGGTCCACGTCGTGTACATGCGCGACATCTCGCGCCGCCGTGCCGCCGAGAACAACCTGACCGAAGCCCGCGACCGCGCGCTTGCCGGTGAGCGGGCAAAGGCGGAATTTCTGGCCGTGATGAGCCACGAGATGCGGACGCCGCTGAACGGGCTTCTGGGATCGATGCAGCTGATGCGGGATCAGGACGTGTCAGACCGGCAGCAGGAACTGCTGAGCCGGATGGAGTTCTCGGGCCGACTTCTGCTGTCGCTGGTGAACGATGTGCTCGATCTTGCGAAATACGAGGCGGGGCGCATCGACATTGTCCGCAAGCCGTACTCGGTGCCGCGCCTGCTGGATGGCGTGATCGAGACGACCGCACCGTTGGCGTCCAAGAACGGGAACGTGCTGGAATGGCGCTGGGAAGGCACGCCGGCAGAGGGCGCGGTGGGCGATCCGCGCCGTTTGCGGCAGGTGCTTTTGAACCTTGTGGGCAACGCGGTGAAGTTCACGCGTTCGGGGACGGTCGAGATCGAGGCAGAGGTCGTCGGAACCGCCGATCCGCAGCTGGAATTCCGCGTCATCGACAGCGGCGTCGGCATCGCGTCAGAGGATCTGGACCGCATTTTCCGCGACTTCGAAACGCTCGATTCATCTTATGCACGGCAAGCCGGCGGCACCGGCCTTGGCCTTGGTATCGCGCGCCGCTTCGCCAAGTTGATGGGTGGAGAAATCGGCGTAGAAAGCGAGCCGGGGGAGGGGAGCCTGTTCTGGCTGCGCCTGCCATTCGAGCCTGCCGACCTGTCCGAGCCAGAGCAGACCGGCACCAAGGCCGAACCCGCCCCTTCGATCCGGCCGCTGGACATACTGCTGGTCGAGGACAACGAGATCAACCGGCTGGTGGCGCGCGAAATCCTTGAAGCAGACGGGCACTCGGTCACCGAGGCCGTCAACGGGCGCGCCGGGGTCGAATGGGCGAATGCCAGACGCTTCGACGCCATCCTGATGGATGTTTCGATGCCGGTGATGGACGGGCCGGAAGCGGCGCGGACGATCCGGTCGGGCACAGGCCCGTCGGCAGCGACGCCGATCATCGCCGTTACCGCGCACGCGCTTCCCGAGGAAATCGCAGAGTTCCGGAAGGCGGGCATGCCCCACTGTGTCAGCAAGCCGCTCGACCGCAATGTGCTGCAACAGACACTGGCCGAGGTTGCTGGCGCTGCGCCGCCGGTGGCCGAGCCTGTCGCGGCTGTGGCGCCAGAAGCCAAGGACGACCCGCTGCTCGACGCCGAGAACCTTGCACGATTCGCAAGTGGCAAGTCCACGGGGCTTCTCGACCGCAGCGTCGCCGAGATCAACTGGGACATTGACCGCATCGCCGAGGCGACGCTGGCCCCGGCCGATCTGCAGCAAGTGGTCCACAAATGCGCGGGTACCTGCGGCGTTTTCGGTTTCACCGCGCTGCGCAGCGCGCTTGCCGCCGTCGAGACGGATCTCAAGCGCGAAACGGCGGTCGAGCCGGAAACGCTGGCCGCCTTGGCCGTGCTGTGGGAAGAGACCCGCGAGGCCCTGCAGGACTGGCGCGCGGCACAGCCCTAGGGGATCGCGACTGCCAGTCCGACCAGACCCACGACTTTCGCGATCTCGGACAGGTTGGTGACGCCGCTGTCGTAGCAGGCGATGGCGTCGCCAGGCAACAGGTAGGGGTCATAGTCGTCGCGGTCCGCGCGCTGGCGCATCACCTCGACCTTGCGTTCGATCACCACCGACACATCCGTCATCGGGTTGCGCGAGAACAGCGCCGCCGAGCGGTCGGCGCTGGTGGCCCGCGCGCCGCCGACGCAGTTGGCGTCGATCACGGCCTGTGTGAACCGGGTACCATAGGGCACTTCGCGCACGGTCTGTCCAATGGCCGAGGGCGCGTTGCCTGTGGCGGGCACGGTGAGGTTCGACAGGTACAGCGAGATGCCCGGCGGGCTGATCGGGCTGGGGACCATCAGGTCGTCCTGAAAGCAATGGCGCGACGGTACGAACAACTCGTCTCCGCCGATCATCAGCACGTCGTCGAAGCCAAACCCTTTCAGCGCGGCGCGCAGGTCCAGCGTGTAGGTCACACCGTTCCGCGTCAGTTGCACGGCGGACAGGTCCGCGTCGGGCCGGATGCCACCGGCGTTGCGCAGGGCGACGGTCAGGTTCCGCGTCTCGGTCGACGCGCCAAGCGCGGCCTGCCGCAGGGTGTCGACCTGATCGCCCGGCACACCGCCGATGGTGACGGTCTGCGGCTCGAACACCGCGCCGGACACGGCCACGCGCACCGGCGCGAAGTCTTTCACCAGAAGCGAGACCGAAGGCGTCGTGGTGTAGTAGCCGCCGGAGATCAGCGCCGAGACGGCGTCGTTGATGACCTGTTGCGTCGTGCGCCCCTGCGCCGGGATCGGCGCGATGAACGGCAGCTTCAGCGTGCCATCGCGCGAGATGACGTAGTCGCCGGAAAAGGTGTCGTCGCCGGGCAGCAGAAGCTCAACCAGATCGCCGCGCGACAGGACCTCGCCGCGCAGGGCTTCGGGCAGATAGCCACCGTAGCTGCCCTTGGTGCCGGTGGGGGAGTCGCCGCCGTAGGGTTTGCATTTCGACGCGTTCATCTGCGGAGAGACCAGAACCGTCGAAACCGCGTCGCGGGTCGTGTCGATATCGCGGTACTGCGCCTGATAAGCGCCGCCGACCGAGGCCGGCTCGATGTTGGATGCGTCCCGCGGCGTCGCGCAGGCCGAAGCCATCAACAGCGACATGACGCTTAGTCCAAGGTGGCCTCTGCGGGCAATCATCACACGCGCCCCGGCGATTTACGACAACTTCGGTCCTGAATAGCGCGGGGCAGAGTCACCGGTCCATCCCTTCGCGGGGATCGGCCGCTAATCCAATCGGATAGGTTGCATATCAAACGCACCGCCCCGCTGTCCCCCGGTGCCCGAGACCGGCATCCGCGCGTCCAGTAAAACCAACATCAATGCCAGCGCGGCAGCCATACTCACGGAACCCGGTCATGCGTCACATTCTCGAACGTGTCCCCTTCGCGCGGAACCTGCTCGCCTATTGCTTGTCCGAAGTGGCAGCGAAGGCGTCACGGCTGATCGTCGTGGTTGCAGTCGCGCGGACGATGGATGTGGCCGCGATCGGTGTCGCCGCCGCCGCGCTGGCAGCCTCTGATATCCTGAAGGCCCTGACCGAGAACGGTGTCGGACAGCGGATCATTGCCGCCTCCGACGCCGACCTCGACGCCACCTGCCGCACCGCGCGGCGGCTGTTCTGGGCGTGGTGCCTTGGCCTGTTCTCGCTACAGCTTGCCATGGGCGGTGTGATCCTTGCCGTCAGCGGCGACGTCGGCCTGTTCGCCCTGATCGCGATCCTTGCGGGCGAATACCTGTTCATGCCCGCCGGGCTGGTGCAATGCGCGCTGGCGATGCGGGCGGGCAAGATGCAGCAGACCGCCGCCATCGCGGGCGGGCAGGTTGTCGGCGCAAACATGCTGTCGGCCCTGCTGGCCGTCGTTTTCCCGTCGCCCCTTGCGCTGGTGCTGCCGCGCCTGCTGACCGCGCCGATCTGGCTGGTCGCGATGCGCCGCCTGCATCCCTGGACCCCGACATCCGGACCCCGCGCACCCCTTGCGCCCTTCATCCGCTACGGCTGGGCCGTGTTGGGGGTCGAGGTCGTGAAGGCGCTGCGGTTGCAGGCCGACAAGCTGGTGATCGGCCTCATGCTGGGGGCTGAAACGCTGGGTCTGTACTTCATGGCCTTCAACGCCGGTCTGGGCCTTGCCACCTCTTTCTCGCAGGCGCTGTCGGTCGCCCTGTTTCCGCACCTGTGCAGCGCCGAGGATCGCACCGCCGCCCTGCGTCAGGCGCTGATGCTGAGCGTCGCGCTGATCGGCCCGGTCGTCGTGCTGCAAGCGCTTGCCGCGCCCTACTATGTGCCGGTGCTGTTCGGTGACGGGTGGGACGGCATCGCCGAGGTCGTCTCGATCCTCTGCCTCGCCGCGATCCCCTCGGTCATCTGGTCCGCCGCCGCGCAATGGCTGCGCAGCAACGAGCGCCCGCAGGTCGAGTTCTGGGTCACCGTACTGCTGACCGTTGCACTGGTCGCGAACACCGCGCTGCTGGCCCCGCACGGCCTGACCGCCATCGCCATCGGCTATCTCGTGATTGCCACCGTGGTGCAGGTCGGCGCGGCGCTGCCCGCTCTTGTTCCTCCGTTCCGCCGCCCCTTGCCGAAGGTCGCCTGACATGCCCCGTTTTTCTATCGTCATCCCCTGTTTCAACGCCGCCGCGACCCTTGCCGAGACTGTTCGCAGCCTTGAGGCGCAGACGGTCCGCGACTGGGAGTGCCTGCTGGTCGACGACGGCTCGACCGACGCGACGCCGGAACTTGCGGCGGCCTTCGCCGCGCGCGATGCGCGGTTCCGCCTGCTGCGTAACCCCGGCAAGGGGCCAAGCGCCGCGCGGAACCACGGGGTCAGCCGGGCACGGGGCGGGATCGTTTCGTTCTGCGACGCGGACGACCTGTGGCTGCCGACCAAGCTGGCCGAGGCAGGGCGTGCGATCCGCTCTGGCGCCGACGCAAGCTTTGGGCGGATCGTCTTCTTCGACGGCGACGCGGGCCGCACACAATCCACAGTGCCGCATTGCGACGTCACCGTGCCGATGCTGCTGGCCGAGAACCCGGTCTGCACAATGTCGAACCTGTCGATCCTGCGTCACGTGTTCCTTGCAAGCGGCGGCTTTGACAATCGCATCGTCCACAACGAAGACCTTGAATGGCTGATCCGCCTTGTCGGCGGCGGCGCGGTGCTGCGCGGTGTGGACAGCCTGCAGGTCTGCTACCGCACCAGCCCGACCGGCCTGTCTTCGGACCTTGCCGCGATGCGCGCCGGGCGTGCCGCCGCCCTCGCCACCGCCGCCGGGCTGGGCCACCAGCCGGACCCGCGGGCCGAGGCGATCCACCTGCGCTATCTCTCGCGCCGCGCGCTGCGGGTCGATGCCCCCGGGCTCGAAGCCCTGCGCCTGGCGCTCGCGGGCCTGTTCACCAGCCCGCGCGGCTTTCTGTCCGACCTCCGCCGCGGCGGGCTGACGCTGGCCGGCGCGATCACCGCGCCCGTGCTGCCGCGCGGTCTGCGCCAGCGCCTGTTTGCTTCCTGAAAGGACTTTTCCATGCCCAAGGCTTCCATCGTCGTACCCGCCTTCAACGCAGCCGAGACGCTGCCCGAAACGCTGCGCAGCCTGCTTGCCCAGACGTTCCCGGATTTCGAGATCGTCGTGGTCGACGACGGCTCGACCGACCGCACCGTTGCCGTGGTCCGCAGCTTTGCCGATCGCCGCATTCGCGTCGTCCAGCAGCCGAACCGGGGTCTGCCGGGCGCGCGCAACTCTGGCATCGACGCGGCGCGGGGAGAGTTCATCGGCTTTTGCGACGCGGACGACCTGTGGCGGCCGACCAAGCTGGCTGCGCATGTCGCGCATCTGGAGGCGAACCCGCAGGTCGGCCTCAGCTATTCCGGCTCGGACCTGATCGACATGGAAAGCCGCCCCCTGAAGGTCGCGATGCGCCCGCGTCTGCGCAATGTCACCGCCGCGCACGTGTTCCTGCGCAACCCGGTCGGCAACGGCTCTGCCCCCGTGTTCCGCCGCGCCGCGCTGGATGCGATCCGCTGGCGCCCGGCGCAAGAGACCGTGCGCGACTGGTGGTTCGACGAGACGTTCCGCCAGTCCGAGGACATCGAGTGCTGGCTGCGCTTCGCCCTGACGACCGATTGGGAGATCGAGGGCGTCCCCGGCCAACTGACCCGCTATCGCATTGCACCCGGTGGGCTGTCCGCCAGCCTCCACAAGCAGCTTGCGGCTTGGGACCGCGTGGTCGAAAAGCTGCAACCGCTGGCGTCGGACTTCTTCGCCCGCCATGCGCCGGTCGCGCGCGCGTATCAGCTGCGCTACCTCGCCCGCCGCGCCTTCAGCATGGGCAACGGCCCCGAGGCCGTGCGCCTTGTCCGCGCGTCGCTTGCATCGTCGCGCCGTCCGCTTGTGGCGGAACCTGTGAAAACGCTGACCACGATCGGCGCGTCCCTTGCGCTGAATATGTTCGGGAAAGCCGCAGGCTCCGCGCTGCTCGCCCGCCTGAAATCCGCCCACCGCACCTGACCGCCAAAGACCGGAGAGACACCATGCTGCGCATCGCCCATCTCGTCGACGACACCAATCCCGGCGGCGTGACCCGCTATCTGGACTTCCTTGCCAGCGATCCCGCGATGGCGGCGCTGGCCCGGCAGGAGATCGTCGTCGTGCCCCGGAACCGCCCGGCCAGCGTGCGGGTCGCAGCGGACGTCATCGTTTCGCATCTCGCGATCTCGTGGCGCGGTCTGCCGGGGTTGATGGCGCTGCGCGCCCGCCACGCCGGAACGCCGCTGATCCATGTCGAGCACAGCTATTCCGCCGGTTTCGTTGCCGCCAATGTCACGGCGCGCCGTCGGTTCTTCACCCTGCTGCGGACGGCCTACGCCCTGTTCGACCGCGTCGTCGCGGTTAGCCACGCGCAGGGCAGGTGGCTTCTCGCCCGCGATGTTGTCCGGCCAGAGGCATTGACCGTGATCCAGCCGCAGGTCGACCTGTCCCGCTTTCGCGCGATACCGCGTCCGTCGGGGCCGATCCGCTGCTTCGGTGCCATCGGGCGGCTGGACGGTCAGAAGGGCTTTGAACTGCTGGTGCAGGCGTTCCGCGCACTGGAGGACCCGGAGCTTATGCTGAAGGTCTTCGGCGACGGACCCGAACGCACCCGGCTGGAAGCACTGGCCGCCGGCGACCCCCGTATCGGGTTCGAGGGCTTCGCGCCCGATCCGTCGCAAGCCTATGCCGCCTGCGACGCGGTGGTGATGCCGTCCCGGTGGGAGCCCTACGGCCTTGTCGCACAAGAGGCGCTTGCCGCCGGACGCCCGGTGCTGGTCTCGGGTGTGGACGGTCTGTCGGACCACGTCGCATCCGGCGCGATCCCGATGGCGGGCACGGGTGTCGCCGCGCTTACCGTGGCGATGCAAGAGATGTGCGGAAAGATGCCCGCAGAACTTCTGCCGGCGCACCAGCCCGCCCGCCCCGGGCTTGCCGATCAGTGGGGCACCTTGCTTGGCGGCGTCTTGCAAGACACCCTGTCCGACAAAGTCGCACAGGCGGCGTGACCTCGAGAGTCTGGACCGGAAACTTCGGTTCGGACAGTACGCATGGACTCGAGGCTGTCAGTCTCAGACGTCCGAACGCAGCCCGCCGCCGGGCGTTCCAACGCCCGCGCAGGCTCGCGAATGCCAACCAGGTTCCCGGCCCAAAGCCGTTCCCGTCACCGCACTGTCAAAGGGGATTTGGTGGAGCCAAGGGGAGTCGAACCCCTGACCTCTTGCATGCCATGCAAGCGCTCTCCCAACTGAGCTATGGCCCCATGTGCTGCGGTCCTTGCCGGACCGCTCGCGGGTATTATGACCTTGCGCCGGACAGCGCAAGGGGAAATTCGTCAGTTTTCGTCGTCTTCGTTGGAAACGTCGGCGATGTCATCCAGCGAGACATTATCGTCGTCATCGTCGTCGTCGAGGATATCGTCATCGATATCCACATCCGACGAATCGTCGTCGTCATCCAGATCGACATCATCGTCGTCGACCAGTTCCATTTCCTTTTCCTTCTCCGCCTTGTCAGCGATCGAGGTCCGGGACTTGGTGCCGGTATCCAGGCTCACGACCTCGCCCGTGTAGGGGCTGACGATCGGCGTCCTGTTCAGATCGTAGAAGCGTTTGCCTGTCGTCGGGCAAACCCGCTTGGTACCCCATTCTTCCTTGGGCATGCGTTTCCTCTCAAGAGCTCGGTAGCAGCGTGTCGTTGAATTGCGGTCCCCTGCCACAGCCGGGGGCCACTGTCAAAGCCTTTTCGGACCAAGCGCGCAAGGCCTTTTTGCGATGGTCAGTCGGGGGCGGCGCGCGTTATTCTGGCCGAAAGGCAGATCGAGGCAGAGATATGGGTCAGGCGGTGCTTCCCGGCAACCCCCCGGTGGAAATCACCCTGCGCCGTTCGGCGCGGGCGCGACGGGTGTCTTTGCGCGTCTCGGCGCTGGATGGCCGGGTCACCCTGTCGATGCCGCATTACATGGACGAGGCCGAGGCGCTGAACTTCGCGCGCGAGAAATCCGGCTGGATTCGCGGCCACTTGGCAAAGCAGCACGCTCCGGTCGATGTGGGTCTTGGCGCGACCGTGATGGTGCGCGGGCAAGAGGTGGCGGTGATGGGCGCCCAGGTGCGGCGCGTGAGCCTGCAGGACGGCGCGCTGCTGGTCCCGGACAACGCCGGGATGGCGGCGGCGCGGGTCAAGGCGTGGCTGAGGTTGGATGCGAAGACGCGATTGGCCGAAGCGGTCGACCGATACGCCGCCCTGGCGGGCCGCAAGGTCGGGCGCGTGACCCTGCGTGACACGCGGTCGCGCTGGGGGTCCTGTACCGCCACCGGCAACCTCAACTTTTCGTGGCGCCTCGCCATGGCGCCGCCCGAGGCGCTGGACTACGTCGCGGCGCACGAGGTCGCGCATCTGGTCGAGATGAACCACTCCCCCGCTTACTGGCGCGTGGTCGCCCGCATCTGTCCGGACTACGAAGCGCCGAGGCGATGGCTGAAGACGCAGGGTCACCGCCTGCACCGCTACCGCTTCGGCGATTGACCGCACCCGCACCGAGCCGCACGATACCCGCATGCTGATCCAGTCACGCCCCGGCGAAACCTCGCAATCGGCCCATGAACGGGTCTACCGGCATCTCCGGTCGCGGATCATGCATGGCGAGCTTGCCCCCGCGACGTCGCTGACCCTGCGCGGGATCGGCAAGGACTATGGCGTGTCGATGACCCCGGCGCGCGAGGCGGTGCGCCGGCTGGCAGCGGAAGGCGCGCTGATGCTGTCGTCATCGGGCCGTGTCTCGACCCCCGAACTGTCGAACGAGCGGATCGAGGAACTCGCGGCGCTGCGGGCCCTGATCGAGACCGAGCTTGCCAGCCGCGCCCTGCCGCGCGCGCATATCGCGCTGATCGACCGGCTGAACGCGATCAACGGGCAGATCGCCGAGGCGGTCGCGAAGCATGACGCGGTGGCCTACATCCGCACCAATCTCGAGTTTCACCGTACCCTTTACCTGCGCGCGCAGGCGCCGGCGATGCTGGCGATGGCGGAAACCGTCTGGCTGCAACTCGGCCCCACGATGCGCAAGCTATACGGCCGGCTGCAACGGACCGAAGTGCCGCAGCAGCACAAGCTGATCGTCGCCGCGCTCCGGGCAGGCGACGAACCGGGATTGCGGCTGTCCGTCCGCACCGATGTCACGCAGGGTCTCAGGATGCTGGTCGCCTGACGCCCCAGCTTCTTCTTCTGTCCTGAAATATCCCGGGGGGAGGCCGAAGGCCGGGGGGCGGAGCCCCCGATCCGCTTCGGTTCAGCTTGCGGTGCAGCCCTTGGCGAAGCAGGTAGTGATCGCTTCCATCATCGCCTCGGTCGGCTCGGGAAACAGGTTGCCTTGGCAGGCGTTCAACACCAGCGTCGGCTTGCCGCCGTCGGGGTCGCGCTGCAGGAACGTCAGGACTTCGGTGTCCATCGGCAATTCCGCGCACCATTCCGCGGTGCAGGTCTCGAAGACGCGGACCGGCTCGTTGATCCGTTCTTCCGGGCCGTTGGCGAAGATCGTCCAGCCGGAAAAGAACGCCTCGTAGCTGCGTGGCTCGCCGCCGGTGGTGCCGCCGTCACGGGGGCCGGGACCGTCCGAGAAGCGGCCCGAGACGATGACATACACCTCGTCCGCGGCGGCGGCGTCAGAGAATGCGGCGACGATGTCCGGCTTGAGACAGGACAGGCCCGACGCGGGGCCGGCAACCGCAAGCGACAGGGCAGCGGCGATCAGGGCTTTCGGCATTTCACAGCTCCTTCCGGAAGGTGGAGATGACTTTCTCGTAGACGGTGCGTTTGAACGGCACGATGGAGGCGACAAGATCGTCTGGCCCCATCCACTGCCAGCGCGAGAATTCGGGATGCTCGGTCTGGATGTTGATCCCGTCATCGGCGCCGTTGAACCGCAGCAGGTACCAAAGCTGTTTCTGGCCGCGGTACTTGCCTTTCCAGACCTTGCCCAGAAGGTCTGGCGGGAGGTCATAGGTGATCCAGTCGGGCGTGACGGCCTCGACCTCTACCATGTCGCGGGTCACGCCGGTTTCTTCCCACAATTCGCGCAGCGCGGCGTCCTTGGGGTCTTCGCCCTTGTCGATTCCGCCCTGCGGCATCTGCCATGCGCCGGGTGTGTCGATCCGCTCGCCCGCGAACAGCAGGCCGGCCGGATTTGCAAGGACGACGCCCACGCAGGGGCGATAGGGAAGGCGGGCCTTGTCTTCGGGGGTCATGTCAGCCTCGGCAACGTTTCAACCCCAAGTTAGGGCAGGCGGGCTGCGAGTAAAAGCGCACATCACGCAAGTCTGAGCGCCCGAAATTGCGCCGAAAATTCGATGTCCGCCGGGTGTCTGCGTGAAAGCGCCGGGATACGGTTGTGTACCGGCGGAACACGGGCTTAGGACCGTTCGGAACCATGAACAAGGAGATCCGGGATGACGGACAAGACAGCCGAGGCGCGGCAGATCGTCGAGGCCTATCTCGAGAGAAGCATGATACCCGATCCCGAAGGCGCCGCCGCCTATCTGTCTGCGGATTTCGAGATGACCTTCACCGGGGGGCGCAAGCTGGGCGGTCCCGCCGGAAGCGCCGCCTTCAACGCCAAGCGCTATGCGTGGGTCAAGAAGCGGTTCCTGCGCACCGACGCGGCGCTTGATCCGGCGACGGGCGATGTTCTGGTGTTCAACACCGGCCACCTGTACGGCGAATGGCCTGACGGCACCCCGTTCGACGGCAACCGCTATATCGACATCTTCACCGTGCGTGACGGCAAGATCGTCTCGACCGATGTCTGGAACGACAGCGCCGAGATCCTGCTGGACCGCGCCGGTCTGTCGGAGGCGCCGCTGTGACGCTTGCCGGACATGACCGCTACGACTATGCGCCGATCACGCGGCGTCCGTCCTTCGACTGGCCGGGTGGCCGCAAGCTCGCGGTCTACGTCGGGCTGAACCTTGAGCACTTCGCGTTCGGCGAAGGTCTGGGGGCCGAACTTGCTCCCGGAGGGCCGCAACCCGATGTGCTGAACTACGCCTGGCGCGACTATGGCAACCGGGTCGGCGCGTGGCGGATGCTGGAACTGCTGGATGAACTCGACCTGCCGGCGACGGTGCTCGCGAACAGCGCGATGTACGGATATGCGCCGGAGTTGATGGCAGAACACCACGCCCGCGGTGACGAGATCGCGGGCCACGGGCGCACCAACAGCGAGCGGCAGAGCGTGTTCGATCCCGACGCAGAGCGCGCGCTGATTGCCGAGGCGACGGCGGTGCTGACCGACGCCGAAGGGGTCGCCCCGCGCGGATGGCTCAGCCCGTGGATCGCGGAAAGCCGCGTCACGCCGGACCTGCTGGCCGAGGCTGGCTATCGCTATACGCTCAACTGGTGCATGGACGACCAGCCGGTCTGGATGCGCACGGATCACGGCCCGCTTCTGGCGATTCCGTATCCGCAAGAGGTCAACGACATCCCGGCGGTGGTGGCGCGCAAGGACGGGGCGGCGCAGTTCGCGGACATGATCATCGACAACTTCGACGAGATGCTGGAGCAATCGGCGCGGCAGCCGCTGGTGATGGGGATCGCGCTGCATCCCTACATCGTTGGCCAGCCCTATCGCCTGCGCCACCTGCGCCGGGCGCTCGCCCATATCGCCGCCCATCGCGACGACATCTGGATCACCACGGCGGGGGCCGTCTTCGACCGCTTCGCCCGTCTTGTGCCGCCGCCCTCTCGAACGGAGTGACAGCGCTTTCCGCCAGCCGGCTGTGATCTGCGCGGTGGCTGAGGTCTGAAACGGCCACGAAAAACCCCGCCGGATCGCTCCGGCGGGGTCGGTTTTCGGGGTGCTGTCGGAAGACGTCGGCGCTTATTGCGCGGCGTCGATCGCGGCGAGGCCGTGCAGCAGGTCGATGGCGTAGCTAAGCTGGAAGTCTTCCTCGCGTAGCTCGGCCGACGCTTCGGCGCGGGCCTGTTCCTCTTCGATCTGCCGGCGCTCGTCCTCGGTCAGCGAGTCGTTGTCGAGCGCGCCGCGCAGGTCGGCTTCGGACCGCAGCGGACGTGCGGTGTCCTCTTCGCTGGTTTCCTCTTCCGGACGGCTTGGCGGCTGGGCCACGACGATGTCGGGCGACACGCCAAGCGCCTGGATCGAGCGGCCGGACGGCGTGTAATAGCGAGCGGTGGTCAGACGCATCGCGCCGTCGCCCCGCAGCGGCATGACCGTCTGGACCGATCCCTTGCCGAACGACTTTGTGCCGACCACGATGGCGCGGCGGTGGTCCTGCAGGGCGCCTGCGACGATCTCGGACGCAGAGGCAGAGCCGCCGTTGATCAGCACCACCATCGGCAGGCCCTCGGCAAGATCGCCCGGCGTGGCGTTATAGCGCTCGCCGTCCTGCGGGTCACGGCCACGGGTCGACACGATCTCGCCCGCGTTCAGGAACGCGTCGGAGACCTTGATCGCCTGCGTCAGCAGGCCGCCCGGGTTGTTGCGAAGGTCAAGGACGAAGCCATCGACATTCTCGAAGCCGCCCAGTTCCTCGACCGCTTCCATCAGGCCGGATTCGAGGTTGGGGTAAGTCTGGTCGTTGAAGGTCGAGACGCGCATGACGACCGTCTTGCCCTCGACGCGGGTGCGGACGGCGGTCAGCTTGATGGTGTCACGGATGATCGAGACGTCGAAGGGCTCTTCGGTGCCTTCGCGCACGACGGTGATGATGATCTCGGACCCGACCGGGCCGCGCATCATCTCGACCGCTTCGTCCAGCGTCAGGCCGAGGACCGACTCGCCATCGACGTGGGTGATGAAATCACCCGCCTCGATGCCGGCATCGTCCGCGGGGGTGTCGTCGATCGGCGACACGACTTTCACGAAGCCCTCTTCCTGCGTGACCTCGATACCCAGCCCGCCGAACTCGCCCCGGGTCTGCACGCGCATGTCGGCGGCGTCGTCGGGCGACAGGTAGCTGGAGTGGGGGTCAAGCGACGTCAGCATGCCGTTGATCGCGGCTTCGATCAGTTCGCCCTCGTCGACTTCCTCGACATACTGGGCGCGGATACGTTCGAAGATGTCTCCGAACAGGTCGAGTTGTTCATAGACGGAATTGTCGCGCTCGCCTTCCTGGGCCAGCAGGGGTCCTGCGATCTGCGTGGTGGCGATAACCCCCGCAAGGGTCCCCGCCACGGCTGCCATCACGAATTTCTTCATACGGTCCTCGTGTTCTCAATCAATGGCGAACCACTGGCCCGGGTTGATCGGGTCGTCGCCCTGCCTTGCCTCTATATAAAGCGTTTCCGTGCGGTTTACGCCACCGAGTTCCGGCGCGCCCGCGGCAAACGCAGCTTCGTCTGGTGCATTTCCACCCATGAGGCCAACGGGAGCGCCGGCTGGCAGCACCTCTCCCAGTTCCCCATACACCTCTTCCAGCCCGGCCAGAACAAGCAGATAGCCGCCTCCGGGCTCAAGGATCATCACATTTTTGTAGTCCAGCAAGGGCCCGAGGTAGCGGATCGTTGCCGGCCAGGGGGTCGTGACCAGTGCGCGCGGCTCGGTTGCGACCACGATGCCGGGCCGGACGATGCCCGCCGCGTCAGCCTCGTTCGCGCGCCGCAGGACAGATCCGGCAACCGGCAGCGGCAGGCCGCCGCGTGAGGGATCGAACTCGGGAAGGTCGGGACCCTCGTCGCCCAACTCGGTCAATCCAGAGGCAAAGCCCTGCAAGGTCTCGGCGCTGTCGATCAACCGGGCCAGCGCCTCGGGATCGGTCAGGAAGCGCTGGGGCAGGTCGACGCGGTTCTGGATCGCCTGACTAAGCGCGGTCCGCGCCTCCTGCACCCCGGCAAGCCCCTCCTGCACCGTTTCGGCGGCGCTTTCCTGCAACGCCCGCAGCAGCGCGATTTCCTCAAGGTGCTTGCGCAACACCTCCGCCTCGCGTTGCAGCGCGGGCGTGACGGAACTGACCATCATCCCCGAGCGCGCGGTTCCGACGGGGCCGGAGGGGTGCAACAGCAGCAGCGGTGTCGGCGAGGTCTCGATGGACTGCAGGACACCGACAAGGCGCATCACCTTCTCGCGCTGCGCCTCGAACTGCTGCCGCATCGCGTTCTCGCGGATGGCGGCGCGGCGCAGACCTTCGCGCAAAGCGATCAGCCCGTTCTCGTAGGCGCGGATCGTCATGGTCAAAGCGCGCACGCGGTCGTCGGCGCGCTCGGCGGCGGCCAATGCGTTCTGCGCCGCCTCAAGCTGGCCCGCGGCGCGGCGGGCGACCAGCTCCAGATCCTCAAGCGGCTGCGCCGCACCCAGCGCGGGCCAGAGGATAAGCAGCGGCAGAATGTGCAGAAGCCTCATTTCTTGAGAAGGCTCACGCCGGTCATTTCGTCGGGCAGCGGCTGTCCCATCAGGTCCAGCACCGTCGGCGCAAGGTCGCACAGGCGTCCGTCGCGTAGGCTGGCGCCGTCGGGGCCGCCGTAGACGATGACGGGCACAAGGTTCGTCGTATGCGCCGTGTGCGGCCCGCCGGTTTCGGGATCGACCATCGTTTCGCAGTTGCCGTGGTCGGCGGTCACGACGATGGCGCCGCCGGCCTTTTCCAGCGCGTCGATGGCGCGGCCAAGTCCATGGTCCACCGCCTCGCAGGCCTTGATCGCCGCGTCGAGGTCGCCGGTGTGGCCGACCATGTCGGGGTTGGCGAAGTTCACGACGATCAGGTCATAGCCCTTCTCGATGGCTTCGACGAACTTGTCCGACACCTCGGGCGCGCTCATCTCGGGCTGCATGTCGTAGGTGGCGACGTTGGGCGATTTCGGCATGAACCGGTCCTCGCCGTCGTAGGGCGTCTCGACACCGCCGTTCAGGAAGAACGTGACGTGCGGATATTTCTCGGTCTCGGCAAGGCGGAACTGGGTCAGGCCCTGTTTCGAAACCCATTCGCCCAGCGTGTTGACGATCTTCCGCTTCGGGTAGGCCGTCGTCATGTAGTCGTTGTGGCCGTCCGAGTACTCGACCATCCCCAGCAGGGCGGCATAGTCCGGACGGTCGCCGGTTTCGAAGGCGTCGAACCCCGGCTCGCCGATGGCGCGCAGGATCTCGCGGGCGCGGTCGGCTCGGAAGTTGATGAAGAAGATGCCGTCGCCATCCTTGATGCCGTCGAATCCGTCGACGACGGTCGGTGCGATGAACTCGTCGGTCTCTCCCCGCTCGTAGGCGGCGGCGATGGCGGCGTCGGCGCTGCCGGCGGTCTCGCCCTTGGCGTTGATCATCGCGTTATAGGCCTTGCCGACCCGGTCCCAACGGTTGTCGCGGTCCATCGCGAAATAGCGTCCGGTGACCGAGGCCACGGTCACACCGTCCGGCAGATCGGCGGTGAACCTGGCGATCTGCTCGCGGGCGGATTTGGGCGGCACGTCGCGCCCGTCGGTGATGACGTGGACCATCACCGGCACGCCCTTGTCGGTCAAAAGCTTCGCCGCCGCGACGATGTGATCCTGATGGGCGTGGACGCCACCGGGCGAGGTCAGGCCCATGAGATGCGCAGTCCCGCGGGACTTCTTCAGCGTCTCGGAGAAAGCGCCGATGGCTTCGTTGTCGAAGAAGCTGCCGTCTTCGATGGCAAGGTCGATCTGGCCAAGATCCATCGCAACCACGCGTCCCGCGCCGATGTTGGTGTGCCCGACTTCCGAATTGCCCATCTGGCCCGTCGGCAGACCGACGTCGGGGCCGTAGGTCACAAGGAAGGCGTGCGGGCAGGTGGACCACAACCGGTCGAAGGTGGGCGTATTGGCGAGCGCGGGGGCATTTGCCTCGCGATCCTCGCGATAGCCCCAGCCGTCGAGAATGCACAGAACCACGGGTTTCGGATGGGTCATGACGGTTCTCCTGCCTGTCCTGTGGGGTTCTACGCCCGGAACGGGGGGAATTTGAACCGCTTTTTCCCGGATGCCGGCGCGTCACCGCGCGGTGATCCGCTAACGCGGTCACAAATTGCGCGATCGGGCTGCACTTCGGGCCGGGCCGGTCTAGGTAGGCGGCACCACTCGAGGACAATCCATGCACGCGATCGAAACCAAACGCCTGATCCTGACGCGGGCGGCGCCGGCCGATGCGGCTGCGCTGGCCCGCTATTCCGCCCGCAACGTGGACCATCTGACCAGATGGGAGCCTGCGCGGCCCGAGGGCTATTATTCCGAGACGGCGTGGCACAACCGCCTGACGGCCTACGCGCCCGACATCCGCGCGGGCCGCTACCTGCCGTTGGTGCTGCGGTTCCGGGACCGGCCAGAGGTGGTCGGCACGGCGAACCTGTCGAATATCGTGCGCGGCGTATTTCAAGCCTGCCACCTTGGCTATGCGATTGATGCGGAACAGGAAGGGCAGGGCGTGATGTCCGAGGCGCTGCGGGCGGTGCTGGATCACGCGTTCGGCGCGATGAGCCTCAACCGTGTGATGGCGAACTACCTGCCCGAGAACATGCGGTCTGCCGCGCTTCTGGCACGACTGGAGTTCGAGCGGGAAGGCTATGCAAAGCGCTATCTCAAGGTCGCCGGCGCATGGCGCGACCACGTCCTGACCGCAAAGCTGGCGCCTCAGCCGGAAGACCGGGCAGACCAGACCGAGACGCCGGGCGCGGTCGGAGCCTAGGCCAGCCCACTCCTCTCGGCGCTAGGCGCGGTGGTACGGGCTGTTCGCGAGGATCGCGGCGGCGCGATACAACTGTTCGGTCAGCATCACGCGAACCAGCATGTGCGGCCAGACCATCGCTCCGAAACTCAGGGCAAAGTCGGCCTCGGCGCGAAGCGATGGGTCAATCCCGTCGGCGCCGCCGATGACGAAGGCGGTATCCTGCACACCCTCGTCGCGCCAGCGGGCGAGGTGATCGGCGAATTTCGGGGACGTCAGCACGCGGCCGCGCTCGTCGAGCACCGCGATCTTGCCGCCCTTCGGCAGCGCGCGGCGCAAAAGCTCGGCTTCGGCGGCCATGCCGCCGCCCTTCCGGTCTTCCACCTCTGTCACGCTTGCCGGGCCAAGACCCAGTGCGCGCCCGGTCCGGTCGAACCGGGTGAGATAGTCATCGACCAGCGCGCGCTCGGGGCCGGTACGAAGCCGGCCCACGGCGCAAATGGAAAGACGCATCAGAGCTTGGCGACGACCGCTTCGCCGGGGCTCATCCACATCTTCTCGAGCTGGTAGAACTCGCGGACCTCGGGGCGGAACACGTGGACGATGATATCGCCCGCGTCGATCAGCACCCAATCGCCGGCGTCCTTGCCCTCGATCTTGCAGGCCACACCGAACTTCTCCTTGAGACGCTCGGTCAGCTTTTCCGAGATCGACGCGACCTGACGCGACGACCGCCCGGAGGCGATCACCATGAAGTCCGCCATCTCGGACTTGCCGTGCAAGTCGATCGAGACCACGTCCTCGGCCTTGTCGTCTTCGAGTGAGGAAAGGATACCTTCAAGCAGCATGTCGCTTGAAATCTGCTCCGGAATGTCGGTCATCGGAGCACCGCTAACGGACCGTGCATCGTCCGTCGTTGCCGTGTAAGACAGGACATCGTCCTCCTTCGCTGCGCGCCGTCAAAACCCCGACGCCGGGCATGGTTCAAAGGTAGCACCGGTCGGGCGCCATCTCAACTTTTCCGGCCCTCGGTCGGAAAACCGTGGTGGAAATCGCACGGTATTGCGGCAAATAGGTATCGCAGCGTTAACAAACAAGCCCGCCAAGACGGCGGATGGTAGTCGGGGCGCATGCCAGTAATGCGGTACATCAAGCCGGTGTGGAAGGTCGGTGCAGGCGTCGCGAACGGGATCGCGGAGCGCAATCTCGACCTGATCGCGGCGGGTGTCGCCTTCTATTCCATGTTTGCGATCTTCCCCGCAGTCGCCGCCGTTATCGCGCTTTGGGGCTTTCTGGCGAACCCCGACGTCGTCGAAGAACAGCTTCTGATGCTGAAGGCTTTCGTGCCGCCCGACGCCTATTCCCTGCTTTCGGGACAACTGGACCGGCTGATCATCGCGAACAACAGCACGCTGGGCTGGGCCACGCTGATCTCGACCGCAGTCGCGTTGTGGTCGACGCGGGCCGGGGTGGCGGCTTTGACGCGCGGGCTGAATACGGCCTACGGCACCATCCCTCGCGCCGGTTTCTGGGGCTTTGCATGGGCGCTGGTGATGACCGGGCTTCTGGTCTTGGTGGCGCTTCTGGCGCTGGCATCGATTGTCGTGCTGCCGGTGGTGCTGGCGATCTTCCCGCAGGGCCGGTTTACCGAAGCGACCCTGACGGTGGCGCAATGGACCCTGACGGGCGGCGTCGCGCTGGGCACAATCGGACTTCTGTATCGCTATGCACCGAACCACCGGGGCCGACGCCCGCGCTGGCTGTCGCTTGGGGCGATCCTTGCGCTGACCGCATGGGCGCTGGCCTCTGCCGCCTTCACGATCTACCTGCGCAACTTCGGCAGCTATAACGAGGTCTATGGCTCTATCGGCGCGGTGATCGCGCTGCTGATGTGGTTCTTCATCTCGGCGTTCTCGGTCCTGCTGGGCGCTGCCATAAACGCCGAGATCGACGAGCGGTACCCGCGCGAACGGGCGCGCCGTTTCAATCGCCTGAGAAACCGCTTTCCGACGAAGCGCGCGCCGGAGCCGTAACCAGCGTGCTGCCTTCCAGAACCTTCACCTCGCGCTGCGGGAAGGGGATCGAGATGCCGTGTTCCTTGAAGGCGTCCCAAAGCGCCAGATAGACGTTGCCCCTGATATTCGTCAGACCGCCGGTCGGGTCGGTGATCCAGAAACGCAGGATGTAATCGACGCTGCTGTCTCCGAAGCCGACGATGTGGCAGACGGGCGGGCGGTCCTTGAGCACCCGGTTGACCCCCATCGCGGCTTCGATCGCGACCTTGCGGACCACATGGGGGTCGTCGGCATAGGCGGTGCCGAAGAAGATATCCAGCCGGACGAAATCGTTCTGGTGCGACCAGTTCACCACCTGCCCGGTGATCAGGTCCTCGTTCGGGATCAGGTATTCCTTGCCGTCCCGCGTGGTGATCGAAACATAGCGTGCCCCAAGCGCGGTGATCCATCCGAAGGTCTCGCCCAACGAGATCACGTCGCCGGGCTTCACCGACTTGTCCAGCAGGATGATCACGCCGGACACGAGGTTGGACACCACCTTTTGCAGGCCAAAACCAAGCCCGACGCCTACCGCGCCGGACAGGACCGCAAGCCCGGTCAGGTCGAAGCCCACCGCCTTCAGTCCGATAAAGAACGCGGCCGAGAACAGGACGATCTGGACGACCTTGACCAGCAGGACCTGCATCGAGGGCGAGATGTCGTCGTTGCGCCGGATCCGGGCCGAGGTCGTGCCTGCCAGCATCCGCGCCAGCGTGAACAGCAGCGCCGTGACCACCAGCGCTTTCAGGATCGCCAGAGCCGAAAGCCGGAAGTCGCCGAACTGGATGGCAAGCCCGTCGAGGATCTCGGACGCCTCGTCGGTCAATCCTAGGAAGTAAAGTGTCACCCAGATCCACAGCCCCCAAGACACGAAACGCCGCAGAAGCGGGTTGCGCACAAGCCGGGTGGTCAGGGATACGATAAGCCACGCGGTCGCAATGCTGGCGATCAGGGCGAGGATATAGCGGCGGGACGGGAACGTCGTGATCATCCGCATCACCGCGACAGAGAGCCACGACAGCAGGATGAAGTAGATCAGCCACAACCGCTTTTCGATCAGAAGCAGGAACCGCAGGCGCCACTTGGGCCAGCCTTCCAGCTCGCGCATCCACGCCCGCATTCGGGGCGAGGTGGCGCGGCCCAGCCCCCAAGCGACCACGGCGCAGACAAGCAGGATGGCGATCTGTGTCAGCCGGGACGGTAAAAGCAGGTTGCGCGATTGTGCGACCAGCATCGTCCACAGCTCGGTAAGCATCGTGACGAAGCTTTGAAATTCCTGTTCCATCGCGTCCTCCTGATGGAAAACTGGCGCGGTTCCGGCGCTTCGGCAAGTTTTTCCGTGGGTTGCGCGCGACATGGCGGGCAGAAGCGTGTCGAACCGCACGCCCTTTGCCCGCGCGCTTAAGCGCGTTAGACTTTCCGCATGCGCCTTTCACTCATCGCTGTTCTTGTGCCGGATTACGACGAGGGCATCGCCTTCTTCGATGCGCTGGGCTTCGGTCTGGTGCAGGACGAACCGCGCGGTCCCGGCAAGCGCTGGGTGGTCATGCGGCCACAGGGCGGCGGCTCGGATATCCTGCTGGCGCGCGCAGTCGAGGACCAACGCGCCGCGATCGGGCGTCAGGCGGGCGGGCGCGTCGGGTTCTTTCTGACGACGACCGATTTCGCCGGCGACGCAGAGCGGATCGAAGCGGCGGGCGGCACGTTCGAGGAACGGCCGCGCGACGAGGAGTACGGCCGCGTCGCCGTGTTCCGCGATCCGTGGGGCAACCGGTGGGATCTGATCGAGCCGTTCATCCTGATCGCGGGCGACGGCGGCGGGCGCGCCTGAAGGTCAAATGCCGCGCTACTTGATTGCGAATTGGACTCGCTATAAATCCGCCGCATGACTTTGGTTTTCGATCTCGGCGACCGCGTGCGTCTGCGCGAACGGTTCCACGGCGCCACGCGGACGGTGCTCGCCCGCCTATGAGGCGGCCCCCGACCCGTACCTGCACCTAGACGAAGACACATCCACGGAGAGAGGAACCAATGACCACTCCGAAGACACTCTATGACAAGATCTGGGACGCCCACCTGGTGGACGAGGCCGAGGACGGCACCTGCCTGCTGTATATCGACCGCCACCTGGTTCACGAGGTGACCAGCCCGCAGGCCTTCGAAGGTCTGCGCATGACGGGCCGCACCGTGCGCGCGCCGGACAAGACCATCGCCGTGCCGGACCACAACGTGCCCACCACGGCCGGTCGCGAAGACCCGAAGAACATGACCGAGGATTCGGCGGTTCAGGTCGCCGCGCTCGACAAGAACGCCAAGGATTTCGGGATCAACTACTACCCCGTGTCCGACGTCCGTCAGGGCATCGTGCATATCGTGGGCCCCGAGAACGGCTGGACCCTGCCGGGGATGACCGTGGTCTGCGGTGACAGCCACACCGCGACCCACGGGGCCTTCGGTGCATTGGCGCATGGCATCGGCACGTCCGAGGTGGAACACGTTCTGGCCACCCAGACGCTGATCCAGAAGAAGTCGAAGAACATGAAGGTCGAGATCACCGGCAAGCTCCGCCCCGGTGTGACCGCCAAGGACATCACCCTGTCCGTCATCGGCCATACCGGCACCGCCGGCGGCACCGGCTATGTGATCGAGTATTGCGGCGAAGCGATCCGCGACCTGTCGATGGAAGGCCGCATGACCGTCTGCAACATGGCGATCGAGGGTGGCGCCCGCGCCGGTCTGATCGCACCGGACGAGAAGACCTTCGAATACGTCAAGGGTCGTCCCCACGCGCCGAAAGCCGGCCAGTGGGAAGCCGCGATGGAATGGTGGAAGACGCTGTATTCTGACGATGACGCGCATTGGGACAAGGTCGTGACCATCAAGGGCGAGGATATCGCCCCTGTTGTGACCTGGGGCACCTCGCCCGAAGACGTCCTGCCGATCGACGCGCTGGTGCCGTCTCCGGACGACTTCAAGGGCGGCAAGGTTGAAGCGGCCCGCCGCTCGCTGGAGTACATGGGGCTGACCCCGGGCCAGAAGCTGTCGGACGTCCAGATCGACACGGTGTTCATCGGATCCTGCACCAACGGCCGGATCGAGGACCTGCGCGCTGCCGCAGAGATCCTGAAGGGCAAGAAGATCAAGGACGGTCTGCGCGCGATGGTCGTGCCGGGCTCGGGCCTTGTCCGTGCCCAGGCCGAGGAAGAGGGTCTGGCCCAGATCTTCCAGGACGCCGGTTTCGAGTGGCGTCTGGCGGGCTGTTCCATGTGCCTTGCGATGAACCCGGACCAGCTGGCCCCGGGCGAGCGCTGCGCCTCGACCTCGAACCGCAACTTCGAGGGCCGTCAGGGCTATAAGGGTCGCACCCACCTGATGTCGCCCGCGATGGCGGCGGCAGCGGCGATCACCGGTCACCTGACCGACATCCGCGAACTGAGCTGAAACGGCGCGGCGGGGGAAACCCCGCCCTGCCTTCACCCGTAGGATGGGGTTTCACCCCATCGCCCGTTTCAAGGAGACGAACATGGACAAGTTCACCACCCTGACCGGCATCGCCGCGCCGCTCGACCTGATCAATGTCGACACCGACATGATCATCCCCAAGCAGTTCCTGAAGACCATCAAGCGCGAGGGTCTGGGCGCCAACCTCTTCGACGAGATGCGCTTTGACCGCCAAGGCAACGAGATCCCCGATTTCGTGCTGAACAAGCCGCAGTACCGCGAGGCCGAGATCCTTGTCAGCGGCGACAACTTCGGCTGTGGGTCCTCGCGCGAGCATGCGCCGTGGGCGATCAAGGATTTCGGCATCCGCTGCGTCATTGCGCCCAGCTTCGCCGACATCTTCTTTAACAACTGCTTCAAGAACGGCATCCTGCCGATCCCGCTTCCGCAAGAGCAGGTCGACATCCTGATGAAGGACGCCGAGAAGGGCGCCAACGCCCGGATGACGATCGATCTCGAGGCGCAGGAGATCACCACTTCCGACGGTCAGGTGATCCCGTTCGAGGTCGACGCGTTCAAGAAGCACTGCCTGCTGAACGGTCTCGACGACATCGGTCTGACGCTGGAGAAGGCTGCGGCCATCGACAGCTTCGAGGCGACGCAGAACGCACAGCGTCCGTGGGTCTGAGCCTGACGGACTGAGAATTCCCGGTCGCGTCTTCGGGCGCGGCCGGATTCCCGGGCATACCGCCCGGATGGACACAGCGCGGGACACCCCGCCGCTTGTACGAACCTTCCCGATTTGCAGTCCAGACGTTGCGGCACGAACGGCTTCGTGAGCCGCGTTAAGCAAATTCGGGCTAAAAATCGCCAATAAGATGCGTCAAATGTGATCAATACATCTTATGATTGATTCCCGTCAGGGAGGTTTGTATGACACCCGAGCCGATCAACAGAGGTCAGCGCACGCCCCTCGCGTCTGCAATACGAGGCCGATCGCTCGAATACGCCAAAACTTCGGGCATTCGTCGCAGAAACGTCTCAGACTTGTCCTTGGGGCTGCCACAATTGCCCGCCACTACATGTGGTGTGAACCGCGCGAAGCGGCAGCCTTCTGCTTTTAAATTGATGCAGAAGCGCACCACTTGTTCCACGAAAACGCCCGAATCTTTTTGTTATCTTTTCCAGAGACTTGCTGGCCAAACTGAAAGTAGGCAAAAATTGGGCAAAGTTGAGGCAACCCGCCATCAAAGGCGGGATCAAGTTGGGACAAGGGGGCGGCATCGTACCGCGTCCGGCCAGTTTGAGGGAAAAGAGCGGTGATTTCGCGACTTGCAGGCGCCATCGTGCGCGCGGTCCTTGTGGTGTTGCTGATTGCAACCCCGTCCCTCCTGTTGCCAGGAGTGACGTCGGACGTGACACAGATCGTGGCGCTCGTCTCGATCTTCGCAGCGGCCCTGACAATCTTCGAATACGCCTCTGTCTACCCCGGCATTGTCGAGTTCCGAAACGCTCCGCCGTTCAATCGGCTGCGTTTCCTCGCATTGTTTCTGATTGTGTTCATGATCTCCGTGGTCATCCGCGGCGAAACCGCGCCATCGGCCTTGACCGAAATGATCACCAACTTCGGCACCGGCATCGGCGCCGCGATAGACTTCCCCTACAGCCCGGTGCGTCAGATCGTGCTGCTGCTGCCAGAGGACACGACGCTTGCCCATGTCGACCGGGTGCGGACCGCGGCGGGGATCAGCTACTTCTTCTCGATGCTGACGCTCGCGATCTTCTACTTCTTCGTCCGGGTGAAGAACTGGCCGCTGCATCGCGGCCCTTTCAATGTCTGGGTGAACCTTCCCACTTTCGACCCGACCTCGGGCGGCGACGTGGTGCAACGACTGGAGCGCGACGCGCGCTTTAACATCGTGGTAGGATTTACCATGCCATTCTTCATCCCGGCTGCGCTGAAAGCGTCGGAGAACCTGTTCGGTCAGGTCACGCTGGAGAATCCGCAGTCGATGGTATGGATCGTTGCGGCATGGGCCTTCCTTCCCTCCAGCCTTCTGATGCGCGGCCTTGCAATGGGCCGGATCGCGGCCCTGATCGAGCGCAAGCGCGCCATCGCCGGGCGCGACGAAATGCAGCCGGCCTAGTCCTTCTATTCCTGTCGTTTCTCCCCGCCGCCGCAGAGCCCCTGCGCGTGGCGACTTGGCATGTCGAGATGCAGCGCCGGGGGCCGGGGCTGTTGCTGCGCGATATCCTTGCCGCAGAGGAGCCCGACATCGCGGCGGTCGTCGCCGTGATTGCCGAGGTGTCTCCTGACATTCTGCTGCTCACTGGTTTCGACTGGGATCTCGACCTTGCCGCCGCCCGCGCGCTAGAGGCGCGGCTGGCGGAAGCCGGAGCGGCGTATCCGCACCTTTTTGCGCTGCCGTCGAACGCGGGGCTTGCCACGGGGCTGGACATGGACGGCGATGGCCGCACCGGCGGGCCGCGTGACGCGCAGGGCTACGGCTGGTTCGCGGGGCAGGGCGCGATGGTGCTGTTGTCTCGATTGCCGGTGGATGCCGACGGGGTGCGCGACTTCTCGGGGTTGCTATGGGCGGACCTCCCCGGCGCAAAGCTGCCCGAGGTTGACGGACAACCATTTCCATCGGCAGAGGCTTTGGCGGCCCAGCGGTTGTCGTCCACCGGCCACTGGGATGTCCCGGTGATCCTGCCGGATGGCGGGCGGCTGCACATGCTTTGCTTCGCGGCGACGCCACCGGTGTTTGACGGTCCGGAAGACGCGAACGGCCTTCGGAACCATGACGAGGTCGCCTTGTGGTCGGTCTATCTGGACGGCGGGCTGGGATCGGCGCCGGACGATCCCGTGATCGTGTTGGGCAATGCGAACCTCGATCCGTCTGACGGCGACGGGCGCGGCGCGGCGATCGCGAACCTGATCGGCCACGCGCGCCTCCGCGACCCGCGACCCCGTAGTGCCGGAGGCACAGAGGCCGCAGACCGACAGGGCGGCAGGAATGGCGACCACAGGGGCGATCCGGCTTTCGACACGGCCGACTGGTCGGACGACCCCGGACCGGGCAACCTTCGCATCAGTTACGTTCTGCCGGATCGGGCTTTGACCGTGCTGGACGCGGGCGTGTTCTGGCCCGCGGCCGACGATCCGCTACGCCCGCTGATCGAGGGCGAGGGCCTGCCGCGCCACCGGCTTGTGTGGGTCGATATCGACCCGTAGCGCTGAGGCCAGCGCCGTCGCGGGCGCAGTATGCCGGAAGCCCGGACGCAGTTCGTTGAAGCGTTCCGCGTCCAATTGGTGCGGCATGGACCAAAGGTACCGCATCTCGACAAGGTGGCGGGCAAAGGGCCACACCGGCGCCATGGCCCGCAACGGAAGCCACGACATCCGGCCAGCCGTGATACGACGGTCGAGCGCGACAGAGACTTCTTCCGCCAGTTCCTTTCCGGTCAGCGTGTAGCCCGGAAACAGAACCTCTTCGAACGGCCGCAGCCGCCGGCGCATTCCGGCCAGTTGTACGGCGGCGCGGGCAAGGTCGGGCAGCCAGGCCCAGGCGTGCGCGGCGTCAAGCGGACCGGGATAGGTCAGCCGCCCGCGCGAAAGCCCCTTGATCATCACCCGGTCGAACCAGTTGCCGCTGGCCCGGTCGTCAAGGAAGTCTCCCGCCCGCAACAGGATCACGCGCACGCCCGAGCTGCGCAGCGCCATCTCGGCGGCCCTCCGGGCGCGCGCGAGCGGATTGGTCGCGGTATGGGGGGTCGTTTCCCGCAGAATGCGGGGCGACCCCGGCCCGTAGACATAGACGTTCGCCGGCGCCAGAACGGTCGCGCGCGCCTGCTTGGCCGCTGCGATGATCTGTTCGGTCTGATCGGGAAGTTCGGCTTGCCAGCGCGCATAGGGCGGGTTCCACCCGTTCACGATGACATCCGCACCACGCGCCGCGCGCACGAGGTCGCCGCCACGGTCAAAACATCGGACCTGCCATCCGGCGGTCTTGAAGGCCTGTTCGGCATGTCTGCCGAACCGTCCGGATGCACCTAGAACCAGAACCTTCCCGGTCATCGCATCCTCCTTTCGTCAAAGCCTCCCACCTTCGATATGGCGCGCCGGTCCGGCCGCAGTAGACACGTTCGCGCCATCCCGTCATGCGCTGCCGATATGGCTTGCCGCAACGCGGCGGAACCCCAAGGTTTCTTGACCCCCCGGCAAGGCCGGGATAGGCGATGCCCGACCCGTGAGAACGACACAAAGGAAGGGAACTTGTCCATGTCCAACCCCTCGCTTCTGATCCTGCCCGGCGACGGCATCGGCCCCGAGGTGATGGCCGAGGTCCGCAAGGTGATCGACTGGTTCGGCGCCAAGCGCGACATGGCTTTCGACGTCAGCGAGGACCTCGTCGGCGGCTGCGCCTATGACGCGCACGGCACGCCTCTGACCGACGAGACCATGGCCAAGGCCCAGGAAGTCGACGCCGTCCTGCTGGGCGCCGTGGGCGGCCCCAAGTACGACACCCTCGATTTCAGCGTGAAACCCGAGCGCGGCCTGCTGCGCCTGCGGAAAGAGATGGACCTGTACGCGAACCTGCGTCCGGCGCAGTGCTTCGACGCGCTGGCCGACTTCTCGTCGCTGAAAAAGGATGTGGTCGCCGGCCTCGACATCATGATCATCCGCGAGCTGACCTCGGGCGTCTACTTCGGCGAGCCCCGTGGCGTGTTCAAGGAAGGCAACGAGCGCGTGGGCATCAACACCCAGCGCTACACCGAATCCGAAATCGCCCGCGTCGCCCGTTCGGCTTTCGAGCTGGCCCGCAAGCGCGGCAACAAGGTCTGCTCGATGGAGAAGGCCAACGTTATGGAATCGGGCGTGCTGTGGCGCGACGTGGTGCAGGAGATCCACGACGCTGAATACCCGGATGTCGAGCTGTCGCACATGTACGCCGACGCGGGCGCCATGCAGCTTACCCGCTGGCCCAAGCAGTTCGACGTGATCGTCACCGACAACCTGTTCGGCGACCTGCTGTCGGACCTTGCCGCGATGCTGACCGGCTCGCTGGGCATGCTGCCCTCGGCCTCGCTTGGCGCGCCGATGGCGAATGGCCGCCCGAAAGCGCTGTACGAACCGGTCCACGGCTCGGCGCCCGATATCGCGGGCACCGGCAAGGCGAACCCGATCGCCTGCATCCTGTCGTTCGCGATGGCGCTGCGGTACTCGTTCGACAAGGGCGACGAGGCGACCCGGCTGGAAGAAGCGGTGAACGCCGTGCTGGCCGACGGCCTGCGCACCGCCGATCTGCTGGGCGAAGACGGCGTTCAGCCGGTGTCCACCGCCGAAATGGGCGACGCAATCGTCGCGAAACTCGACGCCTCGCTTTGACGCGGTGATCGAAAGCCCGTCAATCGGGCTGAAATATCGTGCAAAACCGGCGGCATGCCTTGACGCTGTCGCCGGTTAACACATTGTCGACGGCAACCACCTTAGGTTTGCCGAATGTCAGCATCAAAATCCAACATCAAGGGCGCGCTCTTCGCGCTCGCCGGTTTCGGTCTGTTCTCGACTCACGACGTGGTCGTGAAGACGCTGGGCGCGACCCTGTCGACCTTTCAGATCATCTTTTACAGCGTGCTTCTTAGCTTTCCGCTGGTCATGCTTATGCTTATGCGCGACCGCACGGCGGACACGCTGATCCCGAAACACCCGTGGTGGACGGCACTGCGCACCGGATGCGCGGTGATCACCGGCCTGTGCGTGTTCTACGCCTTCGCGACCCTGCCGATGGCCGAGGTCTATGCGATCATCTTTGCGCAGCCCTTGCTGATCACGGTGCTGTCGATTCCGATCCTTGGCGAAACGGTGGGCCGCCACCGCTGGGCCGCTGTCGTCGTGGGCCTGATC
Organism: Maritimibacter sp.; assembly: GCA_017792445.1. Taxonomy (GTDB): domain Bacteria; phylum Pseudomonadota; class Alphaproteobacteria; order Rhodobacterales; family Rhodobacteraceae; genus Psychromarinibacter. Next base: position 2,284,437 of record CP051232.1, read on the forward strand.
GGTGTCGTCGTGGTTCTGCGCCCCGGTGCGTCGGAGTTCACGCTGGGACACCTTGCCGCCGTCGTTGGGGCGTTCACCGGGTCGCTGGTGTCGATCATCGTCCGCAAGATCGGGCAGGACGAACGCAGCGCGGTGCTGCTGCTGTACCCGATGATGGCGAACTTCGTGGTGATGGCGCTTGCGCTTCCCCTGGTCTACACGCCGATGCCGTTGATCGATCTGGGGCTGGTGGGTCTTATGGCGTCGCTGGCGTTCATTGCCGGCCTGCTGATGATCCAGGCCTACAAGAACGGCGACGCGGCCATCGTCGCGCCGATGCACTATTCCCAGATGATCTGGGCGGCGATCTACGGCAGCCTGTTCTTCGATGAAGTGCCCGACAAGGTGACGTGGATCGGCGCGGGAATCATCATCTCAAGCGGGGTCTACATCGTGCTGCGCGAGAGCCTTGGTGGCATGTCCCGTGTCACCCCGGTGCTGCGCACGAAGTCGCGCGCCGAGACTGGCACCACCCCCCGCGTTTCCGCCCTTGCACGTATCTCGCGCCGCACACCGGCGCGGGCGCAATAAAGGTGGCAGAAGGGGTATTGCAAATGCCGCGGCGAGGGGATACTGCACCCGCCACGGTCGGAGTGTAGCTCAGCCTGGTAGAGCACTGTCTTCGGGAGGCAGGGGTCGTAGGTTCGAATCCTGCCACTCCGACCAATTAGATCAAGGGCCCCTTGCGGGCCCTTCGTCGTTTTCGGGTAAGCCTGTAATTTCGTGCCGATCGGACCGTGTGTCAGAAGGCCAAGTTCGGCGCCTCCTCGCCAGTTCCGCATGGGCGAAGACCGCGACGTAGGCCGATTTGGCGGCCGCCTTGCTCGTCCAGCCCGGCCTCCACATTGACGTTGTGATGATATGACATAACATGCGCCGGGAATTCGAGAAGGGAATCGACATGAAAACCACCAGCCTGGCTCTTATGGCCTCTGTCGCCGCGGCGCCGCTTATGGCGCAGGAACACCGCGAACTTAGCGCGCATGTACACGGCGTAAGCACGCTGGAGATCGCGATCGAGGGCGGAACGGTCGAGATGCGGCTCGAGGCTCCGGGTATGGATATCGTCGGCTTCGAATATGCGCCGTCGAACGAGACAGACTCGATGGCGGTGGACACATCGGTGATGCGTCTGTCGGACCCGGCGACGGTCGTGACTTTGCCCGAGGCCGCGGGATGCGAGGTGGTCGAAGCGGAAGCCGAGTATGAACTCGAGGAACATGACCACGACCACGAAGAGCATGCCGAGGGAGAGGACCACGACCACGACCACGAAGAGCATGCCGAGGGAGAGGATCACGACCACGAGCATGAAGAGCACGCCGAGGGCGAGGATCACGACCACGAGCATGAAGAACATGCCGAGGGCGAGGATCACGACCACGAGCATGAAGAGCATGCCGAGGACGAGGACCACGACCATGAGGAAGGCGCAACCCACAGCGCGTTCCATGCGCATTACACTTTCGAATGCGCCAACCCCGAAGCACTGACCTCGATCGAATTCCCGTTCTTCGCGCAATTCGAGAATGCGCAGGAGATCGAAGCGCAGTATGTCACTGATGCGGGGGCCGGTTCTGCCGAGGTCTCGCGCGACGCACCAGAGATGACGCTTAACTGATCATGCCCGACCCAGCGCTTGCCCTGACCGACGTCAGCTTTGGCTGGCCCGGCCGGGGCGGGTTCCGACTGTCCTGCCCGGCCTTTTCGCTTGCGCCAAGAGAAAGCGTGCTGCTTCTCGGCGCCAGCGGGTCGGGCAAATCCACGCTGTTGTCGCTTGTTTGCGGCATCGTCACTGCGGACAGCGGTGTCGTTTCAGTCGGGGGGACTGACCTGAAGTCGCTTAGCGCCGGGCGCCGTGACAGGTTCAGGGCCGAACAAATCGGGGTGATCTTCCAGCAGTTCAACCTGCTGCCCTACGCGCGCGTTTCCGACAACATCATGCTGCCTTTGCGGTTCGCTCCGAACCGCCGTCGGCGTGCCGGTGGCGTTGCCGAGGCAGAGCGTCTGTGCGCGGCGCTTGGGCTGCCGGATGGTGCGGCGCACCTGCCTGCCGGGCGGCTGAGCGTCGGTCAGCAGCAGCGGGTCGCGGTGGCGCGTGCGCTGATCGGGGCGCCGCCGCTGATCGTCGCGGATGAACCCACCTCGGCCTTGGACGCGGCGACGCAGGACACGTTCCTGCGGCTGCTGTTCGACCGGACGGCAGAGGCCGGATCGTCGCTGCTGATGGTCAGCCATGACGAACGGCTGGGCGACCGGTTCGACAGGGTGATCCGGCTAGAGGATATCGTGACCACGCAAAGGGCCGCCGCATGATCCTGCGCCTTGCCATCGGTTCGCTACTGGCGCGGGCGCTGACCGTCGGGATGACGGTGCTGGCCATCGCGCTTTCGGTGGCGCTGTTTCTTGGCGTCGAAAAGGTGCGCACCGGCGCGCGGGCAAGCTTCGCCGATACGATTTCGGGCACCGACCTGATCGTTGGCGCGCGGTCCGGGTCGGTGCAACTGCTGCTGTACTCGGTGTTCCGGATCGGCAATGCGACCAACAACGTGACGTGGCAAAGCTATCAGGACATCGCGGCCCGGCCCGAGGTCGACTGGATCGTGCCGATCTCGCTGGGCGACAGTCACCGTCAGTTCCGCGTGATGGGGACGACGGACGAGTTCTTCACCCGCTACCGGTTTCGCGGCGGGCGGTCTCTGGAATTCTCCGACGGGCAGGGGCTGGGGGATCTCTACGACGCCGTGATCGGTGCGGATGTCGCGGCGACGCTTGGGTATTCGGTGGGGGATCCGATTGTCGTGGCGCACGGGCTGGCTTCGTTCACGGAACACGACGACCAACCGTTCCGCGTGGCGGGCATCATCGGCAAGACCGGCACGCCTGTGGACCGCACGGTGATCGTCAGCATGGAGGCAATCGAGGCGATCCATGTCGACTGGCAGAGCGGCGCGCAGATCCCGGGCCAGACCACGCCGGTCGAGGTCATCCGCCAGATGAACCTGACCCCGACCGCGATCACAGCGGCCTTGGTGGGAGTCGAGTCGCGGTTGCAGATCTTCGGGCTTCAGCGCTGGATCAACGAATATCCGGAAGAACCATTGCTGGCGATCCTGCCCGGCGTCGCGTTGCAGGAACTTTGGCAGATCGTGGGGATCGCCGAGACGGCCTTGATCGGGGTGTCCGGCATGGTCGTCGTGACCGCGCTTCTGGGCATGATGGCGATGATCTTCTCAAGCCTCAACGAGCGGCGGCGCGAGATGGCGATCTGGCGCGCGATGGGAGCGCGTCCAGCCACGATCCTTGGCCTTCTGGTGCTGGAAGCGGTGCTGATGGCGCTGGTGGGCGCCGTGCTTGGAATTGTGTTGCTGTACGGCGGTCTGGTCCTGCTGCGTCCGTGGGTCGATGCGGCCTTCGGCCTTTGGCTGCCGATCGAGACGCCGTCGCTGCGGGAAGCCGTGGTGCTGGCTTGCGTCGTCGCGGCGGCGGGACTGGCAAGCCTCTTGCCGGCGCTGCGGGCCTATCGGCTTTCGCTGGCGGATGGCATGATGGTGCGAACCTGAGCGGACGCGGGATCGCCGCGCCGCTTTGACTTGAAAGGACTTCTGGGATGCAAACGACTGACCTGCGCCGGCCGGGCGTCTCGCGACGGGCGATGCTTGCGGGCCTTGCCGCCTTGGGCTGTGTGCCCGGACAGCTTCGGGCGGAAGACGTGGTCGAACTGGAATGGAAGGACCTGCTGCCCGAAGGGGATGCCACGCTTCCAGGCGAACTCAGCGGGGTCGTCCAGCATGATTCCGCGGATCTTGCCGCCCAGCAGCCTCCGGCTACGGGCGTGCGGAGCGACTGGAACGGCATGACCGTCAGGTTGTCAGGCTTCATCGTGCCGCTGGACTACGACGGCACAGGCGTGACCGTGTTCATGCTGGTGCCCTATGTCGGGGCCTGCATCCACGTGCCGCCGCCCCCCGCGAACCAGCTTGTTCTCGTGACGACGACCGACCGGCCATATGACTCCGACGGGCTGTTCGAGCCGGTGACGGTGACGGGCATGTTCGGCGCCGCTGCGACCTCGACCCAGCTGGCAGAGGTTGGCTATGCGATCTCGGCCGACAGGGTCGAGCCCTACGCCGGATAAGAAAGGGCGGCCCCGAAGGACCGCCCGATCTCCGCAAGTGTTCGTGTGCCGGTGTTATTTCGGCTTGTAGCTCGCGTAGGCGTGCTTGTCGTGCGACGCGGCGTAGACAATCGCCCCCACCGTGACGGCCAGCGCGCCGATCAGCGCAATCGCCATCATCGTCGGGCTGTCGGCCCAGGTGAAGATCGCCTCGGCCCCGTCCCAGCTGGTGATCGGAGAGGTGTTCATGCGTTTGCTCCTTTACTCTGCCGGCGCTGCGCCGGGATCGATGGTGGTGACGGGGCCGGGAATGTAGCCCTCGGGGTAGGCTTCGACCGGCACCTTGACCACGTCGAGACCGATTTCCTGGATGTGATCCGGCACGCGCAGCAGGCCGAACATCTTCAGGATCAACGACGCGACATAGCCCGGGATGAAGCCCAGAAGCGCCATCGTGACCGCGCCGACGATCTGACCGATCAGCGTAACCGGCGGATAGCCTTCGCCCACGTTCGGGTAACCTGCCGCGAAGATGCCGCAGGCGACCACGCCGATCAGGCCGCCGATGCCGTGCACCGGGAAGGCGCCGACAGCGTCGTCGATCCCCATCTTCTCAAGACGGACAGCGACCATCGGCACGACGAAGCCGCCGAAGGTGCCCAGCAGGAACGCGACCGGCGGGTAGTAGACGTCGAGGCCAGAGGCTGCGGCGAAGATACCGATCAGTGCGCCCGACATCATCCAGAACGGATCGCGGGTTTTCATCCACGCGCCGATGATGCCGCCAGCCATCCCCATCAGGGTGTTGAAGGCGAAGGCCGAAAGGGTGGTCGGCTGACCGTAGATGTTCTGCCACTGCTCGCCGGGGATGTAGATGATACAGCCGCCGAGGAAGCCAAAGAAGCCCACGATGATCAGCATCAGGCCGGTGATGGTGAACGGAATGTTGTGCGCCTTGATCACGTTGGCCGAGCCGTCGGCGTTGAACTTGCCGACACGCGGTCCGAGGTTGATCAGCACGCCAAGCGCGAAGAAGCCGGCGACCATGTGTACGACGCCTGCGGCGCCCACGTCATGATAGCCCCACTTCACCGTCAGCCAGCCCGTCGGGTGCCAGCCCCATGCACCGCCAAGGATCCAGACCACCGAACCCAGAAGGATCGCGAGGATCAGGAAGCCGGCGGTCTGGATGCGCTCGATCACCGCGCCCGAGAAGATCGAGGCGGTCGTGGCGGCGAACAGCGTGAAGGCTGCCCAGAAGATGCCGGTGGCGTTGTCGGCAAGGTTCGGACCCATCGACAGGTCCCACGGCAGGCCAGCGGCGCCGTCGGCGGCCGGGATGAACCCGTTGTAGAATGCAAGATAGATGTACCAGCCGAAGAAGTAGAAGGTCGGCACCATGAACGCGAAGGCGAGGATGTTCTTGATCCCCGATGCCAGCACGTTCTTCACGCGGCTTGCCCCCATCTCGTAGGCAAGAAAACCCGCGTGGATGGTGATCATCAGCGCGGTACACCACCAATAGAAGATTTCCGAGTTGACCGTACCGGCCCAACCGGCGCCGCCCTCAAGGGCGGTCACCCGTTCGACCAGCTGGGCGAGTTCCTGTTCCATGTCTCTGACTCCCTGTCAGCACTTTGTTTGTGAAAGGGGCAGGCGCCCCTCTGGCCCTGAGAGTGAAGAAAGTTTCCTGTCAGCCAAAATGCGCAATCACGGAATCGTGGGTTTTCGCGGGTTTTGCCCGGTTTCAGGCGAAGCAAAGGAAGCCCAGCCCGGTTTTTGAGCGAAGTACGAAACGCGGCGTGCAATTTGTCGCCCTATTCTCGTGCAGAGAATAAATGTTTCCTGTGGGTGTTAGTTTTTCGTGGACAAGGCCGATTCCCTTGGCTCTGTCTTGAGCAACGAACATCACAACAGGGACCACGGCCAGATGGATATCGAAAGCTTCGTCGAGGAAGAGGGACGCGCAGAAAAGATCAAGGCGGTGCGCGAGAAGATCGACGCGCTGGGGATCGAGTATCTCTATCTTCAGTTCGTGTCGGTAACCGGCAAGATCATGGGCAAGGGCATCCCGGCGGACCATTGGGAGAGCGTTGCGAAGAAGGGCTTCCAGCTTGTTTACGGCTCGACCGTCAACCTGTTCACCAACCGCGCCGGCGATTACCTTGGCTACGGTCCCGAAGCGGCGGAACTGGTCGGTATCCCCGAACCCGAGACCTTCATGCAGCTTCCGTGGGCGCCCGAGATCGGCCGGATGTTCTGCACCCTGTTCCGCAACCGTGAGGAAAAGGTCGATCCCGGCGCGTTCCTGACCGCCGACTGCCGCGGCAACCTGCGGCGGATGCACAAGGAATTCACCGAGAAGCATGGGCTTCAGCTGCGCATGGGCACCGAGCCCGAGATGATGTGGCTGAAGTACGACGAGAACGGCAAGCCGTCGGAAGGCTATTCCAAGCCCTACTGCTATCACATCCACCAGTTCGAGGCGCTGCGCCCGGTGTCGATGCAGGTGATCCGCTACGCGCGGAAAATGGGTCTCGACATGATCCAGGGCGACCACGAGGACGCACCGGGCCAGCTGGAGCTGAACTGGACCTTCGACGACGTGCTGCGCAATGCCGACCGTCTGACGACCTACCGCCAGCTTTGCGCGCAGGTGGCGCGCGAGAACGACATTTTCGCCTGTTTCATGACGAAGCCGTTCATGGGCGTGTCGGCCTCTGGCTGCCACCACAACATGTCGCTGTGGACGGCGGGCGAGGATGTGTTCCGCAAGACCGGCAACGACCCGGACAACCTGCCGGGCATGGCCGAGAACTACATGTACGTCTCGGGCGGCGACAACACGTTCATGCCCGACACCGACGACCCGCAAATGCCGGGCAAGACCGGCCTGAAGGCCATCGGCGGCGTCGTGGCGCACCTTCAGGCGCTGACCGCAATCGGCGCGTCGACCGTGAACAGCTATCGCCGTCTTTGGGACACGGGCTTCTGGGCGCCGGTGTTCAGCGACTGGGGCTTCCAGAACCGCACCACCGGCCTTCGCGTTTCGGCTCCGGGCCGCTTCGAATACCGCTCGGTCGACTCGATGGTGAACCCGTACCTGATGGGCTCGGCCCTGCTGGCCGCGATGGACGACGGTCTGGACAACGATCTCGACCCCGGCAAGCCCGAGGAACGGAACATCTACGAGGCGATGGCGCAGGGCAAGAAGGTCAAGAAACTGCCGATGTCGCTGGGCGAGGCGCTGGTGCATCTCGACAACGACGAGGTGGTTCAGAAAGGCCTGCCGGGCGAGATGTATCGCCTGTACCATGAGTACAAGTCGGACGAGTGGGCGCGGTTTATGTCCACCGTCACCGATTGGGACAAGGACACCTACATGGAGTGCCTGCCGTGACACTTGCGCTGGAAGACGCCCCCTTCCTCGATGTGGCAAACCCCGCCTTTTCGCTCCGGTCCGAACCGGTGCGGAAGGCGCGGGATGCCTCGTGGTACGCCAAGACGCCCTATGGGCTTGCCGTGCTGCGCCACAAGGAGATGGGCGAACTGCTGACCCACAAGTCGCTGATCCAGGGCAGCCACAACTGGCCGGCGCTGAACGGCGTGCCCAGCGGGTACTTCGCGGACTGGTGGAACAGCTCGATCCTCGTGACCGAGGGCGACGATCACTGGCGGCTGCGGCGGCTGGTGAACCCGGCGTTCTCGCCCAAGGTCGTGAAGACGATGATGCCCGAGTTCGAGCGCATCGCCACCGACCTGACCGACGCGTTCATCGACAAGGGCCGTTGCGATTTCATGGCCGAGTTCGCCGACCCTTATGCGGCGCGGGTGCTGTGCCTGATCCTTGGCCTGCCCGAGACCGAGGCCGCGTTCATCCTGCGCACCTCGGCGACGATGGGTCTGGCGCTGGGGGTGAACTACAAGGCCGAGATCGACGCGATCGAGGCGGCGACGAAGGAACTTGGCGACTACATGAACGCGGTGCTGGCCGAGCGTCAGGCCAATCCCGGCGACGACATCCTGTCGGCCATGGTGCAGGCGACCGCGGACGGCGACCGGCTGTCGGATGCCGAACTGAAGAACCTCGCGCTTATGCTGGCCTTCGCGGGTGTCGACACCACGCGCAACCAGCTTGGGCTTGGCATGTCGATGTTCATGGACCACCCGGCGCAGTGGGACGCATTGGCCGCCGATCCTTCGCTGGACATGGCCGCGGCGACCGAGGTGATGCGGATGCGCCCGACGATCACGTGGGTGACGCGGGAAGCCATCGAAGACTTCGACTATGGCGGGATCACAGTCGCCAAGGGGACGGTGCTGCATCTTTATTCCGAAAGCGCGGGGACCGATCCCGCCGCGATGGAAGACGCATCCTTCGACATAACGGCGAAACGCGCGCGCAACTACGGCTTCGGCGGCGGCATCCATCACTGCCTTGGCAACATCGTGGCGCGCAACGACATGGCGGTGGCCTATCGCCTGCTGTCGCAACGCCTGAAGACGCCGGTTGCGGACGGACCGGCCACGTGGCTGGCCGACAGCGGCAACACCGGCCCGGTGACCTTGCCAATCGCGTTCGACTTGCGCTGATCCGGGGGCGGGGACGGGAACATGCGGCTTCGGCCACCGGCCGCCGCAACCCGGCCTTGCGCACGCGGCATCTTGACCGCGGACCATGAACGGGCGACCCCACAGCTAAGCGGCCGGATCGTTCCGGCCGTTCCCTTTTCCCGTGCCCGAGTCCCCCGATGCAGCCCGATTTGTCCTCTGCCCCGTCCACCGGCGCCGCTTCGGCCCCGGAACACGCGGCGCGCAACCGGCTGGTGATCACGCTTCTGCTGGTCTCTGCCTTCACCGTGATCCTGAACGAGACGATCATGTCGGTCGCGCTGCCGCGTCTGATGGTCGACCTCGACGTGACCGCCAACGCCGCACAGTGGCTGACCACCGCGTTTCTCCTGACGATGGCGGTGGTGATCCCGATCACCGGCTTCCTGCTGCAACGGTTCCACACGCGGTTCGTGTTCACCCTCGCAATGAGCCTGTTCAGCGCGGGCACGCTGGTCTGCGCCGTGGCGCCCGGACTTGGTCTGCTGATCCTTGGTCGCGTGGTTCAGGCGATGGGCACCGCGATCATGATGCCGCTTCTGATGACCACGGTCATGAACCTTGTGCCGCCGGAAAGCCGGGGCCGCACGATGGGCAACATCTCTATCGTGATTTCGGTCGCCCCGGCCATCGGGCCGACGATTTCGGGCATCATTCTGCACTACCTGCACTGGCGCTGGATGTTCATCCTCGTGCTGCCAATCGGACTGGGCGCGCTGGCGCTGGGCTGGGCGCGGCTGGTCAACGTGACCGAGCCGAAGAAGGCGCCGCTCGACGCGATCTCGGTGCCGCTGTCGGCCCTCGGGTTCGGCGGGCTGGTCTATGGCCTGTCCACCATCGGCGAAAGCCACGGCGGCGGCGGACCGGTTCCGGTCTGGCTGCCGCTGCTCGTCGGCGGGGCGGTGCTGGTCGTGTTCATCCTGCGGCAGCTGAAGCTGCGGGACCGGGCTCTGCTGAACCTGCACACCTTCACGGTGAAGGTCTTCACCGTTTCGGTGATCATGATGGGCTTCGCGATGATGGCGCTGTTCGGGATGATCATCCTGTTGCCGATCTACATGCAGAACGTCTTGGGGATGGAGCCTTTGACGGCGGGCCTTCTTTTGCTGCCGGGCGGCCTGATCATGGGGCTTCTGGCGCCGGGTGTCGGCCGCGCCTTCGACCGGGTCGGTGCGCGCAAGCTGGTGATCCCGGGAGCGACGCTGGTCAGCGCGGGCCTTTGGATCATGGCAAGCTTTGGCGTTGACACGGCAATGGTCTGGGTTCTTGCCGCGCACGTGGTGCTAAGCGTCGGGCTGGCGCTGCTGTTCACGCCGCTGTTCACCTCGTCGCTGGGCTCGCTTCCGCAGGACCTTTACTCGCATGGCAGCGCGGTGATCGGCACCGTGCAGCAGGTTGCGGGCGCGGCGGGCATCGCGCTGTTCGTGTCGATCATGTCGGTACGGATCGGAACCGAAATGGCTGCCGGAGCCGAGACGGTCGCCGCCACCGCAGCCGGCCTGCGCGCGGGCTTCGTGACCGGCGCGGTGATCTCGCTGCTGATGATCGCGGCTGCGTTCTTCGTGCGCCGCCCACCGGACCAGATGCCGGACTGACCGCTTCCGGTCAGACCGCAGACAGCCGGATCTCGGTGCCCCAGTCGTCGCTGTACACCGCAGCCTCGACCGGGGCGCGGCTTTGCAGGTCGACATAGGCGAGGCCGGTGAAACCCTCGGGCCGCATCGGTGCGCCGGCACTTTGCCATTGGTTCACCGCGATGTGGTGGTGGTAGCCGCCGGTGGACAGGAACACGGCGCCTTGCCGCGCACGCACCGCATCGAAGCCCATCTGCGTTTGCCACCAGTCCCCGGCCAACGTGGCGTCGCCGACTTTCAGGTGGACGTGGCCAACCACGGTGCCGGCGGGTGCGGTCTCCCACGGGATCGGCGCGGGGCCTGCTTCGGCCAGAAGCGAGTCGAAGTCGATCGCCTTGCTTGCCATCTCGACGCTGCCGTCGGTCCAGACCCAATCCGAGGCGGGACGGTCGGCGTAGATCTCGACGCCATTGCCTTCGGGGTCGGTCAGATAGATCGCCTCGCTGACGAGGTGATCGGCGACGCCATCGACGGGAAACTGCTCGCGCATCGCGAACAGCACCCAACGGGCGAGGTCGCGGCGGGACGGCAGGAGGAACGCGGTGTGATAGAGACCGGCCTGCGTCGGGGGCGCGATGGTCAGGGCGGAGTCTTCCGTGATGTCCAGCAGGACGTCGCGGCCGTTGCCCATCGCGATCACGTTGCCCTCGCCGCCCATGCGCTGAAGGCCCACGCGCGCGGCGTACCAGTCGGCCATCGTCTCGGCGTCCTTTGCCCAAAGCCCGACCTTGCGGACACTCACCGGAGCGGACAGCGGCAGCATCTCTTCGGCGGCGGAAAGGCTGCCGGGCAGGGCGGTGGCGGCGGCAGAGGCGAGAAGGGTACGGCGGGTCATCGGCATCGGTGCTTCTTTCCGGGGTCCAGTCTGCCCACAGGATTGCCCGTCTTGCCCGCCAACACCACACGCACCGGCGCACATCCGGGTTCCGTCGTGCGCACCAATGGTTGCTGGATCAGCCGGCCCCCAGCGCGGAGGCGATCTTCTCTCCCCCCATCGCGCCGATCAGGACCGAAGGCGCATTGGTGTTGCCGCTGACGATCCGCGGCATGATCGAAGCGTCGGCGACCGAAAGGCCCTCGACCGCGTGCACGGCCATCGTGGCCGGGTTCACCACCGCCATTCCATCGGTGCCCATCTTGGCGGTGCCGACCGGATGATAGATCGAATCCGCCGTGGCGCGCACCACCGCGTCCAGATCGGCGTCCGACGTCTTGGACGGTCCGGGCCGCAGTTCCTCGCCCGCGATGGCGGCCAGCGCAGGCTGCTGGCAAAGCTCGCGCAGAAATCGCAGCCCCTCGCGCAGCGCGGTCACATCCGCCTCGGCGGCAAGGTAGTTCGGGTCGATCAGCGGTTTCGCCGCCGGATCCGCCGAAGCGAGCCGCAGCCGCCCCCGGCTTTCGGGCTGAAGCTGGGTCACGTCGATCGCGAAGCCGTGCCCTCGGTCGTCGGCGGTGGCGCCGTCGAAGGCCAGCGCGTTGATGAAATGCAACTGCGTATCGGGCGGGCCGTCCGTTCCGTCCAGCCGTAGAAACGCACCGGCCTCCAGCCCTTGCTGCCGCCCGACGCCCTGTTTCGTCAGCAGCCATTGCGCGCCGACCATCAGGTTGTTCGGAAACTTCGCGTGGTCCCACAGCGACAGGGGGCGGGTCATGCGGTGTTTGACCTTCACCTCGAGGTGATCGTGAAGGTTCTCGCCCACGCCGGGCAGGTCGGCCCGGACCGCGATACCCTGCTCGGCAAGATGGTGGGCGGGGCCGATGCCCGACAGCATCAGGATCTGCGGCGTACCGATCGCGCCCGCGGCCAGCACGACGTGCCCGGCCTGAAGCGTTTCCTCATCGCGACCGTCTGCAACGCGGACGCCGCGCACCCGTCCGACGCCCGCGAGGCCAAGCACCTTCGCGCCGGTCCGTACGGTCAGGTTCGCGCGGCCCTTGGCCAGCGCCAGATAAGCCGCCGCAGCGCTGCGCCGTTTGCCGTCTTTCACGTTCAGGCGGAACATGCCGAAGCCCCACTGGCGGCCCTCGACGTCGTCGAAAATCGGGAACCCCATCTCTCCGCCCGCCGCGACGAAGGCCGCATAGGCTTCGGACCCGCTGTCGGGCATCGATGGGTCCAGCGTCGCCTTCACCTGCGCCAGCGCCGGTTCGACCGCGTTCCATCCCCAGCCGGTACAGCCTGCGGCCTCCCATGCGTCGTAGTCAGAGGGGTGCCCCTCGACATAGACCATCGCGTTGATGCCGGACGAGCCGCCCAGCACCTTGCCGCGCGGGACATACAGGCGGCGGCCGTCCATGTGGTGTTGCGGGACCGTCTCGTAGTGCCAGTTGAACCGGGGGTGGGCGATGGCCTTTGCGACGCCCGCGGGCATCTGCAGAAACGGGTGGCGGTCCGTCGGGCCCGCTTCGAGCAGCAGAACCTTGCAGGCGGGGTCGCGCGACAGCCGCTCGGCCAGCGCGCACCCGGCGCTGCCTGCACCGATGACGATGATGTCGTGGGTCACGCCAGAAGCTCTATCAGCGCGGCGTCGACAAAGGCCGTATCCTCGGCTGCGCGCCCGCCGCCGGCATAGTGGCCCCACACCGACTCGATCACGCGCAGTTCCGCGTTGGGCATCTGCGCGACCTCGGCGGCGTTGTCTTCGGGCGGGAAGTAGAAGTCGGTGCGCCCCGGCATAATGATCGCTTTCGCGGTGATCGACCCCAGCGCGGCGGCGCGGTCGCCTTCATAGATCGGGTTGTCCGAGATATCGCATGCCTGCCACGTCGCGATCAGCGACAGCATGTCGTTGGCGTCTCGGGGGAAGTAGGCCCCGTCCCATGCGCGTTTCAGATAGTCCTCCAGCGACGAGAACCCCAACTCACGCCACATCTCCCGGCGATACCATTCCTGCGACAGCGCCCAGCCTGCCCAGACTCGGCCCTGCGCCGTGAAGCCGCGCCAGGGCTGTTCCTTGTAATAGCCGTTCATCCACGCGGGGTCGGTGATCAGCGCGTATTTCACGCCTTCAAGGAAGACGTGGGTGTGCGGTGCGGTGATCGCCTGACCGCAGAAGCACGACATGGCGCGCACCCGGTCCGGGAAGATCGCCGCCCAGTGATAGGACTGCTGACCGCCCATCGACCAGCCGCAGACCAGACGGATTTCCTCGATCCCCCACAGGTCCTTCAACATGCGTTCCTGCAGGATGACGTTGTCGTAGTGCGTCACCAGCGGAAAGTCCGGGCCGCCCAGTGGGGCGGGGGTGTTCGAGGGCGAAGACGACGCGCCGTTGCCCAAAGTGTTCGGCACGATGATGAAGTATTTGGTCGGGTCCAGCGCCTTGCCCTCGCCGATCAGCGGCGGCTGTTCGTTGTGGGTCCCGGCATAGCGGGTGGGGTAGACGATCACGTTGTCCTTCGCGGCGTTCAGTTCGCCGTAGGTGACATAGGCGATTTTCGCGTCGGGCAGGGTCAGGCCGGATTGCAGGACGAAGGCGCCCGCGTCGTAGATCTTCGCTTCGGTCATGCGGGCACCTCGCTGGCGATGCCGACCTGCCGGCACCAGTTGTCGAACAGGGTTCTGGCGTTGCGTTCCAACTCGGGCATCCGGTCGGCGACATCGGCTGTCAGGCGCTCGGCTCCGCCCGGTCCCAGTTTCTCGGCCAGCACGATGGCGGCGGCGGGGATCGCGGCCCAGTCGGCGACGACGTCGGGGCCGACCTCGGGATGGCTTTGCATCGAGAACGCGCGGGGGCCGTATTGGATGGCGTGCACGGCGCAATCATCGGACTTCGCCACGCAGGTCGCGCCGGGCGGCAGGGACGTTACCTCGACCCCGTGCCAGATCAGGACCGGAAACGCGGGCGGCAGGTCAGTGAGGAACGGCGAGGGCGCGGTGACCTTCACGTCCAGCACGCCGATCTCGGCGCCGCCAAGCGCACAGCTTCCCCCAAGCGCTTCTGCCATCAGTTGATGGCCAAGACAGATCCCGAAGGCGGGCAACGCGCGGTCCCGAACAGCCTCGCGGATGAAGCGTTTCTCGTCGATCAGCCACGGATGGATGTCTTCCTGAAACACGTCCATCGCGCCGCCGAGGATCCACAGGGCATCGACGTCGTCCAGCGGCGGCAGTTCGTCCTGGCCCAGCATGACCACCGTCATCCGGTGCCCGGCGTCGGCGATCATCGGCGCGAACAGCGCCAGATGCGCGGTCGGCTCGTGTTGAAGGATAACGAAATGTGCCAAGCTGCCCCTCGACTGTGCGGCTGCCCGCCAAATGGGCAGCAATCCCGTGTTGAGCTTGAAAGTCCCACTCAAAACTGGCCGCCGCAAGAATTTTTGTTGCCTGAGAGTGAAAATTTTCGACCATGAGGAAAACATGGGCCAACAGGGATATTTTGCCATGCGGATATGCGTGATCGGAGCGGGGCCGTCCGGGCTTGCACAGCTAAGAGCCTTCCAGTCGGCGAAAATGAAGGGCGAGGAGATCCCCGAGATCGTCTGCTATGAAAAGCAGGCAGATTGGGGCGGTCTGTGGCGGTACGACTGGCGCACCGGCGTCGACGAGTACGGCAACCCCTGCCACGGCTCGATGTACCGCTATTTGTGGTCGAACGGTCCGAAAGAGGGTCTGGAATTCGCGGACTATTCCTTTGACGAGCATTTCGGCAAGCCGATCGCCAGCTATCCGCCGCGCGCCGTGCTGTTCGACTATATCGAGGGGCGGGTGAAGGCCGCCGGGGTCCGCGACTGGATCAAGTTCTCGACCGTCGTGCGCGACGTGACCTTTGACGAGACGACCGGCCTGTTCTCGGTCGTTGCGCGGGACGGCGAGACCGACACCGAGACGCGCGAGACCTTCGACCATGTGATCGTCGCGACTGGCCACTTCTCGGTTCCGAATGTGCCGTATTATCCGGGCTTCGAGACTTTCAACGGCCGTGTCCTGCACGCCCACGACTTCCGCGACGCGCGCGAGTTCGCCGGTAAGGACATCCTGATCCTCGGCACCTCCTACTCGGCCGAGGACATCGGGTCTCAGTGCTGGAAATACGGTGCGAACTCGATCACCGTCGCGCACCGGACGGCGCCGATGGGATACGACTGGCCAGAGAACTGGCAAGAGGTCCCGGCGCTGGTGAAGGTCGAAGGCAAGACCGCGTATTTCAAGGACGGCACCAGCAAGGACGTCGACGCGATCATCCTGTGTACCGGGTACAAGCACCACTTCCCGTTCCTGCCCGACTCGCTGCGTCTGAAGACGGCGAACCGGCTGGCGGCAAGCGATCTTTACAAGGGCGTCGTCTGGGTCAAGAACCCCAAGCTGTTCTACCTCGGCATGCAGGACCAGTGGTTCACCTTCAACATGTTCGACGCGCAGGCATGGTGGGTACGGGACTGCGTCATGGGCAAGATCGCCCTGCCGGACGCCGCCGCGATGGAAGCGGATTGGAAGAAACGTCAGGATGACGAAGACGCGGTACCCGACGACTACGGTGCGATCGTCTATCAGGGCGACTACGTGAAGGAACTGATCGCCGAGACCGATTATCCCTCGTTCAACGTGGACGGCGCGAACGAGGCGTTCTTCCAGTGGAAGAAGCACAAGAAGAAGGGGATCATGAACTTCCGCAACTACGGCTACGTCTCGCCGCTGACTGGCACGATGGCGCCGCCGCATCACACGCCGTGGAAGGATGCGCTGGACGACTCGCTGGAAAGCTATCTGGCCGAGCCGGAAACGGTCCCGGGCGAGTAGCATGGGGCTGGAAGCGCCTTTCGCGCGGTCGGGCGTCGTCGCGCCCGGCCTGCCGGTTCTTCCGCCGGGGGTCGAGCGGCTTCCGGTGCCGGGTGGCGGCAGCCGCGCGGTCGAGATCCGGGCAGGCGACGAGATCACGCTGGTCGACCGCGAGGGCGGGCAACGCGCTGAGGTCGTGGCCTTTCGCCCTGACGGTCGCTGCGACGCCGGGCTGATCGGCAAGGCGGCGGACTGGGTGCCGGACGGGCTGCGCCGGTCGCTGGACAGCCAGTCGGGTCGCTTGGTGCGGCGTGCGCTGGAGCGGGCGGGTTTCGATCTGGGCGCGGCGCTGGGCGTGGCGGCGTTCGGGCCGGAAAGCCGGCCGAACGACAGCGTGACATGGATCGCGGCGGGCGATGGTCTGCTGATCGTCGCCGCGCCGGGCGGTCCGATGTCGCCAGCAGCCAATGACACGCCGACCGATATCCTGCTGTACCTGCGCCGAGCCGATGCGGGCGAGGCGCGGACCCGCCATGCGCCCCCCGATCCGCTGGCGGACCCGGTGCTGGACGTCAACATCCAGCCCGGCGATGCCTATGTCTACGAGGTGCCGGCGGGGACGTGGATCCAGATCCTCGACGTGCAGGGGCGCGAATGCTCGGACTTTCAGGCGTTCTCGAAACGTGCGCTGGACGCCGGCATCGACCGCGAGATCGACCCGACCGCGACCCGGACGATGACCGGCACGGCCTATCCCATGCCGGGCCTGCACTCGAAATTCTGGAACGTCGATTTCGAGCCTCTGGTCGAAGTCGTGCAGGACACCGTCGGTCGGCACGATACCTTCGGTCTGGCTTGTACCTCGCGCTACTACGAGGACATGGGCTATTTCGGGCACCGCAACTGCACCGACAACATCAATACGGGCCTTGCGGCCTACGGCGTCCGGCCCCGCGCGGGATGGCCCGCGATCAACTTCTTCTTCAACACGATGATCGACGCGGATCACGGGATCGTCGGCGACGAACCGTGGTCGCGGCCCGGCGACTACGTGATGGTGCGGGCGCTGACTGACCTCGTCTGCGTGTCGACCGCCTGTCCCGACGACATAGATCCGGCCAACGGCTGGAACCCGACCGATATCCAGCTGCGCACCTACCGGCCCGAAGAGAGTTTCCAGCGGGCTATCGGGTGGCGCAAGCGACCGGAGGACGATGTGGAAATGACCAAGGAAACCGGGTTCCACGAGTGTTTCGCCCAGCACACCCGGGATTTTGTCGAATACCAAGGCTATTGGCTGGCGAATGCCACGCGCGCGGGCTGGCAGGAGGAATACTGGGCCTGCCGCGAGAAAGCGGCGATCATGGATCTGTCGCCCCTGCGCAAGTACGAGGTGACGGGCCCCGATGCAGAAGCCCTGCTTCAGGCCTGCGTGACGCGGAACATAGCCAAGCTTGCGGTGGGGCAGGTGGTCTATACCGCCGTCTGCGCCCAGCATGGCGGGATGATCGACGACGGCACGGTGTTCCGCATGTCCGACCACGCCTTCCGCTGGATTGGCGGCACCGACGACAGCGGTCTGTTCCTGCGTGAACAGGCCGAGGCGCTGGGACTGAACGCCCATGTCCGGAACTCCACCGACCAGCTGTGCAACGTCGCGGTGCAAGGACGGCTGAGCCGCGAGATTCTGGCCGAGGTGTTCTGGACGCCGCCGGACCGGCCGACGGTCGAGGAACTGGGCTGGTTCCGCTTTACCATCGCCCGGATCGGCGGATTTGAAGGGGTGCCGGTGATGATCAGCCGGACGGGCTATACCGGCGAGCTGGGCTATGAGGTCTTTTGCCACCCGAAGGACGCGCCCGCCGTGTGGGATGCGATCTGGGCTGCGGGCGCTCCGAAGGGGATGGTGCCGCTGGGCCTGACGGCGCTGGACGTGTTGCGCGTCGAGGCGGGGCTGGCCTTTGCGGGCCACGAGTTCGACGACCAGACCGATCCGTTCGAGGCCGGCATCGGCTTCACCGTGCCGCTCAAATCCAAGGAGGACGACTTCGTCGGCCGCGCCGCGCTGGAGGCCCGCAAGGCCAGCCCGCAACGGCGGCTGGTCGGGCTGGAACTGGAGGGGCGTGAGGTTCCGTCGCACGGCGATTGCGTGCGGGTGGGCCGGGTTCAGGTCGGGGTTGTCACCTCGGCCGTGTGGTCTCCGATCCTGAAGAAGGTCATTGCGCTGGCGCGGGTGAACACGCCGCACGGCACAGAGGGAGAGGTGCTGGAGATCGGCCGGCTCGACGGGCATCAGAAGCGTCTGCCCGCAAGGGTCGTCCCGTTCCCGCATTTCGACCCGAGCAAGAGCCGGGCGAAGGGCGAGTACTGATATTGGCTCGGCGGTCTAAAGCGACCACATCGCCTGCGCCGAGCGAGGGGTTATCGTCTCACGTGCGACAACCCACGGGCGGCCAACGAGCCACGTGTGAGATGGGATGAGACAAAGGCCTGTCCTGCGGATCCTACCAGATCGCCAGGTACCACTGGATCATCACCGCGTTCGCGAGGTCGACGAGGAAGGCCGACACCAGCGGCAGCAGGATGAAGGCCAGCGGTGCGGGGCCGTAGCGCTGGGTGACGGCGGTCATGTTCGCGATGGCGGTTGGCGTCGCGCCAAGCGCGAAACCGGTAAAGCCCGACGACAGCACCGCTGCGACATAGTCCCTGCCCATCAGGCGGAACACGACAAGCGCGACGAAGACCGTCGTGGTCACCGCCTGAAGCGCCATCGTGACCGTCAGCACGCCCGCGCTGGTGGCGAGGGTCCAAAGCTGCATGCTCATCAGCGACATCGACAGGAACACGGACAGGCTGAATTCCGAGATCAGGTCGGTCGCGGGGCCGCGCAGGCGGATGTTCCGGTCTGGCATCAGAAGCGGAAGAAGGTTCGACAGAAGGATCCCGCTTAGCAGACAGGGCACGAACAGGGGCAGTTTCAGCGATGTCGCCTCGAGTGCTTCGTGAAGGACGTAACCAAGGGCGATTGCGCCATGAATCCACAGAAGGCTGCGCATGATCGAGACATGGGTGATCCCTGTCTCGGCTCCCGGCTCTGGTGTCGCGGCGGTGGCCGTGTGTTCCTCGGGATGCAGGGGGGCGACAAGCTGGTTGCGCGAGATCAGCATTTTCGCGATCGGGCCGCCAAGCAGGCTGGCCATGATCAGGCCAAGCGTCGCTGCGGCGATGCCAAGCTCGGCCGCGCCGTCGATCCCGTATTCCGTCTGCAGCGTCGGCCCCCATGCGATCGCGGTACCATGTCCACCGATGAGCGAGGCAGTGCCCAGCAGCACCCCCGCCTGCGGTGGCAAACCGAACGCCAGCGCCCCGACCGCGCCGACGAGGTTTTGCAACACCATCGCCAGAACGGTCAGTCCGACGAGGATGCCCAGCAGGCGACCCCCGCTGATCAATTGCGAGAAGCGTGCGTTCAGGCCGACGGTCGTGAAGAAATAGACCAGCAGCAGGTCGCGGGCTTCGAGGTCGAACTCGATCTCGCGCCCCGTCGTGATGGCCATGGCCAGTGTCGCCAGCGCAAAGAGCAACCCGCCGCTGACCGGCTCGGGGATGCTGTAGCGTTGCAGGACGGGAAATCGAAGCGTCAGGCGCGCGCCGATGAAGTACACGATGATGCCAAGCGTGAAGGCCGCGAAGCTTTCGACCAGGATCGGCTGCGAACCCGTTTCCATGCCTGTTCCCGCGTCGGTGTTGCGTCTGCCGGTATCTTTGCGAGGTCAGACACGGATGTACAGGGATCGAAGCCGCGACATGATCGCAGCGGCGTCAGCCCCACGGGGCGCGCGGCAGCCGCCAGCCGTAGCGAACGCTTGCCAGCCGCAGAAGTACCGCCAGCAGGACGGCACCGGCCGCCGCGATAATGCCGGGGACGCCGAGATGCACCGCAACGGCATAGGCGAGGGCGCCGGCCAGCGCGGCGGCGGCATAGACCTCTTCGTGCAGGACGCGCGGGACTTCGGCCGCCATCATGTCGCGCAGCATTCCGCCGCCGATGGCGGTCATGACGCCCAGCAAGGCGGCGCCGGGGATGGTCAGGCCAAACTCCAACGCCTTGTGGCATCCGGCGACGCAGAAGACGCCTAGCCCGATCGCGTCCAGCACCATCACGGGCCGGGTCAGGCGGTTGATCCACGGGCCGAAGAAGAACACGCACAGCCCCGCCGCACCCGCGATACCAAGTGGCGTCAGTGTCCGCAGCGCGGCAGGGGGCGTATCGCCCAGAAGCACGTCGCGGATCATCCCGCCCGCCACCCCGGTCGCGACCGCCAGAACGAGGATGCCGAACAGGTCCAGTTTCCGGCGAACGGCAACCATTGCGCCGCTTAGCCCGAAGGCGAACGTGCCCAGCATATCGAGCATGGCGATCAGCGTTGTGGCGGTCATTGGCGGCTCCGGTGTGGTGCCGGTCAGCCTAGCAAGCCGTGCAGTTGGACAACAGCCACCCCGGACAAGGGCGGGCGCCTGTGACAATCTCCCCCTTTCGCTTCGCCTGTGCTCTGCTGTAGAGATCGCGGCATGTCGAGACGCCGTCTTTTCCCCCTGTTCGGGCTTCTGCTTGCCGTCGCGCTTGTCGTGTCGGGCGCGCTGTCCGCACGGCAGATGGGCCCGGACCGCGAGACGATGATGGCCGAGGCGGCGCTGCTCTCGATGGGCGCGACGCTTGCGGATCTCTGCGAGGGCGGCGGTGACGCCGGCCATGCGCACGGTCACGACTGTCCGTTCTGCCACAAGCTGCCCGAGGCGCAGGCGGCCGGCTTCGCTGTCGCCGAGACGCGTGTCGTGCATGACAGCTTCGTCATTCGCGCCCGGGATCTTGTCCACGGTCCGCAGACGTTCGGTGCAGACCGCACCGCACGCGCTCCACCGCACTTCGCCTGATTTTCCTCAGCGAGGCCCGCGCTTTGGCGGGCGGTGATTTTCGGCGGCGTGGCAGATGCGCGACCGCTATCCATGGAGCGAAGAATGACCAAGTTTCACTTTTTTTCCGGCCGTACCGCACAAGCGGCGGCTATCGCGGTTTCGGTAGCCATGGGGCTGTCGACGGCGGCCACGGGGCAATCGCACGGCGATATGGAAGCCGTTCTTGCCGGTGATCTGATGCTGTCGGGCGGTTTCTCGCGCGCGACGCTTCCCAACGCGCCGGTCGGGGGCGGATTTCTGACCATCGCCAATCAGGGCGGTGACGACCGGCTGGTCTCGGCCAGCGCCGACGTCTCGGAACGGGTCGAGATTCACGAGATGGCGATGGAAGGCGATGTGATGAAGATGCGGGAACTGCCCGACGGTCTGCCGATTCCGGCGGGCGAGACGGTGGAACTGAAGCCCGGCAGCTATCATCTTATGTTCATGGGTCTGAAGGACGCTTTGGTCGAGGGCGAGACCGTCGAGGTGACGCTGGAATTCGAACAGGCCGGAGAGGTCGTTGTGCCGCTGCTGGTCGGCGCGCCGAATGCAAAGGGTGCGGGCCACGGGCACATGGACCACGGCAAGATGAACCATGGTGACATGCAGAAGGACTCCAACTGATGAGCCGAAACCGGATTTTCATCGGTGTGCTCTGGGGGCTGGCAGCGATCGCGCTGCTGGCCTTCCTCTACTTTCGCGTTGTGGCGCCGCAGATTACCGCAACCGTCAGCGACGGGCTGGGGATCGGCGACTACGAACTGGTCACGACCGAAGGTGAGCCGTTTACCGAAGACAGCCTGAAGGGCGGGCCGACCGCCGTGTTCTTCGGCTTCACTCATTGCCCCGAGGTCTGCCCGACGACGCTGGGCGAGGTGGCCGGCTGGCAGGACGAACTGGCCGCGGACGGCGAGGAACTTCGCGTGTTCTTCGTGACCGTCGACCCGGAGCGCGATACCGCCGAGGTTCTGGGCGACTATGTCGGCTGGGTGCCGGGAACGGTTGGCGTGACCGGATCGCCGGAAGAGGTGAAGAAGGCCGAGAAAGCGTTCCGGATCTATTCCGCGAAAGTACCGCTGGAAGGCGGCGATTATACGATGGACCACTCGGCCATGGTGCTGCTGTTCGACGAGAACGGGCGCTTTTTCGAGCCGGTGGGCTATGGCGAGGACTTCGACCGCGCGGTCGCGAAGATCCGGCGGATGATCGGGGCTTGATCTTCCGCGTCTGACTTTCGCCTGCGGCCTGTAATCCACCCTCCTGCAATCCCCCCCTCCTGCGATCCCCCCTCCTTGCCTCCCCCCTGAAGGGGGGAGGAATGGGGCGTCGGCTGCGGTTGGGTGTCGTGTTTCGTCAGATTTCCTCGATCGCTTCCAGCGACTCCGGAAGGATCTGGCCGCCGTCGACCACGATGGTCTGGCCCGTGATGTAGCCCGCTTCCTTCGACGCGAAGAACAGCGCGGCGTTGCCGATGTCCTCGGGGTCGCCCAGCCGTTTCAGCGGGATCGAGGCGGCCATGGTATCAAGATAGTCCTGCCCCAGATCCGCCAGCCCCTCGGTCGCGATGTTGCCGGGCAGCACCGCGTTGATCGTCACGTTGTAGCGCGACAGTTCCATCGCCGCCGTCTTCAGGAACCCAAGCTGGCCCGACTTCGACGCGCCATAGTGGGTCCAGCCGGGGAAACCGGTGAACGGTCCCGTGATCGACGAGGTCAGGATGATCCGGCCGCCGCCCTTGGCCTCGAACGCCGGGATGCAGGCCTTGGTGCACAGGAAGGACGACCGCAGGTTGGTCGCCATCACCGAATCCCACTCGTCGACCTCCATGTCGATCATCTTCGACTGCGGAAAGGCGCCCGCGTTGGCGCACAGGATATCGACGCCGCCGAAGGCCTCGGTCGCGGCCGCGACCATGCCCTGGACCGCCGCCCAGTCCGATACGTCCGCCGAGTGCGCCAGTGCGGTGCCGCCGGCCTCGGTCATCTCGGCGGCGGCGTCCTCGGCGGCGGACAGGTCGCGCCCAACGATAAGGACCTTTGCGCCCGCTCTGGCGAAAACCCGTGCAATCCCGCGCCCGATGCCTTTCGAGCCGCCTGTGACGATTGCGGTCTGTCCCTTGATCGGTGTCAGCATTTTCCTGTCCCTCGTTATGATCTGCCCGGATGCTTGCGTCCGGCGCGCCGGCGGGGAAGAGAGAGGTAGGAACGGTCCCAGCTGTTGATGCAAGGGGCCGGGGGAACTGCACGGAAGTTGGGCGAATGGGCGGAGTTTACAGCGAAACGGTGCTGGCGGAGCTGGCGGCTGGGGTCGAGGGCCTGCTGCCCGAATGGGGGCTTTCGGGCGATCTGCGGCTGCTGACGATCTCGGAAAACGCGACCTATCTGCTGGAGGGGCCGGCGGGAAGGACGATTTTCCGGGTCCACCGTCCGGGGTATCACACCGAGGACGAGATCCAGTCCGAACTGTCGTGGATCGAGGCGCTGCGAACCGCCGGTGTGGTCGAGACGCCCGCCATCCTGCCTACCCGCGACGGCGCGCGTGTGCTGGCGTTCGACCATGGCGACGAGGTGCGAAACGTTGTTGCCTTCGCATTCGCGGACGGGATCGAGCCCCGACCCGAGGATGATCTTGTCCCCGGTTTCCGCACGCTGGGCGGTATCAGCGCGCGTCTGCACGGGCATGTGAAAGGCTGGGAAAAGCCCGCCGGGTTCGTGCGCAAGACGTGGACCTTCGATACGGTCGCCGGGGATCGGCCGCACTGGGGACCTTGGCAGGCGGCACTGGGGCTGACGCCCGAGGGGCGTGCGGTTCTGGACCGTCTGGCCGCTGCGCTGGACGCGCGGCTGACGGACTGGGGCACCGGGCCCGAACGGTTCGGCCTGATCCACGCCGACCTGCGGCTTGCGAACCTGCTGGTCCGCGACGGCGGGCTGACGGTCATCGACTTCGACGACTGTGGCTTCGGCTGGTTCGGCTTCGATTTCGCCGCCGCCGTCAGTTTCATGGAAGATGCGCCGGCGATCCCGGACCTGATGGCCGCGTGGGCGGAGGGCTATCGCGAAGTGGCGCCGCTGGGCGCGGCGGACGAGGCCATGCTGCCGACCTTCGTCATGCTGCGCCGCCTGCAACTGACCGCGTGGATCGCAAGCCACGCCGAGACGCCGACGGCGCAGGAGTTCGGCGACGGGTTCACCGACGGGACGGTCATGCTGGCAGAACGATACCTTACGGCATGAGTATCAAGGCGCGCGACATCCTTGACATGAACGCCTTCCACGGCGCGGGGGAAGACCCGCTGGTGGCGCGGCGCATGGCAAACATGGGAGCCGCGTCGACGCTGTTCTTCGAACGGCCCATCGAGATGGTCAGCGCGCAAGGCGCCGAAATGACTGCGGCGGACGGGACCGTGTATCTCGACCTCTACAACAATGTGCCTTCGGTCGGGCATTCGCACCCTCACGTGGTCGCCGCCGTGCAGGAACAGGTGGCGAAACTGAACACCAACTCGCGTTACCTCAGCGAAGTGACCGAGGCTTATTCCGAGCGGTTGCTGGCGACGGTGCCGGTGCCGGATGCGCGGATCGCCTACACCTGCTCGGGCAGCGAGGCGAACGATCTGGCGCTGCGGATCGCGCGGCTTGAGACGGGCAAGCGCGGTGTCGTGGTGACCGAGGCCGCCTATCACGGCAACACCGCCGCCGTGACCGAGGTGTCGCCGGTATCCTACCGGCGCGGCACGGTGCCGGAGTTCGTAAAGCTGATCCCGCCGCCGGGGCCCGCCTATGGCGAGGACATCGCGGGCGGTTTCGCGGCAGCTTTGCGTGCGGCCATCGACGCGCTGGAGGCCGAGGGTCACGGGTTCGCGGCCTTCCTGTGCGACTCGATCTTCTCGTCCGACGGTGTCTTCGCTTACGACTGGTCCGCGTTGGCAGCGGCGGAAGAGGTCACGCACTCGGCGGGCGGGCTGTATATCGCGGACGAGGTGCAGCCGGGGTTCGGGCGGACGGGGCGGGGCTTGTGGGCCGCGGGCGCGGCGCGGGTCGCGCCTGATATCCTGACCATGGGCAAGCCGATGGGGAACGGGTTCCCGATGGCGGCGATGGTGGCGCGGGCGGACCTGCTTCGGCGGTTTGCCGATGCCTTCGGCTATTTCAACACCTTCGCCGGAAACCCGGTGGCCGCTGCTGCCGGGTCCGCGGTTCTGGACGTGATCGAGGACGAAGACCTGATCACTCATGCAGCCGGGATCGGTGGGCTTTTGATCGAAGGGCTGTCCAAGATGGAGAGCTCTGTCATCGGCGCGGTGCGGGGCTGCGGTCTGTATCTTGGCGTCGATATCGTCGCCGGTGACACACCGGACCCGGAGCGCGCGGCGCAGCTGATCAACGACCTTCGCGACCGGGGCATCATGGTGGGTGCGGCGGGCAAGTATGGCCACACGCTGAAAATCCGTCCTCCCCTTTGCCTGAGCGCCGAACAGGCGGGCCGGTTCCTTGACGTCTTCGGCGGGCTGGTATCCGGACCTGCCTGAATTATCGGCAGAAAACTCTGGCTCAATGTGATCCAGCCGAAAACTATTTGCATCCCACGCAAGTCGCCCTGACAGTCGCAGGAAAGGAAGACCGGCTGTGCAGGGAGGCCCATGACCGCAACTGACCCGATGCCCGAAGCGCTTGAGGCACGCATCCGCGCGCTGTCCTTCTGGTCCGATCCCGGAGAAATCGCGGCGCTGGGCGGGGGCATCACCAACGTGAACGCGGTGGTCGAGGACGCGGGGCGGAAATACGTCGTGCGGCTGGGCGAAGACATCCCCGAGCACCTTGTGATGCGGTGGAACGAACGGCACATCGCCGAGGCCGCCGCCGCCGCCGGTGTGTCGCCTCCGCTGCGGCATTTCGAGCCCGGCGTGATGGTGTTCGACCACGTGGAGTCGGTGGCTCTGGAAGAAGCCGACCTGCACGACGCGCAGACGCTGGCCGAGGCGGTGGCGCTGGTAGGACGGGTTCACCGCGAGGTCACGAAACAGATCACCGGGCCGGTCCTGACCTTCTGGGTGTTCCACGTCATCCGCACCTACGCGGCCTTCCTGAAAGCGAATGGGTCGACCCATGCGCCGAGGCTGGACGCCCTGCTGGCGCAGGCCGAGATGCTGGAAGACGGCGTCGGGCCGGTCCAACTGGTGCTGGGTCACAACGACCTGCTGCCCGCCAATATCCTGCGTGGGGCGGACCGGTTGTGGCTGGTGGATTGGGAATACGGCGGCTTCAACTCGCCATTGTTCGACCTTGGCGGGCTGGCCAGCAACGCGGGGTTGCAGGAAGAGGCCGAGATCGGGATGCTGGCCGCCTATTTCGGTGCGCCGCCGGACGCCGCGCTGATGCGCAGCTACCGCGCGATGAAATGCGCCTCGCTTCTGCGGGAAGCGACGTGGAGCATGGTGTCCGAAATCTCGTCCGACATTGAATTCGACTATGCCGCCTACACGGAGGAAAACATGACCCGTTACGAGGCCGCGCTGGCCGACTGGAGCCGCGGATGAGCCTTCCCGACAGTGCCGAGGTCGTCATTGTCGGCGGCGGGATCATCGGGTGCTCTACCGCCTACCACCTTGCGAAAATGGGGGTGGAGGTCGTGCTGCTGGAGCGGGCCAAGCTGACCAGCGGCTCGACCTTCCACGCGGCGGGGCTGGTGGGGCAGTTGCGGTCCTCGGCCAACATCACGCAGCTTCTGGGGTATTCGGTCGAATTGTACGACCGGTTGGAGGAAGAGACCGGTCTTGCTACCGGCTGGAAGCGGAACGGCGGGCTGCGGCTGGCGTGCAACGCCGAACGCTGGACCGAGGTAAAGCGGCAGGCGACCACGGCGCATTCCTTCGGGTTGGAGATGGAACTGCTGACCGCGAAAGAGGCGCAGGACCTGTGGCCGCTGATGGACGTGTCGGACGTGGTCGGTGCGGCCTTCCTTCCAACCGACGGACAGGCCAACCCGTCCGACATCACCGCTGCGCTTGCCAAGGGCGCGCGCATGGCGGGCGCGATGATCGTCGAGGATTGCGCGGTGCAATCGGTCGAGATCGAGAACGGCGTCGTGACCGGCGTCGTCAGCAAAAAGGGCCGCATTGCCTGCCCCAAAGTCGTCGCCTGCTGCGGTCAGTGGACCCGCGCCTTTGCGGCGACGGTGGGCGTGAACGTGCCTTTGGTCTCGATGGAGCACCAGTACATGGTGACCGAGCGGATCGAGGGCGTCACCCCGAACCTGCCGACGCTCCGCGATCCCGACCGGCTGACCTACTGGAAGGAAGAGGTCGGCGGGCTGGTGATGGGAGGCTACGAGCCGAACCCGAAACCCTGGGCGGTGAACGGCATTCCCGAAGGGTTCCACTTCAGCCTGCTCGATTCCGATTTCGATCACTTCGAGCAGATCATGGAACTGGCGCTGGGGCGCGTTCCCGCGATGGAGACGGCGGGGATCAAGACCCTGACCAACGGGCCCGAGAGTTTCACGCCCGACGGCAATTTCATCCTGGGCGAAGCGCCGGAGCAGCCGGGGTTCTTCGTGGGCGCCGGGTTCAACGCTTTCGGCATCGCCTCGGGCGGCGGGGCCGGCATGGCGCTGGCGGAATGGGTGGCGAAGGGCGAGGCGCCGTTCGATCTTTGGCCCGTCGACATCCGCCGCTTCGGCCGACCGCATTTCGACACCGACTGGATCCGCACCCGCACGGTCGAGGCCTACGGCAAGCACTACACGATGGCATGGCCGTCCGAGGAACACGATAGCGGCCGCCCCTGCCGCCGCTCGCCCCTGTACGCAACGCTCAAGTCGCGGGGCGCGGTATTCGGAGAGAAGCTGGGGTGGGAGCGCCCCAACTGGTATGGGCCCGAGGGCGCCAAGGACGAGTACACCTATGGCCGCCCCAACTGGTTTGCTCCGGTTGGGGCCGAGCACAAGGCCTGCCGCGAGAGCGTGGTGCTGATCGACCAGTCGTCCTTCGCGAAATACGTGCTGAAGGGGCCGGACGCAGAGGCGGCGTTGGGCTGGATCGCGGCCAACGACGTCAGCGGCCCGCCGGGCGGTCTGACCTATACCCAGATGCTGAACGACAAGGGCGGGATCGAGGCAGACCTGACCTGCGCCCGGATGGCTTTGGACGAATACTACATCGTCACCGGCACCGGCTTTGCCACGCGGGATTTCGACTGGATCTCGAAAGGCATCCCTCGGGGAATGAACGCCCAGTTGGTCGACGTGACCTCTGCCTACGCGGTGCTGTCGCTGATGGGACCCAGGGCGCGCGACGTGCTGCAAGCGGTGACGCGGGCGGATGTTTCGAACGACGCCTTCCCCTTTGGTACCGTGCAGACCATCGGCATCGCGGGCGCCCCGGTCCGGGCGCTGCGGGTGTCTTACGTCGGCGAACTGGGGTGGGAGCTGCACATCCCGACCGAATACGCGCTGTCGGTCTATGACGCTCTGCATGCCGCGGGCGAAGTCACCGACGCCGGCTATCGCGCAATCGAGACCTTGCGGCTGGAGAAGGGCTATCGTGCGTGGGGGTCGGATATCGGGCCGGATCACACGCCGCTGGAGGCCGGGCTGGGCTGGGCCGCGCGTAAGTCCACCCAGTATCGCGGAAAGGCGGCGGTCGAGGCGCAGCGGGCGGGCGGCGTGAAGAAGATGCTCGCCACCTTCACCGCCGATCCGGAGGTGATCCTGCTGGGCCGCGAAACGATCTATCGCAACGGCGAGCGCGTCGGCTATCTGTCCTCCGGCGGGTTCGGGCACACCGTGGGGAAAGCCATCGGGATGGGCTATGTCCGGCATCCCGACGGCGTCACCCGCGACTGGGTGCTGGGCGGAACCTACGAACTGGAGGTGGCGACCAAGCGTGTGCCCTGCGCGGTCACCCTGTCGCCATTGTACGATCCGCAGAACATCAGAGTAAAATCCTGAGGGGTGAATTTTCGTGAGAGGAAAATCGACTGCTTGAGGGGACGGGGTGAACACCATACAACTCGGTCAGTTTGCCGAGTGCGAGTCAGGGAGAGCACGGCCAGATGAACAAGCCGACCAAGAGATCCGAGACGAAGCTGACGCAGGATCCGCATGCCACGCGGGAAGTGCGGGAGAAGAACCTCGAGGTCGCGATCGGGCGGCAGGTGCGCGAGCTTCGGAAACGCCAGCGGATGACCGGCTCGGACCTTGCGGCGGCGTCCGGACTGTCTGTCGGCACCTTGTCGAAGATCGAGAACGGCCACATCTCTCCGTCGCTGAACACGCTTCAGGTGCTGGCCAATGCCCTGCGCGTCCCCTTCGTGCAGCTGTTCTCTGGCTTCGACGAGGTGCGCGGCGCGATGCACGTGAAAGCGGGGCAGGGCGTCGAGATCGAGAGGGCCGGCACGCGGGCCGGGCACCAGTACAATCTGCTTGGCCACATCGGATCGAACAACTCGGGCGTGGTGGTCGAGCCCTATCTGATCACGCTGGACAGCGAAGCCGACCGGTTTCCGGCGTTTCAGCACGAAGGCATCGAATTTCTCTACATGCTGGAAGGCAAGATCGACTATCGCCACGGCGACCAACTGTACCTGCTGGAACCGGGCGACGCGCTGCTGTTCGATTCGGACGCGCCGCACGGCCCGGAGGTTCTGCTGGAGCTTCCGTCGCGGTACCTGTCGATCATCACCTACCCGCAGGCAACCTGACGCGACGTCCGGAAAACGCCCAAAAACTTGGCTTGGCTCACCGGCGGCGCGGCTTTTGCGCTGTCGGCAAAGGCGCTTTTCATCTCGGTGTCGATCTTTCTAAGAGAGAAAGAAAGTTTCTTGCAAAGAAATTCTCTGGTGGCTAGAAGAAAATCCGAAGGGCGCATTGCCCGCGTAACGAAGTGGAGAGGACCATGTGTGGCATCGTTGGCCTTTTTCTGAAGTCCGAGGCGCTGCGTCCCAAGCTGGGCGAGATGCTGACCGACATGCTGATCACCATGACCGACCGTGGTCCGGATTCCGCCGGTATCGCGATTTACGGCGACCCCGGTGACGGGCTGAAAGTGACGGTTCAGTCCGACACACCGGCCGAGGCGTTCGACGGGCTTGAAATCGCCTTGGGCGAGCTCCTCGGCACGGCTGTTCCGGTGAAGGTGTCCGACACCCATGCGGTTCTGACGATCCCTGCCGGGTCCGAGGAAAAGGCTGTCGCCTTCCTTGAAGAGCGCGGGCTGCGCGTGATGGGCGTCGGCGAGGCGATGGAGATCTACAAGGAGATCGGCCTGCCCAAGGACGTCGCGGCGCGGTTCGACCTGCGCGCGATGGGTGGCAGCCACGGCATCGGCCACACCCGGATGGCGACCGAAAGCGCGGTGACGACGCTGGGCGCGCACCCGTTCTCGACCGCGGCGGACGAATGCCTTGTGCACAACGGCTCGTTGTCGAACCACAACCGCCTGCGCCGCGAGCTGGCGCGCGCGGGCTTCGTGACCAAGACCGAAAACGATACCGAGGTCGGCGCAGCCTACATCTCTTCCCGCATCGCGGGCGGCGCCAGCCTTGGCGAGGCGCTGGAAGGCACGCTGCAGGATCTTGACGGGTTCTTTACCTTCGTGATGGGCACCAAGAACGGCTTCGGCGTTGTCCGTGACCCGATCGCCTGCAAACCGGCGGTGATGGCCGAGACCGACGATTACGTGGCCTTCGGGTCCGAGTACCGCGCCTTCGCGGACCTGCCGGGCATCGAGACCGCGCGCGTCTGGGAACCCGAACCCGCAACCGTCTATTTCTGGGAGCGTTGATCATGGAGGCTGCTGCAATGGCGAAACCCGCAACCGACGCACTGGTGCTGGACATGGCCGAGATGGAACTGCGCGAGGTCAACTCTGCGCTTCAGGGCGCATCCGGCAACGAGACGGCCTTCCAACTGGTCAACCCGCGTGGCAGCCACGCTGTCGCGGTCGGGCTGGACGCGCCGATCGAGGTCACCGTGAAAGGCTCGACCGGCTATTACTGCGCCGGGATGAACAAGCAGGCGACTGTCCATGTCGAGGGCTCGGTAGGCCCCGGCGTGGCCGAGAACATGATGTCGGGCACGGTGGTCATCGACGGCGACGCCTCGCAATACGCGGGCGCCACGGGGCACGGCGGGCTGCTGGTGGTGAAGGGCAACGCGTCCTCGCGCTGCGGCATCTCGATGAAGGGCATCGACATCGTGGTGCACGGCAACATCGGCCACATGTCCGCCTTCATGGCGCAGAAGGGCAACCTTGTCGTGCTGGGCAACGCGGGCGACGCGTTGGGCGACAGCCTGTACGAGGCGCGGCTGTTCGTGCGCGGCGAGGTCAAAAGCCTTGGTGCCGACTGCATCGAGAAAGAGATGCGCCCCGAACATCTGGAAATCCTCGCCGACCTGCTGGACCGCGCGGGCGCCGACGCGAAGCCCGAAGAGTTCAAACGCTACGGCTCGGCCCGCAAGCTGTATAACTTCAACATCGACCACGCAGACGAATACTGAGGACGGCCCGATGAAAGACATTCCGCAGACCGAACCGCGCCAGTCCTGGACCTTCTCGAACGAGACCAACTCCGAGATCCGCCGCGCCGCGCAAACCGGCATCTACGACATTCGCGGTGGTGGCGCGAAACGGCGGGTTCCGCATTTCGACGACCTGCTGTTTCTTGGCGCGTCGATGTCGCGCTATCCGCTCGAAGGCTACCGCGAGAAATGCGAGACCGGCGTGACGCTGGGCACCCGCTTCGCGAAGAAGCCCATCGAACTGAAGATCCCGATCACCATCGCGGGCATGTCCTTCGGTTCGCTGTCCGGTCCCGCCAAGGAAGCGCTGGGCCGTGGCGCGACGATGGCGGGCACCTCGACCACCACCGGCGACGGCGGCATGACCGAGGAAGAGCGCGGGCATTCCGAAAAGCTCGTCTACCAGTATCTCCCCAGCCGCTACGGCATGAACCCCGACGACCTGCGCCGCGCCGACGCCATCGAAGTCGTAGTCGGGCAGGGCGCCAAGCCCGGCGGCGGCGGCATGCTGCTGGGCCAGAAGATCACCGAACGCGTCGCGGGCATGCGCGACCTGCCGGTGGGTATCGACCAGCGGTCCGCCTGCCGTCACCCGGACTGGACCGGGCCGGACGATCTGGAGATCAAGATCCTCGAACTGCGCGAGATCACGGGCTGGGAAAAGCCGATCTACATCAAGGTCGGCGGCGCGCGGCCCTATTACGACGTGGCGCTGTCGGTGAAGGCCGGGGCCGACGTCATCGTGCTGGACGGCATGCAGGGCGGCACCGCCGCGACGCAGGACGTGTTCATCGAACACGTGGGCCAGCCGACGCTCGCCTGCATCCGCCCGGCGGTGAAGGCGCTGCAGGACCTTGGCATGCACCGCAAGGTGCAGCTTGTCGTGTCGGGCGGTATCCGCACCGGGGCCGACGTGGCCAAGGCGCTGGCGCTGGGCGCGGACGCCGTCTCGATCGGAACGGCAGCGCTTGTGGCGCTGGGCGACAACGACCCGAAGTGGGAAGACGAGTATCGCAAGCTCGGCACCACCACTGGCGCTTACGACGACTGGCACGAGGGCCGCGATCCGGCGGGGATCACGACGCAGGACCCCGAACTGATGGCGCGGCTTGACCCGGTCGAGGCCGGGCGCCGCCTGCGCAACTATCTCAACGTGCTGACGCTGGAGTGCCAGACGCTCGCCCGCGCCTGTGGCAAAAGCCATGTCCACAACCTTGAACCCGAGGATCTTTGCGCCCTGACGATGGAAGCCGCCGCCATGGCGCAGGTGCCGCTCGCGGGGACCGACTGGTATCCGGGCAAGCCCGGGTTCTGACCGCAGCCAGATATCACCGGGAACCGGCCCCTTCTTTGGTCCGAAAATATCCCGGGGGTCCGGGGGCAGCGCCCCCGGCCGGCCGGGCCGGGAACCACGGCCCGATGCAAAAGAAAGAAAACGAACAGGGACCGACCACGATGACCGACCTCGCCGCCTTCGCAAAGAAGAACAACGTCAAGTACTTCATGATCTCCTACACCGACCTGTTCGGTGGCCAGCGCGCCAAGCTGGTGCCGGCGGCGGCGATCTCGGACATGCAGGTGGACGGCGCGGGGTTCGCGGGCTTCGCGACGTGGCTCGACATGACCCCGGCCTATCCGGACATGCTGGCGGTGCCGGACCCCGACACCGTGATCCAGCTGCCGTGGAAGCCCGAGGTCGCGTGGGTCGCCGCCAACTGCGTGATGGAAGGGCAGGAGGTCGCGCAGGCACCGCGCAACGTTTTGCGCCGGCTGGTGGCCGAGGCCGCCGAGATGGGTCTGCGCGTGAAGACCGGGGTCGAGGCAGAGTTCTTCCTGCTGACGCCCGAGGGCGACAAGATCAGCGATCCCGCCGACACCGCCGCGAAGCCCTGTTACGATCAGCAGGCGGTGATGCGGCGCTATGACGTCATCTCCGAGATCTGCGACTACATGCTGGATCTCGGCTGGGGCCCCTACCAGAACGACCACGAAGACGCGAACGGCCAGTTCGAGATGAACTGGGAGTTCGACGACGCGCTGGTCACGGCCGACCGGCACTCCTTCTTCAAGTTCATGGTCAAATCGGTGGCCGAGAAGCACGGGCTGCGCGCCACCTTCATGCCGAAGCCGATCGAGGGGCTGACGGGCAACGGCTGTCATGCCCACATCTCGGTCTGGTCGACCGACGGCAAGACCAATGCGTTCGCCGGCGATGCGGGCGGGCAGGTCGGCGAGGTGGGGCTGTCGGCGGAGGGCGGCAATTTTCTCGGCGGGATCATGGCCCATGCCACCGGGATGGCGGCGATCACCAATCCGACCGTGAACAGCTACAAGCGGCTGAACGCGCCCGTGACGCTGTCGGGCGCCACTTGGGCTCCGAACACGGTGACCTGGACCGGCAACAACCGCACCCACATGGTGCGCGTGCCGGGGCCGGGCCGGTTCGAGCTTCGCCTGCCGGACGGCGCGGCGAACCCGTATCTGCTGCAGGCCGCGATCATCGCCGCCGGTCTGTCCGGCCTGAAGACGAAGGCCGATCCGGGCAACCGGTACGACATCGACATGTACGCCGAGGGCCACACGGTGAAAGACGCGGTGAAGCTGCCGCTGAACCTGCTGGACGCGATCCGCGCCTTCGAAGCGGATGAAGGTTTCACCTCGGCGATGGGGCCCGAGTTCTCGGCGGCCTATGCCAAGATGAAGCACAAGGAATGGGACAGCTTCGTGTCGCATTTCTCGGCCTGGGAACGGGAGCACACGCTGGACATCTGACGGTACATCATCGCCTGCGGCCGGGAATGTCTTGAACGTGACTTCCCATCGCGGGGCGGTCTGTCAGGGTCGGCGCGAGATCAGCGGAGAGTCGGATGCGGTATTCGGGATTGCGTTTGTTCGCCGAGGCTCTGCGGGGCCACCGTGGCTGGAAGCCGCTGTGGCGCGACCCGGAGCCTCAGAAAGAGTATGACTTCGTCATCGTCGGCGGCGGGCATGGGATGGCCACGGCGTATTACCTTGCCAAGACCTTCGGCAAGGCGCGGATCGCGGTGCTGGACAAGGGCTGGATCGGCGGCGGCAACATCGGGCGGAATACGACGATCATCCGGTCGAACTATCTGCTGCCCGGCAACGAGCCGTTCTACGAGCTTTCGATGAAGCTGTGGGAAGGGCTTGAGCAAGAGTTCAACTTCAACGCCATGGTCAGCCAGCGGGGGATCATCAACCTGATCCATACGGACGGCCAGCGCGACACGTACCGCCGCCGTGGCAACGCGATGTTGCTGGCGGGCGCGGACGCGCAGTTGCTGACGGCGGACGAGGTCCGCGAGCGCGCGCCATTCCTGAACTTCGACAACCCCCGTTTTCCGATCAAGGGCGGTCTGATGCAGGAACGCGCAGGCACCGCCCGGCACGACGCGGTGGTCTGGGGCTACGCGCGCGGGGCCGACATGGCCGGCGTCGACATCATCCAGAACTGCGAGGTCACGGGGTTCGAAGTCGAGAACGGCCGCGTTACCGGCGTCGAGACCACACGCGGCCGCATCGGCGCGAAGACGGTCGGCGTCGCGGTGGCGGGCAACTCGGGCCGGGTGATGGCGATGGCCGGGATGCGGCTGCCGATCGAAAGCCACGTGCTGCAGGCCTTCGTGTCCGAGGGGCTGAAGCCGACGATCCCGGGGGTCATCACCTTCGGCGCCGGGCACTTCTATATCAGTCAGTCGGACAAGGGCGGGTTGGTCTTTGGTGGCGACATCGACGGTTATAATTCCTACGCGCAGCGCGGCAACCTGCCGACGGTCGAGGATGTGGCCGAGGGCGGCATGGCCCTGATGCCAATGATCGGGCGCGCCCGGCTTCTGCGGTCGTGGGGCGGGATCATGGACATGTCGATGGACGGCTCGCCGATCATCGACGCCACCGGGATCGAGGGGCTCTATCTGAACGCGGGCTGGTGTTACGGCGGCTTCAAGGCGACGCCCGCGTCCGGGTACTGTTTTGCTCATCTGCTGGCCACCGGTCGCCCGCACGAGAAGGCGAAAGCGATGCGGCTGGACCGCTTCGCGCGCGGCTACGTGATCGACGAGCGCGGCGCCGGCGCGCAGCCGAACCTGCATTGAGGAGGGTGTTGAGGATGCAGAATTTTCCAGAAAATTCTGAAGCGCACGATTTTCCAGAAGATCGTACCGCGTCGCGCGTGCGGGAGGCGTCGGAATGCTGATCCCGCATCCGCTGCTGGGCCTGCGGGACGCGCAGGAGTTCACCTATCTCGGCGACGCTTCTCTGCTGAACCGCCCCGACCCCGCCGAGGGCGAGGCGGCGTTCTGCGACTACGTCTTCCTGCGGGACAACCCCGCCGGCGTTCACCGCGAGCTATGGTATCACGAGCAGGGCGACCGCTCGTGGCTGGTCGTTACGCGCGACACCGTCACCCACGAAATCCTCGGCGCCGAGCTGGCGCGCGACGTGAAGGGAGCCGGCGCATGAGCCGCCTCGACGGAGGTCTGGTCGACCGCGACCGCGTGCTGAGTTTCTCGTTCGACGGGCGGCGCTATGTCGGGCATCCGGGCGATACGCTTGCCTCGGCGCTGCTGGCGAACGGCGTGAAACTGATGGGACGCAGTTTCAAGTACCACCGGCCGCGCGGTGTCTTGTCCGCCGGGTCGGAAGAGCCGAACGCGTTGGTCGAGTTGCGCACCGGACCGCGGCAGGAACCGAACACGCGGGCGACCGTGGCCGAGCTGTTTGACGGGCTTGAGGCGCGCAGCCAGAACCGGTTCCCGTCGCTGGGCTTCGACCTTCTGGGCATCAACGACCTGTTTGCGCCATTCCTGACCGCCGGGTTCTATTACAAGACCTTCATGTGGCCGAAAGCCTTCTGGGAGAAGCTCTACGAACCCGCGATCCGCCGGGCTGCGGGGCTGGGGCGGCTGTCGATGGGGCCCGACCCGGATGCCTATGACAAGGGCTTCTTGCACTGTGACCTCTTGGTGATCGGCGGCGGTGCGGCGGGCCTTTCGGCGGCGCTGACCGCGGGCCGCGCCGGTGCGCGGGTGGTGCTTGCGGACGAGGATTTCAGGCTGGGTGGGCGGCTGCTGGCCGAAAGCCATCTGCTGGACGACGCGCCCGCAACGGACTGGGTGCGCATGGTCGAGGCGGAGCTGGCCAGCCTGCCCAACGTGCGGGTGCTGACGCGGACGACCGTGTTCGGTGCCTACGATCATGGAATCTACGGCGCGGTGGAACGGGTGTCGGATCACCTTGCCGATCCCGCTGGCCGGGTGCGGCAGACGCTGTGGCGGATCACGGCGAGGCGCACCGTGCTGGCCGGCGGCGCGACCGAGCGGCACGTCCCGTTCCGCAACAACGACCGGCCCGGCATAATGCTGGCAGGCGCGATGCGGGCCTATGCGAACCGCTGGGCGGTCAGCCCGGTCGCGCGTGGCGAGCGGGTCGCGATCTTCACCAACAACGACGACGGGCACCGGACGGCGGTGGACCTGCTTGCAAAGGGCGTTCCGGTTCTGGCCGTCATAGACCCGCGCGAGCACGCGCCGCGGCTGGGCGGCTATCAGGTGATGGCAGGTGCAACAGTGACCGGCGCGCGCGGGCGGCTTGGTCTGCGGTCCATCGAAGTGACCCGCAACGGTCAGCCGGAGTGGCTGGAATGCTCGGCGTTGGGCGTCTCGGGCGGGTGGAACCCGAACGTGAACCTCGCCTCGCATCATCGCGGGCGCCCGGTCTGGTCCGAGGATCATCTTGCCTTCCTGCCCGGTGGCGAACTGCCTTCGTGTATGACGGTCGCGGGGGCCGCTGCCGGTCAAGGATCGACGCATGCGGCCCTTCACGATGGCGTGGCGCAGGCGCGTGCGGCGCTGGATGCGCTGGGCATCGCCGCGTCCGAAACCGCTGTGCCGGTC
Source organism: Maritimibacter sp. (assembly GCA_017792445.1). GTDB lineage: Bacteria > Pseudomonadota > Alphaproteobacteria > Rhodobacterales > Rhodobacteraceae > Psychromarinibacter. Next base: position 2,321,952 of record CP051232.1, read on the forward strand.
GCCGAGGACGCGCCCCTGAGGCAGACGGCCTTCTGGCACGTTCCGGGCCGGGGGCGCGCCTGGGTGGATTTCCAGAACGACGTCACGGTCAAGGACATCGCGCTGGCCCACAAGGAAAACATGCGCCCGGTCGAGCACCTGAAGCGGTGGACGACGCTGGGCATGGCGACGGATCAGGGCAAGACGGCGAACGTCACGGCGCTGGCCGTGATGGCGGAACTGACCGGCAAGGGCATCCCGCAGACGGGCACGACGATCTTCCGTCCGCCCTATACGCCGGTCGCGCTTTCGGTGCTGGGGGGTGGCAACACCGGGCCGGGTTTCCGACCGACGCGGCTGACCCCGACCCACGAATGGGCCAAGGCCGAAGGCGCCACGTTCGTAGAGGTCGGCCAGTGGATGCGGGCGCAGTATTTCCCGAAGGACGGAGAGTCGCACTGGCGCCAGTCGGTCGACCGCGAGGCGCGGGCGGTGCGGTCCGGCGTCGGGCTGTGCGACGTCACCACGCTGGGCAAGATCGACGTGCAGGGCGCGGACGCGGGCGAATTCCTGAACCGGATCTATTCCAACATGATGGGCACGCTGAAGGTGGGGCGTGTGCGCTATGGCCTGATGCTGCGAGAAGACGGTTTCGTCTATGACGACGGCACCTGCGCCCGGCTGGCCGAGGATCATTTCGTCGTCACCACCACGACCGCCAACGCCGGGCTTGTGTTCCGCAACATGGAATTCGCCCGGCAATGCCTGTGGCCGGAACTGGACGTGCAGGTCATCTCGACCACCGATGCGTGGGCGCAGATCGCGGTGGCGGGTCCGCACGCGCGGACGTTGCTGTCGCGGCTGGTGGACGACTTCGACCTGTCGAACGAGGCGTTCCCCTTCATGGCCTGCGGTGACCTGACCGTCTGCGGCGGACTGCGCGCGCGGCTGTTCCGGATCTCGTTCTCGGGCGAACTGGCCTATGAGATCGCGGTGCCTGCGCGCTATGGCAACGCGCTGATGGCCCGGCTGATGGAGCGCGGGCAGGATCTTGGCGCGACGCCCTACGGGACAGAGGCGCTGGCCGTGCTGCGGATCGAGAAAGGGCACGCGGTGGCGGCCGAGATCAACGGGCAGACCACCGCAGCGATGCTGGGACTGGGGCGGATGGTGTCCGAGAAGAAGGACTCGATCGGCGCGGTCATGTCGCGGCGCGAAGGCATGGTTGCCGACCGACGGCGGCTTGTGGGGCTGATGCCCGTCGATCCCAGCCAGCAGGTCGTGGCGGGCGCGCACCTGTTCAATCCGGGCGCCGAGCAAGGCACTGCGACCGATCAGGGCTGGGTCACGTCCAGCTGTTTCTCGCCGCACCTTGGCAGCTACATCTCGCTTGGCTTGCTGGAAGACGGCGACGCGCGGTTGGGCGATGTGGTCATTGCGGCGAACCCGCTGGCCGGGGTGAATATCGAGACGAAGGTGGTCAGCCCGCATTTCGTCGATCCGGACGGGGAGCGGCTGCGTGACTGACCTTCAACCCATCACAGCCTTGGGCGGGACGACCGCGAAACAGGCCAGCTTCGGCGCGTTGACCCTGACCGAGAACGACCGGCTGGCGCTGGCGTCGCTGGCGCTGCGGCGTGGAGCGGACCGGCCAGAGCCGATGGGACTGGTGCTGCCGGGGCCCGGCGAGTGGGTCGAGGGCGTCGGCGTCGCGGCCTTCTGGACCGGGCCGGACCAGTGGATGATCGAGGGGCCGATCCCCGAAGACCTGGGCGAGGATTTCGCAGCCGAAGTCCTGCGAAACGCGCCGGGATGTTCGGTGACCGAGCAGACGGACGGCTGGGTTGCGGTCGAGATCGCCTCGGACACCGGCGACGCACCGATCCTCGCATTGCTGGAACGGCTCGTGAATCTGGACCCGGTGACGCTTCGGCCCGGCAAGGCGTCGCGAACCGTGCTTGAACATCTGGGCGTTTTCGTTATCCGACGGGGCGAGGACCGGCTTGCGGTCATCGGCATGCGCTCGGCGGCGGGATCGCTTTGGCACGCGCTGGCCACCGCAGCCCAGAGACTGGAGGGTGCGGCGTGACCGCGACGATCATCGACGGCAAGGCCTTTGCGGCCACGGTACGGGAAAAGGTGGCGGCGGGAGTCGCCGCGCTGAAGGCGGACCACGGCATTACGCCGGGTCTGGCGGTCGTACTGGTGGGCGAAGACCCGGCGAGCCAGGTTTACGTGCGGAACAAGGGCAAGCAGACCATCGAGGTCGGCATGAACTCGTTCGAGCACAAGCTGCCCGCCGACGTGTCCGAGGCCGAGCTCTACGCGCTGATCGACAAGCTGAACGCCGACCCGGCGGTTCAGGGTATTCTTGTGCAGTTCCCGGTGCCGGATCACCTGAGCGAAACCGATATCGTGGCGCGCATCGACCCGGCGAAGGACGTGGACGGGCTGCATGTGGTCAACGCCGGACTGCTGGCGAGCGGTCAGAAGGCGATGGTGTCCTGCACGCCGCTGGGCTGTCTGATGCTGCTGCGCGACCAGCTTGGCAGCCTGTCGGGACTGAACGCCGTGGTGGTGGGGCGCTCGAACCTTGTGGGCAAGCCGCTGGCGCAGCTTCTGCTGCGCGACAGCTGCACCGTGACCATCGCGCATTCGCGGACCAAGGACCTTCCCGAGGTCTGCCGCGGGGCCGACATCCTTGTGGCCGCCGTGGGGCGTCCGCAGATGGTGAAGGGCGACTGGATCAAGCCGGGCGCCGCCGTCATCGACGTGGGCATCAACCGGATCGACGCGCCGGAACGCGGCGAGGGCAAGACCCGGCTGGTGGGCGACGTGGATTTCGCAAGCGCGTCCGAGGTTGCTGGCGCGATCACGCCGGTGCCCGGTGGTGTCGGTCCGATGACCATCGCCTGCCTTCTGGCCAATACGCTGACCGCCTGCTGCCGTGCGAACGGTCTGCCGGAGCCCGACGGCCTGACGGCCTGAGACCCATCCAAATACAAGAATGGCCCGCGAGGCCCGACCCGACAGGAGAGCCGGAATGTCGAAATTCACTCTGACCGTCACCTGCCCGACGACCCGTGGCATCGTCGCGGCGATCTCTGCCTATCTGTCCGAGAAGGGCTGCAACATCACCGACAGCTCGCAGTTCGACGATTTCGAGACGGGCAACTTCTTCATGCGCGTCAGCATGGTGTCCGAAACCGGTACCGAACTGGAAGACCTGGAAGCGGGCTTCGCCGAAACCGCCAAGGCATTCGACATGGACTTCGCGTTCCATGACGAGGGCGCGAAGATGAAGGTCGTCATCATGGTTTCGCGCTTCGGGCATTGCCTGAACGACCTGCTGTACCGCTGGCGGATCGGTGCGCTGCCGATCGAGATCGTGGCCGTGATCTCGAACCACATGGACTATCAGAAACTGGTGGTGAACCACGACATCCCGTTCCACTGCATCAAGGTCACGAAAGAGAACAAGCCCGAGGCCGAGAAGCGGATCATGGACGTGGTCGAGGACACCGGCGCCGAGCTGGTCGTGCTGGCGCGTTACATGCAGATCCTGTCGGACGAAATGTGCCAGAAGATGTCGGGCCGGATCATCAACATCCACCACTCGTTCCTGCCGTCGTTCAAGGGCGCCAACCCCTACAAGCAGGCGTTCGAGCGGGGCGTCAAGCTGATCGGAGCAACGTCGCACTATGTGACCGCCGATCTCGACGAGGGGCCGATCATCGAGCAGGACACGGTACGCGTGACCCACGCGCAGTCGCCGTCGGACTATGTCTCGCTGGGCCGCGACGTGGAAAGCCAGGTGCTGGCCCGCGCGATCCACGCGCATATCCATCGCCGGGTGTTCCTGAACGGAAACAAGACGGTGGTCTTCCCGGCGTCTCCGGGCTCTTACGCGTCGGAGCGGATGGGCTGAGAGCGGACGGTCAGACGCCCGCGCGGACCGCCGGCGTCACCTTTCGGAAATAGCGTCGCCGGGGGCTCTGCCCCCGTCGCGTGCCGCGACTCCCCCGAGGTATTTCGAAAGAGAAGAAGCCGGGTTCGGTGTCAGAGCTGCATGTGCCGGGCGCGGGCGCCGCGTTCTATGGCGGCGGCATGCAGGCGGTCGATGCGCAGTTCGTAGCGGATCTCGGCGAGGAAGCGGAGTTCGGACTCGCCCAGCAAGCCGTCCGAGGCCGCGACGTCGCAGGCCAGCGCATAGGCGGTTTCCCACAGTTTCTCGGGCAGGTTCTCGCGGATGAGGCCGAACAGCGCGTCCAGTCCGTCCTCTTCGCTGAACAGGTCGAACACGGTGGTCGAGACGCGTTTCAGGCGGTCCTTGTCGTAATCCGCGAAGACCGGCATGTGGTCGAGGATCGACTCGATCGAAACGAGTTCCGCGGTGCGGATGTTCTGGTCGGATGCGGAGATCGCGATCATCACCGCGACGAGGCTGTCTTGCGGCGACAGGGTGGGCTGATTGTCGGGCACCGGGCAATCCTTCGATAACGGTCTTCAACCGCGTAAATATTGACGCGGAACGGTCCGGGCAATAGGGAGTGGCGTCCCTGGGGCAGGATGCCCCGCATCATCGAATCGAGAGAAAGACATGTCCGATCTGCGCGAAGCCGCGATGACGTCCAAGGCCTGGCCCTTCGAAGAAGCGCGCCGGGTGCTGAAACGTTACGAGAAGGCACCGCCGGAGAAGGGCTATGTGCTGTTCGAAACCGGCTATGGTCCGTCGGGCCTGCCGCATATCGGGACCTTCGGCGAGGTGCTGCGCACCACGATGATCCGGCGGGCGTTCGAACTGATCTCGGACATCCCGACGCGGCTGATCTGTTTTTCGGACGACATGGACGGGATGCGGAAGGTGCCGGGCAACGTCCCGAACCAGGACCGGCTGCGGGAAGACCTGCAGCGGCCGCTGACCAGCGTCTATGATCCGTTCGAAGAATTCGAAAGCTTCGGGCACCACAACAACGCGATGCTGCGCCGGTTCCTCGATACCTTCGGGTTCGAGTACGAATTCTATTCGGCGACCGAGTTCTACAAGTCGGGCCAGTTCGACGAGACGCTGCTGCGGGCCTGCGAGAAGTACGACGACATCATGAAAGTGATGCTGAAGTCGCTTCGCGAAGAGCGGCAGCAGACCTATTCGATCTTCCTGCCGATCCACCCCGAGACCGGCCGCGTCATGTACGTGCCGCTGAAGAACGTGGATGCGAAAGAGGGCACGATCACCTTCGACGACGACACGGGCCGCGAGTGGACGCTGCCGGTGACCGGCGGTCAGGTGAAGTTGCAGTGGAAGCCGGACTTCGGCGCGCGCTGGGCCGCGCTGGGCGTCGATTTCGAGATGTACGGCAAGGACCACTCGACCAACACGCCGATCTATGACTCGATCTGCCGCATCCTCGGCGCGCCGGCGCCGGAGCACTTCACGTACGAGCTGTTCCTGGACGACAAGGGTCAGAAGATCTCGAAGTCGTCGGGCAACGGTATCTCGATCGACGAATGGCTGACCTATGCTTCGACCGAGTCGCTGTCCTACTTCATGTACCAGAAACCGAAGACGGCGAAGCGGCTGTTCTTCGACGTGATCCCGCGCGCGGTGGACGAATATCACCAGCAATTGCGGGCCTATCCGGAACAGGATGCGACGCAGAAGCTGGCGAACCCGGTTTACCACATCCACAACGGCGATGTGCCGGAGTCGAAGATGGTGGTGCCGTTCGGGATGCTGCTGAACCTTGCCAGCGTGAGCCACGCCGAGGACAAGGACCAGATGTGGGGCTTCATCCGCCGCTATGCGCCGGACGCGTCGCCCCAGACGCATCCGGACCTCGATGCGGCGGCGGGGCATGCGGTGCGGTACTACAACGACTTCGTGAAACCGACGAAGGTGTTCCGCGCTCCGACCGACCAGGAGCGGGCCGCGTTGGAGGATCTGCGCGACCGGCTGAAGGCGTGGGATGGCGGGCTGGACCCGGAAGAGCTTCAGTCGATGGTCTTCGCCGTCGGCAAGGCGCATGACTTCGAGCCGCTGCGCGACTGGTTCAAGGCGCTGTACGAGGTCCTTCTGGGCGCCAGCCAGGGGCCGCGCTTCGGCGGCTTCATCGCGCTGTACGGCGTCGAAGAGAGCATCGCGCTGATCGACGCCGGGCTGAACGGCGAGCTACAGGCGGATTAAGCGCCAACCACAGGCGCCGGGCGTTGCATTGACGCCCGGTGCGCCGCGAATTTCTGCATTATTCGCGCTGCTTTCCTTGACGGAAGTCTCCCCGACTTTGTTAATCGACCTGGGCGGATCAAGTGCCGACCGGGGAAGGGTTTTTTGGCAAGTGCGCTTTCGGCGCGCATGGCGGGTGTTTGCCGCTTGTCACGTCCAAGCCTCGGCTGACGCGGGTCGATTGCCCTGTCGCCGGTGCAGAGCAGTATCGTCGGCATCAATATGAACAGGATGCAGGACCAGCCTGCCGCACTAGGAGAACTTGCCGTGCCCACCGCATATAACGCCGATGGCTACCAAGGTTATGATCTGAATACGGGAACCAACGTCGCCACGATTGATCCGGATCCGACGCAACAAGTGACTGGCGGGATTGTCGGGACCGACCAGGACGACAGCGGAGCTTTTGAAATCGGCGAGGATATCACCGGCGATGGTAACGACTACCTTGGCTATGTCACGATCGATGGTGTCGATATGGCGGTCGTGTACGGCTCGGATGGCGGCGTTACCGAGACGGATTATGTCAGTATCGTCGTTCCCGCATATCTAGACACGACGACGATCTCTTGGCCCGCTTCGATCGATTTCAACTCGGATCTGGTCTCGGCTCCGTTCACCACCTGTTTCGCTGCTGGTACCTCCATCGCGACGCCCGAGGGTGAGGTTGCGGTCGAAACGCTAGAGCCCGGTGATCTGGTGCTGACGGCGGATGGCCGTGCGGTCGCGGTGCGCTGGCTTGGCCGGGTCTCGAGAAACGTGCGCCTGACGCCGGGGATGGATCATGCGCTGGTGCGCATCGGTGCCGGCGCTCTTGGAGAGGGCCTGCCGAAGCGCGATCTGGTCGTGACCGGCGAACATGGCCTGATCCTCGACGGCCATCTGGTGAATGCCGGCGCCTTGGTGAATGGCGACACGATCCGCTTCGAGGCGACCGATGCAATGGCTGCCCGAGTGACCGTCTATCACGTCGAGACCGACGCGCACGAGGCGTTGCTGGCCGAAGGCGTCGCCGCCGAGAGCTTTGCCGATGCCACAGGCCGCAAGGGCTATGACAACCACGCCGAATACTTGGAACTGTTCGGCGCAGAGCGGATTATCCGCGAGATGGACCTGCCGCGCGTCGCGTCTTCGCGGCTTGTGCCGGCTGGGCTTCGGGCGCAACTGGGACTCGATGAAGCGAACCTGGACGTGGCGCTGACCGCCTGATCCTTTGCATAGGTGCGGCCCTATTGGGGGCCGTGCTCGTGCTTCGGGCGCTCAGGCCTTTCGCCAGAGCGCCCACCACGCCTGCCACCGCTTGGACAGCGCCTTCGGCTTTTCCGCCAAAAGCAGCGCGCCGAGGTCGAGGGCTTCCTTCTCCAGCCGTTGCATCTCGTCCCGCGCGGGCGGGTAGAGCGCGTGGCGTGCCGCGCCGGGCATGTCGGGGTCCTGAAGAAGAATGTGGAAGTTCGACAGGTCGTGGTGCTGGCCAAGCAGGTCGCCAAGGTCCTTCGCGGCCTCGATGTGCGCCTCGAACTTCTTTGGCCAGACGTTGTGCAGCAGGGTCGCGTGGTACCAGTGGTATTTCACGAACTTGCGCCAGATGTGAAAGTCCTCGACGGTCCGGGTCTTCCGCGCGGTTCTCATCGCTTTTCGGGCCCGTCTGAGGTTGTCCGTCAGGCCGTCGTCGAAGGCGGCGAAGCCGTCCTTGCCCAGTTTCCACTTTTCGGCCCGGTCTCGGATGTCGGACAGCGCCTTGCGGAAGGCCTTCAGCTTGTCCTGAACCGTTTCGTCTTCTTCCTCGGCCGCGCGCCGGGCTTCCAACTCTTCCCGCAGCGCGGTCGCAACGTCTCGATCGTGGTCGTGGTGCGGGCTTGCGTCGAGCCGGTCGTAGGTCTCGATCATCGCGGTACTGTCCCGGAAACCCGACACCAGCCGGGCGGCGTCGCGCAGGGCGGCGTTTTCCTTCGCGTAGTCGGGGAAGACGGGGCGGACCAGCCGGATCAGGCCGCGCAGTTTCTTACAGACCTTGCGTGCGTCGTGGATCGCAAGGTGCAGGTCATCGGCATGGTCGAGACCGTTCAGGGCGCTGGTCAGCTGGGTTCGGGTGATCCGGCGCAGACCTTGCTGGACCGTGTCGTCGGAGGAGGTGAAGGCATAGGGCATGGCGAATGAACGTAGAGAATGCGGACAGGGTTCCGGCCCGAGATGAAACCGAACGGCTAACAGGTTCGTATCTTCAGATATGAAGGAGGTTCGACCATGAAATACATAGTTGCGGCCATTTTTCTTGCATTTGCCGCCACGGCACACGCACAGGACGCCGAGATACGGGGCGTCATCGACCAGCAGTTCGAGGCGTTCAAGGCGGATGATGTGGACGAGGCGTTCAGCTTCGCGTCGCCCAACATCCAACGTATCTTCCGCACACCCGAGATGTTCGGGATGATGGTGCAGCAGGGCTATCCGATGGTCTGGCGGCCCGGCGACGTGCGCTACCTTCCGCTGGAAGACCGCGACGGGCAACTGGTGCAGCGCGTCCTGATCACCGACGCGCAAGGCGCGGTCCACGCATTGGAATACCACATGATCGAGGGTGCCGAGGGGTGGCTTATCGACGGTGTGTTCCTGCTGCCCGCCCCGGACGTGGCGGCCTAGGGCCACGTCCCATCCGCTCGGATGCTTAACACGCCCTTCAGCAGGCGCGTGATACCTCCCCTTCCGCTTCGGGCGCATCGGCCCGGATCTTCCCGACAGAGCGATATGTCGCGGGCCCTGCGGCCCGTTCGCGGTTTGGCGTGCGCGTCGGGGTGCGAGCCGGATGGACTTGGAAAGGGGTACTTGATGAACAAGGTGATTACCGACGGTCTGGGGCTGATGCCCACGCCCTTCATCGACGGGCTGGATGTCTGGTCGAGCGGGAATGGCACGGCCGGGTCGGCGACTTATGACGGAGCGGCCAATGCCGCCTTCGTTCCGGCTGACGCGGATTTTGGCGGCTGCCTTGAACTGGTGAAGACCGAGACGACACAAAAGCTGCGCTTCATGGGCCAGACGCCGATCCTGCCCGGCTGTTACCTGCGGATCTCCGCGCGGGTGAAGGCGGTCAGCGGCAACCTGCCTTCGGTGCGGATCGCGGGCTGGGCCGGTGACGGAAGCGACACGCATGTCGGCGGACTGGACGAGACCGGCGCGTCGGTGGCGCTGACCGGTTATGGCGACGTGGTCGAGGTTTCTGCCATCGTGGGCACCGGTAGCCGGGGCGGCGTCGACATGGCGTGGGGTGTGCAGCCGGTCTACGGGCATTTCGGGCTGGACCTGACGGGCGCCAATGGCGGCGTGGTGCGGATCGACGACATCGTCATCGAGGACGTCACCGGCGCGTTCCTGCGGGAAATGATCGGCGTGGTCGATGTTCGCGACTTCGGGGCGGTGGGCGATGGCGTGGCCGACGACAGTGCGGCCTTCGCGGCGGCCGACGACGCGGCGGCCGGGCGCACGGTGCTGGTGCCCGAGGGAACCTACCGCTTGGGGTCGAACGTGACCTTCGACCACTTCGTGAAATTCGAAGGCACGGTGACCTGCGCGACGGAGGTGATGCTGATCCTGCGTCGCGGTTTCGACTATGACGCCTATCTGTCGGCCTTCGGGGACGAGGTGCTGGCGTTTAAGAAGGCATGGCAGGCGCTGCTGAACGCGGGCCATCACGAGTCGCTGGACCTGTGCGGACGCCGCATCGAACTGGACGCGCCCATCGACATGCAAGCGGCCGTTCCGAACCGCGACACGTGGGAAAGCCGCCGCGTGATCCGCAATGGGCAGTTCGACTGCCTGTCTTCCTCGGACTGGGACGCGGATGTCGTGACCTCTTCGGCGACCTATTCCACCGCGAACCCGACCCGGCTGACCGCGGTCGCGAATGTTGCCGGCATCGAGGTCGGGTCGCTGGTGCAGGGCAACGGCGTCGGGCGCGAGGTCTACGTGCGGTCCAAGGATGTGGGCGCGCAGCAGATCGAGCTTAGCCAGCCGCTGTACGACGCAGCGGGAAGCCAGACCTTCACCTTTACCCGGTTCCGGTACGTGCTGGATTTCTCGGGTTTCACCAAGCTGTCGCGGCTGACCCTGACCGATGTCGAGTTCCAGTGCGGCGGCCACGCCAGTGCGGTGATGATCGCCCCCTTGGGCGAGGTGATGCACTTCAAGGACGTGCATTTCACGCGGCCTAAACACCGTGGCATCACGTCGATCGGGTCGGGCTGTCAGGACCTTCAGATCGACCGGTGCTCGTTCTATTCGGACGAGCAGTCGCTGGCCGCGACGGCGCGCGTGTCCATCGGGTTCAACGTGAACGCCAACGACGCCAAGATCCGCGACAACCGCTTTCAGCGCCTGCGCAGCATGGCGGTCCTGCATGGCACCGGGCACCTGATCGTTGGCAACCACACCTTCGGCGGTGACGGCTTGCCGGAAGCGCCGCGCACGGCGGCCATCGTCTTCACCTATCCGAACGTGAACTCGGTGATCACCGGGAACTACATCGACAACTCGTGGATCGAGATGACGAACGAGCACGACGCCAACCCGGATTTCGCGTCAGAGTTCTCGTTCGGTGGCCTGACCGTGACCGGCAATATCTTCGTGGCCAGCGACTGTTCATTCGACACGTCCTTCCTGCTGATCCGCCCGCATGGCGCAGACCATTTCGTGCAGGGGCTGTCGATGATCGGAAACACGTTCCGCGTCTTCAATGGCGAGATCGAGCGTGTCGACCGCGTCGACAACTCGATTGCGGATCTCGACTATTTCCGGACCCGGAACGTGATCTTCGAAGGCAACACCTTCAACGCGGTGGACAAGCAGACGCTGAACCCGGTGACGCTGGAGTTCGATCAAGCGTCGAACGCGGCGACGTGGACGCTGAACGTCGGGGACTTCCTGCCGTTCGAGGGGAACTCGCGCACGGTGTCGTCGGTGATCCTGAAGGGAGACATCCTGAACGGGTCCGACACGAAGATCTATGCGATGCCTACCGTCGACATCAACGCGGGGGCGGACAACAACCTGATCAACCTGAAATGGCCAGAGCCGTGCCGCGGGTCGGTCTTTGTCACCGTGCGGGCGGATCGGCCGATCTAGATCCGCCCCCTTCGGGCCGGTGCGCATGCCTCGGTCGCGATAGCGCAACTGAGCGATCTCTGGGGCCTGTTCATCGCCTTCACCACCGACCAGCATCCGCTGCGATCGCCTTTCAAAGGCTCGGGCTTTCCGATGCCTTTGAAGGGCATCCGGCGGGTGTCATTTTAGTGCAAGGTCCTCTGCCGTCAGCCGGAACGCCTTTCCGAAGCCGCCGTTCAGAAAGCCCTCCTGCACAACCAGCCGAACCAAGGTGAAGTCCCCGAAGTCGATATACAGCTTCGCCTTCGGGATCTGCTCGAGGTACAGCGCGCGGAGGCGGTCGTGGGCCGCCCCGGGACGGGGGAGGAAATCGGCGGTGCATTGCAGCGTCAAGCGCGGGTGGGTCAGGGGATCGCCGCGCTCGCCAGGTTCGCCGACAAGAAGCGAGCACGCAGGCGACGCCCGAAGCGCTGCGGTGTGTTGCGACAGCGACGAGATCAGCGTCAGCGGGCCGCCTTGTTCGTCGCGGGCTAGCGCGACGCGGGTCACCATCGGGGTGCCAGTGTCCGGCAGCGACACGGCGAGGGCTGCGAAACGTGCGTCGTCAAGAAGGCGGCGGGCAAGGGCGCGGGCTTCGTCGTCGGTGGGTCGGATGGGATCGGTCATGGCCCGGAGTTTGCGTCTGTCGCTGCGGCGGGCGCAAGCGGCGAAGTGGCTGACATGGATCAAGGTTCCCGGGTCGGCGCGGCAGTATTCTTGACCCCGGACCTGATCGGAGGAGTTCCATGTACAAGCACATCCTGATCCCCGTGGCGCTGGACCACGAACACACGCCCGACGAGGCGCTTGCGGTCGCCGCGGCGCTGATGGACGACGGCGGCAAGATCACCGCGCTTCACGTCAACGAACCGCTGCCGGGTTTCGCCGCACAGTACCTGCCGGAAGACCACGTGCAGACGCGGGCCGAGAACCTTGTGACCCGGATGAAGGCTGAACTGAAGGAAGACGCCCGCGTCTCGACCGAGGTGATCGAAGGGCATGCCGGTCGCAGCATCGTCGACTTCGCCGACAGTCACGGCGTCGATCTCATCGTGATCGCGTCGCACCGTCCCGGCCTGCAGGACTTCTTCCTTGGCTCGACCGCCGCGCGCGTCGTGCGCCATGCGCAGTGCTGCGTTCATGTGCTAAGGTGATCCCGTAGCTAGGGAAAACGGGAGGAACCGAGCCATGGTGAAGATCGCCAAAAGCCAGGCACTGCAGACCGTCATCACCACGTTCGAGGTCAATCCCGGCAGTTGCCAGGACCTGTTGGAAGCACTCACCGAGGCCTATGACAGCTTCATTTCGAAACAGCCCGGCTTCATCGCCGCCGGGCTGCACGTGAACGACGCACAGACCCGGATCGCGAACTACAGCCAGTGGAGCCGGCGCGAGGATTTTCAGGCGATGCTGCGCAGCGAAGAGATGCGCGAACGCAACCGCCGGTTCGGATCCCTGTCCAAGAGTTTCGAGCCGGTGATGTACGAGGTGGCGGCCGATTTCGGCTGAGCCTTCAGAACGACAGCCACGCCCCAAGCTTCAGTCCGATACCATCGTCGCCGACAAGGCCCAGTGGCGTGCCGATCTCAAGATCGCGCCCCTTGCCGATGTTGTAGGCCATTGACGGGACAACGCGCAGGTAGGCGTCCGCGTCGGGGTATTGGCCCGCCTGAAGCTGGATGAAGACCTTCGCCTTGTCTGTCGGAGAGACCCCGACGGTCACATCCGCCTTCACGATCACGTCGCCGGACTGTGTGCGATAGTACAGCATAGGGTCCGCTGCGGCCCAGCCGTTGCCCCAGCGTGTCTCGATCCCGCGGCCCCATGACGCCCCAAGATACGCCAGCGCCTCGGACATGCCGTCATGGCGCGAGGCGCCGCCGCCCGCGTGCAGGGCAAACCGGTTGGGTCCGTCATCCGGCCCCACGGTGCGCGAGACATAGGCGATGGCCGTGGCGTCGCCGCTGTCGTCGATCCCGGCATCAAGGCCGAACGTCAGGCGCGGACCAAGCCCGCGTTCCACCAGAAGCGACGTGTAGCCGGATGTCTCGAAATCGGGCGTGCCCAGCGTTTCCGGATCGCCTTCGAGCTTGTAGCTCAGGGCCACGAAGGTCTGACCTTCGCCGCGCGCCCAAGCGCCTGCCTCGGCGCATTGGGGGGTCAGCACCAGCAATACCGGTGCAAATCGCAGGATACCCATCCCACCTCCGATCTGTCCCCCGCGCGCATGGTCCGTTCAAATTGGTTAACAAAAGGTTAACGACCGCGGTGCGCCGGGGAGGTTGATCTTGGGTGAGGCATCAGGGAGACAGGGGGCAGCCAGGGAGCCTGTCGATGTCGGAACTTGATCTGAATACCCGCGCCGGGCTTCCCGAGGCTTTGCGCGTGCTGCTGGAAGCCTATCCGCGCGAGGTGTGGGAGGGGCACGAGAACTTCGGCCAGCTTGTCCGCTTCTGGCTGGACCGGCACATGATGTTCCGTGAAATGACCCGCCGCATGACCGCCGATACCGAGGGTTTCATCGACGGGAAGGCCGAGTTCGACCAATACGCGCGCCGGCTGTCCCGGCTGGGCGGCAGTTTCCTGAACCAGCTGCACGGTCATCACCAGATCGAGGACATGCACTATTTTCCGCAGCTTGTCGGTATCGACGCGCGGATCGAGCGCGGGTTCGATATGCTTGAGACGGACCACCAGTTGATCGACCCGATGCTGAACCGCTTCGCCGACAAGGCGAACGCCCTGCTGACGGCCGAGACGGGTGACGCGAGGCGCGATGCGGCGGGTGCGTTCCATACCGAACTGGGCGGTTTCGCGCAGCTGCTGGAGCGGCATCTGACGGACGAGGAAGACATCATCGTGCCGGTGATCCTCAAGTCCGGGTTCGACGGGTAGGAGGCGGACATGGGCGATCTTCCGGTGGTCGGGGCGCAGCTGACGGCGCTGTTGCTGGACAGTCATCGCGACTGGCTGATCGAAAAGGACCGCGATCTGGAACTGCCGGAATACGCGATGACCGACATCCTGCGCGCGCCGGATACGCTGATTGCCAAGACCAAGGCCAAGCTGGACGGCTGGAATGGCCGGCTGGGAGTGCACGGGCCGTTCAAGGGGTTCGAGATCGACGTCTCGGACAAGGAATTGCGGCCCGTGGTGCAGGCGCGGTTGCTGGCCTGTCTCGACGCCTGCGAGAAACTTGGGGCGGGGCAGATGGTGATCCATTCTCCCTACGACCCGTGGGACCACGCCAATCTCGGCCACAAACCGAAGGACCGCGAGCGGCGGGTGGACGCGATCCTTGCTACGCTTGCGCCGGCGTTGGAGCGGGCCGAAGGGATCGGCGTGACGATGGTGCTGGAAAACATCAAAGACGTCGACCCGGCGGAACGCGCGGCGGTGATCGCGGCGGCGGACAGCCCGGCGCTGCGGCTGTCGGTCGATACCGGCCATGCCAACTGGGCGCACCACGCCTGCGACGCGCCGGACCCCGCCGGGTTCATTGACGCTGCGGGCGAGCGTCTTGCCCACGTGCACCTGCAGGACACGGACGGCAGCCGCGACTGCCACTGGGCGCTGGGCGAGGGGACCATCGACTTCGCCGCCGTCTTCGCGGCGCTGGGCCGGCTGGACGCGCGGCCGCATCTTATCGTCGAGATCAACGATTTCTCGAAGGTAAAGGCCAGCGTCGCGCATCTGCAAGCGCTGGGCCTCGCGCAGTAGCGCCATGGATGGCCGTCGCGGGGCGGCGGTTTCTGTGTTATGTTGCGTTCAGATGGCCCGCCGATGCAAGGATGCTCCGGCGGGGGGCATGACCCGACGGGCAATCGAACCTTTCAGGGGAGGATAGCCTATGTTCGTCAGCGAGATCATCGACCGCAAGGAAAGCCACATCCGCACTGTCGGCCCCGACGAGCCGCTGGAATTCTGCGCCGCGCACATGAAGCTGCAGGGCGTCGGCGCGCTTGTCGTATGCGAGCATGGCCGGCACCTGTGCGGGCTTCTGTCCGAGCGGCACATCCTGGGCGCGGTGGTGGATCACGGGCCGCGCGCGCTGCAGATGACGGCGGGCGAGGTGATGGACCCGCTGCCGGTCACCTGCGCGCGGGGCGACACCGTCGCCGCGGTCGCCCGGCGGATGACGCAGGCGCGGGTACGCCATGTGCCGGTGATCGAAGAGGGCGCCATCGTCGGCATCGTGTCGATCGGCGACATCGTGAAAGAGCGCTTCGAGGAGATGGAACTGGAACGCGGGGTGCTGCGGGACATGGCGGGGGCGCATATCTCGGCGATGTAGGGGGCTCTGCCCCCGCGCCTTCGGCGCTCCCCCGAGGTATTTCGGAAGAGAAGAAGCCGGGGTCAGAAGAGGCCGCGGATGGCGGCGGGAAGGTCCGCGGGCGCATGGCAGAGGGTGTCGGCGTCGTCGAGTTCGTTCGCCGCGCCGTATCCCCATGTGACGCCGATCGCGGGCATCGCGTTGGCCCTTGCCGCGGCGATGTCCTGTCTGCGGTCGCCGATCATGACAGCGTCGGACGGGGCGATGTCCTGCCGGGCCAGCGCGTGCGCCAGAAGATCCGCCTTGTCGTTCATCGTGCCGTCGAGTTCGGGGCCGTATTGCGCCTCGAGGTAGGTGTCGAGGCCGAAGTGGGCGGTGATCCGGCGGGCGTAGACATGCGGTTTCGCGGTGGCGAGGAACAGGCGGTGACCCTCGGCGCGCATGGCGTCGAGCGCTTCGGGAATGCCGTCGTAGACCGTGTTCTCGAACAGGCCCCGATCCGAGAAGTACTCGCGGTAAAGCGCCAGTGCCTGTGCCGGGTCGGGCACGCCCATTCTGGCGAAGCTGTCGATCAGCGGCGGGCCGATGACCCATGTCAGTTCGTCCGCCGGAGGCGCCGGGCGGTCGAGCCGGGTCAGGGCGTGGATCACGGCGGCGGTGATGCCGGGCTTGGGGTCGGTGAGCGTTCCGTCCAGGTCAAGGAAGACCGCGGTCACGCGTCGTCCCCGAAGAAAGGTGTCATCTGCGCGACGATCACGGAGTTCTCGGCAAGCGCGCGCGCCATCAACTCGCGTTCTTCGTCCGAGATGTCGTGGCCGTCCTCGAGCCGTTCTTCAAGCGTGCCGTAGCCGGTCACGTCGAGCGGGTTCAGGTCGGCCTGTTTCAGGATCGCTACCGTCTCGCGCACCGCTTCGGCTTCGTCGACGCCGGAGGCATAGCACATCAGCGCCGCGCCCGTCGCGCCGTCGGGCAGGCCGTCTTCGGCCTTGCGGCCGACCTCGACAAGCAGCGTGTAGACCTGCTGGGGTTTCTTTTCTTTCGCCATGGCCGCGGTCGTAGCACCGGGTGAAGATCGCCGCCAGTGCCGCCGTGCGGGTCAATGCAAAACGGCCCGCCGCGAAATGCGGGCGGGCCGTGCGAACTCGTTACTCTACGGGAAGCTTCGGGGGGAAGCTACTGGGGTCAGGCGGTCCGGCGGACCATCCGTGCCACCCAGATCAGCAGGCAGGCGCCGATGAAGCCGACGACGAGCTGGCCGATCCAGCCGCCAAGCGTGCCGCCCATCACAGCCATCAGGATCGCGTTCAGCACGACCGCGCCGACGATCCCGAGGATGATGTTCATCAGGATGCCCATATTGGATTTCATGAATTGTTCCGCGAGCCATCCCGCGATGCCGCCGATGATAATGGCAGCAAGCCAGCCGATGCCGGTCATGGTCGTCTCCCTTGTTTGAAAGGCCCGCCGCGGCGGGCTGTTGCAAGGGCAACGACGCCCGGCCGGGATTTGTTCCCGGCCAGGTGAAAGATATTCAGTTTCAGTCGCGCAGAAGTTCGTTGATGCCGACCTTGGACCGGGTTTTTTCGTCCACCCGCTTCACGATGACGGCGCAGTACAGGTTGACGCCGTTCTTCGAGGGCATCGAACCGGCGACGACCACCGAGTAGGGCGGCACTTCGCCGTACATCACTTCGCCGGTTTCGCGGTCGACGATCTTGGTCGACTGGCCAAGGAACACGCCCATGCCCAGCACCGCGCCCTCGCGGACGCGCACGCCCTCGACCACCTCGGAGCGGGCGCCGATGAAGCAGTTGTCCTCGATGATCACCGGGTCGGCCTGCAGCGGCTCCAGCACGCCGCCGATGCCGACGCCGCCGGACAGGTGGACGCCCTTGCCGATCTGGGCGCAGCTGCCGACCGTGGCCCAGGTGTCGACCATGGTGCCGCTGTCGACATAGGCGCCGAGGTTCACGAAAGAGGGCATCAGCACCACGCCCGGCGCGATGTAGGCGGATTTGCGGACCACGCAGTTCGGCACGGCGCGGAAGCCCGCGGCCTTCCACTGGTTGTCGCCCCACCCTTTGAACTTGCTGTCCACCTTGTCCCACCAGCCGCCGGACTGCGGACCGCCGTCCTGCATTTCCATGTCCTTGATGCGGAAGCCCAGCAGAACCGCCTTCTTGGCCCACTGGTTCACGACCCAGTCGCCGCCCTCGGTCTTCTCGGCCACGCGCAGCGTGCCGGAGTCGAGCGCGTTCAGCGTATCCTCGATCGCTTCGCGGGTTTCGCCGGTGGTGGCGGGAGTAATCGTGTCGCGCGCCTCCCAGGCGGCTTCGATGGCGGTTTCAAGCTGGGCGTTGGACATCGGGCGCTCCGTTGAGGGGTCTCGTGTTTGGTCTATGTCGCGCAGAGGCTATAGAGGCAGGACGAAGGCGGTGCAATGACACGAGGAAACATGGCCGAGATGCTGGATCAGAAGAAACGCAGATTCCCCGACGCGCACGAGGACATCGTCCGGTCGCGAAATACACCGGACACTCCGCAGACCCGTTCGCCCGCGTACCAGCTGGCCTTTACCGACGACGACTTCATGTGCCGCGACGAGTTGCGGCCGGTGCGGTTGCAGCTGGAGCTGCTGAAGCCCGAATTGATGCTGACCGAGTACGGGGTGGAATCGACGATCGTGCTGTTCGGCGGCGCCCGCGTGCCCGAGCCGTCGAAGAAGGATCAGGCCGCGACCGCGACGCTGGCCGGGCTGTCGAAATACTACGAAGAGGCGCGGCGGTTCGCACATATCGTCACCGAACGCGGGCAGCGCGACGGCAACCACTTGCAGAACGTGATCGTCACCGGGGGCGGCCCTGGCGTGATGGAGGCCGGCAGTCGCGGCGCGGCCGAGGCGGGCGGCGTGTCCATCGGGCTGAACATCGTGCTGCCGCACGAGCAGGCGCCGAACGAATACGTCACGCCCGAGCTGTGCTTCAACTTCCACTATTTCGCGATCCGCAAGATGCATTTCCTGCTGCGCGCCCGCGCGGTCTGCATCTTCCCCGGCGGGTTCGGCACTCTGGACGAGTTGTTCGAGACGCTGTGCCTGATCCAGACCCAGCGGATGGATCCGGTGCCGATCCTGCTGTTCGGCCGCGAGTTCTGGGAGAAGATCGTGAACTGGGACGCCCTGGCCGACGCCGGGACGATTTCGCCCGAGGATCTGAAACTGTTCCGCTATGTGGAAAGCGCCGAGGACGCGGTCGAGGCGATGGACACCTGGGAGGCCTAAAGCGGCGCGCCCAGAACCATCGCCCAGTACAGCCGCCCGCCGCCCGCAGCGACGCCAAGGCCAAGGTCGCGCGCCTGCGGGGCCAGCATGTTGTCGCGGTGGCCGGGCGACGTTCGCCAGCCTTCGAAGACCGCGCGGGCGTCCGGATAGCCCTCGGCCACGTTCTCGGCGATGAAACGCCAGCGATAGCCTGCGGCGGTGGCGCGGTCGCCGACGCCCGAGCCGCCGGCGCCGGTGTGCGACATGCGGCCCGTCGCGGACATGTGGCAGGCATGGTTCTGTGCGGCTTCGAACAGGTGTGACGACAGTTCGAGCGACGGCAGGCCGCGCTGGCTGCGGAAGGCGTTTGTCAGGTTGGTGACATCGGCCAGCGACTGCTCGCCGCCAGAGGGAAGCGCGCAGGTTGCGGACAGCGCCGACCGTGGGACCAGAAGAAGGCCGCCCACCAGCGACAGGGCGTGGCGGCGATCCATCCGGGTCAGCCCGCGCGGGTCTCGGCCTCGATCTGCGCCCGGCTTTTGCGCGCGCGCTCGGTCGCCGACTTCAGCTGGCCGCAGGCGGCCATGATGTCTTCGCCGCGCGGGGTCCGGATCGGGCTGGCATAACCGGCCTTGTAAATGATGTCGGCGAAAGCCTTGATCCGCTTCCAGTCCGAGCGCTGGTAGGGCGAGCCGGGCCATTCGTTGAACGGGATCAGGTTGATCTTCGCGGGGATGCCGCGGATCAGCTTGACCAGCCGCCGGGCGTCTTCATCCGTGTCGTTCACATCCTTCAGCATCACGTATTCAAAGGTGATGCGTTCAGAGTTCGACAGTTTCGGATAGGCCTTCAGCGCCTCTAGAAGTTCGGCGATGTTCCAGCGCTTGTTGATCGGAACCAGACGGTCGCGGACCTCGTCGGTGGTGGCGTGGAAGCTGATTGCCAGCATGCAGCCGATCTCTTCGGCGGTGCGGGCGATCTCGGGGACGACGCCGCTGGTCGACAGGGTGATGCGGCGGCGCGACAGCGAGATACCTTCGCCGTCCATCGCGATCTTCATCGCGTCGCGGACCGCTTCGAAATTGTACAGCGGCTCGCCCATGCCCATCAGCACGATGTTCGACAGCAGGCGCGTTTCGTCCTTCGGCGCGCGGCCGAGTTCGGGCCATTCGCCAAGGTCGTCGCGTGCGATCATGATCTGACCGACGATTTCCGCCGGGGTCAGGTTGCGCACCAGCTTCTGCGTCCCGGTGTGGCAGAACGAGCAGGTCAGCGTACAGCCGACCTGACTGGAAATGCACAGAGTGCCGCGGCCGTCCTCGGGGATATACACCGTCTCGACCTCGTGGCCGCCGGCGATGCGGACAAGGTACTTGCGGGTGCCGTCTTCGGAGACATGGCGCTGCACGACCTCGGGCACGGCGATGACGAAGTGTTCCTCCAGCTGGGCGCGGTACGCCTTCGCGAGGTTGGTCATCGCGTCGAAGTCGCGGACGCCCTTCTGGTAGATCCACTGCCAGATTTGGCCGACGCGCATTTTCGCCTGCTTCTCGGGCGTGCCGGTCTCGATCAGCACGTCGCGCAACTGGTCGCGCGTCAGGCCGACAAGGTTCCGCTTGCCGTCACCCTCGGGGGTGCGGCGCGGAATCGTCAGAACATCCTGCGTAATCGGGGCAGAAGGCGCGGTCATGGATCGTCTCCGGAAAAGGTTCCGGACTGATATAGGATTGGCGCTGCAAAATAAAGGAGTGCAACGGGTTCAAACATGCCGCAGACGGGGCGTGACCGGCGAAATCGGTTCAAAAACCGCGTTACCAAGGCAGGGCGGAGTGGCCGATTGCGGTTTGCCGTCCGTAGGCGATTCGCATGTGGCGGGGCGGTTCGGGGGCGGAAATGCCGTCGTACGTGTGCGCTATCAGGCGCCGGCCGAGGCGCGTTTGGCGGGCGCTTTGCGACCGACGGCGCGCGGTTGCAGCGACTGCCCCGGCGGGTCGCTGAAGCCCGCCATCGTGCCGCCGCCGGGCAGGGGTTCGAACCGGCAGACCAGTGGCCGCCCGTCCGCCAGCCGCACTTCGGCATGCCATGTCGACCGCCCCGACATTTCGGCCGCGAAGTCCCGTGCGTCGCCCCAGACCGGACTGGGGGCGCATTGCTGCTGCCATTGCCGCGAAGCTTCCAGGAACGGGACGCCGCGCCGCGCCGCGGTCTCGCCCGCCCACAAACGGCGGTAGGCCCTGTTCGCAAAGCCTAGCCGACCGTCCGCCGAGAAGACGGCGATCGCCTCGTCCAGCGTGTCGATCACGGCGTGGCCGGTCTCAAGCTCGGTCCGGTATTCGCGGCTCAGGCGGATTTCCGAGCTGATGTCCTCGAACAGGAAGGCCACGGCGCCGTCCGGATGTGGACGCCCGGTGATCCGCAGCGTGCGCCCGTCCGGCAGGGTCCAGGTTTCTGACTTGCCGCTGTCTGTGGCAGCGCTTTCCAGATCGGTCATGCGCTGCCGCCAGCTTTTGTAATCCTTCGGTTCAGGCATCATGTTGCGTTCGCGCAGGTGGTCGAGGAACCGCATCAAGGGCGGACGGGCGACGAGAAATTCGACCTCCAGCCCCAAAAGGTCGCCAAGTGCGGGGTTGAACAGTGTCAGCTCGCGCCGCCGGTCGAAGATGGCCAGCCCGACGCTGAGATGCGCGAAGGTCTGGGTCAATGTCTGAATGAATTCTCTCAGGTTGCGTTCTGCCCCGACAACGGCGTCGGCGGGGATCGCGGTCAGCAGGCGTTCGCGCCCGACCAGCGCGACCGAAGCGTCGAAATACAGCGGATCCACGCAATCGGGCACGACCAGTTGCAGCCGGTGGGTGGCGCCCGCGGGCAGCGTCACCTCTGACACGCCGGGAAACAGCACCGGAAAGCCGCCGGGGGCCACCGCGTCGGACAGCCCCGCGCGTTCGGCCAGCGCCCAGTAGGCCCCGTTCGCCCATGTCACATGCCCGCCGGCGTCAAGGCGCCAGATCGGGATCGGCGTATTTTCGGACACGGCGCGATGTGCATCGAGTTCGGCGGACAGAACCGCCTGACTGTGCCGGTCCATCGTTTCGGACTGGTCGTCCTGTACGTCTTCCAACACGATTCGCAGGCGGCCCGATCGCGATTCCAGCCGCAGCCGCGCGCGGTTGTCTGAGGACAAAAGCAGCATCCGGTCGTTTTCACCGCACGATTGAACGCGGGCGTGAAGGTCGGGAAACCGCGGCGCGAGAAAGGCGACCAGCCGCGCCATGTCCGTTCCGCGCGACGTCGCATATTGAAGCAGCCGTCGTCCGGCAGCCGTGGCATCGACCAACGCCCCGCCGTCGAACAGGAACGCGACCTCTGCCACGGCGCGCCGGTCACGACCGGACTTGCGGGAAAATAAGCTTCCTGATGCAAGCAACGCCGCCAAGGCCGTCACGAACGCTATGAATACCAGTACACCAGCCTGAGCAAGACTCGCCATTTCCATTGGCGCATTCCAGAAGTTACCCGTCCCGCTGTCCGGATTACCCAGCCATTGGTTAATATGACGTTAAGCGCGATAAGCCCTCGTGGATGCAAAGGGCGCTAATCCGCGTCAGGCCTGAATCGGCTGGTTCTCTCCCAGCCCGCGCTCGTCGCGCTCGGGCGCGATCCGTGCCCGGGGCCACGTGACCTCGACAATCGCGCCCGACCGCGTTCCCGGATCGCCGGGCGGCGTCAGGGGATCGCGGCCGTTCGAGAAATTCAGCTCGGCGCCAGAGCGTTCCAGAAGCGTCTTCGCGATGAACAGCCCCAGCCCCATGCCTTCGTAACCCGGACGTTCGTCGCTTTCTTCCGCCGCCCTGCGCTTGCGGACGAACGGGTCGCCGATCCGGCCCAGAAGGTGCGGCGGGAACCCGCGGCCATCGTCGATGATGCGCAATTCGACCATCCGGTCGGTCCACACAGCGTCGATCCAGACGGTCGACGCGGCAAAGTCCACCGCGTTCTGGATCAGGTTCCGCAGGCCGTGGATCACCTCGGGCCGTCGCGCGACCTGTGGCTGCGCCAGATCGCCTCCTTCGCCGGGCGCCAGGTCGATCACAAGCGTCTTGCCCCGCTCGCGGTGCGGCTCGGCGGCCTCGCGGATCACCTCGCCCAGCGGTGCGTGGCGCATGTGCAGATCGTCCTTCCCGGCACGCCCCATCGAGCGCAGGATGTCGCGGCACCGGTCCGCCTGACTGCCGATCAGCTCTGCATCCTCGCGCAGTTCCGGATGCTCTTCCAGCTCTTCCATCAGCTCGCGGCTCACCAGCTTGATCGTCGCCAGAGGCGTGCCGAGTTCATGCGCGGCCGCCGCCACGACGCCACCCAGATCGGTCAGCTTCTGCTCGCGCGCCAGCGCCATCTGGGTCGCAAGCAGCGCCTCGGACATCGAGTGGATCTCGCTGGTCACCCGGCGCGCGTAGACGGCCATGAAGACGATGCCGATGGTGACCGCGATCCACGTGCCGAACTGCAGGGTCTGCGGCATCTGGATCAAGTCACCCGCCGCGGTGCGCAGCGGGATATGCACCAGACCCACCAGCGTCACAATGACGATGGCCACCGCCCCCAGCGCGGTTGTCGCGCCCAGCGACAACGCGGTCGCCGAGATCGTCACCGGCGCAAGAACCAGCAGCGAGAACGGGTTGTTCAACCCACCGGTCAGAAACAGCAGGAACGCCAATTGGCCCAGATCGAACAGCAGCATCGCCAGCACTTCGCGTTCGGTCAGGCGCTTGTTCTCGGGATAGGCGAAATTCATCACCAGGTTGGCGATCACCGACGCGCCGATGGCGACGAAACACCAGCCGATCTCAAGGTGCAGGTCGAAGAAGGCCAGACCGACGGTCAGCGCCGTGAACTGGCCGGCGATGGCGAACCAACGCAGCATGACCAGCGTCCGCAGGCGGACCCAGCGGTTGCGGATTTCATTCGCCAACAGGCCGCGGTGTGTTTCGGGCATGGCTGCCTCTGGATGACGGTTGCGATCCTTGTTAAGCCCGCCGCGAGCGCAGATCAACGCAGCCGGGAGCGCGACAGATGGCATCGACCGGGACATATGCCCTCGTGGCTGCGACGGCGGCGGCGGCGCTGATCGGCGGCACGCTTTATGCCACATGGGGCGGGGCGGACGACATCTTCTCGGATTGCCGCACCGGGTCCGGGCCGGGGCTGGCCGATGCGTTGGGCGGGCCCTTCACCCTTGTCGACGGCACCGGCGCGACGGTGACGGATGCCGATCTCATCGACCGGCCCAGCCTGTTGTACTTTGGCTTTACCAATTGCCCCGACGTATGCCCCACCGACAACGCCCGAAATGCGGATGTGACGGACATCGTGCAGGCCGAAGGGCACGCGTTTCAGCCGGTATTCATCACCGTGGACCCCGGACGCGACACGCCAGAGGTCATGCAGCAATACGCAGAGTGGATGCATCCCGACATGATCGGCCTGTCCGGATCGACCGCGCAGGTGAAGGCGGCGGCCGACGCGTTTCGCGTCTATTTCCGGCTTCACGACACCGAGGACGAATTCTACCTCGTCGACCATTCCGCGTTCAGCTATCTCGTGCTGCCCGGTCATGGAACCGTCGCATACTTCCGCCACGAGGCGGCATCGGACGAGGTCGCCGAGCAGAGCATCTGCTTTATTGAAACATCAGCGACAAATTGACCATTTCGACAGAGTTAATTAAATTCGTCTGACGGAATTCGAGGGAAGGAAGCCGACATGCCAGACCGGGACGCGACAGAGCTTGGGGAAGACCGTTCGCTCCTTCTGGTTGACGACGACGAACCGTTTCTGCGCCGCCTTGCGCGTGCGATGGAAAAACGCGGCTTCGAGGTCGAGATGGCCGGTTCCGTCGCGGCGGGACGCGCCATCGCCACGGCCCGTCCCCCGGCCTACGCGGTGGTCGATCTGCGGCTGGAGGATGGCAACGGGCTGGATGTGGTCGAGGTGCTGCGCGAACGCCGCCCTGACAGCCGCATCGTGGTCCTGACCGGGTACGGCGCCATCGCCACGGCCGTGGCCGCGGTCAAGATCGGTGCGACAGACTACCTGTCCAAGCCTGCCGACGCGAACGACATCACCAACGCGCTTCTGGCCCGCGGAGACGAGCTTCCGCCGCCGCCGGAAAACCCGATGAGCGCCGACCGTGTGCGCTGGGAGCATATCCAGCGGGTCTACGAGCTGTGCGACCGCAACGTCTCGGAAACCGCGCGTCGGCTGAACATGCACCGCCGGACCTTGCAGCGCATCCTTGCGAAACGGAGCCCAAAGTAGATGATCCGCGCCCTTGCCGCTGCCGCCCTGCTTGTGCTGGCTGCCTGCGGTGGGGCCGAGGTCACGACACGCGGCGGCACCGCGCAGCTTCGGCCCGATGCGAACGGGCTGGCCATCGCGGACAATCCCCTGCGAATAGATTTCGGCCGGGCGCAGGAGGGCGTGCTGACCGCCGTGACCCGCGTGCTGGGCGCGCCGCCTGCGAACAGCGTGACCAATTCTGAATGCGGCGCGGGCCCATTGCGGATCGTGCAGTACGCCGAGATCACGTTGCTGTTTCAGAACGGCAATTTCGTGGGCTGGACCACCGACGATCCGCGCATCGCGTTGGCGAACGGTCTTTCGGCAGGCGTAACGCGGGCGCAGTTGGAAAACGGCGGATACGGTCCGTTCCGCCCCACCACTCTGGGCGTAGAGTTCGAGGCGAACGGCATCTTCGGCCTGTTGCCCGACAACGACGCAGCCACGCCGATCGACACGCTTTGGGCCGGGACGACCTGCTTCTTCCGCTAGGCGGGTCGCGTCAGTAGGAAAACTCGCCGTAGATCTTCGACAGGTCGCCGCCCCAGTCGCCTTCGTATCTTTCCAGCAGTTCGTCCGCAGGCACCTTGCCGTTCTCGATGCTGTCTTCCAGCGCATGCAGGAAGTGGCGTTCGTCCTGCACCATGCCGCCCAGGCCGGGGCGCGCACGGGACTTCAGGCCGCTGCGGGCGATGTCCACCACCTCGCGGGCAAGGTCCTGCATCTTCCGGCCGTCCACGACGGCGTCGAGCCCATGATCGGCTGCGCCGACGCGCCACGCTTCCCGGGTCTCGGCATCCCAGGCTTTGACAAGATCCCACGCCGCATCCAGCGCCGACTGGTCATAGGTCAGGCCGACCCACAGGGCGGGCAGGGCGCACAGGCGACGCCACGGGCCGCCGTCGGCGCCGCGCATCTCGATGAATTTCTTCACCCGCGCTTCGGGGAACAGGGTCGTCAGGTGGTCGGCCCAATCCGACAGCGTGGGCTTCTCGCCCGGCAGCGCCGGCAGTTCGCCCTTCAGGAAATCGCGGAACGACATGCCCAGCGCGTCGATGTATTTCCCGTCGCGGTAGACGAAGTACATCGGCACATCCAGCGCGTATTGCACCCAGCGTTCGAAGCCGAAGCCGTCCTCGAACACAAAGGGCACCATGCCGGTGCGCGCGGCGTCCATGTTGCGCCAGACCCAGCTGCGATAGGACTTCATGCCGTTCGGCTTGCCCTCGAAGAAGGGCGAGTTCGCGAACAGGGCGGTGGCCACGGGCTGCAAGGCGATGGCCACGCGCATCTTCTGGACCATGTCCGCCTCTGACCCGAAGTCGAGGTTCACCTGCACCGTGCAGGTCCGCCGCATCATCGTCGTGCCGGTGGTGCCCACGGTGCTTTGGTAGGCGTCCATCAGCTTGTACCGCCCCTTGGGCATCAGCGGCATCTCGTCGTGCATCCACTCGGGCGCCGCACCCAGACCGATGAAGCCCACGCCGATTTCGTCGGCGATGGATTTCACCTCGCGCAGGTGTTCGTTCACCTCGTCGCAGGTCTGGTGGATCGTCTCGAGCGGTGCGCCCGACAATTCCAGCGCCCCGCCGGGTTCAAGGCTGACGTTCGCGCCTTCCTTGGTCAGGCCGATCAGGTTGCCACCCTCGTTGACCTCGGCCCAGCCGTAGCGGTCGCGCAAGCCTTCGAGGATCGCCCGGATCGAGCGCTCACCCTCGTAGGGCAGGGGCTTGTGGGTGTCCTTGCAATAGCCGAACTTCTCGTGCTCGGTCCCGATGCGCCAGTCGTCCTTGGGTTTGCACCCGTCGGCGAGGTACTCGGCCATTTGCTCGTGACGTTCGATGGGGCCGCCGCCCGACTGGGGAATGGACATGGGCGCGCGCCTTTGTCTTGCCTTCGATACGCTGGCAGACCTGCGGCGTTTTCAACGCGAAGTCAATGCAGCCGCCGACGTCCCGCGTCCCATATGCGAACCCGCTCGGTCGGGTTGCTGCGCAGTTGCGACAGCATGTTCTCTGTCCGGATGCCCTCTAGCGACGAGAACACGTCGAACAGCATCTCGGCATTCCGTGCCTGTGTCGGGATGGCGATCGTCAGGCCGGTGGCATCGGTCAGGACCCAGACAGCATGGGGTTTCGCCGCCGGGTCAAGCTCGACCCGCACCAGCGAGTCGATGGACACCGAGCCGCCGTCGTACGGGCCGTAGTAAGTTACCTGCCGCTCGTCGACGGTGACGACGCCGGGCCCGTCGCTGCCCACGCGGAAACGTGTGCGCTGAAATCCCGCGAAAGTGATCAACGCCCCGACGATGGCAAGCGAGGTCCCGATGGCGGCCAGAACGCCGCTTTCGGTCACCGCCCAAAGCGTGCCGCAGCAGGCGATGAAGACGCCGACGAGCACTTCGCGCCAGCGCCAGAATTTCTGCTTCAGTTCGGGCCGGATGAACGACATGTTCACCTTCAAGCTACCAACGGGTGCGGCAAAGCATATCCTGCAATCCCGGCGCGAATTTGGCGGAAAACGCGTGCAAAGTCCATTCCGGCCTTATTTCGCACGCTCTGCGTCGCCTGTTCACCAGTCACCCAGCACCTGCTGCCAGACCGTGATCGCCGCGACCGCGGCGGTATCGGCGCGAAGGATGCGGGGCCCAAGGCTGATGGTGTGAACGAACGGCAGCGCCTTCAGCCGGTCGCGCTCGCGTTCCGAGAACCCGCCTTCCGGACCGATCAGGATCGCCCATTTCCCGGCGCCGCCGGACAGCGCCTCGCGCAGACCCACGGTGGCTTCGTCGCAGAACACCAGCTGCCGGTCTTCGGGCCATCCGTCCAGCACGGCGTCGAGCTTTTGCAGGTCGGTGACCTCGGGCACGTAGGTACCGCCGCACTGTTCGGCCGCCTCGACCGCGTGGGCTTGCAGACGGTCCTGCCGGATGCGCTCGGAATTGGTGTGGTCGGTCTGCACCGGCATGATCCGGGCGGCGCCCATCTCGGCGGCCTTCTCGACGATGAAATCGGTGCGCTGTTTCTTGATCGGCGCGAACAGCAGCCACAGGTCCGGCGGCATCTGCAACGGGCGGGTCTGTTCGACGGCTGTCAGGATTCCTTCCTTCTTGTGAACGGCAGATACCGTGCAGCGGAACTCGCCGTCGTGGCCGTTGAACACGAGAAGATCGTCACCCTCCTTCATCCGCATCACCCCGAACAGGTAATGCGACTGGTCACGAGACAGAGGGACCGGTTGTCCCGGGTTAAGCGGGTGATCTACATAGAGCCTGACCATGACCGCACAGATAGGCGAGCGATGAGCGAAGCACCAGACACCACGACCGGCACCGTCGCGGACGCGGTGAAGGGAAACTGGGTCGACCGGCACGCCCCGGCGTGGACGCGGCCCTACCTGCGGCTGTCGCGGGCGGACCGGCCCATCGGGACATGGCTGCTGCTGCTGCCCTGCTGGTGGTCGGCGCTGCTGGCCGCGCTGTGGCAGGGCGGATTCTCGTGGCACGCGGCGTGGGTAATGGCGGGCTGCGGCATCGGCGCGGTGCTGATGCGCGGAGCGGGCTGCACGTGGAACGACATCACCGACCGGAACTTCGACGGCAAGGTCGCGCGCACCGCCTCGCGCCCGATCCCATCGGGGCAGGTCACCGTAAAGCAGGCGATCGCGTGGATGGCGATCCAGTCGCTGATCGCCTTCGCCATTCTTCTGACCTTCCCGGTCGAGGCGATCGTGATGGGCATCGCGTCTTTGGCGCTGGTCTGCATCTACCCCTTCGCAAAGCGCTTCACATGGTGGCCGCAGGTTTTCCTTGGCCTTGCGTTCAACTGGGGTGCGCTTCTGGCGTGGACGGCGGTAACCGGCGGTTTCCACTGGGCGCAGGTCCCGCTGTACCTTGGCGGCATCGCGTGGACGCTGTTTTACGACACGATCTATGCCCATCAGGACAAGGAGGACGACGCCCTGATCGGTGTGAAATCCACCGCGCGCCTGTTCGGCACCCGAACCTCGGCTTACCTTCAGGTCTTCCTTGTCCTGACCGTCGCGCTGTTCGCGGTCGCCGTCATCCTTGCGCTGGTGCCCGATGCCAACCTGCTGGCGGTGGTGATCGCGCTGGGCGGGCCATGGGCGATGGGCTGGCACATGGTCTGGCAGCTTCGGAAGCTGGACATCGACGACGGCGACACCTGCCTGATGCTGTTCCGCTCTAATCGCGACGCAGGGCTGATCCCTGCGCTGTTTCTCGCCGCCGCCCTGCTGGCATGATTGCAGCTTTTCGCCTATCTGCCTATTAGACCCGGCAGACCAACGGAACGGACACCCGAACAGTCCATGCGCCAGTCATCACTGATCGCCACCATTGCAGCCTTCGCCCTTGCCGGAGCCGCTGCCGTAAGCGCCGCCGCCCTGATGGTGGGACGCATCGAACGAACCTCTCAGCGCGAGATCGACACCCTCTTCCTTGAGGGCGGGCTCGACTGGGCGTCCGTGTCGGTCGACGGCCTGCAGGTCATGCTGTCCGGCACCGCCCCGGACGAGGCGACGCGGTTTCAGGCGCTGTCGCTGGCCGGAAACGTGGTCGACGCGACGCGCGTGATCGACGGCATGGAAGTGACCTCGCCGGAACCGATCCGACCGCCCGAGTTTTCGATCGAGATCCTGCGAAACGACGAGGGCGTGTCGCTGATCGGTCTGGTGCCTGACGGAATGGACCGCGAGGCCGTATCGGACCTGCTGCAGGAAATCGCGGGCCGCGGAGAGGTGACGGACCTGCTGGAAAGCGCCGATTATCCGGTGCCGGATGGCTGGGGGCCCGCGCTGACCTATTCGCTGGATGCGCTGGCGCGTCTGCCGCGCTCGAAGATCTCGGTGTCACCCGGTTCGGTCGAGATCACCGCGATCTCCGACAGCGCCGAGCAGAAGCGCGCGCTGCAGGATGCGCTGAACGCGGATCTTCCGGCGGGCGTGACGCTGGCGCTGGACATCAGCGCGCCGCGCCCGGTCATCACACCCTTTACCCTTCGGTTTCTGATGGACGAAGAAGGCGGCCGTTTCGATGCGTGCTCGGCCCATACCGAGGACGGTCGCGCCCGCATCCTTGCCGCTGCTGCGGCGGCGGGTCTGCAGGGTAAGGCCACCTGTACGCTGGGCCTTGGTGTGCCGTCGCCCCGGTGGCCCGACGCCGTGACCGCCGGCATCGACGCTGTCGCGCGGCTTGGTGGCGGAACGCTGTCGTTCTCGGATGCGGATGTCAGCCTGACCGCCCCTGTCGGCACCGACCAGACGACCTTCGACACCGTCGTCGGCGAACTTGAAGCGGCGCTGCCCGAGGTGTTCAGCCTGAACGCCGTGCTGCCCGCCCCGCTGCAAATCGACGGCGCGGGGGCGGACGCGGGCGAGCTTGCCCCCGAATTCGTCGCGACGCTGTCGCCCGAGGGTCTGCTGCAATTGCGTGGCCGTGTGAACGATGCCCGCCTGCGCGAAGCGGTCGAAAGCTTCGCCCGCGCCCGGTTCTCGACCGCCGAGGTCCGGGGCACAATGCGCACGGCCGAGGATCTGCCGGTGGGCTGGTCCGGTCGCGTGTTCTCGGGGCTCGAGGCGCTCTCGAACCTGACGAACGGCGCGCTGGTCGTGCAGCCCGAGAATATCACCATCCGTGGCGACACCGACGATCCCGATGCCCGCGCCGAAATCGCCCGCATCCTTGGCGATCAGCTTGGCGCGGCGGCGAACATCACGATCAACGTGACCTATCACGAGGTCGAGGAACCCGAAGTCACGCTGCCAACGCCCGAGGAATGCGTCGACGCGATCAACGCCATTCTCGCCGCGCGCAAGATCACCTTCGCCCCCGGCTCTGCCGAGATCGACAGTTCCGCCCGCGTCTCTGTCGACCGCATCGCCGAGGTGATGGAGGACTGCACCGCAGTTCCGATGGAAATCGGCGGCCACACCGACAGTCAGGGCCGCGAGGCGATGAACCTTGGCCTGTCCCAACGCCGCGCAGAGGCGGTGCTGGAGGCGCTGATGGCCCGCCGAGTTCTGACCGCGAACCTGACCGCGCGCGGTTATGGCGAGGAACAGCCAATCGCCGACAACGACTCGGAAGAAGGCCGCGAAGAAAACCGCCGTATCGAGTTCACACTGCGCCTGCGCGAGGACGAAGTTGCCGAGGCGACGGCGGAGGAAGATCCCGAAGCCGAGGCTGCGGCTGCGGATGCGGAGACGGAAGAGACGCCGGACGCCGAGACAGCAGAAGGCGAAACGCCGGACGAAGAGACGCCGGCGGACGAGACCGAATCCGACGAAGCGGTGGCGGACGACGTCGAAGGCGACGACGCTGCGTCCGACGAGACCGCGTCTGACGCGGACACCACGACCGAAGAAGCCGAGGCCGACGTGGACGCCGAGGCTACGACCGACGAGCCTGCGGCCGACGAGCCTGCGGAAGAGGCGGCTGAAGAGGCTGCCGAAGAAACGGACGCCGAAGCGGACGCCGAAGCCGCGTCGGATGACGCAGAGATCGAAATCGTGCCCTCTCCCGTGGACCCCGACATGCCTACGACCCCGCCCGTGCGGCGGCCCGAGGACATCTCCGAATAGGAAGACACTGAATGAACCGCACCGAATTCATCGCTCTTACGGCCGTCATCCTGTTCGTGGCCTTCGTGCTGGGCTGGTTCGCGCACTGGCTGATCCACCGCTTCGTGCGGGTGAAGGGCTCGGAGATGGGTGAACTCGACAAACTTGCCCAGCAGCTTCACGAGGCCGAGGAACAGCGGGATCAGGCGGTGGCCTATTACCAGCAGCGCGAGCAGGAGCTCACGAACACGCTGCACCAGACCGAGGCGGAACTGTCTGCCGCGATGGACGGCCTGCGCGACGCCCGCACCGAGGCCGAGGAACTGCGGTCGCAGATCGAGAAATCGGGCCAGACAAGCTGATCGCCCGGCGCGCCTTGGGCCCGGACGATCAGGAAGCGGGTCGCGTCAGCCGCGCCCGATGAAGGGCATTTCGCGCGCCATCACGGTCATGAACTGCACGTTGGCCTCTAGGTCGCGCGTTGCCATGAACCACAGCGCCTCGGTCACGTTGGACACATCCATCGACGCATCGGGCTTGGTCCCCGCCGCCCGGGCGCGTTCGTGCTGTGCCGCCACCATCGGGGTCCGCGCGTTGCCGATGTCGATCTGCCCGCAACCAATGTCGAGGTCACGACCGTCGAGGCTAAGCGCCTTGGTCATGCCGGTGATCGCGTGCTTGGTGGTGGTGTAGCAGACCGAGTTCGGGCGCGGCACATGGGCCGAGATCGAGCCGTTGTTGATGATCCGTCCGCCGCGCGGGTCCTGCTTGCGCATCTGGCCGAACGCGGCGCGGGCGCACAGGAACATGCCGTGAAGGTTCACGTTCACCACGTTGTTCCAGACATCCAGCGGCACGTCGTCGATCAGTTCCGCGACCCCGAACATGCCCGCGTTGTTGAACAGCACATCCAGCCGCCCGGCTTTGTCGACGAAGGTGGCGAACGCCTTTTCGACCGCCTCCGGGTCGCCGACGTCGGCGGGTAGCGGCACGATCAGATCGTTCTTCGCCGCCATTTCCTCTAGCGGTTCGGCGCGGCGCGCCAGCGCGCCGACGGTCCAGCCCTTGTCGGCGAAGAATTCCGCCGTTGCCTGTCCGATGCCGGAACTCGCGCCGGTGATCAGGATCGTTCCCGTCATGTCTCTTCCTCCCTTTCCAGTTCAAGCGCCGCTGCGGGCGCCCTGAGATCCTCGGTCGACAGCGGCTCGGTCGGCCGTGCCAGCCGATAGCGTGTGACCCAGTACAGCCGTTCTTGCGCGCGGGTGATGGCGACATAGGCCAGCCGCTTCCACAGCGGGATGCCGGCCTCGATCCGCCCCGCCTGCGCCGCGGCCCAGAGATCGGGTGCAAAGACCTGCACCTCGGGCCACTGGCTGCCCTGCGCCTTGTGGATCGTCACCGCCGCCCCGTGCAGGAACGCCGCGCCCATGCGTGCGGCCGAAGGGATGAACGGCTCTTCCTCGTCCGGCATTTCGATCTTGATGATCGAGGCGGCAGAGATCTGCGGATCCTCCGCGCCCATGACGTGCAGTCGCGAAAAGCCCGGCTTGCGCCCCGGCCCAAGGAACACGACCTGCGCGCCCTTGATCAGGCCGCGCGCTTCGAGGTCGATGCGTTTCTTGCGGTGCTTCAGCGGCAGTTCGATCCCGTCGCAGATCAGCGGCTCGCCCGGCAGCAGGGCATCGCCCGGCGCGTCGTAGGCTGCGCGAAACGCGGTGATCAGCCGGACGCGTGTCTTGTTGCGCCAGACC
This sequence comes from Maritimibacter sp., assembly GCA_017792445.1. GTDB lineage: Bacteria > Pseudomonadota > Alphaproteobacteria > Rhodobacterales > Rhodobacteraceae > Psychromarinibacter. The sequence goes on from CP051232.1 coordinate 2,355,488, forward strand.
AGAACCGGCGAGCGCGCCATAAGGCTGGATTCGACGCGTGGCGTGACGACGACGCGGTCGTCCTTCCGCGCGGCGTCTTCGACCATTCGCTCGAAGTCCTGAAAGCCAAGGCTGTCGTCCGCAAGCGCATGGGCAAGGTCGAGGATCGGGTTGCCCTCGGCCTGCCGGTGGATGCGGCTGAGTTCCAGCCGGCGTTTGCCCTCGAAGCGGTCGAACACCATCTCGCCCGACTGACCCACCGGAGCAAGCTGCGCCGGGTCGCCGAACAGCAGAAGCGTCGGGAAGATCTCTTTCAGGTCGTCATACAGCCGGTCGTCCAACATCGAGGCTTCGTCGACGAAGCCCACGTCCAGCGGATCGTCGCGCCTCTTCCAGCCCCGGATGAAATCCGAGCCGCGCAGCCCCGCCGCCGCCAGTGCGCCGGGGATCGACTTGTTGGTCTCGAAAAACGCCCGCGCCCGGTCCAGCGCGATGTCGGTCAGCCCCTCGATCACCGGCCGGTCGCCGGACCCTGCCAGCCACTCGGCGATCTTCTCGTACTCGGGGTCGTAGACCGGGGTGTAAAGAATGCGGTGGATCGTTGTCGCCGGAACGCCGCGATTGCGCAGAACGCTCGCCGCCTTGTTCGTCGGCGCAAGGATCGCCAGCGTCCGCCGGTCCTTGCGGCGCTTGCCTTCCCAGTCGCCCGACACGATCTCGACGCCCGCTTCCTGCAAGGCGTCGGTCAGTTGCGCCAGCAACATGGTCTTGCCGGACCCCGCCTTGCCGATCACCGCCGCGATGCTTTCGCGACCTTCGGCCATCGGCGTGAGTGTGCCCTCCACAAGATCCACACCCGCGCCCCGAAGCATTTCGGTGACGCTGTCGAAGGCCTCGGCCTGATCGTCGGAGAACTGAACTGCGGGCAGCGCCATGCGCAGACCCTATGCCAACCCGCGGGGGGAGGGAATCGGATTTCGCCGCCACGGCGGGAAAGAGTTTTCCGCCTCCGGCGGGGATATTTCCGGACCAAAGAAGCGGGCGCCGCGATGATCCGGATGCCGTGTCGAGGAGGGGTCGGTTCAGCCGGTCGCCGCCAGCGGAGCCGTCTTCAAACCGAACGACTGATCGAACCAGGCCTGGCTGAACGCCGCGGAAATTCCGGCCTTTTCCAGCAGAACCTGCCGCACGTCGCGGGTGCAGGCCCAAAGCCCGACGCTGATCGCGCCGCGCCCGGCGCCTTCGGACCCGAGGACGGTGGGTTCCCAGCCAAGCCGCCGGTACACCCGGATCATGCGCGCGTCGAACACGCCGACAAGATCGGTCAGGTGAAAGTTCAGCCCCACCTCCAGCGCCGCCAGCATCAGAGCGGACGAGATGCGCGGCTCGGCGTCGGGCGCAAGGCAGAAGCGGGTGCATTCCCAGATCAGCGGCGTCCGTATCTCGGCGCCGGACAGGTGGCGGAAGTGGTCGTTGACCATCGTTTCGGCCACCGTCGGAAGAAACCGCATCGACCCGCCATGGCTGCCGTCTGGCCGCTCCCAGATCGCGTAGATCGGGTTCATCGCGTCGTACCCGTCGCGTTCCTGCCCGTCGGAACCGACCTCGACCGACCAGCCCAGCCGGTCGCGGAATTGCGTCGCGCGGTCCTTGAACATGCTGTCGCGCAGCAGGGGGAAACGGGACAGGTCCTCGCCATAGATGTAACGGAGCATGGATTGCCTCTGAGCAGGAAAACTGCCCGTCAGGCTGCTTTTGCGCCGTTAACCCCTCGCTAACCGAGGGTGCGCATGTCGGAGGATCAGATCACCAGCAGTCCCATCGACAGCGCCTTGGCGACCGCGTGGATCGTGTTCGACGCGCCCAGCTTGAAGCGGGCGCTTTCGACGTAAACCCGCAGCGTGTGTTCGCTGATCCCCAGCTGTTCGGCGGCCTGCGCGCGGCTTTGACCCATGGCCAGAAGGGTGCAGACGTCGATCTCGCGCGGGCTGAGGTTTTGCACCTTCGTCTCGTCCGAGCCGCGTTCCAATTCCAGCGCTTTCTGGTTCACGTAATGCGCCGCAAGGATCAGGTCGCGGGTGTGTTCGGCGGTATAGCGTTCCCACTCTGCATCCCGGCGCGCGTCGGAAATGGTAAACAGGGCGAACTGCCCAGAGGGCCCTCGAATCGGGACGGAAAGGCCGTGGGTCCCCACCCCGGCGGCCCGCGCTTCGCCCATGAAGTCGCGCGCGGGTTTGCCGGACCAGTCCAGCTGTCGCCAGTCGACCGGATGGAAACGGCGGAAGCAGCCCTGCACGACAGGATCGATCCGGGCGTAGTCCTCGCCGAAATACTGATGCGACCAGTCGGTCGAATAGGTGGTGGAGGCGTATTGGTGGCCGGTGCTGTTTACCGAATGATAGGTGACGTGTTCGATGTCGAAGGTGTCACGCAATCCCTTCAGGTGCCGCTGCAACTCGTCGAAGTCGCGGGTGCCCTGCAGGCGATCAATAAACGAGTCCAGCCGTCCTTTCATGATGCGCCGGCTTCTCCGGCTGCCTCCCCTGCGACGACGCAAGCTCTACGGCGGCAACGAGCGTTGCATCGCTCAGCTGTTCGGCCGTTTTCGAGAGCCCGTTCTTGTCGGCAAAGGCCCTCAGGTCCGCGAGTACGTCGAGTATCCAGTCATTTGCCACAGCAAACTCTCCACAGGAAAGGTTAACGGAAGCTTAAGAAGAAGCCTGAGACTGAGCATACATGGCTTAGCATAGGTCCATCCATTCGCGTTTTGGTACTCCCCGAAAATGGGGAGGAGGCGGGCCGCAAGTCCTTGAACCGCCGCGATGCGGGAACCGAAAAGACAAACGCCGGCGGAACTCGGGGTTCCGCCGGCGCTTTGGTCAGAGTGGCGCGGGACCTAGCCCGGGGTGCCGGCGTCCAGCACATCCTCCAGCGTCCGCAGACCCGTCGTCGGGGCCTGCACCAGAACCGCCATATTGCCGGGCAGGTGCTGGTTGCGCCGCATCTTGGTGTGGGCGGCCGGGATCTCCGCCCACGGGAAGACTTCGGACATGCACGGGTCGATGCGCCGCTCGACCATCAGCTTGTTCGCAGCCGCGGCCTGCTTGAGATGCGCGAAGTGCGAACCCTGAATGCGCTTCTGGTGCATCCAGATGTAACGGGCGTCCATCGTCAGGTTATAGCCGGTGGTGCCGGCGCAAATGACGACCATTCCGCCTTTCTTCACGACGAAGGTCGAGACGGGGAAGGTCGCCTGTCCGGGGTGTTCGAACACCATGTCGACGTTCACACCCTTGCCGGTGATGTCCCAGATCGCCTTTCCGAACTTGCGGACTTCGCCGAACCAGCGCTTGTACTCTTCCGTGTTCACCTCGGGCAGTTGGCCCCAGCAGTCGAAATCGTTGCGGTTGATGACCCCTTTGGCCCCCAGCCCCATGACGAACTCGCGCTTGTCCTCGTCCGAGATGACGCCGATCGCGTTCGCGCCGGCCGTGTTGATCAGCTGGATCGCGAAGCTGCCAAGACCGCCCGACGCGCCCCAGACCAGAACGTTTTGGCCCGGCTTAAGCTCGTGCGGGTGGTGGCCGAACAACATCCGGTAGGCCGTGGCGAGCGTCAGCGTATAGCAGGCGCTTTCCTCCCACGTCAGGTGCTTCGGACGCGGCATCAGCTGCTGCGCCTGAACCCGGGTGAACTGGGCAAAGCTGCCGTCCGGCGTCTCGTAGCCCCAGATCCGCTGCGACGCAGAGAACATCGGATCGCCGCCGTTGCACTCTTCATCGTCGCCGTCGTCCTGGTTGCAGTGGATGACGACCTCGTCCCCGACCTTCCAGCGCTTCACCTTGTCGCCGACGGCCCAGACGATGCCCGAGGCATCCGAGCCCGCGATATGATACTCGGCGCCGTGAACGTCGAAGGGCGAAATCGGAATGCCCAGCCCGGCCCAGACGCCGTTGTAGTTGACGCCGGCGGCCATCACCAGAACCAGCACCTCGTGGCTGTCGAGCGTGGGTGTATCCACCACCTCGACCTGCATCGACTGTTCGGGTTCGCCATGCCGCTCGCGGCGGATTGCCCACGCATACATCTGCTTGGGCACGTGGCCCATCGGGGGCATCTCGCCGACCTCGTAGAGGTCTTTCTGCGGCGCGTCGTATCCGGCTGGGGCCGGGGTGCTGTCCAGGGCCATCGTCGGGTCTCCTTGCCGATCCATGCGGCAGCGCAGAATCGCGCTGCCTCCCTACCGGATAGAGATGAGAAAGTAACTTTGCAATCCCTGAATGCTATATTTTGTAATTTTATGTCTCAGCGGATTCCGCGTGGGAGGAGGCCGAAACATCGCTCCGGTCGAAAACGCAGGCCACCGAATTGGCGTAATAGTCTAGAAGTGCTGTGTTTTCCGCGACCGACAGCACGAATTCCCCGGATTCCCGCAGGATGCGGCGCGAACAAAGGCCGGCAAGGCCGGTCGAAACCACCGCATCGGCGTCGCGATCCATCAACGGGTTCGGAAGCTGCGCCAGCAGCATGGCCGTCTGCGACGTCAGATCCTTCCGGCTGATCGTGCCGCCCGCGCGGGACACGACATAGGCGACAAGCGGGACGCACAGCACCGGAAGCACCGCGCGCACGCGGGCGCGCAGCTCGCGGCCCACCGCGTCCACGCGCGCGCCGGGGTGTGCCTGCATGTAGCGCCGCATCGACATCGGCGCGCCGAACCGGACGCCGACCTGCCCGAACCGCACAGCGCGCCCGCGCCAGCGACGCCACGCATAGCGGACGGGGAACCACAAAGACTGCGCGATAGAGGCCCGGAACCGCCGCTGTCCCAGCGCCGCCGCCTCGGTCAGCACGCGGTCCTCGATCACGCGGTCATAGTTCAAAGCCACCGGCACGAAGACCACGTCGCGCCCCTGTTCCGGGTCGAAATCCGCCAGCACATAACTCAAGAGCCCCAGCTTCGGCGGCCCGATCCGGCCATCCAGCGACAGCCCGCCCTCGGGAAAGAACGCCTGCGTCACGCCCGCCTCGGTCGCCATCTGGACGTAGCGCGCCAGCACCCGCCGATACAGCGCGTTGCGCGACTTGCGACGGATGAAGTAGGCGCCCATCGACTTGATCAGCCACGACAGCGGCCAGACCCGCGCCCATTCGCCCACCGCATAGGACAGGGCAGAGTTCTCGGCGACGAGGTAGGTGATTAGCACGTAGTCCATGTTGGACCGGTGATTCATCACGAAGATCACCGTCGCGTCCGGATCGACCCGTTCCAGTGCGGCGCGGCTGCGTTTGTCGACGCGCACATCGTACAGCTTGCGGCTCAGCCAACGGGCGGCGCGGGTGGCAAAGCGATAGTAAACAGCCGCCGAGAAGGACGGCACGATCTCGCGCGCATAGCGCCGCGCCCGCTCCATCGCGACGTTCTCGGGAATGCCTTCCTCGGCCGCGTGTTCGGTGACGGCGGCCAGCACCTCGCGGTCGTAGATCAGCCGCTGGATGGTGTCGTGCCGCCGCGCCAGCTTGAACGGCTGGATCGGCCGCTCGAGCCGTTTGTTCAGTTCGGCCACAGCCCGCTCCATCCGCCGCCGGAAGAACCAGCGGACCGAGGGGAACAGGAAGTGGCTGAGGAACGTCACCGCCGCGAACAGCAGGATCAGGATCAGCAGCCACAGCGGGATTTCGACGGATCGGAACATCCCGCCCCTCTACATCGATTCGCGCCCTGCGACATCCTTTCCCGACGACCGCCGGAACGATGGACCGACGCGCGCGTTGTCAGACCGAATGGAATACAAGAGCAAGAGGGGAACCCCGACATGAAAGGCCAGAAAGTATCGCTGAAGCACCTCCAGCGCGCGCTGACGATGGAGCTTACGACGGTCAACACCTACATCTACCAGGAACGTGCGCTTGACGACTGGGGCATCGACCGCCTCGCCAAGCGGATGCGCGAGGAAATCGACGAGGAGCGTGGCCATGCCAACGCATTCCTCACGCGGATCCTGTTTCTCGAGGGCAAGGCCGACGTCCATACGCTCGACAAGATCGAACAGCCGAAGAACGTACGCCACATCTTCGAGACGCAGCAGAAGATGGAACTGGAAGCGCGCGAGTACTACGACAAGGCTGCCCGCGAATGCCAGGAGGCCGGCGACCTTGGCAGCTTCGAGCTGTTCATGCGGATCCTGAAGGACGAGGAAGAGCACATCGACTTCGTCGAGGAACAGTTCGACCTGATGGAGCTGATGGGCGACCAGTTGTATATCGCGCGGCAGGTCTCGTCGGTGAGCGAAGAGGAAGAAGAAAGCGTGCCATAGGCGCCTGGCGCCAACGCGCAACCCATGTACAGCGCCCGTTCCGCACCGCCGGGGCGGGCGTTTTCTATTCGGCTACGCGGTGCCGAAAGCTGCCCGAGGTATGTGCTTGGTCGGCGTGATTGCCCGGAATTGCCGCATTGCAGCGGATTGACAAGGTGTGATTGTTCCACATATCAACTCTCGAAAGCAATTTTATTGCGCCGTAGATTCGAGTGAGGCCGTGATGACCGAACCGCAGAAAGACCGCCCCTGGCTGTTCCGCACCTATGCGGGGCATTCCACGGCTGTCGCGTCGAACGCGTTGTACCGCGCGAACCTCGAACGCGGGCAGACCGGGCTTTCGGTGGCCTTCGACCTGCCGACGCAGACGGGTTACGACAGCGACCACGTGCTTGCCCGCGGCGAAGTCGGCAAGGTCGGCGTGCCGGTCTCGCATCTGGGGGACATGCGCGCTCTGTTCGACCAGATCCCGCTGGAACGCATGAACACCTCGATGACGATCAACGCCACCGCCCCGTGGCTGCTGGCGCTGTATATCGCCGTGGCGGAGGAGCAGGGCGCGGATATCTCTGCGCTGCAAGGGACGGTGCAGAACGATCTCGTCAAGGAATACCTCAGCCGCGGCACCTATATCTGCCCGCCGAAGCCGAGCCTGCGGATGATCACCGACGTCGCCGCGTGGACACGCGAGCACCTGCCCAAGTGGAACCCGATGAACGTCTGTTCCTATCACCTGCAAGAGGCCGGCGCGACGCCGGAACAGGAACTGGCCTTCGCGCTGGCCACCGCCATCGCGGTTCTTGACGACCTGCAGGGCAAGGTCGCACCCAAGGACTTCCCCGAGATGGTCGGGCGTATCTCGTTCTTCGTGAACGCCGGCATCCGCTTCGTGACCGAGATGTGCAAGATGCGCGCCTTCGTCGAGTTGTGGGACGAGATCACCGCCGACCGCTACGGCGTCGAGGACCCGAAATACCGCCGCTTCCGCTATGGCGTGCAGGTCAACTCGCTGGGCCTGACCGAGCAGCAGCCGGAGAACAACGTTTACCGCATCCTGCTGGAAATGCTGGCGGTGACCCTGTCGAAAAACGCCCGCGCCCGCGCCGTGCAGCTTCCGGCGTGGAACGAGGCGCTGGGATTGCCGCGCCCGTGGGACCAGCAGTGGTCGCTGCGGATGCAGCAGATCCTTGCCTTTGAAACGGACCTTCTGGAATACGGCGACCTGTTCGACGGCAACCCCGCCGTGACCGCCAAGGTCGAAGCGCTGAAGGACGGCGCCCGCGCCGAGCTTGCGCAGATCGACGGCATGGGCGGCGCGATGGAAGCCATCGACCACATGAAACGCCAGTTGGTCGAAGCGAACGCCGCCCGCATCGCGCGGATCGAAAGCGGTGAAACCGCCGTGATCGGCGTGAACCGCTACACCACCGCCGAACCCTCGCCACTGACGGCGGGCGAAGCGATCCTGACCGCCGACCCCAAGGCCGAGGCCGACCAGATCGCCCGTCTCGCCGACTGGCGCGACGCCCGCGACGAGGACGCCGTGCAAGCCGCTCTCGCCGATCTGCGCCGCGCCGCCGCTGAGGGCGCCAACATCATGCCGCCGTCCATCGCCGCCGCGAAGGCGGGCGCGACAACCGGCGAGTGGGGAGAAGTCATCCGTCACGCCTTCGGTCACTATCGCGGCCCCACCGGCGTGTCCGCCGCGCCCTCGAACCGCACCGAGGGGCTGGACGACATTCGCGCCGCCGTCGACGCCGTCTCGACCCGCCTCGGGCGCCGCCTGAAACTGCTGGTCGCCAAGCCGGGTCTCGACGGCCACTCGAACGGCGCCGAGCAGATCGCCGCCCGCGCCCGCGACTGCGGCATGGAATTCCGCTACGAAGGCATCCGCTTGACGCCTGCCGAGATCGTCGATGCCGTCGCGGACGAGACGCCGCACGTTCTGGGCCTGTCGATCCTGTCGGGCAGCCACCTGCCGCTGATCGAAGACGTCACCGACCGCCTGCGCGCCGCCGGTCTCGGCCATGTGCCCGTCGTCGTCGGGGGCATCATCCCCGAGGACGACGCCGAGCGCTTGCGCGCAATGGGTGTGGCCCGCGTCTACACGCCGAAGGACTTCGAGCTCACCCGCATCATGTTCGACATCGTCGAGCTTGCCGAACCCCGCGAGGTCGCGGCGGAGTAGTCCCGTCGGGGCTTCTTCTCTTCCGAAATACCTCGGGGGAGCGCCGCAGGCGCGGGGGCAGCGCCCCCATCGTCCGGGACGTCAGGCGCAGAGGTTCGACACCAGCACCATCGCCTCGTAGGGCTTCAGCAACGGGCCGGCGATTTCGGGATGCACCGGCAGGCGATCCGGCGCGACGCCGGCCAGCACCGAACTCGCCAGCCGTGCGGGGCGGCGGGCAAGGCGGCCGATATACAGGCTCTCCGACCATGCGCCGCCGGTGTACAGGCAATCGTGCATGTCGAGCACCAGCTGGTGATACCGCACCACCGGTGCGCGGGCGGTCTCGTGCGCGGCGGCAGCCATCGGCTGCAGGTGGCGCGCCTCGACCAGTACGACATCGGTGCCGAACAGGTACTCGGCGTCCGAACCGTCGATCATCACCCGGTGATGCGGCGCAACGCAAAGGTCGGTGCGCAGCCCAAGGAACGGCGCGCGCAGGCGGACGGGGCGGTACTGTCCCAGTGCCGGGACCTCGCGCGAGACGATGTGGCGAACCGGTTGCAGCCCCCGGCCTGCGGTCACGACAAGATCGCCGGGCCGGATCGTCTCGATCGGGCGGGTGCCTGCGGCGGTCTCGACGAAGGTACCGGCGGCGAAGCCGGGCATGGGGCCGATGGGTTCGACCCGGTTCGAGGCGGCAAGCATCGACACGCGCGGGTCAAGGCGGCGGTCGGCGCCGGTCTCGGCCAACAGGCGAAGGTCGCTCGTGGGCATCGGGTTGGGACGCGCGACCCGGGTCTGCTGCGCGGCGGCGCTGTCGACGTTCTCGGCGGTCAGCGTGCCGGTCCGCGCCGGGGCGTCCCAGCTGTAGATCAGCCGCAACGTGTCGTTCGCCATCAGGCGCGGCGCGTGGACGCTGGCGGATATCGCGGTCTGTCCCTGCCTGTGCTCAAGCGTGACCTTGCCCTCGGGCGACAGCGACACGCGCAGCCTTCTGTGCCAGCCGTCGCTGCGCTCCATCGTCAGCAGGTTCACCGGATCGTCGCGGTCGCCATGGGTCTGCGCCTCTAGCACCAGCGTCCCTTTCGCCACCAGTTCCGGCGCGGCGTTCGAGGGGCGGCGCAGGCACGAGCGGCCGTCGCTGATCGCCAGCCAGCTCATCGGCGGGGCATCCTGAACAGAGGCGCAGATGTCATGCGGCAAGCTTGCCCGAGGCCAACACGCCTCTGGCCAGCACACGGCCCTCGTATTCCTTCAGGGTCCGCCGCGCCGCCGGGCCATAGCCGTCGCCGGTGCGGGGGTCGAGTTCGGGGAACAGCGTGCAGATCTCGTCAAGGATCTCGGCCTCGAACAGAGCTGTCGTCTGCGGGCCAGGCAGGAAGCTCTCGGTCGGCAGCCCCTCGGAGAAAACCACTTCGTGCGCGTCGAACAGCAGGTGGACGTATTCCACCGTGCCGCCCGCGACCTGCCGGACCGAGCGGCCGTTCACAAGGTGCTTGGCGGCGACCAGCACTTCGGGCTCTCCGAACAGGAGTTCCGACAGCACGTCCCGGATCAGGACACGGTGCTGCGGCGACACCCGCAGCGGTCGGTGATCGCCGAAGGTGTTGGCGTCAATGTGGATCGGGGCGAAATCGCCCGCGGCCTCTGTCACGCGACGGCCGATCCAGCGCAGCGGTTGCGGGCCGTTGTCCTGTGTCTCGACCAGATCGCCGACGCGCAGACGTTCGACCGGAACCTCGCCATTTGGAGTACGGATCATGGTGCCGGTGACAAAGCAGGGCACCGTCGACACGGTGACAAAACCGGTGTCGGTGTGACCCAGCCCGTCCTCGACGGAGTAGGTGAAGTTCGCGACCTCCTCGTCCGAATCCACCGAGATGGTGAAGGTCCCGTCCGCGTTCAGCGTCACTTCCTGCCCATTCGGCAGCGTCACCGTATCGCCGGCCGAGACCGCGACGTTGTTGATGTGGGTGACCGTGATCACCCCGCCGGTCGAGGAATAGTCGTTGCTCAGCACGTCCAGCGTCTTCGCCTCGCCGGGGTCGATGCGGACCGAGTCCTCGTTGGCGATCAGCACCGTCTGCACGCTGTCGCCCGCGATCAGGATGTTCGAGTCGTAGCTCGAGTCCATCACGTCCGCGATGCCGATGCGGATCGTGTTCACCTCTCCCGGCACCACCTGCATCGTCAGGGTCATGGTGACGGTGAAGCCGTCCATCTCGGTGTTGAAGTCGTCCGAGGTGTTGTTGTTGTAGAGGTTGATGTTGTTGGTGTGGTTGACGTTGCCGACGCTGGTGTTGCCGTTACCGACTTCAAGCGAGGCCGGTGCGCCGTTGATCCAGACCCCCACCGCGTCGTTGTAGATCGAGCCGGTGTATTCGGGATATTCCTCGGACGAGAAGACGAACTGCATCGTCAGCGTGTCGCCGGTCGGGATGAAATCGACGGTCAGGAACGAGGCGTCGTAGGTGTTCGAGCCCACGAGGTCATTGAAGTCGCTGTCGTTGTTGATGCCGCTGGTGTTGGTCGACTGGTTCGTGTCTTGGTTCGCCTGACCGTTCCGGTTGGTGAACTGGTCGGCCCGGCCGGTGGACAGGATTACCCCGGTGTCGCCCGGCGTCACGTCGCCGGCAACGCTGTCGCCGTTGGAGTAGATGCCCGACGACCGGCTGTCGCCGCTGTAAGACGCATCGACGACGGTCACCCCGTCGCCGAAGATGGCATCGGCCATTTCATTCGCGGACGCACCCGTGTCCACTGGCAAACGCGTTGCGTTGACCATGGTGTCTCGTCTCCTGCCTCGTGAGGTCAGGCGACGAAACGGCCAATCCGGAACGCTCTACCCCTCGGAAAGCGCGCCTTTTGCGATTGTGTGTTGGTCTGCTCGCGGCCGTCTTTGAGCGGCCTGCCTGCCTCTTGTTTGAGGGTAGTGTGCTGGATAAGGGGGCGTATTGCCTAGATAATTCGATGCAGAGCAGTTTTCTGAAGCATGATTGTTTCGGAATCGCCACAAGTTACGCAACTATCGCGTGTGATTGCAGAGCGCGCAGAGCGGGGCTAGCAAGGCGGTGCAACAAGGAGCCTGCCGATGTCCCAGTCCGTCGATCCCGTCGACCTGACCGCCCGCCTGATCCGCTGTCCCTCGGTGACGCCCGAGGAGGGCGGCGCGCTGGTTTTGCTGGAGGAATTGCTGTCCGGGGCCGGGTTCACCTGCACCCGTGTCGACCGGGGCGGCGTCTCGAACCTGTTTGCCCGCTGGGGCGCCAAGGGCAACGTGAAGACCTTCGGTTTCAACGGTCATACCGACGTTGTTCCGGTGGGCGATGCCGGTGCGTGGACGCGCGATCCGTTCGGCGGCGCAATCGAGGACGGAATCCTGTGGGGGCGGGGCGCCACGGACATGAAATCCGGCGTCGCCGCTTTTGCGGCGGCAGCGGTGGATTTCGTGCGCGAGACGCCGCCGGAGAACGGCGCTGTCGTGCTGGCGATCACCGGCGACGAGGAAGGCGACGCGGTCGACGGCACCACCGCGCTGCTGGACTGGATGGCAGAGCAGGGCGAACGCATGTCGGCCTGCCTTGTAGGAGAGCCGACCTGTCCCGAGACGATGGGCGAGATGATAAAGATCGGGCGGCGCGGGTCAATGAATGCGCGGTTCGTGGCGCAGGGGGTGCAGGGGCATTCGGCCTATCCGCACCGCGCCAAGAACCCGGTCCACGCGATGGCGCGCCTCTGCGACCGCCTGGCGAGCCATGTGTTGGACGAAGGCACCGACCACTTCGACGCCTCGACGCTGGCGGTGACCTCGATCGACACGGGCAACCCGGCCTCTAACGTGATCCCGTCCAGTTGCAGCGCGATGGTCAACATCCGGTTCAACGACACCCACAGCGGCGCGGGTCTGACCGATTGGCTGCGCGCGATGGCGGATCAGGTCGCGACCGAGACCGGCGTGTCCTTCGAGATGTCGGTGAAGATCTCGGGCGAAAGCTTCCTGACCCCGCCGGGCGAATTGTCGGACCTGATCGGCAAGGTCGTCGAGGCGGAAACCGGCGTAACTCCGGAACTGTCGACTTCGGGCGGCACTTCGGATGCGCGTTTCGTGAAGAACCACTGCCCGGTGGTGGAATTCGGGCTGGTCGGCAAGACGATGCACAAGGTGGATGAACAAGTGCCGGTCGAGCAGATCGAGCAGCTGAAACGGATTTACCGGAAGATCCTCGAGGGCTACTTCGCTTGACGCCTGTCCCGCCGCGGTCGGGGCCCACGCTGATCGTCATGCTGAAGGACCCAAGGCCGGGCCGCGTGAAGACACGGCTGGGCCGCGAAATCGGCATGGTGCCCGCCGCGTGGTGGGTGCGACACGAATACGCCCGGCTGCTGCGAAGGTTGGACGATCCGCGCTGGCGGCTGGTCCTCGCCGTTGCGCCGGATACGGCGCTGACAAGCCGCGCGTGGCCCCCGCACCTGCGGCGCGTCGCGCAGGGCCATGGCGATCTCGGGGTCCGGATGGGGCGGCTTCTGCGCACCGCGCGGGCCGGGCCGGTTCTGCTTGTCGGAGGCGACATTCCCGACCTCACCGAAAAGCACATCGCGCGCGCATTCACGGCGCTTGGCGGCCATGACGCGGTGTTCGGCCCGGCGACCGACGGCGGGTTCTGGCTGGTCGGGCTGAAACACCCCGGCGCGGCCCCGGCGACTTTGTTCGAATGCGTCCGCTGGTCCACGCGCCACGCCCTTGCCGACAGCCTTGCAACGTTGCCGGACCGGCGGATCGCGCTGGCCGACACCTTGTCCGACGTGGACACGGCGACGGACCTCCGGCGCTAGCCTTTCCGAATGACGTTGCCCTGCGTCCGTGCTACCGCTGACGCCATGAGCAGCCTTCCTACAAAGCAGCAGATCCTCGACTGGATCTCGGAGAACCCGACCCAGACCGCGAAGCGCGACATCGCCCGCGCCTTCGGGATCAAGGGCCAGTCCCGCATCGACCTGAAGCGGATGCTGAAAGAGCTGGAGGCCGAAGGGCATCTTGAAAAGCGGCGCAAGACCTACCGCGACCCGGACAAGCTGCCGCCCGTCTCGGTGCTGGAGGTGCTGCCGCCCGACGCGGATGGCGACCTCTTCGCGAAGCCGCTGGAATGGCAGGGCGAGGGGCCAGAGCCGAAGGTGTTGGTCATCCCCCGGTCCTCCGATCCGGCAATGGGCGGCGGCGACCGGATCCTTGGCCGACTGACCGAGGTGAACGAGGACAGCCACGCCTATGAGGCGCGGCTGATCCGCAAGATCGGCACCAATCCGCGACGCATTCTCGGGATCTTCCGCAAGGGGGCCGAGGGTGGCCGCATCATCCCGATCGACAAGGGCGTCGACAAGGAATGGCGTGTCGGTCCCGGCGCGACCCATGGCGCGAAAGATGGCGAACTGGTCGAGGCCGAAGGCGCCGGTCCGAAGGCCCGCATGGGACTGCCGCAGGCGCGCATCGTCTCGCGTCTGGGGGACCCGACCGAACCGCGCGCGGTGTCGCTGATCGCGATCCACCAACACGGCATCCCCGACGATTTCCCCGACGAGGTGATGGCCGAGGCCGACCGGGTGAAACCCGCGGGTCTGGGCAAGCGCGAGGACCTGCGCGAGCTGCCGCTGGTCACCATCGACCCCGCCGACGCCCGCGATCACGACGACGCCTGCTATGCCCGCCCCGACGACGACCCGAAGAACCCCGGCGGGTTCCGCGTCTGGGTCGCCATCGCCGACGTCGCGGCCTACGTCACGCCGGGGTCGGCGCTGGACCGCGAGGCGCGCAAGCGCGGCAACTCTACCTATTTTCCGGACCGGGTCGTGCCGATGCTGCCCGACCGGCTGTCCGGCGACCTGTGTTCGCTGCACGAGGGCGTGCCCCGCGCCTGTATCGCCGTCGAGATGACGCTGAACGCGGAAGGCGACAAGATCCGTCACCGCTTTGCCCGTGGCCTGATGAAATCCGTCGCCTCGCTGAACTATCGCGAGGTGCAGGAAGCGCAGGACGGCAGCCCGAACGAAAAATGCGCGCCGCTGATGGACGACATCATCCATCCGCTGTTTGCCGCTTACGACTGCGCCCGGCAGGCCCGCGCGCGGCGCCAGCCGCTGGACCTTGACCTGCCGGAACGCCGGATCGAGCTGTCCGAGGATGGCAAGGTCGCCTCGGTCGCGTTCAAGGATCGGCTGGATGCGCACAAGCTGATCGAAGAATTCATGATCCTCGCCAACGTGGCGGCGGCGGAAGAACTGTTCGCCCGCAAGCGGCCGCTTCTGTACCGGGTACACGAGGAACCGGACCCGACGCGGCTGGACGCCCTGCGCGAGGTGGCGCAGGCCTCGGGCTTCAATCTTGCCAAGGGGCAGGTGCTGCACACGCGCCACCTGAACTCGCTGCTGGGGCAGGCCGAAGGCACCGAGTTCGACGAGTTGATCAACATGTCGACGCTGCGGTCGATGCAGCAGGCCTATTACTTCCCCGAGAACTTCGGCCACTTCGGGCTGGCGCTGAAATCCTACGCCCACTTCACCTCGCCGATCCGCCGCTATGCCGACCTGCTGGTGCACCGGGCCCTGATCTCTGGCCACGGCTGGGGAAAGGACGGTCTCAGCGAGCAGGATATCGAGACGCTGGAAGCGACCGCCCAGCATATCAGCGACACCGAGCGCCGCTCGATGGCCGCCGAACGCGACACCAACGACCGCTATCTTGCCGCCTACCTTGCCGACCGCGTCGGCAACGAGTTCGCCGGCCGGATCTCGGGCATCCAGCGGTTCGGCGCCTTCGTGCGGCTGGACGAGACCGGCGCCGACGGTCTGATTCCGGTGCGCACCATGGGGCGCGAGTTCTTCCACTATGACGGCCAGTCGCAGACGCTGATGGGCTCGGACACCGGGCTGGTGATCAGCGTCGGCGACGAGGTGACCGTTCGCCTGACCGAGGCCGAGCCGGTGACCGGCGGGCTGATGCTGGAACTGCTGGAACTGCGCGGCAAGGCGATGCCCAAGGGGCCGTCGCGAGGCGGCAAATCCGCAGGGCCGCGCCGGTCCAAGGCAGTGAAATCTGGGTTCAGAAAAGAAAAGGCCGCGCGCAAGGTAAAGCGGACAAGGCGCTAGCGGCCTCCCGCTCATGGTGTGGCGCTTGGTTCCGTTTCATCAACCCTTTGGGTAGTATTCGCGCGGGAGAGGACCGAAAGGACGTGGAATGCAATTTCGCCGCTTTGCCGCCCTTATGGCCGGGCTGGCCTGGGCGCCCCTCGCGCTGGCCGAGCCCGCCGTGGACAGCTCTCCCGTGCCCGAACTCAGGCCCGGGAGCGACGTTGTGACGGCCACCAACAGCCCGGACCCCGACCTGGCCTTCCCGACATGGATCCAGCAGTTCCGCGCCCGCGCGCTGGCCGAAGGCATCCGCGCCGATGTCTACGATGCGGCGATGAACGGGATCTCGTTCCAGTCGAAAGTGGTGATGCGCGACCGCACGCAGGCCGAGTTTACAAAGCAGATCTGGGAATACCTCGACACCGCCGTGTCGGATCTTCGGGTCAAGAACGGCCGCGCGGCGCTGGACAGCAACCGTGATCTGCTGGCCGAGATCGAAGCGCGCTATGGCGTCGAAGCCGAAGTCGTCGCGGCGATCTGGGGTCTGGAGACGGCGTTCGGCACTTTCAAGGGCGACACGCCCATCGTCGCGGCGATGGCATCCTTGGCCTATGACGGGCGACGCGCGGCGTTCTTCGAGGAACAACTGATCGCGGCGCTGAAGATCATCCAGTCCGGCGACACCGATGCGGGTCATATGGTCGGCAGCTGGGCCGGCGCGATGGGACACACCCAGTTCATGCCGGGCTCGTATCTTGCGCACGCGGTGGATTTCACCGGCGACGGCAAACGCGACATCTGGGGCGACAATCCTGCGGACGCGCTGGCCTCGACCGCGGCCTACCTGCGCCACCACGGCTGGACCAAGGGCCAGCCCTGGGGGATCGAGGTCGTGCTGCCCGAGGACTTCGACTATGCCGAAACCAGCGAACGTGTGAAAAAGCCCGCGGCCTACTGGAACGGGCTGGGCGTGCGGGACACGGCCGGCAACGAACTGCCTGATAACGGACCAACCTCGGTGCTGCTGCCGGCGGGTCATCGCGGCGCGGCCTTCGTGATCTACGACAACTTCCACGTGATCGAGAAATACAACACCGCCGACGCCTACGTGATCGGCGTGGGCCACCTGTCCGACCGTATCGCCGGGGCGGGCGCCCTGCGCGCTGGCTGGCCGCGCGAGGATCGTGCGCTGTCCTTCGACGAGAAGCAGGAAATGCAGCGCCGGCTGCTGTCCGCGGGCTTCGACCCGGACGGTGTCGACGGCATCATCGGCCCGAACACCATCGCCGCGGTCAAGGCGTTCCAGTCCTCGGTCGGGATGGTGCCGGACGGCTACGCCTCGCTTGAGATCCTGAAGCGCCTGCGCTGACATCCGGCGCCGCGCGGGCTGTGAGTGCGGGAGCCTCCGGCGGGGATATTTGAAGACCAAAGAAGCAGAAGGTCAGCGCCCCGTCCCTTGGGCAGGACAGGGCGCCTTCTTCGGTCACGGCCATCGGCGTCCCCGCCTGTACCGCGAGTTCAGAATGGGCCAGCGAGGTTAATGAAACCTTTCTTCTTTGGTCTTCAAATATCCCCGCCGGAGGCAAGAAGGTTCCTGCTCCGCGCCCGCGTCACGCGAAGTGGCGGACGTTTCGCGGGTGGCTTCGCATGTTCGCCGCGGCGCTTTGCGGGGTCGGCTGCGGCGGGGGCGGCGGTGTGTCTTTCGGGGTCAGCCGTTCGCGCAGCAGCGACAGGGGGTGCGCGCGCAGGGTCAGACGGAACGAGACGTAGTCCTCGACCACCTCTTCGCCCAGCGTCATCGCGGGGAGCGCCACCGCGGGTTCACGGATGCCCTCGCCGTCGAGATCGCCCTTGAACAGGGGCAGCTCGCCGCTGTCGGGCAGGGCGCGGGCGGCCCAGAGCGCCTGACGGCGGGGGATTTTCAGGCCGGCGAAGGCGTCCGCCTCTGCCAGTGTCCGCAGGTGTTTCGAGGCAAGGCCTGCGCGGCGCCAGACATCCTCGACCGCGCGATAGCCGTTGCGGCGGGTGGCGATCAGCCACTGGGCGTCTTCCTCGGGCAGCGCCCGGATCTGCCGGAAGCCCAGCCGCAGGGCCAGATCGCCTTCGTCGGTGCGTTCCAGCGCGTTGTCCCAGAAGCTGCGGTTGATATCGACGGGGCGGACTTCGACCCCGTGTTCGCGGGCGTCGCGGATGATCTGGGCGGGGGCGTAGAAGCCCATCGGCTGGGCGTTCAGCAGGGCGCAGGCGAAGACCGCCGGGTGGTGATGCTTGAGCCAGGCCGAGGCGTAGACCAGCAGCGCGAAGCTGGCGGCGTGGCTTTCGGGGAACCCGTACGAGCCGAACCCCTCGATCTGCGAGAAGCAGCGCTCGGCGAAGTCGCTCTCGTACCCGTTGTCACGCATGCCGTTCAGAAAGCGGGCGCGGAATTCGCTGACGTTGCCGTGCTTTTTGAAGGTGGCAAGCGAGCGGCGCAGTCGGTCGGCCTCGTCCGGAGTGAAACCGGCGCCGGTGATCGCGATCTGCATCGCCTGTTCCTGGAACAGCGGCACCCCCAGCGTCTTGCCCAGCACCTTGCCCAGTTCGTCCGACGGGAAGGTGACCTGTTCCTCGCCGTTCCGCCGCCGCAGGTAAGGATGCACCATGTCGCCCTGGATCGGGCCGGGGCGGATGATCGCCACCTCGATCACCAGGTCGTAGAAGCAGCGCGGCCGCATCCGGGGCAGAAAGTTCATCTGCGCGCGGCTTTCCACCTGGAACACGCCCAGACTGTCGGCCTTGCACAGCATGTCATAGACGCCGGGATCTTCGGGCGGCAGGCTGGCGAGGTCGTAGTCGATGCCGTGGTGTTCGCGGATCAGGTCGAAGGCCTTGCGGATGCAGGTCAGCATTCCCAGCGCCAGGACGTCGACCTTGAGGATTCCCAAGGCGTCGATGTCGTCCTTGTCCCACGGGATCACCGTGCGGTCCTCCATCGTCGCGTTCTCGACCGGGCACAGCTCGTCCAGCCGTCCCTCGGTCATGATGAAGCCGCCGACGTGCTGGGACAGGTGGCGGGGGAAGCCGATCACCTCGTGGATCAGCGCCATGGTTTGCTGCAGGTGGCGGTCGGCGGGGTCGAGGCCGATCTCGCGGAACCGTTTCTCTTCGACCGCGTCGGCCGAGAAGAAACCCCAAAGTTGCGAGCTGAGCGCGCCGATGGTGTCCTCGGTCAGGCCCATGGCGCGGCCGACCTCGCGGATGGCGCGCTTGCCGCGATAGTGGATCACCGTGGCGCAAAGCCCGGCGCGGTGGCGGCCGTAGCGGTCGTAGATGTGCTGGATCACCTCTTCGCGGCGCTCGTGTTCGAAATCGACGTCGATGTCGGGCGGCTCGTCGCGGGCTTCGGACACGAAACGCTCGAAGACCATCGTCCCGATCTCGGGCGAGACCGAGGTCACGCCGAGACAGTAGCAGACCACCGAGTTCGCCGCCGAGCCGCGACCCTGACAGAGGATGTCGCGTGACCGGGCGAAGGCCACGACGTCGTGAACCGTCAGGAAGTAGGGTTCGTATTTCAGTTTGGCGATCAGGGCGAGTTCATGGGCCAGAAGGTCGCGCACCTTCTGCGGCGCACCTGCGGGATAGCGGCGCTCCAGCCCGGCGTGGGCGAGGCGGGACAGGCGGTCGGACGGGGTCTCGTTCCCGGCGATCTCGGACGGGTATTCATAGCGCAACTGGTCGAGATCGAAGGCGCAGCGCGCGGCGATCTCGGAAGTGCGGGAGACGGCGTCTTCGTGGCCCTCGAACAGGTGCAGCATCTCGGGTTCGCCGCGCAGCCGCTGTTCGGAATTGGCCAGCGCGGCGCGGCCCAGCTGGTCGACGCGTACGCCTTCGCGGATGGCGGTCAGAACGTCGGTCAGCTTGCGCCGCGCGCCGTGGTGCATCACGGGCGCGGCAGAGGCGGCGGCGGGCAGGCCGAGATCCGCCGCCAGCGCGGCGAGGCGGGCGAAGCGGGCGCTGTCCTGTCCGTCGTAATGGGGGGCCATCAGCAGGGTGACCTGACCGGGGAAGCGGTTCGACAGCCGTTCGGCGCGGGCGCGCCAGTCGCCCGGCGCGTGCCCGGCGGGGTGCAGCAACATCTCCTGCCCTTCACCCCATTCAAGCAGGTCCTCGAACCGCAGGTCGCATTCCCCCTTCGGCGCGCGCAGGCGGCCGGCCGAGATCATCCGGCTGAGCCGGGCCCATGTGGCGCGGTCGCGCGGCAGGCAGGTGACGGTGAAGCCGTCGGTCAGGACGATGCGGGCCGCCGGGACCAGCCGGGGGACATGAAAGATCGGCGCCGAGGGCGGATCGGGCAGGTGCGCGGGCTTCGGCGGGCCGATTGGGTCGACGGCCTGCCGCAGCCGGACCTCGCGCGCGATCTCTTTCGTCTGGGTATGGGCGCGGACGATTCCCGCCACCGAGTTGACGTCGGCGATGGCCACCGCCTCGATCCCCAGAATGGCGGCGCGCGCCATGTATTCCTCGGGGTGCGAGCCGCCGGTGAGGAAGGTGAAGTTGGAGGTGGCGTCGAGTTCGGCGAAGGACATGGCATGAAGTATATTCACGTTTTGTTCTCATTGCGAGTCCATGTTCCGGGCAGTTTCAGGAGTCGGAAAGACAGTCGTCGGGGACCCATCCCGCCGCGCCGTCCGAGGTGCGGCAGAAGGACCAGCCAAGGCGGCGGGCGGTGATCGTCAGGGTGTCCCCCGCGGCCACGGTCAGCTCGGTTGTATCGAAATCGTCGATGGCGCGGCCCTCGCCGCCCCCGGAACCGATGACCACCGCGTCGACCACGGCATCGGGCAGCCAGCCGCCCAAGCCCTTCGCATCGGTGCACCAGCGCCAGCCGGGATACTCGTCATCCAGCGGTCCGAGGGTGAGGGGATCGCCGGCCCTGACGTGCAGGGCCGGATCGTAGCTTTTGGTCCAGGCCTTGACGACCCGGGCCACGTCAGACGTGGATCGGGCCGTCACCGCAGGCGAGCGCCGCCTCTCGCACGGCTTCCGAGTAGGTCGGGTGCGCGTGGCAGGTGCGGGCGACATCCTCGGCGGCGGCGCCGAATTCCATCGCAACGCAGATCTCGTGGATCAGGTCGCCGGCGCCGGGGCCGATGATGTGACAGCCAAGAACGCGGTCGGTGTCCTTGTCGGCAAGGATCTTCACGAAACCGTCCGCCGCGAAGTTGGCCTTGGCGCGGCCGTTGCCCATGAAGGGGAACTTGCCGACCTTGTAGGCACGGCCCTCCTGCTTGAGAGCTTCTTCGGTGGCGCCCACGGCGGCGACTTCGGGCCAGGTGTAGACGACCGAGGGGATCACGTCATAGTTCACGTGTCCCGCCTGACCGGCGATGATCTCGGCGGCGGCGAAGCCCTCGTCCTCGGCCTTGTGGGCCAGCATCGGGCCAACGATGCAGTCACCGATGGCGTAGACGCCCTTCACGCTGGTGGCGAAGTGGCCGTCGGTCTTGATCTGGCCGCGCTCGGTCATCTCGACGCCAAGCGCTTCGAGCCCCAGACCGTCGACATAGGGACGGCGGCCGGTGGCGACCAGCACGGTGTCGGCCTCGACCGTCGCCTCGCTGTCGTCCTTCTTCAGCTTGTAGGTCACCTTGGCCTTGGTCTTGGTGGCCTCGACCTTCTGCACGGCGGCGCCCATGACGAATTCCAGCCCCTGCTTCTTCAGGGTGCGCTGGAAGGTCTTGGACACCTCGGCGTCCATGCCGGGGGTGATGTTGTCGAGGAATTCGATCACCGTCACCTCGGCGCCGAGGCGCTTGTAGACCGAACCCAGTTCAAGGCCGATGACGCCGGCGCCGATCACCACGAGTTTCTTCGGGATCTTGCCCAGTTCAAGCGCACCGGTGGAGGTCACGACAACCTTTTCGTCGACCTCGACGCCCGGCAGCGAGCTGGCCTCGGATCCCGAGGCGATGATGATGTTCTTCGCTTCGTGGACCTCGTCGCCGACCTTGACCTTGCCGGCCTCGGGGATCGAACCCCAGCCCTTCAGCCAGTCGATCTTGTTCTTCTTGAACAGGAACTCGATGCCCTTGGTGTTCTGGCCGATCACGTCGTCCTTGTAGGACAGCATCTGTTTCCAATCGACCGAGGGGGATTTGCCCTTCAGGCCCATCTTGGCGAAGTTCTCTTCCGCTTCGTGCAACTGGTGGCTGGCGTGCAGCAGTGCCTTCGAGGGGATACAGCCGACGTTCAGACAGGTGCCGCCAAGGGTTTCGCGGCCCTCGACGCAGGCGGTCTTGAGACCCAGCTGGGCGCAGCGGATGGCGGCGACGTAGCCGCCGGGGCCCGCGCCGATGACGATGACGTCGTATTGTGCCATGTTCGTTTTCCTTTCCTAGGCCGGGGAGGGGGCTCTGCCCCCGCCGCGCGTGCCGCGCGGCCCCCCGGGATATTTTCAGACAGAAGAAGGTGCGAGAAGCGCAGCCAGCAACAGAAGGCCGGTGGCAACCCACCCGAGGCCGAAGATGACAGAGCGCCACGGCACCCAGCCAAGCGCGTAGGCGGGGACATAGGCGATGCGGGCGGCGAGGTAGATCCACGCCAGAGTGGCGGTATAGCCAGAGGACGCGCCGGCCAGTGTGATCGCGATGGTCGCGATGGCGAACAGCAGCAGCGCCTCGTTATGGTTGTTGTAGGCGCGGGCAAGGCGGCCGGTGGGCACGCTGACCTGTTCCATCAGCGGCTTCTTCAGCCGGTGCGGATCGCGCGGCGACAGCGTCTTGCCGGTGCCCAGTTCCAGATTGGCGGGCACGGCGTAGAACACCAGCTGCAGCATGTGCCAGATGGCGGCGAGAAGAAGGACCTTGAGTTCAATCGTCATGGATCAGAGGGTGTCCAGCATGTGGGTTTCGCTGGTGGTGACGCCTGCGCGTCCCTCCATCAGGTCGGTGCGCAGACCGTCGGCATAGGCGCGGGCCTTTTTCGGGTCATTCACACCGAACAGAACCCAGGCGGTATCCGTGGTGCCCGCCTCGCGCCAGATCTGCAACACCGTCAGTCCCGCCTGACCGCGGCGCTCGTCGTCGTCGTCGAAGGCCGATTTCCAGCGGTCGAAGTCCTCGAAGGCGATGCGGCAGAGCATCTGCATGGCGCGGTTCCTCGTGCTGGCTGCGGTGGCGGGAACGGCCCGCCCCCGAAAACAGGGGCAGGCCGATGCGTGCGGTGCTTACAGGTCCATCAGCAGGCGGCGCGGATCCTCGAGCGCTTCCTTGACGCGCACAAGGAAGGTCACCGCGCCTTTGCCGTCGACGATCCGGTGGTCGTAGGACAGCGCAAGGTACATCATCGGGCGGGCGACGATCTGGCCATCCACCACCATCGGGCGCTGCTGGATCTTGTGCATCCCGAGGATACCCGACTGCGGCGGGTTCAGGATCGGCGAGGACATCAGCGAGCCGTAGACGCCGCCGTTCGACAGGGTGAAGGTGCCTCCCTGCATGTCGGCCATCGACAGCTTGCCGTCGCGGGCCTTCACGCCAAGCTCGGCGATCTTCTTCTCGATCTCGGCGAAGGACATCTGGTCGGCGTCGCGCACAACCGGCACCACAAGGCCGGTCGGCGTGCCCACGGCGACGCCCATGTGAACGAAGTTCTTGTACACGATGTCGGTGCCGTCGATCTCGGCGTTGACGTCCGGGACCTCTTTCAGGGCGTGGATACAGGCCTTGGTGAAGAAGGACATGAAGCCAAGCTTCACACCGTGCTTCTTCTCGAACAGGTCCTTGTATTCCGACCGCAGGTCCATGACCGCGCCCATGTCGACCTCGTTATAGGTGGTCAGCATGGCGGCGGTGTTCTGGGCGTCCTTCAGGCGGCGCGCGATGGTCTGGCGCAGGCGGGTCATCTTGACCCGCTCTTCGCGGTCGGCATCGGCGGCGGTCGACGGAGCGCGCGGCGCGGGCTTCGCGGCCGGGGCGGGCGCGGCCTTGGGCGCCGAGGCGGCCTTCAGCACGTCTTCCTTCATGATGCGGCCGTCCTTGCCGGTGCCGGTCACCTGATCGGGCGACAGACCCTTTTCGGCCATCAGCTTCTTCGCCGACGGCGCATCTTCGACATCCTTGCCACCCGATGCGGCAGGGGCGGCGGCGGGCGCGTCGGCCTTGGCGGCGGCGGCCGGCGCGGCGGCGCCGGAACCCGACGAGAGCACGGCCAGCTGGCCGCCGGCCTCGACGGTGTCACCTTCGTTCTTCAGGATCTCGGTCAGCGTGCCAGAGGCGGGCGCGGGAACCTCGACCGACACCTTGTCGGTTTCCAGCTCGCACAGCATCTCGTCCTGGCTGACGCTGTCGCCGACCTTCTTGAACCACGTCGCGACGGTGGCCTCGGTCACGCTTTCGCCAAGCGTGGGGACCATGACGTCGACGCTTTCGCCGCCGGATGCGGCGGGGGCGGCGGCGGACTTGACCTCTTCGACATACTCGGCGTCCTGCTCGACCTTGGCGGCAGAGCCGCCCGACGCGGACGCGCCTTCCGAGATGGTGGCCAGCAGGGCGTCGACACCCACCGTCTCACCCTCGGCTGCGACGATCTCGCCAAGGGTGCCGGCGGCGGGCGAGGGAACCTCGACCGTCACCTTGTCGGTTTCCAGCTCGCACAGCATTTCGTCGACCGCCACGCTGTCGCCTGGTTTCTTGAACCAGGTCGCGACGGTGGCTTCGGTGACGCTTTCGCCCAGGGTGGGCACGCGGACTTCGGTGCTCATGGTGTCTACTCTTATCCTTCGATTCCAAGCGCGGCGTTGATCAGCGCCTGCTGTTCAGCCTTGTGTTGCGATGCGAGACCGGTGGCAGGCGACGCCGAGGCGTGCCGGCCGGCATAGATCGGGCGGTGGTTGGTCGCGCCGATACGCGACAGCACCCACTCGATGTTGGGTTCGATGAAGGTCCAGGCGCCCTGGTTCTTCGGCTCTTCCTGGCACCAGATCATCTCGGCGTTCTTGAACCGCTCCAGTTCCTTCACCAGCGACAGCGCCGGGAAGGGATAGAACTGTTCGATCCGCATCAGGTAGACGTCGTCCAGACCTTCGGCGTCGCGCTTTTCAAGCAGGTCGTAGTAGACCTTGCCCGAACACATCACGACCCGCTTGATCTTGTCGTCCGCGGCCAGCTTCAGGTCCGAGTTGCCGCGCTCCGCATCGTCCCAAAGGACGCGGTGGAAGCTGCCCTCGGTGAAGTCGGCAGTCGCCGAGATCGCCATCTTGTGGCGCAGCAGCGACTTCGGCGTCATCAGCACCAGCGGCTTGCGGTAGGACCGGTGCAGCTGGCGGCGCAGGATGTGGCAGTAGTTCGCCGGGGTCGAGCAGTTGGCGACGATCCAGTTGTCCTCGGCGCACATCTGCAGGAAGCGTTCCAGACGGGCAGACGAGTGTTCGGGGCCCTGACCCTCGAAGCCGTGCGGCAGCAGCATGACCAGACCGGACATCCGCAGCCACTTGCGCTCGCCCGACGAGATGAACTGGTCGAACATGATCTGGGCGCCGTTGGCGAAGTCGCCGAACTGGGCTTCCCACATCACCAGCGCGTTGGGTTCGGCCAGCGAGTAGCCGTACTCGAAGCCCAGCACCGCGTATTCGGACAGCATCGAGTCGATGACCTCGTACTGTGCCTGACCTTCGCGGATGTGGTTCAGCGGGTAGTAACGGTCTTCGCTGTCCTGGCTGACGATGGCCGAATGGCGCTGCGAGAAGGTGCCGCGCGCCGAGTCCTGGCCGGCAAGCCGGACCGGGTAGCCTTCGGTCAGCAGCGAGCCGAAGGCCAGCGCCTCGGCCGTGGCCCAGTCAAAGCCCTTGCCGGTCGCGAACATTTCCTGCTTCGATTCCAGCAGGCGCGAGACGGTCTTGTGCAGCGGATAGCCGTCCGGAACCGAGGTCAGCGCCTCGCCGATCTGCTTCATCGTCTCGGGATTGATCGCGGTTTCGCCGCGCTGGTATTTCTCGCCCTCGCGGTCGAGGTGCGACCAGCGGCCATCGAGCCAGTCGGCCTTGTTCGGGCGGTATTCCTTGCCGGCCTCGAACTCTTCGTTGAGGTGAGCCTGGAATGCGGCCTTCATGTCCTCGATCTCGCCCTCGGGGATCAGGCCGTCCTTCACCAGACGGTCGGTGTACAGCGACAGGGTCGTCTTGTGACCCTTGATCTTCTTGTACATCACCGGGTTGGTGAACATGGGCTCGTCGCCCTCGTTGTGACCGAAGCGGCGGTAGCAGAAGATGTCGATGACGACATCCTTGTGGAACTTCTGCCGGAATTCGGTCGCCACCTTGGCGGCGTGGACCACGGCTTCGGGGTCGTCACCATTCACGTGGAAGATCGGCGCCTCGACCATCAGGGCGATGTCCGTCGGATAGGGGGACGAGCGCGAGAAGTGCGGCGCGGTGGTAAAGCCGATCTGGTTGTTCACGACGATGTGGATGGTGCCGCCGGTGCGGTGGCCGCGCAGGCCCGACAGGCCGAAACATTCCGCCACGACGCCCTGACCCGCAAAGGCCGCGTCGCCGTGCAGCAGGATCGGCAGAACCGCGGTCCGATCGCTGTCGTTCAACTGGTCCTGCTTGGCGCGGGCCTTGCCGATCACGACCGGGTTCACCGCCTCGAGGTGCGAGGGGTTGGCGGTCAGCGACAGGTGAACCTTGTTGCCGTCGAACTCGCGGTCCGACGAGGCGCCAAGGTGGTATTTCACGTCGCCCGAACCGTCGACATCCTCGGGCTTGAAGCTGCCGCCCTGGAATTCGTTGAAGATCGCCTTGTAGGGCTTCTGCATGACGTTCGCGAGAACCGACAGGCGGCCGCGGTGGGGCATGCCGACGACGATCTCTTTGACGCCAAGATTGCCGCCCCGCTTGATGATCTGTTCCATCGCGGGGATCAGGGCTTCGCCGCCGTCGAGGCCGAAGCGCTTGGTACCCATGTACTTGACGTGCAGGAATTTCTCGAAGCCCTCGGCCTCGACCAGCTTGTTCAGGATGGCGCGGCGGCCTTCGCGGGTGAACTGGATTTCCTTGCCCAGCCCTTCGATCCGCTCTTTCAGCCACGCGGCTTCCTGCGGGTTCGAGATGTGCATGTACTGCAGCGCGAAGGTGCCGCAATACGTGCGTTTCACGATATCGAGGATCTCGCGCAGCGAACCGAATTCGAGACCCAGCACGTTGTCGAGGAAGATCGGGCGGTCATAGTCGGCTTCGGTGAAACCGTAGGACTTCGGGTCGAGTTCCGGGTGCGGCGTTTGCTCGCGCATGCCCAGCGGGTCGAGGTCAGCGACAAGGTGGCCGCGGATCCGGTAGGCGCGGATCAGCATCAGGGCGCGGAGGCTGTCCAGAACGGCGCGCTTGACCTGATCGTCCGAAACCTTGACGCCCTTCTCTTCGGCCTTGGCGGCAATCTTCTTGCCGGCGTCCTTCATCTCTTCTTTTGCCCACTGGCCGTCCAGCGCAGAGGTCAGTTCGTCGTTCGGCACCGGCGGCCAGTCGGCGCGCAGCCAGCTGGGGCCCGCAGCCTCTTCTTTGACGTCCTGCCGGTCGTCGCCCATCTGGCGGAAGAACTCGGCCCAGGACTCGTCCACCGAAGCCGGGTTGTCGGCGTAGCGGGCATAGAGCTGCTCGATGTAATCCGCGTTATGCCCCTGCAGGAAGCTGGAGGCGTGGAACTGGTCGTTGGGGCTTTGTTCGGTCATCGGGACTCACCCAGGGGTTCAGGAGTTTCTAGCGTTGCATGTAGGTCGTTAACGTAACGGCGGTTAAGGAAACCGCACCGGCTGTCGTGGCGGACGTACCGGAATTGTGAGGCGGCGAAGGTCATCGCGCCCCCTTCGGGGGCACCGGGCCCCACTCGTTTTCATGCGGCTGGGTCGGGCGGGTCAGCCACCACAGCACCAGCAGCGGAGAAATGATAAGGACGAAGATCGCGAAAAGCAGCACCAGCCCGATGCCATTGCCCAGCAGCACGCCGATGTTGCCGCTTAGGACCGGGCCGAAGCCATAGACGAACCCGAGGAAGGTGGTGATGCCGACCATCACGATCAACGGATACAGCAGGTACAGCCCGGATCGGCCCGCGTCGTGCATCCGGCGCCAACCGACGGCGAGCGCAGGGATCAGGGTTGCCAGCGAGAAGATCCGGCCCAGAACCGACCGCACCTCGACATCGTAGACGCCCGGGGCGCGTTCGACTTCAACCGTGCCGAACAGCGCGCCGTCGACGAAGCCCAGCACGACGCTGCCCAGGAACAGGAACAGGGCGAACCACCAGTATTCCGGACGGCGGGCGCGGCCCGAGAACGTCGCGTATTTCGAGAAGCAGGTTTTGACGGCGTCCTGGAAACTCATGGTGCCTCCTCGTACCGGACGAACAGCTGCACCGAGGCGCCGCCAAGCGGCGTCGTGTCGGTCAGGGTCGGGTAGAACATGCGCACGCCGATCACCGCGACCTCGGCCACCCCGACCGGGCGGATCGCGGACTTGTTGCGCGCGAACCCATAGGCCATGCGGCTGGGCCCGACTTCGACCGGTTCGGCGGGAAGCGCGTCTTCGAAATCCGGCAGGGCCGTCGCGACCAGACTGCACTGAACCACATTCGGGCCGTCCGGGCCGCTTGCCGAGATCAGCAGGTTGCGGTCGCCGTTCACCAGCGCAGTTGTCCCGCGCAGTCGTTCTGCAAGGACGTGGGCTTCGTCCAGGTACGCCTGCACCTCTGCCTCGTCCGAGAATTCAGAGGCGAACATATTGAGGGCCAGCGTAACCTCGGCCGTCGCGTTCAGCGCACGGTCGTAGTCCTCGCCCTCGGTCACAACGGTCCAGCCCTGCGCCTCGAAACCCGTCACGGCGGTTTCGATCCCGTCACGGGCCATCAGGCAGGGCGACAACGCCTCGACCGGGGAAGCGGCATTTGCCGCGAAAGGAAGTCCCAGCGCAAGCGCCGCGCAGAATGCCGTAACGCGGCGGCCCCTGAGGACCGCCGCGCTGGCAACGCGATATGGCGCATGGCCGGGCATCGGCGTCAGCCGATCGCCTTCAGCACGGCTTCGCCGAGCTGCGCGGGGCTGTCGGCAACGACGATCCCGGCGGATTTCATCGCCTCGATCTTCGATTCCGCGTCGCCCTGACCGCCCGAAACGATGGCGCCGGCATGACCCATGCGGCGGCCCGGAGGGGCGGTGCGGCCGGCGATGAAGCCAGCGGTCGGCTTCCAGCGGCCCTTCTTTTTCTCGTCCGCGAGGAACTGAGCGGCTTCTTCCTCGGCGGTGCCGCCGATCTCGCCGATCATGATGATCGACTCGGTCTCGTCATCGGCAAGGAACCATTCCAGCACGTCGATATGCTCGGTCCCCTTGATCGGGTCGCCGCCGATGCCGACGCAGGTGGACTGGCCAAGGCCGACGTCCGAGGTCTGCTTCACGGCTTCGTAGGTCAGGGTGCCCGAGCGGGACACGACGCCGACGGATCCGCGGCGATGGATGTGACCCGGCATGATGCCGATCTTGCAGGCGTCCGGCGTGATGACACCGGGGCAGTTCGGGCCGATCAGGGTCGAGCTGGAGTTCACCAGCGCGCGCTTGACCTTCATCATGTCCAGCACCGGGATGCCTTCGGTGATGCAGACGATCAGCGGGATCTCGGCGTCGATCGCTTCAAGGATCGAGTCGGCTGCGAAGGGGGGCGGAACGTAGATCACGGTCGCGTTCGCGCCGGTCTGATGCACCGCCTCGTGGCAGGAATTGAACACCGGCAGGTCAAGGTGCGTCTGGCCGCCCTTTCCGGGGGTTACGCCGCCGACCATCTTGGTGCCGTAGGCGATCGCCTGTTCCGAGTGGAAGGTCCCCTGCGAGCCGGTGAAGCCCTGACAGATGACCTTGGTGTTTTCGTCTACGAGGACTGCCATGTCTGTCCCTTTTTCCTTTACACGCGGTAAGAACTGTAGAAACGGCTGGTGCCGTTTGCGACGCAGCCGGCCGAGCCGTCGAGCGTGCCTACGCCCACGACATGACCGATCGGATTGGTTGGGTCTTCGTACCGGACGCATTCGGCCGGCTGACCGGTGGCCGGATCGACCGGACCGGTGGTGACGAAGCGGACGTAGCCGGGGTACCGTGCCGGCACGACTTCATCGAGGATCGCGTTCGCACCCGCCACACCCATGTGGGTGGTCGAGGGCGAACAGTAATCCGGCATCTCGCCATAGTAGAGTTCGATGCTCGCCGTCTCGGCGGGCGCGGTGAACGTGTGGGTCGTATCGCTGTTCTCGGAACTGCGTTCGACCTGCTCGGCGTATCCGGCGTCACGGAACGCCTGCGCCCAGGCTTCGAAGTTCGGCGCGTCCAGCAGGCACAGCCGAAGACCGAGGCGCATGTTGTCCTTGACCGCCTGCTCGAAGCTTTGCGGAACGGCGGGGCCGGCAAGCGCCAGCGATGTGATCAGTGCGGAAACGGCAAGACGCATCATCGAAAATCCCTACATGCTCAGAAGAATTGCGCTGGTGCCGTCCACATTGCATTCGCCGGAGTTTCCGGCGGCAGAGTAGTGGACCCAGATCAGCGATTGCGGTGCAAAAATCGAAAGGCCGTCACAGGGAGACGCCAGCCCGCGTTCGGGGTGGCCTTCCTGAACCATGCCGGGAAATAGGGTATCGGCGAGGCTGCGGCCCATTGCCATCGTGTCGTCCAGCGACACGTCCTGCGCCTGGAAAGAACAGTAATTCTCGTTCGGAGCGACCCAGCCGAAAATGCGGGGGCCGGTCACTTCGCTGACACCTTCGTCCATGCCGGGAACCAGCGTAAATCCGGCCTCTTCAAGAGCGGCCGGGATTTCTGAAGACGAGCGATAATTGCGCAGGCAGATCTCGCTTGCGATGCGCATCAGTTCCGCCGACGTGGGTTCGGCGACGGGCGTTGCGCCGGATTGGCCGGACTTGCCCTGCGCGGCGGCGCCGGTTGCGGCCACCGCCAGCAGTGCGATGCCTAGCGATGCGGCCCGGACAGTTCGTCCAGCAGACGCGTAACCATCAGCGCGGTGCCCGCGATCACCATCGACCGCCCCACCGAAACGCCAAGATTGTCCGGCGCGACAAGGCTTACCCCGTCCCGCGATTTCCGGACCGCCCGTTGCAGCGCGTTCGACTGCTTCGAGTCGTCCATCGGCATCGGGTCCGGGATATTCAGCGCCTGCGGCTTGGTGCGCCACAGAAAGGCCCCCGCGGCCAGCAGCCCCGCGCCGATTGCCAGCGGCAACAGGCGCTTCGTTGCGGGCTCGGGAACCGAGATTGTCTTGGGCAGGGTCGGCATCTTCAATGTCATGGCAGTGCACTCCGTTTGACGAAGAACACGCCAGGGCCGCCGCGGGTTCCGCGGCGACGCCATGAAGCGTATGAAAGCCGACCCCGATCACGGTCAGCCCTTGACCGCCTTCACGATCTTCTCGGCGCCGTCCTTCAGGTCGTCCGCCGCGATCACGTTCAGGCCAGAGTTCGCGATGATCTCCTTGCCCTTCTCGACGTTGGTGCCTTCAAGACGCACCACCAGCGGAACCTGCAGGCCGACTTCCTTCACCGCGGCGATCACGCCCTCGGCGATGACGTCGCAGCGCATGATGCCGCCGAAGATGTTCACGAGGATGCCCTTCACGTTCTCATCCGAGGTGATGATTTTGAACGCTTCGGTCACTTTCTCTTTCGTGGCGCCGCCGCCGACGTCGAGGAAGTTCGCGGGCTCTGCGCCGTACAGCTTGATGATGTCCATGGTGGCCATCGCCAGACCGGCGCCGTTCACCATGCAGCCGATCTCGCCGTCGAGCGCGATGTAGTTCAGGTCGTACTTCGAGGCCGCCAGTTCCTTGGGGTCCTCTTCGGTCTCGTCGCGCAGGTTGGCGACGTCGCCCTGCCGGTACATGGCGTTGCCGTCGAAGCCCAGCTTGGCGTCGAGCACCTTCAGGTTGCCGCCCGGCATCAGGATCAGCGGGTTGATTTCCAGCATCTCCATGTCCTTCTCGACGAAGGCCTTGTAGAGCTGACCCATCAGCTTGACGCACTGCTTCATCGCAGCGCCTTCCAGACCCAGCGAGAACGCGACGCGGCGGCCGTGGAACGGCTGGTAGCCGGTGGCCGGGTCGACGCTGAAGGACAGGATTTTCTCGGGGGTCGAGGCGGCGACCTCTTCGATGTCCATCCCGCCCTCGGTCGAGCAGACGAACGAGATGCGGCTGGTCTGGCGGTCAACCAGCAGCGCGAGGTACAGTTCGCGCTCGATGTCCGAGCCGTCTTCGATGTAGATGCGGTTGACCTGCTTGCCGGCCGGGCCGGTCTGGTGCGTGACCAGCGTCTTGCCCAGCATCTTCTTGGCTTCGTCAGCCGCTTCTTCGACCGACTTCGCAAGGCGGACGCCGCCCTTTTCGCCGGCCTCGGCCTCTTTGAAAGAGCCCTTGCCGCGGCCGCCGGCGTGGATCTGCGCCTTGACCACCCAGAGCGGACCGTCCAGTTCGCCCGCAGCGGTCTTGGCGTCGGCGGCGTTCAGGACGACGCGGCCGTCCGAAACGGGGCAGCCGTATTCGCGCAGCAGCGCCTTCGCCTGGTATTCGTGGATGTTCATGAAGCTTTTCCTCGCTCGTGAAGTCGGGGATCGTGAAGTCGCACCTTCAATGGCACGATATACATGCCGGCTTAAACAGGTTTTAAACCTGATTGCGCGAACGTCCGCCATTTTTCCGTTTTTGTGATCACACGCGGAAAACGTGTGATCACAAACCCGCATATCCTTACGGCGTTGGGAGAATCAATCGCGCTCCGTTAGCGTGATCAGTTCAGAAACACGACGAACATTACGGTGTCGCCACGTGCCAGCCGCGAGAAATCCAGCCAGTTGTCACGGCTCAGGCGGGGGCCTTCCTCGGCATAGCGCATCAGCCCCACACCGTGAACCCATTCGGCGATATCGACCGGAACCGGATCCTCGAACATGGTCTTCAGGTTCAGACCGGCGCCCTGACGAAGCCGCCAATAGGGGATCAGCAACTCGCCGTTCAGCATCTTCTCGGCATCGTCCAGCACAGCCAGCCAGCGAGCTCCGGTGCCGGCGGGAACCTCGAGCCCGAGACCCTGCTGCTGCAGATCGTTCGGAACCCACTCGCCATTGTTGTCGGTCTCGGCGGCGACGCGGGTCCAGAACACGCGGTTCTGGGCGATCATTCCCAGCAAGTGCTCGCGCGCGGCACGGGTGTGCGCAGCGTCCGGTTGTTGGCGAAGCGACAGGTAGACCGAGGCGATGCGATCGACCTGCTGGCCGAACTGCATATCCATCGCGTTGACATAGGGGGTGTCCGCCGCCAGCGCATCCATCTGCGCCGACGCCTCGCCGATCCGCCTGATCTGTTCTGTCGGATCGAAGGCCATGACCAGTTCTGAGAACGCGGCCAGCAGATGCGTATAGGCGGCCAGCCACGCGGCGTCGGAAGTATCGAACACCAGCGGCGGGATGCGATCTTCGTCCATGCCACGACCGGTCAGCGCGCGTCCGGCGACGTTGACCAGACCCTCGCCCTCGTCGCGGGTGCCGTTCATGTTGATGTCGAACCACAACTCGCCCAGCCGGATCGGCAGCGAGACCTCATCGTCGTCTCCGATGGTCAGAAGCGGTGCGCGGGCCGCCTCCATGTCCAGGGCCACCTGCGCGAACAGTGCGCGGACGGCTTCCGGCTCGAACGGTTCGGGCGAGGGGTTGGGCGGAACCGGAAGACGCAGCACGGGCAGCTCGGTGCGCGCAGCGTTGAACCCCATGCGCCAGCGGGTCTGCAACGTCACCTCTATCGCGCGCAGGAACCGCACCGAGCCAAGCGCGAAGCGTTCGGTGGCGTCGGGGTCGGGCAGTGCGGCAAGATAGCTTTCGGTGGGCGCAAATCCCTCGTCGCGCAGCCGGTCGGTGATCTCGGTCACCTGCGCGGCGGCGGGCAGGGCGGAAATCGCAAGGAATGCCAGGATGATGCGAAACATGGGGCTGTCCAATCCGTTGTCCGTCTCTAGAAACGCGTCCAGCATAGCACACCGAAGGCGATTGCGCGCCGTGCGTTGACCGGGCCGGGCTGCGCGTTCTATCCCGTGACGTGCACAGTCAGCCACACGGGAAGCAGGCCGGCATGTTCAAGTGGATCTTCGCGGCGGTCCTTCTGGTCGGCGGCGCTGTCGGCGCCTTCTACATGTTCGTGCACCCGCCGGTCCGGCTGATGACGCCGCCTTTGGTCTACGAGTACGAAGGCGAGACGATCCTTGCCACCTTGCCCGAGCAGGCGCTGGACGGCCGCATCGACATCTTCTACGCAACCAACCGCTTTCCGATCGGGCTGGGCGAGGCGCAGACCTACACGATCGCGCCGGACCGGACCTTGCGGGCCGGGTCTGCAACCCTGCGGATCGGAGACGAGACCACGACGCTTGAGCAGATCCGCGCATGGACGACGCAAGCGGAAGGGGACGCGCGGCCTTACCTGCATCTTGAGGCTTTGAACGAAAAAGCGGTGCTGCCCGACAGCGGTGATCCGGATGCGGCAGCGCGAGAATGGTTCGCAGCCATCGACGCCGCGATGCAGGTGCGGCAGACGAAGAACATCCTGATCTTCGTTCATGGCGCGAATACCACGCTGGAACGCGCGGCCGGCCATGCCTCGCAGCTACAGCACTATTCCGGCGATGCCGCGGTGGTGGTGCTGTTCACTTGGCCCACCGCCGAGAACTTCCTGTTCTATCTTCGCGACATCAAACGCGCGTCTGCCAGCGCCCCTCATCTGGCTCGGCTGATCTCGCTGCTTGCGGACAATACAGTGGCCGAGAAAATCGACCTGTTCTCGTACAGCTCCGGCGGGACGGTGGCCAGCAGCGGCCTTGCGCTTCTGGCCGAGGAAGACCCGGAGGGCGCGGGCCGGTTGGGCGAGGTCGTACATATCGCGCCCGACGCCTCTTTGCGGCTGTTCGTCGAAGAGCTTCGCCTTTACGCGCCGCTGGCCGACAGGGTCACGACATTCCTGAACCTCGCCGACAGCGCGCTGCGGCTGGCGAACATCATGACGGGCGAGTCCCGCGCGGGGCGGCCCGACGTGCGCAAGCTAAGCGAAGAAGACACGCAGTTCGCGCTGGAGGCTGCCCTGTCCCACGAACTGCAGGTGGTGCAGATCACCCCGCGCAGCATGCCGGATGTCGCGCGGACCTCGCACACCTACTGGTACGACAATCAGTGGGTCAGCAACGACCTGATCCTGACGCTTGCCTTGGATCTGTCGCCCGAGGCGCGGGGGCTGGACCCTCATGTGGCCGAAGCCGGTGCGCCGTTCTGGACCTTTCCCGAGGACTACGCCGACCGTATTCGCCGCGGGCTTGAGGCGCTGAAGCGGGACTAGCGGTCTTCGTCCTGAACGTGCCGGGCGATGCGCCGCATCAGCTCGGGCCACGTCAGGTCGTGGTCGAACGCGCCGGTCCGAAGGAAGATGATCGCCTGCGCGATGACCAGCGGATTGTTCATCATGAAGGTGTGGGTCGTCGGCAGAACGATGTGATCGGCCATGCCTTCGACCTTGGTGCTTTCGACCGAAACGGTGCCATCGTCCGGCCCCGGGATCATCGGCGAGAACACCGGGTTGACCGAGACGTTGCCGGCGATCACGCCGAGATCGAAGTCGACGGGCGGCAGAAGATTGACGATGCCTTCGGTGCCCAGCTGGCTTCCGGCAGGACCGGTCAGATACTCGAACAGTTTCTGCCCAAGCAGCTTGTCGACCACTTCCGAGCCTTGGTTGGGGGGCGCCAGCATGACGGCGCGGTGGAAGGACGGCAGGTCTTTGATCGCAAGATACGCCCGCAGGATGATGCCGCCCATCGAGTGCGTGATGAAGTTGATCGGCCGGTCGCCGCAGTCTTCGATGGCGTGTTCGACATAGTCCAGAAGATCCCGGATGTCGCCATCGCGCGAGGGATAGCCGCGGTTCACGACGTAGAAGTCCGCGGCCTCCAGCATTTCTTCCGTCACCGTCAGGGACACGTCAGAGCGACCGAGACCGTGCAGCAGGATCAGACATTCGCCGTCGCCCTGCGCGGCGGCGGGCGATGCCAGTGCTGCAACGCAAAACGCCGCCATGCGCAGGCTGCGCTTGGCGGCGTTTGCAAGGGATCGGCTGGAAGACATCTTCCGGATCCTTCTTGGGGTATCCGGGTGCCGCCGGTCAGCGGCGCCCGGACACGTCCTGTTCTCAGGACAGGCTGTCGTCGATACCTTTGCAGGCCTCGACCAGACCTTTGACGGCGTCGACCGATTTGTCGAACATCGTCTGCTCTTCCTTGTTGAGCTTGATGTCCACGACCTTCTCGACACCGCCGGCGCCGATGATCGTGGGCACGCCCACGTACATGCCCTTCACGCCCAGTTCGCCGTCGCAGTAGGCGGCGCAGGGCAGCAGGCGCTTCTGGTCCTTGAGATAGGCCTCGGCCATTTCGATGGCGCTGGTGGCCGGGGCGTAGAAGGCCGAACCCGTCTTCAGAAGGCCAACGATCTCGGCGCCGCCGTCACGGGTGCGCTGAAGGATCGCGTCCAGTTTGTCCTGGGTGGTCCAGCCCATTTCCACGAGGTCGGGAAGGGGGATGCCGCCGACGGTCGAGTAGCGGACCGAGGGAACCATGGTGTCGCCGTGGCCGCCGAGAACGAAGGCGGTGACGTCTTTCATCGACACGCCGAATTCCAGCGACAGGAAGTGGCGGAAGCGGGCCGAGTCCAGCACGCCGGCCATGCCGCAGACCTTGTTCGCGGGCAGGCCCGAGAACTGCTGCAGCGCCCAGACCATCGCGTCGAGCGGGTTGGTGATGCAAATCACGAACGCATCCGGAGCGTGCGTCTTGATGCCTTCACCGACCGACTTCATGACCTTGAGGTTGATGCCCAGCAGGTCGTCGCGGCTCATGCCCGGCTTGCGCGGCACACCGGCGGTCACGATGCAGACGTCGGCGCCGGCGATGTCGGCGTAGTCCTGCGTGCCCTTCAGCGCGGCGTCGAAGCCTTCCGAGGGGCCGGATTCCGCGATGTCCAGCGCCTTGCCTTCCGGAACGCCCTCGGCGATGTCGAACAGGACGACGTCGCCCAGTTCCTTCATTGCCGCCAGATGAGCGAGCGTACCACCGATCTGTCCCGCCCCGATCAGGGCAATTTTCGGTCTGGCCATTTGATCCTGTCTCCGGTCCAGTTGATTTTCCACGCGATGCCTAGTCCTTCCCTTGCTGCGGCGCAAGGCGCGCAGGGCGGGCGTGCGAATCGTGACGCACGGTATGCGATGGGGTACAAACTGCGTCGAACCGTTACAAGTGTCCGCTGCGTAAGAAGAATTGGGCCGAGGGAAGAAAATGGAACTGGATCCTGCGTTCTTCGCCGTCGCGGTGCCCGCAGTGCTGTTCGCAGGGGTTTCCAAGGGCGGGTTCGGGTCGGGTGCGGCCTTCGCCGCGACGCCGCTTCTGGCGCTGATTCTGGAGCCGGGGCAGGCGCTGGGCCTAATGCTTCCGCTGCTGATGCTGATGGACATCGGCGCGCTACGCCCGTTCTGGCGCCAATGGCACTGGCCCTCGGCGCGGGCTTTGCTGATCGGGTCGGTGCCGGGTGTCGCGCTTGGCGTCGCATTGTGGAGCGTTGCCGATGCCGATGTGATCCGCCTGCTGATCGGGGCGGTTTCGCTGGGCTTCGTGGCGTTTCGAGGCGCCGGCGCGGTGGGCCTGCTGCGGACGGTGCGGCCGCTGTCTGACCGGGCGGGTATCGTGGCCGGGATCGTCGCGGGTTTCACCAGTTTCGTCAGTCACGCGGGCGGGCCGCCGGCGGCGGTCTACCTGCTGTCGCGCCCGCTCAGCAAAACAGAGTTTCAGGCCACGACCGTCCTTGTGTTCTGGCTGGTGAACCTTCTGAAGTTCCCGCCCTACGCGGGCCTCGGGATCTTCACGCGCCAGACCTTGCTGGCGGACCTGCTGCTGGCGCCGCTGGCCTTCGCCGGGGTCTGGCTGGGCGTGTGGATGCACCGGCGGGTGTCGGGGCGACTGTTCTTCGCCCTGACCTATGTTTTCCTGACCTGCGCGGGGCTGAAGCTGATCTGGGACGCGCTGAGCTGATCCCGCGCCCCGCCCGAGGCTCACAGCCGGATGCCGGCCGGTGTCAGTTCTTCGTCCAGCCGTTCGAAGGATTGGCCAGAGGCGACAAGGCAGGTCAGGCCGTTCGGCATGGTGACCGTGATGGTCCAGGTGCCGGTTTCGGTGGATGCGAAAACCTCGACCACCGAGTTGTTGGCGCCCATACCCATCGACTGCCGGCTTTCGCCATAGCCTTCTGCAAGGCGGTCGACGACGGTTTCGCGATCCGCGCAATTGCGGCCCTGGCCGAACGCCTGACCCGCAACAAGGACACAGGCACCGACACCAAGAGAGAGGGCGAGAAACGAGTGTTTCATTTGTCTTTCCCTTTTTCTGTCAGGCGCATCCGTCCTTGCCTGCCAAGCGGCGGGCGGTCGCACCTTCGAACCAAAACATGCCAGCCGTCGCTTCCGCGTTCTGCCGGAGACCGTCTGCACGGCCCTTCCCCTGACGAGTGGCGTGACCTCAAGGTGCTGCGAACTGGCCAAAAAATGGTTAACGGCTCGGCCGTCAAACGCGTCAAAATCGCAAGTTTTTGAAAACTATCGCTATTCTGCGCTGCGGCAAAACAAACCTTGCCACACGCTGCGGGTCGTGATCGTTTTCCGGGCGTAGCTAGAGGAGAGCGAGAATCATGACGGAAACCACGAAACCCTATCGTTCCGTCCTGTATATTCCCGGCTCGAAGGACCGTGCGCTGGACAAGGCGCGCACGCTTGCCGCCGACGCGATCATCTTCGATCTCGAAGACGCCGTTGCCGCCGATGAGAAGGCGAACGCCCGCGAGACCCTCGCCGCCGCGCTTGCCGCCGGAGGTTATGGCGCGCGGGCCAGAATCGTGCGGGTCAACGGGCTGGATACCGACTGGGGTGCCGATGACGTCGCGATGGCCGCGAAGGCGAAGCCGGATGCGATCCTTCTGCCCAAGGTCGGCTCTGCCGCCGATCTGGACGCGGTGGCCGAACTTGCGCCCGGCATCGACCTTTGGGCGATGATCGAGACGCCCGCGGGCATTCTGCACGCCGAGGAAATCGCCGCCCACCCGCGCCTGAAAGGCATGGTGATGGGCACCAACGACCTTGCCAAGGAACTGAACTGCCGGTTCCGCGCCGACCGTCTGCCGCTGATCACCAGCCTGCAAATCGCCCTGCTTGCCGCGCGGGCGCATGGCGTGACCTGCGTCGACGGCGTCTACAATGCCTTCAAGGACGAAGAAGGCCTGCGCGCGGAATGCGAACAGGGCCGCGACATGGGCTTTGACGGCAAGACGCTGATCCACCCGGCGCAGCTTGCCATCGCGAACGCCGCCTTCGCGCCGTCCGAGGATGAAGTCGACCTTGCCCGCCGGCAGATCGAAGCCTTCGAGACCGCAGAGGCGGACGGGCAGGGCGTCGCCGTGCTGGATGGCCGGATCGTCGAGAACCTGCACGTCGCCACGGCCCGCGCCACGCTGGCCCGCGCGGCGGCGATCGCCGCACTGGAGTTGGCGCAATGATCCTTCTGCTTCTGGGTATCTTCCTGTGGTGGGCCGCTCACCTGTTCAAGCGCATGGCCCCGGCGCAGCGCACGGCAATGGCCGAACAGATGGGCGATGCGTCGAAAGGCGTGATCGCGCTGGCGCTGCTGGTCTCGCTGGTCCTCATGGTGCTGGGCTTCCGCTGGAGCGAGTGGGCTCCGGTCTATGACCCGCCCTCGTGGGGGCGGCACCTGAACAACCTGCTGATGCTGATCGCCGTGGCGCTGTTCGGCGTGGGCAATTCCAAAAGCCGCCTGCGGTCGAAGCTGCGCCACCCGATGCTGATGGGCATGCTGACATGGTCCGTCGCGCACCTGCTGGTCAACGGCGACCTGTCGTCGGTTCTGCTGTTCGGGCTGCTGGGCATATGGGCCATCGTCGAGATGGTCGTGATCAACCGGGCAGAGCCGATCTGGACGCCCTGGCAGGGCGGCAGCATGTCTGGCGACGTGCGTCTGGGGGTCATCACCCTCGTGGTTTTCGCGGTTATCGCGGCGATCCACACGTGGCTCGGCTATCCTCCGTTCCCTATGTGAGAGTGACATGAAAGCCTATCGACTGCTGACCGAGGAAGACACCTCGGCCTTTTGCCACAAGGTGACGCTGGCCCTGTCCAAAGGATGGGAACTGCACGGCTCGCCCGCTTATGCGTTCGATGCCGAGACCGGCAAGATGCGTTGCGCGCAGGCCGTCACCAAGGACGTGGATGGCGTCGACTACGACCCCGACATGAAGCTTGGGCAATTGTGATGTCGAAGACAGCGGCAGGCCGGTTCTTCGAGGATTACCAACCCGGACAAGTGATCCGCCACGCCGTGCCGCGCACGGTGACCTTGGGCGAGCGCGCTTTGTATCATGCGCTCTACCCGGCGCGGCACGCGCTGGCGTCGTCCGACGCTTTTGCCCGCGCCTGCGGGCTGCCGGCCTCTCCGCTGGACGACCTTGCCGCCTTCCACGTGGTGTTCGGCAAGACGGTGCCGGACGTGTCGCTGAACGCGGTCGCGAACCTTGGTTATGCCGAGGGCCGCTGGCTTAAACCGGTCTGGCCGGGCGACACCCTGCGGTCCGAGTCCGAGGTGATCGGCGTCAAGGAGAACTCCAACGGCAAATCCGGGGTGGTCTGGGTGCGTACGCGGGGCCTGAACCAGAACGACGAACCGGTGCTGGAATACGTACGCTGGGTCATGGTGCGGAAGGGCGACCTGTCGGCGCCTGCGCCCGAAACGGTGATCCCGGACCTTGCGAAGGCCGTCGATCCATCGGCGCTGGTGATCCCGGACGGGCTGGATTTCAGCGGCTACGATTTCGGTCTGGCCGGAGAGCCGCACCGCTGGGGCGACTACGAGGTGGGAGAGACCATCGACCATGTCGATGGCGTCACCATCGAGGAA
Organism: Maritimibacter sp.; assembly: GCA_017792445.1. GTDB lineage: Bacteria > Pseudomonadota > Alphaproteobacteria > Rhodobacterales > Rhodobacteraceae > Psychromarinibacter. The sequence continues at coordinate 2,396,140 of CP051232.1, forward strand.
GCCGAGCACATGATGGCGACCCGCCTGTGGCAGAATACGGCCAAGGTCCATTTCGACGCCACTTACCGCCCGGACGGCAAGCGGCTGATCTACGGTGGCCACGTGATCTCGATGGCGCGGGCGCTGTCGTTCAACGGGTTGGCCAACGCGCAGTTGATCGTCGGTCTGAACGGCGGAGCGCATGCGAACCCCTGTTTTGCCGGAGACACCGTTCGCGCATGGTCCGAGGTGCTGGATAAGGCGGAAACCCCGGCGCCCGGCGTCGGTGCGATCCGGCTGCGGCTGGTGGCCACCACGGGTGCGCCGTTCGTGCTGAAGGGCGACGATGGGAAGTACCTGCCCGAGGTCTTGCTGGACCTCGATTACTGGGCATTGATGCCGGTTTAAGGCGGCTGGCAGGGTCGGGCATGTCACCGATGGCCAGACGGAAAGGCCTTCCAGCCACAGGCACGCTTGTGCGAACCGAAGACCGTTCGAGGGTCTTGACCGGAATCGCGCACGGGGCCTTAATCCGCGGCATGAAACAAGTCATTGCCTTGCTCATTGCCCTTAGCGTCGCGCTTCCTGCCAATGCCGCCCGGTTGCGGCAGGAACGTCACGACTACCTCGACGCCAACCTGCGCGCGATCTTTTATCACGAACTGGGGCACGCCCTGATCGACGTGATGAAGCTGCCGATCTTCGGACAGGAAGAGGACGCCGCCGATGTGCTGTCGGTGTTCCTGATCGACGCGTTGTTCGACAACGATGTGGCGGTCGAGATGGCGTATCACACCGCCACAGGCTTTCTTGGCGAGGCGAAGAACAGCGGCGGTGTCGAGCCCGCCTACTGGGACGTGCATGGGCCCGACCTTCAGCGCTATTATACCTTCGTCTGCCTGTTTTATGGCGCCAAGCCGGACCTGCGCCGCAATGTCGCGCGCGACCTCGAGTTGCCCGAACCGCGACAGGCGACCTGCCGCGACGAATACGAGCAGGCTCGGGAAAGCTGGGGCGAAGTGATCAAGCGGCTTTACGAGAACGGGCCGGGCAGTTCGATCCGCTTCCTTGCCGACCACCGCGTCGACGAATACGGGCGCTTTACCGCGCATGCGCTGGAACAGATGATCGACGAGATGAACGCCGAGATGTCGCTGCCGAAGCGTGTTCTGGTGCGGGTCGAGGAATGCGGCACCGCCAATGCCTTCTATGACGGCAAAACCCGCGAGATCATCATGTGCACCGAGTTCGCGCGCTATCTGCACGACCTTGCGCCAAACCGCTGAGGCTGCTTGCCCGGCGGGATTCGCGGAACTGCGACCGTTAGCGCCGAAACTGTGATCACACGCCTGATTTCTGTGATCACAATGCACGGAAATCCGGAAAATGCGGCAATTTTCCACCGTGCCATTGCAGCATTCCCACGTGACTTGCCCTGAAAACATACGTTATGGGAAGGGCAGCCACCGCCACGCAAAGGAGCCGACATGCCAGACAAACCCGTGGAACGGCCTCTCTCTCCATTCATGCTGGGGCAGTATTACCGCCTCCAGATGACGTCGGTCAGTTCGCTGCTGACCCGGATCACCGGCAACGCCCTGATCGTCGCCGCGTTTCTGATCGTCTGGTGGCTGGTCGCCATCGCGTCGGGGCCCGAATATTTCGAACCGGTCAACCGCTTCATGACATCGTGGTTCGGTGATCTCGTGTTCACCCTTTCCGCGCTGGGCATGTGGTACCACTATCTTGCCGGGCTGCGGCACTTCCTGTTCGACGCGGGCCGTGGGCTCGAGGTCGAGACGGCGGAGAAGCTGGGCTGGGCCTGCATCATCGGCTCGGTCGTGCTGACCCTGCTGACCATCATCATCGTCTGACGGAGGCGTTCATGCGTTATCTGACCGCCCGCAAGCGCGCCGAGGGCAAGGGCGCCGCCCACCACGGGACCGAGCACCACTGGTATATGACGGTTTCCGGTGCGGGGCTGGCCCTGCTGGTGCCGATCTTCATCTTCATTTTCGGCCGCGCCCTTGGCGGCAGCTATGAAGAAGTCGTCGCGACCTTCGGCCGCCCGTTCCCTGCCATCATCACCGGACTCGTGATCGTCGTCGGCCTGCGCCACTTCGTCAGCGGCTTCACGATGATGGTCGAGGATTACACCCACGGCACCACGCGCAAGCTGCTGGTGATCGGTGTGATCACAGTTTCCTACTTCCTCATGGCCGCCGGTCTCTTCGCGCTGGCCAAGATCGCACTTTAAGGAGCCTCCCATGGCCGCTTACGACTACGAGACGCATGATTATGACGTCGTGGTGATCGGGGCCGGTGGCTCCGGTCTGCGCGCGACGCTGGGCATGGCCGAACAGGGCCTGCGCACCGCCTGCGTCACCAAGGTGTTCCCGACCCGGTCCCACACCGTCGCCGCACAGGGTGGCATCGCCGCCTCGCTTGGCAACATGGGGCCGGACAGCTGGCAATGGCACATGTACGACACCGTGAAAGGGTCGGACTGGCTGGGCGACACCGATGCGATGGAATATCTCGCGCGCGAGGCGCCGAAGGCCGTCTACGAGCTGGAACACTACGGCGTTCCGTTCTCGCGGACCGAGGAAGGCAAGATCTACCAGCGCCCGTTCGGCGGCCACACCACCGAGTTCGGCGAAGGCCCCCCGGTGCAGCGGACCTGCGCCGCGGCCGACCGGACCGGTCACGCGATCCTGCACACGCTGTACGGCCAGTCGCTGAAGCAGCAGGCCGAGTTCTACATCGAATATTTCGCCATCGACCTTCTGATGTCCGAGGACGGCGCGTGTCGCGGGGTCCTCGCATGGAAACTCGACGACGGCACGATGCACGTGTTCAACGCCAAGACCGTGGTGCTGGCCACCGGCGGCTATGGCCGGGCCTACTTCTCGGCCACCTCGGCGCACACCTGCACCGGTGACGGCGGCGGCATGGTGGCCCGTGCGGGCCTTGCGCTGCAGGACATGGAATTCGTTCAATTCCACCCGACCGGCATTTACGGTTCGGGCTGCCTGATCACCGAGGGTGCCCGCGGTGAGGGCGGCTATCTGACCAACTCGGAAGGCGAGCGGTTCATGGAGCGCTATGCGCCGCAGTACAAGGACCTCGCGCCGCGCGACTACGTCAGCCGTTCGATGACGATGGAAATTCGCGAGGGTCGCGGTGTGGGCGAACATGGCGACCACATCCACCTGAACCTGTCGCACCTGCCGGCCGAGGCGCTGGCCGAACGTCTGCCGGGCATCTCGGAATCGGCGAAGATCTTCGCCGGTGTCGACGTGACCAAGGAACCGATCCCGGTTCTGCCGACCGTGCACTACAACATGGGCGGCGTTCCCACGAACTATTGGGGCGAGGTGCTGAACCCGACCGCCGAGGATCCGACCGCGATCGTTCCGGGCCTGATGGCCGTTGGCGAGGCTGGCTGTGCCTCTGTTCACGGTGCGAACCGGCTGGGTTCGAACTCGCTGATCGACCTTGTGGTCTTCGGCCGTGCCGCCGCGATCCGCGCCGGCAAGGTGGTCGACGCCGACACTGCCGTCCCGGCCGCGCCGAAGGCTGCCATCGACAAGGCCTTCGACCGGTTCGACGCGGTGCGCAACGCCAGCGGCGGTACGCCGACGGCCGATCTGCGTGACGAGATGCAGCGCACGATGCAGGCCGACGCCGCCGTGTTCCGCGCCAGCGAGTCGTTGAAAGAGGGCGTCGAGAAGATGACCGCCATCGCGGCCAAGCTGGACGACCTGAAGGTCACCGACCGGTCGCTGGTCTGGAACTCGGACCTGATGGAAACGCTGGAACTGACCAACCTCATGCCCAATGCGCTGGCGACCATCGTCGGGGCCGAGGCGCGGCAGGAGAGCCGTGGCGCCCACGCGCACGAGGACTTCCCGAACCGCGACGACGACAAGTGGCGCGTCCACACCGTCAGCCGTGTCGACGGCAACAAGGTGGACCTGACCTATCGTCCGGTCATCACCGACCCGCTGTCGACCGAGGATGAAGGCGGCATCAGCCTGAAGAAGATCGCGCCGAAAGCGCGGACGTTCTGAGCAGCTGATGCCAGCCGGTCATCGCATAGCCACAGGGGACTCCCCCCGGTCCTGCCGGTTCGTCCGGCAGGCAACGGCGATGCGCGGTCCGGTGCTGCCATGAAATGGCTGTTCTCGAAGAAACGGAAGCGTCCCTTCACCGGGTCCGGTGACTATTGGGTTCAGCGATACGGCGACGGGCGCACCTTTGGTTCCGGCAGCTACGGACGGCTGGCGGAGTACAAGGCTGGCTTTATCAACGATTTCGTTCGTGACAACGGCATTGGCGCTGTCATTGAGTTTGGCTCGGGCGACGGTAATCAGGCGTCGATGTTCGACTTCGCGGACTACACCGGCGTCGATCTGGTGCCGCAGGTGGTGGAAGCCGCCCGCGCACGGTCTGCGGACCGTCCCGGATGGCGGTTCCTGACCGTGGCGGAGGATGTGGCAGAGGCTGGTCGCTATGATTTGGCGATGTCGCTCGACGTGATCAATCACCTCGTCGAGGACGACGTATTCGAGGCTTACATGACGCGCCTCTTCGCTGCGTCGGATCGGTTCGTTCTGGTCTATGCCTCCGACGTCGATATGGTCGATACCGGAAACGCCCACGTCCGGCACCGCCGTTATTCCGACTGGGTGGCAGCGAATGCACCTGACTTCCGCGAAGCCGGCGCATGGGACCAGCCCTATCCGGCGGCGCCCAGCCAGGAAACGCGGGCCACGAGCTTTGCCGCGTTCAAACTCTTCGAGCGGCGGAGGCTGTCATGATCGTCGCCAACCTCGCCACCTATCCGCCGCGCCGCGATGCGCTGCTGCCGGTCGTGCAGGCCATCGCGCCGCAGGTCGATCGGCTGAACGTCGTGCTGAACCAGTACGACGACACGCTGCCCGAGCTGAGCGGTATCGCGAACGTCGAACAGATCATCCCGGACTACGACACCAAGGACGTCGGGAAATTCTATCCCGACGTGTCCGGCGCCGAGTATGTGTTTCTGATCGATGACGATCTGATCTATCCCGCCGATTTCGTGTCGAAAACGATCGAACGGTTCGACGCATTGGGGTCGGGAAAGTTCATGGGCGGCTATCATGCCTCGCTTTACACCAAGCCCGAATTCTCTCTGAGCCCGAAGAAGCTGCTGAAGCGGCTGCGCTATTCCGACGACCGCATCGCCGACTATCGCAAGCCCTACCGCTTCTACGAGCAACTGAACGCGCCGGTCGTCGTGGATCAGGTCGCCACCAATGCCGCCATCCTGCGCGGCGCCGATTTTCCGCCGCATGACTTCATGGCCGGAAGCCAGAAGTTCGTGGACGTTCGTCTTGCTGCCTGGTGCTTTCAGCACGGCATCCGCCCCGTCGCCCTGCCCAAGGACGCCGGCTGGCTGGGGGAAGTCCGGTTCGAGGAAACGATCTTCCGCGATTTCACCCGTAAAAACCCGCCGCATGTCGCAGCCGAGATCTGGAGCTATGCCTTCAAGATCGAAGGGCGCGGCATGCCACTAAACCCGCCCGCCTGACCCAGCGGCCCGAAACGGAGACATCTGATGGTTCAACTGACCCTCCCCAAGAACTCCCGCATCCGCACCGGCAAGACCTGGCCGAAGCCCGAGGGCGCTACGAACGTCCGCGAGTTCAAGATCTATCGCTGGAACCCGGATGACGGTGAGAACCCGCGTGTGGACACGTATTTCCTCGACATGGACAAGTGCGGCCCCATGGTTCTGGACGCGCTGATCAAGATCAAGAACGAGATCGACCCGACGCTGACTTTCCGCCGGTCCTGCCGCGAAGGCATCTGCGGGTCCTGCGCGATGAACATCGACGGCATCAACACACTGGCCTGCATCTACGGGATGGAGGACATCAAGACCCCGGTGGTGAAGATCTATCCGCTGCCGCACATGTCGGTGGTCAAGGACCTGATCCCGGACCTGACGCACTTCTACGCGCAGCATGCCAGCATCATGCCGTGGCTGGAAACCAAGACAAACCGCCCGCAGAAAGAGTGGAAGCAGTCCATCGAGGACCGCAAGAAGCTTGACGGTCTGTACGAGTGCGTCATGTGCGCCTCGTGCTCGACGTCGTGCCCCTCCTACTGGTGGAACTCCGACCGCTACCTTGGCCCGGCGGCTCTGCTGCACGCGTACCGCTGGATCATCGACAGCCGTGACGAAGCGACGGGCGAGCGTCTGGACGACCTTGAGGATCCGTTCAAGCTGTACCGCTGCCACACGATCATGAACTGCGCCAAGACCTGTCCGAAGGGTCTGAACCCGGCCGCAGCGATTGCCGAGATCAAGCGCATGATGGTCAACCGGATCGTCTGAGCTATCTGAACCGAAGTGAATGGGCCGCGCCGGGGAAACGGGGCGGCCCTTTTCGTTCTGACGCCGCCATTGCGGCCTTCAACCGGTGGTCCCGTGATCCTATTCGTCTTCCTCGCCATCGGAGTGGTCGCCTACCTCTGGTGGAAACGGACCCATACGACGCTGACGCGCGACTGCCGCTGGCGGCAGGACAAGCCTGCTGGGGACTGGCATTGCGTCGCCTGTGGTGCGCGAACCGTTCCGCCCGAGGGCCAGTCGCCACGCAACTGCCTGAGGTCGGCGCGCGCCGGCTGATCGCAGGCGACTGACCGCATTGTTACAACCTTGCCACAGGATCGGCGGAGCCGCGCCGGTCTTCGGCCGGATTCCGGCCTGTTGCCGGGGGGTAAGGTTTTTGTGACTTTGCCGGAATCGGAAGCCGTGGCTAGTTGGCAAAAAAGAGCAGAACAAAAAACACGGTGAATGTGATGATTGCAATTCGAGAGAACTCCCGCGCGTTTCGGATGATGCCGCGCCGCACGTCGATGATTTCAATTGGTAGAGGCACCAAGGCAAAATCGGGCTTCGACGGGGACACCATCCGCAGCCAGTGGCAGGCAATTTACGCCTTCTGCACGGTGGATGAACTGGAACTGGAGCTGAACCGGCTTCAGCGCGAGCGCGCCGCGATGCGCGACTGCGAAACGACCGAGAAGCGCGCCCGCCGGATCAACCGGATCAGGACCGAGCTTGTCGATGCCCGGATCGCCCTGCTGACGGCGCGCTCGGACGGCTGACGGTTCCCGCGTCCGCCCGGTGCTTTACGCGCCGGTGCGGATCGTCCTACATCGGTCCCGACCACGCGGTGGCGGCGTATCAGCCGCCCCGCGAATGGAAGGGGACTCTGATGACCGACACACCCGGCATTCCGCCCGCCGACGCCGAGGCGCGTCGTGCCATCCCGCCTGTTGTGGCGTATCCCAACGACACGCTGTCTGAGCCGGACCTAACGCTGTACACCCGTGCCCGTGCCAGCGCCGAGAAGGTGTTTGAAACGCAGGCCGCTCCGCGCGACGCCGCGACCTTCCGCGTGCCGGCTGGCCACTTCTTCCGCATCACTTCTGTCGAGGGGCCACAGGTCGGGGACCTGAACCTGTGGGCCGCCGATGACCTGAAAGAGCGGTTCTTCTCGGGCAAAACCCGCGCGCTGCACGGAACCCATGTCACCACCGGTGACCGGCTATGGAGCAGTTTCCCCTACCTGCGACCGATGGCGACCGTCGTCGAGGATACGCTGGGGTGGTACGGAACCGACCCGCATGGCGGGCGGGTGCATGACGTGATCGGAACGCGCTGCGATCCTTATACGCATCGCCTGTTGACGGGCGGCGAGTATCACCACTGCTGCCATTCCAACCTGTCCCGCGCCTTGGCCGCCGAAACCGGGATGCCGGCGCGCGAGGCCGAGATGTACGTGCATGATGTTCTGAACGTCTTCATGTGCACCGGTTTCACGCCGGATACCGGGCAGTATTTCATGAAGGCCAGCCCGGTACGTCCCGGCGACTACCTCGAATTCTTCGCCGAGATCGACCTGCTGGGCGCGCTGTCGGCCTGTCCCGGCGGCGACTGTTCCGCCGAGCACTCCAGCGACGCCGCCGCCTGCCATCCGCTGCTGATCGAAGTCTTCGCGCCTGCGCCCGGTGCGCTGGAGGGGTGGGAGCCTGCAAGAGTGAACGCGTACAGCCGCGGCCACGGGCTCTGACGCTACTGTATCACCGCCGATTGAAGATCGAAGATCGGCAGCAGGACCGCCAGTACGACAATCAGGACGAAGCCGCCGACCAGCATCATCAGGACCGGGTCGAGTATCGCCGCAAGCCGTTTGCGGTCATTCGCGAGCCATGTTTCGACCAGCACGGCGGCGCGTTCCGCCATCGGGGCAAGTCGTGCCGAGTCCTCTCCCACGCGGATCAGCTGCAACGCCACCGGCGGCAGGATCGGGAACCGCTTGAGCGCCATGCCGAGGCTTTCGCCCTGCCGGACAGCCGTGACGACCGCATCGGCTTCGGCCCGGTGGGTCGAGACGTCGACCACCTCTGCCGCGCCGGTGGCGGCGTTCAGCGCGGTCTGACGGCTGCCCAGCACGACAGCCATCGTGCGAAGATACTGCGCCGCAATGGTCATCCGCTTGAGCCGACCGAACACGGGGATCCTAAGCCCCGCGCGCCGCATCCGGTCGCGCCCTGCCGGTGTGCGCCATGTCACCACGACCCCGAGGACGGCGGCAATCAGCCCGAGGCACAGCGCCAGCCAATGCGCCTCGATCCAGCCAGAGACGCCCAGAACGGTGCGGGTGATTCCGGGCAGGGGCTGGCCCGTGACCTCGAACATGCCGACCAGTTCCGGGGCGACGGTGGTGACGAGGATCGCGCAGACCACCAGCGACACGGCCGCCACGAAACCGGGATAGACCAGCGCCGTCGCGATTTCTGCGCGGTTCGCGCCCTGCGCTTCCAGATAGTCGGCCAACCCGCCGAATACCGCCGCGAGTTCCCGCGAGCCCTCTCCGGCTCGAAGGCTGGATGCGTAGTAGGGTGCGAACCCGGCACGGCTGCTGTCGATGGCGTCGGATAGCGGATAGCCTTCGAGTGTTGCAGCTTTCAGCCCGGCGGCGAAGGCCTGTATCGACTTCGATCCATCGCTTTCGATCACCGCGTCCAACGCGTTCTCGATCGGCAGGTCGGCGGCCAGCAATACCGCCATCTGCCGCGTGAAGAGCGCGCGTTCGTCGGCGTCGAGTTTTCCCCCGCGCCGCGCCGGACCGTCCCGTTTCGCCCCGGCGCGCGCCTCGATCTCCGAGGCCATCAGGCCCTGCGCCTTCAACGCGTCGAACGCTGCCCGCTCGGATTCCGCAACCAACGTGCCCGTCCGGCGCTGGCCTTTCGCGGTATAGGCGACGTAGGCGAAGGGCTGCACTAGAGGTCGCCCAGCACGCGGCGCACTTCGGCAAGACTGGTGCGGCCCTCGGCAGCCAGTGCGAGGCCCTGCGCCAAAAGCGTGCCATCCTTCGCAACCGCCATCTTCCGCAACTCCAGTTCGCTGGCGTTCTCGCCGATCCGCGCCGACAGCGCCTCGTCTACCTCGACGATCTCGAACACGCCCTGCCGCCCGGCATAGCCGGTGCCGCCACAGGCGTCGCACCCGTTCGCGTGATGCAGTTCGGCCGGGGCATCGATCCCGGCGGCGCGGAACAGTGCGCCGTCCTCGGGGCCGGCAGGTTCAGAGGTCGAGCAGGTGCACAGCTTCCGCAGAAGGCGCTGCGCAAGGATGCCGCGCAGCGTCGCGGCGATCAGGTAGTTGTCGAGCCCGAGGTCACGCAACCGGGTCACCGCGGCGACCGAGTTGTTCGCATGCAGCGATGAAAACACGAGGTGCCCGGTCAGCGACGCCTGCGCCGCGACCTGCGCCGTCTCGCCATCGCGGATTTCGCCCACAAGGATCACGTCCGGGTCCTGCCGCAGCGTGGCCCGCAGCCCGGCGGCGAAGGTCATGCCGATCTCGGCGTTGGTCTGGGTCTGGCTGATGCCGGGCAGGTGGTACTCGATCGGGTCCTCGACCGTGACGATGTTGCGCCGGCCATGGTCCGCGAGTTGCAGCAGGGAATACAGCGTCGTGGTCTTGCCGGACCCGGTGGGACCGGTCGCAAGCACGATGCCGTCCGGCCGGTCCGCCAGCCGCCGCAGCACTGCTTCCTGCGCGGGCTTTAGCCCCAGCGCGTCCAGCGGAAGCAGGCCGGAATGACGGTCCAGCATCCGCAAGACGACCCGCTCGCCGAACTGCCCGGGCAGGGTTGAGATCCGCACGTCGATGTCCCGCCCGCCATAGCGCAGCCCGATGCGCCCGTCCTGCGGCAGCCGCGTCTCGGCGGTGTCGAGCCCGGCCATCACCTTGAGCCGCGACACGACACGCTTCACCGGCACGTCGCCGCGGTCCATCACGGTGCGCAACATCCCGTCCACCCGAACGCGCGCGCGCAACCCGCCTTCGTGCGGTTCGACGTGAAGGTCCGAAGCCGTCGCGCGCACGGTGCGGCGCAGAAGCTGGTTCACCAGCTCGATCACAGGCGCTTCGGTCGCGTCTTCCAGAAGGTCGCGCATACCGGGGCCGTTGCGGGTTTCGAGGTCGAAGGACAGGTCTGCCTCGCCGTCCTCTACGCCCTGACGGTAGTGGGCGTTCAGAACCGCGTCGAAAGAGGCGGCTTCCACCTTTTCGATCTGCAGCGGACGGCGCATCCGCCGCCGCACCTCGCGCAGGCCGAACGCGGTGGCGCCGGGGCCGCACACAAGACGGTCTCCTTGCAGAACAAGCTGCTGGTCGCGGGCAAAGACGAAGGGCAGATCGGCCATGACGGGAATCTACCGCAAGCGAAGCGGGCTAGGCGAGGGGGAACAGAATTTTCGCGAAAATTCTGATGCCTCCGGCGGGGATATTTTCAGACCAAAGAAGCTCAGGGCGTGCTGAATTCCAGCCGCGACGGTAGCGGCGGGAAGGTGCGCGTGCGGGCGTAGGGGTCGATGAAGCCCGCGTCGAACGGCTGGTTCAGGTTGGCGCCGTCGAATGGGAAGCTAGACGGCGGCAGGTTCGGGTACTGATCGTCCGGGTTCGGCTTGATCGCATCCGAGGCGCGGCGAGCGTCCAGCGCCAGTTCCGCCGTCAGGCGGTGCGCGTCCTCGTCATTATGCACCACGCGGGGGCGCAGCAGAAGCAGCAGCACCCGCTGGTCGCGGTTCACGGACCGCCCGCGGAACAGGTTGCCGAACAGGGGCAGGTCCTTCAGGCCCGGCACACCCTGGTTCTCGGCACCCGAGCCGTTCTCCAGCAGGCCGCCCAGCATGATGACACGCCCATCTCCGACAAGCACGTTGGTGTTCAGCGTCCGTTTCGAGGTGATTTCGCCGCCCGCGGCCGAGGTCGAGTTCGTGAGGTTCGACACCTCCTGCTCGATGGACATCCGCACGGTGGCGTCGCCGGTGATCTGCGGGGTGACGCGCAGGGTCAGGCCGACGTCCTCGCGTTCGATGGTCTGGAACGGCGCGTCGGGCAGGGCGCTGTCGCCGACGGTGGAATAGCTGCCGGTGACGAAGGGCACCGACTGAGCCACGACGATCTCGGCTTCGGTGTTGTTCAGGGTCAGAACCGAGGGTGTCGACAGCAACCGCGCAGAGGTGGACCCCGTGAGCGCGGTGATGAACCCAAGGAAGCCGTCGTCTCCGTTCTGCTTGCCATATCCCAGCGTACCGCCCTGACCGGGGCTGATGGCGTTGCCGTCGATTGCGGCCGAGACCAGCGAGGTCAGCGAGGGGCGGCCGCCGATCGAGAACTCGGCGCCGCCGAACAGGGCGTTGTTCAGAAGAACCCCGAACTGCGCGGACAGGTCCGACAGGGTCTGCACCGAAAGCTCGAAGATGACGGCCTCGACAAGCACCTGGCTGGGGCGCTGGTCCAGACGGCGGATGGCGGCGGTGATGGTGCCGATGCGGTCCGCCGGCGCGGTGATCAGCAGCGAGTTGGTTTGCGGTTCGGCGACGATGGTCACCTCGCCCGGCTGGTCCTGCCCACCGGCCAGCACGGATCGGGCGATGACCGATTCAAGTTCGACTGCGTCGGCGTAGTTCAGGCTGACCACGGCGGTCGAGACGCTGCGCTGCGGGGTGTCGAGTTGAGTGACCACCTGCCGGATACGGCTGCGGAACTCGTCGTTGCCCGACACCACAATGGCGTTGGACCGCTGGTCCGCCGACAGGCTGCCGCCGGGCGGAACGATGTCCAGCGATTGCAGGGTGGCAAGGATCTCGGTCGCGATCGAATGGCTGAGCCGGATGGTTTCGATCGTTTGCGCCGCTGGCCGGTCCAACTGGTCGATCAGGCGCGCGATCCGTTCGATGTTCTCGCGACGGTCGGAGATTACCAGAAGGCTCGACTGGTCGATGGTAGACACCACCGCTTCGGCCGGCAGAAGGGGGCGGATCACCTCGACCACCTGCGGCAGCGGGATGTTGCGGATCGCGAATACGCGCGTCTCGAAGGCGCCGCCCGCCGTCCTGACACGTTCTCCCGGCGCCAGTTCGCGGGCGAGGTCCAGCGGCACGATGCGGTCGACCTGCTGACCCTCGATGATGGTCAGACGGTTCAGTTCCAGCACGTTGAGGAAGACTTCGTACAGCGCGGCGGAGTTCACCGTCCCCGGCGCGATCACGGTCACGGTCCCCTGCACGCGTGCGTCCAGGGTGAAATTCCTGTTGGTCGCCTCTGCCACGATCTCGACGAAGCTACGCAGATCGGCGTCCCGAAGGTCGAGAGCGATCTGGGCACGTGCGGTCGTAAGCGTTGCGCAAATCAGCGCGAGGGCGACAAGGACTGCTCTGCTAACCTTGCCCAAGGTTGACCTTTATGATCTGGCGGGTTCCATCGCGAAGGATCTCTAGGTCGATGGTCCCGCCTTGCGTTATGGCGTCTGGCAGGTGTGCCAGCAGGTCTGGATTCTCCACCATGGACCCGTTGATGCGCAAGATTTTATCGCCGGTTCGCAGCCCGATGCGCTCATAAAGCTCGCCCTGTCGTATCCAGACCACATCCAGCGCGCTGGATCCGTCGTCTTCATCGGTTAGGACAAGACGCCCTGCGGCCTCGAACGTACGCTGAAGAAAACGCCGATCCATCCGCTCCATCGTCACGTCCACTTCGCCGAGCGTTTCCGGCGGCGGCGCCGGTTCCTCGGAGACGGTGGTCATGAACAGGCTGCTGTCGGTGCGTGTGACGGGGATCAATTGCGGCAGGCCGCGCCACGTGATCCAGACACCGTCATTGTCGATCTTCTCGACGATCTCGCCGCCTTCCAGTTCGTCGCCGACGCGGATCAGTTGCTGCAGGCCACCGGCCGAGACCAGCGCCCAGCCCTCGCGGTCGCCAGCGACGATCCCGGCGAGGATGTAATCGTAGCGGATTTCCGGTTCGGGCTCGGGCTGGGGCTCTGGCGCGGGTTCGGGGGCTGCCACCGGTTCGGGCTCGGGGACGGGTTCCGGTGCGGGCGGCACCGTCCCGAACACATCGGGCCACTGTGGCGACAGGGTCGGGGCGGCCGCCAATACGACCGGAACGCCTGCAGGTTCGGGCGGCACGAAGGCATCACGGTCCGGAGTTGTTGCCGTCAGCGCGACGCTGCCCGCCGCGACTCCCAGGGCGGCGACAGAGGCGTATTGCGCGATGTTCGACAGGACGGTCATTGTTGAAATAGCTCCGATGTCCGCCAATGCATTAGGAAACCGGCGATTTCATGTCTATCACCCTTTGAGCCGTCGCGCCATTCCCGCTCAGCGTGTGGCCGCCGATCCCTCGATGATCCAGCCCGCACCGTCCGGGCGTCCGATACGGTCGAGCGCCGACACGATCTCGGGCGGCAGGTCTTCGCTTTCGGCGACGCGCAGGCTGTAGGTGACCGAGGTCTCGGTCAGAGTTCCATGCGCGTCGGCCTCTACCGGCGCGGCTCCATCGGCCAGTGCCAGGTCTGCGGTCCAGTTGCCGTCTCGGTCCAGCGTCGCGTGCAGGGGGCCGCTGCCGAAGCCGGTGCCTGCGACGGTCGCCCCGACAACTTCGGCCGTGACATCCCCGGAGACCACGGGGTCGTCGTTGAGACCTGTGATGTAAAGCACGCCCTGCGCACCGGTGATGTCGCCGGTCACGCCGGGCACCAGTGCCGAGACCGGGCCGCTGCCATCGCTGATCCGGACCCGCATCGAGGTGGGCCAGAACGGGACCGACGCACGTCCGACCGCGTCCACGCTGTCGCCGCGAAGACGCACGTTCCATTGCCAACCGGACGCGTTCGGCAGTTGCGCGGTCCAACTCACCGTCATTCCGGCGAAGGGCAGCCCGTCTGGCAGAATTGCGCTGCCATTGCGGACGGTGGAGTCCGGCGTGACCGCATCCGTCCAGCCCGGCAAGTCGGTCACCGACCGCAGGTGCTGCATGCGTCCCTGCCATGCAAGGGCGACCAGCGCCCCGCCAAGGAACACAAGGATCAGGACAAGCACCCTCATTGCGACGGCTCCAGCACAAGCGAGGCGCGGGCCAGGCCCGGTTCGTCACGCTCGATCCGGAAGGCCGCGACGTCGTATCCCCAGGATGGCGCGACCTGCGCCAGCCAACCGATGAGATCGGCGAAGGGCACGGGGCCGAAGGCAATCTCCAGCCCGCCGCTCTCGCGGTTGGCAAGCTCGGTAACGCTTTCGCGCAGTCCTACGGCGACAAGACTTTGCTCCAGCGTGCTCAGCCCCATGGGAGGCGGGGTGTCCTGTGCCGCCGTTTCTTCCAGTCCCGTTGGCGGAAGTTCGGCGACGCGGGCGGCGACCCAATCGCGCAGGTCTTCGGCTTGGGTCACCGCGCTGCGGGCGTCCGCGCGGGCGTCGAGAAGCGGCACGGCAACGAGGAACAGCAGCGCCAGCGGGACGATCACGGCGGCCAGCAGCGCGAGAAGGATGCGTTCCCGGTCCGACAGTTGCGAAAGGCGATAGCTCAGGCGGTCCATCGTCACGCTCCCGCAGCCGCCAGATGCAGACGGGCCGAGACGCCGCCACCGGGACGCACGCCCGTGTCCTGCTGTTCGACCTCGAAGCCCGCGGATTGAAGGTCGGCGACCACCCGTTCGAGCGCCGCGAAGTCAGCGAGCACCACAGAGGCGACCAGCCCGGTTTCGGTCTGCCACGCAATCGACTGAAGCTCGATGCCTTCGCCCGTCAGCCATGGGGCGGCGGTCTGGAACAGCACCAGCGCGTCGGGTTCCGGGGCATCCGGCGCGGCGGCGTCCGCAAGGGCGCGGTCGACTTGCGCGCGCACGTCGAGGATCGGGCCGGAGGGAACGAAATGTGCGCGTACCATGGCCAGCGTGTCGTCCTGCGCAGCGCGGGCGCGGGCGTCGAGATCGTGTGTCTGCCACGCGACCCCGCCAAGCCACACCGCCAGCGCAAGGCCCGCGGCGATCGCCGGAGCGGCCCAGCTGCGAAGTCGCGCGCTGATGCGGTCGAAGCCCGCGTGGGGCGGCGTCATGAGGTCGAGGCCAGCCGTCGCCTGCGCCCAGCCCAGCGGCTTGCCGGCGCCCGCGTTCTCCAGCGATGCCGTGTCGGCGTGGACCGGCACACCGCGTTCCGCGAGTACCGAGTCCACCGCGCCATCGGCTTCGCCAAGCCGCAGGATGGCCTCGGGGCGCTCGGCCTCGGCCAGCAGCAGGGCGGCAAGCTCCGGTTCTGCGGTGAACCCATCCGTTTCACCCAGCCGCGCACGGACGATGCCGTTGCTGACTTCCACGGTCCAGACGCCGGAATAGCAGGGAAGGGCGGCATAATCGGGCAGCATCCCGGTGCAGCCGGGCATCAGCCGCCTCCGCCAGTCCGCAAGCTGGCCGGCGTCCGCGACGATGGCGCGGTCCCACTGTGCGTTGGCGCGCAGGCGCGGCCGGATTTCGACCGTTTCCGCAGGAAGCCCCAGCGCCTCGGCCAGCATCCTGCGCCCGACGCGTTCGCGGGCTATGCCTTTCAGCGTTGCGGGAAGGTCCACGGGCAGCAGCGGAGCGTCGGTGCCGGGCACCAAGGTGATATGCGGGCCACGCGGCGCCTCGCCATCGTCCAGTCGCCACAGCACGGGCTGTCCCGGTCCCCGTTTCACGCGCGTTCTCCGTCTACCTGCAAGTGCGGACCGTGGGCCGCAGTTCGCACTATGGGCGCAAGGCGCGGCGGCATCAATCGGGCAGCGCCCAGCGGTAGACGACACTTGGCCGAACGTCGTCCAGCCGTTCGCGGTGCAGGATCACTCGCCGCGACGCGACGCGGCCTTCGTGCTCGGCGTGGATCTCTGCGGCGAACCAGCTGCTCGAGACGGTCATCCGGTCCAGCGGCAGGCCGGACAGATCCTCGGTCTCGAGCACGGCGATGGTCAGGTCTCGCAGTTCCTTCATGTGTTCGACAGGGCCCTCCCTGTCAGGCCGCAGGAACTCTGTCCGGACCTCGGCGGGGAAGGGCGCCAGCAAGGCTTCGAGAACCGCCGCCGGCGCGGTGTTGACGTTGACGCGCGTGTCCCACGGCAATGCTGCCGCATTGTCGGACAAGGTCGCGAAGGCGGTGGCGTCAAACCCGTTGACCAGCCGCAGGTCTTCGATGGTGGATGCGGCGCCGCCCCTTGGCTGAACGGGAAAGCTGCGGCGCAGGTACACCGGCAGGCTGCGGGGACCGCCGGGCGCAAGATAGTCGCGGATCTCGTCCAGAAGCACCAGCGGCAGGTCGATCCGCCGGAACAACTCTGCGAACGCGCCCTCGACCAACGCGTCCTCTGAACCGGCCAGCCAGTTGACGTTCATCCGGCCCTGAAGGTCGGTGATGCGGATGCGCACTTGGCCGTCGCCGATCCGGTACAGATGATCCCCGGCGGCCCATTCCTGCCGGGTGTGGACGATCTGCCCATTCCGTCCCGCGTCGGCAAGCAGCAGCAGCACAAGGCTTTCGGCAGCATCGAGGTGGTGATCCAGTTGCTCGGCGTCCTGCACTGACGCGGCCCGCATCATCGCCGCACCGGACCGGGTGAGAAGCGCGGCAGAAACCGAGGCCAGCACAAGCACGACGATCAGTGCGTTCAGCAGGACCATGCCGCGGTCGTTCCTCATCGCAGGGTCACCACCGTGGCGAGCGGGCCGAGCGTCGCGTGTTCCAGCGTGACGCGGATGGCGTCGGGCAGCGCGTCGGTGTCCTCGTCCGGCTTCGGATAGCCGACCGTCCAGCCGTCTGCGGCGTCATACCCCTCGACCGTCAGTGCGGTGATGCTCTCGAACACGGTTACTTCTGGACCGGCCAGCCGGGTGTCGCCGGGGATCAACGCGGGCCAGTGCTGTCGTGTCACGACGCCGGTCACCGGGTTCAGCGACCATGTCACGCGCGCCTGACCCGGCCCTGCTCCATCAAAGCCGGGCTGGCCGCCGAGGCTGAGAGAGAACCGAGCCTGCCGCGCGGGCGCGTCGAACGCGGGCAGCGCAAGGTTGCCGGGCGGATAGAACGGCAGGGCGACCGCCGCGCCAAGGTCGTTGCGCAACAGGGCAAGGCCAAAGGCGACCTCTGCGCTTGCCTCACTGGTTTCGGTCAGGCGCGCGTCGCTGCGGACGGCCTGCGCGATGACCTGCGCGCCGATCAGGGCGATGACCGCGAAGATCGCCATCACGACGACCAGTTCCAGCAGCGTCAGACCCCTGTCGCGTCCGGTCATTCCGTCGCCTCTGGCTGGACATAGGTCACCACCGATGCACCCGGCAGACCCTCCGAACGGGCGGTGACCGTGGCCTCTACGAAGCCGCCGGCCGTCGCGGCCTCTGTTACCTCGATCCGCCAGTTCCAAGGCCCCATGGTCACGACCTCCGGTAAAGCGCGACCGGCGGCCATGCCCAGAAGCCGCAACTCCTCCGCTCGGTTGAGGGCGGCGTGCCGCGCCATGAGCCGGGGCGTCTCTTCCCCGATCACCCGCGTTGCCTGTCCGAGACCGCGAAAGCCCGCCGCGACGCCAATCGCGAGGATGAGAACGGCGATCACCACCTCGATCAGGCTGAGACCGGCGTCTTGGCTAGAAGGGTTCAGCCGCATTCCACGGCCCTCCATCCGTCGCCCTTGCAGGTGCGCGCGCCGTCCGAAACGCCGAAACGCACCGTGACCGGTGTGCTGCGGCCGTCCGGCAGGAATGTCACGACCGCCCCCGGATCGAAGGGTCGTTCGATCCGCACCGGGTCTTGCCAGTCGCCGCCGCCTCCCTCGGCCTGCCACACCCCGTCAATCCGGCGCATCCGGCGAAACCCCGTCGCGTTCAGTTCCAGACCAAGGACCTGCCGGCCCAGCACCGCTTGTTCGCGCAGGCTGTCGTGCAGGGTGGCGAAGCGGCTCCAGTCCTGCGACCGGGCCAGTCCGGGGCGGTTTACGCCAAGGACGACGGACAACGTCAAGACGGACAGGATCGCCACCACGACGACCAGTTCGACCAGGGTGAAGCCCCGGTCGTCACGGGTCATTCGCGGTTCCATGTCCCGATGTCCGCGTCGGCACCTTCGCCGCCCTGCGCCCCGTCGGCCCCGAAGGTGAAGATGTCGAACTCTCCATGCACGCCGGGCGACAGGTATTGATAATCGTTGCCCCAAGGGTCTTTCGGCAGCCGTTCGATATAGCCGCCCTCGGCCCAGTTCGCGGGGGCCGGTTCCCCGGCGGGCCGTGTCACCAAGGCATCCAGCCCCTGTTCGGTCGTGGGATAGCGAAAGTTGTCCAGCTTGTAGAGGTTGATCGCGCTTTCCAGCGCCGCAAGGTCTGTCTGCACCCGCACGACGCGGGCCTGATCCGGCCGGTTGATGACGCGCGGCACGATAACCAGCGCGAGGATCGACAGGATCACCACGACCACCATCAGTTCAAGCAGCGAAAAGCCGGCGTCATCGCGCTCGGCATGCGGTGCGGTGGGGGGCTGGCGCATGACAGGGTGTCCCGGAAACGATCTTGTCCCCGAGACCTAGCAACTCCGGGACGCCGTCTCAACGACCAAGCGGCGTCGGAGAAGGCCCGAAAGGTCAGGGATAGCCGACCTGACAAACTTATTTGGCTTCGTGCAATCTCGGGCTAGGGTGGCCGGACAGGGAGTGCGCATGCGGCAATTGTTTCTGCACATCGGACAGGAGCGGACAGGATCGGGATTCCTGCAGTCTGTTCTTGCCCGGTCGACCGCCGTTCTCGAAGCCTCCGGCATCGAATACCCCGGCGCCGAAGAAGGCGCGGTCGTCGGTAACGGCATGCGGCTTGCGAAGATTCCAGAAACGGGTCACCGTTTCGAGGCGGACAAGGTTCTGTTCAGCCACGTCGGCTTGTGCGGTCTGCTGCAAGAGGCCGCCTTCCGATCCCGGCTGCGTCGGATC
The DNA here is from genome assembly GCA_017792445.1 of Maritimibacter sp. GTDB lineage: Bacteria > Pseudomonadota > Alphaproteobacteria > Rhodobacterales > Rhodobacteraceae > Psychromarinibacter. Next base: position 2,415,465 of record CP051232.1, read on the forward strand.
TGCACCCAGAACGAAATCGGCTCGGTGAAGATCCTGATGTTCATCCGCGATCCCGTTGCCCACGCAGAGGCGATGTATCAGCAGGAAATCCGCCGCCGGGGCGCGACCTTTGATCCTGCCGAGGGGTTCCGGCGGTTCCGGCAGCCGGCGCTGGCGCGGCAGTTGCTGGAAAACGATCTGGGGCTTCCAGGCGTCGAGTGGACCGTGCTGAACTACGACCGCCACCGGGACGGCCTGCGCGGAGAGATGGCGCGGTTTCTCGGGTTGAAACCCGGCACCTTCACCGATCCCGGCCGCGGAGTGGTGAACCGGGCGATGACGCGGGGCGAGCTGGCGCTTTTGCGATCTCTCAACAGCAAGGTTCGGGGCGGCGCCGCGGCGCTGGGCGAGGCGCTGGCAGACCGGCTGCCCGAGGTGACGCCGGATCGGCATTTCCCCTCGGTCGAGGTGCAGGAGGCCATGGTCGAGCGTCTGCGCGCCGACATCGACGCGGTGAATGCTCTGGTGCCGGCGGACGAAACCTATCGGATCAACTATGTGAAACGTCCGCGCCGCTGGCCGGTGCAGGAACTGGACGCCGAGCAGATCGCGGTAACCGGCGAAGTGCTTGGCCGCGCCATCGGCGAGACGCAGCGGGCCAACCTTGTGCTGCGGACAGAGGTCGCGCTTTTGAAGGCGCGGGTGATGCTGGATCGCAACCAGCCGGTGCAGGCGCAGGACGAACTCGACCGGGCGCAGACGATGCTGGACCGGATGGCGAAGATCGTCGAACTCGACCACCAGCACCGCCGGTTCACGTCGCGCCTGCAACGGCTTGCGGGTCGTGTGCGCGCCAGCGGAGCAGAGCCGGAAAAGCGGCTGCACTAAGCCGCTTTTCCGAGCGTCGGGTCAGACGCTCATGCAGATGTACTTCATCTCGAGATAGTCCTCGATGCCGTGGCTCGAGCCTTCGCGGCCCAGTCCCGACTGCTTGACGCCGCCGAAGGGGGCGACCTCGGTCGAGATGATTCCGGTGTTCACGCCGACGATGCCGTATTCCAGCGCCTCGGCCACCTTGTAGACCCGCTTCAGATCGCGGGCGTAGAAGTAGGACGCAAGCCCGAAGATCGTGTCGTTCGCCATCTCGATCACCTCGTCCTCGTCCTTGAACCGGAACAGGGGTGCGAGAGGGCCGAAGGTTTCTTCGGTCGCGAATTTCATCGAGTTGTCGGCGCCGGTGATGACGGTGGGCTCGTAAAACAGGGGGCCCGCGTCGTGCGGCGCACCGCCATAGATGACCCGCGCGCCTTTTTCCGATGCGTCGACGATATGCTCGCGGATTTTCTCGACGGCTTTCTCGTCGATCAGCGGGCCGAAATCGGTGCCGTCTTTCAGCCCGTCGCCGGTCTTGCGCTTTTCAAGCGCCTCCACCAGCCGCTCGGCGAACTTGTCGTAAATGCCGTCCTGCACGTAGATCCGGTTGGCGCAGACGCAGGTCTGGCCGTTGTTGCGGAACTTGCACATCATCGCGCCTTCGACCGCGGCATCGATGTCGGCGTCGTCGAACACGATGAAGGGCGCGTTGCCACCCAGCTCCATCGAGCATTTCATCACCTGATCGGCGGCCTGTTTCAGCAGGATGCGCCCCACCTCGGTCGAACCGGTGAAGGACAGTTTGCGCACTACGGGGTTTTCGCAGAACTCCTTGCCGATATCCGATGCCGCGTCGGACGGGATCACCGACAGGATGCCTTTCGGCAGTCCGGCGCGTTCCGCCAGCACCGCCAGCGCCAGCGCGGACAGCGGCGTCTGCGAGGGCGGGCGGACGACCATGGCGCAGCCGGCGGCCAGTGCCGGGCCGACCTTGCGGGTGATCATCGCGTTCGGGAAGTTCCACGGCGTGATCGCGGCGCAGACGCCGATGGGCTGCTTGATAACCGTCAGCCGCTTGTCAGGCTGGTGACCGGGGATCGTCTCGCCATAGACGCGGCGGGCTTCCTCGGCGAACCATTCGATGAACGAGGCGCCGTACAGGATTTCGCCCTTCGCCTCGGCCAGCGGCTTGCCCTGCTCGGCGGTCAGGATCGTGGCAAGATCGTCCGCGTTTTCGACCATCAGGTCGAACCAGGCGCGCATCAGGTTCGAGCGGTCCTTCGCGGTCCGCTTCGCCCATTCTTTCTGCGCCGTTTCGGCCGCTGCGATCGCTCGGGCTGTCTCGGCGCGGGACAGGTCCGCGACCTCGATCAGCACGTCGCCGCGCGCCGGGTTTTTCACGGCGAAGGTCTTGCCGTCATCGGCGTCGACCCAGTCGCCCGCGACATACGCTTTGCCGGTCAGCAGCGAGGGATCTTTTAGCAGGCCGGGGAGATCGGTGGTGGAATCGAGCATTGGGAACTCCTTTCGCAAGTCCGGGTAGCGTGACGCTTTCCCAAGGCTATAGAGTGCAGAGAATAACAGGGGCAAGAGCATGAACCTTACCGACGCTTACGAGAACGGGGCCTATATTCCGGGGTCCGCTCAATACCCGCCGCGCTGGACGGCGCTGGCGCATGCCTTCCGCGAGTCGATGGACGAAAGGTCCGAGTGCGACATCAGCTATGGGCCGGGGACGCGGCAGGTATTCGACCTGTTCCACCCCGAGGAGAAACCCAAAGGTCTGGTCGTCTTCGTGCACGGCGGGTACTGGCGGCGGTTCGACCGGACGCTGTGGTCTCATCTTGCCGCCGGTCCGGTCGCGCATGGGTGGTCGGTGGCGATGCCGTCCTACACGCTGGCGCCCGATGCATGGATATCCGAGATCACGGTCGAGATCGCGACAGCGGTCGCCACGGCGGCGGCGCGGGTTGACGGACCGATCGTGGTCACCGGCCACTCGGCTGGCGGCCACCTGTCGGCGCGGATGCGCTGCCGCGACGTGGCGCTGCCGCAAGAGGTCGCGCGGCGGCTGGAGCGGGTGGTGCCGATTTCGCCCCTGTCCGACCTGCGGCCCTTGATGCAGACCGAGATGAACGAAGACCTGCGTTTGCGGCCCGACGAGGCGGCGGCGGAAAGCCCGGCGCTGATCCACCAGTTACGGGACACCGAAACGGTCATCTGGGTCGGTGGGGCAGAGCGTCCTGCATTTCTGGATCAGGCGCGGTGGCTGGCGGACGCATGGCCGGGCAGCGCGTTGTATATCGACGAGGGCCGCCACCACTTCGACGTGATCGAGGGGCTGGCGAAGAAGGACAGCGCGTTGACGCGCGCCGTCATCGGGGCGTGATGGAATTATCTCAACGACTGTTGAAGCGTCAGCCGAAGGTGTCTTTCCACGTCGGGAACGGATCACCGGGCGCGGAGGTGGCGCTGTAGACGCCCCGTGCGATGGCGCGCGACAGGCACAGCGCGGCCGCATGTCCGATGGTCAGCACGTCGCCCACAGGGTCGTTGACCGGACGCGCGCCGGTGGCCGCGGCAAAGACAAGATCGCCGTCCGCGGGCGTGTGGCTTGGCACAAGGGCGCGTGCCATGCCGTCGTGCGCCGCAGTCGCCACCCGCGTTGCCTGTGCCTGATCGAGTGCGGCGTCGGTGGCGACGATGGCGATGGTCGTGGCGGCGTTGCGAAGCTGGTGCTTTGTGGCGAAGGGCAGGGGGTCATAGGCCGAAGCCGGTCCCAGCCCGCCGAACTCGGCCTCTAACTCGAACGGGGCGGCCCAGAAGTGCGGGCCGCCATCCACGGTCGCCCGCCCCAGCGCATTCACGACGACCAAGGCGCCGACGGTATGGCCAGAGGGCAGGACCAGCGAGGCAGAGCCCAGCCCTCCCTTGAACCCCGCCGTAGTGGCTCCGGTACCCGCACCGACCGTGCCAAGCCCGAAGTCGCGTGCGGCCACGCTCAGGGCATTGCGACCAAGCGCGGGGTAGGGGCTCTCTGGCCAGTTCTTGTCGCCGCCGTTGACAAGGTCGAACACGATGGCGGCGGGTACGATGGGAACGATCTGCCCGGCAACGTCCAGACCCTTGCCCTGAGCGCGCAATGCGTCCGCGACGCCTGAGGCCGACGCCAGCCCAAGGGCCGAACCGCCGGACAGCACCAGCGCGTGAACCTGTTGCACCATCCTGTCCGGCGCCAACAGATCGGTTTCCCGCGTTCCCGGCGCGCCGCCCATCACGTGAACCGCTGCGGTGAACGGTTGTTCACCTGTCAGAACGGTGGTCCCGGTCTTGATCCCGTGGTCCTCGGCATTGCCGACCAGCAGGCCCTCGACATCGGTGATCAGGTTCAGGGAGCCGGGTTTCATGCAGGTATCTCCGCAGCTTGCGGCCTATGGAGTATGCGCATTCCGAAGCAGAGGGAACCCTGCGCCGCCGATCAGATGCACCGTCCGCCGTCGACTTCCATCGCGACGCCGGTAACCATCGACGCCTCGTCCGAGCAAAGGTAGCAGGCAGCGTTGCCCATATCCTCGGGGGTCGAGAAGCGGCCGATCGGGATCGTGGACAGGAACTTCGCGCGCATCTCGGGCGTGTCCTCTCCCATGAAGCTTTTCAGCAGCGGCGTCTCGCCCGCCACGGGGCAAAGCGCGTTGACCCGCACGCCGGATGGCGCGAGCTCCACGGCCATCGACTTGGTCGCCGTGATCATCCAGCCCTTCGATGCGTTGTACCAGCTCAGGTTCGGGCGCGGCGACAGCCCGGCGGTTGATGCAAGGTTCAGGATCGCGCCGGTCCCGCGAGACTTCATGTGCGGCACCAATTCGCGCGCGGTGAGGTAGACAGACTTGGCATTCACCGCAAGCACGCGGTCGAACAGATCTTCGGGCACGTCTTCCATCGGCGTCGGCAGGTGTGTGATGCCCGCGTTGTTCACAAGGATATCGACTTGCCCCAAAGCGTCCAGCGCCGCCTTCGCCATGGCCGCGACGCTTGCCCCGTCCGACACGTCGACCGTGCAGGCGATACCGCCCACTTCGGCGGCCATCGTTTCGGCGGCGGTGGTGTTGATGTCCGCCACCAGCACCCGCGCGCCTTCCGCCGCGAATTTCCGCACGATGCCCGCGCCAAAGCCCGAGCCGCCACCGGTGACGATGGCCGTCTTGCCGTCCAGCCGCATGAATTTCCTCCCTTGTCCCTGCCGGGCAGAGTGGGGCGGGCGGCGGGCCTGCGCAAGGGGCTTGCCGAAACGCCTTCGCGGGTGCAGAAATATTCCGTCCCGGAGATGGCGTCTCCGGCGATCTTCCAACGCATTGTCCTGTACGCCGGGAACCCAATGACTCCCCGGCGGTGTGGTCGGGGTGTGTTCAGGAGATCGTAAACGATGACCGAACGTCCGGAGTTCTTCCGTTTTCACAATGGCGGCGAAAAGGTGCCGCTGCCCTTCTCGTCAGAGGAATACGACGCGCGATTGGCCGGTCTGCGGGCTGCCATGGCCGAGGCGGGCGTCGACGTGGCCGTGCTGACCTCGATGCAGAACATCGCCTACTATTCGGGCTTCCTGTACTGCAGTTTCGGGCGCCCCTACGGGCTGGTCGTGACCGCGACCGAGTCCGTCACCATCTCGGCGGGCATCGACGCGGGGCAGCCGTGGCGGCGGTGTCATGGCGACAACATCACCTACACCGACTGGGCGCGGGACAACTACTGGCGCGCCATCCGCAGCGTTGCGGGCGAGGGGCGCCACATCGGCGTCGAGGGCGATCACATGACGCTGGCGGCGCAGACGGCCCTGACCGCGTTCCTGTCGCCGTCCAAGGTGACCGACATCGCCCCGGCCACGATGCGGCAGCGGATGATGAAATCGCCCGCCGAGATCGATCTGATCCGCACAGGTGCCGCCGTGGCCGACGTCGGCGGCTATGCCATCCGCGAGGCGATCCACGAGGGCACGCGCGAGATCGACGTGGCCATGGCGGGGCGTGACGCGATGGAGCTGGAAATCGCCAAGCGCTATCCCGATGCCGAGTATCGCGACACGTGGGTCTGGTTCCAGTCAGGGCTGAACACGGACGGCGCGCACAACCCGGTCACCGCCCGCAAGCTGAAGCGTGGAGATATCCTGTCGCTGAACACCTTCCCGATGATCTCTGGCTACTACACGGCGCTGGAGCGGACGCTGTTCGTGGGCGAGGCGGACGAAGCCTCGATGGGGTACTGGAACGCCAACGTCGGCGCGCATGAACTGGGGCTCTCGCTGATCAAGCCGGGGGCCACCTGCTCGGGCATCACGGCGCAGGTCAACGACTACTTCGCCGAGCGCGACCTGCTTCAGTATCGCAGCTTCGGCTACGGGCATTCCTTCGGTATCCTGTCGCACTATTACGGACGCGAAGCGGGGCTGGAACTGCGCGAGGATATCGACACTGTGCTTGAACCGGGCATGGTCGTGTCGATGGAGCCGATGTTGACCATTCCCCACGGCAAGCCCGGCGCAGGGGGCTATCGGGAACATGACATTCTGGTCGTGACCGAGGACGGCGCGGAAAACATCACCGGCTATCCATACGGACCGGGGTTCAATATCGTCGGCTGAACGGCCTTCAAAAACTGCGCTTTCCTGCGCCAAGTGCCTGATTTCTGTCACAGCTTCCTGTCAAGGGTCGGGAAATCCCGACCCTTGCGCCCTCTTGAAACCGGGACGAAACGGGATGACCTGATACACAAAGCGGGGTAAACACCCCGTAATAGATGACAGATATTCCGTTGCGAGGAGAGCGATGAGCGATTTCGATGCCCAAGTGCGCAAAAGCCAGGCCGAGGTGGCCGAGGCTCAGGCCAAGATTTCCGAACTGACCAGCCGGGTCGAGACGATGGGGGCCAAGGCCAAGTCGGGCGACGATATCTCGATCGACATCGAGAACGCGACGCTGGACGATGTCCATTCCCACACCGAGTTGATGAACGCCAACATCGCCGAGCTGATCATGGGTCTCGACGATGTGACCGCCGGGTTCAGTCAGGACTTCGATCAGATGCGGAACAAGACGGGCTGGGAAAGCTTCGTCGGCTTCTTTTCCAAGGGCAAGTCGGACTCGCTGCGGCAGGAACGCATTCGCACCGCCAACATCGACGACAAGCTTCAGGACCTGATCGGCAAGTCCGACACCATCGTGAAGCTGCTGGAAAACCAACTGGACGTGCTGAACGACCACAAGGGTCGGGTCGAGACCAACCTGACCGGCACGCTGGACGAGCGCGAGGCGGTCGTCAGCGAACTCGAGGCGCTGCGGGCCGAGATCACGGCGATGGATCCGAAGATCATCGAGATGGAAAACAAGATCTCGGTGGAACAGGACGCCGCGGCGCGGACCAAGCTGGAAGGCGATCTTGCTGCGCTGAACGCCAAGTACAACGAGATGGTGCAGCAAGAGCAGGTGAAGCTGGCAAAGAGCCAGACGCTGGAACGCTACATCGAGAAGGGCAAGACCTGGGTCGACTCGCTACAGAACCAGGCGGCGACGCAGATGGTGCTGATCAACAAGCTGCAGACGGACACCAAGCAGCGGGTCGTGCTGTACGACGCGCTGACCAAGTCGCTGAAGACCGCGCAGCAGCAGGACGTTGCGCACCGGATCAACGAGATCGGGGTCGAGACCGACAAGGAAGCGCAAGCCGCGATGGCCGCCATCGGCACCGCGACGAACCAGCGGATGGCCGACATGATGGAAGCGCACGAAGATCACATGGTCTTCGCCCGGAAGGTGCTGGAACAGAAGGCCAAGGCCGACGAACGCTTTGCCCGCCGGTTCGCCGCCATCGTCGAAAAGCACGACAAGAACCTGTACGGGGCGTGATGCGCCCCGACGGACCCCGGAACGGCTGCACGGCCATGACGCAGGCCCCGCATGTCTGACACGATCAAGGAAGACCTTACCCGCGACCACGCCGGGCTGACCGATACCTTCGCGGCCCGGCGCTATTTCCAGAAGTTCGAGGCGATCACCGGCCACCTGGCCCGTGTCGCCGCGGTGATGGAGCAGGAGCGCGGGCTGTCGAAGCTCGACGTGAAGCTGCTGGGCGGCTACGTCCGCGCCATCGCGGCGACCTTCGAGGCGCTGAGCCTGAAGTACCTGATGACGGGCCGAGACACCGGCACGTTCTTCGGCTCGATCGCAATCGACCGGACCGAAAGCGGCTTTCCGGTGTTCCGTGAATTGCTGACCATGGCGAATGACGCCCAGCAGGCGGTGCGGCATCTTGCCGGAACCATGAGCACCGCGAAGCTGAAGGACGAGATGATCCGGCAGATCGTGGGCGATCTGACGATCCCGACGAAGCTGCAGTTCGCGATGTCGCAGCGCCTGTACTACGAGGCGCTGGAGCGGGACGGGCTGTTCTGGGCCCAGAACGATCCGCAGGCGCAATGGCTGGGCGACCTGAGCCCGCAGCGGCGGCGATATCTGCTGCACTGGGCGGTCTACGACAGCCAAGTCAATCTTCCGGCGATTTACTTGCTGGAGGTCGAGGACAGCGGCGCGCGCGGTCTGCCGGTGGACGACCGCCGCTGGCCCGAGGCGCAGGCGCACCTGATGGCGCAGTCGCTGAACGGTTTGAAGCTTTTGACCATCGCGCAGGGGTTCGACCGCGATTTTGCCGACCTGCACCCGAAGCGGCTGCGGCGGTTTCACATCGGGCCGATGTACTCGGCCGCCTACACCTTGCAGACCGGGCCGATCCACGACGTGCTGGAAGAGGCCCGCGCGCCCGAGGGTCAGGACTGGGCTTTGGCCTGGACCGAAGAGCGCCTGGAAAGCGAGCGGGTAGAGCGGGAACGGTCGGGCTGGTTCGGCACGGTGGAACGCGAGATCTTCGCGTTGGACCCGTTCGCGGGCCGCGGTGTCGACACCGGCGCCACCGCGACCGAACGCTCGATCATCATGCCTGCGCGGCCCTTCCAGGTGCTGGCCGAGAAGAACCCGCCCGGGTTCCGCGACGTGCGCAAGTTCGTGGTGTCGCGCAGCGGGCAGGTCGTGAGCTACCGGTGAGCTGGGCGCGGGCATACTGTGCGCCGCCGGTGCCGGAAAAGGGGGCTTTGCCCCCGTCGCCTGCGGCGACTCCCCCAGGATATTTGAAGACCAAAGAAGATCGGATTTCGAGATGAGCGTTTCGGGCGACCAGATGGAACTGCGCGAGGAGGAGATCCGCGCGCATTACGATGCCGCCGTGGCGATGCTGGAGGGGTTCGACCACACGCCGCGGATCGCCAAGCCGGGCGAGAAGCCGCAGGCGGAGCGGTCCAGCGGGATCGGCACGCGGCGGCGGTTCCGCTCGACCACGCCCGGTCTGGTCACGCGCTCGACCGCGCGGCCCGAAGGTGTGCGCCTGCTGGAGCGGATCGAGACCTCGGACGGCGGTGACGCGCTGGTGTCGCCGGTGCAGGCAACCGTGATGCAGTCGCTGCGCCGCGCCATCGCCATCGCGCTGGCCGTGGGCGAAGGGTTTTCCGACGCAACCGGTCTGAAGGCGCTGAAGAAGGAAAACCTGGAAGGCCGTCTGCCGCAGGCGCAGTCCGCCGAGTTCGCAGAACTGCTTCAGGCGGAAGCGCTGGCGGTTCTTTATACCTTCGCCAACGGGGTCGCTTTCCTGCTGGCCTCGTCCGCGTCGGAAGCGACGGTGGATATGGGCGGCATCGACGAGATGCTGACCGACAACGCGCAGTTGGCGCTGCACGGCGCCTTGTGGGAGCTTGATCAGGATCTCGAACGCTTCGCTGATGGCGAGGCGAAAATCGTGGCGGTCGTGCTGGCTTTCGCCGAGACGCTGATGGAAAAGGTCAGCCTTCGCGCGCAGACCGCGCCACGGCTGGGCGCCTTCACCGGGGCAAGCTGGCGGGTCGAGGCGGACGATTTCACCATCCAGGGTTTCAGCCCGGCGCGGAAGGCCAAGGGCACCACGCTGACGATGCAGTTCAAGAAGCCGAACGAGGTCGTCGGCAACCACATCGCCAAGTATCAGGCGATGAAGCTTTCAAAGATGCTGATGGCCTACGATTTCGAGCGCAAGCTGAACCCGTTCGCCGAGATGGGCGGGTTCATCTTCACCTTCATGGGCGACGGCAAGCCGGGTACCGGCAAGACCACCCTGATCCAGATGATGGCGGGGCTGATCAACGAGTACTGCCAGAACGCGGGCTATCCGTTCCGCTATCAGAACTTCGGCATCGACAACATCGACAGCTATCAGGGCAAATCGGGCCAGAACGCGAAGGCGTTCATCGACAACGTGCTGGACCCGAACGTGATCGGCTTCGGCACCGTCGACGACATCGACCAGATCGCGGGCAAGCGCGGCGACCGCCAGTCTTCCGCCGGTCAGCAAGAGGTGACGGCGGTGCTGATGGAGGCCTTCGCGGGGGCCAATACCGTGGTGCGGGGGAACTGCACCTTCGGGATGTTCTCGAACTATCCCGAGAACGTGGACGACGCTTTGCGGCAGCGGGCCGGCGCGCGGTTCCTTGTCGACGGCCCCCAGACCCGGGATGACTATATCGACATCCTCGCGCTGCTTCTGGGCAAGCGGCACGTTATTCCGCTGGGGGAGCACGAGCTTTACGCGGCGCAAGAGATCAAGAAGGCCGTCGCGCGGTCGTTCGAACAGCACGGGCGACCGCACGAGGACGGGCTGATGCGGGTGTGGGAGGCGACCGAGGCGAAGCTGGGGGCGCTCGACACCATTGCGAAGATCGGCACCTACCTGAAGGGAATCCAGGAGGCGGACGAGCGCTTTACCGGCCGGGCGATCAAGAACATCACCGACGCCGTGAAGGTGCGCGCGATGGATTTCGAACTGCCCGACGAATGGATGGAAGATCCGGAGCTTTTCCTCTTCAGGCCCTATGACGAGAAGCTGAAGATGCTGGAAGACATGCGGCAGCCGATAACCGTCGAGATGGTGATCCAGGAGGTGAACCGCTACGCCGACAGCGAATTCCGCTATGCCGACAAGTCCGACGAGGTCGCGATCGAGGCGATGGTCCGCGACTTTGGCCGGCAAGAGGAAGCCCGTCGCCGCTATGCCGAGGGGAAAGGCTGAGCCCATGGGCCTGTTGATGATCCTGATGCTGCTGGGCTTCGTGCTTGCGGGCGCGCTGTTCAGCGCGCGCCTCGCGCAGGCGCGGGGTGCCGGGGGCACCGGGATCGTCGTGCTGGCGCTGGCGGGAGGCACCGCTTTTGGGCTGTTCGCCTTCGTGCTGGTGCTGGCGCTGCGGCTGACCGGTTTTGCCGGACAGATGGGCGAGGTCGGCGGCGTGATGATGGACATGACGGCGATGGTCTGGCTGCGCGTCGCCGGAACCGCGGCTGCTGTCCTTGTGGTGGCCGCGCTGGTCGTGGCGTGGATCTCGGGGCGGAAGACATGATGCACACCGCGCCGATCACTTTCTTCAACACCGCGCTTCCGCTGATCCTTCTGGCCGCGCTGGCGGTCATCGTGCCGTTGCTGATGGTGCCGAGGGGCACCCGCAAGCACTGGGAGGTCGCGGTCGGCATATGGGCGTCGGCGGGGATGGTCCTGCTGGCGGGCGGCGCGGTATTTGCCGCGATCTACGCGCTGGGCGGTGTCGGCGTGGGTGCGGCCCTGCGCGACGCGCCGTTGGCGACGGGGTGGTTCTTTCTTAGGCTGTCGGGAACGGCGGCGGTGGCTTGGGTGCCGGTTCTGCTGCTGACGTGGCTGGGCCTGGCGCAGGTGGTCGAGAAACGGAAGGGCCGGGACAGGGTGCAGGAGGGACGGGGATGAGACGCCTTATCGAAAAGGGCCTGATGTTCGGCAACCTCGTCGAGGTCTCCTCGCCCGCGCTGGTCGAGCGTTACCGCCGGGCGTTGAAGCACCTGACGGGGAAAACCTCCGCTCTGGACGACTTCCACATCGACATCTCTGGCTATTCCCCCGAGATCGGCGACGAGCTGGACGACGACCTGTACCTGAACCCCAACGGCTGCAACCGGCAGTTCATCCTGCTGACCACGGAACAGAAGTCAGCGCCGCTGCTGAACGCGAAGTTCTCGTTCTCTCGGACGATCCTTCGGGACTTCATCGAGCAGAACGAAACGAAGCTGTTCGCGCTGACGACGCGGGACGCGGTGGCGGGGGAGTTGATGAACTCGGTTCTCGACATGGGCACGCCGCAGCGGCTGTTCGACATCAGCCGCATCGTGGTCGAGGCGGATACCACAGCTGGCGACGTGAAGAACGCGCGCAAGTTGCAGGAGAAGATCGAGCATTTCCGGGGCGACGACGACGCGTGGTGGGACGATGTTCTGATCGCCGAGATGATCGGCCTTGCCAAGCAGACCGGCGACGTGACGCGCAATCCGGTGGACCTGACGGTGTTCACCGAGGACGTGCCGGATTTCTGGACGGCGCATTTCGGCGCGCTTTACGTGTTCCGCGGGGTCGAGCATCCGGCGGCCATCGCCTCGGGCGGTGTCGCTGCCGTGGGGGACCTGCCCATCAAGTTCGTGCTGGGCATGAACGAGCCGAACCGGATTGCCAAGTTCCTAGAGTTGAACGGGCTGGCCGAGCCGATCGTCAAGGCGCGCGGCGTGGATGCTGCGGCGATCCTTCGGCAGAAGATGGATTTCATCCTTGTGGACGTGGCCTCGACCCTTGGGCACGATCTGACGGGCGCGACGCGGCGCGACCTGCGGATGCTGGCGCGGCAGTTGGGAACCGCGTTGCCCGAGGCCTACCACGGTCTGCACGCGCTGTTGCGCTGGGCCGAGGGTGGCGGCGACTGGCCCCGGATCGCCAGCGATCATCCTGCGTATTTCTACACGCTTCGAGCCGCCGCCGGGCCGCAGCGCGACCTTGTGAACCAGCTTCTGGCAGAGCTGACGCCGCTGGACGTCCGGCAGCTGTTCATCTGCCACAAAGAGCTGTTTTACGCGCTTTACCGTGGCTGGAGCGATGCGAAGCGGGAATTCGTGGCCGAGTTCCTTGCCGCCGAGTATCAGGTCGACAAGGCGGGTGCGCGGGCGGCGCTGTTCGGTCACGAGCCAAGCATGGAAGAGCCGCCGGCCGAGCCGGAGCCCGCGCGCGGCGGGCCCTGGAACAGCCGCCGGGATCTTGTGGACGTCGTGGGCCCCTGGGGCGCGGTGCGGAGGAACTGAGCCATGAACCTTGTCCGACTTGTCGTTTTCGGGTTCATCGGGCTCAGCATCGTATATGGGCTGGTCTGGCTGTACTCTCGGTCCGTCCGGCGCGAGAAGCTGGAAAAGGCTTGGGAGGCGGACAATCCCGAAGGCGGTGACCCGGAGGCGCGCGCGCGCTATGTCGAGGAAGGGATGCAGGACTACCATTCCTCGATCCGGCCGAAGCTGATCCTGCTGGTTTACATCATCCCCGCCGCGATGGTGATCGCGGTCCTGATCCTGACGAACTGGAATTGAGGCGAGACGCATGGTCTATGTGAAATGGTTCTTCCGCATCGTGGCGTTCGTGCTGGTGTTCGGCACGCTGGGCTACGTGCTGCCGCGCCACGATGTCGCGCGGATCACCGGGACCGAAGTGATCCGGATGGATTTCTCGTCCTTCAACCGGATGTTCTATGCCCAGTCCGACAGCGGAAACGTCGAGGGCGAGACGCGCGACCTGCGGCTGATCAACACCTACAAGCGCAAGACGTGGCTGTTCGGGTTCATCCCGCGCGACAGCTACGGTGTGATGGTCTACCGCAACGAGGACACCGGCTGGATCTGGCCGCCGTACTTCAAGTTCGACAGTTCCGATCTTCAGGCCGAGGCGTCGAACCTTCAGTCGACGGCGGCCGATCCTCAGTGGGTGGTCATCACGCAATACGGCTGGCGGAACCGGTTCTTCACGATCTATCCGAACGCCATCGCGATCCGTCCGATCGACAGCCCCGACGACAGCCCGTTCCCGTGGTTCAACGTATTCTTTTTCGTATTCGTCGGCGTGGCGTGGCTGTTCATCCGCGCGATGTGGCGGCAGTTCCGCGAACGCTCGGTCGACCCGGCGATGGAGCGCGCCGGAGAGGCTTGGGATGCGGCCGATGCGCAGATCGACGAACGGCGCGGGCGCTTTCGCAAGTGGCTGGACAGCTGGAAAAGCAAGCCCAAGCGTTACTGACAAGGCGTCGCCGGGTGGCGTCAGTCCTCGTTCCGGCGCAGGCGGTAGACGCCTTCGGGAAGGTTCAGCGCGGCTGACAGGTCGCGCAACTGCGCCATCGACAGGGTGATCTTCTGAAGCCTGTCCGTGTGCGGGTCCAACTGTTCGACCGTGACGCAGTCCTCGAAAGCGTTGACGATGACGTCTTCCTGAAGGTGGACGCTGCCTTCGTCGACAAGCGTGACGACCGTCGCGTCGAAATCGTGTTCGATGGTAAACATGCCCCGACCCTAGCCGTGCGTCTGCGCTTTGCACAGGGCCATTCGGCGGTGGAACGCGAAGCGCGGATCGTGATCGCGGGGCCGCTGGTGTCTGCGGCTGCGGCCACTATGCTGGCGCTGCCGTCAACAGAGTGTTCCATGCCCCGTTTCCTTTTCCTGCCGCTGTTCCTGTGCCTTGCCGCTTGTGGCGAGATCCTTGTCCCGACCGAGACGTCCACCGGCCCCGGAACCCTGTCGCCGGCGGGCGCGGGGACCAACCTTGCCGCCGTGGTCGACCGGACCGTGCCGGTCGCCGAGCAGGTCTGCCGGGCCGAGCGCATTGTGCGGAATTGCGATTTCGTCGTCCTGATGGACTCTGATCCGACCGTCGCGCCGAACGCGTTCCAAACCGAAGGGCCGAATGGCGAGGCGGTCATCATTTTTACCGCGTCGCTGCTGGCAGAGATGCAAAACGACGACGAGATCGCCTTCGTGCTTGGTCACGAGGCGGCGCATCACATCCTCGGACATATCCCGAAAGCGCGCGAAAGCGCGGCGCGCGGGGCCGTTCTGGCCGCGATTCTTGCAGAGATGTCCGGCGTAGAGGGCGACGACCTGATCGCGGTGCAGTCCATCGGCGCGGAGCTTGGCGTCCGCAGTTTCGCCAAGACGTTCGAGCTTGAGGCGGACGCGATGGGAACCGTGATCTCTTCACGGGCCGGGTACGATCCGCTGGTGGGGGCCGCGTATTTCCAGCGTATCGACGATCCGGGCAATGTCTTTCTGGGAACGCACCCGCCCAATGCGGACCGGATCGCTATCGTGCGTCAGGTGGCGGCAACCCTCTAGCGGCTTGATCCTGATCAAAGCGGGACGCGGCATTTGGGTCTATTCTTCAACTTATCAGACAGGTTGGGGAATGCCGGAGGTCACTGTCATGAGCAATCGGATGGAAGACGCCGACACGGCCTGCCTGATGCAGGGTATGTCGCGGGTACTGGGAACCAGCGCCGACCAGATCGAGGGACGACTGGGTGGCGAGCGACTGCGGGACATGGTGACGACATGCCGGTCCTGTACGCGGTCCGATGACTGTATCCTGTGGCTCGTCGAGAACGAGGCGGGGGCCCGGAGGGCGCCGGGCTACTGTCTCAATGGCGAGCAACTGGAGGTGCTGACACGCTAGCGCGCGAGGGCGTTTAGGGCGCGCTTGGTGCAAGGCACTCGCAAGTCGCCGTCTCCGGAGAGGCCGAAAGGCCCGGCTTCGGGGGCGGCGCAAATGCGTCTGGTCGGCGACAATCCCCATAATCCGAGAGCTTTGTTCAGAAAGTAATTAAACTTTCTTTCGATTCCCGTAATCTGACCGCGCAAAGTGCGAGCGAAGGGACAGATTATGCTCAACGAATTCAAGGCATTCATCGCCAAGGGCAATGTCATGGACATGGCCGTCGGCATTATCATCGGTGCGGCTTTCACCGCGATCGTCAATTCCATGGTGAACGACCTGATCAATCCGATCATCGGCCTGTTTCTTGGAGGGTTCGATTTCACCAACAACTTCCTCGTGCTCAGCGGCGACGGCGAGTATGCCTCGCTTGACGCGGCGCGCGAGGCCGGTGCGGCGGTCTTCGCCTATGGCGCCTTCATCATGGCGATCATCAACTTCCTAATCATTGCTTTCGTCGTGTTCATGCTTGTTCGCTACGTGAACAAGGTCCGCGACATGGCGGTGCGGAACGAGGATGAACCTGCAGAGGCCGCGCCCGCGGGGCCGACCGAACTGGACGTGTTGCTGGAAATTCGCGACTCGTTGAAAAAGCCGGCCTGATCCGGAAATGGATGGCCCGCCGCGCGCGCGTCGGCGGGCCGCTTCCCGGCATGGCGGGAAAAACCGAATGCCATGCTAATATGCGCTGAACGATTTCATCGCGGCCGAATCATTACCGGTGGAGGGCCATGATTTTCGGGCGCTTCGCGTCGGTTCGCTTTTACGGGCCGTCGCTTGGGCAGGCAGGCGACTGCCGTCCGATTTGAAGACACGTATTTGTTGACGGAGGACTTGATAATGATCGCCAAGGCACTTCTACCTCTCGCAGCCTGCGTAGCTGCCGGGTTTGCTCCGGCGGCGGTTCAGGGCGGGCAGGCGACGCTGGGTGGCGCGGCGGGTCTCAGGGCCGGCCCCGACATGCTGTACGAGGTAGTCGCTACCGCCCCGGCGGGCACACGGGTACAGACGATCGATGGCGCGGTGACCTACGCCCGGGGCGGATCGGAGATCGCGACGATCGAGCACGTGTCCGGTTGGACGCTGGTCCGCCTGCCCTCGGGGGCGAAGGGCTGGGTGCAGAACGCGCTGCTTGGGGCTCCCGTTGCCTTGCCGGTCGAGCCGGCGGTCGCCGTTGTCCCGACGCCGGAACCGCAGCCCGTCCCCGTACCGCGCCCGACGACCGACCCGCTGGTGACAGCGGTCGCGCCGGTGTCGGCCCCGCCCGCGCCCACGGGTCCATCCGCCGCTCGCTATACCTCGGTCGTGTGGCCGTCCGAGGGTAAGCTGGACCTGCGCTCTGGCCCCGGCGACGACTTCGCCGTCTTGCGCGGGATGGAGCGAGGCGACTGGGTCGCCGTGATCGAAAAGGACGGGCCTTGGGTCATGGTCGAGCACGAATCCGGCGTGACCGGCTGGACCCTCAGCGCCGAACTGACCCGCTAGGCCTTGAGCGCCAGCGACGGGGACAGAACGTCGATCCCAAGCGCCTTGCCGACCGGGTAACTGGTCAGCTTGCCCGCGTGGACGTTCAGCCCTTCCAGCAGGTGCGGATCGTCCTCGCAGGCTTTCCGCCATCCCTTGTCAGCCAGCGCCAGAAGGAACGGCATCGTCGCGTTCCCCAGCGCGATGGTCGATGTCCGCGCGACCGCGCCCGGCATGTTCGCCACGCAATAGTGCATGATGCCATCGACCTCGTAGATGGGGTCCTCGTGAGTGGTGGCCTTCGAGGTCTCGAAACAGCCGCCCTGATCGATGGCGACATCGACGATGGCGGCGCCGGGTTTCATCGTCGACAACTGCGCGCGCGATACCAGCTTTGGCGCTGCCGCGCCGGGGATCAGCACGGCGCCGATCACCATGTCCGCTTGCGCGACCAAGTCGGCGGTGTTCGCGGCAGAGGCATAGCGGGTGCGGAACTGCCCGCCGAACACGTCGTCGAGATAGCGCATCCGCGGCAGCGAGCGGTCAAGCACCGTCACTTCGGCGCCCATCCCGGCAGCGACGCGCGCGGCGTTGGTGCCGACGACACCGCCACCGATGACCACGACCTGTGCCGGACCGACGCCGGGGACGCCCCCCAGCAGCACGCCGCGCCCGCCATTCGCCTTCTGCAACGTCCACGCTCCGACCTGCGGCGCGAGTTTGCCTGCGACTTCTGACATCGGTGCAAGCAGGGGAAGCCCGCCCGCCGCATCGGTCACCGTTTCATAGGCGATGCAGGTCGCGCCCGACGCCAGCAAGTCCGCCGTCTGCTCCGGGTCCGGGGCGAGGTGGAGGTAGGTGAAGAGGATCTGACCTTCGCGCAGCATCTTGCGCTCTGCCGCCTGCGGTTCCTTGACCTTCACGATCATGTCCGCCGCCGCGAAGACTTCGGCCGCAGAGCTGGCGATGGTTGCGCCAGCCGCGATGTAATCCTCGTCGGTGAAGCCGGACCCGACGCCCGCGCCGGTCTCGACCAGCACCGCGTGACCGTGCATCACCGCTTCGTTGGCGGCATTGGGCGTCACGCCGACGCGAAATTCCTGCGGCTTGATTTCCTTCGGGCAACCGATCTTCATGAGTATCCTCCTCGCTTTAATCCAGCATGACGGGGGCGCGGCGCAAACTCTTCGGAATTTTCGTGCCAAACCTCCTGTCTTGGCGTAGATCCTGCGGCAAAGTGGCGCAAAGCCGGGAGGAATCTGCGACATGACCGAGCTGGACGACACCGATCGCCGAATCCTGCGGACGCTTCAGAAGCGTGGCCGCATCTCGAACGCAGAGCTGTCGGAAGCGGTTAACCTGTCGCCCTCGGCCTGTCACCGCCGGGTGCAGCGGCTAGAGACCGAAGGGGTGATCGCGCGTTACGTGGCTTTGCTCGATCCGCGCAAGCTGAACCGGCCGACCACCGTGTTCGTCGAGATCACGCTGTCCGGGCAGGCGGAAGAGGTGCTGGATGCGTTCGAGCGCGAGGTGGCGCGGATTCCGGATCTGCTGGAATGCCACCTGATGGCGGGTACGGCCGACTATCTTCTGAAGCTGTCCGCCGAGGACACCGACGATTTCGCGCGCATCCACCGCCGCTATCTGGCGCGGTTGCCCGGGGTCGCGCAGATGCACTCGTCCTTTTCGCTGCGCACGGTGTTCCAGACGACTGCCCTGCCTGTGTGACATTTTACCGGGTCTCCTGTGAGCAGGTCTGCCCCGTGCCTATATGCTGGCAGGGAGTTATTCGGAGGGACCTGTCATGATGGAACTGAAGGAAACGCACCGCGACGACATGCTTCATGTGTACGTCTCGGGCAGTGTGACGGACGCCGACTACCGCGATGTGCTTATGCCCGCGATCGATGCGGCGACCGAGGGCGACGCGCGTCTGCGGTTGCTGATGGAAATGGAGTCGAACGCCGGCGACTTCACGCTTGGGGCGCTGTGGGACGATGCGCGCACCGGGCTGAAGCACTGGCGCGGCTTCGACCGGATTGCGGTCGTGACCGGCTCCAAGGGCGTGGCGCGCGCGATCAAGGCGTTCGCGGTGATCCTGCCGTGCCCGGTCATGGTGTTCCATCCCGGACAGGTGGACGAAGCGAAGCGCTGGCTGACCGAGTCGCTGGGCGCGATCCATCAGACCGACCTTGGCGACGGGGTGCTGGAAATCCAATTGCTCGGAAAGCTCGACAGCGCTGTTTACGATGCCGAGATCGAGCGGTTGAACGCCTTCATCCGCGCGAACGATCGCTTCCGCCTGTTGCTGGACATCCGCGACTTCGATGGCTGGCAGGGGTTCGGCGCGCTGGGCGAGCATTTCAAGCTGGTCCGGGACCACGCACCGATGCTGGAAAAGGCCGCCATCGTCGGCGATGCCGGCTGGCAGAAGATGGCGGTGGGGCTTGGCAAACGCGTTCTGGGCAAGGATGCGCGCTATTTCGAAGCCGAAGACCACGCTGCCGCGCGGGACTGGCTCAGGTCCTGACACGACCTGGGCGACATGCAGGGCGGTCCGTTTCGGCCGCCCTTTTTTTGTGTGTGCGTGTTCAGACCGACTTAAACATTTGTCTCCTATACCCGGCCCAACCTGAACGAGGTGCCGTGGTGCGTCTGATCCTATTCGCCTTTCCCCTGCTTGCCGTCCTGTCTGGACCGGTCGCCGCGGTTGTCGGCGGCACGCCCCGCACGGACTCGCCGATGCTGGTGATCGTCCCGCCATGGCTGGACGCCGCAAGCGTCGTCGACGGGGCCGGTGGGCGGCTTATCGGTCCGGTGCGCGCGCCGTTGGCGGTCTTCGCCACGGTGGCCGACGGGGCCGGCCATGCCGCGACCTCTGATTTCGTGCGCCGGGTTCGTGACGAAGGCGCCTGGTGGGTGACGGACGGCACGGCGCTTGCCGCGATTTGTGGAGTGGGCTGAGGTATGAATACAGAGCAAAGCGAACTGGACAGAAGCCGCGACGTCGCAACCCGGCGTCTGATGATGTGCGCCTGGGCCGGCGTGCCTACGGTGGCTTTGGTGGTCCTGTTGACGGGCTCGCAAAGCTGGGTGGCGGTCGGCATCTCGGCCGCTTTCGCGGCGCTGGGCCAGGTCGGCATGCGCACCGGCGGGCGTTTCGGTCGCATCGCGGTCGGGCAAAGTATGGTCGGTCAGGCCATCGGGCTGACCGCGGCCTTCGCCGGCCACCCCTGGCAGCTGGATGCGCATATGTCCTTCTTCGCCGTTCTCGCGGCGATGGTGGCGCTTGTCGGGGTCCGCGCGATCATCTTCGGCGCCGCCACGATCGTGCTGCACCATGTCTCGCTCAGCATCCTGCTGCCGTCGCTGGTCTATCCGTCTTCGGACATCTTCGCCAATATCGAACGGTCGCTGTTTCATGGCGCGGTCGTGCTGGTTGAAACCGCCGCCTTGGTGATCGCCGTGCGGATCCGCCTGAAAATGGATGCCGAAAGCCAGGCCCGCAACGCCGCGCTGGAAGAGGCAAAGCTTGCGACCGACGAAGCGCTTGCTCAGGCGCGCGCGGCGCAGGCCGATGCCGAAGCCGACCGCGCAGAGGCAGAGGCCGCGCAATCGAAGGCAGAGGCGGCGACGGCGACGGTCCGCGCGCAACAGGCCGAAGCGGATGCAGCACAACAGCGGATGCGCGAGGCCGAGGAACGCGAGGCTGAATCGCGCCGCAAGATGACGGAGCAGCTGGCGCAGGTTCTGGAGGCGCTGAAGATCGCCTTGCGGGGGCTGTCGACCGGCGACCTGAACACACGCATCAATGCCGCCTTCGCAGAGGAATACGAACCGCTGCGGGTCGATTTCAACGAAGCGCTGGCACAGTTGTCGGAAGCCTTGCGCGACGTTGCCGAATACACCGATCGCATCCGCAACGATGCATCGCAGATCAACAGCTCTTCGGAAGAGCTGTCGATCCGCACCGAACGTCAGGCCGCGACCCTGCAGGAAACCGCAGCGGCGCTGACCGCGCTGACCACCTCGGTGGACGAGGCCGCGTCGATGGCGGAAGACGCCTCTTCCTATGCTGGCGAAGCTCAGGACAAGGCCAGTGCCGGTGGCGAGATCGTCGAACGGACGGTGGCCGCGATGAGCCTGATCGAATCGTCTTCGGGCAAGATCGCAAGGATCACCAATGTCATCGACGACATCGCCTTCCAGACCAACCTTCTGGCCCTGAACGCGGGGGTCGAGGCAGCGCGCGCCGGAGACGCCGGTCGCGGCTTTGCCGTCGTCGCCTCCGAGGTGCGGGCGCTTGCGCAGCGGTCGTCCGAGGCGGCGCGCGAGATCAGCCAGCTTATCTCGTCCAGCGGACAGCAGGTTCAGGAAGGCGTGCAACTGGTCGGCCGGACCGGCGAGGCGCTTGAAGGGATCGTGACCGCCGTGCGCGAAACCGCCGAGCGTATCGGCCGCATCGCGACAGAGACCCGCGCCCAGTCCGGAAGCCTTGCAGAGATCACCAGCGCCGCGAACGAACTGGACAAGGTGACGCAGCAGAACGCGGCAATGTTCGAGGAAACGACGGCTGCGGTCGGCTCGATGAACGCCGGCGCCGAGGGGCTGTCCGGCGCGGTTGCGGCCTTCCGCTTCGGGGACGAGCACGGGGCCGAGGACGAGCAACTTGCCTGGGACAGCGCGCGCAAGTCCGCCTGACCGGATACGCTTCTGGCGCGGTCGCGAACCGCGTTGGCTTCAGAAGCGGTCAGAGCGCAACATGAAGGGCGGTGGTGTCCGGCGAACCGCTCGCAAAAGATCGGGCCGGTGGTTGTCCAACTCCGAAAGCCGCAGACAGGGCTGCCGTCGCGGTGACAATCGTCACCCGGCGGCAGCAGTGCGTTTCGGCAAACGCGACCCCAGAAATGACAAACCCCCGGGCAATGCCACGGGGGTCGTCTGAGCGGCGGGTCGCCCCGCCGGCCAAGCCTCGTCAGTCTTAGAGAAGACCTTCGCGCTGGGCTTTTTTGCGTGCGAGTTTGCGGGCGCGGCGGATGGCCTCGGCCTTCTCGCGTGCGCGCTTCTCGGAGGGCTTCTCGAAATGTTGCCGAAGCTTCATCTCGCGGAAGACGCCCTCACGCTGCAGCTTCTTTTTCAGAGCCCGAAGGGCCTGATCGACATTGTTGTCGCGAACGCTGACCTGCATGTGGTTGTCACCACCTTTCTAAGTTAGGGTTGCGGAAATTGCAGGAAGTGGCCGTATAGCAAAGGCAAGCTAGCTTGTCCACCTATAGGAGGCCGGCGATAACGCGGGCGAATACGGAGGAGCCGATGACCGATCCATCCACCGAAAATGGCAGTGAAACGACGGGGCGCGGTGCTGTTGCTGCGGACCGTTCGCAGCTTCTGGACGCGATCCTTCCGCACGTGGCGTTCGACGGCTGGTCCGAGGCCAGCTTCCGCGCTGCCGCGGCCGATCTTGGCCTTACGACCGCCGAGGCCCGCGCCATCGCACCCCGCGGCGCGCTGGATATGGCGGCGGCTTTTCACAAACGCGGCGACGCCGCGATGCTGGACCGCCTCGACCGCGCCGACCTTGCCGAGATGAAGATCCGCGAGCGGATCACCTTCGCGGTGCGCGCCCGGATCGAAGCGATCGACGACCGCGAGGCGGTACGCCGCGGCTCTGCCTTCTTCGCGCTGCCGCAGAACGCGCCGGAGGGTGCGCGCCTGATCTGGGAGACCTGCGACGCGATCTGGACCGCGCTTGGCGACCCGTCCGACGACATCAACTGGTACACCAAACGCGCGACGCTGGCCGGGGTCTATGGCTCGACCGTGTTGTTCTGGCTTGGCGATGACAGCGAGGGGCGGGCCGAGACTTGGTCTTTCCTCGACCGGCGGATCGAAGACGTGATGCGGATCGAAAAGGTAAAGGCGCAGGTCCGGAAGAACCCGGTTCTGAACGGCCTGATGGCGGGACCGAACTGGCTGATGTCGAAGGTGAAGGCGCCGCAGCACCGCGACGCGTCCGATCTTCCCGGACACGTGCGCGGCGAAGGATAAGCCGACGATGACCGACATGATGACCGCGATCGAGATTGCCGAGCCCGGCGGACCGGATGTCCTGCGACCAACGCAACGGCCGATCCCCGTGCCGGGTCACGGACAGATCCTCATCCGGGTGGCCTATGCCGGTGTGAACCGGCCCGACGCCCTGCAACGCGCGGGCAGCTATGCGCCGCCTCCGGGGGCGTCGGACCTGCCGGGGCTTGAGGCGAGCGGAACCGTCGCTGCGGTTGGCCCGGGCGTCACGGCTTGGAAAGAGGGCGACGCGGTCTGCGCGCTGCTGCCGGGGGGCGGGTATGCCGAGTACGTGGTGACGTCGGCCGATCACGCCCTGCCCGTACCCAAGGTGCTGGACATGGCTGCCGCCGCCTGCCTGCCAGAGACGTTTTTCACCGTGTGGACCAACGTGTTCATGCGGGGCGGACTTGCGGCGGGCGAGCGGTTCCTCGTGCATGGCGGCTCGTCGGGCATCGGCACCACGGCGATCCAGCTTGCCGCGCATTTCGGCGCGCGCGTCTTCGCGACCGCCGGCAGCGCCGAGAAATGCGCCGCCTGTGCGAAACTGGGGGCCGAGCGCACCATCAACTACCGCGACGAGGATTTCGTCGAGGTGCTGAAAGCCGAAGGCGGAGCGCACCTGATCCTCGACATGGTCGGCGGCGACTATATTCCGCGCAACGTGCGCGCGCTGGCGGACGACGGCCGGTTGGTTCAGATCGCCTTTCTGGCGGGCCCGAAGGTCGAACTGAACTTCGCGCAGATCATGGCGCGGCGGCTGACCGTGACCGGCTCGACCTTGCGGCCGCAAAGCGACGCGGCGAAGGCCAAGATCGCGGATGGGTTGCGGGCGCATGTCTGGCCGCTGCTGGAGGCGGGGCGCGTCGCGCCCGTGATGGATTCGACATTTCCGCTTGCCGACGCCGCCAAGGCTCATGCGCGCATGGAAAGCTCCGAGCATATCGGGAAGATCGTTCTTCAGGTTGCCGACTAGCGGGCGCAAACGACCGCAAAATGCACGCAATTGGTGCAAGTCTAAAACGAAATTCGCCCCTTAGGGGCGAAAATAGCTAAAAAGCAGCAGTTCGGACCTATGGAACTGAACTTTTTGCCGCCTTGCCCGTTTCTCCACATACGAGAACGGAAAGGTATTAAATTGCTTACTGAGATTCCGCAGATCGGCTTCGGCACCTGGACACAAACGGGTGGCGAGGGCGAGAAGCTTGTGACTGCTGCATTGGAAGCCGGCTATCGGCACATCGATACGGCCGACGCTTACGATAACGAGACAGAAGTTGGTAACGCCGTCGCTGCAAGCGGCATCCCGCGCGAACGGCTTTGGATCACCACCAAGATTCCCGCGTCCAAGTACGGCGAAGTCCGCAAGGCCGCCGAGCAAAGCCTTGGCCGCCTGAAAGTGGATCAGGTGGACCTGTTGTACCTGCATTGGCCGTCGAATGACATGGCGATGGAGGATTACCTGAAGCCGCTGGCGCAGGCGCAGGTCGAGGGGCTGGCCCGGCATATCGGCGTGTCGAACTTCAACAAGGCCCTGGTCGACGAAGCGGCGCAAATCCTTGGGGGCCCCGAGCGGATCTTTATGAACCAGATCGAACTGTCGCCGTATCTGGCGAACACCCCCATCGTACAGCACTGCAGGTCGCTGGGCATCGGTCTGACGGCCTATTCCCCGCTGGCGCGCGGCAAGATCAAGGGTGATCCGATCCTGAAAGGGCTGGGCGACGAACTGGGCGCGACCGAAGGGCAGGTGGCCCTGGCTTACCTGATGTACAAGGGATACGTCGTGATCCCGACATCCTCGAAGCCAGAGCGCATTGCCGAGAACCTTGCTGCAAAGGACCTGGAATTGTCGGACGCGAACATCGACCAGATCGACCGGCTCGATCGCAAGGAACGCATCGTCGACCCCGACTTCGCGCCCGAGTGGGACGCTTACTGACGAGGGTCAGTCGATCGGGTCCAGCAGCGCGTCGGTCATCGAACAGTCGCGCCGGACATCCCGTCCGCAATCGCGGAACTCCAGATCGCGGGTAAGGCAGATCCGCGCTTCCTGGATGCGTCCGGACTGACAGGTGATGGTGATCGCGTCCGCCGCGAGGTCCGGGTTGTCCTTCAGGAAGGCCTCTTCGATGACCGAGGCGGGAACCGTGACGGCCTTGTCCAGCCGGCGCAGTACCTCGGGGCGCGTGATCCGGTCGTAGGCCAGCCGCGCAAGCGTGAAATAGTCGTCGGAACTCAGCCCGGCGCAGCGCCCGTGTTTCTTCCACTGGTGCCAAGCCGAACCAGAGCTGCCCATGATATCGGCCATCGCCGCGGTGTCGGCCCGCGACGGATTGCGGGTGTTGTTCCGGCAATAGCTGGGCCACCCGTCTTCGTACTGCGGCCACAGCCCGTGCAGCACCCAGCCGAAGCCTTTGCCATCATCGCATTGAGGGCTGCCAGAGGCGTCGCCCTCCAGCGCGCACCACGTCGGCGACCATGAAAGAGACAGCACGTAATAGTCGAAATCGCCCGGTGTTTCGCCCTCGGCGAAGGCGGCGGTCGCGGTCAGGAACAAGGCTGCGATCCAGCGCATGGGGGCTTTTCCTTTGGGCAATTTGAGGCTATATGAGCCGCCAACTTCCCCGAAAACGAGGATAGGGTCCAGCCGGACCAGCCGTTTTCACGGCGAAGAAGGTATTTGTCGAAGGAGACGCACGATGATGGCGAAACCGATCATGGCGAAAGCCACCGCTGTCTGGCTGGTGGATAACACGACGCTGAGTTTCAAGCAGATCGCGGACTTCTGCGGCCTGCACGAGCTGGAGGTTCAGGGCATCGCGGACGGTGACGTCGCGGCCGGCGTGAAGGGCTTCGATCCGATCGCCAACAACCAGCTGACCCAGGAAGAAATCGACAAGGCCGAGAAGGACGTGCTGTACAAGCTGAAGCTGAAGCACAACCCGGCTGCCGTCGGCGAGGAAAAGCGGCGCGGTCCGCGTTACACCCCGCTGTCCAAGCGGCAGGACCGGCCGAACGCGATCCTGTGGCTTGTGAAGTTCCACCCCGAGCTGTCGGACGGCCAGATCTCGAAGCTGGTGGGCACCACCAAGCCGACGATCCAGTCGATCCGCGAGCGGACGCACTGGAACATCGCGAACATGCAGCCGATCGACCCGGTTGCGCTGGGCCTCTGCAAGCAGATGGAACTGGACGCCGCGGTGGCCAAGGCTGCCAAGAAGCTGGACGCGGTGATGACCGACGACGAACGGCGCAAGCTGGTCTCGACCGAGCAGAGCCTCGAGATGGATACCGATCCGAAGATCCCGACCGCGATCTCGGGTCTCGAGACGTTCTCGCTGTCGGACGATCCCCGGGGTGACGACGACGACAAGGAAGAAGATCTGCCGGACGCCGACAGCTTCTTCAACCTGCCTTCGGGCGACGACCAGCCCGATGTCGATGACGAGGACGACGACAAGCGCTGATCCCGGCGCGACCGATTTCGATAAACCCCGGCCCCCGAGCCGGGGTTTTTCTTTTGCGGCATCGGTGCGGTCGCAGGGCCGGATGCGACGCTATCTCCCGCCTTCTGCCAGTTGACGCCGACGGCGCGGGCGCGCATCTGTCCGGCGACGCGACGAAGGAGACCACCATGTCCGACCAGAGCGAAGGTTTGTTCGACGACCGCAAGTCCCGCGCTTCGGGCTGGTTCCGCGAGTTGCGCGACCAGATCGTAAGTGCCTTCGAGGCGCTGGAAGACAGCCAGACCACCGGCCCCTTCGCAGACGCACCCGCCGGACGGTTCGAGGTCACCGAGACTCGCCGCGCGGCTGAAGGCGAGGCGGATGCCGGCGGTGGTCTGATGAGCGTCATGCGCGGCGGTCGCGTGTTCGAGAAGGTCGGCGTCAACGTCTCGACCGTTTATGGCTCGCTGGGCGAGGCGGCCCAGAAGTCGATGGCGGCGCGTGGTGTCCCCGGCATTGCCGAGGATCCCCGGTTCTGGGCGTCCGGCATCAGCCTAGTGGCGCATATGCAGAACCCGCACACGCCCGCCGTCCACATGAACACGCGCATGTTCTGGACGCCGAATGCGTGGTGGTTCGGCGGCGGTGCCGATCTGAACCCCTGCATCGAGTATGACGAGGACACCGCGGATTTTCACGCCGCGTTGAAGGTCGGCTGCGATCCGCATGGGCATGACCTTTACGACCGCTTCAAGGCGTGGGCGGACGAGTATTTCTATATCCCGCATCGCAAGCGGGCACGGGGCGTCGGCGGGATCTTCTATGACGACCGGAACACGGGCGACTGGGAGGCGGACTTTGCCTTCACGCAGGATGTCGGCCGGGCATTCCTGCCCGCCTTCCTGCCGGTGACCGAGCGCCGTCGGAACACGCCGTGGACGGAAGCCGACAAAGAGACTCAGCTGGTCCACCGCGGGCTTTATGCCGAGTACAACCTTGTCTACGACCGCGGCACCAAGTTCGGACTGGCGACCGGTCACGACCCGGACGCCGTCCTGATGAGCCTGCCGCCCCTCGCCAAGTGGCGCTAGGCAGAGCCGTCTAAAGCAGGCTTGCGCCTTCGTCTTCCAGTGTGTCGGGCGCTGGCGGGGCTTTAGGCAGATGCGCCATCGGTGTCCCGGGCAGCGGCACCGTCGCCTGTGGCATCGCGAAGCCGCCCATCGCAGGCTGCGCTGGCTTGGCGCCGCCGGGGGTGATCTCGCCCCGCATCTCGGCAAGATAGCTGCGGTGATCGCAGGCCGCGCCGACCGCCTGTTTCACCTGACCCCGAACCTGCCCGAGGTAGGTCTTCCACTTGTCCGCATCCAGTCGCGACCCGCGCGCCAGCTTGCCGCGCGCGAATCCGGTTTCGTAGACGCGTTTGCCCAACAATACGGCCTGATAGGTGATGTGGTCGAACAGGATCGAACTGGGCAGGTCCAGCGGGCCGGGCAGGGCATAGCGCCATGTCTCGATCAGCTCGGCCAAGCGGTCGGGGACTTCCAGCTCCTCGCGGGCGTCGATCCAGTACTGGCTGTCGGTGCGGTTGCCGAGGGCATAGTGGAGGATGATGAAATCCCGCACCTCGTCATACATCCGGTCGGTCAGCCGGTTGAAATGATCGCGCAGCGGCGGGGCGAAGTCGCTGTCGGGGAAATAGGTGGTCAGCCACCGGACGCCCATGTCGATCATGTGGATCGCCGTCGACTCAAGCGGCTCGATGAAACCGCCGGACAGCCCCAGCGCGACGCAGTTCTTTACCCAGGCGTGCCGGCTGCGCCCGATCCGCATCGGGATTACACGCGGCTCTGCGTCCTTGCCGGCGGGACCGAGGTGGGCAAGAAACTCGGCACGCGCTTCTTCGTCGGTGCGGTGCGCGCTGGAAAAGACATAGCCGGTGCCGATCCGGTTATAGAGCGGTACGCGCCAAGACCAGCCCGCCCCCAGAGCCGTCGAGCGAGTGACGGGCTCAAGCTTCTGCTTGTCGAGATGCGGGATCTGCACCGCCATGGCGCGGTCGTTGGCGAGGTAGCGGGAATAGCTGACGAAGGGCTCTTTCAGGGCCTGATTGATGATCAGGCCCCGGAAGCCCGTGCAGTCGATGACCAGTTCCACCGGATGCCGGCCCGATCTCTCGAGATGCAGCGCCGCGACGTATCCGCGCTCGTCCAGTTCCACGTCCTGCACGTTGTCGCGCAGATGATTCACTCCTGCGGCGACACAGGTCTTCTGCATCAGGCCGGCGAATTTTCCGGCGTCGAGATGGTAGGCATAGCCGATCTTCATCTTCTGATCGAACTCGCCCGCCCCCGACATACGCGGCGCGCGGCAGGCGTTGATCAGGTCGACCGTGGGCGAAAAGGTCTGGACGAAATCCAGCGCTCCCGCGCCAAGGTCGCTGTAGTAAACGCCCAGTTGCTGCGTTCCGATCGCGGGCGGACGGGCAAAGGGGTTTATGTAGGATATCGGCTTGCCGTTGCGGTCCCGGTTCCAGTCGGTGAAGTCGACACCAAGCTTGAACGAGGCATTGCAGGTCTTGAAAAATTCCCGCTCGGAGATGCCGCACTGGTGCAGCGTGCGGGGCATATTGGGGACCGTGGCCTCGCCCACGCCGACGGTGGCGACATCGGGCGACTCGATCAGGGTGATCTTCACCTTGCGGCCCTGTTGCAGCCCGGTCTGCAGCAGCATCGCTGCCATCCATCCAGCGGTGCCCCCGCCGACGATGGTTATTTCGCGGATCGGTTTCGCCATGCCGATGCTCCCCCCCACGGTGTGACCTTGGGGAAGCCTAAACGGTGAGCTGGCGGAAAGTCACCTATTTGCGGCCCGAGGGCTTAGCAGGGTTGTCGCTGGGTCACAGCACGGCGGCGATGGTCAGCCGCGGATCGCCTCCAGCAGGACGTTCACGTTCTCGGGGTCGGCGTCCGGGGTGATGCCGTGCCCAAGGTTGAAGATATGCGGCCCACCGGCGAACGCCGCCTTGATCCGCTTGGCCTCGTCGATCAGCTTCTGCCCGCCCGTCACCATCAGCTTCGGGTCAAGGTTGCCCTGTACGCAGCCGTCCTTCTGCACATGTGTTACCGCCCACTCGGCGTCGACCGAGTTGTCGAGCGCCACGCAATCCGCGCCGGTGGCCTTGGCGAAGCCTTCGTAGGCCGGACCTGCCTCGCGCGGGAAGGCAATGATGGGCAGACCCGGATGGCGTTTCTTCAGCTCTGTAATGATGCGGCGGGCCGGGGCGACCGCGTATTGCTGGAAGGCGTCGGCGGGCAGGGAGCCCGCCCAGCTGTCGAACAGTTTCACGACTTCCGCACCTGCGTCGACCTGTGCCGAGAGATATTCGATTGTGGCCTCGGTGATCCGTTCCATCAGCGCGTCGAACAGCGCCGGGTTACCAGTGCGCAGCGCGTGCGCCGGCGCCTGATCGGGCGTGCCGCGACCGGCGATCATGTAGGTCGCCACGGTCCATGGCGCGCCAGCGAAGCCGATGAGGGTCGTCTCTGCCGGCAGCTCGCGCGACAGGATGCGCACGGTCTCGTAGATCGGCGACAGCGTGTCATGCACGGCAGCCGCCGGTTTCAGCACGTCGAAATCCGCCTGCGCGTCGATGGTCGACAGGCGTGGACCTTCGCCGGTGACGAACCACAGGTCGGCGCCAAGCGCCTGCGGCACCAGCAGAATGTCGGCAAACAAGATGGCCGCGTCGAAGCCGAAGCGGCGGATCGGCTGAAGCGTGACCTCTGCCGCAAGCTCGGGGTTGTAGCACAGCGACAGGAAATCCCCGGCCTGCGCCCGTGTCGCGCGGTACTCGGGCAGGTAGCGTCCCGCCTGCCGCATCAGCCACGCCGGCGGCACCGCCTGCGTCTCGCCCGCCAGCGCGCGGAGGATCGTCTTCGAAGCCATTCCCGTCTCCCTTTCGTTCCGGTGACAGGTCTAGCGCCGGGCGTCCGGAGTCAAGCGGTTCGCAGCTTCCGCGCCGCCATGACGCGGCGCCGGTGTCGCGCCCCGTTTTCCTTCCCGCACAGTTCGGTTATGGCGGAAGCCATGACGATGCCCACACCCCACGACCCGCTCAAGATCGGCACCCGCGGCTCGCCGCTGGCGCTGGCGCAGGCGCACGAGGCGCGCGACCGTCTGGCCGCCGCCTTCGACCTGCCGTCCGAGGCTTTCGCCATCGTGGTGATCCGCACCACCGGCGACGATGCGGCGCTGATCGCGAAGGACAAGCCGCTGAAAGAGCTGGGCGGGAAGGGGCTGTTCACGAAAGAGATCGAGGAACAGCTTTTGTTCGGCGGCATCGACATCGCGGTGCATTCGATGAAGGACATGCCCGTCGAACAGCCGGGCGGTCTGGTGCTGGACTGCTATTTGCCGCGCGAGGATGTGCGGGACGCGTTCATCTCGCCGACGTTGGGCGGTATCGCGGAGCTGGCCGAAGGCGCTGTTGTCGGAACGTCCAGCCTGCGGCGGAAGGCGCAGCTTCTGAACCGGCGGCCCGACCTGAAGGTTGTCGAGTTCCGGGGCAACGTGCAGACCCGGCTGCGCAAGCTGGCCGATGGCGTGGCCGAGGCGACGTTTCTTGCCAAGGCGGGACTGAACCGGATGCCGGACCTTGATGTGCCGCACCGCCCCATCGACCCCGATGACATGCTGCCCGCCATCGCGCAGGGCGCAATCGGGATCGAACGGCGTGGCGACGACAGCCGCGTGGCCGGGATGCTCGAAGCGATCCACGACGCGGTCACCGGCACCCGTCTGGCGGCCGAGCGCGCGTTCCTCGCCGCGCTTGACGGATCGTGCGAAACGCCGATTGCGGGGCTTGCACAATTGGACGGCGGGCGGCTGCGGCTGCGGGGAGAGATCCTGCGCACCGATGGCTCCGAAGCGCTGGCCGACGCCGCTGAGGGCTCTGCCGAGGACGGCCCCGAGATGGGCCGCGCAATGGCCGCAGCCCTGTTGTCGCGGGCGGGCGAGAGGTTCTTCGACTGGAAGTGACTCCGGTGCCGCTTGAAAAGCGCGCCGAAAACCCGTATCTGCCGCCCGATCCGATCCAGAGGAATGACGATGGCCACCCGTACCAATCCGCTTCAGTTCATTCAGCAGGTCCGTGCTGAAGTCGCCAAGGTCGTCTGGCCGACCCGCCGCGAAGTGCTGCTGACCACCGTGATGGTCTTCGTGATGGCCTCGCTGACGGCCGTGTTCTTTTTCCTGGTCGACTGGATCATCCGGTCCGGCCTGCAGATCCTGCTGACCTACGTCGGCTGATCATTCTCCGCCGCGGCGGAAACGTCCTGAAACCTGTCCCAAGCGCCGCCCGGCCATTGCCGTGGGGGCGCTTTTGCCTAGGTCTTTCCCCAAATATTTGGAGGAAAGCGAATGGCGAAGTACGGCGAAGGCGACAAGGTGGAATGGAACTGGGGCAATGGCACCGGGACCGGCACCGTCCGGAAGGTCTATACCCGCAAGACCACCATCAAGGCGCAGGGGTCCGAGGTGACCCGCGACGCTGACGAGGACAACCCGGCCTACCGGATCGAACAGTCCGACGGCGACGAGGTCCTGAAATCAGAGAGCGAGCTGACGAAGGCGTCTTAGGGCGGGCGCAGCGGGCGAGTGGGCGGCGTTGGACAGCGCCTGTCGTGGTGGCGGATTGTCCATCGTCACGCATGGCGATGGCCTGCTCCGCCTTTCTTGGCTGCGTACGAAGCACCTGATTAACCGAGATAATTTCGCCGCTTGATCGCTATCGTCAGCGCTGACCGCTCCCTCGTGTTCATTGCATCACATTAGGTTAGCGAGGGTTTCGGCGCCCAATGGCGGACATATTCAACCTGTTAATCACACCCTCCCTAAACGGAGGAAATCCTTATGAAACGTGCCCTGCTTGCTTTGACTGTTGTTTCGATGCTTGGCGCTTGTGCCCAGCAACCAAATCAGGTCCAGGCAATTCCGGTCTCGACGATGAACTACAGCGGTATGACCTGCCACCAACTCGCTGCCGAACGTGCCGACATCATCTCGCGCGTGAACACGCTGTCCGCGGCCCAGAAGCAAAAGGCCGATCAGGATGCGGTCGCGATGGGAATCGGAATGATCCTGTTCTGGCCGGCTCTCTTCGCATTGACCGCAGGTACGGACCAGGGTCCGGCGCTTGGCCAGGCGAAGGGTGAATTCGACGCAATCGAGAAAAAGCTTCGGGAACGCGGCTGCGTTCGCGCCTAGCGGCGACTTTAAAGTCCTTGTCGGCATCCGGCCCCGAAGACGGGGCCGGATGCCGTTTCTTTAACGCGGCGCCAGTCGCGGTCGTGGCGCTTTGGCCAACAGCCGTGGGTCAATCGGCTTGAATTCCGCCGGATAGCACTGTATCGGGGCCGAACTTCCCCGACATGGCGAGCATCGAATCGAGTGGCCCGCCTCAGTGTGTTTGGGGATCATTGGGAAAACGGCGCGAATTTTCCTCGAAAATTCGGGCGCAGATCAGGACGGACGACGGTATGGCCAAGCGTTGGTATTCGGTGAGCGTGCTCTCGAACTTCGAGAAGCGGGTGGCGGAACAGATCCGGCACGCCGTCGCCGACGCCGGTCTCGAAGACGAGATCGAGGAAGTGCTGGTTCCGACCGAAGAGGTCATCGAGATCCGGCGCGGCAAGAAGGTCACCGCCGAGCGGCGCTTCATGCCCGGCTACGTGCTGGTGCGCATGGAGATGACCAACGCCGGCTATCACCTGATCACCTCGATCAACCGCGTCACCGGCTTTCTTGGCCCGCAGGGCAAGCCGATGCCGATGCGCGACGCCGAGGTGAACGGCATCCTGAACCGCGTCGAAGAAGGTCAGGAAGCGCCGCGCACCCTGATCCATTTCGATGTGGGCGAGAAGGTCTCGGTCACCGATGGTCCGTTCGAGGGCTTCGACGGCATGGTCGAGGAAGTGGACGACGACAACCAGCGCCTGAAAGTGTCGGTGTCGATCTTCGGCCGCGCGACGCCGGTCGAACTGGAATACACCCAGGTGTCCAAGCAAGGCTGAGCCGGATGGCGGGGCAAGCCCGCCATGGCTTTTGGCTTCCGGCGCTCAGCGCCGGATGTTGCCGCTGATCTCCGGCACGCCGAACTCCTCGCGACAGATTTCGGCAAGCCGGGCGACGCCCTTGCGGATCGTCTCGATTGGCGGGTTCGCGAAGCATAGACGGATCCAGCGGTCGGCATCGCCTTCCAAAGACCAGTCGGGCCCGGGGTTCACCGCGACGCCTTTCGCCCCGGCGACCGCCGCGAGTTGCGGTGTCGTGACGCCCTCGGGCAGCTTCAGCCACAGGAAAATCCCTCCGGGCGGCTTGGCGAATTCGACCGTCGTTCCGAAACACTCGTCCACCGCGTCGATCATCGCGTCCAGCTTGCCCTCCAGCACGGCATTGCAGCGGCGTACATGGTCGTCGAAGTGGTCGGGGCAGTATTCGGCCAGCATCATCTGTTCCAGCGCGGGCGAGCCGGCATCGGTCTTCAGCGCAATGAGGCGTCCCAAAACCGGCCAGTCGGCGTTGATGTAGCCCACCCGCAAGGCCGGTCCGACGGTCTTCGAGAAGGTGCCGATGTGGATGACCATGCCGCTGTCGTCCAACGCCCGCAGCGCGGGCGGGCGTTCATTCGCCCAGACGAGATCGGAATAGCACTCGTCCTCGAAGATCGGCACACCGTGTTGCTTTGCCAACTCGAGCATCCGGTGGCGGCGGTCGAGCGGCAGGATGGTGCCGGTGGGGTTATGAACGGTCGCGATGGTGAAGATGTACTTCGGCCGGATCCCTTTCGCCGCCAGATCGTTCAGCACCGTCTCCAGCGCGTCCATCCGCATTCCCTCTGCATCAAGCGGAACGGGGACCATATCGACCCCCATCGCACGGAGCTTCGAGAAGGTGCCGCCGTAGTTGGTTTCCTCGACGATGACGGTGTCGCCGCGTTCCAGCAGCAGCTTGTTCACCAGATCCATCGCCTGCAACGAGCCAGACGTCAGCAGGATGTCGTCCGCCGTGGTGTCGATGCCGGAGTAGCGCTTCAGCTTTTGCACGAGGTACTCTCGCAGGGGCCGGTAGCCCTGCGGGCCGCTGCGCAGGCTGTAGGTCGCAATGTCCGCGCCCTCTCGCGCCAGCGCCCGGTCCACTGCGGCGCGCAGGTCGTCCACCGGAACGGTTGCGTTGTCGATGTGGCCGCCGATGAAGTTGAACTCGGGAAAGCCAGACCAGCGCTTTGCCGGCGCCGGTGTGCTTTCCGGCAGCAGCGGAGAAAAGTCGAACGTCATCGTTTATCCTGTTATCTGTTTCGCCGGACCGTAGGGGTCACATGACACTGGTGGCAAGCGCCGTGATTGCAGGGCCGCCGGGCTTGCAGAATCCCTTTTCCGGGTGTATGCGCCGCGTCTGCCGTCGGAAGATGGCACCCTGTGTGGGAGGCGAGGGCATCGCGATGTCCGGACCAGACCACATCAACCGAAGCCTGCGGAACGCGTTTCGCGGGTGTTGAGAAAAGGAATTGGCACATGGCCAAGAAAGTAGCCGGCACCATGAAGCTTCAGGTGCCCGCCGGTCAAGCGAACCCCTCTCCGCCGGTCGGCCCGGCGCTGGGTCAGCGCGGCATCAACATCATGGAATTCTGCAAGGCGTTCAACGCCAAGACGCAGGAAATGGAGCCCGGTGCGCCGTGCCCGACCGTGATCACCTACTACCAGGACAAGTCCTTCACGATGGACATCAAGACGCCGCCCGCGTCTTACTATCTGAAGAAGGCCGCCAAGCTGAAGTCCGCCGCCAACAACCCCGGCCGCGAGACTGTTGGTTCGGTGTCTGTCGCTCAGGTGAAAGAGATCGCCGAAGCGAAGATGAAAGATCTGAACGCGAACGACATCGACGCCGCGATGCAGATCATCCTGGGCTCCGCCCGCTCCATGGGCATCGAGGTGAAGTAAGATGGCAAAGCTCGGAAAACGCACCCGCGCCGCGCGCGAAGCCTTCGCCGGCAAGGAAAACCTGTCGGTCGAGGAAGCTGTCGAACTGGTGAAATCGAACGCCAAGTCGAAATTCGACGAGTCGGTCGAGATCGCGATGAACCTGGGCGTCGACCCGCGTCACGCCGACCAGATGGTTCGTGGCACCGTGACCCTGCCCAACGGCACCGGCAAGACCGTTCGCGTCGCCGTGTTCGCCCGTGGCGCGAAGGCTGATGAAGCCACCGCAGCCGGCGCGGACATCGTTGGCGCCGAGGACCTGATGGAAACCATTCAGGGCGGCACCATCGACTTTGACCGCTGCATCGCCACCCCGGACATGATGCCGATCGTCGGCCGTCTGGGTAAGGTGCTTGGCCCGCGGAACCTGATGCCGAACCCGAAGGTCGGCACCGTGACCATGGACGTCAAGGAAGCCGTCGAGGCGGCCAAGGGCGGTCAGGTTCAGTTCAAAGCCGAGAAAGCGGGCGTCGTGCACGCCGGTGTCGGCAAAGCCTCGTTCTCGGCCGATCAGCTGGCCCAGAACGTGCGTGCTTTCGTGGACGCGGTGAACAAGGCGAAGCCGACGGGCGCGAAAGGGACCTATATGAAAAAGGTCTCGATCAGCTCGACCATGGGCCCGGGCGTGTCGATCGACGTGCTGTCGGCCACCGGCAACGCACCGGCCGAAGCCGCCGAGTAAGGCGCTTCACGACTGGAATTCGGAAAGGGCGGGCCTTCGG
This sequence comes from Maritimibacter sp., assembly GCA_017792445.1. Lineage (GTDB taxonomy): Bacteria > Pseudomonadota > Alphaproteobacteria > Rhodobacterales > Rhodobacteraceae > Psychromarinibacter. The sequence goes on from CP051232.1 coordinate 2,451,705, forward strand.
GTCCGCCCTTTCTGCTTTTGGCGGTGGTCAGCGGCCACCGGCCTTGGCCGCATCCCGGCAGGCATCTTCCAGCGCGCGCGGCTTGTGGCGCGCCGCGTCCAGCGTCGCCGTGCGATCCTCGCTTTCGACCGCGCCTTCGGCGACGCGGGCCATGGCATAGGTCGGAACGCGGGCCAGCCCCTTCAGCAGGTCGCGAGCCATTGCATGAACGGCGAGATAGTCAAGGTGGCTGCCCAACAGTCCTGCGCCTGCTTCCTGTCCTCCCTCGGCATTGACCCGGCAGGCCTCGGCATCGGTTGAAATGAACGACCGGCAGATCGTCGGGCGCGCGTCATAAGCGCGGCAGGCGCGGGTCTCGGGGTCGAGCGCCGGGCAGGCAGCCGGATGCCAGCCGCGACCGTCCGGCTGACCGGCAAGCGGGGCGAGCGCGTCGTGCAGCCGTATCGCCTCGGCTTCGGTGATGGTGCCGCCGTCGCCGCCTTGCAGGATACAGCAAAAGGCGCAGCCCTCGGCGCAGGCGGCCTCGGTCACGGCGCGGGGCGGGTTCTGCATAAGCGTATCGCGCGAGACGTCGCCCAGACGAACCGCCGCCTGTCCGCGGGCCAGTTCCCCGGCGGCCTGCGACAGCGACATGCCATGCGCCGCCGCGGTGTCGAGATACGCTGCCAGCATCCGGCGGGCGCGGGCTTCGGCGTCCTTGCCTGCGCCGGTGGCGCGGGCGCGGTCGAGGCGGGCGCGAAGATCGGCGACAGAGGTCGGGCGGCCCTTTGGCTTGCCGGTTGCGCGGCGGTCGGTGCGGGGGCTCATGCGGGCTGACTGGTCCTGTAGCGCGGTGTTTGACAGAGTATACGGGGCGGACGGGCGCGCCGCCAGTTGATCGCCCGACGTCACAGAACCGCCCGATTTTTACGCAAGCTCTTGATTTGGGCGGTCCGGTCGCGCAAACTGCCGTCCGTGATGGGTTACCTGGTTCACTTGCCGGACATCGCCTGAGACCGGCACTCCCGCGGCGTTTCGCGTCCGCGTGGATTTTTCTGTCGTTCGGGTCTTCACAATCTTTACACGAGCGTCTAAACACACCGCTTGTCCGGTGCCCGAGTCTCTTGGGTGCCCGGATGATTCGTCCGAGACGGTGGGTGGCCCGGAATCCTTCGACGCCATAATTCCTGCCCGAGACGGGAAGAGACCAAGAATTCTTCGGATGGCCCCCGAACCTTCGCCGGGCCGTTCCGGGGCGAATTGGCTGGACCCGTAAGGACCCGACGCCGGGCATCGCCCGGTGAACTAGGAGCCGGGGGGTCGCCAAGGCCCTCCATACTTGGAGTAAAACTGTGGATAGAGCCCAGAAAGAGAAAGTGGTCGATGAACTCGGCCAGATCTTCGAAAGCTCTGGCGTCGTGGTGGTTGCGCACTACGCGGGTCTCACGGTTGCCGAGATGCAGGACCTGCGCGCACGCATGCGTGATGCGGGCGGGGCCGTGCGTGTTGCCAAGAACAGGCTCGCCAAGATCGCCCTGGAAGGTAAGCCGAACGCTTCGATCGCTGATTACCTGACGGGCATGACCGTACTCGCCTATTCCGAGGACCCCGTGGCAGCAGCCAAGGTGGCCGAGGACTTCGCCAAGGATAACAAGAAGTTTGAGATCCTTGGCGGTGCTATGGGCGAGACGGCTCTGGACCGGGCCGGTGTCGAGGCCGTGTCGAAAATGCCGTCGCGCGATGAGCTTATTGCTTCCATCGTCGGCTGCATCGGCGCGCCCGCTTCGAACATCGCCGGCGCCATTGGCGCACCTGCTTCGAACATCGCAAGCATCCTCTCGACTATCGAGGAAAAGGCCGAAGCGGCCTAAGGCAAACGGGATATCCCGCGTGGGGTTGTACCCTCTCGCGTTGGAACACATCTAGGAAAACGGAAACAGTACAATGGCTGATCTGAAGAAACTCGCCGAAGAGATCGTGGGCCTGACCCTGCTCGAGGCTCAGGAACTGAAAACCATCCTGAAAGACGAATACGGCATCGAGCCCGCTGCTGGCGGCGCTGTCATGATGGCCGGTCCGGCTGCCGGTGGCGACGCTGGCGCTGCCGAAGAAGAGAAGACCGAATTCGACGTCATCCTGAAATCGGCTGGCGCTTCGAAAATCAACGTCATCAAAGAAGTCCGCGCCATCACCGGCCTGGGCCTCAAAGAAGCCAAGGAACTGGTCGAAGCCGGTGGCAAAGCCGTCAAAGAAGGCGTTGCCAAAGCTGAAGCCGAGGAAATCAAGGGCAAGCTCGAGGCCGCTGGCGCCGAGGTGGAGCTCAAGTGATTTCCGCCGTCCCGATGCGGGACGGATGAGAAGTTCGAACACGGCTGGATCCGGGCATTCCCGGGTCCAGCCATCCGCGTCTCAGGAAGGGCTTTGCAGCCCAGAGCCCTTCCTAAGGTGCGGAAACCGATCGGGCGGCAGCCGGTGGGACGGCTGCCAGGGATAGATCGGTCCCACCTGACCCAAGGGCGCATTGCCGTAGCCCCGACGGCGATGCGTTTGCGAAGATGAGAGGTGTATTCCCTTATGGCGTCCAGCTACCTTGGCCAGAAGCGTCTCCGTAAATATTATGGCAAGATCCGGGAAGTCCTGGAGATGCCGAACCTCATCGAGGTTCAGAAATCCAGCTATGAGCTGTTCCTGAAATCCGGCGACGCGGTCGAGCCCGCGCTGGACGAAGGCATCAACGGCGTGTTCCGTTCGGTCTTTCCGATCAAGGACTTCAACGAGACCGCCGTTCTGGAGTTCGTGAAGTACGAACTCGAGAAGCCGAAATACGACGTCGACGAGTGCATGCAGCGTGACATGACCTACAGCGCACCGCTGAAGGTTACGCTTCGCCTCATCGTGTTCGATGTCGATGAAGACACCGGCGCGAAGTCGGTGAAGGACATCAAGGAACAAGACGTCTTCATGGGCGACATGCCCCTGATGACCCCGAACGGCACGTTCATCGTGAACGGCACCGAGCGCGTCATCGTTTCCCAGATGCACCGTTCGCCGGGCGTGTTCTTCGACCACGACAAGGGCAAGACTCACGCCTCGGGCAAGCTGCTGTTCGCCTGCCGCATCATTCCCTACCGCGGCTCCTGGCTGGACTTCGAGTTCGACGCCAAGGACATCGTGTTCGCGCGGATCGACCGTCGCCGGAAGCTTCCGGTTACCACCCTCCTGTACGCCCTCGGGCTGGACCAGGAGGCGATCATGGACGCCTACTACAACACGGTCACCTACCGGCTTGAAAAGAACCGCGGCTGGAAAACCAAGTTCTTCCCCGAGCGCGTTCGCGGCACCCGCCCGCCGTTCGACCTGGTCGACGCGGCCACCGGCGAGGTGTTTGCCGAGGCTGGCAAGAAGATCACCCCGCGTGCGGTCAAGAAGATCATCGACGAGGGCCAGATCACCGATCTGATGGTTCCGTTCGAGCAGATCGTGGGCAAATACGCCGCGAAGGACATGATCAACGAGGAAACCGGCGCGATCTATGTCGAAGCCGGCGACGAGCTGACGTGGGAAACCGACAAGGAAGGTGAAGTCACCGGCGGCACGCTGAAAGAGCTGGTCGACGCGGGTGTCACCGAGATCCCGGTTCTGGACATCGATAACGTCAACGTCGGTCCGTACATGCGCAACACCATGGCGCAGGACAAGAACATGGACCGCGGCACGGCGCTGATGGACATCTACCGGGTCATGCGCCCGGGCGAGCCGCCCACAGTCGAGGCTGCGTCGGCCCTGTTCGATACCCTGTTCTTCGACAGCGAGCGCTACGACCTTTCGGCCGTGGGCCGCGTGAAGATGAACATGCGCCTGGCTCTGGACGCGCCGGACACGCAGCGGACGCTGCGCAAGGAAGACATCGTCGCCTGTGTGAAGGCGCTGGTCGACCTGCGTGACGGCCGTGGCGAGATCGACGACATCGACCACCTCGGCAACCGCCGGGTGCGCTCGGTCGGCGAACTGATGGAGAACCAGTACCGCGTCGGTCTGCTGCGGATGGAACGCGCGATCAAGGAACGCATGTCGTCGGTCGAGATCGACACCGTCATGCCGCAGGACCTGATCAACGCGAAGCCGGCCGCCGCCGCCGTGCGCGAGTTCTTCGGCTCGTCGCAGCTGTCGCAGTTCATGGACCAGACCAACCCGCTGTCCGAAGTGACGCACAAGCGTCGTCTCTCGGCGCTTGGCCCGGGCGGTCTGACCCGCGAACGTGCAGGCTTCGAGGTTCGCGACGTTCACCCGACCCACTATGGCCGGATGTGCCCGATCGAGACGCCGGAAGGTCCGAACATCGGCCTGATCAACTCGCTCGCCACCTTCGCCCGCGTGAACAAGTACGGTTTCATCGAGACCCCGTACCGCGTGGTCAAGGAAGGCCAGGTCACGGACGAAGTGCACTACATGTCCGCGACCGAGGAAATGCGTCACACCGTGGCGCAGGCCAACGCGACGCTGGACGACAACGGCAAGTTCGTGAACGAGATGGTGAACACCCGCCAGTCGGGTGAATACACGCTTGCGCCGAACGAGGCCGTCGACCTGATCGACGTGTCGCCGAAACAGCTGGTGTCGGTCGCGGCGTCGCTTATTCCGTTCCTGGAAAACGACGACGCCAACCGCGCTCTGATGGGCTCGAACATGCAGCGGCAGGCCGTGCCTCTGCTGCAGGCCGACGCGCCCTTCGTGGGGACCGGGATCGAGGGCAAGGTCGCCATCGACTCGGGCGCCGCGATCCAGGCACGCCGGGGCGGGATCATCGACCAGGTCGACGCGCAGCGGATCGTTATCCGCGCGACCGAAGACCTAGAGCCGGGCGATCCGGGCGTCGACATCTACCGTCTGCGCAAGTTCCAGCGTTCGAACCAGAACACCTGCATCAACCAGCGTCCGCTGGTGAAGGTCGGTGACAAGGTCGGCAAGGGCGAGGTCGTGGCCGATGGTCCGTCGACCGATCTTGGCGAACTGGCTCTGGGTAAGAACGTGGTCGTCGCGTTCATGCCGTGGAACGGCTACAACTACGAGGACTCGATCCTGATCTCCGAGCGTATCGTGCGCGACGACGTCTTCACCTCGATCCACATCGAGGAATTCGAAGTCGCCGCCCGTGACACCAAGCTTGGGCCGGAAGAGATCACCCGCGACATCCCGAACGTCGGTGAAGAAGCGCTGCGCAACCTCGACGAGGCTGGCATCGTTTACATCGGCGCCGAGGTCGGACCGGGCGACATTCTTGTCGGCAAGATCACTCCGAAGGGCGAAAGCCCGATGACGCCGGAAGAAAAGCTTCTGCGCGCCATCTTCGGTGAAAAGGCTTCGGACGTGCGCGACACCTCGCTGCGGCTGCCGCCGGGCGACTTCGGCACGATCGTGGAAGTCCGCGTGTTCAACCGTCACGGCGTGGAGAAGGACGAACGTGCCCTCCAGATCGAGCGGGAAGAGGTGGAACGCCTGTCGCGCGACCGCGACGACGAGCTGCACATCCTCGAGCGCAACATCTACGCGCGTCTGAAGGACATGATCCTCGGCAAGACCGCGGTGAAGGGTCCGAAAGGCGTCAAGCCGGGCTCGGAAATCACCGAGGACCTGCTGGAGATGCTGTCTCGCGGCCAGTGGTGGCAACTTGCGCTGAGCGACGACGCCGAGGCCCAGATGGTCGAGGCGCTGAACGCGCAGTTCGAGGCCCAGAAGCGGGCGCTGGACGCACGTTTCGAGGACAAGGTCGAGAAAGTCCGTCGTGGCGACGACCTGCCGCCGGGTGTCATGAAGATGGTCAAGGTCTTCGTCGCGGTGAAGCGCAAGCTGCAGCCGGGCGACAAGATGGCCGGCCGTCACGGCAACAAGGGCGTTATCTCGCGCGTGGTCCCGATCGAGGACATGCCGTTCCTTGCGGACGGTACTCCGGTCGACTTCGTTCTGAACCCGCTCGGCGTGCCGTCGCGGATGAACGTCGGTCAGATCCTCGAGACCCACATGGGCTGGGCCGCACGTGGTCTGGGCATCCAGATCGACGACGCGCTGGGGTCCTACAAGCGGGACGGCGACCTGACTCCGGTCAAGGAAGCGATGCGGATCGCCTATGGTGACGATGTCTACGAAGAAGGCATCGCCGGCATGGACGACGACCAGCTTCTGGAAGCGGCGGGCAACGTGACCCGTGGTGTTCCGATCGCGACTCCGGTCTTCGACGGTGCCAAGGAAGCGGACGTCAACGACGCGCTCAAGCGGGCCGGCTTCAACGAAAGCGGCCAGTCGGATCTGTTCGACGGGCGGACGGGCGAGAAATTCGCGCGGCCGGTGACGGTGGGGATCAAGTACCTGCTGAAACTGCACCACCTTGTCGACGACAAGATCCACGCGCGGTCGACCGGCCCGTACTCGCTTGTTACCCAGCAGCCGCTGGGCGGTAAGGCGCAGTTCGGCGGTCAGCGTTTCGGGGAGATGGAGGTCTGGGCTCTGGAAGCTTACGGCGCCGCCTACACCCTGCAGGAAATGCTGACGGTGAAGTCGGACGACGTGGCGGGCCGGACCAAGGTCTACGAAAGCATCGTCAAGGGCGAGGACAACTTCGAGGCGGGCGTTCCCGAGAGCTTCAACGTGCTCGTCAAGGAAGTCCGCGGCCTCGGCCTGAACATGGAACTCCTGGATGCGGAGGGGGAAGAGTAAAGGTGCGCGACCAGCGCGCACCCTACCAACCGTAGGGTGCGTGGCTTCCACGCACCTTCCCCCTCCCAACGCCCCTGATTAGGAATTCGAGATGAACCAGGAACTGACCACCAACCCGTTCAACCCGCTTGCGGCGCCGAAGACCTTCGACGAGATCAAGGTCTCGCTGGCGTCGCCCGAGCGGATCCTTTCTTGGTCCTACGGTGAGATCAAGAAGCCCGAGACGATCAACTACCGGACCTTCAAGCCCGAGCGCGACGGCCTGTTCTGCGCCCGTATCTTCGGGCCGATCAAGGACTACGAGTGCCTTTGCGGCAAGTACAAGCGGATGAAGTATCGCGGCGTCGTCTGCGAGAAATGCGGTGTGGAAGTCACGCTGCAGAAAGTCCGCCGCGAGCGTATGGGCCACATCGAACTGGCCGCGCCGGTTGCGCATATCTGGTTCCTGAAGTCGCTTCCGTCCCGGATCGGCCTCATGCTGGACATGACGCTGCGTGACCTCGAGCGGATCCTGTACTTCGAGAACTACGTCGTCATCGAACCGGGTCTGACCGACCTGACCTACGGCCAGCTGATGTCCGAGGAAGAGTTCAACGACGCGGTCGACGCTTACGGCGGCGACGCCTTCGAGGCCGACATCGGCGCCGAGGCGATCCGCAAGATGCTGGCCAACATCGACCTCGAGTCCGAGGCCGAACAGCTGCGCGCGGATCTGGCCGAGGCTACCGGCGAACTGAAGCCGAAGAAGATCATCAAGCGCCTGAAGATCGTCGAGAACTTCCTCGAGTCGGGCAACCGTCCCGAGTGGATGATCATGACCGTGATCCCGGTCATTCCGCCGGAACTGCGTCCGCTGGTTCCGCTGGACGGCGGCCGCTTCGCGACGTCGGACCTAAACGACCTGTATCGCCGGGTGATCAACCGGAACAACCGCCTGAAGCGTCTGATCGAGCTTCGCGCGCCGGACATCATCATCCGGAACGAAAAGCGGATGCTTCAGGAATCCGTCGACGCCCTGTTCGACAACGGCCGTCGCGGCCGCGTCATCACCGGCGCGAACCGTCGTCCGCTGAAGTCGCTGTCCGACATGCTGAAAGGCAAGCAGGGCCGCTTCCGCCAGAACCTTCTGGGTAAGCGCGTCGACTTCTCGGGCCGTTCGGTCATCGTGACCGGCCCCGAGCTGAAGCTGCACCAGTGCGGCCTGCCGAAGAAGATGGCGCTCGAGCTGTTCAAGCCGTTCATCTATTCGCGGCTGGAAGCGAAGGGTCTGTCGTCGACCGTGAAGCAGGCGAAGAAGCTGGTCGAGAAAGAGCGCCCGGAAGTCTGGGACATTCTCGACGAGGTTATCCGCGAGCACCCGGTTCTTCTGAACCGCGCGCCGACGCTGCACCGTCTGGGCATCCAGGCCTTCGAACCCACGCTGATCGAAGGCAAGGCGATCCAGCTGCACCCGCTTGTATGTTCGGCGTTCAACGCCGACTTCGACGGTGACCAGATGGCTGTCCACGTGCCGCTTTCGCTGGAAGCCCAGCTGGAAGCCCGCGTGCTGATGATGTCGACGAACAACGTTCTGTCGCCCGCCAACGGCGCGCCGATCATCGTTCCGTCGCAGGACATGATCCTTGGCCTGTATTACATAACGATGCAGCGCGAAGGCATGAAGGGCGAGGGCATGATCTTCGCCGACACCGACGAAGTTCAGCACGCGCTGGATTCCGGCGAGGTCCACCTGCACGCCAAGATCACCGCGCGTGTGAAGCAGATCGACGAGGAAGGTCAGGAAGTCTGGCAGCGGTTCGAGACGACTCCGGGCCGTGTGAAGCTCGGCGCGCTTCTGCCGCTGAACGCCAAGGCTCCGTTCGAGCTGGTCAACCGTCTTCTGCGGAAGAAGGAAGTGCAGCAGGTCATCGACACCGTCTACCGTTACTGCGGTCAGAAAGAGTCGGTCATCTTCTGTGACCAGATCATGTCGACCGGCTTCCGCGAAGCCTTCAAGGCCGGCATCTCTTTCGGCAAGGACGACATGCTGATCCCCGACACCAAGTGGGGCATCGTGAACGGCGTCCGCGAGCAGGTGAAAGAGTTCGAACAGCAGTACATGGACGGCCTGATCACCCAGGGCGAAAAGTACAACAAGGTGGTCGACGCCTGGTCTAAGTGTTCGGACCAGGTTGCCGACGCGATGATGGGCGAGATCTCGGCGGTTCGGTACGACGATGCCGGCGCAGAGCTTGAGCCGAACTCGGTCTACATGATGTCGCACTCCGGTGCGCGTGGTTCGCCGGCTCAGATGAAGCAGCTGGGCGGGATGCGCGGCCTGATGGCCAAGCCGTCGGGCGAGATCATCGAGACGCCGATCATCTCGAACTTCAAGGAAGGCCTCACCGTGCTGGAGTACTTCAACTCCACCCACGGCGCCCGTAAGGGTCTGGCCGACACCGCGCTCAAGACGGCGAACTCGGGTTACCTGACCCGTCGTCTTGTGGACGTGGCGCAGGACTGCATCGTGCGCCAGCACGACTGCGGCACCGAGAACTCGATCACCGCCGAAGCCGCCGTCAACGACGGCGAGGTGGTGGCGTCGCTGGCAGAGCGTATCCTGGGCCGCGTTGCGGCAGAGGATGTGCTGAACCCCGGCACCGACGAGGTTCTGGTGGGCAAGGGCGAACTGATCGACGAGCGGAAGGCCGACGCGGTGGAATCCGCCGGCATCGCCGCGATGCGCATCCGCAGCCCGCTGACCTGCGAGGCCGAGGAAGGCGTCTGCGCCATGTGCTACGGCCGCGACCTTGCACGCGGTACGATGGTGAACCAGGGCGAAGCCGTGGGCATCATCGCGGCTCAGTCGATCGGTGAACCCGGCACGCAGCTGACGATGCGGACGTTCCACATCGGCGGCATCGCGCAGGGTGGTCAGCAGTCCTTCCTCGAGGCTTCGGCTTCGGGCAAGGTCGAGTTCCGCAACCCCAACATTCTGACCAACGCCTCGGGCGAGCAGATCGTTGTGGGCCGGAACATGTCGCTGGCCATCGTCGACGAGAACGGCGTCGAGCGGGCAACGCACAAGCTGGGCTACGGCACCAAGGTCTTCCCCGAGGATGGGGCGACCGTGGCGCGTGGCGACAAGCTGATCGAATGGGACCCGTACACCCTGCCGATCATCGCCGAGAAGGACGGTTCCGTCCGTTTCGTCGACCTGGTTGCCGGTCTGTCGGTCCGCGAGGACACCGACGAGGCCACCGGCATGACCCAGCGGATCGTGTCCGACTGGCGTGCCGCGCCGAAAGGCAGCGACCTGAAGCCCGAGATCATTCTCGTGGGCGAGGATGGCGAGCCGGTCCGCAACGATGCGGGCAACCCGGTGACCTATCCGATGTCGGTGGACGCCATTCTGTCGGTGGAAGACGGTGTGAAGGTTCAGGCCGGTGACGTTGTCGCGCGTATCCCGCGCGAGGGCGCCAAGACCAAGGACATCACCGGTGGTCTGCCGCGGGTGGCGGAACTGTTCGAGGCGCGTCGTCCGAAGGACCACGCGATCATCGCCGAGATCGACGGCTACGTGCGGTTCGGACGCGACTACAAGAACAAGCGTCGCATCGCGATCGAGCCGGCGGACGAGTCGATGGAGCCCGTCGAATACATGGTGCCCAAGGGCAAGCACATCCCGGTGGTCGAAGGCGACTTCGTCCAGAAGGGCGACTACATCATGGACGGCAACCCCGCGCCGCATGACATCCTGTCGATCATGGGTGTCGAAGCGCTTGCCGATTACATGATCGACGAGGTGCAGGACGTGTATCGACTGCAGGGTGTGAAGATCAACGACAAGCACATCGAGGTGATCGTTCGCCAGATGCTGCAAAAGTGGGAGATCCTCGACTCTGGCGACACGACGCTTCTCAAGGGCGAGCACGTCGACAAGGTCGAGTTCGACGAAGCCAACGAGAAGGCCGCGGCCAAGGGCGGGCGTCCCGCTCAGGGCGAGCCGATCCTTCTGGGGATCACCAAGGCTTCGCTGCAGACCCGGTCGTTCATCTCGGCGGCGTCGTTCCAGGAGACCACGCGCGTCCTTACCGAGGCTTCGGTGCAGGGCAAGCGCGACAAGCTGGTCGGCCTGAAAGAGAACGTGATCGTCGGCCGCCTGATCCCGGCCGGTACCGGTGGCGCGACCCAGCGGGTCCGCCGCATCGCTCAGGAACGCGACAGCAAGGTGATCGAAGAGGCACGGGCCGAGGCGGAAGCCGCCGCAGCTCTGGCCGCCCCGGTTCAGGACTTCATGTCCGAGGACGACTTCGACGCCGGTCTGGTGGAAACGCCGGAAAGCCGCGACTGATCGACGGACTGATCTGAAACAGGAAACGCCCCGCCCGGAAACGAGCGGGGCGTTTCGCTTTGCGTGGGGGCGACGCTTGGCGCCCTGTGGGGGCCGGGCGCGAGGCTTGGCCAATCCTGACCTGGATCAAGGCGCGGGCTACGTGTCCGTGTCACATTCAGCGGCGACAATGCTTCCTGCCCCACCTGCCGCAGGCCCGCCGGAAAGGCCCAATCATGAACAAGCTTCTGCCCCTGCCGGATCGCCCCGGCAACATGCCCTTGGCGGACGATATCGCGCCCGCCTACCATGCCATCAACCGCGTGGTCCGCTCGCGTATCGCCCAGTCGACATCCGGAACCTCGCCCTATTCCGTAGGCTCCGCTTGGATCGACTGGATGCGGGACGCAGCGACCGCGCCCGGTCTCGGCGCCGAACTGGCCGAACGCTTCTGGCGCGACCAGTGGCTCGCATGGCTGGGCGCGCTGGATGCCGAAGGGGGCCTTGTCCCCGACCGCAGCGACCACCGCTTCGACGCGCCCGAATGGGATCGCCTGCCGTTCCGGTTCTGGAAGCAGTCCTTCCTCGCCGCGGAAGACTTCTGGGCGCGGGCCGCGCAGGGCACGGGCCGGCTGAACCGCCACACGGCCGATCGCATCGCGTTCCTGACCCGGCAGGTGCTGGACGCGATGTCGCCGTCCAATGCGATCGCCACCAATCCCGTCGCGCTGAAACGCACGATCGAAACGCTGGGGCTGAACCTCGTCCACGGGGCGCAACTGATGGCCGAGGACGTGGCCGAGGTGATCTCGGGCCAGCCTTCGGCCAGTGGGACGTTCCGCGTGGGCGAGACCATCGCCTGCACGCCCGGAGAAGTCGTGTATCGCAACGAGTTGTTCGAACTTATCCAATACCGGCCCACGACCGAGAAGGTGCATGCCGAGCCGGTGCTGATCGTGCCCGCTTGGATCATGAAATATTACATCCTCGACCTCAGCCCGGAGAACTCGATGGTGCGCTTCCTGCTGGATCAGGGGCACACGGTGTTCTGCATCTCGTGGGTCAACCCGACGGCAGAGCTTCGCGAGAAGGGGCTGGACGCCTATCGCCGTCACGGCGTGCTGGAGGCGCTGGAGCAGGTGAACCGTATCTGTCCCGACCAGAAGGTTCACGCCTGCGGGTACTGCCTTGGCGGTACGATCCTTGCCATCACCGCTGCGGCGATGGCCGGGAAGGGGGACGACCGCTTCGCCTCGATCACGCTGATCGCGGCGCAGACCGATTTCACCGAGGCCGGCGAACTGATGCTGTTCGTGGACGAGACACAGGTCGGTTTCCTTGAAGACCTCATGTGGTCGCAGGGCTATCTAGACAGCGCGCAGATGGCCGAGACCTTCCAGTTCCTGAAGGCGCGCGACCTGATCTGGTCACGGCACGTTCACCGCTATCTGATGGGCGAGGACGAACGCGAGTTCGATATCGCGGTCTGGGCCAAGGATGCCACGCGCATGCCTTACCGGATGCATTCCGAATACCTGCGCGGCCTGTTTCTGGAAAACCGGCTGACCGCCGGACGTTTCGACGTGGAAGGCCGGGTGATCGCGCTGAAGGACATCACGGCCCCGTTCTTCGTGCTTGGGACCGAGCGGGATCACATCGCCCCGTGGCGGTCAGTTTACAAGGCGGCCTTGTTCACCAACAACGACCTGACCTTCGCGCTGACAGGGGGCGGCCATAACGGCGGCGTGCTGTCCGAGCCGGGCCACAAAGGGCGCCGCTATCGCTTGGGTCACCGTACGCCGGGCAAGCGGTACATGGATCCCGATACGTGGTTCCGGAACCACGAGCCTGTCGAGGGGTCATGGTGGGAAGCCTGGGCCGACTGGCTGAACCGGCAGAGCAACGGCAAGAAGGTGGCCCCGCCCGAAATGGCGGCGTCGCTTGGAGCCGCGCCGGGGCAATACGTTCTGGTGCACTGAACCGGTCGGAACGATCGAAAGCTGTTCCAGCGACTCCGCTTATGGCGCTCGCCCTGATCCTGCGTTAAACCGTCTCCGCTAGCCCGGAGGATCAGCAATGCCGTATTACCGTTCCCGCACCACTACGCATGGCCGCAACATGGCCGGGGCCCGTGGCCTTTGGCGTGCGACCGGCATGAAGGACGAAGACTTCGGCAAGCCGATTATTGCCATCGTGAACAGCTTCACGCAGTTCGTACCCGGCCACGTGCACCTGAAGGACCTTGGCCAGATGGTCGCGCGCGAGGTCGAGGCCGCTGGCGGTGTCGCGAAGGAATTCAACACCATCGCCGTCGATGACGGTATCGCGATGGGCCATGACGGGATGCTGTACTCGCTGCCCTCGCGCGAGATCATCGCCGACTCGGTCGAGTACATGGTCAACGCCCACTGTGCCGACGCGATGGTCTGCATCTCGAACTGCGACAAGATCACCCCCGGCATGCTGATGGCCGCGCTGCGGCTGAACATCCCGGTGGTGTTCGTGTCCGGCGGCCCGATGGAGGCCGGCAAGGTCACGTGGGACGGCAAGGAACACGCGCTGGACCTCGTGGATGCGATGGTCGCCGCGGCCGATGACAACTATTCCGACGAGCAGGTCGAGGCGATCGAACAGGCGGCGTGCCCGACCTGCGGTTCGTGCTCTGGCATGTTCACCGCGAACTCGATGAACTGCCTGACCGAGGCGCTGGGGCTGTCGTTGCCGGGGAACGGCTCGACGCTGGCGACTCACGCGGACCGCAAGCGGCTGTTCGTCGAGGCCGGTCACCTGATCGTGGACCTTGCCCGCCGCTATTACGAGGGCGAGGACGCAAGCGTCCTGCCGCGCAACATCGCCACCTTCGAGGCGTTCGAGAACGCGATGTCGCTGGACATCGCGATGGGCGGGTCGACCAACACGGTGCTGCACCTTTTGGCCGCCGCGCATGAGGGCGAGATCGACTTTACCATGGCCGACATCGACCGGCTGTCGCGCAAGGTGCCCTGCCTGTGCAAGGTCGCGCCCGCGAAGAACGACGTGCATATGGAAGACGTCCACCGCGCCGGCGGGATCATGGCGATCCTCGGCGAACTGGACCGCGCGGGCCTGCTGGATACGAAGGTGAACACCGTCCATTCGGGCACCATGGCCGACGCGCTGGAACGCTGGGACGTGAAGCGGACCAAGGCGAACTCGGTCCACGAGTTTTTCGCCGCCGCTCCGGGCGGTGTGCCGACGCAGGTCGCCTTCAGCCAGTCGCGCCGCTACGAGACGGTCGATCTGGACCGCGAAGGCGGTGTGATCCGCGCCAAGGAACACGCCTTCAGCCAGGACGGCGGGCTTGCGGTGCTGTACGGCAACCTCGCCGAGGACGGCTGCATCGTGAAGACGGCGGGCGTCGATGAATCGATCCTGAAGTTCAGCGGCCCGGCGCATATCTTCGAGTCACAGGACGACGCGGTCAGCGGCATCCTCACCGGCAAGGTGAAGGAAGGCGAAGTCGTGCTGATCCGCTACGAAGGTCCGCGCGGCGGGCCGGGCATGCAGGAAATGCTGTACCCGACCAGCTATCTGAAATCGAAGGGCCTCGGCAAAGCCTGCGCGCTTGTGACCGACGGCCGCTTCTCGGGCGGGTCCTCGGGGCTGTCGATCGGTCACGTCTCTCCCGAGGCGGCCGAGGGCGGCACCATCGGGCTGGTCGAGCAGGGCGATCTGATCGAGATCGACATCCCGAACCGGACGATCAACCTTGCCGTGGACGATGCCACGCTTGCCGCGCGGCGCGAAGCGCAAGAGGCGAAGGGCTGGACCCCCGCCAAGCCGCGCAAACGCAAGGTGACGACCGCGCTCAAGGCCTATGCGGCGCTGACGACCAGCGCGGCGAAAGGGGCCGTGCGTCAGATCTGACGACATAACGTCCGGGAGGACCCTTCGGGGCGGACGAAACAGGGGGGCGCCCGCCTGCGAAAGGGCGGGTGCCGGGGGAGGAGAGACCGGTGACCAAGTTCGCGACGCGACTGAATTCCTTTGCCGCGCGGGCAGAGGCGGAATGGCCTGACCTCAAGGGAAAGCCGACCGCCCTGATGTGCGCGCAACGGGCGGCCAAGGTGCCGGGCCTGACCCATGTCGACCTGAACTATCCCGACCATGTACCGGGCAACCCCGCCGAGGTGGCCGCGACGATCCGCGATTGCGGGCTCGACGTGAACGGGCTGGCGATGCGGTACTACACGAACCCCGCGTTCAAGCTTGGCGCCTTTACCCATCCCGACCGCGCCGTGCGGCAAGAGGCCATCGACCAAACGAAGGCCGGCATCGACGCCGCGCTTGCGATGGGCGCACCGCTGATGACGCTGTGGCTGGGTCAGGACGGCTTCGACTACAGTTTTCAGGGCGACTACGCCCGCATGTGGGACGATGAGATCGCAGGCATCCGCGAGGTCGCGGCCCACGCGCCGGAGTGCATGATCTCTATCGAGTACAAGCCCAACGAACCCCGGTCTTATGCGCTTATGCCCGATGTCGCGACCACGCTTCTGGCGATCGACGAGGTGGGGCTGCCGAACCTTGGCGTGACCCTCGATTTCGCGCATGTGCTTTACGCTGACGAGATGCCCGCCTTCGCCGCCACGCTGATCGCGCGGCGGTCGCGTCTGCTGGGGGTTCACCTGAACGACGGCTACGGCAAGCGGGACGATGGCCTGATGGTCGGCTCGGTCCACCCGCAGGCGACGCTGGAACTGCTGTGGCAGATCGCGCGCGACGGCTTCGACGGGGTGATCTACTTCGACACCTTCCCCGACGCGTCCGGCATCGACCCGGTCGAGGAATGCGCCGCCAATATCGAGATGACCGAACGCCTGATCGGCATGGCGAAACGTGTGGCCGGGGACAACGCGCTGCACGAGGCCATCGCGGCGCAGGACTCACCGCGCAGCCAGCGCGCGGTGCAGCGGATTCTTGGCGGGGAATAGGCGATGACCGTCGCGGTCGTCGTCGGCAGCCTGCATTACGACATTTTTGTCGACGCGCCGCACCGTCCCGGCGCCGGTGAGACGGTGACGGCCCGAAGCTGGACACCGAAGTTCGGCGGCAAGGGCGGCAATCAGGCCGTCGCGCTGGCCAGCTACGGCTGCAAGGTCCGGATGGTGTCGGCTGTCGGCGACGACAGTTTTGCGCCCTTCCTGCTGGACCGTTTGGCGGCGGGAGGAGTCTCTGCCGAGCATGTCGCGCGCGTTGCCGGGGTCGGCTCAGGGATGAGCGTCGCAATCGGGGACGACGCGGGCGACTACGCGGCGGCCATCGTGTCCGGCGCGAACCTGTCCATCGATCCGCAGGCCGCGGCGGACCCGGCGCTTTGGCAGGGCGCGGCGTTCCTGCTGTTGCAGAACGAGGTGCCCGAGGCGGTCAACGTCGCCGCTGCGATGGCTGCCCATGCCAACGGTGCGCGCGTCTGCCTGAACGCCGCGCCGATGCGCCCGATGGGCGAAAACCTCGCCGCGCTGGTCGACATGCTTGTGGTCAATCAGCCCGAGGCCGAGGCGATCTGCGGCGCGCAGGTCGGCACGCTGGAAGATGCGCGGCGCGCGGCGAGGATGCTGGCAGACCGCTTTCCCGTCGCAATCGTCACGGCAGGCGGCGCGGGTGTCGCCTTTGCCGCGAACGATCTGGACGGCGCGGTTCCGGCGCTGCCGGTCAAGGTCGTCTCGGCCCACGGCGCGGGCGACCACTTCATTGGCGCGCTTGTCTCGGCACTGGCGCATGGCGAGGCACTGCCGGATGCCGTTGCCTCTGCCAACGCAGCCGCGGCCCGGCATGTGTCCGGCGGCTGAAGGCTTCTGCGTTTTCCCCTTTTCCTTGCCGCTGCGGCGCGGCATGTAGGGCAAAGCAGCTTAAGGAGACCGCCGATGACCCGCACCGTCTATGTCAATGGAGAGTACGTGCCCGAGACCGAGGCGAAGGTCTCTGTCTTTGATCGCGGGTTCCTTTTCGCGGACGGCGTCTATGAGGTGACAAGCGTTCTGGACGGCAAGCTGGTGGACTTCGACGGTCACGCCAAGCGGCTGGAACGGTCGCTGAACGAACTGGAGATGAAGGCCCCCGCGACCCGCGACGAGTTGCTGGAAATCCATCGGCAGCTGGTCGAGAAGAACGGCATCGTCGAGGGCCTGATCTATCTGCAGATCACCCGTGGCGCGCCCGGCGACCGTGACTTCGCCTATCCCGCCGCCGATGTGCCTTCGACGCTGGTGCTGTTTACCCAGAACAAGCCGGGCCTCGCGGACAATCCGACCGCGAAGACCGGCATCAAGGTCATCTCGGTCCCGGACGTGCGCTGGGGCCGCCGTGACATCAAGACGGTGCAGCTGCTGTACCCGTCGATGGGCAAGATGATGGCCAAGGCCGCCGGCTGTGATGACGCGTGGATGGTCGAAGACGGCAAGGTGACCGAGGGCACCTCGAACAACGCCTACATCGTGAAGGGCGGCAAGATCATTACCCGTGAACTGTCGAACGACATCCTGCACGGCATCACCCGCGCCGCCGTTCTGAAGATGGCGCGCGAGGCGCAGATGGAAGTCGAAGAGCGCAGCTTCACCATCGAAGAGGCCCAATCGGCGGACGAGGCGTTCTTCACCTCGGCCTCGGCCTTCGTGATGCCGGTGGTCGAGATCGACGGCGTCGCCGTTGGGTCCGGCGCTCCGGGCCCGATCGCGGCACGGCTGCGCGAAATCTACCTCGACGAAAGCCGCAAGGTCGCGATCTGACCCTGTGTCCCGCCACCCGCGCGGATCTGCGCGCGGGGGCCTTTCCCTTCGCATGTGAACCTGCGTAGGTTGCTCCCGAAGGCGTCCGCGCCGATGGGAGGATTCATGAGCAAGTTCACCGCCGTTTTTGGCGATACGAAACCCGTGATCGGGATGGTGCACCTTGGCGCGCTGCCCGGTTCGCCACTGCATGACGAAGACGCCGGGCTGGACGGCCTTGTCGCCGCCGCCCGCGCGGACCTGAAAGCGCTGCACGACGCTGGCTTCGATGCCGTTATGTTCGGGAACGAGAACGACCGGCCCTACGAATTCGACGTCGACACCGCCTCGACCGCGACGATGGCCTATGTGATCGGCCGGCTGCGCGACGAGATCACCGTGCCTTTCGGCGTAAACGTCCTGTGGGACCCCGAAAGCAGCATCGCGCTTGCCGCTGCCACCGGCGCGTCCTTCGTGCGCGAGATCTTCACCGGCACCTACGCCAGCGACATGGGGCCGTGGACCCCGGACGCGGGCCGCGCGATGCGCTACCGCGACCGGCTGGGCCGCCGCGACCTCGCCATGCTGTTTAACGTCTCGGCCGAATTCGCCGACAGTCTCGACCGCCGGTCCCTGCCAGACCGGGCACGGTCGGCGGTGTTCTCCTCGGTTCCCGACGCGGTGCTGGTCTCGGGCCAGATCACCGGCGAGGCGGCGCGGTTCGAGGATCTGGAAGCGGTGAAGGCGGTTCTGCCCGACACCCCCGTCATGGCGAACACCGGGGTCAAGCACGCCACCGTCGCCGACATCCTGCGTGCCGCCGACGGCTGCGTCGTGGGGTCCGCGCTGAAGGTTGACGGCGATACGTGGAACCCCATCGACCCCGAACGCGCGAAGGACTTCATGGACCGTGCCCGCGCCGCGCGGGGCGGACGGTGAGCGTGCTGGCGATCCTGTCGGGGCCGCCCTCCCGTGCCGCGGTTCGGGCGCAGGCGCATGACCGCTACGATCCCCGCCTTCGCGTCGATACCTCAACATGCTCTGCCGACGCAGCGGCGGACCGGATAAGGGAGGCCATCGATGTCCTCTGACATGCGCACCCGTCTGGAACGGGACCTGACCGACCTGATGCTGATCCCGGGCCTGTCCGGCCACGAGGACCGCGTTCGCCGCGCCATCGCGAGCCGGCTTTCCAAGGTGGGGGTGAAGACCCGGTCCGACCGGTTGGGCAACCTTATTGCGACATTCGAGGGCGGTTTTGACGCGCCCACGGTGATGATCTTTACACATATGGATCAACTGGGGTTCATCGTCCGCAAGGTCGAGGATGACGGCATGATCCGGGTCGAGCGGCTTGGCGGAGTGCCGGAGCGGGCGCTGGCCTCGCAAGCCGTCATTCTGTGTACCGGCGCGGGCGACGTGCCCGGCATTATCTACAACAAGTCGCACCACGCCACCCAGCCGGACGAGAAGTACACCGTCGCGAAAGCCCCGGACCTGCGGATCGACACCGGCCACGGGTCGAAGGCCGCGGTCGAGGCGGCGGGCATCTGTATCGGCACCCCGGTCGTCTACCGCCCCAACGTCCTGCCCATGGCGGACGGGCGTATCGCCGGGACCTCGGTCGACGACCGCGCGGGATGCGCCGTGCTTCTGGAACTGGCCCGCGCGCTGGCGGACCGCGTAGGTGGGCCGACCGTGCATGTCGTCTTTACCACGCAGGAAGAGTTCAACCTGCGCGGCGCGCAGGTGGCGGGGCAGGCGCTGAAGCCCGACATCGCGATCCAGATCGACCTGATGCTTGCCACCGACACGCCCGAGATGGCGGACAGGGGTGAGATGACCCTTGGTGGCGGGCCGGGTATTTCGCTGTATTCCTTCCACGGGCGCGGCACGCTGAACGGAGTCATCCCGCACCCCTCGGCAGTGCGCCTGTTCGAAGATGCCGCCGCCGATGAAGGCCTACCCCTGCAACGCTCGGCGCAGGTCGGGGTTCTGACGGACCTGTCCTATATCCAACTTGTCGGCGAAGGCGTTGTTGCAATCGATGTCGGTTTCCCGATGCGCTATTCGCATTCCAGTCTCGAAATGTGCGATCTGTCAGACCTTGAACAGCTTACACAGCTTCTGACCGCCGCCGTCGCGCGGATTGGGCCGGACTTCCCGCTGCTGCGAGACGGAGAGCCCGAATGACCTATACCCTCGGCGTTGATATCGGCACCTTCGAATCCAAGGGCGTCCTTGTGGACGGCGCCGGGTCCATCGTCGCTCAGGCCACCGCCCCGCACGAGATGATCGTGCCGCGTCCCGGATGGGCCGAACACCGGGCGGACGAGGACTGGTGGGGCGACTTCGTCTCGATCACCCGCGAGTTGCTTGCCGCCTCTGGCATCGACCCGTCCGACATCGCCTGCGTCGCCACCTCTGCCATCGGCCCCTGCATGCTGCCGGTCGACGAAGAAGGGCGGCCGCTGATGAACGGCGTGCTCTATGGCGTCGACACCCGCGCCAGCGCCGAGATCGAGGACCTGACCGACAGCATCGGCGCCAGGGTGATCCTCGATCGCTGCGGCAATGCCCTGACCTCGCAGTCGGTCGGTCCGAAGATCCTCTGGCTCGCCCGCAACCGGCCCGACATTTTCGCGAAGACCGCGAAGGTGCTGAACTCTACCAGCTACCTGAACTTCCGGCTGACCGGCGACTACACCATCGACCATTACACCGCCGCCAATTTCAGCCCCCTTTACGATGTGACCCGTTGCGACTGGACCGACGCGCTGGCGGATTTCCTGCCGCTCGACCGCCTGCCGCGCCTGCTGTGGTCGACCGAGATCGCGGGGCATGTGACCGAGGCGGCTGCCGCTGAAACGGGCCTTGCTCCGGGCACGCCGGTCACCGCCGGCACCATCGACGCCGCAGCCGAGGCGGTCAGCGTCGGCGTCCGGGCGCCCGGTGACATGATGATGATGTACGGCTCTACCGTCTTCATTATCGAGGTTACCGCGGACCGCGTCACCGACCCGCGCCTGTGGTACGCGCCTTGGCTTTACCCGGGCAGCCATGCCTCTATGGCGGGGCTTGCGACCTCGGGCACGCTGACGCACTGGTTCCGCGACCGCTTCGCGCGGGAACTGCCGCGGTCCGAGGCGTTTCCAGCCCTTGCCGCCGAAGCCGCCGAAAGCCCGCCGGGCGCGAACGGACTGCTGATGCTGCCCTATTTCTCGGGCGAGCGGACCCCGATCCACGATCCGCAGGCCAAGGGCGCTTTCTTCGGCCTGAACCTGACCCACTCCCGCGGCGATATGTACCGCGCCCTGATCGAGGGCATCGCCCACGGCACCGCGCATGTGTTCGACACCTACCGCGAGGCCGGGGCCGCGCCGAGCCGCGTGCTGGCGGTGGGCGGCGGGGTGAAGAATGCCACGTGGCTTCAGGCGACCTCTGACATCGGCGGTGTGCCGCAGGTGGTCTGCGACAAGACCGTGGGTGCGTCCTATGGCGACGCCTTCCTCGCGGCCTGCGCCGTGGGCCGCGCCGAACCGGGCGACATCGACCGGTGGAACCCCGTCGCCCGCGACATCGCGCCCGAGACGCATGACATCTACGCGCGTCACCATCCGCTGTTCCTGAGGCTCTACGAGCGGACGAAGGACATCGCGTCGGAGCTGGGCGAATGAACGGCGCCGACACCGCACTGGCGGAACTCGGCGCCGCGCTGTCCGGCATTGACCCGATGCAGGTGGACGCCGCCTGCGCACGCATCGCGGCTGCCGGTCGCATCGTGGTCTATGGGTGCGGGCGCGAGGGGCTGATGATGCGCGGGCTCGCGATGCGCCTCGCGCATCTCGGGCTGGACGCGCATGTGCAGGGCGAGATGGCGACGCCGCCCGTGGGCTCCGGCGACCTGTTCTTCGCCTCCGCCGGGCCGGGCGAGCTGCCGACCGTCACCGCGCTCATGCGGGTGGCGCGCGAGGCGGACGCCAAGGTTCTGCTGCTGACGGCAGAGCCCGCCACACCCTCGGCCGCGCTGGCCGACGCGGTGCTGGCGATCCCGGCGCAGACCATGGCACGCGACACCGGGGCAGGGGCCAGCGCCGTCCTGCCGATGGGTTCGGTCTTCGAGGGCGCGATGTTCCTGCTGTTCGAACTGATGGTGAACGATTTGCGCACCCGCCTTGGCGAAACGCCCGAGACCATGCGCGCCCGGCACACCAACCTGGAGTGATCCGATGCGCTACGAACTGATGCTGCCTCACCAGATCCGCGCCGTTATCGCTGCGAACACGCCGGTCATCCTGCCGCTCGGCGTGCTCGAATACCACGGCGAGCACATGGCCGTCGGGATGGACACACTTGCCGTCACCCGCGTCTTCGACCGGCTGGAGCGGGAAATCGACCTCGTGATCCTGCCGCCCTTCACCTATGGCGCGGCCAGCCTCGCCGTCGCCGGGCCGGAAAGCGGCACCGTCCATGTGGATGCGGACCAGTTCAAGCCTTTCGCCGAGGCGCTGTTCACCGGCCTTCTGCGCACCGGCTTCCGTAACATCCATGCCGTCGTGCACCACCAGACCGAGAACTTCGCCGCCGGGATGCCCACCGATCTCGCCTTCCGCTTCGCCGCGCGGCAGGCGCTGTTCCGCTTCCTCGAAGCCGAGCGCGGCGAGGGTTGGTGGGGCAAGGCCGAGATGGCGGACTATTACGCGCAGCACGACGCCGGATCGGACCCGTTCAACTGGATCTCGGTGCACCCGCTGATGGATGAAAGCCTGACCGAACAGTACCCGTTCGACCATGCGGGCATCGGCGAGACCTCCTTGATGATGGCGCTCGCGCCGGAAGTGGTGGACGCCGCCCGGCTGGACGAGAACACCGCCTGGTACACCCAAAGCGCCCGCGACGCGTCGGCGGAGCTCGGCGAAAAGGGCGTCGGTCTGATCCTCGATCGTTGGCGCGCGCTCCTGGCGTAAGCCGCCGATCTTCGCTTCTTCTCTTTCCAAGTACCTCGGGGGAGTCGCGAAGCGACGGGGGCAGAGCCCCCTTGCTTTATGTCTGAGCGCACCTCCGGTGCGACGGGGGCGGATCCCCAACCCCCCATGAAACAAGCGGCCACGATTGACTCTTCCCCTTCAAGCCGCCAAGTGACCGCGCATGTTGCACACCCTTTCCATGGTCGCCCTCGGAGGCGCGGTCGGCGCGTCGGGCCGATACCTGACCGGCCTCGCCGCGATCCGGCTCATCGGGCCGGGTTTCCCTTGGGGCACGCTGATCGTCAACGTCGTCGGGTCCTTCCTGATGGGCGTGATCGTCGTCGCGCTGGCAGAGTTCAGCGCCAACCGGTTCGCGCCGCTTCTGATGACCGGCCTTCTGGGCGGGTTCACCACCTTCTCGGCCTTCTCGCTGGACGCGGTGACGCTGTACGAGCGCGGCGCGCTGGGCACGGCGGCGCTTTACGTGATCGCCTCTGTGGTTCTGTCGCTGGGGGCGCTGTTCGCGGGTCTCGCCGTGGCGCGCGGGGTGGCGGCATGAGCGGCGTTCAGACCCTTACCGTCGGTCCCGACGAGGGCGAACAGCGGCTCGACCGCTGGTTCCGCCGCCAGTTCCCGCATGTCCCGCAGGGCCGCATCGAGAAGATGTGCCGCAAGGGCGAGATCCGGGTCGACGGCGGGCGCGTGAAGACCTCGACCCGCGTCGGGCCGGGGATGCAGATCCGCGTCCCGCCGCTGCCCGAACCGGGAGAAGAGCCGACGCTGCCGGCACAGCCGAAGGTGTCGGACAAGGATGCCGAGATGATCCGGTCCTGCGTCCTCTGGCGCGACGACTACATCATCGCGATCAACAAGCCGCCGGGTCTGCCCACGCAGGGCGGCAGCAAGCAGACGCGCCATGTCGACGGACTGTCCGAGGCGCTGCGGTTCGGTTATGACGAAAAGCCCCGGCTGGTGCACCGGCTGGACAAGGACACCTCGGGCGTCCTGCTGCTGGCGCGCACCCATGCGGTTGCGCAGGGTCTGACCGCCGCGATCCGTCACAAGCTGACGCGCAAGATCTACTGGGCGCTCGTCGCCGGTGTCCCGACGCCGTATCTGGGCGAGGTTCGCTATGGGCTTGTGAAGGCCGGCGGGCACGGCAAGGGCGGCGAGGGTGAGAAAATGCACGTTGTTCACCCGCGCGACATCGACAAGACGCCGGGCGCGAAACGGGCGGACACACTGTATGCCACGCTCTACCGCGTCGCCAGCCGTGCAAGCTGGGTCGCGCTCGAGCCGATCACCGGCCGGACCCACCAGCTTCGTGCCCACATGGCCGCGATCGGCCACCCGATCATCGGTGACGGCAAGTACGGCGGGTCGGGGCAGGAGAACCTTGGCGACGGCTGGGGCGCGCAACTCGGCGGCATTATCTCGAAGAAGCTTCACCTGCACGCGCGGTCGATGACCTTCGAGCACCCGGTGACGCGGAAGGCCGTCACGGTGACCGCGCCGCTGCCCGAGCACATGGCGCAAAGCTGGGAGACGCTCGGCTGGACCGAGGATCTTGCCGCCGACGATCCGTTCGAGCAGGTGAAGTGAACGACCGGCTGAAACTGGTGATCTTCGACGTGGACGGGACTCTGGTCGAAGGAGAGCAGCACATCGTCACGGCGATGGCGCAGGCGTTCGCCGCGCACGGTTTGCCGCAGCCCGCGCCCGCCGATGTGCGCGCCGTGATTGGCCTGTCGGTCGAGATCGCCGTGTCGCGCCTGTCACCCGGTCTCGATGAGGGCACCTGCGCCGCCATAGGCCGCGCTTACCGCGAAGCCTACCGAGACATCCGCCTGTCGATGGGCGCCGCCGAGATGAGCCCGCTGTTTCCCGGCATCCGCGCCGTTCTCGACGGCCTTGCTGCCGACCCGTGGACCCTGCTTGCGATTGCCACCGGCAAGTCGCGGCGCGGGCTGGATGCGCTGATCGAGGGGCACGGTCTGACCGGACTGTTCATCTCGACCCAGACCGCCGACGAACACCCGTCGAAACCGCATCCCGCGATGATCGCGGCTTGCCTTTCCGATGCGGGGGCGGAAGCGGGCGATGCGGTGATGATCGGCGACACGAGCTATGACATGGAGATGGCCCGCGCCGCTGGCGTCCGGTCCCTCGGTGTGACCTGGGGCGCGCATGCCGCCGACCGGCTGGCGGCGGACGCCCTCGTACACCGGGTCGAGGACCTGCCCGGCGCTATCGGGGCCCTGCTTGGAGAACCCGCATGACGGAATGGAAAGCCCGCCGTTTCTGGAAACAGGTGACCGTCGAGCCGCGTGACGGCGGATACGGCGTGAAGCTGGACGACCGGCCCGTGAAGACCCCCGGCAAGTCCGATCTCGCGGTGCCCAGCCGTGCGCTGGCCGAAGAGATCGCCGCCGAGTGGGCCGCTCAGGGCGAGGTGATCGCGCCGCTGACCATGCCGTTCACCCGTGCCGCCAACTCGGCCATCGAGAAGGTCACGCCCCAGCGCTTCGAGGTCGCCGAGATGTTGGCGGCCTACGGCGACAGCGACCTGACCTGCTATCGTGCCGGCGCACCCGAGGGTCTGGTGCAGCGGCAGGCCGAAGCGTGGGATCCGTTGATCGAATGGGCCGCCGAGACCTACGGGGCGCGGCTGATTCCCGTCGAAGGCGTGATGCACCAGCCCCAACCCGACGCCGCGCTTGCGGCTTTGTCGGCCGAGGTTCACCGCATGACCCCGTTCGAACTGACCGGCTTCCACGATCTCGTGTCCATATCGGGTTCGCTGCTGATCGGGCTGGCCGCGACTCGCGATCTGCTTGCGGTGGAAGAGCTGTGGAAAAGATCGCGTGTGGACGAGACTTGGCAGGAAGAACAGTGGGGTGTCGACGAGGAGGCAGCCGAACTTGCAGCGGCAAAGCGCACCGATTTTCTCAGGGCGCACAGGTTCTTTCACCTGTTGTCCGGCGAGTGCCATTAAAAACTGCGCCTGACGAAAAATCAGGCTGTTGACCCCTTTCTTTCGTCCACAGCAGCCTTGACCTTCCAGTCAATTCTCGACCACACTCCCTCGCGTTGAGGGGGGTTCTCTGCCTTCACATGATCTCAATCCGGCCAAAGGGCCGGGAGAAACGCCCGACGGGAAGGGCGGTAACTCAGGAAGAGGTAAACATGAAAAAATCCGTATTTCTTGGCGCACTAACCGTCGCCGGCATGGCTGCTGGCGTGGCCTCGGCCGCAACGGTTGACGACGTCAAGGCCCGCGGCACGCTGAACTGCGGCGTGGCGACCGGTGTGCCCGGTTTCGCTGCGCCCGACGCCAACGGGGAATGGCAGGGCTTCGACGTCGCCGTCTGCCGTGCCGTTGCTGCCGCCGTGCTGGGCGACCCGACTGCCGTTGAATTCGTTCCGACCACCGGCAAGACCCGTTTCACCGCGCTTGCGTCGGGTGAAATCGACATGCTGGCCCGGAACACCACCTGGACCTTCTCGCGCGACGTGGACCTCAAGTTCACCTTCGTCGGCGTGAACTACTACGACGGTCAGGGCTTCATGATTCCGAAAGAGCTGGGCGTGACCTCGGCCAAGGAACTTGATGGCGCCACCGTCTGCATCCAGACCGGCACCACCACCGAGCTCAACCTCGCGGACTTCTTCCGTGTGAACAACATGAGCTACGAGCCGGTTCCGATCGAAACCAACGCCGAAGCCCAGCAGCAGTACCTTGCCGGTGCCTGCGACGTGTACACCACCGACGCTTCGGGCCTCGCCGCGACCCGCGCCACCTTCGAGACCCCGGCCGATCACGTGATTCTGCCGGAAATCATCTCGAAAGAGCCGCTGGGCCCGCTGGTGCGCCACGGTGACGACGAGTGGGGCGACATCGTCCGCTGGACGCTGAACGCGCTGATCGCCGCCGAAGAATACGGCGTGACCTCGGCCAACCTGTCGGACATGGCTTCGGCCGCCACCGACAACCCCGAGATCAACCGTCTGCTCGGCACCGAGGGCAACCTTGGCGAGATGCTGGGCCTCGACGCCGACTGGGCGGTGAAGGCTCTGGGCGTCGCCGGCAACTACGGCGAGATCTTCGAGAAGAACATCGGTGAGTCCACCCCGATCGGTCTGGCCCGCGGCCTGAACGCTCAGTGGACCAACGGCGGCCTGCTCTACGCACCGCCGTTCCGGTAACACGGACACGGCGAAGGGCGCGGGTCAAACCGCGCCCTTCTGCCATATAACAACAAGAATAAGCCGCACCCGCAGTTCCAGGAACGCCGATAACGGCGTCGGGAGGAGAGGCCGCGGGGCAAACAGGGGAATTTCATGACGACCTTGACGGACCCACCACGGGAGTCGTTCAGGCTGAGCATGCTGATCTATGACACCCGGTATCGTTCTCTGACGATCCAGGTTGTCGCGATGATCGGCTTCATGCTGCTCGCCGCCTGGCTCATCAACAACACGCTCGCCAACCTGAACACGCTCGGCAAACCGATCGAGTTCGGCTTCTTTGCCGAGCCCGCCGGGTATGACATCAACCAGATGCTTGTCGAGTACAACAACCAGGACTCGCACCTTCGTGCGGCGTTTGTCGGGTTGCTGAACACGCTTCTGGTCGCGTTCCTCGGCTGTATCACGGCGACCATCGTCGGTGTCCTCGTGGGTGTCCTGCGCCTGTCCAACAACTGGCTGGTCGCGCGCATCATGACCGTCTACGTCGAGATGTTCCGCAACGTTCCGGTCCTGCTGTGGATCGTGCTGGCGATGGCGGTGCTGATCGAAAGCCTTCCGGCGCCAAGCGCGTTCCGGGGTGACGAGCCCGAAGCGACGATGAAGCTGTTCGACACCATCGCGATCACGAACCGCGGCGTCTATGTCCCCGAACCGCTGTTCTCGCGCTCGCTGGGCAACTTCCACCTGTTCGGAAACTCGCCGCTGAGGTTCGACGTCTCGCTGGACCTGATCGTCATCCTTGCGGTGCTGATTGCCAGCATCTTCGGAATGCGCACGATGTCGGCCCGCGCCAACCGCATCCAGGAATCGACAGGCGTCCGGCCGAAGACGTGGCATATCAACCTTGGCATCCTGATCGTCCCGATGGTGATCGTGCTGGCGCTGCTGGGCTTCCACCTTGGATACCCGGAACTGCGCGGCTTCAACTTCGGCGGCGGTACGCACCTGCGGAACTCGCTGATCGCCCTGTGGCTGGCGCTGTCGCTCTATACCGCGGCCTTCATCGCCGAGATCGTCCGGGGCGGCATCCTTGCCATCTCGCGCGGCCAGACCGAGGCGGCGAACGCCCTTGGCCTGCGTCCGGGCAAGACGATGCGGCTGGTGATCCTGCCGCAGGCGCTGCGGGTCATCATCCCGCCGCTGATCTCGAACTACCTGAACCTGACCAAGAACTCGTCGCTGGCGATTGCCGTGGGCTACATGGACATCACCGGCACGCTGGGCGGGATCACGATGAACCAGACGGGTCGCGAGCTGGAATGCGTGCTGCTTCTGATGCTCGTCTACCTTGTCATCTCGCTGCTCATCTCGGGCGTGATGAACTGGTACAACAACCGTGTGAAGCTGGTGGAGCGGTGACATGAGCGATACGCATGAAGAAACCATCCGCTTCGTCCGCGACAGCATGCTGCCCCAGCAAGAGCCGCCGGCGTCGTCCGTCGGCGCCATCGGCTGGGCGCGGGCGAACCTGTTCTCGGGGCCGGTCAACACGGTTCTGACGATCATCTCGCTGGCGTTCATCGCCTATGTGCTGGCCGGGGTTCTGCCCTGGGTGTTCCAGTCGGTCTGGACCGCGGACTCGCTGAACGAATGCCGCGAGATCATGCAGGCCACGTGGGGCGAGACCCACGGCCACGCCTGCTGGGCGGTAATCAACGAGCGTTGGCTGCAGCTGCTGTTCGGGTTCTATCCGTCCGAGCTGTACTGGCGCCCGATCCTTGCCTTCGTCCTGCTGCTGGTGGCCGTTGCGCCGGTGCTGTTCCCCTGGGCGCCCAACAAGCTTCTGTGGGTCACGGCGGCCTATCCCTTCGTGATGCCGTGGCTGATGTGGGGCGGCACCATCTGGGGTCCGATCTGCGTCGCCATCGGCTTTGCGATCCTGTTCTTCGGCGCGCAGTTCCTTGCGTCGCGCATCGGATCGCTGGCGGGGCTGATCGTGGCCGTCGTCGCGGCGCTGATCTGGTGGCTGTTCATCGTGGGTCCGCTTTCGGGCGAACTTGGCCAGGCGATGAACATCGGGCTTGAACCTGTCGCCTCGCGTAACTTCGGCGGCTTCATGCTGTCGATCCTGATCGGCGTCGTCGCCATCGGCTGCTCGCTTCCCATCGGGATCGTGCTGGCGCTGGGCCGCCAGTCGGACCTGCTGATCGTCAAGGCGATCTGCGTGGGCTTCATCGAGTTCATCCGGGGCGTGCCGCTGATCACCCTGCTGTTCGTGGCCTCGACGCTGCTGAACATCTTCATGCCGCCGGGCACCAACTTCGACATCATCCTACGGGTGATGATCATGGTGACGCTGTTCGCCGCGGCCTACATGGCCGAGGTGATCCGCGGCGGCCTGGCCGCGCTTCCCAAGGGCCAGTACGAAGGCGCCGACAGTCTTGGTCTCGACTACTGGCAGTCGCAGCGGCTGATCATCATGCCGCAAGCGCTGAAGATCTCGATCCCGGGGATCGTGTCGACCTTCATCGGGGTGTTCAAGGACACCACACTGGTGTCGATCATCGGCCTGCTCGACCCGCTCGGGCTGTCGAACTCGATCCGCTCTGACTCGGCGTGGAACGGCATCTACTGGGAGCTGTTCGCCTTCATCGCCTTCCTGTTCTTCATCTTCTGTTTCTCGATGTCGCGCTACTCGATGTATCTCGAGCGCCGGCTCAAGACGGACCACCGGTAAGGAGACCTCTCTATGACCGAAATTCACAACGAACCCGTCATGGACCGCGCGGTCGACAAGAGCCACATGAAGGTCTCGGACGAGGTCGCGATCCAGATCACCGACATGAACAAGTGGTACGGCACGTTCCACGTTCTGCGGGACATCAACCTGACCGTCTACCGGGGCGAGCGGATCGTGATCTGCGGACCCTCCGGTTCGGGCAAGTCGACCCTGATCCGCTGCATCAACCGTCTGGAGGAACACCAGGCGGGGCAGATCGTGGTGGACGGGACCGAGCTGACGTCGGACCTGAAGAACATCGACAAGATCCGGTCCGAGGTCGGGATGTGCTTCCAGCACTTCAACCTGTTCCCGCACCTCACGATCCTGGAAAACTGCACGCTGGCGCCGATCTGGGTTCGCAAGATCCCCAAGAAGGAAGCCGAAGAGACGGCGATGCACTACCTGGAAAAGGTGAAGATCCCCGACCAGGCCAACAAGTACCCTGGCCAGCTGTCGGGCGGCCAGCAGCAGCGGGTCGCCATCGCGCGGTCGCTGTGCATGAAGCCGCGGATCATGCTGTTCGACGAACCGACCTCGGCGCTGGA
Organism: Maritimibacter sp.; assembly: GCA_017792445.1. Classification (GTDB taxonomy): domain Bacteria; phylum Pseudomonadota; class Alphaproteobacteria; order Rhodobacterales; family Rhodobacteraceae; genus Psychromarinibacter. Next base: position 2,481,938 of record CP051232.1, read on the forward strand.
CCCCGAGATGATCAAAGAGGTTCTCGACACCATGATCGAGCTCGCGGAAGAGGGCATGACCATGCTCTGCGTCACGCACGAGATGGGCTTCGCGCAGGCGGTGGCGAACCGGGTGATCTTCATGGACCAGGGCCAGATCGTCGAACAGAACGAGCCCAAGGAGTTCTTCAACAACCCGCAGTCCGACCGGACCAAGCTGTTCCTCAGCCAGATCCTCGGCCACTAAGCGCGGCGGGCATGCCTTTCAGGGCCTCCGGCATTGCCGGGGGCCTTTTTCTTTTGGCGCGCCCGCGCAACCTTCTTTGGTCCGCAAATATCCTGGGGGAGGCCCGCAGGGCCGGGGGCAAAGCCCCCAACGGCGGCCGTGTCGAGGGCCATCCGTCCGCCTGACGTCTTAGCCTTCCAGATCGGCGGGCACGGTGAAATCCACCACGCTTCCCATGCCGGGCGCCAGTTCGTTCCACCCGTCGGCATCGAAGTCGGCCACGAGCGTCGCGCAGGTCGGGTAGTCGTGGAACCGCTTGTGCCGGGGCGGGATCGCCACGATGGCCGAGGCGAATTGCGAGATGCCGGGATTGTGGGCCAGCAGCAGGACGTTGCGGGCGCTCTTGGCACCGCGCAGCGCCTTCAGGATCGCGCCGGGGCCGGCGAGGTACAGGGCCGGTGTCCACTCGACCCGGTCCGGCGGCGGCAGGTGGCCTTTCATCCGCTCCCACGTTTCCTGTGTGCGGATCGCGTCCGACGACAGCACGAGATCGGGAAGATAGCCCTTTTCGGCCAGCCAGCCGCCGACCGCCTCTGCGGCGCGTTTGCCGCGTTTGTTGAGGGTGCGGGCATGGTCCGACAGCTCGGGGTCGTCCCAGCTTGACTTGGCATGGCGGGTCAGGATCAGGCGCAGGGTCATCCGTGAAAGGCTCTCATGTGGAACCCCGACTGGTCCGGCAGTCGTCCGTATCGCGCGGACACCGGGCAGGCGCGTCGCACCGCGCATCCGTTGTCCATGCAGTCCCTGCCGTCCGGCCCGTCGAGGAATCGATGGCATGCCTCAAGATCGTAGCCAGCCGGGGTCAGCGCGCCAACCGGGCAGGCGGTCGCGCAAGGCTGGCCCGGGCAGGTGTTGCAGGGCCGTTGCGGGGTGGGCGGCAGCGGCAGGCGCTGGCGCAGGGCCAGCGCGCCACGGTAGGACACCATCAGCCCGGCCCGGTCGTGGACCAGAAGCTGCACCGGGGACGGCCATGCCCGCCCGCTGCGCTCGGCCCAGCGGATGAACGGGCGCCATGGCGGGCCGCCGAAGGGGAACAGGGCGGTCGCCCCGGTCGCGACCGCGATGTCCCCGATCACGCGCGTCGACCAGCGGTCCATCGGATCCGCACGGCCGTCCGCGAACTCGGGCTCGGCGCTTGCATGGGGCCAGAAGCCCGGCTCGCGCGGGCCGAGCAGCAGGATCGTCCCCGTGCCCTCGGGCGCGTCGTCATCCGGTTCCGGGTGGAAGGCGCCGAACACCTCAAGGCAGGCCGCCGCAAGCCGGCCGGCCAGATCGCCCGGCAGGGCGAGCCCGTCAGCCGCGGATGAGGGTGCCCGCGCCATGCTCGGTGAACAGTTCCAGCAGGCAGGCATTGGGCGCGCGTCCGTCAAGGATCACGACGCCACGCACGCCCGCCGCCATCGCGGCCAGCGCGGTCTCGGTCTTGGGGATCATGCCGCCGGCGATAACGCCGTCGTCGGTCAGCTGGCGCACCTCGGCGGCGGTCAGCTGGGTCAGGACGTTGCCCTCGCCGTCCTTCACGCCGGCGACGTCGGTCAGCAGCAGCAGCCGGTCGGCCTTCAGCCCACCGGCGATCGCGCCGGCGGCGGTGTCGCCGTTGACGTTGTAGGTCTCGCCCGCGCGGCCGGTGCCGATGGGCGCGACCACGGGAATGATGTTCGACGAATGCAACTGGCGGATCAGTGTCGGGTCGACCTCGACCGGCTCGCCCACGAAGCCCAGCGACGCGTCGGCAGGATCGCAGACCATCATGTTGGCGTCCTTGCCCGACAGGCCGACCGCACGGCCGCCTTCGTCGTTGATCGCCTGCACGATCCGCTTGTTGACCCGGCCGGACAGCACCATCTCGACCACCTCGACGGTGGCCTCGTCGGTGACGCGCTTGCCGCGGACGAATTCGCTTTGGATATCCAGCCGCTTCAGCATGTCGTTGATCATCGGGCCGCCGCCGTGCACCACGACCGGGCGCACGCCAACCTGTTGAAGCAGCACGATATCGCGGGCAAAGCTTGCCATCGCCGCCTGATCGCCCATGGCGTTGCCGCCGAACTTGATGACGACCGTCGCGCCGGAATAGCGCTGCAGATAGGGCAGCGCCGTGTTCAGGGTGCGTGCGGTCACGATCCAGTCGGGGTTCATCTGGCGGGTCTTCATGCTGTCTCCCTCGTTGTCGTCCCTGTTAAGCGTGATCCGGAGGCGGCTCAAGCCCTGCCGAGATTGCCTTTGCACCCCGCGCAAGCTAGGAGAGCGGCCATCATGCTAGACGAATCCGACGACATCCATCCGCTCTTTGCCGGCGCGCCCGCGACCACGGAGTTCAAGAAACTCCGCAAGCGGATCGTGCGCGATACGCGGGATGCCATCGAGAAATACGGCATGATCGAGCGCGGCGCCCGCTGGCTGGTTTGTTTGTCCGGCGGCAAGGACAGCTATACGCTGCTTGCGGTGCTGCACGAGTTGCAGTGGCGTGGACTGCTGCCGGTCGATATCCTGGCTTGCAATCTTGATCAGGGTCAGCCGGGTTTCCCGGCGACGGTGCTGCCCGAGTTCCTGCAGGCCAAGGGTGTGCCGCACCGGATCGAGTATCAGGACACCTATTCCATCGTGATGGACAAGGTGCCTCAGGGCCGGACCTACTGCGCTTTGTGTTCCCGTCTTCGCCGTGGCAACCTGTACCGCATCGCGCGCGAGGAAGGCTGTTCCGCCGTCGTGCTGGGCCACCATCGCGACGATATTCTCGAGACTTTCTTCATGAACCTGTTCCACGGCTCGCGGCTGGCCACGATGCCTCCGAAGCTGGTGAACGAGGAAGGCGACCTGTTCGTCTATCGCCCGCTGGCCTACGTGGCCGAGGCCGATTGCGAGAAGTTCGCGCGCGCGATGAATTACCCGATCATCCCTTGCGATCTGTGCGGCTCGCAGGATGGGCTGCAACGGATGCAGGTGAAGGCGCTGCTGGACCAGTGGGAGAAGAACCACCCGGGCCGCCGACAAAAGATGTTCCGCGCCCTGATGAATGCGCGGCCGTCGCATCTCCTGGACCCGGGCCTGTTCGATTTCGCCGGGCTGATGCGCGACCCCGCCGCATTCGATGAAAATGCGCCGGAAGTTCCCAAGCTTTCTTAACCTGACGCACAGGCCGCTTTCCTAACCTGCCCCAGACCGCCGGGCCCCCTGCCGCCCGGCCCAAGGGGACCGGGCCATGCCGCGTATTTTCAGCCAGTTCACGCAACAGATTTTGACGAGCGCCCGGACGGCATTCGTCGGGCCGCAGATCCTTGCCTTCGTACCGGCGCTGACGCTTGGCGGCTACTGGTTCGGGGGCGAGGAGTTGTTGCTGTTCATGGCAATCTTCGTGCCGGCGGCGATGGGGCTGGTCGGGCTTTTCGTGCCGGTGCGGGCCGCGGTGCAGGCGGATGCGAATGGCGACGCGATCACCGGCCTGCCCCTGAAGTCCGCCGTTCTGGCAACCCTTCAACGCGCCTTCGAACGGGACGGCGAAGCCAATTCGCGGACCGCCGCGCTGGTGTTGGAAATCGACGAGTTCGAATCGTTTCGTAACACCTATGGCGCGGATGCGGCGGATCAGGTGCTGGGGCAGCTTGCCGAACGCATCGGCTCGACGTTGCGTCAGGGCGACACAGCCTGCCGCCTGCAGGGCGCGACCTTCGCCGTCGCTTTGGCCCCCGTGCGCCGGCTTGACCTTGAGGCGATGATACAGGTTGCTGCGCGGATGCAGCAGGCCATCGGCGCGCCCATCGTCATCGGCGGCATGCGTCTGTTCCTGTCCGCGTCGATCGGGTTCTGCCTGCCGCGCCGCGCGGCGGAACGGACGCCGGACGCCTGCCTCGACGCGGCAGAAACAGCCTTGCGCGACGCACAGGCCAGTGGCGTCGGCGCGATCCGCGCCTTCGCGCCGCAGTCGCCGCGAAAGAAGGTGAAGCGGACCGGCCTTGCCGAAGAGGTCTCGGACGCGCTGGAGGCTGGCCAGATCCGGCCGTGGTTCCAGCCGCAGATCAGCACCGACACCGGCGACATCGCGGGGATGGAGGCTTTGGCGCGGTGGGAGCATCCCGAGCGCGGGGTCATCCTTCCGGGCGCGTTCCTGCCCGCCATCGCGGCGTCGGGTCTGAGCCAGCGACTGGGAGAAGTGATCCTGAACCACAGCATGACGGCCCTGCGGGACTGGGGCGCCGCGGGCGAGCATGTGCCCAATGTCGCTGTGAATTTCAGCCACGAGGAACTGGCCGACCCCACCCTGTGCGACCGCATCCGCTGGGAACTCGACCGCTTCGACCTGTCGCCAGACCGCCTGTGTGTGGAAATCCTTGAGACGGTCATCTCGCGGTCCGAGAACGACAGCATCACCCGCAACGTGACCCGTCTGAACGAACTTGGATGCAAGATCGACCTGGATGATTTCGGCACCGGGCATGCCTCGATCGCGAACATCCGACGCTTCTCGGTCGGGCGGATCAAGATCGACCGGTCCTTCGTGACCCGGATCGACACCGACCGCGACCAGCAGTCGCTTCTGACCGCGATCCTTGAAATGGCGGAACGTCTGGGGATCGAGACGCTGGCCGAAGGTGTCGAAACCGTGGGGGAACACGCGCTGCTGGCGCAGCTTGGCTGCAACTTTGTCCAGGGCTTTTCGATCGCGCGGCCGATGCCGTTTGCCGAGACGCTGGACTGGATCCGCATCCACCGGCAGCGCCTGTCCGACCAGCCGCGCATCGCGCGCGAGGCGTGATGACCGCGAACATGGCCTCGATCCGACCGTAGCGTAGCGGTCACCTTTCCGGGATTCCGCTTGACCTTTCCGGCCTTGGATTGTTGAACCTGCGCTGACCTGACTTCAGCGAATTGGCATACGGTTCATGGACGACCAGAACAAGAACCTCATTCTGGCAACGGCTCTTTCTTTCGCGGTGATCCTGGGATGGTTCCTGCTGTTCCCGCCGGAAGAACCTCCGCTCGACCCGGAAACGGACGTGATCGAAACCACCGAGGGCGAGCTTGCGGCTCCACCGCCGACTGCGGCGGGCGACCCGGCAAGCCCGGCAGGACCGGCGGGCGAAACCCCGGCTCCGGCGCAGGAAATCGCGCGCCTGCCGATCGACACGCCGCGTGTCGAAGGCTCGATCTCGCTTCTTGGCGGCCGCATCGACACGCTGCGCCTGAAGGACTACCGCGAGACGCTGGATCCCGACAGCCCGACGGTTCCGCTGCTGTCGCCCGTCGGCGGCAACGGCGCCTATTACGCCCTGTACGGCTGGACCCCGGCTGGTGACCTTGGCTTTGACGACGTGCCCGGCGCCAACACCGAGTGGACCGTCGAAAGCGGCGAGACCCTGTCACCCGGCAATCCCGTGACCCTTGCGTGGGACAACGGCAACGGTGCGATCTTCCGCCGGACGCTGACCATCGACGAGGACTATCTGTTCACCGTCACCCAAAGCGTCGAGAACACGACGGATGCGGCGCTGCGTCTTGCGCCCTACGGCATCGTCGCGCGCCATGGCGAACCCGACACCGCCGGCTTCTTCATCCTGCACGAAGGCGTCGTCCGCCAAAGCGACAACTCGCTTGAGGAACTGGGCTATTCCGATCTTCCCGACCTCGATTTCGTCGAACGCGAAGGCGCCCGGGCCGAGGTCATCGACGTGGCCGAGGATGGCTGGATCGGGTTTACCGACAAGTACTGGATGACGACGCTAATCCCGGAACCGGGCCAGCCGTTCCAGTCGGTCGCGAAATACGTGCAGAACGCCGAGATCTACCAGGTCGAAAGCCGTCTGCCCGCGATCACCGTAGAGGCGGGCGCGACCGGCGAGGTCTCGACCATGCTGTTCGCAGGTGCGAAAGAGTGGGAGACGATCCGCGATTACGAAGAAAACCTCGGCATCCGCAACTTCGTCGACTCGATCGACTGGGGCTGGTTCTTCTTCCTCACCAAGCCGATCTTCCGGGCGCTGCATTTCCTGAACGGCCTGATCGGGAACATGGGCTGGTCGATCCTTGCCCTGACCCTGCTGATCAAGGCGATCCTCTTCCCGCTGGCCTACAAGTCCTACGTCTCGATGGCGAAGATGAAGGAACTTCAGCCCGAGATGGAGAAGCTGAAGGAACGCGCCGGCGACGACCGCCAGAAGATGCAGCAAGGCATGATGGAGCTGTACAAGAAGAACAAGGTGAACCCCGCCTCGGGCTGTCTGCCGATCCTGTTGCAGATCCCGATCTTCTTCTCTCTCTACAAGGTGATCTTCGTCACCATCGAACTGCGGCACGCCGCATGGTTCGGCCCGTTCCGCGACCTGTCCGCACCGGACCCGACCTCGATCTTCAACCTGTTCGGAGCGTTCCCCTGGGCCGCGCCCGAACCGGGCACGACGCTGGCGCTGATCTTCATCGGTATCCTGCCGCTGTTGCTGGGCATCTCGATGTGGCTGCAACAAAAGCTGAACCCGGCGCCGACCGACCCGGCGCAGCAGATGATCTTCGCGTGGATGCCGTGGGTGTTCATGTTCATGCTGGGCGGCTTCGCCAGCGGGCTTGTGGTGTACTGGATCGCGAACAACACGATCACGTTCACCCAGCAGTACATCATCATGCGCAGCCACGGGCATAGGCCTGACGTCTTCGGCAACATCAAGAAAAGCTTTAAGCGGAAGAAAACCGCCGAAGCGGCCGCCGGAAAGGGCAAGCCCAAGAAATGACCGCACGCGTCTCGGGGCTCTGGCGTTTCCCGATCAAGAGCCACGGGCGCGAGCAACTGGATCGGACGGACCTGCGGCAGGGCGAATGCCTGCCGTGGGACCGTGCCTGGGCGGTGGCGCACGAACAGTCGAAGGCCACCAACGCGGAATGGTCCCGCTGTGCGGCGTTCACACGCGTCGCTTCGGCGCCCGCTCTGGCGGCGATCACGGCAGCGGTGGACGAGGGGACGACCACGGTCACGTTGCGGCACCCCGAGCGGCCTGACCTGACCTTTCAGCCGGATCAGGACGCAGACGCTTTCCTTGCCTGGGTGCGCCCGCTGATGCCCGAGGGGCGTGCGATGCCGGTGCGTATCGTCCGCGTGCCGGGCCGGGGCATGACGGACGCTGACTTCCCGTCGATCACGCTTTGCAATACGGCCTCGCACGCGGCGGTCGAGCAACGGATCGGTCAGGACCTGTCGATTCACCGCTGGCGTGGCAACATCTGGATCGACGGACCCGAACCTTGGTCCGAATTCGACTGGGTCGGACGCGACATACGGATCGGCGAAGCGGTGCTGCGTGTCCGGGAACGGACGGAGCGCTGTATGGCGACGACCGCGAATCCCGAGACGGGCGCGCGCGATGCGGATACGCTGGGAACGCTCGACACGTTCGGGCATCGCGACTTCTCGGTTCAGGCCGAGGTGGTCGAGGGCGGCGCGGTCGCCGTCGGAGACAAGGTAGAGGTGCTGTGATGGAACCGGTCTTCCCGCTGGTCGAAGTGTCGGACCCCGAGCGCAACGAAGGCGCGCGGCTGTTTCAGGGCGAGATCGACTTTCTGAAGGGCGTCGTGGCGATGAACGGTCTGCCACCGGCGGACCGGATGGAGATCTGCTTTGCCGGTCGGTCGAACGTCGGCAAGTCGTCCCTGATCAACGCGCTGACGGGCCGTCGGGCGCTGGCGCGGACGTCGAACACGCCGGGCCGCACGCAAGAGATCAACTTCTTCACCGTGGGTGACGGGCTGTTTCTTGTCGACCTTCCGGGCTACGGCTTTGCAAAGGCGCCTCTGCCGGTGGTCGAGAAGTGGCAGCGCCTGCTGCGCGCCTATCTCACCGGTCGCCAAAGCCTGCGCCGCGCCTTCGTGCTGGTCGACTCGCGCCACGGCGTGAAGGATCCGGACGAAGAGATCATGAAGGAACTCGATCGCGCTGCGGTGACCTTTCAGGTCGTGCTGACCAAGACCGACAAGGTGAAAGCCGCCGAGCTGGACAAGGTGCTGGAGCAGGTCCGTCAGCGTCTTGCAAAGCACCCTGCGGCGTTCCCGGGCATCATCACCACCTCGTCCCAGAAGGGCGACGGGATCGACACGCTGCGTGCCGTGATCGCGGGGCTGGACTAGGCGAAGGCGCCGTCAGTCCGGCACGTTGTCGACGCCAGAACCGCCCCACGGGTTGCAGCGGGCGATACGGCGCAGCGCCAGCCATCCGCCCTTGATCGCGCCGTGCTTTTCCAGCGCTTCCAGAGCATAGACAGAGCAGGTCGGCGTGAAGCGGCACGAATGGCCGATCCATGGCGACAGCAACAACCGGTAGGCATGGACAGGCAAGGCCACGATGCGGGCGAAGGGGCTCATGCGCCGTGGATCCGGGACAGGGCGGTGTGCAGGTCCGCCTTCAGCACGTCGAACGGTCGGCGCGCGGTTTCGCCGGCCCGACCGATCAGGACATAGTCCCAGCCCGGCTGTCCTTCGATCGGCAGCACAAGCCGCGCGATCTCGCGCAGGCGACGCTTGGCACGGTTGCGGGCCACGGCGTTGCCGACCTTCTTGGAACAGGTGTAGCCAACCCGAACAGGCGTCTGTGACAGCTCTGACGGATCGCGGCGGCGGGCCTGCAGGACGAAGCCCGGCATCGCCTGCCGCTTCGCGCGGTTGGCTTTCAGGAAATCGGGCCGGTTCTGAAGAACGGACAGCCCAAAAGGCACCGCCGGCGGCTTCCGGATCTCGGAGGCCGCCGGCGGTGTCGTCATTGGAACCTCTGCCCCGGTAGTGGGCGCGGCTGGGCGATCAGGCGCTCAGACGCTTCCGGCCACGGGCACGGCGAGCGTTCAGGACCTTGCGGCCAGCTTTGGTCGCCATGCGCGCGCGGAAGCCGTGCCGCCGCTTGCGGACCAGGTTCGAGGGTTGGAATGTGCGCTTCATCGCGAAACTCTCCGTCTGGCCGGCCACGCAAAAGGATTCGCGGGCCGCGTCATATTCGAAGCCCGGTCTTTAGGGGGAGCCGTGCGCCCTGTCAACCAATCCTCAGGCGGAATGTTTCAATTCCACGAAGGAAGTCGCGGCGCATGGTCCCGACCCCGGAAACAGGCCGCTTTCCATGTAACAAACCGGGCATTTGCCTCAATAGCCATCACTCGCCCGTGAGGGCCCTGTTCCCACCGCACACGCCACGCCATTCTCTGAGCGAAACGCGGCGAAGGAGCGACCGGGCATGACAGTCGAAACGGGCAGCACACGGGGGCAGGCGATCTTGCGCAAGCTGCCCATCGTTGTCATCGCCGTCGTTGCCGTGCTGGGCGCCTTCACCCTGCGCGAATACCTCAGCTTCGATGCGCTGCGCGACAATCGCGAGGCGCTGTTGGAGTTTCGCGACCGGAACTACCTGCTGACGGTTCTCGTCTTCATGGGGCTCTACACGCTGATCGTGACCTTCTCGCTGCCGGGCGCCACGATCTCGACCCTGACCGGCGGGTTCCTGTTCGGGGTCTTTTCCGGCGCGGTGTTCAATATCGTCTCGGCCACCATCGGCGCGACGCTGCTGTTCCTTGCGGCGCGTCGCGGGCTGGGCGACCGGCTGGGGGCGAAGCTTGAAGGCAGCGAGGGCATGGTAAAGCGCATCAAGGACGGCATCGACGAGAACCAGTGGTCGATGTTGTTCCTGATCCGCCTGATCCCCGCGGTGCCCTTCTTCGTGGCCAATCTTGTACCCGCCTTCGTGCAGGTTCCGACGTGGCGCTATGTCGTCACGACGTTCTTCGGGATCATGCCCGCGGCCGTCGTATTCACCTCGGTCGGCGCGGGTCTTGGCGAGGTGTTCGAGCGCGGCGAGACACCGGACCTGGGCATCCTGTTCGAGCCACATATCTTGTTCCCCATCCTCGGCCTCTGCGCGCTTGCTGCGCTGCCGATGGTGCTGAAAGCGATACGCGGCAGAAAGGGGATCTGATGCCCGAGACGATCAAGACGGACATCTGCGTCATCGGCGCCGGCTCGGGCGGGCTGAGCGTGGCGGCTGGGGCGGTTCAGATGGGCGCGAAGGTCGTTCTGCTGGAAGGCGGCAAGATGGGCGGCGATTGCTTGAACTACGGCTGCGTCCCATCCAAGGCGCTGATCGCCGCCGCGGCGCAGGCCCATGCGATGACGGCAGGTGAAACGCTTGGCGTGTCGCCCGTGACGCCCAAGGTCGACTATGCCGCCGCAATGGAGCACGTGCGCCAGACCATCGAGACCATCGCGCCGGTCGACAGCCAGGAGAGGTTCGAGGGACTCGGCGTGCGGGTGATCCGCGAATGGGGCCGGTTCGTCTCGGACCGCGAGGTGCAGGCCGGTCCGTACGCAATCCGCGCCCGCCGGTTCGTCATCGCGACCGGTTCTTCGCCGATGGTACCGGCGATCCCGGGGCTCGAGGATGTGCCCTATCTTACCAACGAGACGCTGTTTGACCTGCGCGAGAAGCCCGCACATCTGCTGATCATCGGTGGCGGTCCCATCGGGATCGAGATGGCTCAGGCGCATCGCCGGCTGGGGTGCGAGGTGACGGTGATAGAGGGCGACACCGCGCTTGGCCGCGACGACCCCGAGGCGGCGGCGCTGGTGCTGGAGAAGCTGCGCGCCGAAGGCGTTCGAATCGTCGAAGGTGCGAAGGCGCAGAAGGTGTCAGGGGGCAGCGACGGGATTACTGTCCAGACGGGGCAGGGCGCGTTTGCCGGATCTCACCTGCTGGTGGCGGTGGGCCGCAAGGTGAATACCGACAGGCTGGATCTGCACAAGGCGGGCGTTGAAACCGACGGCGGCGTCGTGGTGGGGGACAATCTGCGCAGCACCAACCGCCGCATTTACGCGGTGGGCGACGCGGCGGGGCGGCAGCAGTTCACCCACGTCGCAGGTTATCACGCAGGCGTCGTGGTCCGCGCCTTGTTGTTCGGCCTTCCCGCAAAGGCCAAGGACGCGCACCTGCCGCGGGCCACCTATACGGACCCCGAGCTTGCACAAGTCGGGCTGACCGAAGCCGAAGCCCGCACCGAATACGGTGGGCGGCTAGAGGTGGTGCGCACCGACTACGCCGAAAATGACCGGGCCATCGCCACCGGGCGGACCGCCGGTTTCGTCAAGGTCATGATCGTCGGCGGCCGCCCCGTGGGCGCCACGCTGGTCGGCGCGGAAGCGGGCGATCTGGCTGCAACCTGGTCCCTTGTGATCGCCAACCGATTGAAAATGAGTGCGGTCAGCGCAATGGTCGCGCCCTATCCGACACTCGCAGAACTTAACAAGCGGGCCGCGGGGGCCTATTTTAGCCCGAAGCTGTTCGATAACCCGTCCGTGAAGCGGGTCGTCGGGCTGGTTCAACGGTTACTGCCCTGACGGGCAAAGGTCTTTTATGGCTGTTAATTCGCTTTCGGGTCGCTTCCTGATCCTAACGGCGGTGTTCGTGATGTTCGCGGAGGTGATGATTTTCGTCCCCTCGGTGGCGCGGTTCCGCGAGGACTATCTGCAGCTGCGTCTGGAAAAGGCGCAGATCGCCTCGCTTGCGCTTCTGGCGAACGACATGATCGACGCCGGGCTGGAGCGCGAGCTTCTCGAGAACGCGGGCGTCTACAACGTCGTGCTGCGGCGGGACGAGGCGCGGCAACTGATCCTGTCGTCCGAGATCCCGGCCCCGGTAGCGGCAACTTTCGATCTGCGCGATCCGACCGGGATAGAGCTGATACGCGACGCGATGCTGCGGCTTCTGCACAGCGGCAACGACGTGATCCGGGTGATCGGCGACCCGGTGCGGGAAGCGGGGCAGCTGATCGAAGTCACGATGGACAGCGGGCCGATGCGCGCCGAGATGGTCGACTATGGCCTGCGCATCCTTGCTTTGTCGGCGGTGATCTCGGCCGTTACCGCGCTGTTGCTGTTCCTTGCGGTGCGCGGGTTCATCGTGCGCCCGATCAAGCGTGTCGTCGCGGCGATGACAAGCTATGCCGAGGCGCCGGAAGACGCGCGCCGCATCATCGTTCCGACGGCGGGCGTGAAAGAGCTGCGCGACGCCGAGGTGGCGCTGGCCGAGTTGCAGACGCACCTCAGCGGCGCGCTGCGGCAGAAGGACCGGCTGGCGCAACTGGGCGGCGCGGTGGCCAAGATCAGCCACGATCTGCGCAACATCCTCACCACGGCGCAGCTGTTCGGCGACCGGCTCGAGCGGTCCGAGGATCCGATGGTGAAACGCGCCGCGCCGAAACTGGTCAGCTCGATCTCGCGCGCGGTGAACCTGTGCGAATCGACGCTCGCCTTCGGCAAGGCCGAGGAACCGCCGCCCGCGCTGGATCGTCTGATGCTGGCCGATCTGGTGGCCGACGTGGTCGAGGCAGAACGCCTTGCCTGCGGCGATCACGATGTCAGCTTTTCCGAAGACGTGCCGGCCACCCTGTCGATCCGAGCCGACCCGGAACAGCTATACCGCGTCATCGGCAACCTGCTGCGCAACGCCCGGCAGGCCATCGTTGCAAGCGGCGAGGCCGGAGAGATCGCGGTGCAGGCGGAAGAAACCGACCGCGACTGGATCGTCCGCATCCGCGACACGGGCCCGGGGCTGCCCGCAAAGGCGCGCGACCACCTGTTCCAGCCGTTCCAGGGCGGCACACGCAAGGGCGGCTTCGGGCTGGGCCTTGCGATCGCACAGGAACTGATCCGCGGTCACGGCGGCCGCCTGATGCTGGAGACAACGGGTCCCGAGGGCACCACCTTCACGATCCATCTGCCCAAGGTGGTCGTCGAACTCGACGCCGCGGCAGAATAAACAAATCGCCCTTGCAAAGCCCCGGCGAGACCGTTACATCGCCCTCACCCCGCGCGCTGGTAGCTCAGTTGGATAGAGTACTTGACTACGAATCAAGGGGTCGGGGGTTCGAATCCTCCCCAGCGCGCCACTTCTCCCCATAGACCTTCCGGAACATCAGGTACTTACCTTGAGACACGCCCTGTGTGTGGTGATGCATGAGGCAACGTATGCCAGTCACTCTCGTCTCTTTTGGAGCGAAAAGCCCGAACAGAGCGAACTAACGAACGCGGGCTAAACGGGGCGCAGGACAGGCGGCCAACGCACACATCGCTGCGATAGTGCTTCAACGCGTGATGTGGGAAGTCGCGGGCGGCGCTTTGGGGGACGCCGTGAGCCTCCTGTGAGGGATTGGGTCGCGACACCTGTACCCTGAGACGGACATGACGACGACCAATGGCAGTCGCAGCGGCTCGCCTTGGTCGAATGTCGTCACGCGTGTCTTGTGCCGGTCCTGCCGGGCTTCACGACGGACGCGCGCAACGCCCCCGAGCCGCGCATCACTCCGGGTCGAATGTCCAGCGATAGGCGGGTGGGGTGGGGCCCTTGTTTCGGCCGCCTTGCTGCATCTGTTCCCACGCGTGCGCGAGGATGCCGACAGAACGGGACAGGCCGAAGAAACCGCGCGCCAGCGGTGGCGGGCAGCCGAGTTCGGCGTAGATGACGGCGGTGGCGCCGTCGATGTTCATCGGCACCGGCTTGCCGCGCTCGGCGGCGAGATGCGCCTCGATCGCGCGTCCGATCCCGGCGATATTGCCACTGACCGCGCCCGACGCGGCGGCGGCATCGACCAGTTCAAGCAGCCGTGGTGCGCGCGGATCTACGGGCTTGTGGAACCGGTGCCCGAAACCGGGGATGAACTTGCCATGCTCGGCTCGCCAGTCGTCCAGCACGCGGGGCAGGGCGTCGGGCCCGGCTTCCTCGGCCAGACGATACAGTTCCACGGCTTGCTCTCCTGCGCCGCCGTGTACGTCGCCAAGCATGTTCAGACCGGTCGCCATCGCCGACTGCAGGCCGATGCCGCAGGTGGCCGCCATGCGCGCGGCGGCGATAGACGGGGCTTGCGGCCCATGATCCACGGCCGCCACGAGGGCGGCTTCGAACAGGGTTTCGCGCCCGCCCGAGATTTCCTCGCCGGTCACCATCAGCCAGATCATCTGCGCGAAACCGGTGTTGCCGATCAGCTCCTGCACCGGTCGGCCGCGCAGATGGATCCGGCCGGGCTCCATGTCGATGATCCGGGTCCGCCACCAGTCGCTTACGTCGCTGTTGTCGCTCATGTCACACCCTCTGCCCGCAGTTGCGCGATCTCGGTTTCGGAATAGCCGAGCGTCGCGAGAATGTCCGACGTGTCGGCGCCCAGCGCGGGGGGAGGCGTATCGACGGACGGGCGGACGGCATCCACCATTGCTCCGATCCGCACGAGAGAGAACGCCCGGTCCACGCCCGGCGCGCCGTCGAACTGCGCCAGCAGCCCGCGTTCCGTGATCTGCGGATGCGCCAGTACCTCCGGCACCGTCAGAACCGCGCCGGATGGCACGCCCAGCGCGTTCAATTCCCGCGCCCAGTCCCGCGCGGGGCGGGTGGTCAGCACGGTTTCCAGCTCGGCCTTCAGCCGCAGCCGATGCGCCTTGCGGTCCTCGCGCGTGGCGAAGTCGGGATGCTCCAGCAGGTCCGTGCGCCCCAGATGCCGGGCCAGAAGGTCCCACTGCTCATCCTTGTTGGCGGCGATGTTGACCAGCCCGTCGGCGCATTGAAACGCGCCCGATGGCGCCGACGTGGGATTCTCGTTGCCCTGCGGCACGGGCTCGACCCCGCCGACAAGGTAGTTCGACACCACCCACCCCATCGTCGCCAGTACGGAATCCAGCATCGAGACGTCGATGTAGCAGCCGCGTTTCGGTGCGTTTAGGGCCGAGGCGATGGCCATCGCCGCTGTAAGGCCGCCCACGGTATCCGCCAGCGGGTACCCGACCCGAAGCGGCGCGCTGTCGTCGTCCCCGGTGATCGACATGACCCCGGATGCACCCTGAATGATCTGGTCGTAGGCCGGACGGCCCGCCCATGGACCGTCCTGCCCGAAGCCGGAAATCGCGCAGTAGATCAGCGCTGGGTTTTCGGCTTTCAGGGTGTCGTAGCCAAGTTCCAGCCGGTCCATTACGCCGGGGCGGAAGTTCTCGACAAGCACGTCGGCGGTGGCCACCAGCCGTTTCAGCACGTCCTTGCCGCGGCGATCCTTCAGGTTCAGCGTGATGGACTTCTTGCCCGCGTTCTGGGCGAGAAACGAGATCCCCATGCCGTTCGCGGAAAGCCCGGCATCGGCGCCGAGGTTGCGGGCAAGGTCACCGCGGCCCACCGCTTCGACCTTGATGACCTCGGCGCCGAGATGCGCCAGTTGGTGGCAGGCAAAGGGCCCCGCGAGCACGTTGGTCAGATCCAGCACCCGAAGCCCGGCCAGTGGCCGGGCCCCGGCCCCGCGTTCAGTCGCCATCGGCGACGCCTTTTGCCCGTGCCCTTGCGCGCCGCGCACGGTAGCTGGGCAGGATCACAAGGATTGCAGCCAGAACCAGCAGGGCCAGCGTCATCGGGCGTTCCATGATGAAACCCAGTCCGCGGTACAGCTGCATCGACCGGGCGAAGTTGTCTTCAAGCATGGTGCCCAGAATGAACCCGATCAGCGCCGGCGCAAGCGGATAGTCCGCGAAGCGCAGGATCGTCGCCATCACCCCCAGCCCGACAAGGATCAGCAACTCGGTCGCGTTGTTCTGGCCGATGTAGGCCCCCATCAGGGTGAAGAACAGGATGAACGGGATCAGGTAGTTGCGCGGGATCGCAAGAATCTTGGCGATGTAGGGGATCAGCGGCAGGTTCAGGATCAGCAGAACGAGGTTGCCGATATACATCGAGATGATGACGGCCCAGAAGATATCCGGCTCGTCCACCATCAGCCGCGGCCCCGGCGTCACGTTCAGCGCGATCAGCGCGCCCAGCAGGATCGCCGTGGTGCCCGAGCCGGGAATGCCCAGCGTCAGAAGCGGCACGAACGAGCCGGTGCACGCTGCGTTGTTCGCGGTTTCCGGCGCAGCTAGGCCCTTGACCGAGCCTTTGCCGAACTCCTTCTGCTCTTCCTCGGACGCGATGTTGCGCTCGACGGCATAACCGAGGAACGAGGCGATCGTGGCGCCCGCGCCCGGCAGCACGCCGATGAAGAAGCCCTGCACCGATTGCCGCGCGATCACCGGCGCGATGGCGCGGCCTTCCTCGCGGGTGAAGCGCAGGTTGGTGATCTTGCCGGATTCGCCTTCGTCGCCCTGCTTCGACCGCGCGGGGTTCAGAACCAGGAACATGGCTTCGGGCAGGGCGAACATTGCCATCGCCAGGGTGATGAACGAGATGCCGGACTGCAGATCCATCATGCCCAGCGTGAACCGCGGCATGTTGAACAGGGCGCCTTCGCCGACGGTGGCAAGGATCAGGCCGAGGATCGTCATCATCAGCGCCTTGGCGACCTGCCCGGTCCCTGCGAAGGCCGCGATGGCAGAGAGGCCCACGACCATCAGCGCGAAATACTCGGCCGAGTGGAACAGCAGCGCGACCGAGGACAGCGCAGGCGCGAAGATCGCCAGCAGGATCGCACCCACCGTGCCGCCACAGAAGCTGGCGACGGCGGCGATGGTCAGGGCCTTCCCCGCCTGTCCCTTTCGCGCCATTGGATAGCCGTCGAACGATGTGGCCACCGTCCCCGCGACACCCGGCGCGTTCAGCAGGATCGACGAGGTCGAGCCGCCGAAAATGGCGCCATAGTAGACGCCGGCCAGCAGGATCAGTGCCGCGGTCGGGTCGCCCATCGAGATCGCGACCGGGATCATGATTGCGATGATCGACATCGGCCCCAGCCCCGGAAGCATGCCGATGAAGGTGCCGATCAGGCAGCCGGCGACAACCATCAGAAGGTTCTGGATCGAGAACGCGGCCTGCAGGCCCATCAGGATTCCGTCAAGCATCGCTTAGATCCCCATGAAATACGGCAAGGGCCGCAGGAAGATGCCAAGTACCTGCTGAACCAGATACCAGACCACCCCGGCGGCGATCATCGCCACGGGGATCATGATGTACCACTTGCGCTCGCCGAGGATGGCGCTGCCAAGGGCAAGGAAAAGGGTGGTGGAGATCAGAAAGCCCGCCGGGCGCAGCGCCAGCGCGTAGATCACCATCAGGCCAAGCAGCAGCAGCGCCTGGCCCAGCTTGTACTCGGTCAGCCGGCGATAGTTGATGTCGGTCGCGCCGGGTTCTTTCTCGCCCGTGGACGGCTCCAGGCCGAACAGGACGATCAGACCGACCACGATGCCCATGATCGAAAGAACCTTGGGAAAGGTCGAGGGCCAGACCGGGTTCCGCTGCATGAACGGCGGCAAGAGATGGTCCATGGTGAAGAAGGCTAGGTAGCCGTACGCACAGCAAAAGGCGATAAAGACGAGCGCGATCCAGCGGTCGAGCGCCATGGGTCTCCCTCCGATAGCTTGAACATTTGAACGAGAAAGGCGGGCCGATCTCCGGCCCGCCCGAATGGTCAGTTCCCGACGGGAACCGTCATCAGAGGAAGCCCAGCGTCTTCATCAGGTCGCCGATTTCCTTTTCCTGCGCTTCCAGGAAGGCACGGAAATCTTCGCCCGGGTTGAAGATGTTGACCCAGCCATTGCGCGCGCGGACGTCTTCCCAGGCTTCGGTGTCGTACATCTGCTCCAGCGCAGACACGTACTCTGCCACCTTCTCGTCCGAGACGCCCGGAGCGGCGAAGAAGCCGCGCCAGTTCACGAACACGGTCTCGATGCCCTGCTCGGTGAAGGTCGGCGCGGTGTCGTAGGCCGGCACACGCTCGGGCGCGGTCACGCCCAGAATGCGGACCTCGTCCTGCTCGGCCAGCGCGATGGCTTCCGAGAAGCCGGTCGACAGCGCGTCGATTTCGCCCGACAGAAGGCCGGCCATCGCCTCGCCACCCGCGTCGTAGGGAATGTAGTTGACCGAGATCGGGTCTTCGCCCGCAGCCTTCATGACCATGGCGGCGACAAGGTGGTCCATGCCGCCGGGCACGGAACCGCCGCCGATGGCAAAGTCGGGGCCCTGCTCGGCGAAGGCGGCCAGCAGGCCGGCCATGTCGGTGATCTCGCTGTCGACGGGCACAACGATGGCGGCATAATCGCCGATGGTGCCGGCAACCAGCGTCAGGTCACGGAAGCTTTGCGGGAAAACGCCGGTCAGCGAACGGATCACGATGGGGGTCGAGTTGACCATCAGCGTGTTGTCCAGGCTTTCGGCGTTCTCGATCATGTAGGCGATCGCGACCCCGCCGCCGCCGCCCGACATGTTTTCGTAGCTGGCGGTGCCGACCAGACCGGATTCGGTCAGCGCTTCGCCGGTGCCGCGTGCGGTGCCGTCCCAGCCGCCGCCGGCGCCGCCGGGGATCACGAAGTGAAGCTGATCGAGAACCTTGTGGCCTTCGGCGTGTGCAAGACCGGAAAAGGCCATCGTGGCCGCAGCAGCGGCAAGCACGACCCGGCGGGTCATGTTCATATTCATGCGGTTTCCTCCCGTTTGACAGGGCGGCATCTGCCGCCCATGCTTTGCACTAACCACAAAAAGCTGACACGGGCCTGACACGCGGACGCGGATTTCGCCCGTCCGGCACCGAAAGGCGGTTGCGTGCGATTTCTATTGGTCGAGGATAACGGCGAACTGGCAGAGGCGGTGGTGAAACGCCTGGCGCTTGACGGGCATGCGGTGGATCACGCGGCATGCCTTGCAGAAGCCAAGGAATTCCTCGCCGGGGCCAGCTATGACCTGATCCTGCTGGACGTGATGCTGCCCGATGGCGACGGGCGCGCCTTTCTCGCCCAAAGCCGGGCGCATCTGGAAACGCCGGTCATCGTCCTGACGGCCCGTGCGCAGGTGTCCGACCGGGTTGGCGCGCTGGATCAGGGCGCGGACGATTACATCACCAAGCCGTTCGATTTCTCGGAACTCGAGGCCCGCTGCCGCGCGGTGCTGAGACGGCGCGGCGGGTCCGCTCGGAACGAGATCGCGATGGGCGACGCGCTGTTCGACCCGATGTCCGGCAGCCTGCGCCTTGGCGAGGATTGCGTCACCCTCCGCAACCGCGAGACGCGCCTGCTAGAAATCTTCGCCCGCCATCCCGGGCAGACCCTCTCGAAAGGTCAGCTGCTGGATCGGTTGTTCTCGTTCGACGCGGAAGTGACGGAGAACGCGATCGAGGTCTACGTCGGCCGCCTTCGGCGCCGCATCGGTCCGATGGGTCTGAGGATCGAGACGGTCCGCGGGCTGGGCTACCGGTTGGAGACGGCGGCGGGATGATCCGTTCGATGTCGATCGGCCGGCGCCTGACGCTGTTGCTGGCTGGTGTCGCGGCGCTGTTGTCGCTGCTGTCGTGGTCCATGGTGTCCGGCCTTGCCCGACAGGCGGCGGCGCGGACGCAGGACAACGTGCTGGCCGCTTCCGCCTCGACCATCGCCGAGACTTTGCGCAGCGAGCAGGGAGAGGTGCGGCTGGAACTGCCCTACTCCGCCTTTTCCATGCTTGGCGCGATCAGCGAGGACCGGGTGTTCTACCGGGTGACTGCGGGCGAGCGCCTTCTGACCGGGTATTCCGATTTGCCCGCACCCGAGCCCGATCAGGCGAACAGCCGGGTCACTTTCGGGAACGGGACCTATCGCGGCGCGGAAGTGAGGATGGTAAGCGTCCGCCGGGTCGTGCTGGCGGGGGACAGGCCGGTTTCGGTGATTGTGACCGTCGCGCAGACGCTGGACGGGGTCGCCGCCATCTCGGGTCAGATTTCGCGGTTTGCGGCGGGGCTTTCGCTGGCGTTCTTCGTTCTGGCCGTGGGGTTGTCCGAGATTGCCGTCCGCACCTCGCTGCGCCCGTTGAACAGCTTCGCGCAGTCGGTCTCGCGGCGCGGTCCGTCCGACCTTCGGCCGCTGCGTCCGGGCGCGCCGGCCGAGCTGGTTCCGCTGCGCGGGGCGCTGAACCGCCTGATGGAACGCCTTGCGCAATCCATACGCCGTTCGGAAGATTTCATTGCCGAGGCGGCGCATCGCGTTCGCACTCCGCTGGCGACGGTCCGCGCGCAGGCGGAAATCGCCCTGCGCTCCACGTCGGACGCAGAGGATCGCCACCGGCTTCGTCAGATCATCCGCGCGGTGGACGAAAGCTCGCGATCCGCGGGTCAGCTTCTGGACCATGCGACGGTGGCGTTCCGGGCGGAACATCTGGCCCGCGATCCGGTCGATCTGGCCGAACTCGTGAACCAGACGACCGAGGCGCTGACCCCGACCGCGGAAATGAAGGACATCGAACTGAAGGCGACGACCGTCTCGGTCACAGTTCACGGCGACGCCGTGCTGCTGTATTCCGCGCTGCGCAACGTTCTGGACAACGCAATCAAGTACTCGCCCGAAGACACGACCGTGCGGATCGACATCAGCGAAGCCGGGGCAGAGGCCCGCATCTCGATCAGCGACGAGGGGCCGGGTTTCGGTGCGGGGCCGGCCGAGGAGTTGAAGGAACGGTTCCGGCGGGGCGGGAATACCGAAGGTGTCGTCGGATCCGGCCTCGGGCTTACCATTGCCGCGGACGTGCTTGCGGCCCACGGCGGGCGGCTTGACCTTGGCGCGGGACAGAAGGGAGAAGGTGCATGCGTTACACTCGTCTTGCCCACGTCCTAGCGCTGTGCGTCGGTCTGTTGGCGATGGCCGCCTCGGCGCAAGAGATCGAGGACCACAAATCCTATCCCGGCACAGGCGACCGCACGCTTCGGATCATCTCGACCGCCGACCTCGAGGTGTTCGAGCCCTACATCCTGGCGTTTCAGGAAGACCGTCCCGACCTGACCGTGGATTACACCGTTGCCTCCTCGATAGAACTGTACCGCGCCATTCGCGGTGGCGGGGTTTACGATCTGGCGCTGTCCTCGGCCATGGACCTGCAACTGCAACTCGCGAATGACGGTTTCGCGCGCAGTTACCGGTCCACCCAGACCGACGCCCTGCCCGAATGGGCGCGGTGGCGGGATCTGATCTTCGCCTTCACCGCTGAATCGGCGGTGGTGATCCTTTCGGTAGACAGCTTGCAGGGCGCGCCTCTGCCCCTGACCCGGCAGGAACTGATCCTGCTGTTGCGCGAGCATCCCGAACGCTTTCTGGGCAAGGTCGGCACCTACGACCTGCGCGAAAGCGGCCTTGGCTACCTGTTCGCGACGCAAGAGGCCCGATCCACCGACGCCTATTGGCGGCTGTCAGAAGTCATGGGCCGCCTGGATCCCCTGCTGTATTGCTGCTCTGGGCAGATGGTCGACGACGTCATTTCCGGGCGGCTGGTGCTGGCCTACAACGTCCTTGGCAGCTACGCGGCAGAGCGGCTGGCCGGGGAGACGGGCGGAAAGGTCCAGATCGTCCGGATGCAGGACTTCGCCAACGTGATGTTGCGCACGGCCATCATTCCCGCGACGGCGCAAGAGGTCGAGGCTGCGGGCGCACTGATTGACGGCCTGCTCGAACTGGGCCTTCGCGACGACCCCGGCGACTGGCCCCTGCCGCCCCTGCGCCAGACCGGCGAGGTAAGTTCCGCGGGCTTCGGCCCGATCCGCCTTGGCCCGGCCCTGATGATCTATCTGGACCCGCTGAACCGCCGGGCGTTTCTTGACGAATGGGAAAACGCGATGGAGCAGGACACCGACCCCCGCTGATCCGTGGAGAGAATGGTGTCGGCCGGCAGGCTCGGGCCGTCCCGTTTCCCGTCGTCTCTGCCGCGCATGCGAAACGATATTCGATTGCGGCAGCAGCACGGCCGGCGGCGTGCGACGAAATTTCGGTTCCGGCCCGAATTTCGCAAATCAGTTTCGAGGATTTTCGCGAATAATCGACGTGACATGTCGAGATACGCGAAGATGACGCAAAATCACACCATTTCGGACGAACCCGTTTCCAGCCTGCCGAACCTGACCCGCTTTGCGGCAGAGCTTGGCAGCAGTCCCGACCCCGTCTCTGACCTCCGCGGTGGTCTGATCGGGGATGGCGTGGTGTTTGATGCGGGGTTTGGGCCGCAGTCGCTTCTGTATGCCGACTACACCGCCTCGGGTCGCGCGTTGCGGCAGGTGGAAGGCTTCGTGGCCGAGCAGGTGCTGCCGTTTTACGCCAACACGCATACCGAGGCCTCGTTCTGCGGCGGGGTGATGACGCGGCTGCGCGAGGCGGGGCGGGCCGAGGTGGCGCGGCTGACCGGCGCGGGGCCGGATTGCCACGTGATCTTCACCGGATCGGGCGCGACCGGCGCGCTGAACCGGATCGTGGCGGGGCTGGACCTGGCCGCGCGGGTGGCGGGCGGTGCGCGCATCGCGGTGCTGACCGGGCCTTACGAGCATCACTCGAACATCCTTCCGTGGCGCGAGAGCGGGGTGGAGGTGATCGAGATCGCCGAAGCCGGGACCGGCGGGCCGGACATGGCGGCGCTGGCCGAGGCGCTGCGGCAGGTCGAAGGCTACGATCTGGTCATCGGCACCTTCGCCGCGGCCTCGAACGTCACGGGCATCCTGACCGACACCGACGCGGTGACGCGGGTGCTGAAGGCGGCGGGCGCGCTGGCGGTCTGGGACTACGCCGCCGCCGCGCCCTACATCCCGGTCGACATGAGCACGGGCGAGACGGCGAAGGACGCCATCGTGTTCTCGCCGCACAAGTTCCCCGGCGGGCCGGGGGCGACGGGCGTTCTTGTCGTCCGCGACGGCATCGGCTGGCGCGCGACCCCGACCGCGCCCGGCGGCGGTTCGGTGCGGTTCGTGTCGCCCTGGGACCACCTGTATTCCTCCAGCCTCGAGGCGCGCGAGGAAGCGGGCACGCCGAACGTGGTCGGCGACATCCGCGCCGCACTGGCGCTGCTGGTGAAGGACGCGGTGGGCTGCGACCGGATCGCCGAACGGGACGAGGCGTTCCGCCTTCGGGCGCTGGACGCGTGGTCGAAGGTCCCCGAGATCGAGATCCTTGGCCAGCGCGCGGGCGCCCGGGCGCTGCCGGTGTTCTCGTTCCGGGTGCGGGACGGGCAGGGTGGGCTGGTGCATCACCAGCTGTTCACCCGCATGCTGAGCGACATGTACGGCATCCAGGCGCGGGGCGGCTGTGCCTGCGCCGGGCCCTACGCGCACCGCCTGCTGGATCTCGACCGGCCCGCCTCACAGGCGGTGACGGCGCAGC
Source organism: Maritimibacter sp. (assembly GCA_017792445.1). Taxonomy (GTDB): domain Bacteria; phylum Pseudomonadota; class Alphaproteobacteria; order Rhodobacterales; family Rhodobacteraceae; genus Psychromarinibacter. The sequence goes on from CP051232.1 coordinate 2,505,264, forward strand.
TGGACGCCGGGTGCGAGCTGGACCGGCCGGGCTGGGTGCGGCTGAACTTCAGCTATCTCTTCAGCGACGCGCAGGCGGACCGGGTGATCTCGGCCGTGGCCGAACTGGCGCAGACCGCCGCGGGTGTCGCGGAACGCTATGTCGGGGACCCGGCGACGGCGCGCTTTGCGCCGGCCGCGGTGACCGTGAACGGATAACCAACTGGTGAGGATGACATGACGGACGTGATCGACACGCTGGCGGGGCTGCCGCCCGAGTCGGAGCTGCGCGCGGCGCGGCCCACGGCGCGGGAATACGCGCAAAAGAGCTACGAGGCGCTGTTCGTCTCGGTGCGCGAGGGGCTGATGCCGGTGGGCGAACGGCTGGCGGTGACGTGTTTCGTGGCCGGGCTGCACGGCGACACCCCGGCGATGGAGCATTACGCGGGGCTGCTGGCCGAGAGCGACGCCGCCGGCCTGTCGGACGCCATCGCGGCCGCGGTCGCGGCGGGCCGGACCGAAGGGCCCTACGGCGCGTTCCCGGCCGGTCCGCTGAGCGCCGAGGACACGCCGGGCATGGTGTTCAAGGCCGACGCGGACGCCCTGGGCGCACGCCTCGCCGCCGCTTTCGAGCATGCGCATATGCTGGTGTTCCACCCCCGCGACGCGGGCCGCGACGCCATCGTGGCGCTGACCGGGGCCGGGTGGAGCGCCACCGATATCGTCACCCTGTCGCAGATGATTTCCTTCCTCAGCTTCCAGATCCGCGCCGGCGCCGGCCTGCGGGTTCTGGCGGCGGCCAGCTGACCGGAACCGCACCGATGACCGAGACCGTACTTACGCACGAGAACCCCGACGAGCCCAACGTCTTCACCCAGGACATGCTGGGATGGGAGCCGTGGCTGCCGCCGATGGACGAGGCCGACCTGACCGAGCGCCACTGGACCGCACTGGTCCAGAAGGGGCGGTCCAAGATGCCGTACTTCATGCTGCTGGCCCGCGATCCGGATATCCTTGAATACCGGACGCGCACCGACATGGACATCTTCTACAACCCGGACGCGGGCCTGCCGCGCGCCGACCGCGAAATGGCCGCCGCCGCGACCTCGCGCTACAACGGCTGCATCTACTGCGCCTCGGTGCATTCGCGCTTCGCCACCCAGCATTCCAAGCGCAAGGACGAGGTGCAGAAGTTGCTGGACCAGGGTGTTTCCGCCCGCATCGACCCGCGCTGGGACGCGATCACTGACGCCGCCGTGGCCCTGACCTCGATCCCGATGACCTTCGGCCCCGACCACATCGAAGCGCTGCGCGACACCGGCATGGACGACCAGGCCATCGCCGACGCCATCTACGCCATCTCGTTCTTCAACTGGGCCAACCGGCTGATGCTCTCCCTCGGACCAACCACGCCGGGAGAGGCGAAGTAATCCTTTCGCCCCACAACGTGAAACGCGGCGTCCGATCCCTCGGGCGCCGCGTTTTGCTTTTCAGTCTGTCCCTGCCTCACCAGGCGGTGAAGCCGCCGTCCAGAACGAGGTTGGCGCCGGTCATGTAGGACGACGCGTCCGAGGCGAGGAACTGGACGATGGGGCCGAACTCTTCGATCTCCGCCTGCCGGCCCATCGGCACGCGCTGCAGGAAGGCGTCGATGAATTCCTTGTCGAAGGATCCCGTCTTTACCCCGCCGAAGGTCACAAGGTTGGTGCGCACGCCTTTCTTGGCCCAGTAGGTCGCCAGATAGCGGGTCATGTTCAACAGGCCCGACTTCGACGCGGCATAGCTGATCGCCTTCACGAAAGGCTTGCCGTCGCGTTCCTCGCGATACGCATAAAGCGCCTGATTGGGCGAGACCATGCCGTACATCGAACCGACCATGATGATCGAGCCGCGCCCGGCTTCGGCCATGCGGGTGCCGATCACCTGGCTGCACAGCATGCAGCCGGTCAGGTTGGTCTCGATGATGTCGTCCCAGTATTTCTTCGGATAGACCTCGAACGGGGCGTTCTGGTCGGCGTCGCCGTCGGGCTTGCTGTCGATACCCGCGTTGTTCACCAGCACATGCGGCACGCCCCAGTCGGCGGTGACCTGATCGGTCGCGGCGATCAGGCTGTCCTTGTCCTTTACGTCCGCCTCGTAGACGCGCACGTTCTCCGAAAGGCCCGGGAACTGCGCTTCGGTCTCGTCCTTCGTGCGCGTGCGGCGGGCGAAGATCGCCACTTTCGCCCCGTTCCCTGCAAGCTGCTTGGTGAACTGCGTCCCAAGCTGCCCCAGCCCGCCCGTCACGATCGCGACCCGTCCTTCGATATTGAAAAAGTCCTGCATGCGCGTGGTTCCTCCCTGGTCATTCCATCCTGCGAAGGGCGGTCCGGCTGGCGGGTGGCGCACTTCGGTGGTCGCGGCAAGTGTTGACATATGACTTATGTCATGAGTATGGATAACCACAGGCCGCATGGGCGTCAACCGCACGACGATTGCGTGGCCAAGCCAAAGGGGGGAGCGATGAGCGCGAGCAGGGACAAGCTGCATACGACCGTGTCTTCGGTGCTGGAGGATCGCATCCTCGGTGGTGACCTGAAGGTCGGGGACAAGCTGGCCTCGGAAAGCGCCATCGCGGACGAATTCGGCGTTTCCACCCGAAGCGTGCGCGAAGCGATCCAGACGCTCGAGACCAAGGGTCTTGTCCGCCGCCGTCATGGTGGCCGCACCACCGTTGTCCGGCAGGACGTATCCGAGTTCATTGGCACCCTCGCCGTCACCGTGCGCCAGCAGCTTGCGGCCGATCCCGGCTATCTTGAACAGCTGATGCAGGCGCGCCGGATGATCGAGACCGAGACGATCGAACTGCTGATGACCCGCGAGCCCAGCGTGACGCCCGATGTCGAGGCGGCGCTGGACCGGATGCGGATCGCGCGGGACGAGGGCGATTTCACCGGCTTCGTCGTCGCGGACGCTGCCTTTCACCTCGCGCTGGTGCATTCGTCCGGCAACCGCATCCTTGCGATCATGTACGACAATTTCGCCAATCTGATCGGCGAGATGATCCAACTGTCCAGCCGTGTTCCGACCAAGTCGCTGGACGAGGCCTACGCCGAACATGCCGAGATTTTCGCCTGCATCCGCGACCGCGACGAAGCGGGCGCGCAGGCCCTGATGCGGGCGCAGATCGACCGCAGCGCAGATTACCTTCGCGTCGCCATCGCGAAAGCACAGAAAAAGGAAGACTGATGTTCGACTACGACTATTCGCCCGCCGAGAAGGATGCCATGGACCGTCTGTCCAAATGGTATTCGGGCGACATCCACGACAGCATGGAAGCGCTGGGGCTGTGGGGGCATCTGGACGGGATTTCGTTGCTGGGCACGCTGGCGGACGGCGATGTGGTTTGCGGACCGGCGATCACTGTCCTGTTCGAGCCGTCCGAGCGGACCGGAGAGCCGCAGGACGTCTACCACAATGCGATCGACAACGTGCCTCCGGGCGGCATCCTTGTGGTCGATGCCTCCTGTGCGGCGGGGTCGTGCTCGGGCGAGCTGATGAGCACCGGCGCGAAGACCGCGGGCGCGGCGGCGACCATCGTCAACAGCACGGTCCGCGATCTCGCGCAGGTACGGGCGCTGGGGTATCCCTTGTTCGGCACCGCGCCCAGCCCGGTCGGCGTGACCGGCAAGAAGGAACCGATGAAAAGCCAGGTGCCCGTCACGCTGGGCGGCACAACGGTTTCGCCCGGCGACCTGATCTTTGGCGATGTGGACGGCGTGGTTTGCATTCCGCGCGCGCATCTCGTCGCGGTGGCGGATCAGGCGGACGCGCTTGGCAAGAACGAAGCCAGCGCCCGCGACCGCATCCTTGCGGGCGAGAAGCTGCAAGCGGTCTGGCCGGTGTGAACGGATGGAACCTGCCCGCCAGTCCCTCGTGTCGTCAGCGCTGAAAGCCCAGCCGCTGCGAGATGAGGTTGGCGTGGTAGGTCACGACCTGGCTGAAGCCTTCGATCTCGGTCTGGCCCAGTTCCCAGACCGGGGCGCTGACGCTGATCGCGGCGAAGACCTTGCCCGAGGCGTTGCGGATCGGTGCGCCGACGCAGCGCAGGGCGGGCTGGTGTTCGCCGTTGTCGATGGCATAGCCGCGCTCGCGGGTGGCGGCGAGATCGGCGCGCAAGGCGTCCGGATCGGTCAGCGTGGTGTCGGTCAGGGGTTTCAGCCCCAGAGCGATGACGCGGTCGACCGTCTCGTCGTCCTGATGCGCAAGAATGGCCTTGCCGACGCTGGTGCAATAGGCGGGCGAATTCTCGACGAAGCTGCCGGGGGCAAGGCCGTCCTTGCTGGCCTCGGTCCGTTGGATCACCACCGCGCGCTGTCCGTCGAACACGGCAAGGTGGACCGTGCGGTTCGTCAGTTGGTGCAGCGCGTTGACGATGGATGCGCCCTCGCGGTGCAGTTCGAGGTTCGCCAGAACGGTCGAGCCCAGTTCGAACAGCCGCAGGCCCAGCCGGTAGGCGTCGCGTTCGTGTTCCTGCTCGAGAAACCCGATCTCGCGCATCGAGGCGGCCAGCCGGTGCGTGGTCGACCGCGGGAAGCCGGTGATCTCGCAAATCTCGGCCAGCGACAACGACCGGCGGTTCAGGTTGAAGCAGTCGAGGATCTTCGCAACCTTGTTCAGAGACTTGAGGCTGTCTTCGCCCGACTTGCGGGGCGGTTTGGCGGGCTGCGCAGGAGTATCCATGCTGGCGGTCTCGTTTTCATTCCGGGGCGGGCCGGGCGGCGGCTGCCCTTACCCCGTATACCCGTCCGGGCCCCGAGGCGGCAATGCGCCCGTGGCGGGCGCGGTTTCAGGGACCCGCGCCACGCCGTAACGTCAGTTGCCGGATCAGGCGGCTTTCGCGGCCTCGGTCGCGGCCAGCACCGGGTCCAGCGCCGCGTCGATCATGCGCTTGCGGTCCGCGTCTACCTTCTCCATCGGCGCGCGCGGGTGGAACAGGGGCAGGCCCTGACGCGACTGGACGTATTTCACACAAGCCGGAAGCTGGTCGTGGGGCATGGCGTTCCACAGGGCGTTCAGCTTGAAGTGCAGGTCACGCGCCACGGCGTCTTCGCCGCGCTGGACCGCATCGAACAGGGCGACCGTGGTGCCGGGAACCGCGCAGGTCAGCGCGCTGATCGCGCCGTGCGCACCCATCGAGAAGGCCGGGTACAGCAGCGCGTCGATACCGCTGAGAACAAGGTTCTCGGGCTTGGCGCGCAGCAGAAGGTCGGTGACGGATTTCAGGTCGCCCGAACTTTGCTTCATGCCGACGACGCCCGGCACCTCGTCCATGATCGTGATCATGTCGTCGACGCTGAGATAGTTCCACGGGATCACGTTGTAGATCAGGATCGGGATCTGCGTGGCTTCCCAGATCTCGCGGAAGTGCTTGATCGTGGCTTTCAGGCTCGTCTTGAACAGGTAGTAGACCGGCGTGACCTGAAGGGCGTCGATCTTGATGTCGCCCAGCATCTCGACCCGCTCGATTGCGTCGCGGGTAGAGTTTACGATGAGGCCCGCCACGAACGGCACGCGGCCGGCGGTGGCGGAATGCGCCTCGGTCATCGCGGTGACGAATTCCTTGTGCGACAGGGTATGGCCTTCGCCGGTCGAGCCACCGGCCACGACGCCGCGCACGCCAGAGCCGATCATCATGTCGATCTGCGGGCCGATGGCGTCGGCGACAAGCTTGCTGTCGTCGTCAAAGGGCATCGCCAGCGGCGGCAGAATGCCCGTCAGTGTGTCGCGAACCGAAAGGGCGATCTCGTTCGGCATGTTCCATCTCCTCCTATGGGGTTGGCGCGGGCTGTCAGGCCTGTCGGGCGCCGGGGTGCGGTATTCGGTATCTTCTCGAAATTGAATCCCGGTATGCGGAATACAAATCTGGAAATTAGGAATAGAAGGGAGACTCTTTCTTGTCAAATGGCTTCTCGCATGGGTGAACTGATCGAAGCTACCTACGAAAACGCCATTTAATTGCCTGTTGAACGAAAATCTTTGGGATGATAATCCCGGTATACGGAATGGCGTGGAGGCGCCGGAACGACCCTTAGGGAGGAACTCATGGGAATTCTCAAGAACGCGGCACTGGCCGCTGCTACTGTCATCGCCGCGTCCGGCGCAGCCTGGGCCGAGTACCCCGAAAGCCCGATCACGCTGATCGTGCCATGGTCCGCAGGCGGCGGCACCGACGCGACCGGCCGCCTTATCGCCGGGCAACTCGAGGAAGAGCTGGGCCAGCCGGTCAACGTCGTGAACCGCACCGGCGGTGGCGGAATCGTCGGCCACACCTCGCTGGCCGACGCCGATCCCGACGGCTACACGCTGGGCATCATCACGACCGAACTGTCGATGTACAGCGCCGTCGGCTCGTCCGAACTGACCTACGAGGACTACAGCCTTGTCGGCCTGTACAACGCCGACCCCTCGGCGATCTTCGTCAAGGCGGATTCAGAGTTCGAGACCATCGAGGATCTGGCCGAGGCCATCAAGGCGGACGTTAGTGCGCTTAGCACCAGCGGCGCCAACTTCGGCGGCCTGAACCACCTGTCTTGGATCAGCCTCGTGCAGGGTCTCGGCGGCGAGGCCAGCGCGGTGAACTGGGTGCCGACCGATGGCGGCGCGCCGTCGCTGCAGCTTCTGGTCTCGGGCGCCATCGACGTGGTCGTCGCGCAGTTCCCCGAAGCGAAGGCCCTGATCGAAGCGGGCGAGATCCGTCCGCTGGCCTATCTTGGAAGCGAACCGAACGCGGCTTTCCCGGACGTGCCCACGGTCAATGACGCGCTGGGCGTCGATTTTGCCATCGCGGGCTGGCGCGGTCTGGCTGGCCCGGCCGGTCTGCCTGACGAGATCACCGCGAAACTGGTCGAGGCGCTGGACGGCATCGTGCAGTCGGACAGCTTCAACGAAGCGATGGGCAAGCTGAACTACGGCGTTGTCTGGGAAGGCGGCGACGACTTCGTGGAGTATCTCGCGCAGCGCGGCAAAGCCTTCGGCGACGCCATTTCGTCTGCCGGTCTGGACAACCAGTAACGCCGGACCACGGGTAAGAGCATGACAAAGGCCAATTCATACGGCGAACTCGTCATCGGGTTGGCCTTTGCGCTCGGCGGCGTGGGCATATACGTCCACGCCGCCGGCTTGCGCTCGATGCCGGGCATGGCCGTCGGATCGGGACTGTTCCCGAAGATCACCGGCGCGTTGATGGTCCTGTTCGGACTGATGCTGGCGTGGAGCGCCGCACGGGTGTTGCGACGGGAAACCGGAAGCCGGTCGGACATCGCCGGCACCGGTATCGCGCTGTCGGGCTATTCCATCGCCGTTTTCGTGGGGCTGATCGTGCTGACCGCGATCTTGCCGACGACCGGCTTCCTGCTGGGCGGCATCGTCTTCACGGCGCTTGTCTGCCGTCTGGGCGGAGCGGGCTGGATCGGTAGCGCACTGTTCGGCCTCGGCATGACCTTCGCGCTGTACGCGGTCTTCGTACACGGCCTTGGCGTTCAGCTTCCGCGCGGACTTCTGGGAACGTAAGCCATGATCGAGTCGCTTCTTTCCGCCGCCGCGCTGGTGTTCACCGCCGACACGCTGCTGGTGATCCTGCTGGCTTCGGCCTTCGGGCTGTTCGTGGGCGCGATGCCCGGCCTGACCGCAACGATGGCCGCCGCGATCCTTGTGCCGATCACCTTCTACATGGACCCGGTCCCGGCGATCGCCGCGATCATCTCGTGTACCGCGATGGCGATCACGGCGGGCGACCTGCCGGGCACCTTGCTGCGGATCCCCGGCACGCCGGCATCCGCCGCCTATGTCGAGGACTCCTACGGCATGACCAAGAACGGCAAGGCCAGCCTTGCCATCGGCGTCGGCATCACCTCGGCGACCATCGGCGGGCTTGTCGGCTCGCTGCTGATCCTGTTCGCCGCGCCGTTCCTTGCGAAATTCGCGCTGGGTTTCTCAAGCTTCGAATATTTCTGGCTCGCCCTTCTTGGCCTGAGCTGCGCCGCGCTCGTGTCGGGCGGCGGGGTGGCGAAGGGCCTGCTGTCGCTGCTGCTGGGCCTGTTCATCGCGCAGGTCGGACTGGATCCGCTGATGGCCCAGCCGCGATTCACCTTCGGGTCGGGCGAACTCGCCGGCGGGATCAGCTTCATCCCCGCGATGATCGGAATGTTCGCGCTGGCCGAGATCCTGCGCAACGGACGCGCGGGCGCGACGTTCAAGGAACAGGCCCGCGTCGGCAATCCGTTCAAAGGCGTCGGCGGCGTGCTGTTCAAGTTCCGCAAGAACCTGTTTCGCGGCGCCGGGATCGGCGCGGTGATCGGCGCGCTGCCGGGTGTCGGCGGCGACCTTGCCGCGTGGGTCACGTATGCACTGGCCAAGCGCACGTCCAAGACGCCGGAGAAATTCGGCAAGGGCCATCCCGAGGGGTTGGTCGAGGCGGGCGCGACCAACAACGCCGCGCTCAGTTCCGCGTGGATCCCGGCGATGGTCTTCGGCATCCCCGGCGACGCCGTGACCGCCATCGCGGTCGGCGTTCTGGTGATGAAGGGGATGGACCCCGGCCCGCAACTGCTGACGCTGAACCCGCAGAACTTCTACGCGGTTCTGCTGGTGTTCTTCCTTGCCAACCTGCTGCTGTTGCCGTTCGGCTTTGCGGCCGCGAAGGCCTCGCGCTACGTCTTCAGCGTGCCGCGCGCCTACCTCAACGCCGCGATCCTCTTGTTCTGCATCGTCGGCTCCTACGCCATCAACAACTCGATGTTCGGCGTCTGGGTGATGATCGTGCTCGGGCTTGTCGCCTATGTGCTCGAGGCGCACGGCTTCGCGGTCGCGCCGATCATCCTTGGCATCGTGCTGGGGCCGTTGCTGGAAACCAACTTCACCACCTCGATGATGATCGCACGCGGCGACCTGCTGGCGTTCTTCGAACGGCCGGTGGCGGCGGTGTTGGGTATCGCGACGATTGGAATATGGGCGATGGTGATCGCCTCGGCGGTCGTTCTGGCGCGCCGCCGCAAGCGGGACGCCGAAAGCCTGACCGCATGAGGCGCGGTCAGGCCGGGGCGCTTCAGTCCTCGGCCAGCCGCGTGCGCCGCCGCGCGAGGTAGCCGGGGATCGCGATGCTTGCCACCAGAAGTACCGTCAGCACAAGGAACGCGGCCGAGATCGGGCGGTCGATGAAGGTGGTGATGTCCCCGCGCGAGAACAGCAGCGCGCGACGGAAGTGCTGTTCCAGCATCGGGCCAAGGATGAAGCCCATCAGCATCGGTGCGGGCGGATAGCCATAGGCGTTCATCAGGTAGCCGACGATACCGAAGACGATCACCGTCATCACGTCGAACGGGCTGTTGTTGACCGAGTAGACGCCGATGCAGATGAAGAACAGGATCGCCGGGAACAGCAGGCGCTGCGGCACCGTCAGGATGCGTACCCAGAACCCGATCAGCGGGATGTTCAGGACCAGCAGCATCAGGTTGCCGATCCAGAAGCTGACGACGAGTCCCCAGAACAGGTCGGCGTTGGTGGTGAAGAACTCGGGCCGCGGCGTGATCCCGTGGATCATCATCGCACCCAGCAGCACCGCCATGCCCGCGTCGCCGGGAATGCCCAGCGACAGCGTCGGGATGAAGGCTGCCTGGGTCGAGGCGTTGTTGGCGGCCTCGGGGGCCGAGATCCCCTCGATCGCGCCGCGCCCGAATTTCTCGGGCGTCCGCGACACGCGCTTTTCGAAGGCATAGGCAAGGAAGGCCGCCAGCGTCGGGCCCGCACCAGGCAGAATGCCCACGAAGGACCCGATGATCGAACCGCGCACGGTAGGCTTCCACGTCTCCTTCATGTCCTGCTTCGTCGGCATCAGTTCGCGCAGGCGGACCTTCTGCGGGGCAAGGTCTCGCGGCTTGCCCGCGTTCTTCAGGATCTCGGCCACGCCGAACAGGCCCATCGCCATCGCGACAAGGTTCAGACCGTCCTGCAGTTCGAGGATCCCGAAGGTATAGCGGATCGTGCCAGAGGTCGGATCCATCCCGACCGTCGACAGCAGAAGCCCTGCAACCACGCTTATCAGGCCCTTCACCGGCGACCCCAGCGACATCGTAGCGGCGGCGACGAGACCCAGCAGCATGATCGAGAAATACTCGGCAGAAGAGAACTTCAGCGCCATCTTCCCAAGTGCCGGGGCGAAACTCATCACCAGAACGATGGCAAAGCAGCCACCGACGAAAGAGGTGATCGTGGTGATGAACAGTGCCACGCCCGCGCGGCCTTGCTTGGCCATCGGATAGCCGTCCAGCGCGGTGACGGCGGTGGTCGATGTGCCGGGCAGGTTCAGCAGGATCGACGCGGTCGATCCGCCGTATTGCGCGCCATAGAAGATGCCCGCCAGCATGATCAGCGCGCTCATCGGCTCGAGGTGGTAGGTAATCGGCAGCGTCATGGCGACGGCGGCCAGCGGGCCGATGCCGGGCAGCACACCGATGAACATGCCGACCGAGACGCCGATCAGGCAGAACAGCAGCGCTTCGCCGGTGATGGCGACGTCAAGCCCGAGGGCGATGCCGGATAGCAGGTCCATGGGTCAGCTCCCGAAGACGGCGATCGGGATGCCGATGCCACGAATGAAGATGAGGTAGCCGACAAGCGTCACGCCTGCCGCCAGCAGCACGGTTTCCAGCATCGTGATCTCGCGCTCGGCCTGCGAGACGATGGCGACAAGCGCGAAGGTCGAGATGACAAAGCCCGCGCGGTCGACCAGCAGGACCCAGACGATGATGCCGCCCATGATGATCGCGAACGGGCGGAAGCGCAGGTCCAGCTTTATCCGTTCGGCCAGTCTGCCCTGCCACGCGGCGACCAGCCCAAGACCGACCAGCAGCACACCCAGCGCGATGGGGACAAAGCCCGGACCCATGCGGACGATGGTGCCAAAGGCGTAGTCTCCGGCAATGAAGATTGCGGCAAGTCCGATGGCGGCCCAGACAAGGCCCGCCGCGATTTCCTGCCGGTTGTGTTCGGGGCGCTTCATGTGGGCGACCTCTCTGATTGGGACGCGACGAGCGAGGCGCCGCCGCATTGCGTTATGGTCTGCCCGGTGATTGCGCCCGCGTCCACCGAGGTCAGGAATGCGACCGTCGCCGCGACCTCTTCGGGGCGGATGACGCGCCCGAAAGGAAGCGGGCGCACCGGCGCGTCGGCGCGGGCAGGGTCGCGAAGCTGCGGGGTGTCGGTGGCGGCGGGCGCCACGACGTTGACTGTGATGCCGCGGGCGACGTGTTCGCCTGCAAGCGAGCGGGCAAGCCCATCCAGCGCGGCCTTGCTGGCGGCATAGTAGCCACGGCCGGGCCGCCCCTGCGCGGCGCGCGACGACAGGAACACCACGCGGCCACGGCCATCCGGCATGCCGGGGATCAAAGCGCGCGACAGGCGATGCGCCGCGCCCACATGCAGCGTCCAAAGCGCGACACCCGCATCGGCATCCGTCTCTGCGTTGTCCGCCCGCATGATGCCCGCCGCGTGGATGAACGCGCTGGCGGTTACCCCGTCCAGTTGCGCCACGGCGTCGTCGATGCCCGCAACCGTCGCAAGATCGGCGCGGATCATGCGGACCAGCGGCGTGTCGGCGGGCGGGGCTGCGATGTCGAGGCCAAGGACCGACCAGCCGTCTGCTGCAAGCCGCTTTGCCACCGCGTGACCGATGCCCGAGGCGACGCCGGTCACCACGGCAAGAGGTGCGGTTCCGGTCACGGGGCGATCCGGACGCGGCGGACGGGCAGGGGAGGTAACGCGAGTCGCGAAGGCATGTGTACCTGTCGATTGAGCTTCGTCTGGAATGGCAAGAGAGCGGCCAACTGTCAACAGTATGGGTATCGGAAGGCGCGGAGCGCATGTTGATTTTGCCGAAATTGATTGCGGTTTATGCCGTTTCGCGCACCGGAATGTACGGAAAAACCGCGAAATGACGCGTGCAACGCTGCAAGTAAGGCTTCTTCAAGGAAGGCGTTGACCTCTGGCGCGTCGCTGCGCATAGTGTTGACACTTTGAAGAGGTGCGAATGTGACCCAGCCGACTGCTTCATCGCCGCAGACACCCGATATCGAGGTCGACGTTCTTGTCGTCGGCGCCGGTGGCTGTGGGCTGGTCGCCGCGATTGCGGCGGATGCGGCGGGTGCTTCGGTCGCCGTGCTGGAAAAGCAGTCTCGTCTCGCCGGCAACACGTCGCTGTCCAGCGGCTCGATCCCCGGTGCGGGCACGCGGCTACAGGCCGCAGCCGGTGTCGATGACGGGCCCGATCTGTTCCGCGACGACCTGATGCGGGTCAGCGGGCCGCATGACGCGGATCACCTGACCGAGCGGCTGGCCGGGATCTCGGCCGAGCTGGTCGAGTGGCTGATCGACGAGGCGCATGTCGGTCTGACCCTCGTTGCCGGCTATCGCCACGTCGGCCATTCGGTGACCCGCCTGCACGCTCCGCCCTCGCGGACCGGGGCCGAACTGATGGCCGATCTGGAGGCGGAAGCCGACCGGCGGGGCATCCCCGTCGCGCCCGGCCAGCCGGTGGTGGAACTGACTGTCGCGGATGGCCGCGTGACCGGCGCGCTCGCCCGCGACGCCGACGGTCGCGAAAGCCGCATCGGCGCGAAGGCGGTGATCCTTGCGACCAACGGCTTCGGCGGCGCGCGCGATCTTGTCGCCGAACTTTGCCCCGGCGCCGAAGCGGCGACCTACGCGGGCTCGACCGGCTCGACGGGCGAGGCGCTGCGATGGGGCAGGGCGCTGGGCGCGCGGACCGGAAACCTTGGCGCCTATCAGGGCCACGCGGGCCTTGCCGCGCGCAGCGGTGTGCTGGTGACGTGGACGGTGGTCGAACGCGGCGGCTACATCGTCGGCGCCGACGGCAAGCGGATCGGTGACGAGACGCTGGGCTATTCCGCCTTTGCCGGTGTCGAACTGGCGGCGGGCGGACCGCTGTACATGATTTATGACGAACGGATCGAGGCTGACGTGGCCAAGGGCCAGCCCGAGTTCGCCGAGGTCGCCCGCATGGGTGATGCGGTGGCCGGGGCAACGGCGGCTGATCTGGCCGACGCGATCGGCGTGCCGGGCGATGCGCTGGCGGCGACCCTCGACGCCGCCGCGGCGTCCGCCGAAGGCAAAGCCGATGCGCATGGACGCATGGCCTGGGGTCTTGGCGCGTTGCAGCCGCCCTACCGCGCGACGCGAATCACGCCCGCGCTGTTCCACACACAGGGCGGGCTTGCCGTCGACGATGACGCGCGGGTGATCGGGGCCGGTGGCGCACCGATCCCCGGCCTTTATGCCGGCGGCGGGGCCGCCACCGGGATCAGCGGCCGCGAGGGCGGCGACGGATATGTTTCGGGCAACGGGCTGCTGTCGGCGCTCGGGCTCGGGCTTATTGCCGGGCGCAGTGCGGCGGCGGAAGCCGCTGCGCCGGTCGGCGAAGAAACGGAAACAGTTCAACAAGGAGAAATGACATGAGAAAGACAATCACCGGGCTGCTCGCCGGTGCCGCGCTGGCGCTGGGCGTCACCGCCGCCGCCGCGCAGGACTATCCGTCGCGCGCGATCACCATCATCGTGCCCTACTCGCCCGGGTCGACCGACACCATGGCCCGCACGCTGGCCGAGGAGATGTCGAAGGAACTGGGTCAGCCCGTCGTGGTCGAGACCCGTCCGGGCGCCGGTGGCACCGTGGGCGGCGCCGCCGTGGCAAGCGCCGATCCCGACGGCTACACCCTGCTGTTCGCCGTGTCCTCGGTTCAGACCGTCGCGCCGCACCAGCGTGAACTGCCCTACGGCTTTGACGATCTCGCCCCGGTGGCGCGTGTCGCCGTCGGCCCGAACATGATGGCCGCCCGCAACGGCGCGCCGTTCTCGACCATCGAAGAGCTGGTGGCCTTCGCGAAAGAGAACCCGGGCGCGGTGAGCTATGGCTCTGCCGGCACCGGCGGCGCGACCCACATCGCGGCCGAGGCTTTCGCCCGCGCGGCGGGGATCGAGCTGTTCCACATCCCGTTCAACGGTGTGACCCCGGCGGTCGCGGCGACCGTGGCCGGTGACGTCGATCTGGTTCTGGGCTTCGCGTCGGCGATCCTGCCGCAGGACGAAGGCGGAAACCTTGTTGCACTGGCGCAGCTAAGCGCCGAACGCACCGCCGTCGCCCCCGACACGCCGACGCTGATGGAAAGCGGCGTCGATCTGGCGCTGCCGCCCAACACCGGACTGTGGGCCCCGGCGGGCACCCCCGAGGACGTGATCGCCACCCTGTCTGCCGCCGTCGAAACGGCTGCCGCCAGCGAAAGCTTCACCACCTTCACCACCAGCGGCCTGACCGCCGTGGACTATGCCGACTCGGCAGCGTTCACCGAAGTTCTGAAGGCCGAAGACGCGTTCTTCGCCGAGCTTCTGCCGACGCTGAACATGGAGTGATCCGGTCGCGCGTTCCTCTTCACGCGTGAACGGACCAAGGGGCGGGCAGCGATGTCCGCCCCTTTTTTCGTGCCATTGGCCGTCGCTTGGTGCGCGGTCGCGGCGCTTGACATCGACCTTCCGATGGGGCGGATTCAGGCGGTGCGGGGCCGATGCGGCGGCGTCCGGCCGCGTCGACGCAACGCTGGCTGCCCGCCGGAAGGAAGGTCATTGATGGTTCGTGCTTTGTCGCTGTTGATCGGATTCACCGTCGCGCTGTCCGGCTGCGACGTCGACGGCAACGCGGCCAATCAGGGCAAGGATCTTCCCGAGCCCGGCATCACCTTCACCGGCACGGCCGTGTTCGGCATCACCGGCGGTTCGGGCAAGCCGACGCGGGTCATCTCTGGCCTCAAGTAGCCCCGGTCTGCTGTCCGGGCGGCGGTGCGAGAACGAAAAGGGGCATGCGGTCATGCCACATGCCCCCGTTTCACCGTGAGTGGTGTGCCGGACCTCAGCCCGCCGTAATTTCCACGCCGTCGAGATCGTTGAACCGCGCCTCAAGGTCGCGGAACTCGTTGAACCCCATCAGGCCCCAGATATCGTCGATCGAGGCCATGAGGTCCGGACGGTCGACGACCTCGCCGGTCGGGATCGCCTCTTGCAGGGTGGCCAGCACCGTCTCCATCGCCTTCAGCGCAGCGGCGGGCAGCATGCGGGGCAGCGTGACGCGGCGCACACCAAGTTCCTTCATGCGGGCGATCGGGATCAGCGGCGTAGTGGGCCGCGACCGCAGGCCGAAGCCCATGTTGACCGAGACCGGGATGTCGACCGCATCGACCAGCGCCTTGATCTGGTCCTCGCCCTTGATGGCGTCGGCAAAGATCAGGTCGGCGCCCGCCTTCTCGTACAGCTTCGCCCGGCGGATCGCGCCTTCAAGCCCCTCAAGGGCGATGGCGTCGGTGCGGGCCAGCACGACGAAGTCGTCATCGCGGCGGGCGTCGCAGGCGGCCTCGATCTTGCGGGCCATCTCGCGCATGTCGATCACGTCCTTGCCGGCCATGTGACCGCAGCGCTTGGGCGAGACCTGATCCTCGATGTTGATCCCGGCGACGCCGGTGTCTTCGAAACGGCGGGCGGCGTGCCAGACGGTCGCGGGGTTGCCATAGCCGGTGTCGGCATCGGCCATCACCGGGATCGACACGCTGCCCGCGATCATGCGGCAGGCGTCAAGGTTGTCGGTCATCCCCATGATGCCGACGTCTTCCATCCCCATGCGCGAGTTCGCGAGCCCGGCGCCGGTGGTGCAGGCGGTCTTGAACCCCATCTTCTCGACGAGGCGCACGCTGTAGCCGTCATAGACGCCGGGCGACACGAGTATGTCGTCCCCGGCCAGAAGTTCGCGCATGCGCTTGGTGGGTTTCACGCTTCGGTTTCCTTTCTTCGCCGCCCCTTGGCCGCCTCGGGAGGCGGCTGGGCGGATTCCGTATCCAGAAGACGCTGCAGCGCCTCGGTGGCGCGGGCGATGTGCGCCCGCATAAGCGACTCGGCCAGTTCGGCATCGCGCGCCTTCATGGCGCGCAGGATCTGCCAGTGTTCCGCCGAGGCGTTGTCGTGACGACCGGGGGTCGACCCCGAACGGGCCCGGTAAAGGCGCAGCAGGTAATAGAGTTCGTCGCACAGCAGCGACTGGATGCGGCTGTTGCCGCTTTCCTCTGCGATGCGCACGTGCAGGTCGAGAACGCGGCCGTTGCCGCCCGCCTGCTCGAAGTCGTCCAGCAGGCGCTGCATCGCCTCGTCGCTCATTGCGAGGGTGGCGAGTTTGACGCTCATGCCTTCGACGCTTTCGCGAAGCTGAAAGATCTCTATCATGTCGTGTACGGACAGATCGACGACCCGCGCCTTGAAGTACGGCTCCTTGGTGACAAGGCCGCGCCCCTGCAGCGCCTTGACCGCTTCCCGCACGGGGCCACGGCTGACGCCGAACCGGTCGGCAAGAGCGGCCTCGTTGACGACGCCGCCGAGCGGGATCTCACCGCTCAGGATCAACTGGAAGATGGCATCGAAGACGGTGTCGACGCGTGTGCGCTGCTGGCCGGTCATTCCTTCCCCATTCTGTCAACACTTTTGGGAAACTTACCGAGTTCTGCGTGAAAGTAAACGAGAAGATCGCCCGGCACAAGGTTTGGCGGGCAATACTGTTGACACTTTTTGGTCCGGGGCCTATCCAGAATCCATGCAGGACGCGCAGCCGACAGATTCCGCAGCGATCGGCGTTGCCGATCTTCCGGTGACGGCGGCCCGAGGGGGCCGTTTCATCGACATTTCCCCGTTGCTTGCCCATCGCGCCCGGCCGCTTCCGAAATCGCTGCGCGTCGTGCTTGAGAACCTTGCGTTTCAGGCGCTGGACGGACGCGACGTGGCGGCGGAAATCGCCGCGTTGGCGAACTGGTCGGCTGAGACCGGCGAAATCGCCGTGCCCCTTTCGGTATCGCGGGTGATGCTGCCCGACAGCAGCGGCCTGCCTGCTTTGATGGACCTTGCCGCCGCGCGGGACGCGCTGGTGGACCGTGGGCTCGACCCCAAGGGCGTCGAGCCGGCGGTGCCGGTCACGCTGGTGATCGACCATTCGCTGATCGTGGACGTCGCCGGGCACCCGAACGCCCGCGCCCGGAACATCGCCAGCGAATACCGCCGCAACGCCGAGCGCTATTCCTTCTTCAAATGGGCCGAGCAGGCTTTCGACCGCCTGAAGGTCGTGCCGCCGGGCTCCGGCATCATTCATCAGGTCCACCTTGAAAGCATCGCGCAGGTCGCCGCGACGCGCGACCTGCCGGACGGGCCGGTGACGACGACCGAGTTCGTGCTGGGCTGCGACAGCCACACCACCATGGTCGGCGGCATTGGCATGCTGGCGTGGGGTGTCGGTGGCATTGATGGCGAGGCGGCGGCGTTGGGGCTTCCCTATCAGGTGCGGATCCCGCGCGTGGTCGGCGTGCAACTGACCGGAGAGATGCCGGCAGGCTCGACCACGACCGACCTCGTGCTGACGGTGACCGAACGCCTGCGTCAGGTCGGCGTCGTGGGCGCTTTCGTGGAATTCTGCGGCGCGGGGGCTGCAAGCCTGTCGGTGCCGGACCGCGCGACCATCGCCAACATGGCCCCGGAATACGGCGCGACCTGCGCCTTCTTCCCGGTCGACGCGCGGACCATCGACTATCTGTCCGCCTCGGGGCGCGACGCGGATCACGTTGCGGGGGTCAAGGCCTATGCCCGCGCCAGCGGCATGTGGGCCGAGCCGGACGCGCCGCTGCCGGAAGTGTCGGAGATGGTCGAGATCGACCTGTCCGCCATCGTGCCCAGCGTCGCCGGTCCCAAGCGTCCGCAGGACCGGGTGCCTCTGGACCGCATCGCGCCTGCCTTCCGCGAAGCGCTGACCGCGCCCGTGGGGCCGGGTGGTTTCGGCCTGTCCCAGGACGCCCTGACCGCCGAGGCACACGTCACGGTGGGCGACACGCCCGTCACCCTGCGCCACGGCAGCCTGACCATCGCGGCGATCACCTCGTGCACCAACACGTCGAACCCGACCGTCATGCTGGCCGCCGGTCTGCTGGCCCGCAACGCGGTGGCGCGGGGCCTGAACGTGCCGTCGCAGGTCAAAACATCCCTCGCGCCGGGATCGCGTCTGGTCGAGGACTACCTCGCCGACGCCGGCCTGATGGCGCCGCTGGAAACGCTTGGCTTCCACGTGGTCGGCATCGGCTGCACCACCTGTTCCGGCAAGTCCGGTCCGCTGGCGCCGGGCCTCTCCGAAGCGGTGGCCGAGAACGACCTTGTCTGCGCGGCGGTGCTGTCGGGCAATCGCAATTTCGAGGGGCGCATCCACAAGTCGGCGCGCGCCTCTTACCTCGCCTCGCCGCCGTTGGTGGTGGCCTTCGCGCTGGCGGGGCGGGTGGATATCGACTTCGCGACCGAACCGCTGGGAACGGATGCCGAAGGCAACCCTGTCATGCTGGCCGACATCTGGCCCGACCGCGACGAGGTCGCCGCTTTGGAACGCGACAGCCAGACGCCGGGCCGGTTCCGCAAGGTCTATCGCACGCTGTTCGACGGCGCGACGCTGTGGGACGATCTGGACAGCCCGCGCGGCCCTGTCTTCGCGTGGGATCCGGCGTCGACCTACATCAAACGCCCGCCGTTCATCGAACTTGGCAGCGATGGTTTGCCCGATGTGCTGGGCAATGCCCGTGCGCTGGTCGTCGCGGGGGACTCGCTGACCACCGATTTCGTGACCCCGTCCGGAGAGATCCTGCCAGACACGCAGGCCGGTCAGTACCTGGTCGACGCAGGCGTTGCGCCCGCCGATTTCAACGCCGTCACCCAGCGGCGCGGCAACCACGAGTTCATGGCCCGTGTCACCTTCGCCAACCAGCGGATGAAGAACCGCCTCGCCGGAGGGATCGAAGGCGGTTTCACCCGGCTGTCACCCGAAGGCGAGGTTGTGACGATCTACGATGCGGCGCAGGCTATGCGGGATGCGGGGCAGCTGCCGATCGTTCTGGCGGGCAAGGATTATGGCATGGGCTCCAGCCGCGACTGGGCGGCGAAGGGGCCGAAGCTGTTGGGCGTCGCGGCTGTGCTGGCCGAAAGCTTCGAGCGGATTCATCGCGCAAACCTGATCGGCATGGGGATCGTGCCCTTGGTGTTCGCGGACGGTCAGAGCATCGACAGCCTCGGGCTGACCGGGTTCGAGACGTTCCGTTTTTCCGGTCTGCTGGCGGCGGTTGACGACGGCTCGACGGTCGCGGTCCGGGCCGAGGCTGCCGATGGTTCGGTGACAGCCTTCGACGCGCGGCTTGACGTTGCAAGCACCCACGAAACCGATCTGCTGCGCGAGGGCGGTATCTTCGCCGAGATCCTCAAGGCCGCGGTCGGCGCAAAGCAGGGGAGGGCGTCCGCATGACGCTTCACGGCACCGCCATCGAACGCGCCGTCGCCTATCTTGCGGCGATGCAGGACCGAGACCTTGACCTCGCCCGCCGGTATGTCGCCAGCGACGGCCTGACGCTGGTATTTCCGGGCGGCAAGCGCTTTGGCAGCCTCGAAGAGATCCGCGGCAACTCTGCCGGGCGCTACGAGGTGGTGAAGAAGCACATCAGCGACTGCCAGTCGTGGGTGATCGACGGCACCGAGCGGGTGATGATCACCGGAACGCTTTACGGCAAATGGCCGGACGGAACCGCCTTCGACGGCATCCGCTTCATCGACCTGTTCGAGATGCGGGATGGCCTGATCGTGCGGCAGGAGGTCTGGAACGACACCGGCGAGAGATTGCTGGAGATGAACAAGAGGACGGGCGTGTGAGTTACGATCTGATTTTGAAGAACGGCGAGATCGTGTTTCCGGGCGAGGGCGTGACCCGTGGCTCGGTCGCGGTGAAGGGCGGCAAGATCGCCGCGATCCTGCAACCCGGCGAGACCGTCGAGGCGGCGCGCGTTGTCGACTGCACCGACCGCTGGATCCTGCCCGGCGCCATCGACCCGCATACCCACGTGGGCTTCGGCGCGAAGGAAGACGACTGGACGACCGAGACGCGCACCGCCGCGATGCAGGGCGTCACCGGCCTGATGACCTTCTGGCGGTCCGAGGATCTGGACAAGACGACGCCCGAATGGCGCGACGCGGGCGAGGCGCGGTCGGTGATCGACTTCGGCTTTCACTTCGGCGTCACAGCCCGGCGGCATGTCGAGGAGTTCCCGAAGCTGGCCGCCAAGTACGGCGTGACCTCGCTGAAGGTTTACCTGATGTACAAGGGCGAGACCGGCCGCGCGAAGGGGTTCACCGAGGTGGACGATGCGCTGCTGTTTCAGGCGCTACAGGCGGCGGCGACCGTCAGGGGCGGCGTCGTCGGCGTGCATTGCGAGAACACCGAGGTGATCCCGGTGTTCCGCGAGCCCGTGAAGGCCTCGGGTCGGATGGATCTTGGCGCGTGGGACGACCAGAGCCCGGGCTTCCTTGAGACCGAGAACGTGTTCCGCGTCGCCTATTTCGGCGAGAAGGCGGGCTGCCCGGTGAACATCGTGCATATGTCGGCGGGCGAAAGCCTTGAACTGGTGCGCCGCATGCGCCGTCCGGACCGCCCGGCGATCAACGTCGAAACCTGCATCCATTACCTCGCCCTGACCCGCGACAGCGGCATCGGCGATCTGGGCAAGGTGAACCCGCCGCTGCGCTCGCAGTCGGATGCCGACACCCTGTGGGAAGGCGTGCGCGACGGCGCGGTGCAGACCATCGGCTCCGACCACGTGGCCCGCAAGCGCGCAACCAAGGGGCCGGACATCTGGCAGGCCTCGGCGGGGTTTCCGGGCATGGCGCAGATCTGGCCGGTGCTGGTGTCCGAGGGCTTCCACAAGCGCGGCATCCCGATCGAGACGCTGTCGGCCGCCACCAGCCGCAATGTCGCGAAGCTGTACAACCTGTCCGGCAAGGGCCGGATCGCGCCGGGCTACGACGCCGATTTCGCGATCGTCGACCCCGAGGGCGAAACGACCGTGCGGCACACCGACTATCCGTCGCACTCTGACTACTCGCCCTACGAAGGCATGACGTTCCGTGGCGCTGTGACCCACACGGTCCTGCGCGGAATGCTTCTGTCCGAAAACGGCGCGCTGGCCGAGGGCGTCGATGCCGCGCCTGCCGGCAAGTACCTGTTCCGGGCCAACTGAGCCCTATCCGCTTAGAAGAGAGAGACACATGAGCGAACGCATCTGGGACAAGTTCCTGACCGAGAAAGACAAGCGGATCTACCAGCTGGCCGGCTACGGCAAACGCGGTGGCTTCGGCACGCGCCCGGCGCTGTTCATCATCGACGTGCAGTACAACTTCACCGGCGACGAACCGGGCGAGGATCAGGAAGAAGGCGTCAAGAAATACCGCACCCACTGCGGCGAGGCCGGCTGGAAGGCCGTGCCGCATATCGAGCGGCTGTTGAAGATCGCGCGCGAGAAGAACCTGCCGGTGTTCTACACAGTCTCCGAACGCCGCCCCGACATGATCGACAGCGGTGTGCAGGTCGGCAAAAGCCACCGCGGCCACGAAAAGACCTCGACCGAGGGCAGCCACGCGACCCAGACCGTCGCGCCGCTGGCGCCGCAGCCGCAGGACATCCTGATCGGCAAGCGCAAGCCCTCGGCTTTCTTCGGCACGATCTTCATGAGCCACCTCAACTTCCTTGACGTGGACACCTTGATCATGACGGGCTGCACCACCTCGGGCTGCCTGCGGGCCACGACGGTCGACGCCTATTCGTTCAACTTCAAGGTCGTGATCCCGGAAGAGACCGCCTTCGACCGGTTCGAGGCGAGCCACGCGATCAACCTGTTCGACCTGAACTGCAAGTACGCGGATGTGATCCCGACCGACGAGGTCGCGGCCTACATGGAAAGCCTGCCGGTTCGCGAAGCCTGAGACACGGCACGATACGCCCAGCCGAACGCGGTCGCCAAAGGGCGGCCGCGTTCGCGTTTTTGGTGCGGCGTCAGTTCAGCGACACCAGTACCCGCGACACGGCGTCGACGTCGTAGCGGGTCTCGCCCTCTGCGGCGAGCGGCAGGCGGACGCAGGGGATGCCGTGCACCTTCTCGACCTTGGCGCAGTCGTCGGGCGGCAGCGAGGTGTCGCACAGAACATGGCTGACCACGTCGCGCGGGGTGGCCTTCGGCCCGGCGTCCCGCAACAGGGGCGTCAAGATCGCGCCGATCTGCCCGGCAAGGTTGTGGCCCAGTGCCTCGGGGTCCTTGCCGAGGCTTGGCAGGTAGACCTTCGGCACCCGCCGCTTCGCGACCGCGCGGCCCACGCCCGCGGGCAGCAGGTTCGCGATCACGCTGGAGAACAGGCTGCCGGGCGGATAGCAGATCACCTCTGCCTGCTCGATCAGCCTGCGGTTCCGCTTTGGCAGGGGCACCGCGTCCGCTGACAACTCGGTGTCGCCGTCGCTCAGGAACAGCCGCGCGATCGGGCTGTCGAGAGGCGCGACCTCTTTGCCGCTGATCTGGCGCTGTCCGACGATCCGCCGCCCATCCTGCAACTCAACGCCAAGCTGCAGGTTCTCGTCGACGATGGCGCGGACGGTGCCGCGCACGTCGACCATCTTGGACATCAGGAACAGCACCGGCTCCAGCGCGCGCCCGTTGCCAAGATAACCGCCGGCAAGGATCAGGTTGCCGATGCTCGCGTTTCGATAGTCGAAATCATCCGGCACCTCGTCCGCAAAGCGGGCCAGTTGCGTCTGGATCAACTGCCGCATCGGCTTGGCGATGGCCGACAGCAGCGGGTGCTTGCCCTGCACCATCCGGGCGACCTCGGCCCTCAGCGCCTTCTGGTCGCCGTCCTTCGGCAGGCGGTGGCTGAACAGCGCATAAACGTCCGGTTGACCCAGCACCGTCTCGTCCGCCAGCGCCATCAGCCGCGAGCGGAGGTCGCCCACCGCCGGAATGTCGAAGGCCTGCCGCAGAACCTGCGAACTGCCGCCGCTGTCAAACGGGGTGATCAGGTGCATCGAGTTGAAGGTGTAGTGCTTCAGCCGCCGCGAGATCCCGTTCAGCGCGCTGCCGCCGCTGAAGAACAGGATGCGCGGCCCGAGATGCGGCGCGCTTTCGGCCCGCGCGACCCGCAGGTCGTCGGGAAGCGTCACTTCGCGCGCGACATGGATCGAGGTCATTTTCCCGCTGTCCCCTTGCACCGACCGGATTCGATCTTTGCATCCATGTTACCAGAGGCGCATATGGCAGCATGAACGCAGAAGATGTCATACGTCCGACAGTCCGCGCTGTCATCCGGAAGGGGAATCTCGTTCTCGTGCAGGTCAAGCAATCGCCGTCGGGCAAACGCTATCTGACCCTGCCGGGCGGACGGCTGGAGTATGGCGAGACAGTCGCGGACTGCGTGGTGCGCGAGTGCGTCGAAGAGATCGGCGTCGCGCCGGTGGTGGGCGACGTGCTGCATGTCGCCGACGTGTTCCGCACCCGGAAGGACGGCAAGCGCCACCTGGTCGAGATCCTGCTGTCCTGCACCGTGCCCGACGACTACAAACCCCGGCTGGGCAAACGCCCAGACCGGCGGCAGATCCAGACCATCTGGACCGACCCCGCCGCGCCCGAGGCCAAGTTCTTCCCGCGCTACGACCGCTTCCTGTCGCGTGACGATGCGCCGGTGTACCTGGGAAGGCTCGACAATGTCGTCCCCTGATCCGATCACCGAGAACATGTCGTTCCTGCTGGCCGAACTCGACGGACAGCTGACACGGCTGATCTCGTATTTCGACGCGCCGCGCACCGAAACGGCGCTGCAACTGATCCAGCGGGCGGGCTATTCGCACAACCTGTCGGCGCGTGTCCGCAAGGCCTGTCTGTCCGGCATGATGCGGGGCAAGACGTCCGAGACAAAGCAGCTTCGCCTGCAGGGGACCGACACCATCGCCCGGAACCTCGACCTGATTTCTCGGCTGGGGCGCCGCGCCGTGGAACAGGCGGAACGGATGGACCGGCAAAAGGTGCTGCGTGCCGATACCTACGTCACGCCGCTGAAGATGGTGCGGAAGACGGTGGCCCGCATCCAAGAGGCATTGGACGACCGCGACAGCAAGATGGCGGTGCAGATCGGCCAGACCCGCGCCGAGCTGGGCGTGTTCAACGACAGGCTCTTTCGCACCTACACCCGCGACATGCAGGGCACGAAGCATGCCGGGGATCTGGCCTATGCCCTGCTGACGCTGAACGAGATCACCCGCATGGGAGAGGCGTTGCAGGCGATCAGCGAGGCGATCCTGTCGATCAACATCGGCCAGTCGGTTCAGTTCGAGCGCTATTTCACGCTGCGCAGCGTGCTGGCCGGGGTCTCGCGCGACGAGGATATCTCGCTTCAGCCGCTGGCGGAAACGCGGTCGGGCAGCGCGATTTCAAGCGTCAGCTTGCGGGACGCGAAGGGCAAGACCGTCTCGGCCGTCTTCAAGGACGGGGACCGCCGAAAGGTGAAGGAAGAACGGGTCGGCGTGAAAAGCTGGAACTCGGTCTATCCCGGCCTCGCGCCGGAAATCCTGTCCTACGAGAAAAGCGGCGAATCCGCCGCGCTGCTGATCGAGCATCTCGAGGGCGAGACCTTCGAGGATATCGTTCTGGGCGGCTCCGACGACGCTTTGGCAGAGGCGCAGGCGGCGCTGCACAAGACAGTACGCGACATCTGGCGGCAGACCCGCACGGACGAGCCCGCCGAGATGAAGGCGATGGACCAGTTGGGCAAGCGGATGAAAGACGTCTACCGCCTGCACAAGCGCTTCGACCGTGGCGCCGAGTCCATCAACGGCGCCACGGTGGCCAGCCTCGATGACCTGATCGCCGCCGCCGCCGCGCGCGAGGCGAAGCTGAAGGCGCCGTTCTCGGTCTACATCCACGGCGACTTCAACCTCGACAACGTGATCTACGACGCGGTGGCGAAGAAGATCCGGTTCATCGACCTGCACCGGTCGCGGTACATGGACTACGTGCAGGACGTATCCGTGTTCATGGTGTCGAACTATCGGCTTCAGGTGCTTGACGCCGGAACGCGCGCACGGATCGCGGGGGTGGCGGCCGATATGCACGCGATGGCCGCCAAGTTCGCCCGACGCGAGAAGGATCCGACCTTCGAGTATCGCCTTGCGCTTGGTCTCGCCCGGTCCTTCGCCAGTTCGACGCGCTTCGTCGTCGATCAAAGCCACGCGCGGCGGATGATCCTGCGCGCCCGGTACATTCTGGAAAGCGCGCTTGCGGTGCCTGCGGGGAAAGAGGCGCGGTTCCGGCTGCCTGTAAGGATGCTGTTCAGTGACTGAGAAAATCGGAGTCATCGGAACCCCCGGAAAATGGTCGACCGAAGCGCTGGCGGATGCCTTCGAGGCGCGGACCGGCTATCGGCAGGTGATCGACATGGCGCACGTCACGCTGGAACTGGATACCGGGCGCTTGCTGTGTGACGGCACCGACCTGTGCGAACTCGACGGGCTGGTGCTGAAGAAGGTGGCCGAGGACTACAGTCCCGACGCGCTTGACCGGCTGGAGCTTTTGCGCGTCGCCGAGGCGCGCGGGGTGCGGGTCTTCAGCCCGGCGGAAAAGGTGATCCGGCTAATGGACCGGCTCGCCTGCACCGTGACGCTGGCCAACGCGGGCATCCCGATGCCGCCGACCACGATCACCGAGGATGTCGACGCCGCGCGTGCCGCGCTGGAACGCTTCGGCTCGGCAGTGTTCAAGCCGCTGTTCTCGACCAAGGCGCGGGGCATGGTGCTGCTGGACCACGATGCGCCGGACGCCGCCGCGCAGATCGAGACGTTCAAGGCCGCGAACCCGATGATGTATATCCAGCAGAAGGCCGACCTGTCGGGCCACGACCTTGGCATGGTGTTCCTTGCGGGTGAATATGTCTGCACCTACGCCCGCGTCAGCCAGACGGGCAGCTGGAACACCACGATCCATTCAGGCGGCAAATACGCACCCTACGCGCCGTCGACGGAGCTGATCGAGCTTGGCCGCAAGGCGCAGGCTCCGTTCGGGCTGACCTTCACCACGGTCGATATCGCGCTGACGCCGGACGGTCCCATCGTGTTCGAGGTGTCTGCCTTTGGCGGCTACAGCGGCGCGCTGAAAGGTTGCGGGATCGACGCCGCCGCCTTGGTGGCCGAGCATGTTCTGGCCGAGGTGTCGCCATGACCGCCGCCGGGATCCTGTCACTCCTCGACCTGTCGCCCGCGCTCGCGTCGGACCCGTTTCACCTGACGGTGGGCCCGGTGGGGGTGACGGTGCTTTGCCCCGAGCCGCTGCGCGCTGCGCTCGTCTCGTATTTCACCGAGGCCGTGACGGACGTGCCCGGCGACATCACCGTGCATCTGCTGCCGGGGCAGGCGCTGGCCCCCGAGCCGGAATGGACCGAGTGGCGGCGAGAGGCTGGCAAGGCGGGGCGGAAGGACGCGGTCTGCGACCTTGAAGACGCCCGCCTTGTCCGCAAGGTTCGCAGCGGCGTGACCTTCCTGCAATCGCCGGAATACGCTGTCGCCTTCGGCCCGCTGGTCGAGAACGAAAGCACCGTCATCAACTTCATCAACACGCAGATCCTGAACATCTGCCTGCGCGATGGCTGGCAGCTTGCCCATGCGGCGGCGGTGACCCGTGGGCGGCGGACGCTGGCGGTGTCGGGGCTGTCCGGTGGCGGCAAGTCGACCTCGGTGCTGCGGCTGATGGATATCGAAGGCGCGGGTTTTCTCAGCAACGACCGGGTGCTGATCCGCGCCGGCGATCCGCCCCGCGCGCTGGGCATCCCGAAACATCCGCGCATCAATCCCGGCACGATCCTTGGCAACCCGCGCCTGCGGGGGATGCTGACGCCCGCGCGGATCGCGGAACTCGAAGCGATGCCGCCGGCCGACCTCTGGTCGCTGGAGGACAAGCACGACCTGATCATTTCACAGGTCTACGGTCCCAAGCGGGTGCGCTATGAAGGTCCGCTCACCGACTTCTGGGTGTTGAACTGGAGCCGGGACAACGACGCGGCCACACAGGTGACCGAAGTCTCGCTGAAGGACCGGCCGGACCTTCTGGGCGCGATCATGAAAAGCCCCGGTCCGTTCTACCAGCACAACGACGGCAGCTTCGAGCCGAACGGCAACGCACCCGACCCGGCGCCGTATCTGCGGGCGCTGAAGGGCGTCCGCGTCTGCGAGGTGTCGGGCGGCGTCGACTTCGACGCGATCGCCCGTATGGGGCGGCAGTTTCTTGATGGCTGACCGTGGCTACGTCGCCTTCCTGCGCCACGGCGACTATCGCCAACGCGCGGGCGCGCCCTCGGCACGGCAGCCCTATCCTCTGACCGAAAAGGGCTTGCGGCAGGCGGCGGACGGGGCGGATGCGCTGGCGGCGATGATCGCGGCGCATGGGCTGACCTTGGCGCCGGTGATCTACAGTTCGCGGCAGTTGCGGGCGTGGCAGACCGCTGACGCGGTGGCGGACCGGCTTCGGTCGCTCGGGCATAGGGTGGACGGGATCGAACAGACCTCGGCCTTGGCAGAGCGCGGCCTTGGCAGCGCCGCGAACCTGACGGTGGACGAGATCGAAAGCGTGCTGCGCGACGATCCGCGATACGGCGCGCCGCCCGTGGGGTGGAAATCTGACAGCGACTATCGCCTGCCGCTGGAAGGTGCGGAAAGCCTGATGGACGCGGGGCAGCGGGTCGCGCGGCATATCGAGGCGACCACCCAGCCGGGGCTGGTGACAATCCACGTGGGCCACGGCGCCTCGTTCCGGCATGCCTGCTGCTGTCTCGGTATTCTCGAAAAAGCACAGATCGCAGCGTTATCCATGTTTCATGCCCGACCGTCACTGATCTGTCATGAACCGGATGGTAGCTGGCAACACTTGGACGGAGCATGGAAAATCAGGGAACCTGAGGACGAGCCGAAGGATTGATCCCTGACAAGGCATCGGGGTCGGCACGTGAGCAAACTTTCCGAAATCGTACAATCGGGTCGCCCCGCGCTGCCACAGGTGTTCGATACCGCCGCTGTCCTGTCCGATCTTCCCCGCACCGTCGAGCCGTGGCCCGGCGCCGACAGCCACCCGCAGATCGCCGGTTGCCTTGAACGCGCGCGGCAGAACGGCGGATGGCATTGGCCGACCCAGCCGATCATCTTCATCTCTGACCCGCATGCCGATGCCGAGGGCTTTCTGCGCTCGCTGACCGCCGCCGGGGCGATCCGGCGCGACGGCGCGCAGGTGGTGTTGACCGGTTTCGGCCAGCAGGCGCGGATCATCCTAGGGGGCGACAGTCTCGACAAGGGGCCCAGCAACCTTGGCTTGCTGGATGCCATCGCGGCGGTCCGGGCCGCCGGAGCCGATGTGCACATCCTTGCAGGCAACCACGATCTGCGCATGCGGATGGCGGTCGCCGCGCTTTGCGGTCCGCGCACCGCGCTGAACGAACATCTGTTCGTGCGGATGGGACGAAAGATCCTGCCCGCGCTGCGCGAAGTGCTGGACCGGTTCGTGACGCCCGCCGATCTTGCCGCGCTGCCGGACGAGACCGCCTGCCGCGCGCGCCTGACGCCCCGCACCGACTGGCCCGACCGCTTCGCGGCCGCCGCCAAGGGCGAGTTGCGCCGCAAGGTCATCGCCAAGGAAATCCGCAAGCTGAACGAAAAGCTTGCCAAGTTCGAGAAAGAGCGTCGCCGGTCCGGGATGACCTGCCGCGAAATCCTGGCCGCCGCCCTGAAGTGCCACGACATCTTCTTCGAGCCCGACGGGCATTATGCATGGTTCTACGACACGATGGACGTGGTGGCGCAGGTCGGCTCGTTGCTGTTCGTGCATGCAGGCCTGTGCGATAGCATGTGTACGGCGCTGGTCGCAGAGGGAACCGAGGGCGTGAACGCCCGCTATCGCGAAGCGGCGGAACATGCGTCGCTCGGGTTCTACTTCGGACCGCTCGCCAACCTTGTCCGCACCAAGTATCGCGACTCTGACTGCGAACTGACGGACGCGGGCGTCGGCGCCCTGCACCGAGCCGGCATCCACATGGTCGTGCAAGGGCACGTCAACAACCACGAGGGCCAGCGTCTGTTGGCCAAGCGCGGTCTTTTACACCTTGAGGCAGACGTGACGCTGGACCGCGCGTCGCGGGCGCTGGAAGGGCTGGACGGCATCGGGGCCGGTGCGACCTTGATCTTTCCCTCCGGAGATGTGATCGGCTTGAGCCGTGACTTTCCGTGGGCCAAGCACTTTGCCCCGGAACGGATGAGCCCGCGGATCAGCTGACGCAGGAGGCACCGCATGAGCGACGACAACGCGCGTTTCCGGCACGAGTCCTTGCAGGATGCCAAGACGATCAAAACGCTGCTGACGGCGCTGTCCAAGGGCTTCTCGAAGGGCGAGATGACACTGGGCGACGAGGATGAAGAGCTTGTCCTGAAAGTCGACGGCCTGATGAACGTCCGCATCAAGGGAGAACGCGAGGACGGCCGGTGCGAGTTCAGCCTGCGCGTCCGCTGGTCGGACCCCGCCGCACCGGTCGCCAGCAAGGGCAAGCCCCGGATCGAAAGCTGACGGGCGGGTTCGGGGAAGCCGGGCCGGTCCGGGAATGACAGGGTGCCGGTCCGCTGTTAGCTTTGCCTTCGGGCGCGGTCGCCTTCCCGCCGCGCAGTTCGCGAAAGGTCGTTTCGATGCCCAGATTTCTCTTTTCCATCGCGGTCGCCGTATTCGCGACCGCAGCCCACGCCCAGCAGATCGTCACGCCCGCCGGTCCCTATATCACCGACACCGGCTGCCTTGTTCAGGGGCTCGACCCGAATGGCGACGGTTTCCTTGCATTGCGCGCGGGGCCGGGCACGAATTATTTCCAGATCGGCAGCCTCCACAACGGCGACGCCGCCTATCTGCGCAAGTGTCAGGGGAAGTGGTGCTATGTCGAGAACGGCGCGCTGAACGGGCGCGAGGCACGGTTCCGCGGCTGGATCTACACCGCGTGGTGCCAGTTCTATCCGTGACGGCAAGCCGACCGCACAAGACGGCTTAATCAATAATTAACCCTTAACCCTTCCACTTCAGGTGGTTGCCCGCACCGGCCTTGGTCGCTGGTCCGGGCCGTTTCTCAGTTGGCGGGGCAGGGATGGCCGAGATCGGAACCGTTGTGCAGGCGGCAGGCCGGACAGTGCAGGACACGGTCGTCCGGCCGCTGTCGCCCGGCATCGTGCCGACCCGTGGCGCAAGCGCGGACGCGCTGGTGGATCTTGGCCACCTTGCCTCTGCGCTGTGGCGCGGCCTGTGGCTGATCGCTGTGTGCATCGTGCTGACGGTCGGGCTTGCCAGCTATTACCTGCTGTTCGTCGCGGTGCCGAACTACACCGCCGAAGCGCGCATCGTCGTGGAAGCTCGGGACCAGACCGTCGTCGATCTTGAAAGCGTGATCTCGGGCCGGGGTACGGACGAGGCGTCGCTGAACACCGAGATGTCGGTCATGACGTCGCGCACGATCCTCGAACTTCTGGTGCATGAACTGGACCTGACGAATGATCCGGAGTTCAACGCGGGTCTCGTCCCGGCACGCCCGCTGTCCGCCATCTGGATGGGCGACCTTGTCCGGGGCTGGCTGGGCTTGCCGCTGGTCGACGGGACGCCGCGCACCGAGCAAGAGGAACTGCTGGAAACCGTGGATGCGCTGGCCGAGGCGATATTCGTCCGGATCGAGCCCTATTCCTATGTCTTCAGCATCCGCGTCAGGACAGAAGATCCGGGGAAATCTGCGCTGATCGCGAACCGTCTGGCGGGGATTTACCTGGACGAACAGATATCGACCAAGTTCTCGGCGACGGAATACGCGGTCGACTGGCTGTCGCAGCGTGTGACCGAGCTGGAGCTTGAACTGAAACAGAAGGAAGAGGCGGTGCTGGAGCTAAGCTCGGTCTCGCTTCTGATGCCCGAGGCGTCGCTGGAGGCGTTGAAAAGCCGCGAGCGAGAGGCGCAGGGCAGGATCGCCCTGCTGGAAGACGCGGCGGACCGGGCGGCGCGCGAAGCTGCCGGTCTCGCCGCCGCGCTGGCGGAAGGGGACCTGCGCGGCGCGGCGGACCTGGCCCGCGATGCGGAAACCTTCGCGCTGCTCGACATCGGCGACGGGGCGGGCGCGCTGGATCGGTTGCGCGCGGTGTTGCGGGACCGACGTGATGACGCGCGCGCAGCGGCAGAGGATGTCGCCGCCGAGCGCGCCGACCACGCCGCGCTGGTCGACCGGATCGACGCCGAGGACGCGCTGCGGCAGGACCTGACCCAGCGGGTCCGGGACGCCGACGCCACGCGGGTGCTGTACCAGACCTTTCTGGCGCGGCTGAAAGAGACCTCGATCCAGATCGGGCTTCAGCAGGCCGACAGCCGCATCCTGTCCGGTGCGGTGCCCGGCGAAGAGGTCGCGCCGCGCCGCGCGATGATCCTTGCCGTGGCCGCGATGCTGGGCGCGGTGCTGGGCGTCGGGATCATCCTGCTGCGGCAGTACATGAACCGCGGGTTCCGGACGGTGGACGACCTTGAAGAAGCGACCGGCTACACGGTCCTTGGCCAGATCCCCCGCATCCCCGCGCGGCGGCGGCGCGGGGTGCTGGACTATTTGCGGCGCAAGCCGACCTCTGCCGCGGCAGAGGCGATCCGCAACCTGCGGACCTCGGTTCTGTTGTCCGATGTCGACAGGCCGCCAAGGGTCATCATGTCGACCTCGTCGATCCCCGGCGAGGGCAAGACGACGCAGTCCATCGCCTTGGCGCAGAACCTTGCGGGGCTGGGGCAACGCGTGCTGCTGGTCGAAGGCGACATCCGCCGCCGCACCTTCACCCAGTATCTGCTCGCCGATCCGCCGGGCAGCCTTGTCCAGGTGGTCTCGGGCACGCTGACGCTGGCCGAGGCGGTGGTGTCCGACCCGGCGCTCGAGATCGACGTACTGATGGGGGACCGTTCCTCGGTGAACGCGGCGGACATATTCTCGTCCGACAGCTTCCGGCGGTTCATCCTGTCGGCGCGCAATGCCTATGACTACGTGGTGATCGACACGCCGCCGGTTCTGGTGGTGCCGGATGCGCGGGTGCTTGGGAAATACGCCGATGCGATCGTCTATTCGGTTCAGTGGGACAGAACCTCGAAAGAGCAGGTCACCGCCGGGCTGCGCATGCTGTCGTCGGTGCATCTGAAGATCACCGGTCTGGTCCTGTCGCAGGTCGATCCGAAGGGGATGCGGCGGTACGGATACGGCAGCCGGCATGGCGCCTATTCGTCCTATGGCAAGGGCTATTACGACAGCGGCGCCTGACGCTTTGCGGGCGCAGGCGCGCTGTGTCCAGACCGCACGCGGCGACCGCATAATTCTCGAAAATCGGACCGTCTGGCAGAGGCTGAAAGCCCTGATTTTCTTGGCCTGAACGCTCGGGTCGGCGGAAAAAGATTAACATTAACCGCCTATTAAATCTTCGGCCTCAAACCTGTGATCGCTGACGGAGTCAGGGGTGACTTGTTTCGAGGAACTGACCGTGGATCGTATAAATGTTGGCGGCTACGAAACCGTTACTGCGGACCGAAAGGAACTGTCCGCCTGGATCACCGAACAATGTCTGGAACGACGAACGGCGGACGCTCCGCCGGCGATGGTGTTCTCGTCGAACGGGCAGGGAATCGCCCTGCGCGGGCGGGACGCGGATTTTGACCGGGCCATGCGCGCGGCGGACGTGGTGCATGCCGACGGAATGTCGGTGGTGATGGCTTCGCGCCTGCTTGCGCGGACGTCGATCCGAGAACGCTCGGCGACGACCGACCTGTTTCACGACGTGGCGCGCGATGCGGTGGCGAACGGGCTGAACTTCTATGTCCTCGGCGGCACCGAGGATCAGAACCGCCGCGCCGTCCATGCGATGCTGTCGCTGTATCCCGAACTGCGGATCGTCGGCCGCAGGAACGGCTATTTCGGCCGTGATGAGGACGCGGCGGTCTGCCGGTCCATCGTCGAGGCGGGAACGGATGTTCTGTGGGTCGGGCTGGGCAAACCCCTGCAGGAAACATGGAGCCATTCGAACCGGGGCCGCCTGCACGGCGTCGGCTGTATCAAGACCTGCGGCGGTCTGTATTCCTACCTGACCGGCGACGCCGCCCGCGCGCCGAAATGGATGCAACGCGCGGGGCTGGAGTGGCTGTTCCGGCTGGCGCAAGAGCCGCAGCGCCTGATGCGCCGCTATCTGGTGACCAACACGGTCAGCGCATGGCGGTTGCTGACGCAGACCGGATCGCGCGGGACCTGAGCGCATGTACCAAGGCTGGTTCCGTCTGTTTCTGGCGGCGCTGGTCGTCTATGCGCACTATTTCCCAAACATCGGCAACACCGGCAAATACGCGGTGTTCAGCTTCTACCTCGTCTCGGGGTACCTGATAACGGCCGTGACCTGCGGCCGTTATTCCGATGGTGTCCGGGGCTTCGCCGCGTTCCTTGTGAACCGGGTCCTGCGCATCTATCCCGCCTATGTCGCCGCGTCGCTGTTCTCGCTTGCGGTGATCCTGCACGCGCCGGACGTGGCGGCGCGGATCTCGCCCTACATGCACGTGCCGGACAGCCTGACGGGCTGGCTGCCGCAGGGTCTGATCTTCGGCGCGCTGACCCCGGCAGGGAAGGCCGACGCCCTGTTCGTTCCCGTCGCGTGGAGCCTGAATGTCGAGCTGGTCTACTACGTCCTGATCGCGGGGCTGCTGGGACGGTCGCTTGCGGTCTGCACCGCGTGGTGGTGGGCGTCGCTGGCGGTGGCGCTGGGCTATGGCGTGTTCGGGGATATAGACCGGCACTATTTCTCGTTCGTCAGCCCGTCGATCAGCTTCGCGACCGGCGCGATGCTG
This sequence comes from Maritimibacter sp., assembly GCA_017792445.1. Lineage (GTDB taxonomy): Bacteria > Pseudomonadota > Alphaproteobacteria > Rhodobacterales > Rhodobacteraceae > Psychromarinibacter. The sequence goes on from CP051232.1 coordinate 2,539,107, forward strand.
TACCATCATCGCGGCCGGGTGTTCCGCGCCTTGCACGGCGCCCCGATCCCCCGCGTTTTCGTGGGAAGCCTAGCGGCTTTCGCCGTGTTCGTGTTCTGGCCCGAACCGATTGGCGCGTATCTTTATGCCGTCCGGGGCCTGTCGCTGGCCGAGGTGCAGGCCCGGCTGTGGATCGTGGACGCCTTCTGGCTGGTTCTGCTGATCGTACCCTTCGCCGCCGCGTCGCTGATGCTGTCGCTGGCGCCGACCCCCGGGGCAAACGAACAAAGCCGCCGCGCCGCGCGGCTCTCGGCCTTTTGCGGCGACCTGTCTTACCCGATCTTCCTTCTGCACTGGCCGGTTCTGGTGCTGGTCACCGCGCTGTTCGGCGGCTCGGGCGGTTTCGGCCCTGAACGCGAGCGGGTCTATTCCGTGCTCGCCCTTCCCGTGGTCATGGGTCTGTCGGCCTTGGTGGTGCTTCTGGTCGAACGCCCGATGGCCACCACGCGCGCCCGCGTCCGGCTGGCGGCTTAGCCGTTTCCTAGACCGGTGCGCGCGCCCGCCGCAACAGCGTGGCCGGCCGGTGCTGCGGCACCGCCAGCCCGTTCGCGATGATCAGAAGCAGGCCGAACCACGGCAGATCGTGGACCCGGTCCACCAGCATCAGCGTCAGCGCGAACAGACCGAACGCCACCATGGACAGATCGCGTGGCGCGATGACGAAGCGATAGACCAGCATCGCAAGGACCAGCGCGGTGAAGGGCAACCCGAATTCCGCAAGCATGACCGAGACGCTGGAATAAGGCTTGTTGGAACTGGAACTGATCGCCCAGATGTCCTGCAGGAAGGTCGCCATCACCGTCTGCAAATAGCGCTCGTGGTACTCTGGCGTGAACATGCCCGGAAGATCCGGCACGGTGAATGAAGACAGCTCTGCCGTCAGGTGGCTGGTCCACAATGCGGCCTGCCCGCCGTACTGTCCGATGCCGCCGCCGATCCACAAGGTCAGCGGGGCGTCGTCAAACATGCGGGCGATCAGGGCAAACTGGTAGACCTTCGGATGCAGCCCGAAGACCTGCGCGAAGACGGTCGATACCGTTTCGATCCGGTAAGACAGGTAGGACCCGATCAGCACGGTCAGGACCGCCAGCGCGAGGGCTGATTTGACCGGTCGGCGCAGACCATAGCATGACAACCCCGCGACCCCGGCGAGGATGCCGATCAGGTAGTTCGGCATCAGGAAGTTGATGACGGACAGAAGCAGAAACCCACGCTTGGCGCGACCGCCGAGGCCGCGTTGACGAAGCTCGCACACGATACCCACGAAGCCGAACAGAGTGACGATCCGCGCGCCGCCAAGGCCGAAGGTGGCATAGTAATAGTCGGGCAGGAAATGCACGTACGGGAGCCTCAGCGGAAAGCCCATGCGGATCAGGCTGACAAGGCTGGTCGCCGCGATGACGACCTGAAACAGGCGGATCAGCCTTGTCGGGTCAATCCATTCGCGATCCGGTCCGGCGCCGAAGGCCCCAAGCAGGAATGCGAAGCACAGCGCGTATTCCAGCACCGCGACGGTGCCCGACACATTCGCCGTCATCGCGTTCGCCGCGAAGGCGACGGTCAGGAACAATAGCACCGGCACTTGCGCTGGCACCCAATCCCGCCAGCGGACAAGGGCCAGCGGCGCAAGGCTGTAGGCCGGATAGCTCAGCGCGGTGCGTGGCAGGAAGGTCAGCACGGTCACGGCAGCATAGACCAGCGTCCCGGCGCGGACGCTCACCATGGCAGCGGCCGGTTCAGCAGATCGGCAAGGCGGGCGTTCTCTGGTGCGAAGGTCGTGCTGAGCCGCGCCAGAATTTCCGGCGGAACACGGCCGGCATAGACGCCGACGTTGCGCGGACGGACCAGAGGCGGCGTGTGCGGCGGAAGGCCGAGAAAGGCATGCACCTCGGCAAGAACGGCAAGCGGTTCGGCGAAGAACCTGTCGCTGGTCTCGATCAGGAAGTTCTCGCGCGGGAAGAGGGCGAAGTACCGCTTCAACTGCTCGGCGTATCGTCCGCGACCGACATAGGCAAAGCTTTGCCCCTGTGTCCGGTGCTCGTGCCTGCGGCCAAGCAAGACCCCGGCGTCCGGGCCGGTGCGCCGCGGTTCGGCGTCCAGCGCCTTTGCCAGCGTCAGGGGTTCGTAGCCAAGCCGCCGCTCGTGGAAATAGTGCGAAATCGCCCGGTCCACGGGATCCCGCAGCAGGACGATGAACCGCGTGGTCGGGGGCAACGTGTCCGCGATCCGCCGCGCGGCTTCTGGCACGAACAGGTAGCACGGTGTCGCCTCTCCCGTGAGGGCGGTGCCGTCCGGAAAGTTGGACCGATACCAATCCGGCCCCCATCGATGGAAACGGTCGAAATACGAGATTTCCTTGGTGCGCGCCGCAGCGGTTCCGGGATGGCGCATGATCAGGTCATACAATGTCGTGGTGCCCGCCTTCTGCGCGCCCAGTATCAGGAAGTCCGGCAGCCGCCCGGTCTGCCCGGACAAATGTCGCAGCTTCTGAACGCCCCGCCGGGCAAGGTACACCTCGGGCCGGATCAGGTTGCGGACCGTCTGCGGCAGGACCTTGCGGGCGACCGTGTCCATCGCTCAGCCCGCCCGAAGCCGCCGGAAGGACCACGGCAGGATGCGAAGCCGCGCGTGGCAGACCCACAGAACGTTGAGGTTCCAGCCGATCATCGCAACGGCGGCGCCTGCGGCGGCCCCGGTCAGCCCGCCCATCGTTGCGCCCAGCCAGACAAGGGCAGGGGTCGCCACGCTCCACCCGCCCATCACGAAGGTCGCTGCCTTTTCAAGTCCGGCCATGTTCAGCAGCATCGCGTTGGGCCCGCACAGCGTGTTGCCGACCTGCCCGAGGATCAGAAGTGTCAGCGCCGGGGCCGCCGCACGGTAGCTGTCCGAGAACAGGCCAAGCGCGAAAGGCCCCGCCACGGCAAGGATCAGCCCGCCGCCGACCGCGATGCCGCCGGCCATCAGCGCGCCAAGGGTCATCACCCGGCGCACGGCCTCGACCCGACCGGCGTGGAAGTCGCGCGACAGAACCGGCGCGACGACCTGGTTCACCGCGATCAGGGCAATCGACAGAAGCTTGGCGATCCGGTCGGCGGCGAAATAGGCACCGCCAGCCGCCGGGCCCAGCAACAAAGCCACGACGATGGTGCCCGAGTGGCTGCCCAGCGGGCCCGCCGCCGCGCCTGCCCAAAGCCAGACCGAGGTTCGGTTCATCTGCTGCCTGTCGCGCGTCGGAAGGATCTGCGGCTTGACCCGCCGCGCCGACAGGTTGGCGAACTGCGCCAGCGTCACGACGCCCAGCGTACCCGCCGCCAGCCAGATCAGCGACACGCCAGAGGACCTGCCCGCGATCAAGACCGCGCTGATCGCCAGACACCGCCAAAGAACCTCGCGCCCGGCCAGCGCCGTCACCACCGCGCCCTGCGCCCGAAGCGCGGCCTGCGCGACCTCGCTCAGCGCGAAGGCGAGCGTCATGGCAACCAGCGCCAGCGGCGCCTGCAGCACCAACGGCGTGGCAGGCTGTACGAACGAAAGGATCAGCCAGACCAGCGCGAGGGCGCCGCTTCCGGCCAAGCAGGCCGCCACGGCCCGCAGCAAGGACCATCGCAACGCGGCTTCGGCATAGCCGCGTCCATAGGCCTCGTCATAGGCGGGCCAGAACCGCAGCACGGCTAGGTGCTGCCCGCCGGTAAAGGCAAAGCCAAGGATCGTCGCCAGCGAGAAGACCGCAGCGAAGATGCCGTACTCGGCATCCGTCGAGGCGCGGGCGGCGACCAGCAGGAACAGGAAGGCAAGGCAGATCCCGGCCAGCTTCAGAAGGGCGGCGAGCAGGGTGGTTTTCAGCAAATGACCTGTTCGCACGGGCGCGGCCTTTCGGTTGCGATGCGGCGACGCCTTTTATCTCAAGAATGATTGAAACGAATGCGGCGCGCCGGACGAGCCCTTAAACCTTCGTTCGGATTGCTTAAGAAACCGTTACCGAAACCGCTACCAGAGCAAGCCGCCCACGAGTTTGACCGAGTGCGCTCCGGTGTTTTCGACCGAAAGGGTCAGCGCGTGCCCGAAGGGCTCGACGCTGGCGATCGACAGGACGATATCCGTGGCGGTGGTTCCCACGGTCAGACCCGCATCATGCGTGGTCACGGTGCCGATGACGGCAGAGGTCGACGCCCCTCCGTCGCGGCGCAGCAAAACGGGCACCTCGACATAGGCGTCGGCGTTGGTGGTAGCCTGACGCAGGCTCAGCGCCAGCTTCACGTGCGACCGAAGGTAGGTGCTGGATTGCATCGCGGCGTCGCGCAGGTTCAGCGTATAGGCCCGCGTCTGTCCGCCGCTCAGCGTGTCGCGCGCGATGGCGCAGCGATAGGCGTCGGTCGCGACGTCGCCCGCGTTGTCGAACCGCACGCCGTCCTTGTTGTAGTAAAGGCGCAGGTCGGTCTGCATCGTCGGCGTGCCGGTGGGCAGCCGGACATAGACCGTCTGGAAGCCCAGCCCATCGTTGTCGCCGAACGCCCATTGCCCCGCCGAAAGCGTTCCCGGCGTGCCCGCGCCAAGGTCGCCCGACTCGAACAGCACGCCGTCCGGTCCATCGATGAACGGGTCCGTCCCTTCGCCATAGTCGTTGTTGTCACGCAGGTAATACTCGTCCGTGCCGCTGCCGGACGGGCTCCACTCGTAGATGTCGGCAAAGTCCGGTTCGCGCAGGTCCATCACCGGCAGGATGCCGGTCACGTTGTTGCCCTGCCAGACAAGGCCGTCGTGCTGTTCGCAACTGGCGGCGATCAGCGGCGACGGCGCGCCCTTCGACGGCGAAGGCTTCGACGAGCGAGTCTGGAACACGTTGTTGGTCAGGCTGGAACAACTCGACCCCAGCATGTTGATCGACCGGCGACCGTCCGGCGTCAGGTCCGCGCCCCATCCGGCGCCCTTGAAGATGTTGCCGCAGACGTTGATATGGCGCGGCTTGTCGGTGCCCGAGCGCTCGAAATAGATGTCGTTGCCGGCGTTGCGGTCGAAGGTGCAGTTGGCGATCAGGATCTCGTTGGCGTTCCGTCCAAGGTAGATGCCGTAAGCCGCCTCGTCGAGGTTCGCGCCCGACCGCTGGAACTCGATGAAACAGGTCTGCACCGTGACCTGACCGCCGTTCAGGTAAAGCGCCCGGTTGCGGTTCGCCGAGAAGGTCGAGCGCAGCAGGAAGCTGTCCTTGCAGTTGCGCAGCCCCCACGCGTTGTTGCGCACCACGCAGAACCGCATGTCGAGACCGCCCAAGGGCGACCCCACGCCGCCGTTGATGCCGAAGTTGAAGTCAAGAATCTTGACCCCCTGCATCTCTAGCCGGCTGGAACCTTCGGCCTCGATCCCGTTGCCCGCGCCTGCGTCGGTGCCGCCGTTGCCGTCCATGTCGAAGTTGGTCAGCCGGACGCGGCTGCCGACGGTGAACATCGTGTCGGCATCGCCCCTCCGGATCAGGCGGGTGCGCCCGTTCGTGGTGACGTTCTCGTAGAAAGAATACAGCGTGCCGTCGATCCAGACATCGTCGGGAACCACGATGTCGCCCACGACCATCGGCCCGGGCGGAAGCAGCACCAACCCGCCACCCGACGCGGCCGCGCGGTCGATGGCTTTCTGCATCGCCGCGCTGTCATCCGTCACGCCGTCCAGCGCCGGACCGAACTGCGCGACCGAGATCCGGTTCGCCCCGTTCGCAGCGGCCACCAGTTTGATGCCACCCAATGTCGCACAATCGCTGGTGGCGGCGCTGCCGGTGACTGCGTAAACGAAGCCGCTTTCCTTCACCTCGACAAGATCGCCCGCGCGGATCTTCTGCCGCCCGGTTCCTCCGTCATACGACAGCGACCGGTCCGCCAGCAGGTCGGGCAAGCGCCGGAAGCTGCGCACGACATCACCGCTGTCGCTGCGGATCACCACATCGTCCTGTTCCACGATCACGTCCCCGGTGCGGGATCGGATCACGACGCGGTAATCGCCGTCGACCAGAAAGCATCGCTCGAACGTACCCGCCGCGTCGGCGCGCAGCGGATTGGCCAGCAAGGCGGTCAGGTCCGCATCGCGAAACAGCTGCGCCAGCGTGTCCGTCCCGGCGATGTAGACGGACAGCCGCGCCGAAGGGACGGCAGAGGGGTAATAGGCAATCTGGCTTGGATCGTTGGGGTTCAGCTGTCCCATGCTTGTTCTTCCCGCGTTGTCCCCACGGCCGGGGATGGATGTCGTGCAGCGTCGGTGCGGGGGCAAAGATGGTTCAGCCTTCGTTAATTTGGCCCGAAACCACCGCGCGGTGCCCGCCCATGGCCCGCGCGGGTCCGGGGCGGCATTTCTTGACTGTCGTCTGGAACGCCAATCTGATTTTCTGCGCGGGAATGGTTGGGGCGTGCGGAATGACCACGGCAAGGATCTGGAAGGAAAGGCTAATCGGCGTCTGGCTTGCCGGGACTACCGCCGTTCTGGCGCTTGGCCTGTTCAGCCATGTCTTCCCGTCCGCAGACCCGCTTCTGGGTACGCTGGCGCGCATGACGGACAGCGCGCGCGTTCATCTGCTTGGGCTGGCGGTGATCCTTGCCCTTGGCCTTGCCATCCTCGGCGTGCGCTGGATCGCCGCTGCGGTCACGGTCGCCGCAGTCGTGGGATTTGGCTTTCTGGCGGTCGACTACCGGTCCCGCATCGCCCCGGTGGGCGAGCGGGCGGACCTGACGATCTTGTGGTACAACGTCTTCAAATTCAACGAGTTGGACGTCAACGCCTTTGCTGATGGGGTCCGGGCAAGCGGCGCGGACATGGTGATCCTGGCCGAGGCCGAACCGGCGATGGACCTGCCGCCGCTGGTCGCGGACGTCTACCCGCACCGGATGGGGTGTCAGAATGTCGACCCCGAAGACTGCAACCTGATGGTCCTGTCCAAGGAACCGCTCGACGCCGCAGACATGCAGCCGATGTCGATGGGCCCCGAGCGTCTGGCCCGCATCCGGGTCGAGACCGCCGAGGGCCCGATCGACGTCATCGCGGCGCACATGATCAAGCCGTGGATCGTCGCGATGAGCCTGCGCGACGAAACCACCGTTTGGCGTGCGATCCTGCGCCGCGATCAGGTGCCCTACATCCTAGTGGGCGACTTGAACGCCGCCCCGTGGAGCGCCCGCCTGCGCCGCATGGAGAAACGCCACAACCTGCGGCACTGGCGCTGGCCAGAGCCGACCTGGCCCGTCGCCATGGGTCCTGCGGGCCTGCCAATCGATCACGTGCTCGCCAGCGAGGGCGTCGCCATAACGGACTACGTCACGTGGGCCGGCTACGGCTCGAACCACATGGGCATCATGGCCTCCGTCCAGTTGCAGGACCGGACAGAGTAGCCGTCAGACGTAGCGGTTGACGAGGTTCTCCAGCACTTCCTGCCGGCCCGACCGGGGCTGCGGGTCAAGACCCTCTGCCTCGACACGTTCGGCGATGCTGGCAAGGTCCGACGACAGCAACTCGGTCGACGCGGGCGTCTTCCAAGCGGCATAGCGTTCGCGGCGGGCGGCTTCCAACGCGCCGTCTTCCAGCATCCGCGCGGCCGCCTTCAGCCCGCGCGCACAGACATCCATCGCACCGGCATGGGCGGCCAGCAGATCCTCGGGGTCCAGCGACTGCCGCCGCAGCTTGGCGTCGAAGTTGGTGCCGCCCGTCTTGAACCCGCCGCCACGCAGGATCTCGTAATAGGCGAGCGCCACCTCGGGCACGTTGTTGGGGAACTGGTCGGTGTCCCAGCCGGACTGATAGTCGTTGCGGTTCATGTCGATGGACCCGAACACACCCAGCGCGTTGGCCAGCGCGATCTCGTGCTCGAAGCTGTGCCCGGCAAGGATCGCGTGACCCTGCTCGATGTTCACCTTCACCTCGGTCTCCAGCCCGTACCGCTGCAAGAAGCCGAACACTGTGGCGACGTCATAGTCGTACTGGTGTTTGGTGGGTTCCTGAGGCTTCGGCTCGATCAGGATGGTGCCCTTGAACCCGATCTTGTGCTTGTAGTCGACGACCATCGACAGGAAGCGGGCCATGTGGTCCATCTCGGCCTTCAGGTCGGTGTTCAGCAGGGTCTCGTAGCCCTCGCGCCCACCCCACAGAACGTAGTTCTGGCCGCCCAGCCGATGGGTCGCGTCCATGCAGGTCTTCACCGTCGCGGCCGACCACGCGAACACGTCCGGGTCGGGGTTGGTCGCGGCGCCCGACATGAAGCGGCGGTGCGAGAACAGGTTGGCGGTGCCCCACAAAAGCTGTGTCTTCGACGTCGCCATCTTGCGCTCGAAGATGCCGATGATCTCTTCGAAGTTCTTGCGGCTTTCGGCAAAGCTCGCGCCTTCCGGGCGGATGTCGGCGTCGTGAAAGCAGAAGAACGGCACGCCCAGCAGGTCGAACATCTCGAACGCCGCCTCTGCCTTCAGCCGCGCGCCTTCCATCGTGTCACCGAACCACGGACGGTCGAATGTCTGGCCGCCGAAGGGGTCGCCGCCGGGCCATGCGAAGCTGTGCCAATAGGCGACGGCGAACCGAAGGTGGTCTTCCATCCGCTTGCCCATCACGACCTCGTCCGGGTCATAGTGGCGATAGGCCAGACCGGTCGCGTCGGGGTCATAGGTCAGGGGCGCGGCGTCCCCGAAAAATCCAGTGGTCATGTTCGGGGTCCTCCATCGATTCCGTCGGGAGGAGCCGTGCCAACCGCGCTGTGCGGCAGCATGTCGTGACGTCCTCCCGCGCAAAGCCTGACGTGGCGGCGCGGGAGCGTCAAACCGTTTCTGGCCCTTTCTCAAGGAGGAGGGCAAAGGCCGGCCGGGCGTTACCCGGCCAGCGCATCCCATGCCCCGGGAACGACACGGTCGCCGGCATCCTTCAGCCGCAGAAGCCGGATATCCAGCTCCATCAGCGGACCCGCGCCAGCGTGCTGCACAAGTCGGCCGGCGCGCAGGTCGGTCTCGACCATCGACAGCGGAAGCCACGCGACACCCATGCCCTGTGTGGCAAGGCAATAGGCCGTCTGGACGTCCGCCGTTTCCGCGATCGGAACCGACTTCGGCCGCTCGCCGCTGCGAAACAGCGCGCCCGCAAGGAAGGTGTCCGGCGCATACTCGATCACGCGGGGCGAGCCCGGCCGCGTCAGGTGGCTGGGCGTGCATACCGGCGCGAAGGTCTCGTGCCCGATGGTGCGCGCAAGGAACCCGGCGCGGGCGTCCGCCCCGGCCTGATCGTAGGCGACCAGAAGGTCTGCCTTCTGCGACAGCAGATCCAGCAGGCCGCCGTCCCTGTCGCAGGCGATCAGGCGCACAGGGCCAAAGCCGCGCTTGCCCAGATCCTTGGTCAGTTGCGGCGCGATGCTGGCCGCCAGATCGGTCTGGCAGGCCACGGTAATCGCCCGCGTGTTCGACAGCACGGGACGCGTAAGCGTCTCGCGAAGGCAGCGCATCTCCGCCATCAGGCGGCGCATCTGCGTCTCCTGCTCGCGCAGCGCGCGCCGCAGGGCAACGGGTTTGGAGCCCCGGTCAAAGAGCTCCACACCAAGCAGGTCCTCGATGGCGGCGATGCGCCGGGTGAAGGTGGACCTGTTCACGCAGCGCCGGTCCGCTGCCCCAGAAAAGGAGCCGGTATCAAGCACTGCCACTACGTCTTCAAGCCAATCGTGTTGCATGACTCTGCGATAGGCGGCGCGTGCCTGTCGTTGCAAGAGTTGCAACGTATAGGCGGCAAATTACCCATCGAGTTGCAGATAATGCGCAACAATCCGCCGAGAGGGCGGTTTTTGGCGATTTTGAATGTGACGGGACGGTGGCTCTATCTTGACAACTTCGGGTTGTACGAGAATCGCCCGAATCGAGCTTCCCTTCCAAGGCCGCTGATATCGAAGGCCATCATCCCCACGAAAGCACCCGTGAAAGACCCATGCGCCCCCCGCGCGGCCTCGTCCGAGATCGCCGTGGCGTCGAGTGTCGGGCCGATGGGTATCCAGTCGCCGCCCTGCCGCCAGAAGAACTGCTGCGCCGCGTGGTCGACGTCCACCCGCAGCTCTACCGCACCGTCCCCGATGGGAACGGGAGCGCCGATCATCTCGACACCGGCCTCGGGGTATTTGCCGGGACAGGACATGATAACCAGCGCGCGGCCCACATCCGGGTCCTGCGTCACCAGCAGCGCATGGAACTTGAACCGGTTGTAGTAGGTCGTAAGACCGGCGTTCTGCTGATAGGTCAGCGGGTCGAACGTGACAGTGGTCTCGGCAGAATACGCGTGGTGCTCTTGCCGCCGCGCCACCAGCCCCTGCTCGAACCACGAACCGGGGCTTTCGCGGCCGATAAGGACAAGGCCATTGTCCAGCCGGAAGATCCTGTCGCTATCGGGTGTCCGCAGCCATTGAAACTCGGGCGGAAGGTCGGGTCCCGCAAAGTCGGTTTCTGTCGCCACCGGCGGCGCGGGCCCCAAATCGGTCGGGCCGGGCAGGGTGGTGCGCGGCAGCATCCCGCCGTCCTCCAGCCACAGCCAGCCGTCCCGCCACACCACACGCTCGATCCCGGTCTCCCGGCCAAGGGTGCAGAAACGGCCCGATCCGTCCGGCCCTGCGATGGGCCGCCCCATAAGGAAGGTGTGATAGCCCTGACCGTCCGGCGTCTCGACATATTGCCCATGCCCGGTGCGCTGGATCGGGTGGTCCGGCGCATCGCGGGTCGAAATCAGGTGCTTTTGCGGGTGGGTCTCGTACGGCCCCCAGATGTCGCGGCTGCGCGCCATCGTCACCGCATGGTCATAGCCGGTGCCGCCCTCGGCTACGGTAAGATAGTACCAACCGTCGCGCTTGAAGATGTGCGGTCCCTCGGTCAGTCCCCGGTCGGTGCCGTCGTAGATCTTCCGCATCGGCCCCTTCAGGCCGTCCTCCGGCGTCCACTCCTGCAGCAGGATGCCGTCGAAGCTCGCGTGCTTCGGATTGCCCCCGGTGCCCGCACCCCGGTGGTTCCATTGCAGCACCATGAAGTACTTCGTGCCGTCCTCGTCATGAAACAGCGACGGGTCGAAGCCGTGGTTGCAGACGAACCACGGATCGGACCACGCCCCGTCGATGGTCTCGCAAGTGGTGATATAGTTCGGCGCGTCCTTGAACGAGCCGTCGTGCCGTTTGACGTCGGTATAGACCAGCCAGAACCGCCCGTCGGCATGGCTGAGGCAGGGCGCCCAGATTCCGCAGCTGTCCGGGTTGCCGCGCATGTCCAGCAACTCGGCGCGGTTCAGCGGACGAGACACCAGCGTCCAGTTCACCAGATCGCGCGAATGGTGGATCTGCACGCCGGGGTACCATTCGAAGGTCGAGGTGGCGATGTAATAGTCGTCGCCCACCCGGCAGATCGACGGATCCGGGTTGAAGCCCGGCAGGATCGGGTTTCGGATCATTCGCGCCTCCTCACGCTTTGACCGGAGCGCGTCACGACCCCCGGAAGGACCGTGACGCGCTTGTTCTTGGGGCAAGTCTCGCCGGACGCGCGGCCTTGCCTCAGCGCTCCGCCGCGCCCTCCGTGGTTTCCGACGACTTGGCCCAGAGATTGATCTTCTCTTCGTCGGCGTATTCGTCGATCAGCTTCAGCTCGCTTTCCGTGAACTCGAGGTTCCCCACCGCGCCGACGCAATCCTCCACCTGAGACGGCTTCGACGCCCCGATCAGCGCCGAGGTGATCCCGCCCCCGCGCAGCACCCACGCAATCGCCATCTGCGCCAGCGTCTGGCCGCGCGACTCCGCGATCTCGTTCAGCTTGCGGATGTTCTCGATCGCATGCTCGGACAGCATGTTCGGGTTCAGCGACTTGCCCTGCGTCGCGCGCGAGCCTTCGGGAACGCCGCCCAGGTATTTCTTCGTCAGCATCCCCTGCGCCAGCGGCGTGAAGGCGATCGACCCGATGCCCAGTTCGGTCAGCGTGTCCTTCAGCCCGTCCCGCTCGACCCAGCGGTTCAGCATGTTGTAGCTGGGCTGGTGGATCAGGCAGGGCGTGCCAAGGTCTTTCAGGATCGCGGCCGCTTCGCGCGTGCGCTCGGAATTATAGGACGAGATCCCGACGTACAGCGCCTTGCCCGCCCGCACGATGGCGTCCAGCGCGCCCATGGTTTCCTCCAGCGGGGTGTCGGGATCGAAGCGGTGGGAATAGAAGATGTCGACATAGTCCACGCCCATTCGCTTCAGCGACTGGTCGCAGGATGCCATTACGTATTTGCGCGATCCCCATTCGCCATAGGGGCCGTCCCACATCAGGTAACCCGCCTTGGACGAGATGATCAGCTCGTCCCGATACCCCGCGAAGTCGGTCTTCAGGATGTCGCCGAACGCTTCCTCGGCGCTGCCCGGAGGCGGGCCGTAGTTGTTGGCGAGGTCGAAATGCGTGATCCCGTTGTCGAACGCGGTCCGGCAAATGTTGCGCTTGGTCTGGTGCGGCGTGTCATGGCCGAAGTTGTGCCACAGCCCCAGCGAGATCGCGGGAAGTTTCAGGCCGGACGCGCCGCAGCGGCGATAGACCATGCGGTCATAGCGGGTCTCGGAGGGGCGGTAGCTCATGGGATCAGTCCTTCAGCAGTTTTGCGGCAGCCTCCGGTCCAAGCGCGTCGGGGCGCGTGCAGGTGGTGGTCAGATCGACCCACTGGCCGGACTCACCCGCGCGAAGGATGGAGGTCATGACGTCCACCGCGTGCAGCGAAAGGTCGAGCGAACAGCGGTGGTCCCGCCCATCCATAATCGCCTCGGCCATGTCCGCAAGCCCCGATGCCCGATAGTTCGCCAGCGGCCCGTGGCTCGGATGCTCCTGGTTCGGCTTGCCGAACGGGTGCTCCCACGCATCGAGCGGCGCGATCTCCCCGTCACGGCCCGCGTGCTCGACGGTGCCGCCGAAGAAGTTCGGGTCGGGCAGGAACAGCGACCCCTCGGTGCCATACAGCTCCATCGGCTTGTGGCGGTGGGCCCAGATGTCCCAGCTGGCCGAGAAGGTGATCGTCGCGCCGCTCGCGAAATCCAGAAGCGCGTGGATGTTCGTCGGCGTCTTGACCGGGATCTCCTCGCCCTGACGCGGGCCCTCGGTCAGGATCGTGCGGGTCGGCGTCGCCGAGGTCGCCAGCGACGCCACGCGCTTCACCGGACCCAGAAGCTGGATCAGGTTGGTCACGTAATACGGCCCCACGTCCAGCACCGGCCCCGCGCCGGGCAGGAAGAAGAAGTCGGGGTTCGGGTGCCAGTGCTCCATCCCGTGGCTCATCACGGCGGCCGACCCGGCGGTGATCTCGCCGATCAGCCCCTCGTCGATCCGCGCCCGCGCCAGCTGGTGCGCTCCGCCAAGGAACGTGTCGGGCGCCGAGCCCACGCGCAGCCCGGCGGTATTGGCGATGGCGCGCAGGTCCTCGCCTTCCTCCAGCGTCAACACGAAGGGCTTTTCGGAATAGACGTGCTTGCCCGCCTGAAGCGCCTGTTTCGAGATCGCATAGTGCGCCTCGGGGATGGTCAGGTTGACGATCACGTCCACCTCGCCCGAGGCCATCAAATCCTCGACCGACAGCGCCTTCACGCCGAATTCGTCGGCCCGAAGGCGGGCGGCCTCCGTGTTGATGTCCGCGACGGCGCGGACCTCCAGCGCGTGAAACAGGGGCGACAACCGAAGATAGGCCGTCGAGATGTTGCCGCATCCGACGATGCCGATGCCAAGCTTGCTCATGTGTCGGGTCCTTACAGGGTCTTCGCGGTTTCCAGCGAGCGGCGGGCGAAGCGCTCGTGGTCGTTCGGATTGTCGTGCTCCATCACGAAATACTGGCACGGCGTCTTGCGCAGCGCGGCCATGATCGCCGGCCAGTCCATCGTTCCGTGGCCGACATCGGCCCAGCCGTCCTCGTCCGCGCATTCGCCCTCGGGCGCGATGTCCTTGACATGCGCCGCGAACAGCCGGTCGCCGTAGGTCTCGATCCACGCCAGCGGGTCCTGCCCGCCCACGACCGCCCACGCGACGTCGAATTCAAGCGCAAGCGGGCCGCCCTGAAGGATCAGGTCCAGCGGCTTCTCGGCGCTGTCGATCTCGGCGAATTCGAAGGCGTGGTTGTGCCAGCCGAAGGTCAGGCCGGCGTCCTGCACGGGTTTGCCGACCTCGGCCAGCACACGGCCCAGTTCCGCCCATCCGGCGGCATCCTTCACCCGGTCTTCGGGGCCGACAGCGGGCACGAACAGGCCCTTCATCCCCAGCACGGTCGCGATTTCCAACACCCGTCCGGGCTGGTCGCGCACCATCTCAAGGCTGAAGTGGCCGGTCGGCATGGTCAGCCCGTTGCCGTCCAGTTCGGCCTTCAGTTCGGCGATATCGGCCTCGGCGAAAATGCCGCCGAAGCCCTCGACCTGGGTATAGCCCAGGCCCGAGAGCATCTTCAGCGTGTCGGACAGCGGATAGTTCCGCGAAGAGTAAAGCTGGTACGAGAAATCGGTCATCAAGCGATCCTTTCCTGGGACCGGCGCGGCCGTGCCGCCCGGCGTCTTGAGCGTGTTAGGCGGCTGACGTTACAGCCGCAATTCGGTGTCCTTGCCAAACAGCGACCCGCGGGCGCTGTCGAAGCCGATGGTCATCCGGTCGCCGGTGGCCACCTTGTGCTGACCATCGAGGTTGAAGTGGAACGGCTGCCCCGCCAGCGTGGTCCAGACCAGCGTGTCGGCGCCCATCGGCTCGAACAGCTCGACGGTGATCTCCTGCCGGAACGGTTTGCCCTGCGCCAACTCGCCGGTGGCCACGTGCTCGGGCCGGATGCCAAGCCACGCCGGACCCTGCTTCGGCCCATCGGCCCAGCCGTACCCGTCCAGCGGAATCGTGGTGTCCCCGGCGGCGAAGCCGCGTTCGGCGACCACACCGTCGATGAAGTTCATCGCGGGCGAACCGATGAACTCGGCCACGTATTTGGTGCGCGGGCGGTTGTAGATCTCGTCGGGCGAGCCAAGCTGCTGGATCGCGCCGCTGCGCATGATCGCGATGCGGTCGGCCAGCGTCATCGCCTCGATCTGGTCGTGGGTGACGTAGATCATGGTGTTCCGCAGCTTCTGGTGCAGCCGCTTGATCTCGACCCTCAGGTCCGCGCGCAGCTTGGCGTCGAGGTTCGACAGCGGTTCGTCGAACAGGAACACGTCCACGTCGCGCACCAGCGCCCGGCCGATGGCGACGCGTTGCCGCTGGCCGCCGGATAGGGCGGCGGGCTTGCGATCCAGCAGCGGCTGGATCTGCAGGATCTCGGCGGCGCGGGCGACGCGCTCCTCGATCTCGGCCTTGGCGAACCGGGCGTTCTTCAGTCCGAAGGACAGGTTCCCCTTCACCGTCATCTGCGGGTACAGGGCGTAGCTTTGGAACACCATGCCGATGCCGCGCTGGCTGGGCTCGGCCCAGGTCACGTTCTGGTCCTTGATGAAGATCTGCCCGCCGGTGATGTCCAACAGTCCCGCGATGCAATTCAACAACGTGGACTTGCCGCAGCCGGACGCGCCCAGCAGGACAAGAAACTCACCCTCGGGGATTTCCAGGTTCAGGTCCTTCAGGACCTCCACCGCGCCGAACGCCAGATCCAGGCCGCGGATCTCTACCGAATTCGCTGTCACCAGCACATCCTCCCTGCACCGGGGCGCTTCCGTCCCCGGCTTCTTCTCTTGCCAAATACCTCGGGGGAATCGCCGCAGGCGATGGGGGCAGAGCCCCCTCTCTTTGCCGACCGAAAAGCCCTGCTCATCCCTTCACCGCCCCCGCGGCGATGCCGCGCACGAACAGCTTGCCCGAGACGAAGTAGATCGTCAGCGGCACCAGCCCGGTCAGGATCGTCGCCGCCATGTTGACGTTGTATTCCTTCACCCCCTGCACCGAGTTGACGATGTTGTTCAGCTGAACCGTCATCGGATAGGTGTCGGGCTTGGTGTAGACGACGCCGAACAGGAAATCGTTCCAGATGCCGGTGACCTGAATGATCATCGCGACCACGAAGATCGGCAGCGACATCGGCAGCATGATCCGGAAGTAAATCCCCCAGAACCGCGCTCCGTCCACCCGCGCCGCCTTGAACAGTTCCTCGGGCAGCGAGGTGAAATAGTTGCGGAACAGCAGGGTCAGGATCGGCATCCCGAAGATCGAGTGCACGAGGACCAGACCCCACAGCGTGCCATACAGGCCGATTTCCCGCAGGATGATCACGATCGGGTACAGCATCACCTGATAGGGGATGAAGGCCCCGAAGATCAGGATGGTGAAGAACGCCTCGGCGCCCTTGAACTTCCAGTTGGCCAGCGCGTAGCCGTTGACGCTGGCAATGGCGATGGACAGGAAGACCGACGGCACGGTGATCCGGACAGAGTTCCAGAAACCGCGCGACAGTCCCTCGCAGTTCAGGCCGGTACAGGCCTCGGACCACGCCTTGACCCACGGCTCGAAAGTGATCTCGACCGGCGGCGCGAAGATGTTGCCCAGACGGATCTCGGGCATCCCCTTCAGCGAGGTGACGATCATCACATACAGCGGCAGCGCATAGTACAGCGCCACGACGATCAGCGTGCCGTAGATGAAGATATTGCGGCGTGAGAAGCGCTTGCGCGGCTTCGGGCCCTGCGGCCCCTTGAGGCGGGAGGCAACGGCGTCGGCGCCCGCGATGGCGGTGGACAGGGTCATCGGATCAGCCACGTTTCCTGCTCCCGAATTCGAGGTAGGCCCAGGGGATCACGACGATGGCGACGGCCAGAAGCATCATGGTCGAGGCGGCAAAGCCCTGACCCAGGTTCTGGCCCTGAAACATATAGTCGTAGACGTATTTCGCGGGCACCTCGGACGAGATGCCGGGCCCGCCGGACGTCTGCGCGACGATCAGGTCGTAGATCCGCACGATCCCCGAGGCGATGATGACAAGCGTGGTGATGAACACCGGGCGCATCATCGGGATCACGATGAACAGATAGGTTTTCCACGCCGGGATGCCGTCGACGCGGGCGGCCTTCCAGATCTCCTGATCGATGCCGCGCAGCCCCGCCAGCATCAGCACCATGATCAGCCCGGTGCCCTGCCACAGCCCCGCAATCAGCACGCCGTAGATCACGATGTCGGCGCTATACAGCGGGTCGAAGGTGAAGCCGACGAAGCCCATGCCGCGGATCACAGACTGGATGCCGAAATCGGGGTTCAGCAGCCATTGCCAGACAAGGCCGGTGACGATGAACGACAGTGCGAAGGGGTACAGGATGATGGTGCGGAACGTGTTCTCGAACCGGATTTTCTGGTCCAGAAGCGCCGCGAGGACGAAGCCGATGATGAAGGACAGCACCAGCGAGCACAGGCCGTAGATGAACAGGTTCTCGATCGAGACCATCCAGCGGTTCGTGTTCCACAGGCGCTCGTACTGCTGCAATCCCACGAAGCTTTTCCAGACGATGCCGGTCGGGATCGAAAGCGACCAGTCGCCGATGTTGATGACGTCGGTCCACTCGAACAGCTTCTTGGGAAGCAGCTTCGAGCTGGTGAAGGAATAGATGACGGTCCATGCCGTACCGCCGACGAAAATCACCAGCGCGGTCAGGATCATCGGGATGGCCGCGATCTTGGCGCTGAGATTTCTGAACAGCGGGTTCGGGCGTCCGGTGGTGTCCATGCGGGTCCCCGGGTCCTTGAAGTTGCGTGAAGGGAACCGGCGCCCCGTTTCGCAGGGCGCCGGCCGGTCTGGTCACACCGTCGGGTGTCGCGTCAGTCGGCGTTCTCGATGATCGAGACGAACCGTTCCTGCGCGGCCTCCGGGGTGATGCTCTTGTCGTTGAAGAACTCCACGAACAGGTCGTTCAGCTGGTTGTTCGTGTCTTCGGTGTTGAGCATGTTGACGTCCGGCAGGGTCTTGCCCGCGGCAAGGATCTCCAGCCCCTTCTTCATGCAGTCGTTCGCCGTATCGAGGTTCACGTCACCCCGGATCGGCAGCGAGCCTTTCGCAAGGTTGAACGACACCTGCGTTTCCGGTGACAGAAGCACCTTCGCAAGCTCGTCCTGCGCCGCGGTGATCTCGGGGTCGTCGACCACCGGGAAATAGAACGCGTCGCCACCGGTCGAGATGACCTCGTTCACGCCGAGCCCCGGAAGGCAGGAATAGTCCTCGCCCGCGGTTTCTCCCGCGACGGCGAACTCGCCCTGCGCCCAGTCACCCATCACCTGTCCGCCGGCGGTGTCGGTGATGACCATGTTCGTGGCCTGGTTCCAGTCCTGCACCGCGCTGCCCTCGGCCATTTCGCGGGCGTCGGCGGCGGCCTTGAAGACACGCGCCATTTCCTCGCCCGCCGCAAGGTCGGTGTCGTGGTCGCCGTAGACGGACTTCAGCACGTCAGGCCCGGCAAGCGCCACGATCAGCACGTTGAACAGACCCGAGCTTTGCCACGGTTGACCGCCCAGTGCGAGCGGCTGGATACCCGCCTCGCGCAGCGCGGGACCGGCGGCGACGAACTCGTCCCACGTGGTCGGAACCTCAAGGCCCGCCTTCTCGAAGGCGCCGTTGGACAGCCACAGCCACTGCCACGAGTGGATGTTGACCGGCGCGCAGTAGATCTTGCCGTCGACCGTGCAGGCGTCCAGCAGCGAGGGCGGGTTGACGATGTCGGTCCAGCCCTCGGCCTCGGCCACCGCGGTCATGTCGCGCAGCAGTCCGGCCTCGATCAGTTCCTCGGCCTGACGGCCGTGATTGAACTGGAACGCGCCCATCGGATCGCCGCCGATGATGCGGCTGACGATGATCGGGCGGGCGGTGCCGCCAGAGCCGGCGATGGCGCCGTCCACCCACGTGTTGTCCGTCGAGGCGTTGAACGCCTCGGCGAATTTGGCGACGGCAGCGGCCTCCCCTCCGCTGGTCCACCAATGCGTGACTTCCAGGTCCGCGGCCTGTGCGCTGACACTTGTCAGGGCGGTTGCCGCAAACAGACTAGCCAGTTTTCTCATAAAGTCCTCCCTTTGGCTAAATCGTTTACGTGGAGCCTATAACGTTTTAGATTTTTCGATCAAGCGTTGACATGCGACATTAAACGACTTGCAATTAATTGCTTGCGGCGCGATTGGACGGGGGGGTCACAGGGGCGTATGCCGCACCGCGGAGACGATTGGAAAACAACAGGATGGCTGCAAGGGATCGCAAGAAGCCGACGCTCAAGACGATCTCGGAATTGTCCGGTCTGGCGATTCCGACGGTCAGCCGAGCGCTGCACGACGCCCCCGACATCGGTGCCGAAACCAAGGAAAGGGTGCGCCGGATCGCGGCCGAGATCGGCTATGTGCCGAATCGGGCAGGGGTGCGTCTGAAGACCGGGAAGACGAACGTCATCGCCCTGATCCTGTCGACCGAGCACGAGATCCTGAACCACACGGCGCGGATGATCTCGGCCATCGCCGGGGGGCTGAGCGGGACGCGCTACCATCTGAACGTGACGCCCTATTTCCCGAAGGACGACCCTATGGTGCCCGTCCGCTATGTGGTCGAGAACCGGTCGGCCGACGCGGTGATCCTGAACCAGATCCAGCCCGAGGACCCGCGCGTGAAGTACCTGCTCGAAGAGGAGTTCCCCTTCGCCACGCACGGCCGGTCCGCATGGCGCGAGCGGCACGCCTATTTCGACTATGACAACGAGGCCTTCGCCTTCCTCGCCGTTTCACGTCTGGCGGAACGGGGACGCCGCAACGTCGTCGTCGTGGCGCCGCCCATCGCCCAGAACTACGCACAGGACATCGCCGCCGGCACCGCCCGCGCGGCGCGCACGGCAGGGATCAGTGCGCGGCTGGCCGAGGATGCGACCAGCGACGACAGCACTGACCGGATCGCCGTCGCGATCTCGGCGCTGCTGGACCGGGACCCGACCGTCGACGGCATCCTTTGTGCGTCGACGACCGCGGCGATGGCGGTGGTGGCGACATTGGAGGCGCGGGGCCGGGTGCTGGGCAAGGATGTCGACGTGATCGCGAAAGAGGCGGTGAATTTCCTGACGCTGTTCCGCCCGCAGATGCTGGCGTTGACCGAGGACGTGGCGCGCGCGGGCGACTTTCTCGCCAAGGCCGCGATCCGCGCCGTCGAACATCCGGACGCGCCGCCGATGCAGGGGCTCGAGGTGCCGGACCGGGACTCGTTCCGCACCGGCGGGCTGCTGTCTGCGCCCGCATCCTGACTGACCCGCAAGGGCTGGACCGTTTGCGGCGCATGATCCGCCGCGCACCGTACGTCTTCCACAACTTCCTCGCTCTCGTAATAGCCACGGGGCGGCAACGTGCTATCTGCTTGGCGAAAGGTCGGAGGGCACGATGCTGTCGAAACGTCTGTGGAAACTTATCCAGCTGTCCCGGAAGATCTGGGTCCGCACCACGCTGATCGCGTTGCTTGCCGTCGTCGCGGTGGCGGCCTCGTCCTTCCTTGGCCGGTTTATCCCCGACGAGATCGCCGACCGGCTGGGGGTCGAGGCGGTGCTGCCCGTGCTGAACGTGCTGGCCAGTTCGATGCTGGCGGTCGTCACCTTCTCGCTTTCCGTCATGGTGTCGTCGTTTCAGGCTGCCTCCAGTCAGGTCACGCCACGCGCTCACCGTCTGCTGCTGGAAGACACGACGACGCAAACCGTGCTGGCCACGTTCCTTGGCGCATTCATCTTCGCCCTGCTGGCACTGGTGCTGTTCCGGGCCGGATTTTACGGCGGCCACGCCTCGGTCGTGATCTTCGCTTTCACGGTGCTGGTGATTGCGCTGGTGGTCATCGCCATCCTGCGCTGGATCGCCCACCTGTCGCGACTGGGCAGCATGGACGAAACCATGCAGATGCTCGAAGACCGCGTCCGCCGCACGATGGAGAACCACCGCAAGTGGCCCGGCCTTGGTGCGAAATGCTACGAGGACGGCGACAAGATCCCGACCGGCGCCGTCCCGATCCCCGCAGAAGAAGGCGGATACGTCCGCCACATCGACGTCGCCGCGCTTCAGACCCGCGCCGAGGAAGAAGACTGCCGGATCTGGCTGCGCGCGATCCCCGGCGACTGGGTCGGCGAGAACGAGGCGCTTGGCTATCTCGACCGCGCCAGCGAACCGGTGGCGGACGCCGTGCGCGAGGCCTACGTGTTCTCGCCGCTGCGGAACTTCGACCAAGACCCGCGCTTCGGCCTGTTCGTCATCGCTGAGGTCGCGGAACGCGCGCTGTCTCCGGGCATCAACGATCCGGGCACCGCGATCGAGGTGCTTGCGCGGATGGAACGGCTGCTGACCCGCTATTCGCCGGACAAGGTGACCGCAGAAGAACCGGGCTATGACCAGATCCGCGTCCGCCGCCTGTCCGAGGCTGACCTGATCGACGAGGCTTTCACGATGATCGCCCGTGACGGCGCGGGCATGGTCGAGGTGTCGTCACGCCTGCTGGGCTCGCTTCGACGGCTGGCCCGGGGCCGCGACCCCGAACTTTCCGCAGCCGCGCGGGAACTGGCCAAATACGCGCTGGCGGCAGCAGAGGTCGCGCTGGACCGCGAGCATGATCTCAAACGCCTGCATGCGGCTGTGGAAGGGTGGGGCGGTTTCGGGCGCGAGGAAGAGAAGGAACCGATGGTCATCCGCAAGGCGTGACCTGCTGCGGCGTAATGCCGGGCATTCGAATTGCGCTGTATACATGGGCGCGGATTTGGTTTAGAGCCTGCCGCTTCCAAGCTGCCGCGACGGCAGATCACGACGCGCCGACGCGTCCCAGATACAGAACGAACCCCGGATGATCCAGACCCTCGCCAATGCGCTGTCCGAGCGCGGCTACGACAAGCTGACCCCCGTACAGGAGGCCGTGACGAACCCCGAGCTTGAAGGCTCGGACCTGTTGGTTTCGGCGCAGACGGGGTCAGGCAAGACGGTGGGCTTCGGTCTGGCGATCGGTCCGACCCTGCTGGAAGAAGACGGAACCTTCGGCCCCGCCGCCGCGCCGCTGGCGCTGATCGTCGCGCCGACGCGTGAACTGGCGTTTCAGGTGAGCCGCGAACTGGGCTGGCTGTATGCCGGGGCGGGCGCGCGGGTTTCGACCTGTGTGGGTGGCATGGACATGCGCGACGAACGCCGCGCACTGGAACGCGGCGCGCATATCGTTGTCGGCACGCCGGGCCGTCTGGTCGACCACATCAAGCGCGGCTCGCTGGAACTTGGCGACATTCGCGCCGTGGTGCTGGATGAAGCGGACGAGATGCTGGACCTCGGCTTCCGCGAGGATCTGGAATTCATGCTGGGCGAGGCGCCCGCCGAACGCCGCACCTTGCTGTTCTCGGCCACCGTGCCGCCGATGATCGCCAAGCTGGCGCAACAGTTCCAGCGCGACGCCGTGCGCGTCACGACGCTGGGCGAAGCCCGCCAGCACGCCGACATCACCTATCAGGCGCTGCGCGTGGCCGACGCCGATGCCGAGCACGCGATCATCAACGTCCTGCGCTATCACGAGGCGCAGAACGCCATCGTATTCGCCAACACCCGCGCCACCGTCAGCCGCCTGACCGCGCGCTTCGCGAACCGGGGCTTCTCGGTCGTGTCGCTGTCTGGCGAACTCAGCCAGACCGAGCGCAGCCACGCGCTTCAGGCGATGCGGGACGGGCGCGCGCGGGTCTGCGTCGCCACCGACGTCGCGGCGCGCGGCATCGACCTGCCGAACCTCGAACTGGTGATCCACGCCGAACTGCCGTCGAACTCGGAAACCCTGCTGCACCGTTCTGGCCGGACCGGTCGGGCCGGGCGCAAAGGCACGTCGGCGCTGGTGGTGCCGCCGAAGTTCGTCAAGAAGGCCGAGCGCCTGTTGAAATTCGCCAAGATCACCGCCGAGTGGGCCACCGCGCCCACCGCGGAAGAGATCCTGCGCCGCGACGAGGAACGGCTGCTGTCCGATCCTGCGTGGTCCGAGCCCATCACCGAGAACGAGGCCGAGTTCGCCGCGCGCTTGCTGGACGCCCAATCGCCCGAGCAGATCGCCGCCGCCTACCTGCGCCTGTTCCGCTCGCGTCATTCCGCGCCCGAGGAACTGTCGGATCCCGACACACGTCCCGCCCCGCGCGAGCGGGCGCCCTTCGGTCCGTCCGCGTGGATCAGCCTGTCGGTGGGTCGCAATGACCGGGCTGAACCCCGCTGGCTGCTGCCGATGCTGTGCCGCGCCGGTGGTCTGGACAAGGACCAGATCGGTGCGATCCGCATCCGCCCGACCGAGACCTTCGTGGAAATCTCGGAACCCGCGTTGCAGGGCTTCCTTGGCGGCCTGAACGCTGGCGGTGAACTGGAACGCGGCGTGAAAGCCCGCGCCGCCGACGGCCCGCCCGAGGACGACCGCCGCGGCCCGCCGCCGAACCGCGACAAGCGCCCGCCGCGTCCGCGTGATGACGCGCGATCCGACAGCCGTCCGCCGCGCAAGCCCGCGCGAGAAGAGGCCGCGTCCGAGGCGTCGGACGCGCCGAGGACCGAACCCGTTCGCGAAGAAGCCCCGCGACCGCGCCGCGACGACGAAGTCCACCGCCCCCGCAAACCGCGCGAGGCGACAGACCGCCGGTCGGGCGACACCGGCAAGCCGGGCCCGAAGAAATCCTTCGGCGGCAAACCGTCTGGTCCCAAGGGCCGCTTTGGCGACGGAGAGGGCAAGCCGCGCTTCCGCGATGGCGACAAGCCCAAACGCCGCGATGGCGACAAGCCGCGTGGCCGCGATGGCGACAAGCCCGCATTCAAGGGCAAGCCGAAAGCCGAGGATCGCGCGTGCGCGTCCGACACCTCGAAACGCTTCGAGCCGCCGCACCGTGCGGGCGCCAAGTCCGGCAAGCCCGGTGGCAAGCCCAGCGGCAAACCCGGTGGCAAAGGTGGCCCGAAAGGCGGGTTCAAGGGTGGCCCCAAGGGCGGCAAGAAGCCCTTCGGCGGCGACGCCCGGCCCAAGCGGCGCGACAGCTAGAAAAAAGCCTGCGGGGGACACGCCGCAGGCTTCTTCTTTTCGACGATAGAAGCGCGCCGCTACTCGGCGGCTTCCGCGTAGGCCTCTAGCGGCGGGCAGGTGCAGATCAGGTGCCGGTCGCCATAGACGTTGTCGACCCGGTTGACCGGCGGCCAGTACTTGTCGACCCGGAACGCGCCCGGCGGATAGCAGCCCTGTTCGCGCGAATAGGGGCGATCCCATTCCCCGATCAGGTCCTCGACCGTGTGCGGCGCATGCTTCAGCGGGTTGTTCGCCGCGTCGATCTTGCCGGCTTCGATGTCCGCAATCTCGTCCCGGATCGCCAGCATCGCGTTGCAGAAGCGGTCAAGCTCGGCCTTGGTTTCCGATTCCGTCGGTTCCACCATCAGCGTGCCCGCCACGGGAAAGGACATGGTCGGCGCGTGAAAGCCGTTGTCCATCAGACGCTTGGCGATATCGTCCACGGTCACGCCCGCCGATTTCTCGAACGGACGGGTTTCAAGGATGCACTCGTGGGCGACGTGGCCGGTCTTGCCCTTGAACAGCACGTCATACGCGCCCTCCAGCCGCTTCGCGATATAGTTGGCATTCAGGATCGCGACCTTGGTCGCCTGCGTCAGGCCCTCGCCCGCCATCATCAGGATATAGGCCCACGAGATCGGCAGGATCATCCCGGATCCGAACGGCGCGGCGGACACCGGGCCTTCCGCGCCTCCGGTTTCAGGGTGGCCGGGCAGGTAGGGCGCCAGATGCGCTTTCACCCCGATCGGCCCCATGCCGGGGCCGCCGCCGCCATGCGGGATGGCGAAGGTCTTGTGCAGGTTCAGGTGCGACACGTCCGACCCAAGCTCGCCCGGTTTCGACAGCCCGACCATCGCGTTCATGTTCGCGCCGTCCAGATAGACCTGCCCGCCGTACGTGTGGGTGATCTCGCAAACCTCGCGCACCGTCTCTTCGAACACGCCGTGCGTCGAGGGATAGGTGATCATGCAGGCGGCCAGCGTGTCGCCCGCCGCCTCGGCCTTGGCGCGGAAGTCGTCCAGGTCGATGTCGCCATTGGCGGCGGATTTCACCACCACCACCTTCATGCCGCACATCTGCGCCGAGGCGGGGTTAGTGCCATGCGCCGAAGTCGGGATCAGGCAGACCGTCCTCTGGGTGTCGCCGTTGGCGCGGTGATAGGCTGCGATGGTCAGCAGCCCCGCGTATTCCCCCTGCGCGCCAGAGTTCGGCTGCATCGACATCGCGTCGTAGCCGGTGATCTCGCACAGCTTGGCCGACAGGTCCTCGACCAGTTCGGCATAGCCCTCGGTCTGATCGGCAGGCGCATAGGGGTGGATGTTCGAGAACTCGGGCCAGGTGATCGGCATCATCTCGGCTGCGGCGTTCAGCTTCATCGTGCAGGATCCCAGCGGGATCATCGCCCGGTCCAGCGCAAGGTCGCGATCGGCAAGGCGGCGCATGTAGCGCATCATCTCGGTCTCGGCCCGGTTCATCTGGAACACCGGATGCGTCAGGTAGTCGGTCGTGCGGATCAACGCGTCCGGCACGCAGACGTTGGCCGACTTCGCGCCGTAGGTTTCCTCGATCCCGAACGCACGCCACAACGCCTCGACCGAGGCGGGGCGGGTGGTCTCGTCGATCGACAGGCCCAGCTTGGTACGGCCGACCCGGCGCAGGTTGATCCCCTCGGCGGCGGCGGCCTTCAGGATGGCGCCCTGCAGCGCGCCTACCTCGACCGTGATCGTGTCGAAGAACGCCTCGGGCTCTACGGCGTAACCCGCCGCCTGCAATACTTCGGCCACGCGGACCGTCTTGCGGTGTACCTCTTGCGCGATGGCCTTCAGCCCGACCGGCCCGTGGAACACGGCGTAGAACGAGGCCATGACCGCCAGCAGCGCCTGCGCGGTGCAGACGTTCGACGTCGCCTTCTCGCGGCGGATATGCTGCTCGCGCGTTTGCAGCGACAGCCGATAGGCCTTGTTGCCGCGCGCGTCGACCGACACGCCGACGATACGTCCCGGCATCGCCCGCTTGTGCGCGTCACGGCACGCCATGTAGGCAGCGTGCGGCCCGCCATAGCCCATCGGCACGCCGAAGCGCTGGGTCGAGCCCACCGCGATGTCGGCGCCCATCTGGCCCGGTTCCTGCAGCACGGTCAGCGCCAGCGGGTCGGCGATGACGATGCCTAGCGCCTGCTGCGCATGCAGCGCCGCGATCTCGTCGGTGAAGTCCCGCGCGTGCCCATAGGTTCCGGGATACTGGAAGATCGCGCCGAACAACCCTTCGGACGGCATGTCTTCAGGCGCCCCAACGATGACCTCGAACCCCAGCGGCTCGGCGCGGGTCTTCATCACCGCGATGTTCTGCGGATGGCAGTTCTCGTCGATGAAGAAGCCCATCGCCTTTGTCTTCGCCACCCGCTGCGCCATCGCCATCGCCTCGGCGGCGGCGGTGGATTCGTCCAGCAGCGAGGCGTTCGCGATATCCAGCCCCGTCAGGTCGCAGATCATCGTCTGGTAATTCAACAGCGCTTCCAGCCGGCCCTGACTGATCTCGGGCTGGTACGGCGTGTAAGCCGTGTACCAGGCCGGGTTCTCAAGGATATAGCGCTGGATCGCCGGCGGCGTGACCGTGCCGTAATAGCCCTGACCTATCATCGTCACCAACACGCGGTTCTTCTTCGCCACCTCCCGCATGTGCCAGATCAACTCGCGCTCTGACTTCGGCGGCCCGAACGACAACGGCTCCGCCTGCCGGATCGAGGCGGGCACGGTCTCGTCGATCAGCGCGTCGAGGCTGTCGCAGCCGATCACCTTCAGCATCTCTTCCATCTCGGCAGGAGACGGGCCGATGTGGCGGCGGTTGGCGAAGTCGTGCGGATTATAGTCGTCGGGCGTGAAAGGCATCTGGTGTCCTCGGTGACGGGCAAGGGCGGGACGAGACCCCCGGCAAGGGGGGCTCGGAAAAGCGGTGGGGCAGGGGCTAGCCGATGAAGTCCTTGTACTCGCCCTCGTCCATGAAATCGTCGAGCGCGCTGGGGTCCTCGATCTTCATCTTGAAAAACCACGCGTCGCCCATCGGGTCTTCGTTCACCAGCCCGGGGTTGGCGACGATGGCTTCGTTCACCTCGACGATCTCGCCATCCAGCGGCGCGAGGATGTCGGACGCGGCCTTCACGGATTCGATCACCGCGACCTCGTCATCCTTCGACACGGTGGTATCGGCCTCGGGCAGTTCCACGAACACCACGTCGCCCAGTTGCTCGCTGGCGTGTTCGGTGATGCCCACGACGATCAGGTCGCCTTCAGGCCGCAGCCATTCATGTTCTTCGGTGAATTTCATCGGGGTCTCCTGTTGGTCATCTTTTGTAGGTTGAAGGGCGGAATGGCATCGGCACGACGCGCGCGGGAAGGCGCTTGCCGCGCACCTCTCCGAAAAGCTCTGTGCCGTCGGCGGCATGGGCGATGTCGACATAGCCCATCGACATCGGACCCTCGATCGACGGGCCGAACGCGCCAGAAGTCACGGCGCCGATCGGCGCGCCGCCTTCGGCTGCGGCGAAAATCTCGGTTCCCGCCCGCATCGGTGCGCGGCCATCGGGCAGCAGGCCGATCCGGCGGCGGGTGGCGCCGGTCTCCAGCTCGTCCAGAACACGCGCGGCGCCGGGGAAGCCGCCTTCGCGCGCGCCACCGGTGCGGCGGGCCTTCTGGATCGCCCATTCCAGCGCCGCTTCGACCGGGCTGGTGGTGGTGTCGATGTCGTTGCCGTACAGGCACAGCCCCGCTTCCAGCCGCAGCGAGTCGCGCGCGCCAAGACCGATGGGCTCGACCGTATCGCCGGCAAGCAGCGCGCGGGCAAATGCCTCGGCCTGCGCTTCGGGGACCGAAATCTCGTATCCGTCCTCGCCGGTGTAGCCAGAGCGCGAGATCCACAGCGCGCCCCAGTCGCTGTCCGTCACCAGGACGTCCATGAACGTCATCTCGGCCGCGCCGGGCACCAGTGCCGACAGCGCCGCTTCGGCGGCGGGGCCCTGTAACGCCAGCAACGCGCGGTCGGTGATCTCTTCGACGCGGCAGCGGTCCGACAGATGCGCGCGCAGGTGGGCGATGTCGGCCTCCTTGCAGGCGGCGTTGACGACAAGGAACAGGTGATCGCCCCGGTTCGCCACCATCAGGTCGTCCAGGATGCCGCCCGCCGCGTCGGTGAACAGGGCATAGCGCTGGCGGCCCTCTTTCAGCCCGAGGATCGCCTGCGGCACAAGCGTCTCCAGCGCCGCGGCGGCGCTTGCGACATCGCCGTCCAGCGGGGTCAGCAGGACCTGTCCCATGTGGCTTACGTCGAACAGCCCGGCGGCGGCGCGGCAGTGCAGGTGCTCCTTCATCACGCCCAGCGGGTACTGCACAGGCATGTCATAGCCGGCGAAGGGCACCATCTTCGCGCCAAGCTCCACGTGCAGATCGTACAGACAGGTCCGTTTCAACTCGGCCATGCCGCCCCTTTCATAGCTCGCCGGAAACGATGCCGGCACCGAAGAACGCGGTCACTCCCGCGCACGATGCCCCCTCTGTCCTTTCGCCTGAGATCGTTATCCCTTCGGCGGACGCCCATCGCGCCTCTCTCCAGAGTTTCTGACCGACCAGCAGGTCCTGTTGCCTGAGAGTTTACCGGGGCGGTTGCTCCTTCGGCACCGGTCTGAACCGGTTCTCCCTGGGTCGGCTGCGCTCACGCTACGCGAAGCGCCGCGGTGCGGCAAGGGGTTGTGTTCGGGGCGCGGACAGGCGACCTGTCGGGCATGTCTGATCCCTTCTTCTTCGGCTACGGCTCGCTTGTGAACCGCAACACGCACGTCTTCACCGACGCGCACCCCGCAACGCTGAAAGGCTGGCGGCGGGTCTGGCGCCACACGCGCCTGCGCCCGGTGGCCTTCCTGACAGCCGAGCCCGCCGACGGGGTCGAGATCGAGGGTCTGGTCGCCCATGTGCCCGGCGACGACTGGGTTGCGCTGGACGAGCGCGAGGCGGCCTATGACCGCACGGTGGTGACCGACCGCATCGGCCACCCCGTCACCCGCGCGATCGAGGTGCAAGTCTATTCGATCCCGGACGGAAAGCACGGGGTCCCCGACGAGGCGCATCCGGTGCTGCTCAGCTATCTCGACGTGGTGGTGCAGGGCTATCTGCGGGAATACGGCGAGGCGGGCGTCGCCCGGTTCTTCCAAACCACCGGCGGCTGGGACGCCCCGATCCGCGACGACCGCGCCGCGCCGGTCTACAGCCGCCATCAGGTGCTGGGCGACGACGAACGCGTGCTGGTCAACGACTGGCTGCGCGAAGTGGACGCGCGGGTCATCGCCTGATTTTGGCGTCGGAGCGAGGGGCCAGCCCCTCGCGCTCCCCGAGGTATTTCAAAAGAGAAGAAGCAGCCTCGTCCGCGCCCCTTTCTTCTCTTTCCAAGTACCTCGGGGGAGTCACGCCATGGCGTGACGGGGGCGGAGCCCCCTTTCGTTCTTCATGCGCAATTTTGGTGCGACGGGGCAAAGCGCCCTTCCGCCGTCAGTAACTCCGCCCGCGTGCCGAGACGGGCCACAGCGCCTCGACCACGCCGTTCCGCACACCGACGTACCAGTCGTGCAGGTTGCAGGTCGGATCGCAGTGGCTGGGCACAAGCTTCAGTTTCTCGCCCAGCGTCAGCACGTTGCCCGTGTCTTCGATGGTGCCGTGTTCGTCCGAGGGCTGGATGTAGGTCACGTCGGTCCGCCCGAAGACATGCGGCACGCCGAACTCGAACGTGGTCGATTTCAGCCCCGCGTCGCAGACCGCCCGTCCGGGCTGGGCGGTGCTGAGGATCTGTGTCAGCAGGAACAGCGCGTTCTCCCAGGTCCCCGCGTCCAGACGCTTGCCGTCCTCGGCCAGCACCCGGCCATAGTCGCCGTCCATGAAGGCGTAGGACCCGCACTGGATCTCGGTATAGAGGCCCGAGGCCGTCTCGAACTCGAAACTGCCGGTGCCCGCACCGGTCACCGTTTCCGCTGGCAGGCCCGCGTCCTTCAGGGCGTCCAGCACCCCGGACAGCAACGTGTGCAGACCCGCGAAGATTTCGGCCCGCTCGGCGTGGGTCGGCACGTGCTGAAGCGAGCCGTGATAGGCCTGGATGCCGGCGAACCGCAGGCCCGGCGCGTCGTCCACGGCCTTCGCCAGCGCCACCGCCTCGTCCGCCGTGCCGACGCCGCAGCGGCGCATGCCGCAGTCCAGTTCGACAAGGCAATCCAGCGTCACGCCGTGCCGCTCGGCGGCGGCCGACAGGTCCGCCACGTTGCCCGCGTCATCGACGCAGACCGAGACAGTGCCCCCCAGCGACGGCAGCGTCATCAGCCGGTCGATCTTTGCCGGGTCGACGATCTGGTTGGTCACCAGCACGTCCGTCACGCCGCCGCGCACGAAAGTCTCGGCTTCGGCCACCTTCTGGCAGCAGACGCCAACCGCGCCGCCAAGCTCCATCTGCAGCTTCGCCACGTCCACTGACCGGTGCATCTTTCCGTGCGCCCGGTGCCGGATGCCATGCGCGCGGGCGTAGTCGCCCAGCTTGCGGATGTTGCGCTCAAGCGCGTCGAGGTCGAGCACGAGGGCGGGTGTCTGGATGTCCTTGGCCGCCATGCCGGGCGCGGCGGGGATGTCGTACCCCACCACGAGGTCTTGCAGATCTTTCATCGGGTCCCTCAGTTGGGCGTGAGTTTCTCCAGCGCGCGGCCGTCGTCCCATGTGCCGTGCAGTTCGCCGTCGGGCATCACCACGTAGACGACCGGGCTTTCCGCGCCCCAGTCCACGGCCACCAGCCGCCCGTCGATGGCGCCGCGGCCGCGGAACGTATCGTTCCCGACGAACCACGTGAACTCGACCGCTTCGCCTTGCTGCACGATCTGCGCACGGCCCATGTACTCGGTGCCATCGGCGTTCAGCCCGCGAGAGCTGTAGGTTCCGGCGATTTCGATCAGGGCGGGGGCGGTGTTCGGTCCGCTGCCTTTCTTGCCTTCCTGTGCGAAGGCGGGCAGCGCGGCAAGCGCGATCAGGCCGGCGGTGAACAGGCGACGGGTGGTCATGCGGGGGGCTCCTGTCTGGACAGGGCCGAGTGTGTGCCAGCGGCGCAGCGATAGCAAGTCGCCGCGCCGCGCAAAAAGCTGGCGCTTACTGAAGCGAGCGGACGCCGATCTCGCCTTCCTGCCGCGCTTTCATCGCCAGAGCGGCTGCGTGGCTTCCGGCAAGCGTGGTGAAGTACGGGATCTTGTCCATCAGCGCGACGTTGCGCATCGACCGCGAGTCCTCGACAGCCTGCGCGCCCTCGGTAGAGTTCATCACCAGTGCCACGCCGCCGTCCTTCATCATGTCGACGATGTTCGGACGGCCCTCGTAGGCCTTCTTCACCACTTCGGCCGCGATGCCCTGTTCCTTCAGGAACGACGCGGTGCCGCGCGTGGCGAGGATGTCAAAGCCAAGGTCGGCAAGGATCTGCGCCGTCTCGATCAGTTCGGGCGACTTGTCCTCGTCCTTGATCGACAGGAACACCGTGCCGCCTTCGGGCAGTACGGTGCCTGCGCCAAGCTGGGCCTTGTAGAACGCCTGCGGGAAGGAGCGGTCCCAACCCATGACCTCGCCGGTGGACCGCATTTCCGGCCCAAGCAGCGTGTCGACGCCCGGGAAGCGGGCGAAGGGCATCACGGCTTCCTTCACCGAGAACCAAGGCATGTTCGGATCGGCCAGCGTCATCGGGTCGGCCAGCGGCAGCGGGTCGTCCGGGCTCATGCCGGGCGTGTAGGGCGGCCGCGTCGGGAAGGTGGACAGCGGCTCGCCCGCCATCAGCCGAGCGGCGATGGACGCGATGGCCGAGTCGGTCGCCTTGGCGACGAAGGGCACGGTGCGCGAGGCGCGCGGGTTCACCTCGATCAGGTAGACCTCGCCGTCCTTCACCGCGAACTGCACGTTCATCAGGCCGACGACGTTCAGGGCGCGGGCCAGCGCGACGGCCTGACGTTCCAGTTCCTCGACGATGTCGCGCGGCAGCGTATGCGGTGGCAGCGAACAGGCGCTGTCGCCCGAGTGGACGCCGGCTTCTTCGATATGCTGCATCACGCCCGCGATGTGGACGTTCTCGCCATCCGACAGGCAGTCGACGTCGACCTCGGTCGCGCCCGACAGGTAGCTGTCCAGCAGCACCGGGCTGTCACCCGAGACGACGACGGCCTCGTTGATGTAGCGTTCGAGATGCGCCATGTCGCGCACGATCTCCATCGCGCGGCCGCCCAGAACGTAGGACGGACGTATCACCAGCGGGAAACCGATCCGTTCGGCGGCTGCAAGCGCTTCGGCGTCGGTCGAGGCGATGGCGTTGTTCGGCTGCTTCAGGTCCAGCTTGTGCAGAAGCGACTGGAACCGCTCGCGGTCTTCGGCAAGGTCGATCGCATCGGGCGTGGTGCCGAGGATCGGAATGCCGGCTTCGT
This sequence comes from Maritimibacter sp., assembly GCA_017792445.1. Classification (GTDB taxonomy): domain Bacteria; phylum Pseudomonadota; class Alphaproteobacteria; order Rhodobacterales; family Rhodobacteraceae; genus Psychromarinibacter. The sequence continues at coordinate 2,571,580 of CP051232.1, forward strand.
GCAAGGAATTGGCCAGTTTCAGCGGGGTTTGCCCGCCAAATTGTACGATTACGCCATGCAGCGTGCCCGCTTCCTGCTCAACGCGGAGGATCTCCATCACGTGTTCGAAGGTCAGCGGTTCAAAGTACAGCCGGTCCGAGGTGTCATAGTCGGTCGACACGGTCTCGGGGTTGCAGTTGATCATGATCGTCTCGTAGCCCTGATCGCTGAGCGCGAAACAGGCGTGACAGCAGCAGTAGTCGAACTCGATCCCCTGACCGATCCGGTTCGGGCCGCCGCCGAGGATCACGACCTTCTTCTTGTCGGACGGCCGGGCTTCGTCCTCGACGTCGCCCATCACCGGGCTTTCGTAGGTCGAGTACATATAGGGCGTCTGCGCCTCGAATTCGGCGGCGCAGGTGTCGATGCGCTTGAACACGGCGGTCACGCCCTGGGCCAGCCGCGCGGCGCGGACGCTGGCCTCGGTCCGTCCGGACAGCTTGGCAAGGCGCGCGTCGGTGAAGCCCAGCATCTTCAGCTTGCGCAGGCCGGTCTCGTCCTGCGGCAGGCCGTTTTCACGCACGCCAGCCTCGGCGTCCACGATCTCGCGGATGCGGGCAAGGAACCACGGGTCGAACTTGGTGACGTGCTGGATCGTGTCGTCGTCCAGACCGTGCCGCATCGCTTGTGCGATCATCCGCAGACGGTCCGGCGTCTGGGCCGACAGCGCCTTGATGATGGCGGCCTCGTCCGGCGTGCCGTCGGCGCCTGGAATGTCGATTTCGTCAAAGCCGGACAGGCCGGTTTCCAGCGAAGCCAGCGCTTTTTGCAAGGATTCGTGAATCGTGCGGCCGATGGCCATCGCCTCGCCAACCGACTTCATCGCGGTGGTCAGTTCGGGCTTGGAGCCCGGGAACTTCTCGAAGGCGAAACGCGGGATCTTGGTGACGACATAGTCGATGGTCGGCTCGAACGAGGCGGGCGTGACCTTGGTGATGTCGTTGTCCAGTTCGTCCAGCGTATAGCCCACGGCCAGTTTCGCGGCGATCTTGGCGATGGGGAAGCCGGTGGCTTTCGACGCCAGCGCCGAGGACCGCGACACGCGCGGGTTCATCTCGATCACGACCATCCGGCCGTCTTCGGGGTTCACCGCCCACTGCACGTTGGACCCGCCGGTTTCCACGCCGATCTCGCGCAGCACGGCGATCGAGCCGTTGCGCATGATCTGGTATTCCTTGTCGGTCAGCGTCAGCGCCGGGGCGACGGTGATCGAGTCGCCGGTGTGGACGCCCATCGGGTCGACGTTCTCGATGGCGCAGACGATGATCGCGTTGTCCGCCTTGTCGCGGACGACCTCCATCTCGAACTCTTTCCAGCCCAGCAGGCTTTCGTCGACAAGGATCTGCCCCACGGGCGAGGCTTCCATGCCCGACCTGCAGTACAGTTCATAGTCTTCGCGGTTGTAGGCCACGCCGCCGCCAGTGCCGCCAAGGGTAAAGGCGGGGCGGATGATCGCGGGCAGGCCGATGTGTTCCAGCGCGTCCAGCGCGTCTTTCATGCCGGCGGCGATGTCGCGCTTGCCGTTCTCCATCTTCGGAGAGGTCACGATGGTCGCCTTCGGGTTTTCCAGCCCGATCCGGTCCATCGCGTCGCGGAACAGCTTACGGTCCTCTGCCATCTCGATGGCGTCGCGCTTGGCGCCGATCATCTCGACGCCGAACTTCTCAAGCACGCCCATCTCTTCCAGCGCCAGCGAGGTGTTCAGCCCGGTCTGCCCGCCCATCGTCGGCAGCAGCGCGTCGGGGCGTTCCTTCTCGATGATCTTGGCGACGACCTCGGGGGTGATCGGCTCGATATAGGTCGCGTCGGCAAGGCCGGGGTCGGTCATGATCGTCGCGGGGTTCGAGTTCACCAGGATGACCCGGTAGCCTTCCTCGCGCAGCGCCTTGCAGGCCTGTGCGCCGGAATAGTCGAACTCGCAGGCCTGCCCGATGATGATGGGACCCGCGCCGATGATCATGATGGACTGGATGTCTGTTCTCTTCGGCATGGCGTTTCCCCGGGCATGACAGCGGGCGCGTGACGAGCAGAGTCGCGCGCAAAATTGGCGCGGGTTTACGGCCCCTCCGGGTCCGCTGCAACCCCCAACGGGGAAACGCTGCGCGCATGTCCGACACGCGTTCACGACAAGGAAAGGCTTGCGCGACCGGTGCGCGATTTGGCAGCAGATGCGGCAGACGAAACGGGAGGCGGAAATGTTGCAGGGAAAGCGGGCCATCGTCAGCGGCGCCAGCCGGGGCATCGGGCGGGCAATCGCGCTGCGTCTGGCGCAAGCCGGGGCCGATGTGATGGTGCACGGCACCAAGGCCGAGGCGCTGAAGGCGCTGGCGCAGGAGATCGCGGCGCTGGGGGTGCGGTCTGCGTGGATCGCGGGCGACGTGGCCGCGCCCGAAACGGCGCAGGAGGCGGTCGCACAGGCGACAGAGGCGTTCGGCGGCGTCGACATCCTTGTCTGCAACGCCGGGATCAATACGCGATCCTCGACGCTCGACATGGCGCTGGACGATTGGCAGCGGGTGATGGACGTGAACCTGAACGGCACGCTGCATTTCTGCCGCGCCGTGCTGCCGGGCATGATCGCACAGGGCGGCGGCAAGATCGTCAACGTGTCGTCCACCACCGCCAAGACGCCGCACAAGAACGCGGCTCCGGCCTATGGCGCCTCGAAGGCGGCGGTAAATTACCTGACGCAGCATCTTGCCCGCGAGATGGCGCCGCACGGTATCTTCGTGAACGCGGTCTGCCCCGGCCCGGTGGAAAGCGACATGACCGCCCAATGGGACGAAGCCTATCGCGAACGGGTGCTGGCGGGCGTCCCCATCGGGCGGCTCGGAACGCCAGAGCAGATCGCCGAGACGGTTGTTTTTCTGGCCGGTCCGGGGTCAGACTTCATCACCGGAGAGACGGTGAACGCCAATGGCGGTACCTACATGAACTAAGTTAATGTAAACTTGTAAATGCGATGAAATCGTTGACTGCAAAGGGATGCCGGGTTTAGCTTGAACAACTTTTAGGGAGTTCGGGCGATGGCGGGACCGCGGCTGGCGATCATTGCAGACGATCTGACGGGCGCGCTGGACAGCGCCGCTCCCTTCGCCGGTATCGACGGCGGCGTGGTCGTGGCGACCCATCTGATGGCGCTTCCCGCCGCGCTGGAGGCCGGGGGCGGCGTGGTCGCCGTCTCGACCCGCTCGCGCGAGATCCCGGCGAAAGAGGCGCGTGGCCGGGTGGCGGCGGCGCTGGCTGCCATCGGGCCGGACGTGCGGATCTTCAAGAAGATCGATTCCCGGCTGAAAGGCCACCTTGCCGCCGAACTGGACCCGGTTCGGGGCCCGCTGACAGTGCTGCCCGCCATTCCGGAATTCGGTCGTATCGTGAAGGACGGCGCGCTTCAGGGTTTCGGCGTCGAGACGCCGCTTCCGGTGCTGGACGCGCTGGGCGCGGCGGCCGGTCGCGCGGTCGTGCCCGACGTGGCCACGGACGCGGACATGGCGCGGGCGCTCGCCTTGGCCGAGGGCGCGCTTGTCGGCGCGCGGGGGCTGGCGCAGGCGCTGGCGGCCAGCTGGGGTCTTGGACCGGTGGCCGCGGGCGGTCTGCCCGCGCCGGCCTGCATCGTGGTGGGTTCGACCGACCCGATCACCCGGGCGCAGGTGGCGGCACTCAGCGCCGCGCGGGACGATGTGCGGGTCGTGTCCGCGCCGGGCGGGCTGGTGCCAGCGCAAGAGCCTGCGGCTGGCATCACCGTGATCATGGCAGAGCCGGGCGCCGAGACGCGTCCGGTCGCCGTCGCCGCCGCGCTGGCCGACGGGGTGCGCCCGTGGCTTGCCGCGACGCGCGGCGCGCTGCTGACGGGCGGCGCAACGGCAGAGGCGGTGCTGGACGCGGCGGGGATCGATTGCCTGAAGGTGGCGGGAGAAGCGCTGCCGGGGCTGCCGTTATGTCGCGCCGGCGGACGGGTGATCGTGACGAAATCCGGTGGATTTGGCGCCGAGGACGCATTACTTCGCCTCGCACCGGCGGCGATCGGGGCGGAAGGATAAATGATGGGGCAGGAAGCGGAAAAGAGCGTGGCGCAGCGCCGGAGTCTGGCGGACGTGGTGTTCGAGCGCCTGAACAGGGCGATCAAGTCCGGGGCCTATGGTGCCGACGAACGCCTGCCGACCGAGCACGACCTTGCCGCCGAGTTCCAGGTGTCCCGCCCCGTGGTGCGCGAGGCGCTGCGGCGGTTGCGCGAACACGGGCTGATCTATTCCCGTCGCGGCGCGGGCAGCTTCGTGCGGCAGTCGGGCCTGAAAGAGCCGCTTGGCTTCGGGCAGGTCGCCAGCATCTCGGATCTTGAGCGTTGCTATGAATTCCGCATCACGCTGGAGCCCGAAGCCGCCGCCGCAGCGGCCTGGCGGCACGATGCCGAAGGGATGGCCGGAATCGAGACGGCGCTGCGCGAAATGCGCGAGGCGACGGATCGCAACCGGCACCGCGAGGATGCGGATTTTGCCTTTCACCTCGCCATCGCCCGCGCCTCGGACAATGGATATTTCGCGACTGCGATGGAGGCGCTGGAAGACCATATCGCGGTGGGCATGCAGTTTCACGGCGCGTCGCTGAAGGTGACGCCCGACGGGCTGGCGCATGTCTACGGCGAACACAAGGCCATCGCCGAGGCCATTGCCAACCGCGACGCCGACCGGGCGCGCGACCTCATGCGCACGCACCTGATGGGCTCGCGCGACCGGCTGTTCGACGGCCGGCGGGGCTAGGCCCGCCTCACCACAGTGCCCAGTGGCTGTCCGCGAAGGCGTGGCCCACGAAGTGCACGAAGGCGTTCAGGTACAGAACGCCCAGCACCACCGCCGCGACACGCTGCGCGCGTTTGCGGGTCCACAGGACCCAAAGGCAGACCGCCGTCAGCGCGGCCTCCAGCAGTCCGAACACTCGGCCGTGATGATCGGCATCCCAGAACGAGACGGGGCTGTGATACGCGCGGTCGGTGAAGGGCCAGAAATGCGCGTGCGCGTCGCCTGCGTGGAATGGCAGGTCGAAGGCGATATGCAGCAGCGCCGAGGCGGCCAGCAGGACCAGCCGCCTGCGATTGGTGGCAAGCGCGCCGACCAGCAGCGCGGCATATAGCGGGACCGAGTTGAACAGGTCGACCAGCAGACCGCTCGCGCCCCGGCCAAGCAAATGCTCGGCATAAAGGAACAGGTCCGGCAGCAGCGCCCCGCCCAGAATCCACCAGATGTCGCCTTTCCGCGCGCGGCGGCCAAGGGCGGCAAGGGACAGGGCCATGTGGGCGGGGGTGTTCATCGGGCGCTCCGTTCGGTCACGGGGGAGGGACCACGCGAAGCGCTTCGGTGCAAGGGGGCGCTGGCGTCAGCGGGCGCGCGGCGCAGGGGCCCCCGCTTTCGCGGGGACCGGGTCCGTCAGTCGTAAGGGCGCGCCTCGACCGAGGGCAGGGGCATGTCGCGCACCTGACGCAGAAGCTCGATGAAGCCCGCGACCTGATGGGCGCAGGTGGCCTCGCCCTTCTCGGCGGTCGCAAGCGAGGCGTCGCCCACGGTGCCGTCGGGGTTCATGTCCGCCGCGATCCAGCCCCGGCTGATCGGGCCGGTGGGCGGCACCGGGTCGATCTCGGCCTGACTGCGGAAGTTGATCGCCTTCGACATGTCGACGCACTGGGGCTGGAACGCGAGCATCAGCGAGGTTTCGACGTCGCCACCGTGGATGCCGTACTGGCGTTCATGGTCCGTGTACATGCCCTCGGGCTGGCCGAAGTTGCCCCACTGGCACTTCACCGCCAGCATCCCGGCCTCGACCCGCAACTCGCGCGACAGGATGGACACGAGATCGAGGTTGCCGCCATGCGAGTTGACGATGACGATCTTGCGGTAGCCGGCGCGGGCGACCGACAAGCCGATCTCGGTCCAGGCCGCCAGTGCGGTGGGGGCGGACAGGGTCAGCGTGCCCTTGGCCCACAGGTGTTCGTTCGACTTGCCCACGGCCATCACCGGCAGGATCGCCACGTCCAGATCGTCCGGACAGGTGGCGCGGAAGCGCTCCAGCATCCCGTTCGCGATCATCGTGTCGGTGCCCACGGGCAGATGCGGCCCGTGCTGTTCGATCGCGGCGGTGGGCAGTATGGCGATTGCCTTGTCGGCGTCGATGCTGGCGAATTCGGGGGCGCGGCGTTCGGCCCAGTCGTATCTGTCGGTCATTCCACGGAATCCGGTGTGTAGGTGGCGTCGAGGCGCGAACGCAGATAGTCCGCGCCGGTGACGGGGGGATACTTGGCCTCGCCGGTGCCGGGCAGCGCGCGGATCACGCTGTCGGGGTTCGGGTCGAGGAAGAAGGCGACCGAGCGGCGGCGGCGCTTGGGCGGCAGCACCCGGTGCGGGGTCGAGACGTAGATGTCGTTCGACCACCGCATCAGGCAGTCTCCGATGTTGACCACGTAGGCGCCCGGCACGTGCGGCACGTCGGTCCAGTCGCCGCCGCGCGGCTTCACCTGCAACCCGGCCTCGCCATCGGTCATCAGCAGCGTGACAGAGCCGTAGTCGGTATGCGCGCCCGCGCCGATCTCGCCTTCGGTGCCCTTGGCCTCGGGGTAGGCGAGGATGCGCAGCGTGGCGAGCGGCGCGGTGAAGTGTTCGGCGAAATAGTCCGCAGGCAGGCCGAGGTCGGCCGCGATGGCGTGGTGCAGGTCGACGCCCAGTTTCCAGACCGCGTCGTAATAGGCCAGCATGGTATCGCGGAACCCGACCTGATCCGGCCAGACGTTCACGCCGCGAAACGGCTCTTTGGACAGCACACGGGGGTCGTCGGCAGGCAGGTCCAGCCCGACGTTGAACGCTTCCTTGCTGTCGATCTGGCCGGAGGTGTCGTCAAGGCTTTCCGACCCGATCCGCGCCCAGCCCCGGTTGTGCGGGTTCTTCGAGATCGACAGCGGCTGTTTCTCGGCATCGGGCTTGGCGAAGAAGCCGTCGGCCTGAAGGAACACGTCGGCGATCAGGTCCTCGGGAACGCCGTGGCCCTTCAGCAGGAAAAAGCCGGTGTCGCGGCAGGCCTTGCCGAGATCGCTGGTGAAGCTTGCGGGATCGGTCGCGTAGGTCGACCAGTCGAGTACCGGGATCATGCTGTCGTCTCCTCGTTTACGGTCTTGCCGCGCAGGAAGCGGTCCATCTGCTTTTCCACCTTGGCAAGGTGAATGCCGCGGCTTTCGTCGCTGGAACTGTCCATCAGGTAATGGGCGGCGAAGGCGGTCTTGCAACGCTTGGCGCAGATCAGCCGCAGCCCGCGCAGAAGGGTGCGGCGGCCGGGCGCGCCGACGAAACGGGTCAGCCACCAGCTTGCGCCGCATGTGGTGAAGACGCCGAGCCGGGTGATGTTGGTCATGCCGGGGCGGATCGTCTCGTTCTCGGCCTGCGGCATCTTGAAGGCGATGCCGGGCACCAGAACCCGGTCGAGCCAGCCCTTCAGCATCGCGGGCAGCCCGTACCACCATGTCGGATAGACGAAGATCAGCGTGTCGCACCACTGCAGGTCGGCGATGCGATCCTCGAGCCCTTTCTGGTTCAGGGACTCGTCGAGGTAGATCTCGTGCTCGTGGGCCGACATGACAGGATCGAACCCCTCGGCATAAAGGTCGCGCAGCCGGACGTCGGCGCCATGGGTCTTGAGGCGTTCAAGCACCTTGTCGCGGACCGCGGCGGTGAAGCTTCCCTCGCGGGGGTGGCAGTAGATGACGAGTGCGCGCATGGGGTTAGGGCCGAATTCTGAATTTTCGGGTGGAGGGGGCTCTGCCCCCGCCGCGCTGTCGCGCGACTCCCCCGAGGTATTTGGAAAGAGAAGAAGGGGCGGGCATCAGAGGGTTTCCATCTCGCGCTTCACGCGGGCGAGGTGGGCGGTGAGCTGTGCGTCCGTGTTGTTGTTCATGTCGTAGAGCGCGACGTAGCGCTTCTTGGGCATCCCGCAGGCGTACCAGACGGCGCGGGTGACGCATTTGCGCGGCGGGTCGCCGTTCAGCCTCGCCCGCATCCGGGTGCCGCCGTAGGTGGTGCAGGCGGCGAGCTTCTTGATGTTGGTCAGGCCGGGGCGCACGCCGCCATCCTGCAGTTTGAAGCTGACGCCGGGCAGAAACACGCGGTCGAGAAAGCCCTTCAGGATCGCCGGGTAGCCGAAGTTCCACACCGGGAACACCATGACCATCGCATCGGCAGCGCGGACCCGTTCGACGTAGTCCTTCACCGGCTCGATGTTGGCGGGCTGGTCGTGGTAGCCGCGGCGTTCGAGTTCGGTGAGGACCGGGAAGAACCCCTCGGCGTTCAGGTCGCAGTCGTCGACCTCCCAGCCGCGCGTGGTGAGCGTGTCCACCACGGTGGAATGCACCGCCGCGTTGAAGCTTTCGGGGCAGGGGTGGGCGAAGAGGACAAGGGCGCGGGTCATCGGGCCGGGTCCGGAACCGAGGCGCGTGACGGGCTCATTCCGCCACCTGAAGGTGCGGGTAGGCGTACATCCGGTCGTAGCTCCAGTCCGGGTCGTCCCACGAGATCATCTTGCCAGGGTTCAGAAGGCCCTTGGGATCGGCCTCGCGCTTGAAGGACAACTGGGTGTCGTCGGTGTGCTGACGGCCGCCTTCTTCCAGCGTGTAGCGGTGCGGGTTGAAGATCAGCGCGCCCGCGTCCTCGTGCAGGCGGATGATCTCGTCCAGCCGTTCCTCGGTGGTGAACTTGACCATCGAGAGACCGGCGAACGCGACCTTGCCGTTCATCCGGATCGCTTCGAGGTGCTGCAGGACTTCGGGCGAGAACTCGGTGCGCATCTTCTCGACCAGCGCGCGGTGTTCGGGGAAGGCGTAGCGGACCTGAAGGTAGGTGATCGACGGGTCCACCTTCAGCGCGCGCAGGGTGGTGTGGTTCCAGCCGTATTCGAAGATCGGGCCGGGATCGCGGGCCCAGTCGTTGTCGTCCGAGCGGTAGATGAGTTTCGCCGCGGGGCGTCGGCCAAGGAAGGTCAGGAAACCGTCCATCGACTGCGGCGCGACCATCAGGCCGACAAGGTGGGTGCCTTCGTCGACATAGGGCTTCACCCGCTGGAAATAGGCATGCGCCGTCGGCGCCTCGTAGACGCTGGCGATCTTCAGCAGGATGCCGTCCTCGTTGGCGAGGTCGTCGGCAAAGGCCATCGCGTCGCCGAAGTCTTCGAAGCCGACGAACAGGCCGGTCCAGTCGTAGGCGGGGGCCAGCGGCAGTTCCAGTTCGGTGATGATCCCGTTGGTGCCGTAGGCGTGGCTGACGCGGGCCAGTTCCTCGCCGCGGAATTCCAGCACGCGGGGTTCTTCCTCCATCGTTACCACCCGCAGGCGGATGATGTTGCCGAGGTCGCGCAGCGAGCCCCAGTGGACCGAGCCGACGCCGCCCGAACCGCCCGCGATGAAACCGCCGACGGTGGCGGTGGCCCATGTCGACGAGAACATGCGCAGTTCCTGTCCCGAAGCCTCTTTCGTCTGAGCGTCGAGGTCCTTCAGCAGGATGCCCGGCTCGCAGATCACGCGGCCCGGCGCGATCTCTTTCACCTTGTCCATGTGCTTGAGGTGCATGACGCAGCCGCCCGCAAGCGGCATCGCCTGACCGTAGTTGCCGGTGCCCGCGCCGCGGGTGGTGACGGGCACGTCGTGGGCAAAGCAGGTCTTGAGGATCTCGATCACCTCGGCCTCGTTCCGCGGGCGCACCACGAAATCGGCAAGCACGTGGTCCAGCCGCGCCTTCAGCACGGGCGAATACCAGAAGAAGTCTCGGGAGGCGGTCTTGATGGCGGCCTCGCGTTCTTCGATGTCGAGGTGGGCAAGGGCGGCTTTCGCGGCGGCGACGTTGTCTTTCATCAGAGCCTCATCAGGTCGTCGAGTTCGGCATAGTCCGGAAGCGTGCGGTCGATGGCAGAGCCACCGCGCAGGACGATGCGGTCGGATTGCGGGCGGGCGAACAGCTCGGTCCATTCGCGGGCGCGGAAGATGGTCAGGTCGGCGGGGGCGCCGGGGGTCAGGGTCGGCACCGCGAAGCCGCAGGAAGCGGCAGGGGTCGCGATACAGGATTGCACCCAGTCGGTGTCGGAGTGGTCGAGATGCGCGATGCGCGTGGCCTGCCGCAGCACCTCGAGCATGTCGAGATCGCCGTAGGCGTAGAACGGATCGCGCGTGTTGTCCGAGGCGAAGGAGACCGCGATGCCGCGGGCCTTCATCTCGTGAACCAGCGTGACGCCGCGCCCGCGCGGGGTGCGCTGCGGTTCGCGGTCCTGCAGGTAGAGGTTGCACATCGGCAGGCTGACCACGTTGAGCCCGGCCCTGGCGACCATGTCCAGCGTGTCCATCGCCCGCGCGACGTCCTGCGTGGACAGCGAGCAGCAGTGGCCCACGACGACCGGCGCGGCAAAGCCGGTTTCCATCACCACCTCGGCGATGGTGCGCAGCGTCTCGGAGGTCGGGTCCATCGTCTCGTCGACGTGGAAGTCGACGTTCAGACCGCGTTCCGCGGCCATGGCGAAGAAGCCCCGGAGAATGTCGGCCAGCCCGTCGACGGGATAGGTGACCAGCCCCAGCGTGCCCTTGTTGGCGGCCACGGTGTCGGCCAGTTCACGGAAATCGCCGTCCGGCGTGAAGGTGTCGCAGGCGGCGAGGCTGGACCCCTGCAGCTCGATCTTTCCGGCCCATTTCTCGCGCATCTCGGCGAAGACGGGCCAGCTGCGGCGGAACTGGCCGTTGGCGGCGTCAAGGTGAGTGCGGATCGCTTTCGTGCCGTGGGCGTAGGCGCAGCGCAGGCCGAAATCCATCCGCGCCCTTACGTCGTCGGGCGTCCAGTTGGCGTGATCCTCGCGCACCGTGGTCAGGGCGCCCATGAAGGTGCCGTCGGGGTTGGCCGCGCGCGGCCAGATGTGGCCCTTGTCCAGATGCGTGTGCATGTCGGTGAAGCAGGGCAGCACCATCGCCCCGCCCATCGCGACATCGGCGCCGCCGGGATTGGCGATCAGGCCGCCGTCGATGCCGATGTCGGTCCGGACAAGGTGGCCGGGCGCGCCGATCAGGCAGGCGGGAACGGTCACGTCACGCAGGGTGAAGCGACCCTCGGGTAGCGATTTGAAGTCCATTAGCGTTCTCGTTTGATCGCGCTTTCATGCCACTTGTGCAGCGCGAGGTAGCTTATCGTGCTCATGATGGCGAAGATCACCACACCCATGAGCGAGATCAGGATGAGGGCAGCGAAGAGCCGTCCGAAGTTGAAGCGATATGACGCCTCGAGCAGCGTCGAGGCAAGGCCGAGGCCGGTGCCGGAGCGTCCGATCACGAACTCGGCCACCACCGCGCCGATCAGGGCGAGGCCGCCGGCGATCTTCAGCCCGCCGAGGAAGAAGGGCAGCGCGGTCGGGGCGTAGAGATAGCGCAGCTTTTGCCAGCGCGAGGCGCCGTAGATGGAATACAGGTCCTCGAGATTGTGGTCTGCCGACTTCAGGCCGATCGTCGTGTTGGACAGGATCGGGAAGAAGGCCACGATCCATGCGCACAGCAGGGCGGACATGAAGGCGCTGTCGACGTAGATCTTGATCAGCGGCGCCACCGCGACCACCGGCGTCACCTGCAGGATGACGGCGTAGGGAAAGAACGACATCTCGATCCATTTCGACTGGGTGAAGGCGACGGCGAGCGTCACCCCTCCAATCACCGCCATGATCAGCGCAAGGATCGTCAGGCGGCCGGTGATCAGGATCGCAGGCCACAGGATCGACCAGTCCTCGACCATCTTCTGAGCGATCAGGACGGGGCCGGGCAGGATGTAATGCGGCACCTCGCCGATGGTGACGTAGAGGTGCCACGCGAGGATCGCCAGAACCAGCACCAGCGAGGGCAGGAACCAGCGGGCGATCTTCATCAGCTTCTCGCGCCGGGCCTGCGCCAGTTCCTCGGCGTCGACATGCGGGGCGGGGGCGGTGTCGGCGAGGGTCATGCCGGTTCTCCCATGGCTTCGTGCAGCGCGTCCGACGCGTTGCGGCAATGCGCGGCGTATTCGGCCGAGGTGCGGAATTCCTCGGTGCGCGGGTAGGGGGCGTCGACCTCGAGCTCGCGGATCACGCGGCCCGGGCGGGCGGCCATGACCACGATGCGGTCGGACAGGAATACGGATTCGAACACCGAGTGGGTGACGAAGATGACGGTGCAGCCAATCGCCTCGCGCAGGGCCAGCAGGTCCTGGTTCAGCTTGTGGCGCGTGATCTCGTCCAGCGCGGCGAAGGGTTCGTCCATCAGGATCAGGCGCGGCTTGGTGACAAGCGCGCGGGCGATGGAGACGCGCATCTTCATGCCGCCCGACAATTCGCGCGGGAAGGCGCGCTGGAACTTCTCCAGCCCGACCAGCTTCAGCGCCTCCAGCACGTCGTCCTTGACCTCGCTGTAGGACTTGCCGCGCAGGCGGAAGGGCAGCCAGACGTTGTCCTGCACCCGCGCCCACGGCATCAGCGTCGGTTCCTGAAACACCACGCCAAGGTCGCCGGCGCTTTGGCCGCCGGTCCATTCGATGCGTCCGGTGGTGGGCTTCATCAGACCGGCGATCAGCCGCAGCGCGGTGGACTTGCCGCAGCCCGAGGGGCCGAGGAGCGAGATGAAATCGCCCTCGTTCACCGTCAGGTTCATGTCCTTGAGCGCCACCACGTCACCGCGGAAGGTCTTTTCGACGTGGCTCATCTTCAGCAGCGCGTTGCGCTGGCCGAGGGGGGCTCTGGGCTTGAGCATGATCGTCTCCGGTCGGTTCTTCTTGGTCTTGTTCGTCTACGTGCGATCGGGCGAGACCGGCACCGGCCCCGCCCGTCCGTTCAGCTTACTTCATGTCCATGCCGACGCCATTGCCGACGAAATCGGTGGTGAAGGCCGCCTGCCAGTCGATGTCGGCGTCGATCACGCCCGAGTCGACCATCTTGGTGTAGAAGTCCTCGACCTTCGCTTCGGTCATGACGCCGATGCCCATCTCTTCCGCGTCGCCCGAGTCGACGATGCCTTCGGACAGCATCTTCTCGATCGCGTAGTCGATCTTGTCCTGCGTCATCTCGGGGTTGTCGGCCATGATCATTTCGTCAGCCGCCGAGTGGTCGCCGTAGAGATAGGTGTACCAGCCCTTGATCGAGCCCTCGACGAAGCAGGTCACTTCCTCGGGCTTGCTGGCGATGGTGTCGGCCATCGTCTCGATCGTGGTGGCGTAGGTCGAATAACCCGCGTCGGCGATCAGGAAGATGTCGGGGGTAAAGCCGCCTTCCTTCTCGACGAGGTACGGCTCGGACGACAGGTAGCCCTGCATGCCCATGGTGTCGTCCGCAAGGAACGGCGCGGGGTTGAAGGTGTAGGGCTCGCGCTGTTCGGCGGTGAAGCCGTACTCGGCGATCATCCACTGGTAATAGGACTGATAGCCGTTGTCGCCGATCAGCAGGGTCAGGTCTTTCAGGTCCTCAAAGGTCTCTGCCTTGCCGGGGTGGGTGATGATCACCTGCGGGTGCTTCTGGAAGATCGCCGCGACAGACACGACCGGGACGCCTTCTTTCACGGCGTTGAACGCCTGCAGCAGGTCGCCGCCCATGTGATAGTCGATACGGCCGGCCAGCATCAGCGCGCGGTTGTTCACCTGCGGGCCGCCGGGGACGATGGTCACGGACAGGCCGCAAGCCTCGTAGGTGCCGTCGGCCACGGCCTGATAAAAGCCGCCGTGCTCGGCCTGAGCCAGCCAGTTGGTGCCGAACGAGACTTCGGTCAGGTCCTGAGCGCTGGCGGCGCCAGCGAACAGCAGCGTCGCGGCGGACGCCAGAAGATGAGTGCGTTTCATGGGTCTCTCCTTGTTGGGTCGTTGTTGTCCAGCATCGGTCTCCGCCGCGGCGAAGGACAGAATTGGTCGTGGGAGTCGTGCCGTCGTTCCGGGCTTCTGCCTAAAGCGAAGGCGGTGACGCCTGAAACGAAGGCAATTCGGAAACCGGATCGCGGCGCGGTGCTTTCTCGGTTGCGCCAGCCGGCGGGCGGGGCAACAGAGGGGCAGAACAGGAGCCCCGATCCATGCTTAAAAGCCTTGTCCCCGACACTATCGCACCGCCCTTTGCCCGCTATGCCCACGGCGTCGCCGGGGCGGGCATCGTCGTCACCTCGGGCCAGCTTGCGCTGGGCGCGGACGGCGCCGTTCCCGAGGGGGCCGAAGCGCAGGCCACGATGATCTTTGCCAACATCGACGCCATCCTCGCCGAAGGCGGGACCGACCGCGAACACGTGATGCGGATCAACGCCTACGTGACCGACCGCGCCCACATGGCGGGCTACATGGCGGCGCGCGATGCGTGGCTGAAGAATGTCTCGCACCTGCCGGCCTCGACGCTGGTGATCGTGTCGGGCTTCACCCGTCCCGAATTCGTGGTCGAGATCGAGGTCACCGCCGCGTTGCCGGACGCGGGCTAAGATCAGACCGCACCGGCCCGTCATGCCCGCACCGTCCGGCCTGCGGCCGCCTCGCGCTGCTTGCGCATCATCCGCTCGGTGGTGCGCAGCGCATTCTCGGAAAGGTCTTCAAGGTCGAGCCCGGGGATGCGCCCGTCGACCACCAGCGGACGGCCCGCCACGAAGCTGTGCCGCACCGGCGCGGCGCCGGTCAGAACGGGGGCAAGCGCCGGGTCGTGCAGGCCAAGCGCGCGGGGCGTCGTGACGTCGAACATCGCGATGTCGGCGGCCATGCCCGGAGCCAGCCGCCCGATCCCGTTCCAGCCCAGCACCTTGGCGCCGCCCTCGGTCGCCCAGTGCAGCACGGTCTCGGGCCGCACCGCCGCCACGCCCTTCGACGCGCGGTGCAGCGCAAAGGCGGAATACATCGCCGCGCCCATGTCCGCCGCCTCGTTCGCGCCCGCGCCATCGACAGCCAGCGAGACCGCGCCGCCCTCGGCCTGCAATTCGTCCGCGGGCGCGATGCCAGAGCCAAGCCGGGCGTTCGCCTGCGGGCAATGCGCCATTCCGGTGCCGGTCTCGGCCAGCAGCGAGACCTCTGCCGGGTCGCAGTCCACCAGATGTGCGAACCAGACGTCGCGGCCCAGCCAGCCATGTTCGGCCAGCCATTCCACAGGGCGTTTGCCGTATTTCTCCAGCGTGAACCGGGCGTAGGCGCGGTTCTCGGACAGGTGCGAATGCAGGCGCAGGCCGCGCGCGCGGGCAGTCTGTGCCACCTCGGCCAGTTCCACCGGCGCAAGGTTGAAGGTCGGCGTGGTGGGCGCGGCCGCGACGCGGGCCATGGCGAAAGGCGAGGGGTCGTGCCAGCGGTCGGCGGCCCGCTCGATGCCTTGCAGGAACCTGTCCAGCGGCTCGACCGGCGACGGCGGGATCGCCGGGTCGTCGAAGGCGCGGCCCCGCGTGCCGCCGCCACGCGCCAGCATGAACCGCAGGCCGAAACAGCGCGCGGTGTCGAACAGCACCTCGGCGGGGTCATAGTCGTAGCGGTCAGAAAACACATAGTGGTGGTCGGCGACCGTGGTGGTGCCCGTCAGCGCCAGTTCGGCCAGCCCGATGGTGGCCGAGATCCGCAGCGCCGTCTCGTCGATCAGCGGCCACCACGTGTAGGGCACTTCGCGCAGCCAGTCGTCCAGCCCGTCGTTCAGCGCGAGGCCCTTCAAGATCGACTGGAACAGGTGGTGGTGCGTGTTCACCAGCCCCGGCGTTACCGCGCACCCGGTGGCGTCGACGACCGTTTCGTCCTCGGCCGGTTCCAGATCGCCCATCTCGACAATGATCCCGTCGCGCACCCGGATCGCCTGCGGCAGCCGGGTCCCGGCGGCGTCGCCGGTAAGGCCGTGCCGGATGTTGGCGATCAGGAAGGCGGAGTCGGTCATTCGGGTCATCTGTGGTTGCTTGCGGCCCGTCGCGGGGCCGTGGCCGGGGTCAGATGAGCAATGATCAGGACCGGGCAAAGTACCGGTCCGCCGCTTCTACTCGGTCGCCATCAATCGCGGCGCAGCCCGGCGATGTCATGAGATTCCGTGAGCAGGTGATGCATCTTACGCCTTCTGCCCATTTCTTGAGCGCCAGCGGCGCGGTCCTGCCGGGGGCTGCGGCGATTCGGAGATTGAAACGCCCGGCCAGCTTGGTAAGACCGTCGAACCTTGGTGGAGGGATGCGGGATGACGAAACCCCTGATCATGATTGCAGGCGGCGGGATCGGCGGTCTGTCGGTGGCGCTGACGCTTCAGCAGATCGGCGTGCCCTGTGTCGTGTTCGAAGCCGTGCGCGAGTTGAAGCCGCTGGGCGTTGGGATCAACCTTCAGCCCAACGCGGTCCGCGAACTTTATGACCTTGGCATCGGCGCCGATGTTCTGGACCGCGTCGGCGTTCCGGCAAAAGAGTGGGCGCTGGTCGGGCTGAACGGCAACGACATCTATTCCGAACCGCGCGGTGAACTGGCGGGCTATGACTGGCCGCAATACGCCGTCCACCGTGGCAAGCTGCACATGATGCTGCACGATACCTTCGTGGCGCGCGCCGGGGCGGACGCGGTGCGGCTTGGCCACCGCGTGACCGGCTATCGCAAGAATTCCGACGGCAGCGTTACGGCGCTGATCGAGCGGGCGGACGGCACCACCACCGAAGAGACCGGCACGCTGCTGGTCGGCGCGGACGGTATTCATTCCGCGATCCGCGCGCAGATGCACCCCGACCAGCCGCCGATCCATTGGGGCGGCGCGGTGATGTGGCGTGGCACCACGCAGGCGACGCCGATCCGCACCGGGTCCAGCTTCGTCGGGCTGGGGACGCACAAGCACCGTATGGTGATCTACCCGATCTCGCATCCCGATCCCGACACCGGACTGGCGCAGGTCAACTGGATCGCCGAGGTGACCTATGACGACCCCGCCGCGCGCGACAGCGGCTGGTTCAAGCCGGTCGAGATCGACGACTTCGCGCATCATTTCGATGGCTGGGAGTGGGATTGGCTGAATGTCCCGGAACTGATCCGCGGGGCCGAGGTGGCCTATGAGAACCCGATGATCGACCGTGATCCGGTGCCGACATGGCAGGACGGGCCGGTCGTGCTGATGGGCGACTCGGCGCACGCAATGTACCCGACGGGATCGAACGGCGCGAGCCAGGCGGTGATAGACGCGCGGGTGCTGGGCGCCTGTCTGCTGGAACACGGGGTCCGCCCCGAGGCGCTGGCGGCGTTCGACGCGAAGCTGTGTGGCCCGATCTCGGAAGTGATCCTGCGGAACAGGGGGGCCGGGCCCTTCGGTCTGCTGAACATGGTCGACGACCGCTGTGGCGGCGAGTTCGAGAACATCGACGACGTGATCCCGCCGGACGAGCGCGCGGCCTTCATGAAAGCCTATCAGGCTGCTGCGGGCTTTGCGAAAGAGGCGCTGAATGCGGCGCCGGCGACGATTCCGGCGGGGGCCAAAGTCTCGCTGGTCGAAGAGGCCTGAGGCGCGGCGTCAGCCGATGACGGTGGTCTGTTCGGTGATTTCGGCCGGGCTTTCGGCGAAGATGTCGTGCACCTTGACGGCGACGGTCGCGGCGATGGCGGTCGACAGGCTTAACACGCCGATGGCGAAGATGGTCCAGTCCATCGTGGATTCGATGCGGCTTGCAACGGCAGCTTGAGCCTTCATTTTCCCAACATCCCCTATTGGTCTTACCTTCCCCGAGGTGCACGGTGCCGCCAGATTCGGGCGCGATTAAGGTGAAAGCGGTGCAACAATCGGTGGATAGTGGTGAAAACCTTGGTAACTGGCAGCCCCCGCGCTGGCCGGACGAGACGGCGTTCGACGGTCGCTATGCCCGGCTGGAGCTTCTGACGCGCGACCATGCCTCGGCGTTGCACGCCGCCAATGTCGCGGACGATGCGATCTGGGACTGGATGCCGTATGGCCCCTTCGCCTCGGAAAGCGCCTATGCCGGCTGGGTCGACAGCGTAGCCGCCGGACCGGACCCGCGGTTTCACGCGATCTTCGACAAGGAGAAGGGCGACTGGGGTGGCGTGGCCAGCCTGATGCGGATCGCGCCCGAAGCCGGGTCAATCGAGGTCGGACACATCAACTTTTCGCCCCGCCTTCAGCAGACCCGCGCCGCGACAGAGGCGATGTACCTGCTGATGCGCTGGTGCTTCGAGGCGGGCTATCGCCGCTATGAATGGAAGTGCAATGCGCTGAACATGGGGTCGCGCCGCGCGGCGCAGCGGCTGGGGTTCAGCTTTGAAGGCGTGTTCCGGCAGGCGGGCGTCGTGAAGGGCCGGAACCGCGATACCGCATGGTTCGCCTGTATCGACAAGGAATGGCCCGCCCTGCGCGAAGCGTTCGAGACTTGGCTTGCGCCCGAGAATTTCGACGGCGCGGGGAGGCAGCGGCAAAGCCTGTCCGATCTGACGGCCCCGATCCGGGTGGCGTCAGACCCGCTGCTGTAAGGCATCGCGCCGGTCCCGGTCATCCGGAACCGGCGCCTGTCTTCAGTCTTCGAGGTGATCCTCGAGTTTCTTTTCGACCAGCTTGCGCTCTTCCGTCTTCCGCTTAAGGAAGCGGGTGCCGAAATCCTCGATCTCGGCGTCGTCGATCTCCTGCTTGGCGCGGTTGAAGACCTCTTCTTCTTCCTCGTCGATGTGGTGCAGGTAGTCGTGCTCGAGCGTGTTGAACTTGTTCAGCCAGCCAGGGCTGGACATGTCCATCTCGTTCAGCTCGTCCATCAGGTCGTCGAGCTCCTTGTGCTCGTGCACCGAATGGCGCGCCGCGTCCTGGCCCCAGGTTTTCGAGATCAGCTTGGAATAAAACGTCTCTTCCTCGGCGGCGGCGTGCGATTTGACCTCGTGATAGAACTCGGACCATGCCTTGCGGCGTTCCGGGCTGTCGCCCTGCGTGTTCTTGATCGCCTCGATCATCTCGCGGTGCTTGTCGTGGTCTTCCTTGATGGCGGTGTAGATGTCCGGCATTGGGTCGCTCCAGAAACATTGCGTTGACGCAGAGGTAGCGCCGCGCAACGCCCGGTCCAGATGCCGGCTGGTCTGTTCGTCAGATCACCGCGCGGCTTTCAAGTCGTTCCTGCAGAAGTCCGGCCAGCCGGGCGAGGTCTGGCCCGAAGCTTCGCCCGGTCTCTCGGCTGAATGCCAGCCGTTCCGCCGCCTGTTCCAGCACGTCGTCATGGGCCGACCGCGCCACGCCGGCCAGAAACCGGGCCGCATAATCAAGTGTCGGCTCATCCTCGGACCCGTTCAGAACCTCGGCGATATGGGCAAGATCGTCGTGATAGGCGACCGGATCGGGCGCCACGATTTCGGACGGGACAAGGCGCGGTCCGTCCGGGCATTGCGCCGGCGGCAGCCGGTCCAGCACCGCCTTCTGGAACACCGCGAGGCTTTCGATCGGTTTCGACAGGACGCCATCCGCGCCGGCGTCCGCAGCTTCCGCCAGCCGGCTGTCGTCGCCAGAGGTGGCAAGGATCACCGGGATGCGTTGCGACGCGGTGGCAAGGCTGCGGATCAGGTCCAGCCCCGACCCGTCGGGCAGGCCAAGGTCGACGATCACGACGCTGGGAAGATAAACGGTCAGGTGCCGCTGCGCCGCCAACAGGCTGTCGGCGCGCCGGATCCGCGCGCCGCTTTTCAGGCACAGAAGGCGCACCGCTTCCGAGGCGAATCTGCTGTCCTCGATCATCAGGACGGTAAGGCCGGCCAGCGGACGTTCTGCGCTGGCGGCAGGCATATAGGCGGGGTAGGCGAGGGTCGAAGGCATCGGATCATCCTTTCAACTGGCCGTTTCAGCCTAGGTCGGGAAGGATGAATCCACGGTTAAGAAACACGCCAATACCGCGAACGCCCTGCGCGCAACCGCGCCTTTCCCGCGCAAAGGCCGAATGCGCTTCGGTTTTCCGGGCTGCGACCTTGCGGCGCTGGCAATTTCCCGCGGCCTTTGGCATTGCGGGGCCGTTGGAACAAAGGAGTCCGCCATGATTGGCCGCCTGAACCACGTCGCGATCGCCGTCCCCGATCTGGAAGCCGCGTCCGCGCAGTACCGAGACACGCTGGGCGCCGTCGTCGGCGCACCGCAGGACGAACCCGACCACGGGGTGACGGTCGTGTTCATCGAACTGCCGAACACCAAGATCGAACTTCTCTATCCGCTGGGCGACGCCAGCCCGATCAACGGGTTTCTGGAAAAGAACCCGGCGGGCGGCATCCACCACATTTGCTACGAGGTCGACGACATCATCGCCGCGCGCGACCGGCTGAAGGCCTCTGGCGCGCGGGTGCTGGGCGACGGCGAGCCGAAGATCGGCGCGCATGGCAAGCCGGTGCTGTTCCTTCACCCGAAGGATTTCAACGGCAGCCTGATCGAGCTGGAGCAGGTCTGATGGGGATTACCTCTGCAATCGTCCTGTTCGCGGTCATCTGGTTCATGACCCTCTTCGTCATCCTGCCGCTGCGCCTGAAGACGCAGGGCGATGTCGGAGAGATCGTACCGGGCACCATGGCCGGCTCGCCCGAGGTGCATCACCTCAAGCGCAAGTTCCTGATCGTGACCGTCATCACGGTCGTGCTTTGGTCGATCATCGCGGCCATCATCCTGTCGGGGATCATCACGGTCTGCGATCTGGACTGGTTCGGGCGCGGGAATTGCCCTGTACCCGATGGAACAGGTGCGTAAACGTCGCCGCGCCGAGGATCGGAACGATCAGGTTCAGCACCGGCACTGACAGCGGCAGGGCCATCAGGCCCCCCGCCAGCCAGATCTGACCGACATTTCCCCGGAACGCCTCGCGCGCGCCCTGGCGCCCGATGCGGCGCATGGCGGCGACCTGAAAATACTCGCGCCCCAGCAGAAAACCGTTCACGCCGTAGAAGATGAACGGCGAGAAGGGCGCGAAAAACAGCGCCACCACGAAGGCCACGATGTTGACCACGATCAGCAGGCCCAGAAAGCTGAGCGTGTCCGTCAGCACATCGGTCCACGGGATCTTCAGGGCGGGGGGCAGGCCGGGATAGTGCCGGTCCTCCACCGCCTGCGCCACGTCTTCCAGGAACAGGCCGGTAAAGGCTGAGGCCACCGGGATCATCAGGAAGAAGCTGAGCAGCAGCATCAGCAGGATCGACCCCCAGGACAGCAGGTCGTCGACCCATGTCACCTCGCCGATCACGGGGATCGTCACCGTGTCGGGCGTGATCCACTGGATGCCGTACAGGAACACCGCGTAGAACCCGAACAGCAGGGCGAGCGTGAGGGCAAGTCCCAGCCAGAGCACGCGGCGGAACCGCCGGTCGCCCAGCTGCCCCACCGCCTTCAGGAAATCGGACAGGATCACGCGGAGACCCACGTAGTGATCGCGTCGAGATCCGGGCGCGGACGCTCGGGCGGCGCGCTGGACTCGGTGCCAAGGTGGATGAACCCGGCAACCGTCTCGGTGTCTGCAAGGCCCAGCCCTTCAGAGATGAAGCCCCGGTCGTGCGACGGCCAGCCCGACAGCCAGTTCGCGCCCCATCCCGCGGCCAGCGCGGCGTTCAGCAGCGCAAGGCAGACGGCGCCGGCGGAATAGACCTGCTCGATCTCGGGGATCTTCTCGGACGGCTTCGGGCTGCAGATCACCGCGACGGCCAGCTCGGCGTCTGCGAACTGAGCCCGGCTTTTGGCGATGCGGTCCTCGGGCTCTCCCAGCCGTTCGCCATGTACCGGCACCAGCGACGCAAGGCGGGCCAGCGCGGCCTTCTCCAGCACGATGAACCGCCACGGCTCCAGCTTGCCGTGATCGGGCGTGCGGGCGGCGGCGGTCAGCAGCGTTATCAGCGTGTCGCGGTCCGGCACCGGGCCGGTCAGCGTCTTGGCAGGGCGGGACCGGCGGCTGAGCAGGAAGTCGAGGGCGGCCTGATTGCGGTCGGGCATGGATACTCCGTGTGTGGTCAGTGGGATGTCGTGCCGCGAGGGGCCGACGTCAAGTGATCCCAAAATAGCCGACAAGTTCGGTCAGGTAATCCGAATAATGCGTGCGCATCCGCACATTGGGCTGTCTGATCTCAAGCGCCTGCGCCAGAGGGTCCGGCGCGTCGATGGTGCTGCCCGACAGTTCCTGCAGCACGGCGTGGCCGCAGAACGGCACATGCGCCTCGGAATAACCGCCCTCGTGCACCATCACGACGCGGCCGCCGCACATCAGGTCGGCGGCGCCCATCAGCAGGCGCGTCATCTGGCGGAACGTGTCCGACGTACACATCATCCGCGCCAGCGGGTCGAAGGCCGAAGCGTCGAAACCGCAGGCGACAATGATCACCTCCGGCTCGAACGCATGCAGCTTGGGCAGGACCAGCCGCTCCATCGCTTCGAGATAGGTGTGATGGCCCGCGCCGGGCGGCAGCGGGATGTTCATGTTCGCCCCCCTGCCGGCGCCTTCGCCGATGACGTCGATGTCCCCGGTGTCGAGCGGGTAGTTGTGTTCCTGATGGATCGAGATAGTCAGCACGTCGGGGTCGGACAGGAAGATCGCCTCGGTCCCGTTGCCATGGTGCACGTCCCAGTCCACCACCGCGAATTTCTTCGCCAGCCCCGCGGCGCGGGCGGCCTCGATGGCGATGCCGATATTCGCGAGCAGGCAAAACCCGTTGGGCCAGTCCGGCAGGCAATGATGGCCCGGCGGGCGGGACAGGGCATAGGCGTTGTCCAACGTGCCCTTCAGCACCGCCTGCAGCGCACCGAGGGCCAGACCAGCGGATTGCGCCGCGATCTCGTATCCACCCTTGCCGAACGGCGTGCGCAGCCCAAGCTCGCCACCGCCCGCGTCAGAGGTTTCCTTGAACCGGTCGAGGAAATCCGCCGGATGCACCCGCTCGAGATCTTCGCGCGTCGCCGGGGCCGCAGACTGCGGATGCAGGTCGCGCATCAGTCCGGTGACGTCGAGCAGGTTCTTCAGGCGGCGCTTGGTCTCGGGGCTTTCGGGAAGCCCGCCCGCCGCAAGCGGCTGCACCAGCCCGCCGACCGGGAAGGTCAGCGCGTAATTCCCGCCCGAATGCCAGAAACAGCTTTCGTCCCAGAAAAATCCCGTCCGGCGCATCGCGTCCCCCAAGTCGGTATTGTCGGTCCTGTCGGCGGGACACTAGAACGGAGGCGCGGAGGTTCCAACCCGATGACCGACCTGTCCCACCTTGCCGAAACCGGCGCCGAGATCCCGGTGCGCGTGACGCCCAAGGCGTCGCGCAATACGGTCATCGAAGAAGACGGGCAGATCCGCGTCTACGTCACCACTGTGCCCGAGGGCGGCAAGGCCAATGCGGCGGTGCAGAAGCTGCTGGCCAAGGCGCTGGGGGTCCCGAAATCCCGGCTGGACCTGATCCGGGGGCAGACGTCGCGCGACAAGGTCTTCCGCATCGCGTGACGCGGGCGGCGAAGCGAGGGGCCAGCCCCTCGCGCTCCCCGAGGTATTTTCAAAGAGAAGAAAAACAGGCGTCCGCGCTCTTCTTCTCTTCCGAAATACCTCGGGGGGAGCGCGCGAAGCGCGTGGGGGGCAGAGCCCCCTGACGCCACTCGGGTCTTACTCGCCGTAGGGAACCCAGACGGTTTTTACCTCGGTCGCCGCGGCGAGCCAGCTGCGGCCCTCTGCTGCGCTCCAGTCCGTGTTGCGGCCGTTGTTGACCCATGTGCGCTTGAGATTGCCCGCCGCCTCGCGCTCGATCACGCCCGAGAGGTCGGAGGACGAGAAGCTCCAGACCGCATCCACGTCCATGTGGCCCGCAAGCTGCGGGGCCAGTTCGGTGTGGCTGCCGGTGACGATGTTGGCGACGCCGGCGGGAACGTCGGAGGTTTCGAGCAGCTGGTAGAAGTCGGTGGCGGCCAGCGGGTAGGGCTCGGACGCCACGGCGACCAGCCGGTTGCCCATCGCAAGTGCCGCGCCAAGGACCGAAACCAGCCCCAGAAGCGGCGCGTCGTCGGCGCAGAAGGCGCCGATCACGCCCACCGGTTCGTTCACCGCGACGGCGAGGCCGCGCAGGGGCACGCCCTTGGCGGCGCCGTCGTACTTGTCCGCCCAGGCCGCGCTGGAGAACAGCCGCGAGACCGAGGCCGCGACCTCGGCATCTGCCGCCTTGGCGCTGGCGCCGGTCATGTCGTGCAGCCGCCCGGCGAACTCTTCGGCGCGGGCCGACAGGTTCTCGGCGAGGTAGTAGAGGATCTGCGCCCTGAGGTGCCCGGTGGATTTCGACCAGCCCGAAGCGCCGCGGGCGGCCTCGACCGCGTTGCGCAGGTCCTTGCGGTTGCCGATGGGGGCGTGGCCCAGAAGCTTGCCCTTGGGCGACCAGACCGGGCGGGAATAGCCGCCGTCGGGCCGCGCCTGCTTGCCGCCGATGTACAGCTTGGCGGTGCGGTCCAGCCCGTCGACGCCTGCGTCCTTCGGCGCGGCGACGGCGGGGACGGGTTTCAGCGCCTTGGTCTCGGTCGCGGGGCGGGTGTAGGCCATCAGCCCTTCCCAGCCGCCTTCACGCCCGAAGCCGCTTTCGCGCACGCCGCCGAACCCGGCGGCCGCGTCGAACATGTTGGTGCCGTTCACCCAGACCACGCCCGCCACCAGCTTGGGCGCGACGTCGAGCGCGAGGTTCACGTTCTCGGACCAGACCGACGCGGCCAGCCCGTAGCGGGTGTTGTTCGCCAGTTGCACCGCTTCCGCCGGCGTGCGGAAGGTGGTCGACACCAGCACCGGGCCGAAGATTTCTTCCTGCATCAGCGGATCCGCGGCCTCGAGCCCCGAGATCAGCGTCGGCGGATAGAAGCACCCGCCCTCGGGCATCGCGCAGGAGGCATGGTGGACGTCGCCCGCGGTGCCTTTCACCAGCGAGGCGATGCGGTCCAGTTGCACCGGGTCCACGATGGCGCCGACGTCGATGCACTTGTCCAGCGGGTCGCCAAGGCGCAGCCCGTCCATGCGGCGTTTCAGCTTCTCGTGGAAACGGTCGGCGATGCCTTCCTGCACCAGCAGGCGCGAGCCTGCGCAGCAGACCTGCCCGCCATTGAACCAGATCGCATCCACCAGCCCCTCGATCGCGCTGTCCATGTCGGCGTCGTCGAAGACGATGTAGGGCGACTTGCCGCCAAGCTCGAGCGTCAGCGCCTTGCCGGACCCGGCGGTCGCCTTGCGGATCGCGCGACCCACCTCGGTCGAGCCGGTGAAGGCGATCTTGTCGATGTCGTCGTGGGTCACGATCATCTCGCCCACCGCGCCGTCGCCGGTGACGATGTTGACCACGCCCTTCGGCAGCCCCGCCTCGCGGCACAGGTCGGCGAACAGCAGCGCGGTCAGCGAGGTGTATTCCGCCGGTTTCAGCACCACCGTGTTGCCCATCGCGATGGCGGGCGCGACTTTCCACGCCAGCATCAGAAGCGGGAAGTTCCACGGGATGATCTGGCCGCAGACGCCAAGCGCCTCGCGGCCGGGCAGTTCGGCCTCCATCAACTGGGCCATGCCGGCGTGATAGTAGAAATGGCGGGCGACCAGCGGGATGTCGATGTCGCGGCTCTCGCGGATCGGCTTGCCGTTGTCGAGCGTCTCCAGCACCGCCAGCAGGCGGGCGTGCTTCTGCACCAGCCGGGCGAGGGCGTAGAGGTATTTCGCCCGCGCGTGGCCGGGCAGCTTCGCCCATTTCGGCTGGGCCTTGCGGGCAGCGGCGACGGCGGCGTCGACGTCGGCCTGCGTGGCTTGGGAGAGGGTGGCGAGGACTTCTCCGGTGGCGGGGTTTTTCGACGGAAAACCGTCGCCCGGGTCGGTCATGTGACCGTCGATGAAATGGCCGAAGCGGTCACCGCCGTCGACCAGCCACGCCAGCGCTTCGGCGGCGCTTTCGGGGGCGGGGCCGTAGTCCATGCTGTCGAAGATCTCGGGTACGTTCATCTGCTCTATCCCTCGCCTCTGAGGTTCGTTCCGCTCTGCCCGAACCGGGTTCGGGCATGGTCCGCACTAGCCGATCGCGTGGCGGTAGCTGGCCGAGTAGCGGCCGGTCACGTGGTGTTCCAGCTGGCGCTCGATATCGCCCAGCAGCGACGACGCGCCAAAGCGGAACAGGTCGGGCTGAAGCCAGCGGTTGCCAAGCTCGTCCTTGATCAGCGCAAGGTAGGTCAGCGCGTCCTTCGCCTTGGAAATGCCGCCCGCGGGCTTGTAGCCGATGCGATAGCCGGTCTCGTCGAAGTAATCCCGCAGCGCGCGGATCATCACCAGCGACACCGGCAGGGTGGCGTTCACCGACTCCTTGCCGGTCGAGGTCTTGATGAAATCCGCCCCCGCCATCATGCAGACCAGCGAGGCACGGGCGACGTTGCGCAGCGAACCCAGTTCGCCGGTGGCAAGGATCGCCTTCACATGGGCGTCGCCGCAGGCTTCGCGCATCGCCTTCATCTCGTCGTACAGCGCCTGCCAGTTGCCGGTCAGCACATGGCGGCGCGAGATGACGATATCGATCTCGCGGGCGCCTGCCTTCACGCTTTCGCCGATCTCGGCGATGCGCAGGGGCAGGGGCGACAGGCCCGCCGGAAACCCGGTGGACACGGCGGCGACCGGGATGCCGGTGCCTTCCAGGGCGTCGACGGCGGTGGGGACCATGTCGTGATAGACGCAGACGGCGCCGGTGTGGATCGGCCCCATGCCAAGCGCGTCCAGGAGGTCCTGACGCACCGGCTGGCGCGCCTTGGCGCACAGGCGGCGGACACGGCCGGGGGTGTCGTCACCGGCCAGCGTGGTCAGGTCGATACAGGTGATCGCCTTCAGAAGCCACGCGGCCTGATACTCTTTCTTGACCGACCGGCGGCCGGGCAGGGTGGCGGCACGCCGCTCGATCGCCGAGGTGTTGGCGCGGGCCGACAGGACCCAGTCGAGGTCGAGCGCCATGCCCGGGTTGCGGGCTTCGTGAACCTGCGGCAGGTGAGACGTCGTTTCGTCACGGCCGACTTCGCGGATGGTGGACTGTTTCACCGCGGCTCCTCCGTTCGCGCTGTTGTCAGCGGCGAAAGTCGCATGGGGCGGTGGTGAAGACAAGACGGGCAAGGCGCGGGTGGCGACGCCTTGCCCCGTTTTCCGGTCAGGCCGTGACAAGCATCCGGGCGGCGGTGCCGTAGCGGGTGACGAAGACCATGTTCCAGCCTGTCTCGTACCCGGCGTGCCGCGCGGCGGCGGTGTCGGCAAGCGCCTCCCAGTTGTCATGCACCAGCGTCACCTTGGTTCCGTCGGCCACCACGTCGAAGCTGACGCTGACGTGGCTTGCGGTCTCTTCGGGCTGGCCGACGTGCCATGTCATGCCGAACCTTTCGCCCGGCTTCCATTCGGTGACGCGGCCCCAGGGCGCGGTGGTGCCGTCGGGCTTTGTCTCGAACACCGGACCGCCCTCGGCAGGGGTGACGGTCACGCGGCGAGCGGGCGCGCCATCCTGCGCCGACAGCGAGTGGCTGTCGAGCGGCCACCAGTCCGACATCTCGTCGGTGAAAAGCCGGAAGGCGCGGCGCGGGTCAAGCGGCACGGTGACGGTTTTCACGATAGGCGCCAGCGGGGCGGGGGAGGTCTTCGCGGCGGCGGTCATTGGGGCGTCTCCTTTCGGGCGATTTCTCGGGCGATGTCGTGTGCGCGGGCGGCGAAGCTGTCGAGCGCGTCGCCCCACAGGCGGTCGAGCCATGCGCGAAGGTCGTCCAGACCCTCGGGCGCAAGGCGATACAGGCGGCGGGTCCCGGCGGGTTCCACCAGCAACAGGCCCGCGTCCGACAGCACCTTCAGATGCTGCGACACCGCCGGCCGGCTGATCGGCAGGTCGCGGGCCAGAGCGCTGACCGCAAGCGGGCCGTCCCGCAGGCGTTCCAGCAGGTGGCGTCGGGTCGGATCGGCGAGCGCGGTAAGGGTCATTTCGTAAGACATGACTTACCGTAAGTCGGGGCTTACGCTTCTGTCAAGTGCATGCTAGCCTCGATTCGGTTACCAACAGGTCCGGGGTGCCCTTGCAGGCCTCCCCGGGCGTGAATAAGACTCTGTTGACGCATCACCGGGTAGACCGGTGCAGGGAAAAGGCAGGCACGATGAGAGACCCGATCGACCAGTTCAACGATTTCACCAGCAACCTCGTCCCGATGGTGGTCGAACAGACCAGCCGCGGAGAGCGTGCGTACGACATCTTCTCGCGCCTCCTGAAGGAGCGGATCATCTTCCTGAACGGTCCCGTTCACGACGGCATGGCCTCGCTCATCGTGGCGCAGCTTCTGTTCCTCGAGTCCGAGAACCCGAAGAAAGAGATTTCGATGTACATCAACAGCCCGGGCGGGGTCGTGACCTCGGGGCTGTCGATCTACGACACCATGCAGTACGTCCGCCCGCCGGTGTCGACGCTGATCGTGGGGCAGGCGGCCTCGATGGGCTCGCTGCTGGCCTGCTCCGGCGCCGCCGGGATGCGGTTCGCGCTGCCGAACGCCCGCATCATGGTTCACCAGCCCTCGGGCGGTTACCAGGGCCAGGCGACGGACATCATGATCCACGCCAACGAGACGCAGAAGCTGAAGCAGCGCCTGAACGAGATCTACTCGAAGCACTCCGGTCAGCCGGTCGAGGCGGTCGAAGCGGCGCTGGAGCGCGACAACTTCATGTCGCCGCAGGAAGCGCTGGAGTGGGGCCATCTCGACGAGATCGTCGAAAGCCGCGCCCAGCCCGAAGGAGACAAGTGAGCACGGAAAACGTGACCTGCGCGTGACAAGTTTTGCGTTGTACCCCCTTGGGGTCTGTCCTAGGCTTTGGGGCAAGGCAGGTACGTTGAAGTTCGACACGGTCGGTAAGGCCGTGGAGCTATCGGGCTCAGAGGTTTGAGATTATGGCGAACAATTCATCGGGCGACAGCAAGAACACCCTCTACTGCTCCTTCTGCGGAAAGAGCCAGCACGAGGTGCGCAAGCTGATCGCAGGGCCCACGGTGTTCATCTGCGACGAGTGCGTCGAGCTGTGCATGGACATCATCCGGGAGGAAACCAAATCCTCCGGCCTGAAGTCGTCGGACGGCGTTCCGACGCCGAAGGAGATTTGCGAGGTTCTGGACGATTACGTGATCGGCCAGTTCCACGCGAAGCGGGTGCTGTCGGTGGCGGTTCACAACCACTACAAGCGACTGAACCACGCGGGCAAATCCGACATCGAACTGGCGAAGTCGAACATCCTGCTGATCGGCCCCACGGGCTGCGGCAAGACGCTGCTGGCGCAGACGCTGGCGCGCATTCTGGATGTGCCCTTCACCATGGCGGATGCGACCACGCTGACCGAAGCCGGTTACGTGGGCGAGGATGTCGAGAACATCATCCTGAAGCTGTTGCAGGCGTCGGAATACAACGTCGAGCGGGCGCAGCGCGGCATCGTCTACATCGACGAGGTCGACAAGATCACCCGCAAGTCCGACAACCCCTCGATCACCCGCGACGTGTCGGGCGAGGGCGTGCAGCAGGCGCTTCTGAAGATCATGGAAGGCACCGTGGCGTCGGTTCCGCCGCAGGGCGGCCGCAAGCATCCGCAGCAGGAATTCCTGCAGGTGGACACCACGAACATCCTGTTTATCTGCGGCGGCGCCTTTGCAGGGCTTGAGAAAATTATCAGCCAACGCGGTCGTGGCTCTGCCATGGGCTTCGGCGCCGACGTGAAGGACGAAGAGTCCCGCACCATCGGCGACATGTTCACCGAGCTGGAGCCGGAAGACCTTCTGAAGTTCGGCCTGATCCCGGAATTCGTCGGTCGTCTGCCTGTCATCGCGACGCTGCAGGATCTCGACGAGGAAGCGCTTGTCACCATCCTGACAGAGCCGAAGAACGCACTGGTCAAACAGTACCAGCGCCTGTTCGAGCTTGAGGACGTGACGCTGACCTTCACCGACGACGCACTGGTCGCGATCGCCAAGCGTGCGATCGAGCGTAAGACCGGCGCCCGTGGCCTGCGGTCGATCATGGAAGACATCCTGCTGGATACCATGTTCGATCTTCCGGGCATGGAGTCGGTCGAGGAAGTGGTGGTCAACGAAGACGCCGTGACCTCTTCGGAAAGCGCGCCGCTGATGATCTACGCGGACACCAAGAAGGAAGGCGCGAGCGCGGGCTGATCCCGTGAAACGCGTTTTCTCCGGCTCGCCTTACGAGGCAAAGATCGGATACTGCAGAGCCGTCCTCGCGGGCGGCTTTGTGCATGTTGCGGGGACCACCGGGGCCGACCTCGAAACCGGCGAGATGCCCGACGACGTCGTCACCCAGTGCCGCAACACGCTGGCCCGCATCGGCGCCGCGCTGGAAGAGGTCGGCGCGGGATTCGCGGATGCGGTGCGGGTGCGGTACATCCTGCCGAATCCCGATGACTTCGAGCCCTGTTGGCCGCTTCTGCGCGAAGCATTCGGCGACAATCCGCCTGTAGCTACCATGATTGTTTCCGGCCTGATCCATCCCGCGATGAAGATCGAGATCGAGTTGATGGCCCTCGATCCCTCGGCTCGCTGACCTGCCGGAGCCGGTCTGCCGGTCCCTGCTGACAGGGCGTCCTGCGGAAATATCAGACCGCGGATTGAGCGGCGGGCCTCAGAGGTCTAGGGTGGGG
This sequence comes from Maritimibacter sp., assembly GCA_017792445.1. GTDB lineage: Bacteria > Pseudomonadota > Alphaproteobacteria > Rhodobacterales > Rhodobacteraceae > Psychromarinibacter. Next base: position 2,602,199 of record CP051232.1, read on the forward strand.
GTAAGCCAGCCCGGAGAAGTCATGGAACGTATCGACTTCTGGTATTCGATCGGCAGTACGTATTCGTACCTGACCGTCATGCGCATCCGGGACGTCGCCTGGGCGACCGGCGTGGATCTCAGGTGGCGGCCCTTCAACGTGCGCGAGATCATGGTCGCGCAGAACAATATCCCCTTCAAGGACAAGCCGGTGAAGACCGCCTACATGTGGCGCGACATCGAACGGCGCGCGGCGATGTACGGATTGCCCGCGCGGCTGCCGGCGCCCTACCCGCTGGAGGGGCTGGAACTCGCCAACCGCGTCGCCTTGCTGGGGGTGGAGCAGGGCTGGGCCGAGGCTTTCACGGTCGAAAGCTATCGCATGTGGTTTCAGGACGGCCTTCCCGCTGGCAGCGAGCCGAACATCTCGGAAGCGCTGCGGCTGGCGGATCAGGACCCGGACGCGGTGTTGGAAGAGGCCCGCGGTCACGCCGCAGGCGCCGACCTCGCCGCGCAGACCGAGGCCTGCAAGGCGATGGGCGTCTTCGGCTCACCCAGTTTCGTTGTGCATGGCGAGGTGTTCTGGGGCGACGACCGGCTGGACGACGCGCTGGCCTGGGCGGTTTCGGGTCATCTCTGACGCCCCCGCGCGGTGCAAGCTTCCCTTCACCCTTTCCTGATAGCGCAGGCCCGGCGCCCCGCTGCCGCGCGCGGCCTTGTCACTGGACCTCCGCGCGCGCATGGGTCATACCGGGGCCAGCAATTTCCGGAGGTGCCGATGGGCATTCTGAACACGCTGCTGCGGGCGGTGACCTGGTGGAACGGTCAGACGCTGAACACCCAGTTCTGGACCTGGCGTCACGGCACCAAGGTCGGTGAAGACGCGGAAGGCAATGTCTTCTACCAGTCCGAAGGCGGCAAACGCCGCTGGGTGATCTATAACGGCGAGGCCGAGGCAAGCCGCGTGAGCCCCGAATGGCACGGCTGGCTGCACCACACCTTCGACGCGCCCCCGACTGAGGCCCCGCTGAAGCACAAGGCGTGGGAAAAGCCGCATCAGGAAAACCTCACGGGCACCATGCTGGCCTATGCGCCGCCGGGCTCGATCCGCCGCCCAGAGCCGGTGGAGCGGTCCGATTACGAGGCTTGGCAGCCGGAGTGATCCATGGCTGAACGTGCAACCGAAGTGATCGTTGGCGGCGCCGTGCTGGCGGTCGCCGCCGTGTTTCTCGTGTACGCGGGGCAAGTCTCGGGTGTCATGGGCGGCAGCCGCGAACTGGCCGAATACCACGCCTCGTTCCGCTCGGTCGAAGGCGTGTCGGTCGGCACCGACGTGCGCATGGCCGGCGTGAAGGTCGGCACCGTGACGGGCATGCAGCTTGATCCCACCACCTTCCGGGCCGAGACCGTGTTCACGGTCGACGACAGCATCCGCCTGCCGCAGGACACCGCGGTCGCCATCAGTTCCGAAGGGCTGCTGGGCGGCAGCTTCCTCGAGATCGTGCCGGGCGGCATGTTCGAGGAATACGAACCCGGGGACGAAATCTACGACACCCAAAGCTCGGTCAGCCTGATCAGCCTGCTGCTGAAATTCGTAGGCGGCGGCGGTGATGGCGCCGGAGAGGCGACCGAATGATCCGCATCCTCGCGTTGGCCGCCGCTCTTGCGCTGTCGGCCGTGGCCGTGGCCGCACAGCAGGGCAACGGCGTGCTGATCGTCCCGCCCGAGCAGGACGGCAACATCATCCCCCCGGGCCAGCGCCTGCAGGACGGCACCGTGCTGGAACGGATGGACGACGGCTCGCTGCTGGAACCCGACCTGGACCTTGAATTCATTCCGGACGACGTCGAACCCGTGGCGCCGCCGGTCCGCGCCGTCACCGCCTCTGGCGGCGTGGTGCGCGTGCTGGACCGCACCGCGAACCAGGTGGTCGACATCGAGATGGGGAACGGCGACACGCAGGGCCTCGGCAAATTGCAGGTCACGCTCGGCGGCTGCCGCTATCCCGAGGACAACCCGTCGGGTGATGCCTACGCCTATCTCGTGATCCGCGAGGCGGGCGAGGAAGTGCCGGTGTTCGAAGGCTGGATGGTGGCGTCCTCGCCGGCGCTGAACGCGCTCGACCATCCGCGCTACGACGTCTGGGTCCTGCGCTGCAATATGTCCTGAGCCCGCGGCGCCGCCGCGAACTTCCGGAAGTCCGCCTGCTTCTCCAACGCCGCCTGCAATTTCTGGTGATAGGCCCGCCGGCTGATCTCGACCGCGCCCAGCGACGCCAGATGCGGCGTCAGGAATTGCGTGTCGAACAGCGCGAAGCCGCAGCGCGACAGATGCGCGACAAGGTAGGCCAGCGCGATTTTCGAGCCGCCCGTCGCGCGTGAGAACATGCTCTCACCGAAGAACGCGCCCCCCAGCGTCACGCCATAGACGCCACCGATCAGCGCGCCGTCCCGCCACACCTCGATGGAATGTGCGTTCCCGCGCCGAAACAGCGCCATGTAAAGCGAGAAGATCGTGCCGTTGATCCATGTTTCCTCGCGGTCGGCGCAGGCGCGGACTACGCCCTCGAAATCGCGGTCCAGCGTGACCTCGTAGTCCTGACGCCGGATCGAGCGCGCCAGCGACTTCGAGATGTGGAACGCCTCCAGCGGAAACACCCCGCGCCGCCGCGGATCGACCCAGAAGATCTCGTCCGATTCCGCCGTTTCGGCCATCGGAAAGATCCCGGCGGCATAGGCGCGCAGCAGGGTCTCCGGCGTGATCGAGGGGGCTTGCGGATGCATGAACAGAAAATGAGGTCTTGCGCACGGCAAGTCCAGTCCTGCCGCTCCGCCTGCTTCTTCTCTTGGGAAATACCTCGGGGGGTGCGGGGGGCGGCGCCCCCCGCGGGTCGCCGCGCGTCAGCGCGGCGAAACCCTTAGCCCAGGTTCTCGGCCAGCCATTTTTCCAGCCAGTGGATCGAATAGTCGCCCTTCTGCACCGCCGGTTCTTCCAGCAGCGCGTGGAACAGCGGCACCGTGGTGTCGACGCCGTCCACGATCAGCTCGCCCAGCGCCCGGTGCAGCCGCGCCAGTGCGGCGGGGCGGTCCTGTGCGTGGACGATCAGCTTGCCGATCAGGCTGTCGTAATAGGGCGGGATCGAGTAGCCGTCGTACAGGCCGGAATCCATCCGAACGCCCAGCCCGCCGGGGGCGTGGTACTGCGTGATCCGGCCCGGCGAGGGCGCGAAGTTCGGCAGCTTCTCGGCGTTGATCCGGACCTCGATGGCGTGACCGTTCACCTGCAGGTCGTCCTGCGTGAAGGACAGCGGATGTCCGGCGGCGATGCGGATCTGTTCGCGCACAAGATCCACGCCAAACACCGCCTCGGTCACCGGGTGTTCCACCTGAAGACGGGTGTTCATCTCGATGAAGTAGAACTCGCCGTCTTCGTACAGGAACTCGATGGTGCCCGCGCCGGAATAGCCGATCTCGGCCACGGCGTCGGCGCAGACCTTGCCGATACGGGCGCGGGTCTCGGCGTCGATCGCGGGGCCGGGGGCCTCTTCGAAGACCTTCTGGTGACGCCGCTGCAGGGAGCAGTCGCGTTCGCCAAGGTGTACCGCGTTGCCCTTGCCGTCACCGAAGACCTGGATCTCGATGTGGCGCGGGTTGCCGAGGTACTTCTCGATATAAACCTCGTCGTTGCCGAAGGCGGCCTTCGCCTCGGACCGCGCGGTGCGGAAAGCGGTCTCCATCTCGGCCTCGGAGCGCGCCAGCTTCATGCCGCGCCCGCCGCCGCCAGCGGTGGCCTTGACGATCACCGGATAGCCGAACTCGGTGCCGATGGCCTTGGCGGCCTCGACGTCCGGAACGCCGCCGTCGGATCCGGGCACGCAGGGCACGCCCAGCTTCCGCATCGTGTCCTTGGCGGTGATCTTGTCGCCCATCAGGCGGATGTGTTCCGCCGAGGGGCCGATGAAGGTGATCTCGTGGTCCTCGACGATCTGCACGAAGGCCGCGTTTTCGGACAGGAAGCCGTATCCGGGGTGGATGGCCTGCGCGCCCGAGATCTCGCAGGCGGCGATGATCGAGGGAACCGAGAGATAGGACTGCGTGGCCGACGGCGGGCCGATGCAGATCGCCTCGTCCGCCATGCGCACGTGCATGGCGTCGCTGTCGGCGGTCGAATGCACCGCGACGCTGGCAATCCCCATCTCGCGGCAGGCGCGGACGACGCGCAGGGCGATCTCGCCCCGGTTGGCGATCAGGATCTTGTCGAACATATCACTCGATGACCATCAGCGGAGCGCCGTATTCGACCGGCGAAGCGTCCTCGACGAGGATGCGCTTGACCGTGCCGGCTTTCGGCGACGGGATCTGGTTCATCGTCTTCATCGCCTCGACGATCAGCAGCGTCTGACCTTCCGAGACGGTGTCGCCGACCTTCACGAAGGCAGCGGCGCCCGGTTCGGGCGACAGGTACGCGGTGCCGACCATCGGCGAGGTCACGGCGCCGGGCAGGCTGGCCGGATCGTCGCTGGGCGCTGCCGTGTCTGCGGACGCTTCGGCGGCGGCCGAAGGGGCAGGGGCGGCAGCCGGTGCGGCGGCGGCCTGCTGGTGGAACATCGGCGACGGGGCCGAGCGCGCCACGCGGCTCAGGCGCAGGGTCAGCTTGCCGGTGTCCTTGGTTCCGCGCTCGACCTCGAGTTCCGCAAGATCGTTGCTGCGCAGGATTTCGGCCATTGCCTGAACAAAGGCCACATCATCATCGTTCGTCGGTTTCGCCATTTGTACTCGCCTCGGAATCCTCATGACCGCGCAGGTGAGTGACATGCGCGGTGCTGGCGCCTTATAGGCTACCGAATCCGGACATAAAAGTCTGTTTCCGCCTGCCGGGGGCGGTCGGCTTGACATCGCGGACGGGGCCAAGGACAACCGGAAGCCGCAGCAACCCGCGGGTCGGGGCGGTGTCGCACCGACCGCTTCACCCATGGGTCCGCGCAACTTTCCTCAGGGGACCGCCCGTGACCATCATTTCGCTGTCCTCGATCCCCAGCCGGTTCGACAAGCTGGAGCCCACGCTGACCTGCCTTCTGCGGCAGGAGGCGGCGATCGACGCGATCCAGCTTTACATCCCGCACCGCTATCGCCGGTTCCCCGACTGGGACGGCGTGTTGCCCGAGGTGCCGAAGGGCGTCGAGATCGTGCGGGTCGAGGAAGACCTGGGCCCCGCGACCAAGGTCCTGTTTGCCGCCAAGGCGCATCGCGGTCAGGACGTCGACATCATCCTGTGCGACGACGACCGGCGCTATAAACCCCACTGGGCGCAGACCTACATCGACGCGCGCCGCGACCATCCCGACTGCTGCCTTGCCATCGCCGGATTCGAGGCCGACCGCTACGGCCAGTCGCAGATGAAGAACCGCATCCAGCCGCGCGCGAAGAAGCGCAGCCGCGGCATGGACTGGGGCTTTCAGCTGAAGATGGCGTGGGAGTTCATCTTCCCACCGGTCGAACGCAGGTACCTGCGCGAACCGACCCGCCGCCTGTTCCGCCAGTCCGGTTATGCCGATTGCTTCGAGGGCTTCGCGGGCGCGATGGTGCGACCCGAGTTCTTCGACGACGAGGCTTTCGACATCCCGCCGGTGGTCTGGACCGTGGACGACGTCTGGCTGTCCGGCCACCTTGCGCGGATGAACGTGCCGATCTGGATCATCGCCGACCAGCACGACACCCAGCACACCCCCGCCGGCATCTCGGACGCCCTGTACATGGCCGAGATCGAGGGCGCCGACCGCGACGAGGCCAACAAGCGCTGCATCGCCTACCTGCGCGAGACCTACGGGATTTGGCCCTGAGCCGATGCTGATCGTCTCGCTCTCCTCCGTCCCGTCCCGCTTCGACAAGATCGGCGCGACGCTGGAGTCGCTGGCGGTGCAGGGCGCGGAGGTGGTCGAGCTTCAGATCCCGCAGTCCTACCGCCGGTTCCCGGAATGGGACGGCACGCTGCCCAAGGTGCCCGAGGGCGTGACGATCCGCAGGACGGCCGAGGACTGGGGCCCCGCGACCAAGCTGTTGGGCGCGCTGGCGGCGTGGTCCGAACCGGGCACGCGCATCCTGTTTTGCGACGACGACCAGCATTACGCGCCCGACTGGGCCGCGCGGTATCTGCGCCTTACCGACGCGCGGCCCGAAGCGGCCATCGCGATGCTGGGTATGCAGGTGGACGAGGACGCGCAGGCGTCGCGGCCGCTGCAACCGCGTATGACGCGGCGCTGGCGGATCACCGATGTCGAGTTCCAGCTGCGCTATCTCTGGCAGGACTGGACCAAGGGCCGGGGTCTTCCCGCGCCGGGGCGGCGGGTGGTGAAGCGGTCGGGATACGCGGACGTGTTCGAGGGGCGTGGCGGCGTTCTGGTGCGGCCAGAGTTTTTCGGCCCCGAGGTCTTCGACGTGCCCGAAGAGGCATGGGCGGTGGACGACGTCTGGCTGTCCGCCTGCGTGGCGAAGAACGATGTCCCGATCTGGGTCGAGGGCGGCTATCGCGACCCGACCGACACCGAGGCAGAGGTGCAGGACCCGCTGTGCCGGTCCGATGTCGGCGGTGTGCGCCGCGACGAAGCGAACCGGCGGGCGGTCGAGTATGCGCGCGCGCGCTTCGGCATCTGGCGCTAAGCACCGCTTGCCGCCGCACCGGCGGTTTCGTGCACCGTCCCCTCTACCAATGACGCGCATTTAGGCGTTTGCCCGTTGTTTCGCGCCTTCACGTCGATTTAAAAAATTTACCAGTTGATAAAATTTTTGCCTATGGCACAGTTTTCCCTACCGACAAGACAGGGAGACCGTCATGGGCAACAGCCCCTTCACGCCCGGTCTGGCTGCTGGCAGGTTGCCGGCAAAGGACCTAGCCACGAATTTCGGCGACCTACACCCACCCCTTGAACATCACGAAGCGGTCGTTGCCGCCGACCGATGCTATTTCTGTCACGACGCTCCGTGCATGGAGGCGTGCCCGACCTCGATCGACATCCCGCTGTTCATCCGTCAGATCGCGACCGGTACGCCCGAAGCGGCGGCAAAGACGATCTTCGATCAGAACATCCTTGGCGGCATGTGCGCCCGCGTCTGTCCGACCGAAACGCTGTGCGAAGAGGTCTGCGTGCGCGAGACGGCCGAGGGCAAGCCGGTCGAGATCGGTCGCCTGCAGCGCTATGCCACCGACACACTGATGGCGGCGTCCTTGCATCCTTTCACCCGTGCGGAACCAACCGGCAAAACGGTCGCCGTCGTCGGCGCCGGTCCCGCTGGTCTTGCCTGCGCGCACCGGCTGGCGATGAAGGGGCACGATGTCGTTGTGTTCGACGCACGCGCAAAGGCGGGCGGGCTGAACGAATACGGGATCGCCAGCTACAAGTCGGTGGACAGCTTTGCCCAGAAGGAAGTGGACTGGTTGTTGCAGATCGGCGGCATCACGGTCGAGACCGGCAAGGCGTTGGGCGACGGGCTGTCGCTGGACGGGTTGAAGGCCGACTATGACGCCGTGTTCCTTGGGATTGGTCTGTCCGGCGTGAACAGTTTGCGGGCCGAGGGCGAGGATACCGGCAATGTCGCGGACGCGGTGGATTTCATCCGAGAGCTGCGGCAGGCGGGTGATCTGTCCGCGCTGAAGATCGGCCGAAACGTCGTTGTCATCGGCGGCGGCATGACTGCCGTCGATGCGGCGGTGCAGTCGAAGCTTCTGGGGGCCGAGAACGTCACCATGGTCTACCGCCGTGGCCAGGACCGCATGAGCGCCTCGGAGTACGAGCAGGAACTCGCCGCGTCCAAGGGCGTCCGCATCGTGACGCATGCGATGCCGAAAGCGGTCATCGGCAACGGCGCCGTGCGCGAGGTGGAGTTTGAATACACCAAGGACGGTCCGAACGGGCTGGAGCCGACGGGAGAGACCTTCCGCCTTCCCGCCGACCAGCTGTTCCGCGCCATTGGCCAGAGGCTGAAGGGCGCGCCGGACGGGCTGACGCTGGACGGCGGAAAGATCGCCGTGACCGGCGCGGGCCGCACCAGCCTTGACGGGGTCTGGGCCGGGGGTGACTGCGCCTCGGGTGGCGATGACCTGACCGTGACGGCGGTCGCCGAAGGCCGCGATGCCGCAGAGGACATCCATGCGGCCCTGAGCGCATGACGATGAAACCGTACCTTCGACCCTCCCCGAACTCTACCAGCAAGGAGATGCCGCATGGCTGACCTCAGCACGGACTTCCTGGGAATCAAGTCCCCGAACCCCTTCTGGCTGGCTTCTGCGCCGCCGACCGATAAGGAATACAACGTTCGCCGCGCCTTCGAGGCGGGGTGGGGCGGCGTCGTCTGGAAGACGCTGGGCGAAGAAGGGCCGCCGGTGGTCAACGTCAACGGACCCCGCTACGGCGCGATCTGGGGCGCGGACCGGCGGTTGCTGGGTCTGAACAACATCGAACTGATCACCGACCGCCCGCTTGAGACGAACCTTGAAGAGATGGCGCGGGTAAAGGCGGATTACCCCGATCGCGCGCTGATCGCCTCGATCATGGTGCCGTGCGAGGAAGCCTCGTGGAAAGCGATCCTGCCGCGCGTGGCCGAGACCGGCGCCGACGGGATCGAGCTGAACTTCGGCTGTCCGCACGGCATGAGCGAGCGGGGTATGGGCTCGGCCGTGGGGCAGGTGCCCGAGTACATCGAAATGGTCACGCGGTGGTGCAAGCAGTACTACGACAAGCCGGTGATCGTGAAACTGACGCCGAACATCACCGACATCCGCAAGCCGGCGCGAGCGGCGAAGAACGGCGGGGCGGATGCGGTGTCGCTGATCAACACGATCAACTCGATCACCGCGGTCGATCTGGACGATATGTGCCCTGAGCCGACGATTGACGGTAAAGGGTCGCACGGAGGCTATTGTGGTCCGGCGGTGAAGCCCATCGCGCTGTCGATGGTGTCGGAAATTGCCCGCGATCCCGAGACGTATGGCCTGCCGATCAGTGGCATCGGCGGTGTAACCACCTGGCGCGACGCGGCCGAATTCATGGTGTTGGGGGCTGGCAACGTCCAAGTCTGCACGGCGGCGATGACCTATGGTTTCAAGGTCGTGCAAGAGATGATCTCGGGCCTGTCTCAATGGATGGACGAGAAGGGCTATAGCTCGACCTCGGATTTCATCGGCAAGGCGGTTCCGAACGTCACCGACTGGCAGCATCTGAACCTCAACTACATCACCAAGGCGCGGATCGATCAGGAGGCCTGCATCAAGTGCGGTCGCTGCTATGCGGCTTGCGAGGATACCAGCCATCAGGCCATCGCGATGAAGCCGGGCCGGGTGTTCGAGGTGAAGGACGACGAATGCGTGGCGTGCAATCTGTGCGTCAACGTCTGCCCGGTCGAGGACTGCATCACCATGGAGCAGCTTGCGCCGGGTGCGGTGGACGAGCGGACCGGCAAGACCGTCGAAGCCGACTATGCCAACTGGACGACGCATCCGAACAATCCGGCGGCAACCGCCGCGGAATAAGTCATTGGTGGGTCGGGTCGCAAGGGCGGTCCCGGCCGGGAAAGACCACGGCCGTCTGGCGCGCTGCGCTTAGGCGGCCGTTGTTTCCGTGGCCGGTTCCGCCGGTTCAGGTGTTGCGATTTCGGCTTCTGCCGGAACCGGTGCGGCGGGCGCGGCGGTGTCGAGCGCCCGCGTCGCGATCTCGGCGTCCGCCTTCGCGTCTTCGGCGGCTTCGACCTGCGCTTCGGCCTTCTCGATCTTCAGCGCGGCTTCTGCCTCGGCCCGGCTGCGTTCGCTTTCCAGCCGTTCGATGGCGCGGCGAAGGTCGCGTTCCAGTTCCAGCACGTTCGCCTGAAACGCCGGGGACGGGCCGATCAATGTGAAGTCGTCGATCTCGGGCCGTTCGCGGTAGGCGGGGCCGCTTTCCGGCTCGCCCCCATCGCGACCGCTGGCGCGGCCCGCAAGGCGAACGGTCTGCGGGTCCGCATCCATGCGCGCCTGCGCACCGCGGCCGCCTGATGACGATTCTACCGGGGCGAGCGCGTTGACGCTCACTGCGTGGTGCGCCCGGATTGGTATGACGCCCCCTCCCAGCGCGTGTATCGGGGCAAATTCACCCATCTTGTTGCTCCTGCACTCGGATTACGATCAGGCATGACTATACGACGGGTGGCCGCCCGAAATCGTTAACAGCAAGATGAAACCGTGAGGGTGGTTAACGAGGTGTTAGCGCGCTGCGGTACAGGTGGTCGAGGAAGGCGGCGGCGTCGTCGAACCGGGCTTCGGAGGGGCCGAGAATGCCCTGCACCTGCACGTCGAAATCCGCATAGTGCTGGGTCGTCGCCCAGATCGAGAAGATCAGGTGATGCGGGTCGACCGGCGCCAACCGTCCGGCCGCGATCCAGCCCCGGATCAGCACGGCCTTCTCGTCGACGAGTTCCTTCAGCGGCCCTTCGATGATGCCCAGAACGCGCGGCGCGCCCTGCACGATCTCGTTGGCGAACAGCCTGCTTTCACGGGGGAATTCGCGAGCCATCTGCAACTTGCTTTGCACGTAGCCAAGGATCGTCTCGACCGGATCGCCGCTGGCCTCGACCGCGCGCAGCGGACCCAGCCACAGGTCCAGCATGCCGGACAGAAGCGCCACGTGAATGGCTTCCTTGGACGGGAAATAGTAAAGCAGGTTCGGTTTCGACAGCCCGGCCGTCTTGGCGATCTGGTCGAGCGTGGAGCCTCGGAACCCCGCTTGCGAGAAGACTTCGAGCGCGGCTTCAAGGATCGCCGCGGTGTTCTTTTCCTGGATGCGCGTCCGGGGCGCTTTTCCGTCCATTTTTATCCTTTTTTCTGGGCAGGTTTGCGACGGCCAGATGCCGCACCGCAATGTTCTTGACGTCCCATTAAGCCGTGGTAGCGTCTTCCTGACCAATTGGTCAAACCTTTTGCAGCCAGTTTCGGAGATCCGCCGTGGCGCCTGACCCGACAGCCGACACCACCGTCGCCCCGCAAATCCGTGCGGGCCGCGCGGTGCGGGGCTAGGCGGATGGGTGTGTTCGCGGCCGTCGATGGTTTGCGGGACGCGGCGCGTGCCAAGGGCCGGCGCCGCACAGTCTTGGGGCGCGCGGGGCATGGTAGACATGGCTTCGTCAACGCGCCTCAGGCGGGTCGGGCCAGCGCCGGTCGGATCGGGCGCAGCGGCTGCGGAAACATGAAGAAACGAACAATATCGGCGCGAAATTGCGCTGAACCGACAGCAGGCTTGAAGTAAGGAAACAATCATGGCGGCACCGGGAGAGAACCTTCGCATCAACGGCGAGCGGCTTTGGGACAGCCTGATGGAGATGGCCAAGATCGGTCCTGGCGTCGCGGGCGGCAACAACCGCCAGACCCTGACCGACGAGGATGCCGAGGGCCGCGCCCTGTTCCAGAAATGGTGCGAGGCGGCGGGAATGACCATGGGCGTCGATACCATGGGCAACATGTTCTTCCGCCGCGAAGGCGCTGATCCCGACGCGCTGCCCGTCTATGTCGGCAGCCACCTCGACACCCAGCCGACCGGCGGCAAGTTCGATGGAGTCCTGGGCGTGCTGGGCGCGCTGGAGGTTGTGCGCTCGCTGAACGACCTCGACATCAAGACCAAGCATCCGATTGTCGTGACCAACTGGTCCAACGAGGAAGGCACCCGGTTCGCCCCGGCGATGCTGGCCTCGGGTGTGTTCGCAGGCATCCACGAACAGGACTGGGCCTACAGCCGGGAAGACGCCAAGGGCAAGACGTTCGGCGCAGAGCTGGAGCGGATCGGCTGGAAAGGTGACGAGGACGTCGGCGCGCGGAAGATGCACGCTTTCTTCGAGTTGCACATCGAACAGGGCCCGATCCTAGAGGCCGAGGGCAAGGACATCGGCGTCGTCACCCATGGGCAGGGCCTGTCGTGGACGCAGGTGACGATCACCGGCAAAGAGGCGCACACCGGCTCGACGCCGATGCCGATGCGGCGCAATGCGGGGCTTGGCATGGCGCGCGTGCTGGAACTGGTCGACGAGATCGCGTGGTCGCACAAGCCCGACGCGGTCGGTGCTGCCGGTCATATCGACATCTATCCCAACAGCCGCAACGTCATACCCGGAAAGGCGGTCTTCACGGTGGACTTCCGGTCGCCGGACCTGTCGGTGATCGAGGACATGGAGGCCCGCATGAAAGCGGGCGCCAAGAAGATCTGCGACGAGATGGAGCTTGAGGTGGCGTTCGAGAAGACCGGCGGTTTCGACCCGGTGGAATTTGACGAAACCTGCGTTTCGGCGATCCGTAACGCGGCCGAACGGCTTGGGTACTCGCACAGAAACATCATTTCCGGCGCCGGCCACGATGCGTGCTGGATCAATCGTGTTGCCCCGACGGCGATGGTCATGTGCCCCTGCGTGGACGGGCTGTCGCACAACGAAGCGGAAGAGATCAGCCGGGAATGGGCAAGCGCCGGGGCAGATGTCCTGTTCCATGCGGTCGTTGAAACGGCGGAGATAGTCGAGTGAGCGACGAGCCCGAATTCGAAGAAGTACAGATCACGGCGGCCGATGCCCGGCGGGCGAAGATGGCCAGCGCGCTGATGCTGGGCGCGGTTCTGCCGGGAATGGCAGAGGTGCTGCCCGAACTGGCGGATCGGCAGGATGCCAGACTGGCTGTAGAACACCTCGCGTCCGCCGACGCCTTGCCCGTCCTGCGCCATGTCGCGCTGGGTGGCGTGGTGGTCGCAATGGTGAACGGCGTGCCCGAGGAATACGCCCGCCTGGCGGCGCTGTTCCCGGCAACGGCGAAGGCGTGAGGCAGATCGCCCCTTCGCGAACACACGTTCCGGGCGTGATCCGGGACCACGCTGCGGTGCGCACGATCGACCCGGTGGTGGCGGGGCTGGAACCCCGACACCCATTCGAACTGGAAAGACATGACCCGCTGGGTCCCATCAATAGTGCCGGCACAAGACCGGTGCGGGGACCGGCCGGGCAGAAGACAGGGAGCAAGACATGACCACAGTCATCAAGAACGGAACCGTCGTCACCGCCGACCTGACCTATAAGGCGGACGTGCTGGTGGATGGGGGCAAGATCATCGAGATCGGCCCCGACCTGAAAGGCGACGAGACGCTGGACGCCAGCGGCTGCTATGTAATGCCGGGCGGGATCGACCCGCACACCCACCTCGAGATGCCGTTCATGGGCACCTACAGCTCGGACGATTTCGAAAGCGGCACGCAGGCCGCGCTGGCCGGCGGCACCACGATGACGGTCGACTTCTGCCTGCCCGATCCGGGGCAGGGGCTGGTCGACGCGATCAAGCGCTGGGACAACAAGTCGGGCCTCGCCGCCTGCGACTATTCCTTCCACATGGCGATCACCTGGTGGGGCGAGCAGGTGTTCAACGAGATGGAGACCGTGGTGAAGGACCATGGCATCACCTCGTTCAAGCACTTCATGGCCTACAAGGGCGCGTTGATGGTGAACGACGACGAGATGTTCGCCTCGTTCCAGCGCTGCGCCGAGCTTGGTGCGCTGCCGCTGGTGCATGCGGAGAACGGCGATATCGTCGCCGACCTGCAGGCCAAGCTGCTGGCCGAAGGCAATAATGGCCCCGAAGCGCATGCCTATTCGCGCCCGCCCGCCGTCGAGGGCGAGGCGACCAACCGCGCCATCATGATCGCCGATATGGCGGGCGTGCCGCTGTATGTCGTCCACGTGTCGTGCGAGGAAAGCCACGAGGCGATCCGCCGGGCGAAGATGCAGGGCAAGCGCGTCTGGGGCGAGCCGCTGATCCAGCACCTGACGCTGGATGAAAGCGAATATTTCGACAAGGACTGGGACCACGCCGCGCGCCGGGTGATGTCGCCTCCGTTCCGCAACAAGCAGCATCAGGACAGCCTTTGGGCCGGCCTTGCCAGCGGTACGCTGTCCTGCGTCGCCACCGACCACTGCGCCTTCACGACCGAGCAGAAACGGTACGGCGTCGGCGATTTCACCAAGATCCCGAATGGCACCGGCGGGCTGGAGGACCGGCTGCCGATGCTGTGGACCTATGGCGTCGCCACGGGCCGGATCACGCCGAACGAGTTCGTCGCCGTGACCTCGACCAACATCGCGAAGATCCTGAACTGCTATCCGCAGAAGGGCGCGATCCTTGTGGGCGCGGATGCCGATATCGTGGTGCTGGACCCGGAGAAGTCAAAGACGATCAGCGCGTCGTCCCAAGTGTCGGCCATCGATTACAACGTGTTCGAGGGCAAAGAGGTCAAGGGCCTGCCGCGCTTCGTGCTGACCCGCGGCAAGGTTGCCGTGATGGACGGCGACCTGAAGGCCGAGCCGGGCCACGGCAAGTTCGTGAAGCGCGAGCCGGTGAACCCGGTGAACAAGGCGCTGTCGACCTGGAAGGAACTGACCGCGCCGCGCAAGGTCGAACGCACGGGCATCCCCGCCAGCGGGGTCTGATGCGGGGTGGAATGGGTCGACCTGATCGCGGACCTGACGACGATCCTCGCCTCTGGGGCGGTGATCGTCACCACGGTCTTCGTGTGGCGGCAGGTGGCCTTGCAGAAACAGGACAGCGACACCGACATCCGGCGGTTCCAGCGCGAGTCGCTGTCGGTCATCCACGAGACGCTGCAGGACGAGAAGTTCCGCGAGGCGCGGGCCGAGTTCTTTTCCGGTCCGCATCGCAAGGACTATGGGCAGCTCGAGGATGTCGAGAAACGGCGCGCGCGGTTCATTCTGTCGGTCTATGGGTTGATGACGCGGATGATCGAAAATGGTGCCGTGGATGAACAGCTTTATCGCGACTACTGGCGGGGTACACTGCTGCGCGACTGGGAGCGGATGGAGAACTTCATCTCGGGCGAGCGGCTTGGCACCGGAAACCACCGGCTGTTCGTGCCGACCGAGATGCTGGCGGTCCGCTGGTCCCGGTCGGGTGAGTGAGGGCGCATGCTGAAGTGGCCTGTACATACGCTGGCGGGGCTGATCGCGGCCTATGTCGCCGGAACGTGGTTCATCACGCTGGTGTCGACGATGTCGACCGGCACGGGGATCGTCGAGATCCTGCGGGTGCCGTTCCAGCTGATGGTGCCGGTCGGCGCACTGTCGATCGCGCTGGGCGCGGTTGTGGTGTTTTTCCTGAACCAGTTGGGGCTTTCGGGGCTGGGGCCATACGTGGTGGCGATGACGCCGCTTCCGATGGTCACGCTGGTCGTGCTGCGCGGGATGATGGGCGTGTCGATGATCGAGGGCGTTTTCACCAGCCTGCCGTTCATCGCGGTGCTGCTGGCCGGCGGCGCGGTGTCGGGGGCGGTGCTGTGGGTCGTGCGCGGCTGGGGACTTGAGAAGAAAGAAGACGGGACGTGAGCGTCATCGAAGCGAAGAAACTGGAGCTGACGTTCCAGACCAACGACGGGCCGGTGCATGCGCTGGCCGATGTGAACCTTGAGATCGGGAAGGGGGACTTCGTGTCCTTCATCGGTCCCTCGGGTTGCGGCAAGACCACCTTCCTGCGCTGCATCGCCGGGCTCGAAACGCCGACCGGCGGCACGCTGTCGGTGAATGGCATGACCGCCGACGAGGCGCGCCGAAGCCGGGCCTATGGCTATGTGTTTCAGGCGGCGGGGCTGTACCCGTGGCGCACGATTGCAGGAAATGTGCGGCTTCCGCTGGAAATCATGGGATATCCCAAGGCGGAAATGTCGGATCGTGTCGCTCGGGTGCTGGAACTGGTCGAGCTTTCGGGGTTCGAGAAGAAGTACCCGTGGCAGCTGTCGGGCGGTATGCAGCAACGGGCCTCGATCGCCCGCGCGCTGGCGTTCGATGCGGACATCCTGCTGATGGACGAACCTTTCGGCGCACTGGACGAGATCGTGCGCGATCACCTGAACGAACAGCTTCTGTCGCTGTGGGCTCGTACCGAGAAAACGATTGCGTTCGTGACGCACTCGATCCCCGAGGCGGTGTACCTTTCGACCAAGATTGTCGTCATGAGCCCGCGGCCGGGACGCATCACCGACGTGATCGACAGCTCGCTGCCGAAGGAGAGGCCGCTGGATATCCGCGACAGCAAGGAGTTCCTCGAAATCGCGCACCGAGTGCGCGAGGGGCTGCGGGCGGGGCATGCCTATGATGAGTGAGGGTGCATTACTGTTGGCGGCTGACCCCCTCCCGGCCTCCCCCTGGAAGGGGGAGGGGTGGCTTGGCGCTTGTGTTGGTCGGTTGGAGGGTGACCCCCTCCCGGCCTCCCCCCGTGAGGGGGAGGAGTGGCGTGGCGCTTGTGTTGGTCGGTTGGCGGGTGCCCCCCTCCCGGCCTCCCCCTGTGAGGGGGAGGAGTTGCTTGGCGCTTGTGTTGGGTGGTTGGCGGGTGACCTCCTCCCGGCCTCCCCCTGGGATGGGGAGGAGTGGCGTGGCGCTTGTGTCGGGCGGTTGGCGGCTGACCCCCTCCCGGCCTCTCCCTGTGAGGGGGAGGAGTTGCTTGGCGCTTGTGTCGGGCGGTTGGAGGGTGACCCCGTCCCGGCCTCCCCCTGTGAGGGGAAGGAGTGGCGTGGCGCTTGTGATGGGCGATTGGCGGCTGACCCCCTCCCGGCCTCCCCCTGTGAGGGGGAGGGGTGGCTTGGCGCTTGTGTCGGGTGTTTGGCGGGTGACCCGCTCCCGGCCACGCCCCTGATGCGGACGGAAGCGCGGTACGTCGGCTTGGCGCATCCCATCGCCAGCCGTGTATCCACCCCATCGCCCGCAGGGCGACAGCCCTCCCCCCACCGGGGGGAGGTGGCGCCGCAGGCGTCGGAGGGGGGCCGATGACCACCCGCCGCTGGCTTCTTATCCTCGGCCTCGCCCTGTGGCTCGTCCTGCTGATCCTCTGGATCGCGCGGGGCGGCACCGGCACGGACGGCGGCTGGGACATCCTGAGCCTCGCCCTGCTTCTGCTGCCGCTGCTGCTTGCCAACGAGATCTTCGGCATCTTCCAGCGCTGGATCCGCCGGCGAAGGGAGAAACGCGATGCGTAACGTCCTTCCCGTTCTGACCGTCCTGCTGGTGATCGTCGGCATCTGGTATGCCGCCGCGATCTGGATGAACAGCGCGTGGACCATCGACCGCGCCGACGGGCCGCTGACCTTCTCCGAGATCGTGTCCGACACCATGAGCCAGGACCGTCCCCGGCTGCCCGCGCCGCATCAGGTCTGGGCAGAGTTCCAGAAAACCGTCTTCGACACCAAGGTCACTTCGAAGCGCAGCCTTGTCTTCCACGGCTGGATCACCCTGTCCTCGACGCTTGCGGGCTTTGCGCTGGGCACGGTCACCGGCATCCTGATGGCGGTGGGCATCGTCTATAGCCGTCCGGTGTCGATGAGCCTGATGCCATGGGCAATCATCTCGCAGACCATTCCCATTGTGGCGCTGGCGCCGATGATCATCGTGGTGCTCGCCTCGCTCGGGGTCGACGGGCGCGCGGTGCCGAAAGCGATCATCAGCGCGTACCTGTGCTATTTCCCGGTCCTCGTCGGGATGGTGAAAGGGCTGAAATCGCCCGACGCGATGCAGCTTGACCTGATGAAGACGTGGTCCGCCACCGGTTGGCAAAGCTTCTGGCGACTGCGCTTTCCGTCCTCGGTTCCGTACCTCTTCACCTCGCTCAAGGTCGGCATCGCCGCGGCGCTGGTCGGAACCATCGTCGGAGAGCTGCCGACCGGCGCGGTCCGGGGTCTTGGCGCGCGGATCCTGATCGGGGACCAGTTCGGCAACCCGATGATGATCTGGTCGGCGCTGATCGCCGCGGCGGTGCTGGCGGGCGTGCTGGTGACCGTGGTGTCGGTCATGCAGACGGTGGCGATGAAACGGATGGGGTTCGCGCGATGAGACAGCCCGTGTGTCCGAACCCGCAGACAACTCCGAACGGGAGAGCCGCATGGAACTGGTGATCCTTGCCTTTGTCGTCTGGGCCGCCGGAACCTTCGTGGCGGTGCAGATCGCCCGCTCGCCGGGGCACGACGCGATGCCCGCGCGGATCGCGGTGCCGGTGATCTTCGGCATCATGGTGCTGGCGATGTGGGAGCTTCTGGTGACCGGGCTGAACGTCAGCCAGGTGATCCTGCCCGCGCCGTCCGTGATCGCGTCGACCTTCGCCCGTTCGACCTCGACCCTGTGGGGCGACTTCCTGCAGACGGCGCTGAAGGGCGGCGTGTCCGGCTACCTGATCGGGTGCAGCGCGGCCGTCGCGGCGGCGCTGGCGATCGACCGGGTGCCGTTCCTGCAACGCGGCCTGCTGCCGATCGGCAATTTCGTCGCCGCTTTGCCCATTGTCGGCATCGCGCCGATCCTCGTGGGCTGGTTCGGCTTCGACTGGCAGTCCAAGGCGGCGGTGGTCGTGGTGATGGTCTTCTTCCCGATGCTGGTGAACACCGTGCAGGGGCTGGCGGACACCACGGCGATGCAGCGTGACCTGATGAAGACCTACTCGGCCGGGTATTGGCAATCGCTGCTGAAGCTGCGGCTGCCGGCGGCGATGCCGTTCATCTTCAACGGTCTGAAAATCTCGACAACACTGGCGCTTATCGGGGCGATCGTGGCCGAATACTTCGGCTCGCCCACGCGCGGCATGGGGTTCCGCATCTCGACCGAGGTAGGCCGTCTTGGCCTTGATATGGTCTGGGCGGAAATCACGGTGGCGGCCATCGCAGGCTCGGTCTTCTACGGGCTGGTGGCGCTTATCGAACGGGGGGTGACCTTCTGGCACCCGTCGCAACGCAGCTGAAAAATCAGCGAATGACAACCTGGAGGTAACGATGAAAAAACTACTGATCGGCGCGCTGGCGCTCGGCATGGGGACCGGCGCTGCGCAGGCGGCGGATGAAGTGACGCTGCAGCTCAAGTGGGTCACGCAGGCCCAGTTCGCGGGCTACTACGTCGCGCTGGAAAAGGGCTTCTACGAGGAAGAGGATCTGGACGTCACGATCAAGCCCGGCGGCCCGGACATCGCGCCCGAGCAGGTGATCGCAGGCGGCGGCGCCGACGTGATCACCACCTGGATGGCCGCCGCGCTGGCCGCTCGTGAACGGGGCCTGCCGCTGGTGAACATCGCCCAGCCCTTCAAGTCGGGCGGCCTGCAGTTGACCTGCCTGAAGGAATCCGGCGTCGAGTCGCCCGAGGACTTCCCCGGCCACACGCTGGGCGTCTGGTTCTTCGGCAACGAGTACCCGTTCTACGCGTGGATGGCCAAGCTGGGTGTTCCGACCGAGGGCGGTGAAGACGGCGTCGAGGTGCTGAAGCAGGCGTTCAACGTCGACCCGCTGCTGAACAAGCAGGCCGACTGCATCTCGGTCATGACCTATAACGAGTATGGTCAGGTTCTGGATGCCGGCATTTCCCCGGACGAGCTGGTGACCTTCAACTATCTCGAAGAAGGCGTCGGCATGATGGAGGACGGCCTGTACGTCCTGGAAGAGAACCTCGACGATCCCGAATTCGCCGACAAGATGGTGCGTTTCGTGCGCGCCTCGATGAAGGGCTGGAAATACGCCGAGGAGAACCCCGAGGAAGCCGCTGAAATCGTCGTCGACTCTGACGAGACGGGCGCTCAGACGCTGGACCACCAGATCTACATGATGGGTGAAGTGGCCAAGCTGACCGCCGGTTCCGACGGTGCGCTTGATCCGGCCGACTTCGACCAGACGGTCGCCACCCTGCTGTCGGCGGTGTCGCCCGACAACCCGGCGATCACCGAAGAGCCGAGCGAAGGCGCGTGGACCCACGCGATCACCGACGAGGCCCTGCAGTAAGCAGTCCGACAGGTTACAGGAAGGGCCCCGTCACGGCGGGGCCTTTTCATTTGGGCCGGGTCAGTCCAGCGCGAGTTCGATCAGCGAGGGTCCATCGCCCTCGATCCCGTCGCGCAACGCTTTGACCAGCGTTTCCATATCCTCGGCCCGGGTGCCGGGCAGGCCGTGGCCCTTGGCCATCGCCACCCAGTCAAGGCGCGGCGTATCCACGTCGAACATCGCCTGCGCATTCGCGCCGTAGGTGTCGACGCCGACGTTCTTCAGTTCGTCCCGCAGGATCTGGTAGCCACGGTTCGCCAGTACGATCACCGTCACGTCCAGCCCCTGCCGCGCCATCGTCCAAAGGGACTGGCCGGTGTACATGGCCGAGCCGTCGCCGGTCACCACCACCACCTTGCGGTCGGGGCAGGCTGTCGCCGCGCCGACGGCGCCGGGCAGCGACCAGCCGATCGAGCCGCCGGTGCCGCCGACAAGGTCGATGGGACGCGCGCGGGACAGCATCTCGGGGAAATTCCGCCCGTTCGACACCGCCTCGTTCAGGAAGATCGCGCCTTCGGGCAGAAGCGCGGACAACGCCTGTCCCAGCTTGTCCGAGGTCGGGCGGCCCGTCGGCAGGTCCGGCAGGTCGGTCTGGTTCACCGCGGCCTTCGCGCTGCGGGCGCCGGTCGCATTGGCCAGTGCGTCGAGCGTCCAGAGGATATCCATCTCGGGGCTGGCGAGTTCGGCGATTTCGCAGCCGGCGGGTTCCGGCAGGCTGGGCTTGCCGGGGTAGGCGAAGAATGTGACCGGGCGGTTGCTGCCCAGAAGCGTGATCGAGGTTGCGTCTTTCAACGTCTCGATCTTCGGCGCCACGGCATAGGGCAGTTGAACGGCGGCGGGCGATCCGGCGCCGTGCGACCGTCGGGGGATCAGGGTGTCGACGATCAGCCGCGCGCCGGTGGCGGCGGCGATCCGGGCGGCGGTCTGGAACGCCTCGCCGATCAGGGCCGCGCCGCCCACCATGAGGACCGCGCCGGGCTGGCACAGACGGGTGGCGGCGGCCTCGATCCGGTCGTCGGCGGGCCGGTACAGTGCGCCGGGGGCGGTCGCCGTCACGGGGCCGGTGGCCGGGTTCCACGCGGTGTCGGCGGGCAGCACCAGCGTCGCGATCTGGCCGTTCAGGCTGCGCGCCGCGCGGATCGCGGCGGCGCCGTCGGTGGCGACGGTTTCGGCGTCCGGGCTGCGGCGGACCCAGTGGCTGACCGCGCCTGCGACGCCGTCGAGGTTGCCTTTCAGCGGGCTTTCGTAGGCAAGGTGATGCGTCGCGTGCTCGCCCACCACGTTGACCACGCCGGATCCGGCCTTGCGGGCGTTGTGGAGGTTGGCGAAACCGTTCGCGAAGCCGGGGCCAAGGTGCAAGAGCGTCGCCGAGACGTCGCGCTTCATGCGGAAATAGACGTCCGCCGCGCCGGTCACGCCACCCTCGAACAGGCACAGCACGCAGTTCATCTCGGGGTGGGTGTCGAGCGCAGCGACGAAGTGCATCTCGGACGTGCCGGGGTTGGCGAAGACGGTGTCGACGCCGCTGGCCAGCAGAGTCTTCACGAGGGATTCGGCGCCGTTCATCTGTGTCCTCCTTGTGCCCAGCCGCGCGAGTGTGGGGGAGCCGCAGCAGAGGTGCAAGGGGCGGTTCGGACGCCGACGGCTGGCGCGGGAATTTGCTTTCGCGTCTCGCCGGTTGGCCGGTTGGTCATCAAAAATGTATATACAATGTATTGACGAAATGGGCCACCCTGCCTATATCATCCTCTGCACGCTGATGACGGCGTGTGACGTTGTACGGAAGGAACGACAGATGACTGTTTTGACTGCTCAGGCGCTGTTGCCGTTCGCTCCGGTCAAGCGGAATGGACGGTTCGTGCTGAACTACCTGCCGAAGTCGCTGTACCAATCGGCGAAATCGCTGAAGTCGATCTTCGCGCAGTGATTTTGTGATCCTGCCGCGCATTGCGGTCGGGACAACGGGAAAGGGGTCCGGGCTTTGCCTGCGGGCCCCTTTCCGTTTCATGGCGCGCGCGTCGGGGTGCCGCGTCAGTCCGGCAGATCGAGACCTGCCATCGGAACGGGGTCGAGCGCCGGGATATCGTCCAGCGCCATCGGTTCGGGTGACGGAAGGTCCGGAGCCATCGGTGCCGGGTCCGGCATGCCGGGTTCGGGCATTGCAAGATCGGCTGTGGGCAGATCGGTGGGGGCCAGATCGGCCGCGCCGGGCATCGGAGGGGCTGCGGACATTGGTGCAAGATCGGTGGTCAGCGCGGGCTGCGGCGGCGGCGCATCGGCCGACCGCAGGCGCACCGCCCGCATCGCGCCGGACCGTCCCAGACGCGCCGCCATCAGCTTGCGGCCATCCATCCCGCGCAACTCGACGCCGTCGAGCGTGGCGCGGCCCAGCGGCAGGACCTGATCGACGTGCAGGCGCGACACCTCTGACAAGGGCAGGCTGACCCTGCATAGCCTCGCCTCAAGCGAGACGGGGCTGGCCATCACCGCCTTTTCCATCAGGTCGGGCCAGTCGCCCGGTTCCTCTGCCGTGCCGGGCAGGGCGGCGCGGCTTCGGCTGGGCAGGACATAGTGCAGGCGTCCCGTCTTCACCCCGCCGGCAAAGTCCATCTCTGCGGTCAGGTGCAGGTGCGCGGCGTCCTGTATCGCCATGGCGGCGACGCGGGCATCCACCACCCGGCCCGAGAATGTGTAGCCGTCCAGCGCCGGAAGTCCGCCGTAGTCCGCCGCCAGCGCCGCGAAGCCGTCCAGCGTCATCTCGACAAGGTCGCGCATCAGCAGCGCGTCGGTCGCGGTTGGCGTGCGGTCGGGCGCGGCGCCGGGCAGGACCTTGCCCAGCGTCTGCGCTTCGATCGCGGCGGCGACGGCCTGCGGGCACAGCACGGCAAGAGCGACGGCCCCGGCGGGACCGTCAAGGCGCAGGATCAGCCCCGGATCGGGCAGGGCGCTTGCCAGATCCTCGGGCATCAGCGTTCCGCGTCCAAGGTCCTTCAGCACGATTGGCACGCCAAGGGTCCGGTCGCCCGTCTTGGCAAGCGACAGCCGCATCGCCTTGGCCGGCGTCATCTCGGACAGGCCAAGCGCGGCGCGGCGCGCGCCCAGCATGCGCCTTAGCACTGGTGTATCGGCAGCTTCCGCCATTCCCCTTGCCCGTAACAGGTGGTTTCAAACCGGGTCATCCCCGGACTTGCCAGATGCGGGTTACCAAAGCGTTAGAAAGGCCGGGACAGGTGCGCCGTCACGCGGCGCTGCGGGCCTGCACGCGGGGCAGGGAAACGCGGAACGCGGTGCCGCCCTGACCCGGAAGATAAGACACCGAGCCGCCCAGCCGCTCCATGATCTCGCGGCAGATCGCCAGACCCAGACCGGCGCCGCCCGCGCGGCCCTGATCGGTCAGGCGCGAGAACTTCTCGAAGATCACCGCCTGACTGGCCTTGGGGATGCCGGTGCCGTTGTCGACGAAGTCCAGCCGGACTTCGCCGTCGTGGCGCGACACGCGGATCCGCAGTTCCGGCATCTCGGCGTCGCAGTACTTGCGGGCGTTGGCGATCAGGTTGATGAACACCTGCGCCAGCCGGTCGCCATCGGTGACGACCGCCAGCCGCTCTGCCGCAGGGTCGCGCCGGATGTGCAGCTCTGGCCCCTCGCGCGCCGAGGTCGCGGCGACAGCGCGGTCAATGACGTGGCCAAGCTCCGTTTCCTGCCAGTTCAGCGAAACCTGCCCGTTCTCCAGCACGCTCAGGTCCAGCAGATCGTCCAGCAGCCGGGTCAGGCGGATCGTCTCGTCGTGGATGATGGTGGCGAAGCGTTCCTGTTCTTCCGCCGCCATCTGGCCGCCGGACATCAGGATCTCGGAGAATGCCCGGATCGAGGTCATCGGTGTGCGCAGTTCGTGGCTGATCTGGCTGAGGAAGGCGTCCTTCTGGATCGACAGCTGCGTCAATTTCTCGTTCGCGTCGCGCAACTGACGGGCGGTGCGGGACAGCTCTTCGCGCTGGGCTTCCAGTTGCGAGGTGTGTTCCATGATCTGCGCGGTCTCGTCGGCCACGGCCATCAGGTCCTCGACCGACACGGCGGTGCCGCCGGTGATCTGGCCCACCATCGCATGCGCCGTCGCCGCGCCCACCGAGCCGGCAAGCTGCCGTTCCAGCGTTTCGATGAAATCGGGCGTCGTGTCGGGCAGGTAGCCGCCGGTGCCCTGCCGCCCGGCCTCGGTTCTGAACAGCGCCTGCGCCTCGTCCGGGCCGAGGATGCGCTGCGACATGATCAGCAGGTCCTCTGCCTCGGCAGAACTCGACGACCAGCCGCGCGCGCTGCCGGAGTGTTCGTAGACGTTGACGAATTGCGCGCCCTGAAGGCGTTCCAGCGGGCGCGGAAAGCTCATCAGCGACACCACGACGAAGGCGCCGGTGTTCAGAAGCATCGACCAGAAGACGGAATGCACCACCGGGTCCATCCCGCCCAGTCCGAACAGCGCCTGCGGCCGCAGCCAGCCGATACCAAGCGGCCCCTCGGCCAACAGCCGTGCGGGCATCACGAAGCTTTCGCCAAAGCTGGGAACGAACAGGGTGTAGGCCCAGACCACGAAGCCCAGCGCCAGTCCGACCGCGGCCCCGTTGCGCGAGGCGCCGCGCCAAAACAGCCCGCCCAGCATCGCCGGAAGCACCTGCGCCACCCCGGCGAACGAGATCAGGCCGATGGCCGCCAGCGCGGTGCTGCCGCCGGAGAGGTGGAAGTACAGGTAGCCCAGCAAAAGCACCGCCGCGATCGAGATGCGGCGGGCGGTGATCACCACGTCGCGCACGTCGCCCGAGACGGTGGCGCTTTCGCGGCGCACCGACAGCCAGATCGGCATGACGATGTGGTTCGACACCATCGTCGACAGCGCGATGGCCGCTACGATGACCATTGAGGTCGCGCTGGAGAAGCCTCCGAGGAAGGACAGCATCGCCAGCCCGTCGCGCCCCTGCGCCAGCGGCACCGTCAGCACATAAAGGTCGGGGTTGCCATTGGGCAGCAGGCTTAGCCCGACCACCGCAATCGGCACGACGAACAGGCTCATCAGGAACAGGTACAAGGGGAACGCCCAGCTTGCGACGGCAAGGTGCTTTTCGTCCGGGTTCTCGACCACCATGACCTGAAACATCCGTGGCAGGCACAGGAAGGCCGCCGCCGACAGGAAGATCAGCCCGGCCCAGCGTCCCGGCGCCGGAGTCCATTCCGCAAGGCTCGACGCCTCGATCCTTTGGGCGATGTCCCACGGGCCGTCCGCGACGCCCCAGACGACGAACACACCGACCGCCAGCAGGGCGAACAGCTTCACCACCGCTTCAAGAGCGATGGCGGTGACCACGCCGTGATGGCGCTCGTTCGCGTCGAGGGTGCGGGTGCCGAACAGGATGGTGAACACCGTCAGTCCTCCCGCGACGGCAAGTGCAGTGGCGTCCAGTTGCTCGAACGTCGGCGCGTCGCCCGAGCCGTTGCCGGAGAACACCGAGAACGACAGCGTGACCGATTGCAGCTGAAGCGCGATGTAGGGCGTGGTGCCGATCACCGCGAGCAGGGTCACGAAGACGCCCAGCAGGTTGGATTTGCCATAGCGGCTGGATACGAGGTCGGCGACCGAGGTGATCCGCTGAGACCGGCCGATCCGCACCAGCTTGCGGAGCACCGACCACCAGCCGATCAGCACCAGCGTCGGGCCAAGGTAGATCGTCACGAACTCGAGCCCCGAGTTCACCGCGTAGCCCACCGCGCCATAGAAGGTCCACGCGGTGCAGTAGATCGACAGGGACAACGTGTAGACCCATGGCGAGCGCAGCCAGCCCACCTGTCCCCGTTCCGCCCGGCGTTCGGCGGCGAAGGCGACCACGAACAAAAGCACCACGTAAAGCAGGCAGACAACGACCAGCAGGTTGAAGCCGATCATTCGTCGCGCTCCTGCGGCGGGTTGTGTTCGTCCGGGCGCAACAGGATGCGCGAGAATAGCAGCGACACGGCGATCAGGCCGCCCCAGACCGCGAAGATGTAGATGCCGCTGCCAGCGGTGCGCAGCACGCGGCCCGGGGAAAGCACCCAAACCAGCGGCATCAGGAACAGGAATGCGCCCAGAACGGGCAACAGCCGCGCCCCGTCCATCACGCGCCGGCGGCGGTAGCTGCGGCGTTCAAGAAAGACGGGACGGCGGGACATGCGGGCGGGCCCTATTGCAGAACGAGGTCGCGCACCGCCTCCAGCACCTCGGCATTGGAGAACGGCTTGGTCATGAAGCGGCTGGCGCCCATGCGCTCGGCCTGCTCGCGGTCCTTGGCGCGGCCGCGCGCCGTCAGCATAAGCACCGGCAGGCCAGCCGTCTCGGGCGCGGCGCGCAGATCGGCAAGGATGTCGAAGCCGCTGCGGTTCGGCAGCATCACGTCAAGGATCACAAGGTCCGGCGCGCGCCGGGCGATCTCGTCCATCGCGGTTTTCCCGTCGGCATGGGTATCCACCGCCCACCCGTCTCGCGACAGGATGAAGCTGATGGCTTGTATGATGTTCGGCTCGTCCTCGATAAGCAGAACACGTTTTTCCATGGTCCGAACCCCTCCCCTGGCCCGTGCCGGATACTCCGCGCGTTCAGGGAACTATCGGGGAAGGAATGCGGGGTGTCAAAACGCTTGGATGCCGCAGCCGCCGATTTCCGGCGGCCGGACACCGGAATGGCACAGGAACGCGCAAGGATCAGACGGGATTGGCGGTCAGCCGGCCCGCACCCTGCGCGGCGCGCGTCATGCGGTGACGGTCCGGGCCCGCCAGACGCCGTGCGAGCCGGTCGAATGCGCCGCCCGCGCGGTCAGGCCGCCCCGCCAGCGCCCGCGTCCGGGCCAGCGCGGCCCGGGCGGCGCGGCGAACAGGGGCGGGGGTGGCATCGTCCGCCAGCAGCGCGTGGCAGGCCATCACCCCGCGGCCCAGGTCGAACAGGCCGCCCGCGGCGTCCAGCGCGTCCTCCAAGGCGTGCGGTGCGCCCTCGGCTGTCCGCACCAGACGCAGGGTCCGGTGATACAGCCGCGCGCGCCACAGAAGCGGCGCTTCCAGCGCGTCCGGGTGCCCGGCCAGCGCCGCGACATCGTCCAGCATCGCGGTCAGCAGCGCTTTCGCGCGGCGTCTGCGGTTGACCGGGTAAAACCAGCGGTAGGCGGCCATCGCGGCCAGCGGCGCGGCGGCGACCGCCAGACCGGCGGACACGGACGCACCGAAGCTGCCGGTGAGCGGGAAATGCGGCTGCAGCATCAGCAGCAGCACCATGTTGTAGTCGAAGCTCATCGCCTGCGTCCGGCGGTGCGCCATCAGGAATGGGCCGAACAGGATGAAGGGCACCAGCCACGCCAGCATCTCGGCCTCGCTGCCGGCCAGCGGCCACGCGAGCCAGCGGCAGGCCAGCGCGCCCACCACGCCGGCGATTTGGCCGAGACAGACGTGGCGCATCTGAAGCACCGGGTTCTCGAAGGTCGAGAACAAAGAGATCATCACCGACAGCCCCAGCAGCAGGAAATTCCCCGCGCTCCATCCCGTGATCAGCCACAGGGCGCCGAACAACAGCAGCGAGCCGCCCGCCCGCTGCGCGGCCTCGGCGGCGCCCGCGCGGTCGCGGTGCAGGACGACCGGGTGCTTGGAGTCGTGCCCCGGCGCCTCGGCCCGCGACCAGCGGTCCATCGTGACCCGCAGCCGCCCCAGCGTCGGGGCCAGTTCGTGCCCCTCGGGAAGCGCCTGCCGGGCAAGGTCGAGTTCTGCCACCGCCCGCTCGGTCACGTCGTCGCGCAACGCGGTCGCGGCCCGTCGCAACGCGCCTTCGATCTCGGGCACCGCGCCTTCGCCGCGCCGCCAGAACACCAGCGAGATCGCCGCCAGCAGCATGGACCGCACCGCCCGCACGGTGCGGCGCGAACGCAGCGAGCCGGCGGCGTGGACCTCCAGCGCCTCGTCCAGCGCGGCGAGCCGCGACAGCAGGGCGCCATCCTCGCCGGGCGCGTCCTTCGCGTCGGCCACGTGGTCCAGCAGGTCCGCCAGCAGCACCCTGAGCCGGTGCCGCAGCCCCCCGCCATCGGCCACTCCGCCGAACAACAGGCCCACCGCCGTCGCCATCGCCACGCCGGTCAGCACCGTTGCCATGCGGTCCAGCCCCAGCGCCAGAACGCCGCCATGCCCGCTGTCCAGAAGCGAGACCATCGCGGCGGTGTATCCTGCCAGCACGGTGCCGTAGGCCCCGAACCCCCGCAGCAGGTTCCCGGCCCACGTACACAGCGCCACCCACAGCGCCAGCCCGATCACCAAAAGCCATGGATGGACACCCGAGGCCAGCACCAGAAGCACGCCGATGACCGAGCCGACGATGGTTCCGGAGAAGCGGAAGAAGGCCTTCTCGACCAGTTGGCCGCGCAGCGGTTGCGACGCGGCCCAGACCGACATGCCCGCCCATTGCGGATGTTCCAGCCCCGCGATCCACGCGACGAACACCGCAAGGCAGGCCGCCAGCGCGGTCCGCAGTCCGAAACGCAGCCGCGCCGGATCGAAACCAAGGCCCGCGAGCGTCATCGCTTTCGCTTTCCATCGTCATGCGCGGCAAGCACGCCTTCGACCCGGTCCTCGATCCGCGCGAAGGCACGGGTCATGGTGGCGATGGTGTCCTCGTCGAGGTCGCAGAGAAAGCGCTCTTCGGCCTCGGCGATCCGGGCGCGGATGCGCGTCACCTCGGCGTGGCCCGCCTTGGTCAGCACGACCCGCTTGGCGCGGCGGTCGTCGGGGTCGGGTTTCCGCTCGACCAGCCCCGCCTCGGACAGCAGGTCGACCAACCGCACCAGCGTCGAGCCGTCGATGCCGACGCGGCGGGCGAGTTCCTTCTGGGTGATGGCGTCGCCGGACTCGCTGAGGTGGATCAGCGGAGTCCACGTGGCGTCGGTCAGTCCCGCCGCAACCAGTTCA
The DNA here is from genome assembly GCA_017792445.1 of Maritimibacter sp. GTDB lineage: Bacteria > Pseudomonadota > Alphaproteobacteria > Rhodobacterales > Rhodobacteraceae > Psychromarinibacter. The sequence continues at coordinate 2,630,966 of CP051232.1, forward strand.
AGGTCGACGGCGCGGCGCCACACCCGCGCCAGCGTCACGAAGCGAAAGCCGAACCGCGTCCGCAGCGCGGTAATGTCTGTAGTGGTGCCGGTCATGCCGGGAGAAATAGCTCAAGATAGATTGAACCTCAAACTATTTGAATTGCAATGGACCGTCCCGCCACGCGCAGGGCTCAGGCGGCTTCCGCCAGGATCGAAGGCTCGCGCCGCGCAGGGCAGTCGGCTTGCGGGCAGATGCGGCAGCTTGTGCCGACCCTTAGCGCCGCGCCCTCTGCGCCGCGCGGCCGGGGCAGGATCAGCATGACCGCCTCGAACACCGGCGGTGCGTCGAACCGTGCCGGGCCGACAGGCTCGGCCACCGCGTAAGCCACGAAGCGCGCCGCGTCGCGGCCCGCCATCTCGACCACCGCGCGCACCGGCGACAGGGGGCGGCTTAGCGCCTGATAGAGCGGCCATAAAGGGCAGGCGGCGCCGAAGCGGGGCAGGGGGAAGCCGTCGACCGGCTTGCGGGCGGTCAACGTGCCGGAGCCGTCGCAGATCACCAGCCCCGTGGCCGTGTCAAGGCTGTCCGGCGGCAAGGCCGCCAGCCGCCGCAGAACCGCGCCCATGCCGACCCCGAAGCGGGCCGCCAGCACCGCCGGGTCGCACCCGGTCTCGCGCGCCGCCAAGGCGAAAGCGGGCAGCGGCAGCGCGGTGGCATCCTGCCGGTAGCGGGCCGCCCAGCCTTCGGCAAGCGACCGCCCCGCCGCGCTGGTCAATTCCCTGGCCCCGGCGATCACGTCCTGCGGATCGGCGGGCGTCTCGCCCTCCAGCGGCGCAAGGTGATAGTCCCGCGCGGCCAGCCATGCCTCCAGTTCCTCTTGCGGGGTGCCGGTGGACTGCGCCGCCTCGGTGGACGCTTCGAGGTAGGACACCAGCGCGCGGCTGGTGTCGGCAAGGCGTTCGCTGTCCTCGTGGATGTTGCGATGGAAGCGGTCGCGCCACTCGGCCTCGATCTCGCCGGGTTCGACAAGGATCGACGAGGTGGCGTTGATCGCGGTCACGGTGGACAGCAATTCGTGCAGCGAGGCGGCAAGGTGAGGGTCATGGCCAAGGCGGTCGGTCAGGCTTTCGGTCACCCGCTCCAGATGCCGGATGCGGCGCCGTTGCAGCGCCACGAGACGCGCCCAGCCGGGGAAGCGGCCGGCGAATTCCTCGGCTCGCGTTTCCTCTGCCGCAGCCTCGGGGAAAGCCGCCGCCGCATCCCGCATCTGCCCGACCAACGCGGCGCCCGCACCCTCGGCAAGGGCAGAGGGATCAACCTCTAGCGTACGGGCGATGTCGGCCAGTAACTTTCCCGCGATTCTGCGCTTATTGTGCTCGATAAGATTCAAGTATGCCGCAGATATTCCGACCGTTTGCGCCAACATCGACTGCTTGAGACCCATCGCGACACGCCGTTCGCGAATCCTACTGCCTGTAAGCGTTCCGGCGGGCATCACGCATCCCCCTGATCTGAAACGGTTTCCGCAGCGCGCAGATAAATTCTTTACAATTGCCGCGTGCGCATTGTGTAATTTTTTACAGCTTTTTCCTTTATGTAAAGGTGCTTGTTGCGAAGTTTTCGGGACGCCCTCATAAATTTGAGCATCCTGTAAAAGGGACATGCCGGACCAGGGAGGAAACGGTCCGGCGCCACAATGACGTAACGGGAGGAACTTCATGACCAGAACGACTCTGACTCGCCGTGGACTGCTCAAGTCCGGCGCCGTGACCGGCGCGGGCCTTGCGGTCCCGACGATCTTCACCTCCGGCGCGGGGGCGTTCACCAACGAGCCCGGCGCCAGCGAGGTCGTGCTCGGCTTCAACGTGCCGCAGACCGGCCCCTATGCCGACGAGGGTGCAGACGAACTGCGCGCCTATGAACTCGCGGTCGAGCACCTGAACGGCGGCGGTGACGGCGGCATGCTGAACACCTTCTCGTCGAAAGTACTCGACGGCACCGGTATCCTTGGCCGCAAGGTCGCCTATGTGACCGGCGACACGCAGACCAAGTCGGACGCCGCCCGCGCATCGGCCAAGTCGATGATCGAAAAGGACGGCGCGATCATGATCACCGGCGGTTCGTCGTCGGGCGTCGCCGTTGCGGTTCAGGGCCTCTGCCAGGAAGCCGGCGTCATCTTCATGGCCGGCCTGACGCACTCGAACGACACCACCGGCAAGGACAAGAAGGCGAACGGCTTCCGTCACTTCTTCAACGCCTACATGTCGGGCGCCGCTCTGGCGCCGGTGCTGGCCGCGCGCTACGGCACCGACCGCAAGGCGTACCACCTGACCGCCGACTACACCTGGGGCTGGACCCAGGAAGAGTCGATCAAAGCCTCGACCGAGGCGCTGGGCTGGGAGACCGTCAACGCGGTCAAGACCCCGCTCGCCGCGACCGACTTCTCGTCGTACATCGCTCCGGTTCTGAACTCGGGCGCCGACGTTCTGGTTCTGAACCACTACGGCGGCAACATGGTCAACTCGCTGACCAACGCCGTGCAGTTCGGCCTGCGCGACAAGCAGGTGAACGGCAAGAACTTCGAGATCGTCGTTCCGCTTTACTCGCGCCTGATGGCCCGCGGCGCCGGCGAAAACGTCAAGGGCATCCTTGGCTCGACCAACTGGCACTGGTCGCTGCAGGACGAGGGCTCGCAGGCCTTCGTGAAGTCGTTCGGCACCAAGTACGGCTTCCCGCCGTCGCAGGCCGCGCACACCTGCTACGTCCAGACGCTGCTGTACGCTGACGCCGTGACCCGCGCCGGCTCGTTCAACCCCTGCGACGTCGCTGCGGCGCTGGAAGGGTTCGAGTTCGACGGCATGGGCAACGGTCCGACGCTGTACCGCGCCGACGACCACCAGTGCTTCAAGGACGTGCTGGTTGTGCAGGGCAAGGAGAACCCGACTTCGGAATTCGACCTTCTCGAGGTCGTCGAAGTCACTCCGGCCGCTCAGGTCACCTATCCGCCCGATCACCCGATGTTTGCCGGTGGCAGCCTCGGCGAGTGCAACCCGGGCGCCTAAGACACTACTAAAAAATCGTTGCGTAGGGCGGGGTTATCCCCGCCCTGCCGAACAAGCCGCCGCCGCGGCCTCCGTCGGCGTGCGCGCCCATTCCAGAAACGGGTCGGGACAATGGACGCAATCATTCTCCAGGTGCTGAACGGGCTCGACAAGGGCTCTGCCTATGCGCTCATCGCGCTGGGCCTCACGCTGATCTTCGGCACGCTCGGTGTCGTCAACTTCGCCCACGGGGCGATCTTCATGCTCGGCGCGTTCTGCGCCGTGACGCTGCAACGCATCCTGTCGCTGAGCTACACGGTCATCGACGAGACGCAGAAGGACTTCCTCGGCAATCCGCTGAAGGTCGACGTGCCTTACGTCGAGTCGTGGTTCGGGCCAGAGGCGGGACAGGCGATCATCGACTGGTCAGTGCCATTGTCGATCCTGTTCGCGATCCCGGTCATGCTGTTCATCGGCTACGTGATGGAGCGCGGCCTGATCAAGCACTTCTACAAGCGGCCCCACGCGGACCAGATCCTTGTGACCTTCGGCCTCGCCATCGTGTTGCAGGAGCTGATCAAGTACTTCTTCGGCGCCAACCCGATCCCGACCCCGGCGCCCGACGCCTTCCGCGGCTCGTTCGACTTCGGCGTGCTGATCGGTTTTGCCGAGAACGCCATCATCTACCCCTACTGGCGGATGATCTACTTCGCCTTCGCGCTGGTCCTGATCGCGGGCGTGTTCGGGTTCCTGCAGTTCACCACCTTCGGCATGGTCGTTCGCGCCGGTATGGCGGACCGCGAGACGGTGGGCCTGCTGGGCATCAACATCGACCGCAAGTTCACCATCATGTTCGGTATCGCGGCAGCCGTCGCGGGCTTGGCGGGTGTCATGTACACGCCGATCAACTCGCCGAACTATCACATGGGGATGGACTTCCTTGTCCTCAGCTTCGTCGTGGTCGTCGTCGGCGGCATGGGCAGCCTTCCGGGCGCCGTGCTTGCAGGCTTCATGCTGGGCATTCTCGAAGCCTTCGCCTCGATGAACTGGATCAAGGACATCATCCCCGGCATCGACCAGATCATCATCTACCTGATTGCCATCGTCATCCTGCTGACCCGGCCGCGTGGCCTGATGGGTCGCCGCGGCGTGATGGAGGAGTAAAGACCAATGTTCGGCCTTTCCAAGAAAGACACCTCGTTCCTGCTGATCGTCGTCGCACTGACGCTGCTGACCCCGATCTTCCTGCAACCCTTCCCCGAAGGCTCGGCGCTGGCCACCTTCAACGCCGGTTATCCGGACCTGATGCAGCGCTTCGCGATCTTCGGGATCTTCGCCATCGGCTTCAACATCCTGTTCGGCCTGACCGGCTACCTGTCCTTCGGCCACGCGGCCTTCCTGGGTGTCGGGTCCTACTCGGTGGTCTGGATGTACAAGCTGCTGGACTACAACATCCTGCCGGGCCTGATCCTTGCGGTCATCACCTCGGGCATCTTCGCGCTGGCGATCGGTTATGTCTCGCTGCGCCGGACCGGGATCTACTTCTCGATCCTGACGCTGGCCTTCGCGCAGATGTCGTTCAACCTCGCCTACTCGGTGCTGACGCCGCTGACCAACGGTGAGACCGGCCTGCAGGTCTATAGCAACGACCCGCAGATCCTGATGGGAGAGGGCTCGCCCAACTCGCCGCACCTGTTCGGCCTTGTCATGCGCGACAGCCTGCAGGTGGACGTGGGCGGATGGCTGTTCACCTTCAACGTCGGCTACTACTTCTGCGCCATCGTCGCGATCCTGGCCTTCTACCTGTCGCTGCGGATCTTCCGGTCGCCCTTCGGCCTGATGCTGCGCGCGATCAAGTCGAACCAGACGCGGATGAACTACACCGGCCTCAACACGCGGCCCTACACGCTGGCGGCCTTCGTGATCTCGGGCATGTACGCCGGTCTCGCCGGTGGCCTGATGGCCTCGATGGACCCGCTGGCCGGCGCCGAGCGCATGCAGTGGACCGCGTCGGGCGAAGTTGTCCTGATGACCATCCTCGGCGGTGCGGGCACCCTTCTGGGTCCGGTGCTGGGCGCGGGCTTCATCAAGTACTTCGAGAACATCTTCTCGAAGATCAACGACAACATGCTGCACCAGTGGTTCGGCTGGATGCCCGACGGCATGGAAGACGCGCTGATCTGGGTCTCGCACTTCTTCGTCGGCAAGTCGTGGCACCTGACGCTTGGCCTGCTGTTCATGCTGGTCGTGATCTTCCTGCCCGGCGGTCTGGTCGAGGGCGGACAGCGGATCGCCCGCTGGGCCCGCAACCGGAAGAAAGGTCCGGGGGACGACCCCGAGCATCACCCGAAATCCACGCCCCACGTGGCCGAGTAAGAGGAGAACGGAGCTATGGGTATCCTCGAAGTCAAAGGTGTCGGCAAACGCTTCGGCGGTCTGCAGGCGCTGGGTGACGTGAACCTCTCGGTCAAGGACCGCACCGTCCACGCGATCATCGGTCCGAACGGCGCCGGCAAGTCGACCCTGCTGAACTGTCTCGTCGGCCGCCTGATCCCCGACACCGGGTCCGTCATGTTCGACGGCCAGTCGGTGCTGGGCCGCAAGCCGCACGAGATCAACCAGATGGGCATCAGCCGGGTGTTCCAGACCCCAGAGATCTTCGCCGATCTCACGGTGATGGAGAACGTGCTGATCCCCTGCTTCGCCAAGCGCGACGGGGCGTTCCGGATGCACGCCTTCGAGACGGTGGCGAACGAGGGCGAGCTGAACGACAAGGCCGAGGCGATCCTCGCCGACGTCAACATGCTGGAAAAGCGGAACATGCTGGCCTCGTCCCTGTCGCGCGGCGACAAGCGGCGGCTGGAGATGGCGATGTGCCTTGTGCAGCAGCCGCGTCTTCTGCTGCTGGACGAGCCCACCGCCGGCATGGCGCGGGCCGACACCAACAACACGATCGACCTGCTGAAAGAGATCCACGAGAAGCGCGACATCACCATGGCGATCATCGAGCATGACATGCACGTGGTATTCTCGCTTGCCGACCGGATCACCGTTCTCGCTCAGGGCACGCCGCTGGTCGAGGACACGCCGGAGAACATCAAGGGCCATCCGAAGGTCCGCGAAGCCTATCTCGGGGAGAGCCACTGATGACCCTGACCGAAGACCAGCTGACGAACCGCACGCCGAAGGACTTCTCGTCCCACTCGAACAAGGCCGCGACCGCTCCGGCGTTCTTCTCGGCCTATGATCTGCACGCCTACTATGGCGAGAGCTACATCGTGCAGGGCGTGTCGTTCAACATCCACGAGGGCGAGATCCTTGCCCTTCTGGGGCGCAACGGCGCGGGCAAGACCTCGACGCTGCGGGCGCTTGCGCGGCTCGATGACCCGCAGCTGACTCATGGAGAGGTCTGGCTGGATCACCAGCCGCTGCACAAGATGTCGAGCTATCAGGCGGCCTCGGCCGGTCTGCAGCTTGTGCCCGAGGACCGGCGCATCATCCCCGGCCTGACGGTCGAGGAGAACCTGCAATTGGCGCAGATCGCGCCGCCGGTGGGCTGGTCGCTGGACCGTCTTTACGACCTGTTCCCGCGTCTGGGCGAACGCCGCAAGCAAGAGGGCGTGACGCTGTCGGGTGGCGAGCAGCAGATGCTGGCCATCGCCCGCGCGCTGGCCCGGGACATCAAGGTGCTGCTTCTCGACGAACCCTACGAGGGCCTTGCGCCCGTCATCGTGGACGAGATCGAGAAGACGCTGAACATCATCAAGCAGCAGGGCATCACGACGGTGATCGTGGAACAGAACGCCGTGCGCGCCCTGATGCTTGCCGACCGTGCGGTTATCCTCGATACCGGAACGGTGGTGTTCGACGGCACCGCGAAGGAGGTGCTCGACAACGAGCAATTGCGGGCAGAGTATCTGGCCATCTGAGGCCAGTGGCCCGACGCGGACCCAAGGGGCCGCCCTGCACAGCACTGCACCAGCCCGCCGCCGCGGGCGGTGCATCACGGGATGGAGGAAAAGCGATGCTGGACAACCCCGACAACATCTACAAGCCGAGCGCGGAATTCATTCAGAACGCCCACATCGGCCCCGACAAGTACAAGGAAATGTACACGGTTTCGGTCGAGGACCCCGAAACCTTCTGGGGCGAGCACGGCAAGCGGCTTGACTGGATCGAGCCCTACACCAAGGTCAAGAACACCTGCTTCGATTATGGCAAGGTCTCGATCAAGTGGTTCGAGGACGGCGTCCTGAACGTCGCCGCCAACTGCATCGACCGCCATCTTGCGACGCGCGCCAACCAGACCGCGATCATCTTCGAACCCGACGATCCGAACGCCGAAGCGCAGCACATCACCTACAAGGAACTGCACGAGAAGGTCTGCCGCATGGCGAACGTCCTTCTGTCGCAGGGCGTGATGCGGGGCGACCGCGTGGTGATCTACCTGCCGATGATCCCGGAAGCCGCCTATGCGATGCTGGCCTGCGCCCGGATCGGCGCGATCCATTCCATCGTCTTCGCGGGCTTCTCGCCCGACGCGCTGGCGAACCGGATCAACGACTGCGGCGCCAAGCTGGTGATCACCGCCGACACCGCGCCGCGTGGCGGTCGTGTCACCGCGCTGAAGTCGAACACCGACGCCGCGCTGCTGCACTGTTCGGACAAGGTGCGCTGCCTTGTGGTGAAGCACACCGGCGACCAGACCACCTGGATCGACGGCCGCGACGTGGACGTGAAGGCGCTGATGGAAACCGCCGCGCCCGACTGCCCGCCGCGCCCGATGAACGCGGAAGACCCGCTGTTCATCCTCTACACCTCGGGGTCGACCGGTAAGCCGAAGGGCGTCGTTCACACCTCGGGCGGCTACCTCGTCTACGCGGCGATGACGCAGGAATACACGTTCGACTACCATGAGGGCGACGTGTTCTGGTGTTCGGCGGACGTGGGCTGGGTCACCGGCCACAGCTATATCGTCTATGGCCCGCTCGCCAACGGCGCGACCACGCTGATGTTCGAGGGCGTGCCGACCTACCCGGACGCCGGCCGCTTCTGGGCCGTATGCGAGAAGCACAAGGTAAACCAGTTCTACACCGCGCCGACCGCAATCCGCGCGCTGATGGGGCAGGGGCCGGAATGGGTCGAGAAGTACGACCTGTCCTCGCTGAAGCTGCTGGGCACCGTGGGCGAGCCGATCAACCCGGAAGCCTGGAACTGGTACAACGAACTGGTGGGCAAGGGGAAACTCCCCATCGTCGACACCTGGTGGCAGACCGAAACCGGCGGCCACATGATCACGCCGATCCCCGGCGCGGTCCCGGCCAAGCCCGGCTCGGCGACGCTGCCGTTCTTCGGCGTGAAGCCGGTGGTTCTTGAGGCCGAGAAGGGCACCGAGATCGAGGGCAACCCGGCCGAGGGCGTGCTGGCCATCGCCGATAGCTGGCCCGGCCAGATGCGCACCGTCTGGGGCGATCACGACCGGTTCGAGGCGACCTACTTCCAGCAGTACAAGGGCTATTACTTCTCGGGTGACGGCTGCCGCCGCGACGAGGACGGCTACTTCTGGATCACCGGCCGGGTCGATGACGTCATCAACGTCTCGGGTCACCGGATGGGCACCGCCGAGGTCGAAAGCGCGCTGGTGGCGCATGCCGACGTGGCCGAGGCCGCGGTGGTGGGCTTCCCGCACGACATCAAGGGGCAGGGCATCTACTGCTACGTGACCCTGATGAACGGCGTCGAGGCGACGGACCAGTTGAAGAAGGACCTTGAAAAGTGGGTCCGGACCGAGATCGGCCCGATTGCCAAGCCGGACCACATCCAGTGGGCGCCGGGGCTGCCGAAGACCCGCTCGGGCAAGATCATGCGCCGCATCCTGCGCAAGATCGCCGAGAACGACTATGGCGCGCTGGGCGATACCTCCACGCTCGCGGATCCCACCGTGGTCGACGACCTGATCGCGAACCGCATGAACAAGTAACCGCGTTCAAAGCCATGAACGGAAAAGCGCGCCCCTCCCGGCGCGCTTTTTCGTGTGGGAAGGGCGGCGGCGCGTCAGCCGATTTCCAACGTGTAGAGGTCGCTGTCCGGCGTCGAAAGTCGCGGGTCCGCGGCGAAGCCCGCCTTTTGCAGCACCCGCGCCGAAGCCGGGTTGTCGCGGCCCACCCCGCCAAGAAGCCTTGCGGGCGGTCCCGTCCGCAACATGGACACAAGACCCCTCAGAAGCTCGGTCGCCGCCCCGTTGCCCCAGGCGTGTTCGGCAAGCAGATAGCCGACGTGGACATCGCGCCGGCCCTCGGTGTCGTCCCCGGCGGCCAGGATGATCAGCCCGACAAGGCCCGGGGCGGTCCGCGATGTGACGACCATGACTTCGCTTTCGGCCTTTCGCGCGTCGATCCAGGCCGACGCCGCGTCGGGTGACGGTGCCAGTTGCATGGAGGGTGGAAGGTGCGCCAGTACCTTCGGGGTCAGGATCGCCGCCAGGTCCTCTTCCAGAGCTTCGCGATCCGTGGGGCGGTCCGTCAGCGGGCGCCAATCCACGACCCGGAACCTGTCGGTGGAAAACGCGGTGACGTGCAATGCCGTCGCCACCGCTCAGCCGTTCAGCAGGCCGAGGATAAGATAGAAGATCAGCGCCGGACCCAGCGCGAGACCCATCGGGAAATCCTGGATTGCGAAGGATTTCCAGTCGGTTGCACGCTGCATCGCCGGGATGGCCCGGAAGGCGCGGTGGGTGACGTAGGCGGCCAGCAGGACCGCGCCGAACAGGAAGGCGAAGGGGCGCGCATCGGCCAGCGGGATGAAGGGGGCCATGGCGGCGGCGAACTTGGCGTCACCGGCGCCGATCATGCCGACCATGTTCATCAAGAACCCGACCACCAGCACCACAACCAGCTGCAAAAGCCGCCAGGGGTATTCCGCCAGCGGCACCGCGATCAGCCCGACCACAAGGAACACCAGCGTCAGGGCGTAGACCGCCTTGTTCGGGATTTTCATGAACTTGACGTCGTTCCACGCCACCCAGATGCCGATGGGCACCGCGAAGGGCAGGAACCAGAGCGCTTGGCTTGCGGGCAGGGTCAGCATCGCGGGGGTCCGTGCGGCTGACGGGGCCCGCAGGCCCCGCCGGATCAGTTGGTGACGTTCGCTTCCAGCGCGCGCAGCGAGCGCACGGCGGCCTCGAAGTGCTGCGGATGCGTGTCGATTGCCTCGCGCAGCAGGCCCTTGCCGATCTCGATGTCGCCTTGCTTGACGGCGGACAGGCCAAGCGTGTGCAGAAGCTGCGCCCGCTCGATCTGCGACATCGGAACCACCGGCAGCTCGTAGTCGCGCTGCGCGCCACGGGCGAGGGCCAGGTTGTTCTTCGCGGTGAACAGGCTGTCGTCATAGGTGATGGCTTCGCCGAACAGGCGTTCCGCCTCGGCGTATTCGCCGCGCGACAGCTTCGAGTAGCCCCAGTTGTTCAGCACGCTGCCGGGTTTGGTGGTCAGACCGACCGCGATCTCGTAGAACGCGTCGGCGTCCTTCCACTCCTGATTGGAGTCGGCGATCATCGCTTCCAGCTTGTAGCGCTTGAAGGTCTCGTAGGTCGGCGGGATCTTGTCCAGCGCCGCCTCTGCGGTGTCCCAGTCGCCGGTGCGGATCAGCGCGTCGGCATATTCGACCCGGTCGGAATTGGTGACTTCCGCGTGGTCGACAACCGCTTTCCACGCCACCGCACCTTCGGTGTTCCGCTTGGCGCGGACCAGCGACAGCGCGTGGCCCCGCAACAGGTCGATCCGGTCCGGATGCTCGGCCAGCGAGCGCCTGAAATAGTTCACCGCCTCGTTCGGGTCCGCGACCGTCAGCATGATGTCGTTGAGATTGCTCTCGTCGATCACATTCACGGTGTCGAACGCACGTTCAACATCCGCGTCGCCCGCCTTGTCGCCACAGGCCGACAACAGCACGGCGCTGCCGAGGCAGACCACCCCAACCAACTTGCGCATCTTTGGCGTCCTTTTACTGCTCGCTCTCCGCCTCCGGAGTGGAGAGAAGCAGGTACTCCCCGCCTCCCCGCCGGACCAGGGCGAATTGGGTATTGTTTTCCGCATCGTAGTCCGGATTTTTCATTTTTGCGAGCGCTAAGCGCAAATTGTCCCGAATTGCGCTGCTTTCCCCGTTATCCAGCGCGAATGCGGTATGAAAGACACGCTCGGCCTCGGGAATTTGACCCAGTTCCATCAGGACGACGCCAAGGTTGTTCCACGCGGGAACGAAGGTCTGATCCTCTTCGACGGCGCGGCGCAAGATCTTTTCAGCCTGATTGAGCCGCCCGAGCCGTAGGTTGGCAGAGCCGATGGCGGACAGAACGTCGACGTTAAGCCCCTGATCGGCGGCGGCGCGGTAGTAGGCGCGCAGCGCCAGTTCGTATTCGCCCGACGCCATCAGCCGATGGCCCACAAGCAGACCGTCGACATCCTCGCCGCTGCGATCCACGGAAGGCGCGTAAAGCCCGTCTCCGGGCGTGCGAAGACCGCCCGGTGTGCAGGCGGTCAGCGCGAGGACGACCAGGAGCAATCCCGGCCAGCTATGTGACATTGCAGAGCCCTGCCTAGTAACCCGTCTGCGTCGCCGTCAGCGTCAGGTAGATCCCGTAGACCGAGGGGCCCACGAGGATCACCAGAAGCGGCGGAACCGTAAGCATCATTGTGGCAAGGGTCATCTTGGTGGGCAAGGTGTTCGCCTTCTCTTCTGCCCGCATCACGCGCTTGTCACGCATCTCGGCCGAGAAGACCCGCAGCGCTTCGGCGATCGAGGTACCAAAGCTTGCGGACTGGATCAGAACCGTCACGAAGCTGGCCACATCCGGCACGCCGCAGCGCTCGGACATATCGCGCAGAACCGAGATACGGTCCTTGCCGGCCTTCATCTCTTGGCTGACGGTGTCGAACTCGTCGGCCAGCGCCGGATAGCCCGCGCGGATTTCCCGGGCCACGCGCAGGATCGCCTGATCGAGCGACTGACCGGCCTCGACGCAGACCAGCATCATGTCCAGCGAGTCAGGGAAGCCGTTGACGATCTCTTCCTCGCGGCTCTGGACGCGGCGGTTGACCCAGTACTTCGGCGCCATGTAGCCGGCGGCGCCGGGGATCAGGATCGACAGGATGATCTGCTGCGTGGTCGGGTCCTGCGTCATCTGCAAAAGCAGCGCATAGGCCGTGCCCAGCACCAGACCGCCCGCACCCAGCGCGAACTGGGCAAAGTGGTACATCCGCACCGCGTTCTTCTGGCGATAGCCGGCGCGCAGCAGCTTCAGCTGGATCGCCGAATATTCCTCGGCGTCCTTGGGTTCGAGGAAGTCCGAGTACTTCTCGAGCTTGTCCTTCTTCGTCTGCGCGCGCAGCTGCGCCTCGGGGCGCGAGCTTGGCGCCTTTGCCTGTTCCTTCAGGCGGTCCAGCGGGTCTTTCTGCTTTTTCAGGAAGACGGGCAGGGCGATGAGGATCAGCAGGATGCCGAGGAACCCGGCGGCCAGCAGCGGGCCCAGCGGGCCGAAAGTGTCGGTCAGAAAGCTCATGGCGGCTGCTCCTCAGACCTTGATGTTGACCAGCATCTTCATGACGAAGACGTTGGCGATCAGGAAGCCCGCGACGACGAGACAGGCGGGAATGAACACCGGGGTGCCCATCACCTGATCGTAGTAGTTCGGCTGTGCGACGTTGATGCCGACCAGCGCCAGCAGCGGGAAGCCCGACAGGAATTTGCCGGACCATTTCGCTTCGGCGGTGATCGCGGTCACCCGGCGGAACAGCTTGAACCGCGAACGGATCACCTTGGCGAGACCTTCGAGGATTTCCGCAAGGTTACCACCCGAGGTCTGCTGGATCGTCACCGCGACCGCGAGGAAGCGAAGGTCCTGCATGTCCAGACGTTCGGCCATGGCCTTCAGCGCCTCGCCCACGTCGCGGCCATAGGCGGCCTCGTCGGCGATCATGCCCATCTCGGTTCCAAGCGGGTCGGGGACTTCTTTGGCGACGATGTTCAGGGCCGAGCTGAAGGGGTGGCCGACGCGCAGGCTGCGGACCATCAGTTCAACCGCGTCGGGAAGCTGTTCTTCCAGCAGCTTCATCCGCTTGGTGGCCTTGTTGTTGATCCAGACATACACCGCGCCGATGCCCATCAGCACCGAGACTCCGATGCGGATCTGGATCGAGGCGCCGGTGCCGATGGTCAGGCCGACGAAGGCCACCATCGAAAGCAGGCCCATCACCATGATCAATTGCACCGGGGTGAAGGCGATGTTCGCCTTCTGCGCCTTCTCGGCAAGGATCGCGTACAGCGGGATCGAGCGCGACTTGAGGTGCTGCGACATCTCCTTGCGAAGCTGCTCCAGCACCTGCTCGCGGCCGACGCCCTTTTCCAGCATTTCCATCCGGCGGTTCAGCCGGCTGTTCAGGCTGATGGATTTGCCGAAGACGGTCAGGTAGATGCCTTCGACAAGAACCAGCACGGCCACGAAGATTAGGCCGTAGATGATCAGTTCTATGGGGACGCCCATGAATTACAGTCCTACAGAAGGTTCGAAGATCTGCGGCGGCAGGTCGTAGCCCCACTGCCGGAAACGCTCCGAGTAGTGCGACCGCACACCGGTCGCAGTGAACTGGCCGATGATCTTCCCGTTCGGCTCCAGCCCAAGGCGCTGGTACCGGAAGATCTCCTGCATCGAGATGACTTCCCCTTCCATCCCGGTGATCTCTGTAATCGAGACCATCCGGCGCGAGCCGTCCTGAAGACGGCTTGCCTGCACGATCAGGTTCACAGCCGAGGCGATCTGAGAGCGGACCGCCTTCAGCGGCATCTCGATCCCGGCCATGGCGATCATGTTCTCAAGGCGCGAGACACCGTCGCGGGCGCTGTTCGCGTGGATCGTGGTCATCGAGCCGTCGTGGCCGGTGTTCATGGCCTGCAGCATGTCGATGACTTCCTCGCCGCGCGTTTCGCCGACGATGATGCGGTCGGGACGCATCCGCAGGGCGTTTCGCAGACAGTCGCGCTGGGTGACGGCGCCCTTGCCCTCGACGTTCGCCGGGCGGCTTTCCATCCGGCCCACGTGGGTCTGCTGAAGCTGAAGTTCCGCAGTGTCCTCGATGGTCAGGATGCGCTCGCTGTCGTCGATGAAGGACGACAGGGCGTTCAGCGTGGTCGTTTTACCGGAACCGGTACCGCCCGAGACGATGACGTTCAGCCGGCAGGCGACCGCGGCTTCCAGATACATCGCCATATCTTCCGAGAAGGCGCCGAAGCCGACAAGGTCGCGGATGCCCAGCTTGTCCTTCTTGAACTTACGAATCGAGACCAGCGAGCCGTCCACCGCGATCGGCGGGACCATGGCGTTGAAACGCGAGCCGTCCGCAAGACGGGCGTCGACATAGGGGTTCGATTCATCGACGCGACGACCCACGGCGGACACGATCTTGTCGATGATCCGCAGCAGGTGGCGTTCGTCCTTGAACGTGATGTCGGTCAGCTGCAGCTTGCCCGCGCGTTCCACGAAGATCTGCTGCGGCCCGTTCACGAGAATATCGTTCACGCTGTCGTCCTGCAGCAGCGCCTCGAGCGGGCCAAGGCCCGTGACCTCGTTGTAGAGATCCTTGTTCAGCGTCGTGCGCTCGTCCTTGTTCAGGACGATGGACAGTTCTTCCAGCGCCTCGGACGAGATCGCGCCGATCTCCTGACGAAGGTCGGCTTCGGTCGCGTGTTCCAGCGCTGCAAGGTTCAGGTTGTCGAGCAGTCGCTTGTGCAGCTCGACCTTGATCTCGGCTATGCGCTCTTTGCGCTTGCGTTCCTTGTCGGCCGGGGTCGGCGCGGCGGGGGCCGTGCGCGACGCCTGCTTCGGGCTTGGCGCGGCCGCTTTCGGGGCGGCTTTCGGCGGTGCCTTTGCCGGCGCGGAAGCCGACTCGGCGCTGGCGTCGGCCTTCACGGGCTTGGCGGTTTCGGTCGTCTTCTTGCTGTACCGGGCAAACACTTGGCAGCTCTCCCGAAAGGGGTTCTTGTTACTCGGCCTCTAGCGCGGCCTGTTCGACGTTGTGCTGGTGGATCGACCCGGCGAGCTTCGCGAGTTCCTTCCGCAGCGGGTTCTTCCCGGCGGCCGAAGCCAGCGGCGTGCCATGGTCACAGGCCTGCATCACCTGCTTGCCGCCGTCCGGCATCAGGATCTCGATGTCGATATCCAGGCTTTCCGCCATCCGCTTGACCCGGCTCTTGCCGGTCAGGTCGGTGAACTTCGGCGACCGGTTCAGGATGTAGCGCAGCTTTTGGTGCGGCAGGTCCTCGGACTTCAGCGCGCGCAGCATCCGCAACGCGTTCTGCGCCGACCGCATGTCCAGCTCCAGCCCGGCAAGGTAGACGTGGCTTTCGTTCAGCACCGTCTCGGTCCAGTTGACGATGGTGGTCGGCATGTCGATCACCACGTAGTCGAAGTTGGACGTCGCCACTTCAAGCAGGCGCTCGATGTCTTCGGGCGTGATGAAGTCCAGCGGCAGGATGTCTGCGGGCGCGGTCAGCACGTGCATCTTGTCCTGATACGAGGCCAGCGCATGCACGAAGGCTTCGGCATCCATCGAGGCGGTGTCCGACAGCAGCTCGTACACCGCTTCGCGGCGGGGCAGGTCCAGGTAGGTCGAGACCGAACCGAACTGCAGGTCGAGGTCCAGCATCGCCACGCGGGGCGGCTTCTTGTCGTCGATGTTCGCCAGCTCCCACGCGAGGTTGGTCGCGATGGTCGTGGCGCCGACGCCGCCGGCCAGCCCATGCACCGTCACGATCACGCCGTTGCGGTCATGCTTGCTGGGGTGGGCGGTGTTGATGTTCGCGATCTCGCCGCCGGTCGGTTCGGGCTTGCGCAGGCGCTCGATGGCGTCGTGCAGCGTGCCTTCGGGAAGCGGGTAGGGACAGAACTCGCGGGCGCCCAGCCGCAACAGCTGGTGCAATGCGATGGGGCTGACGTTCTCGGCGATCAGGATCACCTTCAGCCCGTTGGCGTTCGCGGTCTCGATCAGGTCGGCGATGCCGGCGAGGTTGGTCTCGTCCTGCTCGTCGATCGCGATCGCGACGAATTCCATGAATTTTGCATCTGGCTGGGTAAAAAACACCCGCGCGTCGTCGAATGACAGGTCACCCCAGGCTTCGCCCAGCTCGGTTTCCATATCCTCGATGAGAAGATCGAACTTCTGCACGTCACGCGCGACGGTGCACGCGAGGATCGGTTCCGGATCGCTCTGCAAGGCCGCGTTTGAACTCATCGTCTAAATCCCTTCTGCCCGAAACGGCCGAAAAGGCGCAGGTTCTTGCACCCCGGCTGCACCGGTAATCGGCCCCCCTCGGGCCGAAAACACTGCTCCGATGCTGTTAATCTGCTGAGAAATGTGGGCGAGATTGCGGCCAAAAAATCATCATTATTCGGTCTTTTGGAACGGAGCCCGCCAGACTGGCGGATTGTTCCTGACCTGATGAAACAGGCGGTCGTACAAGGAATGCGGGCCGCCCTTGGTGAAAGGCGGCCCGAGTTCGCTGTCCCTTGCGGCCGTTTTCGGCCCTTCTTGCGCCGTCCCCGGCGATGGTCCCCGCGCCATCCTGGCGGCGCAACCCTTGGAAAAGGGTGGGGAAATGCCTGACCGTTTCCGGTGCTAGAAGTTCGACTCGGCAGAGCCGCCCGGCGGAAGCTCGGTGGCGCTGGCGACGTATTCGCGGAAGATCACCTCGGCATACTTGCCGTTCAGGATCAGCGGATGGTTCTTGACGAAGCCGGTGACTTCGGTCACGGCGCGACGGTTCCGCATCTCGGGCTGGTCGGTGTAGATGATCGGCTGCGTCTCGCCGAAGGACACGACGGCCTCAAGCCGCGAGCGGCTGATTCCGCGGCTGACAAGGAAGTTCACCACCGCGTTCGCACGCCGCAGACCAAGCGCCTTGTTATAGGCGGTCGAGCCGACAAGGTCGGTATGGCCGTAGACGCGGAAGCGGACCTCGGGGAACTGGGCGATCCAGCGCGCCTGCGCATCAAGCGCCAGCCGCGCGGCGTTGGTGATCTGCGCCGAGTTGAACTCGAACTCGACCACCGTCGGGACCTCGCGGTTGAACCGGGCGTTCAGGTTCAGCACGTACGACAGATCGCCGTTCTGGATGCCCGTGTTGTTCATCGTGGCGTTGCCGAAGCCGCCCTCGTCGATGAAGGCCCCGGCTTCCTCGTGCCAGCTGGAAAAGACCTTGCGGTCGCCGCAGGCGCCGAGCGCCAGCAGGCTGGTCGCGGCGAGAAGGATCTTGGTGCGTTGGCTGGCCATTGGTCCTACTCCATCACATAGCCATAGGACCCGTCGAAGTCCTGTTGCGAGACTTCTCCGGCCGGTCCGGGCGCGGGCCTGTTGGGGTCGCCAACGGTCTTGCCGAACAGGAACAGTTCGGATTCGGTCGGCGGGCGGATGCGGTCGGTCGGAAGCGCCAGGGCGTCTCCGCGTGTGGGCGTCACGAGATGCGGGGTGATGATGATCACCAGTTCGCTTTGCGAGCGCTGATAGCTGGCCGAGCGGAACAGCGAGCCCAGCACGGGCACGTCGCCCAGCCACGGCACCTGGCTGTTCAGGTCCTCGAAGTCGTCTTGCAGCAGGCCCGCGATGGCAAAGCTTTCCCCGTCGCGCATCTCGACCACGGTCGACGTCTCGCGGCGGCGGAAGGCGTTCACCGAGATGCCCGACTGTTCCACCGTGATCGACGGGTCGATGCCCGACACGGCGGCGTTGAGCTGCAGGTTGATGCGGTCCTTGTCGACCACGCGCGGGGTGAATTTCAGCTCGATACCGAAGGGCTTGTACTCGATCGTGACCGAGCCGTCGTTGTCGACGACCGGGATCGGGTATTCGCCACCGGCGAGGAAGCTGGCTTCCTGCCCCGAAAGGGCGGTGAGGTTCGGTTCTGCGAGCGTGCGCACGACGCCCTTGCTTTCCAGCGCCTCCAGCAGGATCCCGAATTCGAACGACCCGGCCGAGAAACCAAGCGCCAGCGCGCCGTTGGTGCCGGCGGTCACTTCGATCGGGTTGCCAAGGCCGTTGTCGCCGTCCAGCCACGTGCCGCTTTCACCCGCGATACCGAAGTCGGTGCCGCCGTTGATCGCCAGCGAGGACGAAAGGCTTTTCGAAACCGAACGCTCCATCTCGGCGAAGCGGACCTTCAGCATCACCTGGTGGGTGCCGCCGACGACCATCAGGTTCGACACCCGGTCGGGGGCGTAGCGGTTGGCGAGGTCCAGCGCGCGGTCGAGCTTCTCGATGCTCGACACCACGCCCGACAGGACGATGCCGTCGTTCGCGGTCCGCACCTCGATCTGTTCGCCGGGAAGGATCTGCTGCAGGCGTTCCTTGAACTCGGCGACGTCGGGCGCGACCTGTACTTCGACGTTGGCGATCAGGTCGCCTTCGACACCAAGAAGGGTCAGCGTGGTGCGCCCCGGTGCCTTGCCGAGCACGTAGATCGTGCGGTCGGAGAGGGTGGAGATGTCCGCGATGGAAGGGTTGGCGATCGAGAGTTCCGCGAAGGGAACGTCGCTTTCAACCACCACGGCCCTGTTCATCGGAACGTTGAGACTGCCAGAGGCAGCCCCTCGAAGGACACGAAGATTCTGTGCCGATGCTTCCGGGACGGATGTGCTCAGGACGGACAGCCCCAGCAGGGCCATCCCAAGGTATTTCGCAATGTGCATGTGACCTGCCTCTATGATCACTCGAGTCCCGGTCGTTTCGCCGGATTACGTGAAAAGTGCAGGAGTTTTAGAATTTAATCAAGAATCAAGTATTTGGAGAGGACTTCTTATGTGGGTATCCCGCAACAGAATCGCTTAATTTGTACATATTCAACAGAATGGGCCCCGCATGTTGCGAGGCCCATGAATGTTCGAATCGTACTATGGTCAGTTGGTGCAGGGGATCGGCGTCTCGATGTACTGACCGCCGCGGCTGACGCGGATGGTGCAGACTTCGGGCGCTTCGACCTCGGCGACCTCGGGTGCTTCCTCGACCTCGATGATCTCTTCGATGCCCAGCAGGCGGTTCTGGTCGATCTCCACCTCGTTCTCGACCACCGAAGTGTCGGTGGCACCCAGCAGCGACAGCGACAGACGGCCGGTGCTTTGGGCCTGCGCCAGCGCGGCGACCTCGATCGGCGAGGCCTCGACCGTGACGGTGCGGGCGATGGTGGGGGCGGCGCGGTCGCCGTCCGCGGTCTGGTCGACCGCGACAAGCGTGATGCCTGACAGGATCAGTTTGGTCACGTCGCGGTCGCCGCTGCTGGCGCGGCCCGGAAGCTGGCCGGTCCAATACACGTCGACCCGGTCACCCGGACGCAGGAAGCCCGACACGCCCGAGGCGACGTCGACCTTGATGGCGAAGGCGCGCATGCCCTTGGTCAGGCGGGTGCTTACACCGGCATCCTGTCCGGGCTCGGTGATCTTGACCACCATCAGCGGCTCGTCCTTTTCGATGGTGCGCAGCGCGGTGCGCACGATCTCGGGGCCCTTGCTGAACACGGCGTCGACCGAGGGGAACGCACCCTCGGGGATCGAAGAGGCCGGCCATCGGATCACGCGGATGTCTTCCGCCTTGATCGGTTCGCCGTACTTCAGTTGCTTGTTCGCGACGACCACATCGACCGTCGGCACGATCTGGTCGCGGGCGACACGCTCGCTCTCCAGGTAATCCTTGGCCATGTATACGGCAAAGCTCGCAAGTCCGAGACCCGCGATCAGTACCAGTCCGAAAATCGCTCTCATTCCGGTCCCTTTCCCAAAAGGCACTTGCGCACCGCGCCTCGGCGCGGCGGGCGTATCTCTCCCCTATCCGGCAAAGCTTGCTATCGGATTGCGGCGAAAGCATGCAGGGGCGACGGCGAAGCTGTGATTTCTCCACGCTCCGGTAACAGTCGCGCGAGTTCCGTCGCACTGGTCCGGGCCGCTTCGGGGGGCATAAAGTGCGGGCCGGCGCGGTGCGGACGCCGGCCCGGTCGATCCGGTGTCCCGGGTCAGTAGGAGGTCTTGATGCCCTGCGACGACAGGTGCGAGCCGATGGTCTCGCCATAGTCGTCGGTGGCGCCGCCGACGGTCGTCAGCACGGCGATGCCGAGGCCCACGATGGCGGCGGTTAGCACGACCCAGTCGACGGTCACGGCGCCGGCCTCTTCCCGGTCGAACCGGCGGATCAGGCTCAGGATCTTCATGGTGTCTTGCTCCGAATACTGCTCGATCATTTGTCCCGCCCCTTGGTCGGGCGGCTGCCGGTCAGCATGGCGCGGCAAATGCGGCGGGATTGGGGCAGGTCGGGAACAATGCGCGCGGGCCGCCGGGCACTTGTGTCCCCGTGGCAACAATGGCGTCAGGCAAGAGAAAAGCCGCGCCCCCGGTGGGACGCGGCCTTGGAAGGTTCGCTCAGACGATTAGTAGGTCGTCTTGATGCCCTGCGACGACAGGTGCGAGCCGATGGTCTGGCCGTAGTCGTCGGTGGCGCCACCAACGGTGGTCAGAACGGCGATGCCGAGGCCGACGATGGCAGCGGTCAGCACGACCCAGTCGACGGTCACGGCGCCATCTTCGTCGGCGCGGAAGCGATTGATCAGGTTGAACAGTTTCATGGTTTTCTCTCTCTCCAAAAGCAAAGACGCTTGTCTCGATTACCGCCACAAGCGTCGGGAAAGTTCTTAACCCGTTGCCCGTCTTGGCATGCTGTCATTACACGTTTGGATTTGGGCGACACTGTGTCTGGCATCGTACATTTTCGGCCCGGCCTCATGGTATTTTAAGGGAAGTTCAAACCAGCAGTTTCCCGCTCAGAACGCCTGTTTCCTTGGCGATATCGGGGGGCAGAATGTCAATTTTGACACATCGGCCGTCCAATGCCCCCTGTCCGAGGTGAAGAACTGGCCTTGCTTCATGGCTTTTGCAATGCAGAAGCAGGGCAGTTACGGGGCAAGGCGCACCCCTATGATGAAAATCATTTCGATACTGGCGATTGCCGGCGCCGCGGCGCTGTCGTCTGCCGGTGCATCCGCGCAAGAGCCGCCTGCCTTCCGGGAATTCACCTTCAAGCGCGTCAAGCCGCCGTCGGGCGCGGGCCCCCGCATCACGGTCCAGATCGAGCCGCAGCCGGATCTTCCCGCCGCACCAGAGCCCGAGCCAGAGGCCGAGGTCGCCGCACCGCCGGTCACCGGCGCGTTCGCGTGGTACTGGGAGAAAGTGCGGCCGGAACTCGAGGCCGCCGGCCCCGGTCGGCTGGAGACGGCGTTGAACGAGCTGGTGAACGGCCCCGGCGTGCCGACGCCGCGGCTGGCTTCGATGCAGAAGATTGCCGACCTCTACGGGCGCGAGATCCTTGCCGCCACCATCGGCACCAAGGTCTCGCCCGCGCTGGTGCTGGCGGTGATCGGGATCGAAAGCTCGGGACGGGTGGATGCCATCAGCGGCAAGGGGGCGACGGGGCTGATGCAGCTGATGCCCGCCACCGCAGAGCGCTTCGGCACCACCGACATCACCGACCCGGCCGACAACATCAAGGGCGGTGTGGCCTATCTTGACTGGTTGATGGGCGAGTTCGGCGAGGACCCGCTGTTGGTGCTGGCCGGATACAACGCGGGCGAGGGGGCCGTGTGGAAACACGGCGGCGTCCCGCCCTATGACGAGACGCGGGCCTATGTGCCGAAGGTGCTTGCTGCATGGACGGTGGCGCGGGGGCTGTGCCAGTCGCCGCCGATGTTCGTCAGCGACCCCTGCGCGTTGCGGATCGTGGACAGGATGGCTGCGGATGAGTGAAGGAAGGCCGCTGGTGCTGGACGTGGATGGCACGTTCCTGCGCACGGATATGCTGTATGAATGCTTCTGGGGCGGGCTGGGCCGCGACCCCATCCAGACGATCCGCACCGCCGCGGCGCATTTCAACGACCGCTCGGTGCTGAAGCGGCGGATGGCCGAGATCGCCACGCTGCGCACCGACCTGCTGCCGGTGAACGAGGGTGTCCGCCAGCTTGCCCTGCAGGCGCAGGCCGAGGGGCGCGAGGTGGTGCTGGCCTCGGCGTCCGACAGCGCGCTGGTGCAGGCCGTTGCCCGCGAATTCGGCCTTTCGCCCCGCGTCTTCGCATCAGAGCCGGGCCACAATCTGAAAGGCGCGGCCAAGGCCGACGCGCTGGTCGAGGCCTACGGCGAGGGCGGCTTCGACTATGCCGGGAACGAGACGGTCGACAAGGCGATCTGGGACCGCGCGCATGGCGCGGTGATCGTCGGCGACCACCCCGAGATCGCCGCCGAGCTGGAAGCCAAGGGCAAGCCCGTCACCGTGATCGAGGACGGCTGGACCGCGCGCGGTCTGCTGAAGGCGCTGCGTCCGCACCAGTGGGTAAAGAACATCCTGCTGATGGTGCCGATGATCGCGTCGCACTATTTCGACTGGTCGACGCTGTTCACGGTGCTGATGGGGATGGTCGCCTTCTCCTTCGCGGCGTCCTCGATCTATATCGTGAACGATCTACTCGACCTCGAGGCCGACCGTCTGCACGCGACCAAGCACAAGCGTCCCTTCGCCAGCGGGCGGGTGCCGATCAGCGTTGGCATGGCGACGTGGGCGGTGCTGACCGTGCTGGCGGTGGGCATCGGGCTGGCGATCAGTCCGGGCTTTCTTGGCGTCGTGGTGCTGTATATGCTGCTGTCGCTCAGCTATTCGCTGAAGCTCAAGCGGCTGCGTTGGGTGGATATCGCCACGCTGGCGGGGCTTTACACCCTGCGCGTCGTGGCTGGCGCGCTTGCGGTGGACGTCTACGTGTCCGGCTATCTCTTGGTGTTCATCTTCCCGACCTTCGTGACGCTGGGCTGCGTGAAACGGCTGACCGAGGTGACGCTGGCCACCAACGACGAGCGCCTGCCGGGGCGGGGCTATGGCCGCCCGGATCGGGGCGATCTTTTGAACGTTGCGTGGCTGGGCACCTTCGGGTCGCTGCTGACCTTCTTCCTGTACAGCTTCACCGAGCAGGCGCACGAACTTTACCCGACGCGGTGGCTGTTGTGGGTCGCGATGGTGCCGTTGTTCCTGTGGCTGTGGCGCATGGTGCGGCTAGGCTATCAGGGCAAGCAGGATTACGACCCCATCGTCTTCGCGGTACGCGACAAGCACGGGCTGGGGCTGATCTTCATCATGCTGGCGGTCATGTTCTACGCCGCCGGGCTGTGGCAGGTCTGGTTCGGCTGATCGGCCTCAGACCTCGGGAAACAGCCCCTCGGGCGGGTCGGCCACGATACGGCCTGTGGTCAGGTCGACCGTGGGGACCGCCTGCATCGTGAACGGCAGCAGCACGGGTTCCGCGATGCCGGGGCCCGTGACCTCCAAAAGGTCGGTCGCGCCGTGGTTCAGCACCGCCTTCACGTGTCCCAGCAATGCACCGCCGGTGTCGCGGACCTCCAGCCCGATCAGGTCGGCGTGATAGTATTCATCGTCCGGCAGGACGGGCAGGGCATCGCGGTCGGCGTACAGCCGCACGCCCTTCAGCGTGTCCGCCTGTTCCTTGGTCTCGATGCCAGAGACGCGGGCGGCGAAGCCCGTCTTGATCGCCTGCGTGATGTGCAGGGTAAAGCTGCGGTCTCCCGCCTCGGTCCACAACGGGCCATAGTCGGCGATGGCCTCCGGCTCGGCGCAGAAGCTTTTCAGCCGCACTTCGCCACGGACACCGAAAGAGCCCGACAGGGCGCCGACGCAGATGCGGGAGTCGGTCATGGCTGCACCTCCAGCGCGGTGGCGATCGTGCGGTAGTCCGCTTCGGAAATCTCGAACTTCCCGCGCCGGAAGGCCATGCCCCAGTAACGCGGGTCTTTGACGAAGCTCAGGTCCTCGAGCATTGGGCGCACCGGAGCGGGCGTCACGTCGTCATAGGACGCATCGCGGCACCAGCCTTCGCCCATCGGAAACTCGCGGATGTAGGGGGCGTCGCCGGTGACCACGGCATGGGCCACGAAGGCCTGCACGGGGTCACCGTCGAAGTCTTCCCGGGGCGCGTACAGCACGACCCGGTCACCCGGCGAAAGATCCTTCACCGGCGCTTCACGCCCGTGGCTGAACGCGACGATACCCGCCTCGCGGGCATAGCCGGCCTGCCGGGCGTGGACCACGCCGATGAAGGAACGGACCGCCAAGTCAGGTGGCGCGGATTACTCCGCGCCTTCCTCTGCGGGCTCTTCGGCCGGCTCTTCCGCCGGAGCGGCAGCGGCTTCGGCCGCGGCAGCAGCCTTGGCGGCTTTCTCTTCAGCGCGCTCTTCGGCTTTCTTGCCCGGCTTCGCCTTGTTCGGGTTGCTGCGCTCTTTCTTGGTCAGAACGCCGGCAGCTTCCAGCATGCGCTGGATGCGGTCGGTCGGCTGCGCGCCCTGGTCCAGCCAGTACTGCACGCGCTCCATGTTCATCTTGACGCGGTCTTCCGAGTCTTTCGCCAGCAGCGGGTTGTAGGTGCCCAGCTTCTCGATGAAGCGGCCGTCGCGCGGCATGCGCGAGTCGGTGGCCACGATCGAGTAGTGGGGGCGCTTCTTGGAGCCGCCGCGGGCCAGTCGGATCTTCATTGCCATTGTTGTTCTCCTTTGAATGGCGGTCGTTTGGCGCGAGTGTGCGCCGTCAGGATTGGTGTTTCTTGTGATGACGGATCACTTCCTCGATCACGAAGGCCAAAAAGGCCTTCGCGAAATCGGGGTCGAGACCCGCCGCCTTGGACAGCGATTCCAGCCGCGCGATCTGGATTTCCTCGCGGGCTGGGTCGCTGGGGGGCAGGTCGTGGGTGGCCTTCAGGACCCCCACTTCCTGCGTATGCTTGAACCGTTCGGCCAGCGTGTAGACGAGGATCGCGTCCAGACGGTCGATGCTGGCGCGGTGGTCGGCCAAGATCTCTGCGGCGCGGGCGGCGTCTGTGGTCATGCGGTGGCTCCGGTCAGGTCGTAACGATAGACGTTGGTGTCGTTGCGGTCGGGCTCGGGCAGCAGGTCCTCTGCCGCCGCATCGCGCGCGCCGCCAAGACGCAGCGCCAGCGAGATCGAGCGGGCATTGTCGCGGGCGACGTAGCTGACCAGCGTGGTCATCCCCAGCGTCTCGCGGGCGTGGGTCATCACGGCACGGGCGGCTTCATAGGCGAAACCATGGCCTTCCGAGGCGGCGTCGAACATGAAGCCCAGCTCGGGTTCCATGTCGCCCGGCTCGAAGCCGATCTGCGCGAAACCGATGGCGCGGCCGCCGTTGCAGACCGTCCAGCACCCGGTGCCGCGCAGGTACCATGTGCCGGTCATCTGCATGAACTCGGACCACGCGGCTTCGCGCGACATCGGGCCGCCCATTCCGGCGGCGCGTTCCGAGCAGGCGATCTCGGCGAACAGGTCGAAGTCGTCGATCCGAGGCGCGCGCAGCAGCAGGCGGTCGGTGCCCAGAACCGGGACCATCGACTGCATCCGGTCGGCCAGACCGGCGGCGGGGCCCATCGGGGAGAATTCGTGCGGATGGATCATGCGTAGGCCTCCATTCCGCCCGAGGCGTCGGTGCCGTCGGGGCGGGCGTGGCGATAAACAAGAAGGTCGGTATACCCGTCGGGTTGCGCGGCCGTCGCGTCGACCGCCGCGCCCATGCGCTGCGCCAGCGCGATGGACCGGGCGTTGTCGGCGTCGATGTAGCTGACGCAGGTGTCCCAGCCGAGCACGTCGAAGGCGTGGCCGATCACGGCGCGCGCCGCCTCGGCGGCATAACCCTTGCCCTCGGCTTCCGGGGCCCAGATCGACCAGCTGATTTCGCGCTCGGGCCAGCCGTCCGGATACCACGGGCCGACGCCGCCGACGGTCTTGCCGGTGTCGCGTTCGACGATGGCGAAGATGCCGAAGCCATGGATCGCCCAGTGACCGATCAGCGACGCAAAGGCGCGCCACGCCTTGCCACGCGGGAAATCCGCGCCGCCGCCGACGAAATGCCCGCGCTCGGACATCAGGAAGGACACGAACACGTCGCGGTCCGACGCCTGCACGGCGCGCAGCGTCAGGCGCTCGGTCTCAAGCACGGGGGTTCCGGTCAGCTGAACGGTCATGCCGGCAACTCGCTTGGATGACGCCAGATCTCGACGGCCTTGCCACTATCGGGGTCGCCGAAGGGTTTGCCGGTGTTCTTCGCGCCAAGGCGGTCCGCCAGCTTCGCCGAGCGGACGTTCGACGGCGCGATCAGGCTGATCGCCGTGGTCCAGCCCAGCGTCTCGTAGGCCCAGCGGCGCACGGCGGCGACCGCCTCGTAGGCGACGCCCCGGCCCTCGGCACTGGCAAACACCGACCACGCGAGTTCCGGCTCGGGCCAGCCCTCGGGATAGTAGGGGCCGACGATGCCCAGCGGTTCGTCCGTGTGGCGGTCGGCGACAAGGAACCGGCCGAAGCCGCGCATCTGCCAGTGACCGACGATCTCGGACAACTGGCTGAACGCGGTATTGCGCGAGAACGGGCCGCCAAGGAAGGCGGTGCGCTCGGCATCGCCACGGAAGGCCGCATATGCCTCGAAATCCTCCCAGCGCGGGGCGCGGAGGGTCAGGCGCTCGGTTTCGAGCGTGGGGATATGCAGCGTGGTGCCGGTCATTTCTTCTTGCCGAAGCCCGACAGGCCGGGGGGCAGAGCGGAACCGGCGCCGGGCATGCCCGGGAAGCCCTTGGGCAGACCGCCGGCCATCCCGCCGGGCAGGCTGCCACCGGCGCCCATCTGCTTGGCGGCGGCTTCCATCTCGGCCTCGGACGGCATGCCGGACTTGCCGAACATGCCCTTCATGGCCTGTTTCAGCATCCCGCCCTTCATCTTGCCCATCTTCTTCATCATGTCCGACATCTGCCGCTGCATCTTCAGCAGGCGGTTCAGTTCGGACACTTCCATGCCGGCACCGGCGGCGATGCGCTTCTTGCGGCTGGCCTGAAGGATCTGCGGGTTGGCGCGCTCCTTCTTGGTCATCGAGTTGATCAGGGCGATCTGGCGGCGCAGGACGGTGTCGTCCATCCCGGCCTCGTCCATCTGGCCCTTCATCTTCTTCATGCCGGGCATCATCGACATGATGCCTTCCATGCCGCCCATCTTCATCATCTGCTCAAGCTGCATCTTCAGGTCGTTCATGTTGAACTGACCCTTCTGGAAGCGCTTCATCATGCGCTCGGCCTGCTCGGCCTCGATGGTCTGCTGAGCCTTTTCCACCAGCGAGACGATGTCGCCCATGCCAAGGATGCGGCCGGCGATCCGCTCGGGGTGGAATTCCTCGAGCGCGTCCATCTTCTCGCCAAGGCCGACGAACTTGATCGGCTTGCCGGTGACGGCGCGCATCGACAGCGCCGCGCCGCCGCGTCCGTCGCCGTCCATCCGGGTCAGCGCGACGCCGGTGATGCCGATGTCGCGGTCGAAGGCTTCGGCCACGTTCACCGCGTCCTGACCGGTCAGGCCGTCGACGACAAGGATCGTCTCGCGCGGGTTGGTGATGTCGCGGACCTCGGCAGCCTGCTGGATCAGTTCCGCGTCGATGTGCAGACGGCCAGCGGTGTCCAGCATGTAGACGTCATAACCGCCAAGGCTGGCCTGCGTCTTGGCGCGCTTGGCGATCTGCTGCGCAGTCTCGCCCTTGACGATGGGCAGGGTGTCGACGCCGATCTGCTGGCCAAGGATCGCCAGCTGTTCCATTGCCGCCGGGCGGTTGGTGTCGAGCGACGCCATCAGTACGCGCTTGCCGTTGGTCTGGGTCAGGCGGCGGGCCAGCTTGGCGGTCGTGGTCGTCTTGCCCGAGCCCTGCAGGCCGACCATCAGGATCGGCGCGGGCGGGTTGTCGATCTTCAGTTCGCCCGGGTTCGCATTGTCGCCCGCCAGCACGTCGATCAGCGCGTCATGGACGATCTTGACGACCTGCTGGCCCGGCGTCACCGACTTGGTGACGGCCTGCCCGGTCGCCTTGTCCTGCACCG
The DNA here is from genome assembly GCA_017792445.1 of Maritimibacter sp. Lineage (GTDB taxonomy): Bacteria > Pseudomonadota > Alphaproteobacteria > Rhodobacterales > Rhodobacteraceae > Psychromarinibacter. Next base: position 2,658,976 of record CP051232.1, read on the forward strand.
CCTTGACGAAATCGCGGGCCACGGGAAGCGAGACGTCGGCCTCAAGCAGCGCGACGCGCACCTCGCGCAGGGCGGTCTTGACGTCATCCTCCGACAGCGCCCCTTGCTTGGTGAGGCGGTCGAAGACGCCGGAAAGGCGGTCTGACAGGGTCTCGAACATGGGCCACGGGCCTTTGCGTCTTGTTTCGGTTGCTCCCCACGTAAGGAGCGAACCGGAATGCGCCAAGCGCCCCTGCGGGCGAAACTCGCTGGCAGGGGGCGATCTTTGCAATACGCAAAGACCGGAAGCTTTGGCACTTCCGGAAAGTCGACCGGTCCTTAGGGCAGGGCAGGGACCGGAGTCAAGGCTATAGTCAGGTCAGACAGGCCTATTGCGACAAGGGGAAGAAGATCGAAATCGCAATCACCGCCGCGATGCCCGCCACGATGTTCATCGGCACGCCGACCTTCAGAAAATCGGCGAAGCGGTAGTTGCCCGCGCCGTAGACCAGCGTGTTGGTCTGGTAGCCGATCGGCGTGGCGAACGACGCGCTGGCCCCCATCATCACCGCCATCACCATCGAGCGCGGATCATAGCCAAGCTGCGCGGACAACGCGATCACGACAGGGGTCAGCACCACCGCGACCGCGTTGTTGGTCACCGTCTCGGTCAGCACCGACGCGGTGGCGTACACCACCGCCAGCACCAGCCACGGCGGCAAGTTCTGCAACAGTGGCGCGATGGCGCCCACGACCAGCTCGACAGCGCCGGTCAGTTCCAGCCCCTTGCCGACAATCAGCATAGCGAAGATCAGCACCAGGATGCCTGCGTCGATGGAATCCCACGCCTCGTCGTTGTCGATACAGCGCAGCACCAGCATCGCCGCCACCGCCAGCAGCGCGGCAATCAGGATATCGGCCATGCCGATCGCCGACAGCGCGACCACGAGGATCAGCGCCAGCAGGGCCAGCGGAGCCTGACGGCGGCGATAGGCGCGGCCCGAGGTGCGGGTGATCGCGACCACATCGCCTTTCTGGGCCAGCTGGTCGAAGCTTTCGGGCGGCCCTTCCATCAACAGCCTGTCGGCGGCGCGCAGGCGGACCGAGTTCAGGTCCGCGCCGGCCACATGGTGCGGACGGTGGACGCTCAGCAGGCGGATGCCATACCGCGACCCAAGGCCCAGTTCCGACAGCCGCGCACCCACCGCCGCGCGGGCGGGGGTCACGATGGCCTCGACACGCACCAGCTTGGCGTCATCCGCCCGCCGCGCCTGGTTCGGCGGGTTGCGGCGCAGGCCGACGCGCAGGCCCTTCGTCTCGTGCAGGGTCAGGACCTCGGCCATGTGACTGACGACGATCAGCGCGTCGCCGACCTGCAGCACCTCTTCCGACAGGTCGCCGCGCCGGATGCGTCCGCCGCGTCGCAGGCCGGTGATGCGGATGCCGGGCCGGTTCAGGGGCGCCACCTCGGACAACTGCACGCCCTCGTAGGGTGAGTCGTCCGCCACCGTCACCTCTGTCAGGAAGGGCGAGCCGTCCATCTTGTCGTCGATCACGCCCGCGTCGTCCCGGGCCGGAAGCAGGAAGCGGCCCGCGAACAGCATGAACCCCATGCCTGCCGCCGCCGTCACCAGCCCGACCGGTGCGATTTCGAAAATGCCGAACCCGTCCATCCCCGCATCCTGCGCGACGCCGTTGACCAGAAGGTTGGTCGAGGTGCCGATCAGGGTGCAGGTGCCGCCAAGGATCGCGGCATAGCTGAGGGGGATCAGGTACTTGGTCGACGGGCTGTGCCGCGCCTGCGCCAGCTTGATGACCACCGGGATCAGGATCAGCACGACCGGCGTGTTGTTGACGAAGGCCGACGCCACCATCGTCGAGCCGAAGAACAGCGCCAGCGTCTGGATTGGCCGCTGTTCCGCGCGCGAGACGATCATCTGCGCCAGCGCGTCCAGCAGACCCGTCCGCACCAATGCGCCCGAGATCACGAACATCGCCGCGATCGTCAGCGGCGCGCCGTTCGAGAAGGCCGCCGACACCTCGCGCGCGGGTACGAAGCCCATGACGATGAACACCGCGGCTCCGGCGGTGGCGGTCACTTCGGGGGGATAGAGTTCTGCCACGAAGGCTGCGAACAGCAGGACCAGCAGTCCCAGCGCGATCACGGCCTCGTGGCCGGCGATCAGGTCGAACATTTATCGGGCGCTCCGCCTGTTCCGTTCATTGCCGTCCGCAACGCGCCCGTCTACCACGGTGGCCGAGCCGGTGCGAAGAGGGAAACGCACGATGGACCACGGCGGTTCCGTCCCGTTTGCGGCATCGGCGGAGGAGGGCGCATGGACAACGGCTGGGACGCCTCGGCAGAGGCCTGGATCGCGGATCAGGGCGATGCTGGCGACTTCTCGCGCCGCTACGTGCTGGACGCGCCGATGCAGGCGCGGGTGCGTCTGGCGGCGCCGGGGCGCGTGCTGGATGTCGGATGCGGCGAGGGGCGGTTCTGCCGCTGGCTGGCGTCCGAGGATATCGCCTGTGTCGGCGTGGAGCCGGCGGCGGGCCTGCTGGCCGAGGCGCAAAGGCGCGATCCGGCGGGCGACTACCGCCCGGGGCGGGCAGAACAACTGCCGTTTGCGGACGCCAGCTTCGACATGGTCGTGTTCTATCTGACGCTCATCGACATCGAGGATATCCACGCGGCCCTTGCCGAGGCCGCGCGGGTTCTGACACCGGGCGGTCGCATCCTGCTCGCCAATCTCCAGCCCTACAACACGGCGGCGGACGCTTTCGAGAAGCTGGACGGCGGCGAACGGCGGCTGGTGATGGCGCGTTATCTCGAAGAGCACGACCGCTGGGACGAATGGCGCGGCATCCGCATCCGCAACTGGCACCGTCCGCTGTCGGCTTACATGACGTGCCTGCTCGATCTTGGTCTTGGTCTGACCTGTTTCGAGGAACCTGCCGCTACGGGTGGTCCGGACCGGGCCCGTGTTTCGTATAACCACGTGCCGTATCACTTCATGATGGAGTGGCGGTTGCCGGTAGCGGCCGGCTGACGCGGGAGGCGGGAATGCGGAATGGCGTGATCTACGTGGCGACGGGCGAGGATTACCTCGACCTCGCACGGGCCTCGGCAGAGAGCCTTCGCCAGACCAACCCCGGCCTGCCCGTGGACCTGTTCACCGACCGGCCACAGGCCGACGGGCTGGGCATGTTCGACAGGGTACACCGCATCGACCACCCCCATGCGCGCAGCAAGCTGGACTGTCTGCCGCTGACCCGGTTCGAGCGGACCCTGTTTCTTGATGCCGACACGCTGGTGCTAAGGCCGCTGGGCGACCTGTTCGATGTGCTCGACCGGTTCGATCTGGCGCTGGCCCATGACGTCCGCCGCGCCTCGGCTCTGGTGCAGCAGGGGTTGCGCCACCGGACGCCCTACGCGGTGCCGCAGTTGAACTCCGGCGTCTTGCTGTACCGCCGGTCCGACCCGATGCTGTCGTTCCTGCGCGAATGGGCGGCGCGGTTCCACGCCGAGCCGTCGCTGGACCGCGATCAGGTGATCCTGAAGGACATGCTGTGGGAAGGCGATCTGCGCTTCTGGGTGCTGCCGCCGGAATTCAACCTGCGCCGCGTGACCAAGCTTGGCGCGTGGGAGCCGCTGGATGTGCTGCCGACGATCCTTCACAGCCATCGGCTGCTGGATCACCTGCGCGCGCCCGGCGCGGCGCGGGTCCGGTCGCTGGCCGAGGTGGTGCGGCTGGAACGCCTTGCGCTGGAAGAGGAATGGACGGCAGCCGGAGGGCGCCCGCCTGACTGGGGCTGGTAGCCCGTGGCGTCATGACAATCCCATGACCCTGCAAGTTGCCCTTGCTTCCGCGAACATGCATCTATTATTCGAACATAAGATGTTTATGGGCGCACAGAACACATGGCCGTAGGAAACTGGGATGAAGTCCGCACCGCGTATCAGGTGGCGCGGCTGGGAACCGTCAGCGGCGCGGCAAGCGTGCTGGGCGTCCACCACGCCACGGTGATCCGCCACATCGACGCGCTAGAGGAACGGCTGGGCGTCAAGCTGTTCCAGCGTCACGCGCGGGGCTACACGCCGACCGAGGCGGGGCGCGACCTTTTGCAGGTGGCGCAGGCGACCAGCGACCAGTTCGGGCAACTTGCCAGCCGCATCCGTGGGCGGGGCGAGGAAGTCACCGGCGAGTTGCTGATCACCACGCTGGCCGGGGTCGTTCCGGCGATCATGCCGGTGCTGGTGAAGTTCCGCGCCGCGCATCCGGGCCTCATCGTGCGGCTGCTGACGGGCGAACGCCTGTTCCGGCTGGAATACGGCGAGGCGCATGTCGCGATCCGCGCGGGCGCCGCGCCGGAAGAACCCGACAACGTGGTGCAGTCGCTGGGTCGCGAGATGGGGACTTTCTTCGCGGCGAAAAGCTATGCCGACGCGCACGGTCTGCCGAAGGACGAGACCGAGGCCGACAAGTTCGATTTCGTCAGCAGCGATGTCGATGTCCCGCGCGCGCCCTTCGATATCTGGCTGCGGAACACCGTGCCTCTGGACCGGATCGTGTTCCGGTCCACCGATCAGTCGGTCACGAAATCCGCGATCCGGGCCGGAGCGGGCATCGGCTATATGCCGCTGTGCGAGGGCAGGGGCGATCCCGAGCTTGTCGAGGTCTGGCCCGCGCGCGAGGAATGGGCCGCCCCGCTTTGGCTGGTCACCCACGTCGACCTGCACCGCACCATGAAGGTACAGGCCTTCACCAGTTTCCTGAAGGAAGAGGCGAAGACCTGGCCGACCTGCTAGGGCGTCTCAGCCGCCCCGGACCAGATTACGCAGCTCGAACTTCTGGATCTTGCCGGTCGAGGTCTTGGGCAATTCCTGAAACACCACCGCTTTCGGTGTCTTGAACCCGGCGAGTTCCGATCGCGCGAAGGCGATCAGGTCCGCCTCGGTCACTTCGTGTCCCGGCTTCAATTCGACGAAGGCGCAGGGCACCTCGCCCCATTTCTCGTCGGGCTTCGCGACCACGGCGCACAGCAGCACGGCAGGGTGGTGCATCAGCACGTCTTCCACCTCGACAGACGACACGTTCTCGCCGCCCGAGATGATCACGTCCTTCGAGCGGTCGACGATCTTCATGTAGCCGTCCGGGTGCTGGATCGCGATGTCGCCCGAGTGGAACCAGCCGCCGCGAAAGGCCTCGGCGGTTGCCACGGGGTTCTTGTAATACCCTTTCATCACAGCGTTGCCGCGAAACATGATTTCGCCCTGCGCCGTGCTGTCCATCGTGACCTGCGCGCGGCTTTCGGGGTCCAGCACCGTGCAGTCCTCTAGCATCGGCATCACCACGCCGGTGCGCGCCTTGATCGCGTAACGCTCTTTCGAGGGAAGCTCGTCCCACGCGTCCTTCCACAGGCATTCGGTGCCGGGGCCGTAGACCTCGGTCAGGCCGTAGACCTGCGTGACGTTGAACCCCAAGGGCTCGATCGCGGCCAGCGTTGCGGCGGGAGGGGGAGCGCCGGCAGTGAACACCTCGACCACGTGGTCGAAGGTGCGGCGGTCGGCGTCGTCGGCATGGATCAGGGTGTTCAGCACGATGGGCGCGCCGCCGAAATGGGTCACGCCCTCGTCCGCGATGGCGTCGTAAATCGACTTGGCGTCCACATGGCGGCAGCAGACCACGGTGCCTCCCAGCAGCGGCATCATCCATGTGTGGCACCAGCCGTTGCAGTGAAACAGCGGCACGATGGTCAGGTAGACCGGGTGCAGCACCATGCGCCACGACACGACCTGTCCCATGGTCGACAGGTACGCGCCGCGGTGGTGGTAAACGACGCCCTTCGGGTGGCCGGTGGTGCCGGAGGTGTAGTTGAGCGCGATGCTCTCCCATTCGTCCTCGGGCATAATCCATGCGTAGTCCGGCGCGCCACCCGCGATGAAATCCTCGTACTCGGGATAGCGCCCGGTGGCCGGGAAACCCGCGCCGGGGTCGGCGACCTCGACGATCTGCGGCGGGTGGCCCTCCATCGCGTCGACGGCGGCTTCTGCCAGCGGCAGGAACTGGGTGTCGACCAGCACCAGCTTCGCCTGCCCGTGGTCGAAGATGTAGGCCACCGTGTGCACGTCGAGACGGATGTTGATGGTGTTCAGGATCGCACCGGCCGCCGGCACCCCGAAATGCGCCTCGGCCTGCGCCGGGATGTTCGGCAGCAGCGTGGCCACGACCTCGCCCGGCAGTACACCCGCGCCCGCCAGAGCCGAGGCCAGACGGGACACGCGCGCGTGGTACTCGGCATAGGTGTGACGGGTCTGGCCGTAGACCAGCGCCTCGCGTTCGGGGAACAGGCGGGCGGCGCGGTTCAGATGCGACAGCGGCGTCAGCGCCACGTGGTTCGCGGGGCATTTGCCCAACCCGGTCTCGTCTGCCAGCCAGCCCATTCCGATCACCTCCCTGTCCCTGATCGATGGAAACGTTAGTGCCCTTCCGGGAAAGAGGGAATGCCGGACCTGCGGCTTTGCCGTTCCGCGCCGGTCACGGGTTTGCTAGCGTCCGTCCATGATCATTTCCCACGGCCGCCGCTATGTTTTCGTCCACATTCCCAAGACCGGCGGCACCGCGCTGTCGCTGGCGCTGGAGGCGCGGGCGATGAAGGACGACATCCTGATCGGCGACACGCCCAAGGCGAAGCAGCGGCGCGGTCGGCTGAAGGGGGTGCAGACCCGCGGCAAGCTGTGGAAGCACGCGACGCTGGCGGATATCGACGGCCTGATTTCGCCCGAGGAGCTGGACGGCATGTTCGTCTTCACGCTCGTGCGGAACCCGTGGGACCGGATGGTCAGCTATTATCACTGGCTGCGGGATCAGGAGTTCGACCACTCCGCCGTCCGTCTGGCAAAGCGGCTGTCCTTCGGGGCCTTCCTGCAGCACCCCGCCACGCAGTTGTCGATCGGGGCTTCAACCACCGCGAGCTACGTGACCGACGCGACAGGCCGCGAGCACTGTGACGCCTTCGTCCGGCTGGAGCATCTGGCCGAGGATCTGGCCCCCGTAGAGGCGCATCTGGGTTTCGCCCTTGAGGTGCCACATTTCAACGCTTCAAGGCGCGCTAAGGACTACCGTCAATACTATGATGATAAATTGACAGAAACGGTCGGGTCCCTTTGTCGCCACGATCTGAAGCGCTTTAACTATACCTTCGGGTAGAAAACCGTTTCCTCGCAGGAAAGTATCACCGTTAGGCAGGGTTGACTAAAAACCACGTCGAAACTGTGACACATTCTTACCGTTTTCGCGCCGAACTCCCGTCGTCCGAATCAAACGTACTGTTGATCAAGCAATGGCACACGCCACACGAACGACACGGAGAGACAAACATGTTCGGCCTCGGCAAGGCTGCGTCCGCAACAAAAACCCGCACGCTTCGGCAGGAGACGGGTGAAGGGCTGGGCGCCGACCGGATCAAGGCTATGCCCACGGTTGTTCCGGGCATGCTTGCCGGTACCAAGGTTGCGACGGCCAAGGGCTGGTGCCCGGTCGAAACGCTGACCGAGGGCGATCTTGTCCTGACCTTCGACCGCGGCCTTCAGCCGCTGCGTCGCGTCACCAAGACCCGCAGCTCTACCGGCCAGAACGTGCCCCAATCGGAATGGCCGCTGTTCGTGCCGAAGGACGCGCTGGGCAACAGCCAGCCGCTGATGCTTCAGCCGACGCAGCCCGTGATGATCGAATCCGATGCCGCCGAAGTGCTGTACGGCGACCCCTTCGCGCTGATCGACGCTTTCGTACTGGACGGCTATCGCGGCATTGCCCGCCTGCGGCCCGAAGGCCCGGTCGAGACCATCGGCCTGTGCTTCGATCAGGACGAGGTCGTTTTCGTGAACGACGGCGCGCTGGTCTTCTGCGGTTCGGTCCGCGAGATCGCGGTCGAGGACCTTCTGTCCGGCGGGCTTCTGCCCGGTACCTATCGCAAGCTGGACGCGGACGAGGCGCTTTACCTCGTCGAGTGTCTCGAAACGGTTGACGCCATCGAAGACGGCGTTCTGCGTGACCCCCACGGCGGCCAGACCTTCTCGGCCCTGTTCGCCTGACAATTCAGATTTCGCTTCGGATTTCCCTCACACTCACAACACCAAGCGAAACTGGAAAGGGCGGCCCTGGGGGCCGCCCTTTTCGATTCTCTCAAGACGGCGGCCCGTCAGGCTGCGGCCTGCGCCGGCGGTCCGAACCGGCCGTAGAAGGTCTCGCCCTTCTCGGCCATCTCGCGCAGCAGGGCCGGGGTGGTGAACCGGGGGCCGTGACGTTCGGTCAGGCCGTCGCAGATCTCGACCGCCTTCGCCGCGCCGATCATGTCCAGCCACGAGAACGGACCGCCTGACCACGGCGCGAAGCCCCAGCCCAGGATCGCGCCCACGTCGCCCTCGCGGATATCGGTCAGCACACCGTCCTCCAGCGCGCGCACCGCTTCCAGAACCTGCGAGAACAGCAGGCGGTGCTGTACCTCGCCCACCTCGGGCTGGGTGTCGGCCAGCGGGTATTGCGCCTTGAGCCCGTCCCACAGGCCGGTGCGCTTGCCCTTGTCGTCATAGGCGTAGAAACCCGCGTTCGACTTGCGGCCCAGACGGCCCTGATCGGCCATCCAGAACAGCACCTCGTCCACCGCGCCATCGGGATAGGCATCGCCCATCGCGGCCTTGGTCGCCTTGGCGATCTTCACGCCAAGGTCGATCGAGGTCTCGTCCACCAGTTGAAGCGGCCCCAGCGGCATCCCCACCAGCTTCGCGGCATTCTCGATCAGCGGGGGAGTGATCCCCTCGGCGACCATGCGGATGCCTTCGTTGATGTAGGGGATGATGCAGCGGTTGGCGTAGAAGAACCGCGCGTCGTTCACCACGATGGGCGTCTTGCGGATCTGCCGGACATAGTCCAGCGCCTTGGCCACGGCCCGGTCGCCGGTCGCCTTGCCCTTGATGATCTCGACCAGCATCATCTTCTCGACGGGCGAGAAGAAGTGGATGCCGATGAACTGCTCGGGCCGCTTCGAGGCCTCGGACAGCATGGTGATCGGGATGGTCGACGTGTTGGTGGCGAAGATGCAGTCCTCGCCGATGACGGCTTCGACCTTCCGGGTCACTTCGGCCTTCACCTTCGGGTCCTCGAACACGGCCTCGATGATCAGGTCGCAGCCCGCCAGCGCGGCATAGTCGGTGGTCGCGGTGATCAGCGACAGCGCCTTTTCCTTCTTCTCGGGCGTCGCCTTCTTCCGCTGGATCCCCTTGTCCATGTAACTCGCGGTGTAGGCCTTGCCCTTGTCGGCGGCCTCCTGGCTTTGATCCAGCAGCACCACCTCGATCCCGGCCTGCGCCGAGACCAGCGTGATCCCCGCGCCCATCATGCCCGCGCCCAGCACGCCGACCTTCTTCACGGTCTGGTCCGGCGCGTCGGGGCGGTTTGCGCCCTTCTCCAGCGCGCCCTTGTTCAGGAACAGCGACCGGATCATCGCGCCCGAGGACGGGTTCATCATCACGTTGGTGAACCACCGGGCTTCGATTTTCAGCGCGGTGTCGAAGGGCACCAGTGCGCCCTCGTAGACCGCCGACAGCAACGCCTTGGCGGCGGGGTAGACGCCTTTGGTCTTGCCGTTCACCATCGCGGAGGCGCCGACGAAGGTCATGAAGCCCGCCGGATGATAGGGCGCGCCGCCGGGCATCTTGTACCCCTTCTGGTCCCACGGCTTGACGCAGTCGGCATCGCCCGCCGACAGCACCCATTCCTTTGCCTTTTCCAGCAACTCGCCGGGCTCGACCACCTCGTCGACCAACCCGGAGGACTTGGCTTTCTTCGGCTCGACCGTTTTGCCTTCCAGCAGATACGGAGAAGCGCCCATCGCGCCCATTTTCCGCACCATCCGCGTCGTGCCGCCCGCGCCGGGGAACAGGCCGACCATGATCTCGGGCAGGCCGATCCGGGCCTTCGGATTGTCGGCGGCGAAGATGCGGTGGCAGGCCAGCGCGATCTCGAAGCCGATACCCATGGTGGTGCCGGGCAGGGCGCAGGCGATGGGCTTGGCGCCCTTCAGCGTTTTCGGGTCCATCCCGGCGCGCTCGATCTTCCGCAGCACGCCGTGCATCTGCATGATGCCGTCGAAGATGCCCTTCGCCGGGTTGTCCCCGGCGGCGTTCTTCAGGTCGGCCAGCACGTTCAGGTCCATGCCGCCCGCGAAACTGCCGGGCTTGCCCGAGGTGATCACGACGCCCTTCACGCCCTCGTCCGCCAGCGCGGTGTCGATATGGGCGTCGAGTTCGCGCAGACCCTCGAAGGTCAGCACGTTCATCGACTTGCCGGGCAGGTCCCAGGTGATGACGGCGACACCGTCGGCGCCGGTTTCATAGTGAAATTCGGTCATGTCGCTTGCTCCTCACACGAGCTCGATGATGGTGGCCGCGCCCATGCCGGACGCGACGCACAGCGTGGCTAGGCCGGTGCCCTTGCCGGTGCGCTCCAACTCGTCCAGCAGGGTGCCGAGGATCATCGCCCCGGTTGCGCCCAGCGGGTGGCCCATGGCGATGGCACCGCCGTTCACGTTCACCCGGTCGGCGTCGACGTCGAAGGCCTGCATGAAGCGCAACACGACGGCCGAGAACGCCTCGTTCACCTCGAACAGGTCGATATCGCCGATGGACATGCCGGTCTCGGCGAGGATCTTCTCGGTCACCGGAACCGGGCCGGTCAGCATGATCGTCGGATCGGTGCCGATCTTGGCGCTGGCGCGGATGCGCGCGCGGGGCTTCAGGCCGTGCGCCTCGCCGAACTCTTTCGATCCGATCAGCAGCGCGGCGGCGCCGTCCACGATGCCCGAGGAATTCCCGGCGTGGTGGATGTGGTTGATCCGTTCAAGGTGCGGGTACTTCATCAGCGCAAGCTGGTCGAAGCCGGGCATTACCTCGCCCATGTCCTTGAACGAGGCTTTCAGTGCGCCAAGCGCCTGCATGTCGGTGCCCGGACGCATGTACTCGTCCTTCGACAGGATCGGCAGGCCGTTGATATCCCGGATCTCGACGATGGACTTGTCGAACCGGCCGTCTTCCCACGCCTCGGCCGCGCGGGCCTGGCTGCGGACGGCGAAGGCGTCGGCGTCGTCGCGGCTGAAACCGTATTCGGTTGCGATGATGTCCGCCGAGATGCCCTGCGGCACGAAGTAATGCGCCATCGCGACCGAGGGATCGACCGCGACGGCGGCGCCGTCCGAACCCATCGGCACACGGCCCATCATCTCGACCCCGCCGGCGATATAGGCCTGGCCCGCGCCGCCGCGCACCTGGTTGGCGGCAAGGTTCACCGCCTCCAGCCCGCTGGCGCAGAAGCGGTTGATGGCAAGGCCCGGCACCGCCTCGTCCAGGTCCGAGGCCAGCACGGCAGTACGCGCAAGGCAGCCGCCCTGTTCGGCGACCTGGGTGACGTTGCCCCAGATCACGTCCTCGACGCCGCGGCCGTCCAACCCGTTGCGGTCGTTCACCGCGTTCAGGATGTCCGCCGACAGCTTGACGGCGGTCACCTCGTGCAGCGCGCCGTCCTTGCGGCCCTTGCCGCGCGGAGACCGCACGGCGTCGTAGATATAGGCTTCAGTCATGGGAAGCGTCCTTCCTTCGTCAGGCCCGGTCAGAGGGGTTGCCGGGCATCAGGTCGTAGGGGTGTTTCCAGCCGTCGAGCGACTGGATGTTCGAAAGCCAGCGGTCGATCGCGGGATAGGCCGCGCGGTCGAAGCCGAAGGGCTCGGGATAGAAAAGGTAACCGCAACAGGTCAGGTCGGCGTTGGTCACGGCGTCTCCCACCAGCCAGTCGCGGTCTTCGAGGTGCTTGTCGAGGATGCCATAGGCGCCGCTCAGCCGGCCCTGCAGAAAGGTGATGGTGTCGGCGGGGCGCTTGTCTTCTGGCAGGAAGTTCATCAGGAACCGGGTGATGCCCGCGAAGCTGGAAAGCTTGTGGTTGTCCCACAGCACCCAGCGCAGCACCTCGTATTTCTCGGCGCCGTCACCGGCCAGTTTGCCGGTCTTGTCGCTGAGATACTGCTGGATCACGCCCGACTGCGTCAGCCGCACATCGCCGTCGACCAGCACCGGCGCCTCGCCCATCTCGTTCACCTCGGCGCGGTAGGCGTCTGACCGGGTCTCGCCGTTGAAGAAGTCGACGAAGACCGGTTCCCAGTCGAGCCCCTGCACCTGCAACGCCAGCGCCGCCTTGTAGGAATGCCCGGATTCGCCGAAGCAATAGAGTTTGATCGTCATGGTCTGGTCCCTGTAATCGGCCGCGGAGTGGGGGTTTCGCACCCCCACACCCCCGCGAGGTATTTCCCAAGAGAAGAAGGGGCCCGTTTACGAGCCGTTAATGATGTTCGCGCAGGCTCGGCGGCGCGGTACAGGCTGAGGAGCCGATGACCGCAAGAGGAGAAGCCTCGCCGGTATCCGCGACTGCTGTGCGCGGACCGGCGGGGTGGACAGGCGGCGTCCCCTGCTTCTTCTCTTTCCAAATACCTCCGCCGGAGGCGTCCCGCAGTCTCGGCGCGCGCGGCGGTCATGGTTTGGCACCTGCGAAGCCACGGGCGATCAGTTCCTTCATGATCTCGTTGGTGCCGCCGTAGATCCGCTGAATCCGCGCGTCGGTCCACATCTCGCCGACCTCGTATTCGGTCATGAAGCCATAGCCGCCGTGAAGCTGGACGCATTCGTCGAGGATCTCGCCCTGCGCCTCGGACAGCCACAGCTTCGCCATGGCCGCCTTTTCGACCGACAGTTTCCCCTCGAGGTGTTCCGCGATGCATTCGTCAAGGAAAGCGCGGCTGACGGCGGCCCTGGTCTGGCATTCGGCCAGCTTGAACCGGGTGTTCTGGAACTGCATCAGCGGGCCGCCGAAGGCCTGCCGCTCGCGGCAGTAGGCCATCGTGCGGTCCAGCCCACCGTCGATCGCGCCCATCGCGGTGCAGGCGATGATCAGGCGTTCCTGCGGAAGCTGCTGCATCATCTGGTAAAAGCCCTGGCCCTCGGCCTGGCCCAGCAGGTTCTCGGGCGGGACCTCGACATTGTCGAAGAACAGCTCGGACGTATCCGAGGCGTGGCAGCCGATCTTGTCGAGGTTGCGGCCGCGGGAGAAGCCCTCGGCGCCGTCGGTCTCGACCACCACCAGCGAGGTGCCCTTGGCGCCCGCCTTGGGGTCGGTCTTGGCGGCGACGACGATAAGGTTGGCGTGCTGGCCGTTGGTGATGAACACCTTCTGGCCCGAGACGCGATAGGCATTGCCCTCGCGCACCGCCTTCGTCTTGATCGCCTGCACGTCAGAGCCCGCCGCCGGTTCGGTCATCGCCAGCGCGCCGACCAGTTCGCCCGACACCATCTTCGGCAGCCAGCGTTGTTTCTGCTCTTCGGTGCCGTAGGCGAGAATGTAATGCGCGACGATGCCCGAGTGGATGCCGTGGCCCCAGCTGGCGAGGTTGGCGCGGGTCTGTTCCATCAGGATCACCGCCTCGTGGCCGAAATCGCCGCCGGCGCCGCCGTATTCCTCGGGGATCGAGGGGCACAGCAGACCCAGTTCGCCCGCCTGCGCCCAGGTCGAACGGTCCATCTCTCCCTGTTCGCGCCAGCGCGCGAAGTGGGGTTTCCATTCTTCGGTGATGAACTTGCGCGTCATCTCGGCGAGCATCTCATGCTCGTCCGTCCTCCAGCTGCCCGGCATGCCCAGTCTTTCCTCCCTTACCGTTTGCGCGCTTCGAGCTCCGAGTTGAACAGCCGCAGCCGCGCGACGAGGTTGTCCTCGTTCGTCACGCTGTCGAAATGTTCGAACAGGAAGGACAGCGCCTCGCCCTCGGTCAGTCCCGCCTCCTGCGAGAACTTGCGAAGGCGGCGATAGCCGTCCTCGGTCATGCCGACGGTGAAGTGGCGTGTCAGTCGGAACCGCTTTGGCATCTCCCCTCCTTCCCGGTGCGACCGGACCGGCGGGGAGAGCCCCGCGTCCTAGAAGCCGCTTGCGTCCAGCGCCATCACCGGGTCCGCGCCGGACTGGATCCGGGCGAGGTGCGTGGCGGTCGCTGGCAACTGTCGTGCCATATAGTAGCGCCCCGTGGCGAGTTTCGATTCGTAGAACGCTGCGTCACTGGTTCCGGCGTCCAGCGCGGCCCGTGCTGCCTTCGCCATCCGGGCCCACATCAGGCCAAGACAGACGTGTCCGAACAGCAGCATGAAGTCGTAAGAGCCCGACAGCGCATTGTTGGGGTTTTTCATGCCGTTCTGCATGAAAAACATCCCCGCGGCCTGCAGGTCCTTGGACGCCGATTTCAGCGGATCGAGGAAGCCGTCCTTCAGGTCGGCATCGCCCTCGTTTTCCTTGATGAAGGTCTTCACGAGGTCGAAGAACGCCATCACCGTCTTGCCGCCGTTCTGCGCCAGCTTGCGGCCGACGAGATCCAGCGACTGGATGCCGTTGGTGCCCTCGTAGATCATGGTGATCCGGGCGTCGCGGACGAATTGCTCGATGCCCCATTCGCGTGTGAAGCCCGAGCCGCCCAGCGTCTGCTGCGCCAGCACGGTGGTCTCGAACCCCTTGTCGGTCAGGAAGCCCTTGATGACCGGGGTCAGCAACGAGATCAGCGCCTCGGCGTCCGCGTCTTCGGCCCGGTGCGCCTGGTCGATCAGCATGGCGCCCCAGTACATGAAGGCGCGGCCGCCCTCGACAAAGCTCTTCTGGTCCAGAAGGCCGCGGCGCACGTCCGGGTGGACGATGATCGGGTCGGCGGGGCCGTCGGGGTTTTTCACCCCGGTCACGTCGCGGCCCTGCAGGCGGTCCTGCGCGAAGCCAAGCGCGTTCTGGTAGGCGACCGAGCCCTGGGCGAGGCCCTGCACGCCGACGCCCAGACGCGCCTCGTTCATCATGGTGAACATCGCGCGCATGCCCTTGTGAAGCTCGCCCACGAGGAAGCCCTTGGCCCCGTCGTAGTTCATCACGCAGGTGGCGTTGCCGTGGATGCCCATCTTTTCTTCGAGACCGCCGCAGGACACCGCGTTGCGGTCGCCCAGCGAGCCGTCGTCGTTCACCATGAACTTGGGCACGATGAACAGCGAGATCCCCTTGGTGCCTTCGCCGCCACCGGGGGCTTTGGCCAGCACAAGGTGAATGATGTTCTCGGAAAGGTCATGTTCGCCGGCCGAGATCCAGATCTTCGAGCCGGTGATCAGGTAGCTGCCGTCGTCCTGCGGTTCCGCCTTGGTGCGGATCAGCCCGAGGTCGGTGCCGCAGTGCGGCTCGGTCAGGTTCATGGTGCCGGACCAGCGGCCCTCGACCATGTTGGGAAGGTACATGGCTTTCTGCTCGTCCGATCCATGCGTGTGGATCGCCGAGTAGGCGCCATGCGTCAGCCCCTGGTACATGTTGAACGCCATGTTCGCGGAGACGAACATCTCGCCAACAGCAGAGGACAGGAGGAAGGGCATGCCCTGACCGCCATACTCCGGATCGGCATCCAGCCCCATCCAGCCACCTTCGCGCAGCTGGTCGTAGGCGGATTTGAAGCCATCCGGAGTCCGGACCACGCCGTTCTCCAGCGTGCAACCCTGACGGTCGCCTACCGCGTTCAGCGGCTGAAGCACCTCGGACGCGATCTTGCCGGCCTCTTCCAGAACCGCACCGGTGAAGTCCCGGTCCAGTTCGTCGTAGCCGGGAATCCCGGTCTCGGTGACCTTCAGAACCTCATGCAGAAGAAACTGCTGGTCCTTGAAGGGCGCAGTATAGCTGGGCATTTCGGGCCTCCCTCCCGTCTTGACCGTATTACTCGGCGGCGGCCTGCTGGCTGTAGGACGTCAGCACGTTGGCGCTCCACTCGATCTCGGATTTGAGCTCTTCGATGGTGCCGCTCAGTTCGTCGCGCTGGCGTTCCATCTCGGACAGGCGCTCTTTCGCGGCGTCGTGCGCACGCTTGAGTTGCGCCTGCTCGCCGCCGTCGGACTCGTACAGGTCCAGGATCTGGCGGATCTCCTCGAGCGAGAAGCCGAATTTCTTGCCGCGCAGGATCAGTTTAAGCCGGGCGCGGTCGCGGCGCGTGAAGAGCCGTTTGCTGCCTTGGCGGATCGGGGCAAGGAGTTCTTTGGATTCGTAGAACCGCAGCGTGCGTGGGGTAACATCGTACTCGTCGCACATCTCTCGGATGGTCATGACTTCATCGGTCATGTTGGCCTCATCTCTTTTTATGTTCAGACGCCCCACATGACCGCAGATCCGAAGCGCTTCAAGCGCGGTTGACCCTAGGGCCGGTGTAACGTCACGTCATTTGTGAAGGTTGCTGGCTACGCCAAATCGGATGCTGTTTCATCCCGCAGAGTCTGCAATTCGGCGATGGCTGTCTCTAGATCTTCGCGCTGAGAATTCAGGACTTTAAGCTGGCGGTCGGCCATCTCGACAAGCACTTCCATCTGCGCACGCGTCCCCGATCGTTCGTAAATTTCAAGCCATTGGCGGATCTCTTCCAAGGAGAAGCCCCAACGGCGTCCGCGCAGGATCAGGGTCATCCGCGCGATCTCTTTCGGTCCGTAGAAACGTGAGCGGCCCTCCTTCTCGGGCGAAAGCAGCTCGATGTACTCGTAATACCGCAGCGTGCGCGCGGTCACGTCGAACTTGGCGCACATGTCTTTGAAGTTCAGCCGCGGGTCAGACATCGGTAACTCCCTCGTATGGAAATAGATAATGGGGCGGGCGACAAGGATCAATTGTCATCCGCACCGGCACGGGAACCGGCAGATAAATGTGCAGGCTCGCGATCGAAGCGGCGTGAGTGGCAACCGCTGATCCGCCCGCCATATGGGGTGTCATTCCACCGCCGGAAAGCGGGGTGCGACGAAATGGATGCGTGCCGCCTGATTTTCGGGTCCGGACGCGCTGTGGGATAGGCCACGACAGGTTGGCCGGCGTTGGCTGCGGGCCGGAAACAAACTCTTGTATTTAATAAAGATTGTGCAATTTGGCGCCCAGCGGCGGCGGGCCGGATCGACGCGCGCTGCAAAGCGCGTGTGCGATACCCTGTGCAACTGCCTCTTGCGGCTTGTACGCCAAGGGTCGATTAATCGGCGTCGGCCAAAGGGCTGCATATCACACAGGATACGAGACCTGACATGACCTCGGATCAGCAAGCGAAAGACCGGATCATCCGCCAGTTCATCGAGGCGCTGCCCCATGCGCAGGCGCTGGGGATGCGGCTGGTCGCGCTTGGTCCGGGCGTGGCCGAGGTGGCGATGCCCTACGACGAACGCCTGATCGGCGACCCGGCGCGCGGCACGATCGCGGGCGGTGCGGTCTCGGCGCTGATGGATACCTGCAGCGGCGCGGCGGTGATGAGTCATCCAGAAAGCCCCGCGATGACCGCGACGCTGGACCTGCGGATCGACTACATGCGCGGCGCGACCCCGGGGCAAGAGATCGTGGCGCGGGCGGAATGCTATCACGTCACGCGCTCGGTCGCCTTCGTGCGGGCGCAGGCGATGGACGACGACCGCGACAATCCGGTCGCCGCAGCGACCGGCGCGTTCACGGTGGAGCGCACCGCATGAGCCGCCCGCGTCCCGAACCCGTTCAGGTGGTGAAGCAACGCCGTGACGCCGCGCTTCGGGCGCTGGTGGACGGCGTGCCCTACATGCGGTTCCTTGGCATCAGCTTCGAGCGGCACGGCGACGAGCTGACCGGGCTGCTGTCCTATTCCGACAAGCTGATTGGCAACCCGATGCTGCCCGCGCTGCATGGCGGCGTGACCGCCGCTTTCCTGGAATTCACCGCCATCGTCGAGCTGTCGTGGTCCTTCCTGTGGAAAGACATCGAAAGCGGGCGGCTGGATCCGGCGACGATCAGTCCCGGCAACCTGCCGCGCCTGCCGAAGACGATCGACTTCACGGTGGATTACCTGCGCTCGGGCTTGCCGCGCGACGCCTATGCCCGCGCGCGGGTGACCCGGTCGGGCCGGCGTTACGCCAGCGTTCAGGTCGAGGCGTGGCAGGACAACCGCGCGCGGCCCATCGCGCAGGCGGCGGCGCACTTCCTGATGCCCCAGTCGGCGCAGTCATGACCGCACAACAGGTCGGAGCCCTGACGCACGCCCGCGTGCTGCGGATCGCGCTGCCCATCGTGCTGTCGAACGCGACAGTTCCGATCCTTGGCGCGGTGGATACCGGCGTCGTGGGCCAGATGGGGGCCGCGGCGCCGATCGGGGCGGTCGGGATTGGCGCGGTGATCCTGACGACGATCTACTGGGTCTTCGGCTTTCTCAGGATGGGCACTACCGGAATGGTGGCGCAGGCCAAGGGGGCGGGAGACACCTCTGAAACCGGCGCGTTGCTGATGCGCGGCCTGCTGTTCGGAGCCGCCGCGGGTGCCGCGCTGGTGGTTCTGCAAGTGGCGCTGTTCTGGGGCGCCTTCCGCCTCGCGCCCGCGTCCGAGGAAGTCGAGACGCTGGCCCGCCAGTACCTTGCTATCCGCATCTGGGGCGCACCCGCCGCCATCGGGATCTACGCGCTGACCGGGTGGCTGATCGGGATGGAGCGGACGCGCGGCGTGCTGGCGCTGCAGCTTTGGATGAACGGGCTGAACATCACGCTGGATCTGTGGTTCGTGCTTGGGCTTGGCTGGGGTGTCGAGGGCGTGGCGGTCGCGACGCTGATCGCAGAGTACACGGGGTTGGCGCTGGGCCTCTGGCTGTGCCGCGCCGCTTTCGCGGGCGACCAGTGGCGGGACTGGGCGCGGGTGTTCGACCGGACGCGGCTGAAACGGATGCTGGCTGTGAACACCGACATCATGATCCGCTCGGTGATCCTGTCGGTGTCCTTCACCACCTTCCTGTTCCTCGCCTCCGACCTCGGCGACGTGACACTGGCGGCGAACCAGGTGCTTGTGCAGTTCCTCGAAATCACCGCCTTCGCGCTGGACGGTTTCGCCTTCTCGGCCGAGGCGCTGGTCGGCGCGGCGGTGGGCGCGCGCGACCGGACATCGTTGCGCCGCGCGTCGATCATCAGTTCGCAATGGGGCGTTGGCGGCGCGGTGGTGCTGGGGCTGGTGTTCTGGCTCGCGGGCGGCGCGATCATCGACCTGATGACCACGTCCGAAGCGGTCCGGGCCGAGGCGCGCGTCTATCTGCCGTGGCTGTGCGCCGCGCCGCTGATCGGTATCGCGGCGTGGATGCTGGACGGCATCTACATCGGCGCCACGTGGACGCGCGAGATGCGCGTCGCCGCGCTGCAGTCGGCCGCAGTCTATGTCGTGGCGCTGGCGGTGCTGCTGCCGCTGATGGGCAACCACGGGCTGTGGCTGGCTCTGATGATCCTCAACGCGACGCGCGGGCTGACGCTGTGGGCCAAGTACCACCGCAAGGAAGCGGGCGTGTCCGAGCCAGTGCCCGGCTGACAGCTTCTTTGGTCCGGAAATATCCCCGCCGGAGGCAAGAAAACTAAAGGATCTCCAGCACCGCTTCGGGCGGACGGCCCAGGGCCGCGCGACCGTTGGCGAAGACCACCGGACGCTCGATCAGTTTCGGCGTGGCGGCCATCGCCGCGATCAGCGCCGCGTCGTCGGTGTCCTTCGTCAGCCCCTGCGCCTTGAACTCGGCTTCCTTGGTCCGCATCAGTTTGATCGCCGGTACGCCCAGCAGATCCAGCGCGTCGCGGATCTCTGCCTCGGTCGGCGCATCGTCGAGATAGCGGCGCTCGGTGATGTCGCAGCCCTTGTCCTGCAACAGCGCCAGCGTCTCGCGCGACTTGGTGCAGCGCGGGTTGTGCCAGATCGTAACCTTGGTCATAGCCAGTCCTTCCGGTTGGTGCCCACCGCCTCGGCGACCGAGGCGAAGCCTTCGCGCGCCAGCAGCGTGTCCAGGCCGTGTGCGATACCGGCGGCCAGCGACAGGCCGTGGAACACCATCGCGGTGTAAAGCTGCACCGCGCTGGCGCCGGCACGGATCTTGGCAAAGGCCTGTTCCGCGCTGGCGATGCCGCCAACGCCGATCAGCGGCACCGCGCCGCCGGTCTCCTCGGCCAACCGCGCCAGAACGCGGGTCGATTTCTCGAACAGCGGCGCGCCGGACAGGCCGCCGGTCTCGCCCTTGTGGGGGCTTCGCAGACCATCGCGCGACAGGGTCGTGTTGGTGGCGATGATCGCGTCCAGCCCGGCCTCGATGGCGACGCCCGCGATCTCGGCGATCTCGGCCTCGGTCAGGTCGGGCGCGATCTTCAGGAAAACCGGCACCCGCCGGGCCAGCGCGTCGCGGGTCTCGATCACACCGGCGAGCAGCCCCTTCAGCGCGGCGGCGCCTTGAAGGTCGCGCAGCTTCTCGGTGTTGGGGGACGACACGTTGACGGTCGCGAAGTCGATGTGCGGCCCCGCCACGCGCAGCACCTCGGCGAAGTCGCGGGCGCGGTCGGCGCTGTCCTTGTTCGCCCCAAGGTTCAGGCCGCGCGGGATGCCGGTCGGCGTGGCGGCAAGGCGGGCGGCAATCGCCTCGGCGCCGTCGTTGTTGAACCCGAAGCGGTTGATCGCGGCCCGGTCCTCGGTCAGCCGGAACAGGCGCGGCTTGGGGTTGCCCGGCTGCGGACGAGGCGTCGCGGCGCCCAGTTCCAGAAAGCCAAAGCCTGCGCGGGACAGCCCGGCGGTGGCAGTCGCGTTCTTGTCGAAGCCCGCCGCCAGACCGACCGGGTTCGGCAGCGCCATTCCTGCCAGCGTGGTCGCCAGACGGGGCGACGTGACGGGGCCGGGCAGGGGCGCCAGCCCGGACCGGACCGCCTGCAACGCCAGCCCGTGCGCCCGTTCGGGGTCGACGGCGCGCAGAAGCGGCAGGCCGATGCGTTCGAGAAGGCTCATACCATCTCTGCCGGGAACTTGTGGCTGCCGTCTTCCAGTGGCAGCGGCCATGCCCAGACCACGTCGTCCAGCCGCAGCGGACGGTACAGGTGCGGGAACAGCGCGCCGCCTCGGGACGGCTCCCATTTCAGATCGTCGCCCAGCGTGTCGGCCTCGACCGCAGCCAGCCACAGCCCCTCGACCCCGGCGAAGTGCTTCGCGGCGGTTTCGGCGGCTTGTTCGGCGGTCGAGAAGTGGATGTAGCCGTCGGTCAGGTCGATCGGCGCGCCGTTGGTCGAGCCATCAGCCTGCAGCGCCTGCCATTCGGGGGTACGGAAAATCTTGTAGATCAGCATGGGGTCAGATGACCGCCAATTTCGCGCGGGTCAAGCGGCTGTGGACCGGGGACGTACGGGAATCGGCTTGTGCGCCGGTCCGCGATTGGATAGCCGGGGCGCTTTCTCAAAAGGGCGCGCGCCATGGCCTCCGACATTCTTTCGATAGACTTCGGCACCTCCAACTCCGCCGCCGCTGTGGCCGCAGGCAACGGCATTTACCGCATCCCCATCGAACATGGCGCCGAGACGCTGCCGACCGCCGTGTTCTTTCCGCTGAACGGCAACATGCGCATCGGCTCTGCCGCCGGTTCGGCGCTGATCGCGGGCGAAGAGGGGCGGTACATGCGTGCGCTGAAAAGCGTGCTGGGCCTGCCGCTGCTGCACGAACCCCGCGTGCTGGGCGGCGAGCGGCGCACGCTGGCCGATGTGATCGCCGTCTTTCTGGCCGAGGTGAAGACGCGGGCCGAGGCGGCGACGGGCATGACCTTCCGTCGCGCCCTGTCGGGCCGTCCGGTGCATTTCCATACTGCCGCGCCGGAGAAGGACGCGCAGGCCGAGGCGGACCTCCGCGCCTGCTATGCCGCTGCCGGGTTCGACGAGGTTTCCTTCCTCCCCGAGCCCGAAGCGGCGGCGGTCGCCTGTCACGGCATGGGCGGCGGTGCGGGGCTGGGTCTGATCGTCGACATCGGCGGCGGCACCTCTGACTTCACCGTGTTCCGGGGCGGGTCCGACGGGGCGGAGATCCTTGCCAGCCACGGCATCCGGCTGGGCGGCACCGATTTCGACCACGCCGTATCGATGACCCATGCGATGCCGGTGCTGGGGCTAGGCGGCGAACTTCGGCGCGAGATGGGTTCGGGTCTGCTGCCGGTGCCGCGTGCGCCTTACGTCGACCTTGCGACATGGGCGAAGATCCCGTTCCTCTACACCGCCGAGACCCGCCGGATGGTGGCGGGCATGGTCCGCGCCGCGGTGGATCGCCCCGCGATGGCGCGGTTCGCCGAAGTGCTGGACCTCGAGCTTGGGCACGAACTGGCCTTCGCGGTGGAGCGGGGCAAGATCGGGGCGAATGGCGACAGCGGCGCGGGGCGGATCGCGATGGAGTTCATCGAGCCGGGCCTGTCGGTGCCGGTCACGGGCGAAACGCTGGACGCGGCGCTGGCCGAGAACCGCGCGGCGCTGCGAGGGGCCGCGGCAGAGACGCTTGCGCTGGCCGGTGTGTCCGCATCCGACATCAGCCGCGTGATCCTCGTCGGCGGATCGAGCCTGATGCGGTTCGTGTCAGACGAAGTTTCGCACCTGTGCCCGGACGCGGCGCTGCTGCGGTCCGAGGCGTTCACGGCGGTGGTCGACGGTCTGGCGCTGGCGGCGCGGTAGGCGCGGCGCGTCTCAGACCAGCCCGAGTTCGGCGTCGCTGGCGATGCGGTCGTACTTGTCGCGCGGCGGCATCGGCCGGTCGGGCCAGTCGGGGTCGAAGGCAAAGCTCGACTTCGTGCGGCCGTCCGGCAGCGCGCCATTCCCGGCGCCGACGGCATAGTCGTAGTACAGTTTCACGATGCGGTCGTAGCTGACCTGCTGCGCCGCCGGGTGCGCGAGGCAGGCCTCCTGCCACGCGCGGACCCGCGTGTATTCGGGGCCGGGGGGAAGGTCGAAGCCTTCGTAATAGTCGAGGAACCAGAACCGCATCATCAGCGGGGTATAGACCGCCTCGGCCAGCCCGAACCGGTCGAACAGGAACGTGCCGCCCGGATTGTGGTGGTCGAGGAAGTCCGACAGCCACGCGTAATGCTCTAGCAGCGCGGCCTTCTTCGTCTCGGACGCGTCGCGGTCGCGGTTCATCACGTACAGGTAACCCGCCATCCCGAATGGCCCTTCGCGGGCGATCATCAGGCGTTCGATGGCGCGTTCATAGGCATCCTCGCGCGCCACCTTCGGGCCGCCAAGCGCCTCTTCGACATAGCGCAGGATGACAAGGCTTTCCTTCAGCACGCGGCCATCGCCAAGGTCCATGATCGGCAAAGCCGTGGTGCCGCGCGACAGTTCCAGCAATGCGGGGTCGCGCGGCTTGGTGATGTCGACGACGCGAAACTCGATCGCGTCGCGCAGGCCTTTCAGCTCCAGCAGGATCTCCAGCCGCTGCGAGAACGGGCAAACGGGTATGTGGTAGACGACCGGCTTGCCCATCGGGTCACTCGGTCGCGTCGTCCGCGCCGCTGATCTCGGCGGTGCTGGGGTCCAGCACGCCATCGTTCCACGTTCCCGTCGCAACCTCGCCCGAGGCGTACTGGATCGTGCCTTCACCCTGACGGCGGCCGTCCTCGAACTCGCCCTCGTAAACGTCGCCGTTGAAGTAGATCGCGCGGCCCGTGCCTTCGATCTTGCCGCCGGCCCATTCGCCTTCGTAGGTGAAGCTCTCGTCGTCCTCGGTCTCGGGGTTGTCGGGGATGGTGATCTTGCCCATGCCCTCGCGTTGGCCGTTCACGAAGCCGCCTTCGTAGACGGTGCCGTCGGCATAGGTCGCGGTGCCCTGTCCATGGCGCTGGCCGTCCTGCCACTCACCGGTGTAGGTATAGCCGTCGGTGTAGGTCATCGTGCCTGTGCCGTGGTTGCGGGCGTTCAGGAACGTGCCCTCGTAGACCAGCCCGTTCGCGTATTCCGCGCGGCCTTCGCCCTCGATCACGCCACCGCGCCATTCGCCTTCATAGGACGAACCGTCGGGATAGATGATCCGGCCCTGACCGGCGGCCACGTCATCGCGGAACTCGCCCACGTAGATCGATCCGTCGGGGTAAGTGACCTGACCCTCGCCCTCGATCCGGCCCGCGACCCACTCGCCAAGATAGGCGTAGCCGTCGGTGCCGTAGAATGTGCCCTGACCATGGCGGCGGTCGTTGAGGAACTGGCCCTCGTAGATGTCGCCGTTGGCATAGGTGACCTTGCCCTGTCCCTGCCGCTCGCCATTCACGAACTCGCCTTCGTAGACGTCGCCGTTGGGCTGGGTAAGGGTGCCGGTGCCGTTGATCTGGCCGCCGGACCATTCGCCTTCGTAGGTCAGGCTTTCGTCGGCTTCGGTCTCGGGGTTGTCGGCGGTGACAAGGCGGCCCTGGCCCTCGCGCTGACCGTCGACCAGTGTGCCGGTATAGACCGAGCCGTCGGGGTAGGTGATGGTGCCTTCGCCCTGCTTGACGCCACCGACCCACGTGCCTTCGTAGACATAGCCGTTGGGGCTTTCCATCCGGCCCTGACCGTCGTGCATCGCATCGACGAAACCGCCGGTGTAGGTCACGCCGTTGGCATAGACCGCGGTGCCCTGTCCGTTGATCTTGCCGTCGACCCAGTCACCTTCGTAGGTGCCGCCGTCGGCGAAGGTGATCTTGCCGAGGCCCGAGGGTTTGCCGGCCTCGAAGTTGCCTTCGTAGACGGACCCGTTGGGAAAGCGCGCCACGCCTTGACCGCGGATCTCTCCCTCGACCCATGCGCCGGTGTACTCGTAGCCGTTGGGCAGGCGGTAGGTGCCGGTGCCGTGCTGCTTGCCGTCCTGAAACGTGCCCTCGTAGACGCCGCCGTCTTCGTACTGTTTGACCTGAACGTCGCCGTCCTGCGCGAAGGCCGTCCCGGCCATCAGCAGGATCGCGCCGCTCAGCGTCAGAGTTTGAAAACGATTGTTCCGGTCGCGTTTAGCCCGGTAATTCTGCACCCTGCCTCCCATCGGACGGTTCACATCCCCGATCGTGTCGCCATGGGCGAAACCTAAAGGCTCACCATTGACCTAGCAACGCTTTTTGCCGCTATCGGCTTTCCATGGCCGAGTGTTCTGCTAAGACGCAACTCACGATGCGGAGAGTGATATGGCCGACAGGTTTCGTCTGACCCTGGCACAATTGAACCCGACTGTCGGGGCCATCGGCGACAATGTCGATGCCGCCCACGCGGCATGGTTGAAGGGCAAGGAGGCGGGCGCCGACATGGTGGCGCTGCCGGAAATGTTCGTGACCGGGTACCAGACGCAGGACCTTGTCATGAAGCCCGCGTTTCACCACCACGCGATGCAGGCGGTCGAGGCTTTGGCCGTCACCTGCGCCGACGGTCCCGCGCTGGGTATCGGCGGCCCGTGGGCCGAGGACGGCGCGCTGTTCAACGCATATTTCATCCTCAAGGGTGGCAAGATCGCCAGCAAGGTTCTGAAGCACAACCTGCCCAACGATCATGTCTTCGACGAGGTGCGCCTGTACGACGCCGGTCCGCTGGGCGGCCCCTATGCCGTCGGCAACACCCGCGTCGGCACGCCGATCTGCGAGGATGCATGGCACCCCGAAGTATCGGAAACGCTGGCCGAGACCGGGGCCGAGTTCCTGCTGGTCCCGAACGGCTCTCCCTACTATCGCGGCAAGCTTGAGACGCGGCTGAACCACATGGTCGGCCGCGTGGTCGAGACCGGGCTGCCGCTGATCTACCTGAACATGGTGGGCGGGCAGGACGACCAGATATTCGACGGCGCGTCCTTCGCGCTGAACCCGCATGGCGAGCTTGCGATGCTGATGCCCGCCTTCGACGAGGAAATCCGCACCATCGAACTGGCGCGCGGCGACGAGGGCTGGCGCATCCTGCCGGCGGGCGAGACGCACCAGCCGGACGAGTGGGAGCAGGACTATCGCGCGATGGTGCAGGCCACCCGCGATTACTTCCGAAAGACCGGGTTCAAGAAGGCGCTGCTGGGCCTGTCGGGCGGCGTCGACTCGGCGTTGGTGGCGGCGGTCGCGGTGGATGCGCTGGGCGCCGACAACGTGCGCTGCGTGATGCTGCCCTCCGAGTACACCAGCCAGCATTCGCTTGAGGACGCCGAGACCGTCGCGAAGGCGCTGGGCTGCCGCTATGACTACGTCCCGATCAGGGGCCCGCGTGCGGCGGTGACCGAGGCGCTGGCGCCCCTGTTCGAGGGCACGACGCCGGATGTGACAGAGGAAAACGTCCAGTCCCGCCTGCGTGGCTTGCTGCTGATGGCGCTGTCCAACAAGTTCGGCGAAATGCTTCTGACCACCGGCAACAAGTCAGAGGTCGCGGTGGGCTACGCCACGATCTACGGCGATATGTCCGGCGGATACAACCCGCTGAAAGACCTGTATAAAACCCGCGTGTTCGAGACCTGCCGCTGGCGCAACGCGAACCACCGCGACTGGATGATGGGCCCCGAGGGCGAGGTGATCACGCCCCGCGTCATCGACAAGCCACCATCGGCCGAACTGCGCGAGGATCAGAAGGACGAGGATTCGCTGCCGCCCTACGAGGATCTCGACCAGATCCTCGAGGCGCTGATCGACGACGAGAAATCAGTGGCCGAGGTCGTCGCCATGGGCTTCGAGCGCGACGTGGTGAAGAAGATCGAGAACCTGATTTACATCAGCGAATACAAGCGCTTCCAGTCCGCGCCCGGCGCACGCCTGACCAAGCGCAGCTTTTGGCTGGATCGACGCTATCCCATCGTGAACCGCTGGCGCGACCCCAGCTAATCGCCAAGCGGCAGGTGCGCCTCGTCGGCTGAAAGCATCTCGCGCCGGGCGACGTCGAAAGCACCTTCCAGCAACCTGCGCAGCCGCCGGGGCTTGCGTTCTATCGCCATGCGGACGGCATCGGTGAGCATCTCTTCGTCCTTGAGGCGCTGGACCAGATTGTGCCCTTCCCCCCGGAAGATGAAATGGTGCAGGCGCGGGTCCTGCGGGAACCGTTGCCAGTGGATGCGCTCCAGCACCGTGTTGCCGTGAAAGACGAAGTAGTCCCTTTGACTGGGGTCCAAGGCTTCTACGGTCGGGAAGCGGAATTCTTTGATGCGGTCTCGCCATCGCGACCAACGCACTTCTTCGGGGACGTGAAGGCTGCTCATGGAATACTGCGGAGAAAACGCAATGACGCAATCGACACGGGTCAGTTGCGGCAGGTTCAGCGCCATGTATGCGCCCATGCTATTGCCAAGGCAGACGATGTCACGGATGGACAACTGCTCGACCAGCGTCTCGATCTGCCTGACGAGTTCGCCAGAGTATGCGGCGTCGTTCAACCATGATCTGCGCCGCTCTGTGGCGAGCAAAACGTGGTTGCGACCTTGGTCCCAAGCGGTTCCCATGAATTCGAAAGGCGGCAGTTCCTTCGGCTGGGCACCAACACCTGCCAGCGACACCACCAGCCGATCCGACGTGCCCGCCATGTAGCTGATGCGGTGGTCACGGGTATCGACGAGGGGCCGGAGTTCGGCTGTTGCCAGAGGCTGCGACAAGCGGGACGCCTTGCGTGTCAGTGTGGGGTCTGGGCTGTCATAGCGGGTTTGGGCGTGCGGGCTCAAAGCAAATCCGCGGCGCGGGACGGCGCGGGGCGCACCCGTTGCAGCACGGTCGCCCCGACTGGCCGGAACGCGCATAAATCTGGCGTGATCGAAGGGTCAAGGGGCGGTGGCCGGCCCCATATGCGGATGGCGGAAGCGCACAGCAACGAAAGCCGGGCCACCCTCCGCACCCCGATCCAACGGGGGCGGGTCCTGTCTCTTTCCCTCTGTCTTGCAGGTGTCCGGCACCCTGTGCGTTTCCGCACGTTCTTCGCGCCATGCCGCACGGAACTCTCGCTGTACGCACGACTTAAGGTGGTGAATGTTCAGCGGAAAGGAGATCCATTCATGACCGCACCGAAAATCACC
This sequence comes from Maritimibacter sp., assembly GCA_017792445.1. Classification (GTDB taxonomy): domain Bacteria; phylum Pseudomonadota; class Alphaproteobacteria; order Rhodobacterales; family Rhodobacteraceae; genus Psychromarinibacter. Next base: position 2,686,827 of record CP051232.1, read on the forward strand.
ATCGCCTTCTACTCCACCTATGGCACCAACCATCAGGTCGCGCTTGAAGCGAAGGCCGCCGCGGAAGCCGCCGGCGCCGAAGTCCGCCTGCGCCGCTTCGCCGAAACCGCCCCGAAAGAGGTGGTCGAGGGCCAGGAGGCCTGGAAAGCGCAGCTGGAAAAAACCAGCGATATCCCCGAAATCAACCACGACGACATGGAATGGGCCGATGGCTATTTCTTCCTGTCGCCGACCCGCTACGGTCAGGCTGCCAGCCAGGTCCGGGCCTTCATCGACACTCTGGGTCCGCTGTGGCAGGCCGGCAAGCTGGTCAACAAGACCTTTACCGCCACCACCAGCGCGCAGACCCTGCACGGCGGGCACGAGATGACCACGATGGGGCTTTACGTCTCGGCTATTCACTGGGGCGCGATCATCGTGACGCCGGGCTACACCGACCCGATCCTGTTCGAGACGGGCAACCCCTATGGCTATTCGGCCATCGCGGGCGAACTGCCCGAGAACGGCAAGAAAGCCATCGCGCATCAGGCCAAGCGGCTTGTCGAGATCACAGCGAAAATCGCCGCCTGATCCTCAGCTGTCGGACAGCAGACTGTCCAATGCCCGCCGGGTTCGCACCGGCGGGCTTTTTTGTGCCCGGTTCGTCAGACGCGGCCCAGCTCGCAGGCGGGCAGCAGTTTCTCGACGGTCTGCATCTCGCACAGGCGCGTGCCCTCGGTGGTGCAGGCGGCGGCCGCTGCGGCCACGCCGAACCGCAGGCAGGCGGGCAGCGTCTCGCCCCGCGCCAGCGCAAGGGTGAACGCGCCGACGAAACTGTCGCCCGCGCCGACCTTGCTGACGACGTCCACGGTCGGCGACACGGCGTGCCATGCCTCGCTTTCGGTGGCCAGAACCGAGCCATCGGCCCCGCGCGCGATGATCACGATCCGCGCCGATCCCCGCATCACCAGTTCGCGGGCGAAGGCGGCTGTGTCTTCGCGGGTGGTCAGGGCGCGGCCTGCCAGTTCCTCGGCCTCGACATCGTCCATCCGCAGCACGTGGATCGCCTCGTAGGTGCCGCGCACGAGGTTGAACAGCGCAGGTCCAGAGGTGTCCACGATCAGCCGCGCGCCGCGCCCTTCAAGGTGCTGCGCGAGGATCGACGGGAATTCCTTCGCCACACCCGGCGGCTGGCTTCCCGACAGGACCACCAGCGTGCCGTCCGCCGCCGACTGGTCGATCGAGTTGATCCCGCGTTCCACGTCCGCCTCGCCCCAGATCGGGCCGGGCATGACAAATCGGTACTGCTCGTTCGTGGCCTGATCGGTCACGGAGAACGATAGCCGCGATTCGCCGGGGCCCTGAAACGCCACTGTCGGCACGCCTTCTAGCGCCAGAAGTTGCAGCAACTGCGCGCCCGCGCCGCCGCCGATGGCGATCATCGCGGTGGCCTGTCCGCCCAGTTGCCGGACCGCCCGCGCGACGTTGATGCCGCCGCCGCCCGGGTCGATATGCGGCTCGGTGCAGCGCAGCTTGTGCTCGGCGAAGACCTGCGGCGAAGAGGTCGCGAAGTCGACGGTCGGGTTCAGGGTGACAGTGACGATATCGGTGCGCATGGAAACTCCTGCCGGGCGGTCGGGGCCGAGAGTGGACCGAGCCGCCCCGGCCCGCAAGCCATGCTCATTCCCACCAGCGGTCTATCGCGGCGATGTCGTCGTCAGACCACCCCAGATGATGCGCGATCTCATGCACCAGCACATGCGTCACCAGCGCGCCAAGCGCCACGTCGCCCCGGTCGATCCACTCGTCAAGGATCGGTCGGCGGAACAGCCAGACGGTATCCGGCTGCAACGGCTGATCGAAGCTGGATTTCTCGGTCAGGGGGATGCCGTCATAAAGGCCGGTCAGCGCGAAAGGGTCCTCGATCCCGAGGTCCTCCAGCAAGTCGTCGGGCGCGAAATCCTCGACCCGGATCGCGACACCGTTCACGGCGCGGGCGAAGGGCGCGGGCAGGGCGGCAAGCGCCGCATGGGCCAGTTGCTCGATCCGGTCGAGGTCGGGGGCGACAAGGTCTGCGGCGGTATCTGTCATGCGGCGGATAGTGGCGCGGGGTAGCGGCAGGGGAAAGAGGCATTCGGCCGATTGGGCGGGGCTGGGTCCGGTCGGGCATTCCGGCGAAAATGGCCGGTCCGGGGCGACAACTGGCGGGCGGATGCGGTACTCTGGTGGCCACGGGCGGGACCGGATGGGACAGGGGGCCGGGATGAGCGAGAACAAGACGCAGGCGACAGGCGCCGAAGTCGGCGATTTCCTCGACACGGTGGAACCGGAGCGCAAGCGCGACGAGGCCCGGCGTCTGGACGCCATCTTTCGCGAGGTCACGGGCTTCGCGCCGGTGATGTGGGGGCCGTCGATCGTGGGCTATGGCCGCTATCACTACGTCTACAAAAGCGGGCGCAAGGGCGATTTCCTCGCGACAGGCTTCAGCCCCCGCAAGGCGGCGCATTCGATCTACATCATGCCGGGCTATGCCGACTTCGGCGAGATCCTCGGCCGGCTGGGCAAGCACAAAATCGGCAAGTCCTGTCTTTACGTGAACAAGCTGGCCGATATCGACGAGGACGTTCTGCGGGAGCTGATCCGTGCCGGGCTGGCCGACCTTGCGACCCACTGGCCGGTCGAACCGACCTAGCCGGGCCGGGCGTCATTCGATTTCCGACAGCAGTTCCGGCGCGGTGACAAGTTGCCGGACGCCGTGCGAGTGGGTTTCGTTGAACACGTTGCCCGCCTCGGCCCAGCGGTGCAGCGAACCGATGTCGAGTTTCATGCAGGCGGGACGGACCGACCACGTGACCTGAAGTGGCGAACAAACCGACTGGGTGAAGGACGGCCCTGTGGTCGAGCCAAGAAAGACGACCGGTCGTCCGGTGCCGTCGGGCAGGGCGCGGGGCTGGTGCAGGCCGTGGCGCACGGTGCCGGCATATGCGAAATCGGCGAAGTCGGCGGCGTCGGGATCGTTCACCACAAGAAACACCTGCGCCTCGACCCGCAATTCCGGGTTGGCGCAGGTGTCGGACAGACACGCGCCCAGCCCTTCGCCGGGGCGGACGTCGCACGAGGAGAAGACCCAGTGCACCTCGATCGTGTCGCCGGGAACGACGCCGTGGAACGCGCCGTGCCCGTGGGTCGGATCCTCAAGTTCTTCCGGGGACAGTTCTGCGGTGCCATGACAGCGCCAGCCGCCGTGTTCGCCGTCGCCCGCGGGCAGGAAGAAGCCCGGACCCCGGTGTTCGGCGTTGGTGTGGGTGTGGATGTTGCACAGATTCATCCGGGACGGCGGCGGTGCGGGAGACCAGACGCGGCGGTTCGCGCCTTCGGGGTTGCCGATGTCGCGCGGGGACTGCGGGCCGTAGCCATGGCAGATGCCCTGCGCCGCCGCGGGGGCGGCGAACAGGGCGAACAACAGGCAAAGCACGACGCGGCGCATCAAGACCTCCGGCTGCGGGACCGGCGCCGGAAAGACGCGACTCGCCCGCCTGCTCAACTAAGCGGCAAGCCATGAGCAAAGGGTGAACGGCACCGCCTTGGCGTGGCCCCGATGTGGACAAGCCCGCGGCCTTGTGACAGAGGAGCGCGCAAGGAGATCACGCGCCATGACCATCACCCGTTTCGCCCCGTCCCCCACGGGTTACATCCACATCGGCAACCTGCGCACGGCGCTGATGAACTACCTCATCGCGCGCAAGGCCGGCGGCACCTTCATCCTGCGGATCGACGACACCGATCCGGAGCGGTCGAAAGAGGAATACGTCGACGGCATCAAGCAGGATCTCGAGTGGCTGGGCCTGACGTGGGACCGCTTCGAGCGCCAGTCCGAGCGGCTGGACCGCTACGCCGAGGCGGCGGACGAACTGCGGGCGAAGGGCCGGTTCTACGAGGCGTTCGAGACGCCGACCGAACTGGACCTGAAGCGCAAGAAGCAACTGAACATGGGCAAGCCGCCGGTCTATGACCGCGCCGCGCTGGCGCTGTCGGACGACGAGAAGGCGAAGCTGCGCGCGGAACGCTCGGGCCACTGGCGGTTCAAGCTGGACCACGAGCGGATCGAGTGGGCGGACGGCATCCTTGGCGACATCTCGATCGACGCGGCTTCGGTTTCGGACCCGGTGCTCATCCGGGGCGACGGTCAGGTGCTGTACACGCTGGCGTCGGTGGTCGACGACATGGACATGGGCGTCACCAACATCGTCCGCGGCTCGGACCACGTGACCAACACCGCGACGCAGATCCAGATCATCGAGGCGCTGGGCGGCACCGCTCCGTCCTTCGCGCACCATTCGCTGCTGACCGGCCCGCAGGGCGAGGCGCTGTCCAAGCGTCTTGGCACTCTGGCGCTGCGCGACCTGCGCGAGCGTGGGGTCGAGCCGATGGCGCTGCTGTCGCTGATGGCGCGGCTGGGCTCGTCCGACCCGGTAGAGCTGCGCGGCTCGCTGGACGAACTGGTCGAGGGCTTCGACATCACCCGCTTCGGCTCTGCCCCGACGAAGTTCGACGTCGAGGACCTGTTCCCGCTGACCGCCCGCCATCTTGCGTCGCTGCCCTACGAGGCGGTCGCCGCCGACGTGCGCGCGCTGGGGGTGCCGGACGAACTGGCCGAGCAGTTCTGGAACGTCGTGCGCGAGAACATCACCGTCAAGGCGGACATGGCCGGCTGGTGGGATCTGTTCCGCAAGGGCGCGGAAGGGGCGGAACTGTCCGACGAGGACCGCGCATTCGTCGGCGAAGCCTTCGCGATGCTGCCGCCGCTGCCCTACACGCCCGAGACGTGGGGCGCATGGACGTCCGAGGTCAAGGAAAAGACCGGCCGCAAGGGCAAGCAGCTGTTCATGCCGCTGCGCCTTGCCATCACGGGCCGCGCGCGCGGCCCGGAAATGGCGGACGTGCTGCCGCTGTTGCAGACCGCTCCGAAGCTCTGAAACCGCGCTTTGGCAACAGGGGTCCCGGGTCAAGCCCGGGACTTTGTGTTTCGGGCCGTCAGCCCAGCTTCGCGATCATCACGCCGTTCGGACCCAGCGCAAGCTTTCCGCCAGTCACCTCTGCCGCTTCCGACAGAAGCGGTTCGGCCTCGCCCGGCAGCGTGTAGCTTGCCTTGTCGCCCGACAGGTTGAAGACGCACAGGATGTCGTCTCCCCGCGTGTAGGCCAGCACCGGCTCTTTTGCATCCAGGAACGTTTGCGGTCCGGTCCGCAGCGAAGGCTCTGCGTTCCGCAGGGCAAGCATCGCCTTGTAGAACGTCAGCACGCTGTTTTCGCCCTGCTGCGCAACTCCGCGATCCAGTTGCGGCTGTTTCACCGGCAACCACGTCTTGTTCGCGGTCGAGAAGCCTCCGTTCGACGCCTTGCCGTCCCACACCATCGGCGTGCGGCAGCCGTCGCGGCCTTTCACCTCGGGCCAGAAGTTGATGCCGTCGAGGTCAGTCAGCTCGTGGTATTCCAGCTCTGTCTCGACCTGCCCCAGTTCCTCGCCCTGATACATGCAGACCGAGCCCTCGAAGGTCAGCAGCAGCCCAGCCGCGACCTTGGCGACCGAGGCGGTCGTGGGCCCGTGTTCGGTCCACCGTGACACGTGGCGCATCACGTCGTGGTTCGAGAAGGCCCAGCACGGCCAGCCATCGGGCGCGCCCTTGAAGAAGGCCTCGATCCGCGAGCGGAAGAACTCGGCCGAGAAGGGCGGGCCGAGCAGTTCGAACGAATAGGCCATGTGCAGCCGTTGGCCGCGCGTGTACTGGCCCATCAGGTCGATGGAGTGATGGCTGTCGCCAACCTCGCCCACCATGGCGCGGGCGTCGTATTCGTCCAGCAGCGCACGCATCCGCTTGAGATAATCAAGGTTGTCGGGCTGGTTCTTGGAATGCAGGTGATACTGCATGTCGTAGGGCTTGTTCGCCGGGCTGTCGCGCTTCACCGGGTCCGCCGGGTCGTCGGGCAGGCGTGCGTCGTGGAAATAGTAGTTCACCGTGTCCAGCCGGAACCCGTCGACGCCGCGGTCCAGCCAGAAGCGCATGTTGTCGAGGTGGAAGTCCTGGACCTCGGGGTTGTGGAAGTTGAAGTCCGGCTGCTCTTTGGCGAAGTTGTGGAAGTAATACTGCCGCCGCCGCGTGTCCCATTCCCACGCCGGGCCGCCGAAGATCCCTTGCCAGTTGTTCGGGACGGACCCGTCCGGCTTGGGATCGGACCAGACGAACCAATCCGCCTTGGGGTTGTCGCGCGAGCTGCGGGATTCCTCGAAAGCCGGGTGCTGGTCCGAGCAATGCGACAGCACCTGGTCGATGATCACCTTCAGGCCAAGGTCATGCGCCACCTTCACCATGGCGTCGAAATCCTCGAGCGTGCCGAAGACTGGATCGACCCCGCGATAGTCGGCAACGTCGTAGCCCATATCGCGCATCGGAGAAGTGAAGAACGGGCTCAGCCAGATCGCGTCGACGCCAAGGTCGGCCACATATGGCAGGCGTTCGGTGATGCCGGGCAGGTCGCCCACACCGTCGCCGTTGCTGTCCATGAAGGAGCGCGGGTAGATCTGGTAGGTGACGGATCCGCGCCACCAGTTCTCATCGGTCATCGCTGTCTCTTTCCAGACCGCCGCGGTGGGATTCATTCGGATTCCCCGTGGGATACGGGCGGTGTCAGGTTCGAGACAAAAGGAAACCGAAGCGCCGATCAACCGCGGATGCACAGCGCCGTTCAGTTTTGCGTGAAAGCGCCGGGGCTCCGCCTTTGAAACGGGCGTGACCGGAACAATCAAAGACGGCGGGCGGTGGGAGGAAATGGTGGAGCCGATCGGGATCGAACCGACGACCTCGTCATTGCGAACGACGCGCTCTCCCAACTGAGCTACGGCCCCACTGGCGCGCTATGTGTCGGTTTTCGGGGGCGGTGTCAAGCGGTGCGGGCGCCGCTGTCGGGGCCACGTGGCAAGGCCAGAAAGGGTCAGTCTTCGTTGGCCCGCGCGCGGACTGCTTCATCGTCCCAGACGATGAAGAACTCCCACAGACAGAACAGCCCGATGACCGCGAAAATGGCCGCCCAGCCGGGATGGCCCATTGCCAGTTCCAGACCGCCCCAGCCAAGACAGGCCGCCACCGTCGCGACGCGCCGCCAGACGGGAAGGAAAAACGGGTGTTGCAGGTCGAAGAACTGTCTCATGCCGCCGTTCTACAGTGCCGCGACGGCCGACGCCATCGGGCTGTAAATACACATCCGCCAGGGGAGCCCACGCCCAGGCGGCTGTGCGGAAATGCCGTATCCATGCGAAAACCTTATGTAATTCCGGTGAAGCCGAACCCGATCCGGAAATTTGCTTTCAATTCAATGTTTTTTGTCTCATTTTCCTTGCCTGGGGGCGATTTTAACGCATGTTCTAACGGCGATAATGCCGGGGTTAGGATTGTCTGTGTCTCACGACGAGAATTTGCGCACCCGTCTCAGGGTGGGCACGCGGGAAGAACACGAAGCACTGGATGCAAAGCTGTCGGAACTGGATCTTCGGTCCCCCGACGGTCTGTCGCGTTTCCTGCAGTTGCAGGCGGCAGCGCTGCCGTGCATCCGCATCTCTGAGGGCGTGGCGCGCTCGGCGGACCTTGCGGACGATCTGCTTGCCTGCCTGCGGCTGGACCTTGCGGTGCTCGGCGTCGACGAATTGCCGGGCGGCCCGGTGGTCGAGGTGCATGCGCTTGCGATGGATTACGTCGTGCTTGGCTCACGGCTGGGCACGGCGGTGCTGCGCCGGCACTGGGCCGATGCGGCCGACCCGTTGGTGCAGCGGGCCAACCGATATTTCGACACCCCCGCCCGGCCCGATCTGTGGCGCGCTTTCTGCGTCGAGACCGCAGAGATGGCGGGAGAAGGCGACTTTGCGGACCGCATGGTGCGCGACGTGCGTGCGCTTTTCACACTTTACGATGATTGCGCAGGCATGGCGCTGAAGGCAGGACGACCCATTGATGAATTCACCTGATCGCGGTGCGACCGACTTCGCAGTAGATCTGACCAACTGCGATCGCGAGCCGATCCATGTACTTGGCCGGGTGCAGTCCTACGGCTGTCTTCTTGCGGTGTCTCCGGACTGGTTCGTGGCGCATCTTTCGGCGAACTGCCAGGACATGCTGGGTCTCGACCCCGACGCCGTTCTGGGTGTGCCGCTGACTGAATTCCTGCCCATGCAGACCGTCCACCTGCTGCGATCCAAGCTGCAGCTTCTCGACGCTGGTGACAGCGTGGGCCGGATCTTTGCTCTGGACGTGTTCGAAGACGGTCGCCTGTTCGACGCGTCGCTGCACAGGTCCGGGCATTTCTACATCTTCGAGTTCGAGCCCCGCGCCGGAGACTCGACCGACGGCAGCGAAATGGCGATGGTGCAGGGCCTGATTTCCCGCGTGCAGCGCAATCGCACGGTCGAGGAAATGGCGCATGACGCGGCCCGCGGTCTGAAAGCGCTGATCGGCATTGATCGGGTCATGGTCTACCGGTTCGAAGAGGACGACAGCGGCACGGTCATCGCCGAGGCGCGGGAACCGCAGCTGGAGTCGTACCTCGGCCTGCACTACCCGGCGAGCGACATCCCGAAGCAGGCGCGCGAGCTTTACACCCGCAGCCCGCTGCGGCTGATCGCCGATGTGAACGACACGCCCTCGCCGGTGGTTCCCGCGGTCGGTCCTGACGGCAAGCCGCTGGACCTGTCTTTGGCGGCGACGCGGGCGGTAAGCCCGATCCATCTGGAATACCTGCGCAACATGGGCGTGGGGGCGTCGCTTTCGGTGTCGATCCTGCGGCGTGGCAAGCTGTGGGGGCTGTTCGCCTGCCACCACTATTCGCCGTTCTACATCGGCTACGACCTGCGCAGCGCCGTCGAGTTGTTCGCGCAGCTGTTCAACTACGAACTGGCACAGGCCGAGACCGATGCCGAACTGGCCGAGATCGACCGCGCGCGGGGGATGCACGACCGCGTTCTGGCGCAGATGTCCGACGGTCAGGACCTGATGGACACGTTCGATTTCGTCGCGCGCGAGATGGCTGACGTGATCCCTTTCGACGGGATCGCCATCTTCTCGAACGGCCACTACCGCGCACGGGGTCTGGCGCCGACCGAGGAAGAGTTTCTTGGACTGGCGCGGTTCCTCAACACCGCGCAGATGAGCCAAGTCTACGCCACCGACTGCATCTCTGAACGTTACCCGCGTGGTGCGGATTTCTCAGAGCGCGCGGCGGGTCTGCTCGCGTTGCCGATCTCGCGCTCTCCGCGCGACTATATCGTGCTGTTCCGGCAGGAAGTGGCGCGGACGGTGACATGGGCCGGCAACCCGGAGAAACCGGCGGAGCTTGGGCCGAACGGTGTACGGCTTACCCCGCGCAAGAGCTTCGAGGCGTGGCAGGAGGTCGTGAAGGGCCACAGCGCCGCGTGGAAACCGGGCGAACGCCGGGCGGCGGATACGTTGCGGGTGACGCTTCTGGAGATCGTTCTGAAGCTGACCGACGAGGCGGCGGACGCGCGTCAGAAGGCGAACGACCAGCAGGAACTGTTGATTGCCGAACTGAACCACCGGGTGCGCAACATCCTGAACCTGATCCGAGGCCTTGTGAGTCAGGGCAAGGGCGATGCGACGAATATCGAGGTCTACGGTCAGGTGCTGGACGCCCGCATCCATGCGCTTGCGCGCGCGCACGACCAACTGACGCAGAAAGAATGGCACTGGGTCTCGCTCAAGTCGCTGATCCGCACCGAGGTGCGCGCCTTCCTGTCGGAAAAGGCCGAACGGGTGCACATTCAGGGTCCGGACGTCGACCTGTCGCCGACGGCCTTCACCACGATGGCGCTGGTGGTGCACGAACTGGTGACCAACTCTGCGAAGTATGGCGCGCTCAGCGACAGCTCTGGCTCGGTCGAGATCCTCATCGCGCAGCGCCCCGATGGTGGCGCCGAATTGGGGTGGCGCGAGAAGGGCGGCCCGCCGGTGCAGGCGCCCACCCGCAAGGGGTTCGGCACCACGATCATCGAACGCTCCGTGCCGTTCGAACTGAAGGGGACTGCGCATATCGAGTACAAGGTGACGGGTCTTGAGGCTCAATTCGGCATCCCGACGGCGCATGCCGAACCTGCCGAGGCGCAAGCCGATGGCGATGCTGGCGACACCACGGACGCACCTGTGCCAAGCGGTCGCCTGACCGGTCCCGCGATGGTGGTTGAGGACAACATGATCATCGCGATGGACGCGGCTGACATGCTTGAACATCTTGGCGCGTCTTCGGTGCGCACGGTGGCGGGCGTGGCCGACGCGCTGAAGGCGCTGGACGATACCGTCCCGGTGTTCGCCCTTGTCGACGTGAACCTTGGTGACGAGAATTCGCTGCCGATCGCGGAACGGTGCCGCGAACTGGGCGTGAAATTCGCGCTGGCGACCGGCTATGGCGCCAGCGACGACATCGTCGAGTCCTTCCCGGACGTGCCGATCCTCAAGAAGCCCTATACCATCGAACATATCGGCGAGGCACTGGCAGAGCTTTTCTGACCTCTGCCACGACAACGCGAATCTTCCGGCGCTGGCTGGAACCGATCAAAGCCGCCGGCGAAATGCCCGGCGGCTTTTTCGTTTCGCGGTGCGTTCGGCGTCGCCCGGCAGAATAGTGCGCCGCGCCCCGGCGCTCTTGCCTGAACCCAACCCGCTGAACGTGTTTAATTTTCTCCGTCCATGTCATTACGTCTGACATAGTTTCAATCTTTGTCCGACAAAGTGGATTGACTTTGTCGGACATTGTGAGACGGTCAGGCCATGAGCGACGACACCCCCGAACTTGGATCCGGCAAACCGCGCGAGGTTCTCGACGCGGTGGCCGAGATGATCGTTGCCCGCGGCATCGGCGTGGGCGACCGGCTGCCGCCCGAGATCGAACTGGCGCGCGAGCTTGGCGTCGGCCGCTCGACGGTGCGCGAGGCGCTGCGGTCATGGCAGTCGATGGGCATCGTCACCCGGAACAAGGGCGCGGGCACCGTGCTGCGCGCCCCGATCCACGCTCAGTCGATGCAGTTCCCGCTGTCGATCTCGCTGGAGGCGCAAAGCCTGATGCGGACGCTTGAAGTGCGCCGCCCGCTGGAAGTCGACTCGGCCCGGCTGGCCGCCCTGCGCGCCGACGAGCGCCAGCGGCACGAGATCATGACCCGCATGTACGAACTGATGGACGCGCTGGAAGCCGGGGAAGACTGGCGCCCGCAGGACCACGCGTTTCACGCCGCGATCCACGATGCGACGGGCAACCCGCTGTACAAGCAACTGGTCGATCAGCTTCAGCACGCATTCCACGCCGTCTACGAGGCGCCGTTCGGCGAACCGCAGCTTGGCACCGACACGATCCCGCTGCACCGGCCGCTGGCCGAGGCGATCCGCGACGGCGACGCGGACGAGGCGGCGCGGATCATGAACCAGATTCTCGACCTAGTGGAAAAGGCCACGCAGGCAAAGATCGGAGAGACCGACGCATGACCGACGACAGCATCGATACCTTCCTGGCCCAGCCGTTCGGCGGGGGCGAAGGATCGGTGACACCTCCGATTTACCAATCGTCGCTGTTCACCTTCGACGACTTCTCGGCCTTCGAGGCGCGGATGTCGGGGCAGGGCAACCGCACGCTGTATTCCCGCGTGCAGAACCCGACGCAGGATGCCTTCGAGAAGATGATGGCGAAGCTGGAAGGCGGCGAGGCCGCGGTGGGTTTCGCCAGCGGCATGGCGGCGATCTCGTCGGTGCTGTTCGCTTTCCTGAAGCCGGGCGACCGTCTGGCCTGCGTCGAGCACGTCTACCCCGACGCCTACCGCCTGATGGAGCGAATGCTGGGCCCGTGGGGCGTAGAGGTCACGTATCACTCGGTGACCGAGTTGCAGGACAACCCGGACACGCTGAAGGGCGCGGCGCTGGCGTATCTGGAAAGCCCGAACTCGATGATGATGCAGGTGATGGACCTGCGGAAGGTGGCGGATCACGCGAAGGCGCATGGCTGCCTGACGGTGGTCGACAACAGCTGGGCGACGCCGGTGTTCCAGACCCCGCTGGCGCTGGGCATCGACATCGTGCTGCACTCGGCCTCGAAATACATTTGCGGACATTCGGACACGGTGGCCGGTGTGGTCGTGGCGTCCGACGAACACATTGCCCGCATCCGTGACCTGACCCTGCCGCTGCTGGGTGGCAAGCTGGCCCCGTTCGAGGCGTGGCTGCTGGTGCGCGGGCTGCGCACGCTGCCCGCCCGGATGCGCGAGCACCAGCGGACCGCCGATCTTTTCGTCGACCGGCTTGGCGCGCGGCCCGAGGTCGTGGCCGTCAACTCGCCCGGCCCCAACTCGGTGCCCGGTCTCAAGGGCCGCTCGGGCCTGATGTCGATCGAGTTCACCAAGGACATCGACGTCCGCAAATTCGCCGACGCGCTGAACCTGTTCCACTACGGCGTCAGCTGGGGCGGCTTCGAAAGCCTGATCGTGCCGACCGCGATCACGCTGGCGCAGGCCGGTCCGAAGAATTCGCTGCAAGCCTTCGGCGTGCCCGACACGATGGTCCGCATCTCGCTGGGTCTCGAGGACGCCGAGGCGCTTTGGGCCGATTTCGAATCCGCTCTGGTCAAGGCCGGACGCTGAACAAGAAGGGCCGCAAAGGCTCCGTATTCAACAAACCCCATTCAACAGGGAGCTAGAGAAGAATGAGAAGACTGACAGGAACCACTGCGCTTGCGCTGCTGCTCGCCACCGGCGCGCAGGCGGCCGATCTGAAGCTGGTCGAGGTGATCACCAGCCCCGAGCGCACCGAGACCCTGACGGAAATGGTCTCGGCGTGGGAAGCAGAGACCGGCAACACGGTCGAGATCGTCTCGCTCCCGTGGGGACAGGCGTTCGAGAAGTTCGCGACCATGGTCGCGGGCGGCGATATCCCCGACGTGGTCGAGATGCCGGACCGCTGGCTGGCCCTGTACGGCCCGCAGCTGATGGACCTGCAACCCTATTTCGATGGCTGGGAACATGCCGACACCCTGACCGAGACGACGGTCAACATGGGCTCGGCCACCGCTGACGGGTCGTTCAAGGAAATCCCCTACGGCTTCTACCTGCGCGCCATGTTCTACAACAAGGACCTGCTGGCCGAGGCCGGCGTGGAAAGCGTGCCGGAAACGATGGCAGAGTTCCGCGACGCATCCGCCAAGGTGTCCGAGCTGGACGGCAAGTACGGTTACTGCCTGCGCGGTGGTCCCGGCGGTCTGAACGGCTGGATGATGATGGCCGCGAACATGATGGGCTCGTCGGACTTCTTCGACGCGGAAGGCAAGGCCACCATCAACTCGCCCAAGGCGGTCGAGGGCCTTCAGTTCCTGATCGACATCTATCAGGACGGGCTTGCGCCGCGTGACGCCGTATCGTGGGGCTTCAACGAGATCGTCGCGGGCTTCTATTCCGGCACCTGCGCCTTCCTCGACCAGGACCCGGACGCGCTGATCGCCGTGGCCGACCGGATGGACGCCGAAAGCTTCGCCGTCGCACCGATGCCGAAGGGCCCGGACGGCAAGTCGTTCCCGACCATCGGCTATGCCGGCTGGGCAGCGTTCGACAGCTCTGCCGCGAAGGACGAGGCATGGTCGCTGATCGCGCACCTGTCCAGCCCCGAGCAGAACAAGACCTGGGCCAAGCGGGTGGGGGTGATCCCGATCCACAAGGGCGCCGACCAGGACCCGTACTTCCAGTCCGAACAGTTCTCGGGCTGGTTCACGGAACTGAACGACCCGGCATGGGAACCGCTGACCATGCCGACGTACCTCGAGGGCTTCGGCTATTTCGCCGACTCGATCGCGCTCGAGACGTCCCAGCAGGCGCTGCTGGGTGAAATCTCCGCCCAGGACATGGCCGACGAATGGGCCGCGTTCCTGACCGAAGAGTACGAGAAGTATCAGGCGGCGAAGTGACTCCACTCACGGACACAACTGAGGCGACCGGGGGCATCCCCCGGTCGCGCTTTGGCCGGGCCTATCTGCGCTATGCGGTAGAGCCCTGGATGTACCTGTCACCGGCGGTTCTGCTGATCTGCTTTGTGATGCTGATCCCGCTGGCCATCGGGATTTCCTATTCGGTGCAGTCGATCAACCTGCTGCGCCCCTTCGACACCGGCTATGTCGGGTTGGAGAACTTCGCCGATCTCGGCGATGACCGCAAATTCTGGCTCGCCTTGAGCAACACCTTCTGGTGGACCTTCGGCTCGGTGACGCTTCAGTTCTTTCTTGGCCTCGGGCTGGCCCTGCTGCTGTCGCGGCCGTTTCACGGCAAGCGCGTGGTTCAGGCGCTGGTGTTCCTGCCGTGGGCCGTTCCGACCTTCCTGATCGCTCTGACGTGGTCGTGGCTTCTGAACCCGGTGATCGGGCCGCTGCCGCACTGGTGGGCGGCGATGGGTATCCTCGACGAGCCCTACAACATCCTGTCGAACCCCGACACGGCGATGTGGGGACCGATCATGGCGAACGTCTGGTACGGCGTTCCGTTCTTCGCGATCACCCTGCTGGCCGCGCTGCAATCCATCCCGCACGAACTGTACGAGGCGGCCGAGATCGACGGCGCCTCGCGCTGGCAGAGCTTCACCAAGATCACGCTGCCCTTCCTTGGGCCGATGATCGCGATCACGGTGATGCTGCGCGCGATTTGGATCGCCAACTTCGCCGACCTAATCTTTGTCATGACCGGCGGCGGGCCAGCCAATTCTACGCAGATCCTGTCGACCTACATCTTCACGACGGCGTTCCGGAAGCTGGACTTCGGCTATGCCTCGGCCATCGCCGTCGCGCTGCTGGCGGTGCTGCTGGTTTATGCCGCGATCCTGCTGTTCATCCGCGCGAAACTGGTGAAGACCTGATGACAAGCCTGTCCCGACCCTCCCCGCTGATGGTGGCCGGCAAGTATCTTGCCGTCGCGGCCTACGTGATCTTCGCGCTGTTCCCTTTGTACTGGCTGCTGAAGATCGCGCTGACGCCGGACCGGATGATCTATTCCGAGGGTACCGCGCTGTGGCCTTCGACACTGACGTTCGAGAACTTCCGCGCCGTGATCTTCGCGTCGGACTTTCTGGCCTACTTCAAGAACTCGGTCATCGTGTCGCTGTCGACCGCGGCCATCACGGCGCTGGTCGCCGCCGCCGCGGGCTATGCCTTCTCGCGTTTTCACTTCCGCGGCAAACGCTGGGTGATCGTGCTGATGCTGCTGACCCAGATGTTCCCGCTGCTGATGATCATCGCGCCGATCTACAAGATCGTGGCCGGGCTGGGGATGCTGAATTCGCTGACCTCGCTGATCGTGGTCTACACCGCGTTCAACGTGCCCTTCGCGACCTTCCTGATGCAAAGCTTCTTCGACGGCATCCCGAAGGACCTTGAAGAGGCCGCGATGATCGACGGCTGCACCCGGTTTCAGGCGCTGTGGAAAGTGATCCTGCCGCTGACGCTGCCGGGCCTTGGCGCGACGCTGGGCTTCGTGTTCACCGCCGCGTGGTCCGAACTGCTGTTCGCCCTCATGCTGATCAACTCGAACGACGCGATGACCTTCCCGGTGGGGCTGCTGACCTTCGTCAGCAAGTTCTCCGTCGACTGGGGGCAGATGATGGCCGCCGGCGTGCTGGCGCTGATCCCGTCCTGTCTCTTCTTCCTGTTCATCCAAAGGTACCTTGTTCAGGGCCTGACCAGCGGCGCCGTGAAAGGATAATCCGATGGCCGAGATGGAGCTGAAATCCGTTCGCAAAGCCTATGGCCCGACAGAGGTTCTGCGCGACATCGACCTGAAGATCGAAGACGGCGAATTCGTCGTGCTGGTCGGCCCCTCAGGCTGTGGCAAGTCCACCCTGTTGCGCATGATCGCGGGGCTGGAGCCGATCTCGGGCGGCGAGTTCACCATCGGCGGCAAGCCGATGAACGATGTGGCGCCGCGTGACCGGGACATCGCGATGGTGTTCCAAAGCTACGCGCTTTACCCGCATATGTCGGTCGAACGGAACATGGGCTTCTCGATGGAGATCCGGCGCGAGCCCGCGTCCAAGCGCAAGGCCCCGGTGGCCGAGGCGGCGCAGACGCTGGGCCTTGGCAAGCTGCTGGACCGCTTCCCCAAGGCGCTGTCGGGCGGCCAGCGGCAGCGCGTCGCGATGGGCCGCGCCATCGTCCGTGACCCGAAAGCCTTCCTGTTCGACGAACCGCTGTCCAACCTCGACGCTGCCCTGCGGGTCGAAATGCGGCTTGAGATCGCCAAGCTGCATCAGCGGCTGGGTGCGACGATGGTCTACGTCACCCACGATCAGGTCGAGGCGATGACGCTGGCCGACCGGATCGTCGTGCTGAACGGCGGCGACATCCAGCAGGTCGGCTCTCCGCTGGAGCTGTACGAGACGCCTGCCAACCTGTTCGTCGCGCAGTTCATCGGCTCGCCCAACATGAACGTGTTCGAGGTCACTCCGGCCGAGGGCGGCGTTCGTCTGGGCAACGGATCCGTGATTCCGGGGCCCGCAGACGCGCGCTACATGGGCATCCGGCCAGAGCATATCGATATCGTGGAAGGCGAGGGCGACGTCACCGCGACGGCGCAGTTGGTCGAGCGTCTGGGCTCGGACACCAATATTTACACGGATATCGAGGGTGTCGGGCCGCTTCTGGTGCGTGTCAGTGGCAACGTCGCGTTGAAGCCCGGCGAACAGGTGACGCTACGTTACAACCCTGGGAAGCGACATTTTTTCGGGGCCGATGGCGTCGCCTTGGTGCGCAACGTGCCCCTGGGTTAGTTTAAGTCCCTGATTTAAAATAATTTAAGTGCGATATGATGTAGGGCTATCCGAAAGGATAGCTGTACTAAGGGATATGTATGCGCAGGTGATTAACTCGCTTAAGACGTGCGCCGTGGGGTGCTTAACCAACGAGTGAGTGAAAGAAATGTCGCTGTTCAAGTCCTTTAGCCTGCCGGTCGTCGAGATCGCCTTCTTCATCGTTCTGATCGGAGTGTTTGCGTGATGACCATGCTGTCCCGTGAGTTTGTCGCCGCCGAGGCCGTCAACCAGCCGCTTGCTGCCCGCCTCGAAGAACTGCGCGCCGCGCAAATGCCCGTCGTTCCCGGCATGCCGCACCCGCCGCGTCAGCGTCGCGAATACCTGATGGCCCTCGCCGCGGCCTACGAAGCCGGCGATCTTGTCCTCGCGACCGACCCGCGCGCGTAACTCACGCACGCGAGAGCCACGACGGCCCGCCAATCCCCGACGACCGGGGGGCGGGCTGCCGAGAGCCTCCAGACAATCCGAAAACTGACGCAACCGTCATCCGCACCCGGATCGACGGTTTTTTCGTGCCTGCAAAGCCGGGGAGGAAAGCGCTGGCTGAAACCAGTCGCTTCGGGGCAGGGGGCCGAAACGCCTCGCATCACCCTGCGGATTCGCGGCCTGTGTGACGCGCCCGGCCGAAACGGTCCATTTCCCGCCCCAGATGTCTCAATTCGGCCAGAATGGGACAGCTGAACCCCATGAAGTTCAACAATAATGTCCAGAACTGGGCCGAAGGTGCGGTCTTCGCCACGAAGCACCTGTACTAAGGGGTATGTATGCGGATGTGATTAACTAGGTTAGAAAAAAGCTGTGGGGCGAACATCGAAGCAAGTGAGTACACCAGATGTCGCTGTTTAAGAACTTCAGCCTGCCGATCGTCGAAATCGGCTTTTTCCTCATCCTGATCGGAGTGTTTGCGTGATGACCATGCTGTCCCATGAATTCGTCGCCGCCGAAGCAGTCGCCAAGCCGCTGGCCGCTCGCCTCGAAGAACTCCGCGCCGCGCAGATGCCCGTCGTTCCCGGCATGCCGCACCCGCCGCGCCAGCGCCGCGAATACCTGATGGCCCTCGCCGCGGCCTACGAAGCCGGCGACCTGGTCCTCGCGACCGACCCGCGCGCGTAAGAGACGCGCGCGAGAGCCACGACGGCCCGCCAATCCCCGACGACCGGGGGGCGGGCTGCCGAGAGCCTCCAGACAACCCGAAACCCGACGCAACCGTCATCCACACCCGGATCGGCGGTTTTTTCGTGACTGCACGTCTAGGTAGAGTTTCGCGGGGTGAGGGAGCCGTTTCCACGCGCCGAATGCGCCGTAAAAACAGATTCGCGACCTGCGATAGGCGGCACCTTGCACCGGTCCAAATGCCGCCCCAAGCACCGCAATTCTGCCGCATTTCGCGAACTTATCCCCCTTAAATGTATGAATAAAGTCCAGATTGTGACGCTAGGTCCGGTTCGCGCCGCAGAATGCCTGTACTAAGGGGTATGTATGCCCGCGTGATTTATTCGCCTATAAGATGAGGCGTGGGGTGGTTAGACAAGTGAATGAGTGCCGGAATGTCCCTGTTCAAGAACTTCAGCCTGCCGATCGTTGAAATCGGTTTCTTCCTCATCCTGATCGGAGTGTTTGCATAATGACCATGCTGTCCCGTGAATTCGTCGCTGCCGAAGCCGTCAATCAGCCGCTGGCCGACCTGCTTGAAGAACTGCGCACCGCGCAAACCCCTGTTGTCGCCGGCATGCCGCATCCGCCGCGCCAGCGTCGTGACTACCTGATGGCCCTCGCCGCGGCCTACGAAGCCGGCGATCTTGTCCTCGCGACCGACCCGCGCGCGTAAGAGACGCGCGCGAGAGCCACGACGGCCCGCCAATCCCCGAAGACCGGGGGGCGGGCTGCCGAGAGCCTCCAGACAATCCGAAAACTGACGCAACCGTCATCCGCACCCGGATCGACGGTTTTTTCGTGCTGTCCGCCCGGTCTCAGGCGAAGAAGTCTGCTTCGGTCAGGCCGGTGACGAGATTTACCTCGATCCGCATATCGGACCCGCCGTCGCCATCCGCGTCAACGAAGACAATGGTGTCGCCGTACGAGTTCTCGAAGGTCCGCAGGCTGGCCTGCCCGCCGCCCGAGAGGCCACCGAGGATGTTGACATCCATCACGCCGGAAGCCAGCGCGCTGAAGTCCAGCGTATCTTGTCCGACCTCGAAGTTGTTGATCAGGTCGGATCCGCCGCCCGGGCTGTCCGAGGCCTTGCAGAACAGAAAGACATCCTGCCCTGCGCCGCCGTCCATCGTGTCCGACCCCGCGCCGCCTTTCAGCGTGTCATTCCCGTCTCCGCCGCTCATCACATCGTTCCCGATGCCGCCGAACATGAAATCGTCCTCGTCTCCGCCATCCATGATATCCACGCCCGCGCGACCGAACATCACGTCGTTGCCTTCGCCGCCGAGCATATAGTCGTCGCCACGGCCGCCATCGAGGGTGTCGGCGCCCGCGCCGCCATCGATCGTGTCCCGAGAGTTGTTGCCGTACAGGGCGTTGGCCCCCGCATTCCCGGTCATGATGTTCCGCGAACTGTTCCCTGCGCCGTCGATGGCGTCGGACCCCAGCAGCGTCAGGTTCTCGAAGAAGCCACCAAGCGCGAAACTGGCCGTGCTTTGGACGGTATCGACACCGCCGCCGGGGGCTTCGAACAACGAGGCCGAACTGTCGTCCACGATATACAGGTCATTGCCAAGCCCGCCGTACACGCCGCCTTCAACCGTGCCGCCGCGCCCATCGAACACGTCATCCCCGGCCTGCATCAGCACGTCGCCGATGACGAGACCGGTGTTGATGAAAGTCAGGGCTGCGTCGAAGCTGTCGTTGAAGTTGGCGTCTCCGTCGCCAGCGTCGGCGTTCGCGACGGCGATATAGCGCCCGGTCCCCGGGTTCAGTTCCGCGATCAGAGTCCCGTCATTGCGCAAGGTGTGGGTGAGCCCGCGGGTTGCGAAGGCCGCGGCATCTCCGGAAAGGCCGCCATTGTTCGCGCCGCCCCGGATGGTGCCGGTCGATGTTATGATCGTTTCATTGCCGTCCGAACTGAAGTCGATCACGCCGTTATCGGCGCCATACACGTAGCCGGAGATGATGAGGGTATTATTGCTTCCGGTTACATCGATCGCGTCCGCATCGCCGCCCATGGCGTAAAGGCTGCCGGTCGACGTGACGGTGAGTGTGTCGTCGCCGTTCATCCGGACGCCGTCGCCGTTCGACGTGATTGCCATACCGGCGATGGACAAAGTGCCCGTGGCAAGATCGGCGAAATCAAAGAGGATCGCAGCGGCGTTTACGGTCGCAGTCGGTGACAGGAAGACGTCCTCCCCATCCGCGATTGACGTGGTGGTCGTGATATTGCCTGTCAGCAAGGTCGCCATGGTTTTTCGTCCTTTGAATCAATGCCGGAAATGCGCGAAATCTGACGTTAGGTCAGAGCGGCCTGCAAGAATTTAATTCTCCTTGCGGAAAGCGCCGGCGTTTGCCCGCTGTCGGAAGAGCGACCGACCAGCGTCGGGAGAGGACCTGTACAAAGGGATATGTATGCTGATGTGATTAATTCGCGTAATAAGTGTCTCAAGGGGCGGTTAACCTTGTAAGCGCGTGTTCGTGAAGCCCCACCAGACAACCTTCGGCCTGCCGGCCCGTTCTGCCGGCACCGCCGTTCATTCGATTGGAGTGATTGAGAGATGACCATGATTGCCCGTGATTTCACCGTTGCCGACGTCGTCAATCAGCCGCTGTCCGATCGCATTGAAGCCCTGCGCGCCGCGCAGATGCCCGTCGTGCCCGGCATGCCGCATCCGCCGCGTCAGCGCCGCGAGTACCTGATGGCTCTGGCCGAGGCCTACGAAGCCGGCGAACTGGTCCTTGCTTCGGACATTCGCGGCTGAGAACACGCGCAACCGGCAACACGCCGGTCGCAGGTGACAGACGTATCGAACCCGCCATCCCATCCGGGACCGGCGGGTTTCTCGTTTTTGCAGGCCGAGCCATGCGTTTCGACGGGGATCAGAGGCCCGGTCCCTGCGGCTGTCCCAGCGACAGAAGGCCGAACAGCAGCAAGGCGGCGGACAGCGCGCAGGCGATGGTGCGAACCGTGTTCCAGAAGGTCCAGCGCGGCAGGTAGGTTCCGGTCCAGTAGTCGCCGGTGCGGTCCGAGGACAGGTCCATGCCCGCCAGCGCCTCGTTCATCGGGACGTTGAAGAACACGGTGACGGCGAAGCAGCCCAACAGGTAGACAAGCGCGGACAGCGCGATCAGCAGCTTTCCCGATCCTTCCAGCACGAATACGGCGTACAGAAGCAAGCCCAGCGAGACGGCGGCCATGCCGAGGAACAGCGCCATGAAGACCCAGCGAAAGACCTCGCGGTTGATGACCTGCATCGCTTCCGCTCCGCCGGTGCCGCTGGTCAGCGCAAGCGAGCGCATGATGAAATCGGAAAACGCAAGAAAGACGCCGCCGACGAAGGCATAGGCCAGAACGGCGAACGGGGTCAGGGTTTGGAAAAACGCGGACATTCCTGGAGACTCCTTTGTTTTGGGGATGCGCGGCGGGCAGGGGTGTCCCGCCCGCCGGCAGGATGCGGTCACTGAACAAGCGCACGGGGGGTGCGGGACGCAGGCGCAAGCCCGATGCGGCGGCGGAAGGCGAAAAGGCACAGGGCGGCGATTGCGACTTCGACCGCCAGCGCGCCGAGGATGCCGCCCGAGGGCATGCCGTCGAGTGCCAGCCCCAGAAGGCGTCCCGCCGGGAAGGCCATGTAGACGATCAACGCCAGCATGACCGCCACCTGCGCCAGTGCGCGGCGGACGATCCCCGCCAGCATCAGGCCGCCCGAAACCGCAAGCCCCGCAGCGGGCGCGCGCAACTCGCTAAGCAGGCTGGCGTCGTTGCCAAGGGCGATGCCGTAGCTGGCATAAAAGGCGTGTGGTGCGGCGAGGATATAGGCGCCGATCGACAGCGCGGTGATCCCGGCGATGCCGAGGGTGAATTTCTCGAAACCTGTCAGGGTCATGGGATGTCCTTTCCGAATGCAGGCGATGTGAATGGTGGCCGTCAGGCCGCGACCGACCAAGCGCCGGCCAGGGCGGCGTCGCTGGCGAAGTCGGTGAAGTCCCGAGGCGGGCGGCCAAGCGCGCGGCGCACGCCATAGGCCAGCTGGGCGTTGCGCCCGTCCAGCGTCTCGCGCGCGATGGCGGTGAAGACATCGGCCACGAAAGCCCCGCCGACCTGCTCGATATTGGCGTGGAACTCGTCGAAGCTGATCGGGATGTGCCGGATTGTGCGTCCGGTGGCGGCGGACAGCGCCTCTGCCATCTCGGCGAAGGTCATAAGGCGCGGGCCCGTCACTTCGTACAGCCGCCCCCTGTGCCCGTCCTCTGTAAGCGCGGCCACCGCCACGTCGGCGATATCGTCGATATCGACGATCGGCTCGGCGATGTCGCCGCCGGGCATCGGCAGGATACCGGCAAGGACCGGGTCGCGCAGGTAGCCTTCGCTGAAGTTCTGCGCGAACCACGCCGCGCGGACGATGGTGAAGTCGACGCCCGAGGCGCGGACGACCTGCTCGCCCAGCCGGGCGTGGTGCTCGCCGCGCCCGGACAGCAGCACAAGGTGCTCGACGCCCACGTCCTTCGCCGTCTCGCACAGCGATTCCAGCTTCTCGACGGCGCCGGGGAAGGCGAGATCGGGGAAATAGGTGACATAGGCGGCGCGGGCTCCGGCAAGGGCGGGCGCCCATGTCGCGGGGGTCTCCCAGTCGAATGGCGTGGCCGACCCGCGCGAGCCGCGGCGCACGGCGTGGCCCTTTGCCTGAAGCTTGGCGGCGACGCGGCTGCCGGTCTTGCCGGTGGCCCCGATGACGAGGATGGGTTTCGTGTGCATGGGTGTATCTCCTTGGCGTGTGTTGATGGCCAAGGGATAGGCAGCAGGCGCCCGCGCGGTATTGACCCGCATCGCCATGGTTTTGACCGTGGTTGCCAGACATCCGGTCAGCTGGTGGAGACGTCCTTGCGATAGCTGGCGGGCGTCATCCCGACCCAGCGCTTGAAGGCGCGGGTGAACGAGCTTTGTTCCGAGAACCCTGTCAGGAAGGCGATCTCGGCCAGCGAGTGGCGCTGATCGCGCAGCAGCCCCTCGGCCAGTTCGCGGCGGGTCTCTTCGGTCAGGGACTGGAAACTCATCCCGTGCTCGGCCAGCCGCCGGTGAAAGGACCGTGCGCTCAGGCCCAGACCGCGTGCGACGTCGGACATTTTCGGCATGCCCTCGCTAAGCGCCTGTGCGATGGCGGCCTTGCTTTGCTCGACCAGAGACCGCTCGCCGATCTCGGAAAGCTCGGCGTCCAGATGCGAGATAAGATAGCGCGAGATGCCCTCGTCACCCAGGACGTTGGGCTGCGCCAGCGCCTCGGGCGACAGCAGCAGGGCGTCCAGATCGGCGTCGTACCGGACCGGGCAGCCGAACCAGTCCTGATGATAGGCGACGGATTTCGGAGCGGGATGCCTGACGTAGACCTCCAGCGGGGCGAACGGCACCGGACAGACCTGCCGCGCCAGCGAGACGCCGCTGGCCAGCGTCGCCTCGTTCGACAACCGCATGCCAAGACGTCGGTCCCCGGCACGATGCAGGATGAACAGCGTGCCGCGCGGGTGGAGGCGCAGTTCGTATTCCACGACGCTGGTCCACAGCCGCGCATAGCGTTCCACCCGCGAGAAGGACCCGTGCAGGTTCAGCGCGGCCTTCCATGCAAGACCCAGCGCGCCGTAGTCGTCGCAGCGCATCGACTCGCCGACACGCACCGGAAGCTCGGTCACGTCGGTTCGTTCGGCAATTCGCTCCAGCATGTCATAGTAGGTGGCCGCCGGGATCATCACTTTCGGGTCCCAGACCCCGTCCGGGTCCAGCCCTGCACCTTCCAGAAGGCCAGCCGTGTCGACGTCCTCCGGCAAAGCGGCGACCATCTTTCGCGCGAACAGTGACGTCACATACCCCATGCGGCCAGCCTAGGCCGGGCGCGCCGCGCCTCCAAGCCACCGGACGCGGGTTTCATGGGATCTCGGTCGGACGATGGGTGTTTTTGGGAAGAGGTTGGCCGAGCGCGTCGGATGGGGCGCCCGGTACAGGCGCCACCATGCAGATCGGGCCACCCGGCTGGGGCAGCCCGATCCGTGGTTCAGCGGTTTACCTTCGAGAAGTCCATGAAGATGTCTTCCTCCGGCAGGTCCTTGAACGGGTAGACCGGCGGGTTATCGACCATTTCGACGAAGCCGCGGCCGACGACGGGCCCGTCGGGGCCACCGGTGCGGATCTCGCCATAGCCCTCGATGAAGGCGAAGCCATTACCGGCCGGGGTTTCCTGTTCCTTGATCGGCGTGTTGAAGTAGAGCTCGCCCACTGGGGTCTGCATGACGCCGTCCCAGGGATAGGTGTATCCGGTGCG
This sequence comes from Maritimibacter sp., assembly GCA_017792445.1. Classification (GTDB taxonomy): domain Bacteria; phylum Pseudomonadota; class Alphaproteobacteria; order Rhodobacterales; family Rhodobacteraceae; genus Psychromarinibacter. Next base: position 2,711,151 of record CP051232.1, read on the forward strand.
CGGCGAGGTCCAGATCTCGGTCGGCGTGTAGGTGAAAACGGGGCCGAAGCCGTATTCGACCGTGTTGTCCGGGTGGATCACCTGGAAGCGGGTCAGGCCCGGATCGTAGTCGTCCCAGCCATCGCCAAGGTAGTACTGGCGCCAGGTGAAGGCGGTGCCGTCATCCATGCGCATGTAGCCCCAGAAGTAGCGGCCCGCCTCGACGTTGCGGAAGTTGCCCCACTGGTGTTCGTACCAGACATCGCCTTCGACGTCGTATTCACGCCCGCCCGCGGTGATCGTCCCGGTCAGCTTGGCGCGGGGCACCTGGATGTAGCGTGACAGGCCCGCCAGGGTCTGCGGGTTGTGACGGTAGCCCGGCCCGGCGCTGTCCCAGCCGATGTTTTCCAGCCCGTGGTAGGCGGCGGGGATATAGCCCGGGGCCTCGACCGTGAATTTCACATCGAAGGCATAGGGCGAGTTGTTCTCGTCTTCGATGTCGCTGTGGCCCTTGTAGGCCCAGGTTTCGGTGGCGTAATCGTATTTCAGGTTCATGTCGCCGGAAGCGCCAGAGACATCGTATTCGAACCAGAAGTCCTCGGCGTCGGGATCGCCCGCGGTGCCGGTGTAATCGCCCTCGAACAGCGTCATGGCGCTGTAGAATTCGCCGGTATTGAGGTTCGTGAAGGCGAAGTTGAACGGGTTGGCCCGGCCATCATGGGCCGAGACCCAGCCCTGGTGGAACGGGCAGATGAAGGCCGAGATCTTGTCGCCGGTCTTCTTGTCGGTGCCAAGCAACGTGAAGTACTGCCATTCCTGATAGTCGTTGTGCATGTAGGTCGGACCGCGGTGGAAGCGGTGATCATGCGGCAGGTGGTAGATCGGCTGCGGCTCTTCCGAGAAAAGCGTGCTTGTCGCCGCGGCCTTGGCGCTGGCGTCCTGCGCGAAGACCGGACCCGAACGGGTCATGGCCGTCAGGCCGATGGCGGCGCCGGCACCGGACAAAAGCGCGGCGCGGCGATTCAGTTTGAAGGTTGCGTCAGACATGAATGAGTCCTTTGAAGTGATGTTCCGGCTGGCCCGCAGGGGTCAGCGATTGACCTTGGTGAAGTCCAGGAAGATGTCCTCTTCCGGCAGATCCTCGAAGGCGTAGGGCGCGATGTGCTGGTTCGAGTTGACCAGTTCGACGAAACCGGTGCCCACGATCGGCCCGTCCGGTCCGTCGGTGCGGATGTGGCCCACGCCCTCGATGAAGGCGGTGCCGGGGACATTGCCGGGGGATTCCTGTTCCTTGAAGGCGGGGCCGAAGTAGAACTCGCCCAGCGGCGTCGTCATGACCCCGTTCCACGGATAGGTGACACCCGTCATCGGAGAGGTCCAAAGCTCGCTCGGCGTGTAGACGAAGCTTGGGCCGAACGCGTATTCCACCGTGTTGTCCGGGTGGATGACCATGAACCGGGTCATGCCGGGATCATAGTCTTTCCAGTCGTTGCCCCTGTAATACTGGCGCCACGTGAAGGCGGTGCCATCGTCCATCCGCATGTAGCCCCAGAAGTACTGGCTGCTGTAGACGTTGCGGAAGTTGCCCCACTGGTGCTCGTACCAGACCTCGCCCTCGACGTCGTACTCGCGTCCGCCCACGGTGATGCTGCCGGTCAGGTCCGCGCGCGGAACCGCGATATAACGCGTCAGGCCGGCCAGCGTCTCGGGGTTGTGGCGATAGCCCGGACCACCTCCGTCCCAGCCGATGTTCTCCAGTCCGTGATAGGCGGCGGGGACATAGCCCGGCGCCTGGACGGTAAAGGTCACGTCGAACTCGTAGGTCGCATTGGCGCCGCCGCCGGCGCTGTTGTGGCCCCAATAGCGCCAGGTCTCGGTCGCGTGGTCATAGCTGAACGCCACCGAGGTTCCGTCGCCCTCGGCCGTGTATTCGAAGCTGAAATCCTCGCTGTCGGGGTCGCCCGCGTTGCCGGTGAAGTCGCCGGCCATCAGCGTGTTCGCGCTGAAGAACTCTTCCGTGTCGAGGTTGGAGAAGGCGAAGATCGAAGGCACACGGGGCGACTGGGTCTCTGCCGACCACCCCTGCCGGAACGGGCAGATGAAGATCGAGATCCGGTCGCCGGTCTTCTTGTCGGTCCCGAGGACGGTGAAGTACTGCCACTCGTTGTAGCTGTTGTGCTTGTAGGTCGGCCCGCTGTGCAGCCGGTGATCATGCGGCAGGCGGTAGATCGGCTGCGGCTCGGTCGAGAAGGCGGTGTTGCCAGCGGCGGCAGGCGCGCTGGCGTCCTGCGCGAAGACCGGACCCGAGCGGGTGAAGGCGGCAAGGCCGGCAGCGGCCCCGACACCGGACAGGAGTGCGCTGCGGCGGCTGAGTTTGATCGTGTTGACAGGCATGGTTCAATCCTTTGGCAGACGATTTGGACTGCGCCGCCCCCCGCACGGCAGGGGACGGCCCGCAGGGGTCAGCGATTGACCTTGGTGAAATCCATGTACAGCTTGTCGTGGTCCAGATCGCCGAAGGGCATCTGGTCCTCGATCAGATGGATGGCGACCATCTCGACAAAGCCGGTGCCGACGACAGGCCCGTCCGGGCCGTCGGCGTGGATATGGCCCACACCCTCGATGAAGGCCGAGCCCGGGATGTTCGAGGGCGTCTCCTGCTCCTCGAAGGCCGGGGTGAAATAAAAGGTGCCCAGCGGCGTCTCCATCGTGCCGCGCCACGGGTACTTCTGTCCGGTCTTCGGCGACGTCCACGGCTCGTCCGCGGTGTACCGGAAGCTGGGGCCGAAGCCGTATTCAACCGTGTTGTCCGGGTGGATGACCTGAAAGCGGGTCATGCCGCTGTCGAAATCGCCCCAGTCGGCGTCCTTGTAGTACTGGCGCCACGTGAAGGCGGTGCCGTCGTCCATGCGCATGTAGCCCCAGAAGTAGAAGGACTGCTGCACGTAACGGAAGTTGCCCCACTGGTGTTCGTACCAGGCTTCGGCTTCGACGGTGTAGGTGCGGCCGCCGACGGTGACCGTGCCCGTCAGATCGGCGCGCGGCGCCTGAATGTAGCGGGTGAGCCCCGCCATGGTCTGCGGGTTGTGGCGATAGCCGGGTCCGGCGTCGTCCCAACCGATGTTTTCCAGACCGTGATAAGCGGCGGGGATGTAGCCCGGGGCCTTCACGGTAAAGGTCACGTCGAAGGCGTAGGGCGAGTTGAACTCGTCGTCGATGTCGCAATGACCCGCATAACGCCACGTCTCGGTCGCGTGGTCGTAAGAGAACTCGAACGCGTTCTCGCCAAGCGCGATGCGGTAGGTGAAGCCGAAGTCGTCGCTGTCGGGGTCCGTCGCCTCGCCGGTGTAGTCGCCGTCCCAAAGGGTGTTGGCGCTGTAGAACTCCTGCGTGTCGAGGTTCGAGAAGGCGAAGTTGAACGGCGTCGCCTTGGACTGCGTATCCCCGCGCCAGCCGATGCGGAACGGGCAGACGAACATCGAGATCTTCTCGCCCGTCTCGGTATCGGTGCCGAGGGCGGTGAAATACTGCCACTCGGAGAAGTCGTTCTTCTTGTAGAAGTCGCCGCCGTGGAAGCGGTGGTCGTGGGGCAGGCTGTAGATCGGCTGCGGTTCGACCGAGAAGGCCGTGCTGCCCGGCGTTGCGGGGGCAGAAGCGTCCTGCGCCAACGCGGGCGTCGCGCGGCTGAGGGCAGAGGCCCCGAGCGTCGCCGCAGCACCTGAAAGCAGGGCTGCCCGTCGATTGAGGACGAGACCGGCTGCCGGCTTTTTCGAGGGTGTGGTCATGGAAAAATTCCTTTTGCCTATCGGGCCGGCGCAAATACAGCGCCGAGCGCTAACATCGCGGGAGGGTGCGCCCGCAAGACCTCGGATCGCGATTTGGCTTTCCGTCCGAAGTTGCGCCAAGTTTACATCTTTTTGGACGTTAACTTATTGACCTGCATCAAGGCTGAGGGTGGTTTCTGAAGCTTGCGTCTCAACGTCGCGGTTCTTGCTTAAGTATCAATATTTGTGAGAAAAATTTTCCATATTCCGTAGCTTATCTTTGCTGCGTGGCATCATTTGCTTCGGACGCGCGCGACCTATCGAAATGCTCCGCCCGATGTATTTCCGAAGTCAGACTCGGCCTTGCGATACGGGCTGAAGGCGATCACCGAGCGCTGTCGACCGGCACGCATCCACCTGGGAAAAGACCCCTCGAAGAGGGCCTAGATCCCGGACCCGAAAAGAAACGCGCGGAAACTTATCGCCGGTCGGCAGATGTCTGCGGCATTTCCGCTCGACCCGCTGACAAGGTGAAACCGAACACTGGACAGGTCGCGGGGAAGGTCGCCATTCTTTGTCTGGATCGGGGGCAAGACATGATGGGGAATCGCATTCAGCATTGCCGCGCAGTCCGGCGCGGGTCGAGCCTGACGGCGGCGACGGTCGCCGTCGCACTGGCTCTGGCCGTGCTCGGGGCGCCGTTTGCCCCTGCGTCGGCGCAGACACTGTCCTTCGGACCCGTCGAGGGCGAAGACGGGCTGCCGGCCCTGTCTTTCGGGGACGGCACCACCGCGGCCAACGTGATCGAGGCCGACGAGACGCCCGTCACGGACAGCGCGCGCCTTCCGGCGGTGGATGCCCAGCTTTCAAGGATCGCCGAAACGCTTGAAGGCCTCGAGGACTTCGGGCTTCGCTTCAGCGCCGACTACCGCGCCCTGTTCCTTTCGGCCTCGGACAGCCTGACGGACCAAAGCTTCGCCGGGTCGGGCTATCTGACAATCGCGGGCCAATGGTCACCGTTCCACAGAACCGCGCCGACGCGGGGATCGCTGAATTTCACCTTCGAATCCCGCCAGACGCTTGCGGGGACGGGGCTGACGCCCGCAACGCTGGGCCCCGAGATCGGCTATGCCGGGCAACTTGGCGTGACGTTCTCGGACCAGCCCGACCAGTTCTCGCAGATCTATTGGCAGCAGATCTTCAATGACGGACAGGTCACGTTGAACATCGGCTACCTCGACCCCACCGACTATGTCGACATCATGGGCGTGCTTGTGCCCCGCATGGCCTTCTTCAACGGCGGGTCCGTCCTGAACTTCAGCCGCAACTATTCGGGCAACGCCTTCGGGATCAGCGGGCGCGCCTACCTGACAGATCAGGTCTACGTCAGCGGTATCGTCAGCGACGCCAACGGTTCGCTGGCCGATATCGAATGGTTCCCCGGCGGGGCCGAGTTCTTCCGCTATGCCGAGATCGGCTGGACCCCCTCGCGCGATCAGTTCTTCAGCACCAAGGTGAACATCGGCTACTGGAACGTCGACGCCGCCGGTGACGGGTCGCGGGCCTTCGGCGAGGGTATCCTGTTCTCGGCCAACGCCACCATCGACCAGTGGATGCCCTTCCTGCGCTACGGGATATCCAACGGTCAGGCCTCGCTGTATGACGAGCAGCTGACCATCGGCGCGACCTATACGCCGCCGAACTACGGGGATCTGGCGGGGATCGCCTATACCTGGGCATCGCCGTCGAATGACGCGCTGCGCGATCAGGGAACGTTCGAGGCGTTCTATCGCTATCAACTGGCGAACCAGCTTTCGCTGACCTTCGACTATCAGATGATCCACAACCCCGCGAACAACACGACCACCGACCTGATCCACGTCTTCGGCCTGGGAATGCAGGTCCGTCTCTGACCGGCGCGCGTGTCCGGGCGCTCGCGGCGGCCATCGCAAAGACCTGCCGAAACACGCAATACGCGAAACAGCCGATGCCGGCCCGCAGGTCTGGATTGTCATGATTTTCTGGTGCAGCTAGAGAGAGAAACTTGGAACTCTCTTTTTGAAACGCTGCACGATTGGGAACTCCAGCTCAAGGCCTGTGAAGCCCTTAACACCGTAACTCAGGACAACGATCCGAGGTGCGGTAATGAGCATTTCGGAACGTGATTTCAATGCGGTAGCAGCCGCGAAGCCGAAGAAGAAGCCGCGCGAGGCTCCGTTCTCGCTGCGCTTCACCTTTGAACAGATGGCGCTTTTGCGCGCCGCAGCAAACGGCGTGCCGCTGGGGGCGTATATCAAGGCCAAGCTCTTCGACGAGCCGCTGGAGAAGGTGCGCCGCCGCAATACCAACCCTGTGAAAGACCATGAAGCTCTGGGCCGGGTTCTCGGCTCGCTCGGGCAGTCTCGCCTTTCGCAAAACCTCAACCAGCTCGCCCACGCAACGAATACGGGCTCCTTGCCTGTTTCGCCGGAAGTGGAAGCTGAACTTCGCCAAGCCTGCGCGGATGTCAAAGCCATGCGCGAAGAACTGATGCGGGCGCTTGGCAGCCTGCCTGGTGGAGGTGAGCCATGATCCTGAAAGGCTCTCAGCGCGGAAACGCCGCCAAGCTCGCAGCCCATTTGATGAACGTCCGCGACAACGAGCATGTCGAGCTGCATGAGCTGCGCGGTTTCATGAACGAAGAGGATTTGCATGAAGCGCTGCGCGAAGCCGAGGCCATCGCCAAAGGCACGCGCTGCCAGCAGCATCTATTCTCGCTCAGCCTCAATCCCCCGCAAGATACTCATGTTGATACGGCCACCTTTGAAGCCGCCGTCGAGATGGCAGAGCAAAAGCTCGGTCTGAATGGTCAGCCGCGCGCCGTCGTCTTCCATGAGAAGGAAGGCAGACGGCATGCCCATGCCGTCTGGAGCCGCATCGATACCGACACGATGACGGCCAAGCAGCTATCCTTCACCAAGCGGCGGCTGATGGATTTGAGCCAGGAGCTTTATCTCCAGCACGGCTGGGACATGCCGAAGGGCATGATCGACCGCGCTGCGAAGAATCCTCTCACCTTCACCCGCGCCGAATGGCAGCAAGCCCAGCGAGCCAAGCAAGACCCGCAAATCGTCAAAGCGCTCTTTAAGGATGCGTGGCAGCGCTCCGATTCCGCCGAAGCCCTGAAAACTGCCCTCGAACAGCGCGGCTATTATCTCGCCACGGGCGACCGCAGGGGCGTTGTTGCCGTGGATTATCGCGGTGAAGCCTATGCCCTCTCGCGCTGGTCGGGCGTAAAGGCGAAGGACGTTGCCGCCCGCTTTGCATCTGCGGACGCGCTGCCGTCGCTGGAAGAGCAGCGCCAGAAAGTCGCCGGGCTGGTCGCTGATAATCTGCGCGAGCACAAGCAGCAGATCGAGGACGGCTACAAACGCCTTCGCCCGACTTTGGAACAGCGCCGCATCCAGATGGTGGATCGTCACCGGATGGAACGCACGGGCCTCGCGGAACTGCAAAAGCAAGGCGAAACCCGAGAAGCCGCAGCACGAGCAGCGCGCCTGCCGGAAAAGGGCTTCGGGAAACTCTGGAGCCGTCTGACGGGCAAGTACTCTCAGCTAAAGGTCCAGAACGAGCATGACGCCTGGCAGTCCTTGCGCCGTGATCAGGTCGAGCGCGACCGCGTCATTGCCAAGCAGCATGACGAGCGCCAGCGCTTGCAGGCATCGATCAAGAAGCAGCGCGAAGAGCGTTTGCAGGAGCTGGTCAAGGTTCGTCAGGAGATCGCCAATTTCATGCTTATGAAGCGCGGCCTCAAGCCGACGATCATCCCTCAGCAAACGGCGGAGAGATCAAATCTCCGGCAAAAGGCACACGAGGAAATTCGAGAAAGAAGAAACAACCAAGGCCGCGAGCGCACCCGCACGCGGGACAGAGGCCCTGATCGGGGCCGCTAATGCATAGAAAGGAGACCCTTATGCGACACATATTGATGCTTAATCTGGACGAGGCGCACGCGCAGCAGCTCGAAGAACTGCGCCAGCATTTCCACCTGGCAGCGGATGATACCGTGCGCCTCGCCATCCGCCTGACGCATGCTCGGCACAAACAAAAACCGGACGTGCTGGTGCCGGAATTCAAGCCGCGCGCCAGACGCGACGACTGGTATGATGACGAGGATTATAGACCGGAATAGCGCCGCCCGGATTGGACGGCGCTAACGGGGGCTTACCACCAAGCGTAGTAGTAGACGGTATCCCCATCGGCGATGGCGTCGCGCGCTTTGGTGATGAAGGCCAGATCGTCCTCGGATTCCGTGCCATCGGATTCTCCGAAGAAGAAACCGGAAGTCGGCGGCAGGTTTCCTGCCTTGATGTCGGCTTCCAGCCTGCCAAGATCGGTTTCGGTCAGGGCAACGGGCGTGCAGTTGAAATCAGGCTGCTTGCCGCCCTTTTCGAAGTAGAGCGCTTTCATCCAGCCATGCAGGTTGGGATGCTTACGCCAGTAGTGGAGCTCGCCCACAACTTGACCGGGTTTGAAATCGACCTCGCGCTCAAAGCTCTCATCTGAAATCATCGCATACATATCTAGTCCCATAGCTTTTTCCTTTCGTTTCATGGGTTTCGTCCTGATGGACGCTTTCCGAAACGGCAGGGGCGAAGACGCAGGCGATCATGGGCAACACGGGGGCGACGCCCGGCGCGGGCAGCCCATTGATCGGCAAGTCGGCCATGCCAGGACTAGCGGCTCATCTGCTGGAAGGACGAAGCCGGAACGAAAGGAATGCGCAAAGGGTGCTGGTGTCTGCGGATGCAAGGATGCGAGGAAATTGCGCGGCTATTTCCTGACCCGAGCGGTGGCGAGCTTAGTGGCTACGTCGAAGGCATCCAGACCGACATAAACCTCGTTGTTGTTGGGTTCGGTGCGGAATTTGGCGAAAGTCTCGCCGAGAAATTTTTCGACCTCGATGGCGTCCTGGACGGAACCGATAGGTTGGTCGGTATTCAGTACCCACTGGGTCTCGGTGGATAGTCGGTACTTGTTGAACTCCGCGACGCGCTGGCGCGCATCTTGGGCGTGACCGATCTTGAGAACGCGTCCACCCTTGCCGAGCGTGGCGATGTAGATGCTGTTCATTGCGTCTGCGTTGGGCTCGACGGAATAGCCGTTGAGGGCAAAGGGATGCTTTTGGCGAAGCTGTTGCACGCGGCTCGCCATCGTCTGAAATCGCGGCGTCATCACTTCCAGTTCTTCGCCGTTGGTCACGATCAGGTCTTTGAGCGTGGCAGCCAGCTCTTCGCCGACTTCCTGCACCGTGGTGATCGCCCGCTGCGTGTGGGTTGCCGCCGTATAGCCGGAAAGCTCGCGAAACTCTGGTGCATCGCGAATGATCCAGGTGCGGATTGGCTGGAGGGCGAACGGCCAGCGATAGCTGCCATCTTCCAGCTTGTCCCACGTATTTCTGGCCTTGATCCCGAATTCCGCCGTATCGGCAGTCGAGTGGCTGATCTGCCAGACATTGATGACGCGCCCCTTGATCGCGTCGGGGATTTGCACATCAGGATCGCCGGGACTACGGCTCACGACACCAAAGACGAGATCACCTTCCTGCGTGCTTCGGATGGCAGCCGTTCGGTTCTGTTTGCTGGTGAAGGTCAACGGGCTTCCGCGCTCGCCATGACTGCCCCAGACATAGGTGAAAAATACGCCGCTCATCGTTACGCCTCGAAGTTCGTTCGGTTTTCACAATGCTACGTGCGGCGTTTCCCGCTGCCAAGAACATGAAACGCCGCCCCGTCGGGCGGCGATCATCGCTAGAGCAGATCGAACATATCGGCCTGCTGCGGCGCGGCTTTGTCTTCCGATGGAAGAAAGATGCTCGCGGGGCCGATCAAAACGCAATCCTGCTTGCCCCATGTCACGGCCATACCGTGATAGAAGCCCTTGGCTCTGGTGCGGGCTTCGTCGCCGAGCATGACGTTCTCATGGTAGCTGATCGGCGTGCCATCGAAAAACCGCGCCGGGATGATGCGGTAGGCATGAACGGCGCGGTGCTCGCCTCTGGAGATACCGCCGACCGAAACCCAAAGGGCATTCTGCCATTTGAAGGGTGCGCGGACGCGGCCTTCCATCGCTATTTTGTCTGCGCTGTAGGAGGCGCTGATATCGCCCTCTCCGATTTGGCGGTCTCGCGCGTGGCACTATCTGCCGGACGCAAGACGGGCAGGATCAACGAAGAATTCCTGCGGGTGATGTGGGGCGCTCATGCGCGCCCCGTGTCGTTTGATGCTTCCGGCGCATCTTCCAGCGGCTGGCGCAGGACGATGCGGCCATTGATCGGACAGGTTTCTAGCTGGAGCGTGTAACCCCGCCCGTCCTTGTGCTTCCAAGCGGCTCCGACCTTGTTCCAGAAGGACTTCTCGCCCTTCTGGGTGACGTGCCAGGCCAGATAGTCGGGGGCGTTCAGGGGCAGGTTTTGGGTGTTGTTTTCGCGTGCCATGATGGTTTCTCCTTTGCTTATCAGTGCTTGCTAACGCCCTCCCGATGGGGCGGAGCAAAGGATTGGCCTTCATGTTCAACACGGGCCTTCGCCAAGGGCTTCGGCCCGCACGCGGAGGCTGGAGCGGGCAGGACATTGAAGGGCGAGCCGCTTCGCCCAGGGATTTAGGGCTTACGAGTAGCAAGCCGCCGATGAGCCAAGGGAAGCCAACCGCGCACCGATCAGGAAACGGCCAGCCTGACGCCTGACCGCCAGTCATACTTGCCGATGCCGCATGTTCACCCTCGATAGTCCATCTCTGGAACGCGCCGCGCCGCCCTTGGATGCATGGGGGCTGGGCAAACGCCGTTGCCGAGCCACGGCCAGAAATTCCGATCAATCCCGCCAGCAACGCGAAGATCGCCGCATCAAACCGATATCGAAGCGCGCCATCACGCATCCGCCTGTTTGCAGGAACAAGCTCACCTCCCGAACCATCAGCGCCTTCATGGGCCGATGATGGTGTGACGGGGCCGAAAGGCCCTGAGTGGTTCGGGGCCTCCTTGAAGCAAATGGAGGATGAGATGACACTCGTCTCACGTTTTGAAGCGGCATCCCGCAGCACGGCAGAATTGCACGGCCTGTTGGCCGAGGCGTTCAACGCCTTCGCCGCCGCCCCGCGCGGCAGCCAAGAGCGCAGCGATGCGCTCCAGTCGATGCGAAACATCGAGCACGAACTGGCGACCCGCGCGCCAGGTCTCTAACCGACCAGCGGTCAGCCATCAGGCTGGCCGCGAATTATTCCTGTAGTCCAATCGTTTGACCTGGAAGCAAGCTCTCTTCCAGCCGCTCGACCACTTGCAGACAAAGCCCGCCAAAGCGGCGGATATCTTCACCGATCAGCGTAACGGTTTCGCCGGGTTCAAGGTCTTCGGAAAAGCTGGCGTAGTGATCGTCAGCGATACCGAGATTGTGCCCCAGCACGTGGCGCTTTTCGGCATTGAGCTGGATGTGCTTGATTCCGGCCTCATCGAGAATGTCGAAGGGGTCAATGCCAAGCTTGGCGAAGAGCTTTCGTCCACGCTCGACATTCTGGAAAGCATTGCCGACCGCCTTCTTGCCAAGAAACTTGTCCACCTGATCCGGCAAATGGGTCTTCACCAGATGAGCGTGCACGGATTTGAGGGTGGCCTCAAAGGCGGTCAGGACATCTTCGTGGGCATTGCCCATCAAGCGGTAGGCGATCTCGACATTTCCCTTCTGATCGAGCTCGTCGGCCAGGTCGATCTGCTCGCTGACCAATGCGATCTCGCGCCGGAAATGCAGAGCGACGTTCGGTGCGCCGCAATCGGGGCAAAAGAGAGCAAGGGCATAAACGCCATATTCGCGGTGGCAAAGCTCGCATTCGAGCGAGCGTAGCAAGTCTTCGCGGATCGCCAGAGGCTTCGGGCGGCGACGCGGCTTATGTTCCATCTTCATTGAAATGAAGGCGCCGCGCGGCTGACGGCGGTTAAAGTCCTTTGCCCAATCGCCAAGAAGGTCGCTTACATCGTTCTCGGCGAGCCAAAGCACGTGTTTCTTGACGGCCTCGATATCATCAGCATGCACAAAATCGTCGTCGTCTCCGACAACACCGGAATACGGGCATACGGTTTGTTTCGAGCCGGGATCGAGCCGCATCCGCTGCCGAACGGCCTCGGTGACGGTGCGATCCTCCGGCGCATCGCCGATCAGAAACAGGCGGGGTTTGGCGTCCGGGTTTGGCGAATAGCGGTAGACCTTGCCGGACGGGCTCTTGGGCGGGGGCAGCGCGAGTTGCATGCTATCGCGCGTGCCGCCAACGCGGTATTTCTCAAGGTTTCGAAAACGTATGTCCCGCATGCTGCCTCTTTTACTTTCCTCGTTTTCCGCCGTGTTTCGTCGGATCGGTCAGCTTGTACTGCTGGCCGGATTTCAGCGGCGGGGGCAGCGGTTCGCCCTTCGTCACTGTGCGCTCGATGCCAGTGCTGCCGCCACGCGGTCCGGTGATCTCGTACTGACCGCTGCGCGGAGCTTTCTCGCCGGGCTTGTAAGTCTTCGCCATCTGCATTGTCCTCTACATCATGTGTCATGCCGACATGGAATCGCAAGATATCAGATAATCATAAGAACACAAAGAGAACATTATTCTTGAGAGGCTGGCCGTGAGGCCAGCCGAAAAATTTGTGATCTCTCAGAACAGAGATAGCTGCGCGCCGCTCCAGCCCGTGCGTTTCGCCTCATGTTCCAGCCACGCGGTGACGAATTCGACCGCGCCGCCATATTCGGCCACGGTGCCGACTGGCATGAAATGCGATTTGTACCCCGTCTCGGTGATGGGGAGCGGCGCGCGGTCTTTGGCTTTGATCTCGATATGATCGACCAGCCCGAACTTGTCCGGCGTGAACGTGATGCTCAGCTCGACGCCGCGCCATGTGATGTTGTGTGTTTCCATGATGTCAGACCTCCCCTGCGAAAGAGCCGCCGCTTACGCGGCGCCCCCTTCCTTGGTTTCGTCCTCGATCACGGGTTGCAAACCATGCAGGAAATCTGCGGCGCGCTGCGCATGGGCGGCGGCGGCGAAGATCGCGCGCTTGTCCTCTTTCAAGACTTTGAGCCAGCTCTGGATATAGGCCGCGTGATCCATGCCAGGCTCGGGAGTCAGCTCCAGATCGGCGCAAAGAAACGCCGCGCCCAGCTCGGCCACCAACTCTTCCCGGGCGTAGCCTTCATCGCCCCAACGCTTTCGGCCAAAGTCACGGTCAAGGCGTGTTTTGTGCTTCGTCCAGTGGGTCAGCTCATGGGCGAGCGTGGCGTAGTAGCTTTCAGGGCTGCGGAAGGTCTCGAATGCTGGCATCTGCACATGATCGCTGCCGCCGCTATAGTGGGCGCTGTTGCCGCCGTGGCGGATATCTGCGCCAGTATTGCCGAAAAACTCTTCCGCGTGCTCGATCCGCAGGGCGGCGTCAATCACGGGCTCGGGCTTGGCATAGTAGTGCTCGGGCAGCCCCTCGATCTGCTCGACATTGAACACGCTGTAACCCTTCATGAACGGGATTTTGCGCTCTTCCTCCTGCCCGTCTGCGCCTTCCTCGGTCTTCGTGATGGTGTTGGCATAGACCACCAGATTCCCGCGCTCGCCCTTCTTGACGTGCGCTCCCAGCTCTTTCGCCTGCTTGAAGGTCATCCAGAACGGCGAGAGATACCCAGCCTCGACCGCCGCGCCCCAGAGCATCAGGACATTGATACCGTTATACGGCATGCCGTTGTGCCGCAGGGGCTTGGTGATTTTCCCCTCAAGATTGCCGCTGTTCCACGGCTTGAGCCAAGACAGCTCGCCTTGCTCCAGATCGGCAATGATTTTGTCTGTTACTTTCTGATAAACATCTGTTTTCATGTCCTTTTTCTCCTGTTGTCGGTTGCGCATGCAACCGATCTGCCCCTCTGGCGAAGAGAGGGGGGAAGCCGTCCAGACCACGGGCAGCGGAGGGGGATCGCCCGTCCTGCACGACTGACAAGGAGGAAGGATGGGGAGACCGCTGATCCGTGTCCGAAGCTCATGCGAAGGACTTGGTCTTGACGGCAGATGGGGCTGGAAGCCCCCAGGAAACGAATGGGAAATGCGCGGCTGCTAAACAGCCGCGCTCAACCAGAGGGGCGCATCAAGCGCCCCGACCAACGCGCAAGGGATGGAAGCCGAATGGCCGAGACCCGTCGTCGTCGCAGGCTATGCCGGGGCTCGGTTCACGACAGCCCGGCCCGTGAGGGTGCGCCCCAAAAGCCGTTAAAGACTATTTGCAAGTGCATCGGCGAAGCGCTTCAAACCGCGCCGTCCCGAAATACCACAAACGCTGAGCTCTACGGCCCGGATCAGAACACCATCTGCCACAGCTCTGGCAAATTCGGCTGCATGTCCAACCTCGTCTCTATGGGAAGGTGTCCCCTCCACTGGCCTTGGATAGACAAGAACCACCTCGGAAATCCCCGTTGCGCGGGAGAACGCGAGAGCTTCATAAATGTCCGCATTGGAAATCGATGTGGCGGAGCGATCCACATGCCCCTTATATTTGGCATCTACGATAACCCGGCGCGATCCGGAAATATCGGCAATCGTAACGATAGCGTCGGGAACGACGTTGAGCACCCTGACTGCCCCATCCTGCGTACGCGTCCCAAGCCTATTTGGTGACTGGAGCAGCACATTCTTGGGTAAGAGTGCATTGCGGAGAGATAGCGAAACGAGCTGCTCCCAAACCTGCCATGTCTGCATGACGTAGCCTGGCGCAAGAGCATTCTTCGGATCATAGGCCCCACCGAGACCCCGCAGGATGTCGAGAGAAAGATCAAATGTTGGTTGCCAAGCGCGCGAGCGGCTTGGCAGTCGTCGATCCTGCAGACGTGACGGCCTTTGCTGATGCGGCAGATGTTGCGCAAGACGCTCAAGACGCACGCGGGTTTCGACGTCGGGAACAATGGGTGCAAGACCTGCCGCAGCCGCCCTGATTACCGCGTTGTAGGGATTTTCGCGGGTGAACGACGTCACCGATTGCGGAAAGCCTTCCTCCGTCGGGACAAGTAAATCCTCGGGGTCAAACTCCCCTTCAATAGCAAACTCGCTGTGGGACAGGCGGCGATAGGTTCGCAGCGGTCTGCGCTGGTTTTTCCAGTACATCTCGATCAGAGAGCGCCCGATCAGCGTCGCAAGATCAGAAGTCGCCCGGGCCGATGATTTCAGTCCCTCGTTGTCGAGTAGCCGCCCATGATGTGAAAGCGTGGCTAGAAGGAAGAAGTCCTCGCGCCATCCGGGTGCATTGCCGAGAAATTTAGGCGCAATTTCAAGCTCCAGACCTGACGCCAGGACAAGCAAACCCGCCACGTTCTGAAACTGAAAGCGGTCGGCATTAATGGATAGCGGAACGCTCTCCAGTCCGAGGATGCCGCGCACACGGTCTCCGGCACGGAGCAAAAGCTCGCGCGCGGTGGACGCCGAAACATCGCTGCGCTTGGCAATTTCCTCGTGGAGAGCCGAAGGCTTCGCATACTCAATAGCTGTGAAGCGCTGCCACGGGCGCATGACGACTAAACAGCCTTTTGGGACAGGGCGACGAACAGATCATAAACCTGCGAAGCATCAATGCTTACCGGACCATTGATCATGGCACGGGGGGCATCCCCGAAGGACGTCTCTTCCAAGCTGTAGGGGTTTCCGGCAATGCCGCGATCTGCGTTCAAGACGATGGCAGTTCCGCGTACATCACCGAAGAACGCTTCATCGATGTGATTTTTGACCGTCCGCCATGCTGTCGCAAAATGGGCAAGAGCGTCAGCCACGTTTGAGGGCTTGGCATTGTTGGCCATGAGCACGCCGTGACCAACCCTGAATTCCGGCCCTCGTCCGAGCGCAATTCTTTGGTTTATCGCATCGAACGCCTGGATCGCAGCCTCGCTCACATCGTCTGCGGAACTCGGGCTCGGCGGCAAACTTGCCATCGGTGTCGCGGCAACACCGAAATGCGCCCGCAAGACCGAAGACTTGGGTTCCAGATTGAACGGAGCCCAACGCCGAAGGAAGGCTACATCCAGCGGCTCGACCGAGACATCCGCCTGGTTCATTGCTGCAAGAATGTAGAGCCGCGATGGAAAAGCATACTCGATCAGATCGCCGTCCACCGGATTGATCAAATCGAAGTACTGTGTTGCAGCCGTCCGCTTGCCGTCCGGCGCAAGGCGCTTATCGGATTCGATGGCCACGATAGCTCCGCCGAATACTTGTACGGTCGGGCCGCGGTTAATCTCATCGATAATAAGGAGCGCCGCGCTGTCCGGCTGCTTTGCATACTCACTGGCACGGTAGAGAATGCCTTCGGTAATTCTGAACGTGCCCGGCGGCGTGCCGACGCGTACGTCCGGCATCACGCCTGTCAGGAAATCCCGGTACTTGCTGGACTGATGAAGAACGCAGCGAAAGACTTTCCGGTTGGAGGACGTTCCGATTGCCCCTGGCAGGGTTGTCGTGGGCGTTGGCGGGATGGGGACTGGCGCACCTGGTTGATGCGTCGGCGTGCTGGAGTGCCCCTTGGCTTCAAAGAGGCTCGCAACCTCGCTCAGCAGCATGGACTTGCCCGTGCCCGGCGGCCCCGCAAGCAGGACGTTGCGGCGGTTCTCAAGCAGGTCCAGAATGTCGTTGGCTTCAGACATGTGGATATTGCTCTTTTGTTACCAAGTCTAGAAAGGCTGACTTGCACCCGTCGTCGAACCAATCCTGCGCAAACTTCTTGATTTTCGGGTCCCAGTTTTGGGTAAGAAGGCTCGTCTCGGTCGTGAAATACAGCCAAATATCTCCATTGGCTTGCTGGAACATCATGAACACCGAACGACCGCCATTGGGATCGTTTTGGATCAAGCCATCAAGAGCAAACTCGGAGATGCGTGCTATTCGGCATTCATTCGGGCGCGCATCTGTAGCAGGCCATATCTCCATCGTGGCGCTCTTATCGCCAGTCGGCTCATGCCAAGTGACAGTGCCGCTCAGAACCTCGATTTGAGACGTGACCCCTTTTGCCCTGCGTGTCTTGGTTGTCTTGTTCGGGAACATGCGCTGGAAAAAAGGCAAGAACTCGGTTTCCGGTCGAAAACGCAGATCGCGAGCGCCGCCCCCGCTGTCGGCGTCATTTGACTTGGCGATAAACTTCCGGCGATCTCCGTCTTCGATATTTTGAAGGAGAACCCGCTCAATGGTCTGCGAACTACTGCTCACCGGACAACCTCGTTGGATTTTTCTTGGATACTGCCGACGAACTCGGAGCTGACATAGGGTATAGCGCCGAGTTTGCGCGCGCGTTCTACACGCTGGGCGCTTTGTTCATTTCCCGTTTCTGCGTTCCGGAGCCAAGCCGAAATCAGGACGTCTTCTGTGATGGTGGACGATGTCTCGCCCTGTATTGCGGGTTGGCCGCGATCCAACAGAGGGAAGTCCCGCAACATGAGCCTTAGGTCATCCTCGGAATAACCATAGGCGCGTGCGACCAGAACGTCCGCTTCGCAGCGCAGTTCGGCAATGCGCCAGACATTCTCGAAGCCCGAATTTTTTGACTGATCAAGCTCATGCAATTTTCGGGCGACGCCAATCAGGCGCTGCGCAGGGAGTGAATTGATATCAAGGTTGGGGAGCCGAAGGGAGAGCAGGACAAAGTAATTTACAGTCGTCGTGACGATCCGCCGAAGCAGCCAATCGAAGGGAAGCGAGTTGACAATGGCAAGCCAAAGGAAAAGCCGATCATCCGATGGATCGTTGGGGAAAGAAACCGTCGGAACCTTGTTTCCGCAGATAACTTCTGGCGGGATCAACGCAGCCATCATAGACCGCTCGTTGGTTTGCCCTGTGATATCACAAAAGCCCACGCGCATGCGCCGAGAGCGCCGCGTGGCTTCTGCGGATGCCGCGCTCAACGGCAGCCAGAACTGTGGGGCGACTCGGCTTTGTCCTGGAGGGAGATTGTGCCAAACGGCGCTTCGTCCTTCACCAGAGACGTAAGATTTGCACCCTAGACGGTGCGGCTGGACCATTCGGCCCTCAATGACCGGAAGGCATCCTTTTTCTGGCCGTTTAACGAAATGGCGGCGACCGTGCGTCATATCGATCTCACGACAAAACTCAGGATACCAAGGCGAATCCTCTGATGAGATCACCAGCCCGCCATTCTGCATTTTCTTGAACAGATGCCATTCCTCTGCCGAGCGCACCTCGGGAAGAGTAAGGTCGGAGCGCAAATGTTCGATATCCTTGAGTGCAAGACGTACCTGCGGTGCGGGTATCACGCGCTCGCTATCGGCGGTTGCATGGCCAATCTTCACTGCCGCGAGCGCCTTGCTGGAACTCGCCTTGCGGCGGTAATTCACAACAAGAAACTTAAACCGCGTGTCGATGGCGAAATGCCGTGCACGGTTTTCCATCACGGTGAAGGCAAGATCATCCGTACCCTCAACGAGCGCCCGCCGCAGAGTTTCAGTGCTGAGCGAGCGGATCAGACCTGCCGGAACCAAGAGAGCGCCGTGTCCACCTGCGCGCGTCAGCTTGTAGAGAAGCTCGGCAAAAGCGACGTAGAGATCAGGCTCGCCTTTCGCCAGGACAGGGTAGCGCTCAATGAGTGATCCCGCCATTGCGGCGCGCTCGGTTTTGGCTTCTTCGTACCCGGCTAGAGATTGCAGGCGGTAGCTCGTTCCGTAGTCGCGGGTTTCACCGTTCGCTTTGGCGTATTCATGCCTTGTCAGCTTGACCTTTTCCCAAGGTGGGTTCGCGATCACAACGTCAAAACCGTCCTTGCTTAACTCAAGCCAAGTGGCGTCAGGGGCAAGCAGGCTGTCTTGTGCTCGCCAGCGGGCGTACATCGTTGCGATGGCATCCAGGTCATCGGTGAGCGATGCTAGTGAAAGCCGAGTGCCACGTAGAGCGAGCGGTGAAAGATCGGCGGCATAAACGGACTCGCGAAGCCATTCGCTGGCCAGCAGGCGATCCGGTCCACAGGCTACGATGGAAACGGCTGTCAGCAATATCCCGGCACCGCAGGCCGGATCGAGAACCTTTGCCCCTTTCGTGAAATGCGCCTCAACGCTGTGAGCGAGATGCAGGGCTAGCCGAAAGTCCGTGTGATACGCACCGCTATTTCGCTGCTCACTGTGATCGAGGGCTTCCCGAGCCAGTGCGCTCAAGCAAAGTGAGGGGTGGATTCCGGTATCATCCAACAGCTGGACAAGCGCTTTCGCATCGTCAAGCAGGCGCTCGGGCACCATCAAGGGTTTGATCGCGAACTTCGAGCAAAATGCGTGAAAATCAAAGCCACCAAGGCGGGCGGATGCTGCTTCCAAGAGTTGGAAGCGCAACTCATCGTTATTCCCGCGATAGCGTTTCAGGCATTGAGATATGTAGGCATCGGCCTTTGCAAGGCGCTTACCCTCAACTGTACTCGATGGTTTCATGCGGCGGCGCGCTTTGCTTCCTTGGTCTTTTCGATGCAGAAAAGCAGCTCTCCGACGTCGGAGGCGGCTTTGCTGGCGGCTTTATTGGGACGATAGCGACCGATATTCTGGAGCGAATGAACGCTGAGCTCTCCGATACCAGCTAAAGAATCGGAAAGCGATTTGATCGGGACGTGACCTTCGGTGCTATAGGACAGGAAAATACGGCGAGCCGGAAGTTCCGAAATAAGGCGTTCGATAGCCTTCGCGGCCCTGACTTTATAGCAAAAGTCGGATGCTTTTTCTCGCCAGGGACGAATACCGCAGACCCCTTCAACTTGAGGCTCATCACCAAGGGCGATGGTTTCAAGAATGTGGTAATAGGCTGCGTATTGGCGCTTGGTGTAGGGAGGATCGAGATAAACTGTATCCTCCGGCGCGCACGGCACCTGATGAACGTCCCGCGTGCTCATGGTCGCATGCGGAGATGCTTGGCGATATTCGCCGGGCTCTATCACCAAGGCATCAAGCGATTGCCTCTGCCATTTGGACAGGAAGCAGCCATAGGTTCCGGCGGTGTTGGCAATACGGTTTGAAGCGCGCATCAAATCGGCAATGAGAACACGCTCTTCATGTGACGTGATCATATCGCCTTGCCGCCAGGCGCGGATTTTCTGCCGCATGCCATCGATCTTTTGAGCGTTCTCTTCGGTGAAATACATCCGGGAGACGTCGCAATGATCTGATGATGCCGGGCTGTACTCGCGCCAAATAAAGCCGCGTACGGGCGACGCTTCATTCAGAGCGGCGATTGCGTTGTGATAGCCCGAAAGCCCTGTAAAGGGGATGTCGGCTTTGGATGTCACCCGCGCGTAGGACATGATGGCCGACGAAGCCAAGTGATCGTTCACGTGGACGGGCCAGCCAGCGCGAGACGCCGCTTCGGCCACAGCTCCCGTTCCAGAGAAGGCATCCACAAACACACCGCCGTCGGGCGCGCCGATGTGATCGATGATGGCTTCCACGATGCGCGCCTTGGAGCCAATGTACCGGAATGACATGCGTGCGGGTCTCCCTGCCTTGTTTGATTTTTGTTGTCATGCCGGGAAATGAGCGGGCTGGCATGGATCGTTTCTTAGCCCATGCAGACTGCTCAGGCGTTAATAGCGGTGGTTTGCTCGGTAGGATAAGGCGGCATGGACCTCGTGAAGGGGGTGATCGACTCCCGCCCAACATGGCACAGGCAGCCAGCCGGGAGCAATATCTTGTGGACTGGTGCGGAGCGAATGCACCCTCTGGTGGGGTGTTCGGCCCCCGCGAGCTGACGGCATCCAATCCGCGCAGGGTTGGTCAGGGTTCCAATGGGGCTCGAAGGCTCCTTGGTCGAAAGGATGGTTCCAAGGCAAGGGCAGCGGCGATGCGCTCCCTTCCTGGTCTCGGGTGAAGCCCGTCTCCATGACATGGCGCGTATCCAAACTGCGGAAGGTTGGTCTCCATGACATGGTCTGGATGAAGTCCTCATGGGGGTATCGGTGGGAGCAGGAACGCTCCCCTGATTGGTGGTCAAGCGGGCAGCCGTTTGTGCATGGTTGAGGTGCAGGATGGAGAGGCACGTCTCCAAGCCCTGCGAGTGGTTCCAAGGGGTGCGATAGCCCCTGGTCTTCCTGAAAGGATCGATGGGTGCTGGGAGAGCGAAGTCTCCCGCGAGTGGTTGATCGGCGATACGATCTATGGCTCTGAAATGGGTTCAATGCCCAGGAAGAGTCACTGGCCGGGGGGATGCAACGGGGGCGCGCAGCGGGACCCCTTGCCAAGCGCGTGGTACTACCACGCACAGCTTGCGTTCGCTCTTAACTCTGCCGCCATCATTCGGGGAGAGGTGGTAGTACAAGGTTTTCAGGTTCTGAGAGCGTTATGCCTCCATGCCGACGAAGAAGCCCTATGCCGCTGTTTTTTTGGCGAGCTTGGTTTCGGCCAACCACGCTACCCAACGCCCTAGGAACTCTCGGTACCTTTCCTCGCTGATCCTCAGAATATTGAGCCGTTCCAGCTCGCCTATTCCAAAGCGACACTCGCCTTCGGCATGTTGGCATTGGGGCTTGCCGTACTTGCCGCTCACGAATGCGTACATCTTCACTGACCTGCTCCCCTGAAAAGTCCGCGGTTTGAGGTTAGCCTGTTCTCCACACGAGGAGACAGACAATGCGGAAAAGCCGTTTCAGCGAAGAGCAGATCATTGGCATCCTGAAGGAGCACCAAGCCGGGATAGGCGCCAAGGAGCTCTGCCGGAAGCATGGCATCAGTGATGGCACGTTTTACAAATGGCGTTCGAAGTATGGCGGCATGGAAGTGTCGGAGGCCAAGCGGCTGAAGGCTCTTGAGGCCGAGAACGCGAAGCTCAAGAAGATGCTCGCGGAGCACATGCTGGATGTCGCCACGCTCAAGGAAATGCTGGGAAAAAACTTCTGAAGCCCGGTGCAAGGCGACGAGCAGTGGACTGGGCCATGACAGAGAAGAGCTACAACCAGCGACGGGTCTGCGCTTTGGCCGGGGTTGATCCGCGCGTTTACAGGCGGCGATCAACCAGACCTGCGGACACTGAGCTGCGAGAGAGGCTGAAGGAGCTGTCCAGCGAACGGCGTCGCTTCGGCTATCGGAGGCTGCACCTGCTTCTTGGCCGCGAAGGCTGGAAGGTGAACTGGAAGAAGCTCTACCGGATCTACCGAGAAGAAGGCTTAACAGTCCGTAAACGGGGCGGTCGCAAGCGGGCCCTGGGGACCAGGGCGCCCATGGCGATCCCGCAGGGGCCGAACCTCCGCTGGTCGCTGGACTTCGTGTCAGACAGCCTGTCCGATGGTCGCCGCTTCCGGGTGCTCTGCGTCATCGACGACTTCAGCCGGGAATGCCTGGCCGCGGTCGTGGACACCTCGCTGTCAGGGCAGCGCGTTGGGCGTGAGCTCGACAGCATCGCTCGAGTGCGCGGCTATCCCTGCATGGTAGTGAGCGACAACGGCACGGAGCTGACCTCGAACGCCATCCTCAAATGGCAGGAGGAGCGCCGGGTCGAATGGCACTACATCGCTCCGGGAAAACCGATGCAGAATGGCTTCGTCGAGAGCTTCAATGGACGTCTGCGTGACGAATGCCTCAATGAGCACCTGTTCGCCAATCTGCGCCACGCCCGCGACCTGATCGAGGCGTGGCGCGACGACTACAACCACCACCGCCCCCACACGAGCCTCGACGGGCTCACCCCGTGGGAGTATCACCAACGGTCAGTAGAGGACCAAACCCTGAACAGAGCTAGCTAAAGAACGCAGACTCTATGGGGAGCAGGTCAGTAAGTACGAAATACCACGCTCTCCAAGGCGCCTTTCAACTACCATGACTGCGGCCTCTATCTGCCGTGCAGCAGTTTCGCCCAGCGCACTGCCGATCTTCTCATCTAGCTTTTCCGCCTGAGCTTCGATCATAAGCTGCCGCTCATCGTCTGTGTACTCCCGTTGCTCCTTGCCTCTGAGTTCGTCCATCGCCTGCCACCAGCGCTTAGGAAGCTCCGCATCTGGTTTCAGCTTAAGCAAATCTCGTCGGGTACGGCGCATCTTGGCCACCGTACCGTCAGACACGCCTGTGTTCCTCGTGATCGTCCGCTTGCTGTAGACAGAGCAGTCGAGGCAGACCAGCGACCACGCAGCGTCAAGTTTCTCTTCGTTGGTCAATGGAAGGCGGGTCTTTCCGTTCTCCTGCAGGGCCAAGAGCCGTGCGTCTGCAAGGCTGCAGCGGTGAACAAGAGCGGGAACCTTTTTCCTCCACTTGGCCTGCGCATAGGCCTCTAGCCGGTGGTGGCCATCGACTACGACAAGCTGTCCATCGGTGGTGTTCTGCCAAAGGGTAAGCCTGTCTAGCGGTTCGCCCGTGTTCTGCAGGACTGCTGTAAGCGCCTTCACGTGTTGCTCATCGACTTCGACATGGCGGAACTGGAAAACGTCCGGTCGCGTCTCAACGTCTCTAAGGCTGAGCTTCCTTGCCGCAGGCTTAGTATGCATCTTTAGTGTCATGTTTTTTTCCGGGGGCTTGAGTTTTCAGGGCTGAGAAGACCTATGCATTTTGCACACCCTGATGCTGCATAACCCTGCGTAGGGTTGCTTCGAGATCTTTGGCTGTCTTGAGGGCTTTGGTCGCAGCTACTCAGACTAGTCTGCCTACCCTGTGCTGCAGCCTTCGGCGGGCAAGCGCTAGCCACAGACTAGAGTAGCGTTACCCCGTCCTCGTGGTCAGACCAGATCCCATCGCTGGCGCTACCGAGCCCCTAGCATAAGCTTCTCAGCTATAGCTTTTGCCATAGCTCGAGGGCTTTCTTTTCCTCCATCTACGACAGGGGAAGCATTAGCTAGGGCGATGGTGGGCCTTAATTGCCCGGCTTCCATTTCGGCAGCTTTTTAGCTCTCAAGCAAGGGCTTCAGCTTCCGCATCTCTGCCGCAAGTGCCGGAAGCATCGCGCCGCTTTTGCCGTATTGATCAGAAGACCTGCCTGAGCTTCGCCCGGTTATGTACAGCTTGGCTGCCTCCTGCATCCCCGCCTGCAGCGCTAGGTCTTCGAAGAGGTGCCGCCAGCCATGGTTCGGCGCTAGCTCTTGACGGGTCAAACCAACTTCACGACGCACCCAGCGGCCCAAGTTCCCTTGCGTGTTTGGCGGGAATAGCCGTTCGTTAGGCTGGTTTTTGAACCGTGCTTGAACATGGTCCATCAGGCCTTCCTCGATCAGGGCCGGATGCACCGGCACCCTTCGGATGCTGTGTGCGTTCTTGACGGTCTTGCCGCCTTTCGATGTGATCCTGTAGAACCAGTCATCGCCGACCGGGAAGAAGTCAGTGGGCAGCAACTGCGCCACTTCGCCGACTCTCGCTCCTGAATAGGCCATCATCCAAGGTAGCCAGCGTAGCTCGGGCTTGTCGCTCATGCGGGAAGCAAGGAGGATCGTTTCCGCTTCGGAGAGCGTCAGTGTTCTGTCGGCGCTCAGTACCCCCTGACCTTTTGGAAGGCGCACCACGTCCACGGGATTGCCGTCGGCGTACACGTCGCCGTAGCTTTGCGACCTCAGCCACTCCAGTACGGTGCGGAGGTTCTGCAGGCGCTGGGCAATGGTCTTGCTCGTTAGCTTCCCCGCCTCCTGCAAGGCTACCTTCCAGCTATCGACTTCACGGGCAGTCACGGAGGTTGCGTCATCGCTGCCCCGGTGTTTGCCGAACTCCTTGGCTGCGAGCCGGTACTTCGCTGCGGTCTTGTCGGGCAGGGGCTTGGTGTCCTTGCCGGTTGCCCTCGCCTTGACCTCCCTTTCTACGACGTCCCCGAAGGTCACTGAGCCTTCTGTCTGCTCCGCTCTCGCTGCCCTATCGCTGTTCTTCGGCTTCGACGAGAACACGGGGTAGCGGTCAGTTTCGCCGCTCTCGCTGTAGTCACCCCCAGCCTTCTGCAGGTTGATCCTTGTGGCGTCCTCCATTGCGACTGACACCTGTTCGATAAGGCGCTTGCGGGAGTTGTCGTCCACGATCAAGCCGTGTCGTCGCAGTAGGGCATCAGCAAAGCCGCCGAAGCGGTTTGGTATCGGGCCGGATGCAGACGGCTTCCCCACTTCTGAAACGGCGAGCTGCTGAAGCAGTGCGGCGCGGCGATCTGAGGCGCGAACATGTTCCCACATGCTTGGGCTGCCGGGGTTCTCGTCCAGTATCTCAATGAAATTCTGCCTAAGCTCCCCTGCAAGCGCTACACAGTCCTTGTGAGACAGGTTGGTGGGTCCGTTGCGCAGAGCTTCCCAGTGGCGCTCTACGGCTGCCAGAACTGGCGTGAAGCGTCGTTTGGCTTCGGCTGGCTCTTTGGTTCGGAGCGAGACCTTAACCACGCTTCCAACCTTTGCCGTGCGTATGCCATCGCCGACCGGCACGGAAAACTCCGTGTCCTTCGCCAGTTCGGCAAGGTCTGCTGGTATCTGAACCCGAAGGTAGTAGGTCGAGCCGATCTTCGTCGGATTAGGCATCGCGTATCTCACTATGTACCACCTCTCTGTACCAAAGGAGGCGGCAAGAACCCTTGTAGGTCCGATAGATACGCAAAATCAAAGGGCTAATGTGGTGCTGCCGGAGAGATTTGAACTCTCGACCTCTCCCTTACCAAGGGAGTGCTCTACCCCTGAGCTACGGCAGCCCCGTGCTGTGCGCGGCTGATTAGACGCAATCCGCCGGGGGTGCAAGGGTATTCTGGACGGTTTCTGCGACGTCGTTTATTGAAGGGCGCATGGGCGAGAAAACGGGCCATAATCCGGGAAAGAAACCCGGCCAGAAACAGCCGGGCGGCGCGCAGGATCGGGAAGACCGGTTGAAGGCGGCGCTGAAGGCCAATATCGCGCGGCGCAAGGCGCAGGCCAAGGCACGCGCGTCCGACAAATCCGGAGAATGAGGCAGTCATGGATTCGATCTTGGTGCGGGGCGGGACAGAACTCGCCGGCGAAATTCCCATCGCGGGTGCGAAGAACGCCTGCCTGACACTGATGCCGGCGACATTGCTGTCGGACGAGCCGCTGACGCTGACCAACGCGCCGCGCCTGTCCGATATCCGCACGATGACCCAGCTTCTGGCGTCGCTGGGCGCCGAGGTGACCCAGTTGCAGGACGGGCAGGTGCTGGCGATGTCGAGCCACGACATCAACAACCTGACCGCCGATTACGACATCGTGCGGAAGATGCGCGCGTCGATCCTTGTGCTGGGGCCGTTGCTGGCGCGCTGCGGCCGCGCCGTGGTGTCGCTGCCCGGCGGCTGCGCCATCGGCGCGCGGCCCGTAGACCTGCACCTGAAAGGGCTGGAGGCGCTGGGCGCGACGCTGGACCTGAAGGACGGTTACGTTCACGCCGAGGCGAAGGCGGGCCTGAAGGGCGCGGTGTTCGAGTTTCCGCTGGTTTCGGTCGGCGCGACCGAGAACATCCTGATGGCCGCAGTGCTGGCCAAGGGCACCACCGTGCTGAAGAATGCCGCGCGCGAGCCCGAGATCGTCGATCTTGCCCAGTGCCTGCGTCGCATGGGGGCTCAGATCGAGGGCGAAGGCACCTCCGAGATCACCATTCAGGGCGTCGACCGCCTGCACGGCGCGACGCATCCGGTGGTGCCGGACCGGATCGAGCTGGGCACCTACATGCTGGCGCCGGCCATCGCGGGCGGCTCGGTGGAATGCCTTGGCGGGCGGATGGAACTGGTGTCGTCCTTCGCCGAGAAACTCGCCGCGACCGGGGTCGAGATCGAGGAGACCGCCAAGGGTCTGAAAGTCACCCGCAAGAATGGCCGCGTCCGTTCGGTCGATGTCGAAACGGCGCCGTTCCCCGGCTTCCCGACCGACCTGCAGGCGCAGATGATGGCGCTTATGTGCACCGCCGACGGGGTGAGCGTGCTGGAAGAGCGGATCTTCGAGAACCGCTTCATGCACGCACCGGAACTGATGCGGATGGGTGCCTCGATCGACGTGTCGGGCGGCACCGCGACGGTCACCGGAGTCGAGAAGCTGAAGGGCGCACCGGTGATGGCGACCGATCTGCGGGCGTCTGTGTCGCTGATCCTCGCCGGGCTGGCCGCCGAGGGCGAAACGCGGGTAAGCCGGGTCTATCACCTTGACCGTGGTTACGAGCACGTCGTGCGCAAGCTGTCGGGTGTCGGCGCTTCGATTGAAAGGGTGCACGGAGAATGACGGAAGACGCGCGCTTCGAGGACGCACAGGAACAGCCGCTGCGGCTGATCGCCTACGAGGCCGAGGACCTTCAGGTGATCTCGGCGCTGGTGCAGGACGCCGTTTTCCCGGTGACCGAGATGGCGTGGAAGCCGAAGACCGGCCGCTTTGCCGTGCTGCTGAACCGGTTCCGCTGGGAAGACGTGACCGGCGGCGAACGGCGCGGCAGCTACGAGCGGGTGCAATCGCTGCTGGTTGTCGACGGCGTGCAGAAGGTGGCGACGCAGGGCTTCGACCGTGGCGACAAGGATCTTGTCCTGTCGCTGATGTCGATCGGCTGGGCCGAAGGCGACGCGCCCTCGGGGCGGCTGGAACTGGTGCTGGCCGGCGACGGCGGCATCGCGCTGGATGTCGAGGCGCTTGAGGTGACGTTGAAGGACGTGACCCGGCCCTACGTGGCGCCTTCGGGCCATGTGCCGGACCACCCCGACTGAGACGCCCCTGCGGGGCGTGCCGCCGGCGGGGATATTTGCAGACGGAAGAAGCAGGGGCGCGGCGCTTTGGCCCGGCGTCTTGTGATGCCCCGGCCACGGCGCTAAGGGAGCGGCAAAGGAGATGCCATGCCCGTTTTCCTGAACACCGCCGACGCCGATTTCGAGGACCGTTTCACCGCGCTTTTGTCGATGAAGCGCGAGGACAGCCCCGACGTGGACGACACCGTCCGCGCGATCATCGAGGATGTGCGCGACCGGGGCGACGCGGCGGTGATCGAACTGACGGCCCGGTTCGACCGGCTGGAACTGACGCCCGAGACACTGGCTTTCACCCCCGAGGAAATCGAGGCGGAATGCGCGAAAGTGCCTACCGCCGAGCGCGAGGCGCTGGAACTGGCCGCCGCGCGCATCCGTGCCTATCACGAGCGGCAGGTGCCCGAGGACGCTTCGTGGACCGATGCGGCGGGGGCGGAACTGGGCTGGCGCTGGACGCCGGTGTCGGCGGCGGGGCTCTATGTGCCGGGCGGGCTGGCGAGCTATCCGTCGTCGATGCTGATGAACGCGATCCCGGCGCAGGTGGCGGGCGTCGAACGGCTGGCGATGTGCGCACCAACGCCGGGGGGCGCCTGTAACCCGCTGGTGCTGCTGGCGGCAAAGCTGTCGGGCGTGTCCGAGGTCTATCGCATCGGCGGCGCGCAGGCGATCGCGGCGCTGGCCTACGGCACCGAAACCATCGCGCCTGTCGACAAGATCACCGGGCCGGGCAACGCCTTCGTCGCGGCGGCCAAGCGGCGGGTATTCGGCAAGGTGGGTATCGACATGATCGCCGGGCCGTCGGAGATCCTCGTGATCGCCGACCGACATAACGATCCCGACTGGGTGGCGGTGGACCTACTGAGCCAGGCCGAGCACGACGAAAGCGCGCAGTCGATCCTTGTGACCGACGACGCGGCCTTCGGGCAGGCCGTCGCTGCCGCTGTCGAGGCGCGGCTTGAGGTTCTGGAACGCCGCGCCATCGCAGCCGCGTCGTGGCGCGATTTCGGCGCGGTGATCGTGACGCGCGACCTGTCCGAGGCGGCGGCGCTGTCGGACCGGGTGGCGCCCGAGCATCTTGAGCTTTGCGTCGAGGATCCGGACGCGCTGTCGGCCGAGATCCGACACGCGGGCGCGATCTTCCTTGGCAAGTGGACGCCGGAGGCGATCGGCGACTATGTCGGCGGGCCGAACCACGTGCTGCCCACGGCGCGCTCGGCGCGGTTCTCGTCCGGGCTGTCGGTGATGGATTTCGTAAAACGCACCACGCTGGCGAAGATGTCGCCCGCCGCGCTTCGCGCCATCGGGCCGGCGGCAGAGGTGCTGGCGACCTCGGAGTCGCTGGAGGCGCACGGGCTGAGCGTGCGGGCGCGGCTGGACCGGCTGAACGAGGGGTAGGGGCTCTGCCCCCGCCGCGCGTTGCGCGGCTCCCCCGAGGTATTTGGAAAGAGAAGAAGACGCGGGCCGGTTCCGCCGGGGGCGCGACATGGCGGCGCGCGGCGGGTCGCGGGCCATTGCCTTTTCCCGGCGGAGCGTGCTGTTGTGAGACCGGTTGGCGCAGGGAGGCCGGGATGAGCGACGCGACGATGGACCTCAGGTCCGTCACCATCGACGACAGCGGTCTGTCGGCTCCGACGCCGGAGATCGAGCAGGAGCGGAAGGTCGCGATCTTCGACCTGCTGGAAGACAACTCGTTCCAGCTGCCGGGCAAGGCCGGGCGGGATGTACCGCCGCCGCCCTATGATCTGGAACTGTGCATTCGCGAACGGCGGCTGGTGTTCGACCTGAAATGCGACAGCGGCCCGGTGGCCGAGTTCCACCTGTCGCTGGGGCCGTTCCGGCAGGCGGTGAAGGATTATTTCCAGATCTGCGAAAGCTATTTCGATGCTGTGAAGAAGCTGCCCCCCAGCCAGATCGAGGCGATCGACATGGCGCGGCGCGGTATCCACAACGAGGGCGCCCGCCTGCTGCAGGAGCGGCTGGAGGGCAAGGCGGAGATCGACATCGACACCGCCCGCCGCCTGTTCACGCTGATCTGCGTCTTGCACTGGGGAGGCTGAGAGCTTGCCGCAGAGGCTCCCCCATTCGGTGCTGTTCTGCTGTGACCACAATGCCGTGCGTTCGCCGATGGCGGAGGCACTGATGAAGAGTTTCTATGGCCAGCACGTCTATGTGCAGTCCGCCGGGGTGCGCAACGATCTGGAAATCGACGGGTTCGCCGTGGCGGTCTGCGACGAACTGGGGCTGGAGCTGGGCCGTCACCGCGCGCGCAGTTTCGAGGAGATGAAGGAATGGGGCGACGACCTGTCGAGCTTCGACCTGATCGTCGCCCTGTCGCCTGCCAGTCAGCGTATGGCGCTGGAACTGACGCGGCATTTCCACCTTGAGATCGAATACTGGCCGGTGCTGGACCCCACCGATCTGGGCACCCGGCGCGAAGAGAAGCTTGACGCCTACCGTCAGACGCGGGACCAGATCCGCCGCCGGATCCTCGAGCGGTTCGGCCCGCCGACCGAGGAGAGCCCGTGACGACCGAGACCCGGACCATCGAGGTGCGCAGCCTGACCGGCGGCGCGGTGGACGCGGCGCTGGACGACCTTGCGCGGCTGCGGATCGACGTGTTTCGCGACTGGCCGTATCTGTATGACGGCGATCTGGACTATGAGCGGCGCTATATGGCGAGCTATCGCGACAGCCCCGGCGCGGTGCTGGTGGGCGCCTTCGACGGCGACCGGTTGGTGGGGGCGGCGACCGGCACCCCGATGGAGGATCACGCGGACGACTTCGCCGAGCCTTTCGCGGGGCGCGATCTGACACGGATCTTCTATTGCGCCGAAAGTGTCCTGCTGCCCGGATACCGGGGGCGCGGGCTGGGTCACGCGTTCTTCGACGCGCGCGAGGCGCATGCCCGGACACTGCGGCGCGAGACATCTGCATTTTGCGCCGTGATCCGCCCGGCGGACCACCCGGCGCGGCCCGCAGAGTACCGCCCGCTGGACGCGTTCTGGCGCAAGCGTGGGTATGCCCCGCTTGCGGGCGCGGTCGCGCGCTTTACGTGGAAGGACGTGGGCGTGGAAGCCGCAACCGGGAAATCCCTGCAATTCTGGACGAAAGACCTATGAAGATCGCCACCGCCGCCTATCCGCTGGACTGGTTCGACGACTGGTCCGGATATGAGGCCAAGCTGACCCGCTGGGTCTCGGACGCGGCCGGGCAGGGGGCGGACCTGCTGGTGTTCCCCGAATATGGCGCGATGGAACTGGCCTCGCTGGCCGGGGCAGAGGTGGCGGCGGGGCTGGAGAGTTCGGGCCGCGCGGTGTCCGAGCGGATGCCCGAGGCGGATGCCCTGCTGTCGCGGCTGGCGGTTGCGCACGGCGTCCACATCCTTGGCCCCGGCGCACCGGTCTGGGATCCGGCGCTGGGCGAGCGCCCCGTGAACCGGTCGGGGTTCTTTACGCCAGACGGCGCGGTGGCGCATCAGGACAAGCAGATCATGACCCGGTACGAGCGCGAGGAATGGGACATGCACCCGGGCGGGCCGCTGAAGCTGTTCGACACCGCGCTGGGTCGAATCGGCGTGCTGATCTGCTATGACTGCGAATTCCCGTTGCTGGCGCGCGCGCTGACCGACGCCGGGGCGGAATTGCTGCTGGTGCCGTCCAACACCGAGGCGATGACGGGCTATTCCCGCGTCCGCATCGGCGCCATGGCGCGGGCGCTGGAAAACCAGTGCGTCGTCGCGCATTCGCCCACCGTCGGCGATGCCCTGTGGTGCGAGGCCGTCGACCGCAACGTCGGCGCGGCGGCGGTCTATGGCCCGCCGGATATCGGCTTTCCCGACACCGGGATCATCGCGCAGGGCGCTTTGAACGCGCCCGGCTGGGTCTATGCCGACATAGACCTGTCGGCGGTGGCGCAGGTTCGTGCCGAGGGCGGCGTTGTCAACTTTGCCGACTGGCCGCGGCAGGACGCCAGATCAAAAATGCCGGAATTGCACGTATTGCGCGCGTGAGACCTTGAAAAAAGGCTGAAAAGGGCGCATCTAAGCGCCGCCCACACCGACGTGGGCACGCAATCACGGAGTGACCATGGCCAAGGAAGAAATGCTCGAATTCCCCGGCGTCGTGAAGGAACTCCTGCCGAATGCGACGTTCAGGGTCGAGCTTGAGAACGGCCATGAGATCATCGCACATACGGCAGGGAAAATGCGCAAGAACCGGATCCGCGTTCTTGCCGGCGACAAGGTGCAGGTCGAGATGACGCCCTACGACCTGACGAAGGGCCGGATCAACTATCGGTTCAAGTAACCGGACGTGCGCGTCCGGGGTTGTTCTCGGATCGCCGTGCGGCCCGATGCGGCGGGGGATGGCGCCCCCGTCGTCGTTCATCCCGGCCGCGATGATCCTTTCCGGGGGCTGCTCCGGGCTTTTACCAGACAATTGAAGACGGGCACGCCGTGCCTGAAGGGAAGTGCATGCGCCTGATCCTTGGCTCCGGAAGCCCGCGGCGGCTGGAACTTCTGGCGCAGCTTGGCCTGACGCCGGACGCGGTGACGCCGCCCGACGTGGACGAGACGCCGTTGAAGGGCGAACTTCCGCGCGCCTACTGCCGCCGCATCACCGCCGCGAAGGCAGCCGCGCTGAAGGGCGGGCCGGATGACGTGATCCTGTGCGCCGACACCACCGTGGCGCTGGGCCGCCGCATCCTCGGCAAGCCGCGCGACGCGGGCGAGGCGGCGGAGTTTCTCTATGCGCTGTCGGGCCGCCGCCACCGGGTGATCACCGCCGTCGCCGTGAAGCGCGGCGACCAGGTGTGGGAGCGCGACGTGGAATCGGCGGTGAAGATGAAGCGTTTGTCGGACACCGAGGTGAACGGCTATCTCGCCACCGGCGACTGGGACGGCAAGGCGGGTGCCTATGCCATCCAGGGGCCTGCCGGGGCGTTCATTCCGTGGGTCCAGGGGTCTTATACCGCGATCGTCGGGCTTCCTGTGCACGAGACCGCACAACTGTTGCAGGCGGCTGGATGGCCGGTCTGGGGGGCAGCATGAAGGGCAGCATCGTCGCCTTGGGCGAATGGCGGGGTCGCAAGGCCGCCGCGCTGATCGTGGACGGACAGCTGGACGACCTGCTGGTCGACCCCGAGGGCGACAACCCGCTGCCCGGCGCGATCTTCCGCGCCGCGGCCGACCGGCCGATGAAGGGGCAGGGCGGTGTGACCGTGAAGCTCGACGGCGCGTTGCGCGGGTTTCTCCGGCAGTCGAAGGGGTTGCGCCCCGGCCAGTCGCTGCTGGTGCAGGTCGGCACTTTCGCCGAGGCCGGCAAGGCGATCCCGGTCAACACCCGCCTGCTGTTCAAAAGCCGCCACGCCATCGTGACGCCGGATGCTCCCGGCGTGAACGTGTCGCGCCGGATCCGCGACGACGACATGCGTGACGAACTCACCGTGCTGGGCAAGCAGATGGTGCCAGAGGGCACCGGCCTGATCCTGCGCTCGTCCTGCGAGGGCGCGGACATGGACGAGATCGAGGCCGACATCGCCGCGATGACCGACCTTGCCGCGCAGATCGCCGCCGATGCCGAGGGTCAGCCGGAACTGCTGCTCGACGGACCGGACGCGCATCTGTCGGCCTGGCGCGACTGGCCCGAGCCCGACCTGCTGGCCGATGGCCCGACCGCCTTCGAGGACCACGGCGTCGACGAGATGATCGACGCGGCCCTGTCGCCTCGCATCGACCTCGGCGGCGGGGCCTTTGCCTTCGTCGAGCCCACCCGCGCGCTGGTGGCGGTCGACGTGAACACCGGCGGCGACACGTCTCCGGCGGCGGGCCTCAAGGCCAACCTCGCGCTGGCCAAGGCGCTGCCCCGCGCGCTGCGCTGCCGTGGGCTGGGCGGCCAGATCACCATAGATTTCGCACCCTTGCCCAAACGAGACCGCCGCCAGATCGAGACCTCGCTGCGCGCGGCCTTCCGCTCGGACCCCATCGAAACGGCCCTTGCCGGCTGGACGCCGCTGGGCCATTTCGAGCTTCAGCGCAAGCGTGAACGGGCGCCCCTGACAGCCCTCTGAACCCGCCGCCACGTCGCCCCGGAAAAATCCCGAGAAGCCTCTGGACAGTCGGCGGAAGCGGCTATAGAGAGTGCCGACCCGAGCGGTTACCGCTCACCCGTGCCCGGGTAGCTCAGGGGTAGAGCAGTGGATTGAAAATCCTCGTGTCGGTGGTTCGATTCCGCCCCCGGGCACCACAAAAAACCAACATGCCATGGCAAAACCCAAGCCTAGCCCTGGGGTTGGGCGACCGTAGTTGCCGGGGACCCATGGGGACCCCGCGCATTGCTGCTCTAGTGTTCGACACAGACGGCTCAACGGTCGTTTGAATTGGGGTTGTAAGACATGATCTTCGACGGTGCCAAATGCGATCGGTCTTGTAATCAGCGTGAGGGCTTCAGCAACTGCTGCGCGTGATGATCACGAAACGCACGATTGCAATTGGCGGCACATACGCCCCCGATCCGTCGTCTTGCGTTTCGCGTTTGGGTCGACTTACCTAAAGTGCACGTATTCGCTCAGGGAACGCTTGAATGACTTTGACAGCCCCGATCTTTCTTTCGGCGTTCTCACGCGGTGGCAGCAATATCGTTTGGAACCTTCTCGCGTCCCACCCGAAAATTGTATCTCCCCGGATGGAGACGCACGAGGTCCTGTTTGGAAAGGGCCCGCGTTTTCCGAAACTCCGGCACTTTGCCTTGGATGTAAGGTTCGGTGCGCCGTACATCCATCCCGAAAAAGTGGACGGCCATTGGTTCAAAAACATCGGTCGCCTCAGTCCCAATACCTACGGAAATCGTAACATCAATGCTGCGTATCGAACGTATATCGCGCGGTGTTTTGCCAATATTCTAGAGATGCCGACCGATGGCTCACTGCATTTGGAGAAGCAGCCTGGGAAACCATACACGGCGGAGGAGTGGCGGCGTTGCAGGGTCGTGTTTAAAAGTATCAATGGAACGCTTTGGCTGAACCGTGTGTTTCAAGAAATGTACCCAGATGCTGTCTTCATAAACCTGACACGGGATGGATTGGCTCTTACCGAGTCACGGATCCGCCGTAGTACTTACCAAAGTGCCGCGAAGTTTGGTGCGGTCTACCAGCGAATGACCGCCGAAATGAAAAGGCAGGCAGAGACGCTTCCGAATGTCCATATCTTGAAGTTTGAGGACCTTCTGCAGGATCCTGTGCGTTTCGTTGAGAATTTGTTCGACATTGTTGGAGAGAATCTATGTGAAATGCCATCAATTCGGCTTCGCGCAAAAGGCCACTACAATGCCGCAGGCGACTATGTTCGCAGCGAGGGGAGCCATGTCTGGCTTGATCGTTCAAAGATCTTCGATCATGTAAATCCTGAGATTACTCAGAAGCAATTGGAAAAGCTCTCTGACAGCGATCGCGCCGCATTTCTCGATGCCGCCGGTTCAAGAACCAACAAGATATGACGGTTCTGGCGTCGTCACACCAGCCTCGCCATCTGTCGTATGTCTGGTAATTCGACTGACTCGCGCGGAGCATCAACGAAGGCGCTTTGTCGGCAAGGTTTTGTGCGCTTATTTCCTCCGGCCCTCAAGTCCCCGTCTTCTCCCGCCACCGCGTGACGCTGGCGGCGGCGGCGGTTGCCATCAAGCGGAAGTCGCCGCCGACGGTGGTCATGTCGTAACCCCATTCGACCGCCCGCGCGGCGTAGTCTGCGGTGCCGCAATGTAGGGCGGCTCGGATGCCGGCGTCGTGGCAGACCCGGGCGATCTTCTGCAGGACCTCGATCATCTCGGGCTCTTCGCGGTCGAACGCGGGCGGGTATCTGCCGTCGAATAGCGAAAATGTCAGGTCCGCGGGGCCGACATAGATGCCGTCCAGTCCCGGCGTTGCCGCGATGGCTTCGAGATTGTCCATCGCCTCGCGGGTTTCGACCATGGCCCAGCCGATCACGCGGTCGTTGGCCTCGGCGGCGATGCCGGAGCCCTGCGCGATCTGGGCTCGGGTGGGGCCGAAGCTGCGCTGGCCGAGGGGCGGGTAGCGCAGGTAGCTGACGAACTCGGCGGCCTGTTCGGCGGTGTTGATCATCGGGCAGATGATCTGCAGCGCGCCCGCGTCGAGCATCTTCATGATGATGCCGGGTTCCAGCCACGGCACCCGCGCGCCCAGCACCACTCCGCTGGCGCGCATCGCCTGGAACATCGGCAGCACGTCGGAGTAGTCCAGGGCGCCGTGCTGGACGTCGATGCTGATCGCGTCATAGCCCTGTTCGGCCATCACCTCGGCCGAGAAGGAATTGCCGATCGACAGCCAGCCATGCAGCACGGGGTTGCCGGCAGCCCATATGTCCTTGATCCGATTGCCGATCATGCCCCGGCCCTCGTGGGGGCGATCCGGTTCAAACGTTGCATGGCGTCCTCCCTCGCATGTGCCCGCCATGATTGGGCGCGGGGCCGGAGGGTGTCAAACGGGTTCCCCGCGCGTCAGACGCCCAGGTGCCTTTCGGTGGTCTCGGCGGAGAGGTCGGCGAACGGGCCGGCCCAGACCGTCCGACCGCGTTCAAGGATCACGGCCCGGTCGCAGGCGGTGCGCAGTTCGGCCAGCGACTTGTCGATCACCAGCATCGCCATCCCGGTCTCGGCCTTCAGGGTGGCGATGGCGGACCAGATTTCCTGGCGGACGATGGGGGCCAGCCCCTCGGTCGCCTCGTCAAGGATCAGCAGGCGCGGGTTGGTCATCAGGGCGCGGCCGATGGTCAGCATCTGCTGTTCGCCGCCCGACAGCGACGCGGCGCGCTGGGTCAGGCGTTCGCCAAGGCGCGGGAACAGGGCGGTGACGCGGGCGCGGTCCCAGTGGCCGGGGCGGGCGGCGGCGGCAAGGTTCTCGGCCACGGTCAGGTCGCGAAAGCAACGGCGGCCCTCGGGCACCAGCCCGATGCCCAGCCGGGCGGCGCGGTGGCTGGGCAGGCGGGTCAGGTCGTGGCCGTCGAATACCAGCGTTCCGTGGGCGGGCAGCATCCGGCAGATCGCCTTGACCGTGGTCGACTTGCCCATGCCGTTGCGGCCCATGAAGGCCACGGCCTCGCCCTCGGCGATGTCGAGATCGACGCCGAACAGCGCCTGACTGGCGCCATAGGCGGCGGTGACATTGGACAGGGACAGAAGCGTCATGCGGCGTCCCCGAGATAGGCTTCGCGCACTGCCGGATCGGCGCGGATCTCGTCCACGGTGCCGGTCGCGATGACACGCCCGTAGACCAGCACGCTGATCCGGTCGGCAAGGGCGAAGACCGCGTCCATGTCGTGTTCCACCAGCAGGATCGGCGCCTCGGTCCGCAGGCTGTCGAGGAAGCCGGTCAACTGCTTCGATCCTTCCGAGCCCAGACCCGCCATCGGCTCGTCCATGACAAAGGCCTTCGGGTCCAGCGTCAGCGCGACCGCCACCTCCAGCAGCCGGCGCTGCCCGTGGCTGAGTTCCGCCGTCCGCACGCTTGCCACGTCGCCCAGCCCCACGCGGTCCAGCGCCGCCTCGGCCCGGTCGCGCAGGGGGCGGTTCCGAAGGGCCGAGCCGAAGAACCGCCATGGTCGTCCGGATGCACCCAGCGCGCCCAGCAGGGCGTTCTGCAGTACCGTATCCTCCATCGCCAGCGCCGAAATCTGGAACGTCCGGCCAAGGCCCCGCTGCGCTCGGGCGCGGACCGTCTCGCGCGTCACGTCCTGCCCAAGAAACCGCACCGTCCCGGCATCGGGGGCCAGCGACCCGCTGATCTGCCCGATCAGGGTCGACTTGCCCGCGCCGTTCGGTCCGATGACCGCGTGAATCTCTCCCGGCCGCAGGTCAAGCGTGATGTCGTCGCTGGCCTTCAGCGCGCCGAAGCTTTTGGTGATGCCGTGGGTGGACAGGATGGCGTCAGTCATGCGCACGCCCCCGCCCGGCGAGCATCCCGATCACGCCGCCCTTGCCGGACAGCACGATCAGCAGCAGGACGATCCCGAGAAACACCTGCCAGTACTCGCTGATCCCGCCCAGAAGATGTTCCAGCAGCACGAAGATCACGGCGCCCGCCACCGGACCGAACAGCCGCGCGACGCCGCCGATGATGACGAAGACCATGATCTCGCCCGACATCTGCCAGCTTAGCATCGTGGGGCTGACGAAGCGGTTGAGGTCGGCGAAAAGCGCCCCGGCCAGCCCGGTGATCGCGCCGGAGATCACCAGCGCCACCAGCTTCAGCCGCACGGGGTCCAGCCCGACGGTCTCGACCCGGTGCGGCACCTGCCGCGCGGCGTTCAGCGCAAGGCCGAAGGGCGAGCGGGCAAGCAGGGCGCTGAACAGCAGCACGATCAGCAGCAGCGCAAGGCACAGCCCGTAGAACTGGATCGGGACCAGCGTGTTCAGGCCGGGAAAGCCGTTGCGGACGTAGATCGACAGCCCGTCCTCGCCGCCATAGGCGGGCCACGAGATCGCGAAGAAATAGATCATCTGCCCGAAGGCCAGCGTGATCATGATGAAGTAGACGCCCGACGTGCGCAGCGCCAGCAGCCCGATCAGCAGGGCGGCGATGGCCGACACGACGATGGCGGTCAGCCAGATCACCGGCATCGACTTGGTGCCCTCGATCACGAAGGGCCATTCCATCAGCGGGGTGTAGTTCTGCGCGTGGCTCGCAAGCACGCCCATCGCGTAGCCGCCCAGCCCGAAATAGACCGCGTGCCCAAGGCTCACCAGCCCGCCAAGTCCCAGGGCGATGTTCAGCCCCACCGCCGCCAGCGCGAAGATCACCGCGCGGGTGGCGAGCGTGATGGTGAACGGCTCGTCGGCGTACAGGGCCCATCCCGGCACCGCCACCAGCAGCAGCAGGATCACCGCGTTGACCGCGGCTTCGCGGGTCATGTGCGGGCTCCGAACAGGCCGGTGGGCCGCCAGACCAGCACCGCCGCCATCAGGATGTAGATCGCCATCGAGGCGAAGGCCGACCCGGTGGCGGTGGCCGTGGCAGGATCGGCGAACAGCTTGAACAACTCCGGCAGGAAGATCCCTCCCAGCGTATCGGTCAGCCCCACCAGCACGGCCCCGATCAGCGCGCCTTTGATCGAGCCGATGCCGCCGATCACGATGACCACGAAGGCAAGGATCAGCACGGGTTCGCCCATGCCCACCTGCACCGACTGGATCGCGCCCACCAGTGCGCCGGCCAGCCCCGCCAGCCCGGCGCCAAGCGCGAAGACCAGCGTGTAGAGCTTCGAGATATCCACCCCCAGCGCCGCGATCATCTCGCGGTCGTTCTCGCCCGCGCGGATTTGGATGCCGATCCGGGTGCGCGAGATCAGCAGCCACAGCCCCACCGCCACCAGCAGCCCCAGCACGATCAGCGCAAGGCGGTACAGCGGGTACTGGATGCCGCCGGGCAGGGTGACCGGCCCCGACAGCCATGCCGGGATGTCGAGGTACAGCGGAAACGACCCGAACAGCCAGCGGGTGCCTTCCGAAAAAATCAGGATCAGCGCGAAGGTCGCCAACACCTGATCAAGGTGGTCGCGGTTGTAGAGCCTGCGGATCACCACCAGTTCGACCAGCGCTCCCGCCAGTGCGGCAGCCGCCAGCGCCGCGACCAGCGCCAGCAGGAACGAACCGGTCGCACCCGCCACGGCGGCGGCGGCGAAAGCGCCGACCATGTACAGCGAGCCGTGGGCAAGGTTGATCAGCCCCATGACGCCAAAGATCAGCGTCAGCCCGGCGGCCATCAGGAACAGCATGACGCCGAACTGCAGGCCGTTCAGGACCTGCTCTGCAATCAGGATGGGGGACATTCGCGGGCCTTCGTCAGTGCGTTGGCCCGGCGCGTGGCCGGGCCAGTGCAGGTCTTACATCGAGCACTCGTCGACGTAGGCGCTCGACCGGTCCTCGATCGCGGTGCCGACGATCATGTTGGTGTAGATGTCGCCTTCCTTGATCACCTCGCGGATGAAGATGTCCTGGATCGGGTGCTGGTTGGTGTCGAACGAGAACTTGCCCCGGACGCTGTCGAAATCGGCGGCGGCCAGCGCGGCGCGGAACGCCTCCTGATCCGTGACGTCCGCCGTGTCCAGCGCCGACAGCATCAGGTTCGCGGTGTCGTAGCCATAGGCGGCGTACAGCGAGGGCAGGCGGTCATACTTCTCCTGAAAGCCCGCAACGAAGGCGGCGTTTGCCTCGTTGTCGAGATCCTTGGACCAGTTCGAGCCGTTCTTGACCCCAAGCGCCGCATCACCGACGGCCTGAAGGATCGCCTGATCGAACGAGAACGCCGGCCCCATCACCGGCAGGTCGACGCCCGAGTCCGCGTATTGCTTGAGGAACGAGATGCCCATGCCGCCCGGCAGGAAGAAGAACACGCTGTCGGCGCCCGAGGCGCGGATCTGCGCGATCTCGGCGGCATAGTCGGTCTGGCCGAGTTCGGTGTAGATCTCGCCGGCCAGTTCGCCCTCGTAGAACCGCTTGAAGCCGTTCAGGCTGTCATGGCCCGCCGGATAGTTCGGCGCCATGATGAACGGATTGCTGTAGCCTTCAGATTTCGCGTAGGCGCCGGCGGCTTCGTGCAGGTTGTCGTTCTGGTAGGACACCGAGAAATACAGCGGATGACAGCCCTTGCCGGCAAGCTGCGCGGGGGCGGCGTTGGTCGACAGGTAGAACTTGCCCTGCGCCGTCGCCGACGGCACCACGGCCATCGCAAGGTTCGACCAGACGATGCCGGTCAGGATGTCGACCTTGTCGGACTGGATCATCTCGTCGGCGATCTGCACCGCGACGTCCGGCTTGCGCTGGTCGTCCGCCACGATGATCTCAAGACCGTCGCGGCCGTCTTCCTCGATGGCCAGCATGAACCCGTCGCGGATGTCGATGCCAAGGCTGGCGCCGCCGCCCGACAGGGTGGTGATCATCCCGACCTTGACCTGCGCCTGCGCGCCCGTTGCCAGTGCCGCGAGCGCCGCCGCGGCGAGAAGTGTTTTCATGGACATGTGCGATCTCCCTGCGTTGTCCCGTGGTCGAAGTCCCGCCTTGTCGCGATGGCTGCCCGGCACACCGTGCGGCGGTTTTTTTTCGTCACCGGTATGGATAGCCGAATTTGCGCGCAGGTACATAGGTTTGGTTCGGACTTGTCCGGCGTTTGGCCGGGGATTGTGCGCTCGGGGCGCAAGCGGCGTCATTGCGGGCAGTTGACTGATCGGCCCGCGGCCAACGGCGGCGCGGCGAGCTTAATGATGCCAAATCGCTACGCCGCTGCGGCGGTCAGAGTATCGGCTTTAACTTCGGCGAATAACCGCCTAAAAGAGTCGGAATAGAGGCGACCGTAAGCCAGATTCGTCTGCCCGCAGGCAGAGACCAGCAAACCAGCCTCCGAAAAAAGACTGCCACACGAATCTGGAAGAACTCACATGCTCATGACACCTCTCCGTGCGCCCCGGCGTCCGGGCGCCGCCTCTGTTGGCGTTGCGCTTCTGCTGTCCTGCACCGCCCTGACGGTACCCTTCGCCGCCGCTGCGCAGGACGGCACCGACTACGAGAAGATCGGCACCGTCTATCTTGAAGGCGCGGACGACGACGCGACCTCTATCGTCGCTGGGGCGGAATCCAGCGGCACCAAGATGGAAACCGACGTTCTGGACAGCTCTGCCTCGGTTTCCGTGGTGACGCAGGCCGAAATCGAAAAGCGCAACGCCGAGAACCTGCAGGACATCCTTGCCTATACCTCCGGCGTGACGGTGGACGAATGGGGCGCCGACGACCGCTATGACGCCTACCGCATCCGCGGCTTCGACCAGCTGTCGATGGGGACCTTCCGCGATGGCCTGCCGGTGCGCGGCTTCGGCTGGACCTTCTCGCGCAGCGAACCCTACGCCTTCGACCGGGTCGAGGTGCTGAAAGGCTCGAACTCGGCCCTGTTCGGACTGAACGCGCCGGGTGGGCTGGTGAACCAGATCACCAAACGCCCGAAACCGTTCAAGTTCGGCGAGATCTACACCCGCGTCGGCCCCGAGCATTCCGAGATCGGCTTCGATTTCGGCGACAAGCTCGACGAGGCGGGCGTCTGGAGCTACCGCGTCACCGGCAAGGTGCAGGACAGCGCCTATTCCTACGACTACTCGAACGACGACCGTGCCTACCTTGGCCTTGCGCTCAGCTACCGGCCCACGGCGGCGACGGAACTGACGTTCCTGCTGAACCATAACAAGCGGCAGGGCGTGCCCGGCACCGGCTTCCCCGAAGGCGCGGGCCTCGACATCGAGACCTTCCTTGGCGAGCCCGACTTCAACCGCGTGGACACCGAGGAAACCAACGTCGGCCTCGCCTTCAGCCACAATTTCGGCAACGGTCTGACGTTCCGCTCGAACGCGCGGTATGCGCTGTTCGACATGACCTACGAGCAGGTCTACGGCGCGCAGATCGACTCGACCGCCAACCGTTCGTCCTTCGCGGTCTACAGCGACAGCGAGCAGTTCGCATGGGACAACCAGCTGCAATACGACGCCAGCTTCGGCACCGTCGACAGCCGCACGCTGCTTGGGCTTGAGTACAGCTATATCAAGGTGGACGAAGAGGCGCTGTACGGCACCGCCGACCCGATCGACATCTACGACATCGCCTATTGCGGCCGCTCCTGCGTGACGCTGGGCGACTACATCGACTGGGAACCGGAGCAGACCACCAAGTCCGTCTACCTGCAGGAAGAGCTGACCATCGCCGACCGCTGGATCGCGACCTTCGGCGCGCGCTATGACGACGTCGACATCTCGGTCTACTACCCGGGCTCCGATACGACCGCCGAAAAGCAGTACCACAGCGTGACCGGCCGCGCAGGCCTGACCTACAAGTTCAGCGACACCCTTTCGATCTACGGCAACTACTCGGAATCCTTCGAGCCGAACGTGTGGGATCTCACCGAGGACGCCAAGGAAGGCACGCAGTACGAGGTCGGCGTCAAATATCGCCCCGAAGGCATGAACGCCCTGTTCACCGCCGCCGTCTTCGACCTGACCCAGACCAACGTGAACACCTACGTTTCGCCCACGGTCCAGCGCCAGATCGGCGAGATCGGCGTGCGCGGGCTGGAGGTTGAAGCCAAGATGGCGATGAACGAGCGGTCCAACGTGACCTTCGCCTACGCCTATTGGGATGCGGAAATCCGCGAGGACGGCGTGGCCGGCAACGAGGGCAACCGCCCCGCGCGCGTGCCCGAGCACATCGCCTCGATCTGGGCCGACTACACCATTCCGGGCGAGGGACGCCGGGGCGACATCACGCTGGGCGGCGGCATCCGTTATGTCGGCATGACCTACGGCGACGACGCCAACACGGTCGAGGTTCCGTCCTACACGCTGGTCGACGCTGCGATTTCCTACGCGCTGGCCGAGAACATGGACCTGTCCCTGAACGTCTCGAACGTCTTCGACCGCGAGTACGTGACGACCAACTACTACGGCACCGAGTACTACGGCGACGGACGCACCATCAGCGCCGCGCTGAAATACAGCTGGTGACACGCACAGGCGGTCCGCCTGTTGCGGGCCGCACACCGCTACGCCGTCCCCTTTTTGCGAAGGGGGCGGTCCTTCGTTCGGGAGATACCGACATGACCCTGACCAGACCGCCCCGCCAACCGCTGCTGTCCCGCCGCGGTTTTCTTGCCGCCGGAACCGCCGCGCTGGCCGCGCCCGCCGTCCGGGCGCAGGGCAGCGAGTTGCGCTTCACCCACGCCTTCGGCGAGACGGTGCTGCCGCGCCCGGCCGAGCGGATCGTCTCGCTGGGCTACAACACGCAGGACACCGTGCTGGCTTTCGGCGTCGCGCCGGTCGGCATCCGTTACTGGTACGGCGACTATCCCCACGGCGTCTGGCCATGGGCGCAGAAGCAGCTGGGCGACGCGGAACCGGCGCTGATCACCGGCGAGGTCTCGATGGAGACGGTCGCCAGTCTGAACCCCGACCTGATCTTTGCCTCGGGCTCTGGCATCTCGGAAGCCGAATACGCGCTGCTGTCACAGATCGCCCCGGTGCTGATGCAGGGCGCGGAATACTCGACCTACGGCGCGCCGTGGCATGCCGAAACGCGCACCATCGGCCGCGCGCTGGGCATGGAGGACCGTGCCGAGGAACTGGTGACCGGCGTAGAGGACGCATTCGCCGACGTTCGCGGGCGGCACCCCGACTGGGAGGGCCGAACCGCCGTGGCGGCGTGGCACGACGGCGGCCAGACCGGCGCCTTCATGGCCGAGGACACCCGCGCGCGGTTCCTGTCGCAGATGGGCTTCGTTCCGACCGAGGGGCTGAAGGCGATGACCGCCATCGACGGTTTCTATACCACCCTGTCGCCCGAGGATCTGACGCCGATCGACGCCGATCTGCTGATCTGGATTTCCAGCGACGACCGCGCCCCCGACATCGCCAATCTCGCGATGCGCCGGACGCTGAACGCATGGGCCGAGGGCCGCGAGGTGTTTGCCGACGAACTGCTTGGCGGCGCGCTGTCCTTCGGTTCGGTCCTGTCGCTGCCCTATGCGCTGGCCGAGATGGAAGCGCCCATCGCGCTGGCGATGGACGGCGACCCCTCGACCGTCGTTCCCTCGTCGGAAAAGGCCGGTCTGCTGCCTTGAGCAAGTTCCTCTGGATCGCCTGCCTGCTTTTGCTGGTGGTCGTGGGCTCGCTGACCATCGGCGTCCGCAGCCTCGACCCCGCGGCCTACTGGCAGGCGCTCACCGCCTACGATCCGCGCGATCCGGCGCATGTGACGCTGATGGCGATCCGCATCCCGCGCCTTGTGGCCGGGCTGATCGCGGGCGCGGCGCTGGGGGTGGCGGGCACGGTAATGCAGGCGGTCACCCGCAACCCGCTGGCCGATCCGGGCATCCTTGGCGTCAACGCGGGCGCCGCCTTCGCGCTGCTGGTGGGCACCACCCTGCTGGGCCGCGCCGACGAGGCCATCGTCGCGCTGCTGACCTTTCCCGGAGCGGCAATCGCCTCGGCCATCGTCTTCGCGCTGGGCGGCGGGCTGAGGGGCGACGTCGGGCCGGTGCGGCTGACGCTGGCGGGGGCGGCGCTGAACGCGCTGCTTCTGTCGCTGGTGACGGCCATCGTGCTGGTGCGTCAGGACTCGCTGGACGTATTCCGGTTCTGGGTCGCGGGCTCGCTGACGCAGGCGACAACGCGCCCGCTGGCCGAAATGGCGGGCGTCGCGGCGCTGGGCACCGGCTTTGCCCTGCTGATCGCCCCGAGGATCGAGGCGCTGTCGCTGGGCACGGCCCTGTCGCGCGGGCTGGGCACCCGCCCCGGTCGGGTGC
Source organism: Maritimibacter sp. (assembly GCA_017792445.1). GTDB lineage: Bacteria > Pseudomonadota > Alphaproteobacteria > Rhodobacterales > Rhodobacteraceae > Psychromarinibacter. Next base: position 2,755,897 of record CP051232.1, read on the forward strand.
AGGCGGGCGCGCTGGTCGTGGTCACGCTCACCACCGGGGCGGCGGTTGCCGTTGCGGGGCCAATCGCGTTTCTCGGCCTGATGGTGCCGCCGCTGGCACGGCTGGTCGCGGGCCACAACCTGCGCGGCGAACTGGTCGTGTCGGCGATGCTTGGCGCGACGATCCTGATCTTCGCCGACACGCTTGGCCGCCTGCTGCTGGCGCCGTCCGAGATCCGCGCCGGCATCATGACCGCGCTGATCGGCGGCCCGGTGTTCCTGTGGATCGCGCGGCGCGTGCGGCCGGGAGCCTCGGCATGATCCGCCGAAGCGTCCTTCCCGCGTTGCTGCTGGCGGCTGTGGTCGCCTCGCTGCTGATCGGACAGGTGCCCATGTCGCTTGCGATGCTGTGGCAGGGGTTGGTGACGGGCGAGGGACCGGGCGCGCTGATCCTCGACACGATCCGGGGGCCGCGCGTGCTGACCGCCATCGGAGCGGGGGCGGTGCTGGGCCTGTCGGGCGTCATCTTCCAGACGCTGTTCCGCAATCCGCTCGCCGCGCCGGACGTCATGGGCTTCACCTCGGGCGCGGGGCTTGCCATCGTCGGCGCCATCGCCTTCGGCCTGACCGTCCCGATGCCGCTGGTCGCGGCGGCGGGCGGGCTGGCGGCGGCGGTTTTGGTCGCCGCGCTCGCGTGGCGCAGGGGGCACCGGACGCCGCCGCTGACGCTGATCCTCGTGGGCCTTGGCGTCGGCTTCTTCACCTCGGCGCTGTCGACCTTCCTGATGACGCTGCTTCCGTACTCCGAAGCGGCAGAGGCGCAGCGCTGGCTGACCGGCTCGCTTGCCGCGCGGGACTGGACCCACGTCGCACAGGTCTGGGGGATCGGCGTGGTGCTGGTCGCGGCGGCGCTGGCGCAGGCGGGGCGGCTGGAGGTGCTGGAACTGGGCCACGACCTTGCCGCCGGTCTGGGCATCCGGGTGGAACGCGCGCGCTGGGCGCTGTCGGCCACCGGTGTCCTGCTGGCCGCGGCGGGCGTCGCGGTGGCGGGGCCGGTGCCCTTCGTGGCGCTGATGTCCGGCCCGCTTGGCGTGCGCGTCACCGGCGCCACCGGCGTCGCGGCGCGGATGCTGTCGGGGGCCGGGGCAGGGGCGCTGGTGCTGCTGCTGGCCGACCTCGCGGCGCGGGCGGCGCTGCCGGGCATACAGCTTCCGGCGGGCGTGATGACCGGCATCCTCGGCGCGCCCTACCTGCTGTGGCGCCTCTCGCGCGAGATGGAAAGGGGCAAGCTATGAGCCTGAAGACCGAACGCCTGACGCTGGGCTACGGCGACCGCCGGGTGATCGAGGCGCTGGACCTCGAGATCGAGGCGGGCCGGATGACCGCGATCCTGGGCCCCAACGGATGTGGCAAGTCCACGCTGCTGCGCGCGCTGGCGCGACTGGCCGCGCCGATGGCGGGCCGGGTGACGCTGGACGGCGACGACATCCACGCGACCAACACCCGTGCATTGGCCCGGCGCATGGCGATCCTGCCGCAGGACCCGCTGGCCCCCGACGGCGTCAGCGTCGGCGACCTTGTCCGCCGGGGCCGCACGCCGTGGCGCGGCTTCCTCAGCCCGTGGAGCGATGCCGACGCCCGGGCCTGCGCCGACGCGTTGGCCGCCGTCGCGATGACCGACCTTGCCGAGCGCACGCTGAACGAGCTGTCCGGCGGTCAGCGGCAGCGCGCATGGCTGGCGCTGGTGCTGGCGCAGGACACGCCGCTGCTGCTGCTGGACGAACCGACCACCTTCCTCGACCTCGTACACCAGCTGGACCTTCTGTCGCTGTTGCGCAAACGCAACCTTGAAACGGGCCAAACGGTCGTCAGCGTGTTGCACGACCTGAACCTTGCGGCACGTTTCTCGGATGCGCTTGTCCTGCTCGGGCGCAGCGGTATTGTCGCCACCGGCGCCCCCGAGGCCGTCCTGACCTCCGATAACCTCAAGGCCGCGTTCGGCCTGTCCGCACGGGTCGACCCGGACCCTGTGACCGGCAAACCCATGGTAATTCCCTTATGACCTCAACCGCTTCCGCCCCGCTGACCGAGATCACCGCAGCGCGCTACGAAGGCGCGATCCCCGATGGTCTGCTGGATCACATCGAAAGCCACGTCGCTGAATTCGGCGCGCCCTGCGAACGGCATGACGACGGCATCACCGTGACCTATCCGATGTCCACCGTCCGCCTGTGGGTCGGCGAGGACTGGATGGATGTCGAGGTCGCTGCGCCGACCACGCTGTTCGCCTACCAGATGCGCGAAAGCGTGGCCTACCTTCTGGATCACGTGTTCCCCGAGTCCGCCTCGATGACGTGGCACGGGGCCGAGGTCACGCAGAAGACGCCGCCGAACTTCCACTTTGCCACCGTGCGCGGGGTGACGCGCCTGTCGCCGAATTTCCTGCGGCTCGAGATGGCCTGCGACGGCGTCGCGATGCTGCTGGAAGGCGGTATGCACTTCTCGCTGCTGCTGCCGCCCGAAGGCCGCCCTGCGGTGTGGCCCCGCATCGGTGAGAAGGGCCGCACCGTCTGGCCCGAGGGCGAGGACGAACTGCACCGCGCCGCCTATACCTTCGTGACGCTCGATCCCGAGGCCGGAACGTTCACCTTCGACGTCTACGAACACGACGGCGGACGGACGACCGAATGGGCGCGCGCCGCCCAGCCCGGCACACGCGTCGCGGTGATGGGGCCGGGGGGCGGCCGCCAGCCCGAAGGCGACCACATCGTGCTGGCGGGCGACGAGACGGCGCTTCCCGCGATCCGCAGCATCCTTGCCTTTTCCGCCCCCGACCGCATCGGCACCGTGCTGGTGGAGCTGGGCGACGAAGCCGACATCTGCGACCTGCCGCGCCCGCAAGGCGTGTCGGTCACGTGGCTGATCCGGTCGAAAGGACAGGACCTGTGGCAAGCGCTTTCGGCGCTGCCGCCACGCCCGACCGAGGGGCTGTATGTCTGGGTCGCGACCGAGCAGAAGGTGGTCCGCCGCGCCAAGACGCATTTCGTCGACGCGTGGAAATTGCCCAAGTCGCAGGCCTATTTCAGCGCCTATTGGATCGCCTGAACGCTTGTTCAGTAGTGGTGGCCGGCCTTGGTCGGCAGCGGCGTCCGAATGGTCGGCGCCGGTTTCGGTTTCGGGTTTGTTATTGGCCTATTGGCAGGTGTGCCCGCCGTCGATCACAAGGCTTGCGCCGGTCATGAACCGCGACGCGTCCGAGGCAAGGTAGACGGCCAGCGCCCCCAGATCCTTCGGCGTGCCCCATGTCCCCATCGGGATATCGGCGATCAGTCCGTCGATGATCTCGGGCTTCACCTCTTTCCAGTGTTCGTTCTGTTCGGTGCCGAACAGGCCCGGGCAGATCGCGTTCGCGGTGATGCCGTACTTGGCCCAGTCGACGGCGAGCGTGCGGGTGAACTGCTGCACGGCGGCCTTGGCGGTCTCATAGTGCCGCCCGCCGATACCGCGCCCGGCGATCATCGCGTTGATCGATGCGATATTGATGATCCGCCCGCCCTTGCCGGCCTCGATCATCGCCTTGCCCAGAATGCGCGAGCAGACGTAGGTCGAGGTCAGGTTCAGGTCCATGTACTTGCGCCAAGTCTCGAGATCGAGATCCTCGGTCTGCACGTTCACGAACCGGCCGCCGACGTTGTTCAGCAGAATGTCGAACCCGCCGATTTCAGCCACGGCCTTGTTGCAGACGTCCTCGCACTGGCCGATGTCGCCAAGATCGGCCTCCAGCGTCCACGCGGTGCGGCCCAAGGCGCGGATATCCTCGGCGGTCTTCTGAAGCGAGTCGGACGGGCGTGCCACAAGCGCGATGTCCACGCCGCCCTCTGCCAGCGCCAATGCCATTTCGCGGCCCAGCCCGCGGCTTCCGCCGGTAATGAACGCGCGCTTGCCGGACAGATCGAAACAATAACTCATCGGACCCCCATGTCGGTCGTTGGCGCAGCGCCCCTCGGGGCCTGCGCGGTATGTCGTGCGGATCGCGCCGCGGTTCATTCTCGGCGGATGTCGCCGCCCGAGTGCGGGGAAGGCGAGGCTGCCGGCGACCTTCCGGAACGCCCGAACTTTCGTCAGGCAAACTCTGTAATTCAGCTACATGCCTGTCAAGAGATTCCGATGTACCAGAAAATTTGCAATTATTCAGATGCTTAAGAACGCATAATTTGTGTAGTTTTCCAAGATGCTTGACCGGCTGGTCAGGCTCAGCAACGATGCAAAGCACCATTTGGGAGCACTGTATGGCCGGTATTCCTTCTTCCGGAGAAGCGCAGGCAAAACGCGGGCAGGTCACCGATATCCTCGGCAGGATCAAGGACCGGCTCGACGACCTGAGTTTGGCGGAAAGGAAGGTGGGCGTCGCGGTGTTGTCCGATGTGCGGCAGGCCGTCGACGAAAGCATTGCCAGCCTCGCCGGGCGGGCCGGGGTCAGCGAACCGACGGTGACCCGTTTCTGCCGCGCCATCGGGTGTCGCGGGGTTCGCGACTTCAAGCTGAAGCTGGCGCAAAGCCTTGCCGTTGGTGAGCTTTATCTCGACGCCGACCAAGGCGACGAACCGGCGACGCAGGACGAAAGCCTGCCCGCCTTCTGGACCCCGATCCTCGTCGATGCGCACGGTGCGTTGCGCGAGGTGGAGCGTCGGATTTCCCCCGCCTCGATCCAGTCCGCGGCGGACGCCATCGCGAGTGCGCGTCAGGTGATGACCTTCGGGCTTGGCGGCAGCGCGGCGACGCTGGCGGAAGAGGCGCAGTACCGGCTGTTTCGCTACGGCGTTCGGGTTTCGTGCTGTCAGGACCCTTACGTGATGCGGATGACCGCCGCCACGCTGGGGCCAGAGGACGTGGTGCTTGCCATCTCCGCCTCGGGCCGGACCGAGGAATTGGTCGAGGCCGTCGAGCTTGCTCGCGACTACGGCGCCACGACCATCGCCATCACCGCCGTCGGAAGCCCGCTGGCTGAGGCTGCGGATCACGCGCTGACTGTCGCCATTGCCGAGACGCGGGATACGCTGACCCCCACCTCGGTGCGCTTCGCCTTTCTCGCGGTGATCGACCTGTTGTCGGCGGCCACCGGCTATACGCTTGGGCCGAAAGCGCGCGAAAGCCTGCGGCGGATCAAGTATACGATCGTCCGGCGGCGTGGCGGCGGCACGATGGAGCCCTTGGGAGACTGACGCGTCTTCGGGGTTCTGACCGGTCCAAACAGGGAAAACCGCGCGGGACAGGTGCGTTTTTCCTTGAGAGCTGAAACATGAATCAGTATTCATGATCCATGTCGGGACCCAGCGCACCCAAGACCAAGCGAGGCGCCGCGCGGCGCGAGGCGCTTTTGCGCGCGGCAGAGGCCGTGATCGGCGAGCAGGGCTTCGCCGCCTCGTCCATCGCAGACATCACCCGCCGGGCCGAAACCGCGCTGGGAACCTTCTACATCTACTTCTCCAGCAAGGAAGAGGTGTTCCGCGAGCTGGTGCTGGAAATGGGCCGCCTGACCCGTGGCGGCGTCACGCAGGCGGTGCAGGGGGCGTCGAACCGGCTGGAGGCCGAGAAGGCCGGTCTGCGCGCCTTCCTCCAGTTCGCCGCCGACCGCCCGGCGCTGTACCGCATCGTCGAGGAAGCGCGCTTTATCGACCCCGAGGTCTATCGCGCGTATTACGACAGCTTCGGAAAGGCCTATGCCGCACAGCTGAAGCGCGCACAGGAGAAAGGCGAGATCGGCCCCGGCGACCCCGAAGTCCGCGCCTGGGCGCTGATGGGCATGGCGATCAAGCTGGGCGAACGCTTTGTCCTGTGGGAAGAAAAACCCGACATCGACCACGTGGTCGAGGACGCCTTCGCGATGATCCGGGATGGGCTTGCTCCTTGATTGCTCCCTGACTGGCCCCTGAAACGCCGTTGCGGCACTTCATGCGTGCCCCATGGACCGGTTAACAGAATCGCTCGAATATGCGCGCCATGTTCGACCGTGTCCCAGACATGGCCGCCAAGCGCGCCGAGATCAGCCCGAACGCCGTCGCCTTCCGCGACGCGGGGACCGGGCGTGACTGGACGTTCGCCGAGGTCGACCGCGCCGCCTCGGGCATGGCGCGCGGTCTGAGCGAGGCGGGATACGCCCCCGGCGACCGGCTGGCGATCATCTGTCATAACCGCGCCGAGTTCTTCATCGCGCTGTTCGCCTGCCAGAAATCCGGCGTGATCCTCTGTCCGCTGAACTGGCGCCAGCCCCTGCGGGAACTGGTCGTCACGATCCGCCCCGCCGCGCCGAAGGGTGTGCTGCACGACGCGATCCACACCCGCCGCGCCCGTGCCCTGGCGGCGGCCAGCGGCATGGCCGTCCACGGGATCGAAACCGACATGGCCCGCTGGATGCGGATGGAACCGTCGGGCCCGGCACAGGCCATCGACGGCAGCCGCCCGTGGTATCTGCTGTTCACATCGGGCACCACCGGTCGGCCGAAGGCGGTCATCAACACCGCCCGCATGGCTTGGGCCAACACGGTCAACATCGGGCAGGCGGTGGGGCTGACCGCCCGCGACGCCACGGTGAACTTCCTGCCACTGTTCCACACCGCCGGGATCAACCTTTACACGCTGCCCGCTTTCCTGACCGGCGCCGTGACAACGATCCTGCCGCGTTTCGACGCGCCCGCGTTGCTGTCGCTGCTGGCGAAAGGAGAGGTCACCCAGTTCTTCGGCGTCCCCGCGATCTATCAGGCGTTCAGCCTGTCGCCGGGCATCGACACCGTGAACTGGTCCCGCATCCGTTTCGGCTGCGGCGGCGCACCGTTGTCGGAACCCCTGATCCGCTTCTTCGCCGCCCGTGGCGCGCGGGTGCTGAATGGCTACGGCCTTACCGAAAGCGGCCCCACCGTGTTCCTGATGGACCCGGACCATGCCGAGGCCAAGATCGGCTCGGTCGGGCGCGCGCAGATGTTGACCGAGGTGCGGCTTCTGGGCGTGCCCGACGGCTCGGGCGCGGCGGGCGAGGTGCTGATGCGCGGGCCGAACATCACGCCGGGCTACTACAACGACCCGGCATCGACCGAGGCGGCGTTCGATGCGGATGGCTGGCTGCGCACCGGAGATGTCGGGCGGTGGGACGCGGACGGCTATTTCCACCTCGTCGACCGGATCAAGGATATGTTCATCTCGGGCGGCGAAAACGTCTATCCGGCCGAGGTCGAACGTATCCTGAACGACCATCCTTCGGTTCTGGAATCCGCGGTGGTCGGCGTTCCCGACGACCGCTGGGGCGAGGTTGGCGCGGCCTTCCTGATCGCCCGGCCCGCCGCCGTGCCCGATCCGGCAGAGCTTCAGGCGTGGTGCCGCGACCGGCTTGCCGCCTACAAGGTGCCGAAGCTGGTGAACCTGCTCGACGACTTCCCGCGCACGCCCGCCGGCAAGGTCCGCAAGCCCGACCTGCGGAAGCTGCTGACGTGAAGCTGTCGCTGTCCGAAACCTGGGTTCCGACGCAGGAAGAGTTCGACGCGTTCGCGCGGCTGTCCGGCGACGCGAACCCGATCCATGTCGACCCGGACTTCGCCGCCGCCACGCCGTTCGGGCGCACGGTCAGCCACGGAATGCTGATCTACGCGAAGCTGTGGTCGATGCTGACCCGCGCCCGTCCCGAGACGCGGCACGTGGCGCAGGACATGATGTTTCCGGCCCCATGTTTCGCGCGCGAAACAATTTACCTTACGGTAACGGGCGAGGCGCCCGGGTCCGTCGACCTTGTCGCGGCGCGCGAGGACGGGACCAAGGTGTTCACCGGCAGGGCCGATCTCGCATGATCAAGGTGGGGCAGGCGGCGGAAACGCGGCGCAGGTTCGCGCAGGAGGAACTGGCGGTGTTGGGGGTGGAAGGCAGGGTGCCCGAGCCGCTGCTGGCCGCGATGATCTCGACGTTGCTGGGGATGCACCTGCCGGGGCAGGGGACGAATTACCTCAAGCAGGAGCTGGCCTTCCCGGCGACCGCACCGCCGGACGCCGAGATCGTCGCACGGGTCGAGGTGACGCGGCTGCGCCCCGAGACGCGGCTTGTCGACCTGTGGGCCACCTGCCATGCGGAAGGTGTACTCGTCTGCGAGGGGCGGTCGCTGGTCAAGGCGGGGGGTGACGCGATCTTCTGAAAGATCACGCCCCTTCACCGCCCCGAGCGCAGGCGTCCCACGATGCCGGTCGGGAAGAAATAGACGCTGAGGATGAACAGCACGCCCAGCCACAGAAGCCAGCGGTCCGGGTCCAGCAGGTTCGGGATCAGCGGCAGCGCCTCGGTCGCCTCCGAGGCGACGCCCATCAGCGATTGCAGATAGTTCTGCGCCAGCACGAAGATCGTCGCGCCCAGCACCGCGCCGTACATCGTGCCCATGCCGCCGATCACCACCATCAGCAGGATGTCCAGCATGATTTCGAAGCTCAGCGTGGTGTCCGGCCCGACATAGCGCAGCCAGATCGCGAACAGGCTGCCCGCGATGGCCGCGACCGCCGCAGACAGGCAGGTCGCCGTCACGCGGTACCAGACCACCCGATAGCCGATCGCCTCGGCGCGGAAGTCATTCTCGCGGATCGCCTGAAGCACCCGTCCGAAGGGCGAGTTCACGATACGCAGAAGCAGCAGGAACAGGATCAGGCAGGCGAAGAACACGAGGTAGTAGTTCAGCAGCTTGCCGTTGATCCGGACGCCGAACAGTTCTCCCAGCCGGAAGGCGGGGGTCAGTTCGCGGGGGATTTGGTAGTTCAGCCCGTCCTCGCCCCCGGTCAGGCCCGACATCTGGCTGACCAGCACGGCGACCGCCGACGCGACCGCCAGCGTGATCATCGCGAAGAAGATCGCCCGCACCCGCAACGAGAACAGCCCGATCACCAACGCCAGCGCCGCCGCCGCCAGCGCGCCCGCGACGGTGCCGGTCAGAAGCGCGCCCCATCCCCGGCCCATGTGGACCGAGGCCAGCGCCACGCCGTAGGCGCCAAGGCCGAAGAACATCGTGTGCGCGAAGCTGACGATGCCGGTATAGCCCAGAAGCAGGTCGTAGCTTGCCACCAGCACGATGAAGATGCAGATCCGCGCCGCCGTCTCCAGCGACCGGACGCCGGGGAACAGGAAGGGCGCCAGCGCCAGCGCCACAAGGATCACCAGCAGCAGGACGGTCAGGACGGTAGAGCGGGGCTTGTCGCCGGAAAGCGGTCTGGTCAGCATGTCACTTCGCCTTCACCACCGGCATCATCCCCTGCGGCCGCCACATCAGCACCGCGGTCATCAGCCCGATGTTCGAGATCAGCGCCAGCTTGGGTTCGAGAAACGCGATGTAGTTCTGCAGCAGGCCCACCAGCAGCGCGCCGATGAACGCGCCCTCGACCGAGCCGAGCCCGCCGATGATCACCACGATGAACACGAGGATCATCATCTCTTCGCCCATCCCCGCCGTGATGACCTCTTGGTACAGTCCCCACATCACCCCGCCGAGGCCGGCCAGCGCCGAGCCTGCGACGAAGACACCGATGAACACCAGCCGCAGACGGTAGCCAAGCGCCTCGACCATCTCGCCGTTCTGGACGCCCGCGCGGACGATCAGGCCGATCTTGGTGCGCCGCAGCACCAGCCGCATGGCGACGAACAGCACCAGCCCGACGACGACGGCCAGCACGCGGTAACGCTCGATGGCCGCGCCCGCGAAGGTGAAGGCGCCTTTCAGGGTCTCGGGGCGGTTGAGGAAGATCTCTTCCGGGCCCCAGACCACGTGGATCAGCTGTTCGATCACGATCAGCCCGCCCACGGTGACGAGGATCTGCTTGAGGTGCGCGCCATAGACCGGGCGGACGATCACCCGCTCGAAGCCCCATCCCAATGCGCCGGTCACGCACATGGCGGCGATCACCGCAAGAAGAACGGCGGCGACGTTCAGCATCAGCGACGGCGCGCCGGTCCAGCTTCCCAGCCAGATCAGCACGGTGATGCCGACGAAGGCGCCCACCGAGATGAATGCGCCGTGGCCGAAGTTGATCACGTCCATCAGGCCGAACACCAGCGTCAGTCCCGAGGCCATGATGAAGATCATCATCCCCATGGCGAGGCCCGACACCGTCAGCGTCAGCCAGCTGGACGTCGACCCGATGGCAAGGAAACCCAGCACCACCAGCACCGGGATCAGCAGGTAGGGCGCGGCCTTGCCGATCCGGTCGGACAGCGACAGGTCGGCGAAGGTCGGTTTGTGGTCGGGGGCGGCGGTCATCAGTGCGCCTCCATGCTCAGGCCCATCAGGCGCTCTTGCAGTTCGGCGCTGGCGGAGAGTTCCGCCATTTCGCCGGTCCAGACGATGCGGCCGTCGTCCATAACGGCGGCGGTGTCCCCCAGCGCCTTGGCGACCGAGAAGTTCTGTTCCACCAGCAGCACCGACGCGCCCTGCTTCTTCAGGTCGCGCAACGCGCCGGCCATGGTCGAGACGATGGCGGGGGCGAGGCCCTTGGTCGGTTCGTCGATCAGGTACAGCTTGCGCTCTTCCGCCATCGCGCGGGCGATGGAAAGCATCTGCTTCTGGCCGCCCGACAGGTTCCCGGCCTCGGACCGCCAAAAGGTCTTCAGCGGCGGGAAAGCGGCGAAGATCCAGTCCAGCCGCGCCTTGTCCAGCGGGCCGGAGGCGGCGGCCAGCACCATGTTTTCCTCGACCGTGAGGTCGGTGAAGATGCCCATGTCCTCGGGGACGAAGCCGATGCCGGCGCGGGCGCGGGCGGGCGTCGGGATGCCGGTGATCTCGGCCCCGTCAAAGGTGATCGCGCCGGACTTCGCCTGCCAGTGGCCGATGATGGTGCGCAGCGTCGTGGTCTTGCCGACGCCGTTGCGGCCCAGCAGCATCGTCACCTGCCCGCGTGGCACGTCGAGGTCGACGCCCTGCAGGATGTGGTACTGCGCGATGTCGGTGTGGACGCCCTGCAATGAAAGGATCGGATCAGACATCGGTCAGCTCCCGGCCCATGTAGGCCTCTTGCACCACGTCCGAGGCCATCACCTCTGCCGGGTCGCCATCGGCGGCAAGCGCGCCGTTGTGCAGCACGATGATGCGGTCGGCGAGGGTGCGGATCACGTCCATCTTGTGCTCGACCAGCAAGATGGTGCGGTCGGTGTCGTGTTTCAGCTCGGCGATCAGGTCCAGCACGACCGGCGCCTCGTCGACGCTCATCCCGGCGGTGGGCTCGTCGAACATGTACACGGCGGGGTCCAGCGCGATCAGCATCGCGACCTCCAGCTTGCGCTGGTTGCCGTGGCTGAGTTCCGAGACTTTCTGGTCCCTCAGCCCGTCCAGCCGGACACGTTCCAGAACCGCCATCGCGTGGGTGGTCAGTTCGACGTGCGACTCCGCCATCGAGAACAGGCCGAAGCCCTTGCGCTGGTGCGCCTGTATCACGAGGCGGACGTTTTCCAGCACGGTCAGGTCGGGAAACAGGTTGGTCAGCTGGAACGCGCGGCCCAGCCCCTTGCGGCAGCGCTCGGCGACAGAGGTGCGGGTCACGTCCTCGCCCATCAGGCGGACGGTCCCGGCGGTCGCGGCGATCTGGCCGGAAATCAGGTTGAAATAGGTGGTCTTGCCCGCGCCGTTGGGGCCGACGATGGCGGTCAGCTGCCCTGCGTGGAAGGCGCAGGTCACCGCGTCGACCGCGACGTGGCCGCCGAAGCGGACGGTCAGGCCATCGGTTTCCAGAAGGGTCTGGGTCATGGGGGCTTTCGGCTGCGGGTTTCGGGCTGCGGGTTTTCGGCTGGAACCGGAAAAGGGAAGGGCGCGCGGTCGGAGGCCGCGCGCCCTGAGAACGCGATCAGTTGTTGATCGGGATGTCCATGTCGTCGATGCCAAGTTCGCGGACCAGCACCGGGACGCCATAGTCCTTGCCGTCCTGCACCTCGGTCACGAAGTGGTACATCGTCTGCAGCGCCTGATGGTCTTCGGGGCGGAACATCATGGTGCCTTTCGGCGTATCCCACTCCATGCCTTCCATCGCTTCGATCAGCGCCTCGGTATCCTCGTAGGTGCCGGCCTTCTTGATGGCCTCGACGATGGCGATCCCCGCGGCCATGCCGCCGGCGGTGAAGAAGTCGGGCGGGGTGCCGTAGCGCTCCATGTGCTCGGTCACCAGCCAGTCGTTCACGTCGTTCTGCGGGATCTCGTAGTAATAGTAGGTCGCGCCTTCCATGCCGGGCAGTTCCTTGTAGGCGGTCAGCGCCGCAAGGATGTTGCCGCCCGTGGCGATCTCGATGCCGAAGCGCGAGGGGTCCATCGCGTTGATCTTCGACATCGGGTTGCCGCCGCCGGCCCAGATGATGAACAGCTTCTTCTCGCCCTCGACATCGGCCATGGCGTTGAAGATGCGTTCCGCCGCCGCGGTGAAGTCGGTGGTGTCGGTCGGCACGTATTCCTCGTGCGCCAGCGTCGCGCCGGTGGCTTCCAGCGCGGTCTTGAACGCCGCCACGCCGTCACGGCCAAAGGCGTAGTCCTGCGCCAGCGTCGCGATGGTCACGCCTTCGCCGCCAAGCGCCACGGCATTCGCGATGGCGTCCTGCGACGAGTTGCGGCCGGTGCGGAAGATATAGCGGTTCCAGTTGGCGCCGGTGATCGAGTCGGCCACCGCCGGTTCCACGATCAGCAGGCGTTCGTATTCTTCGGCCACGGGCAGCATCGCCAGCGCCACGCCCGAACTGACCGGGCCGACCGCGATATGCGCGTCGTCGTCGCCATAGGCTTCGGCCAGCACGGCCTTGCCGATATCGGGCTTCAGCTGGGTGTCCTTCTCGATCACGACGATCGGCTCGCCGTCGATCTCCATCGTGCCGCCGGTGGCGTATTCCAGCCCCAGCATCAGGCCGATGTGCGACTGCTCGGCGTAAGCCTCAAGCGCGCCGGTCTTGCCGTAAACGTGGGCGATGCGGATTTCTGCGAATGCCGGGCTGGCGAGCAGCAGCGCCATGCTTCCGGCTGCAAGGATCTTTCTCATCCTGGACTCCTCCCTGTCAGGTCCGATGATACTGGTAAATTGTGAAACATGAATCAGCATTCACGTCAAGAACGCAGGCGCGGGCGGGTCTGCCGGATTTTGCCCGCGACAGGGGCACGCGGGCGAAAGTGTCCGCACTTGGTGCTGCGTTCTTGTGCGGTCGGGGCGAGTTATGCCAATGATTTAGACATGGAGGGCGGCCTGCCACGCCGCCGCCATGCCGCGCTTGCGTCGGGCGGGCGAATTTTTACCGTTTGGACAAGCTCTTGAAGGGCCGTCCATTTTGACTTGGGGGATCATCTGACATGTCGAAAATTTTCGTACCCGCGCCGGTCTCGCGCCGCCGCTTCCTTGCCGGTTCGGCCACCGCACTTGCAGCGGCGGGGGCCCTGTCGCCGTCGAAGCTTTGGGCGCAGGAGACGCTCAAGGTCGCTGGCATCTACACCGTGCCGGTCGAACAGCAGTGGGTCAGCCGCATCCACATCGCCGCGCTGGCGGCGCAGGAGCGTGGCGACATCGAGTACACCTACTCGGAAAACACCGCCAACACCGACTATCCGCGCGTGATGCGCGAGTATGCCGAGCAGGGCTATGGCCTGATCGTGGGCGAGATCTTCGGCGTCGAGCAGGAGGCCCGCGAGGTCGCCGCCGACTATCCTGACGTGGCCTTCCTGATGGGCTCGTCCTTCAAGGAAGACCCGTCGATCCCGAACCTTGCGGTGTTCGACAACTACATTCAGGACGCCAGCTATCTGTCCGGCATCATCGCAGGCGCGATGTCCGAGACCGGCAACATCGGCATGGTCGGCGGCTTCCCGATTCCGGAAGTGAACCGGCTGATGCACGCCTTCATGGCGGGCGCGAAAGAGATGAACCCGGACATCACCTTCCAGGTGTCGTTCATCGGCTCGTGGTTCGATCCGCCCAAGGCGAAGGAAACCGCCTTCGCGATGATCGAGAACGGCGCGGACATGCTGTACGCCGAACGCTTCGGCGTGTCGGACGCGGCCAAAGAGCGCGGACTGCTGGCGATCGGCAACGTGATCGACACGCAGGCCGACTATCCCGAAACCGTCGTCGCCTCGGCGCTGTGGCATTTCGAGCCGACGCTGGACGCCGCAATCGCCGCCGTGAAGGCGGGCGAGTTCACCGCCGCCGACTACGGCGTCTATTCCTTCATGAAGGAAGGCGGCTGTTCGCTGGCGCCGCTGGGCACCTTTGAAGGCAAGGTGCCGGAAGAGGCGATGGCGCTGGTCACCGAGAAGGAAGCCGCGATCAAGGCGGGCGAGTTCACCGTCGAGATCAACGACGAAGAACCGAAGTCGATGTGATCATGGAAGGCGCAGGTCCGGCGCAGCCCGTCCTGCGCCTTACCGATATTACAAAGCACTTTGGCCCCGTCGTCGCGAACGACGGGGTCTCGTTCGATCTGCACCGGGGCGAGGTCATCGCGCTGCTGGGCGAGAACGGTGCGGGCAAGACCACGCTGATGAACATCCTGTTCGGCCAGTACACCGCCGACGCGGGCTACGTTGAACTTTTCGGCGAGCGTCTGCCGCCGGGCCGTCCGCGCGCCGCGCTGGATGCGGGCGTCGGGATGGTTCACCAGCATTTCACGCTCGCCGGGAACCTGACGGTCTGGGAGAACATCGTGCTGGGCGTCGACGGGCTGACCGCGCCGTCGCTGCGCCCCGCGAAAGCCAAGGCGCGCATCCGCGACCTGTCCGAACGGTTTCACCTGAAAGTCGACCCCGAGGTGCGGGTCGGCAGCCTGACGGTCGGCGAACGCCAGCGGGTCGAGATCCTGAAGGCGCTGTACAGGGATGCGAAGATCCTGATCCTCGACGAACCGACCGCCGTGCTGACCCCGCAAGAGACCGACGCCCTGTTCGCCACCCTGCGGCAGGCGGTGGCGCAGGGGTTGTCGGTGGTCTTCATCAGCCACAAGCTGCACGAGGTGCTGGCCATCGCGTCGCGCGTTGTCGTGCTGCGGCATGGGCGGCTGGTCGCGGAACGCGAGACCAAGGGCGCCACGCGCGAGGAACTGGCGGCGCTGATGGTCGGCGCCGAGGTGACCGCGCCCAGCTTCGAGCCGACTGTGCCGGGGCCGGTTCTCTTGTCGCTGAAGAACGTCACCACGACGGGCGAGGGGCGGGCGACCGGGCTTCGCGACGTGTCGCTGGATTTGCGCGCCGGACAGATCACCGGGCTGGCCGGTGTATCCGGCAACGGGCAGGGCGCGCTGTCGGACCTGATCGCCGGGTTGGACAGCCCCGCCTCGGGCGAGATGTGGCTGGCTGGGGCGTTGCCGCGCCACTGGTCTCCGCGCACCGCCATCGCCGAGGGCATCGCCCGAATCCCCGAGGACCGGCATCACACCGGCACCATCGCCGACTTCAACCTTGTCGAGAACGCGGTGCTGGAAACCTACCGCACCACCTACAGCACGGGCGGCTGGATGAACTGGACGGATGCCCGGCGGTTCGCGGGCGATCTGATCGACAAGTACGACGTGCGCTGCCCCAGCCGGAACATCCGCATCCGCCTGCTGTCGGGCGGCAACATGCAGAAGCTGATCCTTGGCCGCGTGCTGGAAGGCGAACCGCGCATCATCCTTGCCAACCAGCCGGTGCGGGGGCTCGACATCGGGGCGGTGAACTATGTCCATGGGCAACTGGCCGAGGCGCGGGCGCGCGGGGCGGCGGTGCTGCTCATCTCGGAGGATCTCGACGAGATCCAGCGGCTGTCGGACGTGATCCACGTGATCTCGGAAGGGCGGCTGTCGCCCGCATTCGCGCGTGGCACGATGAAGCCCGAGGAACTGGGTGCGTGGATGGCGGGCCACGGGTTCAAGGAGACGACCCATGCGGCTTGAACCGATCGAGGCGCCGGGCGTCGCGCGCCGCGTCCTGCCCCCCGCACTGGCGATCGTTGCGACCTTCGTGGTGGCCGCCGTGCTTGCGATGATCGCGGGCGGCGACCCGCTGCGGGTGTTCGGCGAGATCGTGAAGGGCGCGGTCGGGTCGAAGTTCGCGCTGCTGGAGACGCTGAACCGCGCGACGCCGCTGATCTTCACCGGCCTTGCCGTCGCTGTCGCGTTCCGGGCGAAGCTGTGGAACATCGGCGCCGAGGCGCAGCTTTACGCGGGCGCCGTGGTGACGGTGGTGCTGGGAACCGGCGCGCTGACCTTGCCGGCGCCGGTGCTGCTGCCGCTGATCGGTGTCGCCGCCGCGCTGGCCGGAGCGCTGGTGCTGCTGGTGCCTGCGATCCTCAAGACCCGGTTCGGAGTGGACGAGGTGGTCACGACGCTGCTGTTCAACTTCATTTTCCTGCTGTTCGTGTCCTACCTGCTGGAAGGTCCGCTGAAGGATCCGATGGGCATGGGCTGGCCGAAATCGCCGCGCCTGATCGACGAGGCGCGTCTGCCCCGCATCGTGGAAGGGCTGCGGTTGCACTGGGGCTTCGCGCTGGCTCTGATCGCCGCCGTGGCGGTCTGGGTGATCCAGACCCGCACGACGCTGGGCTTCGAGATGCGCGCCGTGGGCCAGAACGCCGAAGCCGCGCGGTTCGCGGGGATGCCGGTGATGTCGGTGATCCTGAAAACCGCGCTGCTGTCGGGCGGCCTTGCCGCGCTGGCCGGGTTCTCCGAGGTGTCGGGGCTGAAGGGATCGCTGACCTTGGACCTGTCGCCGGGCTACGGCTACACCGGCATCGTGGTGGCGATGCTGGCGCTGCTGCACCCCTTGGGCGTGGTTGTGGCGGCGTTGTTCGTCGCGGCGATCTTCGTGGGCGCGGACAGCATGAGCCGCGCGGTGGGCGTGCCGACCTACCTTGCCGACATCATGCTGGCGACGGCGCTGCTGCTGATGGTGCTGGCGATCCTTCTGACCAAGTTCCGGGTGCGGAGGGACTGATGGAATTCCTCGACATCCTTTTGTCCGCCAGCTTCTGGGCCGCCGCGATCCGCATTGCGTCGCCGCTGATCTTCGCCACTTTGGGAGAGCTGATCTGCGAACGTGCAGGCGTGCTGAACCTTGGGATCGAGGGGATCATGGTCGCGGGCGCCTTCGCGGGCTGGATCGCGGTCTGGGCGGGGCTGCCCCTGTGGGGCGGGGTGGCGGTGGCTTTCGCCACCGGCATGGCGCTGGGCTTCGTGCATTCGGTCCTGTCGGTGCCCTTCGGCCTGTCGCAACACGTGGTCGGTGTGGGGCTGACCCTGTTGGCCACGGCGCTGACCTTCTACACCTACCGCGTGGTGCTGCCCGAGGTGTCCTCGCCGCCGAAGATCCAGGCCTTCACGGCGGTCGAGATCCCGGTGCTTTCGAAGATCCCGCTGATCGGCCCGGCGCTGTTCAACCAGACGCCGCTGACCTATGCGGCCTTCATCATGGTCGCCGTGGTGGCCTTTGTCCTGTACCGCACGCCGCTGGGGCTGGCGGTGCGGGCGGTGGGCGAGAACCCGGGCGCGGTCGCGGCGCAGGGTCTGTCGGTCACCGGCATCCGCATGGGCGCGGTGATCGTGGGCAGCGGGTTCATGGCGGTGGGCGGGTCGTTCCTGACGCTGTCGGCCTTCGACAGCTTCTTCTTCGACATGGTGAACGGGCGCGGATGGATCTGCATCGCGCTGGTGGTGTTCGGGGCGTGGAAGCCGGGCAAGGCGCTGCTGGGCGCGATCCTGTTCGCGGCCTTCGACGCGTTCCAGATCCGGCTTCAACAGACGAGCGTTGGGGCGTTCCTGCCGTATCAGGTGTTCCTCATGATGCCCTATATCCTGTCCATCCTCGCGCTGGTCGCCATGTCGCGCCGCGCGGAAGTCCCGGCGGCGCTGATGGTGCCGTTCAACAAAGGGGAACGCTGATGTTCGATCTGCTGGTGAAGGGCGGCACGCTGCCCGACGGGCGCGTGGCGGACATCGCCGTCTCGGGCGACCGCATCGCAGAGGTCGCGCCGAAGATCGACGCCGAGGCGCGCGAGGTGATCGACGCCACCGGCGATCTGGTCGCGCCGCCTTTCGTCGATCCGCATTTCCACATGGACGCCACGCTGTCTTACGGCCTGCCGCGTGTGAACGCCTCTGGCACTTTGCTGGAGGGCATCTCGCTGTGGGGCGAGCTGCGTGACCTTGCCACCGTCGACGAGATGGTCGAGCGCGCGTTGCGCTATTGCGACTGGGCGGTGTCGATGGGGCTTCTGGCGGTACGCAGCCACGTGGACACGACGCCGGATCACCTGAACACGGTGACCGCGATGCTGGAGGTCCGCGAGAAGGTGAAGCCCTATCTCGACCTGCAACTGGTGGCCTTTCCGCAAGACGGTCTGTACCGCGCGCCCACGGGCCGCGACAACGTGATCCGTGCGCTGGACATGGGCGTCGACGTGGTGGGCGGCATCCCGCATTTCGAGCGCACGATGCAGGACGGCGCGGCCTCGGTCCGCGACCTGTGCGAAATCGCGGCGGAGCGCGGCCTGCCCATCGACCTGCACTGCGACGAGACCGACGACCCCCACTCGCGCCATGTCGAAACGCTGGCCTACGAGGTGCAGCGGCTGGGACTTGGGGGCCGGGCGACGGGCAGTCACCTGACCTCGATGCATTCGATGGACAACTACTATGTCTCGAAGCTTCTGCCGCTGATCGCCGAGGCGGGCGTCGCCGCGATCCCGAACCCTCTGATCAACATCGTGCTTCAGGGCCGGCACGACACCTTCCCAAAGCGGCGTGGGCTGACGCGGGTGAAAGAGATGCAGGCGCTGGGCATCGACGTGGGCTGGGGGCAGGATTGCGTGCTGGACCCGTGGTACTCGCTGGGCACCGCCGACATGCTGGACGTGGCTTTCATGGGGCTGCACGTCGCCCAGATGACCCACCCCGACGAGATGGCGCGCTGTTTCACCATGGTGACCGAGACCAACGCCAAGATCATCGGACTGGACGGCTACGGGCTGGCGAAGGGCTGCACCGCCTCGCTGGTGGTGCTGGACGCCGCCGACCCGACAGAGGCGGTGCGGTTGCGTCCGTCCCGTCTGGCGGTGGTGTCGAAGGGCAAGGTCGTGTCGCGTTCGGCGCGGGGCGACGGGAGCCTTACGATCCCCGGCCGCCCCGAGGCGGTGCGTCGCAGGCGCGGCGGCTGATTTCAGGCGGTCGCGGCGAAGGGGCGGACGGGACGGCCCGCGACGGCGGCCTCGCACTGGGCGCGGATCAGGTGGATCTCGGCCTCGTGACAGGCGCAAAGCTGCTGCCAGCGGGTGTCATCCATGTCAGACGCGCGCCACGCGGACATGGTGACAAGACACTCGGCCCCGCCCAGCCCGCAGACATCCGCCGGAACGATGCGGATCGAGATGCGCGGTACCATCGCGCCCGCGTCCCCCAGCAGGAAGTCGATCACGCCCCGCGCGGGGTCGGCGTCGATGGCGAAACGCGTTTCCGATCCGTCGAACAGCGAGCGCCCCGCGTACACCCCCGGAGCGCCGGGGACGGGCGCGGTGTTCATGCAACCCAGCGACCAGCCGCCCAGCGCGATCGGGTCGGACAGGAAGCCGAACGCAGCCTCTGCGCCGACGGCCACGCGCGCCGTGACCGCGTGGCCGGTCTCTTGACGGTCCGTCGTCATGCAGCGGTCCGCAGGCGGGCCAGTTCCGCCAGCAGGTGGTCGACACCTGCCGCCGTGGTGACCGAGCCGGGCGACAGCCGCAGGATGCGGCCCCGGCAGTCGGTGTAAAGCCCCGCGTCGCGCAATCCGGACACCACCGCCGACGGCTCGGGGCCCTCGGGCAGGCGCAGCATCACGCTACCGCCCCGGCGGGCGTCGTCGTCCGGGCTGACCGGGGTCAGGCCAAGCTCGGGCGCGGCGTCGAGGATGCGCCGCGACAGGGCGCGGTTGTGGGCCAGCATCGCAGGCTGATCCTGCGCCGCGATCCATTCCAGCGCCGGGACCGAGCCAAGGCAGGCCAGCGCCGAGGGGGTGCCGTGGTCAAACCGGCGCGCATCCGAGGCGAAGGTGAACGCGTCCAGATCCCACGAGAACGGGTTTTCCTGACTGAACCAGCCGCGCAACTCGGGGCGGCATTGTTCTAGCAGCGGGCGCGCGACATGCAGGATGCCCGCGCCCGAGGTGCCGCCCAGCCATTTGAGGCTGGTCGATACGGTGAAGTCCACGAAGGGCGCATCGACGCGGTGGGGCAGCAGGCCGATGCCCTGCGTGACGTCCACGCCGACAAGGCTGCCCATCTTCCGCCCATGTGCCACCAGCGTTTCAAGATCGCAGCGATGCGACGCGGTCGAGGTCACGAAGGTCAGCAGCGCCAGCCCCACGGTGTCGTCCCAAGCGGCGATCATGTCCTCGTCGCGGACCCAGCTTTCGCCGTCGCGCAGCGGCACCGTGCGCAGGGTGAAGCCCAGACGCGGCGCCATGCCCGCTAGCAGGAAGTGCAGGCTGGGGAAGCAGTCGCCCGCCACCAGCAGGCTGCGCCCGCGCAGGTGGTCCTCGGGCAGGCCGCCGATCAGGCTGAGAAGCGCGGTAGTCACGTTCTCGGCCGAGGTCAGCGTGCCCGGCTCTGCGCCGATCAGCTGGCACCACAGGTCGATGAACCGCTGCCGTCCGCCCAGCACCTGCGGCCACTGGCTGTCGTCCGGCGTGCCCCAGATCTGCGCGTAGTCGCCCAGTGCCTTCGCCATCGCCTCGGACTTGCCGGGGTACATGCCGATAGAGTGGTACAGGAAATAGCCCGAGCCGTCGGTTGTGGTTGTCATGGCGGGAAAGTCTCCGTCTTGGGGTAGGGGTCAGAAGCCCATGAGGGTGGGCAGCCAAAGGCTGAGGCCGGGGAAGGCCGCGACGATACCGAGCGTGACGAGCGATACCAGAAGAAACGGCGCCGTCTCGCGCAGAAGCGGGATCAGACCGCAGCCCGCCAGCCGCTCGGCGGCGAACAGGCAAACGCCCAGCGGCGGGGTCAGCAGGCCGACGTTCAGGTTCAGGATTGCGATGACGCCGAAATGCAGCGGGTCGATCCCCGCGTGCATCGCGGCGGCGGACAAGAGCGGGCCGAACAGGATGATGACGGTCGTCGGGTCGATCACCATGCCCAGCACCAGAAGCACCGCGTTGAAGATCAGCATGGTGCCGAAATAACCCAGCCCCATACCCTCGATCTGGCCGCCGATCAGGCGCGGGACGTTCTCCATCCCCATCACCCACGAAAAGGCGGCGCCGCAGCCGACGATGATCAGCAACTGTCCCGAGAACAGCGCCGATCGCCCGAACACCGGCCACAGGTCGCGCACCCGGATCGCGCGGTACAAGACCAATGAGATCAGCGCGGCATACAGCGCGGCGACCGCCCCGGCCTCGGTCGGGGTCATCAGCCCGCCCAGCATGCCCGCAAGGATGATGACGGGCAGCATCAGCGGCAGGATCGCCTGCCCGGTGACGCGGGTCATCGCGCGCGGGCTGCGATCCATCTCGACCCTCGGGAAGTTCTGCCGCCGCGCCTGCACCGCGATCAGCAGCATTTGCGCCACGCCGATCAGCAAGCCGGGCACCAGCGTCGCCGCCATCAGCGCCCCGATCGACAGGTCGGTCATCGACCCGTAGATCACCGCGATCAGCGACGGCGGCACCATCGGCCCGATGATCGAGGACGAGGCGGTCACGGCGGCGGCATAGGCGGCGGAATAGCCCTGCTGCACCATCGCGGGGATGAAGATCCGCCCCAGCGCGGCGATGTCGCCCAGCGCAACGCCGGTGATCCCGGCGAACAGGATCGACGCGCCCACGTTCACCTGCGCCAGCCCGCCGCGCATCCAGCCGAACAGGGCGTTGGCGAAAGAGACCAGCCGCTCGGTAATCCGTCCGGCGTTGACCAGTTCGCCTGCAAGGATGAACAGCGGCACCGCCATCAGCACGAAGCTGTCCATGCCCTGGAACACGCGTTCCGCGATGACGGGCAGGGCGTAGAAGTTGTCGGTGAACAGCGTCCACGCAAGAATGGCGGCGATCATCGACCAGGCCACGGGCAGCCCGAGGATCAAAAGCGCCACGAAACTGACGATGAGAACGGTAAGCGAGGCGGTCATTCGGCGGGCGGCCCGTAGACGATGCGCATGACCGAGAAGCCCGCCGCGCAAAGGAAGGCCACCGGCATGACGGCATAGGGATAGGACAGGGGAATCCCCATGCCCGGGCTGTCCTGCCCGTGGGCGAACAGCATCGCGTCCAGCCCGTACCATGCAAGAACAAGGAAGACGGCCAGCGAGACGGTCTCCAGAACCGCCTCCAGCCCGCGTCGCGCGCCTGCCGAAAGGCGGCCGAAAGCGGCGGGCAGCAGGTCGATGCGGATGTTGGTGGCGTCACGCACGCCTAGGGCGGCGGCCATCATCGCCATCCAGATCATCGCGAACCGTGCGGTCTCTTCGGCGAACAGCGGCACGCTGCCGAAGACGTACCGGCTGATCACCTGGAAGATGACCAGACCGGTCAGCGCCATCAGGCAGATGGCGACGAGGCCGCGCAGGGCCCCGTCGACAAGGTTCACGATCCGCATCATCGGCGCGGGGCTCACTCGGCGCCGGCGGCCGAGATGGCTTCGTCGATCAGCGCGGGCGTGTCGACGTTCTCGCGCAGCCACTCGATCGCGACCGGCTGCATGACCTCGGCGAAGGCCGCCTTGGCCGCGTCGTCCAGTTCAAGCACCTCGACGCCGTTCTCGCGGGCGAAGTCCACCGCGGCGCTGTCTTTCGCGCTCGACGTGTCGCGGTTGAAGGTGATCGCCGCTTCGGCCGCGGCCATGATCACCGCCTGCTTGTCTTCGTCGAGCCCCGAGAAGAACCCGTCGTTGATACCCAGCGGGCCGAAGGCATAGGTGTGCCCGGTCAGCGACAGGTGCGGCTGCACCTCGTACAGCTTCACAAGGTTGAAGACGGTGACAGAGTTGTCCTGCCCGTCGACGACACCGGTCTTGAGCGAGGTATAAAGCTCGCTGAAGGCCACCGGCGCGGCAGAGGCGCCCAGTGCCTCGACGGGGATCGTGGCCAGCGGACCAAGGACGCGCATCTTCAGCCCCTCCATATCGGCGGGCGTGGCGATCGGCGTGCTGGCGCTGAAATGCTTGAAACCACCGGATTCCCACCAGCCCAGCACCTTGATGCCCGTCTCTTCGCGCAGCGCTTCGGCCAGCGCGTCGCCGAACGCGCCGTCCAGCACCGCGCGGGCCTGTTCGACGCTCGAGAACAGGTAGGGCATGTTCAGGATCTGGATATCGGGGAAGACCGTCGCGATGTTGCCGTCGGCGGCATCGCTCATCTGGATCACGCCCCGGCGCATCTGCGCCAGACGGTCGTTCGGCGCGCCCAGCGCACCGCCATAGACGATGTCCACGGTCATGTCGGAATTCGCTTCGACCTCGGCCTTGAAGGTCTCGTACATGCCGTTGATGAAGTCGAAGTCGGCCATGCCCTCGGGCAGCGACAGCCCGACCTTGATGTCCTGGGCGAACGCGGGGATGGCGGCCGAAGTGGCGAGGGCGCCGGCGACGGCAAGCGCGCGGAAAAAGGTTCTCACGGGGGAACTCCCTGTTGATGGAGCCGGGCACATGGGTGCGCCTCGGGTGTTTCTTGGCGGTCTGCGCGTGACCCGCCTGCGCGGGCCGGGGCCTTGCGGTCCAGCACCGGAGGAGGACTGGCTGACGAAGGCCTGCGAAACCATACGAGCCGCCTGCGCGGCGCGAAAAGCCAAAAAATAATCAGGGTGATAACGCTTGGTTATCCCCTCATGTCGGGCCCGCGGCCACGGTCGCCTCGCCCAAGACTGTGCCCGAGACACCGCCCGTGACTGCGCCCGGCAACGCCCGCGCCGCGCGCGCCAGCCGGTCGGCCAGCGCCGCGGCGGCCGGGGTCAGCACGCTGGCGCGGCGCCGGATCAGGCACAGGTCGGCCCCCTGCATCCGTTCGGCGACCGGCACCTCGACCACGCCCACCGGCGCGGCGATGGAATGCACCATCTCCAGCGGGATCAGACCGACCAGATCGCTGGCCGAGACGGTGGTCATCAGCCCGGTGAAGGTCTCGCAGGTCACCATGCAGGTCGGTCTTGGCAGCCCCGCGCCATGCATCGCCGCCCGCAGCGCCTGCGCGGTGGCGCATTCCTGGGTGGGCAGCACCCATTCGGCCTCGGCCAGCGCCTCAAGCGAGGTCGCCCCGGCCAGCGGATGCCCGATCCGAACCACCGGGGTCAGCGTGGTCGACAGCAGCGGCACCCGCAGAAGATCTTCGGGCCAGTTCTCTTCCGGCGCGGGCGAGATCGCGAAATCCAGCGCCCCCTCGCGCACCTGCGGCAGCAGGAAGGGATAGGCGCTGGCGGCCACCCGCACACGCACATCGGGCCATTCCTTGCGGAACCCGCTCATCACGCGCGGCATCAGCAACGTTGCGGGCATATGCGCCAGCGCCACCGAAACAGATCCGCGCCGCTCGCCCTTGATGTGGTTCAGCGTGTCGATCCCGGCCTTCAGTTCGGCATCCACCAGCCGCGCGTGCATCAACAGCGCCTGACCGTATTCGGTTAGCTCCGCGCCATGTACCGACCGGTCGAACAGCCGCACGTCCAGATCCGTCTCCAGCCGCTGCAACGCCTTGGTCACGGCGGGCTGGCTTAGCCCCAACGCCCGCGCGGCGCCGTGCTGGCTGCCGGTGTCGACGATGGCGAGAAATATCCTGAGCGGGTTCAGCTTCATGCCCCTGCGGTCCTTTCGGCCTTGGCCCCGCCGGTACGGCGTTCTCGAACGTCCCGCGCCCGGCGCCCCGCGTCAAGGCCGCCCAGCCTGGCTTCTTCTCTTTCGAAATACCTTGGGGGGAGCGCGCGCCGCGCGCGGGGGGCAACGCCCCTGACGCCTCGTCCGGTTCAGTACCCGGCCGTCCGGTCGACGCGGAACAGCAGCGGCTCGCCTGCTTCCGAGCGGCGGATGTTCTCGGCGATCACCTCGGACGCGGTGTCGGACCGGGTTTCGCTGGCGACATGGGGCGTAATGGTGACCTTCGGATGCGCCCAATAGGGGTGATCCGCCGGTAGCGGCTCGACCCGGAACACGTCCAGCGTGGCATGGGCCACGTGGCCCGAGTCCAGCGCGGCCAGCAGCGCGTCGTCGTCGATCAGCGGCCCGCGGCCGGGGTTCACGATCACCGCGCCGCTTGGCAGACAGGCCAGCCGGTCGGCGTTCATCAGGTCGGTCGTGGCGGGGGTGTCGGGCAGCAGCAGCACAAGGATTTCGGCGGTCGACAGCGCCTTGGCCAGACCGTCGTCGCCGGACAGGCATGTGACGCCGTCGATGTCCTTCTGGCTGCGGCTCCATCCGGTGACCGGGAAGTTCAGCGCCGCCAGCGCGCGGGCGCAGGCGCTGCCCAGCTCGCCCAGCCCCAGCACCGTCACCGGGCGGTGGCGCGCCAGCGGCGGCGGGGCCCAGTGCCAGTCGTGGTCCGGGTTCACGATATGCGCGTCCATACCCAGATGATGACGCAGAACGTGGCCGGTGACGTATTCCACCATCCCCTCGGTCAGGCCGCTGTCGACCATGCGGGTCAGCGGCTGGGTCAGCGTCGGGTTGCCGGTGATCGTCTCGACTCCGGCCCACAGGTTCAGCACCGCCTTCGCCTTGGTGAAGGGCGAGAAATCCGTCTGCGTGTCCTTCGGGGCATAGACGATGTAGTCCACCTCGGCCGGGGGCCAGTCCATCCGGATCTCGGCGTCGACGCCGGCGGCTTTCAGGGCGGCGGGAAGCGGGGCGGCATAGTCCGGCCAGCGGTCTTCGCCGCCGTCGAATAGGATCTTTAGGGTCATGAACGCAGTCTGGGTCGGTGTATGTGGGCGGACTGGACCAGTCCGAAGGCGATGAGTAGCACCAGCATCGCCGAGCCGCCATAGCTGACCAGCGGCAGCGGCACGCCGACTACCGGGGCAAGGCCCATCACCATCGACATGTTAACCGCGAAATACAGGAAGAACGTCGCCGCGACGCCCAGCGTCAGGATCGCGCCATAGCGGTTCTGGTTGTTCATCGCCGAGACGATGCAGAAGAAGATGATCAGCGCGTAGATCGACAGCAGCGACACGCCGCCGATAAAGCCGAACTCTTCCGCCAGCGTGGTGAAGATGAAGTCGGTGTGCTTCTCGGGCAGGAAGTTCAGCCTCGACTGGGTGCCCTGCATGAAGCCGCGCCCGGTCCAGCCGCCGGAGCCCAGCGCGATCTTCGACTGGGTGATGTGATAGCCGGCACCAAGCGGGTCGCTTTCCGGGTTCAGGAAAGTGTCGATCCGCCGGTACTGGTAGTCCTTCAGCAGCTGCCACGAGGTGCCGCGCGAATAGAACACCGCCGTCACGATGCCGCCGCCCGCCGCGATGACCGCGCCGAAATACATCCAGTTCACGCCCGCCACGAACATCACCAGCCCGCCGCCGATCACCAGCAGCAGCGCGGTGCCAAGGTCGGGCTGCCGCAGCACGAGATAGGTGGGCAGCAGGATCAGCACGACCGGAATGATCACCCACAGGGGCCGCGAGACTTTCTTGATGTCCAGCCAGTCGTAATAGGCCGCCAGCAGCATCACGAGGGTGATCTTCATCAGCTCGGATGGCTGAAGGCGGAAGCTGCCGATCTCGATCCAGCGCTGGGCGCCCATGCCGATGGCGCCCATGAACTCGACCCCGATCAGCAGAAGCAGCGATAGCGCATAGGCCAGCCCCGAGACGTTGCGCCAGAACCAGATCGGCACCATCGCGACGGTCAGCATCATCGCAAGGCCAAGGGCAAAGCGTTTCATCTGCGGCTCGACCCAGGGCGACATCGACCCGCCCGCGACCGAGTACAGCATGATGAAGCCGACGCAGGCCGCCGCCGAGACCAGCAGCAGCAGCGCCCAGTTCAGGTACAGCACCTTCGAGATGCCGGTAGGCACCCGTTTGACGGTATACTCGAGATAACTCACAGCCGCCGCCTCACGCCCGGATCCGGCCGCCGGAATAGCTGGACGGATCGCGCAGCGGCAGTTCCTCTTGCCGGGTGCGGATCGTTCCGCGCTGACTGGTGGGGTAGGCGTCCAGCGGCGGGGTGCCGCCGTACAGCGCCTGAAGCACGATGTCGCGCGCGATGGGCGCGGCCACGGCAGAGCCGCCGCCGCCATGTTCGACCACCACGGAACAGGCCACCTTGGGCCGGTCGTAGGGCGCGTAGCTGACGAACAGCGCGTGGTCGCGCCGGTTCCACGGCAGGTCGTCGTTGCTGGTCACGCCGCGCGCGCGTTCGGCGGCGGTGATGTTGCGCACCTGACTGGTGCCGGTCTTGCCGGCCAGTTCCATTCCGTCGGCCACCACGCGGCTGGACCGGGCGCTGCCGTTGCGGCCGTTCGTCACCGCCCACATGCCTTCGCGCACATAGGCAAGGTGGCTGGGGTCGATGTCCAGCAGGCTGGGCTCTGGCGCGATCTCTTCGGCGTTGACCGACTTGATCAGCCGGGGCAGCAGCGCCCGGCCGGTGGCGATGCGCGAGGTCATCACCGCAAGCTGCAGCGGCGAGGCCAGCACGAAGCCCTGACCGATCCCGGCGTTCAGCGTGTCGCCGATCAGCCAGTCGGCGTCGCGGTTCTCGCGCTTCCACGCCTTGGTGGGGGTCAGGCCCTCGACCACGGCCGACAAGGGCAGGTCGTGGCGGGTGCCCAGCCCCAGGCGGCGGGCCATGGCGGTGATCTTCTCGATGCCCACCCGCTCGGCGATCTCGTAGAAATAGACGTCGCAGGACTGTTCCAGCGCGCCGGTCAGCGACAGCTTGCCGTGGCCGCCGCGCCGCCAGCAGTGGAACCGCCGCTGTCCCAGTTCCTTGTAGCCGCCGCAGAAGATCGTCTCTTCCTGGTCGATCACGCCTTCTTCCAGCGCGGCCAGCGCCACCACCATCTTGAAGGTCGAGCCCGGCGGGTAGGCGCCCTGCACGGTCTTGTTCGACAGCGGCCGGTGGTCGTTTTCAAGAAGGTCGCGGTAGTCGGGCACGCTGATGCCCCGGACGAACTTGTTCGGGTCGAAGGACGGGGCCGAGGCGATGCCAAGGATGTCGCCGCTGTCGCAGTCCATCACCACGGCGCTGGCGCTTTCCTCGCCCAGCCGGACCTGGATGTAGTTCTGCAGCGCGCTGTCGATGGTCAGTTGGATGTTGTCGCCCGCGACGCCCTCGATCCGGTCCAGCTCGCGCATCACGCGGCCCTGCGCGTTGACCTCGATCCGGCGGGTGCCGGCCTGTCCGCGCAGATCGTGTTCCATCCGCGCCTCGACGCCGGTCTTGCCGACCTGGAACTTTGGGATCTGAAGGACGGGATCCTCGTCCTCGGACAGGTAGCCTTCGGACAGGTCGTAGTCGCTGACCGGGCCGACGTAGCCGACGATATGGGCGAAGTCCTGATCCAGCGGATAGATGCGGCTTTGGCCGACTTCGGGGCTGACGCCGGGCAGGGCGGGGGCGTTCACCGCCACCTCCGAGAACGCCTGCCAGCTTAGCCGGTCGGCCACCGTGACGGGGACGAACGGGCTGCGGCGGTCGATCTCGTTCTTTACCTTTTCCAACTCTTCAATGGGTAGTTTTATGATCTTTTGCAGTCGTTCCAGCACTTCATCAACATCGCCGGCATCCTCTTTCACCATGACGACGCGGTAGTTCTGTTCGTTCTCTGCAAGGATCACACCGTTGCGGTCATAGACCAGACCGCGCGACGGCGGGATTAGCCGGATGTTGATCCGGTTCTCGTCGGCCAGCAAACGGAACTGGTCCGCCTGATCCACCTGCATGTAGCGCATGCGCGCCGTGAGGACGGCGGCGAAGGCGGCCATCGCGCCGCCCAGTACGAAGCCGCGGCGGCTGACCTTGCGTGCGCCGGCTTCGGTGTCCTTGGGCGTCCGTCTCATTTCGCGGCCCTCGTCGCATCGAAGTCGGCGGGGTTGATCTTCTGCACCTTGAACACCACCCGCGCCAGCACGACGATCATCGGATAGGTGACCATGGTCGCGATCATCTCGAGCAGCAGCAGGCCGAAGCGGGCCTGCGGCACCGCGAACAGCAGCAGAAGCAGCCAATAGCCGATGTGGATGATCGCGAGGATCACCGCGACCGTCACGATCTCGACCATCAGCGGCTGTTCGCGCAGCGTCGCCTCGCGCGAGCGCAGCGTCTCGACCGCGACGACGATCAGCGCGGTCCACAGGCCCGGCGGGCGCATGTACAGGAAATCGGTCATCAGGAAGACGGCGGCGATCAGCAGGGTCGGCACGTATTGCGGCCGCCGCAGGACCCACGCCAGCGTGATGCACAACAGCAGGTCGGGACCGGGATAGCCATCGGGGCCAAGATCGGTCGGCAGGATGTGCATCAGCATCAGAAACAGCGCAAGACCGGCATAAAGCGCGCCGTACAGCCAGCGGACGGTGGCGCGGTTTCTATCCATCGACGGCCTCTTCCAGCAGGCCGAGCGATTCCTCGGTCGGAAGAACCAGCCGCCCGGGGTCGGTCACCGGCGCTTTCGGATGCGAGCGCAGGACGCGCAGGTATTCCAGCCGCTCGTAATCGGCGGCCAGCCGGATGCGAAGCCGCCGGTCGGGGCCCTGAACCACGGTGCCCACCAGCACGCCGGCGGGGAACACGCCGCCGTCGCCCGAGCTGACCACGCGGTCGCCGGGGCGCACGAGTTCCGGGCTTTCAAGGAAATCCACCGGCGGCAGGCTTGTGTTGTCGCCCGACAGGATCGCCTTCTGCCCCGAGGGTTGGATCGTCACCGGGATGCGGCTGTTGGAATCGGTCAGCAGGATCACGCGCGATGTGTTCGGCCCGACGCCGCTGATCCGGCCCACAAGGCCCAGTCCGTCGGTCGCGGCCCAGCCGTCGACGATGCCGTCGCGCTCGCCGATGTTCAGCAGCACCGACTGCCGGAACGGGGACCCGCTATCGGCCAGCACCACCCCGGTCACGAAGGTCAGCTTGGGATCGAGCCGCACGTTGTTCAGGTCCAGCAGCTTGGCGTTTTGCTGTTCCAGCTGAAGCGCCGCTTCCTTCCACGCCTTCATCTGCTGCAACTCGCGCCGCAGTTCCTGGTTCTGCTCGTAGATCCGGGTGTAGGACTGGAAGTTCTCGACCATGTCCGCGACCTTGGTCACCGGCACCAGCACGAAGCTGAAGCTGGGCACGAAGCGGTCGACGATCTGGGCGCGCAGGCGTTCGACGCGGGGGCTGTCGATGCGCCACAGAAGAAAGGTCGCGAACAGGGCGAACACAAGCACGCCGATCAGGATACGCCTGACCGGGCGGACATAACTGTCGCTTCCGCCGTTCTTCGCTCCGTTTCTGGCCACGTCATTCTCCGCGTCGCCGTTTCGCGCCCGACCGGCCACATGGACCGGATGGGGCCGGGGTCGGTGACCCCGTCAGCTTTCGTAGTCTATCACATGCCGAAGCTGTTTTTCATATTCCAGCGCCTTACCGGTGCCGAGAGCCACACAATTGAGTGATTCATCGGCGACCGATATCGCAAGGCCGGTCTGTTCGCGCAGCGCGAGGTCGAGTTCGCCCAGCAGCGCGCCGCCACCCGTCAGCATCACGCCGCGGTCGACGATGTCGGCGGCAAGGTCGGGCGGGGTGGCTTCAAGAGCGGTCATCACCGCCTCGCAGATGGTCATGACCGGTTCGGCCAGCGCCTCGGCGACCTGCGCCTGGCTGACCTCGGTCTCTTTCGGCACGCCGTTCAGCAGGTCGCGGCCCCGGATCTGCATCGACGCGCCGCGCCCGTCGTCGGGCATGCGGGCGGTGCCGATCGAGGTCTTGATGCGCTCGGCCGTGCTTTCGCCGATCAGCAGGTTCTGCTGGCGGCGGAGATAGTTGATGATCGCCTCGTCCATCCGGTCGCCACCGACGCGGACCGAGCGGGCATACACGATGTCGCCCAGCGACAGCACGGCGACCTCGGTGGTGCCGCCGCCGATGTCGACGACCATGCTGCCGGTGGGATCGGTGATCGGCATGCCGGCCCCGATGGCGGCCGCGATGGGTTCCGCGATCAGCCCCGCGCGGCGGGCGCCCGCCGACAGCACCGACTGGCGGATCGCGCGCTTTTCGACCGGGGTCGCGCCGTGCGGCACGCAGACGATGATCTTCGGCTTCGAGAAGGTCGTGCGGCGGTGCACCTTCCGGATGAAGTGCTTGATCATCTCTTCGGCCACGTCGAAGTCGGCGATCACGCCCTCGCGCATCGGCCGGATCGCCTCGATCGAGCCGGGGGTCCGGCCCAGCATCAGCTTGGCGTCCTCACCGACGGCAAGCACCTGCTTGCGTCCGTCCTTGACGTGGTAGGCCACCACCGAAGGCTCGTTCAGGATAACGCCACGCCCTTTGACGTAGACCAGAGTGTTGGCGGTTCCGAGGTCGATGGCCATGTCGGCAGAGAACAGGCCGGAGAGAAAAGACATGCAGGCAGCACCTTCGTTCCGGGTAAGGCATCCTTGGGTGACGGACTCAGGCCCGGCACCACTCGGCCTTATATTGACGGCTCGGGCCAAGGAAAAGGGGGCGGGTGGCGACGATCCGCCGAAACGCACTGTTCACGGAATTTGAAGGGCGTTCAAAGGCACGTTTATCGCGTGGGCAAAAGGGTGCGAAAGCTAGGGCCGTATAATTTTGCGCGTCACCTTCCGCAAAAATGGCGCTGGAATCTCGGAAAAGTGAAAGTTTGCGCGCCGTGATCCCGCGACGCGACGTCAGACAAATTATTCTGCCGCGACAGTGCCGCCACGGGGCGGAACCAGCCCTTCCAAGGCCGCTTCCGCGAAGATCCAGTCGCGGAATTCGCGGATCAGCGGGTCGGTCGCGCGGTCCTGAAGGTAGGCGACCGAGTAGATCGTGACCGGCATCGTCACCTGTTCGAACAGCCGTACCAGCACCCCGGCGCGCAGTGTGCCGCGCACCATCGCGTCATAGGCCAGCGCCACGCCCTGACCGCGTTCTGCCGCAGTACTCGACAGTTCGCAATGGGGATAGCGCGGCCCCCGCGGGCGGTCGTCGATCTCGATCCCGGCCGCCGCGAACCACGCGGGCCAGGCGTCCATCACCTCGTCATGGAACAGGGTGACGCGCAGCAGGTCCTCGGGCGTCTCGATCCGTTCGCGGTCGCGCAACCCGGGGCTGATCACCGGGTAGCGCGCGGATTCCATCAGCGGCTCGACCACCACGCCCGGAACCGGCGTGTCGCCCCAGTGGATCACAACGTCAGCGTCGTTGCGGGCAAAGTCGGTGTCCGGCGCCCCCTCTGACACCCGCAGGCGGACAAGGTCGCCATGCCGGAAACCGGACAGCCGGGGCACCATGAACCGCGCCGCGAAGCCCGGCGTCGTCAGCACACGCAGGTCGCGGCCGCCCCGCAGGTCGCGCGTCGACTCGTCCAGAGCATCCAGCAGACCGGTCAGCTTGCCGACATAGGTCTTGCCGGTCAGCGTGAGGATCAGCCGGTTGCCGTCGCGCAGGAACAGCGCGGTGTCGAGGAACTCTTCCAGCGTTCGGATCTGGTGGCTGACCGCCGAGGCGGTAACGCACAGCTCTTCGGCGGCGGCCTTCATGCTGCCGTGCCGGGCGGTCGCCTCGAAGGCGCGGATCGCGGCAAAGGGCGGCAGGCGGCGCACGGATGAATTCCTTTCAGCAGCGGTTGAGAAGCAGTCTTTTGACCGAATTAACCCCTGAAGATTACCATACGTCATCCTTTCCACAAAACCGGAGGCGAACATGCCTGTCCCACGCCCCGCCGGGCTGCTTCCGGCGGCCCTGTCGCTTTTCGTCCTGCTGTCACCGGCCCATGCGGCCCCGGCGTTCACGCTTGACCCAGATCCGGAATGGCGGCGGGCCGCGACGCTGGCCGAACTGACCGATGTGCTGGAAGCCTGGTTGGACGCGCGCGGGGTCTACACCCGCAAGCCGCCGCCGGTGATCCGACTGATCGACGGCGCGCAGGCGGCCAGCCTGCAAGGCATTTCAGCCCGGATGGGTCAGCGCACGCGCGGCCTGTACGATGCGGCGACCGGAACGGTCTATCTTGTCGGGCCGTGGTCGATGGACCGGGCGCAGGATGTCTCTGTGTTGCTGCACGAGCTGGTGCATCACCGGCAGGCCGGTGCGCGGCACTGGTATTGTGGTGGCGCGCAAGAGCCCGAGGCTTACGAATTGCAATCCGAATGGCTGGCCGAGCGCGGGCTCAGCGCAAGGATCGACCGCATCGCGGTGGTGCTGGAAGCGGGCTGTACCCCGCGTGACATCCACCCCGACTAAGGGGCTGTTGCTGCTGAAGAAAAGGGGCCTCCGGACGGTATGTCCGGAGGCCCCGTTCGATGTCAGCCGACGCCGTCCTGCGCCGTCAGCCCACGTCCTTGTAGCTGATGCCCTTCACATCGGCATCGGGCGCGGTCTTGCCCAGCCGCACCAGCAAACGGTTCAGCGCCGTGACATACGCCTTGGCCGAGGCGACCACGGTGTCCGTGTCGCTGGACTGGCCGGTGGCGATGCGCCCGTCCTGCTCCAGCCGCACATGCACTGTGGCCTGCGCGTCGGTGCCCTCGGTCACGGCGTTGATCTGGTACAGTTGCAGCACCGCCTCGTGCGGGAACAGCTTCTTCACCGCGTTGAAGGTGGCGTCGACCGGGCCGTCGCCGGTGGCGGTGACCTGTTCGTCCTTGCCATCGATCGTCAGCGTCAGGTCAGCCGATTGCGGCGCCTCGGTGCCGCAGATCACCCGCAGGAACTTCACCTGGATACGCTCGTTGCCCACCTCGACGGCGGTGTCGCGCATCAGCGCCACGAGATCCTCGTCGAAGACCTCTTTCTTGCGGTCGGCCAGCGCCTTGAAGCGGACGAACATGTCGTTCAGCTGGTTGTCCGCCAGTTCATAGCCCAGGTTCTTCAGCTTGGACCGCAGCGCGGCGCGGCCCGAATGCTTGCCCATGACGATGTTCGTCTCGGTCAGGCCGACATCGGCGGGGCGCATGATCTCGAACGTTTCGGCGTTCTTCAGCATGCCGTCCTGGTGGATGCCGCTTTCGTGCGCGAAGGCGTTCTTGCCGACGATCGCCTTGTTGTACTGGACCGCGAAGCCCGACACGGTGGCGACCCGGCGCGAGATGTTCATGATCTTCGTCGTGTCGACCCCGGTGGACCACGGCATGATGTCGTGGCGCACCTTCAGCGCCATCACCACCTCTTCCAGAGCGGTGTTACCGGCGCGTTCGCCCAGCCCGTTGATCGTACACTCGATCTGCCGCGCGCCGCCCGCAACGGCGGCCAGCGAGTTCGCCGTCGCCATGCCCAGGTCGTTGTGACAGTGCGTCGCGAAGATCACGTCATCGGCGCCCGACACCTCGGCGATCAGGCGGCGGATCAGGTCGGCGCTTTCCACCGGCGCGGTGTAGCCCACGGTGTCGGGGATGTTGATCGTCGTCGCGCCCGCCTTGATGGCGATCTCGACCACGCGCTTGAGGTAATCCCACTCGGTCCGCGTCGCGTCCATCGGCGACCACTGGATGTTGTCGCACAGGTTGCGTGCGTGGGTGACCGTGTCGTGGATGCGGTCGGCCATCTCGTCCATCGTCAGGTTCGGGATGGCGCGGTGCAGCGGCGAGGTGCCGATGAAGGTGTGGATGCGGGGCGAGCGCGCGTGTTTCACGGCCTCCCAGCAGCGGTCTATGTCCTTGAAGTTGGCGCGCGCCAGCCCGCAGATCGTGGCGGTCTGCGCCTGCTTGGCGATCTCGGACACCGCGGCGAAATCGCCTTCCGAGGCAATCGGGAATCCCGCCTCGATGATGTCCACGCCCATTTCGTCGAGCAGCTGGGCGATCTCCAGCTTCTCTTCATGGGTCATGGTCGCGCCGGGAGATTGCTCGCCGTCACGCAGCGTGGTGTCGAAAATCAACACGCGGTTGGGGTCGGTCTGGGTCATGTCTGAATTCCGTCTGTTGTCCTTAAGCCTTTGGCGCGGGCGTCTCCTCCTCTGAGCGGTCGCGCCGAAAGGGCACGCTCAGAGGCGGCTAAGGAGCAGGAGACCGGCAAGGGGCAGCGCCGCGCGAAGCGCGGTCGGACGTGCGATATGCTGCCGGGTCATCATGCCGAGGGACATAGCACGGCCACCAAAGAATGCGAAAGCGAAAATTCGCCCCCGCCGCCAGCCCCTTCTTCTCTTCCAAAATACCTCGGGGGAGCCGCGCAGCGGCGGGGGCAGAGCCCCCTTGCACGTCTCCATGCTTCGCCCCGTCCAGGAGATCATGGTCAGGAAATCATGCAATCCGCGCCGGGGCGCGGCACCTCGTCCCCCACGCCCATGGTCGGCACGTAGTCGAACGCCGCGATGCGCGCGCCGCCGTCGAAGGCCATGAACACAAGGTTCGCCCCGGCCCGGATCGCGATGCCCTCGGGGTCGCGGCCATAGGCGATCAGCGGGGTCGTTCCCAGCAGCCGCCCCTCGGGGTCGAGTTCGTACAGCGAATTCGTCCCCTCCCAGTCGTCCACCACCAGCAGGTGCCCGGTGCGCGGGTCGCGGGCGATGCCCTGCGGTTCGGTCAGCGGCGGATCGAAGGTCTCGCCCGCCAGTTCGCGGGTCACGTTGCCTTCCATGTCGGTCCAGATGATCCGCGCCGGGTCGTCTTCGACCAGCACAAGCGACCCGTCGGGCAGCACCACCATCCCTTCGGTCGAGGCGCGGACGTCGCCCAGCCGGAACGGCGCGCCAAGCGCCGTGCCTTCCTTGGTCAGCCGCTGGTAGCTGCCCGACCCGTCGCTGACGACGACGTGGTTGCCTTCCAGCGCAACCGCCTTGATGCGGTAAAGGTCGCTTTTCCAGCGCCGCAGTTCGATGCCGTCCAGCGTGACAAGGATCATCTCCGGTCCTTCGTTGGCGATCCACAGGCCGCAGAAGGCGGGGTCGTATTCAAGGCTGGCGGGGCGGTTCAGGTGGTAAAAGCCGGACAGCTTCAGCTCCAGCGCGGCGGCGGGCAGCGCAGAGGCCAGAAGGGCGAGGGCGATCAGGCGCATGGGGGTCTCCCGGGCGACTCGTCTTTCTCCAGCTTGGCGCTAGGTCACGCCCGGTCAAGCGGGAGGGCTCATGGCACGCGCATTGGTGATCGGATCGTCGGGAGGCATCGGCGGCGCCCTGTTGTCCGGGGCAGAGGCGCGCGGGTTCGAGGTGACGGGCCTGTCGCGCAGCGGCGACGGGCTGGACATTACCGATCCCGGCAGCGTCGACCGGCATCTTGGGGCGCTTGAGGGCACCTTCGATCTGATCGTCGTGGCCACGGGGGCGTTGCAGTCCGGCGGCCGTGCGCCGGAGAAGGCGCTGAAACAGATCGACGCGGCGTATCTGGCGGCGCAGTTCGCGGTGAATGCGCTGGGGCCGGCACTGATCCTCAAGCACGCGCCGCGGCTATTGCCGAAAGAGACGCCCGCCGCGTTGGGCGTTTTGTCGGCGCGGGTGGGGTCGATCGGGGACAACGGGCTGGGCGGCTGGTACGGCTATCGCGCAGCGAAGGCGGCGGCGAACCAGATCGTCCATACGGCGGCGATCGAACTGGCGCGGACCCACAAGCAGGCAGTCTGCGTCGCGCTGCATCCCGGCACGGTCGCCACGCCCTTCACCGCCGATTTCGTGTCACCGGAGAAAGCCACGCCACCGGCAGAAGCGGCGGGCAATCTGCTGGACGTGCTGACGGGGCTGTCGCCT
This sequence comes from Maritimibacter sp., assembly GCA_017792445.1. Classification (GTDB taxonomy): domain Bacteria; phylum Pseudomonadota; class Alphaproteobacteria; order Rhodobacterales; family Rhodobacteraceae; genus Psychromarinibacter. The sequence continues at coordinate 2,792,658 of CP051232.1, forward strand.
TCGCAGACGGGCGGCTTCTACGACTACGCAGGCAAGGAGATCCCGTGGTGAGCCGTCTTGTGCTTGTGCTGGGCGACCAGTTGTCGCCCGATCTGACGGCCTTGCAGAAGGCCGACCGCGACGCCGATACCGTCGTGATGGCCGAGGTCATGGCGGAAGCGTCCTATGTCGCGCATCACCCGAAGAAGATCGCCTTCCTGTTCGCCGCGATGCGCAAGTTTGCCGAGGAGTTGCGCAAGGACGGCTGGACGGTCGCCTACACCACGCTCGACGATGCGGACAACGCCGGGTCCATCGACGGCGAGTTGATGCGGCGGCTGGACGGGACCGGGGCGGACGAGGTGCTGTACACCCAGCCCGGCGAATGGCGGCTGATCCGGGTGCTGGAAGACTTCGCCTCTGCCGCGCCGGCGAAGGTGCGGCGGTTCGAGGACCGGCGGTTCATCTGCACCCACGCCGAGTTCGAGCAGTGGGCCGAGGGGCGCAAGGCGCTGCGGATGGAGTATTTCTATCGCGAGATGCGCCGCAAGACCGGTTTGCTGATGGAGGGCGACAAGCCCGCCGGCGGTGCGTGGAACTTCGACAAAGAGAACCGCAAGCCGCCGCCCGACGGGATCGACACGGCCCCGATGCAGTTCACGCCGGATGAGACCGTCGAAGACGTCCTCGATCTTGTGGACGCGAAATTTCATCGGAATTTCGGGGCTCTGCGGCCGTTCTGGTTTGCCACGGACAGGGGGCAGGCGCGGCGGGCGCTGGCGCATTTCGTCAAGCATGCGCTGCCCCGGTTCGGCGACTTTCAGGACGCTATGCTGCGGGACGAGAAGTTCCTGTATCACGCCGTGATCTCGGTCTACCTCAACGCCGGGCTGCTGGACCCGATGGAGGTCTGCCGCGCCGCCGAGGACGCGTGGAAGGCGGGCGATGTGCCGATCAACGCGGCCGAGGGGTTCATCCGCCAGATCATCGGCTGGCGGGAATATGTGCGGGGGATCTACTTCCTCGAGGGCGAGGACTATCCCCGCCGCAATGCCCTGAACCATCAGCGGAAGCTGCCGGACTTCTACTGGTCCGCCGAGACCGACATGGCCTGCGTCGCCCACGCCGTCGCCCAGACCCGGGACGAGGCCTATGCCCACCACATTCAGCGCCTGATGATCACCGGCAATTTCGCCCTGCTCGCCGGGGTGAACCCGCACGAGGTTCACGAGTGGTATCTCGAGGTTTACGCCGACGCCTATGAATGGGTCGAGGCGCCGAACACCGTGGGGATGAGCCAGTTCGCCGATGGCGGGCTTCTGGGGTCCAAGCCCTACGTGTCGTCGGGCAGCTACATCGACCGGATGTCGGACTACTGCAAAGGCTGCCACTACAAGGTGAAAGACCGGACCGGGCCGGACGCCTGTCCGTTCAACCTGCTGTACTGGCAGTTCCTGGACCGCCACCGCGACCGGTTCGAGGGCAATCACCGGATGGGCAATATGTACCGGACGTGGGACCGGATGGACGAGGATCACCGCAAGACCGTGCTGGCCGAGGCCGAGGGTTTTCTTGACCGCCTGTCGAAGGGCGAGCGGGTCTAGCGGCCCATCACCTCGGCATAGACCGCGTCGAAGTCCTCGCCGTTTTCGCCGACCCGCCGGATCAGGTCGCGCAGTCCGTCCCGCCCCGCGACCTGTTCGATCTCGGCCACCAGCCGCGCGGCGGCACCATAGCTATCGCGCCAGTCGCGGCCTTCGCGCAGGCGTACCCACGAAAAGAAGTCCTTCGCTTCGAGGATCCAGTCGGACTCGCGCGCGTCGGCGGGCATCCATGGCCGGTCGTCGCCGGACAGGTAGGTCGCCAGCCCCTCGTCGAACCACGCCGGGAACTTCGGGCCCAGCACGTCGGTGATCGAGATGTAGCGGTGCAATTCGGCGTGAACCCGTTCGTGGGTCAGGATCATCTCGTTGATGCCGCGCGGTCCCATCAGGATCAGGTGGAAGCCATAGGTCATCCCGTTGGCGCGCATCCCCATGCGGTCCTCGCAGTCCGCGGTGGTACACAGGACCCAGACCGGATCGGTCTGCAACTCACCGAAGAACGCGGCCACGTTGTCCTCTGCCGCCGCGATCATCTTTAGCACGCGCGGGGCGGCGGCGGGGTCGTCGATGTAGACGTTGGGCGCCGCTTCGGTCAGATCGTAAAGCTCTGGTGTGAAGGCGCGGTAGGGGCTGGGCACGGCTGCGAAGGCCAGCGCCCCGCCGACCAGCGCCGCCATGATGACCGCCCGCAGGCACAGGCCGAAGAACCGCAGGATACCCATGCCGGGTGATATAGGGTGGGGCAGGTGCCGCGCAAAGCGGCTCTGTCGCGATGCCGTTACCGCCGAGCGCTAGGGAAGCCGGGAAAGGCTTTTGACTCCGTCGCGTTACGCGGTCAGTCTGTCACGATAAACAATCTGGGAGACCCCAAATGCTCGCTCGTTTCCTCTTGTCCACGGCCGCGGTCGGCCTGACGGCCGGCGCCGCCTTCGCGGACAGTTCGATTACGATTCTCTTTACGAATGACTTTCATGACCGGTTCGAACCGATCAGCGCCTACGACTCGACCTGCTCGGACGAGGACAACGCCGCCGGCGAGTGCTTTGGCGGCATCGCGCGCATGATCACCGCCATCGAACAGAAACGCGCGGACGCGGGCGACAGCGTCCTGCTGCTGGACGCAGGCGACCAGTTCCAGGGTTCACTTTACTTCACGCAGTACGGCGGCGAGCTGGCGGCCGAGTTCATGAACCAACTTGGCTACCAGGCGATGGCGGTCGGCAACCACGAGTTCGACAACGGCCCCGAGGGGCTGGCCGAGTTCCTCGACCTGGTCGAGTTTCCGGTGATCTCGGCCAACATCGACGTCAGCCAGAACAATCTGCTGAGCGGCCGGGTGCCGAAATCGGTGGTGCTGGAGGCGGACGGCGAACAGTACGGCATCGTCTCGGTCCTGGCCGAGGATACGCCGGAAACCTCGTCGCCGGGCGACACCGTGATCTTCTCGCCCTCGGTCGATGCCGCGCAGGCCGAGATCGACGCGCTGACCGAAGACGGCGTGAACAAGATCATCCTGCTGACCCACGTCGGGTATAGCCGCGACATGGCCCTTGCAGAGGCGCTGACCGGGGTCGACATCATCATCGGTGGCCACAGCCACACGCTGCTGTCGAATACCGACGACGATGCCGCCGGCCCCTATCCGACCATGGTGAATGACGTGCCGGTGTTCACCGCCTATGCCTATGGCAAGTTCCTGGGCGAGATCCAGGCGACCTTCGACGACGACGGCAACCTGACTGAAATCGGCGGCGAGCCGATGCTGCTGGACGCCTCGGTCGCCGAGGACGAGGGCGCCGTCGCGCGGATGGAAGAACTGGCCGCTCCGCTGGATGAACTCCGCAATCAGGTGGTCGCCGAATCGTCAGAGGTCATCGAGGGATCGCGCGAGGTATGCCGTTCGGGCGAGTGCGCGATGGGCAACCTCGTTGCCGATGCCATGCTGGCGCGCGTCGCGGACCAGGGTATCGAAATCGCGATCCAGAACGGCGGCGGCGTGCGCGCGTCGATCGACGCGGGTGAGGTCACGATGGGCGAGGTCCTGACGGTGCTGCCGTTCCAGAACACGCTGTCGACCTTCCAGGTCAGCGGCGCGACCCTGATCGAGGCGCTTGAAAACGGCGTCAGCCAGATCGAGGACGGCGGCGGCCGGTTTCCGCAGGTTGCGGGCATCAGCTTCACCGTGGATGCCTCGGCCGAGCCCGGCAGCCGCATCTCGGACGTGATGGTCGGCGGCGAGCCGATCGATCCCGAAGCGACCTATGGCGTGGTGTCCAACAACTACGTCCGCAACGGCGGCGACGGCTATTCCATGTTCGTGGATGCCGAGAACGCCTATGACTTCGGCCCCGACCTTGCCGACGTGGTCGCCGAGTACCTTGCCGAAAGCGGGCCCTACACGCCCTACACCGACGGCCGGATCACGATGGCCGAGTAACGGCGGTCCGGCGCGTCTGCGCCGGGACGTGAAGAGATCGGGGCCGCGGCGGATGCTGCGGCCCCTTTTCGTTGCCGGGCGCAAATCCTTTGCGGCAAGGCGGTCGCTGGCCCTAGGGTTCGTCTGACAGGCCAGGGAGGGGACAATGAACGGCAAATGCACCTGCGGCGAGGTCCGCTATCGCCTGACCGACAGGCCGCTTTTCGTCCACTGTTGTCATTGCCGCTGGTGCCAGCGCGAAACCGGGTCGGCCTTCGTGCTGAACGCGCTGATCGAGGCGGACCGGGTCGCGGTCGCAACGGGCGCGCCGGTGCCGGTCACCGTGCCCAGCGAAAGCGGCAACGGGCAGGTGATCTATCGCTGCCCGACCTGTCAGGTGGCGCTGTGGAGCGTCTATTCCGGGGCGGGACCGCGTTTCCTGTTCGTGCGGGTCGGAACGCTGGAGGAGCCCGGCGCCGTGCCGCCGGACATCCATATCTTCACCGACAGCAAGCTGCCGTGGGTGCAGTTGCCCGAAGGCGTTCCGGCGATGCCAGAGTTCTACCGCCGCAGCCAATACTGGCCCGAATGGGCGCTGGAACGGCGCGCGGCGGCGTTGGAAGGCTAGGCGGGTACGGCTTCCGACTGGTTTTCAGTGGTCGGGTCGATGACCTTGTTGATCCGCGTGATCACGTCCGCCGGGAAGCCGCTGATTTCGGCATGCTTGCGGATGGCGGCCTCGTCGGTCGCGAGGTAGACGCAGAAGCTTTTGTCGCCCGCGATATAGCTGTGCTGCCACTGAACGTCAGGAGCAAGTTGCGCCAGCGCCTTGTTCGACGCACCGGCGGCTGCGCCGATCTCTGAATCCTTCATGCGGCCGATGCCCGGAATTTTCCGTTCTATCATGAACTTCTGCATGGTCCGTCTCCTGTCGGGAAAAGAAATGCTTGTCGTGTTGGCAGTATGACCCTACGGAAGTTGGGCATCACGCCATTGTTTCTTGGCGAGGCTAAAGAAAATCTTTCGCGGGGCTGCGGCGATGCGGACGGTCCACCTGAACGGCCTGCGGGCGCTGGAGGCGGTGTTGCGCACCGGCTCGTTCCGGGCTGCGGCGGAAGAGCTGAACGTCACCCCGGCCGCCGTGGGGCAGCAGGTGCGCACGTTGGAGAGCTATCTTGGCCGCGCCTTGTTCGACCGCGCGCCGGGTGGCGCGGTGCCGGAGGCGGAAACCAAGGCGATCGCCGCACAGCTGACGGCGGCTTTCGGTGAGATCGGGGCGGTGCTGAAGACCCTGTCGGCACGGGGCGAAAGCAACCGGCTTGCGGTCTCGATGACCCTGTCGATGGCCGAGGGCTGGTTTCCGCGCGAACTGGCCGGGTTCTTCTCTTACGCGGGGGCGGTGGACCTGCGGCTGGATAGCTCGCGCCGCATGGTCGACCTTGCCGCCGGCTCGTTCGATTTCGCGATCCGCCATGTTGGCGCGCCGGGACCGGGGCTGATCGGCGAGCGGCTGTTCCCCAGCCTGCTGACCCCGGTCTGCACGCCGGACTTCGCGCGGCGCTACGCGTTGGACCCCAGCTGCACGAGCCTTGAACGCGTGCCTCTCAGCCATGTCCCGATCGAGACCAGCGATCCGGGTTGGCTGGACTGGCCCGGCTGGTGCGCGCGCTATGGGATCGTGCATGGCCCGGTTGCGACGCACCGTATGGTCACGCATTCGACCTCCAGCCTGACGCTGGCGCAATCCGGGCTGGGGCTGGTGCTGAGTGCGCTGATCGAGTCTTTCGACGCGCATCTCGACGGGCGGCTGGTCGCGCCCTTCGGACCGGGGCGGGTGGCAGAGACTGCCTATTCCTATTGGCTGGTCTGGCCCGAGGGGCGGCGGCTTGGCCGGGTGCAGCGCGCGTTTCGCGACTGGCTGGTCGACCGCGCGGCGGCGCATCGCGGGCGGATCGAAAGCTGGCTGGAAGCGGGCGGCGCGGCGCACTAGGTTCAGGGCATGTGCGGACGTTTCGCAATCACCCTGCCGCCGGACGCGATGGTCCAGATGTTCGACGCCACCCCGGCGAACGACCTGCCCGACGTGCCGAATTACAACGTCTGCCCGACCAACAGCATTTTCACCGTCGTTAGTGGCGACGGTGTGCGCCACCTTGGCCCGATGCGCTGGGGCTTCATCCCGCACTGGTACAAGAAACCGAACGACGGCCCGCTGCTGATCAATGCGCGGGCCGAGACGGTGGCCGAGAAACCCGCCTTCCGCGCCGCCTGCCGGGAACGTCGCTGCCTGATCCCGGCCAGCGGGTTCTACGAATGGACCAAGGATGACGAGGACAACCGCCTGCCGTGGTACATCACCCGCGAAGACGGCTCGCCGCTGGTTTTCGCGGGCGTCTGGCAGGATTGGGAAAGGGACGGCGAGGCCTTCACCACCTGCGCCATCGTCACGACCGAGGCATCCGGCCCAATGACCGAGATCCACCACCGGATGCCGGTCACCGTCAGGCCCGACGATTGGGGCCTTTGGCTGGGCGAGGAAGGCAAGGGCGCGGCGGTCCTGATGAAACAGGCGCCTGCGGACGGGTTCGAGTTCCACCGGGTCGACCGCAAGGTGAACTCGAACCGGGCGAAGGGGCCGGACTTGATCGAGCCGATCGACTGACCGACCTTAACGGTCATTGCCGGAGGGCCTTGCCGGTGTAAGGTGGTCCCGACGCGCAATGGATGGAGACCCTCGGGATGATCAAGCTTATGTGGTCCGCCGTGGCCTATGTCGTGGCCAATGGTATCGGCCTTCTGATTGCCGCCTCGCTGCTGGAGGGGTTCACCCTTGGCGCGACGGCGTTCATCGTCGCGGTTCTGCTGTTCACGGTCGTTCAGACGCTGCTGGGTCCGCTGATCACCAAGATCTCGCTGACCAGCATGCCGCAGCTGATGGGCAGCGTGTCGCTGATCACCATCTTCGTCGGGCTGAAGATCACCGAGCTTGTGGTGGGCGGGATGCAGATCGCGGGCCTGTCGGACTGGCTGGCGGCGACGCTGCTGGTGTGGATCGGAAGCCTGCTGGCGAACGTCTTGCTGCCGATCTACGTGTTCAAGCAATTGCGCGACAACAGGCGGCATGGCTGACCTGCGGCGGCATCTGCCCTATGCCGCTGACCTGACTGGTAAAAAGGAGGCCGCGCATTGCGCGGCCTGTCCAGTCAGGGAGGAAAAAAAGGGCCTACTCACACTCTTATGCACATGCGCGACAACTGGCGCTTTACAGCCTTAAGTTATCCACAGAATGCGGCGAGATTGCGGCATTGTTTCCAAATTGCGCGTGATCCAGATGTCACGCTTCGTCTCGCGGCGCCCCTCCGGCGAAGCGGTTTCCGTGCCGGTAATCGCAGGGTGCCTCCTGCATCTGAAGGTGCAGCGCGGTGCCGGTGTAGGGATGGGCGCGGGCGAGCGTCTCGTTGACCTCGATGCCCAACCCCGGACCCTGCGGCGCGGGGACATAACCGTCGTCGACGCGGATCGCACCGCCGATCAGGTCGTCGTGGAACGGTGTCTCGATCGTCTCGGCCAGCAGCAGGTTGGGGATCGACGCGGCAAGATGCAGGTTGGCGGCCCATTCCACCGGACCGGCGTATAGGTGCGGCGCGATCTGGACGTTGAAGCCTTCGGCCATCGCGGCCAGCTTGCGCGTCTCCCAGATGCCGCCCGCGCGGCCAAGCGCCGGTTGCAGGATCGCCGCGCCGCCGGTGCGCAGAAGCGTGGCGAACTCGGCCCGCGTGGTCAGGCGTTCGCCGGTGGCGACGGGAATCGAGGTGGCGCGGGCGACCTCGGCGAACTCCAGCGGGTTATCAGGCGGGATCGGTTCCTCGAACCACAGCGGGTCATATGGCTCGATCGCCTTCGCCATGCGGACGGCGCCTGCGGTGTTGAACTGGCCGTGGGTGCCGAACAGCAGGTCGGCGCGGGTGCCGACGGCGTCGCGGATGGCCTTGCAGAAGGCCACGGATGTTTCAATGTCGGTCAGCGCGGGCTGATGCCCGCCGCGCACGGTGTAGGGGCCGGCGGGGTCGAACTTGACCGCCGTATAGCCGCGCGACACGAGATCAAGCGCGCTTTCGGCGGCCATGTCGGGACTGACCCAGAACTCGGGCAGCGGATGGCCGGGCAGGGGGTAGAGGTAGGAATAGGCGCGGATGCGGTCATTCACCATGCCGCCCAGCAGCGCCCAGACGGGCCGGTCGCGCGCCTTGCCGAGAATGTCCCAACACGCGATTTCCAACCCCGAGAACGCGCCCATCATGGTCAGATCGGGGCGCTGGGTGAACCCGGCAGAGAACGCCTTGCGGAACATCCATTCGACGTTCTCGGGGCTTTCGCCCACCATATGCCGGGTGAAGACGTCCGTGATCACCGCGCGCATCGCGTCGGGTCCGACCGAGGCGGCATAGCATTCGCCCCATCCGACGATCCCGTCGTCCGTCGTCAGCTTCACGAGAATCCAGTACTGCCCGCCCCAGCCCGGCGCGGGCGGGGCAGTGACGATGATGTCGAGATCGGTAAGCTTCATGGCCTCCCCCCGGCGGCTGGTCTGGCGTCCGGGGGGAGGTAAACATCTCTGGCCCGCCGGGTCTACCGGATCGCCGGATCAGACCCAGTAGGGATTGACGAAATAGTGGTCGTGCAGCCGCTGCTCGTACTCGCGGTTGCCGTACCACGTGTCGTCAGAGCGCGGCGAGCCTTCCACCTGCTCGCGTGTGATGTCGGTGACGTAGCCGTCTTTCGCGGTGTCGTAGGTCAGCTTCTCCCATGGCACCGGGAATTCCTCTTCACCGAGCCCAAGGAACCCGCCGAAGTGCATCACGGCATAGGGTACCCGGCCCGAAGCCTTGTCGATCATCAGGTGGTCGATGTGCCCGATCTTCTCTCCGTCGCGGGCATAGACATTGGTGCCGTTGACGCGGTCGGACGAGATGATTGCTGTGTTGGTCATCGGATTGCCTCCTCTCACATATCCGGGGAGTCAACGGATGGCGGGGTGGCGCGGTTCCGGGGCCGACAGCCGCAGCGCGGTGTGCGGCGGAAGTTGGCGCATGGGGGGCGTCGCGCAGCACATCAACGCTTAAGGCTCATTCCCGGAACGACGGAACTCGGCCTAGCAGCCAACACCGCGCCGCCACCACATTGGGCGGCAGCGCGGTTGACTTCAGCCGGTGTAGTCCGCGTCAGAGACCTTCTCCAGCCAGGTCACAGGTGTGCCGTCTATGCTCTCCTGAATGGCGATATGAGACATGGCGTTCTCGGGCGAGGCGCCGTGCCAGTGTTTCTCACCAGCGGGGAAGAAGACCACGTCGCCAGCCGTGACCTCTTCGATCGGGCCGCCGTCGCGCTGAACCCGGCCGCGGCCGAAGGTGATGATGATGGTCTGTCCCGCCGGGTGGGTATGCCACGCAGTGCGGGCGCCGGGCTCGAAGGTGACATGGGCGCCGCTGGTGCGGCCCGGGGCCTCGGCCTGGAACATGGGGTCGATCCGCACGGTGCCGGTGAAATAGTCTGCGGGACCGGGGGCGGAGGGCGTGCTGCCAGCTCGGATGATCTTCATGGAATGCTTCCGTTGGTAAAGGCGGCGGGGCCGGGACCGCGCCGCAGGATTTCAGTTCGCGCGGCTCTCGAACACCTGCCGCGCCACGGGCAGCGCAGAGAAGACCCTGGGCCAGCCCGCATAGAAGGCGAGGTGCGAAAGCATCGCGCCCGCCTCGTCCTTCGTCAGCCCGTTGTCCATCGCGCGGTTCAGATGAAAGGTCATCTGTTCAGGTTGACCGGCGGCGATCAGCGCCGCGACGGTGACCATGCTGCGGTCACGTGGCGCGAGGTCCGGGCGCAGCCAGAGGTCGTTGAACAGCAGTTCGCGCGTGGTATCGACGACGCCGGGGCTGACGTTTGCGAAATTGGACTGAACCGTCTCTTCCCGCGCGGCTTCGGCCTCTTCGTCCAGCGGCAGGAGATTGGGATTGAGGGCGGGCAGATCCTCGGCGGTCACCCCGCGTGCGTCATAGACCGGGGCCATGGCCTCGGCTGCGGCGGTGGCGTTGCCCCAGCCGGTGTAGAACGCAAGATGGGTGATGGTTTCCGACAGTTCCGCCGGGGTCACGCCCGCGTCGAGCGCCAGTCCGGTGTGATGGCCGAGAGCGTCCGTCTCGTGACGTGTGACCAGCGCCGCGAAGGTGACCAGAGCGCGGTCGCGCATCGAGAGCGCCTCATCGGTCCAGACCGTGCCGAACAGGTCTTCCGTGGAATAGGCGGCGAGGGCCGGTGCCACGGTATCGGCCGTGGCCGGAAGGGTGCCGGCAAGATCCTGCGCCGAGGCGGTGGTGCTGGCGAGAGCGAAGGCAGAGGCAATGATCTGGGTTCTCATGGGAGCATCCTCGATATCAGTGTTGTGGAAAGGGTGCGGGGACCGGTCGCGCCGGTCTCCGGCGTAAGGTCTCAGCTGCCGTAGTCCTCGTCGGTCACAAGCTCTCCCCATGTCACGGCAATGCCATCCTCGGCCGCCTGGATCGCGTAGTGGGTGACAGAGGTTTCTTCGGTCGCGCCGTGCCAATGGTTCACGCCTGCCGGTGCGAAGATCACATCGCCGGTGCGCATCACCTGCTTGTCCTGCCCTTCTTCCTGGTACCAGCCTGTGCCTGCGGTCACGACAAGGTATTGGCCCACCGGATGGGTGTGCCATGCCGAGCGCGCGCCGGGCATGAAGGTCACTTCTCCCGCACTGACATCGTTCATCGCGGGGCCGAAGACCGGTGCGACGAAGACCGTACCGGTGAAGGTTTCGGGGCTGCCGATCTGGCCGCCCCGCTCCAGAGGCGTGGTCTGCGTCATCTCTTGAGCGAGAACTGCGGGGGCGGCGAGGCTCAGCGCAAGCGCGGCGAGGGTCATTTTCATTGGGGTGTCTCCATGATCGGTTGCAGGGCGAAAAGACCTGCCCCAGTGCTCGGGGGCAGGCCCGGGGAGTTAGGCGAGATGGCCTTCGAAGAACGCCTGCAGCCGGTCGAAGGGGATGATGTCCTTCTGGTCGTAAAGATCGCAGTGATCCGCGCCGTCGATGATCACCAGTTCCTTGGGCTCGCGCGCCGCGGCATAGGCATCCTCGCTGAAGTAACGGGAATGCGCCTCGGAGCCGGCGATGATCAGCGCCGGGCGAGGCGAGATCTCATGGATGTAGGTGAGCTGCGGCATGTTCATGAAGGACATGGCCGAGGTGACGTTCCAGCCGCCGTTCGAGTTCAGCGAGCGCGGGTGATAGCCGCGGTCCGTCTTGTAATAGGCATGATACATGGCGATCACCGGGTTATCGTTACCCTCCAGCGTGTCGGGCAGACCGCCGGCAAGCTTCGGAGCCTCGTCCGAGGCGGCGTCTTCCCAGCGTTGCAGGCTCATGGCGGTCAGCGCCTCGGCGCGATCCTCTTCCGTCATCGCGTCGAAATAGCCGCGCGCGTTGACCCGGCTCATGTCGTACATCGAGGTGACCGCAACAGCCTTGACCCGCTTGTCCGGGGCGGCCGCATTCAGTGCCATGCCGCCAAAGCCGCAAATGCCGATCATGCCGATACGGTCGCGATCCACCGCGTCCTGCAGGCCAAGGAAGTCGACGGCGGCCATGAAGTCCTCGGTGTTGATGTCGGGCGAGGCGACGTAGCGCGGTGTACCGCCGCTTTCGCCGATATAGGAGGGATCGAACGCCACGGCGGCAAAGCCACGCTCGGCCATCTCCTGCGCATAAAGGCCCGCGGCCTGCTCTTTTACGGCGCCGAAGGGGCCGGCCACGGCAAGCGCGGGAAGCGGCGCGGCGCCGCGGTCTTTCGGCAGGTAGAGATCGCCCACCAGCGCGATGCCGTAACGGTTGGTGAAGCTGACCTTGCGGTGCTCGACGCGGTCGCTCTGCGGGAAGGTTTTGTCCCACTCGGTCGTCGATTGAGCCAGTACGGCCTCGGCGCTCAGCGAGGCGAAGCCAAGCGCGGCGGCGCCCATTCCGGCAGCCAGAAGCAACTCTCGGCGGGCGGGGTTTTGGGGATCGGTCGTCGGGATCGGGGTGGTCATCTTGGAAGCTCCGGTTCGGATGTGTCGTCTGCCCTCTGATCTGGAGCCGCTTCCGGGGCCGGATAAGGCCGCCTTGCCTTATCGTTGTTATGAATTGAATTCATGCTTGGTAGGCGCTTTTCCTTTGCGTCGCGCTGTTCGTTGTCCCAGAAAGCCGCGAGCCACAGAAGGAGCGCGCCATGGACCGTGAACTGCTCGGCGATCTCTCGACCCTGCTTGCTGTTGCCGAAGAGGGTAATTTCACCCGCGCCGGGCACCGCCTCGGCGTTTCCCAATCCGCTGTCAGCCACACGATCCGGCGTCTTGAAGACAAGATTGGCGTACGGCTGCTCAACCGCAGCACGCGGAAGGTGACGACCACCGATGCGGGCGAACAGCTTCTCGCAGCGCTGCGCCCCAGCTTCCAGCACCTCGGCAAGCGTATCGAGGAAATCCGCACGCTGGGCGAACGCCCCTCGGGTCTTGTGCGGGTCACATCCAGCGTGCCGGCCACGCGCGACATTCTCTGGCCGGTCGCCTCGCAGCTTGTGCGCGATTACCCCGACGTGCGCATCGAGATAAGCAGCGAAGGCCGGCTCTCTGACCTTGCCGAGGATCGCTTCGATTGCGCGATCCGGCTGGGAGAGCACCTGAGCCCGGACATGATCGCCCTTCCCGTCGGGCCGCAGCTGGAGATGGCGGCGGTCGCCAGCGTGGATTATCTCGCCCAGCGCGGCACCCCGGGACATCCCGACGATCTCGACGCACATGACTGCATCCTGATGCGGCACCGATCCGACGGGCCAGTCTATGATTGGGAGTTCGAGATCGAAGGCGTCGAGGTGGTGAAGAAGCTGACCGGCCCCTTCATCCTGAACGACCCCGGCCTTGTGATGGAGGCGGTGCGGGCCGGTCACGGGTTCGGCTACCTGCCGCTGCCCGAAGTCCGCGCTGATCTCGACAACGGGCGTGTGCGCCGGGTCCTTGCGGACTTCTGTCCGCCTTTCGACGGATACCACCTGTGCTACATGGGACGGCGCAACCTCAGCTCCGCTCTGAGGCTGTTGATCGACCGGCTGCGTTCGGCAAGATCATGAAATGCGTTCATGAAAACGCTCCACTGGTCATCTGATAATGACGCCCGGCCCCTGCCTTTGAAGCTTTCGTTCGCCGATCCCGACGCAATCAACAACCATCCTGCCCGGCGCGGGCGAGGTTCTCGACCATGGTGGTAATCTGCTGCGTCAATGCCTGATCGAGGCCGACAGCAGCGACGGCGAGCCTGCTGTCTGGGATGACTGCGGCATCCAGTCCCCAAAAACCGCCGTGCCGGTAGATGCGGTGACCGTCACCCCCTCCTGCGAACAAGCCCATGCGATAGGGGCTGCCGGTGGGATGCCCGGGTGCGGTGAGCATCACGTTCAGCGTTTCCGGCCGGTCGAACGTCGCGCCGGATACGAGTGCGGAATAGAGCCGGGCGGCGTCCTCGATGCTTGCGACGATCCCGCCGCCGCCGAAGGCGTCGATGCTGCCGTGGAAGCAGGTCGTGTCGAAACCATCCATCCACTGGTGGGCTTGAGCGGGGCCCTGGGCAGGCGGCTCACCCTCCCATCGCACTTGGCGCAGCCCAAGGTCGTCCCAGCGCAAGAGGTCGCGAACGGCTTGGCCAAGCGGCTGGGCCGTCGTCCGTTCGATGATCTCGCCAAGAAGCACATAGCCGGTGTCGGAATAGGCGAAACCTGTCCCCGGCTCGGACAGGGGCGGTCCGAGTTCGAGCAGGACCGCGACCTGTTCGGTCCGGGTCCAGACGTGGTTCGGGTCGGCGAGGATTGCGCCCAGATAGGCCGGGCTTTCCGCGTGGTCGGCAAGCCCGCCGGCGTGCATCAGAAGATGGCGCAGGGTGATTGCCTCCGTCTCGTATCCGCCGCCACGCAGCATCCGGTCATGCTTCGGCGAGATTAAGCCCGCGATGGGGGTGTCGAGGTCCAGCCGCCCCGTTTCCCATAGGCGCAAGACCGACGCCGCCGTGAACGTCTTCGTCAGCGAGGCGAGGCGGACGGGGGTTCGGGCCGTCATCTTGCGCCCGTCCGGAGCGGCGCTGCCGATCGCGGCCACTACGGTGCGGTCTCCGGCCGCGATGGCAATCGCCGCGCCGGGCGCGCCGGGGCCGCGGTCGAGTGCTGCGAGGGTTGCGTAAAGCGCCTCTGCGCTTGCCAGTTGGGTGTTGCCGGCGCAGGTCGGGGCGGCGAGACCGCCAGCTTTGGGACGGGTCATGAACCGGGCCCCTTGGATTGCTTTGCCGCCTCGGCGGCAAGGCTATCGAAATGGTCGGCAAGGCGCCGCGTCCCGAAGCGCGGCGCGACCATGTCCAGCCCAAGTGCGGTCAGGAAAAAACGCGCGGGGCCGCCTGTACGGCGCGGCAATAGTGGCAGGGCGACGAGCGCGGCGCGGCGCAGGACGTCCGGAAGGTGGGTGATGCGCGGCTTGGTCCCCAGCGCGTCGAAGGCGGCACGTGCGATCTCGTCCTGCGTCATCACGTCGGGGCCGCCGACTTCGAGCCAACCCCGGCCCGCATCGGTCGCGTCTGCGATGGCCACGGCCAGGTCTGCGCCATGGATGGGATTGAGACGATGCGACCCGTCGCCGAACAGCCAGACGCGGCCGCTTTGGGCCATCGCAAAGACCTCACCCATATCCGAGAAGTAGCCGGTGGGCGCGATCACGGTCGCCGGCATGTCAGAGGCCCGAAGTGCATCTACGAAGGCGGCTTTGGCATCGACCAGCGGTACGCCCGCCATTGCCTCGGCCTTCAGGACATGGACATACGCAAACCGCTTCACGCCAGCAGTTTCAGCCTCGCGCAGCAGGTTCAGGTTGGCCTGAAAGTCGACGTCCCGGTAGCCCAGCCCGTCGGCCTGCCGGGTGATCCCGAGGGATGAGACGACGAGGTCCACGCCGTCCATGATCCCGCGGATGGTTTCGGGCCGGGTGGCCTCGGCCTCGACCAGCACATCGGCAAGCCCTTCGGCGCGGGCGGTGTCGCGGACCAGGGCGGTGACGTGGTGCCCGCGCCGCGCGTATTCGGCGCAGAGAAATCGTCCGAGATAGCCGGTCGCCCCGGCAACGAGAAGGTTCATGGGTCGTCTCCGGGTCAGAGAAGGCCGACGCCAAGCGCGGCGGCGGCCATCAGGGCGAGGACGGGTGTCCAGAGCAGACGCTCCGGGCGCGAGGGGCTCGCGGCATTCGCGGCGAGCGACAATAGGGTGAGCGCAAGGGCCGGCCAGAAAAGCGGCGCCAGAGGTGCCGGGGCGATACCGGCCCGGGCGAGCACCGCCGCGGCCATCAGCCCCAACAGTGCCGCCTGGACCAGTGCCAGCACCCGCCAGGCGGGCGGCAGACGGCCGGGAAAGCGGCCCCCGACCGTCAGCCGTCCAAGCGGGGCCCCGGCGGCGACGGCCAGGTGCATCAGCACCGGCAAGGCGGCCAGCCCGGCATAGGCGAAGGCAAAGGTCTGGATCATCGGCCGGTCCACCATCCGAGGCGCGCCAGCAAGGAGCGTCGTGGTTCGGGCGACTGTCGCTGCGGCAGGCCGATATCGCCCCAGAGGTGCCGGGGCGGATAGGTGGGCCGCCATGACGGCTGGCGCGGCCCGCCGGTCAGCAGGTGATGCAGGTCGGTCATGCGAGTGGGAATATCGTGCATCGCGCCTTTCCTCAGTTGACGACCGCGTGGCCACGCCCGCGCAGGCAGTTCAGGACGATGGCCTTCCGCGTGTCGCCCGCTTCGGACATGCCCATCGCGGTGCCGGCCAGCGCGCCGGCCACGGCCCCGCCCAACGCGTCGCCCTCGCTGTCGACTTCGCCCAGCACGCCGCCGATCCCGGCACCGATGACGGCGGCGGCCATCGTCTCGTGATCAAGTTGCGACTGGTTGCGCGCGAGACTGCGGCAGGCGGCGAGATCGCTTTGGAACTGCGCGTTCGGCGGTCCGTCCAGGATCGGGTCCACATCCGCGCCCATTTTTGCGCAGGCGCCAAGCAGGGCGGTCAGGCAAAGTGGGGCGATCAGCATCGGTTTCATTTCTCGTTTTCCTCGACTTTCAGTGTTGTCGAGGGGGGATCTACCGGCCCGCGCTGCTTGGCGGCATGACCGCAGGGATCAGCGGATTGACCGCAGGCATCAATCGTTCATCCACGCGGTCGGGCTCGCTCCGGTCCAGCGCCGGAAGGCCCGCACGAAAGCTGAGGCCTCGGAAAACCCCAGAAGATACGCGGTCTCGCCGACCGAAACCTTGCGCGCGCTGAGGTAATCCATCGCCATCCGGCGGCGCAGGTCGTCGTGAACCTGAGCGAAGGTGACGCCCTCGTCCTTAAGGCGGCGGTAAAGCGTCTGCCGGCTCATTCCGAGATCGCGCGCGATGTGATCCATCGACAGCGTGCCTTCATGTAGATCGGCCAGCATCCGCGCCTCGACCGACGCGCGCACGGTGTCGTGCGTCGCAAGCTCCTTCAGCAGCCCGTCGGCGTGGCGCGTGAAGACGCCGAAAACATACTCCTTGCCACCGTCGAAAGCCTCGTCCAGCCAGACCGGATTGATCCGGAGCGCGTTGCGCGTTGCGCGGAAGGTGACCGGCACCCGGAAGAGGTCGGGGTAGCGGTTGGCATGCGGCGGCGGCGCGTAGGTCACCTCCATCGCCTGCTCGAACGGGTGTTCGGGGGCAGAGCGGCGGAATTCGGAGATGAACCGCGCAAGGCTCGCCTCGGTCGCCATCCAGGTGCCGTCATCGGGGCGATTGTCCAGCAGCCAGACAGCGTCGCCCTCGCGCGTGATCTCGAACCGGTCCCGCCCGCCGGGGATCGGCACATCGGCCATCAGGCGCGCATAACGGTTGAGTTGGCCGAGGCTGTGCGGAAAGGAGGTGGAGGCGTGGACAATCTGGCCGACGATCGACATCGTCTCGAGCCGCGTCTCAAGCACATGGCGCAAGTACAGCGAGGTGTCGCCGGTCGTCTCGATACCGGTGGCGATAAGCGTCTGGTAGGCGGCGACGGGGATGCGCGTGTCCTGATCCGACAGATCGTCATCCGTCAGGCCAGAGGCCGCCAGAAGGTCATCCCGCGGCGCTCCTTCGGCAACCGCATAGTCAAGGAATGCGCGCGCGAAACCGGCGGCCATAGTCTGTTCGGACAAGCGGTTGTCCTCCGGGGTCAAGATCCTGATGCGCCCGGTCATGCCGTTGCCGAGTCGGCGGCTACAGAATGTCCGAAGACATTCCGCCAGGACAACCCTTATGCTGCGCCCCATGCCCGCTCTGACCGCAACGAATGGTGGCGGCCCGGCCGCATCGAGGTTCAGGGAAGATAGACCTTCCGCACGTAGACCGGCACATCCATCACCGCGACGACTTCTTCAGTGCCATCCAGCGCCTCGGCCAGTTCGAGAACCGAGATATCGAGCTTCAGTTCCCCGTTCATGGGCTTGCCCATCCCCTGGCTCATCACGACCTCGACAAGCTGGTCGTAGCGATAGATGCGCGAGAAGTCCGGCACCGCTGCCGAGTAGGGAAGCGTCTCGCCGGACACCCAGTTCCGGCTTCCGGTCATGTAGTCCAGCCGAACCACGATCTTTCCGCCGGCCTCCGGGATCACGCGCCAAAAGTCGCTGCTGTTCCGTTCGCCGTCGGCGGGCCCCGTCTCTGCGTATTCTCGCGCGATGGCGGCCCTTTGCGCGTTGCTGTAGGGGTCGCGGTCGGGTGAGGTCGTATACAGGCGCAGAACAAACATGCGCACGGCGTCTCCGTCGACCTGTTTGCCAAGACCGATCAGCGCAACCGCGCGGCGGCTGGCTGGGGCAAGAGGCTTGCCCTCCGGGTCCATTTCCAGCCTGCTGTCGATCATCACGAACAGAAGGTTCGCGCCTTTCAGGGGACCTCCGGGGAAGGGCACGACGCTCCATCCGTCGGGAAGGAAGGTCTGAACGCCGTCGGCATTCGCCTTCATCCCGACGATGACCCTGCTGTCGACGTTCGAACCGACAAGGGTTTCGGCCCGCACCGGACCCGATCCCACCACGGTTGCGGCAAGCGCGATCATTGCGAAAACAAAGCTGAACAGTCTCATGAGCCGGCTCCTCCCAGATGCTCCCAACGTCAATTTGACCTTGCGTAAAGCTTATGGGTGTTCGGCAGTCGGGCCATGACCCAGATCAATTGTCGGGGGCCGCTTCGGGCGCCTTTTTGAAAAGCGGGCAGTCCGGATCGCCAACCGGCGTCCTTCCCCTATGGGGAAAGAACGCTTTGCAGAAAGGCATCGACGGCTTCGCGGACAGGGCTTTCGGGAATGGCGATGTCGGACATCAGGTCTTCGTGGAACCCGTCCTGCACGACCAGCGTCGAGACGGATAGGCCAGCGGCCTCTCCGGCCATCGCCAAATCCTCGAGATTGCTTATGTCGACAAACCTGTCGCGCGTCCCGCGGACAAGGATCATTGGGGGATCGGATGGATCCACAAACTTTAGAACCGGCCAGTCGGCCTTGGTGTCTTTGGGAAAGATGTCCGGGCAGGTACGGCCACCGCACAGGCCGCCCTGATATGGTCCAGCCAGTCCGATGAACCCCTTGATCGCATCGGGCGGCACGTCCTCGGCATCCAGATACCGCCCGTCATAGGCGACCAGCGCCGAGATGTAGGCACCGGACGACCACCCGCCGACGACGATTGGCCTTGGCTGCCCGCCGTCGTCCTGCAGGGTCCGCCAAATATGGGAAACCGCCTGCGCCGCGTCCTCGACGAACAAAGGAAAGGAAACCTCTGGGAACAGACGGTAATTCGGGGCGACCACCAGCAAACCGGCGTTGGCGTAGGATTCCGCCATCCGCTCGACGCTCGCCTTGCTGCCTCGCGTGAATGCTCCGCCATAGAAGAAGATCATCACCGCCGTGTCCTGGGTCACGGTGTCTGGTGTGTAGATATCAAGCGTCTGCCTTGGCAGGTCGCCGAATGGCACGTCTTTCTCGACAGTGACTTCAGCGGTGCCGACGTGGGCCGAACCAATCAGCGCAAACGCGGCCGCGATGGCGATGTGTCTTGGCGTCATGGTTGGGAAGGCTATCGGCGCGCCGGGGCACAGTTCCATGACCCAGATCAAGCCGCCCTTTCCGGCGCCCGCCCCGCCGCCGTCGCCCCCGAACGCGAACCGTGCCTCACACGCTGCGCACAACCCGTTCCAGAACCGGGGCGAAGTGGGCGAAGGGCGGGGCGGCGTGGTCCGGGTCCTTGCCGATGTCATCCCAGATCCGGACCTGCAGGATCGCGGGAAGGTGGGGGTTGGCGGCGAAGGCGCGGACCTCGTCGTCGTTCATCGGGCCGCCCTGCAGCTTCAGCGACAGAACCGAGGCATCCGAAAGCTTGGCGAAATATTCCGGGTCGGTGGCGCAGAGGAACCGCTTGGCATCGACGTGGTAGCGGACGCAGTCGGTGACGATGGGCGGGAAGAACCGCTCGATCACCCGCGCGCCCGCGTGTTCGTGGTGCGAGTCCACGCCCTGCTCGGCGGCGTCGGCGTCGAACTCGTGGGTGAAATGGCCGATGTCGTGCAGCAGCGCCGCCGCGATGGTGGCATCGTCCGCGCCTGCCTGTTCCGCCAGCTCGGCGCATTGCAGCATGTGTTCCGAGATCGTCACCGGCTCGCCCAGATATTCTTCGGCCCCGCGCCGGGCGAAGATATCGGCGATGAAAGGAACGATGGTGTCGGCGTTCAGGCTGTCGGGCGACGGGGCCGGCATGGCGCGTCCTTTCAGTCGAAGACGATGACGTTGCGCTTGGCCGCGCCCGAGCGGGTGTCGGCGATGGCCTCGTTGATCTGGTCCAGCCGGTATCGGCCGGAGACCAGCTCGTCGAGCTTCAGGCGGCCCTGCCGGTACAGGTCGATCATCCAAGGAATGTCGCGGCGCGGCACGCCGTCGCCCATCTTCGAGCCAAGGATCTGCTGGCCGGTGGCGGCGACGACGACGGGCTCGAAGCTGGTGGTCTGGCCCGAGTGCGGCATGCCGACCATGGTCATCTTGCCATGAAACCCAAGGTAGCGCGGCGCGGTGTGAAAGGCCGAGATAGCCCCGGTCGCGACAAAGACGTGATCCGCGCCGCCGCCCATGATGCGCTTGGCCTCGGACCACGGGCGTTCGTCGGTGCCCAGCACGGCGGCGGTGGCGCCGAATTCCATGGCGATTTCCAGCTTCTCGGGCACCATGTCGACCGCGATGACATGCGATGCGCCCGCGATGCGCGCGCCTTGGATGGCGTTCAGCCCGACGCCGCCCGCGCCGATGATCACCGCCCGCTGCCCGGCGCGCAGACCGGCGCTGTTCACCACCGCGCCGACCCCGGTGATCACGCCGCAGGCCAGCAACGAGGCGGAGTCCATCGGCAGGTCCGCAGGGATCGGCACCAATTGCGACTGGTCGACCACGACCGCCTCGGCGAAGGCGCCGGTGCGGACGCCCTGCGCATAGGGCGTGCCGTCCGCGCCGGTGATCGGGTGGTCGCTGCGGTCGACCGAGACCTGACACGCGCCGGGGTGGTGGTTGATGCAGGACGGGCACTGGCCGCAGGCACGAAACAGCGTCACCAGAACGGTGTCGCCGGGCGCGAAACCGGTCACTGCCGCGCCGGTTCGGGTGACACGACCCACCGCCTCGTGGCCGTAGACCGCGGGCAGGTCGCCGCCCCAGCCGCCATCGGCGCAGGAGATATCGGAATGGCAGATCGCACACGCCGCGATCTTGACCTCGACCTCGCCGGGAGCCGGGTCGGCGAGCGTGATCTCCTCGATCACGAGCGGCGCTCCGAACGCGCGGCATACGGCTGCCTTGGCTTTGGTCATGCGTGTCCCCCCGCCGATCTTGCTGCGGCAAGACTGGGCGGAAGGGCGGTGCGCTGGCAAGCACGAATATTGCGCAAGGGTGTTCCGGCACCGCCTGCGGCAAGGCGGTGCCGGGCTTTGGGCTTACTCTGCCGCGTGGGTCGCGACCGGCGCGCGGACCGGTTCGACGTCGTCGCGGTAAAGATAGTCGCGGGTCAGCGGCACCGCTTCCTGCTTGCGGGCCAGCTGGTACTGGAACACGCACTGGTCGTTCAGCCGGAACGTCAGTTCACAGGCGACAAGATAGAACCGCCACATCCGGCAGAACCTCTCGTCATACAGCGCCTCGACCCGGTCGCGGTTCGCCATGAACCGGTCGTGCCAGTGCTTCAGCGTCTCGGCATAGTGCAGCCGCCAGACCTCGATATCGCAGGTGTACAGGCCCTCTTTCTCGACCGCCTTGATCGATTCCGACATCGACGGGCAATAGCCGCCCGGGAAGATGTACTTTGTCACCCAAGGGTTGGTTGCGCCGGGCGGGTCGGTACGGCCGATGAAGTGGATCAAGGCCACGCCGTCCTCGGCCAGCCGCTCGCGCACGTTCGAGAAATACTCGCGGTAGTGCGGCACGCCGACGTGTTCGAACATGCCAACCGACACGATGCGGTCGAAGGTCTCTGTCACGTCGCGATAGTCCATCAGGCGAAAGTCCACGCGGTCTTCAAGCCCTTCGGCGCGGGCGCGGGCGCAGGCGATCTTGTGCTGTTCTTCCGACAGCGTGACGCCCACTACCTTCGCGCCGAAGTCGCGCGCCAGCGTCAGGCCCATGCCGCCCCAGCCGCAGCCGATGTCCAGCACGGTCATGCCCGGCTCGATCAGCAGCTTCTTCGCGATGTGCCGCTTCTTGGCGACCTGCGCTTCTTCAAGCGTCATGTCGGGACGCTCGAAATAGGCGCAGCTGTATTGCTTGTCGGTGTCAAGAAACAGGTCGTACAACTGACCGGACAGGTCGTAGTGATGCGCGACGTTGTCCTTCGCCTTGCCGACCGGGTTGTTCTGGGCGATCCAGCGCAGCCCGTTGCGCAGCTTGCCGGACCACGCGACCCAGCCGGGCGCGTTGCCCGCGTGCATGTTGACGATGGCCAGCGTCAGCAAGCCATAGATGTCGTCGTTCTCGATCGTCAGCGTGCCGTTCATATAGCTTTCGCCGAGACCGAGTTCCGGATTGATCGCCAACTGCTTCAGGGTTGCCTCGTCATGCACTGTTACATGAACGGGCGTTCCCTTGCCGTCGCCATAGGCCTTCGTGCTGCCGTCCGGATAGGTGACGCGGAAATTTCCCTGCTGCATGAGTGTGCGCAGCATACGATCGAAGAGCTTTTCCAACATTTTTGTACCCCCATACCCACGTCCCGGCTGACCGGCCGGACGTCGCCCGAGGGTTTCTGCGACCCGCAAGGCGGCGCGGAATGCTTAAGAAACAAGCCAAGCTTGCAATCAGATCGGGCAGTTGTCCAGAAATGTGTATTAACTTTGTATTAACCCGACGTGCCTCAACGCACGTTTCCGCCAAAAAGTTCCGCGACGTGTGCATTTATTTCGCTCCCTTGACTTCCGGGGCGGGGCGCGTTGTATCGCGCGTGCTTTCCAGCGCTGATCCAGAGGACCGATGATGCACGCTTACCGCAGCCATACCTGCGCCGAACTGACCAAGGAAAACGTGGGCGAGACCGTCCGCCTTGCCGGCTGGGTCCACCGCGTGCGAGATCACGGCGGCGTCCTGTTCATCGACCTGCGCGACCATTACGGCGTGACGCAGGTTCTGTGCGACCCGGACAGCCCGGTGTTTTCCGAGGTCGAGAAGGTGCGCTCGGAATGGTGTATCCGCATCGATGGCACCGTGAAGGCCCGCGACGAAAGCCTTGTGAACACCAAGATCCCGACCGGCGCGATCGAAGTCTACATCCGCGACATGGAAGTGCTTGGCTCTGCCGAGGAACTGCCGCTGATGGTGTTCGGCGATCAGGAATATCCCGAGGAAACCCGCCTGCGGTATCGCTACCTCGACCTGCGCCGCGAGGTGATGCAGAAGAACATGACGCTGCGCTCGGACGTGGTCGCCTCGTTCCGCAAGCGCATGTGGGACACCGGCTTCCGCGAGTACCAGACGCCGATCATCACCGCCTCGTCGCCCGAGGGCGCGCGCGACTTCCTTGTGCCGTCGCGTCTGCATCCGGGCAAGTTCTACGCGCTGCCGCAGGCGCCGCAGCAGTTCAAGCAGTTGCTGATGGTGTCGGGCTTCGACAAGTATTTCCAGATCGCGCCCTGCTTCCGCGACGAGGACCCGCGCGCCGACCGCTCGCCCACCGACTTCTACCAGCTTGACCTTGAGATGAGCTTCGTCACCCAGCAGGATGTGTTCGACACGGTCAGCCCGGTGATCGCGGGCGTGTTCGAGGAATTCGGCGAGGGCAAGAAAGTGGACGCGCCGGGCGACTGGCCGCAGATCCCCTATAAGGAAGCCGCGCTGAAATACGGCACCGACAAGCCTGACCTGCGCAACCCGATCGAGATGCAGGACGTGTCCGAGCATTTCGCGGGCTCTGGCTTTGCGATCTTCGCCAAGATCCTCGAGCAGGACGGCACCGAGATCCGCGCGATCCCCGCGCCCACCGGCGGCAGCCGCAAGTTCTGCGACCGGATGAACGCCTTCGCCCAGAAGGAAGGTCTGCCCGGCATGGGCTATATCTTCTGGCGGGAAGCGAATGGCGAGATGGAAGCCGCCGGACCCTTGGCCAAGAACATCGGACCAGAGCGGACCGAGGCGATCCGCCAGCAGCTGGGCCTTGGCGTCGGCGACGCGGCCTTCTTCCTTGGCGGCAAGCCCAAGTCGTTCGAGCGCGTGGCCGGCAAGGCGCGCGACGTGATTGGCGAGGAACTGAACCTCACCGACAAGGACCGCTTCGCCTTCGCGTGGATCGTGGACTTCCCGATCTACGAGAAGGACGAGGAAACCGGCGCCATCGACTTCGAGCACAACCCGTTCTCGATGCCGCAGGGCGGGATGGAGGCGCTGGAAGGCGACCCGCTGGCCGTGCGCGGCTTCCAGTACGACCTTGCCTGCAACGGCTACGAACTGGTGTCGGGCGCGATCCGGAACCACAAGCCCGAGATCATGTTCAAGGCCTTCGAGATCGCCGGCTACGGCGAGGACGAGGTGAAGAAGCGCTTCGGCGGTCTGGTCAACGCGTTCCGCTTCGGCGCCCCGCCGCACGGTGGCTGCGCGGCCGGTATCGACCGGATCGTGATGCTGCTGGCGGGCGAGGACAACATCCGCGAAGTGATGCTGTTCCCGATGAACCAGCGTGCCGAGGACCTGATGATGCAGGCACCTTCGGACCCCACCAGCGATCAGCTGATGGAGCTTGGCCTGCGGATCATCCCGCAGGACTGAACTCACTGTGACGGCGTGCGCCCCGCTGTGGCGGGGCCGCGCCGATACGGGCGGATTGCCGTCATTGTGACTGTGGCGCCAGGCGCGCCTCTGCTAGGGTCGCGGCGAAGCGCCCCGGCATGCAACAGGGGCGCATGCAGTTCTGGGCAGGCGCATGACCTTGTTCGACGGCCCCATCGGGCCTGACACCTATGCAGCGATCCGGTATGGCTATGGCTTTCCCGCGCGCGGCGCGGCGACGGCCCCGGGCGAGATGATCGCGGGGCTGCACGGCCCCGACCGGATGCGCATGGCCTTTCCCAAGGCGGGCCTGCCCGAGGCGGCGGCGATGGGCGCCGCCTATATCGCCGCCCGACGCGACATCAAGAAAGAGATCCCCGACGCCGACGCGCGGCTCAAGGCGTTGTGGCAGCAGATCCGGCAGGCCCAGTACACCGGGCTGCTTGCCGATTTCGCCCGCATCGCCGACACCCGGACCCCGTTCCGCGAACGGCTCGTGCATTTCTGGGGCAACCATTTCGCCACCCGCACCAAGGGCCGCCAGTCGCATGCCTGCGGGCCGGCGTTTCTGGACGAGGCGATCCGCCCCTACCTTGCCGGTCGTTTCGCCGATCTGCTGAAGGCGGCGGTGACGCATCCGGTGATGCTGGCCTTCCTCGACCAGACCTCTTCCGTCGGACCGAACAGCAAGGCCAATGGCGACGGCCGGCGCGGCCTGAATGAGAACCTTGCCCGCGAGGTGCTGGAACTGCACACGCTGGGCGTGGGGGCGGGCTATAGCCAGCGCGACGTGACCGAGTTCGCCGAGTTGCTGACCGGCCTGACCTTCGACCTGAAGCGCGACACCGGCATGGTGTTCAAGTCCAAGCTGGCCGAGCCGGGGGCCGAGACGGTGCTGGGCGTCCGCTATGGCGGCAAGGGCAAGGCGAAGCTGTCGGATGTCTACGCCGTGCTGGACGACCTGTCGGTACACCCCGCCACCGCCGCCCACGTCAGCCGCAAGATCGCGGCGCATTTCACCTCGGACACGCCGGACCCGTCGCTGACCTCGGCGATGGCGGCCACCTGGCGCGACACCGGCGGCGACCTGACGGCGGTCTACACCGCGATGCTGAACCACCCGGCGGCGTGGGCGGGGTTCGGCGCCAAGGTGAAGCTCCCGCGCGAGATGCTGGCCAGCGCGATGCGCGGCCTTGGGCTGAGCGGCGACGACATCATGCGTACCAAGGCGGGGCGGGGCCGCGACTGGCTGATGCGCCCGCTGGTGGCGATGGGGCACAGCTATCTCGGGCCGCCCGATCCCTCGGGCTTTCCGGACGAGGCGACGGCGTGGGTCCAGCCCTATGGGCTTGCGCAACGGATCACGTGGGCGATGACCACGGTGCAGATGGTGAAGACCAAGGGCCTCGCGCCCGACCGCTTTGCCCGCGACACCCTCGGCGACGCCGCTTCCGAGCGTCTGCTGTGGGCCGTGACGCGGGCCGAGACGCGCGAAGAGGGGCTGGGCCTCGTGCTCGCCTCGGCAGAGTTCAACAGGCGATAGGGGGCAGGAGCATGACACCGGTTTCCCGGCGCGGCGTACTGAAAGGCGGGCTTGGCGTTGCCTGCTCGGCGGCGGCGCACCCGCTGATGTCGACGATGACGATGGCCGCGACGCCCGGAGACGCGCGGCTGGTGGTGATCGTTCTCAGGGGCGCGATGGACGGGCTCGACCTTCTCGCCCCGGTGGGCGACCCCGCCTATGCCGCCCTGCGCCCGACGCTGGGCCCGCGCGCCGCCGAGACCGGCCTGCCGCTGGGCGGCGGCTTCGTGCTGCACCGGGCGATGGCGCCGCTGATGCCGCTGTGGCAGGCGGGTGAACTTGGCTTCGCGCACGCGGTCTCGACCCCCTATCGCGACAAGCGCAGCCATTTCGACGGGCAGGACCTGCTTGAGGCCGGCACCGGTATGGACGTCGAACTGGCCGCGCAACGCGACGGCTGGCTGAACCGGCTGCTGCAGGCGATACCGGGCACCGAGGCGCGGACCGCCTTCGCCGTGGGCCGTCAAGAGATGCGCATCCTGCGCGGCGACGCGCCCGTCTACCAGTGGGCGCCCGAGGCGGATATCGAGATCACGCCGCAGGCGCAGCTTCTGCTGGAACGGATCTACGAACCCGACCCGCTGTTCTCGGCCGCGGGCGGCAGCGCGCTGGAACTCGCGGCGCAGCTGGGCCATGCGACCCTGCCGCCGCTGCCCGACGGCAGCCGCCGCGAGCCGCTGGCCGCCTTCGCCGCCGAGCGGATGAACGAAGAGGCCCGCATCGTGTCCTACTCGCTGAACGGCTGGGACACCCACCGCAACCAGAAGGGCGCGCTGACCTCGGCGCTGGACGTGCTGCAACGCTCGATCCTGTCGCTGAAGGACGGGCTGGGCGCGAACTGGTCGAAGACCATGGTGATGGCGATGACCGAATTCGGCCGCACCGCGCGCGAGAACGGCTCGGGCGGCACCGACCACGGCACCGGCGGCGCGCTGGTGATGGCCGGCGGCGCGCTGAAGGGCGGGCGAATCTTGGGGCGCTGGCCGGGACTGGACGAGGCCGATCTCTACGACCGCCGCGACCTGATGCCCACCGCCGACGTCCGCGCCTATGCGGCCTGGGCGATGCGCGGGCTGCACGGGATCGACCGCGCCACGCTGGAACGCGCGATCTTCCCGACGCTGGACATGGGCGACGACCCAGGCCTGCTGGCCTGATCCCGGCCCCTTCTTCTCTTTCCAAATACCTCGGGGGAGCGCGCGCAGCGCGCGGGGGCAGAGCCCCCTCTCTCTCACCTAGACGGACATCGTCGCCTTCACCGCCCGCTTCCACGCCGCATAACGCGTGGCGCGCCAGTCGTCGTCGCGCTGCGGGTCGAACTGCTTTTCCAGCGCCCAGGTCTTCGCGAATTCGTCCTGCCCCGGGTAGACCCCGGCGCGCATTCCGGCCAGCCACGCCGCCCCCAGCGCCGTCGTTTCCAGCACTTTCGGGCGGTCGACCGGCGCGCCGAGGATGTCGGCGAGGAACTGCATCGTCCAGTCCGACGCGCTCATGCCGCCGTCGACGCGCAGGATCGCCTCTTCCGCGTCGCCCATGTCGGCGTGCATCGCTTCCAGCAGGTCGCGGGTCTGGAAGCCCACGCTTTCCAGCGCGGCGCGGGCGAACTCGGCGGGGCCAGAGTTGCGGGTCAGCCCGAACACCGCGCCGCGGCAGTCGGCGTCCCAGTAGGGCGCGCCAAGGCCGGTGAAGGCGGGCACAAGGATCAGGTCCTGCCCGGGGTCGGCGGTTTCGGCCAGCGGTTGGGTGTCGGGGGCGGTTTCGATCACCTTCAGCCCGTCGCGCAGCCACTGCACCACCGCGCCGGCGATGAAGATCGAGCCTTCCAGCGCATAGGTGGGTGTGCCGTCCAGCTGGTAGGCGATGGTGGTCAGCAGGCGGTTCTTCGAGGTCACGGGCTCGGCCCCGGTGTTCAGCAGCGCGAAGCAGCCGGTGCCATAGGTCGATTTCAGCATGCCCGGCGCGAAACAGGCCTGACCGACGGTCGCCGCCTGCTGGTCGCCCGCGACGCCGAGGATCGGAAGGGAGCCGCCCAGCAGCGTCGTCTCGCCGAATTCGGCGGCGCTGTCCTTCACCTCGGGCAGCATCTGGGGCGGGATGTCCATCAACTCGCAGATCGTGGTCGACCAGCGGCCCTTTCGGATGTCGTACAGCATGGTGCGCGCCGCGTTGGTGGCGTCGGTGACGTGCGACCGGCCTTCGGTGAGGTTCCAGATCAGCCATGTATCGACGGTGCCGAACAGCAGCTCGCCCGCCTTTGCCTTCTCGCGCGCGCCGTCGACCTCATCCAGAATCCATTTCAGCTTGGTGGCCGAGAAATACGGGTCCGCCAGCAGGCCGGTGCGGTGGGTGATCATCTCTTCATGGCCGCCGTCGCGCAGGGTGCGGCAAAAGTCGGCGGTGCGGCGGTCCTGCCAGACGATCGCGTTGTGTACCGGCTTGCCGCTGGTCTTGTCCCAGACCACGACCGTTTCGCGCTGGTTGGTGATGCCGATGGCGGCGGGGGTGGCGCCGCCCGCCGTCTCCAGCGCGGTTCGGCAGGTGCGCAGCGTCGTCTGCCACAGGTCGTTGGGATCGTGTTCGACCCAGCCCGAGCGGGGATAGTGCTGGGCGAATTCCTCCTGCGCCGAGGCGGCGATGTCCATCTTCGCGTCGAACAGGATCGCGCGGGTCGAAGTGGTGCCCTGATCGATGGCAAGAACGTGGGTCATGCAGGCCTCCCTTTGCGGGTGGCAACATAGGCCGAACCCGGAAGGAGGGTACAGTGCCGAACCCGGTCGGCGGACCGACCCGGCGGAGGCCGGGCAGGGGGGCGGCGTTCAGAAGATGTCAGGAGGTATCAGTAGATATAGCGGATCTGGTCGCTCCAGTACCGTTCCACCCGGCGGAAGATGTCAGGAGGTATCAGTAGATATAGCGGATCTGGTCGCTCCAGTACCGCTCGACCCGGCGCAGGGAGGTGTTGATTTCCTCGATCCCGTTCAGGTCCAGCACCGCGCGGCTTTCCAGCCCTTCGGCGTGGCGGATGAACAGGTCCTCGACGATTTCCTGCACGCGGCGTCCCTTGTCGGTCAGCCGCACCCGGACCGACCTGCGGTCGATCTCGCACCGCTGGTGGTGCATGTAACCTGCGTCCACCAGTTTCTTCAGGTTGTAGCTGACGTTCGAGCCCTGATAGTAGCCGCGCGATTTCAGTTCGCCCGCCGTCACCTCGTTATCGCCGACGTTGAACAGCAGCAGCGCCTGCACGGCGTTGATTTCAAGCATGCCCAGACGTTCGAATTCGTCCTTGATGACGTCCAGCAACAGCCTGTGCAGCCGTTCGACCAGCGACAGCGCTTCAAGGTACTGCGCCATGAACCCCTTGTTCGCGGCGCCTGCGATCCGGCTTTGAATGCTCATGCTATGCTCCGCCATCGGCTGCTCGTTGGCCGTGCATAGCGTTGGAATCGCAAAGATATAGTTAAGCGGTGCGCAGATTGCCCGCGCGCCTAGCGGGCGCCCGCGTGCGTCGCGATGTCGTGCAGCAGCGCGGCGAAGCGTTCCGGCGGCTCGGCCTGACCCGACACCCACGGGTAAAGATCCTGATCGTTTTCCCACAGCAGGGCGTCGAACAGGTCCAGCGCCTCGGCGTCCATTCCCGCCAGCCGGTCCTGCGCATAACGACCAAGGATGATATCCATCTCCTTGATCCCGCGGCGCGAGGCCCGCATCTGCATGCGCTTCAGCCGCGCTTCGGGGGTTTCGGTCACGTCCTCGGTCACAACTGGTCCCTCAGCGCCTTTTGCAGCCGCTTCTCGATGCCGCCCAGCCGGTCGGCGGTCTGTTTCAGGTTGCCCTTCAGGGTGCGGATCTCGGTCAGCAGCGCGCTCAGTTCCTCGGGCATGGCGGTCGAGTCGGGGTTGTCGATCCCGTCGCCTTCGCCGTTCAGCAGCCAGATCAGCGACACGTTCAGAACGCCGGCCAGCATCTGCAGCTTGTTCGCCCGCGGCTCGGACAGGTCGTTCTCCCACGCCGACAGCGTCTTCAGCTTGACGCCGATCTGCCGTGCAAGATCCGCCTGCGACAGCCCCAGCGCGTCGCGCGCGGCGACAAGTCGGTCGCCAAAGGTGGCGCTTTCGTTCGAGTACCAGCCGCCGTTCTCTTCGGGGGCGCTATCCTCAGCCATGTGTTCCTCCGGTCTCGTCCCCCGTCGCCGCGACCCGGCCCGGGGGCTTGCATGGGTTCGGGGGCCAATCTACACCTTGCATCCGGCGCATTCCAACCGGAGACGACCATGCCCTTCCTTTCCGCGACACTGGCGCGCGTCAAGCCCTCGCCCACGATCGCCATGAACACCCGCAGCCAAGAGCTGAAGGCGGAAGGGAAGGACGTCATCGGCCTTGCCGCGGGCGAGCCGGATTTCGATACGCCCGACAACATCAAGGCCGCCGGTATCGCGGCGATCGAGGCGGGCAAGACCAAGTACACCGCGCCGGATGGCATCCCCGAGTTGAAAAAGGCGGTCTGTGCCAAGTTCGCGCGCGAGAACGGGCTGAGCTACGAGCCGTCGCAGGTTTCGGTGTCGTCGGGCGGCAAGCAGATCCTGTACAACGCGCTGATGGCGACGCTGAACCCCGGCGACGAGGTGGTGATCCCCGCGCCGTACTGGGTCAGCTATCCGGACATGGTGCTGCTGGCGGGCGGCACGCCCGTGGTGGTCGAGGCCGGGATCGAGACCGGCTTCAAGCTGACGCCCGAGGCCCTGGACGCCGCGATAACCGACAAGACCAAGTGGTTCATCTTCAACTCGCCGTCGAACCCGACCGGCGCGGGCTATACCCGCGACGAGTTGAAAGCCCTGACCGACGTGCTGATGAAGCACCCGCAGGTCTGGGTGATGACCGACGACATGTACGAGCATCTGGTGTTCGACGACTTCACCTTCTGCACTCCGGCCGAGGTCGAGCCGGCGCTGTATGACCGCACGTTGACCTGCAACGGCGTGTCGAAGGCCTATGCGATGACCGGCTGGCGTATTGGCTATGCCGCAGGACCGGTCGAGATCATCAACGCGATGCGCAAGATCCAGTCGCAGTCGACGACCAACCCCTGCACCATTTCGCAATGGGCGGCGGTCGAGGCGCTGAACGGCACGCAGGACTTTCTTGCCCCGAACCGCGCGCTGTTCCAGCGCCGCCGCGATCTTGTGGTCGAGGGGCTGAACGCCTGTCCCGGCATCACCTGCCCGGTGCCCGAGGGCGCGTTCTATGTCTACCCGTCCATCGCGGGCTGCATCGGCAAGACGACCGCCAGCGGCAAGACCATCGCGACCGACGAGGAGTTCTGCCTTGCGTTGCTGGAAGAGACCGGCGTCGCGGTGGTGTTCGGCGCGGCCTTCGGGCTGTCGCCGCATTTCCGCGTCAGCTACGCTACCGACGAGGCGACGCTGGCCGACGCCTGCGCCCGCATCCGCAGCTTCTGCGAAAGCCTGACCTGAGGAGTCTCGATGTCCGCTGATCTGCCGGAGTACTATTTCCGCACCCGTGAGAACGGCGCTTTCGTGTTCCGCGTCGACACGGAGAACCGGCAGCGGCGGATCGAGATGGAGCAGATCGCGACGGTCAACATCCGCAACGGTCAGGTGAAGCCGCAAGGCAGCCGCGATCTGACCGACGCGGACATGAAGGCCATCGGCGACTGGATGAAGGCCCGGACCGAGGTGGTCGAGGCGCGGCGCGTCGACGACATCCTGCGGACGATCGACCACCTGAACCAGACGGCGCACTGGGCGAACTCGGACGCGTCAGACGCGCAACTGGACCGGATTACCGACGACCTGTTGCTGGCGATGCACGACCTGCGCTCGGTTCTGGTGCGGCGGAAGGCCGACCGGCTGCTGAAAGCCTCGCGCGACAGCGCGGACGAGTAGGGGCGTCAGACCAGCGCCGCCTTGATGTAGCCGTCGACCGAAATCCTTTCGGCCTCGGTCAGACGCAGGCCCAGCTTGGTGCGCCGCCACAGGAAATCATCGCCGCTGCGGACCCACTCGTTCCTGATCGCCCAGTCCAGTTCCCGCGCGGTGACGGTGCCGCCGAAGGTGCGGCCAAGGTCGCCGACTGTCGTCGCGTCGCCCAGCACCTTGCGGACCTCGGTGCCATAGCAGCGCACCAGTCGCAGCGCCCAGAAATCGCTGAGGAACGGGTAGTCTGTGCGCAGCCCTTTCAGCAGGGCGCGAACGCCGTCGACGGCAAAGTCTCCGCCCGGCAGCGGTACGCCGGCGGTCCAGTCGTTGCCCAGATCGGGGAACTGCGGCGCAAGCTTCGCCATCGCCGCCTCGGCCAGTTTGCGGTAGGTGGTGATCTTGCCGCCGAACACGTTCAGCAGCGGTGCTCCGGCTTCGTCGAGGCTCAGCACGTATTCCCGCGTGGCGGCTGTCGCCGAACTGGCGCCGTCGTCGTACAGCGGCCTAACGCCGGAGTAGGTCCAGACGATGTCGTCGGCCGGGATCTGCTTCTTGAAGTACTTCCCCGCGAAGTCGCGCAGATAGTCGGCTTCTTCCGGGGTGCAGACCGGCTTTTCAGACGGATCGCCATGCTCGGCGTCGGTGGTGCCGATCAGGGTGAAGTCCTCTTCGTAGGGGATGGTGAAGATGATCCGCCCGTCGGTGCCCTGCAGGAAATAGCATTTGTCATGATCGTACAGCTTCTTCACGACGATATGGCTGCCGCGGACCAGGCGGATATGTTCCGAGGAATTGATCCGCAACGTGCCCTGAATCACCTCGGACACCCACGGCCCGCCCGCGTTCACCAGCGCCCGCGCGCGGTGTACGTGCCGTTTGCCCTTGGCGTCCTCTGTCTCGACCAGCCAGACGTCGTTGCCGCGCACCGCGCCGACGACGCGGGTGCGGGTCATGATCTCGGCCCCCCGCGCGGCGGCGTCGCGGGCGTTCAGCACGACAAGGCGGGCGTCCTGCACCCAGCAGTCGGAATACTCGTAGGCATGCTCGAACCGCGACTTGAGCGGTGCGCCTTCGGGCGTGCCCTTCAGCGACAGAGATGCGGTGCCGGGCAGCACATCGCGCCCGCCGAGATTGTCGTACAGGAACAGGCCCAGCCGGATCAGCCACGCGGGGCGGCGCCCCTTCATCCACGGCATGAACCGGGACAGCAGGCGCGAGGTCGGCGTGTCGCTGTCGAACCGCATGTCGCGGTGATAGGGCAGGATGAACCGCATCGGCCACGAGATATGCGGCATCGCCTTCAGCAGCACTTCGCGTTCTCTCAGCGCCTCGCGGACAAGGCGGAACTCGAAATACTCGAGATAACGCAGTCCGCCGTGAAACAGCTTGGTCGAGGCCGAAGACGTGGCCCAGGCGAGATCGTTCATCTCGGCCAGCGCGACCTTCAGCCCCCGGCCAGCCGCATCGCGGGCGATGCCGCAGCCGTTGATGCCGCCGCCGATGACGAAAAGGTCGTGGACCGGTCCTGTGTCTTGCGTTTCCATGGGGCAGTTATGTAGCGTCGTGCGCCACATCGCCACCGGGCAATTTGCGGTGACGCAGGGTCATTCTGCGCTGTCGCGCGGTTCCTGTCCGGCAGAGAGTTCGCGTTCCAGAAACGCCTCGAAAGCATCAAGGTTCACCGGCTCGAACTGACCGAAGCCCTGCATCCAGACCGACGCCGCCTTCAGCGCGTCGGGTTCCAGCTTGCACCACTTCACGCGGCCGCGTTTCTCCTGACTGATCAGGCCGGCGCGGGTAAGGATCGCAAGGTGCTTCGAGATCGCGGCCAGCGACATCTCGAACGGCTCTGCCACGTCGGTCACCGCCATGTCGTCTTCCAGAAGCATGGTCAGGATCGCGCGCCGGGTGGGGTCGGCGAGGGCGGCGAACACGGTGTCGAGGGTGGGCTCCATTCCAGCGGAGTGACAGCGCCCGCAGGTTTGGTCAACCATTCGGTTGAATTTGCCATTTCGCCCGATCCGCGCGGTGCGGCCGCGTCCCGGTGGCGGTAACGGTTTCGATGTCTAGCAAAATCAGTGACTTAGTTGGTGAAGGAGAGGGGCTTTGCCAGCTTGACTCCGAACCGGTCCGTTTCTAGGTTCGCCGCGACTGAACGGGGGTTCCGCATTTTGGTCGATCCGGAAGACAAGGCCCGCCTCGAGAGGCTGGACCAGAGGATTGCCGCGCTGAAAGACGCGAATGCGCCGAAGCCCCGCGAGACGACACATGCCGTGGGCGGCGCAGAGCTTGCCTGGCGGATGGTGATCGAACTGGTGGCCGGGATCGTGATCGGTTCCGGCATCGGCTTTGGGCTCGACACGCTGTTCGGGACGATGCCGATCTTCCTGGTTCTGTTCACCCTGTTCGGCTTTGCGGCCGGCGTGCAGACACTGATGCGCACGGCTCGCGCCGCGCAGGAAAAGAACGACAGGGCCGAGGGGCCCGAGAAGGACGAGGGATAGGATCGTGGCGACCGAAGAACACAGCGAAGGCCTTGTCTTCCACCCGATGGACCAGTTCGTCGTGAAGCCGCTGTTCGGCTCGGCGGGCGACCCGGTTCACTGGTACACGATCACCAACGTCACGCTGTGGATGTTCCTTACGATCGTTGCGATCTCGGCGCTTCTGGTGCTGGGCACGCGCGGCCGGGCCGTCATCCCGACCAAGCTTCAGTCGGTCGCGGAGCTGGCCTACGGCTTCATCTACAAGATGGTCGAGGACGTGGCGGGCCGCGATGCGGTGCGCTTCTTCCCCTATGTCTTCACGCTGTTCATGTTCATCGTGATGTCGAACTTCCTTGGCCTGCTGCCGACGGCGTTCACCACGACCTCGCACCTTGCGGTTACGGTGATCCTTGCGCTGGCGGTGTTCCTGACGGTCACCATCACCGGCTTCGTCCTGCACGGCAGCAAGTTCCTTGGCCTGTTCTGGGTCAGCTCGGCCCCGCTGGCGATCCGCCCGGTGCTGGCTGTGATCGAGGTGATTTCCTACTTCGTCCGCCCGGTCAGCCACTCTATTCGTCTCATGGGCAACATGATGGCCGGCCACGCGGTTATCAAAGTGTTCGCCGCCTTCGCGCCGCTGATCCTGCTGTCGGGCGTAGGTGTGCTGGTGACCCCGCTGTCCATCCTCGCCATCACCGCGATGTACGCTCTGGAGACGCTGGTGGCCTTCATCCAGGCCTACGTCTTCACGATCCTGACCTGCGTGTACCTGAAGGACGCGCTGCATCCGTCGCACTAATGCCCGGGGGCATGTGCCCCCGACGCTTGAACCCAATCATCAGCCAATTCCAACGTAAGGAGAAACGATCATGGAAGGCGATATCGCACAAATGGGCGCCTACCTCGGCGCCGGTCTGACCGCCATCGGCATGGGTGGCGCTGCCATCGGTGTGGGCAACGTGGTCGGCAACTTCCTCGCCGGCGCCCTGCGCAACCCGTCCGCTGCTGGCGGCCAGACCGCGACCATGTTCATCGGCGTCGCCTTCGCGGAAGCCCTGGGGATCTTCTCGTTCCTCGTCGCGCTTCTGCTGATGTTCGCCGTCTGATATCCTTCTGAAACTCCTTACGCTCGGTTGGGCCTTCGGGCCCGGCCGAAAGTGACAGGTGTCAGGGGGACGACATGGCAGGAAACACCGATACCCACGCGGTAGCCGAGGCCGGCCACGGCGCGGCTGACGCCGCGGCGCACGGCGGCGGCGACGCTGTCGGTATGCCGCAGCTCGACTTCTCGAGCTGGCCGAACCAGATCTTCTGGCTGATCGTCACGCTTGTGGTGATCTACTTCATCCTCAGCCGCGTGGCGCTGCCGCGGATCGCATCGGTTCTGGCCGAGCGGGCCGGGACGGTGACCAACGATATCGCTGCGGCCGAAGAGCTGAAGCTGAAAGCGCAGGAAGCGGAGGACGCCTACAACCAGGCGCTCGCCGATGCCCGTGCCGAAGCGAACCGGATCATCGGGGAAGCCAAGGCCGAGATTCAGGCGGAACTGGACGAGGCGAATGCCAAGGCCGACGCCGAGATCGCGGCCCGCACCGCCGAGTCGGAAAAGGCGATTGCCGACATCCGCGCCAACGCGGTGGCAAGCGTCGAGGAAGTCGCCAAGGCGACCGCTGCCGAGATCGTCGCGGCGCTGGGCGGATCCGCCGATGCTTCGACCGTCGACGACGCCGTGCAAAGCCAGATGAAAGGGGCCTGATGATGCGCAAACTCGCCATTCTCCCGGCCCTCTTCGCCGCCGGTCCGGCGCTGGCCGCCACGGGGCCCTTCGTGTCCCTGTGGAACACCAACTTCGTCGTGCTGATCGCCTTCGTGGTCTTCGTCGGCCTGCTGCTGGTCCTGGGCGTGCCCAAGATCCTCGGCAACATGCTGGACAAGCGCGCGGACACGATCCGGAGCGAACTGGACGAGGCCAAGGCGCTGCGTGAAGAAGCGCAGACGATCCTTGCTTCCTACGAGCGCAAGCAGAAGGAAGTCGCGGAGCAGTCGGAGCGCATCGTGGCCAAGGCCAAGGACGAGGCGCGTCAGGCGGCCGAGCAGGCCAAGGCCGATCTCGAAGCCTCGATGGCCCGCCGCATGGCCGGTGCCGAAGAGCAGATCGCCTCGGCTCAGGCCCGCGCGGTGAAAGAGGTCAAGGACCAGGCGGTCACCGTGGCAGTCGCTGCGGCGCGTGAAGTCATCGCCAAGCAGATGACCGCGCAGGCGGCCAACAAGATGATCGACGACTCGATCGCCACCGTCGAGAGCAAGCTGCACTAAGCGGCTGCCCTTACCGGCAAAGAATAAACCCGGCCAGTGGCCGGGTTTTTTCGTTTCTCCGGGTGCGGTCCGGCAGGCTTATTGCGCGGTATAGGCGCCGTCGGCCAGATGGTAGCTGCCGGTGATGAAGCTGGCGCGGTCGGACAACAGGAAGCAGACAAGCGCCGAAATCTCTTCGGATTCGCCCAGCCGCCCGATCGGGTGCAGGGCGATCAGCCCTTCACGCTGTTCGTCGGTCATGGCGTTTTGGATCAGCGGCGTGTTGATGAAGGCCGGCCCCACCGCGTTCACGCGGATGCCCTTGGCGCTGTACTCGATGGCGGCGTTCTTGGTCAGGCCGATCACGCCGTGCTTGGCGGTCACATAGGCTGACGACTGCGCGAAGCCCACCGAGCCGAGGATCGACGCGATGTTCACGATGGCGCCGCCTCCGGTTTTCTCCATCGCGGCGATTTCGTAGCGGCAGCCGTAGAACACGCCGTTCAGGTTCACGTTGATCACCTGATGCCAGCCGTCGAGCGGGTATTCGCCCACCGGCGCGGCCGGGCCGCCGATGCCGGCGTTGTTCACCGCGAGGTCCAGCTTGCCGAAGCTCGAGACGGCCTTGTCGACCATCGCCTCGACCTGTTCCGGCTTACTGACGTCGACCGAGAACGCCTCGGCAGTGCCGCCCGCGTCGCGGATCTTCTGGGCCTGTTCCTCGGCCTGATCCATGTGAAGGTCGGCGACCAGCACCTTCGCGCCGTTCGCGGCGAGTTCCTCGACAATGGCTGCGCCGATGCCCGACGCGCCGCCGGTGACGATGGCGGATTTGCCTTCGAATTGCTTGTCCATCTGATGCTCCTGTCTGTGCGGGGCAGGGGCTTTGCGCGGATCGGAATTGCGCGATCACTGCCCCCGGCGGACCGGATCGGGCCCGTCTTCCCCACAAAGATGGGACCGGACGTCGCGTCGCTTCAAGGCGCCCCGGCGCGGCTTGTTAACGCGGTTAAGTGTGCGCTGTCGCACGGAACTTTCACTTGGGCGCTACAGAAGAAACCTGCGCCGCCTAATCATGTTAGGATAGCCCTGCTGCCGCACGTCCGATTCATTCCCATTCCGAATTGAAGGACCGCTTCCATGACACCCGACCAAATCCTGCAAACCCTTGTCGCGCTGCTGTCCGGCACGGGCGAACCCGCCTTCGAAGCATTAAGGGACGGGGGGCACGACGACCGCTATCCGGTCGTGATCGAAAGCTGTCCGCGCCCGCTGGGGCCGCTGGAGGTCGAGGGGCAGACCGTCATCTGCGGCCGCGTCTCGGTGCCCGAGGATCACGACGCCGAAGGGGGCGAGACCATTCCGCTGGCCTTCGCGATCCTGAAATCCCGCTCTGCCGCGCCAGCGCCCGACCCGGTGATCTACCTGCACGGCGGCCCCGGCGGCTATACGGTGCAAAGCATTCCCGACAATGCGGCGATCTTCGACTTCCTGAGAAACCGGCGGGATCTGGTGATCTTCGACCAGCGCGCCGCGGGCATCTCGGACCGGACGATCGCCTGCTACAACGCCTTCGCCGAGGATTTCATGGGCTTTGCGCGGCCGGATGAAGAGACGATGTTCGATGCGGATCAGCCGCTGGCGCATTGCATCACCGAGATGGTCGATAGCGGCATCGACCTGTCCCTGTACAACACCACGCAAAGCGCGCTGGACGTGCGGGCGATCATGCATGCCCTGGGCTATCCAACCTACAACGCCTTCGGCATCTCCTACGGCACCAAGCTGGGGCAGGAACTGCTGCGCGCCGCGCCCGAGGGGCTGCGCAGTCTGGTGATCGACAGCATCAGCCTGATCGACCAGCCCGCGTATGACACGAACGGCGTCCCGCCCGATCAGGCGCTTGGCTGGATCGTGGATTTCTGCGCCGAGGACGAGGCCTGCGCTGCCGCGTATCCCGATCTGGAGTCCACGGTTCACGAGGCGGCGGATTACCTTGCCCAGACCGGCGTCACGGTTGCCGGGACAGAGTTCGGGCCGGAGTTGATCGAAGCCCTGCTGTCGCAAAGCAACAAGACCGGCGGCCCCTTCACGGCTTACATGCCGCAGGTCCTGACAGAGATCGCGGCAGGCGATACCACGACGCTGACGCGGCTTCTGACCGGCGGCTTCGTGCCCGATGTCTCGGTCGCCGGTCTGATGGCGCGGTTCGGCGGCGATCTAAGCGAACCGGACCGGACCATAGCAGAGGTGCTGTTCATGCAGGCCGAGCAGATGCGCAGCCTTCAGGGGTCGGCGTCCAGCCTTCTGAACACGCTGTCCGACGACCTTTCGTCGGCAGCGGCGGACACCGAGCAGTTGCTGGACTCCGCCCTGTCCGAAGTGGCGCTTGGGATGGAGGCCCCGGCGCAGCTGGCGATGGTGCAGTCCTACACCAGCCTGATCGGGCAAGAGCCGGACAAGGCGGATATCGTGGCCTTCGTGACCGAGAACTTCCCGGCGACCGAACTGCCGCGCCTGCTGGCGCTGGTCGAGGCGATGTCGGAAGACGACGTGGCGGCTTTCTACACGCGCGCGGTCATCGATGCGGCCCGGCTGACCTCGGCGGCGCGGATGAGCCTGACGCTGGGCATCATCGCGTGCCAGGAGGATTTTCCCTTCAACTCGGCGGAAGGGTTCGACGCGGTCTCTGCCGACTACCGGTTCCCGGTGATCGACGCCGGGGTGCGGCCGGACACCTATCCCTTGTACGGCTTCTGCGAGTTGTTCGAGCAGCATCCGCGCGACGGCTATCACGACGCGGTACAAAGCGATCTGCCGGTGCTGGCGATGGCGGGGACGAAGGACACACAGACCAATCCGGACGCGGCCGAGCGCGTGGTGTCGACGCTGCCCAACGGACAGGCGGTGCTGTTCCCGGAAGCGGGGCACGGGGTGATCATGTTCTCGCCCTGCGCCCGCGACATCGCGGTGGGGTTTCTCGAAGACCCGCAGGCCGAAGTCAGCACCGTCTGCACCGAGGCGCTGAAGCCCAAGTTCTACATCCCGCCTGCGCCTGCGGAATGAAGGGCGCGCTTCACGTTGCGCCACGAAAAAGGCCGGGCGCTGGGCCCGGCCTTTCCTGTTTCCAGCGAACCGACGGATCAGTTCGGGATGATCGTGATGTCCACGCGGCGGTTCTGGGCGCGGCCCTCGGGCGTCAGGTTCGACGCGATGGGGGCGTCCTCGCCCCGGCCGCTGACCGAGACGCGCGACGACGGGGTGCCCGCGCCGATCAGCACCGACGCGACCGAGTTGGCGCGGCGGACCGACAGGTCCTGGTTGTACGAGGCAGCGCCGGTGTTGTCAGTGTGGCCCACGACCTGAACGACCGAGTTCGGGTACTGCTGCAGGCTGTTGGCCAGAACGCGCAGGTCGCCCTGCAGCGAGGAGCTGACGGCGGCGCTGTCGGTCGGGAACAGGATGTCCTGCGGCATACGCACGGTCAGCGTGTTGCCGTTGTTGATGATCTGGATGCCCGAGTTGTCGAAGTCGCGGCGCAGTTCCGCGGCCTGCTTGTCGAGGTCATAGCCTACCGCCGCGCCGACACCGGCGCCGACGAGGCCGCCGATCAGCGCGCCACGACGGCGCGAGCCAGCGTCGTCGCCCACGGCGACACCGGCCAGCGCGCCCAGAAGGCCGCCGATCGCCGCGCCTTCCCCGGTGCGCTGGTTCGG
The DNA here is from genome assembly GCA_017792445.1 of Maritimibacter sp. GTDB lineage: Bacteria > Pseudomonadota > Alphaproteobacteria > Rhodobacterales > Rhodobacteraceae > Psychromarinibacter. Next base: position 2,833,063 of record CP051232.1, read on the forward strand.
GTTGTTGGTGGGGGTGTCCGGGCTGGTACAGGCGGTCAGGGCCAGTGCCGAGACGGTGGCCAGGACCAGCGGGGTTTTCAGGGTGATCGGCATGTCTTTGTGCCCTCTGCTCGTGCTTTGCGTTGCGACGAACTTACAGCTAGCGCGGGGCGGCTCCAAGGCCATGCCTCGCAATTGTGAGCGGTTCTTTGCCTGCGAAATCACGCGAAAGTAATTCGGTTTCACGCGCCGGTCCTGCGCTTCGATCCTTTGTACGCTTCGCGGGCCCCGGCCTCAGGCCTCGGCGCGGGCGGCCTCGTAGGCCAGAAGCGCGCGCTTGACGGGCAGGCCCCAGTGATAGCCGCCAAGGCCGCCGGACTTGCGCAGCGCGCGGTGGCAGGGGATCAGCCAGCTGATCGGGTTGCGGCCCACGGCGGTGCCGACCGCGCGGACTGCGCGGGGATTGCCGATGGCGCGGGCGATCTCGGAATAGGTGGTGACCTGCCCCGAGGGGATCGACAGCAGCGCCTCCCACACCTTGATCTGGAACGGAGCGCCGATCAGGAACAGCGGCGTCGGCTGACCCGCGTTCTGCACCCCGAACGCGTTCAGCACCCACGGGCGCAGCGCCATCGGATCCTCGACGAAGGTGGCCTTGGGCCAGCGCGACAGCAAATCCTCCATCGCGGCCTCTTCCCCCATCTCGGCGGCGAAGCCGATGCCGCAGATGCCCTTGTCGGTGCCCATCACAAGCGCCGGGCCGAAGGGGCTTTCGAACCAGCCCCACAGGATCGTCAGACCCTCGCCGTGGCGGGCGAAGTCGCCGGGGCTCATCGCCTCCCACCGCAGGAACAGGTCGTGCAGGCGGCCGGGGCCGGACAGGCCGACGGCGTGGCTGGTGGCCAGCGTGGTGAAGTTCGACCGCAGCATCGCGCGCGCGTGGTCCAGCGTCAGGTACTGCTGATAGCGTTTGGGCGAAACGCCGACCCACTTGCTGAACAGCCGCTGGAAATGCGCCGGGCTCATGTTCATCGCGCCGGCGAGGTCGTCCAGCGACATCGCATCGGCCCCGCCTTCGTCGATCAGGTCGATGGCGCGCCGCATCACGGCGAAATGATAGCTGTCTTCCGGGCTTTGATGGGTCATCGCGTTCATCCTTGATTGGCCCTAATTTACGGCACGGTCCCAGCCTCTGCGACCCGTTTCCTGCGGTATGGGAACACGAGGCCCGGTTGCGCTTGCAGCCGGAGCAGGCCCCATGTCAAAGGGTGGCATGGCCAAGCAGCTTGACTACAACACGATGTGCGAGATCTTCCGGCGCTTCCACGAAACGGAGCCGGAGCCGAAAGGCGAGTTGGATCACGTCAACGCCTATACTCTGGTGGTCGCCGTCGCGCTGTCGGCGCAGGCGACCGACGCGGGCGTGAACCGCGCCACGCGCGAGTTGTTCAAGATCGCCGATACGCCGGAGAAGATGCTGGCGCTGGGCGAGGAAGGCGTGATCGAGCATATCAAGACGATCGGCCTGTTTCGCAACAAGGCGAAGAACGTCATCAAGCTTAGCCGCATCCTTGTCGACCAGTACGGTGGCAAGGTGCCGTCATCCCGCGCCGCGCTGCAATCGCTGCCGGGGGTGGGGCGCAAGACCGCGAACGTGGTGCTGAACATGTGGTGGGGCCACCCGGCGCAGGCCGTGGACACCCACATCTTCCGCGTCGGCAACCGCACCGGCATCGCGCCGGGCAAGGATGTCGACGCCGTCGAGCGCGCCATTGAGGACAACGTCCCCGCCGAATACCAGCGCCATGCGCATCACTGGCTGATCCTGCACGGCCGCTACATCTGCACCGCCCGCAAACCCAAGTGCGGCGTGTGCCCCATCGAAGACCTATGTTCCTACGAGGAGAAGACCATATGACGAAATCCTACGAGGTCGTCGGCATCGGCAACGCCATCGTCGACGTGCTGGCGCAGGCGGACGACAGCTTTCTGGACCTGATGGGAATCCAGAAGGGCATCATGCAACTGGTGGAACAGGAACGCGGTCAGCTTCTGTACGGCGCGATGAAGGAACGGGTGCAGGCTCCCGGCGGTTCGGTGGCGAACACGCTGGCGGGGCTGGGCAACCTTGGGCTCAAGACCGCGTTCATCGGGCGGGTGCACGACGATGCGCTGGGCCGGTTCTATGCCGACGCGATGCAGAAGGACGGCACCGACTTCGTGAACCCGCCGGTGCCCGAAGGCGAGCTTCCGACCTCGCGGTCGATGATCTTCGTGTCGCCGGATGGCGAGCGGTCGATGAACACCTACCTCGGCATCTCGTCCGAGCTGGGCCCGGACGACGTATCGGAAGAGGTCGCGGGGGCCGCGAAGCTGCTGTTCCTGGAGGGATATCTTTACGACAAGCCGAAGGGCAAGGAAGCCTTCGAGCGCGCCGCCAAGCTGTGCCGCGACGCGGGCGGGCAGGCGGGCATCGCGCTGTCGGACCCGTTCTGCGTCGACCGTCACCGCGCCGACTTCCGGCGTCTGGTGAAAGAGCTCGACTTCGTCATCGGCAACGAGCAGGAATGGACCTCGCTATACGAAACCGACGACCTTGGCACCGCGCTGGAACAGGCCGCCGCCGAGTCCGGGCTGATCGTCTGCACCCGGTCCGGCAAGGACGTGGTTCTGGTGAAGGGCGACGAGGAAGCCGTGGTGCCGGTCGATTTCGTGACGCCGGTGGATGCGACCGGAGCTGGCGACCAGTTCGCCGCCGGGTTCCTTTACGGCTATGTCACCGGCGCCGATCTTGCGACCTGCGGCAAGATGGGCTGCGTCGCCGCGAAAGAGGTGATCGGCCACATGGGCCCGCGCCCCGAGGCCGACATGAAGGCGCTGTTCAAGGCCGAGGGCCTGATCTGATACCGATCTGATCTGTCGCGCGGCTCTCAGAAGGCCGCGCGATAGATCGCCTCGACATCGTCCACGCTCATATCGCGCGGGTTGTTGTCCATCAGGCGCCGGATGCCGTGCGCCTCTTCCGCCCAGGGCCGCAGATCGTTCGCCGTGACGCCGTGTGCGCGCAGCGCCATGTCGATGCCAAGGTCGCGGCAGAAGCCCGTGGCGCTGTCCAGCACCTCGGCCGGGTCGGCAGAGGCGGGCAGGCCAAGCGCCTGCAGCACCTCGGCGGTCTTTTCCGGCGCCGAGGGCGCGTTGAACGCCAGAACATGCGGGAAGATCAGTGCGTTGGAAATCCCGTGCGGCAGGTTGGCGTGGCTGCCCAGCGGATAGGCCAGCGCGTGCCCGGCGGCGGTGTTGACGGGGCCAAGGCACAGCCCGCCGTAGAAAGACGCCATCAGCATGCCCGCCCGCGCCTCGGCGTCGTCGCCGTTCTCGACCGCGCGTTTCAGGAACTTGCCCGCAAGCGTCATCCCCATCCGGGCATAGCCGTCGATCAGCGGATGGGCGTTCACGTTGGTGAAGGCCTCGACGCAATGCGCCAGCGCGTCGACGCCGGTCGCGGCGGTGACGGCGGCGGGGACGGTCATCGTCAGGTCGGGGTCCAGCACGGCGATGTCGGCGACCATCAGCGGGCTTTCGACGGCGGTCTTGGCGTTCGTCTCGGAGTTCGTCACCAGCGCGCGGATGCCGCCTTCGGACCCGGTGCCGGCGGTGGTGGCGACCTGCGCGAGGTCGGAACATTTGTTCGCGACCTTGTTCGGCCCCGCCACGTCGGCCAGCCTCTGCTCGCCGTCCCACAGGACCGCCACCAGCTTGGCCACGTCCATCACCGAGCCGCCACCCAGTCCGACGACAAGGTCCGGCTTGTGGGCGCGGGCGGCGCCCAGCGCGGCGGTCAGGTCGGTGTCCTTCGGCTCGGGCGCGACGTCGGTGAAGATGGCGACGTCGCCGGACAGGCCGAGCCTGTCGACCATCGGCGCGGTGACGGGCTGGGCCACGACGAAGACGCGCGTGTAGGGTTTCGCCCAGTCGCCAAGGCGCTCGGCGGCGCCCTTGCCGATCTCGATCCGCTTGGGCAGGTGCAGGGTGATCGCGCGGGAAATGTCCATGTATTCCTCCCTCTGGCGGGTTCTCTTGTTCAGTGCGGCGCTTTGTTCAAAGCGTCCGCCCGGCGGCAACGCCGGGCAGCGCCGACCCGCCCCCACGGGGCGGCGCTTGTGCGCCACCCCTCGGGTCGGCGCTGCCCTTGTCTCTTCCCTCGGGGGTCAGCCCCCCAGCTTCTCCATCTCGGCCCAGACGGTGTCGCGCTCGGCCTCGGTTACCTCGACCAGCGGCGGCAGCACCCGCATCCAGCCGTTGTCGCCGCGCGCGCGGGCGACCATCGCCTTCACGGTGGGCAACTGGACATAGCTGTTCGACAGCGTCCGCCATTCGTTGATCCGGTCCTGCGCCGCCTCGACCTCGGCCTCGCGGCCCGGCTTGTCCCACGTCTCCCACACCACCCGCAGCGCATCGGCGCGCAGGTTGGACGTGGCGGTGATGCAGCCCGCTCCGCCGACGCGCAAAAGCGGCAGCATCATCGGATCGGCCCCGGCCAGAACACCCAGCTTGGGGAATCGTTCACACATCGCCTTCATGTTCTCGAGATCGCCGGACGAGTCCTTGATCCCCACGACAATGCCGGGGAAAGCGTCCATCAGCCGCTCGATCAGGTCGTGCGAGATCGGCACCTGCGTCACCTGCGGGATGTGGTAGAACACCATCCGCATCGCGTCATCGCCGACACCCTCGATCACGCGGGAATAGAAGCGGTACAGCCCCTCGTCGCTGACACCCTTGTAGTAATAGGGCGGCAGCAGCACGACACCCTTGGCGCCGGCCTTCACCGCATGGGCCGACAGCTCGATCGTTTCCGGGATGTTGGGCGTCGAGGTGCCGGGCAGCAACGTGCCGGGCTCCATCCCGCCGTCCACCAGCCCGTCCAGCAGCGCCATGCGGTCCTTGACCGAGAAGTTGTTCGCCTCGCCGGTCGTGCCCAGCATGGCGATGCCGTGACAGCCCTCTTCCATCAGCTTCTTGCAGTGGTCGATATACAGCGGCAGGTCGGGCCGGCCGTCGGCGTCGACAGGGGTGGCGGCGGCGCAGTGGACGCCCTGGATCGCGTGGTTCAAGTCTTCCTCCCTTTGGCCGCGTTCCGGGTCAGCGCCCGGCGGCCAGCTTTCGTGCGTATGCGATGGCGTGGACCATGTTCTCGTGGTTCGCGATGCCCTTGCCCGCGATGTCGAAGGCGGTGCCGTGATCGACCGAGGTGCGGTCGATGGGAAGGCCCAGCGTGACGTTCACCCCGGTGTCGAAGGCGACAAGCTTGACCGGGATGTGGCCCTGGTCGTGGTACTGCGCGACGATCAGGTCGAAGGCGCCGTTATAGGCGCGGTGGAACAGCGTGTCGGCCGAGATCGGGCCGTGCGCGTCGATGCCTTCCTCCTGCGCGGCCTTCACGGCGGGCACGACCTGCACGTCGTCCTCGGTGCCGAACAGCCCGCCCTCGCCGCAATGCGGGTTGATCCCCGCAACGGCGATACGAGGCTTGTCGTAGCCGATGCGCTTGAGGTGCGCGTTGCCGATGCGGATCGTCTTCAGGATCTGTTCCGGTGTCGCGCGGTCGATGGCGTCCTTCAGCGAGACGTGGGTCGAGACGTGGATCACCTTCAGCTTGTCCGAGGCAAGGATCATCCACGCCTTCGGCTGGCCGGTCAGATGCGCCAGCATCCCGGTGTGACCGTCATAGTGATGCCCCGCCGCGTTCAGCGTCGCCTTGTTCAGCGGCGCGGTGACGATACAGCCGATCTCACCCGCTTCGGCCGCGCGCACCGCCGCCTCGACGAAGCGGAAGGCCGCGTCGCCCGCGCGGGAATCTTCGACGCCGAAGGGCAGGGGGGCGCCGTCCACGGGGATGTCGATCAGCACCGCGTCAAGGTCGACATGGGTGCCCACGGCCTTTTGCGCCGCTTCCAGCGTCACGCGGCAGCCGAAGATGCGGGTCTGCGCACGGTCCTCGGGGGACATGGCGTCCACCGCCTTCAGGGTGACTTCGGGTCCGACCCCTGCGGGGTCTCCCATGGTGATGCCGATCATTGCCGCTCCAGCCATTCGGGGCTTAGCGCCACGTGCTTGATGGCGCGCCGGTGGTAGGTATAGGCGAGGTGCAGGGTGCCGTCCGTCGCCTGGATCAGCGAGGGGTAGGACATTTCCTTGTTGCTGCCGTCAACCGAGTTGTTGTGCAGGCAGGTGCCCGGGCCGTCCTCGACGGTGACACGCACCGGGAAGGTCCGGCCCTCGTCCTTCGAGAAACACACTGTCATCGGCGCGCGCGGCACGCCCCATGTCGGGTTGCAACCGCCGGTCGCGTTGGGCCGGTCGTCGGCCTCGCCCAGTTCGTCGTACAGCGACTCGCGCCGCGCCTCGGGATGTTCGGCGGCGTTGGTCGGGTTGCAGGCCATGGCGATGCGGCCGTCCGCCATCCGGATCACCGAGATCGACGAGTTGTTGTTCGGCACGTCCGTGGGTTGCGGGACCGACCAGCTTTCGCCGTCGTCGGCGCTGTCGGTGCGATAGACGAAATCCGCCTGCCTGCGGCGGAAGAAGGCGGCCCAGCGGGCGCCGCCCAGCGGCACCAGCGTCATGTGAACGCACCCGATCGAGCCCGGAACCTCGACTTCGCGCCACGTCTCGCCCGCGTCGGCGCTGATCGCCAGCGCGGCGGTGTCGTGGCTGCCGGTCCATTTCTGGCCGGGGCGCGACACGCAACGGAACAGCGGCAGCAACCAGGCGCCGTCGGAGCGGACATGGACGGGGCCGCGAATGAAGGTGCCGGCGGGCAGGGGCAGGTCGCGGGGCGTTTCGCCAAGGTTGCGCATCCGGACGACGCAGGCGTCCTGATTGCCGCCGGGCTGCGCCGTGTGCAGCAGAAGGCGGCGACCGTCGGGCGCGTCGAACTCGACCGGGTTCTGTTCCGACCGCTCGGCGTCGTCCGTCACCCGGTTCGCGTTGCGCCACCCTTCGGGCGCAAGCGTGCTGCGGTAGATCGAGATGTCGGACTTGCCTTCCAAAGAGCCGCCGAACCACAGGCAATGCAGCCCGTCCGCCGCTTCCGACAGAAAGGCTGCGTGGTTCTGGATGCAGGGGCTGGGCAGCAGCGCCTCGTGACGGCCGGGGGCCGTCTCGGTCTGGGTGCCATCCATGCCGTCCGCGATCTCTTCGGGTGTCGCAAGCGCCATCGAATCGTCTTTCCGTCTCGGTCTGCGGGTCCTGTCCGCGGCACGGATGTTTCGGGTTGTCACCCAAAGTTGTCAAGTTGAAAAAGAGAATGGAAAACTCTCTCGAAACGCTTTGAGCGAGAATTGGCATTGAATATAAACGATAAAAATTGAAGTCGCGCTTCCGAATTGCCGATCCGGAAATATGTGATTGACAAGTGAGGGGCTGTTGGGGGACGTTTCGGCCCGAGGAGGCCGCCGGGGAGATCGCGCGGTTTCGGGGAGAAGATGGACCATCATGGCGTCGAACAACCAGCCGGGTCATCCGGACAAAGCGCAGATGCTTGGCGTCGCCCTGATGGTGGGTGTCGCGGTGCTAAGCGCGATGGACGCGGTGTTAGTGAGGCAGCTGTCATCGGGGGTGCATCCCTTCGTGATGGGCTTCACGCGCGCGCTGTTCGGGCTTTTGGTGTTCCTGCCCTTCATCCTGTCGCGGCCGGGCGTGATGCGGTCGAACTACCGCCTGCTTCACATTCTGCGCGCGGCGCTGAAACTGGCGTCTCTGATCGCGTTTTTCTTCGCCTTCGCGCTGTCGCCGCTGGCGGATGTGACCGCGATCATGTTCGCCGCGCCGATCTTCGTGACCATCGGGGCGTGGGTGTTCCTTTCGGAAAGCCCGCGCGCGATCCGGGTGATCGCGGTGCTGGTGGGCTTCGTCGGCGTCCTGATGGTGCTGCGGCCCGGGCAGGGCGCGGTGTCGCCGGGGCTGATCTTCGCGCTCGCGGGCGCATTGCTGACTGCGGTGATCCAGCTGTTGCTGAAGCCGATGTCGGGACGGGATTCGACCGAGACGCTGGTGGCGTGGAACCTGATCGCAACGGTGCCGATCGCGGCGGTTCCGGCGGTCATCGTGTGGTCGACGCCAACGCCGGGGGAATGGGCGCTGCTGGCGCTGCAAGGCGCGCTGGGCGCGCTGAACATGGGCATGCTGACGCGGGCGTTCTCGCTGGCCGAGGCGTCGCTGCTGGTGCCGATCGACTTCCTGCGGCTGCCGCTGGTGGCGGCGCTGGGCTACCTGCTGTTCGCGCAGGAAGTGCCGCTGACCACGTGGATCGGCGGAACGGTGATCTTCGGCGCGACGCTTCTGATGGCCCGCAGCGCCCGGTCGCGGAAGGATCGCGAGATATGATCCGGGGGCGGGATTTTCTGGATAATCCCGAGCCGCACGATCTTTCTCAAGATCGTGTGGCGCGACCGGTGAGGTCAGTCGTTATAGGGGGCCAGCGCCTCGACGATCAGTTCGCGCATGCGTTCCTGAAGCACGGTGCGTTCCCCGGCGCGGTAGACAAGGTACATGTCGGACCGGAACTGCCGCGGCAGGTCGAGGTCGACATAGCGCACGTTGTCCATCCGCAGCACGCGGGACGAGGCGGGGACCAGCGCCAACCCGATGCCGCAGTTGACCATCGCCAGCACGGTGTGGGTCTGGCTGACTTCCTGCACGGTGCGGGGCGAGATGCCGTAAGACCCGAACAGCGCCTGATGCGTTTCGCGCACGAAGCCGCCCCTCTCGGTCGAGTATCCGACGAAGGGCGCGCCGTTCAGGTCTTTGATCGTCGGCTCGGGCTTGTCGGCCAGCGGATGATTGCGCGGGATTGCCAGCATGAAAGGTTCGCTGACGACGCGCTCGCGGGCGATCTCGGAACGGGTGTGTTCCATCCGGGTCAGGCCAAGGTCCAGCCGGCCCGACCGCTGCGCCTCGACGATCTCGTAGCTCATCATCTCGGTCGGATCGAGCGTCACGCCGGGAAACCGCGCCGAGGCCATCGTCACGATGCGCGGCACGAATTCCAGCGCCGCGGACGGCACGAACCCCAGCGCGATGCTACCGTAGTCGCCGCGCTGCGCCTGCCGCGCCTTGAGGATCGCGTGCTCGGACCGTTGCAGCAGGTCGGTGGCCGAATCGTAGAAGCTTTCCCCGGCGGGTGTCAGGCTCACCCGACGGTTGGTCCGCTCCAGAAGCTGAAGGCCAAGCCCATGCTCCAGCAATCGGATCTGCCGCGACAGCGGCGGCTGGGTCATGTGCAGACGTTCCGCCGCGCGGCGGAAGTTCAGCTCTTCCGCGACCGCAACGAAGCAGCGCAGCTGCGAGAATTCGTACTTTCCGCCTGCCATCCGATGTCCTTCCGCAGAGGATGCCGGCGAAAGAGTGATCCAATTTTTGGATCAATTCAATCCATCATTGGAATGTACAAGGGACGGAGCGCCCGTACACTCCAGATTGCTTCCGCCACAACGGAAGCTCTGCCGGCGCGGGAGGGTTTGCCGGCAAGACTGACACCTAGGGAGGTATCACAATGATCAGGAATCTCGGCGGCGCCGTGGCGCTGCTGCTTTCGTCGACCGCGGCTTTCGCGGCCAGCCATGGCGAGACGGGCGTTACCATCGTCCTGCCGGAAGAGCTGGACATCGTCGACCCGTGCGAGGCGTCGCGGTCCAACGTGGGCCGGGTCGTGCTGCAGAACGTGGCCGAAACCATCACCGAACTGACGCCGGACGAAGGGCTTCAGCCCCGTCTTGCCGAAAGCTGGGAAGACCTCGGCGGCGGCACGTGGCAGTTCAAGCTCAAGGACGGCGTGACCTTCCATGACGGTTCGGCCTTCGGCGCGACCGACGTGGCGCACTCGCTGGAGCGCATCAAGTCCGAGAACATCTCGTGCGAGATCGGCGCCAAGTTCTTCGGCGGCATCGAACTGACCACCGAGGTGGTGGACGACACCACGATCAACATCACCGCGGACCCGGCCCAGCCGATCCTTCCGCTGCTGCTGTCGACCGTGACCGTCGTTCCGGAAGAGACCTCGATGGACGCCTATGTCGACGTTCCGGTCGGCACCGGTCCGTACACCTTCGACGAGTACAACCGCGGCCAGGACATCAAGCTCTCGCTGAACGAGAACTACTGGGGCGAAACCCCGACCGTGACGAACGCGACTTACGTGTTCCGTTCCGACTCGGCGGTCATGGCGGCGATGGTCGCCAACGGCGAAGCCGACATCGCGCCGGCCATCGCGCTTCAGGACGCCACCGATCCCGAGATGGACTTCAGCTACCCGAACTCGGAGACGGTCTATATCCGCCTCGACACCGAGATGGCGCCGCTGAACGACGTCCGCGTCCGTCAGGCGATGAACTACGCGGTCGACCGCGAAGCCTTCATCGGCACCATCCTGGCCGACGGCACCCTGCTGGCGACCGCGATCAACCCGCCGTCGACCATCGGTTACAACCACGACCTCGAGCCGTTCCCCTATGACCCCGAGAAGGCCAAGGAACTGCTGGCCGCTGCTGCCGCCGACGGTGTCCCGACCGACATGGAGATCACCTTCATCGGCCGGAACAACAACTGGGGCAATGTGGTCGAAACCCTCGAAGCGCTGACCGCGATGTGGGCCGACGTCGGCCTGAACGTGAAGCTTCAGATGGTCGAAGTGGCGGAATGGCTCGAGCACTACTCGAACCCGTTCCCGGAGGATCGCGGTCCCGAGATCGTCGCGGCGATGCATGACAACGCCAACGGCGACCCGGTGTTCTCGGTCTACTTCAAGTACGCCTCGGAGGGCCTGCAGTCGGGCGTGCGTGACGCCGGTCTCGACGACATGATCGCTGCCGCCACCGCGGCCACCGGCGACGAGCGCGCCGCCCTGTGGAGCGACCTGTTCGAGTACATCCAGATGGAGCAGGTCTACGACGTCCTGCTGTTCCACATGGTGGGCTTCAGCCGCGTGAACCCGCGTCTCGACTTCGAGCCGTCGATCCGCACCAACAGCGAACTTCAGCTGTCGCAGATCAGCTTCAAGTGATCCTGCACAGGGGCGGGCCACGCGTCCGCCCCTGATTAACCCCCAATTTCCCACCGCAATCGCAGCGGGGCCGAGCGATGAAAACCTTCCTCAGAAAACGAGCCGTGGCCAGCGCCTTCTCGCTGATCGGTCTCGTGATCCTCGTCTTCTTCCTCAGCCGTCTGACCGGCGACCCGACGGACCTGTACCTGCCCGTCGACGCGAGCGCCGAGGCGCGCGAGAACTTCCGCGAGATCCATGGCCTGAACGACCCGCTGCTGGTCCAGTTCGGCCGCTATGTCTGGGATCTTGCCCATTTCGATTTCGGCATGTCGATCCGCCGGGCCGAGCCCGCGCTTGACGCGGTGCTGCGCGGCTTTGCGTGGACGCTGCAACTGGCGGTCATCACCATGACGCTGGTGACCGTGATGGCGATCATCGTCGGCAGCCTTGCGGCCTACCGGGTCGGCGGCGTGTTCGACCGGCTGGCCACCTTCTTCTCGCTGATCGGCGCCAGTGCGCCGGACTTCTGGATCGCCATCGTGGCGATCGTCGTCTTCTCGGTCGGACTGGGCTGGGTGCCCACGTCGGGCACCGGCGGCTGGGAGTACTGGATCCTGCCCATCGCGGTGCTGTTCATCCGGCCCTTCGGCCTGATCCTGCAGGTCGTGCGGGGCTCGATGATCTCGACCCTGTCGTCGGCCTACGTGAAGACGGCCCGCGCCAAGGGCCTGAAGAACCGCCCGATCATCTTCGTCCACGCGCTGCGCAACGCGATGTTGCCGGTGATCACCGTGATCGGCGACCAGGCCGCGGCGCTGCTGAACGGCGCGGTGGTGGTCGAGACGATCTTCGGCTTCCCCGGCGTCGGCAAGCTGATGATCGACTCGATCCTTCAGCGCGACTTCACCGTGATCCTTGCCGCGATCATGGTCACCGCCTTCGCCATCTTCGTGATGAACCTGCTGATCGACATCCTCTACGCGGTGCTCGACCCGCGGATCCGGTACTGAGCCCATGGCCATGACAGACGTATCCCCTCACAACGCTCCCTCCGAAGCCCCGGCCATTGCCGACGCACCTCCGGCCTATGTCCAGATCGCTCGCATGCTGTGGCGCGACAAGCTGGCGCTGTGCGCCGCCATCTTCCTGTTCATCGTCGTGCTCTGCGCGCTGTTCGGGCCGATGCTGCTGGAAGACGTGGCGACCAAGCAGAACCTGCGCGGCCGCAACGCGCCTCCGTTCGACTTCTCGCTGCACTGGACGATGTGGCTTGGCGGCGACGCGCTGGGCCGGCCGCTGCTGGCGCGGATCATCGTCGCGGCGCAGAACACCATGATGGTCGCCGCCGGCGCCGTGGTCTGCGCCATGATCATAGGCACCGGGCTGGGCCTGATCGCGGGCTACTCGAACAAGGCGGGCAGCCAGGTCATCATGCGGCTGGCGGACGTGATCATGTCGTTCCCGTCGCTGCTGCTGGCGGTGATCGTGCTGTACATGCTGGAGCCTGCGGTCGGAAACCTGATCATCGTGCTGGCGATCACCCGTATCCCGATCTACCTGCGGACCTGCCGCGCCGAGGTGCTGGAGATCCGCGAGCGGATGTTCGTGCAGGCCGCGAAGGTCATGGGCGCTTCGACCAACCGGATCGTGTTCCGCCACATCCTGCCGGTCGTTTTCCCGACGCTGGTGACCATCGCGACGCTGGACTTCGCCTTCGTCATGCTGGCGGAAAGCTCGCTGTCGTTCCTCGGCATCGGCATCCAGCCGCCCGAGATCACCTGGGGCCTGATGGTCGCGCAGGGCCGGTCCTACCTGACAACCGCGTGGTGGCTGTCGTTCTGGCCGGGCCTGGCGATCATCCTCACCACCCTGTCCCTGAACCTTCTCAGCAACTGGATGCGCACGGCGCTTGACCCGGTGCAGCGCTGGCGGCTCGAGATCGCGAGGAAGAAGAAATGAACCATCTTCTGCAGGTCAAAGACCTTTCGGTCGACTTCCACACGGCACAGGGCACCGTCCACGCCGTGCGCGGGGTGACGTGGCACCTCGACCGGGGCGAGACGCTGGCGATCCTGGGCGAGTCCGGGTCCGGCAAATCGGTCTCGGCCTCGGCGATCATGAACCTGATCGATTGCCCGCCGGGCGAGATCGTGTCGGGCGAGATCCTGTTCGAGGGCCGCGACATCCTGAAGATGTCCGAAGACGAACGCCGCGACCTGAACGGCCGCCGCATCGCTATGATCTTTCAGGATCCGCTAAGCCACCTGAACCCGGTCTATACCGTGGGCTTCCAGATCGCCGAGATGATGACGGCACACGGCACGCCCAAGTCTAAGGCGCGCGAGCGGACGATGGAGTTGTTGAAGCGGGTCGGAATCCCGGACTACGAGAACAAGATCGACACCTATCCGCACCAGTTCTCGGGCGGGCAGCGGCAACGCCTGATGATCGCGATGGCGCTGGCGATGAAGCCCGACATCCTGATCGCGGACGAACCGACGACCGCGCTGGACGTGACGGTTCAGGCGCAGATCCTCGAACTGCTCGAAGAGTTGCAGGCCGAAACCGGCATGGGCCTTCTGCTGATCACGCACGATCTTGGCGTGGTGGCCGAGGTCGCCGACCGCGTGGTGGTCATGAACAAGGGCGAGATCGTCGAAAGCGGCACCGCCACGCAGGTCTACAAGGCCCCGGTGCATCCCTACACCAAGAAGCTGATCGCCGCCGTTCCGGGCGAGGGCGAGATGGCGCAGCCTGTGGGCGGCGAAGAGCCGATCCTGAAGATCGAGGGGCTGTCCAAGGCCTATGGCGCGTTCACCGCGCTCGACAGTGCGACGCTGACCGTGTTGCCGCGCGAGACGGTGGCGATCGTGGGCGAAAGCGGCTCGGGCAAGTCGACGCTTGCCAAGACAATTCTGCGGCTCGAGGACGCCACCGGCGGCGCGGCCTTCTACGAGGGGCGTGACCTCGTGACGATGGCGCCTGCCGAGTTGTTCGACCTTCGCCGCGAAATCCAGATGGTGTTCCAGGATCCGACGCAGTCCCTGAACCCGAGGATGTCGGTGTTCGACATCATCTCCGAAGCCTTCGTCATCCACCCCGAGATCCTCCCCAAGTCGGAGTGGAAGTCGAAGGTGCGGGAGCTTCTGGACCACGTCGGCCTGGACGCCAGCCACATGCACCGCTACCCGCACCAGTTCTCGGGCGGTCAGCGGCAGCGGATCGCCATCGCCCGCGCGCTGGCGCTCGCACCGCGCCTGATCATCTGCGACGAAGCCGTGTCGGCGCTGGACGTGTCGATCCAGGCGCAGGTGATCCAGTTGCTGAAGCGCTTGCAGGACGAGCTTGGCCTCAGTTACCTGTTCATTGCCCACGACCTGCCGCTGGTGCGCGACTTCGCGCATCGGGTGGTGGTGATGCAGGGCGGGCGGATCGTGGAACAGGGCCCCGTGCGCGAGATCTTCGAGAACCCCAAGGAACAGTACACCAAGGACCTGCTGGCCGCGTCTCCACACCCCGATCCCGAGGTGCAGGCAGAACGCCGCAAGGCCCGCATGCAACTGGAGAAGACTGCATGACCAAGCGCGAGTTGCTGGTCGTCTATCCCACGCTGCCGCCGCAGATGGCGCAGCTGGAAGAGACCTACACGCTGCACCGTTACGACCAGGCCGAGGACAAGGCCGCCTTCATCGCCGAGCATGGGCCGAAGTGCGAAGGGGTTGTGATCAACGGCCACGCCTCGTTCCGGCGCGAGCATCTCAAGCACATGCCGAAGCTGAAGATCGTCGCCTGTTCCTCGGCGGGGTTCGAGGACATCGACGTCGACGCCCTGACCGAGGCGGGCGTGCATTTCACCAACACGTCGGACGCACTGTTCGACGACGTGGCCGACTGCGCGCTGATGCTGACGCTGGCCTGCCGCCGTCACCTTGTGGCCGGGCATGACTATGTGAAGACCGGCGCTTGGGGCCGGCAGGGGATGTACCCGCTGACCTCGGCGCTGCGCGGCAAGAAGGCGGGCATCGCCGGCCTTGGCACCATCGGCAAGGCCATCGCCCGCCGTTTCGAGCCGATCGGGCTGGAACTTGGCTATATGGCGCGGTCGAAGAAGGACGTGCCCTATGCCTATTTCCCCGACATCGTGTCGCTGGCGGAATGGTCCGACATCCTGATCGTCATCGTCCCCGGCGGCCCCGAGACCGAGGGCATGATCAACGCCGACGTCTGCAAGGCGCTGGGTCCGAAGGGCACGCTGATCAACGTCGCGCGCGGTTCGGTGGTGAACGAGACCGACCTGATCGCCGCGCTGAAGGACGGCACGCTGGGCGATGCGGGTCTGGACGTCTACCTGAACGAGCCGAACCCGAACCCCGAGCTGACCGGCCTGCCGAACGTGACGCTGTACCCGCACCATGCCTCGGGCACGGTCGAGACGCGGGACGCGATGGCGCAGCTTGTGGTCGACAACCTCGCCGCCTGTTTCGCGGGCAAACCGCTGCTGACCCCGGTCAACGACGTCAAGCAGGGCGCGGACGCCGAAAGCGCATGAGGAAAGACGGACGCGGCCGGGGCCGGGCCCTGCCGACAGGAAGGGCGGGCTAGGATGGCTGTCGTACTTACAACCTCTCCCGCCTTCGCGCGGGCAGGGGACATCGCGGACCGCGCCGCCGCCGCCGGCCACACGATCCTGCGCGTGATCGAGGACGGGCCCGAGATGCAGGCGGCGCTTGGGCGGGCCGAGTACCTTGTGGCGGGGCTTCCCCGGATCGACGGCGCGGTGATGGACGCCGCCCCCAACCTGAAAGCGGTTCTGAAGCATGGCGTGGGCGTCGACAGCATCGACATCCCGGCAGCCTCGGCGCGCGGTATCGTCGTCACAAGCTGCCCCGGCGCGAACGCGCTTTCGGTGGCGGAACTTGCCATCGGGGCGGTCTTTGCCCTGTCGCGCAGCCTGCTGTGGAACCACGACAGCGTCGCCTCGGGCCGGTTCGAACGCCAGCGCGGGCGCGAGGTCACCGGCGCGACCCTGGGCATCCTCGGGCTGGGCCAGATCGGAGGCCGCGTCGCCCGCATGGCGCTTGGCGTCGGCATGAACGTGGTGGGCTATGACCCCGACGAGACCGCCGCCGCCGAGGCTTTGGCGATGGGCGTCGAGCTTCTTGACCCGGACGAGGTCATCGCCCGCGCCGACACGCTAAGCCTGCACGTCACCGGCGTGGAAGCGAACCGCGACCTGATCGGCGCGGCGGATATCGCGCGGATGAAGCCCGGCGCGTTCCTTGTGAACTATGCGCGCGGTCTGGTGGTGGACGAGGACGCGCTGGCCGCCGCCTTGGTCAGCGGGCATCTTGCCGGCGCGGCGGTGGACGCGTTCCGCGCGGAACCGCCCGATCCGGCCTCGGCCTTGATGCAGGCGCCGAATGTCCTGTTCTCGCCGCACACCGGGGCGGACACGCACGGCGCGGTGGTCCGGACGGGCGAGATGGTGCTGGCCGACATCGCCGAGATCGAAACCGGCGCGATCCCCGCGCGCGCGCTGAACGGAACGGAGCTGGCCCGATGACCGAACCCCGCTATGACCTGGACGCTCTGACAGCCTGGGCGCAGGACGTTTTCGCCGCCGCCGGTCTGGGACAAGCGCAGGCAAAGGCGGTGGGCCGATACCTCGTCGCCGCCGATGCGATGGGGCATGACACGCACGGGCTTGGGCTGGCGACGTGGTACCTCGACATGATCGCGGACGGCACCGTGACCAGGGAAGGCGCGCCCAAGGTGGTGTCCGACCGGGGCGCGGCGGTCTGCTGGGACGGGCAGCGGCTGCCCGGCGCATGGCTGACGGACGAGGCGATGACGCTTGCCGTGAACCGCGCGGCAGAGCACGGCACCTGCACCATCGCGGTGGGCAATGCGCACCACATCGGGGCGCATGCCGTCTATCTCGAGAAGGCGACCGACGCCGGGATGATGGTGATGCTGGCGTCTTCTGTCCCCTCGGCGGCGACGGTGGCGCCGTTCGGCGGCATGAGCCCGGTCTACACCCCGGACCCGGTGGCCTATGGCATCCCGACCGGCGGCGTGCCGATCCTGATCGACATCTCGGCCTCGATCACCACCAACAACATGGCCAAGCGGCTGGTGGCAGAGGGGCGCAGCTATCCGCACGACTGGCTGATGGATGCCGAAGGCAATCCCAGCCGCGATCCGAACGTGGTGTTCAACGGCGGCACGGTGCTGCCGACCGGCGGTCTGGATCACGGGCAGAAGGGCTATGGCCTTGGCCTGACCGCCGAGGCCGTCACGCAGGGCCTGTCGGGGATCGGGCGGGCCGATGCGCTGCCGGGGATGAATTGCTCGTTCACCGTTCAGGTGATGGACCCCGAGGCATTCGGCGGGCGCGAAGCGTTTCTGCGCCAGACCGGCTGGCTGGCGGCCGCCTGCCGCGCCTCGACCCCGCGCCCCGGCGTCGAACGCGTACGGCTGCCGGGCGAGGCGGCCCTGAAGCGCCGCACCGAGGCACAGGCGAACGGCGTGCGCCTGTATCCCGGCATCATGGACGGTCTCGCGCCAAGGGCCGAGGCGCTGGGCGTGTCGCCGCCGGCAGCGCTCTGACACCCGCGCGGCGGGAACGCTCCGCCGATTGTGCGCCGCGCCGCCGTTTCCTGTGCGTCACCGCAGCCCCGCCCGTCCATTGGGTTTCCCGATTGCATCCCCTATGTTGCCAGAAGCATGACGACAGCAGGGATTTCATCGCATGACCGACACCTACACCCCGCCCAAGGTCTGGACCTGGGACAAGGAAAACGGCGGCACCTTCGCCTCGACCAACCGGCCCATAGCCGGACCGACGCATGACAAGGAACTGCCGGTCGGCAAGCACCCGATCCAGCTGTATTCACAGGGCACCCCCAACGGCGTGAAGGTCACGCTGATGCTCGAGGAACTGCTGGCCGCTGGCTACAAGGGCGCCGAGTACGACGCGTGGCTGATCCGCATCGGCAAGGGCGACCAGTTCGGCTCGGGCTTCGTCGACGTGAACCCGAACTCGAAGATCCCGGCGCTGGTCGACACCTCGGAAGACCCCATCGTGAAGGTGTTCGAAAGCGGCTCGATCCTGTTCTACCTTGCCGAGAAGTTCGACGCCTTCCTGCCGAAGGACATCCACAAGCGTACCGAGACGATGAACTGGCTGTTCTGGCAGATGGGCAGCGCGCCCTATCTCGGCGGCGGCTTCGGCCATTTCTACGCCTATGCGCCCGAGAAATGGGAATACCCGATCAACCGCTTCGCCATGGAAGTGAAGCGCCAGCTTGACGTGCTGGACCGCCACCTTGCCGACCGCGAGTGGATGGCCGCGAATGAATACACCATCGCCGACATGGCGATCTGGCCGTGGTACGGCGGCCTCGTGATGGGCTGGCAGTACAACGCGGCCGAGTTCCTTGACGTGAAAAGCTACACCAATGTCGTGCGCTGGGCCGAGAAGATCTATGACCGCCCGACCGCCAAGCGCGGCCGCATGGTCAACCGCACCGCGGGCGAGCCGTCGACCCAGCTGCACGAGCGGCACGACGCCTCGGATTTCGAGACGAAGACCGCCGACAAGATCGGCGACTCCTGAGCGCGCCCTCCGGAGCGGCGGTTCGCCGCCGTTCCGCAGGCCCCTGTCGCGCGTCCCGCGAATAGCGTTTGACGGAATCGACCGGCGGACGCAGCCTTTGCCCATGACCTACAAACCCGACGGCTATACCGATCTTGCGCCCTACCTCATGGTGACCGACCCCGAGGCGGTGCTGTCGTTCTGCGAAGCGGTGTTCGGGGCCGAGCGTCTGCGCGTTGTGCCCGACGGCGACCGCATCATGCATGCCGAGTGCCGCATCGGTGACACCGTCCTGATGATGGGCGGGGCCGAGGGGCCGCCGATGATGGTGCATGTCTACGTGCCGGACCCGGACGCCGTACAGGCCAAGGCGCTGGAACTGGGCGCCGAAGAGTTGCAGCCGGTGATGGAGAAGGGCGACGGCGACCGCCGAGGCGGCTTCCGCACGCCCTGCGGCACAAGCTGGTACGTGGCGAAGCAGGTCTGATCCTTCCGACCCGCAGGAACCGGATTGACCGCCGCCGTCCCGGTGCGGATGGATAGCGGCATGGAACCTGATGAAGAGCGTGCGGGGCTTTCGACCCCTGTGGGACCGGTCTGGGTCGAAGCCCGCGACGGCGCGATCACTCGCGCCGGCTGGGGCGCGGCGGAGGCACCCGCAACGCCGCTTTTGTCCGAGACCATCGCCGAGTTGAACGCCTATTTCGACGGTCGCCTGACCCGTTTCACCGTACCGCTTCAGCCCGGCGTCTCTGGCCTGTCGGCCCGCGTGCTGGACGCGATGCTGAAGATCCCCTGCGGCGAGACGCGCACCTACGGCGACCTCGCCCGCGACCTAGACGCCCCGGCGCAGGCCATCGGTCAGGCCTGCGGCGCCAATCCCATTCCGATCCTGATCCCCTGCCACCGCATCCTGTCCTCAACCGGGCTCGGCGGCTACTCCGGCGCGGGCGGGATCGAGACGAAGGTGGCGCTTTTGAAGCTGGAAGGCGCGGCGTCGCTGCTGATCTAGCCCAGTCCGCGCCGCGCCGGGATCAGCTGTTGCAGGATGCCCGCGAAGACGAGGTACAGCGACGTGATCACCAGCCCCCAGTGCGCCCAGCTTTGCGGATCGAAATCGACCCATGCGGCCCAGCCCGCGAAGAAGGTCCACGCCAGCGCCACCGGCAGCGAGACGGACCGCCAGCGGTCGGTGCGCACCGGATGGATGAACTTCAGCGGCAGGAACATCGCGACGGTCAGTACCACCACGATGAACAGGATCGCCCAATAGCTTGGCTGCAATCCGAACAGGACGATCACCACCATGTTCCAGCATCCGGGGAAGCCGGAGAAGGAATTATCCTTCGTTTTCATGCGTGTATCGGCGAAGTAGACCACACTTGCGAAGGTGATCAGGATGATCGCCAGCCACCCGGTCCAGCCCGGCAAAAGGTGCGACTTGAACAGCGCGTAGGCGGGGATGAACACGTAGGTCAGGTAGTCGATGATCAGGTCCATCAGGACCCCGTCATACATCGGCGCGTTCTTCTTCACGTCATAGCGTCGGGCCAGCGGGCCGTCGATGCCGTCCACGGCGAAGGCCACCACCAGCCACAGGTACATCAGGCCCCACTGCTCCTCGACGGCGGCAAGCATCGCCAGCATGGCGAAGACCGCGCCGGTGGCGGTCAGCAGGTGTACGAGTATGGCCTTGATCCGCAGCGTCATTCGCCCCTCATGTCGTATCGTGCGCCGCAGCGCAAACAGTTATGGCCCGGCCGGGGCGGCGCCGGTCCGTGGTGGCCCGTCGCGCCACAGCGTCACCGCGGGCTGCCCGTTATAGGCGATGTCCCGCGCGGCCCCGAAGCCAAGCTTGCGCGCCACGTGCATCGACGCCGCGTGCGCCGGGTCGAACAGCGCGAAGGTGCGCGGGTATCGCCGGTCGATCCAGCCAAGCGCCGCCTGCATCGCCTCGGTCGCCAGCCCCTTGCCATGGGCATGCGTCGCCAGCACCCAGCCGGCCTCGGGAATGCCCGTCACGTCGACCGACAGGTCCCGGCGATAGTCGGCAAAGCCGATCTCGCCGACGAAGCGCCCGTCCGCCTTCGCCTCGGCCACCCAATAGCCATAGCCCACCATGGCCCAATGCCCGGCATAGCGCAGGAACCGCTGCCACGACTGTTCCGCCGTCTGCGGCGTGCCTTGGATGAAGCGCACGACGGCCGGGTCGGCCCACATCGCCGCCGAGGCGGCGAAATCGTCGGGCCGGTGGCCGCGCAGGATCAGGCGAGGGGTGTCGAGGGTCGGGATCATGGTGCGGCGGGCTCGTCTCAGGCCTTGGGGTGCGCCTTGTCGTAGACTTCCATCAGCCGCGCCTGGTCCACGGCGGTATAGGCCTGCGTGGTCGACAGCGAGGCGTGGCCCAGCAGTTCCTGTATCGCGCGCAGGTCGCCTCCCGCCGACAGAAGGTGCGTGGCGAAGCTGTGGCGCAGGGCGTGGGGCGTCACGGTGGCCGGCAGGCCCAGCTGCATCCGCGCCTGCTGCATCGCCTTGCGGATCAGCCGCGGGTTCACCGGACCGCCACGCGCGCCACGGAACAGCGGCGCCTCGGGTTCGACGGGGTAGGGGCAGGCGCGCAGGTAGGCGTCCACCGCGCGGCGTGCGGCGGGGATCACCGGCACCAGCCGCTCTTTGCCGCCCTTGCCCCGGATGCGCAGGACCTCGGGCAGCGGCGCCTCGGCCCCGGTCAGGCCCAGCCCTTCCGAAATCCGCAACCCGCAGCCATACAGCAGCGTAACGATCGCCACGTCGCGGGCGGCGACCCAGTCCTTCTGCGATTGCAGCTCCACCGTCCCGATCATCTCGCGCGCCGCCTCGGGCGTCAGGGGGCGGGGCAGCTTGCGCTGGTACTTGGGTGTCCGGGCCGACAGGATCGCGGTCGGGTCGAACCCGTCGCGCTCGGCGGCCCAGGTGGTGAAGGTCTTCACCGCCGACAGCGCCCGCGCCAGGGACCGCGCGCCAAGCCCATCCGCCCGCTCGCGCGCCATCCAGGCCCGCATATCCGATACGGTCACATCGCCCAGCACGGCGGTCCCCATCGCGCCGCCGCGATGATGCGCGAGAAAGGCGAGAAAGCCGCGCACGTCGCGGCCATAGGCGGTGATGGTGTTGGCCGAGGCGCCGTCCAGCGCCTTCAGATGCTCCAGCCACCGGGACAGCGCCTCGCGCAGCCCCGGCGACAGGGCGAGTGTCTCGTCCGTCGCGGTGCCGGTCACGCCAGCCAGCGGCGCATGGCGCGCTCGAAGACACCGGCGAAGAAGGTCAGAAGGTCGGTGCCCTGCGTCGGCTTGAACTGGTGCGGATCTTCCGCGCCCAGGACCAGCATGCCCGGCAGCCGGCCCTTGCCGAAGTCCAGCCGCAGGCAGGCTTCCGACCGGATCCAGTCCGACCGCTCGCCGTAGATCATGTCGCTCTCGGGCTGCACCTGCCGCAGCGTGACCTGCCGCACCGGCACGTTGCGGCCCTGCGTCAGGTAGGCCTCGACGAAGCCCGGATCGACCACCAGCAGCGTGTCGCCCAGCCCCCGCGCGGCGGGGTCCTCGTTCGCGACCTGCGATTCCAGCACCAGCCGCAGCGCGTCCAGCCGCAGGATGTCCGAAATCTCGGTGTTCAGGTTCTTCAGGAAGTCCTCGAACCCGGTCGGGTCCAGCATCTTCAGCACCGCGCGGTGGATCATGTTGGTGCCCGCGAGGTTCTCGTAGGCCGCCGCGATGACGTGGCGATGGGTTTCTTCCAGCCGTTCCAGCCGCGACTCCAGCCGCTCCATCGCGATCCCGCGCAGGTCGACGATGTTGCCGCCCATGATCTTCTCGTTCGCGGCGATCAGCGCGCGCATGAGATCGCGGTCTTCCAGGATGACTTCGGGCTCGGAAATGATCTTTGTCCGCAGATCCCCGGGGATCGCGGCGTTTTCGCTCGACATGCCTGCCTCGTATCTGCTCCCGGCGCCTTCGTGGGAACCGGTTGGTTTTTCTGCCTAAGGTTCTGCCCGCTCGCGGGCCGACCAGTCCAGAAAATTGTCCACAGCCTCCGGGTTCCGCCGCCGGGGTGGCAGGCGGGACACAGGCACTTCAGTGGCCGACACCGGGCCACGAGCCGCCGGATCCCCCTTCTTCTCTTGCCAAAATACCTCGGGGGAGCCGCGCAGCGGCGGGGGCAGAGCCCCCTGTGAAAGCAAGGGGCAGGGGCACGGGGTTGGGAAAGGGCGCGGACCTCAGGCCGCCAGCGCCCGGGTGCGACCGTCCCACAGCTCGCGCGCCGCCCGTTCCGGCCCGGCCACGCCCAGCGTGTCCAGCGCCAGCGCGGCGGTGCCCACGACGATCGCCTCCGAGAACGGATCGTCCAGCCGCCCTTCCCACAGCGCGACCAGCCGCGCCGGATCGGTCTCGCCGTCGTTCAGCCGCCGCGTCTCGTCGATCAGCTCGGGCCAGCCCTGCTCCCACGCCGCGCCGCCGCGCAGCCCGTAGCCCGCGACGCCCTTTGCCGGGTTCCGCTCGAACTCGCCGCCGCCGCCCTTGATCACGGTCAGCGCGGGCAGACCCAGCAGCGCGCCCGCGTCCTGCTGCAATTCGCGGTAGGGCGGGTGGAACACGCCCTGCACCGAGGCCGCCGCACCGCCGGGGTTCAGCACCCGCAGAACCGTGTTGATGCAGGACCGCAGGCCAAGGTGGGTGCGCAGTTGCAAAAGCTCCAGCAAGCGGGGCGAGAAGGCTTCCAGCGGCATATAGGCGATACCGGCGTGTTCCAGCGACGCCGCGACCGCGTCCGCCGTTTCCGCCACCGGGATACCGACCAGCGGCAGCGCGTGCCGGACCGAGGCATGTTCGGACTGGTGCGAATTCCAGCCGTGCATCAGCACCGGGTATCCCGCCGAGGCGACAAGCCGCGCCGACAGCAGGAACCACGGCAGCCCCCGGGTCCGGCCCGCCGCATAGCTCGGCCAGTCCAGCGCCGGGGCGGGCAGGGCCGGAAGGGAGGCGCGGGCCGCCTCGGCGAAGCCCGCGATCTCGTCGGGGACCTCGCCTTTCATGCGCATCAGCATCAGCATCGCGCCGATGGCTTCCGGGGCGGCCTCGCCGTTCAGGACCAGCGTCAGCGCCTCGAAGGCTTCCTCCCGCGTCAGCGAGCGCGAGCGGCCGGGACCCCGGCCGAGGATGCGGACGTAGGGGGCGATGGTCATCGACGGCTCATGGCGGGATCACTCCGCGGCTTTGGGGGGCAGGGCTGCCTTCTGGAGTAGCGCCGCGATCTCCGGCCGGCAAGAGCCGCAGTTGGTGCCCGCCTGAAGCGCCGCGCCGATCGCTTCGACGGTGCACAGGCCCTGATCCTCGATCGCGGTCAGGATTGTGTTCACGCCGACGTTGAAGCAGGCGCACAGCACCGGCCCCGGATCGGGGCGGTCGGCGGGCGCGCGGCCCGAGATCGCTCCGGGCGCCTCGGTTCCCGGCAGCCCGGCCACGTAGTCGCGCATCAGCCCCACCGGTTCAGGAGCGACGAACAGCGCCGCGACCAGCCGGTCGCCCTCGTGGAATGCCAGCCGGTGAATGCCCCGGCCCGCGTCGCTGACCACCTGCACGGTCGCCTCGGTGCCGAACAGCTTGCGCGCCCAGGCTTCCCAGTCCGCCGGCGCCTCGCGCCCCGCCAGTTCCGCGCGCCATCCGTTGCGGGTGCGGGCGCGGGCCCAGTACTCGGCGTCGGGCGTCATGTCGCCCGCCGAGACTGCAAAGGCGTACCAGCCCGCCTCGAACTTCTTCATCGCCACCACCGAGGCCTTGCTTTCCGGCTGCCCCGACACCGGGTCGGTCACGGGCGCCACCAGCGCGTCGATCCGGGCCGAGGGCGCGGTCTCGCCGGTCCAGTGCATCGGCGCGAAGACCTCGCCCGGGCGGACCTTGTCGGTCACCACGACCCGCAGGATCGCGCGGCCCTGCGTGCTGGTCAGCTCGACAAGATCGGCGGGCGCAAGCCCCAGCTCGGCGGCGTCGTCAGGGTGGATCTCGCAGAACGGTTCCGGCAGGTGTGCAGAGAGCCGCGGCGATTTCGCGGTGCGGGTCATCGTGTGCCACTGGTCCCGCAGCCGCCCCGTGTTCAGGCGGTATGGGAAGCGGCGGCCGCGCTTCGATTCCGGCGGGCGGTAGTTCAGCGGGAGCATCCGAGCCTTGCCGTCCGGAGTGTAGAACTGCCCGTCGGCGAAGAACCGGCCGCCCTGCCGGGTGGCGGTCAGCGGCCAGCGGAACGGCTCCATCGCGTCATAGTCGATGTCGCGCATCCGCGTTGCCGCCGAGATGTCGAAGTCGCGTCCGAAGATCCCGGCAACCTGGCTGAGACCGGCGTATTCGCGGAAGATCTCGACCGGCGTGGAATAGTCGAAGGCATGACGCCAACCCATGCGGCGGCCGACCTCGGCGAGGATCTCCCAGTCGGGCCGCGCCTGTCCCGGCACCGGCAGCGCTGCGCGCTGGCGGCTGATGGTGCGGTCCGAGTTGGTGACCGTTCCGTTCTTCTCGCCCCAGGCGGCGGCGGGCAGCAGCACATGCGCCAGCCGCGCGGTGTCGTTCTGAGCGGTGATATCGCTGACCACCACGAAGTCGCAGCCCTTGATCGCGTCGCGCACCGCGTCGGCGTCGGGCATCGACACGGCGGGGTTGGTGTGGATGATCCACAGCGCCTTGATCCTCCCGTCGCCCACGGCGCGGAACATGTCGACGGCCTTCAGCCCTGGCGCGGTCGCGATGGTCGGCGCGTTCCAGAAGTCGCGCACCGCGCGGCGGTGGTCGGCGTTCTCGATATCGAGGTGACAGGCCAGCATGTTGGCAAGCCCGCCCACCTCGCGCCCGCCCATCGCGTTGGGCTGTCCGGTGACGCTGAACGGCCCCATGCCGGGCTTGCCGATGCGGCCGGTGGCAAGGTGGCAGTTCAGGATCGAGTTCACCTTGTCGGCGCCCGACGAGGACTGGTTCACGCCCTGACTGAAGATCGTGACGACCTTCTCGGTGCCGATCCACATGTTGTAGAACCGGTCGATCAGCGCCTGCGGCAGCTTGGTGACCTCGGCAGGCCGTGCGGTGGACGCGGCGGCGAGCGCGGCGTTGAAGCCCTCGACGTGGCGCATATAGCCTTTGTCCAGCGCGCCCATCTGGTGAATGCGCGACAGCAGGCCGTTGAACAGCTCGACATCGGTGCCGGATTCGATCTGCAGGTGAATGTCCGCCCGGTCACAGGACGCGGTGCGGCGCGGATCGACCACGGCGATCTTCATGTGCGGGCGCTGTTTCTGCGCCGCGATCACGCGCTGGTACAGGACCGGGTGGCACCATGCGAGGTTCGAGCCGACCAGAACCACAAGGTCGGCGTCCTCGATGTCGTCATAGGTGCCGGGCACGGTGTCGGTCCCGAAGGCGCGGCGCTGGCCGGCGACGGTCGAGGCCATGCACAGCCGGGAATTGGTGTCGATGTTGCCCGAGCCGATGAAGCCTTTCATCAGCTTGTTGGCGACGTAGTAGTCTTCCGTCAGCAACTGGCCCGAAACGTAGAAGGCGACGCTGTCGGGGCCGTGTTTCGCGATGGTCTCGCCGAAGCGGGTCGCGACGAGGTCCAGCGCGCTGTCCCAGTCGGTGTCCGCGCCGTTCACGCGCGGGGCGAGCAGGCGGTCGTCAAGGCCGACGGTCTCGCCCAGTGCGATGCCCTTCGAGCACAGGCGGCCCCGGTTGGCGGGGTGGTCCGGGTCGCCCTTGACCTCGATGCCGCCCTGACCGTCGGGGGTCAGCAGGACGCCGCATCCGACGCCGCAGTAGGCGCAGGTGGAGCGGACAGTGGTTTGGGGTGGGGTGGCTGCCCCCTCCCCCGACCCCTCCCCCTGTAGAGGGGGAGGGGAGCTATGGGTGGCGCCGTTCGTGCCAAGGGTCGCGGCGGGGGAACTCCCTCCCCCTTGCAGGGGGAGGGTCGGGGAGGGGGGCACGCCCCCAGAGCCATCCGCACTCCCTCCCGCTTGCAGGGGGAGGCTCGGGGAGGGGGTCACCCCCCCAGAAGCATCCGCACTCCCTCCCGCTTGCAGGGGGAGGGTCGGGGAGGGGGTCACCCCCCCAGAGCCATCCGCACTCCCTCCCCCTGCCAGGGGGAGGGCTGGGGAGGGGGTCCCCTCCGAAGTCACGCCGCGCTCCGCCGGCTCAGCGTGTCGCCATCGATCAGCACACGCCCGTCCTCGACCCGCACCGGGTAGGTCTCGATCGCATAGCCGTCCGTCCCCGCGCCGGTCTCCAGGTCGAACACCGAATTATGCAGCGGGCAGGTGACCTTGTTGCCGTGGACGATCCCTTCGGACAGCGGGCCGCCCTTGTGCGGGCAGGTGTTCGTCACCGCGAACACCCGGTCGTCGCCGGTGCGGAACAGCCCGATGCAGCCAAGCTGCGTCTTCAGCACCCGCGCCCCGCGCGCCGGGATGTCGTCGATGTGGCCGATGTCGATCCAGCTCATGTCACGGGCTCCTTTTGCATCATGTCCGCGAAGGTCATTCCGCCGCCTCCAGCGTAAGGTCGGCAATCGGGGCGTACAGCCTGCGCCGGGTGGCGACGTGATCGGCCCACGGGTCCTTCTGGTAGACCGACTGCGAGATGTCGAAACGCTCGATCAGCGCGGCGCGGGTGGCGGGGTCGCCGACCTGCTCCTTGACCCAGTCCAGCCCGACCTTCGCCAGCCACTTGTAGGGTCGGTCGAGGTACTTGGCGTGTTCGCGGTACAGCTGGATGAAGGCGACGGTATAGTCGATCGCCTCTTCCTCGGTCCGGACGTCGACAAGGCGCTCGACCTCTTTCACGTCCATCCCCGCCGCGCCGCCGACGCCGATCTGATAGCCGCTGTCGACGCAGATGATGCCCACGTCCTTGCAGGTGGCCTCGGCGCAGTTGCGCGGGCAGCCCGAGACGGCGAGCTTGACCTTGTGCGGCGTCCACGAGCCCCAGAGCCTCTTCTCGAGCTTTATCCCGAGGCCCGTGGAATCCTGGGTGCCGAACCGGCACCAGTCACTGCCCACACAGGTCTTCACCGTCCGAAGACCCTTGGAATAGGCATGGCCCGACACCATGCCCGCGTCGTTCAGATCCGACCAGATCGCCGGCAGATCCTCTTTCTTCACGCCCAGCAGGTCGATCCGCTGGCCGCCCGTCACCTTGACCGCCGCGCCGTACTTGTCGGCGGCGTCGGCGATGGCGCGCAATTCGTTCGCGTCGGTCATGCCGCCCCACATACGGGGCATCACGCTGTAGGTGCCGTCCTTCTGGATGTTGGCGTGATTGCGCTCGTTCACGAAGCGCGACTGCGGGTCGTCCTGATAGTCCAGCGGCCAGTCGGCCAGCAGGTAGAAGTTCACCGCTGGGCGGCAGACGTGGCAGCCGTTGACGGTCTTCCAGCCCAGTTCCTGCCAGACGGCGGGCTGGGATTTCAGTTCCTTCGACTTGATCAGGCGCCGCACATCCTCGTGCGTGAGGTCGCAGCAGCCGCAGATCGGTTGAACCGTGGGGATGACGAATTCGTCGCCCAGCGTGACCGACAGCACCTGTTCCACCAGCCCGGTGCAGGTCCCGCAGGACGCACTGGCCTTGGTGGTCGCCTTGATCGCGGCGAGGTCGGTCGCGCCGCCCTCGATCGCGGCCACGATGTCGCCCTTGCACACGCCGTTGCAGCCGCAGATCTCCGCCTCAGGCGGCAATGCTGCAACGGCTGAGAGAGGGTCCGCGGTGGCGCCTCCCTGGAAGGACGGGCCGAAGATCAGCGTGTCGCGCATGTCCGACACGTCCTCGCCGTCGCGGATCAGGCCGAAGAACCAGTTGCTGTCGGCGGTGTCGCCGTAGAATACGGCGCCGACCAGCTTGTCGCCTTCCAGCACCAGCCGCTTGTAGACGCCGCGCGCCGGGTCGCGGAACACGATGTCCTCGCGCCCCTCGCCCTCGGCGAAGTCGCCGGCGCTGAACAGGTCGCAGCCGGTGACCTTCAGCTTGGTCGACAGCTGCTTGACCTTGAAGGTGTCCTCTTCGTCCAGCAGCGTCTTCGCCAGCACCTTGGCCTGGTCGTACAGCGGCGCGACCAGACCGAAGAGGTTGCCTTCAAACTCGACGCATTCGCCGACGGCGAAGACCGAGGGATCGCTGGTGCGCATCTGCGCGTCGACCACGATGGCGCGGCCCATCTCAAGCCCGCTCTCTTTCGCAAGCTGAACCTGCGGGCGGATGCCCACGGCCATCACCACGATGTCGGCCGGAAGGACGGTGCCGTCTTCCAGCAGGACGCTTTCGACCTTGCCGTCACCCTGGATCATCTTGGTCGACGCCTTGGTCAGCACGGTGATGCCGCGCTTTTCGAGGTCTTTCTGCAGCAGGTAGCCCGCCGCCTCGTCCAGCTGGCGCTCCATCAGGTGACCCGACAGGTGCAGCACGGTCACGTCCATTCCGCGCATCCGCAGCGCCGCCGCGGCTTCCAGCCCCAGAAGGCCGCCGCCGATCACCACCGCGCGGCCGCCGGGGGTGCCCGAGGCCTCGGTCATGGCGGTGGTGTCCTCGAGATCGCGGAACGCCACCACGCCGGGCAGGTCGTGGCCGGGGCAGGGGATGATGAAGGCCGACGAGCCGGTGCCGAACACCAGTTTGTCGTAGGGCACTTCGCCTTTCTCGCCGACGACGACCTTGCGCTCGCGGTCGACCGAGACGACGCGCTCGCCGAAGCGGCAGGTCACCTTGTTGCCCGCGTACCAGTCGTCGTCATGGGTGACGATTTCGGCATAGCTCTTCTCGCCCGACAGGACGGGCGACAGCATGATGCGGTTGTAGTTGCCCCGAGGCTCTGCGTTGAACAGCGTGACCTCGTAGGCGTCGGGGTTCGCTTCGAACAGCTGTTCCAGCAAGCGGCCAGAGGCCATGCCGGCGCCGATGACGACCAGTTTCTGCATGTTCCCCAACTCCTTACAGGTACCAAGCCACGACGTGGCTCAGCTCGCCGTCCAGGTGGATCGGCAGCGCGACCATCGAGTCATAGCCGTTCGCCAGTCCCGGCTTGCCGCCTTCGACCAGCGGCACGCCGGTGCCAAGCACGCGGCCGATGGCGCCCTGCCACGCTTTGACGACGCGCTCGTTGCCGGCGTTGTCCGGATCCCACAGCGCGCCTTCGCGGGCGCAGATGCCGTCGATCAGCCGGGCCTCGTTCGCCGCGCCGTTTCGGGCAGAGCGGGCGTCCCAGATCTCGAACCGGCGGGCGATCGGCGTGCCCTTGGCGGACAGCAGCGTCAGCACGAAGGTCTTGCCGCCCGGAACCGGGATCGGCAGGCCAAGGCCGGTGGTCAGCCCCGCCTTCGCCGCGCTGTCGGCGCGGATGAAGCGATAGCCCGAGCCGAGGTCGCGCATCAGGATCGGCGTTTCCGACGACCAGACGCCGCCGGGCAGGCCCTGACCGCGCGGGAAGTGGGTGTGCTGCGACACCCACTCGAAGTGCTTCGCCGCGCCGTAATAGCCGTCGTCCAGCATCAGAAGGCCGTCCTGCTCGTGCCAGACCTCGATGGCGCCGGTGCGCTCGTCGTCGTCGCCGCACAGGACCACAAGCACCGCCTTCAGCGTCTTGCCGTCGAACACCGGGACCGCGACCGCGCTGGTCAGCCCGGCGGCGGTGGCGGCCTCGGTGCGCTTGAAGTACGAGCCGTCGAAGCCCTTCAGTACCACCGGCCGTTCCTCGGCCCATGCCTTGCCCGGCAGGCCCTCGCCCATCGCGAAGCTTTCGCGGCGCGAGGCGGCGGCGAATTCTTCCAGCCCGCCATAGTTGCCTTCGGCCAGCTTCAGGCGGTCCCCGTCGGGAACCCAGACCTCGGTGACCTCGATGAAGGTCTTGGCGGGCGTGTCCAGAGTGGTGTCCATCACGCGGCTTCCTTCTTGCTGGGGGTGTCCTCGGCCTTGGCCGTCTCGGACTTGCCGTGCTTGCCGTGCTCGTATTCCTCGAGGAAGTTCAGCACCTGTTCGCGGTAGAGGTAGTAATCGGGGTGCTCGAGCAGCGCCTTGCGGGTGCGCGGGCGGGGCAGGTCGACGTTGACGATCTTGCCGATGGTGGCCTGCGGACCGTTGGTCATCATCACGACGCGGTCGGCCAGCAGGATCGCCTCGTCGACGTCGTGGGTGACGCAGATCGCGGTAACCTTGGTGCGCGACCAGACTTCCATCAGAACTTCCTGAAGCTCCCAGCGGGTCAGGCTGTCGAGCATCCCGAAGGGTTCGTCTAGAAGGAGCAGCTTCGGCGACAGGGCGAAGGCGCGGGCGATGCCCACACGCTGCTTCATCCCGTTCGAGAGGTCGCTGGCGGGCTTGTCCATACTGTCAGCGAGACCGACCCGTTCAAGGTAATACTCAACCACATCCTGGCGTTCGGCCTGGGAGGCGCGGGGATAGACACGGTCGACTCCGACACTGACGTTCTCCTTCGCGGTGAGCCACGGGAAGAGCGAGGGCGACTGGAACACCACGGCGCGTTCGGGGTCGGCCCCCTCGACGTGGCGTCCGTCAAGGCGAATGCCGCCCTTCGAGATCGAGTTCAGGCCGGCGGCCATGGTCAGGACGGTCGACTTGCCGCAGCCCGAGTGGCCGATCAGCGAGATGAACTCGCCCTTGTTCATTTTCAGGTTGAAGTCCTCGACCACGGTCAGGGGACCCTTGGGGGTGGGGTAGACCTTGTGCAGCTGGCTGAAGTCGAGGAAGCGGTCCTCGACCATGCCCTCGGTCGCCTTAACCACCGCGCTGGGCAGGCCGTGGATCGGGGTCACGCTCGGCAGCAGCTTCGTGCCTTCCACCTTGGACTGGATGCCCACGTCCATCAGGTAGTTGGTGACGTCGGCGCGCAGGGTCTTGAAGCCCTCGTGGTGGTTCATCTCGCCCCGGTCGCGCGGGCGCGGGATGTCGACCGTGAACTGCTCGCCCAGCGTCCCGTCGGGGTTCAGGGCGATGATCCGGTCAGCCAGCACGATGGCCTCGTCCACGTCGTTGGTGATCAGGACGCAGGTCTTCTTGTCCTGCTCCCAGATGTGTTCGATCTCGTCCGCCAGATTGGCGCGGGTCAGCGCGTCCAGCGCCGACAGCGGCTCGTCCAGCAGCAGCACCTCGGGCGACATCGCAAGGGCGCGGGCCACGTTGACGCGCTGCCGCATCCCGCCCGACAGCTCGGCCGGACGGCGGGCGGTGGCGTGAGACAGGCCGACCATCTTGACGTAATGCGCGACCTTTTCCTCTTTCTCGGCGTTCGAGAGCTTGGGAAAGACGGTGTCCACCGCCAGCCGCACGTTGCCCGCCACCGTAAGCCACGGCATCAGCGAGTAGTTCTGGAAGATCACGCCGCGCTCGCGGCCCGGTCCCTCGATCGGCTTGCCCTTGAAGGTGACGCTGCCGGCGGTGGGCTTTTCCAGCCCGGCCATCAGGTTGATCAGCGTCGTCTTGCCGGTGCCCGAGAAGCCGAGGAGAACGAGGAACTCGCCCTCCCGGACTTCCAGATCGATGTTCTTCAGCACGTCGGCCTTGTGGACGCCTTCGCCGAAGCTTTTGGACACGTTGTCGAACTTGAGGATGCTCATGGCTTTACCTTTCGGTTTGTCGCTTCGCTACCTGAGCGCCGCTCAGCGGTTGTTCGAGAAGGTGAAGAGGGACTGCAGCGCGTACATCACGCGATCCAGCAGGAAGCCGATGATGCCGATGGTGAAGACGGCGACCATGATCTTGGCCAGCGAGCTGGAGCTGCCGTTCTGGAATTCGTCCCAGACGAATTTGCCCAGACCCGGGTTCTGCGCCAGCATCTCGGCCGCGATCAGAACCATCCAGCCGACACCCAGCGACAGGCGGAGACCGGTGAAGATCAGCGGCAGCGCCGAGGGCAGGACCAGCTTGGTGATCTTGGTCCAGGTGCCCATCTTCAGGACCTTCGACACGTTGATCAGGTCCTTGTCGATCGACGCCACGCCCAGCGAGGTGTTGATCAGCGTCGGCCACAGCGAACACAGGGTCACGGTGATGGCGGAGACGAGGAACGACTTGGCGAACCAGCCGTCATCGGTGGTGTAGAGCGCCGAGACGACCATCGTCACGATCGGCAGCCACGCCAGCGGCGAGACCGGCTTGAAGATCTGGATCAGCGGGTTCAGCGCCGAGTTGGCGGTGACCGAAAGACCGGCGGCGATACCCAGCGGCACGGCGACCACGGTGGCGATCAGGAAGCCGAAGAACACGGTTTTGATCGAGGTCCAGATCTGCTCGTAGTAGCTGGGGGCGCCGGTGTAGGCGACGGTCTTGACCTCGTCCGCGCGGCCGGCCTCGATCAGCTTGGCGTTGCGCTGGGCGACCATGTCTTCGAACTTGGCTTTCTTGGCCGCCTTGGCCTGCGCGTCCTCGTGCAGGTTCACGGCTTCGGTCCAGACCTGCGACGGTCCGGGCACCGCGCCCAGCGAGGTCTGCACCTTCGGCGCCAGCGTGCCCCAAACCAGCAGGAAGCAGGCGATGGCGAGAAGCGGAACGCCCAGCAGGCGCCAGATGTCCTTGGCCTGTGCCTTGGGGTTGTCGCCGGCGGCGGCTTTCAGGATCGGGGTGATCCACGCCAGGCCAAGGACCTGGAACCATTTGTCGGCCTTGTTGATGCGGGTGAAAAGCCGGGCCTTGCGCGCTTCGCGATCAGCGGCCCCGGCAAAGTTCGGATCGACGGTGGTCATTCTGGCTATCCTTGCAACGGGTTGGCGGAGGGAGGCCCCCTCCCTGACCCTCCCCCTTCAGGGGAGGGAAAGTCGCATGTGGCCGATGTCGTGAAAGCCACTGGCGGTGTGTGTCGCTCTCTCCCCCCACCCCGGAGGAGGGGGGAGAGACCTGGAGGAGGGAGTTAGCCCTGCACCTCGTTGCCGACGATCTTCTCTTCGCCCTTCAGGCCGATCGGCAGGCTGTCGAGATAGGCGTTCGGCGTGCGGCCGTCGTAGGGAATGCCGTCGATGATGTCCTCGGCCGGCGTGGCTTCCTTGTAGCCGTCGCTGTCCCAGGGGAAGTCTTCCTCGTTGGCGAGACCTTCGTCGACAAGCAGGCGCGCGGCTTCCAGGTAGATGTCCGGGCGATAGACCGACTTGGCGACTTCATCGTACCACTCGTCGGACTTGTGCTCGGAGATCTGACCCCAGCGGCGCATCTGGGTCAGGTACCAGACGGCGTCCGAGTAGAACGGGTAGGTCGCGTTGTAGCGGAAGAACACGTTGAAGTCGGGAACTTCGCGGACGTCGCCCTTTTCGTATTCGAAGGTGCCAGTCATCGAGTTCGCGATGACTTCGGCGTCTGCGCCCACGTATTCCGGCTGCGACAGCATCTCGACCGCTTCCATGCGGTTGGCGTTGTCGTTCTCGTCCAGCCAGATCGCGGCGCGGATCAGCGCCTTGACGATCGCCTTCGTGGTGTTCGGGTTCTCTTCCGCGAACTCGGCGGTGATGCCGAAGACCTTCTCGGGGTTGTTCTTCCACAGTTCGTAGTCGGTGATGACCGGCACGCCGATGCCTTTGAACACGGCCTGCTGGTTCCACGGCTCACCCACGCAGTAGCCATAGATGGTGCCGGCCTCGAGGGTGGCGGGCATCTGCGGCGGCGGGGTCACGGACAGCAGAACGTCGGCGTTGATCTGGCCGGTGATGTTCTCGGGCGAGTAGAAGCCGGGGTGCAGACCGCCAGCGGCCAGCCAGTAGCGCAGTTCGTAGTTGTGGGTCGAAACCGGGAACACCATGCCCATGTTGAAGGGCTTGCCTTCGGACTTGTACTGCTCGACCACCGGGGCCAGCGCCTCGGCCGAGATCGGGTGGATCGGCTTGCCGTCAGCGTCGGCCGGGATGTTGGGCTTCATTTCTTCCCAGACCTCGTTCGACACGGTGATGCCGTTGCCGTTCAGGTCCATCGAGAAGGGGGTGATGATGTGGGCTTCGGTGCCGAAGCCGATGGTCGCGGCCAGCGGCTGACCGGCCAGCATGTGTGCGCCGTCCAGCTGGCCGTCGATGACGCCGTCCAGCAGCACCTTCCAGTTGGCCTGGGCTTCGAGCGTGACGAACAGGCCTTCATCGAGGAAGTAGCCCTGCTCGTAGGCAACGGCGAGCGGCGCCATGTCGGTCAGTTTGATGAAGCCGAAGGTCAGCTCGTCCTTTTCCAGCTCCAGCATCTGCGCGTAGGCGCCCGATGCCAGTACCGTCGAGGCGGCGAGCGAGAGGATCAATTTCTTCATGTCTGGGTCGTCCCTTGACTGCGCCCGGGACATTCAGGGTCCGGGGCAAACGAAAAAAGCCGCACGACACACCCGCCATAGGTATGGCGAGACGTCGAGCGGCTGCGCTCAGATCACCCGGTCATTGGGAGAATTTCGTTGGCGGGCCCCGTTGCCTGCCGACACGAACCTAATTGCGGCGATTCGGCGGCGTGTTCAATTAAGATGCGTCAGGCGCGGTGGTTTGGATTGTTCCAAATTTCTGCGGTGCAGCGCGTTGCCCGATTTCGCGTCACTCAAAGCGTTTCGGGTCAAAAATCTGGCGGTCGAAGAACTGGTTTCGACGCAGGAACAGGGTCCCGCCGTCCGACGCGACTGCGGTGCGCTCGGTCAGCCCGCCCTCGATCTTGGACGACGCGCCCGGCAGGTCCGCCTTCGTGCCCTTCATCGCCTCGCGGTAGATGTCGGACCGGAACGTGGCCCGGCCAAGCCGCGCCGCGGTGGCGCGGTCAAGCCCGGTGCGGGCCGCCATCTGGACCGCGATCCACTCTGCCTGACTGCGCCACGGGAAGTTGGCGGCGCCGTCGTGGAACACGATGAAGTCGGGCACTTCGCGCTGGTCGCCGGCCGAGTTGATCGTGAGTTTGCCGGTCAGTCCGCGGTCGAGGATCTCGGCATCGAGGTTCAGGTATTCCGGCCGCGCGAGGATCTCGGCGGCAAGGCCGCGGCTGCCGGGTTCGTCCAGCCAGCGCCCGGCGCGCCAGATGGCGCGGATCAGGCGACCGAGAAGGGCCTGTTCCTCTTCGGCCCAGTCGTTGCGGACGCACAGAACCTTCTCGGGCGCGAAGCTCCAGATCGCGGAGCCTGCCAGCAGCAGCGCGCCGACGCCGTTCTCGACCGCGATAGAGCCCCAGGGCGAGCCGACGCAGAAGGCGTCGATTTCGCCCGCCGCGATGGCGTCGGCCATCAAGGGGGGCGGCACCGTCTTGATCTCGACTCCTTGCGGCGCGGGCAGCCCCAGCGCGGAAAGCCAGTAGTACAGAAGTTCGGCGTGCATCGAGAACGGAAAGGGCACGCCCATGCGCAGCGGCGTCGGAGCGGCCGCGATCAGCGCGCGGCCAGCCGCGTCGGCATCCGTCAGGTCAAAGCCGTGGCCCGCGTCGCGCAGCTTGGCGGCAAGCTCGTTGCTGACGCCAAGGATGTTGCCGTTGATCGAGGTCACAGAAGCGGCGGACAGCGCCGAGCCCGCACCGCCCAGCCCCAGCGCGGTGGCGACGGGGACGGGGGACAGCATATGCGCGGCCTGCACCCGCCCGAACACCAGCATGTCGCGGATCGAGGACCACGAGGGCGCGGCCACAAGATCGAGGTCCAGCCCTTCCTGCGCGGCGAAGCCCATTTCCTGCGCGACGATCATCGGCGCGGCATCCAGAAGCGGCATGTAGGCCAGCGACAGCCGGGTCGTGCTCATGACAGCAAGCCCGCCGCGGTGACCAGAGCCTGCGCGACGTCCGCGACCTTGCGGCCCTGATCCATTGCGGTCTTGCGCAGCAGGGCATAGGCCTCTTCCTCGTTGAGGCCCTTTGCCTTCATCAGCATGCCCTTGGCGCGGTCGATCACCTTGCGCTCTTCCAAAGCGCGCTTGGTTTCGGCCAGTTCGGTTCGGATCCGCTGGAACATGCGGAACCGGGCGACCGCCGCGTCAAGGATCGGCTTCAGGCGGTCGGGCTTCAGCCCGTCGACGACATAGGCGGACACGCCCGCTTCGATCGCGGCGTCGGTCAGGCCCTCGGCGGACTTGTCGACGAACATCGCGACCGGGCGGTCCAGCGGGCCCGAGGCCAGCGCCAGTTCCTCGAGCATATCGCGCGATGGGTTCTCGATGTCGATCAGCACGACGTCGGGATTGTGCTGCTTGATGTGCCGCGACAGCCCGGTGACTTCGGCGATCACGTGAATCTCGAAATCGCCGGCTTCGCGAAGGGAGTCGACGATCAGCATCGCGCGGTCCCGGTCGGATTCTACGATGACGATGGAAAGGCCGCGGTCCATGGCTTTATCTGGGCTGCTCATGCGTGTGGATGTAAATCGCGGACGCGCGCACGGCAACGCGCCTCTACGTCCTAGCCCCGGGAAAACGCATTTCTGAGGGCAAGTGCCTAAGAAATAGCGCCTTCTCTGGCGATGATCTTCTCGGCTTTCGGAAGCAGAGGTTCGATATACTCCAAAACCTCGGCCAGAATGGCTGGATCCGGGGACTCGAGATCGATCTCGTTCGGCACCGGGTTAAGGGTGCCGTGTATCTCGGCCCAGGGCGTGCCCCAGTACCGCAGCGCGACTTCGTCGTTCCCGGCGGCAAACCGCGCCCGCGCGTCTTCAGCGGTTTCGGGCGAGAAGCCCATGAACTTTTCAGAGTTCCAGCCCAGCCCGAAGTCGGATTTGCGCATCTCCACCGTCAGGCGGCGCAACTCGTCGAGGCGTCTCTGCCTCTCGCCGGGTCCGCGTTTCTTCAGGCGCCGGTTCAGCCGGGTCTTGTGCGCGAACAGGCGTGCCGCGAAGATCGTCTTGGGGCCCATGCTTTCATTCGCGCGCGCCACGTCCTTTTCGTCGAACGGCCCGACGCCCAGCGTCTCGCACAGGACCGACTGGATCGTCCGGCCCGGCGGCGGGAACGGGAACACGCGCAACTCGGCGTTCAGCTTCTCAAGCCGGTTCGTCATGCGGTCGTAATTGAAGATGACGTTGTTCTTCCAGCGGTTCAGGTAGGCCTCGAACGGGCCGACGGTGATGAAACGCTTGGCTTCCTGACAGTAGCGGCTGTTGATGTAGCTGACCTGATCGCGCAAGAACAGGATCAGGACCACGCGGTAGCCAAGGCTTTCCAGATAGGCCATCAGCCGGTTGGCGCGGTTCGTCGCCAGCATCGACCGGGTGAAGTGCTCGGCGCTCAGCAGGACGTCTTCGGGCCGGTTCTTGATCTCTGCGCCCAGCTTCTGCCAGATCTCGGGAACGTCAGAGTCCGGCAGCCATTCGCGGATCGGGGCGGACAGGTGCTTGTGCTGCGCTTCCTTCCGCATCCGGCCCGTTTCGGGCACGTAGATGCCTGCATCCAGCAGCTGTTTCAGGTGCAGATGCATCCAGCGCTGAATAAAGGTGGTGCCGGTCTTGTGGGTGCCGATATGGATGAACGCCGTCTTCATGCGCGGCACTCAGACCTTGAAACCGAAGCAACGTCAATAGCGGCCGGCGGGTGTCGCCGGCCGCCGGTGGGATCAGCCCTGACCCGAGAAGATCACGTGATCGTCGTCGGTATAAAGCGTCATCGCGAACTCGGCGTGGTTGCGCAGAACGGCGCGCTGGTTGACCGAGCCCTTGTCGGTCACTTCGCCGCGGTCAAGGTTCAGCGGCTCGGTCATGATGATGACCTGCGGAATGCGCATCGACGAGCCGGTGGCCGTCTTGTTGTACTCGGCCAGCCGTCCGGCGATGGCGCTGCGAAGCTGGGGATGGTTGAACAGCGTCTCGTCGTCCATCGAGGCGCCTCCGTCGACGACCTTCTCGATGGCAGGGCGGAAGGGCACCAGCATCGCGCCAAGGCTTTCGTGCCCTTCGCCGACGATGACCACGTCGCGGGCCAGACCGCCAAGCGCGTCGGTCAGCTTGGCGCGCAGCGTGCCGACCGAAACCCACGTGCCGGTTGCCAGCTTGAAGTTCTCGGCCACGCGGCCGTCGAAGTAGAAGCCCTTGGACGGGTCGTCCGGATCGGCGAAGCGCAACGCATCGCCCATCATGTAGAAGCCCTCGTCGTCGAAATGCTCGGCCGATGTCTTCGGATCGCGCCAGTAACCCGGCGTGACCGAGGGGCTTTTCACCCGCGCTTCCCACTTTCCTTCGTTCGGCACCAGCTTGAGGATCACCTCTCGCGAGGGGATGCCGACGTTGCCGGGCTTGTCCTGCGGCTCGGTGCAGAAGAAGGCGAAAGGCGCCGTCTCGGTCGAGCCAAGGCCGGTGGCAAGCAGCACGCGCTCGCCGGTGGTTTCGACCGCCAGCCGGTCAAGGTCCGCCCAGGTGTGTTCGGCCATGGCCGCGCCGGCGTACATCATCAGCTTGAGGTTCTTGAAGAACGACTTCCGAAGGTCTTCGTTCTCCTTCATCGCGTGAACCAGCATTTCGTAGCCCACGGGCACGTTGAAATACCAGTTGGGCGAGACGTCCAGCAGGTTGCGGACCGTCAGGTCAATCGCACCCGGCGCGGGTTTGCCGCCGTCGATATAGTAGCTGCCGCCGTTGTAGATGTTCATGTTGAACACCTTGTTGCCCGCCGCCACGTGGTTCCACGGCGCCCAGTCCAGCAGCACCGGCGGCTCTTCGCGGAAGTAGCGGAAGCAGTCGGCGACGATCTCCTGGTTCGAGCACAGCATCTTCTGCGTGGTGATCACGGCCTTCGGGTTGCCCGTGGTGCCCGAGGTGAAGACGAACTTCGCCACGGTATCCGGGCCGGTCGCCGCGTTGGCGGCCTCGACCGCGTCGGTGGGCTTGGTGTCCAGCACGGCTTCCCACGACATCGCCAGCTTGTCGCCCTCGACGCCAAAGCGCGGGACGTCCGGAATCACCGCATCTACGGCGGGGGCGAAGCGTTCCATGTTCTCGGCGAAGACGGCGCCGGGGGTGATCTGGTCGCAGACCGACTTCAGCTTTTCATAGCCGCTGGACACCAGCGCATAGGCCGGGGCGATGGCGGCCGAGGGCACGCCCACATACTGCGCGCCAAGCGCCATCACGGCGTGGGCGATAGAGTTGCCCGACAGGATCAGCAGGGGCCGATCTTCGGACAGCCCATGGTCCAGAAGAACCTGCCCGATGGCGCGGATGTCCTTCAGAAGCTGGGAATAACTGACGTGGTACCACTGGGTATCGGGGCCGCGTTCGGCCATCCACGTCCGGTCGGGCGCGGTCTCGGCCCAGTATTTGATCCGGTCCGACAGGCGGGCAGGGTAAGGGTCAAGGTCGCCCTTCTGCCACACGAGGATGCATCCATCGTCGCGCTTTTCCCATTCGACTTCGGCATCCCACAGTTCGACACTGCGCAGGCGTGATTCGGTCATCCGCTCCTCCCTCTTCAGAAATTAGTTTACAGAAAAACATTTTCCATGGATAGTGAAATCGCGGCGAGTCGTGTATTTTGCGCCGTGGGAGGCTCAGTGAGTGTACTGGGGAGGATGAAGGATCGCATGAAATATCTGGACTATGAACTGCGTGGCGACGTCGCGCTGATCGGGCTGAACCGCCCTGACAAGCGCAACGCCATCTCGGACGCCTTCATCGAGGAACTCGACACCGTCATCACCCGTGCGAACGGCGAGGCGAAGGCTGGCGTGATCTATGGCCACGGCCCGCATTTCTGCGCCGGTCTCGATCTGGCGGAGCATGTCCAGAAGACCCCGTTCGAGGGTGTCCACGGCTCGCGCCGCTGGCACGAGGTGTTCGGCCGGATCGAACGCGGCAAGCTGCCGTGGTTCTCGGCGCTGCACGGCGCGGTTGTCGGCGGCGGGCTGGAACTGGCCTCGTCGACCCATGTGCGCGTTGCGGACGCCACCGCGTTCTTCGCTCTGCCGGAAGGCCAGCGGGGTATCTACGTGGGCGGTGGCGCCTCGGTGCGCACCGCGCGGCTGATGGGGCAGGCGCGGATGACCGACCTGATGCTGACCGGCCGGTCCGTCGATGCCGACACCGCCGAGCGCTGGAACATCGTCCAGTACGTCGTGCCCGAGGGCGAGGCGCTGGAGAAGGCGGTCGAACTGGCCGGCAAGGCCGCGTCGAACGCCGAGTTCTCGAACTACGCGATCATTCAGGCGCTGCCCCGCATCCAGGATATGTCGGCGGACGATGGCCTGTTCGTGGAGAGCTTCATCGCCTCTTTCGCCGCCACCACCCCGGAAGCCGAAGCGCGCCTGCAGGCCTTCCTGCAGAAGAAGGTCGGCAAGGTGGGCCGCCCGGACGAGAAGAAATGAACGTCCAGCCCGCCAGCGGAATGGACGAGGACTCCATCCGCTTTGGCGAGCTTGGCCAGTCGGTCGGCTTCCTGCTGCGTATCGCGCAGCTGCAAAGTTTCGACCTCTTCTTCCAGCGGCTGGCCCACCATGGGCTGAAGCCGGGAGAGTTCACCGTGCTGTGGGTCGTCGGGCTGAACCCCGGCCTGCGGCAGGGAACGATCGCGGCGCGTTTGCGGATCAAGCCCGCGCACATGACCAAGCTTGTGCACCGCATGGTCGAGGCAGGGTATGTGCAGCGCAACGTGCTTGACCACGACCGGCGCTCGGTGCGCCTGTCGCTGACCGAGATGGGGGACACCTTCGTGCAATCGCACAAGCAGGCCTTCCTCGAGTTTCACCAGGCGGAACGCCTGAACCTGACGGATGCGGAGTTTGCCACGCTGATGCAGCTTCTCGGCAAACTGACCGGTATTGACGACACCTGACGAAGGTCGGGGAGGAGACAGACAGATGATCAACGCAGACGAGCTGA
Source organism: Maritimibacter sp. (assembly GCA_017792445.1). Taxonomy (GTDB): domain Bacteria; phylum Pseudomonadota; class Alphaproteobacteria; order Rhodobacterales; family Rhodobacteraceae; genus Psychromarinibacter. The sequence continues at coordinate 2,874,474 of CP051232.1, forward strand.
TCGCGATCGACATTCACACCCACGCCGAAGAGCCGTGCTGCGGCCAGCGTGACGACGGCTATGACGAATTCCAGGCCGGGATGGCGAAGTATTTCCGCAATCCCGCCGGCAAGGACGGGATGCTGCCCTCGGTGCAGCAGACCGCCGAGTACTTCCGCGAGCGCAAGATCGGCGCGGTGATCTTCCCGGTTGACGCCGAGCGCGAGACCGGCTTCCGCCGCTATTCCAACGAGGAAGTCGCCGAGATCTGCGCCGAGAACAGCGACATCCTGATCCCCTTCGCCTCGGTCGATCCGTGGAAGGGCAAGGCCGGCATCCGCGAGATCCGCCGCCTGTGCCGGGACTTCGGCGTCTACGGCTTCAAGTTCCACCCGACGATGCAGGGCTTCTGGCCGAACGAGCGCCAGTTCTACCCGATTTACGAGGCCATTCAGGACGAGGGCAAGATCGCCCTGTTCCACACCGGCCAGACCGGCGTCGGCTCGGGCATGCCCGGCGGTATGGGGATGCGGCTGAAGTACTCCAACCCGATGGCGATCGACGACGTCGCGGCGGACTTCCCGGATCTGAAGATCATCATGGCTCACCCTGCCTTCCCCTGGCAGGAAGAGGCGCTGGCGGTCTGCCAGCACAAGCCCAACGTCTACATCGACCTTAGCGGCTGGTCGCCGAAGTACTTCCCGGAAATCCTGGTGAAATACGCGAATTCGCTGATCAAGAAGAAGGTCCTGTTCGGGTCGGACTGGCCGGCGATCACGCCGGACCGCTGGCTTTCGGATTTTGAGAATGCGCCCTTCAGGGACGAGGTTCGCCCGCTCATCCTGAAGGACAATGCGCGCCGGTTGCTGAACATCTAGCGGCACCGGCACAGGGTACGGGCGGATCATTAGGGAGGAGATCCATGCTGAACTTCAAGACACTGACGACCGGTCTCGCGCTTGCCGCGGCGCTGGGCGTTTCCGCCGAAGCGCGCGACTTGCGTCTTGCGCCCGCCGCGCCGCCGGCCCACCCGGCCAATGGCGTCATGTACACCAACTTCGCCAAGTACCTGCCCGAGGAAAGCGACGGCCGCCTGACCGGCACGATCCTTGGCCCCGAGGTAGTGAACCTTGGCCAGATGAAGGACGCGCTGCAAAGCCAGATCGCCGAGGTCGGCAACCTGCTGCCGCTGTACTTCCCGGCGGACTTCCCGAACATGGCGCTGACCGGCGAGCTGTCGCTGATGGGCACCAACAGCCAGGCCACCGCCGCCGCCGTGACCGAGTTCATGGTGTTCTGCGAGGAATGCCAGAAAGAGATGCGCGACTTCGGCATCGTTTTCCTTGGCTCGGGCGCGTCCGACCTTTACGAGATCCTGTCGACCAAGCCGGTGAAGACCGCCGATGACCTGAAGGGCCTGCGCCTGCGGTCGGGCGGCGCGCCGTGGGGCCGCTTCGCCGAGCACTTCGGCGCCGTGCCTGCCCAGATGTCGGTGTTCGACCAGTTCGAGGCCGTCAGCCAGGGCGTCATCGACGGCACCATGGCCTCGATCGCTGACCTGATTTCGTTCCGGATGGTCGAGGTGATCGACTATGTCACCTACGTCCCGATGGGCATGTACCAGTCGACCTCGAACTTCGCGACGTCGACGATGACGTGGGACACGCTGTCGCCCGAGGATCGCGCCGCGATGGTCCGCGCCGCGAACCGCGCCAACACCGACTTCACGCACCGCTGGTCGGCGACCATGCCCGCCGAGGCCGAGGAAGCCGCGAAAGAGGCCGGTATCGAGTTCGTCGAACCCGATCCGTCGCTGGTCGAGGCGATCAAGGAGTTCATCGCGACCGAGCCCGCCACGGCGGCCGGCCTTGCAAGCTCGAACTTCGGCATCGAGGACGGCGAGGAGCGCATCGCGCAGTTCCTCGAACTGGTCGAAAAGTGGACCGTCGTGGCCGAGGAGGTCGACAACGACCCGGTCGCCATGGCCGAACGTATCCAGGCCGAGGTCTGGGACAAGGTCGACTACACCACCTACGGCACCGCCATGTAAGGCGCTGCGTCCGGGCGCCGCTGCGCGCCCGGACACACCCGGACTCTGCCACTCGAGACCAGCCATGCACGCCATTCTCAGACTGCGCGATATCGCCCTTTCCGGCCTTGCCCTGATCGGCGCCGTCGCGGTGATCGCCCTGATGCTGCACGTCGTCGCCGATGTCGCGATGCGCAACCTCACCAACACGCCGATCCCGGCCACCTTCGAGATCGTGACCCACTACTACATGGTCGCGCTTGCCTTCATTCCGCTGGCGTGGGTCGAACGCTCGGGCGGGATGGTGCAGGTCGAGGTGATGGAGGGGCTGATGAGCCCGGCCATGACCCGCGTGTCCGACTGGCTGGTGGCGCTGTTGTCCACCGCTATCTACGTCGCGCTGTTCTGGGTCACGCTTCAGACCGCGCTGAAGAACTTCGACACCGGCACCTTCGTCATGTCGCAGTCCACCCGTCTGGTGACATGGCCCGGCTATTTCATCCTGCCCGCGGGCTTCGGTCTTGCGGCGCTGGTGACCGCGCTGCGCTTGATCGCCCCCGACACCGCCAAGCCGGAGGCTGCGAAATGAGCGTCGAAACCGGTTTCCTGGGCGTCGCCGTCCTGTTCCTGCTGCTGGCCCTGCGGGTGCCGGTGGCGCTGGCGCTGGTCGCCGTGTCCTTCGGCGGCACCGCCAAGATGCTGGGCCTCGCACCTGCCATCGGCATCCTGTCCAACACCCCGCACAGCTTCGTCGCCAACTGGACCCTGTCGGCGGTGCCGATGTTCCTGCTGATGGGCTTCGTGTCCTACCACGCGGGTCTGACCGCCGGCCTGTTCGAGGCCGCGAAGGCCGTGCTGCGGAAGATCCCCGGCGCGCTGGCGATCTCGTCGATCTTCGCCTGTTCCGGCTTTGCCGCCGTCTGCGGCTCGTCGCTGGCGACCGCCGCCGCCATGGGCCGCATCGCGATCCCCGAGATGGTGAAGTCGGGCTACTCGCCCAGCTTCGCCTCGGGCGCCATCGCGGCGGGCGGTACCATCGGCGCGCTGATCCCGCCATCGATCCTGATGATCGTCTACGGCGTCTTCGCCGAGACCTCGGTCACCAAGGTCTTCGTCGGCGGCGTCACCATCGGACTTCTGACGGCCGTGTCCTATTCGGTCGTCGTCCTGCTGACCTGCTGGCGCCGCCCCGACATCGCGCCGCCGCGCCCGCTGGACGTGGGCGACGTCGACACGATGCGGGCCGTGCTGAACATCTGGCCGGTGCTGCTGCTGATGGTGGTGGTGTTCGGCGGCCTGTTCTCGGGCATCTTCACCGCCACCGAGGCGGGGGCCGTGGGGGCGTTGGGGTCGATCCTTATCTCGCTGGCGACCCGGCGGCTGACCTTCGGCATCTTCCGCCAGTCGATGATCGAAACGCTGATGACCGCGTCCTCGCTGTTCATCATCGGCGTCGGCGCCGCGATGTTCACCCGTTTCCTCGGGTTGTCCGGCCTCACCAGCTTCATCTCTTCCGCAGTCAGCGGGTCCGAGATGTCGTATTTCCACCTGATGCTGATCGTGGTGGTGCTGTACCTTGTGCTCGGCATGTTCATGGAGCCCTTCGGCGCGCTGCTGGTGACGCTGCCGGTGCTTCTGCCGATCTTCCGTGCCGAGGGGATCGACCTGATCTGGTTCGGCGTCCTCGTGGTGAAGCTCTTGGAAATCGGGATGATCACGCCGCCCGTCGGCCTGAACGTCTTCGTGATCCGAAACGTCGCCAGCGAGTACGTGTCCGTCCTGCAGATCTTCAAAGGGGTCATCCCCTTCCTGATCGCCGACATCGTGGTGGTCGCGATTTGCATCGCGTTCCCCGCCCTCATTCTTTTCCTTCCGGGATTCCTATGACTTACGCTGAAAATGCCGCCGCCATGCTGTCCGCCCTTGCGGTGACCCCCGACTGGCCCCGCGTCGCCGGAGACGTGATCGACACCGAAACGCTGGACGCGATCGTGACCGAGGCCGCCAAGCTGGCCGAGGGGCAGGTCGCGCCGCTGAACCCGATCTCGGACCGCGTTGGCGCGAGTTTCGCGGAGGGCAAGGTCTCGGTCCCGCCCGAGTACCTGCCGGCCTACGACGCGCTGGCCGAGGGCGGCTGGCTGGGGCTGGAGCATGACGATGACCTTGGCGGCATGGGTATGCCGCTGACCGTGTTCACCGCCGTGAACCCGCTGTTCGAACGCGCATGCCCGTCGTTCATGATGTCTGCGGGCGGATCGCGGGCGGCGGCTTTGCTGCTGTCCGCTTGGGCCGATGACGACCTGAAACAGGACTGGGTCCCGGCGCTGGTCGCGGGCGAACGGTGCGCGACGATCTGCATCTCCGAGCCCGAGGCAGGGTCGGACGTTGGGCGCATCCGCACCAAGGCGGTGCAGGACGGCGACGGCTGGCGCGTATCGGGCCAGAAGATCTGGATCTCGTTCGGCGACCACGACATTCGCGACCGCATCGGCCACTGCATGCTGGCCCGCACAGGCGACACGCCGGGCACGCGCGGCCTGTCCCTGTTCTTCGTCGAACGCGGCCCCGGCGTGACCTGCGAACGGATCGAGGAAAAGCTGGGCCTGCACGGCTCTCCCACCTGCGCGCTGCAATTCACGGACGCGCCCGCGCGGCTGGTCGGGCAGGAGGGGCGCGGTCTGGCGCAGCTGTTCACCATGATCCGGCACATGCGCCTGACCGTGGCGACGCAAGGGCTGGGCATGTCGCTGGCCGCCTACGATGTGGCGGTCGAACATGCCGAGACGCGCCGGCAGGGCGGCAAGCCCACCGAGGCCGCGGTGCCGATCATCTCGCACCCCGACGTGCAGCGGCAGCTTATGGCGATGAAGTCGCGGATCGACATCTTCCGTCTCGCGCTGCTGGAGGCGGCGGTGACGGCGGACCTGTCCGACGATGACGCCGACATGGGCCGCCTGAACGCGTGGCTGCTGCCGCTGATCAAGAACTTCGGCGGCGAGATGGCTTTCGACACCGCCCACGCCGCGATTCAGGTTCTGGGCGGGGCAGGGTTCACCAAGGACTACTCGCCCGAGCAATACATGCGCGACGCGCGGGTGTTCACGATCTACGAAGGCACCACGGGCATGCAGGCGCAGGATTTTCTGCTGCGCCAGTCGCTGGCCGACGACAGCGCTGCGGTGGCGCTGTTTCTTGACCGGGCGCGGCGGGAATGCGTGGGCGACGATGCCCGGCTGGCCGTGCTCGACCGGTTCGAGGCGCTTGCGACCTCTGCCGCGCGCGATGCCGACCGCACCCACCAGTTCGAGATGGCCGATGCCTTCCTGCGGGCGGGCTGGGTCGCGGTGCAGACGTGGCTGTCGAAGCGGATCGAGGACACCCCCGAGGCCGCGTTCTTCATGAAGACGGCGGCGGCGCAGATGGAGTTGCATATCGCGGCGGCGGGCTAGTCGCCGCCGTCGCCCCCTCCGTCGTCGCCGCAGTGCCCGCCAAAGCCGCCGCCGCAAGTGCCGTCGCCGCCGTCGCTGCGGCGTCGCTTCGCGGTGCCGGTGCCCCAGCCATCCTTGGACGCCATGAACCAGACGCCAAGCAGGATCACTCCGATCAGGAAAATGTTGCCCTGCGCGGCGTCCTCTATCCCGGCTTCGCTGCGCAGGTACCACCCGATCAGACAGGCCGCGCCGCCGAAGAACAGGGCCCACCGCAGGATCAGTTTCCGCTTCATCGCACGTCCTCCTTGCGCCGCGCCGTCAGCGCGAACACCGCAGCAAGCACCCCCATTCCGGCGATCGAGATCGGCGTCGTGAGGTTCAGCGGCAGCCAGCCCGGCAATACCGCCGCCACCCGGTCAGCGTAAAGTAACCCGAACGCAAGGATCAACACAGCCGCGCGCGCGGTGGGCAGGGCGCCGATCAGACCGGGGACAAGAAACAGCGGTACGAGATAGTGATGCGCCCACGCCAGCGGCGCGCAAAGCGTCAGCAGCGTCGCGCCCGCTGCCAGCCGGTGCCGCAGGCGGGCGTCGGGGGCGGCATCGCGCGTCGCGGCCCAGATCGCGGCGGCTCCGGCCAGCAGCGCCGCGACCACCGCCGGCGCCAGCCAGCCCGGCGACTCCAGCAGAAGCGGCCCATCGGTCGAGGCAGGCAGGCGCCGCCCGGCCACCAGCTCGGACATCTGGAACAGCGCGGCTTTCAGCGATAGGTTCAGGTCCCAGATCACCAGCTGGTCGCCCAGAACCGACAGCTTGCGAAGGTATTCGAGGTGCAGTTCCGGCCCGGCGAAGGCAAGGCTTAGAACCGCCAGCGCGGCCACCGTCGCGACGGCGGTCGCCGCGGCCCGGAACCGGCGCTCGATCAGGAAGATCGCCAGCAGCAGGATCGGCGACAGCTTGATCGCCGCCGCAAGACCCAGCGCCAGCCCCGCCTCGGTGTCGCGGCCCGAGGTCAGGCGCTCGAAGGACAGAAGCGTCAGGAACGCCACCGTGATCTGCGGCTGGTTCTGGAACAGCGCCTGCTCGGTGATCACCGAGGTTGCCAGAAGGGCGGCGGTGATCGCCGCGAAAACGGTGAAGGAAATCGCGGGCCGCATGATGCGGAACGCCAGCACCGGCGCGAGGACCAGCAGGGCGAGGTGCCACAGCAGGAACCCGTCGAACACCGCCTGTGGCGGCCACGCGGCCAGCGGCGCCATGAGCGCGGCCCAAAGCGGCGGGTAGACGTAGGGAAAGGTCTGCACCCCCGGATGCCCCGCCGCCGTCGCGGCATCGGCCCAGCTTTGCGGCATGTCCAATCCGAAAAACCGCGCGGGAGACGCGTAGATCTCGGCAGGCATCCCTTCGGCATGGAAGTGACCGGCGAAATACAGCGCGGACAGATCCGCAGGCCAATGCCCCCACCACCTTAGCGCGGCCCAGACCGCCCAGACGGCAAGAATGGCGACACCGGGGACAAGGCGTGTGATCGGGAAAGCGGGCAAGGGCGGGCCTGTTTTCGGCGCAGTTTAGTGGGTTCGGGGATTGGGGCAAGCGCGGTGAAACGCGGGCTGCCGCTCGCGGCTTGCTGCGCCAATGTCGGATGAAGGAATTTTACTTGGTAAATATTAATTGGAAACGACGGCCGGAGTATTTTTGACATTGTGGCAAAAATTGAAATTATTGACCGAGAGTGGCCGCGTGCGGTACTTTACCCAAGGTCAGTTTAACTTCGTTTCTTTTTACAATCCGCATTGCAATTCATGGGGGGATGGCAATGGATGGGGTGCAGACGAAGCGGCTGGACTTAAGCCAGCTGGCACGCGAGTTTGGCAGCAGTAAAGGCGCAGCCGGTTATTCAGTCGTGTACGACAGCTTGTTCGCGTACTTGCGCGACAGGGACATCAATATTCTTGAAATCGGACTTGCCGAGGGCGGGCCGGAAGTCGACGGCGACAAGGATCGTGCGACGACGCACGTTCCGAGTGTCGAGATGTGGCGAAGGTATTTTCACGAACCGAACGTCGTGGGCTTCGACATTTCGGACTTTGCCCAGTTTCAGGATGCACGATTTACCTTTGTCCGCGGAGATTCCGGCGATCCCGCCGATCTTCGGAAGGTGAAAGACCTCGGCATCGACTTCGACATCGTGATCGACGATGCGTCCCATGCTTCCTACCACCAGCAGGTTGCGTTCGGCGCCTTGTTCGACGTGGTCAAGCCGGGCGGTTTCTACATCATCGAGGATCTGAACTGGAACCCGACACAGTACGAAAAGACGCTACCCGCGGTGCCGAAGACGCGTGAATGGCTGACCGATTTTCTTGTCACGGGCCAGCTGGCGCCGACGGCGGGTATATCGGCGGAGACGGCGGCGGATGTTGCGGCGCGCGTCCAGTCGCTGCAGCTGTACGACGAGCACATGCTGAACGCGCTAAGGGTCAACTACAACCTTCTGAACGATATTCCGTCCGGCTGCGGTTTCGACATCAGTCGCCCGTGGCGGGGCAAGTCCACGCTCGGCAAGATCACCGACCCGTATTTCCTGCTGTACAACCTGCGCCGGCTGAAGGCGACGTTCCGGGGCGACGAATGCGTCACCCGGGAAAACGTGATGCTGGCGATCGTGCAGAAACGGTTCTGAAGCGGCGCTTTCTTGTCGGGTCAGATGGGGCGGGGCGCTGCATGCCCCGCGTCGTTCACTCGGCCGGTGGCTCTGCCGGGGGGGCAGTCTCGGCCTCGTCCTGCACCTCGACCACCTGCAGGGCGACATCGCCGATCACCGTGTCGCGCAGGGCGTCGCGGTGTTTCAGCACCCCGTCGACCACGTAAAGCTTGTCCACGTCGTAGAGGTCCGGGCCATAGCCCGGCCCGGCGACCCGCACCATCGTCTTGCCGGCAAGGGCGGGGTTGCCCTTGAGCGTGTAGTATTCGGCGCCCTCCGGGATCACCTTGAACATCGTGGGATCCGAGTTCGCGGCGAGGTTGGTGACGATGTAGAGGATCTCGTCGTAGTCGGTGATGCGTTCCTTGCGGAAGTGGCACACGCCCTCGAACCCGCCCAAGGCCACGGCGGTCGCGCCGGCGATGGAAAGGGTTACAGGGGCGGTCGCCACCGTCGCCGCCGTGCCAAGCGCGCTGGACGCGGCGGTGCCGATCGAGGTGCCCGCGGCGGTGGCGGTGCCGACGCCGGAGGACATCATGCTGATGCCGCTGACGGGATTGCGCAGTGTATAGGCGCCGATCGCCTTCACCCCGTTGGTGACGCCGCTGGCCACGTCGCTTGCGGTGTTCTTCGCGGCGGCTCCGGCCTTGCCGGCCATGATCGAGGGGCGGAAATCGCAGACATCGGCTGCGGCGGAAGAGGCGGCGAGTACGAAGACCGCCGTGAGACTCGGGTTCATGCTGGGCTCCTGCTCGGGTGTTTTTTGGCAATGATAGCAGGGTGCGGCGGGCGCGGGCAGGGGGCGTGCTTCACATCGGCGTAGGCGTGCCGGTTGGGGGCGACGTATCTGGCTCCCCTTCACGCCGAATTAACCACGCTCGCGCAATCCTGCGCCATGACGTGCTACATCCGTCCCCGCATCCCCGGGGCCACCGTCTTCTTCACCGTCGCTCTGGCGGAACGTGGCGCCTCGGTCCTGATCGACGAGATCGACGCCCTGCGCCATGCCGTGCGGCTTACCCGGTCCGAGCGGCCTTTCGGGATCGACGCCTGGGTGGTGCTGCCGGACCACATGCACTGTGTGTGGACCCTGCCGGAGGGGGACGCCGATTATTCGACGCGGTGGAGCGTGATCAAGGCGCGGTTCTCACGCGCCGTGCCACCGGGTCTCAGACGAGCCAGCCACAGGGCACGGCGGGAACGGGGCGTGTGGCAACGCCGGTTCTGGGAGCATCACATCCGCGACGACACGGATCTCGCGGCGCATGTGCGCTATTGCTGGAACAACCCGGTGAAACACGGCTTCGTCGCGCGTCCGACGGACTGGCCGCATTCGTCGATCCACCGGGATCTGCGGGAGGGGCGAGTGGATGCGGAATATGCGGAGGGTGCGGGTGGGGGCGCGTTGGGTCGTGCGATTGTTTGCGGCGGGTGCGCATGAATGCGCACCCTACGGTTGGTTGCGCCGGAGGGGGCCGGCGCGCAGCGGTAGGTAGCGACCCGTAGGGTGCGCGTTCACGCGCACCGGATCGGGCGTTCCGTTATGGTTGGTGCGCATGGATGCGCACCGTACGGTCGGTTGTGCCGGACGGAGCCCGCGGGCACCGGGCCGGACGCTCCATTACGGTTGGTTGAACCGGATGAGCCCCGCGCGCCAAACGGGAGGCCGCGACCCGTAGGGTGCGCGTTCACGCGCACCGGCATCCGGAACCAATGTCAGGCAAGGCGCGCAGGTATACGCCCCTTACCCATCCATCTTCAGCGCGTTGATGAAGGCTTCCTGCGGGATGTCGACCTTGCCGAACTGGCGCATTTTCTTCTTGCCGGCCTTCTGCTTCTCCAGAAGCTTCTTCTTCCGGGTCGCATCGCCGCCGTAGCACTTGGCCGTCACGTCCTTGCGCAGGGCCGCCAGCGTCTCGCGGGCGATGACCTTGCCGCCGATCGCAGCCTGGATCGGGATCTTGAACATGTGGCGGGGGATCAGTTCCTTCAACTTCTCGACCATCGCCCGGCCGCGCATCTCGGCGCGGTCGCGGTGGACCATGATCGACAACGCGTCCACCGGTTCCTCGTTCACCAGGATCGACATCTTCACCAGATTGTCCTGTCGGTAGCCCGTCATCTGGTAATCGAACGACGCATAGCCCTTCGTCACCGATTTCAGCCGGTCGTAAAAGTCGAACACCACCTCGTTCAGCGGCAGGTCATAGACCACCATCGCCCGAGAGCCCGCATAGGTCAGGTCCTCCTGGATGCCGCGTCGGTCCTGACACAGCTTCAGCACGTCGCCGAGGTATTCGTCCGGCACGAGGATCGTCGCCTTGATGCGCGGCTCTTCGATGTGGCTGATCTTGGTGATGTCGGGCATGTCGGCGGGGTTGTGAAGGTCGATCTTCTCCCCGTCCTTCATGTGGATGTGGTAGATCACCGACGGAGCCGTAGTGATCAGGTCGATATCGTATTCACGCTCCAGCCGGTCGCGCACGACCTCCAGGTGCAGCAGCCCCAAAAATCCGCAGCGGAAGCCAAAGCCCAGCGCGGCCGAGGTCTCCATCTCGTAGGAAAAGCTGGCGTCGTTCAGGGCCAGTTTCTCGATCGCGACGCGCAGATCCTCGAAATCGGCGGCGTCCACCGGGAACAGGCCGCAGAACACCACCGGCACGGACGGCTTGAAGCCTGGCAGCGGCTTGTCGGTGCCCTTCTTCTCCAGCGTGATGGTATCGCCGACCTTGGTGTCGCGCACCTGCTTGATCGATCCGGTCCAGATGCCGATCTCGCCCGGGCCCAGTTCCTTGATGTCGACCATCGCGGGCTTCAGCACCGCCAGCTTGTCGACACCGTAGACGGCGCCGGTCTGCATCATCTTGATGCGGTCGCCCTTGCGGATAACCCCGTCCATCACGCGGATCAGCACGACGACGCCGAGGTAGGGGTCGTACCACGAGTCGACCAGCATCGCCTTCAGCGGCGCGTCGCGGTCGCCCTTGGGCGCGGGCAGGCGGGTGACGATGGCTTCCAGCACGTCGGGAATGCCGATGCCGGTCTTGGCGCTGATCTCGACCGCTTCCGAGGCGTCGATGCCGATCACGTCCTCGATCTGCTCTTTCACACGCTCGGGCTCGGCAGCGGGCAGGTCGATCTTGTTCAGCACCGGCACGATCTCGTGGTCGGCGTCGATCGCCTGATACACGTTCGCCAGCGTCTGCGCCTCGACGCCCTGCGTCGCGTCCACGACCAGCAACGAGCCTTCCACGGCGCGCATCGACCGCGACACCTCGTAGGCAAAGTCGACGTGGCCGGGGGTGTCGATTAGGTTCAGGATATAGGTCTGGCCATCCTTCGCCGGATACTCGATCCGTACGGTGTTGGCCTTGATCGTGATGCCGCGCTCGCGCTCGATGTCCATCGCGTCAAGCAGCTGTTCCTTCATGTCACGCTCGGACACCGTCCCGGTCAGCTGGATCAGGCGGTCGGCAAGCGTGGATTTCCCGTGGTCGATGTGGGCGACGATAGAGAAATTGCGGATATGTGCGAGGTCGGTCATTGCGGTGATATGCGGGGGAACGGCGTCGTCGTCAATGGGGCGCGAAGGCCTTGCGCCATTGGATATAGGGACTAGGTTCATTGACGGGAGAACTGTCATGAACATGGGCGTCTGGATCGCCATAGGCATAGGTATCGGCACCGGGATCGGTGTCGCGATGGACAATATCGGGGCTGGAATCGCGCTGGGGGCCGGCATCGGCGCGGCGCTGGGTGTCGCGGTGAAGGATTTCGACCGGGAAGACTGACCCGCCGGCTCAGTCGGCGCTCAGCATCGTCTCGATAGCGCCGGTGATGGCGGTGGACAGCGGCTTGGTCATCGACCCGAAGGTGGCGGCGACGCTGCCGTCGGGGGCGATCAGGACCTTGTTGAAGTTCCACGACGGGGTAAAGCCGTGATCCTCGGCCAGCCAACGATAGAACGGGTGCGCCGCGTCGCCCCGCACCGGTGTGATGGTGGTCATCGGCAGGGTCAGGTCGAAGGTCATCGCGCAGAAGTCCTTCACCTGCGCATCGGTCGCGAGTTCCTGCTTGAAGTCGTCCGACGGCACCGCAAGCACGATCAGGCCCTCTGCGCCATAGCGCTCGTGCAGGTCCTGAAGCCCCTCGTACTGCGGGGTGAAGCCGCACAGCGAGGCGGTGTTGACCACCAGCACCGGGTGCCCGGCCCAGTCGGCGCTGTCGTAGGTTCCGCCGTCGAGGCTGTCGAACGAGAAGCTGCCACCGGCGAAAGCCGGGCCTGCGATCAGGACAAGAGCGGCTGCAAGGGTCTGGCGCATGGGGGACCTCCTTGGTCTCTGGCTTTATGTACGTAGCGCGACGCGCTAGAGTTCAAATTTAGTTGAGGACGATTGAAATGGCTGGCGGATGGTCGCGCGACGGCGCGGTGAACGAACAGATCGAGGCGTCGATCTCGGAAGAGCTGGAACGCATGCGGTCGCGCAAGGCGCCCGTGGGCGAGTCGCTGTCGGAATGCGCCGAATGCGGTGAAGAGATCCCCGAGAAGCGGCGGCTGGCGCTGCCGGGGGTCAAGCTGTGTATCGACTGCCAGCAGGACCGCGACGGAGCCTTCAAGTCCCGGCCGGGGATCAACCGGCGCGGATCGAAGGACAGCCAGCTGAAGTAGGCCGCCACGGGCCTGCGCCCACCGGCGGAAGGGGAGGAGGATGCGACCCATACGCCGTCTCCGGATCGGATTGTCGGCCGCCTGCATCGCCACGGCGGTCTCGCAGGCGGCTGCTGGCGACCTCGGCCGCATCACCGCCTTCCTCGACGGTGACCCGATCGTCTGGCACACGATCACCATGCAACAGGGCGGCCGGACCGTCGCGACGGCCAGCGTCACGCAGGGCGCGCGGCTGACCGAGGTCTATGTGCAGGGCCACCCCGAGCCCGCGTTCGGCACCGCGAAGCTGTTCACCCTGGAGGCCCGCTATGTCGGGCCCTACGCCGCTGGCGTCCTCCCGTTGTCCGTCGACATCATGTACATGCCGGACGGCATGGGCGGACCTTTCTGGACCTCGCGCGGGGCGACGCGGGCGCCGTCGCTCGACATCGTCGCGCTGGATGTCTGGGGTAATTTCGGCCGGCTCGAAGCGGTGTTCGAGGGCGAGCTTTGCCTTCGGCGGATCATTTCCTCTGCCACCGACCCCGCGACGTGCCGGACGGTCAGCGGCCTGATCGAAACCGAGATCTTCGCCGAATAGCGGGCCGCGCTGGTCATCTTCCCGATTGCATCGACTCGCATTGCGGTGAAAGGATTTCCGATCCGCTGTAGCGAAAGCGCCGCCCATGACCGAAATCGTCGAGATGCCCGAACTGTCCGTTCCCCGGCTCAACGACTGCCCCGACTGGCTGTACCTTCTGCGCGAATTCGACACCCTGTACCGCGCGGGCACGGCCGGTGGCAGCAAGCTGATCGGCGGCCACCGGCTTCGCGTGCGTCGGGCGCTTGGGGCGATCCTCGACGCCAACCCCAATGTCGTCGCCCGCGCGCCCGAGGCGAAGCCGGTCACGGCGCACCTGATGCGGGCGCTGGACCTTGGCGAGCGCGGCGCGGTGCATGGGCTGTCGCGCGCGCTGGGCCGGGTGGCGGACCGGCTGACGTGGGAATACGGCTATCAGAAGGTGCCGAAGGCGCTGGCGCAGAAATATGCCTATTGCGAGGTGCTGGGCCCGCGCGGCCCGGTGCAGGCGGACCGGCTGATCCTCGGCTTTGTCCTGTTCGCCCCGCGCACCACCTATCCGCAGCACTCGCATCACGACATCGAGGAAAGCTATGTCGCCGTCTCGGGCGCGTGGTCCGAGAACGACGTGGCGGTTCACGCGCCGGGATCGCTGGTGCTGAACCGGCCCGGGGCCGAGCACCGGATCACCACCGCCGAGATGGAGCCTTGCCTGTTGGCCTATGCGTGGATCGGTCCCGAGGCGAACCTGTCCGACCCCGGCATGCGGCTAAGCCGGACCCGCAAGGCGCGGATGGAACAGGGGATCTAGGCCGGGCCCCGGGGCCGTTCACCCCAGCGCCAGCCGCATCACATGCTGCGGCCCATATCCGCCGCCGTGATACAGGGCGCCCGTATCCTCGAACCCGCCCTTTTCGTAGACCCGCCGCGCCGCCGGGTTCTTCACGTTGACGGTAAGGTAGCAGGCGCTTCGGCCGGGGTAGACGGTGCCGAGATATCCGCGCAGCAACAGGCAGGCGGCGGTCGCGTATCCCTTGCCCTGCGCGGCGTGGTCGACCGAGAACATCCGCAGCCCGATCGCATCGTCGGGGGCGAAGTCGTAGGCCGTGCCATAGTCCGGCTGGATCGCGAAGAAGCCCACCGGATGCCCATCCGCCAGCACGACATGGCCCTCGCGTCCGGGAGTGCCGACCACCTTTGACGGAAGATCGGCAAAGGGCGCCTGATCCGGCGGCAGCGTGAAATGGCGAAGCCGCCCGACTTCCGTGTCGGGCAGCCTCTCGATGGTGACGCCCAAGCGCTTATTCCAGCGCTTCGAGCTCGTCGATCATGCCCGAGATCATCGACAGGCCCTTGTCCCAGAATTTGGGATCCGAGGCGTCCAGCCCGAACGGCGCCAGAAGCTCTTTGTGGTGCTTCGACCCGCCCGCCTTCAGCATGTCGAAATACTTCTGCTGGAAGCCTTCGTCGCCTTCCTCGTAGACCGCGTACAGCGCGTTCACCAGCCCGTCGCCAAAGGCGTAGGCGTAGACGTAGAAGGGCGAATGGACGAAGTGCGGGATATAGGCCCAGAAGGTCTCGTACCCGTCCATGAAGTTGAACACCGGGCCAAGCGACTCGGCCTGCACCGACATCCACAGCGCGTTGATGTCGTCCGGCGTCAGTTCGCCATGGCGGCGCGCCTCGTGCAGCTTGCACTCGAAGTCGTAGAACGCGATCTGGCGGACCACCGTGTTGATCATGTCCTCGACCTTGCCGGCCAGCAGGACCTTCTTCTCGGTGTCGGACTTGGCGTTGGCCAGCAGCTTGCGGAAGGTCAGCATCTCGCCGAACACCGACGCGGTCTCGGCCAGCGTCAGCGGGGTCGACGACAGCAGCTCGCCCTGACCGGCGGCCAGCACCTGATGCACGCCGTGGCCCAACTCGTGCGCCAGCGTCATCACGTCCCGCGGTTTGCCAAGGTAGTTCAGCATCACGTAGGGGTGCACGTCGGTGACAGTCGGATGCGCGAAAGCGCCCGGCGCCTTGCCGGGCTTCACGCCGGCGTCGATCCAGCCCTTGCCGAAGAACGGTTCTGCGATCTCGGCCATGTGCGGGTCGAACCCGGCATAGGCGTCCATGACCAGCGCCTTCGCCTCGTCCCAGCCCACGGTGCGCTGCTCTTCCATCGGCAGCGGCGCGTTGCGGTCCCAGACCTCCATCGTGTCCAGCCCCAGCCATTTGCGCTTCAGCTCGTAATAGCGGTGCGACAGCTTCGGATAGGCAGCGACCACGGCGTTGCGCAGCGCCTCGACAACCTCGGGTTCCACGTCGTTGGCAAGGTGGCGGCCGTACTGCGCCGTCGGCATGTGACGCCAGCGGTCCTCGATCTCCTTCTCCTTCGCCAGCGTGTTGTGGACGCGGGCGAACAGCGGAAGGTGCTTGCCGAACACATGCGCCAGCTCGCGCGCGGCGGCCTCACGCTTGGCGCGGTCGGGCTCGGACAGGAAGTTCAGCGTTCCCTCGATCCCGTATTCCTCGCCGTCGACCTCGAAGATCAGCCCGGCGATGGTCTCGTCGAACAGCTTGTTCCACGCCGTCGCGCCCACGACCGAGCTGTCATGCAGGAACTTCTCCAGCTCGTCCGACAACTGGTGCGGCCGCATCTTGCGCAGGCGGTCGAAGATCGGCTTGTAGCGCGCCAGTTCGGCGTTCTCTGCAAACAGCGCGTCCAGCTTCTCGTCCGGGATGCGGTTCAACTCCAGCGAGAAGAACACCAGCGGCGTCGAGTAATTGGTGATCCGGTCCTGGCAGTCCGACATGAACTTGGCGCGCTCGGCGTCGGTGGTCTGCTGATAGTACCGCAGACCCGCGTAGGACATGATCCGCCCGGTAACCATGTCGATCTTCTCGTTGCGCAGCACGCAGTCCAGCATGCCCTTGCCGTCAAGATCCGCCAGCTTGCCCTCGTAATCGGCGGCGAACGAGGCGCAGGCCTCTTCCAGCCAGTCGAGGTCGCGCTTCAGTTCCGGCGCGTCGGGCGAGGCATAAAGATCGGTCAGGTCCCATTCGGGAAGGTTTCCGAGATCCTTGCCGCCGGCGCTGGCGTTGGCGTCGAAAAGCGGGCGGGGAAGCGGTTTCATGGGAACTCCTTCGGACATGGTACGCAAGCACATATGCTGGCGGGGGCCGGGGATTCAAGCCGCGCGCGCCTCCTCCGGCCCCGCCAATGGCCCCCACAGGCGGCCCCCGGCGGAAAAACCCGCCTCCCGCGCCCCGCTTCTTCTCTTTCCAAATACCTCGGGGGGGAGCGAAGCGACGGGGGCGGAGCCCCCACCCGACCCCAGTCACGCAGACCACCACCGGGCGGGAACGCCGACGGCAATAAAACCTCGACAATTCGCTTTCCACGCTAGGTCGGGTGCGATAAGAACCCCCGTCCTTAGACTCAAGGAGTGAAAAATGGGCTACAAGGTCGTCGTCGCGGGCGCCACGGGCAATGTGGGCCGCGAAATGCTGAACATCCTGGCCGAGCGCCAGTTCCCGGTCGATGAGATCGCGGCTCTGGCGAGCCGGAAATCTCTCGGAACCGAAGTCTCGTTCGGCGACAAGACCCTGACCACCAAGGACCTCGACACATTCGACTTCACCGGCTGGGACATCGCGCTGTTCGCCGTCGGGTCGGAAGCCACGAAGAAATACGCGCCCGTCGCCGCCAAGGCCGGCTGCGTCGTGATCGACAACTCGTCGCTGTACCGCTACGACCCGGACGTTCCGCTGATCGTGCCCGAGTGCAACGCCGACGCGATCCATGGCTACAAGAAGAAGAACATCATCGCGAACCCGAACTGTTCGACCGCGCAGATGGTGGTGGCGCTGAAGCCGCTGCACGACCGCGCCAAGATCAAGCGGGTCGTCGTGTCGACCTACCAGTCGGTTTCCGGCTCGGGCAAGGAAGGCATCGACGAGCTGTGGGACCAGACCAAGGGCATGTACGTGCCGGGTCAGGAGGTCGCGCCGAACAAGTTCCAGAAGCAGATCGCCTTCAACGTCATTCCGCATATCGACGTCTTCATGGAAGACGGCTCGACCAAGGAAGAGTGGAAGATGGTCGCCGAGACCAAGAAGATCATCGACCCCTCGATCAAGGTCACCGCGACCTGCGTGCGGGTGCCGGTCTTCGTCGGTCACTCGGAAGCCGTGAACATCGAGTTCGAGGAACCGCTGGACGAGGATGAGGCCCGCGAGATCCTGCGCACCGCGCCGGGCTGCCTTGTCGTCGACAAGCGCGAGGATGGCGGCTACGTCACCCCGATCGAATGCGTGGGCGACTTCGCCACCTTCATCAGCCGGATCCGCACCGACTCGACCATCGAGAACGGGCTGAACATCTGGGTCGTCTCGGACAACCTTCGCAAGGGCGCCGCGCTGAACGCGGTGCAGATCGCCGAGGTTCTGGGCAACAAGGTGCTTCAGAAGGCAGACGCCTGATCGTCAGGTCACAAGGGTACGGAAGGGGCGGCCGCTGGCCGCCCTTTCTGCTTTCGGGGGCGGGACTTTGCCGCCCCGGATGACTAGGTGTCGGTGGGACGGCGGAAAGGGCGGCGCATGACGATCACGCAGCAGGACGAACTCGACGGGCTGAAAGTCATCGGCCGGATCGTCGCCAATACCATGCAGGCGATGGGCGCGGCGCTGGAGCCGGGCATGACCACCCGCGAACTTGACGACATCGGCCGCGCCTTTCTCGCGCGTGAGGGGGCGGAACCCGCGCCCGAGGCGACCTATGGCTTTCCCGGCGCGACCTGTATCAGCGTCAACGAAGAGATCGCCCACGGCATCCCCGGCGACCGCGTCGTCGCGGCGGGGGATCTGGTGAACATCGACGTCTCCGCGTCGAAAGGCGGCTATTTCGCCGATACCGGCGCGACCTTTCGCGTGGCCCCGGTGCCCGACGCGCTGGACCGCCTGTGCCGCGACGGGAAACGCGCGATGCAGATCGGCATCGGTCAGGTCGCCGAGGGCAAGCCGCTGTCGGGGATCGGCGCCGCCATCGGCCGCTTCGCCTCGGCCCGTGGCTACACGCTGATCCGCAACCTCGCCAGCCACGGGGTGGGCCGGTCGCTGCACGAGTACCCCGAGGAAATCGCCACTTGGCCCAGCCGCGACCGGCGGCGGATCGGCAAGGGGCTGGTGCTGACGGTCGAGCCGTTCCTGTCCACCGGCGGCCATTGGGCCGAGCAGGGCGATGACGGCTGGACGCTGTACGCCGAGCCCTCCGCACCGGCGGTGCAGTACGAACACACGGTCGTCACAACGGCAAAGGGCGCGATCATCGTCACCCGGCCCGGCTGACGTCCGGCCTTAGCCCACCAGCCGCGTTTTCGCGGCGGCGCGCACCGACCGGGTCAAGGGCTCCAGCGCCGCGGCCACGTGGCGGCTGACCTGCCAATACAGCGGCGTGTCGTGCGGCAGGCCGGGAACCAGCGGCACCAGCCGCCCGGCGGCGATGTGGTCGCGCACCAGCGGTTCCGGGTTCATCCCCCACGCCAGCCCCGCCAGCGCAAGGTCGACGAAAGCATGGGTCGAGGGCGCCATGTGCGGCACCAGCGGCACGTCCCGCCCGACGGCCATCCGCACCCAGTCGTGCTGCAACCTGTCCTTGGCGTCGAAGGCCATCACGGGCGAGGCGGCAAGGGCGTCCGGCGAGACGCCGCCGCCGAACCAGCGCGCGTGGAACGCGGGCGAGCAGGTCGCGATATAGCGCAGCGCCCCAAGCGGGTGCGCGTTGCAGCCCTGCACCGGACCCGGCTGCGCCGTGACCGCCGCCGCCACGGCGCCACGGCGCAGCCAGTCGTGCGAATGCGCCTGATCGTCGATCACGAGGTCGTAGACGAAGCCTTCCGCACCGGCCAGCGCCGCCGGGAACCATGTCGCCAGCGAGTCCGCGTTGACCGCCAGACGCAGCGGCGCGGGGGCAAGGGCGGCAAGATCCTCGCCCAGCGTGCGCTCCATCAGCCCCACCGCCTCGGCATGGCGTTGCAGGCGGTCGCCGGTTTCGGTCGCGGTGCAGGGTGTGCCGCGCAGCACCAGCACCGCACCCATCCGTTCCTCCAGCGCGCGGATGCGTTGCGACACGGCGGACGGGGTGACGCCAAGCTGCGCGGCGGCGGCGTCGAAGCTGCCGGTGCGGATCACCGCCGACAGGGCGGCAAGGGCGGGGTAGTCGAGTTGTGGCATTAGTTTGGCTTATCTGGCTTCAGGTAAATTAGTTTGAATGATCCGCTGCGCCGGGGCAAGCGGGGCGGCATGGAGCACGTCACCTATCTTCCCGCCGCCGCCACCGGGTTCGCCACCGGCTTTTCCCTGATCCTTGCCATCGGGGCGCAGAACGCCTTTGTCCTGCGGCAGGGTCTTCGGCGCGAGCATGTGTTCGCCGTGTGCCTGGCCTGCGCCCTCAGCGACGCGGTGCTGATCGCGCTGGGCGTCGCGGGCTTCGCGGCGGTGCAGGCCGTGCTGCCGGGCATCGAGCCCTTGATGCGATGGGCCGGGGCGGCGTTCCTGCTGGTTTATGGAACACTGTCCTTCCGCCGCGCGCTGGGCCCGGCCGAGGCGCTTTCGCCGGCGGCAGAAGGCGCGGGGTCGCTGCGCCGGGCGCTGCTGACCTGCCTCGCGCTGACGTGGCTAAACCCGCATGTCTACCTCGACACGGTGGTCCTGCTGGGCTCGATCTCGGCGGGCTGGGGCGCGGCGCGGTTGGCCTTCGGCATCGGGGCCGTCGCTGCCTCGTTCACCTTCTTCTTCGGCCTTGGCTATGGCGCGCGGCTGCTGGCGCCGGTTTTCGCCCGACCCGCAAGCTGGCGGGTGCTCGAGGCGGTGGTCGGCGTGACCATGTGGGCCATCGCGGCAAAGCTGCTGCTGGGCTGACCACGCGACGTCGGCCCTTGTGGCGACGCGCACGGTGCGGGATAGAGCAGGGGCATGTCCGACGTCGCTTCCCCTCCGAACCGCCCCGTGACCGGCGTCCTGTGGATGCTGGCGACCGGCGTGCAGTTCGTGGCGGTGACCGCGCTGGTGAAGCAATTCGGGCAGGGGCTGCCCGCGGCAGAGGCCGCGTTCCTGCGCTATGCGCTGGGGCTGCTGTTCTTTCTGCCGATGCTGCGCCCGGTGTTCGCCGTCGCAAGAGACCGCCCCCTGCTTCGGCTGTTCGGCATCCGCGGCTTCGTTCACGGGCTGGGCGTGATCCTGTGGTTCTTCGCGATGACCCGCATCTCGATCGCCGAGGTCACGGCTTTGAACTATCTCTCTCCGGTCTACGTCACCATCGGCGCGGCGATCTTCCTTGGCGAGAAGCTGGCGTTCCGCCGGATCAGCGCCGTGATCGTGGCGCTTCTTGGCGCGCTGGTGATCCTGCGGCCCGGTGTGCGCGAGCTGTCGCCAGGCCACATCGCGATGCTGGGCACTGGCCTGCTGTTCGCCTGTTCGTACCTGATCGCCAAAACGCTGTCAGGCCGCGCCGCCCCGGTCGTGGTCGTTGCGTGGATGTCCATTTTCGTGACCGCCACGCTGCTGCCCTTCGCGCTGGCCGACTGGGTCTGGCCGACGTGGCCACAACTGGGCGGCATGTTCCTGACCGCGGTCTTCGCCACCGGCGGGCACCTGACGATGACGCTCGCCTTCCGCGCGGCGCCGATGACGGTGACGCAGCCGGTGACGTTCCTACAGCTGATCTGGGCCGTGATCCTTGGCGCGGTGGTGTTCAGCGAACCGCCCGACGCCTTCGTGATCCTTGGCGGCACCATCGTGCTGGCTGCGGTCAGCTTCATCACGTGGCGCGAGGCGGTGCTGAAGCGGCGCGAGATTACTCCGGTCTCGGTGGCCACCAAGGTCTGACGCCTTCGCCTTTCCGTGCGGGGCTGGCACCACGGCACCTCCCGGCCTATCTATTCCGGGATCGGGCAAGGAGCATCGCTTGGGACTGGGAGACATCGCCGACGGCCTGAGCCGCGGCGTCGAAAGCATCGGCAGCACCGTCAGCGGCGCGTTCTTCGAACCGGTCGTCCGGCTGGGCGTCACCGGTCTTAGCCGTGCGGGCAAGACGGTGTTCATCACCTCGCTGGTCGCCAACCTGCTGGACCGGGCGCGGATGCCGCAACTTGCGGCCGCGTCCGAGGGGCGCATTCTGACCGCGTACCTTCAGCCGCAGCCCGACGATACCGTTCCGCGGTTCGATTTCGAGACTCACCTTGCCGCGCTGACCGCCGCCCAGCCGCGCTGGCCGGAAAGCACCCGCGCCGTCAGCCAGCTGCGCCTGTCCCTGCGCGTCCGCCCCGCCGGGTTGCTTGCGGGGATACAGGGGCCGCGGACCATTCATCTCGACATCGTGGACTATCCCGGCGAATGGCTTTTGGACCTTGAGCTGCTGGACCTGTCCTACGAGGACTGGGCGTCGAAGGCGCTGCACCGGGCCGAGGGGCGGTCGCAGGCCGAAGCCTACATGGCGCTGGCCCGCGATATCGACGGCGACGCCAAGTTCGAGGAACCGCAAGCACGGCAACTGGCGGACGGCTATGCCGCCTACCTGCAAGAGGCGCGCGAGGCGGGCTATTCCGACTGCACGCCGGGCCGCTTCCTGCTGCCGGGCGAGATGGCGGGCAGCCCCGCGCTGACCTTCGCGCCGATCCCCAAGCCCGCGCGCGGCAAGCGTGGCAGCCTCTGGCGCGAGATGGAACGCCGCTACGATGCCTACACCGCGCGGATCGTGAAGCCGTTCTTCCGCGATCACTTCTCTCGGATCGACCGGCAGATCGTGCTGGTCGACGCGCTGGGCGCGATCCATGCCGGCCCCGCCGCACTGGACGACCTGCGCCGCGCGATGACCGACATCCTGTCGGCCTTCCGCCCGGGACGGAACGCGTGGCTGTCGCGGCTGTTGCTGGGCCAGCGGGTCGAGAAGATCCTGTTCGCCGCCACCAAGGCCGACCATCTGCACCATCTGCAACACCCGCGCCTGACGCATATCATGGAGGCGCTTGTGCGCGACGCGAAGGACCGCGCCGACTTTGCGGGCGCCAAGACCGAGAGCATGGCCATCGCCGCCCTGCGCGCCACGGTGGAGGAAACGCTTGGCCACGGCGGGCGCAATCTTGACTGCGTGCGGGGCACGTTGCTGGACGGGCGGCAGGCGGCGTTCTATCCGGGCGAGCTGCCAGAGGATCCGCAGCGGCTGCTGGGACCCGCCCGCGAGGGCGCCGAAACGTGGCTGGACGAGGATTACGCCATCATGAACTTCGCCCCCGCCGCGCTGCGGCTAAAGCCGGGCGAGGGGCCGCCGCACATCCGGCTGGACCGGGCGGCGCAGTTCCTGTTCGGCGACCGGTTGTGAGGCCGCCAGTGAATCTGCCAGTGAATCTGCCAGTGAGACCTGCGGTGAAGATCGAACCCGCGCGCCCCCGCGACGCCGCGCGTCTGGCCCGCATCCTTGGCGACTGGGTGCGCGAGACGGATTGGATGCCGCTGCAGCACACCCGCGTCGAGGATCGCGAGCACCTGACCAACCTGATCGGCCGGTTCGAGGTTCTGGTCGCCCGGACGTGGCGCGGTACGCAGGGGTTTCTGGTGCGCGACGGCGACAAGGTCCACGCCTTCCACGTCGCCCCCAAGGCGCGCGGCGCCGGGGTCGGGCACAGGCTGCTGGACGCGGCCAAGGCCCGGACATCCCGCATCGAACTGTGGTGCTTCCAGCAGAACACCCGTGCACTCGACTTCTACGCCCGCGAAGGCTTTGCGGTGGCCGAACGTACCGACGGCGCGGGCAACGATGAGAAACTGCCGGATGTCCGGCTGGTCTGGTCCCGAGAGGAGACAGCCCGATGAGCGATCCGAAAGGCCCCGTGCTGATCGAGATGAACGAACCCGCGCCATCGCCCGCCGATGCGCCGCCGGTGCATGACGTGGGCGGGCTGCCGGACGCCGCGGCGATGCAGAAGGTGGCCGCGCTGGCCGCGCGCCGTCCGTCGCCGCTGGCGCGCTGGTTCTGGCGGCTGCTGGTCGCCATCATCGGCTTCGTCACCTCGCTGGCCGCGTGGGATTTCATCAACCGTTTGATCGACCGCAGCCCGGTGCTGGGCCTGATCGCCATGGTGCTGATCGGCCTGTTCGTGCTGGTGATGCTGGCCATCGCGGTGAAGGAATGGGCCGCCTATGCGCGGCTGAAACGGCTGGACAGCCTGCATCGCGCGGCGGATGCGGCGCTGACCGGGGCGGACCTGGCGCAGGCGCGCAAGGTGACCGACCGGCTGGTGGCACATTACGCGGCGCGGCCCGAACTGGATTGGGGCCGCACCCGTCTGAAGGAACGGCGCGACGACATGTTCGACGCAGACGGGCTGCTTGGACTGGCCGAGGCGGAACTTCTGCAACCGCTCGATGATATGGCCCGGCGCGAGGTCGAGGCGGCGGCGCGGCAGGTGGCGACGGTGACGGCGGTGGTGCCGCTGGCGCTGGCCGACGTGTTCACCGCCCTGACCTCGAACCTGCGGATGATCCGCCGGATCGCCGAGATCTACGGCGGCCGGGCAGGGACCCTGGGCAGCTGGCGCCTGACGCGGTCGGTCCTGACGCACCTTGTCGCGACCGGCGCGGTCGCGGTGGGCGACGACCTGATCGGGTCGGTCGCCGGGGGCAGCGTGTTGTCGAAACTGTCGCGCCGGTTCGGAGAGGGGATCGTCAATGGCGCCCTGACCGCACGGGTTGGCATCGCCGCGATGGAAGTCTGTCGCCCACTGCCGTTCCGCCGGTTGCGCAAGCCGTCGGTGACACGGCTGGTGCAACGGGCGCTGACGGGACTCTTTTCGGGGTTCGGTGCGTCCGAAAAATCCGACTGAAAAAATCGGGTTTAAGTACCCGATAAATTCAGTCAACTATTTGAATTTATTGAAAATTATCCTTGCGGATGGCGGCAGGGGGCACTATCTGTTTCTCAAGTCGCGGGGCCAAGCCACGCAGATCCTACTGCCAGCAAGGCAGCGCCAGTAGCCAGCCAATCGCCAGCAACCGCGCCCGACCCAGCCAGCCTAGGGACCGCCAGCTTCCGCCAGCTTCCGCCAGCTTCCGCCAGCTTCCGCCAGCTTCCGCCAGCTTCCGCCAGCTTCCGCCAGCTTCCGCCAGCTTCCGCCAGCTTCCGCCAGCTTCCGCCAGCTTCCGCCAGCTTCCGCCAGCTTCCGCCAGCTTCCGCCAGCTTTCTGGGCAAGCCGGTCCCCGCGACACTTCTAGAACCATCGGCCAAGGCATCGGACGCGTGTGCGTATGACCGCTTTACGCTCCGGTCCCCCGCGCCTATAACCCGCCGCATGACGGACCGGTTCGCGATCATCATCCGAATTACCGGCCCGGCGCTCTGATCCACGAGCCGCCGGGACAAGGCGCATGCACTCCACGCCGAACCTCATCCGATTTCCGCAGACCGACCTGAGGACACAGCCTCATGTGCGCTGACACGCCTGACTACAAAGACACGCTGAACCTGCCCGAAACCGATTTCCCGATGCGCGCGGGATTGCCCAACCGCGAGCCCGGCTGGCTGGACCGCTGGGCCAGGATCGGCGTCTACGACCGCCTGCGAGGTACGGCGGCGAACCGCGAGCCGTTCATCCTGCACGACGGCCCGCCCTATGCGAACGGCCACCTGCACATCGGCCACGCGCTGAACAAGACGATCAAGGACATGATCGTCCGCTCGCACCAGATGATGGGCCGCGATGCCCGCTATGTGCCCGGCTGGGACTGCCACGGACTTCCGATCGAATGGAAGATCGAAGAGCAGTACCGCAAGAAGGGCCGCAACAAGGATGACGTGCCGGTCATCGACTTCCGCCAGGAATGCCGCAAGTTCGCCGAAGGCTGGGTCGACGTCCAGCGCGAGGAGTTCAAGCGCCTTGGCGTCACCGGCAAGTGGGACGATCCCTACCTGACGATGAACTTCCACGCCGAGCGTGTCATCGCCGAGGAATTCATGAAGTTCCTGATGAACGGCACGCTGTATCAGGGCTCGAAGCCCGTGATGTGGTCGCCGATGGAACAGACCGCCCTGGCCGAGGCCGAGGTGGAATACCACGACAAGGAGAGCTTCACGATCTGGGTGAAGTTTAAGGTGGCCGAGGCCGAACCGGTGGGCGCCGTCGGTGCGGTCGAGGCGGCCAGCGCCGCCGTTGCCGCCGATGACCTTAAGGGCGCTTTCGTGGTGATCTGGACCACTACGCCGTGGACCATCCCGTCGAACAAGGCCGTCGTCTTCGGCGCGGACTACGATTATGGCCTGTACGAGGTCACCGGCACGCCCGACGAATGCTGGCTGTCGGTGGGCGAGAAATACATCCTGGCCGACAAACTGGCCGCGCAGACCTTCGCGCGCGCTCGGCTGGAAGAGGGGCAATGGACCCGCGTCCGGGACGTCACGGCCGAGGAACTGGAAGGCGTCTCGCTGGCGCACCCGCTGGCCGGCGCCGAGGGCGCGAACGGCGAATGGGACGACCTGCGCGACTTCCGCGCCGCCGATTTCGTGACCGACGAGGAAGGCACCGGCTTCGTCCATTGCGCCCCGTCGCACGGGATGGAGGAATACGAGCTTTACCGCGATCTGGGCATGCTGGAGCAGGTCATCACCTACAACGTGATGGACGACGGCGGCTTCCGCGCCGACCTGCCGTTCTTCGGCGGCAAGTACATCCTTAGCCGCAAGGGCGGCGAGGGCGACGCGAACAAGGCGGTCATCGACAAGCTTGTCGAGGTCGGCGGCCTGATGGCGCGTGGCAAGATCAAGCACAGCTATCCGCACTCGTGGCGGTCCAAGGCGCCGGTGATCTATCGCAACACGCCGCAGTGGTTCGCCGCCATCGACCGCAAGGTCGGCGACGGGCAGGACACCCATGGCGAGACGATCCGCGAGCGTGCGCTGACCTCGATCGAGGAACTGGTGAAGTTCACCCCTCCCTCGGGCCGCAACCGCCTGCACGCGATGATGGAAACCCGCCCCGACTGGGTGCTGTCCCGCCAGCGCGCCTGGGGCGTGCCGCTGACCTGCTTCACGAAGAAGGGGGCGCTGCCGACCGACCCGGACTTCCTGCTGCGCGACCCGGCCGTCAACGCCCGCATCGCCGAGGCCTTCGAGGCCGAGGGCGCGGACGCGTGGTACAAGGACGGCGCCAAGGAACGCTTCCTTGGGTCCGACCATGATCCGGCCGAGTGGGAACAGGTGTTCGACATTCTCGACGTGTGGTTCGACAGCGGCTCGACCCACGCCTTCGTTCTGCGCGACCGCGCCGACGGCGCGCCGGACGGCATCGCCGACGTCTACATGGAAGGCACCGACCAGCACCGCGGCTGGTTCCACTCGTCCCTGCTGGAAGCCTGCGGCACGCTGGGCCGCGCGCCCTATCGCAACGTGGTCACGCATGGCTTCACGCTGGACGAGAAGGGCAACAAGATGTCCAAGTCGCTCGGCAACACCATCGCGCCCGAGGACGTGATCAAGCAATACGGCGCCGACATTCTGCGCCTGTGGGTAGCGCAGACCGACTATACCGGCGACCAGCGCATCGGCCCCGAGATCCTGAAGGGCACCGCCGACAGCTATCGCCGTCTGCGCAACACGATGCGCTTCCTGCTGGGCAACCTGTCGGGCTTCACCGACGCCGAACGCGTCGACCCGTCCGAGATGCCCGAACTGGAACGCTGGGTGCTGCACCGGCTGGCCGAACTGGATGTGCGGGTGCGCGAGGGCTATTCCTCGTTCGACTTCCAGGGTGTGTTCCGCGCGCTGTTCGAGTTCTGCACCATCGACCTGTCGTCGGTGTATTTCGACATCCGCAAGGACGCGCTGTACTGCGATGCCGACGACTCCCTGCGCCGCCGGGCGTCGCGCACCGTGCTGGACATCCTGTTCCACCGCCTGACCACCTGGCTGGCGCCGATCCTTGTCTTCACGATGGAAGAGGTCTGGCTGGAACGGTTCCCGGGCGATGACAGCTCGGTCCACCTTGTCGACATCCCCGAGACCCCGGCTGCGTGGCTGGACGAGGCGCTGGCGGCGAAGTGGGCGGGCATCCGCAAGGTGCGCCGCGTGGTCACCGCCGCGCTGGAGATCCAGCGCCGCGACAAGGTCATCGGCGCCTCGCTTGAGGCCGCGCCAGTTGTACATATCCGCGAATCCGACGTGCTCTCGGACGTGAAATCCGTCGATTTCGAGGACATTTGCATCACTTCGGCGATCTCACTGACCAACGACCCGATCCCGGCCGAGGCCTTCCGCCTGCCCGAGGTCGAGGGCGTCGGCGTGGTGTTCGAGACCGCCGATGGCGAGAAATGCCAGCGCTGCTGGAAGATCCTGCCGGACGTGGGCGCGCACAAGCATCCGGGCGTCTGCGGCCGCTGCGACGCGGCGCTGGGCTGACACCTTCCGGGGTCGCGACGACAATCGCGGCCCCGTCTTCCCTCTGGCCGCGAAAACGGGTTCACTCCGTCCCAAGGCGTCTGACCAGAGGGAGGAGACCATGGCCAAGCCGAGAAAGGCGATCATCAGTTGCGCGGTGACGGGGGCGATCCACACGCCCACCATGTCGCCGCACCTGCCGGTGACCCACGACCAGATCGCCGAACAGGCCATCGCCGCCGCCGAGGCGGGCGCGGCCATCCTGCACTTGCACACGCGCGACAACACCGACGGCCGCCCCTCGGTGAAGCTCGACGACTACATGGCCTTCCTGCCGCGGGTGAAGCAGTCGACAGACGCGGTGGTGAACATCACCACCGGCGGCGCCCCCACCATGCAGATCCGCGAACGGATCGAGGCGTCGCGCACGCTGACGCCCGAGATGTGCTCGCTGAACATGGGCTCGATGAACTTCGCCTTTCATCCGCTGGCCGAGAAGTACGACAGCTTCCTGCACGACTGGGAGAAGCCCTATATCGAGGGGTCCGAGGCCAACATCTTCCGCAACACGCTGGCCGACATCCGCGAGGCCGCCGAGGCGCTGTTGCCTCTGGGCGTGAAGTTCGAGCACGAATGCTACGACGTTGGCCACCTGTATAACCTGCGCTTCCTGATGGACCGGGGCCTGTTCACGGCGCCGGTGTTCCTGCAGTTCGTGTTCGGCGTGACCGGCGGCATCGGCGCGGACGTCGACAACCTGCTGTTCATGAAGCGCACCGCCGACCGGCTGTTCGGCGACGACTATCGCTGGTCGGTGCTGGGGGCGGGGGCGGCGCAGATGCCGCTGGCCGCCACCGCGCTGCAACTGGGCGGCAACGTGCGCGTGGGGCTGGAGGACTCGCTTTATATATCGCGCGGCGAACTGGCGGTGTCGAACGCCCAACAGGTCGAAAAGATCGTCCGCATCATGGCCGAGCTGGGCATCGAGCCCGCCACCCCCGACGAGGCGCGCGAGATCCTTGGCCTGAAGGGGGGCGACAAGGTCGGGTTCTGACGCCTCGCCCCCTTGACCCTGACGGCCCCGGCACCCTACATGCGCCCGGCATCACCAGAGGACGTGAAATGGGCTTCAAGACCGGTATCGTGGGGCTTCCCAACGTGGGCAAGTCGACGCTGTTCAACGCGCTGACGCGGACCGCCGCGGCGCAGGCGGCGAACTTTCCCTTCTGCACCATCGAGCCCAACGTGGGCGAGGTGGCGGTGCCCGACACGCGCCTTGCCACGCTGGCCGAGATCGCGACTTCGAAACAGGTGATCCCGGCGCGGATGACCTTCGTCGACATCGCGGGTCTGGTGAAGGGCGCCAGCAAGGGCGAGGGGCTGGGCAACCAGTTCCTGGCCAACATCCGCGAATGCGACGCCATCGCCCACGTGCTGCGCTGCTTCGAGGACCCGGATGTCACCCATGTCGACGGCCGCGTCGACCCGCTGGCCGATGCCGAGACCATCGAGACCGAGCTGATGCTGGCCGACATGGAATCGATCGAAAAGCGGATGCAGGGCCTCGTGCGCAAGGTGCGCGGCGGCGACAAGGAGGCGGTCCAGCAGGAACGCCTGCTGAAGGACGCCATGGCGGCGCTGGAAGCCGGCCAGCCCGCCCGCACGGTCGATGTCTCGGGTGAGGACATGAAGGCGTGGAAAAGCCTCCAGCTTTTGACCCAGAAGCCGGTGCTTTACGTCTGCAATGTCGACGAAAGCGAAGCCGCCGAAGGCAACGCGCTGTCCGCCAAGGTGGCCGAAAAGGCCGCTGCCGAGGGCGCGGTGTCGGTGGTGATCTCCGCCCGGATCGAGGAAGAGATCAGCCAGCTCGACGACGAGGAAGCCGCGATGTTCCTCGAAGAGATGGGGCTGGAAGAGGCCGGCCTCAGCCGCGTGATCCGCGCGGGCTATGAGCTGTTGGGCCTGCAGACCTACTTCACCGTCGGCCCGAAAGAGGCCCGCGCCTGGACGATCCGCAAGGGCACGCTCGCGCCGCAGGCGGCGGGCGTGATCCATGGCGATTTCGAACGCGGCTTCATCCGGGCCGAAACCATCGCCTATGACGACTATGTCACGCTGAAGGGCGAGCAGGGCGCCAAGGACGGCGGCAAGATGCGGGTCGAGGGCAAGAGCTACGAGGTGAAGGACGGCGACGTCCTCCACTTCCTGTTCAACGCCTGATCTGGGCGTGATCCGGGCCTGATCCGGGTTCAGTCGATCCCGGCCATGCGGATATCGGCCGCGCTGGCATAGGCGCGGTACGCGCCCAGCAGTCCCATGCGTCGCGCGATCAGGTACTCGCCGGTCGCCGAGACGGGGGTCTTCGCGCCCCCGCCGAACACCCGCTTGACGTTCATGCCGACCACCGTCGCCTTGAACGCGGACAGCCGCTCCAGATAGGTCGCGGCCTCGTCGTCGCTGTCGCTGGCTTCGCTCAGATCGCTCAGCGCGATGGCGCAGCTTTCGGCCAGCGCGGCCAGCAGCGTGGTGTCCACCTCGGACGGAGCCGTCTCGACCCGGTTTCCGAAATGCGTGCAGGTTGCCGAAAAGACCTCGTGCTGCCGGGCGGTCAGCGGATCCGCCGGTGCGGCGGTGGCGGCGCAGACGGCCAGCGCCGCGGCGCAAAGAATGCGTGTCATGCCTGTCCCTCGTCTGTTGATCGACGTCTGTTGGTCGACGTTCGTCACCAGACTGTCACAGTAAGCCACGAGGAAAAGAGAAAATTCCGCCCCCGTCCCTTGATTTCGAGATTTTCGCGCTAGGCGGTCACATCTGACCACTTGTTAAGCAGCCGGCAAAGGCGCGGCTATCGCCCCTCGCGGGCTTCTTCTCTTCCGAAATACCTCGGGGGAGTCGCGCAGCGACGGGGGCAGAGCCCCCTTCCGGACCTCTCGTCCCGCCCGGTCTTCAGCCGTAGGCCTCGATGAACGCGTCGATCGACAGCCTGCGGATGTCGGGCAGCGCCGCGCGCAGCGCCTCGTGGCTCCAGTCCCACCACGCGATCCGCTGCAACGCCTCGGCCTGCGCCTCGGTGAAGCGGCGCTTGATGTGACGGGCGGGCACGCCGCCGACGATCTCGTAAGGCGCCACGTTCTTCGACACCACCGCGCCCGCGCCGACCACCGCACCGTCGCCGATGCTGACACCGGGCAGCACCGTGACGCCGTGGCCGATCCAGACATCGTTCCCGATGGTGACCCAGTGATCCTTGCGCCACTGGAAGAACGCCGCGTCGTCCTCGCCCAGATCGAACATCTCGGCGCGGTAGGTGAAATGGTGCTGCGCCGCCCGCCATGTCGCGTGGTTGCCGGGGTTGATCCTTGCGCCCTGCGCGATCGAGCAGAACTTGCCGATGGTCGCCCAGACCGCCGAACTGTCGCTGACGATGTAGGAATAATCCCCGAAGGTGACCTCGCGCAGCGACACGCGGGCCTTGATGTCGGTCCAGCGGCCAAGCTCGCAGTCGATGACGGTGGCGGTCTCGTGGATGGTCGGGGCTTCGGAGAGGCGGGTCATAGGGGTCCTTCGGTCTTTCCGATGATCCGGGCGCGGATCAGGCCCGAGCAATAGTCGATGACGTAGACCATGGCGATGATCAGGAAGATGATCGACCATGCCTCGTTCCAGCGATAGGCGGCGATGCGGTCCGACAGCAGAAAGCCGATGCCGCCCGCGCCGACGATCCCGAGGATGGTGCCGGACCGCACGTTGGATTCGAAGTTGTACAGCAGCACCGACCAGATCACCGGCATCACCTGCGGAAGGGTTCCGAACCGGATCTGCTGCAGCCGCGATCCGCCCGAGGCCTTCACCCCGTCGACCGGCCGGTCCGAGGTGTTCTCGATGGCTTCCGAGAACAGCTTGGCGAAGGTGCCGATCTCGCTGACGGCGATGGCAAGGATGCCGGGCAGGGGGCCAAGGCCGAAGGCGCGGATGAAGATCAGCGCAAGGATCAGCGTCTCGAAGGCGCGGATCACGTCATAGCCTCGCCGCACGCCCAGCCTTAGAAACCCCAGCCGGTTGATGTTCTTCGCGCCGAGGAACGAGACCGGAAACGCGACCACCGCGCCCAGCAGGGTGCCGAGGAAGGCCATCGCGAGGGTCTCGCCCAGCCCTTCGAGGATCGGCCAGAACTCTTCCCACGTGGTCCAGACATAGGGCGGGAACATGAAGCTCAGCACGTCGCCGAACCGCTGGATGCCGGTCCAGATGCGGGCTGGCGAGAAGTCGAAGGCCCACAGGCAATAGGCGAACAGGGCAATGAACACGGTCCATGCGGCGGCGCGGCGCAGGCGCACCGGCAGCGGCGCGCGGAAGGCGCCGGGGTGGGCGGCGCGCGCGGCGGCGATGCGGTCCTCGGTCAGGCTCATGTCCGGTCTCCCATGCCGATGATGCGGTGGCGCAGCTTTTCCGAGGCGTAGTCGATGACCACCACGGTCACGAAAATGATCACGAACAGCGCCGAAAGGTCGGTGTATTCCTGAAACGACATGGCGGTGCGGATCTCCTGGCCCAGCCCGCCCGCGCCGACATAGCCGATGATCGAGGACGAGCGGACGTTGATCTCGAACCGAAGCAGGGTGTAGCTGATCACGTTCGGCAGCACCTGCGGCACCGCACCGTAACGGATCTGGTCGAACCAGCCGCCGCCCGAGGCCTTCACGCCCTCCAGGGGCTTCATGTCGATGTTCTCGACCGCTTCCGAGTAAAGCTTGCCAAGCGCCCCGGTGGCGTGCAGCCCCACGGCCATCACGCCCGCCATCGGCCCGACCGAGAAGCAGAAAACGAAGATCAGCGCCCAGACCAGTTCCGGCACCGTCCGCGCGATCTCGAGATAGCGGCGGCAGACCCACAGCATCGCCCGGTTGGGCGACAGGTTGCGGGCGGCCGGGAAGGCGAGAAGGAAGCCGCCGATCACGCCGAAGGTAGTGGCCATGAAGGCGATCAGGATGGTCTCGATCAGCAGGCGCAGCCAGGTGCGCCAGCGCCAGAACCATTCGGCGAAGTCGGCGCCAAGGCTGTCCCAGCGCAGCGTCGGGAAGGTCTGGACGATGTATTCGCCCAGCCGGGGCAGGCCCGCCGGGATGATCCAGCGCCAATCGCGCGATCCGTCCGGCAGCGTCACCTGCGTGACGCGGAAGAAATCGCCGAACCATGCAGAGGCGAGGAAAGCGATGAAAAACAGGGTGCTGCCGATGGCCCAGGTTCGCCGGGCGCGGCGGCGGCGGGCGGCATAGTCGCGCTCGAAGGCGCTGACGGCGTCCCCGGCGGGCACGGCGGCGAAATCTGCGGTCAGGGTCATGGCGGGGCCCTTTGTGGGCCGGGACGGGCGCGATCTGTCGTCGAAAGATCGGGGCGTCCGTCCCGGCGGTCGTCAGGTCAGGCGCTTACGAGCCGCGGCGCTGGTTCTTCAGCCACTCGCGCATGTCGACGATCCACTGGTAGCGGTCGTGATCGACGCGGGTGAAGCCCACTTCCGGGTTCTCGTCGTCCGGGTTGAAGGACGAGTACA
This sequence comes from Maritimibacter sp., assembly GCA_017792445.1. Taxonomy (GTDB): domain Bacteria; phylum Pseudomonadota; class Alphaproteobacteria; order Rhodobacterales; family Rhodobacteraceae; genus Psychromarinibacter. Next base: position 2,907,802 of record CP051232.1, read on the forward strand.
GCGCATAGCCTTCCGGATCGGCGGTCGGGAATTCCTCGATCGCGGCGGTGATCTCTTCGATCATCTCTTCCGGCAGGTTGTTGCGGAAGGTCCAGGGGCCCGAGGTGATTTCCGGCGATTCCCAGATCTTGCAGACCACGCCTTCCTCGATCATCCCCTTGATTTCCATGCGCTGGTAGACGCCGTTGATATCGTTGTCCTGGTAGGTCGACGCGGTGTCGAAGGTGCCGTTGACGACGCCCTGCACACCCGCCTCGTGGCTGCCCGAGAACGGAACGGCGGCGAAGAAGTCTTCCGGCTTGAAGCCTTCGCGTTCCACCATGTTGAAATAGGGAACCGCATAGCCAGAGGTCGAATCCGGGTCGGCAAAGGCATGAACCTTGCCCTTGGCGTCTTCGAGCGTCTCGATGCCGCTGTCGCAGCGCGCGACGACGATCGAGTAATAGCCGGTCGAGCCATCCTTGTTGATCGAGGTCAGCGTGGGGACGACGCCGCCGTCGGTGGCGGTGTAGACGGCCGCGTAAGAGGACGAACCGAAGCGGGCGACCTCGATCTGGTCGGCGGCGATGGCCTGAACGACGCCGTCGTAATTGCCGGCGGTGAAGATCTCGACCTCGACGCCAAGCTTTTCTTCAAGGAAGACGCGCAGCGGTTCGTTGCGCATCAGGCGGTCCTGCTCGTTCTCGCCCGAGAGGATGCCGAACTTGACGACCTGATAGTCGTCGCGCCAGCCCTCGGCGAACAGGGGACCGGCAGCGGTAAGCGCCACGAGGGCGGCGGTGGTGAACAGTTTCATTGGTGTCTCTCCCGTGGTTGCCAATGAAGGGGTCGTTGGGGGTCGGCTCAGGCGGGGATCTTTTCCGCCTGTGGCCGGATCGAGGTCGAGGTGACGGCCGCGTCGAACTCGGCCAGCCCCTCGGAGCCGTAGATGTCGCGCACGACGTCGTCGGTCAGCTGCGCCGCAGAGCCGTCGAACATCACCGTGCCCTCGCGCATGGCGATGATCCGGTCGCAATAGGCTCGGGCGGTGTCGAGTGTGTGGAGGTTGACCAGAACGGTCAGCCCGTCCTCGCGGTTGATGCGGGCCAGCGCATCCATCACGCGGGTGGCGTTGCCGGGGTCGAGCGAGGCGATGGGTTCGTCCGCCAGCATGATGCGCGGGTTCTGTACCAGCGCACGGGCGATGGCGACGCGCTGTTGCTGGCCGCCCGACAGGGTGCCGGCCCGCTGAAGCGCCTTGGGCGCCATGTCCAGCCGGTCCAGCGCCTCGATCGCCATCGCGCGCTCGGCATCCGAGAAACGCATGGTCATCGAGGACAGAAAGCCATGGTCGGCCAGCCGGCCCACCAGCACATTGGTCAGGACGTCCAGCCGTTCCACGAGGTTGAACTGCTGGAAGATCATCGCGCAATCGCGCCGCCAGTCGCGCAGGGCGCTGCCGCGCAGCTTCGTGACGTCCCGGTCGCCAAAGGCGATCTCGCCGGCGGTGGGCTCGATCAGGCGGTTGATCAGGCGCAGAAGCGTCGACTTGCCCGCGCCGGAGCGGCCGATGACGCCGACGAACTGGCCGGGCGGAATGGTGAGGGTGACATCGCGCACGGCGGTGGTCTCACCGAAGCGGCGGGTCAGGCGGGTGAGGCTGAGGCTTGCGTGTTCCATGCCCCCGATGCTGCGTGCGCATCGTAAAGGCCCGCTATCATCCGAATGAATTTTTCACGCATGTTGGACAACGGAATTGTGACCCCCGGCGGGGTCCGTCCGCCCCGATGGGGCGTTTGCGCGCGTATCCGGTCGGGCCGTGGGGAGCCGATGTCATGCGGGCGTCACAAAGGGCGGCGGCGGGGTTTCGGGAGAGCGGCCGGTTGTCCTATTCCTGTGATGCGGATCGTGCAGGGAAGGGGGCGCGGGGGAATCATCCGGATCACCTGAACGGGACCGGCGGGCAAAGGAGCGGACAGGATGGAAAGCTATGTGATCGAGGGCGCGCGGGCGGTGCTGCCCGGCGGCACCGAGACCGTGTCGCTGCGCATCGAGGGCGACCGGATCGCCGCGCTGGACGGCGCGCGCGGCGGCGCGCCGGTGGTGGACGCGCGCGGACTGGTGCTGGCCCCGGCGCTGGTCGACGTGCACGGCGACGCCTTCGAGCGTCAACTGATGCCGCGCCCTGGCGTGTTCTTCCCGCTGGACGTCGCAGTGATGGAGACCGACCGGCAGCTTGCGGGCAACGGCATCGCCACCGCCTATCACGCGCTGACGCTGGGCTGGGAGCCGGGCCTGCGCTCGGTCGCGCGCGGCACCGAACTGGTGCGGCTTTGGCAGGCGATGGCCGCGCGGCTGACGGTCGAGAACCGGGTGCAACTGCGGTGGGAGACCTTCTGTTTCGAGGCCGAGGACCTGATCGCCGAGGCGCTGGCCGGACCGCTGACGCCTTCGGTCGCGTTCAACGACCACACGACGATGGCGATGCTGTCGCCCACCGTGCGGCTTCAGGACCGCCCCTTCGACCACGCGCCGGACTTCCCGGTGGTCGACACTTCGGCGCCGGAGTTCCTGCGCAAGATGTCGGCCCGCGCCGCACGGTCGGATATCCCGGCAGAGGATTACGTGGCGCTGCTGCGCGAGATCTGGGACCGACGGGCGCAGGTGCCCGACGCCATCGCTCGCGTCGGCGCGGCGGCGGGCAAGGTGGGCGCGGCGATGTTCAGCCACGACGACACGCAGGCCGAGACGCGGGCCTTCTACCGGTCGCACGGCGCGCGGGTGTCCGAGTTCCCGATGAACGACGCGGTCGCAACGGCGGCGCGCGAGGCGGGCGACCTGATCGTCTTCGGCGCGCCCAACGTGCTGCGCGGCGGCAGCCACCTTGGCTCGCCCGGCGCGGCGGACATGATCGCGCGCGGGCTCTGCGACGTGCTGGCGTCGGATTACTACTATCCCGCGATGCTGGCGGCGGTGGCGCGGCTGCACGCCGAGCGGCTGAAACCGCTGCACGAATTGTGGAAACTGGTCTCGGCCAACGCGGCGGCGGCGTCGAACCTGACCGACCGGGGCGAACTTGCCGTGGGCAAGCGGGCCGATCTTGTACTGCTGGACTGGCCCGAGGGCGCATTCCCGCAGGTGCGGGCCACGATCAGCGGCGGGCGGGTGAGCTATGACACCGGGCTGATGCGGGAAGCGGTGATGGCTTGAGGGGCGCACCTTCGGTGCGACGGGGGCTCTGCCCCCGCCGCTGCGCGGCTCCCCCGAGGTATTTCGAAAGAGAAGAAGAAGGGCAGGGGCCGGTTACTGGCCCAGACCTTCGGCTTCGAGCCATGCCATGCTGGCAGGGATCTCGGCGCGGTTCTTCAGTTCCAGGATCAGACGCGGGTTGGCGTCGAGTTTGCCGAGCGCTTCGAACACCGCGTGCCAGTGGATCGAGCCGCGCCCGATCGACCAGTGGCGGTCGGCGTGGGCGTCGGCGTCCTGCAGGTGGACATGCGCCAACAGGTTGCCTGCGGATTTGACGTAATAATCCACCGGCGGCGCGTTGCAGATGCCGTGGGCATAGTGGGCGTGACCGGTGTCGATGGAGAGTTTCAGCGCGTCCGAGCCGAAGCTTTCGACCAGCGCCTTGCGGTCGGCGGGATTGCCGTCTTCGATGTTCTCCAGCACGATCTCGACGCCCGCGCCCTCGGCGCGCTTCACCGCTGGCCCAAGCGTTTCGTGGGTGGTCTCGAAGATACGCGAGCGGCCATCGTCGTACATATCGAGATTGTAGTGATCCCAGGACGAGAAGGGCGAATGCACCACCATCTGCGTCGCGCCGAGCGCCTCGCACACGTCGAGACCCTGCATCATGCGCTTTGCGACGATGGCGCGGATGTCGATGTCGAAACTGGCGAAGTCGAGGCCCCAGAAGGGTCCATGGATGCCAAGACGGCCGTTCCAGCCGTCGAGCTGCTTCTTCGCCCCGGCGACCGGGTCTTTCCAGCTTTCGGCATTCAGCATCTCGGCGGACCAGAAGCTTTGCAGTTCGAGGTCGCGGTCTTTCTCGAACAGCCAGTCGCGGTAGGCGGGCAGGTCGCCCACGCCAAGGGCCGCGCCGATCACGGGAAGGGTCATGTCTTTGTCCTTTTCGGTCAGGCGGCGGCACGCAGGGTAAGCGAGCCGTCGGAGAAGATCTTTCGCCCGCCCCGCAGGGTCGCCCGGACATGGCCCACGCCCTCGTCGTCGGCGATGACGAGGTCGGCGCGCTTGCCCGGGACGATCTCGCCCCGGTCGGCAAGCCCCAGCGCGCGGGCCGGGTTCAGCGTGGCGAGCCGCGCCGCGCCGGCGAGGCCGTGGGGATCGGTCCGGCCGAGGATCAGCACGGCAGGCAGGATGGCCGAAGGGTGGTAGTCGGCGGCGAGAATGTCCAGCAGTCCCGCAGCGTGACAGGCGCGGGCCGAAAGGTTGCCGGAATAGCTTTCGCCCCGAAGTGCGTTCGGCGCGCCCATCGCGGTCAGCAACCCGCGCGCGCGGGCGGCGCGGGCGGCGTCCTCGGTCACCGGGAATTCCGAGATCGCGGCGCCCAGCGACTGCATCAGCGCGACTTTCTCGGGCGTGTCGTCGTCGTGGCTGGCCAGCGCGATGCCGTGCAGCGCACAGGTGGCCGAGATCGCCGCCAGCGTCGCGGCCACATCGCCCGCCGCCTGCTGTTTCTCGTCGATGCGGGCCTGAACGGCGGCCATCGCCTCTGCCTCGGTGACACCTTTCTCGACCTGCGTGCGGCGGGTCAGGCGTTCGAGGTCGCGGTACTGGCCCTGTCCCGGCGTGTGGTCGGTCAGGGACACGAGATCGACGGTGCCGTCGGCGATCAGTTCCTCGACCACGGCCAGCGCGTTGGGATAGTTGATCTCGAACCGGGCGTGGACGCGGTGGTCGACCTTCAGGATCGACCGCATGGATTTCAGCGCGCGCAGCATTTCTTTCGAGTGTTCGTAGCTGCGCAGGTGGCCATAGGCGGACTTCGGGTTGAAGGACACGGCGGCGTAGCCGGTGGTGACGCCCGCCGTCTTCAGCCTGCGGTCGAGGTCGCGCAGGCCCAGCTCCATCGGCATTTTCACGTTCGGGCGGGGTTCCACCTCGCGCTCGATCATGTCGCCGTGCATGTCGATGAAGCCGGGCATCAGCAGCAGCCCGCCGCCGTCGATCCCGCCGTTGATCCCGCCGTTGATCCCGCTGTCCAGCTCGGCGCCGGCGACCGGGGTGTCGCGGATCTCGGCGATGCGGTCGCCCTCGATCCGCAGCGCGCCACGGTCCAGCACGGCCTCGGGCAGAACGATGCGGAAGTTACTCAGCCACATCGGCCATCTCCTTTGTCTTCAACGGAATTTCGCGGTCGATCAGGGCGGCCACGTCGCCGGGGTGGTGGAACACTCCGATCATCGCGACGCCCTCGTCCTTCAGTTCCGCCAGCCGGCGGACCAGCGCCGCGCGGGCGCCCGCGTCAAGCGAGGCGGTGGGTTCGTCCAGCAGCAACAGACGCCGGGGCCGGATCAGCGCGCGGGCAAGATTCACCTTCTGTTGCTCGCCGCCCGAGAAGGTCGTCGGATAGGCGCGCCACAGGTCGGGCTTCACGCCGAAGGTCGCCAGCCAGTGCCGGGCGGCGTCCAGCGCCGTCTCGCGCGGGGTGCCGGCAAGGCGCAGAGGCTCGGCCACGATTTCCTCGGCGGCGACGCGGGGGCGTGCGGTCAGGAACTGGGTGACGAAGCCGATCTCGGCCCGGCGCAGGTGGGCGATATCGACGTCGGCGGCGGTCGCAAGGTCGATGGGCCCCTGTTCGCTTTGGTAGATCAGCCGCCCGCCGGTGGGCAGGTAGCTACGGTACAGCGTTCGCAGCAGCGTCGACTTGCCCGCGCCGTTCGGCCCCGACAGCAGCAGGAACTCGCCCGCCGACAGGGTGAAGGACAGCCGCTCGAACGCGGGTAGCGCCTGTCCGAGGTGGTGCATCCGGAAGGTCTTGGACAGGTCGTCCACGGTGAGAAGAGGGGTCATGCGGCGGTGTCCTGTCCGGGTGTCACAGTTTCGCGTGGACGAGTTGCTGGGTGTAGGCGTGCTGCGGATCCTGAAAGACCTGATCGGCAAGACCCTCTTCGACCACCTTGCCTTGGCGCATCACCATGACGCGGTCGGCCATGGTGCGGATCACGCCAAGGTCGTGGCTGACCAGTACCATCGTCATGCGACGGTCCTGTTGCAGCCGTTTCAACGTGTCGAGCACCAGCGCCTGCACGCTGACGTCGAGCCCGGTGGTCGGCTCGTCCAGCAACAGCAGCGCCGGTTCCAGCGCGATGGCCTTGGCCAGTTGCACCCGTTGCTGCATGCCGCCCGACAGTTCCACCGGCGGGGCGTCCATCCGGTCCAGCGGGAATTCGGACGCATCCAGCGCGCCGCGCGCCTTTTCCCGCAGCACGTGGAACCGGCGTTCGCCCGCGATCAGCAGGCGCTCGGCGACGTTGCCCGAGGACGAGTTCTTCATCAGCAGGCCCTGATGCGGGTTCTGGTAGACGATGCCGATGCGGCGGGCGCAGAGCATCCGGCGTTCGAACCTGTCGAGGTCGAACAGGTTCGGCGGAAGGTCCGGCAGGTCCAGCGCATAGGTGCCCGCGTCGGGGCTTTCCTGCAGGTTCATCATCCGCAGCAGGGTGGACTTGCCCGAACCGCTTTCGCCGACGATGCCCAGCACCTCGCCGGGGTAGACATGGGCCGACACGTCGTCCAGCGCCACCACCGGGCCATAGCGTTTCGACAGGCTGTCAAACCGCATCAGCGGTTCTGCCGTCACCAGCTGCGGCATCGCTTTCGCCAAAGCGGTCATCGCTGCATCTCTCCGTCCACGTACCACGTCGCGCCGATTTCCGGGTCTTCGCCCTCGGCGCGGCGGATCGCCTTCACGCCAAGTTCGCTGTCCGACACCTCGTGCGCCGAGCCGCCGCCGTCCTGCGGGATCTCGTTCATGAAATAGCCCGTCAGGCCCGAGCGGGCGCAGGTGAGCCCCGCGTGATCCTCGACCCGATAGGGCACGTCGTCGAAGACCAGCGGCTCGACCCGCGTATGGGGCGGCACCGCGAAGATGCGTTTCTCGCGCCCCGCCGACAGGATCGTCAGGTGGTCGGCCATGTGCAGCTTTGGCACGTCCCAGCGCGGGATGGGCGAGGGCGACATGACGTGCCGCCCATTGACCATCGACGGATAGGACGCGCCCTGCATCACCCGGCCCGACCGGACGATCTGCTCGTACAGCGTCAGCCACAGCCGGCCATAGTCGGCATCGGCGTGCATCTGGCGCGCGGCGGACATGTTCGGTTCGACCGGGCGCAGGGGTTCGGGGTTCGGGACCTGCAGGATCAGGATCTGGTCGGCGCGCAGTTTCTCTTCCGGGATGCGGTGGCGCGACTGGATCAGCGAGGCGGCCAGCGTGTCGTTGGTGGCCCCGGCGCCCGACACGCGGGTCAGGAAGCGGCGGATCGACGCGGCGTTGACGCTGTCGTCGGCGCCCTGGTCGATCACCTTCACCACCGACTTCGGGTTGACCAGCGTCAGCGTGACCTGAAGCCCGCCGGTCCCCCAGCCGCGCGCGATGGGCACCTCGCGGCTGGCATAGGGCATCTGGCAGCCGGGCACGGCCACCGCCTTGATCATCTTGCGGCGCATCTCGCGCTTCGCCGAGGCGTCGAGGAAGCCATAAGAGAAGGCGCGCCACGGGCGGGTAAGGCTGGCGAGGGTCATGCGGTTTCCTCGGTCTTCGCAGGCGTGGGGGCTTCCTTTTTCGCCTGCGCGCCGCGCAATGCGTCGAGCGAGGACTGGAAGGTCACGTAATGCGGCAGCTTGAAGTGGATGCAGAAGCCCGAGCTTTCGACCGGCTCGGTGTGGTACAGGAAGAACTCCTCGTTCACCGGGGAATTCTTCGGCGCGCCGGGGCTGTTGAGATCCAGCGTGGCGGCAGAGATCACCTTGACCTCGTTCCAGCCCAGCGTCGCCGCGAAGCCAAGCCGCAGCCTGTCCTTGCCCTTGGTGGTCACCACCTCGGCCTGACTGGTCTTCACCCGGCCCGCCGAGAAGGTGACGCCCCTTGGATGCCGCACGCGGACCTCGACCTCGGACAGGCGCAGTTCGTTCACCGTGGGGTGGGCGGTGCCATAGCCCCGCATTGCCGAGTATCCCAGCGCCAGCGTGCCGCCGGTGTCGGCGCGGGCAAGGCTTTGCAGCGTGTGCGCGCGTTTCGCCGGGAATAGCAGCGGTTCGCGGGTCAGGTCGGGGATCGCGTCGCGGTCCACCGGATCGGCCATCGGCGGCTCGACCAGCCCCTGCGCCACCTGCCACGCGGCCAGCGAGGGGTGCCGCGCGGGCGCGGGCGTGGCGGCGGGGGTGACGGCGGCAGGCTTGTAGGCCTCGCCCTCCAGAACCTGCGTCGCCAGCAGGCGATGCGCATAGTCCAGCGTCGGCCCGAGGATCTGGCCGCCGGGGATGTCCTTGAACGCGGCCGAGATGCGGCGGTGGGTGAAGCCCTCGTCCGCCGCCACCGGCTCGGCCACCTGAAGGCGCGGCTGCGTGGTGCGCCATGCGCGCAGCAGCAGCAACGCCTCGTACAGGTCGCCACCGGATTGCGCCAGCGCCAGCGCGGCAAGGTCGGGGGCGTAAAGCGACGCCTCGCCCATCACCCGGTCGACAAGGGCGGGCAAGGCGGCCCCGATCTCTTTCACGCGGGACGGGGTGATGCGGCCCGTCTGGGCGCGGTACATCCGTTCCGCCTGCTCGATGGCGCGTTCGCCGCCTCGGGTGGCTACATAGGCCATGGCTCAGACCTCCGTCACGGTGGTGGACCGGGGCAGCGCCACCAGCGCGGCGCCGTCGTGGAACAACATCTCGATGCCTTGCGGGTAACGGTTCAGCCGGGCGCGGACGCGCCAGATATCGGCATGCAGCCCGCCAAGGCACAGCCGCGCGGCGCCCGCGATGCCGGGACCGGCCAGGTCCAGCGCCGGGCCCTGGCTGATACGGGCGGGGGCGACGACGGTCGCGCCCTGATCGGGGTACAGCCGGCTGCCGGTCCGGACCCGCAACAGGCGGTCCATCGCCTCGGCGCTGGCGAGCGACAGGAACAGATGGTCCGCCAGTTCGGGCGCGACCATGGCCGCGCCGGTCATCGCCAGCACCTCGGCCAGATGCCGGTCATCGGTCCAGACGCGGCACTCTCGGTCCACCAAGGCCTGCGCGACCGGGCAGGCGCCCGCGCCCGGCAGGCCGTGTACGGTGCCGGGGCGGGACAGGGCCTGCAACACCGCATGAAAGGTCGCATTGTCGCGCGCCTCGGCGGCGTCGGGTTCGGGAAGCTGCGGATCGGCGGTCAGGGTCGGCATTCAGAACGTCTCCATATCGACACGGGTCGCTTCGATCCGGCGCAGGGTCTCGTGATCCTCGGCCTGTTGCGCCGCGCGCTGGGCGTCGGCGAAGGCGCGGATGCGGGCGGCTTCGACACCGGCCTGCAACCCCGCGTCCAGCACCGCCATCGCCATCGCGCGTTCCAGATCGCGGCCGGTCACCATGCCGTAGCCCTCGACGCCGTGCTCGGGCAGGCGCACATGCGCCTCGGCCACCAGCACCTCGCCCAGATGGAACTCGGTGCCCTGCACCGGGTCGCGCATCGGCAACATCACCAGACCGGTGCGGCTGCGGATCACCTCGACCTCGCCCAGCTGCGGCAGCACCGCCTCGGCCTCGGCGCGGATCGCCTCTGCCCCGGCGCGGGCGAGCACCGACAGCAGCGCGTCGTCGGGGTCTGTCGTGCGGTCAAACATGGCGCGTTCTCCCTGTGGGTTCTGCATGATCGAGCGAGAACCGCACCCGCCCGGCGGACCAGATCGATTCCGCATGGCCGATGGGGAAACCCTCGGGGTCGGCGTCGATCTTCGAGATCACGACCACCGGCTGATCGGCGGGCTGTTCCAGCATCCGCGCCTCCCATTTCTGCGGCAGGCGCGAATGCAGCGCGGTTTCCTTCCGGGCGTAGTCCGTGACCCCGTGCGCGGCATAAATGTCGGTCACCGACTCGCGGCTCAGGCGGCGGCGGGCAAGGTCGGGGAAGCGGTCATAGGGATGAAAGCTGCAGGTCAGCAGGATCGGCCGCCCGTCGGCGCGGCCCCGGGTGATCACCCGCGTCACGTCCGCGCCCTCGGCCAGCCCAAGCACGCCCGCGATCTCGCAATCGGCAGGCACCACCTCGGCCGAGATCGTGTCGCCGCCCGGCTCGACCCCCTGCCGCAGCAGGTTCTCGCGGAAGCGGGTGCGGCTGCCGATGCGATAGGTGATCCGCGCGGGTTCACGTACGAAGGTGCCGCGGCCCTGCTCGACGCTCAGCACGCCCTCGGCGGCCAGCGCCGCCACCGCGCGGCGCAACGAGTGGCGCCCGACACCGATCTCGCGCTGCATGTCCGATTCCGGCGGCAGCTGGTCGCCCTCCGCCAGTTCGTTGCTGGCGATCGCCGAACGGATCCATTCCCGCGCACGTTCCCAGTTGCTCGTGTCCACCGTCATCGCCCCAGCTCGAAACATCCGAATGACTCCGCTCTAGGCGGCCAACCTTGCGGAGGAATGACAGGCGCATGACAGGCAGACGACAATGCAAGGACCGGCACGGCTCGCGATGCACCGCCTCTCGGCCAAGCCCTGCTTCTTCTCTTGCCCAATACCTCGGGGGAGTCGCGCAGCGACGGGGGCAGAGCCCCCTTGCACGTCGCACCGACACGGCGGAACGCCTGAAAGCATGGCGCAGCCCGTATTTTCGGAAGGGATGTCAGGGCCTTGCGTCAAGCTCGACGGGTTGCATCGGCTTGCCCCTCGTCAGAACAGGATCGGCGTCCTAGATTACGCGAGGCCCCGATACAGGACATCTTCATGCAGGTCTTTCACTGCCCCGAATGCAACGCGCAGGTCTGGTTCGACAACCTTGCCTGCCCGAACGGGCACCCGCTTCATTTCGACCCCGACACGCAGGCGATGGTGCCCGCGACCGATTGCAACTGGCGCGCTCAGATCGGTTGCAACTGGGCCGCCGATCCTGCGGGTGACGGCTATTGCCGGTCGTGCTCGATGACCCGCACGGTGCCGGACCTCGGGCTGGACGACAACATACGCGACCTTGCCGCGACCGAGGCGGCGAAGCGCTGGGTTCTGGCTGGGCTGCACCGCTGGGGCTGGTTCGGCTTTGCCGACACGGGCGCGCGGCCGGTGTTCGACCTTGTGGCCGAGAAGACCTCGGACGGCCCGGCGCAGATCACCATGGGCCATGCCGACGGGGTGGTGACGATCAACGTGGCCGAAGCCAGCCGCGCGGTGCGCGAGGCCCGCCGCGAAGACCTGGCCGAGCCCTACCGCACCATGATCGGCCACATGCGGCACGAACTGGCGCATTTCCTGTTCGTGCGGCTTGCCGAGGATCCGCAGTTTCTTCAGGACTTCCGGGCGCTGTTCGGAGACGAGACGCAGGATTACGGCGCCGCGCTTCAGGCGCATTACGAGAATCCGGGGCAGGCGGGGCCGGACTTCATCACCAGCTACGCCACCGCGCATCCGCACGAGGACTGGGCCGAGACGGTGGCGCATCTGCTGCACCTCACGGACCTTGCCGACAGCGGTTGCGCCGTCGGGCTGCTGGACGGGCAGGACCCCTATGCCGAGCCATCGACCAAGGAACTGATCCACCGCGCGGCGGATTTCGCCATGCGGGTCAACCACGTGAACCGGGCGCTGGACCTGCCGGACCTGTACCCGTTCGTTCTGGGCGAAGGCGTCCGCGAGAAGCTGACCCTCGCGCACAAGTCCCTGCGTCGGGTCGGCCCGGTCTAGCGGCGCGGGATCGAGAACAGGATCCAGCCGCCCAGCCGCGCCACTTCGCGCCCGCCCGTCGTATAGGCGAACAGGCCGGGGTCGGTGCCCGGCGGGCAGGCCACCAGATCCGCCGCATCGTCGAGATAGTCCGCGGTAAAGGCGCTTTCGCCGGATCGCAGGCAGGGATCGCCCGCATTCGGATAGCCGTCTCCGAACAAAGCTAGCTCTGGCGGGCGCGGCGGGCCTGCCGGCTCTTCCGTCTCAAGGCAGCCCGTCAGTGTCAGGCTTGCCGCCGACACCAGTGCGATGGTGGAATATCTGGCCATTCTCTTAACCCCCGGTTGTCTCCACCCGCACAGGCTTGCGCGGAACGTGGGTCGAGGGAAGCAGAAATTGACCCGAGGTAAGTTTTGCGCGGGAAATCCCGCTGCGTTCCCCGGCGCAGGGCGCGCCGGGGAAGCGGGGCGTATCAGCCGAAGATCGCGTTCAGCGTGGCCGAGGGACGCATCACCGAAGACATCTTGTCCGCGTCGGGGTGGTAGTAGCCGCCGGTGTCGACCGGCTTGCCCTGCGCCGCCGCCAGCTCGCCGGTGATCGCGGCCTCGCCGTCGGCCAGCGCCTTGGCAACCGGCGCGAACTTGGCGGCCAGATCGGCGTCGTCGGACTGTGCGGCCAGCGCCTCGGCCCAGTAACGGGCGAACCAGTAATGGCTGTCGCGGTTGTCGGGCTCGCCGACCTTGCGCGAGGGCGACCGGTCATGGTCGAGGATGCCCTGCGTCGCCGCGTCCACCGCGTTGCCCAGCACGCGCGCCTTGGCGTTGTCCTTGGCGTCGGCGAGGAACTTGAAGCTTTCCCCCAGTGCGCAGAACTCGCCCAGCGAGTCCCAGCGCAGGTGGTTTTCCTCGTCCAGCTGCTGCACGTGCTTCGGGGCCGACCCACCGGCGCCGGTCTCGAACAGGCCACCGCCCTGCATCAGCTTCACGATCGACAGCATCTTGGCCGAGGTGGCCAGTTCAAGGATCGGGAACAGGTCGGTCAGGTAGTCGCGCAGCACGTTGCCGGTGATGGCGATGGTCGACTCGCCTTTCGTGATCGTCTCCAGCGAGGCGCGGGTGGCTTCGCGGGGGGCCATGATCTCGAACTTGTCGGCGACGCCCTTGGCTTCGAGGATCGGCTTCACATAGGCGATCAGTTCGGCGTCGTGGGCGCGGTTCGCGTCCAGCCAGAAGATCGAGCGGTAGCCGGTCGCCTTCTGACGGTCGATGGCGAGGTTCACCCAGTCTTCGATCGGCGCCTTACGGGCCGAGGCAGAGCGCCAGATGTCACCGGCTTCCACCTTGTGCGCGTGCAGCACGGTGCCATCTTCCAGCACCATCTTCACGGTGCCGTCTTCCGGGATCTCGAAGGTGGTCGGGTGGCTGCCGTATTCCTCGGCCTTCTGCGCCATCAGGCCGATGTTCTGAACGGTGCCTGCGGTGGCCGGGTTCAGCTTGCCGTTGGCTTTGAAGAACTCGATCGACTCGTCGTAGACCGGCGCATAGCTGTTGTCCGGGATCACGCAGACCGCGTCGTGTTCCTTGTTGTCCGGGCCCCAGCCCTTGCCGCCGGCGCGGATCAGCGCGGGCATCGAGGCGTCGATGATGACGTCCGAGGGGACGTGCAGGTTGGTGATGCCCTTGTCAGAGTTCACCATGTACATCGGCGGGCGTTCGGCGGTGACCTCTTCGATCGCCTTGACGATCTCGGGCGAGTCCTTGACGCGGTCCAGCAGCGCGCCAAGGCCGCCGTTGGGGTTCACGCCCAGTTCTTTCATCTTGTCGCCGTAGGTGTCGAACACCGGCTTCAGCCATTCCTTGACCGCGTGGCCGAAGATGATCGGGTCCGAGACCTTCATCATCGTGGCCTTCATGTGCAGCGAGAACAGCACGCCCTCGGCCTTCGTCTTCTCGATCTCTTCGGCAAGGAAGGCGTCCAGCGCCTTGGCCGACATGAAGGTCGCGTCGACGACGGTGCCGGCGGGGTACGTGATGCCGTCTTTCAGGACGGTCTCGCCACCGGCGGTTTCCAGCACGATCTTCGCGGTCGCGGCGCCGTCCAGCGTGGCCGACACCTCGTTCGAGAAGAAGTCGCCGCCCGACATGGACGCCACGCGGGTCTTGCTGTCCTTCGACCAGTCGCCCATGCGGTGCGGGTTGGCCATCGCGTAGTTCTTCACGGCGGCAGCGGCACGGCGGTCAGAGTTGCCTTCGCGCAGAACCGGGTTCACCGCCGAGCCCTTGATGCCGTCATAGCGGGCGCGGACGGCCTTTTCCTCGTCGGTCGAGGGCTCGTAGGGATAGTCGGGCAGGGCGTAGCCTTGCGCCTGAAGCTCTTTCACGGCCGCGACCAGCTGCGGCTCGGAGGCCGAGATGTTCGGCAGCTTGATCACGTTGGCCTCGGGGGTCTTCACCCATTCGCCCAGCCACGCAAGGTCGTCCGACTGCTTCTGCGCGTCGGTCAGCACATCGGGGAAGGTCGCGATGATACGGCCGGCCAGCGAGATGTCGCGGGTCTCGACGGTGACGTCGGCGGCGTCGGCGAAGAACCGGATGATCGGCAGCAGCGAGGCGCTGGCGCGCTCCGGTGCTTCGTCTACCGTGGTATACACAATGTCTGGTTGCTTTGCGTCGGCCATTGTCGAAAGAGCCCTTCCTGTCAGATTGAAAGCAGAGGCCTGCGTGCGCCGCGCCCATCATGGGCGGGGCCGCGGCCCGGTGATCCCCGAGATAATCGTTGGCTTTCGCCTAGACGATGACGGGCCTCTGATCAACCGGGCAAAGGCGCGCGGGGGTCCCGCGCGCCGGGATTTGCCGGGCTCAGCCCAGATCGGCGAGCGCCACCGCGCTGCCCGAGGCCGCCGAGCGCTTGATCGCCTCGACCACCCGCATGGTGCCCAGACCGTCCTCGGCGCTGTTGATCGGGTCGATCTCGCCCCGTGCGACCGCGCCGAAATGTTCCAACTGGCCGATATAGGCGTCGCCTGTTTCGTGCGGCAGGGTGGTGCGGGCCATCTCGGTGGTCCAGTCCGGGATGCCGGGGTGCCGCCAAAGCGACAGGTCCGGCAGCGACAGGGCGGCCTTGGTGCCGGAATAGGCGTGGCAGATCGTGTCATGCGCCGGGAAGCGGGCGAGGTTCTCGCCCGCGGTCACGTCCCACGCCCAAGGACCCGCGCCTGCGTCGGTCTGGGTGATCGTGGCGATCCCGCCCCGCTCGAACGTCAGGATGGCGGCGGCGGTGTCCTCGACCGGGCGCCCGCCGCGCAGGTCCGAGGTCACCGCCGAGACGCTGGAGACCTCGCCGAAGAAGTGCCGCAACAGGTCGATCTCGTGCGTCGCGTTGATCAGCAGCGGACCGCCGTGGCCGGGCTTTACGCGCCACGCG
Organism: Maritimibacter sp.; assembly: GCA_017792445.1. GTDB lineage: Bacteria > Pseudomonadota > Alphaproteobacteria > Rhodobacterales > Rhodobacteraceae > Psychromarinibacter. The sequence goes on from CP051232.1 coordinate 2,923,069, forward strand.
ACGAAATAGGGGTCGGGCTTGGTCAGGGTGCTGATCACGGTGGCGGTCACCAGATCGCCGATCTCGCCCTGATCGATGGCGGCCTTGGCGGTCTGGATGATCGGGTTGTGGCGGCGGTGGTGACCGACCAGCACCGGCACGCCGGTGTCCTTGACGGCCTGCGCCAGTTCCGCGCCCTCGGCCAGCGTCCCCGCGACGGGCTTCTCCATCAGCACGGGCAGGCCGGCGTTCAGGAACAGCAGGCCCAGCGGCAGGTGGCTGTCGTTCGGTGTCGCCACCACGACCGCATCGGCGGCCCCGGCCTCAAGCGCGGCCTCGGCGTTTTCGTAGAACGGAACGCCCTTCGTCGCAGCCAAAGCCTTCGCCTCGGGGGCGGTGTCCACGATGGCCGACAGGGCCACGCCCTGCGCTTTGCCCAGCGTTTCGATGTGGGTGCGTCCGATCACGCCGGCGCCCACGACCATGATCCTGAGATCGGTCATTTTCGGGAAGTCTCCTGTCTGAATTCCCGCGCAGCCTAACGAACGGGCGGCGAAAGGAAAGCGGTCGACGAAAACCGCCGTGATTACCCGCAAAATCGTGCGTTGAGACGCCTTGTATGCATTTCCCGTATTGATGTTTTCGCAGTTGCGGTTACCTTTACACAAAAGGTGCGAAAGGCGCGGTACCCGTATCGACGGGGCCGCGCCGATCTTTTTCTGGGACCGCGTTGTCCGGTCTGCCGCGCTTATCCTGATCTTCGTTCGGTTTCAGGCAGACGCCCCAGGGGTCGACACCTGTCTGACGTAGGGTGATTTTCGGCGGTTTGGGCCTCAGGCGTCCCGCACCAGAAGCGAGGCCGCCAGCAGGTCCGCCGCGCCCGGTGACAGGGCCAGCGGCGTGTCGTGCAACATCGCCAGCCGGGTCAGCGCCTGAAGGTCCGCATCGCCGCCATGAGCGACGGTCGGGTCGGCGAAGAAGATCACCGCATCCAGTTCTCCGGTAGCCACCAGAGCGCCAAGCTGCTGGTCGCCCCCGCGCGAGCCGCGTTGCAGGCGGCGCACCGTCAGGTCGGGCGCGACCTCGGCCACCATCCGGCCGGTGCCGCCGGTGCAGACCAGCCGATGCCCGGCCAGCGCCTTCGCGTGGCGGCGGACCCATGCCTTCAGATGCGACTTCCGCGTGTCGTGCGCCACCAGCGCCAGCCGTCGCGGCGCGGTGGACCGCATGCGCGCGCGCTGGGTGATTTCGAGGATCGCGCGGACCTGCGCGACGAAGCCACGATCTTCTGCCGGGAAGGCCTCGGCCAGCGCGGCGGTGCCGACAGTGAACCCGGCAGCGCCCGCCTGCGCGGCGGCGAAGACGCGTTCGGCGCTGTCGATGCTGCCTGCCATGATCACCGGCTTGTCGATGCCGCCGCAGACCTGCGTCATCAGCCCCGGCACGTCGCCGTCGAAGCGGTAGGCCAGCAGGTCCAGCCCGTGCACATGCTCCAGCGCCGCAAGCGCGCGGGCGCTGTCCGCGATGCCGTCGGCCGGTCCCTCCAGCACGCTGGGGTGGCCGACGATGCGTCCGGGGAAGGGATAGTACCGCAGCGGGTGGTCACGGGTCAGCGCGGTCACCGCCTCGGCCCGCGTGCCGCCCAGCAGGCAGTCGACGTCCAGCCCCACCGCCGCGCGGGCAGAGGCGAGTTCGCTGTCCTCGTCAAGGCTGACCACCTCGAGATAGCTGCGCCCGCCCGCCGCGCGGATGCGGTCGGCAAGGTCCTGCAACTCGGCCAGCGGCAGGCCCACGTCCTTGAACCCGATGTGTCGCGCGCCGCCTTCCAGCGCCTCGTCCAGCCGCCGCTTGGCGTCGGGGATCGTCCGGTCGCTCTCGGTCAGCATCAGGATGAAGTCGAACGCCATGGGCCTAGCTCTTGGTTGCGGTGGCGGAAGTATGGGGCAGGGGGGCGGCGGTGGTCCAGTCCGCCGCAGCCTCGGCAATGCGCAAATGCTCTGCTCCTAGGCTGGCGTCGATCAGCGCCTGCAGGTGGCCCATCGCCTGCGGCAAGGGCAGGCCAGCCGCGGTCAGCCCCGCAAAGACGTCGCCCACGCCGTTCGGCACAACTTTCTGGCGCGGGGTCGCGACCAGCATGCCGTCACCGCAGTCCAGCACGCCGGTCAGCCCGTCGCCCGTGGGCGCAGAGGTGACAAGGACGCGTGGTCCCAGACCCAGCGCCGCGGACATTGCCGCCTCTGGCGTGTCCGGCGCGCGCCCGGTCAGCCACGACAACTCGAAGGCGTTGGGCGTTATGATATCGGCGCGGGGCAGCAGGTCGTCGCGGATCGCCACGGCGGCCTCTGCCGCGATGTACAGGCCCTTCGGCGTGTCGCCCAGCACCGGGTCGACCACCTTGCGCGCGCCAGCAAGCGCGTCCAGCAGGCGGCATGCCAGCGCAACGTGATCCGCCGAGGGCAGATAGCCGGTCAGGACCGCATCGACGCCGGCCAGCCAGCCGTTCGCGTCCAGCGCGTCGATCATCGCCTGCAGCTGGTCGACCGGCACCCGCGCGCCGGCCACGTGCGGCCATGCCGCGTGGTTCGACAGCACGATGGTCGGCAGTTGTGTCACCGTGTGTCCCAGCGCCTGCAACGCCGGCGCGGCGGCGGACAGTCCGACGTGGCCATGCGCCACCCAGCTTGACAGAATCAGGACATGCGCCATGGGCGGCTCCGCTTGGATGTCGACGGGCTTTCGCGACAGATATCAGGCCGTGCGGGGATTGCCAGCGGCGCGCGGTCCGGCAGGCGACCGGCGGTTTCCCGCACTTTGGCCCGCGCCGTGACGCCACGTCCCGAAGCGGCTCGATTCGCGGCGGAGTTGTTTATGGGTAAATTAAGGGCCTTTCGCGAATGTCATTATTTTCAGGCGTTTGCCTAAGGATTGACCTTTCGTCAGACCTGCCGCTGCGGCACGGGCGGCCCGCTGCGCAGCTTGCCCATTCTCGCGGATCCGTGAGGTGCGGCGCGGGAGGACGGGTTGCCGGTCATTTGGACTTCGGTAAGATCGGTCCATCCAAAAACCGTGCGTCGGATCTGGGTAAAATTATGGGCCGCGCACGAAACAGGGGAGACCAATTTCATGAGAACCTTCACCCGGGCAACGCTTTCGGCGCTGCTTTCTACTTCGATTCTTGCCGGCGCCGCGCTGGCGCAGGACACCCACCCGGAAACCGGCGAGCCGCTGGCCGCCGACCAGACCTTTACCTATCGCGTTCTGGACGAGCACAGCTCGGTCGACCCGCAGGTGGTCGAGGACGTGTCGGGCTCGGAAATCGTGCGCGACCTGTTCGAGGGCCTGATGAACCAGGATGAGGACGGTGAACTCGTGCCCGGCGTCGCCACCGGCTACGAAGTGTCGGACGACAAGCTGACCTACACCTTCACCCTGCGCCCCGAGGCCGTGTGGTCGAACGGTGACCCGGTCACCGCGAACGACTTCGTCTTCGCGTGGCGCCGCGCCGCCGACCCGGCGCTGGCCTCGCCCTACCAGTGGTTCATCGAGCTGATGTCGCTTGAGAACGCATCCGAGATCGTCGCGGGCGACATGGCCCCCGAAGAACTGGGCGTGACCGCGATCGACGACCACACGCTTGAGGTCAGGCTGACTTCGCCGCTGCCGTACTTTCCGTTCATGACCACGCACGCGACGACCTTCCCGGCGCCGCAAAGCGTTGTCGAGGAATTCGGCGCCAACTGGACCAAGCCCGAGAACATCGTGTCGAACGGCGCCTACGTGCTGACCGAGCATCTGCCGAACGAGCGTTCGGTGCGCGAGCGCAACGAGATGTACTGGGACAACGACAACACGATCATCGACAAGGTCGTGGCGCTGGTCATCAACGACGAGAACGTCGCGCTGACCCGCTACATGGCGGGCGAGCTTGACCGCACCGAGGTCCCGGCCGGCCAGTTCCCGCGTCTGTCCGAGGAATACCCGGACGAGGCGATCTCGTTCCCGCGCCTGTGCAACTACTATTACACGTTCAACCTGTCCGACAGCGGTCCCGAAGCCTTCAAGGACGTGAACGTCCGCAAGGCGCTGGCGCTGGCCGTGGATCGCAAGATCATCGTCGAGAACATCCTCGCCGGCGGCCAGCCGGAAGCCTACACCTTCACCCCGGCCGCCGTCGCAGGCTTCGAGCCCCCGGCGACCGAAATGGCCGGCATGTCGCAGGCCGACCGTGACGCGATGGCGCTGGAACTGCTGGCCGAGGCCGGTTACGGCCCCGACAACCCGCTGAGCTTCGAGATGGTCTACAACACCTCGGAAGCGCACCAGAAGGTCGCCGTGGCGCTAAGCCAGATGTGGAAGCAGAAGCTGGGCGTCGACGCGCAGCTGGCCAACATGGAATGGAAGGTCTTCCTTGAAGAGCGCGGCAACCAGAACTTCGAACTGGCCCGTGGCGCCTGGTGCGGCGACTACAACGAGGCGTCCACCTTCCTCGACCTGCTCGACAGCGCGTCGGGCTACAACGACGGCAAATACGCCAACGAGGCGTATGACAAGCTTCTGGAAGACGCGAAGACGGCTGACGACACGACGCCGCTTTACACCGAAGCCGAACAGATCCTCGCCGCTGAAATGCCGGTGATCCCGATCTACCACTACGCCGGTGTCTACATGATGGACAGCGACGTGGGGAACTGGCCGGTGAACAACGTCGAACAGAACTGGTACTCGAAGAACCTGTACAAGATCGCCGAGTAACCAAGCGATCTTGGATGCGGCGCCTGCGGGCGCCGCATCGTCTTTCCGTCCCGGACCTGACCCGGAACCTCGCGCCGAACCCGCCTTGCAAGGCCAGCCGCGCAGAGGTCCCGGCTCAGGGCCGGGACGGGTCCTTCCGCAAGTACCGCTGACACGAAAACCCACATGACCGCTTACATCATCCGCCGTCTTCTGATTGCGATCCCCACGCTGTTGTTGCTGGTCGTCGCATCGTTCTTCCTGATGCACACCGCGCCGGGCGGCCCGTTCACGTCTGAACGCCCGCTGCCGCCCGAAGTGCTGGCCAACATCGAGGCGCGCTATGGCCTTGACCAGCCGCTGTGGAAACAGCTTTGGGACTACCTGACCAACATCGTCCTGCATTTCGACTTTGGTCCGTCGTTCCGGTTCAAGGACCGTGACGTGAACGACATCATCGCGCAGGGCTTCCCGATTTCGCTGACCTACGGCTCGCTGGCCTTCATCGCCGCCTCTGTCGTCGGCATCAGCCTTGGCGTCGCCGCCGCCATCCGCCACAACACGTGGATCGACTATTTCGCCGTGTCGCTGGGGATCGCCGCGCAGGCGCTGCCGAACTTCATCATGGGCCCGATCCTGATCCTGACCTTCACCCTGTGGCTGGGCTGGCTGCCCGGCGGCGGCTGGAACGGCGGCCAGTGGCAGTATCTCGTGATGCCGGTGATCGCGCTGTCGACCAGCTACATGGGCAATATCGCCCGGATCACGCGGTCGTCGATGCTGGAAGTGATGAACTCGAACTTCATCCGCACCGCCCGCGCCAAGGGCCTGCCGGCCCGCACCGTGATCTGGCGCCACGCGCTGAAACCCACGCTTCTGCCCGTGATCTCGTATCTCGGCCCCGTCTTCGTCTACGTGCTGACCGGCTCGGTCTTCGTGGACCTGTATTTCTCCACCGGCGGTCTCGGGCAGTCCTATGTCAGTTCGGCGCTGACGCGGGACTACGCGGTGCTTCTGGGGGTCACGATCCTGTACGGCGGTCTGACCGTCGTCGTGAACCTCGCCACCGACCTCGCTTACGCGTGGTTCGACCCGAAAATCCGGTACTGAGGAGCCGCGCATGTTTGGCAAATCCGAAAGGGCCGAGGAACTCGCGGCCGACATCACCGATTTCACCGCCGTCCGCGGCCGGTCGCTGTGGCGCGATGCGATGGACCGCTTCCTGCGCAACAAGGCGGCGATGGCGTCCGTCGTCGTGCTGGGGCTGATCGTACTGTTCGTGCTGATCGGACCGCTGTTCGCGCAATGGTCCAACGAAGAGATCGACTGGAACCGGATGGGCGATATCCGGGGGCAAGGCATGCCCTCAATCGAGACCGGGCACTACTTCGGCCTCGATGACCTTGGCCGCGACCTTTACAGCCGGGTCATTCAGGCGACGCGGACATCGCTGCTGGTGGGCCTGATCGGCGCCGCGATGGCGCTGGTCGTGGGCACCGCCTATGGCGTGATCGCCGGGTTCTACGGCGGCAGGCTGGACAGCATCATGATGCGTTTCGTCGACATCCTGCTGGCGATCCCGCTGACGCTGGTGCTGATCCTGATCCTCGTGATCGCCGGGCGGTCCTTCACCACGCTGTTCATCGCGCTGGGCGCGGTGTCGTGGCTGACCATGAGCCGCATCGTGCGCGGCCAGACCCTGACCCTGAAAACGCGCGAGTTCATCGAGGCCGCCCGCGCCGGCGGCGTCAGCGAGCCGGGCATCATCTTCCGCCACATCCTGCCCAACCTGATGGGCGTGGTGATCGTCTATGCCTCGCTGCTGGTGCCCGAGATGATCCTTGCGGAGAGCTTCATCTCGTTCCTCGGTCTCGGCATCTCGGAGCCGATGACCTCGCTGGGGCGGCTGATTGCCGAGGGGGCGGGCACGATGGCCTATGGCACCCTGTGGCAACTGCTGTTCCCCCTGTTCTTCTACGTCACCATCATCATCACGATGTTCTTCATCGGCGATGGCCTGCGTGACGCGCTCGACCCGAAGGATCGCTGATATGTCGGTACTGAATGTCGAAAACCTGAAAGTCAGCTTCGACACGCCGGACGGCGTCGTCGAGGCGGTGAAAGGCGTGTCCTTCCACATCGAGGCGGGCGAATGCCTTGGCATCGTGGGCGAAAGCGGTTCCGGCAAAAGCCAGTCGTTCATGGCCGCGATGGGGCTGCTGCCGCCGAACGGCAAGGCCACGGGCTCTGTCACGCTGGGCGGCAAAGAGATCCTGAACCTGCCGCCGGCGCGTCTGAACAAGGTGCGCGGCGCCGACGTGGGGATGATCTTCCAGGACCCGCTGACCGCCCTGACGCCGCACCTGCGGGTGGGCGAGCAGATGGCCGAGGTGCTGAAGGTCCACAAGGGCATGTCCGGCTCGGAAGCGCGGCGGCACTGTCTGGACTGGCTGGAGCGGGTGCGCATCCCCGAAGCCGCGCGGCGGTTGAAGCAATACCCGCACGAGCTGTCGGGCGGCATGCGTCAGCGCGTGATGATCGCGCAGGCGATGCTGTGCGACCCCAAGCTGCTGATCGCCGACGAGCCGACCACGGCGTTGGACGTGACCGTGCAGGCCGAGGTTCTGGACCTGATCGCGGCGCTTCAGAAAGAACACGGCACCGCCATCGCGCTGATTACGCACGACATGGGCGTTGTGGCGCGGATGTGCGACCGGATCGACGTGATGCGGCTGGGCGCTTTCGTGGAAGAGGGGACGGTCGAGGACATCTTCGCCAACCCGACCCATGACTACACCCGCCGCCTGCTGGACGCGATGCCCCGGATCGACGCCGGCGATGCGCCGGGCACCAAGGACGGAAAGACCATCCTGTCCGTCGACGACATGAAGGTTCACTTCCCCATTCGCGTCGAGGGCGGCATCTTCGGCCGGACGATACCTTTGAAGGCCGTCAACGGGGTCAGCTTCGACCTTGCCGAGGGCGAAACGCTGGGCATCGTGGGTGAATCCGGCTGCGGCAAGTCCACGCTGGCGCGCGGCGTGCTGCGTCTGGTCGAGCCGACCGACGGTGCCGTCGCGTGGCTTGGCACCGACCTGACCGACCTTGACCGCAAGCAGATGCTGAACGCCCGCAAGGACCTTCAGATCGTGTTCCAGGACCCGCTGGCCTCGCTTGACCCGCGGATGACCATCTCGGCCTCGATCGCAGAGCCGCTGAAGACCTTCCGCCCCGACATGACCTCGCGCGAGCGGAAAGAGGCGGTGCTGGAGATGATGGACCGCGTCGGGCTCGACCGGAACATGTTTAACCGCTATCCGCACGAACTGTCGGGCGGTCAGAACCAGCGTGTCGGTATCGCGCGGGCGATGATCAACAAGCCCAAGCTGATCATCTGCGACGAAGCTGTGTCGGCGCTGGACGTGTCGATTCAGGCGCAGATCGTGCAGCTTCTGAAAGAGCTGCAGGCCGAGTTCGGCATGTCGATGCTGTTCATCAGCCACGATCTGTCGGTGGTCCGCGCGATCTCGAACCGGATCATGGTGCTGTACCTTGGCCGGATCGTGGAACTGGGCGATGGCGAGACGATCTGCGGCCATCCGCAGCATCCCTACACACGGTCGCTGATCTCTGCGGTGCCGATCCCGGACCCGAAGGTCGAGCGCTCGCGCGAACGCATCCGGCTGCCGGGGGAATTGCCCTCGCCGCTGGACCCAAGGGCGTCGCTGCGGTTCCTGCCCAGCCGGCTGTCTGCGGGGCAGGTGGATTACGTGCCCGAACTGACCGAGGTGGAGCCGGGGCATTTCGTGGCCGAGCATGACCCGCTTGAAGTGATCATGGCGCAAAAGCCGACCTCTGCGGAACAGGTGGCCTGAGCCGCGAAAAGCGGGGAAATCCGCCGCTGGGTCGGTCGACGCTGCGTCAGACGCATCTCGGCCCTCCCGCCGCGCCGGGGCGGTGCCTATATCTGTCAGGGCCGGTCGCGGGTTTCGCGCCGGCCCTGATGCCATCGACCGAAAGGGTTTGCCCGTGAACCGCAACCTCACACGCCTCACCGCCCTTTTCGCCGCCATCGCGTTGCCCGCCAGCGCTGCCGAGTGGCGTATCCAGTCCGTGAACGGCCTGCCCGCCACCGGCGACGCGCAGATCGGCTTCACCGTCGCCGGCGAGATCGTCGGCAACACCGGCTGCAACGGATTTCAGGGCAGCGGACGCTTCGAGGACGACAAGCTGGTGATCGACCGGCCCATGGCGGTGACCCGCATGTTCTGCGATGGCGACGCGATCAACGCGCAGGAAAACGCGATTGAAGCGCTGCTGACGGGCGAAATTCTCGTTTCGTTCGACCCGTTCACCGATGCTGTTGTTCTGTCCAAGGGCGAGAACGTGATGACGCTCGTTCTGGCCGACAACGGACCCGAGGAACAGGCCGCCCCCGAAACCGCGCCCCCGGCGGACAACTAGACCTGTTTTTCCGGGCCCGGTTAAACGGGCGCTGCGACGTGTTAACTGTCAATGCACCAGTTTTGACAGGAGGCCCGTCATGGACGGAAACATCACCTTCACCACCGAAGGCCGCGGCCGCGTCTACGACAACATCGTTCAGACCGTCGGAAACACGCCGGTCGTGCGGATCAACAACCTCGCGCCCGAGGGGGTCGAGCTTTACGTCAAGGCCGAGTTCTTCAACCCCGCCGCCTCGGTCAAGGACCGGCTGGCGCTGGGCATCATCGAGGCGGCCGAGCGCTCGGGCAAGCTGAAGCCGGGCCAGACCGTTGTCGAGGCGACCTCGGGCAACACCGGCATCGGGCTGGCGATGGTCTGCGCCGCGAAGGGCTATCCGCTGGTCATCACGATGGCCGAAAGCTTCTCGGTCGAGCGCCGCCGCCTGATGCGGATGCTGGGCGCTCAGGTGATCCTGACGCCCAAGGCCGAAAAAGGCTTTGGCATGTACCGCAAGGCGGTCGAACTGGCCGAGGCGAACGGCTGGTTCCTTGCCAGCCAGTTCGAGACCGAGGCCAACGCCGACATCCACGAGGCGACCACGGGCCGTGAGATCATTGCCGATTTCGCCGGCAAGCGGCTGGACTATTTCGTCACCGGCTACGGCACCGGCGGCACCGTGACCGGCGTGTCGCGGGTGCTGCGGCGCGAACGGCCCGAGACGAAGATCGTCCTGTCCGAGCCCGCGAACGCCCAGCTTGTCGGGTCCGGCATCGCGCAGGAACGCACCGAAAGCGGCCAGCCCGCCGCCAGCCACGGCGCGTTCGAGCCGCACCCGATTCAGGGCTGGACGCCTGATTTCATCCCTCTGGTGCTGCAAGAGACCCTGGATGCCGGCAACTACGATCAACTGGTGCCCGTCGCGGGAACCGAAGGCATCGAGTGGGCGCGAAAGCTGGCCGCGAAGGAAGGCATCCTGACCGGCGTATCGGGCGGGTCGTCCTTCGCGGTGGCGATGCAGGTGGCGCAAAAGGCCGAGCCGGGCTCGGTGATCCTCGCGATGCTGCCCGACACCGGCGAGCGCTATCTTTCGACCCCGCTGTTCGAGGAAATCCCTGCCGAAATGTCCGAGGCAGAGCTGGAAATCTCGCGCTCGACGCCGGGCTACCAGATGCCGTGAACTTGCGGCGCGGGCGGGGCGTTTCGCCTCGCCCGCCCGCAGCGGGCGCAAGGCATCCGGGATGCGCCCGAGGTGCAATTGACACCGCCCCGCCCAAGGGTACAGTCGCCCGGATCATTGCGACCGCGGGGCACTTCGAGAATGACTGACTTTTCCAATCTGGCCGAATCCGAGCAGCAAACCGAGACGCCGGAGCAGCGTGCGGCGGAGACCCTGCGCCGGATCAAGCAGCACCAGACCGCGGGCCGCTACGACGCGGCGATGTCCTTGCTGGACAGCCTGATGGAAGAGCATCCCGGCAACGTCAAACTTGAACACTACAAGGCGATGAACCTGATCCTCATGGGCCGCAAGGACGAGGGCCGCGCCATGATGGAAGCGGCGCTTGCCAAGGCGCCCGAGGACCCGGTGCAGCTGTGCGACTTTGCCAGCCACCTTGCCGAGAACGGCGAACTGGAACGGGCGACCGAGTATTTTCAGGCCGCGGTCGAGGTGGCGCCGGATTATGCCATCGCCCGGTCGAACCTTGGTGGCGCACTGGTGCTTCAGGAAAAGCTGCAACCGGCAATCCGGCATCTGGAGCGCGCCATCGCGCTGGACAGCTCGCTGATCGACGCCCACACCAACCTCGCCACCGCCTACATGCGGACGCATCAGTACGACAAGGCGATCGACGTGCTGTTCCGCGCGCTTGCGATCAACCCGCAGGCGGTGGGCGCCCATGTCTCGCTGGCCGCCGCGCTGTTGCGCCGCGAACGCTATGAAAGCGCCGAGCACCACGCCCGCCGCGCGCTGGAACTGGCGCCCAACTCGGCCGAGGCGGCGCTGCACCTGGGCAACGCGCTGGCGTCGTCGGGCAAGATGGAAGAGGCGTCCGAGGTACTGCTGAACGTGGCGCGCGGGCCGGTCATGCCGCTGCTGGCGCTGTCGCGGCTGATCCACCTGCGCAAGACCACCGCCGATTCATCGGAACGCAAGCTGCTGGAAAGCGCGCTGCGGCAGGAACACAAGCTGGGCAAGGAGCAGCGGGCGACACTGCACTATGCCGCCGGCAAGGCGTTCGACGACCTTGGCGAGTATGCGACCGCCTTCGACCACTTCCGCAAGGCGAACGACATCAACAAGGAACTCCATACCTATGATCCGGTCGCCGGCACCGAGCGCGCCGACCGCCTGATCGAGTTCTGCTCGCCCGAACTGCTGACCCGCTGCGCCGGGGGTGGCCTGTCGGAAACCGCGCCGATCTTCATCTGCGGCATGCCCCGGTCGGGCACCACGCTGATGGACCAGATGTTCTCGCGCCATCCGAAGGTGCAGGCGGGCGGCGAACTGCGGTCCGCCGTGATGGCGATGGCCCGCAACAAGCGGATCCGCGACGCGCTGGAGGAAAAGCTTCCCGAAGCCGAGATCACAAGCGACGACCTAAGCCGGCTGGGCGAGGAATACGTCGCCTCGGTCCATCAGGAGGGCATCAAGTCCGAGTTCCACACCGACAAGATGCCGTCCAACTATCTTTACATCGGGCTTTTGTCGCTGGCGCTGCCGCGGGCGAAGTTCCTGATCATGCGCCGGCATCCGCTGGACAACCTGCTCTCGAACTACATGCAGCACTTCGGTCGCAACCAGCCGTTCTCGGCGGATTTCGCGCATCTCGCCTCGGTCTACGCGTCGTTCGACAAGGCGGCGACGCACTGGGCCACGGCGCTGCCGGACAAGGTGCGCGAGGTGCATTACGAGGATGTCACCGCCGATCCCGAAGCGAAGATGCGCGAGGTGCTGGACTTCGTGGGGCTGGAATGGACGCCGGACGTGCTGGACTACAAGTCCTCGCTGCGGCAGGTGAACACCGCTTCGGTCAGTCAGGTGCGCGAGCCGATCTACCGCCGCGCGGTAGAGCGCTGGCGCCGCTACGGCACCTCGATGGAGCCGATGGCGCGCGAACTGCGCGATTTCCTCACCGAAGAAGAGCTGGCCGCCTGCGGTGTGACGGACTGATCGCTTCAGCTTGAACAGGCAGGTTTCCCCAGGAAACCCTGCCTGTTCAAGCCTCTGTATCCATCCAGATGGTGATCGGCCCGTCGTTGACGAGGCTCACCTTCATGTCCGCGCCGAACCGGCCCGTCGCCACCGGCACGCCCTGCGCCTGAACCTGCGCCGCGAAGTACTCGTACAGCCGCTCTCCGTCCGCCGGAGGCGCGGCGGTCGAAAAGCCGGGGCGGTTCCCGCGCGACGTGTCGGCGGCCAGTGTGAACTGGCTGACCACCAAAGCCGCGCCCTGCGTATCAAGGACCGAGCGGTTCATCTTGCCCGCGTCATCCTCGAAGATGCGCAGCTTGGCGATCTTGGCGGCCAGCTTGTCGGCCTGCGCCTCGGTATCGCCCTGCATGGCGCAGATCAGGATCAGCAGGCCGGGTCCGATCTCTCCGATCACCGCACCCTCGACGCGCACGGCGGCGCCGGTCACCCTTTGGATCAGCGCGCGCATCTTACAGTTCGGTCTCCCACGGCGGGTTTGCCCCCGCGCGGCTGACGGTCACGGCGGCGGCCTTCACGCCCAGCGTCAGCGCCTCGGTCAGCACCCGGTCATCGAGGTCGGCCAGCGCGTCCTTGGTCAGCACGCCCGCCTTGGACAGCGCCGCCAGCACACCCGCGTTGAACGTATCGCCCGCGCCGACGGTGTCGCCCACCTCGACCTTGGGGGCGGGCACGCGGACCTCGCCGGACGCGGTGATGCCGCGCCCGCCTTTCGAGCCCTCGGTGATGCAAACCACCTTTGGCCCCATCTCCAGCACCTTGCGAGCCAGCATGCCGGTGTCGCCGTCACCCATGATCCAGTGCAGGTCCTCGTCCGAGACCTTCACGATGTCCGACAGCGCGATCATCCGCTCGACCCGGCCGCGATAGGCGGCCTCGTCGGTGATGAAGCTGGTGCGGATGTTGGGGTCGATCATCACGACGCGTCCGCCGGCCTCGCGGGTGGCCAGCGCCTCGAACGCGCTGCCGCAGGGCTCGCTGACAAGGCTGATGCCGCCAAAGAACAGCGCGGTCACGTCTTCGCCCACTTCGGGCAGATCGTCGGCGGTCATCATCCGCATCGCGGTGCCCTCGTCGTAGAAGGCATAGGTTGCCTGACCGTCGACCAGCCGCACGAAGGCCAGCGTACAGGGGCGGTCGACCAGCGGCAGATAGGCGGTGTCGACGCGGCTTTCGGTCAGCGCGTCCTGAAGCATCTCGCCGAAGAGGTCCTTGCTGACCCCGCAATAGAAGCCCGCGGGCGCGCCCAGCCGTCCCAGCGCGATGGCGGTGTTGAACACCGCGCCGCCGGGGTAGGGCGCAAAGGCCTCTTCGCCCTGTTCAGAGGTCCGGGGCAGCATGTCGATGAGAGCTTCGCCGCAACAGAGGATCATCCTGGTCGCTCCTGTGTCTTGCGCCGGGCAGGGCCGGCGGTCTTGGGTCTTTCCGGTCTAGCCGGGCTAGCGCCGGGCCGCAATCGGCGCGGTGTTATCGCTACCACAACGCCGCGAAGATCAGCGACCATGCCGACAAGATCACGCCGGCAAGCGCAATATAAAGCCCGTTCCACACAAGGCCCACATGGCGCGGACTCACATCTCCGAAAGCGCCGATCAGCAGGGTGGTTGCGGTGTAGGGCGAACTTGCGCCCGAGATCGCCCAGCCGGCGGTGATCGCGACGATCAGCTCGGGCGCGGTCAGGCCCAGAGCCTCGGGCGCGGGCAGCACGGGGGCCACCAGAGAGACGGCAAGGATCGGGTTCATGCCAAGCTGGCCGGTCAGCGGAATGCCCCAGACGAAGGCCAGCAGGATCACCCAAGACGGCACCACGGTCAGGTCCAGACCCGACGCCTCCATCACCGGGGCCAGCAGTCGGCTGCCGACGGTGCCGATGAAGCCGGCCATCATCAGCAGCACCATTTCGCCCCGGTAGCGCGCAAGGTCGCCGGTCAGGTAATGCGCCGCGCGCCGGCCCAGTTCGGCGACCCGGTTGCCGCGCGACTGGATCAGGATCCAGCCCGCCGACAGGATCGGCACCACCACGATCACGACGCCAACCGCCCGGATGCCGGTCAGCATGGCCAGCGTGCCGACTGACAGCATCAGGATCGCCAGCAGCAGGATCAGCGGCGTCATCGCGGACCAGTTGTCCGCCGAGGGTTTGCGCGGCGGCGGCGTGGTGGTCAGCCGGGGCTTGAAGATCGTGTCCAGCGCCCAGCCCAGCGTCACAAGGATCAGCGCCGTGACGACGCAGGGCAGCACCGAGTTGCCCCAGCTTGCGCCGGGGATAAGCGAGGTCGAGATCGCGACCGCGAAGGACAGCGGCGACCACGGCAGGGACGAGATGAAGCCGCGCTGGATCGCCAACAGCATCCGCCGGATGCGGTGCAGGCGGATCTCCTCGTTTGGTTCCTTGCTGGCGCTGGCCAGCGACAGCCCGCCCAAAAGCGCGATGCCGCCATAGCTCAGCGGCAGGGCGAACAGGTGTCCCCCGGTGGTCAGTGCAAGATAGCGGCGGCCGGGCGGCTGTTCGGCCAGAAACCGGCCGCAACGCGCGATCGAGGGCGAGGTGTCGGCGGCGTGGCGCAGGGTTGTCAGCGCGGTGAAGAAGGCGCCGATGAAGGCGGCCTTCGCCAGCCCCTCGGCGATCTCGGTGCGCCAATCGCCGTGAACCACGGCGGCGGCGGCGGTCAGGGCAAGGCCCACCGCCACGAAGATCTTGCCGGTGCGCCCCACGCGCGGGACGATCAGCGCCACGGCGGCGCCCGCCAGCAGCACGGCGATGCCGCCCGCAAGGTCCGAGCCGCCCCATTCGACACCGATCACCGCCAGCGTCAGGCAGGCCATGACCGCGCCGGTCAGCGCGTCTGTCAGCGGATGGGGTCGGGTGTCGTCGCCACGCAAAGGGATCGGTCCGGCTATGCGCGTCCGAAGGGCCTCGGGCGCAGGATTCCCAGCGCTCCTATCGCAAAGCGGCGGCGGGTGCCAGCGCGGCGGCCCGTTACTGGTTCTGCGCCACGAAGTAGCCCAGCACGCCCGCCACGATCAGGCCAAGGACCACCGCGATGGCGATTTTCACCGCCGACCATGGCCGTTCGCCCTGCACCCGCCCGGTGCGCCCGTTGACCACGAAGCGATAGGTCTTGCCTCGGTACTTGTAGGCGGCAAGCCAGACCGGCAGCAGGACATGCTTGAAGGTGATGTCGCGGATGTCGGTGTCGATCCCGTGGATGCGCTGGCGGTCGCCACCGATGTCGAAGCGCACGTCGCGCTCGATCTGGCGGTCCATCCGGACCCGCGCCTCGTGGAAGCCTTCGTCCAGTTCGACCTGATAGCCCTCGGCCCGAAACCCGGCAAGGTATTCGGGGCTGTAGGGCACCAGCGCGGTCAGGTCCCACGGCTCCAGCCCGTCGGTGTATTTCTTCGGCAGCGACTTCGAGGCCAGCACCAGCACGTCGTCGAAGAACCGCGCGACGCGGCCCGACTTCGGCGACCAGCGCACGCGCGCCTCGCGCACCTGCTGGGTCTTGCCGTTCCGGGTGACGGTGCGGGTGACGTAATAGACCGTGCCGCGCTCGCCGCGGTACGAGGACTTGGTGTCGGCGTCGAAGGTCCAGTAGGGCACGTAAATGCCCTGCATCTTGCGTCCCTTCCGCGCGTATTCCTGCAAGCCGTTCGGCGCGAACCACAGACGGCCCAGCCAGTCGGTCATCGCGGTGCGTGCGGCGCGTTCCTCCAGCGCGAAAGGCAACAGGCCGCGCGGCTTGATGTGACGGTGCGTGCCGGTGCCAGTGACCACGGGAGTGGCGCAGAACGGGCATTCCTTGGCGTGCACGGTGTCGTCGAATTCCACCTGAGCGCCGCAGTTCGGGCACTGCAGAACGCGGGTTTCCTCGATTTCGGCCTCGGGCAGTTTCTCGTCCAGCGCCGCGCGGAAATCCAGTTCGCGGATCGCGGGGCCGGTGTAGTGGTCTTCCAGCGGCTGCTCGTTGCCGCAATGGTCGCACTTCAAATTGCCTGCCACCGGGTCAAAGCGCAAATCGGCGCCACACTGGTCGCAGGGGAAACGGTGCTCTTCGGTCATTGAAATCTCCGCGCTGGGCCGCGGCGCGACCCTAGCCTGCAAGTCGCGGGGTGGGAACCGGGATTTCCCCTGGGCGGCGGGTTGCACGGCGGGATGCGCGGCCTATGGTTCGGAGCGACCGAAACCGACGGATGATCCGATGACCGACCTGTTCCGCACCGCCTGCGCCGCGGGCCTGCTGGCGCTGGGCCTCGCGCCCTCCGCCAAGGCGCAAAGCGTGACCTACAGCTTCGAATGGGTCGGTGGCGGCGGCTTCTCGATGCGCGGCGCGGTGTCCTTCGACGCCGGCCTGATGGCCGAACAGCTAGTGACCGAGGACGAGGTCGAGTGTTTCGTGGTCGAAGGCTATCAGGACGACACGCCGATCGGGCGCTGGGCGCTGGGCATGCTGACCGAGACGACGACGTGGACGATGACCTTCGACCCGGTGCTGGAACAGTTCGTCGTGTTCGGCCCCGGCGCGCCGATGCCGCAGGCGTGGAACATGAACGGCATCGGCACCGATTGCGGCGAGGACGGATTCGGCTTTAACATCGGCAACGCGGCGCAGGACCTGTGTCTTGGCGGCACCTTGCTGGTCGACAGCCAGGTCAACCCGACGCGGCCCTTTCCGGCGGTCCGCAACGACGGTTTCGTCTTTCCGGGCGATGCCTGCCACGGCACCATGATCCTCAGCGCGTTGCCGCCGACCCAGTGACTGGCCCAGCGGCGCCGCCCGCTTCTTTGGTCTTCAAATATCCCCGCCGGAGGCGGAAAGTTCCTGCGGGCCGTCAGCTCCGCGCGCGCGTCATCCGCAGCAGCGTTCCGTCCCGCAGCAGCAGCTGATGGGCGATGGCGATCACCGCATGGGCCAGCGCCACCAGCATCAGCGCATTGGCGATCAGCCCGTGAACGTCCGCCGCCGCCGTAACGCCAAGATACCAGGCGGCGGCGCCGGCGGCGGGGGCGGCGATCATCAGGACATACAGCAGCCGGTGGCCCCACGCGGCGGCAAGGGCCATCCATGCGGGGCCATGGGCCTTCGGCGCGCCCCGGATCGCGCGGACCGCGACGCGCAGCACGATGAGGATCAACGCGGCGCTGCCCAGCCAGACGTGCAGCGGCATGGCGGCTGTGCCCGAGTTCAGCCGCTCGTGCAGCACGCGGCCCATGCCGCCGTCGGTGAAATAGGCGCCGACGATCAATGCCGCGACAAGCCAGTGCAGGGCGATTTGCAGGCGCGAATAGCCTGATGCGATATGTGCGGCCATGAAGGGCCCCCTTTCCAAGACGGGGCCGCCCGAAGGGGCGGCCTTTTCCTTGGTACGAGGGGCGCGGCGGTTTCCGTCGCGGGCCGGGTCAGATGCCCGGCGGGGGCGGCGGCGGCAGGATGGTGAACAGCTGCGCCAGTTCACGCACGTCCTCGGCCTTCATCCAGCCGTCCTGTCCCGCGGTCCAGACATAGCTTTCCCGCGTCAGTTCGCCAGCGGCGGCCATGCGGCCCAGCGAGGCCTTCGAGAACGGGCCGGTCGTCTCGCCGTTCACGGCGATGTGCCAGACCTTCTCGGCCGGGGGCGGCGGCGGGGCCGGGGCGGCCTGCGGCGCGGGCTGGGCCTGACCGGCGGGGCGGGCGCCCCACGGTCCCATGTTCTGCGCCATCGCCAGCCCCATGCCGGCGCCCATGCCAGCGGCCATGCCGCCGCCTGCCGGGTTCTGCGCGGCGTGGGTCATCGCCTCGGCTGCCGAGAACTGGGTGAACTTGCCCAGATCGCCCACCAGTCCCATCGAGGTCCGCTTGTCCAGCACCTCTTCGACCGCCGGCGGCAGCGAGATGTTCTCGATATAGAACTCGGGGATCGTCAGGCCGTATTCCGAGATGATCGGAGAGATTTCCGCCGCGATCATCTTGCCGAGGTCGGCGGTGTTCGCCGCCATGTCTAGCACCGGGATGCCCGAGCCCGCGATGGTGCGCGAGAATTCCTGCACGATGATGTTGCGGACCTGGAAGCCGATTTCGTCCATCGTGAACTCGCCATCGGTGCCGACGATCTCGGTCATGAACTTGGCGGGGTCGGTGACGCGGACGGCATAGGTGCCGAAGGCGCGGATGCGGGTCGGCCCGAATTCCGGGTCGCGCAGCATGATCGGGTTCTTGGTGCCCCACTTCAGATCGGTGAAGCGGGTCGTGTTGACGAAATAGATCTCGGACTTGAACGGCGATTTGAAGCCGTGGTCCCAGTGCTGCAGCGTCGTCATGATCGGCATGTTGTTGGTCTCGAGCATATAGAGACCGGGGGTGAACACGTCGGCCAGCTGGCCCTCGTGGACGAACACCGCCGCCTGACCCTCGCGCACCGTCAGCTTCGCGCCGTACTTGATTTCATGCCCATGGCGTTCGAACCGCCAGACCATCGTGTCGCGGGTGTCGTCCACCCAGTGAATAACGTCGATGAATTCGCCGCTGAGAAAATCGAAGATGCCCATGCAAACCTCCAAGGCCCTGTTGCCAGCGGTGTAGCAAATGGGACCGGGTGCGGGAAGCGTGTTGCGGTGTGGCCGATGCGCCGGGGGGATGTTCGGCAGGGAAGGCGGCCCGCGTCAGCCCGTGCCGCGCGCCTGTTCTGCGCCTTCAAGGGCGGCGGCGGTGGCCAGGCCGTACAGCGCCGTCCAGGCGCGCCGGTCGGCGTCGGTCCAGCCGGGAATGTGGGCGGCCAGCGTTTCGATCAGAACCTCGCCCACGACGGGATAATGCGTGTCGGCAGCGCCGTAACCGACATGGCGCGCCCCGAGGGCCCGGATTTCCGGGATCAGCGTGTCGAGATCGTCAAGCGTCTGGACCACCAGCACCAGCATCTTCTGAAGCTTGCCTGCCTGCTTGCGGATGTCGTCGGGAAAGAGCGGGCGCACGGCGGGCGCGGCCCGGAACAGCCGGCCGTAGAAATCCCGCGTCAGTTCGTCGGGCGCGCATTTCAGCCGGGCAAACCCGGTGCGGATGCGTTTGATGTCGTTCGGATCTAGCATGGGCGTCTTCGCTGGGCGGGCTTCAGTATCGCCCGGAAAACCTAACGAAGGCTTAGGAGTCGCCGCCCAGAAGTTCCGCCGCGATGACTTCGGCGATGGGCCGGGCCTCGCGCTCGGACATGCCGTTGCGCATGCGCGGGTCGTACAGCATCCGCAGCAGAAGCTCGTCGTGCTTCGTCAGCAGCGCGAATTCCTCGTCGTCGTTGAAGATCGACGGGCGCGCCATCGGGCTGTCATTCGACAGGCCAAGGCCCTGCGCCAGTTCCTCGTGGATGCAGGACCGGCGCAGCAGGTCGGGATGCTCGCCCCGGATCACCGCCACCGCCTGCGTATAGGCGCCGTCGTCGCGCGGGTCGCGGGCGAAGACAAGGCAGAACGTGGTGCGCCGCATCGTCTCGACCGTGGTGATCGCGCTTTGGCTGATGTCGGGGATGATCTTGCGCAGTTCCGGGCCGATGACGCGCCGCTCGTCCTCGTTCACGATGAACACGTGATAATTCGGATTGCGGTCGGTCAGCAGCACCGGAAGCCCGGTCACCCGCGACAGGCGCGCGGTGTAAAGCGCGATCTCGTCGCGGTCGTTCTTGCGCTGCTCTTCCGGGACGGTGTCGCCGAAATGAACCTTCATCCGGATCGGCTGGTTCCAGCGGTGCAGGCGGCTTTCGGTCTGCTGCGCCACAAGGCGCCCGCCGATCGAGGCGAATTCCTCGTACAGCGCGATGCGCACGAAGTTCTCGACCAGTTGCCGGGTGCTGTAGGGCGTATCAGGCCCGCCGCCGTCCATCCGCAGAAGGCCCTGCGCGCGCAGATCGTTCTCGACCCGCGCATAGTAGGCGGCCAGTTCGCGGCTGGCGGCGGAGGGTTCCGACGGTGTTTCCGTCTCGGGCACGTCGGGACGGGCCGCGGGCGGGGGCGAAAAGCGCACCGGTTCGTCGCAGGCCGCGAGGGCCAGAAGCAGCCCCGCGACCGCCGATATGCGAATACGCCCCGTCACGATCCCCCGTCAGACCCCGGGAACCGCCGTACCGGCGGTGTCGCCGGTCCGGTCGCCGCGCGCCTTGGCCGAGGCCAGCGTCTCGCGCAGTTCCTGTTCCATCTTCTGCAGCTCTTCCTCGGCGGCGGCGCGCTTGGCCTTGCCCTCGTCGGCGATCTGCAGGCTTTCCTGAATCGTGGCGATCAGGTCGGCATTGGCCTTCTTCACCGCCTCGATGTCGAACACGCCGCGTTCCATCTCTTCGCGCACGGTGCGGTTCGCCTCGCGCAGGTTCTCGGCGTTCGAGGTCAGCAGTTCGTTGGTCAGGTCGTTCGCCTCGCGCACGGCCTTGGCCGCCTCGGCGCTGCGCTGGATCGTCACCGCCTGCGCCAGCTGCGTCTCCCACAGGGGCACCGTGTTGACGAGGGTCGAGTTGATCTTCGTCACCAGCGACTTGTCGTTTTCCTGCACCAGCCGGATCGACGGCAGCGACTGCATCGTCACCTGCCGGGTCAGCTTGAGGTCATGTACACGGCGTTCCAGATCGTCGCGGGCCGAGCGGATGTCGCGCAATTCCTGCGCCTTCATCACGCCTTGGTCCTCGGGGGCGGCCTCGACCTCTTTTTCCTTGGCGGGGATGGTCACCGCGTCAAGCTCTTCCAGCTTCTCTTCGCCGGCGGCGATGTACAGCGCCAGTTCGTCGTAGAAGGCCAGCGTCTTCTCGTACAGCACGTCGAGCGACTTGATGTCTTTCAGCAGCTTGTGCTCGTGACCCAGCAGGTTGTCGGTGATTTTGTCGATCTGGCCCTGCACGGTCTCATAGCGGGCGACGAACTTGGCCATCGGGGCCATCTTGCCGGTCAGCTTCTCCCACCACGACCGCTTGCGGCGCACGTCGAGTTCAGAGACCGCGAAGCCGCGGATCGTGGTGACGATGTCGCGCAGCGAGTCGCCGGCGGGCCCCACGTCCTTGTTGCG
This sequence comes from Maritimibacter sp., assembly GCA_017792445.1. Lineage (GTDB taxonomy): Bacteria > Pseudomonadota > Alphaproteobacteria > Rhodobacterales > Rhodobacteraceae > Psychromarinibacter. Next base: position 2,944,450 of record CP051232.1, read on the forward strand.
GACGTCGGCCAGCATCGACTGACTGATTTCCTGCAATTCGGCCTGAGCCGCGGACCCGAACGAGATGATCGAGTTCGCGTCCGACATATCGATCTCTTCCATCCGCTTGCGGATGGCTTCGGCGGTGGGCGCGTCGGCCTTCTTCAGCGGCACGAGCTCGGTCTTCGGCTCGGGCAGCAGAACGGCGGTGACTTCCTCGACTTCTTTCAACGTTTCAGCGGCTTTCTGACGTACGGCCTCGGTCATGGTGCTAACCCCCTAATTGTCCCCGAAATATGCCAATTCAATACCCTACTCCGGCCGGACCCCTTCACGGGCAAGCCTGTCACGCAAAACTTCTATCTCGATATCGAGGTCAGTGCGATTGTCGCCGAGCAGCTTCTCGGTCTGTGCGCTGAAATTCGCCTCTAGATCGTCGAGCAGGGATTCGTAGTCCGACCGCGCGCCCTCGTCCCGGGTGCGGGAATAGAGGTCGGCGAACTTCACCGTCGCGTCCTTCGCGCCCAGCAGGTAGACGCTGAGATACTTGCGGGCGCCGGTCAGGTCGCGCGGATCGTCCTCGATGGTGCGGAACATGGTCTTCACGGTGGCCTGAAACTTCTCGACCCGCCGTTCAAGACTGCGGTCGCCGGCGCGCAGGATGGCGTCGGACATGGCGGCAAGGTGCTTTTCCGCTTCGTCCACCGCCCGCGCAACGCGGTCGGACTGGAACTGGTCGATCCCCTCGGCACCCTTGTCGGTCAACGGGTCGGGGCCAAAGGACAGGAAGTGCAGGACCACGCCCAGCACCCCGAAAATCAGCGGGTTCAGCAGCTCTGCGCCGCTGGTCCATCCGGCCAGCGCAAGGCCCAGACCGGTCAGGACGGACCCGAAGATCTTGCGCGGCACGGCAGGGCGACGGGCGATCTTGCGGGCGTCATAGGCGGCCTCGGCCTTCAACCCCTCGCGGGTAAGGAAGGCGGCGGCCATGAGGATGCCGAACGCCACGAGGTCCAGCGCCAGACCCACGGGTTCCTTGAAGAACGCGGTGAAGACAAGGGGCAGGGGAGCGATGAACAGCAGGTTCGCGCGTCCGCCGGACCGGGGACGTCGCCCCGCCCAGCCGCGTGCCTGCGGTGCGCCCTGCGGACCCGGCTGACTGCTGCCGTCCGGGCTGAACCGCCCGCCATAGCGTTGCGCCATCGTCAGCTCCCCCAGAGAACGACGTAGAGGATGAGAGCGATCAGAAGAACGTAGGCGATCTTCGGAAGCATCCCGTTCTCGGCCATATCCAGTCCCCTTCCTTGGTCCATGGCGGCAAAGCTGCCGCGCACGGTGCGAACCACGACGAGGCCGGCAAGAACCAGAATGCCGACGAACAGAACGGCAAGTACCAGCCGTGCCAAGGGCGAACCCTCCTTCTAGTCACCCGCAGCCTAGGCCATTTGCCGGGCCCGGACCAGCGAGCAATGTGTCCGAAATCGAATGTTCTTCAGTGACCTGCCATCTGGCGCGTCGTGGCCTGCCGTTCGGCCGCCAGTTTGCGCGAATAGCGCGCCTGAATCGCCTCGACCGCGAACAGCACGATGACCGAGAAATAGAAGGTGGTCTTGGACATCGGGATGATCTCGTAGCCGAACACGTGCAGCGCCAGCGACTCGTCATGGGCGGCATGTGCGGCGGCCTGACCGGCTTCGCCCAGCAGAACGACGCCGACGATCAGCAGGATGAACAGGCCCAGCACCTCGAACATGCGGTTTTTCGACAGGAAGGTCGTGACGCCGTCGGCCAGCACCAGCATCGCCACGCCCGACAGGACGATCGCGATGGCAAGGATCGGGAACACGTCGGTGATGGCCAGCGCCGAAAGGATGGAATCGAACGAAAAGATCAGGTTCATCATGACGATCAGCGCCACGACTTTCGCCGCCGACATGCCCGCGCCACCTTCGACATCCGTTTCGAGATGGGTCACCGACAGCATGTGCGCGATTTCCTTCACCGCCGTGTACATGATGAAGATCCCGCCGAAGATGAACACGCAGGTCGCGAAGTTGACACCGCCTTCAAGCACGCCTTCCCAGTTCATCACGAAGAACGGCTCTGCCAGCAGGTCGATCAGGTGGACCATCGCGAACAGCAGGATCACGCGCAGCGCCACGGCGATGATGATGCCCCAGAACCGCACCGCCTTCTGCTGCGCCACCGGCGCGCGCTGCGACTGGATCGAAATGTAAAGCAGGTTGTCGAACCCAAGAACCGCCTGAAGAAAGCAAAGCATCAGCAGGTTGCCGAGGTTCTGGAGCGTAAGAAGATCGGCCATGTATCCGTCCCGTTCGGTAAAATTCCTGTGAGAAGAGATACAGCAGGAAGGCCGCCAAGCAAGGGCGGGGCCCGGAAACCCCGTGCGTCATGAAGGACCGGGGGGCTTTGCAGACGGGATGTGCGGCGCGTGGACTAGCCGCGCGGTTTGGGGCCACGACCCGGGCCGCGCCTGTCGTCCGAGGGGCGCTTGCCCGTGGGGCGGGGCTTGGCGCCGGGCTTGCCTCGCGCCTTGTCGCCGGGCTTGCCGGCACCCCGGCCGCCCGGTTTCCCGGCCTGCCACTCGCCCGGTTCGGACGCGGCCGAACGCGAACGGCCCGGTTTGCCGGGGCCGGGTTTGCCCGGCGCGGATTTTCCGGCCCCCGGCTTTCCTCCCCGCGTCCCGCGCTCGGGGCGTTCGGGTCGTTCGGGGCGATCCGGGCGCGGCTTGCCCTTCTGAGGCCGGCGGGTGCCCTGCACCTCTTCGGGCTCCAGCCCAAGCTGGTCGCGCAGGATGCGGCCCTTGATCTCGCTCACCTCACCCGTGCCGAGGTTGCCAAGCTGGAACGGGCCATAGCTGACCCGGATCAGCCGGTTGACGGTCAGGCCCACGGCCTCCATCGCGCGGCGGATCTCGCGGTTCTTGCCTTCGCGCAGGCCGACCGTCAGCCACGCATTCGCGCCCTGCTGGCGGTCAAGCACGACCTCCATCGCCTGAAACCGCTCGCCCTCGATCTCGATGCCCTTGCGCAGCGGCTCCAGCATCGCGTCGTCCGGCTTGCCGTTCACCCGCACGCGGTAGCGCCGCAGCCACCCGGTCGAGGGCAGTTCCAGCTTGCGCTTGATGCCGCCGTCGTTGGTCAGCAGCAAAAGCCCCTCGGAGTTCAGGTCGAGCCGCCCCACGCTCATGACGCGCGGCATGTCCCCCGGCAGCGCGTCGAACACCGTCTCGCGGCCCTGTTCGTCCTTCGCGGTGGTCACCAGCCCGACGGGCTTGTTGTACAGCCACAGGCGCGGCGGCTCGGGCGGCGCCAGCGGTGCGCCGTCGACAGTGACGCGGTCCTTCGCGGTGACGTTCAGCGCGGGCGAGTCGATGACCTTGCCGTTCACCGCGACACGGCCGGCTTCGATCATCCGCTCGGCCTCGCGGCGGCTGGCGACGCCGGCGCGGGCAAGCACCTTGGCGATCCGGTCGCCGGGAGGAGGGGTCTCGGTCATGCGCCCGCCTTAGCGCGCCGCGCATGACAAGGGAAGAGCGGGCTCAGGTCGCGGGGGGCTCGTGCGGTGCGGCGGTGGGCGCGTGCGCCGCCGCCACCGCAGGGTCCGGGTCGATCCGTTCCGCCGCCAGAACCGCGAGAAACCGGGTAGAGCTGAACTGGTTCAGCACGATGATCAGGATCGAGGTCATCGGGATCGCGAGGATCGCGCCCGGAATGCCCCACAACGCCCCCCAGAAGGCCAAGGCGATCAGCACGACGAAGGGGCTGAGGTTCAACTGGCGTCCGATCATGCGCGGCTCGACGATATTGCCGACGATGAACTGCGCGCCGGTCAGAAGCACGGTGACGAGGATCGTCCACCAAAGCGAGCCGAACTGCGCCAGCGACAGGATCGCCGGGAAGGCGACGCCGAGGTACGAGCCGAAGTAAGGGATGTAGTTCAGCATTCCGATCACGATGGCCCAGAACAAGGCGAAATCGACGTCGAGAAACCACAGGATCGCAAAGCAGATGGTGGCGAGGATAATGTTGATCAGCGTCTTGACGCTTAGATAGGTCGTGATCTGCGCGTTGACCTCCTGCACCACGGTCATCACCCGCTGGGCGTCGCCGGCCTGCGGCAGCGCGCGCGCCACCTTGGCGGGAAAGCCGATCCGCTCGCCGGTCAGGAAGGCGGCGTAGATCAGGATCAGGAAGATCATGCCGCCGAGGCTGGTGAAATTGCCCAGAAGCGCGATGGTCACCGCTTCGATGTCGATCCGGTCGATGGTGGCCGCGCGCAGGCTTTCCCACATGTCATTGGCGTCAAGGTTCAGGCGGTCGGCGAGGTTGACGATGAACCGGTCGAGATTGGCCTCGTAGACCGGGATCACCTCGATGATGCTGCGCACGGTGGCGGCGACCACCGCGGCGAACAGCGCCACGGCCAGCGAAAAGACCAGCACGACGAGAAAGCTGAGCACCCCGCCCGGCAGCAGCTTCAGACCGGGCAGGCGGGCCAACGCGGCGGTGGCGGCGCTCATCAGGTAGACGAGGATCGTGGCGGCTACGACGGGCAGGATGATGCCGCGCCCGAGATACAGGATCGTCGTCACGGTGACCGCAAGCACCATCGACAGGACGAGATTGACGAACGGGGTCGGCTTCATGGACATCTCGGCTTTCTGCGGCGGCGGTCGGGCCAATCCTTTCCGGGAGCGGGGCGGGGGTCAAGACGGCACCGCCGCGCGATTGCCGCTGGCAAAGCGGCCGCGATTGCGCGAAGAGACCGCATGACCCGGTTCGCAAGCCAGATGGACGCCGCGCTGGCCGAGGCGCGCGCCGCCGCCCTGCGCGGCGAGGTGCCGGTGGGCGCGGTGATCACCGACCCCGCCGGGCATATCGTCGCCCGCGCCGGCAACCGCACCCGCGAACTGTCAGACCCCACCGCCCACGCCGAGATCCTCGCGCTGCGCGCCGCCTGCGCCGCAGCAGGGTCCGAGCGCCTGCCGGGCCACGTTCTGTACGTGACGCTGGAGCCATGCCCGATGTGCGCCGCCGCCATCGGCTTCGCCCGGATCGCGCGGCTGTGCTACGGCGCGTCGGACCCGAAATCCGGCGGCGTCGCACATGGTCCCCGCGTCTATGCGCACCCGCAGATGCACCACGCGCCGGAAGTGATCGACGGCATCGCCGCCGCGGAATGCGAGGCGCTGCTGAAGAACTTCTTCGCCGCGAAGCGGTGATTCCGAAAAGCGTCGGCGGCGCGCGCGTTGCCGCACGCCCTTTGGTTTTGGGGGCGCTGCCCCCTCTGCGTGCTGCGCACGCATTCACCCCCGGGATATTTGAGGACCAAAGAAGGGGCAGGTTATGCCCTGGTGGAAAGGGGCCCGTCAGGGGAAGCGCCGTTCCAGTTCGTGAGGATCTTGCACGTCGACCGCCCAGAATGCCTGCGCCTCGGGGCCGATGCCGGCCAGCACCCGGTCGAGGTCGATCTGCCGCACCGCGCGGCGCAGCGCCCAGGCGGTGTCCTCGATACAGCTGTCGGGCGTCAGGTTGTGGTCCTTGCGGACGGCCTGCGCCTCGGCCGCGAGGCTGGCGCGATCGGCCCACGGTTCGCAGGGACCGGGCCGCCAGCGGTACACAAACAACGCCCGCAGCACCGCCGGCAGGATGTCGGCGAACGCCAGTGCCTGTTCGACGCTCAGCCTGCGCCGGAACGTCTGCAACACGCCGTCCACCGCCGTGTAGGTCATGTTGTCCGAGGCCAGCCCCATCCGGTCCTTCGCATCGGCGAGAAAGGCCTGCCAGTCCTTGCTGGCGGTTCGGTAGGCGTGGGGCATCGGCATGGGGGAAGCCTGCCACCCGGACGGGGGGCGTGCAACGGATGGTTCAGCTTGCCGGCAAACCGGCATAGGGTCGCGCCATGACCCAGGACCAGATCATCCTTTTCGCCCTGTTCATCGCCGTCTTCGGGCTGCTGCTTTGGGGGCGGTTTCGCTATGACCTCGTGGCCTTCGGGGCGCTGATGCTGGGTGTGGTGCTGGGCGTGGTGCCGACCGAGGCCGCGTTCTCGGGGTTCGGGCATCCGGCGACGCTGATCGTGGCGCTGGTGCTGGTGGTCTCGGCCGGGCTGGTGCGGTCGGGCGCGGTCTACCTGATCACCCGGACGCTGGTCGACAGCAGCCGGGCGCTGGGCGCGCATATCGCTATCATGGGCGGCGTGGGCGGCGTGCTGTCGGCGTTCATGAACAACGTGGCGGCGCTGGCGCTGCTGATGCCGGTGGACATCCAGACCGCGCGCAAGGCGGGCCGGGCGCCGGGGCTGACGCTGATGCCGCTGTCCTTCGCCACCATCCTTGGCGGCATGGCGACGCTGATCGGCACGCCGCCCAACATCATCATCGCTTCGATCCGCGCCGAGTCGCTGGGCGAGAGCTTCCGGATGTTCGACTTCGCCCCCGTGGGCGGCATCACCGCGCTGGTGGGCCTGGCGTTCGTCGCGCTGGTGGGCTGGCGGCTGATCCCGCAGGCGGCGGCCAGCACCTCGGACAGCGCGATGGACGATGCGGCCTACGTGGCCGAACTGACGGTGCCCGCGGATGCGAAGCAGGTGGGTCAGCGGCTGGATCAGCTGGCGGACGAGGCAGAGAAGGCCGGTGTCGTGATCCTTGGGCTGGTGCGCGGCGGCGAGCGTTTGCAGGGCAAGCGGCGGGACATGGTGATCGAGCCGCTGGACGCGCTGGTGCTGCAGGCGACGCCGCAGGCGCTGGACGAATTCCGTGCGGCGCTGTCGCTGCGGTTCGCCGAGCCCAAGCGCGAGAAATACCTGTTCGACGAAAGCGAGGGCGTGTCGAAGATCGAGGTGGTGGTGCCGCAGGACGCCCGCATCGCCGGCAGCAGCGCGCGGGCCGTCGGGCTGAACTGGCGGCGGCGCTCGATCCTGCTGGGCATCTCGCGCAAGGGCGGCACGGTCGAGGGGCAGGTCCGGCGAGAACGGATCCGGGCGGGCGACATCCTGCTGTTGCTGGTCCCCGAGGGCGAGGAGGCCGAGGTCGTGGAATGGCTGGGCTGCCTGCCGTTGGCCGAACGCGGCCTGTCGGTGACGCAGGACAGCAAGACATGGCTTGCCATCGGCATGTTCGGGGCGGCGGTGGCGGCGGCATCTTTCGGGCTGATCTACCTTCCGGTGGCGCTGGGGCTGGTCGTCGTGGGCTATGTGCTGACGCGCATCGTGCCGATCTCGGAGGTCTACACCCATATCGAGTGGCCGGTGGTGGTGCTGCTTGGCTCGATGATCCCCCTGGGCTCGGCGCTGGAGACCTCGGGCGGGACCGAGCTGATCGCGGGCGCGCTGGTGGGATTGACCGAGGGGCTGCCGGCCTGGGCGATCCTGACGGTGCTGATGGTGGTGACGATGACCTTGTCGGACGTGCTGAACAACACCGCGACCGCCATCGTCGCGGCGCCGGTGGGCATCCGCATGGCGCAGTCGCTGGACGTGAACCCGGACCCGTTCCTGATGGCCGTCGCGGTCGCGGCGTCCTGCGCCTTCCTCACGCCCATCGGGCACAAGAACAACACGCTGATCCTTGGGCCGGGGGGCTACCGGTTCGGTGACTACTGGCGGATGGGGCTGCCGCTGGAGATTCTCGTGGTGGCGGTCTCGGTTCCGGCGATCCTGGTGTTCTGGCCGCTGTAGCGGGCCGTCACCGTTTCGTCAGTTGTCAGTTGTCAGTTGTCAGTTGTCAGTGGCGGTGGCGGCGCGGGCGCGGCGGGCGAATTCGGCCCAGAAGCGCCAGAGCAGGGTGAAGGCCGCGACGGCAAGGCCGCAGACCAGCCCGACCCAGACGCCTGCCGCCCCGAAGTCCAGCACGAAGCCGAAGACAAAGCCGGCGGGGAAGCCGAAGACCCAATACGAGATGGCGGCAAGGATCATCGGGGTCCGCGTGTCCTGAAGGCCCCGCAGCAGTCCCAGCGCCACCACCTGCAACCCGTCCACCGTGTTGAACAAGGCGGCCACCGACAGCAGCACGACGCCGATGGCAAGGATCTCGGGCCGGCGCGGGTCGGCAGGATCGACGAACAGGCCGATCAGAACCTCGGGCACGCTGAGATAGACCACCATCGTGACGATGGCGAACAGGATCGACAGGCCGGTGACGGCGCGCGCGCCCAGCCGCAGGAACTCCATGTCGCCGCGCCCCAGCGCCGCCCCGGCGCGTACCGTCGCCGCCTGGCTGAGGCCGAGATGCACCACGAAGGTCAGCGACGCGAGCTGGATCGCCACGCCATGCGCCGCCAGCGGCACCGGTCCAAGCCAGCCCATCATCACGGCGGTCGCGGCGAACAGGCCGGTCTCGGCGAGGTTGGTCATGCCGATGGGCCAGCCAAGGCGGAACACCTGCCAGAAGGCCTCCCAGTCCGGGCGCCAGAAGCGGGCGAACAGCGTGTGCTCGTGCGTGACCTGCGCCGCGTAGACCGCGAAGGCGAGGAAGGTCAGGGCATGCACCGACAGCGAGGCGGTGGCGGCGCCGGCGATGCCCATCTCGGGCAGGCCCAGCTTGCCGAAGATCAGTACGTAGTTCAGCGCGATGTTCAGCGCGGCCCCCGCCAGCGTGATCCAAAGCACCACCTGCGTGCGTTCCAGCGCCGACAGGTAGCTTTTCAGCACCATGACCAGCAGGGCGGGCACCATCGCGAAAGAGGTGATGGCAAGGTAGGTCTGCGCCAGCGCCGCCACGTCCGGCGTCTGGCCCATCAGTTCCAGCAGCGGCCGCGACCAGATCAGCGCGGGCATCACCGCCAGCCCGTAGAGGATCGAGATCCACATCCCCATGCGCGTCACCCGGCGCACTTGCCGGTCGTCACCCGACCCGATGGCCTGCGCGGCCATGGGCATCACCGCGAAGGCAAAGCCCGAGCCGAGGATGAAGATCACGAACCAGATGGAATGCGCCAGCGTCGCGGCGGCCAGCGCCTCGACATCGTACCAGCCCAGCATCAGCGCGTCGGTCACGCCGATCGCCACTTGCGCAAGATGGCTGCCGATCAGCGGCAGTCCAAGGCCCAGAAGGCCCATCACGTGGGGTCGATATGTGCGCCAGATACTCACCCGCCGCCTCTAGGCCAGCACGTGCGACGGGGCAAGCCCCGGCGGGCGGTGTCAGGCGGCGGGCTTGCGCGCGACGAAGTCGATCAGCGCGGCGGTGCCGTTGTGGCCCTCGCCGCTGTCGACATGGGCGTCGTAATCGGCCTCGTGCAGCACCTCGTAGCCGGGGAAGGCGGCGTGCAGCAGGTCCAGCGTGTACATGTTCTCGACCTTGCCGGGGCCGCCGGTGCCATAGTCGACCTGCCGTGGCGCGAAGCCATGGATCATCAGCAGGCCGCCGGGTCTGACCGCCGCGTCGAAGCCGTGGAACACGGCTGGGCGATCGTCCGGGGACAGGAACTGGAAATAGACGCCCAGCACCGCATCGTAGCTTTCAGCAGCCCAGGCGTAGGACAGGATGTCGGCGTACTGGAATTCGACGCGGACCCCTTCCTGCGCGGCCAGTGCGCGGGCCTTGCCGAGCCCGACCTGCGAGTTGTCCATCGCGGTCACGTCCAGCCCGCGCTTGGCCAGCCAGACCGAGTTGCGGCCTTCGCCATCGGCGACGGCCAGCACGCGGGCGTTGTCGGGGATGTGGTGCGCCTGCTGTTCGACGAAGCCGGCGGGTCGGGTGCCGAACAGGTAATCCGACCGGTCATATCGGTCGTCCCAGAAACTGGCGGGGGCGAAATCGTCTGTCATGCAGGCAGAGATAGCCCCGCCTGCATGATTTGCCATGGGCTACGACGCCGGTGCGGCGAATTTTCCGCGAAAATCCGCGCTGTCCGTCCGCAGCCGCCCGTCCGCAGCCGCCGGTCGGGTCAGTTGACCGAGACGAGCTCCACGTCGAAGGTCAGCGTCTTGCCGGCCAGCGGGTGATTGGCGTCCAGCGTGATCTCGCTGTCGGTGGCTTCGGTCACGGTGACCGGGATCGCCTGGCCCTGCGGGGTCTGCATCTGCAGCTGGGTGCCGGGCTCGGTCGGGATGTGATCCGGGATCTGCTCGCGCGGGACGGCCTGCACGCGGGCCGGGTCATGGGCGCCGTAGGCATCCTCGGGGGCGATCTTCACGGTCTTCTTCTCGCCGACTTCCATGCCGGGCATCTCGCGGTCCAGGCCGGGGATGATCTGGCCGGACCCGACGGTGAACTCAAGCGGGTCGCGTCCCGCCGAACTGTCGAACTGCGTGCCGTCGTCGAGGGTTCCTGTGTAATGGAGACGAACGGTATCGCCGGTTTTCACCTGGGTCATAAGGGCTCCTGGATAGGGGGGGAATTGCCGAGGCCGCATCCTGCGGGTGCTCGTGGTTCATCCCGGAATCGTCCCATCCGAGCCGCCGAATGTAAACCCCGCCGTCCCGCGGTGGGGCAAGCCCTTGTCCCGATACGCAAAACCCGGCCACGAGGGCCGGGTCTGCAACGCGGATGCGTTGGTCTTTACTGGCGGGTCGTCGCCCCGGTGTACCCGGCGCCGCGCACCATGTTCAGCCCGTTCGACAGGCCGCTGGTGCTGGCGAAGGGACCGGCCAGAAGCACGGTGTACGAGGTGCCACCGCGCTTGGTCGTCGACAGGTTCATCGGCAGGCCAAGCGGTGACAGCCCGGCAGCGGCAGCGCGCGCCTTGTCAGGGGTCGAGAACACGCCGACCTCGACGAACCGGTGCCCCGTGGGCGGCGTGTTCTTGGTCGAGACGGTGTAGGCGGGCCCGTGCGCCGTTTCGTGCGTCAGGATGTATTCGCGGTCCGGCGTCGGGCGGCCGTTGATCACCTTGTAGCGCTCGGTCTCGGGCGTCACCAGCTTGCGCGGAACGCCGGCGGTCCAGACCAGCCGCATCTGCACGAAGCCCTCGGGGGTGACGTGGCCTCGGTACGGATTGAACCGGCCGTCTTCGGGCTCGAACGCCATGCGATAGCCGGGCGGCGGCGTGATCGCGGGCGGTTTCGGCACGTGGATGACGCGGGTGCCATCGGCCAGCACGTAGGGGCCGGGGCCGCAGCCCGAGGTGCAGACCACGCGGGTCGCGGGCGGCGGAGCGGTGACCGTGACGGTGCGCGGCGGCGGCGTCGTGCGGACGATGTGCGTCGGCGCCGGTGCGGTGGCGGCGGGCGGCGGTGCCGTCACGACGCGCGGTGCGGGTTCCGGCGCAGGCGGCGCAAGCGGAGCGGGCGCCGGAACCGGTGCGCTGGCAAGCGACGGCGTGTAGCCGCACAGAAGCTGGCGGTCGCTGCTGACGCGTGGCACCCATGTCACCGCGCCGTCCAGACCGGCACGCACGAAGATGCAGCCGTTGCTGTCGACGTACTCCTTCCCCGTGTAATCGGTCGGCGGAATCTCGGCAGGGCCGGAAATGTCGTCCACGGACTGTGCCTGCGCCGTTCCGAGACCGGCGACAAAACACAGGGCGGTGGCGGTAATTGTCTTAAATCGTTTCATAATGTGCCCCCACACATGATGTTTTTCCACCATGGACGGATTCTGCCTGTGGGTAAAGTAGGTAAAGCGGCAAGCCGTTTTACTTGGTGCCGAACATCCGGTCGCCCGCGTCGCCGAGGCCCGGAACGATATAGCCTTTCTCGTTCAGGTGGTCGTCGAGCGCGGCGGTGATGATCGGCACGTCGGGGTGCGCCTCTTTCATGTGAGCGACGCCCTCGGGGGCGGCAAGCAGGCACATGAAGCGGATGTCTTTTGCCCCGGCTTCCTTAAGCAGGTCGATCGCGGCGGCAGAGCTGTTGCCGGTCGCCAGCATCGGGTCGACCGCGATGGTCAACCGCTCGCCAAGGTTGTCGGGGACCTTGAAGTAATACTGCACGGGCTGAAGCGTCTCTTCGTCGCGATAAAGACCGACAAAGCCCACTCGGGCGGCGGGGATCAGTTCCAGCACGCCGTCCAGCAGCCCGTTGCCCGCCCGCAGGATCGACACCAGCGCCAGTTTCTTGCCCTCGATCACCGGCGCTTCCATCTCGCACAGGGGCGTTTCGATGGTCTCGGTGGTCATCGGCATCTCGCGCGTGACCTCGTAGGCAAGAAGGTGGCTGATCTCGCGCAGCAGACGGCGGAAGGACGCGGTCGAGGTGTCCTTCTTGCGCATGATCGAAAGCTTGTGCTGCACCAGCGGGTGTTTCACGACGGTCAGGTGGTCATACATCGGCAGGCTCCAGTTTCTTCAGCACGCGCGTTCGGGTCGCCTCGTCGCAGAAAGCGGCGTTCGCTGCAATCCGCGCGAGGTCGCGGAAATCGTCTTCTTCCCACTCGAAGGTTTCCGACAGGCGGTCGTATTCGGACTTCATCGTGGTGTGGAAGAAGGGCGGATCGTCGGTCGAGACGGTGACCTTCACCCCGCGTTTGCGGAGTTCGGCGATGGGATGCCTGGCCAGCGAGGGGTAAACGCCAAGGAACACGTTCGAGCCGGGGCAGACTTCCAGCACCACCTCGTCCTCGGCCAGCCGGTCGACCAATGCGAGGTCCTCGATCGCGTGGACGCCATGGCCGATGCGCGACGGCCGCAGCGCGTCCAGCGCGTCGCGCACGCTGGCCGCGCCGCCCCATTCACCGGCGTGAACGGTGATGCCCAGCCCGGCCTCGCGCGCCATGTCGAAGGCATAGGCGAAATCCGCGGGCTTGCCCTTCTTCTCGTCGCCCGCCATGCCGAATCCGGTCAGCCAGTCGCCCGCCGTCTCGGCGGCGCATAGGGCGGTCTCTTTCGCCTTCTCCGGTCCGAAATGGCGGATGCAGGTGACGACGCCGCGCATGGTGATGCCCATCGTGCGCTCGGCCTCTTCCGCCGCTTCCCGTATGGCCGCAAGGTATTCGCGCCACGCGCCGACATCGCGCCCGCCGCAGAAATCGGGGCTGATGAAGGACTCGGTATAGATCACGCCGTTCTTCGCGCTTTCTTCCAGCACCGCCAGCGTCAGCCTTTTGTAGTCGTCCGGGCTTTGCAGGGTCGAGGTGGCGGCTTCGTAGACCTCGAGAAAGTGCCAGAAATCCCGGTAATCATAGCTGCCGTCTGGCTTAAAAATGCCGGATATGTCCAACTTCTTCTCTTTCGCCAGTCCCGCGATGAACTGCGGAGGCGCGCCGCCTTCAAGGTGCAGATGCAGTTCGACTTTCGGCAGATCCGTAACAGTCACAGGAAGGACCTCCCCGGCGGGTGCGCCGGTATTTCCAGATGGGCGGCGATGGATGCGGCGACGTCGGCGAAGCCGACATTGCCGGTTTCCCTGAGGCCGACGCCGTATCCGACGACCGGCACACGTTCGCGCGTGTGATCGGTGCCGCGCCACGTGGGATCGTTGCCGTGGTCGGCGGTGAAGATCGCCAGATCTCCGGGGCGCAGGCGGTCGAGGAACCGGGGCAGGGCGGCGTCGAACCACTCCAGCGCGCGGGCATAGCCGGACACGTCGCGGCGGTGACCGTACAGGCTGTCGAACTCGACAAAGTTCGCAAAGGTAAAGGAACCGTCGGGTGCTTCGTCCGCGAAGGCGGTCAAATGTTCGAAAAGGACATCATCCGCGCCCTTCCGCACCTCATCTATTCCGCGCATCGAGAAGATGTCTCCGATCTTGCCGACCGCCTGCACCCGTCGCCCGGCGGCCTGCGCCCAGTCGCACAGCGTCGGGCTGGGCGGGGCGATGGCATAGTCCTTGCGGTTGGTGGTGCGGGTGAAGCCTTCGGCCTCGGACCCCACGAAGGGGCGGGCAATGACGCGGCCGACCTTCATCGCGTGCAGCGTGGGCGCGAGCGTCTTGCAAAGAGCCAGCAACCGGTCGAGGCCGAAGTGTTCCTCGTGCGCGGCGATCTGGAACACGCTGTCGGCAGAGGTGTAGCAGATCGGCCAGCCGGTTCGGATGTGCTCGGCCCCGAGGTCCGAGACGATGGTGGTGCCCGACGCGTGGCAGTTGCCAAGGATGCCATCGGTGCCAGCGGCGGCGCAGACCTTGGCGACAAGGTCGTCAGGAAAGCACGGCTCGGTCTGAGGGAAATAGGTCCAGTCCCACGGCACCGGCACGCCGGACAGTTCCCAGTGGCCCGAGGGCGTGTCCTTGCCCGGCGAAATCTCGGTGGCCGCGCCCCACAGGCCCTGCGGCGTGGCATCGAGGCCCGGCATCTTGGCGCCCGACGCCAGCCGGATCGCTGCCCCCAGCCCAAGCGCGTCGAGATTCGGCAGGCTCAGCGGCCCGCTGCGGCCCTCCTCGGCGTGGCCCGCGGCGCATTCGGCGGCGATGTGCCCCAGCGTGTTCGCGCCTTCGTCGCCGAAGTCGGCGGCATCGGGCGCGCCGCCGCAGCCAACGGAATCGAGGACGACCAGAAACGCGCGGTGTTTTTCACGGGGCATCAGCCGACACTCCTGTAAACGGTGGGCGGCAGGTCGGGGACCTCGGACGACACGGTGAAGGCGCGCGACAGGACTTCGGCGGCATGCTCTGCCGCGTCGTCGCTGTCGGCGTGGATGATCGCAAGCGGCGCGCCCGCGTCCACCGGATCGCCCAGAAGCGCGATGTCCGACAGGCCGACCGAGGGGTCGATCCGATCGCCCGACCGCATCCGTCCGCCGCCCAGCCGGACCACCGCGTTGCCAAGCGCCTCGCCGTCGATGGCCGACAGATAACCGGCTTCGGGCGCGGGAACCGCCTGGATCACGCGGGCCGAGCCCAGCCGGTCGCGCCAGCGGTCGACGAAATCGCCGGGGCCGCCCATCGCGCGCACCATGCGGCCGAACCGTTCCGCGGCGGCGCCGCTGGCGATGGCCTGCAACACCATCTCGGCGCCTTCGGCGCGGGTGTCGGCCATGCCGGCCAGTCGCAGCATCTCGCCGCCAAGATCGCCGGTCAGGTCGCACAGGATGCCGCCGGTGTCGCCGCAGGTCAGCGCCTCCATGACCTCCATGACCTCCAGCGCGTTGCCGACGGCGGGCACGCAGGGCTGGTTCATGTCGGTGATCAGCGCGCTGGTGGGGCAGCCCGCGCCGTTCGCGGTATCGACCAGCGCCTCGGCAAGGTCGAGCGCGTCTTCCATCGTCTTCATGAACGCGCCCGATCCGACTTTCACGTCCAGCACCAGCGTATCCAGCCCGGCCGCAAGCTTCTTCGACAGGATCGACGCGCAGATCAGGTCGATGGATTCCACGGTCGAAGTCACGTCGCGCACCGCGTACAGGCGGCGGTCGGCGGGGGCGGTATGTTCAGAGGCGGCCACGATGGCGCATCCGGCCTCTGCGGTGATCTCGCGAAACCGGTCCTCGTCGATTTCGGTGGTCAGGCCCGGGATCGCTTCCAGCTTGTCCAGCGTGCCGCCCGTGTGCCCCAGCCCACGCCCCGAGACCATCGGGACAAACGTGCCAAGCGCCGCCATGGCGGGGGCCAGCAGCAGCGACACGCAGTCGCCCACGCCGCCGGTCGAGTGCTTGTCCAGCACCGGGCCGGGCAGGTCCCAGCTTAGCACGTCACCGGAATCGCGCATCGCGATGGTCAGCGCGACGCGTTCCTCTTCGGTGCGGGGCGTCAGGCACATGGCCATCGCGAAGGCGCCGGCCTGAGCGTCGCCGACGGCACCGCTGGCAAGGCCGTCCGCGAACCACGCGATTTCGGCCGGGGTCAGATGCTCGCCGCGCCTCAGCCGCGACAGGATGGCCCGTGCGTCCACTGTTCAGCCCTTGCCATGTTCCATGTCACCGCTTTCGAAGGCGCCCGGCAGAAGCTCGGCCACCGTCACCGTTTTCCGCTCGCCGCGCGTCGTGGCCATCGTGACCTCGGTTTCCGGCGCGGCGAATTCGGCGATCTTCTGGCGGCATCCGCCGCAGGGGGCCACCGGACGGGGTGCGTCGGCGATCACCGCGAGTTCGACGATTTCCAGTTCACCGTCCGCGATCATCGCCGCGATGGCGCCGGCCTCGGCGCAGGTGCCTTCCGGGTAGGCCGCGTTCTCGACATTGACGCCGACATAGACCTTGCCCGAGGCGGTGCGCAGCGCGGCGCCCACCTTGAAGTCGGAATAGGGCGCGTAGGCGTTTTCCCTGACACGGGCGGCGTCATCGAGAAGGGGCATGGGCAAGACCTTTTGTCGTTTCCGGCAAGCCTGCTTTGGCGCCGCTGGAAGCGCAAGCCCCAAGCGCTGTGCGGACGATTGGTCGCCGCGACGACAGGCCCCGGAGCGGCGGGTCGGGGCGGTCCGAAGCGCGCGAACCGGGATGACTTAGTGGACAAGTCGGGAAAACCGCGCCGTGACAGGGCCTTGCGATTTGGCGGAACTCTGCCGACGGAAATTTGGTCCGAATCTTTCCCTCGCGTTATAGTGGTGGGTGCAATGGGAGGAAGTTGCATGCCAGACGGAAAGACCCCCGCGGATGTGGCCGCTTTCGCCACACCCGTTTTCTTCGACTGCACCGACCCGAGCGCTGACACCGACCCCATGACCGATCTGCAAATCGCGGAGCTGCGGACGCTTGCCGATCGGCTGGGAGAGCCGTTCGCGGCTACCCTGACGCGACGCGAGGCGCAGGACCGGATCGTCAGACTTCGCGACAGGCTATAGGCCAGGGGCCCGGCGGCGAGGAGGACGCTGCCGGGCCTGTTTCACAATCGACCATTCCAGACCGGACGTTTTCCCGCTAATCAGCGCCCGACTCTGAAGTCGGGGAGAAGACAGGTGTCAGACCAGCACAGGGACGCGTTCCGCCAGACGGCGCTGTATTATCACGAGAATCCGAAGCCGGGTAAGCTGGAGGTCCGCGCGACCAAGCCGCTTGCGAACGGGCGCGATCTGTCCTTGGCGTACAGCCCCGGCGTGGCCGAGGCCTGTCTCGAGATCAAGGCCGACCCGCAGGCGGCCAGCCGTTACACCGCGAAGGGAAACCTTGTCGCGGTGGTGTCGAACGGCACCGCGGTGCTGGGGCTTGGCAACATCGGCGGGCTTGCGTCCAAGCCGGTGATGGAAGGCAAGGCGGTTCTGTTCAAGAAATTCGCCAACATCGACTGTTTCGATCTCGAACTGAACGAGGCCGATCCCGAGAAGCTGGCAGAGATCGTCTGCGCGCTGGAGCCGACCTTCGGCGCGATCAACCTTGAAGACATCAAGGCGCCCGACTGCTTCATCGTCGAGAAACTGTGCCGCGAGCGGATGAACATCCCGGTGTTCCACGACGACCAGCACGGCACCGCGATTGTCGTCGGCGCGGCGGCGACCAACGCGCTGCAAGTGGCCGGCAAGGCGTTCGAGGACATCAAGATCGTCTCGACCGGCGGCGGTGCGGCGGGGATCGCCTGTCTGAACATGCTGCTGAAGCTGGGTGTGAAGCGCGAGAACGTGTGGCTGTGCGACATTCACGGGCTGGTCTACGAGGGCCGGACCGAGGACATGAACCCGCAAAAGGCCGAATACGCGCAGGCCAGCGATCTGCGGACGCTGGACGACGTGATCGAGGGCGCCGACCTGTTCCTTGGCCTGTCCGGCCCGAACGTGCTGAAGCCCGAGATGGTGGCGAAGATGGCCGAGCGGCCGATCATCTTCGCGCTGGCCAACCCGACGCCCGAGATCCTGCCGGAAGAGGCGCGCGAGGTGTCGTCCGACGCGATCATCGCGACCGGGCGGTCGGACTATCCGAACCAGGTCAACAACGTGCTGTGCTTCCCGTTCATCTTCCGGGGTGCGCTGGACGTCGGCGCGACCGAGATCAACGACGAGATGCAGATCGCCTGCATCGAGGGCATCGCGGCACTGGCCCGCGCCACCACCTCGGCCGAGGCGGCGGCGGCGTACCAGGGCGAGCAACTGAGCTTCGGCGCGGACTACCTGATCCCGAAACCCTTCGACCCGCGCCTGATCGGCGTGGTGGCGTCGGCAGTGGCGAAGGCGGCGATGGAATCGGGCGTGGCGACGCGCCCGCTGGACGACATCGCGGCCTACAAGGCGCGGCTGGACGGATCGGTGTTCCGCTCTGCCCTGATCATGCGCCCTGTGTTCCAGGCGGCGGCGACGGCGCAGCGGTCCATCGTCTTTGCCGAGGGCGAGGACGAGCGCGTGTTGCGCGCGGCCAGCGCGATGATCGAGGAAACCACCGACACGCCGATCCTGATTGGCCGTCCCGAGGTCATCGAGGCGCGGTGTGAGCGCGCCGGTCTGGCGATCCGGCCGGGCCGCGACTTCGACCTGGTGAACCCGGAAAACGATCCGCGCTACCGCGAGTACTGGGAAACCTATCATCAGATCATGGCCCGGCGCGGCGTCACGCCCGACCTTGCCCGTGCGATCATGCGCACCAACACCACGGCAATCGCCTCGGTCATGGTGGCGCGGGGCGAGGCGGACAGCCTGATCTGCGGCACCTTCGGCCAGTTCGGCTGGCACCTGAACTATATCCGTCAGGTGCTTGCGACGCAGAAGCTGCATCCCGTGGGTGCGCTGTCGCTGATGATCCTCGAGGACGGGCCGCTGTTCATCGCCGACACTCAGGTTCACCAGCAGCCGACCGCCGAAGAGATCTGCGAGACCGCCATCGGCGCCGCGCGCCACGTGCGCCGGTTCGGGGTCGAACCGAAGATCGCCCTGTGTTCGCATTCGCAGTTCGGCAGTCTGGACAGCGAAAGCGGCCTGCGGATGCGCCGGGCGCTGGAACTCATGGAAGAACAGCAGGTCGATTTCGCTTTCGAGGGCGAGATGCACGTCGACAGCGCGCTGGACCAGACCCTGCGCGACCGCCTGCTGCCGGGCTCGCGATTCGAGGGGCCGGCCAACGTGCTGATCTTCGCCTCTTCCGACGCGGCGTCGGGGGTGCGGAACGTCCTGAAAATGAAGGCGGGCGGGCTGGAAGTGGGTCCGATCCTGATGGGGATGGGCAACCGGGCGCACGTGGTCACGCCGTCGATCACCGCGCGCGGGCTGCTGAACATGTCGGCGCTCGCCGGGACACCGGTGGCGTATTACGGCTGATTTGAGCCTCGAACCTTCGATTTGACATGCCGGAGCCGCAATTTAGCGGCTCCGGTCGTAAACTTGCCAAATAATAGTGTCGTCGCGGTAACTATTAATCTTGTTAAATTAATTTCCGCTGCGACACCCGGCGGATATTAACCTTCTCTTGGTACCTTGCTTCCAATGAAGAACGAGCCGCATGGCTCCTCGAGAGGACAGCAGAGTATGATTTCCACCCGCATTGCAGCAGGCCTACTGACGGCCGCAAGCATCACCACGACGGCCCTGACGGGGCAGGCCGCCGCCCAGGACATGACGTCCTTCGGGCTGGAGGCGGGCGTTTCCACCCTTGGCATCTTCGTCGCGCCGGATTTTCAGTTGCACAACAACTTCCACCTCCGGACGCCGATCTATTTCGGCAACTATAGCGACACTTACGACTATGACGGCAACGACGTCGAAACCGACCTGTCCTTCGGGTCGGTCGCCGTGATGGCGGACTATTACGTGATGGGCTCGGGCTTCCGGGTGTCGGGCGGCATCGCCTTTGGCGGCTATGACGCGGACGGCATCATGCGCAACCCGACCATCGACGGCAACACGCTGGCCGGCGACATCACCGGCACCTTCAAGGCGAAGAACCACGTCTCGCCGGTGCTGTCGGTGGGCTACCGCCACATGTTCAACGACAACTGGGGCATGGTCATCGAAGGCGGCGCACGCTTCACCCAGTACGAGATCCAGACCGAGGGGCAGGACCAGCTTCCGCCCGGCTCGCAGGCTGATTTCGAGGCTGATATTCAGGACATCCAGGACGATCTCGATGATTTCCCGGTGGTGCCCTACATCAGCCTCGGCCTGACCTACAACTTCTGAACCATCCGGTTCCAAGCCATGCGGGCCGGCGCCCTTTGCGCGCGCCGGCCTCGCGCCCAGCGCCTAGCGCATCCAGAGCTTTTCCTTCTTGATCCGATTGCGGATCGCCTGCTCGCGACGGGGCAGGTGGTCACGGTCGAATAGTGCGCGCACCTTCTGGCCCTTCTGCTGGAACACCATCCGCTTGATCGGATCGTATTCCTTCAACACCTTCTTCACCCGGTTGGGCGCGGCCACGGTTTCCAACACCTCGATCACCGCGTCCGCCTCGCGTGCGTAAAGCAGCGGGAACATGCGGTAGTGGCAGGTGACGGACCCGTCCAGCATCCCCTCGGGAAGGGTCTGCCGCGCACCGCCCAGGGCGTGGATCACCAGCGGCAACACGATCTGGTCCAGCCACGGCGTCATCTCTTGCCCGACGAGTTCCGCGGGCGGGTCGTCACGCACCGCCACGGCATAATCGCGGAACCGGCGGCCGAAGGCGTGGGGGCAGGCGTAGAAGAAGAAGCCGGCGTTGAAATACATGAACCGCTGCCAGTATTCCTCGGGCTCGCTTTCATCCACGGTCGGGCCCATATCGAGGCCGAACTTGTCATAAAGCGACTGCCAGATCTGCTGATAGCCCGGTCCGTACAGCGCCGGTTGCGGCCACGTCCCCTCGCGCCGGAGCGAGGCACAGGGGCGGGCGAAATCGAAGGGCACCGAAGACAGCGGCCCGGTGACCAGCGTGTCGGTGTCGAAGAACACGAAGGGCTCGCCCTCGGGCAGGGCGAACAGGCCCTCGATCTTGTTGCCCTGCGGATAGCGCGACCCGAAGTAGCGGCTTTCAAAGGGAACGATCTCGGCGCCAAGCTCTGCCAGAAGCGCCCGCAACTCGGGCGACGAGATACGCGGATCGTCGTTCCACAGCGGGCCGGGCTGCGGCTCGGCGACGAACAGGCGGCCGGTGAAATCGGGGTCCGAATGGCGCAGGCTTGCCGCGAACAGCGCGGCCTCATAGCCAAGCCGCCCGTCCTGACCGACGATCATGACGTTGAACGCTTGGCGTTTCTTCGGTTTTCTCGCCATAGTGCTGCTGCCTGCCCGTTTTGGGCGGACTATAGGCGGGATGCGGGTATCCCGGAAGAATGAATTGAAGCAGGAGGTTTTCGATGCGGTTCATGATGGCGGCTTTGGCCGCGGTGTTCGTCGGGGTCGTGCCGGCGCAGGCGCAGTTCGACTCGGCAGAGCAGGTGAAGCCGATCCTGAAGATGATCAAGCCGCAGTGGGTTTCCCTGCGCGAATACGACGGGCAGGATCTGCTGTATTTCACCATGCTCGAAGTCTACCGCTGCGGCATCGACCAGATCCGGTACGTGATCAACGACGGCAAGCCCCGCGTGTGGGAGACACCGCCCTGCGAGGGGGATGAAACCTTCTCGGAGATCCCCGCCGACCGGCTGCCGTTCACGACCTTCCCGTTGCAATCCGTCGAGAAGCTGCGGGTCGAACTGACCTATGACGACGGGTCGGTGGAATGGGCGGAATACATGCGCGGAGACGTCCTGCAATAGACGGCGCGCCGACCGCTACGCTTTGGCGTATCGCACATAGGCGAACCGCGTGGCGTCCGGCGCCCAGCACGGCACGTTGATCGAGCCCTGACCGCCGTGGAAGGCTGCGACGGTCCACGGCGCGCCGCCGCCTGCCGGCATCAGCTTCAGTTCGACATCCTCGCCGCGCGGATGGCCATCGACATGCGGCGGATAGGCGAGGAACAGCACCAGCTTGCCGTCGGGCGACGGGTGCGGAAACCAGTTCACGCGGCCATCGTCGGTCATCCGTTCCAGCGCCGAGCCATCCGTTCGCATCCGCCACAACTCGGGCAGGCCGCCGTGGTGGTCCGAGTTGAACCAGATCCACGCGCCATCCGGCGTGTAATCCGGCCCGTCGCGGTGGCCGGGGCCTTCGGTCAAAACCGTCTCGGCTCCGCCCGCCAAGGGGCAGGTCGCGATCTGGAACACGCCATCCCGCCGCGCGGTGTAGGTCAGCGTCATGCCGTCGGGCGACCAGCCATGGAAGTAGGACGGGGCAAGGTCGGTCACCCGCTCGGGCGTGCCGCCTTCGACCGGCAGGCGATAGATCACCGAGGTGCCGCGCCCGGGGCTTTCGCTAACCACCAGCATCGTGCCGTCGGGCGAGATGCCGTGGTCGTTGTTCAGGCGGTGCAGGCCGCCGGTGTCGATCCGCTGCAATTCGCGAGAGCCGTCGAGGTTCAGCCGGAACAGTTGGCCGTCGCCGTTCACGATCAGGAACGTGCCGCAGGGCGACCAGTTCGGCGCCTCGATCAGTTGGTCCGTCTGAAACGCCACCTCTTCGCGGCCGGTCGCCACGTCATGCAGGACGACAGTGCTGTGCGGCTCAGCCATCGGTGAAAATCCCCGCGAACTGGTCGCGCAGTACGTTCTTCTGAACCTTGCCCATGGTGTTGCGGGGCAGGGCGTCCATCACAGCGACGTGGCGGGGCTGCTTGAAACGCGCCAGCTTGTCGGCAAGCGCCGGCGCCACCGTTGCCGGGTCCAGCGACGCGCCGCTTTCCGGCACCAGAACCGCCACGACGCTTTCTCCGAAATCGGGGTGCGGCGCGCCGATCACGGCGCTTTCCTTCACGCCCGGCAAGTCGTCCAGCACCAGTTCGATCTCTTTCGGGTAGATGTTGTACCCGCCCGAAATGATAAGATCCTTGCCGCGCCCGACGATGGTGACATAGCCGTCGGGCTCGACCATGCCGAGGTCGCCTGTGATGAAGAACCCGTCCTCGCGCAGTTCTTCCTTCGTCTTCTCGGGCATCTGCCAATAGCCCTGAAACACGTTCGCGCCGCGCACCTCGATCATGCCGATCTCGCCCTGCGGCAGGACGGCCCCGGTTTCCGGGTCGGTCACCTTCAGTTCGACCCCCGGCAACGCCGGACCGACCGTGCCCGCGCGGCGGTCGCCGTCGTAGGGGTTCGAGGTGTTCATGTTGGTTTCGGTCATCCCGTAGCGTTCAAGGATGCGGTGGCCGGTGCGGTCCTCGAACTGGCGGTGCGTCTCGGCCAGCAGCGGGGCAGAGCCCGAAACGAACAGCCGGAAATGGCCGACAAGGTCGCGGTCGAAGCGTGGGTCGTCCAACAGGCGGGTGTAGAAGGTCGGCACCCCCATCATCGCGGTCGCCTTCGGCAGGTTGGCGATCACGGTGTCGGTGTCGAATTTCGGCAGAAAGATCATCGACCCGCCCGCAAGCAGGGTGACGTTGGTCGCGACGAACAGCCCATGCGTGTGGAAGATCGGCAGCGCGTGCAGCAGCACGTCTTTTTCGGTGAAACG
The DNA here is from genome assembly GCA_017792445.1 of Maritimibacter sp. Taxonomy (GTDB): domain Bacteria; phylum Pseudomonadota; class Alphaproteobacteria; order Rhodobacterales; family Rhodobacteraceae; genus Psychromarinibacter. The sequence continues at coordinate 2,967,644 of CP051232.1, forward strand.
CCAGACCTCGGCCAGCGTGGCGCTGTTGGACTGCAGATTGTCCTGCGACAGCATCGCGCCCTTCGAGCGCCCGGTGGTGCCCGAGGTATAGAGGAAGGCGGCAAGGTCGTCGGCGCTGCGGTCGATGGTGTCGAACGTCTCGGGCAGACCTGTCGCCGCGTCGGCGAAGCTGCCGGTGCCGTCGCCGTTCAGCGTCATCAGTTTCGCGCCGTGGTCTGCGCAGATCGGGGTCAGCCCGGTCTCGGCCGCCGCATCGCACAGCACCAGCTTCGCGCCCGAGTTGCCGACGAAATACTCGACCTCGGCCGCGGTGTAGGCGGTGTTCAGCGGCAGGAAGATGATCCCGGCCTGCGCGCAGGCGGCGTAGACGGCCAGCATCTCGGGCGATTTGGCAAGCTGCACCGCCAGCCGGTCGCCGGGTAGAAGCCCCTGCGCCGTCAGGGCGTGGGCAAAGCGGGCGGCCATCCGCAGGAACGCGTCGTGGGTGATAACCGATCCGTCGGGTAGGTGCAGGAACGGCGTCTGTGCCCCTGCGTAACGCCCGAACAGCCTGTCGTACAACGGATTTGCCATGGTTCCTCTCCCTTCGCCTCCGCTGTCGGGTATCCGCGATAAGGCTGCGGGCGTAAAGCCCTTGGCAAGGGTCCCGTGCGAGCTAGGCTGGCAGTCAGCAAAGGGGAGACCGCCATGACCACCGCCACCCGCATCGTGCTTGCCAGCCGTCCGAAGGGCGACGCGACGCTTGACGATTTCCGCACCGAGTCCGCGCAGGTGCCCGCGCCCGAAGACGGCGAACTGGCACTGCGGACGATCTGGCTGTCTCTGGACCCCTACATGCGGGGCCGGATGAACGCGGGCCCGTCCTATGCCGCCGCGACCGAGATCGGCGAGGTGATGACGGGCGAGGTGGTGGCCGAGGTGACCGAAAGCCGCGATGCGCGGTTCGTTGGGGGCGACATGGTGCTGGCCCGGATCGGCTGGACCACCCACGGCGTCGCCAAGGGCAAAGAGGTCCGCAAGCTGGACCCGAACCTTGCGCCGGTCTCGACGGCGCTGGGCGTGCTGGGCATGCCGGGACACACCGCTTGGGTCGGGCTGAATGAGATCCTGAAAATGCAGCGGGGCGAGACGCTGGTGGTCGGCGCGGCAAGCGGAGCGGTCGGCAGCGTGGCGGGGCAACTCGCCAAACGCGCCGGGTTGAAAACGGTGGGCATCGCGGGCGGGGCCGAGAAATGCGCCTATGCCGTCGAGCATCTGGGCTATGACGTCTGCCTTGATCACCGCGACCCGGAACTGGCGCAGGAACTCGAGGCGCTGACCCCGCAGGGGGTCGATTGTTACTTCGAGAACGTGGGCGGCAAGGTGCTTCAGGCGGTGCTGCCCCGGATGAACGAGCACGGCCGGATCGCGATCTGCGGCATGGTCGCGTGGTACTCGGCCAGCGGCCTGCAAGATCCGCCGATCCTGCCGCCGGTCTGGCGCGCCATTCTGACCAAACGTCTGAGAGTGCAGGGCTTTCTTGTCTTCGACCATGCCGACAAGTTGCAGCCGTTTCTGGACGAGGTCGGCCCGCTCGTCGGTGGTGGCGATATCCACTACCGCGAAAGCGTGGCCGAGGGGCTGGAAGCCGCGCCGCAGGCCTTTCTCGACATGCTGAAGGGCGGCAACTTCGGCAAGCAATTGGTCCGGGTGGGCGCGGACGTGTGAGCTATACTTTAACGTGTCTTCCCGGCCGTCTGGCGGGTTCGCGCGACGATGTGGCGGGATTTCTCATTGAAACGCGGTGTCACGGTAAGGAAGTATCGGACAGGTAACGCACGGGAGGAACCACGCGATGCTAGGCCAGATGATGCACCGTCCGCTTCATATTGCGGACATCCTGACCTTTGCCGAGGAAATTCACGGGCACGAGGGCATCGTGTCGGCGACGGTCGAAGGCGGGCGCCACCGGCAGACGTGGAAGGAAACCGGCGTTCGCGCGCGCAGGCTGGGCCGTGCGTTGCAACGGCTTGGTATAAAGATCGGCGACCGCGTGGCGACGCTGGCGTGGAACGGGTATCGCCATATCGAATTGTACTACGGCATTCCCGGCGTCGGCGGTGTCTGTCACACGATCAACCCCCGGCTGTCCGCCGAGCAGATCATCTACATCGTGAACCACGCCGAAGACCGCATCCTGTTCTTCGACCTGACCTTTCTGCCGCATGTCGAGAAGCTGGCGGCGCATTTCCCGAAGGACATGAAATACGTGCTGATGACCGACAGCGCGCATATGCCGAAGGAAAGCCCGCTGGACCTTTTGTGCTACGAGGATCTGCTGGCCGCCGAGGATGACGATCTGGTCTGGCCCGAATTCCCCGAGGATACCGCCGCCGGGCTTTGCTATACCTCCGGCACGACCGGCCACCCGAAGGGCGCGCTGTATTCGCACCGCAGCCAGGTGTTGCACGCCTTTACCATCGCCCTGTCGATGCAGGACGCGATGCGGGTCGGCAAGCGCATCCTGCCGGTGGTGCCGCTGTTCCACGCGAACTCGTGGGGGCTGGCCCACGCCGCGCCTCTGACAGGCGCGACGCTGGTTATGCCCGGGCCGCATCTGGACGGCGCGTCGGTGTTCACGCTGATGGAAGAGGAAAAGGTCTTCTCGGCTTGGGGCGTGCCGACCGTCTGGCTGGGTCTGAAGACCGAGATCGAGAAGCGGGGCCGTCTGCCAGAGGGCTTCGGCGAGGTCGTGATCGGCGGGTCCGCCGCAGCGCCGTCGCTGATCGAGGCGTTTGAAAGCCGGGGCGTCGATGTGGTCCACGCGTGGGGCATGACCGAGATGTCGCCGATCGGCACGCTGACCAAGCTTGACCCCGCCACGCAGGCCGGTCCGATCGAGGACCGTCTGCCGTTGAAAGCCACGCAGGGACACCGCGCCTATGGCGTCGAGATGAAGATCGTCGACGAGGACGGCAATCGCCAGCCGCATGACGGCAAGGCGGTGGGAGAGCTGTATGTGCGCGGAAACGGGGTGGTTGCGGGATATTTCAACAACGCCGAAGCCACCGACAAGGCGCTGGACGCCGAGGGCTGGTTCGGCACCGGCGACGTGGCCGCGATCACGCCGGATGGCTATCTGAAGATCACCGACCGGACGAAAGACCTGATCAAGTCGGGAGGCGAGTGGATCAGCTCTATCGACGTCGAGAACCTTGCGATGGCGCATCCCGACATCGCCAACTGCGCGGTAATCGCGGTGCCGCATCCCAAGTGGGACGAGCGCCCGGTGCTGATTGCCGTGCCGGTCGAGGGCAAATCGCCGGAACCGGCGGACATCCTGCGGCATCTGGGCGAGCATTTCGCCAAGTGGCAGTTGCCGGATGACGTGGTGTTCGTCGACACGCTGCCGCTGACGGCGACGGGCAAGGTGTCCAAGCTCACACTTCGCCAGGAATACGCGGACCACACGCTGCCCGAACTGCACTAGGCCACGTCAGATCGTCAGCACGATCTTACCCGTCGCCTGCCGATCCGCGATGCGTGTCAACGCCGTCGCGGCTTCGGCCAGCGGGTAGGTCTCTGACACGCGGGGCCGGATCTGTCCGGCCTCGTACATCCGGAACATCTCGGCGACCTGATGGGCAAAGCGGACGGGGTCCCTCTTGGTGAACGCGCCCCAGAACACGCCCGCGATATCGCATCCCTTCAGCAGGGGCAGGTTCAGCGGGATCTCGGGGATGCCGGCGGGGAAGCCCACCACAAGATAGCGACCGCCCCACGCCATCGCGCGCAGCGCCGGTTCGGCATAGGCGCCGCCGACCGGGTCATAGACCACGTCGACGCCCTCGGGACACAGCGCCTTGATCCCGGCGCCAAAGGTCTTTTGCCCGGCGCGGTCCATCTCTTTCGGATAGACAAGCACGTCCCGCGCGCCGAGGCCGCGCACGAACTCGGCCTTTTCTTCCGACGACACGGCACCGATCACGCGTGCACCAAGCGCAAGGCCGATTTCGACCGCCGACGCCCCGATGCCGCCCGCCGCGCCCAGCACCAGCAGCGACTTGCCGGACGACAGGTGACCCCGGTCGGTGAGGCCGTAATGGCTTGTGCCGTAAGTGAAAATGAACGCCGCGGCTTCCTCGAACGGCATCGCGTCGGGGAACGGGATCGCATCGTCGGCCGGGATCACCACGTGGCTTGCGAAGCCTCCGTACAGCGTCAGCGCCAGCACCCGCGTTCCGATGGCCATGGCAACGCCGGGGCCCACCGCGTCGATCACGCCCGCGATCTCGCCACCCGGTGCGAAGGGGCGGTCCGGACGGTACTGGTACAGGTCGCGGATCATCAGGGTGTCCGGAAAGTTCACCCCGGCGGCTTTCACGGCGACGCGGACTTCGCCCGGACCGGGCTCGGGCATCGGCACGTCAGCCAGTTCCAGCGTCTCGGGGCCGCCGGGCTCGCGGCTCAGCATCGCTTTGGCAGTCATCGGCGTCTCCTTCGCCCGGAAGCTGTGCCGCACCGTCACACCTTGTCAACCCGGCCCCCCGCCGCCCAAGGTTGCCCCGCAGGGACGGGAGGGTCATGCGTTGGAGGAACATCCCAAAAGGGCTTTGTCGCTTGACGGCTGGCGCGCGCTGGTCGGCAAACGGGCGGGAACGTCCGGCTGGCACGAGGTTTCGCAGGCGACGATCGACGCCTTCGGGACGCTCACCGGGGATGAACAGTGGATCCATATCGACCCGACCCTTGCAAAGGACGGCCCCTTCGGCGGCACCATCGCCCACGGCTTTCTGACGCTGTCCCTGCTGGCGCCCATGTCGCTGGAAGCGCTTCCCGGCCTCGAGGGCGCAGGGATGGGGGTCAACTATGGTTTCGACCGCCTGCGGTTCCTGTCCCCGGTGCCGTCCGGCGCCCGCATCCGCGCACATTTCGACGTGACCTCGGTGGAAGAAAGCCGACCGGGCGAGGTGACCTTCGCGCTGGCGGTGACCGTCGAGATCGAAGGACAGGACCGCCCGGCGCTTGCCGCCGACTGGATCAATCGCCGCTATATCGACAAGAGGATTTCATGACCGTGACCGACCGCAAGCTGCCCGAGGTATTCCGCAACCTGCGCCTGCCCGCCGTGGCCGCGCCGATGTTCATCGTGTCGGTGCCCGAGTTGGTGATCGCCCAGTGCAAGGCCGGCATCGTCGGCAGCTTCCCGGCGCTGAACGCCCGCGAGGCCGAGGGCGAGCCGCCGATGCTGGAGGCTTGGCTTCAACGGATCACCGAGGAACTGGACGCCTACAATCAGGCGAACCCCGACACGCCCGCCGCGCCGTTCGCGGTGAACCAGATCGTCCACCGGTCGAACGCCCGCCTGCAACGCGATATCGAGATCTGCCACAAGTGGAAGGTGCCGATCTGGATCACCTCGCTTGGCGCGCGGCCCGAGGTGAACGCTGCGGCGCATGACTGCGGCGGTCTGGCGCTGCACGACATCATCAACAACACCTACGCCCGCAAGGCGATCGAGAAGGGGGCCGACGGGCTGATCGCCGTCGCTGCCGGGGCAGGCGGGCACGCCGGTCCGCAGTCGCCCTTTGCGCTGGTGCGCGAGATCCGCGAGTGGTTCGACGGACCTCTGCTGCTGTCGGGCGCCATCGCCACCGGCGAGGCGCTGCTGGCGGCGCGGGCGATGGGGGCGGACCTTGGCTATATCGGCTCGCCCTTCATCGCGACCGAAGAGGCGAACGCGGTCGCGGACTACAAGCAGGCCATCGTCGAGGGCGGGGCCGAGGATATCGTGACCTCGGCGGTGTTCACCGGCATTTCGGGAAATTACCTGCGCGGGTCTATCGAAAAGGCGGGGCTGGACGCCGACAAACTGGCCAGCGCCACTCCGGAGATGATGGATTTCGCCAAGGCCGACGCCGGCGGCGGGGCGAAGGCATGGAAGGACATCTGGGGGTCCGGGCAGGGCATCGGCGCGGTGAAACAGGTACAGCCCGTGGCCGACCTGATTGCCCGGATCGGGGCAGAGTATCAGGCCGCCGGGCGGCGCCTTGCAGCCGAATTCAACTGAACGAGATTTGTTCGATCCACTTGCCCAATGCTATGGATAAGTTGGTGGAGCGAATATCGCTTCACGTAAATGTCACAATCTAACAGTTTGAAATGAATAGAAGAATCCGGCTGATGGCCGGATTCTGGGTATGTGGAAAACGCTGCGTCAACCTGCGCGGCGGCCGGGCAATGCTGGAAAAGTGAAGTGGTCTGGTGCCGCCCCCGTAAAAGGCGCCGGATCAGAACGCCTTGAAGGTCAGCGTGGTCAGCGACCGCTCGATGCCGGGAATGTGCAACAGCCGGTCATTGATGAACTTGCCGACGTCCTCGCCCTCGGGAACGTAAAGCTTGATCAGCAGGTCGTATTCGCCGGAGGTCGAGTAAAGTTCGGAATGGATCTCTTCCAGCGCGATCTTCTCGGCGACCTCGTAGGTGGTGCCGGGCTTGCAGCGGATCTGGATGAAAACGCAGGTGGTCATCGGGGTCTCCCTTGGTCGAGCGGCAGAATGGCCGCGGTCGCCGCCGGAATCAATGGCCCCCGCTTCCAAAGCTGCCCCGCCGGTCCTATAACGCCGCCGACGCCATGGAGGCCCCTATGAGAACAGCAGAAATCGTCCGCAAGACGGCCGAGACCGACATCGCGGTGTCGATCGACCTCGACGGCACTGGGTCCTACGAGATGGACACCGGCGTGGGGTTCTTCGATCACATGCTGGACCAGCTGTCGCGGCATTCGCTGATCGACATGAAGGTGCGCTGTCAGGGCGATCTGCACATCGACGACCACCACTCGGTCGAGGATACCGGCATCGCGCTGGGGCAGGCGCTGGCAAAGGCGCTGGGCGACAAGAAAGGCATCCGCCGCTACGGCTCGTGCCTTTTGCCGATGGACGACGCCCTAGTGCGCGCGGCGCTGGATCTCAGCGGCCGGCCCTATCTGGTGTGGAACGTGGATATCGCGGCGCAGAAGATCGGGACTTTCGACACCGAACTGGTGCGCGAGTTCTTCCAGGCGCTGTCGACTCACGGCGGCATCACGCTGCACGTCGATGCGCTGCACGGGTTCAACGCGCACCACATCGTCGAGGCGGCGTTCAAAGCGGTGGCGCGGGCCCTGCGCGAGGCGGTCGAGACCGACCCGCGCAAGTCCGACGCGATCCCCTCGACCAAGGGCGCGCTTTAAGCAGCCCGCGGGCGCGCTTCAGGCTGCGACCAGCGGGCGGGCGTCGGTCCGCCGCAGCCACCATTCCGCGATCAGCAGGTTCGGCACCCAGCTTAGCCAGGCAACAATCTGGTAGCCGGTGTCGAACCCGAACGCCATCGCCAGCAGCGGCAGTTCGATGCGCAGCGTCACCGCGCCGAAGGTCAGCGCGACCGAGCGGATCATCCAGCGGCGGTGCTCGGCGATGCGGCGCTGCATCGCCAGCCAGATGCCGCGCCCGGTGATCCCCAGCCACAGCACGGCAAGGATGCCGAAGCCCCAGGCCGCGACCGGCCCGGCAGAGCTGAACGGCGCCATCGCCAGACCGCCCAGCCCCGAGATCAGGATCGCCACGCCATAGACCCGGCCCATCCAGCGGTGCATCGCAGGGCGGCGCGCCCGCAGCCCCTTCGCCATCTGGAACGGCGCGAGCGCCAGCGCCACGGGCGCGAACAGGACGTGGGCAAGGAACGCCGTCCGTCGGTCGATGAAGTGATGCAGCATGAAATCCATCGACACTTCGACGCCAAGCGCGAGCCATCGGTAGGAAACCAGGGCGACCGCCAGCGACAGCAGCCAGAACAGGACGGTGCGGGTACGGATCAGGGCAGGCATGAAAGACCTCGATGAATGCGACCTTGGGCAACTTGACACTGTAAAGATCAACTCATCTTGACGCTGTCAAGTTCTTCGATACGCTGGCGGTCCGATGAGCGAAGCGACACTCAAGAAACCGCACCACCACGGCAACCTGCGCGAGGCGCTGGTTCTGGCCGGTCTGCAACTGCTGGAAGAGGGCGGGCCCGAGGCGCTGACCCTGCGCCGCTGCGCCGCCTTGGCGGGCGTCAGCCATGCCGCGCCGGCGCATCACTTCGACGGCTTGCCGGGGCTTCGCAAGGCCATCGCCGACGAGGGATTTCGCCGCTTTCGCAATTACATGGTCGATGCCGAGGTGCTTGGCGAACAGACCGACCGGGGACGGCTGAAGTCGATCACGCGGGGCTATCTGAACTTCGCCCGCGACAACCGCGCGCTGTTCCTGCTGATCTTCGGATACGACCTGACGGGCTCGCGGGACAGCCATGCGGACGCCGGTCATTTCGCCTATGACCCGCTGCGCCGTTGCTGCGCGCCTTTCGTGCCCAAGGGTGTCGCCCCCGAGGTGATCGAGGCGCAGGTCTGGTCGCTGGCGCACGGATTCGCGAGCCTCTACCTTGCCGGGCGATTCTGGTCGTCGGCGTCCGACGGGCTGTTCGACGCGGTGATGACGCTGCTGGACGGGGTGGGGGCGACGGCAGGGGTTGGAACGGCGGGGCTTGGAACGGCGGGGCTTGGAAAGGGCGGCGAAACCGCCTAGTCACCCGGTGGTTCCGCAACCGCAGGAGAACGCCCGATGCTGACCGCGATCATCGACTACGAATCCGGCAATCTGCATTCCGCCGAGAAGGCGTTCCAGCGCATGGCCGCAGAGACCGGCGCGGGCGAGGTGATCGTCACCGACAAGCCCGAGGACGTCGCGCGGGCCGACCGTCTGGTGCTGCCGGGCGATGGCGCGTTCCCGGCCTGCCAGCGCGCCTTGTCCGCCGTCGACGGCGTGGCCGAGGCGATGACCGAGGCGGTGATGCAGCGTGGCGTGCCGTTCATGGGGATCTGCGTCGGCATGCAGATGCTGGCCACCACGGGCCACGAGTACGAAGAGGTCGCGGGGCTGGGCTGGATCGGTGGCGACGTGGTGCACATCGACCCGTCCGACCCGTCGCTGAAGGTGCCGCACATGGGGTGGAACGACCTTGTCATCGACAATCCGCACCCCGTGCTGGACGGGATCGGAACCGGTGAACACGCGTATTTCGTCCACTCTTACCACTTCCGCGTCGCCGACCCGGCGCACCTGCTGGCGCATTGTGAATACGGCGGGGCGGTCACGGCCATCGTGGGGCGCGACAACATCGTGGGCACCCAGTTCCACCCCGAGAAAAGTCAGGCGGCCGGGCTGCGGCTGATCGGCAATTTCCTTGGGTGGAAACCCTGACGGTCTGACAAGCGCGGCGGGCGCGGGACTGGGGGCTCTGCCCCCGTCGCGTTCCGCGACTCCCCCGAGGTATTTCGCAAGAGAAGAAGCAGCTTGCGCGACGGGTCAGCCCTTGCGCGCGGCTTTCTCGTCGATGCCCGAGGTGCCCTCGCGGCGGTCAAGTTCGCCCAGCACGTCAGCAAGGTCCACGTCGCGCGCCGCCAGCATGACGAGAAGGTGGTACAGCACGTCCGCCGCCTCGTAGGTCAGGTTGGCGCGGTCGTCCTTCGCGGCGGCGATGATCGCCTCGATGGCTTCCTCGCCGAACTTCTCGGCGCATTTCTCCGGCCCCTTCGCCAGCAGCTTCGCGGTCCACGAACTGTCGGGGTCGGCGCCCTTGCGGGACGCGATGGTGGCGGCGAGGCGGTCGAGCGTGTGGGTCATAGGCGCACCGGAATTCCGGCGGCGGCCATGTGGGCCTTGGCCTCGCCGATGGTGTAGGTTCCGAAGTGGAAGATCGAGGCGGCGAGCACGGCGCTGGCATGGCCCTCGGTCACGCCCTCGACAAGATGGTCCAGCGTGCCGACGCCGCCCGAGGCGATCACCGGCACGTCCACCGCATCGGCGATGGCACGGGTCAGCGGCAGGTTGAAGCCCTGCTTGGTGCCGTCGCGGTCCATCGAGGTCAGCAGGATTTCTCCGGCCCCCTTGGCGGCGATCATCACCGCGAACTCGACGGCGTCGATCCCGGTGGGCTTGCGACCGCCGTGGGTGAAGATCTCCCACCGGCCGGGTTCGACGGTTTTGGCGTCGATGGCGCAGACGATGCACTGCGATCCGAAGCGGTCGGCGGCGCGGGCGATGACGTCGGGATCCGCGACGGCGGCGGAGTTGAACGAGACCTTGTCGGCCCCCGCCAGCAACAGGTTTCGCACGTCTTCCGAGGTCCGCACGCCGCCGCCGATGGTCAGGGGCATGAAGCACTGTTCCGCCGTGCGGGTCGCAAGGTCGTACATCGTGCCGCGGTTTTCATGCGTGGCGTGGATGTCGAGGAAGCACAACTCGTCGGCGCCGGCGGCGTCATAGGCGCGCGCGGCCTCGACCGGGTCGCCGGCGTCGATCAGGTCGACGAAATTGACGCCTTTCACAACGCGGCCATCGGCCACGTCGAGGCAGGGGATGATGCGGGTCTTGAGCATGGCAGGCTGGTCTTTCCGTGTCCGGGTCGTACTATTCCGGAATGGGGGGAAGGGAAAGGAGTTTGCGATGAGGGGTTTTCTTGCCGCTCTTGCGCTGGTGGTTGCTGCTGCACCGGCGCTGGCCGAGGATGATTTCGTGAAGGTTCCGGCCGAGGGTACGGTGGCCGAGGTGATGAACCGTCTTGTGGTGGCGGTCGAGGGCGCGGGTGCGCTGGTCTTCGCGCGGGTCGACCACGCGGGCGGGGCGCAGATCGTGGGTGACAGCCTGCCGGACATGGAACTGCTGATCTTCGGCAATCCGAAGCTGGGGACCCCGGCGATCAAGGACGCACCGATGGCCGGGCTGATGCTGCCGCTGCGGGTTCTGGCCTACGAGGATGCCGAGGGCGCGGTCTGGCTGGCCTATCAGGACGTGGGCGAGATGCTGGAGGATGCGGGCGGCGATGATGACGCGGCCTATGTCGCTCCGATCGCGGGCGCGCTGGAAAAGCTGACGGCTCAGGCCGCGGGCGGCTGACGGCGGCGGCGGCGGATGCGGGCGGCGACGAAGGCCGTCATCGCCCACGTCAGCCCCACGGCGAAAGAGAACGGCCCGATCAGCAACACGCCCCACGCCGCCCAGAACCCGGCGGTATAGGCGAGCTCTCCGACCTCGCGGCCCGCGACGGTGCAGGGATGGATGCCGCCCTCGTCGATGCGGCAGCCGCCGAAATAGCCAAGCCCCAGCGCCAGCGCGATCCAGCCCAGCCACACGACCCACGGGCCGATGGTGAGGAAGGCGAAGATGCGGTGAACCCACCTCATGTCGATGCCCTCAGGCCGCTTGCTGGCGCCGGTAGAGCCACTCCAGCAGGTAGGCGAGGATCGCCAGCGGCGGGCCGGCCATGATGTAGGCGAAGGCCGATGCGCGGATGACCGGCTGCGCGGCGGTGAAGGCCGACCCCAGCCCCGCGCCGCCGAAGCAGTTGGAATAGGCGCCGGTGATCGACCCGTCGCACAACAGCATCGGGATCACGACGATCGCCACGAGGACCGTGAAGAAGATGCCGCCCCAGAACATGATCAGGCGCGCGGCCGGGTTTTTCAGATCGGCGGCAAGGAAAGGCGCAACGACGGCGGGCATGCCGAAGAAGAAGGAAAGGAGCAGGTCGTTCAGCACGTTGCGGCCTCCGGTCGGGTCAGGCCGAAACTACGCGCAGCGCCTCCGACAGGTCAATTGCGCCGTCGTATAGCGCCCGGCCCGAGATCGCGCCGTCCAGCGGCGCACCGCAGTCGCGCAGCGCCACGAGGTCGTCGATGGACGACACGCCGCCCGAGGCGATGACCGGGATGCGCACCGCGTTCCCCAGCGCCGCTGTCGCGGCGACGTTGGGCCCCTGCATCGCGCCGTCACGGTCGATGTCGGTGTAGATGATCGCGGCGACGCCTGCGTCTTCGAACTGTTTTGCAAGGTCGGTGACCATCACGTCGGTCTCTTCCGCCCAGCCCTTCGTCGCGACGCGGCCGTTGCGGGCGTCGATGCCCACCGCGACCTTGCCCGGGAAGGCCGCCGCGGCCTTGCGCACAAGGTCCGGGTTCTCGACCGCGACGGTTCCGAGGATCACGCGGCTGACACCCTTGTCCAGCCAGCCCTCGATCGTGGCCATGTCGCGGATGCCGCCGCCCAGCTGGACGGGCACGTCCACGGCGGCAAGGATCGCCTCGACCGCCGCTCCGTTGACCGGGTGGCCCGCGAAAGCGCCGTTCAGGTCGACGAGGTGCAGCCATTTGCAGCCGGCTTCGACAAAGCTTTTCGCCTGCGCCGCCGGATCGTCGCCGAACACCGTCGCCGCTTCCATCTCGCCGCGCAGAAGCCGCACGCACTGGCCGTCCTTCAGGTCGATGGCGGGATAAAGGATCATGGGTCTGGCTCCGGCTGGGTCTGTACCGCCGGGTCTTTGCCACCCCGTCCGCCGATTGCCAAGCATGCATTATTGCCGCGCCGGGCGGGCCGGGCGGTCGCCGCGCGCCCTTGATGCTTGCCCGACGCGACGTCATGCGCCAGAGTATGTCGCATAGAGCCAAGGAATATGGCTCGGGGCATAGCGGAGCAGCACAAGATGACAAGATTTGTACTATTCATTGCCGGCCTGATGATCTCTGTCGCCGGTGCGGCCTCGGCTGGGGAAACCCTGCTGGGCGTCTGGCAGACCGAGCGCGACGCGAAGGACCAGACCGGCTATGTCCGGATCTATCCCTGCGGCAATCGCCTGTGCGGTACGCTGATCGCGTCCGTCGACAAGAACGGCAAGCCCAGCGGGTCGCCCAACGTCGGCCGGCGGATCATCTGGAACGTCCGCAGCGCCGAGGGCTGGGGCAAGGGGAACATGTACGTTCCCGTGATGCGCAACCAGTATCCGACCATTCTGATCGCCACCGGCAACCGGATGGAGGTCAAGGTCTGCAACACCGTGGGCGACTGCGACACCCAGACCTGGCTGCGGACCCTGACGAACTGAGGCCCGACGGGCCGGGTCACAGCTTCGACGAGATGACCCCGGTATTGAACCCGGCCTTGCGCAATTCGCCGAACAGACGCTGATGCTCGATCTTCGGGCAGCGGTTCTGGATCACCGTCAGCCCCCGCGCTTCGGCACGGGCGGCGGCTTCGGCATGTTCGACCCCGATCTGCATCCAGACGGTCTTGAGGTGGGGCAGATGCGCCAGCGCCTCGTCAAGGATCTCCGGCACCGCTTCGGATCTGCGGAAGATGTCCACCATGTCGACCCGCGCCTCTGCCGGGATCGCGGCGAGGTCGGGCACCACCGTTTCGCCGAACAGACGGGTGCCGGCGGCCTTGGGGTTGACCGGGATCACCCGGTAGCCCTTCAGCGACAGGTAGCGGCCGACGAAGTGGCTGGGACGAACGGGATCCGGAGACACGCCCACGCAGGCGATGGTCTTGGTTCTGTGCAACACGTCGCGAAGGAATGCGTCGGAATAGGTCATCGGTCCTTTACCATAGGGGTCGGCTTCGGTATGGCACGGGAGGTCCCGGAGCGGCATAAAAAAGCGCCCGGGCCACAATGGGCCGGGCGCGAGTCACGGAACGAGGGACAGTGAAGTGACGCGTGGATGTTCCGATCCCACGCTCACTCTGTTAGATATAATTGCACCGACGGTTTTAAAGGTCACGTAATATCGGCGTTACCGATAGGTGACCATTTCCGTTGTTTTCTTGGCTTTTGAAGATGCGGACCCTTCAATTGAAGGGTTTTCAGGTGCTTGCGCGGGGCGAACCGTTCTCCGAATCGTTTCGACGCTTCATGTTGCGGTTGAGCGAAAATCCCTTTGCATGCGCGGAAATCCGCTCAAAAAATCGGCAAACCGCTGTTTGTGCCGGGAATTGAGCTTTGGATTCGCAGCTTTAAGGCGACTCACGCATGGGTTCGGAGTATTAGCGCCGCGTCGCCGCGTACAGGGCCACCGCAGCCGCGTTCGATACGTTCAGCGACCCGAACGGCCCGGCATAGTCGATGCGCACAAGGGTGTCGCAGGTGTCTCGGGTCTTCTCGCGCAGGCCCGGCCCCTCGGCGCCCAGCACCAGCCCGACCGGATCCGCCGAAGCGCCCGCAAGACCGCCTTCCAGCGTCACGTCGGCCTCGCCGTCCAGACCCAGCAGGCGATAGCCCATCTCGCGCAGTTCCTCCATCGCGCGCGACAGGTTCTGCACCCGCAGGTAAGGCTGTCGTTCCAGCGCGCCCGAGGCGGTTTTCGCCAGCGCACCGGTTTCCGGCGCCGAGTGGCGGGCCGGGGCGATCACCGCCCGCGCGCCGAACACCTCGGCCGAGCGCAGGATGGCGCCCACGTTGTGCGGGTCTGTCACCCGGTCCAGCAGCACCACCGACGGCGCCTCGCCCGGCGGGGCGTGGCACAGGTCGCCCATCGGCCCCCAGTCCAGCGGTCGCACCTCCAAGGCGGCGCCCTGATGGACCGAGCCGGGGTCGAGCGGGGCGGGGAACTTGCGCGGGTCCGCGATCTCGGGCTCGGGCCCTTCGGCCAAGGCGTCGCCCAGCCGGTCGGCGGCGTTCTTTGTCAGCACCAGTTGCAGCTTCTCGCGTCGGGGATTCATCAGCGCGTCACGCACGGCATGCAGACCGAACAGCCAAACGGTTTCCGCCGCCGCAGCCCGCTTGCCACGTTCCTTTTCGATAACCCACTTGGGCTTTTTCATCGCTGCGCGCCTTCCGGTTACGGCATCCTGGTTTTGCGGGGATTTAACGGTTGACGTCCAAAAGTGCTACGGATAATCAACGCGTCGCGTCGGGCGACGTGCTGCAAGGTGCGGCAGCGGACTGTAACTCCGCCGGGGAGACCCATGCCTGGTTCGATTCCAGGGTCGCCCACCACTCCCCCTCTTTCCAGAGTACGAGCGGTGCGCGCCACGCGTGCCTTGCTTCGTGATCTTCGTGTCGTTGCGGCAGGCTGACGCCTTGCGGGATCGACGGCTTCGCGCCTAGTCTGACCCTACCTTCGCGCCGCATGGGGCTGGCCGGACCGGGGGAGACTTTAATTCATGCGTAGATTGATCTTGGTATTCATGCTGCTCGCGGGCACCGCGCTTGCCGGGTGCGAGAAATGCGCGCCAAATCCAAAGGCGAACGTCAACGTGAACCTCGGCAGCGGTGGTGTGCGCACCGGCGTGTCCGTGGGGCAGAGATGCGGACCGGTGTTCGTTCGCGTGTCTTCGGGCGACTACTATCAGCCCGACTGGTACTAGGCGCGCGGTCACATTGCGTTGAGCGGGGCCGCCGTGTCGCAGTTGGCCCGGAAAGCGCCGTCTGTGATCCGCTGAGAAAAGATGGGCGCGCGTATCAACGGCGCAGGCGGACGAAGTGATCTTGGTTTCCTGTCGGGAAATTTAGTTTCCTTTCGGTCGCGGATTTGCGTTTGACGGCGCGGGGCGGCGATGCCATTTTCCGGCCCGTATCATGGGAGGATGGGCATGGCGCCTCTGGACGAACGAAAGGGTGTCTGGAAATCGGGCCGTGGCAAGGGCCGCCGCACGCCGAAGGGGCGTCAGGTGGACGACGTTGCGCTGGCCGAGGTTCAGGCCCTGCTGGGCGACCGTCCGCGCCGGCGCGACCTGCTGATCGAGTTCCTTCACCTGATACAGGACGCTTACGGCCACCTCTCCGCCGCCCATATCCGCGCGCTGGCGGACGAGATGCGGCTGGCGCAGGCCGAGATCTACGAGGTCGCGACCTTCTACGCCCATTTCGACGTTGTCCACGAAGGCGAGACGCCGCCGCCCGCGCTGACGATCCGGGTCTGCGACTCGCTGTCGTGCGAGATCGCCGGGGCCGGGGCACTGCGCAAGGCGCTGGAAGACGGGCTTGACCCCGCCGAGGTGCGCGTGTTGCGCGCGCCCTGCATGGGCCGCTGCGATACCGCGCCCGTGCTGGAACTGGGGCACAACCACATCGCCAACGCCACGCCCGAAAAGGTCCACGCCGCCATTGCGGCGGGCGACACCCACGCGAATGTACCGGATTATCAGGGGCTTGCGGCCTACCGCCACCACGGCGGCTATGCCGAACTGGAACGCCTGCGCCGCGATGCGGACTGGGAAGCGGTGCAGGACGCGCTGGAAGAGGCGGGGCTGCGCGGCATGGGCGGCGCGGGCTTCCCCTCGGGGCGCAAGTGGGGCTTCGTGCGCGCGGCGGCCGGCCCTCGGTATCTTGCGGTGAACGGGGACGAGGGCGAACCGGGCACGTTCAAGGACCGCGTCCACCTCGAACGCGAACCCCACGTGATGCTGGAAGGCATGCTGATCGCCGCCGCCGCCATCGAGGCGGAACGCTGCTTCATCTACATGCGCGACGAATACCCGGCGGTGCTGGAAATCCTCCGCCACGAGATCGCGGCGCTGGAAGCGGCCGGGCTGGTCTCGGCGGGGTACATCGAACTGCGGCGCGGGGCGGGGGCCTATATCTGCGGCGAGGAGTCCGCGATGATCGAGTCGATCGAGGGCAACCGGGGCCTGCCGCGTCACCGTCCGCCCTATGTCGCGCAGAACGGCATCTTCGGCCGCCCCACGCTGGTCCACAACGTTGAGACGCTGCACTGGGTCGCGATGATCTGCCGCGAGGGGCCGGACATCCTGAACGGCGTCGAACTGAACGGGCGCAGCGGCTTTCGCAACTATTCGGTGTCGGGCCGGGTGAAGACGCCGGGCGTCTACCTGCTGCCCGCCGGATCCACGATCCTCGACATCATCGACGCGGCAGGCGGCATGATGGACGGCCACGTGTTCAAGGCATTCCAGCCCGGCGGCCCGTCTTCGGGCCTGCTGCCCGCGTCGATGGACGACGTGCCTTTGGACTTCGACACGCTGCAGCCGCACGGCACCTTCATCGGCTCGGCGGCGGTGGTGATCCTGTCGGACCACGACAGCGCGAAGGACGCCGCGCTGAACATGCTGCGGTTCTTCGAGGATGAAAGCTGCGGCCAGTGCACGCCCTGCCGCGTCGGCTGCGAGAAGGCGGTCAAGCTGATGCAGGCCGACGCGTGGGACGGCGAACTGCTGGAAGACCTGTGCCAGGTGATGACGGACGCCTCGATCTGCGGGCTGGGGCAGGCAGCGCCGAACCCGATCCGGCTGGTGATGAAGCATTTCCCGAAGGAGGTCGGCCAATGAACCTTGGCGCGTTTTCCGTCTCGCTTGCGGTGAAGGACATCGCCGCCTCGCGGGCCTTCTACGAGAAGCTGGGGTTCACCGAGATGGGCGGCGACGCGGCCCAGAACTGGCTGATCCTTCGCAATGGCGACACCGTGATCGGCTTGTTTCAGGATATGTTCCCGACCAATATCCTGACCTTCAACCCCGGCTGGACCCAAGACGCCACCGACGCGGACAGCTACACCGACATCCGCGATCTTCAGGCCGAGATGAAGGCGCGCGGTCTGGTGCCAGAACCCGAGGTTCAGTCCGAAAGCGGCCCGGCCAGCCTGATGCTGACCGACCCGGACGGGAATGTCATCCTCGTGGACCAGCACCGATGACCGCCCTCGCGCCACTTCACCCGAACGCCGCCACCAAGGACGACTGATCATGCCCGACGGAAGCCAGACGAAGACGGTGACTTTCACCCTCGACGGCGACGAGATCACCGTTCCGCAGGGCACGACCATCTGGGACGCCGCCCATGGCAGGGGCCTGACCATCCCGCATCTGTGCCACAAGCCCGCGCCCGGCTATCGCCCCGACGGCAACTGCCGCGCCTGCATGGTCGAGGTCGAGGGCGAGCGCACGCTGGCCGCTTCGTGCATCCGCGAGGCGACCGACGGCATGGTGGTCAATTCCGCCAGCGACCGCGCGGTGAAATCGCGTCGGATGGTGATGGAACTTCTGGTCGCCGACCAGCCCGAGGCGCCGCACGACCGCTCGTCGCACCTGCACGACATGGCCGCCGCGCAGGATGTCACCGACAGCCGCTTTCCCCGGATCGAGCCCGACCGCGTGCCGCTGCTGGACGACAGCCACGTCGCCATGCGCGTGAACCTCGACGCCTGCATCCACTGCAACCTGTGCGTCCGCGCCTGCCGCGAGGTTCAGGTCAACGACGTGATCGGCATGGCGGGGCGCGGCCACGACGCCCGCATCGTGTTCGACCAGCTCGATGACATGGGCGCCTCGACCTGCGTCGCCTGCGGTGAATGCGTGCAGGCCTGCCCGACCGGCGCGCTGATGCCCGCCACCGTTCTGGACGAGGCGCAGCAGGGCGACAGCGCCGACTATGACCGCGAGGTCAAA
Source organism: Maritimibacter sp. (assembly GCA_017792445.1). GTDB lineage: Bacteria > Pseudomonadota > Alphaproteobacteria > Rhodobacterales > Rhodobacteraceae > Psychromarinibacter. The sequence continues at coordinate 2,985,880 of CP051232.1, forward strand.
TCGGTCTGCCCCTATTGCGGCGTCGGCTGCCAGTTGTCATTCAAGATCAAGGACGACAAGGTGAAATACGTCGACGGTGTCGATGGCCCCGCGAACGAGGGGCGTCTGTGCGTCAAGGGCCGCTTCGGCTTTGACTACATCCACCACCCGCACCGCCTGACCAGACCTTTGATCCGTCGCGACGACGCGCCCGCCAAGGGGCTGAACGTCGACCCCGCCAACTGGCAGGCGCATTTCCGCGAGGCGACGTGGGACGAGGCGCTGGACCGCGCCGCCGGGGGGCTGGCGAAGCTGCGCGACGACGCGGGCACCCGGGTGGCGGGTTTCGGGTCGGCCAAGTGCTCGAACGAGGAAGCCTACCTGTTCCAAAAGCTGATCCGGCAGGGCTTTGGCCACAACAACGTCGACCACTGCACACGCCTGTGCCACGCCTCATCGGTGTCGGCGCTGATGGAGAACGTGGGCTCGGCGGCGGTGACGGCCACGTTCAACGAGATCGAGAATGCCGACGTCGCCATCGTCATCGGCGCCAACCCGATCGAGAACCATCCCGTCGCGGCCACCTTCTTCAAGCAGTTCTCCAAGCGGGGCGGCAAGCTGATCGTCATGGACCCGCGCGGTGTCGGCCTGCGCCGCTTCGCGTCCCACATGCTGCAGTTCAAGCCGGGCGCCGACGTGGCGATGCTGAACGCGATCATGCACGTGATCGTCGAAGAGAAGCTGTACGACGACCAGTACATCGCCGGGTTCACCGAGAATTTCGACGCGATGAAGGACCACCTGAAGGCCTTCCCGCCCGAGAAGATGGCCGAGGTCTGCGGCATCCCCGCCGAGACCCTGCGCGACGTGGCCCGCACCTTCGCCACCGCGCGGGCGGGCATGATCTTCTGGGGCATGGGGGTCAGCCAGCACATCCACGGCACCGACAACTCGCGCTGCCTGATCAGCCTTGCGCTGATGTGCGGCCATGTCGGCCGCCCCGGCACCGGGCTGCATCCGCTTCGGGGGCAAAACAACGTGCAGGGCGCGTCGGACGCGGGGCTAATCCCGATGTTCCTGCCCGATTACGCGCCGGTGGGCGACGACGGCGTCCGCTCGCTGTTCCGCGACCTGTGGGGCTCTGAATTCAGCCCCGACAAGGGCCTGACCGTGGTCGAGATCATGGACGCGATCCACGCGGGCGACATTCGCGGCATGTATATCCTCGGCGAGAACCCGGCGATGTCCGACCCTGACGTCGAACATGCCCGCGACGCGCTGGCGAAGCTGGAACACCTCGTGGTGCAGGACATCTTCCTGACGGAAACGGCGAACTATGCCGACGTCATCCTGCCCGCCGCCGCATGGCCCGAGAAGACCGGCACCGTCACCAACACCAACCGTCAGGTCCAGATGGGCCGCCCGGCGGTGCCGCCGCCCGGCGAAGCGCGCGAGGACTGGTGGATCGAGGTCGAACTGGCGAAGCGACTGGGTTTGCCGTGGACCTACGCCCACCCGCGCGAGGTCTTCGCCGAGATGAAGCGCTCGATGAAGTCCTTCGACAACATCACGTGGGACCGTCTGGAGGCCGAGGCGGTGACCTATCCGTCGCTCTCCCCCGAGGATCCGGGGCAGCCCATCGTGTTCGGCGACGGTTTCCCCCGCGCCGGCGGCCGCGCCCGGTTCACGCCCGCGAACGTGGTGCCGCCGGACGAGCTGCCCGACACCGACTATCCGATGGTGCTGATCACGGGCCGCCAGCTGGAACACTGGCACACCGGCTCGATGACCCGGCGCGCCACGGTGCTGGATGCGGTCGAGCCCGAAGCGAACTGCTCGATGCACCCGTCGACGCTTCGCAATCTCGGGATCGAGGCGGGCGGCATGGTCCGCCTGACCACCCGCCGCGGCACGCTGGTCGTCATGGTCCGCGAGGACCGCGCCGTCGCGCCCGGCAACGTGTTCCTGCCCTTCGCCTATGTCGAGGCGGCGGCGAACATCCTGACCAACCCGTCGCTCGATCCCTACGGCAAGATCCCCGAGTTCAAGTTCTCGGCCGTCCGTGCGGAAAAGGTCGCCGAAGCCGCGGAGTAGGGCGCGCGCCTTCCTGCTTCTTCTCTTCCGAAATACCTCGGGGGAGTCACCGAAGGTGACGGGGGCAGCGCCCCCGCCCTGACCCTTTGCGGGCCTTCCGGGCGCTCAGCCCGGTTTGTAATCCCGGTTCGCTTCCGGGTCCTCGACGGAATACGGCAGCTCTTCCAGCGCGTCCCAGACCTGATCGGGGACCTCGACGGACGCCCATTCCAGCGTCTGCGCCACGCGCTCGGGCTTCGATACGCCGATCACGGTCGAGGCGACGCGCGGGTCGCGCATCGAGAATTGCAGCGCCACCGGGCCGGTCGCGATCCCTTGCGCCGCGCAGACCTCTTCGATCCGCCGCACCGGGGCGAGCGCCGCGTCGTCGGCCTTCTGGTAGGTGATCATCGGCATCTCGGCGCTGCCCTTGGCCAGCACGCCAGAGGCATAGGGCGCCGCGTTCAGCACCGCCATGCCCTGCGCGTCGGCATAGGTGAACATCTCGTCCGCCGCGCGGTTCAGCAGGGTGAAGCGGTTGTGCGAGATCAGCGTGTCGAAGGGGTACGCCTTCAGCAGCGGAAACATCACGTCGATGCGGCCCATCGCAAGGCCCACGGCCTGCGCCAGCCCCTCTTCCTTCATCTTGAACAGCTCGTCCATCGCGCCGCCGTCGCGGGTGATCTCGTCAAGGTCGCGGGCGTGTTCGGGGTCGTGCAGGTGCAGGACGGGGATACTGTCCAGCCCCAGCACCTCAAGGCTTTCTTCCAGCGAGGCGCGGGCGCGGGCGGCGTCGAAGCGGCCGGTCTCCATGTCGCGGTCCAGCTTGGTGGACAGCACGAACCCCTCGGGCAGGCCGCCCATCTCGCGGATCACCGCACCGATACGGCGCTCGCTTTCGCCAAGCCCGTAGGCGCGCGAGGTGTCGAGAAAGTTCGCGGGCCCGTCGAAGATCGCCCGCAGCGTGTCGCGGGCGCGGTCCTCGTCCACCGCGTAGCCATAGGTGTCGGGCATGTTGCCCAGCGCCGAGGTGCCAAAGCAAATGTCGGTCACCGAAAGACCGGTGTCGCGGATCTGTACGGTTTTCATGCTGTATCTCCTTGCAAACGGGGGCGGTCGGGGCGCGGCGCAGGCCGGCCCGGACACGAGGGTAAAGAAAACTGTGGGCCGGGGTGTCAGTCGGCAGAGTTGAACGCGTCGGCCCAGTCCGGATGCCAGCGCGACAGGGCGGGGCGGTTCTCGATCATGTCGCCGGCCGCCCAGCGCATCCGCTTGGCGTCCATGTCGGCGGTGACCTCGCCGTCCTCGCAGATGATGTAGAAGTCGTCCGCTTCCAGCGCGCCGATCATCCGCTCGACCACCTGCTCGGGCAGCCAAGCCTCGGGCTTATGGGTGCGGGTGCCGGTGGTGGTGAAGCCGGGCACCAGCAGATGCGCCGAGATCTTGCAGCCTTCCGTGTTGCGCAGAACGTGCTGCAGGCCCTCGGTGTAAGTTTTCAGCGCCGACTTGGTGACGTTGTAGACAAGATTGCCCGGCGGGTTGGTAATGCCCTGCTTCGAGCCGGTGTTGACGATGGCGCCCTCGGTCCCGTTCTCCTGCATCCGGGGCAGGAAGGCCCGTTCGGCATAGACGGCGGCCCAGAAGTTGACGTCCATCGTGCGGCGCCATTCGTGCAGGCTTTCGTCGCTGCCGCCGGCCACGCGCATCGCGGCGTTGCTCATCAGCAGGTCGACGCGACCGAAGCGGTCGAATACGGCGTCGGACAGGTCGGTCATCGCGTGTACGTCGGACACGTCGATCACGCGGTTCATCACGTTGTCCTCGCCCGCGATGCCGGACACGCGGTCGACCGCGTCGGCCAGCATCTCGCCATCGGCGTCGACCATGACGACCTTCATGCCGCGCCCGGCGAAGGCTACGGCGGCTGCGCGTCCGATGCCCGAGGCCGCGCCGGTGATGACGGCGACGGCGCCCTCGTTCAGAAACGATTTCGTCATGTCTGTCCCCTTCGTCCTTCGTCCTTCGGCCGCGATCCGGCCTGTCAGGTGTTTCGGAATTTAATGGTGTCTGCAACCCGTGCCCCCGCTTACCCCGCGGCAGCGCGGGCGGGGGCTAGAACAGCCCCTCGACCGCTCCGGCGTCGTTGAGGCGGATGCTCTCGGCCGAGGGCGTGCGGGGCAGGCCCGGCATCGTCATGATCTCTCCGCAGATCGCGACGACAAAGCCCGCGCCCGCCGACAGGCGCACCTCGCGCACCGGCAGGTCGTGCCCTTCGGGCGCGCCGCGCAGGCTCGGGTCGGTCGAGAACGAGTACTGCGTCTTGGCCATGCAGACCGGCAGGGCGCCATAGCCCTGCGCTTCCCAGTCCTTCAACTGTTCGCGCACCTTGCGGTCTGCGATGACCTCGCCCGCGTGGTAGATCGACTTCGCCACCGTCTCGATCTTCTCGAACAGGAGTATCTCGTCGGGGTAGAGCGGGGCGAAATCGGCGCTGCCGCCCTCGGCCAGCGCCACGACCTCCTGCGCCAGTTCGGTGATCCCGGCAGAGCCGTCGGCCCAGTGGCGGCAGAGGATCGCTTTCGCGCCAAGGGACGCCACATGCTCTTTCACGGCAGCGATCTCGGCGTCGGTGTCGCCGGTGAAGTGGTTGATCGCCACAACGGCGGGGACGCCGAACTTGCCGACGTTTTCCAGATGCCGGCCAAGGTTGGCGCAGCCCGCGCGCACTGCGTCCACGTTTTCGGCGCCAAGGTCCTGCTTCGCCACGCCGCCGTTCATCTTCAACGCCCGGACGGTGGCGACCACGACAGCCGCTGCGGGCTTCAGCCCGGCCTTGCGGCACTTGATGTCGAAGAACTTCTCGGCCCCCAGATCGGCGCCGAAGCCCGCCTCGGTCACCACGTAGTCGGCGAGCTTCAGCGCGGTGGTGGTCGCCATCACCGAGTTGCAGCCGTGCGCGATATTCGCGAACGGGCCGCCGTGTACGAAGGCGGGCGTGTTTTCCAGCGTCTGCACGAGGTTCGGCTGCATCGCGTCTCTCAGCAGCACGGTCATCGCGCCCTCGGCCTTCAGGTCGCGGGCATAGACCGGCGTGCGGTCGCGGCGCCATGCCACGATGATGTCGCCCAGCCGCCGCTCGAGGTCCGCCAGATCGGTGGCGAGGCACAGGATCGCCATGACCTCTGAAGCCACGGTGATATCGAAGCCCGCCTCGCGCGGGAAGCCGTTCGCGACGCCGCCGAGCGAGGCCACGATCTGCCGCAGGGCCCGGTCGTTCATGTCCATCACCCGCCGGAACGCCACACGGCGGACGTCGATGTCCAGCGCGTTGCCCCAGTAGACGTGGTTGTCCAGCATCGCCGCCAACAGGTTGTGGGCCGAGGTGATGGCGTGGAAGTCGCCGGTGAAGTGAAGGTTCATGTCCTCCATCGGCACCACCTGTGCAAAGCCACCGCCCGCCGCGCCGCCCTTCATGCCGAAGCAGGGGCCAAGGCTGGCCTCGCGGATACAGATCGCGGTGTTCTTGCCGATGGCGGCCAGACCGTCGCCAAGGCCCACGGTGGTCGTCGTCTTGCCTTCGCCCGCCGGGGTCGGGTTCACCGCGGTCACAAGGATCAGGTGGCCGTCGGGCCGGTCTTTCAGCCCCGAGATGAACTCTTGCCCGACCTTTGCCTTGTCGTGGCCGTAGGGCAGAAGGTGCTCTGGCGGTATGCCAAGGCGGGCGCCGATCTCCTGTATCGGCTTCTTCCGGGCGGCACGGGCGATCTCGATATCGGACGCGAACTCGGGCATGAACTCTCCGCTGATTGCGCCGGCCTCCTCCTGCCGGCCCGGCATCATAGCGCGACCGAAGGCGACCGGTCGACCCGCGGCATCGGATTCATCCGGAAAGAAAAAGCCCCGGCGCGGTGGCCGGGGCTTTGACTGTCGGATCTCGTGGCGGATCAGTTGTGGGGCGGCGGCACGATGGCCCAGCCGCGGCCGGCCGCCACCTGCAACGCGGCCCAGTTCGCGGCCATGTCGCGGACCGACGCCGCCAGCGACAGCTGCGCCGAGGCAAGCGAGCGCTGGCCGGTCAGCAGGTCGAGAAGGGTGGTCGCACCGGCGTCGTAGGTCTGCTGCGACAGGTCCACAACGCGGGCGTAGGAAGTTACCGAGCCCTGTAGCGCCGACACCTCGCGCCGCGCCCGGCTGTAGGCCGACTGCGAGCTTTGGACTTCTTCGACCGCACCCAGCACCGATGCGCGCCATGTCAGCCGCGCCTGTTCGGCCTGTGCAATGGCCTGGTCGCGGTTGGCCAGCAGGACCGGCATGTTCAGCACCGGGATCGAAATCGAGGGCCCGAAGCTCCAGCTATTGGCGCCGTTGGTGATGCCGACGTTGCCGCCCAGCGACAGCGACGGATACAGCGCCGCCTCGTTCACGCCCACGCGGGCGACGGCGGCGGCATAGTCCTGCTCGGCAGAGCGGACGTCGGGGCGGTTCCGCAGCAGGTCGGCGGGGATGCCCGCGCCTGCGCCCGAATAGACGTTCGGCTGGCGGCCGCCCGCCTGAAGCTGGGTCTGGATCGACTGCACCGGCACCGCCAGCAGCGTGGCGATGGAATAGAGCGCGCTGTAATAGCCGCTTTCCAGCCCCGGCAGGTTCGCGCGGGCCTGGTTGTAGGCGGCTTCCGCCTGCGCCACGTCCAGCTGGGTCGACGCACCGGCGCCGAACTGTCCGCGCACCAGTTCAAGCGTCTCGGCCTGGCTGGCGATGGTGCCACGGGTCAGGGCAAGCGCCTGCTGGTAGTACCGCAGGTCGAGGTAGGCGGAGACCAGAGCGGACAGCACCGCCAGCCGCGCGGTGCCGACGCTGAGCTCGGCCGAGCGCAGGCTGGCCAGGGCGGCTTCGCGCTGGCGCTGCTCGCTGCCGAACAGGTCGATGATGATCGACGGGTTGAAGCCGACGCTGCGGGTCTCGGTGATGGCGACGCCGTCGCCGCCCTGACGGGTCCAGCCGCCGGTGACACCGCCCGACAGCAGGCCCGGAAGGCCGGTGGCGCGGGCGGCGGCCTGCGCCTCGTCGATGCGGGCCAGCGCGGTCCGCACGTCGAGGTTCTGGCGCATCGCGGCGGCGACAAGCTGGTTCAGCATCTTGTCGTTGAACTGGAGCCACCACTGTTGGGCCGCGGCGTCGCCGATGGGCGCATAGGTGCCCTCGGCGAAGCTGTTGGCCAGAGAGATCCCGGGCGACTTGAAGTCCGGACCGACCGTGCAAGCCGCCAGCAGGGCGGGCACTGCGAGGGCAGTGAGTTTCAGACGGGGCAAGTTCAAGCCTCCTTGGTCCGCGCGCCGGGTGTCAGGCGCATGATAAGTACGTACAGCGCCGGCACCATGAAGATGCCGAGGAAAGTCGAGGCGATCATGCCGCCAATTACGCCGATGCCGATGGCATTCTGCGCCGCAGCCCCCGCGCCAGAAGCGGTCGCCAACGGCAGCACGCCGAGGATGAAAGCCAATGCTGTCATCAAAATGGGTCTCAGCCGGAGCCGAGCCGCCTCGATTGCTGCCTCTTTGACCGTGCGTCCTTCACCGCGCAAGGTTTCTGCGAACTCTACGATAAGGATGGCGTTGCGTGCTGCAAGCCCGATGGTGGTGAGCAGTCCGACCTTGAAGTAAACGTCATTCTGCTGTCCGAAGTACCACGCGGCCACCATTGCACCCATCACGCCGACCGGTACGGACAGCATGACGGCGAATGGAATCGACCAGCTTTCATAGAGCGCGGCGAGGGCCAGAAACACCACCAGAACCGAGATGCCGTAAAGCACGTAGGCAAGGTCTCCGGACTGTCTTTCTTGGTAACTGATGCCTGTCCAGGCCACGCTGTAGCCCCCGTCGAGACCCTCGACGAGCTCTTCCATGACCTCCATCGCGGTGCCGGTGGAAATGCCGTCTCCGGGCGAGCCGGAGATCTCGATTGCGTTGGTCGCCTCATACCGTTGAAGAGACGGGGAAACCGGCTCCCACTGGGTCGTGGCGAAGGCCGAGAACGGTACCATTTCTCCGGAAGTGTTGCGCGCATACCAGTCAAACACGTCGTCTGGTTGCATCCGGAAGGGTGCATCGGCCTGCACAATGACCGGTCGAAGCGAATCACCTAGCACGAAATCGTTGACTTCAGAGCCAGAGAACACAACCGACAACATCGCGTTAATCGACGACAGCGACAGGCCAAGGCTTTCGGCCTTCTGCTGGTCGATCTCGATACGCAGGGCGCTTTCCTGTTCCGTCCCGCTGACCCGGATATTGGTCACCCGGTCGTCCTGACCGGCGACGGTTTCCAGCTGCTTGGCGGCAGCGATCAGCGCGTCCGTGCCGTTGGCCCCCTGATCGACGAGGTACATCGAGAAGCCGCCGGTGTTGCCAAGGCCCATGATCGCGGGCGGCTGCATCACGAAGATCTGGCCGGCGCGGTTGCTCATGAACGCCATGTTGGTGCGCATCGCCACCGCCGAGGCGGCCAGTTCCGGGTTGTCGCCGCGCTCTTCGAAGTCGCGCAGCTTGACGAACACCATGGCGCGGTTCTGCCCGGACCCGCCGAAGCCGAAGCCCAGAGCGGCGAAGGTGCTTTCCACCGCCTCTTCCTCGTCCTCGAGAAGGTAGGCGTTGATCTGTTCCAGCACCGCGCGCGTCTGCTGCGACGTCGCGCCCTCGTCGAGGTTCACGATGGTCAGCAACACGCCCTGATCCTCGGTCGGGATGAAGGACGAGGTGATCCGGCTGTTGGCGCTGTAGGCCGCGAACAGGATGCCGCCAAGGATGAGGATCATCACGAAGGGCGCCTTCAGCGACAGCTTGACGGTGCCCGAGTAGAAGTCGGTGAACCGCGACATGCCGCTGTTGAACCACCGCGCGGGCGGGAAACGCGTCTCGCCGTGGTTCGCCTTCAGAAGTTGCGCCGACATCGGCGGCGACAGGATGATCGCGATGATCAGCGACAGCGCCATCGCGGTGACCATGGTCAGCGAGAACTGTCGATAGATGACGCCGGTCGAGCCGGGGAAGAACGCCATCGGCAGAAACACCGCCGCCAGCACCACGTTGATGCCGACCAGCGCCGACAGGATCTGGCCCATAGACTTGGCCGTCGCCTCGCGCGCGGAGAGCTTTTCCTCTTCCATCAGGCGCTCGACGTTCTCGACCACGACGATGGCGTCGTCCACGAGAAGGCCGATGGCAAGCACCATCGCGAACATCGTCAGCGTGTTGATCGAGTATCCCGCGACATACAGCACCGCCAGCGTTCCCAGCAGAACGACGGGCACGGTGATCAGCGGGATCAGCGTTGCGCGCCACGATTGCAGGAAGACGATCAGCACCAGCACGACCAGCAGCACCGCCTCGATCAGGGTGTGTTCCACCTGTTCGATCGACAGCTCTACGAAGGGCGAGGTGTCATAGGCGATGCGGTACTCGACGCCTTCCGGGAACGCGGCGGCGAGGCTTTCGAGGGTGGCGCGGACGTTCTCGGACGTCTCGACCGCATTCGCACCGGTGGCGAGGTTGACGCCGAAACCGGCGGCGGACTGACCGTTGAACAGCGACTCGGTGCCGTAGCTTTCCTGTCCGATCTCGATCCGCGCCACGTCGACCAGTCGCACGACAGAGCCGTCTTCTTCGGTCTTCAGCAGGATCTGCTCGAATTCCTCGACGGTGGTCAGCTGGCTTTGTGCGGTGATGGTGGCGGTGAACTGCTGGCCCGCCAAGGTGGGCTGATCGCCCAGCGACCCGACCGACACGGTGGTGTTCTGTTCCTCGACGGCGGCGGTGATGTCGGCGGGCGTCAGTTGGTAGCGGACCAGCGCCAGCGGGTCGAGCCAGACGCGCATGGCATAGCCCGAACCGAAGCTGTTGATGCCGCCCACGCCCTCGGTCCGCTCGATGGCGCCTTCGACGATCTCGTCAAGCAGGTCGCCAAGCTGAAGCGTGGTGTAGGTGCCGGTGGTGTCGACCAGGGCGCCGACCAGAAGGATCGAGCTGTCCGACCGCGAGACGTTCACGCCCTGTTGCTGCACCGCCGAGGGAAGCTGCCCCTCGACCCGGCTGACCCTTGACTGAACCTCGTTCTGCGCGTCGATGGGGTCGACGCTTTCGTCGAAGATGATGGTGATGGACGACGAGCCCTCGCTGGACTGCGAGGTCATGTACAGCATGCCGTCGATGCCGGTCATGGTCTCTTCGATGACCCGAGTCACCGAGTTCAGCACCGCCGACGCGGTGGCGCCGGTATAGGTGGCCGAGACGCGCACCGTGGTGGGTGCGATGTCAGGATATTGCGATACCGGCAGGCCAAGGAACGAGGCCGCGCCCGCCAGCATCATCATGATTGAAACGACCCAGGCGAAGACCGGGCGTCGGATAAAGAAGGTACCCATGGTGTCTTAGCCGTCCTCGCCCGGAGTTTCCGCATCGTCTGCGGCAGGTGCCTCGGCATCGGCGTCGCCGTCTGACGCGTCGGCGGTATCGAGGTCGGAAACGACCCCGTCCGCCGAGATCGTCACGGGCACCGTCTGCACTTCGGCACCGGCGGTCAGGTTCGTCAGTCCGTCCACGATCAGCATGTCGCCGTCCGCCACGCCCTCGGTCACGATCCACGCGTTCTGGTAGACGCCGGTTTCGGTCAGCGTGCGCTCGACCGCTTCGCCGTCCACCGCCACGAAGGCCGTCAGTGTCCCGTCGGCGGCGCGCGAGGTGGCGCGCTGCGGCACCAGAATGGCGGGCGTGTCGCCCAGCGTGATGTCGACCCGCAGGAACTGGCCCGGCAGGATGTCCTGATCCGGGTTGTCGAACTGGAAGCGGACGATCGTGGTGCCGGTGGTCGTCGAGACCGAAGTGCCGCCGGTCACAAGGCTGCCGGGGATCTCGTACGAAAGGCCGGTTTCAAGTTGCAGCGTCACGTCCAGCTCTTCGCCCGGCGCCAGGGTGCCGGCGCTGATGCGGTCGCGGATCAACTGGATGCGGCGGCTGCTTTCCTGCACGTCGACATAGATCGGGTTGATGCGCGTCACGGTGGTCAGCGCGTCGGTCTGGTTGGCGGTCACAAGCGCCCCGACCGAAACATTCGAAATGTCCGCTATGCCCTTGATCGGGCTCAGGATCTCGGTGCGGTCAAGGTTCAGCTGCGCAAGGTCGCGGGCGGCGCGGGCAGAGCTGAGCGTCGCCTCGGCCTGCGCCAGCGTAACGCGGGCGTTCTCGACGGTCTCGGCGGTGACCCCGGTGCCCGACAGCGTCTCGTAGCGGGCAAGCGTGGTCTCGGCGGCAGAGACTGACGCTTCGGCACTGGCGACGGTCGCCTCGGCGGCGGCAAGGTCAGCGGCGAAGGTGTCGCCCTCGATCCGGAACAGCACGTCGCCGACCAGCACCTCGGTGCCCGGTTCGTACACGATTTCCGAGATCACGCCAGCGACGCGGGGCCGGATGTCAGTTTCCTCGAAGGCGACGGCACGGCCCGGAAGCGTGACGGAATAGGGCACGCGCGCTTCTTCCAGTTCGATAACGCCGACCTGCGTCGGTCCGCCCATCCCCGGCATCTGGGCCAAAGCGGGCGTTGCCGCCCATGCCGCCGTCATCAGCGCCGCAACCTGCGCCAAACGCGCAATCGGACGCACAACGCGCCCCTCACCGCGCGGCGTCCGCGCGTCGAATCCTGAAACCGTCAAACCGGGTCCCCTTGCATGCAGTTCGCCGCTGCACTGCAGCGGCGTTGATCGTCTGTCTCTACGGGCGAGCGAAACATTTCCGTCGCATTTATCTTTCTTCTAAGATAATAAATGAATCTCCGACGAAGCAAGGGGAGAAATGCCTGGCGATGGGCGAAGATCGGAAACTGAGGGTGCAAAGCCACTGGCCGGATCTCGATCACGAGGTGCTCGCGGTCGCTGGCGTGGTGCAGCATACCGGGCAGGTCGTCGCGCGACGTGCGCGAAAGATCATGAGAAAACATGATCTTAACCCGACAGAGTTCGAGGTCTTGATGATCCTTCGAACCGAAGGGGACGGCAAGCCGATGACCCCGTCCATGCTGTATGACGCATTGGTGATATCGTCTGGGGGCATGACTCAGGTGCTGCGCTCGCTTGAGGAGAAGGGCCTTGTGACCCGTCCCGAGGGGGCGCAGGACGGCCGGTCGAAACCGGTCGCGATCACCGAAGCCGGGATCGCTTTGGGCGATGTTGCACTGCGGCAAGTCGAGGCGGAAGAGCGTCGCGCCTTCGCCCGATCCGGCCTGACCCGCAAGGAGCTGGACACGCTTCTGTCGCTGCTCGTCCGCTACGACGGTCTGCTCTGACGCGCCACCCGGTTGGCGGTTGTTTCCCTTCGGTCGCAGGCTATTGTCATCCCCGACGCTGGGGCACCGGCGGTTTCGATGACGACGCGGACTGCAGGACACCGATTTCCGGGATGGAGTTGAATTGACCATTACCCCCGTTCTTCTTTGCGGCGGCTCGGGCACGCGCCTGTGGCCACTTTCGCGCAAATCCTACCCGAAGCAGTTCGCACCGTTCCTTGGGCGGGAAAGCCTGTTTCAAGCCTCTGCCAAGCGCTTGTCGGGCGAAGGGTTCGCGCCGCCGCTGGTCGTCACCGCGTCCGAGTTCCGTTTCATCGTCACCGAACAACTGGGCGGCGCCGGGATCGACCCCGGCGCGATCCTGATCGAGCCCGAGGGGCGCAACACCGCCCCCGCCGTACTGGCCGCCGCGTTGTGGCTGGAAAAGACGGACCCCGACGCGCTGATGCTGGTCGCACCGTCGGACCACGTCATCCCTGAACCAGAGGCGTTTCACGACGTGCTGGAAACCGGCGCCGCCGCCGCCGAAGCGGGGCGCATGGTGACATTCGGTATCGCGCCGGACCGTCCGGAAACCGGCTATGGCTGGCTGGAACTGGCGGAAGCCGGCGGCAGCGGGGTGCAGGATCTTGTGCGCTTCGTCGAGAAGCCGGACGAGGAGAAGGCGCAGGGCATGCTGGATGCCGGGCGTTTCCTGTGGAACGCGGGGATCTTCCTGTTCTCGGTACGCACCATCCTCGACGCCTTTCGTGCCCATGCGCCGGACCTGCTGGAGCCGGTGGGCGCGGCGGTCGAGAAGGGCCGCGAAGACCTTGGCTTCCTGCGGCTCGACCCCGATGCGTGGGACGGGGCTGACGACATCTCTATCGACTATGCCGTGATGGAACGCGCCGACAACCTGTCGGTCGTCCCGTTCGAGGGCCGCTGGTCAGACCTGGGAGACTGGTACGCGGTCTGGCGCGAGACGGCGGATGACACCGGCGTCGCGCAGGCGGGCAACGCGCTGGCGATCGACTGCGAGGATACGCTGCTTCGGTCCGAGGCCGAGGGACAGGCGCTGGTCGGGATCGGATTGCAGAACATTGTCGCGGTGGCGATGCCCGACGCCGTTCTGGTGGCCGATGCCAGCCGGGCGCAGGACGTGAAGATCGCCGTTGCGGCGCTGAAGGACCGGGGCGCGGCGCAGGCCGAGAGCTTTCCGAAGGACCACCGCCCGTGGGGGTTTGTCGAAACGCTGGTCGGCGGGGACCGGTTTCAGGTGAAGCGGATCGTGGTCCAGCCGGGCGCCGCCCTGTCGCTGCAATCGCACCATCACCGCGCCGAGCACTGGATCGTCGTCGAGGGCACCGCGAAGGTCACCATCGGCGAGACCGAGAAGCTGCTGACCGAGAACCAATCGGTCTATGTCCCGCTGGGCGAGAAGCACCGGCTTGCAAACCCCGGCATGATGCCCATGGTGCTGATCGAGATCCAGACGGGCAGTTACCTCGCCGAGGATGACATCACCCGCTACGACGACATCTACGCACGGACCTGAGGAGAGGGGACGATGGCGCCCAAGTTCGGAACGAGCGGCCTGCGCGGGCTGGTCACGGAACTGACCGATGAACTGGTCGCGGATTACACCCGCGCCTTCCTGACGTCCTGCGAGACGGGCGGCGGCGTTTACGTGGGCGAGGATCTGCGCGCCTCGTCTCCGCGCATCGCGGCTGCGGTCACGGCGGCAGCTACAGACCTTGGCCTTCCGGTGACGCGGGTCGGCGCCGCGCCGACACCCGCGCTGGCGCTGGCCTCGATGGGGGCGGGGCAGGCGGCGGTGATGGTCACCGGCAGCCACATTCCCGCAGACCGCAACGGGCTGAAATTCTACCTTCCGGGCGGCGAGGTCTCGAAAGACGACGAGGTTCGGATCACCGGCGCGCTGGGCGCGGCGGCGCAGGGCGGCTCGGCCCCGGTCAGCGATCACGACCCGGCCCCGGCCTATGTCGCGCGCTATGCCGACGCGTTCGGCGGCGATGCGCTGGCGGGGCTGAAGATCGGCGTCTATCAGCACAGTTCGGTCGCGCGCGATATCATGGTCGCCGTGGTCGAGGCGCTGGGCGCCACCGCCGTGCCGCTGGCCCGCTCTGACGAATTCATCCCCGTCGATACAGAAGCGGTCGACCCCGAGACGCGCGCGATGCTGGCGGACTGGTGTTCGGATCACGGGCTGGACGCGCTGATCTCGACCGATGGCGACGCCGACCGCCCGATGGTGACCGACGCCACGGGCCGCATCGTGCCCGGTGACGTGCTTGGCCCGCTGACCGCAAAGGCGCTGGGGGCCGAGGTTATCTGTACGCCGGTGTCCTCGAATACCGCCGTCGACGCGATGGGCTTTCGCATCGTGGACCGCACCCGCATTGGCTCGCCTTTCGTGATCGCCGCGATGGAAACGCGCGCGGGCGAGAAGGTGGTGGGATACGAGGCGAACGGCGGGTTCCTTCTGGGCTTCGATACGGGCCGCCTGTCTCCGCTTGCGACGCGCGACAGCCTGCTGCCGATGGTGGCGCCGCTGGCCAGCGCCGCCGCGCAGGGCCTGTCTCTGGCCGATCTGGTCGCCACCCTGCCGGGCCGCTTCACCGCAGCCGACCGGATCGCGGGGATCGAGCCCGAGACCTCGCAGGCTTTCCTTGCCGAGATGAAAGACGACCCGTCGCGCCGGGCCGCTTTCTTCACGGGGGTCGGGGCCGAAACCGGCATCGACCTGACCGATGGGCTTCGGGTCAGCTTCGAGGGTGACGAGATCGTCCACCTTCGCCCGTCCGGCAATGCGCCCGAATTCCGCTGCTACGCCGAGGCGTCCAGCCCGGAGCGCGCCGAGGAACTGGTGTCGGCTCATCTGAAGCGGCTGGGGCAGGAACTGGGCTGAGGTCGGGGTAGGGGACGGATCAGCCGTCCCCTGTCAGGTCGATCAGCCGCCGGTCTGGCGGAATACGACCGTCACGGTGCGGGCGAGGTAGGACAGATCCTTGCCGAACGAGAGTTCCGACAGATACCGGTTGTCGTAACCGATCCGGTCGACAAACGCGGTCTCGCCACGGCCATCCACCTGCCACGGGCCCGTGATGCCGGGACGCAGGGCGAAATAGCCGGTGCCGCCGCCAGCCGACGTGTACATCTTCCGCTGGCAGGGCATCATCGGGCGCGGCCCGACAAGGCTCATGTCGCCGAGCAGCACGTTGAAGACCTGCGGCAGTTCGTCGATGCTTGTCTTCCGCAGGAAATTCCCCAGCGGCGTGATGCGCGGATCGCAGCGCAGCTTCTGGTCGCGCTTCCATTCCGCCGCCAGTTCCGGGTCGGCCGCGCAAATCTCTGCCAGCGCGGCTTCGGCATCCACGACCATGGTGCGCAGCTTGTAGCACTTGAAGATCTCGCCGTTCCGTCCGACGCGGTCCTGCAGGAAAAAGCCGGGACCGCCGTCACGGCGGGTCAGCAGCCAGAAGACCCCGATCAGTGGAACGCAGATGGGCAGAAGGAAAACGCAGGCGATCAGGTCCGCCAGTCGTTTGCCAATTCGAAAATAGCTGCCACGTGTCGGCCGGATCGACGCCGCGGCCTGTTCGCGCTTAAGCGCCACCGACGCGTCATGAAAATCTACCTGGCTCACAATACGCCCCCAAGCGAGAAGCAACCCTAGAAACCTGTGCCGAAGGAACCACCCTACGGCGAGCACTCACCAAGAAAGGACTGCTCATTATTTAGCAGCAAACGGCAGATCCGAGTAGAATTAAATTAACAAAGTCCGGGTGACGCAAAGGTAGTTGGTAAGCCTCTAATATCTATGCGGCTTTGGCGTCTTTCCGCCAAAACTGCCGAATCTGAGGGCGGAATGGGAACCGGCAGGCGCCTTTCGAGGAGCTCCGAGGGGCCACGCGCGCCAATCCTGACCGAATCACTATGATAGGGAACGCATGCCGTATCTCGAATTTCTTTTGATTTGTTAAGGCTTTGCGTTATTTAACGTCGAACACAACTCTTGCGTGTTTTGCCGCCAAGCAATGAATCTTAGGGTGTGCCTGGATCGGCGCTAATCTGCCGACTGGGGCGTTGGGGGCGGACGGCATGCGGGGGTGCCAATTCCGCTTTGTGACAATACTGCAAAGTAGATTTCGTAATGTGTTTAACTCATGTGTTAATTTAGTCTGTGACCAATTGTAACATTCCGAAACAATTCTATCTGGCGGTCGAAGGCAACTTCAGGCCGCCGTTGTGATCGCAATTCTTGTCTCGGTCCAAAGTCAAACGCCGAAAACACAAAAGGGCCGCCCGAAGGCGACCCTTTTGTCGTGCCCTCCATCCGGAGGGAAATTGGAGCGGGCGATGAGATTCGAACTCACGACCCTTACCTTGGCAAGGTAATGCTCTACCCCTGAGCTACGCCCGCGTCCTTGGGTGAGGCGTGAGATATAAAGAACGGCGGGGGGCTGCAAGAGGGAAAATGCAGGTTTTTGACCCGCCCCACCGTTTTTTTCTAATGCCGCTACGGCATGGCCTTTCGCGCCAGACGCCGCTTCTGGCGCCACAGGTTCAACCCTTCCTCCGCGCCTGCAAAGACCATCGCCGCATGTATGAAGCCGCGTTCGGCGTTATGGTGGAAGCCGTCGGCGACCAGGGCCATCCCACCCATCACAAGGAAACCCGGTGCCGGCATCTTGCTGGATGGGTGCGTCTCGACGGATTTCGCGGGCTTTTTCAGGCAAGCGCGAGGAACAGGTTTCCGATGGCAGTCAGCGTGATCATTGCGACCGTCAGCACCATGCCCCCGATCCGCAGCGCCGAGATCTGTGGCGTGCGACCGAAACCGTAGGCATGCGCTGTGCGCCCGGCCAGCAGCATTAGGCCGAACAGGTGCAGCAGAGCGGGTCCCATGCCCTGCATCTCTGCCAGTCCCAGCATCAGGATGCCGATGGGGGCGTATTCGGCGCAGTTCGCCTGCACCCGCATCCGTTTCAGCATGTCCTTGTCACCGCCGTCGCCGACCGAGACGCGGTGTCGGAACCGGCCAAAGATCACGCGGGCCGAAAGGGCAAGGAACAGCAGGGCCAGCAGGCTGGCGTAGATGGCGGTAAGGGTGGGGGGCATGGCACGGGCTCCGTCAGGGGTCGGCGCCAGAATGCCACGCGTGGCCGTAACGGCAAGCGGCGCGCCACGTGGGCGCGCCGCGGTTTTCTTAGTCCTCGAACTCGACCAGCAGGTCTTTCGCGTCGATCTGAGCGCCCGGCGTGACGTGGACGGCCTTGATCGTCGCGTCCCGCTCGGCGTGCAGGCCGGTTTCCATCTTCATCGCCTCGATGGTCAGCAGCAGGTCGCCCTGTTTGACCTTCGCGCCCGCCTGCGCGGCGACCGTGGCGACGACACCCGGCATCGGTGCGCCCACGTGGTTCGGGTTGCCGACCTCGGCCTTGGGCCGCACCGTCGACGCGCCGCCCGCCTTGCGGTTCGGCACCCGGATCACGCGCGGCTGGCCGTTCAGTTCGAAGAACACCCGCACATCGCCGTCCTCATTCGTCTCGGACAGGGCGGACAGGCGGACTTCCAGCGTCACGCCGGGCTCGATCTCGGGCGAGATTTCCTCGCCGGGTTCCATGCCGTAGAAGAAATTGAGCGTCGGCAGCGTCCGCACCGGGCCATAGGTCGCATGGCGCGCGGTGTAGTCCGAGAAGACCTTGGGATACATCAGGTAACCGTTCAGATCCTCGTCGTCGAATTCCTCGTCGGGGAACTTCTCTTCCAACTCCTTGCGCTTGGCGTCCAGATCCTCGGCAGGCAGATGTGCGCCGGGGCGTTCGGTATTCGGCTTTTCGCCCTTCAGCACCTTCTGCAGGATCTTGTCCGGGAAGCCGCCCGGCGGCTGGCCAAGGTTGCCCTTCATCATGTCGATGACCGAGTCCGGGAAGGATACTTCGGTCTTGGGGTCTTCGACCTGCGCGCGGGAGAGACCCTGCGACACCATCATTAGGGCCATGTCGCCCACCACCTTGGACGACGGCGTGACCTTCACGATGTCGCCGAACATCAGGTTCACCTCGGCGTACATCTCGGCCACCTCGTGCCAGCGTTCCTCCAGCCCCAACGAGCGCGCCTGCGCCTTGAGGTTCGTGAACTGGCCGCCCGGCATCTCGTGCAGGTAAACCTCCGATGCCGGAGCCTGCATGCCGCTCTCGAACGCCGCATACTGGCCGCGCACCGCTTCCCAGTAGTTCGACATCTCGCGGATCGCTTCGACGTCCAGCCCGGTGTCACGCTCGGTCTGGGCAAGGATCTCGACCACGGTGCCCAGCGTCGCTTGGCTGGTGTTGCCCGACAACGCGTCCATCGCACAGTCGGCGGCGTCCACGCCCGCCTCGGCGGCGGCAAGGATGGTGCCGGCGGCGATGCCGGCGGTGTCGTGGGTATGGAAATGGATCGGGATCGAGATCTCGTCCTTCAGCGCCTTGAACAGCGTCCGCGCCGCGACCGGCTTCAGCAAGCCCGCCATGTCCTTCACGCCAAGGATGTGGGCGCCGGACTTCTCCAGCTCCTTCGCCATCGTGACATAGTACTTCAGGTCGTACTTGGGGCGCGCCGCGTCGAACAGGTCGCCGGTGTAGCAGACGGTGCCTTCCAGCACCTTGTCGGTCTCAAGCACGGCATCCATCGACACGCGCATGTTCTCGACCCAGTTCAGCGAGTCGAACACCCGGAAGATGTCGACGCCGGACTCGGCGGCCTGCTTGGTGAAGGCCTTCACCACGTTGTCGGGATAGACGGTATACCCCACGCCGTTCGAGCCGCGCAGCAGCATCTGGGTCAGAAGGTTCGGCATCGCCGCGCGGATGTCGCGCAGGCGCTGCCACGGGCATTCCTGCAAGAAACGGTAGGCCACGTCGAAGGTCGCGCCGCCCCAGCACTCGACCGAGAACAGTTCCGGCAGGTTGGCGGCATAGGCGGGCGCGGCCTTGATCATGTCGATCGACCGCATCCGGGTGGCCAGCAGCGACTGGTGCCCGTCGCGCATGGTGGTGTCGGTGATCAGCAGGCGCTTTTGCGCCAGCATCCAGTCGGCCAGCGCCTTCGGCCCCTTCTCTTCAAGGATCTGGCGGGTGCCCGGCGGCGGAGTGCCGATCTTCAGCTCCGGCACACGGGCCGGCTTCAGCTCAGGGTGGGGCTTAGGCCGGCCTTCCGTCTCGGGGTGCCCGTTCACCGTGATGTCGGCGATGTAGGTCAGCAGCCGTGTCGCGCGGTCGCGGCGCGGCTTGAAGTCGAACAGGTCGGGCGTCTGGTCGATGAACTTGGTGTGGTACTCGTTCGACAGGAAGGTCGGGTGGCGCAGCAGGTTGATGACGAAGTCGATGTTCGTCGCCACGCCCCGGATGCGGAACTCGCGCAGCGCCCGGTCGATCCGCTTGATCGCGGCCTCGGGGGTCGGCGCCCATGCGGTGATCTTTTCCAGCAGCGAGTCGTAATACCGCGTGATCACCGCGCCGCTGTAGGCGGTGCCGCCGTCAAGCCGGATGCCCATGCCGGTCGCGCCGCGATAGGCGGTGATCCGGCCATAGTCGGGGATGAAGTTGTTCTGCGGATCCTCGGTGGTGATCCGGCACTGGATCGCGTGGCCGTCAAGCTGCACGTCGTATTGGCTGGCGACGCCCGTGGCCTCGGTCAGCGACTTGCCCTCGGCGATCAGGATCTGCGCGCGCACGATGTCGATGCCGGTGACTTCCTCTGTCACCGTGTGTTCCACCTGCACGCGGGGGTTCACCTCGATGAAGTAGAACTCGCCGGTTTCCATATCCATCAGGAACTCGATGGTGCCGGCGCATTCGTAATTCACCGCCTCGGCGATCTTCTTGCCGAGATTGCACAGCGTCTCGCGCTGGGCGGGGGACAGGTACGGGGCAGGGGCGCGTTCGACGACCTTCTGATTTCGCCGCTGAACCGAACAGTCGCGTTCCCACAGGTGATAGATGTTGCCCTCTTGGTCGCCGAGGATCTGAACCTCGACGTGGCGGGCCTTCATGATCATCTTCTCAAGATAGCCTTCGCCGTTGCCGAAGGCGGCCTCTGCCTCGCGGCGGCCTTCCTTGACCTTCGCCTCAAGCTCGTCCGGCCCCATGATCGGGCGCATCCCGCGCCCGCCGCCGCCCCACGACGCTTTCAGCATCATCGGATAGCCGATTTCCTCGGCCTCCTTGGCGATCTGCTTCATGTCGTCGCCCAGCACCTCGGTTGCCGGGATCACCGGCACGCCGGCGGCGATGGCGACCTTGCGGGCGCTGGCCTTGTCGCCAAGGGCGCGCATGGTGTCGGACTTCGGGCCGATGAAGGTGATGCCGTTGGCGGCGCAGGCGTCGACGAAGTCCGGGTTCTCGGACAGCAGGCCATAGCCCGGATGGATCGCGTCGGCGCCGCACATCTTGGCGACGCGGATGATCTCTTCGATCGACAGGTAGGCCGCGACGGGGCCCATGCCCTCGCCGATCTTGTAGGCCTCGTCGGCCTTGAAGCGGTGCAGGGACAGCTTGTCCTCGTCGGCGTAGATCGCGACCGTGCGCTTGCCGAGTTCGTTGGCAGCCCGCATGACCCGTATGGCGATCTCTCCGCGGTTCGCGATCAGGATCTTCTTGAAGTCGGCCATGGCTGCACCCCCTTGTTAGCTATTTTGCAGATGCAGAATAACGGGTGCCGTCGCGGCGTAAACTGAAATTTCGTTTGCGCCCTGCGGGATGCTCGCGCCCGAACGGCGGGTTTCGGCGCACCGGCAGGTCGGAATCCCCACTGTGACATGCTGCGTTCGCATACCGGTGTTTCGCGGTGCTTCCAGTGCCTGACGTTCTGCGTTCTCCCGTTGTATCCCATCGTATGCAAGCGACCTGACACGGGAGGAGGCAGCAATGACCAGCGAACGAATCCGCCATGCCGGACTGGCGGCGAAGGTGACAGATGCGGCCACGGCGGCGGCCCTGATCCGGCCCGGCGATACGGTCGGAATGAGTGGCTTTACCGGCTCGGGCTATCCCAAGGCGGTGCCGGTGGCGCTGGCCGACCGGATCGAGGCGGAACACGCCGCGGGCCATCCGTTCCGGGTGAAGGTCTGGACCGGCGCATCCACGGGCCCGGAATTGGACGGTGCGATGGCGAAGGCCGACGGCATCGAATTCCGGCTGCCCTATAACTCGGACCCCATCGCGCGCGAGAAGATCAACGCGGGCGAAATGGAGTATTTCGACCTGCATCTCAGCCAGGTCGCGCCGATGGCGTGGGAGGGCTTTCTTGGCCATATGGACGTGGCGGTGGTCGAGGTGTCGGGGATCACGCCGGACGGCGACCTGATCCCGTCATCGTCGGTCGGCAACAACAAGACGTGGCTGGATCTGGCGGACAAGGTGATCCTCGAGGTGAACCGCTGGCAGTCGCCCGCGCTGGACGGGATGCACGATATCTACTACGGCACCGCGCTGCCGCCGAACCGGGTGCCGATCCCGCTGGTGAAGTCCGACGACCGCATCGGGCAGCCGCATTTCCGCATCGACCCCGGCAAGGTGGTCGCGGTGGTCGAGACCGACGCGCCGGATCGCAACGCGCCATTCTCGCCGCCCGACGAGGCGGCCTTGGCCATCGCGTCGAACATCCTCGACTTCCTGACATGGGAGGCGAAGCGCGCGGGCCTGCCACCGTCGCTGTTGCCGTTGCAGTCGGGCGTCGGCAACGTGCCGAACGCGGTGATGGCCGGGCTGATCGAGACGCCGTTCGAGGGCATGACCGCCTTCACCGAGGTGATCCAGGACGGTATGCTGGACATGATCGAGGCCGGCACCCTGCGCATGGCCTCGGCCACCGCGTTCTCTCTGTCGCCGGAAAAGGCCTTGTACTTTAACGACAATGCGGACCGGTTCCGGGAGCGTCTCCTGCTGCGTCCGCAGGAGATATCGAACAATCCAGAGCTTGTGCGGCGGTTGGGCTGCATCGCGATGAACGGCCTGATCGAGGCGGATATCTACGGCAACGTCAATTCGACTCATGTGATGGGGTCCCGGATTCAGAACGGCATCGGCGGCTCGGGCGACTTTGCGCGGAACGGCTATGTGTCGATCTTCATGACGCCTTCGGTCGCGAAGGGCGGCGCGATCTCGGCCATCGTGCCGCAGGTCAGCCACGTCGACCACATCAGTCAGGACGTGCAGGTGATCGTGACCGAGCAGGGGCTGGCCGATCTGCGCGGGCTGTCACCGAAACAGCGGGCGCGGGCGATCGTCGAGAAATGCGCTCACCCGGCCTATCGCCCGATGCTGGAGGATTACATGGCGCGCGCCGCGAAGGGGTCCTTCGGCCAACACGCGCCGATGCTGCCCTCCGAGGCACTGTCGTGGCATCAGCGCTTCATGGACACCGGCTCGATGCGGACCTAGCCGCGCCGGGCCACCATCAGCACACGGGTGGACAGTGCGAAGCTGATCGGGCCGACGCCCAGCGACAGGACGAAGGCAATCGGCCATGCGGTCAGCCAGCGTGTCATCCATGCGCCGACCCAGCCGGGCTGGAACTGCATGGGTATGGCGGTGAAAATGCCGGTCATCAGCAGGGCCATCAGGCAAGAGATGAAGACCTGCGCCACGATCACGGTGGCTTTGGGGTTGGGAGCCTGGACGTCCTTTGGGGCGGCCATGAAGTTTCCTTTCGCAATGCGGAGGTGCCGTAATGCCCTGTCTCACGGCCACGCACCCCCTTGGTTTCGGGGTGCCGTGGGTTCGAGGGATCGACTAACTCCCGCACTGCGGGGGCCGGGATAACCGTACCGGCCAAGCGTTTTTCGGCGGGTTCACATTTGGTCGGCCCGCGCCCGAAGGTCAAGCAAGGCGCGCGCCGTCCGGCGATGACGTAGCGTCGCCCGACCGAAGCGGCGGACCCTTGCGCCAGCTTGTCTTGGTGTGGGCTTTCCCATAGACCGCTTGCGACGTGGAATTTCCTTCCAAGGAGCCTTTATGCGCCTCTCTCGCTACTTCCTTCCGGTTCTCAAAGAGACGCCGGCCGAGGCCCAGATTGCCAGCCATCGCCTGATGCTGCGCGCGGGCATGATCAAACAGGCCAGCGCCGGGATCTACTCGTGGCTGCCGCTCGGCTACCGCGTGCTGCGCAACATCGAGCGCATCGTCCACGAGGAACAGCAGCGTGCCGGGCATATCCCGGTCCTGATGCCGACGCTTCAGTCCGCCGACCTGTGGCGCGAGAGCGGCCGGTACGACGCGTACGGCCCCGAGATGCTGCGCATTCGCGACCGGCATGACCGCGACATGCTGTACGGCCCGACCAACGAAGAGATGATCACCGACATCTTCCGCAGCCACGTCAGCTCGTACAAAGACCTGCCGATGACGCTGTACCACATCCAGTGGAAGTTCCGCGACGAGGTGCGTCCGCGGTTCGGCGTCATGCGTGGCCGCGAGTTCCTGATGAAGGACGGCTACAACTTCGACCTGACCAAAGAGGACGCGCTGCACGCCTACAACCGGCACCTCGTCAGCTACCTGCGCACTTACGAGCGCATGGGTCTGCAGGCGATCCCGATGCGCGCCGACAGTGGCCCGATCGGCGGCGACGACACGCACGAGTTCCTCGTTCTGGCCGAAACCGGCGAGTCCGAGGTGTTCTATGACAGCGAGATCACCGATCTGAAGTTCGGCGACCGCGAGATCGACTATGACTCGGTGGAACAGTGTCAGTCCGTGCTGGAAGAGTTCACCAGCCGCTATGCCCGCACCGACGAAACGCACGATCCGGCGATCTTCGACCAGATCCCGGAAGAGCGCCGCCGCGTCGCGCGCGGCATCGAGGTCGGCCAGATCTTCTATTTCGGCACCAAGTATTCCGAGCCGATGGGCGCCACGGTGCAGGGTCCGGACGGCAAGCCCGTTGCGGTTCACATGGGCAGCCATGGCATCGGCGTCAGCCGGCTTGCCGGTGCGCTGATCGAGGCGAACCACGACGAGAAGGGCATCATCTGGCCTTGGGAAGTGGCTCCGTTCCATGTTGGCATCGTCAACGTGAAGCAGGGCGACGCCACCGCCGACGCCGCCTGCGAGGCGCTGTACAAGGAACTGACCGCCGCCGGGCTGGAAGTGCTGTACGACGACCGCGAGGAGCGCGCGGGCGCCAAGTTTGCGACGATGGACCTGATCGGCTTGCCCAAGCGCATCACCGTCGGCCCGCGCGGGCTGGAGAAGGGCGTGGTCGAACTGACCGACCGCCGCACCGGCGAAAGCGAAGAGATCAAGCCGGAGCTGGTTGCCGCCGCGCTGACCTGAGGCGTCTGGCCTGCGGTCCATGGTGGACCGAAAGATTGAAGAAATGGCGCTGCCCCTTGGGGTGGCGCCATTTTGCTTTCCGGACCGTCGCTGTCGAAAAGGTATATACAAAGCATATCCATGTGGTATGCCTTTTCCTTGCGGTCCGCATTACGGACCGGTCGCAGGAAGGAGGAGATCGCTGTGTCGAAAAAGAGCAAGATCAAGAGCCTGAAGCGTGAGATCAAGTCCCGGAAGGGCAAGATCAAGAAACACGAAGGCAAACTGAAGAAGGCCAAGAAGGCCCTGAAAAAAGCGGCCTGACGGCGGCATCACTCACGGACGAAACGGAAGGGCCGGGCCGCGATGGCCCGGCCGGTGACAGGAGCAAAGAATGACGGATCTGAGCAAGGTCAAAGGTGTCGGGGCTGCACTGGCAGAAGCGTTGCGGTCCGCCGGTATCGCGGATGCAGAGGCGATGGCCGCCGCCGGTCCCGAGGGGCTGATGGCCGTGCCGGGCATCGGGGGCGCGCGCGCTGCGACCTTGGCCGCCGCCGCGAAGGACGCGGTGCTGGCTGGCGATGACGCGCCGGTTGCCGCCGCTCCGGCTTCGACGCAGGCGCCCGTCGACAAGCCCGCCCCGGCGCCAATGCCGGAAGCGAGAGACGCGCCCGCCGAGGATGCAGAGGCCAAGGCCGACGCGAAGGCCGCGCGCAAGGCCGAGAAGCAGGCCGAGCGCGAAGCCCAGCGGGCGGCGAAAAAGGCGGCGCGGGCCGCCGAGAAAGAGGCGAAGAAGGCCGCGCGCCTTGCCGAGAAGGCGGCCGAGAAGGAAGCCAAGAAGGCGGCCAAGGCCGCGAAGGCCGAGGAAAAGGCAGCCCGGGCCGCGAAGAAAGCCGCAAAGGCCGAGAAACAGGCGGAAAAGGCCGAGAAGAAGGCCAAGGCCGAAAAGAAGAAGGCAGACAAGAAGGCCGGCAAGAAGAACAAGTAGACCGGCTGAGACCGCGCCGGGCAGAGTGTCCGGCGCAGCTTGCCAAGCGGAATTGGCCGGACAGGCGAAATCGGCTATCCTGCGCGGCAAAAGAGCAGGACACACAGGCATGTTGAAATTTCTCGCCCTCGCGGGTGGCGTGGCCGGAGCGGCTGCGCTGTCGCAGTTTCCCGAGTTTTCCCAGCAGTATCTTCAACGGCTTTCGGGCGCGGTGGACGAGTTGCGCGTCAGCGTCGTCGCCTTCGACACGCTTGCCAACGCCGCCGGGGTGACGCGGGAAGAGGCGCTAGCGCAGCTTGATGGCTCGACCTTCCTGACCGGGTTGCAGGAACATCACGGCGAGCAGGTTTACCGGTACGAGCGGTTGTCGAGCGACTATAACGCGCTTCGGCAGGCAGAGCCCCTGCAGCGGCTGGCGCAGGTCTGGCGGTTCAACGACCCGGACCTTGCCCAGCGGACATGGGACGATTTCCGCCCGGCGGTTCCCGTCACCACCGAAGGGCTGCTTTGCGCGGGCATCGGCTTTGCCGGCGGCTGGCTGGTCCTGACGATTGCGTTCGGACTGCTGAAGCTTCCCTTCCGCCGCTTCGCCTGATCTACGCCGCTGAACCCCGGTGTGCCTTTCCCGCACTGACCGCACGCCCGCGTGAAGCCGGGGCGGGCGATGCTTGACGCTCCCGGCGGTTCGGGTATGGCTCGCCCCATGGCCGCATTTTCCCGTTTCGAATGGATGATCGCATGGCGCTACCTCCGGGCCCGTCGGGCCGAAGGCGGCGTCAGCGTCATGACCTGGATCAGCCTGATCGGCATCACGCTTGCCGTCTTCGCCCTGATCGCCACGCTGTCGGTCCGGGCCGGGTTCCGGGCCGAGTTCGTCGACACCATCCTTGGCGCCAACGCGCACAGCACGGTCTATTCCTCGGTCTACCAGACCGAGACGGGCCAGACCTCGCGCGCGATCACCGACTATGACGCGATGGCGGACCGGATCGCCGAGATCCCCGGCGTCACCCGCGCCGCGCCTCTGATCAAGGGGCAGGTGATGGCCAACCTCCGCTCCGAGAATGCGGGTGTTGAGATCTACGGCATCGCGCTGGAAGACCTGAAGGGCCTGCCGCGTATCGTGAACCCCGAGACCTCGGCCGGCGATATCGACAGCTTCGAGCAGGGCATCGCCATCGGGTCCGGCGTGGCGCGCGAACTGGGCGCGACCGTGGGCGACCGGATCAAGATCATCTCGCCCAACGGGGTGAAGACGCCGATGGGGACAAGCCCACGGATCAACGTCTACGAGGTCGTCTATGTCTTCAGCGCCGGGCGCTACGACATCGACCGCACCCGCGCCTACCTGCCGTTCGCCGAGGCGCAAAGCTTCTTCAACAAGGAAGGCGCGGCGGACGAGATCGAGGTGATGGTCGAAGACCCCGAGGACATCGACAGCTTCTCGCTTCCGCTGCTGCAGGCGGCGGGCGAGACGGCGCTGATCTGGACGTGGCGCGACAGCGCGGGCAGCTTCCTGCGGGCGCTGGATGTCGAGGACAACGTGATGTTCATCATCCTGTCGATCCTTGTGCTGATCGCGGCGATGAACATCATCTCGGGCCTGATCATGCTGGTGAAGAACAAGGGCCGCGACATCGGCATCCTGCGCACCGTGGGGCTGACAGAGGGGTCCATCCTACGGGTGTTCTTCCTGTGCGGCGCGTCGGTCGGGCTGATCGGCACGCTGGCGGGGGTGATCCTTGGCTGCCTGTTCGCGATCTACATCGACCCGATCTTCAGCTTCGTGAACTACGTGATGGGCGGCGGCGTCTGGGACCCCTCGATCCGGGGCATCTACAACCTCCCGGCCAAGCTGCAACTGAGCGACGTGCTAAGCGCGGTGGTCCTGTCGCTGGGCCTGTCGTTCATCGTCACGATCTTCCCCGCCCGCCGGGCGGCGCGGATGAACCCGGTGGAGGCGCTGCGCTATGAATGAGGCGGTGCTGGAACTTACCGGGCTCGAGAAGGTCTACAAGCGCGGCGAACCGGGCGAGGTCGCGGTGCTGCGCGGCGCGGGCGTGACCGTCGCCCCGGGCGAGGTCGTGGCGCTGGTCGCCCCCTCGGGCGCGGGCAAGTCGACGCTTCTGCACATCGCCGGGCTGCTGGACACGCCCGACGCGGGCGAGGTGAAGATCGGCGGCGACCGGATGGACGGGCTGTCCGACCGGCGGCGCACGCGGGTGCGGCGGCAACAGGTGGGCTTCGTCTACCAGTTCCACCACCTGCTTCCCGAGTTCACCGCGCTGGAAAACATCGTGCTGCCGCAGCTTGCCGACGGCGTGTCGCGCAGCAAGGCGGACGCCCGCGCGCAGGACCTTCTGGGCCGCGTCGGGCTGTCGGGGCGCACCGACCACCGTCCCTCGGCCCTGTCGGGCGGCGAGCAGCAGCGGGTGGCCTTCTGCCGCGCGCTGGCCAACGGGCCAAGCCTGCTGCTGGCGGACGAACCCACGGGCAATCTTGACCCCGGCACCTCGGACGTGGTGTTCGACGCGCTGATGGAACTGGTCCGCGAGACGGGGATGGGGGCGCTGATCGCGACCCACAACCTTGAACTCGCGGCGCGAATGGATCGGACGGTGCGGCTGGAGGAAGGCCAGATCGTCTGATCCTTGATTTGCGTCAAGGCGATGCCGCGTCCCCGGGCGCAGACTTCCCGCGAACGAAACGCGGGAGGCTTCGATGAAACGGTTTACACTGGCTGCGGTCTGCCTTGCGGCGTCTCTGGGCGCGGCACAGGCGCAGGATGTCCAGACGGGCGAGGCGCTGTTCCAGTCCTATTGCGCCGGGTGTCACGGCGTCGATGCCACGGGCGAAGGTCCGCTTGCACCGCTTCTGACGGTGCCGGTGTCCGACCTGACCACGCTGGCCGCGCGCAGCGGCGGCGAATTCCCCCTGATCCGGGTCGTCGAGCTGATCGACGGTCGCCAGCTTCTGCAGGGCCACGGCGGCCCGATGCCGGTGTTCGGCCCGATGCTGGGCGGCGGCTCGGCGGTGCTGGACGGGCCGGAGGGCAGCGTGGTGCAGACCCGGGGCGACGTGGTGCGGATCGCGGAGTACCTCATGAGCCTGCAAGGCGGCTGACGTAGAGTCGGCAGGGCGGGGCGGTTTCGGGATTCCTTTCGCGCCCCCGCCGCGCCTGTGGTAGACTCGCCTGAACAACAAGAAAGAAAGTCGAACGATGCGGGCCACGAGCAGCCTTTTCGCCCTTATCGGTCTTGCCGCCCTCGGGGCGTGTACACAGGAAAGCGAGACCGGCGAATCCAACTATCTCAACCTCTGCGCCGGGTGTCACGGTGACGACGGTCGGGGCGCGGGACCGGCGGCGGACTCGCTTGAGGCGACGCCGGCGGACCTGACGCTGATCGCGGCGCGCAACGGCGGCGCTTTCCCGATGGTCGAGGTGATGTCCAAGATCGACGGCTACGCCAAGGGCGAAGAGCACCACGGCGCGATGCCGGCCTTCTGGCCGCTTCTCGAGGGGCGGACCGTGCTGGTGCAGACCGGCGACGGTATCCTGACCCCGACGCCCGAGCCGCTGGTGGAGCTTGCCGAGTACCTGCGCTCGATCCAGCGGTCCGAGGCAGAATAGGCCCGACCCCGCCCGTCATGGAAACTTGATCGGATTTCTCGGAACCGCCCGGCGGGTGGCTTCGTTTCCTGTGCAAGAGCCGGCCAGCACGGTCGGACCAGCCAAAGGAGGCGAAAATGAACTGGGAACAAGTCAAAGGCAACTGGAACCAGGTCAAAGGCAAAGCCCGCGAACAGTGGGGCGAACTGACCGACGACGAACTGGCACAGGCGAAGGGCGAGCGTGAGCAGCTTGTCGGCCTGATTCAGGAAAAGTACGGCATCGCCAAGGAAGAGGCCGAGCGCCAGGTCGACGAATGGCACGCGGCGGTGTGAGCCATGGCTGATACCAAACGCACACAAGACGACGCAACCGGCCAGCTGTTCGACGAGCTGGACCGTGTGCGCGCCGGCATGCTGGGCGTCCGCGGCGCGGACGACCACATGCAGCCGATGAGCCACTTTCTCGACCGCGACGCCCGCACGCTGTATTTCATCACCTCGTCCGACACGGACCTTGTGAAAGAAATCGGCACCGCTGCGGACGCCCGGTTCTGCCTGATCGGCAAGGACCACGACTTCCACGCCTGTCTGACCGGGCCGCTTGCGGTCTCGAATGACAAGGCGAAGCTGGACGAACTGTGGAGTAGCGTCGCCGCTGCATGGTTCGAGGGCGGCCGCGACGATCCGCGCGTCACCCTGCTGGAGATGCCCATCGCAGAGGCGGCGGTCTGGTCCAGCACCGGCAACCCGGTAAGTTTCGCGTGGGAAATCGCGCGGTCCAACATGAACGAGGAACACACGCCCGACGTGGGCGTTCACAAGGTGATCGACTTTCGCCGCGCGGCCTGAACCCCGCGCATTGGTTGATCATTAAAAGGTGCTTGCCCGTCGTGGAGAGATCCGCGGCGGGCTTTTTTGTGGGCTGGCTGGGGGGATGGGGTGGAACCCCATCCTACTTGTGAGGGCTTGGGGGGGATGGGGTGGAACCTTGGCCGACTTGCGCGGGATCAAGGTGGGGGAGGGTGCGGGATGGCAGGTTGCCGAAAGGAGGAACCTGTCATGCGATACCTGAGTGCGGGGTTATTCATACTGGCGGCGGGCGCGGCTGCGGCGCAGGATTTCGGCCCGGCGGAACGGAATTTCTTCATCCACTGTTCCGGCTGTCACGGCGAGGACGCGACGGGCGAGGGGCCGGTCTCGGTCATCCTCGACACCGCGCCGCCCGACCTGACCCGGCTGGCCGAACGGAACGGCGGCGTCTTTCCGGTGGCGCGCGTGGTCTACCGCATCGACGGCCGCGACCCGGTCACCGCGCATACCGAGATGCCCGAGTTCGGCGAACCGCTGGAAGGGGCGACGGCGATGCTCAAGGCGGAAACGGGTCAGCCCGTGATGACGACCGAGGCGATCGCGGGGCTGGTGCGCTGGCTGCAAGCGGCGCAGCGGTAGGCGCGAGGTTCGGACGACGGTGCGCTGAAGCGCACCCTACGGGGTGCTCGCATGGGTGCGCCTATTGCGGCGGTCAAGCGCACCCGACGGGACCGGTGGGATGGAGTTTCACCCCATCCGCGCGTTTGACACGCGCGGCGGCCTTGCGTTTTAGCGCCCCGGTGGCGTGAAGGCGCTGGCGATCCCGCCCGCCTGCTTCGTGACGGCGACGAAATCGGCCCCCGTCCACGCGCGGACCGTCTCGATCTTCGATAAAGTTCCCGAAGCGCCGACCGCCAGCGACAGGGCGGCCACGTTGTCGCCGTCCGGGGCCTCGGACACGACGACCACGTCATTCGCGCCCGCGGTCATGTAGAAGGCCAGCATCTTGCCGCCCGACTTCTCGATCAGCGCGCCGATGACCTTCGAGCGGTCCTCGGGCTTCGCGATGAGCCCCTTCTTTCCCTCGACCGAATAGGATGCGTAAGTGATGAACAGTGGCATGGCTTTTCCTCCGATTGCCGGTTCCCCGCCCGGAGGTTCATCGCCTGACAGACCCGGTCCCAAGACCGGCGCTCCACCCCGGACCGCCCCCACGCGGCCCGCCCTCGAGGGTCGTGATGACGCGCGTTTCCCCAGCCCTCGTGGACGGGAGTGTACGCCTGTGCGGGGAGTCGGGGAAGGGTGGAGCGCGCCGGAATTGGTGGGGCCCGAACGGCGGGAGTGGAGATGGTGGGCTGAAGCCCACCCTACGGGCGATGGGCTTCGTTTCTCGACGTTGCGCGCATCTGCTCGATGGCTTTCTCGATATCGAGTGCAAGCACGAAACCTGGTGCCGCGAATACCCAGATCAGAAAGCCGTAGAACCCCATGATGTCGTCAGCTTCGCTTATGTTCCAAGCGCTTAGCGCAGCCAAGGAAAGTACAGCCAATTCTCCATACCTTGAAGGGTTGAGATTGGAGATCGCGATAATGAAGATCACGAAGAACGTGACGGGTCTGCCGAGCCATCCGCCATTTCCGCCAAGACCCATCGTCGCCAAAGCTGCGGTAAGATAGATGATTGCGACGCAGATCAAAAGCGTCATGACTATCTCGAATGCGCCGTCTTTGTGCACGGCTAAGAGGTCAGCACGGATGATCGGTATGGTCAGCAGGATCGCTACGAGGCCGGATACCAACCCGGGCGTGTAGGTGCGTACTTGATCCGGAAGTATTATTCGCTCGACTACGAAAGTCTTTGAAATGATCAGGCAGGCAACAATGAGAAGGACGAGCGACGCGGTCGCTCGTACCTTGTTCGGAATGCTGCTAAATAAATGTAGTATCTTCATGCAGCCCGGCTCGTAGGAAGATGCCTAAACATCCAACTCCTCCACGAACCTGGCGTTCTCCTGAATATACTGGAACCGTAGCTCGGGTTTCTTGCCCATCAGCCGTTCCACCAGGTCGCCGGTTTCGCCGGGTTCGTCTTCGTCGATGGTGACCCGGATCAGCTTGCGCGAGTTGGGGTCCATCGTGGTTTCTTTCAGGTCCTTCGCGTCCATCTCGCCCAGACCCTTGAATCGGGACACGTCGATCTTGCCCTTGCCGCCGATGCCCTTCTCCAGCCAATAGTCGCGCTCGGCCTCGTCAAGGCAGTACTGGCGGTGCGAGCCCTGCGTCAGACGGAACAGGGGCGGGCAGGCGAGGTACAGGTGGCCCGCGTCGATCATCGGGCGCATCTGGGTGAAGAAGAACGTCATCAGAAGCGATGCGATGTGGGCGCCGTCGACATCGGCGTCGGTCATGATAATGACCTTGTCATACCGCAGGTCGTCGACGCGGAACTTGGTGCCCATGCCGACGCCAAGCGCCTGGCAAAGGTCGTTGATCTCTTGGTTCTGGCCAAGCTTGGACGAAGCCGCGCCCAGCACGTTCAGGATCTTGCCGCGCAGGGGCAGCAGCGCCTGGTTCTTCCGGTCGCGGGCCATCTTGGCCGACCCGCCGGCCGAGTCGCCCTCGACAAGGAACAGCTCGGTCCCGTCACGGGCCGAGGTGGAGCAGTCCACCAGCTTGCCCGGCAGGCGCAGCTTCTTGGTCGCCGATTTCCGCGCAGTTTCTTTCTCTTGCCGGCGGCGCAGGCGTTCCTCGGCGCGCAGCACGAGGAAGTCGAGGATCGCGCCCGCCGACTTGGTGTCGGACGCCAGCCAGTTGTCGAAGTGGTCGCGCACGGCGGATTCCACCAGGCGCGCCGCCTCGGTGGTGGCAAGCCGGTCCTTGGTCTGGCCCACGAATTCCGGCTCGCGGATGAAGCACGACACCAGCGCGCAGCCGCCCGAGATCAGGTCGTCGCGGGTGATGTCCTTGGCCTTGCGGTTGTTGGCGAGTTCGCCGTAGGCGCGGATGCCTTTCAGGATTGCGGACCAGAAGCCCGCTTCGTGCGTGCCGCCCTCGGGGGTGGGGACGGTGTTACAGTAGGACTGCAGGAACCCGTCGCGCGACGGCGTCCAGTTGATCGCCCATTCCACCTTGCCCGGCTGGTTGAACCGTTCCTGAAATTCCACCGTGCCCGCGAAGGGGCGGTCGGCATAGGTCGAGGACCCATTCAGTTGCTCGGCAAGATAGTCGGCCAGACCGCCGGGGAAATGGAACGTCGCCTCGGTCGGGGTCTCGCCGTCGTCGATGGCGGATTTCCAGCGGATCTCGACGCCCGAGAACAGGTAGGCCTTCGACCGCACCATGGTGAACAGCCGCTTGGGCTTGAACCGGTGGTGGCCGAAGATTTCCTCGTCTGCATGGAAGGTTGTCGTGGTGCCTCGCCGGTTCGGAGCGGCGCCGATTTCCTCGACGGGGCCAAGGGGCACGCCGCGCGAAAAGCGCTGTTCGACCAGTTTCCGGTCCCGCGCCACCTGCACCACCATCGAATCCGACAGCGCGTTCACCACCGAGGCGCCCACGCCGTGCAGACCGCCCGAGGTCTGATAGGCCTTGCCCGAGAACTTGCCGCCCGCGTGCAGGGTGCAAAGGATCACTTCCAGCGCCGATTTGCCGGGGAACTTCGGGTGCGGGTCGAAGGGCATGCCGCGCCCGTTGTCGCGCACGGTCAGCGCGTAATCGTCGTGCAGCTCGATCTCGATCCGGTTGGCGAAGCCCGCGACCGCCTCGTCCATCGAGTTGTCGAGGATCTCGGCCACCATGTGATGCAGCGCCCGCTCGTCGGTGCCGCCGATATACATGCCGGGTCGCTTGCGGACAGGCTCCAGCCCCTCCAGAACCTCGATGGAACTCGCGTCGTAGGATTGCTCGGCGCTCGCGCCGGCCAAGAGATCGTCTGCCGCCATGTTCTGCTCTTTTTCGTGTTTAAGCACGGATTAGACCAGCTTTTGCAGGCGATGGGAAGCGGGGCGGTGGGAAAAGCTGTGGACCGTTTGGCGGTCGGGGTCGGCGCTGCCGCTTCTGCGGGCGCCGGACACGGGGAACCAGCGCCGGGCGGGCGCCCGAAAAGCAAAGCCCGCGCTGACCAGGCGCCCGGAAAAGCAAAACCCGCGCTGACCAGGCGCCCGAAAAAGCAAAACCCGCGCTGACCAGGCGCGGGCGGCTAGTGGCCCGGCGGCAGGGAGACCCCCGCCGCCGGAAGCCGGGTTCAGCGACCGTAGATACCTTCGAGGGTTTCCGGCATGGGCGCTTCTTCGAAGTCGCCCGTAGCTGCCGGAGCCGGCACGAGTCGGAGGGAGGGAGAGAGTTCTTCCACCTGTCCGTGCAGCTCGAAAGCTTGGTCGCTGTCCATGTACGGGGGGACCACCACGCTGTCGCCAGCTTCCCAGTCGGCGGGGATGCCGACACGGTGGCTGTCGACCATCTGCAGCGCATCGACGACCCGCAGGATCTCGTCGACGCTACGGCCGACGTTAAGCGGGTATTCGAACAGCATGCGCACGCGCAGCGCGGGGTCGATGATAAAGCTCTTGCGGATCGCCATCGCGCTGCCCTGCTTGGGGTGCACGGCGCCGAACGCGTGGCTCAGATGCGCCTCGCGGTCGTCGATCACGGGATAGTCGATCTGAAGTCCGAAGATACGGCCGATTTCGGCTTCCCACTTCGAATGCGCAGCCGCCGAGTCGGCGCACAGGCCAAGCACTTCGACGCCACGCTTGCGGAAGAAGGGCGCGGCATTCGCGATGCTGGCCACTTCCGTCGCGCTGACACCCGACCGGATGGTGGGGTGGCTGAAGAAATAGACCCAGCGGCCCTCGGCCCAGCTGTGGAAGTCGATGCTGCCGTGCGTGCTGTCGGCGCGGAAGTTGGGGAAGATGTCTCCGATACGCGGAACCCAGTCGACGGATTCGCGGTATCCATACGGAAATTCGACAGTCTTTCGGGGGGAAGAGGGGCCGTACGCCTGGGTCTGACCCTTGCGTGCGAAGATGTTTTCAAAGCCCAATTTAGCCTCCGGGAACTGGTACTGCTCTGACACTGGGTCATTTGATCAAGACCCGTTAAGACAACCGCTAGGTGTCGATCATGGCTAAATTGGGGCAGTTCTAAAAAAACCTGCGGATGTCATGGATCATTTTCTTAACCTGCCTAAAAAATGAGTAAATCATTACGGTAGAATAATTTATCTAACGCTTTAGGCTTCAAGAATTTGCAATAATTTCTCAGGTTGGTTGGGGTTTCCCGGTGCTCGGAGGTGGTTTCTGGGGTCATTAACTTATTTCCCTTTACGCCTTCAGGGTGAGTCGCGGCAGGCTTGATGCGGATCAAGGTTTGCAGGGCCCCGATCAGCTAGACTGGCCGCGGAAAAAGACAAGGAGAGACCGCATGTGTGCGAAGGGGAACGATACTGTTGCGACGCTGCCCGCGAACGGGGTGGCCGAAGCCGAGGCGCTTCATGCGTTTCCGACCGTGACGCCCGATCAGGTGCGGGAGGCGTTCGAAAGCGGGCAGTACCCCTACAGCAAGAAACTTGCCCGCGATGCCTACGAGACCCGGAAGGCCGAGTTGCAGGCAGAGCTTTTGAAGCTGCAACTCTGGGCCAAGGACACCGGCCAGAAGTTCGTCCTGTTGTTCGAGGGACGTGACGCGGCGGGCAAGGGCGGCACCATCAAACGGTTCATGGAACACCTCAACCCTCGGCATGCGCGGGTCGTGGCCTTGAACAAACCGACGTGGGAAGAGCAGGGCCAGTGGTTCTTTCAGCGCTATGTCGCCGAACTTCCGACCGTCGGTGAAATGGTTTTCTACGACCGGTCCTGGTACAACCGGGCGGGCGTCGAGCGTGTGATGGGTTTTTGCAGCCCGAACGAATACCTGGAATTCATGCGGCAGGCGCCGGAACTGGAACGGATGATGGTCCGGTCGGGAATCCAATTGTTCAAATACTGGTTCTCGGTAACCCGCGAGGAACAGCGCCGCCGGTTCAAGTCGCGCGAAACGGATCCGCTGAAACAGTGGAAGCTGTCACCGATCGACAAGGCGAGCCTCGATAAATGGGACGACTACACCGAAGCGAAAGAGGCGATGTTCTTCTACACTGACACCGCCGACGCGCCGTGGGTCATCGTGAAATCGAACGACAAGAAGCGGGCGCGGCTGAATTGCATGCAGCATTTCCTCGCCAGCGTCGACTATCCCGACAAGAACGAAGAGATCGTCGGCCATCCGGACCCACTTATCGTGGGGCGGGCGCAGCACGTGGTGCAGAATTCCGAGCATGTGCTGTCGAACTCGCTGCATCCGGACAAGCGTCTGACCTGATCCGGGGGACCGGACGTCTGGGTTTCAGATTTCCTACAATCCAGACAGCAATAGGGGCGCTCTTGGCGCCCCTGATTGTACAATCACGACAATCCGTCAGCTATGCTTCGGCTTGGGCCGCAACCGGATCACCACGTCGACAGCGGAGATTTCGGCGCCTTCGGGGGCGCCCGGAAGGCGCGCGATCTCAAGCTGTTCCGCCGGAGCGTCAGAGAGATGCGAATCGTCTTCCCAATAGAAATGGGGGTGGTTCGAGGTGTTGGTGTCGAAATAGCTCTTCGACCCGTCCACCGTGATCTCGCGCATCAGGCCCGCGTCGCAGAAGGCGCGCAGCGTGTTGTACACCGTCGCCAGCGACACTTTCTCGCCCGTCTCGCAGCTTGCCGCATACAGGCTTTCCGCGGTGACGTGGCGGTCGTGGCCGTCGCCCACCAGCAGGGCAGCCAGCGAAACGCGCTGCCGCGTCGGTCGCAGCCCGGCCTTGCCCAGCCATTCTGTTCCGCGTTTCTGGCGAATGTCGGTCTCTTGCATCATGGTCCTAATCCCGCACCTGTATAATATAAAGGTGCTGTCGGCAGAGATTCAAACGGTTTCCTGCGGCATTGGGTAAGGGGTGCGACGGTAGTGGCGTCCGGAGCGCCTTGCAACGGCGCGTCAGCGAGTGATAGAGACCCGACAGATTTACCAAGGCGAATGCAGGGAGCCGCGCGGGCATGGGCCAGTATCCGACATCTTTCGGCAAGGACGAGCTGCTTAAATGCGCCCGGGGCGAGCTATTCGGGCCGGGCAATGCCCAGCTTCCGGAGCCTCCGATGCTGATGATGGACCGGATCACAGAGGTCTCGGCCGATGGCGGAGAGCACGGCAAGGGCCACATCCGGGCGGAACTCGACATCACGCCCGACCTCTGGTTCTTCCCCTGCCACTTCCCAGGCAACGAAGTGATGCCCGGCTGCCTGATGCTTGACGGCCTGTGGCAGCTAACCGGCTTTAACCTCGGCTGGCGCGGCTGGCTGGGGCAGGGCTTTGCGCTGGGCGTGGGCGAGGTGAAGAACTCTGGCATGGTGCGGCCCGACCGCACGCTTGTCACCTACGAGGTGGACTTCTCGCGCGTCATCGACCGGAAGCTGAAGATGGGCGTTGCCGATGGCAAGGTCTTCGCCGATGGTGAACTCGTCTGCGAAGCCAAGGGCATGAAGGTCGGCCTGTCCGCCGCCAAGGAAGCCTGAACAGACCACTGGGAGGTCCGTCTATGCGCCGCGTCGCCATTACCGGACTGGGGATCGTGTCTTCGATCGGCAACAACGCCGATGAAGTCGTCACCAGCCTGAAGGCCGGGAAATCCGGCATCGTCGCCGCACCCGACTACACCGAGCGCGGGTTCCGCAGCCAGGTGAAGGGCGAAATCAACATCGACGTGGCAGAACACGTCGACAAGCGCCTGCTTCGGTTCATGGGGCCGGGCGCCGCTTACAGCTATATCGCGATGGAACAGGCGATTGCCGACGCGGGCCTTACCGAGGCCGATGTGTCCAACCCCTCGACCGGCCTGATCGCCGGGTCGGGTGGTCCGTCGACATCCGCCATGTTCGCCGCGCACCAGACGGTGCTGGAAAAGGGCGCGCCCAAGCGGATCGGTCCTTTCGCGGTGCCGAAATGCATGTCGTCCACGATCTCGGCCAACCTGTCGACGGCCTACAAGATCAAGGGCGTGAACTTCTCGATCACCTCGGCCTGTTCGACCTCGTTGCACTGCATCGGCATGGCGGCGCAGCAGATCATGCTGGGCCAGCAGGACATCATGTTCGCCGGCGGTGGCGAGGAACTGGACTGGACCCTGTCGTGCCTGTTCGACGCGATGGGCGCGATGTCGTCGAAGTACAACGACGATCCGGCCCGCGCGTCGCGCGCGTTCGACGCCAACCGCGACGGCTTCGTGATCTCGGGCGGCGGCGGCATGGTCGTGCTTGAGGATCTCGAGCGGGCCAAGGCGCGCGGTGCGACGATCTACGCGGAAGTCACCGGCTTCGGCGCCACCTCGGACGGGCACGACATGGTCGCGCCGTCGGGCGAGGGCGGCGAGCGGGCGATGCGGCTGGCGCTGAAGACGCTGCCCGAGGGCCGCAAGGTCAGCTATATCAACGCGCACGGCACCTCGACCCCGGTCGGCGACGTGGGCGAGGTCGAAGCGGTGCGCCGCGTGTTCGGCGACGGCCAGACGCCGCCGGTCAGCTCGACCAAGTCGATGACCGGCCACGCGCAGGGTGCGGCGGGCGCGCTTGAGGCGATCTTCTGTCTTCTGATGATGAAGAACGACTTCATCGCCCCCTCGATCAATGTCGAGACCCTCGATCCGGCTTTGAAGCCCGAGGAAATCGCGACGAAGACGGTGACCGGCGCCGGGCTGGATACCGTCATGACCAATTCTTTCGGCTTCGGCGGCACGAACGGTTCGATGCTTCTGAGCAAATTCGACGGATGACACGACATGGCTGACCTGATGCGCGGCAAACGCGGCTTGATCATGGGCGTTGCGAACGAGCGTTCCATCGCCTGGGGGATCGCCAAGGCGATGGCCGCCGAGGGGGCCGAACTGGCCTTCACCTACCAGGGCGAGAACTTTGCCAAACGCGTGAAGCCTCTGGTGGATACGCTGGGCGACTGCATGCTCATCGACTGCGACGTGATGAACGAAGCGAAGATGGACGCCGCCTTCGCACAGCTGGCCGACACGTGGGGCAGCCTCGATTTCGTGGTGCATGCCATCGCCTATTCCGACCGCGCAGAGCTTTCGGGGCGGTTCATCGACACCTCGCTGATGAACTTCACCAACTCGATGGCGATCTCGTGCTACTCGCTGATCGACGTGGCCCGCCGGTCGCGCGCGCTGATGCCCGAGGGCGGCACCGTCCTGACGATGACCTATCAGGGTTCGACCCGTGTCACGCCCTATTACAACGTGATGGGTGTCGCGAAGGCAGCGCTGGAATCGACGGTGAAGTATCTGGCCAACGATCTTGGCCCGGAAGGCATCCGCGTGAACGCGATCTCGCCCGGCCCGATGAAGACGCTGGCCGGCGCGGCCATCGGCGGCGCGCGCAAGACCTTCAAGCACACCGAACTGAACTCGCCGATGCGCCGGAACGCGGCGCTGGAATCGGTGGGCGGCACGGCGGTCTACCTTGCGTCGGACTACGGTCGCGACACCACGGGCGAGACGATCCGCGTCGACGGCGGCTTCCACGTTCTCGGCATGCCGCAGACGGAAAACCTGTAGGTTCGACCCCGGACCCGGTGGCGCGCTGCCCAATCGCGCGCCACTGCACGCAGACCGCGCGGGCGCGCGCAATCACCGCGGCGATTTCCCGTTAACGCTGTCAAAGTTTCGCTCTAGGGTGCCGTCATGTCGATCTGGACCCGCATCGCCCAGGCAATTTCCGCACTCGCCAAGGGCGAGGGCCTGTCGGCCGTATTCGACAGGCTGCGCACGCCCCCCGAACGCTCGGTCGCCTTCACCATCGCCGTCGTGGCGCTGGGCGCGAAGATGGCCAAGGCGGATGGCAGGGTGACCCGCAACGAGGTTTCGGCCTTCCGCGAGGTCTTCACCATCGCCCCCGAGGAAGAGGACAACGCCGCTCGCGTGTTCAATCTCGCCCGCACCGATGTCGCGGGATACGAGGAATACGCGCGCCGCATCGCCCGCATGTTCCCCGAGGATTCGGGCGTGCTGTGCGACCTGATGGAAGGGCTGTTCCACGTCGCCGTGGCCGACGGCAATTATCACGACGCCGAAGACGAGTTCCTGTCGAACGTGGCCGGGATCTTCGGTCTCAGCGAATTGCAATTCCGCCGCGTGCGGTCCCGCTTTGTCGCGGATTGCGCACCCGATCCCTACGATGTGCTTGGCGTCTCGCCCGACACGCCGCTGCCGGAGATCCGCCGCGCGTGGCTTCAGATCGTGCGCGAAAGCCACCCCGACCGGCTGGTCGCCCGTGGCCTGCCGGAAGAAGCGGTGCGGATGGCCGAGAAGCGGCTGATCGACGTGAACAACGCGTGGGAAGAAATCCAGGCGATGGCGGCCTGATCCCGTGCGGATCGCGACCTACAACGTCGAGTGGTTCAACGGCCTGTTCGACGACGCCAACGGACTTCTGGAAGATGGCGAGTGGTCCGCCCGCCACAACGTGACCCGCGCCGATCAGCTGACCGCGCTGGGCATTGTCTTTACCGCGATGAACGCCGACGCCGTGCTGGTGGTCGAGGCGCCCGACACCGTGCGCGAACGCTCGACCGTGGCGGCGCTGGAAGCCTTCGCCGCGCGGTATGACCTTCGGACGCGGAAGGCGCTTTTGGGCTTTTCGAACCAGACGCAGCAGGAAATCGCGCTGCTCTACGATCCGGCCGTCCTGAGCGCGCGGCACGATCCCTGGGGCGCGCCGGTGGGCAAGCGTGGCAAGGGCAGCCTGCCGCGGTTCGACGGGACCTTCCGGCTGGATCTCGACACGGACGCGGCGCCGGAATCCATCGTGTTCTCGAAGCCGCCGCTGGAAGTGGCGCTGGAAACGAAGCGGGGCCAGCGGCTGCGGCTGATCGGAGTACACGTAAAGTCGAAAGCGCCGCACGGGGCCACGAACCCCGATCAGGTCATGCGCATCTCGATCGAGAACCGCCGCAAGCAGCTGGCGCAATGCGTCTGGCTGCGCCGCCGCGTGGACGAGGTGTTGCAAGACGGCGAGGACCTGATCGTTCTGGGCGACTTCAACGACGGTCCCGGCCTTGACGAGTACGAGAAGCTGTTCGGCCGGTCCGGGGTCGAGATCGTGATGGGCGACGACGACGGCCGGACGCCGCTGTACGACCCGCACGCCCGCATGGCGCTGTCGCAACGGGTGGGCGCGATGCCCTCGACCGCGCGGTTCTACATCCGGCAGGAACAACGCTATCTGTCGGCGCTGCTGGACTATGTGATGATTTCGCCCCGCCTTCGGCGGCGTGACCCGCACTGGCGGATCTGGCACCCGTTCGACGACCCGGTTTGCTATGGCACGCCGGAACTGCGCGAGGCGCTGCTGACCGCTTCGGATCACTTTCCGGTGACGCTGGACCTGGACCTGCGCTGATGGGGGTCATGGACCTGTCGCGCAGAGCGCCTATATTCAGGGCATGAAACAGATTGTCCCCGCGGTGCTGTGCGCCGCCATGCTCGCCGCGCCGCTGCCCGCAGTCGCGCAGGACGATTCCGAGATGTCGGAGGGCCTGAGCCTTCTCGAGGAAGGCACCAAGCTTCTGCTGCGCGGCCTGATGAACGAGATGGGCCCGGCGATGGAAGAAATGTCGGAAGAATTGCGCGGCGCCATCAAGGACATGTCCGCCTATCACGCGCCCGAGGTGCTGCCCAACGGCGACATCCTGATCCGCCGCAAGGTGCCGCTTCAGGTCGAGCCCGAGATCGACCCCGAGAGTGGCCCTGAAATCGGCGAAGACGGAGAGGTCGAGCTTTAGGCCGCGCGGAATCCGGCGCTGCAAGGTGCTGCGATTTAGATAACAATTTACATACTTCCTGCACTGGTTAATCTAATGTCGCTTAGATTGACCAGAACCGGCGCCGAAAGCGCCCGAGCAGGAGTAATTCATGCCGACATTCGATTTTCAGGTTGCCGGACCCGAGACGGCGGCCATCACCGGGTCGAACACCGTTTATACCGGGGCAAACTTCAGTTCCGATACCGCGTATTGGACCGAAGGCGGCGTGTCCTTCGCGTATTCCCACACGGGTGTCGGCTCGGCGGACATCGGAACCGAGGGTCTCGATGATGCGGTCCTGCTGTATGCCGGCGGCGCAAACGGGGTCAACGGGACCTTGATGAACGTCGATACGGACACATCGCAGCAGAACTTCTGGGGCTTTTCGGCAGATCTGGTCCCGACCGACTCTGCGGTGTTGGGGACATGGGTTCTAAATTTCATCCAGACCCGGACGATCGGCGGCGCGACACAGGCGCCGGTTACCGTGGACACGCTCGTGATCACCGAGAACATGAACGTCACCACGGCAAACGGGTCGTCCAACAACGATCCAAACCTGATGCCGGTGACGGCGGCTGACGGGATTCGCTTCAACCAGATCCAGTTCACCAGCAGTTCGGGCAATGTCCTTGCCTTCGACAGCGTGACCATGTCGCTGGAATGCTTCTGCGCGGGCACCCGGATCGCGACGCTCAAGGGACCGCGCCGGGTCGAGGACCTCGCCGCGGGCGACATGGTGCTGACCGCCGAAGGCCATGCCGTCGCGGTGCGCTGGCTGGGTGAACAGCGCGTCTCCGCGACCTTCTCGGATCCCGCCCGCGTCAACCCGATCCGCATCTCGGCGGGCGCGCTGGGGCAGGGGCTGCCCGAACGCGATCTGCTGGTCTCGCCCGATCACGCGCTGGCGCTGGATGGCCTGCTGGTGAACGCGGGGCTTTTGGTGAACGGCTCGACCATCGCGCAGGTTCGCGACATGGGCGGCGACTTCACCTACTACCACGTCGAGGTCGACGGGCACCGCCTGTTGCTGGCCGAGGGCGTGGCGGCGGAAAGCTATCTGGAACAGCGCGCCATGCGGTCCTTCTCGAACGCCACGGACCGGACCGCGGTCGCGGTGGCCGAGATGGACATGCCGCGCATCACCGCGCGCCGCCTGCTTCCCCGGACGCTTCGGAACCGCATCGCCGCCGGCGCCCGCCGCGCGGCTTGATCGCAATACGTGCCGCGGCCTCTCGACCCGGGGGCCGCGGTGTCAGACGATCTTGGTCTCGGCGCCCAACGTGTTCGCAAGCGACTGGAACCGGGACTGCGCCACCTCTCCGAACAGCACCTTGGCGCGGTCGCTGAGGTCAAGTTCCAGCAGCTTCTTGCGCGGCTTCCACGACAGGGTGCCGATGCTTTCGTCGGTGTCGGCGGTCAGCATCGAGCCGAAGCGCATCGCCTTGCCCAGAACCTCGGCCTGATGCAGTTCCTCGTCCGACAGCAGACCCAGCAGATCTTCGAAATGGGTGCCGGACCGGTTGTTCTTGTAGCGGTGCAGCAGCGCCAGCCCGAGGAAGATCCGCTGCGGGTGGGTCAGACCGCCCATCGAGGCGCGGGTGACATAGTCGAAACAGGCCTCGTGGCGATAATCGGGGTGCGCGCGCCAGCTCACATCGTGCAGCAGACAGGCCGCCTTGACGATGCGGCGGCGGGCCAGCGGCAGGTCCTCGAACAGCGGCGAGACGAAATGGTGCAGCACGCGCCCGAAACCCGGCCGGCGGCTGTCCTTCTGCTCGGCGAAGCGGCAGGCCTCGATCAGCGGGTCGCGCTCGCGCAGTTCGCGGGGCATCTGCTGGTACAGCAGGCCCTCGCGCAGGCC
This sequence comes from Maritimibacter sp., assembly GCA_017792445.1. Lineage (GTDB taxonomy): Bacteria > Pseudomonadota > Alphaproteobacteria > Rhodobacterales > Rhodobacteraceae > Psychromarinibacter. The sequence goes on from CP051232.1 coordinate 3,029,720, forward strand.
ATAGCTTGAGATTGCGATCTCGCGCGGCTTCAGCACCGCCACCAGTTCGCGCAGCACCTCGCAGGCCAGCGGCACAAGCGCCATCCGGCTGGACGAGGTGCCGGACTTCGACGCCAGTTCCGACGAGTCGTTGTCGGCGATCCAGTCGATCGTCTCGGTCACGTCGCGCGGGGTCATGCGGTATTCGTGCAGGACGTGCAGCGGATAGTCGCGCCGCACCATGTCGTGCCGCGCGATGGCGCGCCACGAGCCGCCGACAAGGTACAGGCGGTCTTCGTGCGGGCCGATCTTTTCCCACATCTCGGCGATGGTCGACCGGATGTGCTCGCGCCGCTTCTTCTTGTCCTTGATGCCCTGCAGTTGCAGCGGCCCCAGCGGCGAGGTCTGGCACAGGCCGATCTCACCCTCCAAAAGCGCGGCCAGTTCCATCGACGACCCGCCGATATCGCAGACGATGCCGGTGGCGTCCGGCCAGCCCAGCAACACGCCCTGCGCCGACAGCCGCGCTTCCTGCTCGCCGTCGATCACCCAGACGCGAAGCCCGGTCTCGCGCAGCACTTCCTCGCAGAACTCGGGCCCGTCCTCGGCGTTGCGCATCGCGGCGGTGGCGACCACCGTCAACGGCGCCATCTGGAAGTCCTCGGACAGCAGCTTGAACCGGCGCAGCGCATCAAGCGCGCGCTTGCGGCCTTCCGGGTTCAGCCGCCCGGTCTCGGCATAGCCCGCGCCAAGGCCGGCCATGATCTTCTCGTTGTAGAAATAGGCGGGGCTGCGGGCGGCGCCGTCGAAGATGACAAGGCGGACCGAGTTCGACCCCACGTCCACCACGCCCACGCGCTTCAGCCACTGGGATGCCGGATCGTCGAACAGCGGCCGCCCGAAGGGGCCCCAGTCGTCGGCTTGCGGGTCGTTGCCGCCGTCCATGCTTGTCTCTCGCCTCGTCGTGGTGGCGGCCAAATCGCACACCAGCTTCCGGGGGTCAATCGCGGCGTGCGCGTGGCGCCGCGGTGGGCGGCTTTCGCAAGCCAACGGCGGCGCGCCCGGATGGTCCAGGAGCCTCCGGCGGGGATATTTAAGGACCAAAGAAACAGGAAGGCGCGCCCCTTCTTTGGTCTTCAAATATCCCCGCCGGAGGCAAAAAGTTCTTCAATCCTCGGTATGCGTCAGTTCGGGAACGTCGGCGGCGCCCGCCGAGCCGCGGCCCGACAGCGAGGGGTTCTCCATGAAGAACCGGTGGCAGTTGAACAGCTGCTGGCCGTCCTGCGGGATGTCGCGCGTGAATTTTCCGTCCGGCGCCATGACCCAGCTTTGCGCCTCGTCCGCAAGGTTCGCGGCCATGATCTGCCCGACGATCTGCGCCTTCACCGTGGCGTTGGTGCATTCCACCAGCGTCTCGATCCGGCGGTTCAGGTTGCGGCCCATCCAGTCCGCCGACGACATGAAGACGCGCGCCTTCTTCGAGGGCAGCGAGGCGCCGTTGCCGAAGCAGACGATGCGCGAGTGTTCGAGGAACCGGCCGACGATGGACTTGACCCGGATGTTCTCGGACAGGCCCTTGATGCCGGGGCGAAGCCCGCAGATGCCCCGGATCACGAGGTTGATCTTCACGCCCCGCTGCGAGGCCCGGTACAGCGCGTCGATCACGTCGGGCTCGATCACCGAGTTCATCTTGGCCCAGATCTCGGCGGGCTTTCCGGCCTCGGCGTTGTCGCCTTCCTTCTCCATCAGTTCGATCAGACGCGACTTTAGCCCGTGCGGCGAGATGGCGAGGTTTTCCAGCCCCTCGGGCGGGGCGTAGCCGCCGACGTAGTTGAACACTTTCGTCGCGTCGCGCCCCAGCGCGGTATCGCAGGTGAAGAAGGACAGGTCCGTATAGATCCGCGCGGTGATCGGGTGGTAGTTGCCGGTGCCGTAGTGGGTGTAGGTGACCAGCTTGCCACCCTCGCGGCGCACCACGGTCGAGATCTTCGCGTGGGTCTTCCAGTTCAGGAAGCCATAGATCACGTGCGCTCCGGCGCGTTCCAGCCGCCGCGACTGGCGGATGTTGGCGGCCTCGTCGAACCGCGCCTTCAGTTCCACCAGCGCGGTCACAGACTTGCCCGCCTCTGCCGCCTCGCACAGGGCGGTGACGATGGGGGACTCGGTCGAGGTCCGGTACAGCGTCTGCTTGATCGCCAGCACGTCCGGATCCGCCGCCGCCTGGTTCAGGAAGCGGATCACCATGTCGAAGGTCTCGTACGGGTGATGCAGCAGCATGTCTTTCTGGCGGATCGCCGCGAACATGTCGCCGTCGTGGTCCTGCACCCGTTCCGGCACGCGCGGCGTGAACGAGGGCCACAGCAGGTCGCGGCGGTCGTCCAGCACCAGTTCCTTCAGGTCGGCGACGCCGATCATGCCCGACAGCTCGATCACTTCGCTTTCGCCGACGTGCAGTTCGTCGACGATGACCTTCTGCAGCGCTTTCGGTGCGTTGGCCGAGATGGACAGGCGGATCACCTCGCCGCGGCGGCGGCGTTTCAGCGCCACTTCGAACTCGCGCACCAGATCCTCGGCCTCGTCCTCGACCTCCAGGTCGCTGTCGCGCAGCACCCGGAACGAACAGTGGCCGGTCGCCTTGTAGCCCGGAAACAGCACGCCGATGTACAGCAGCAGCAGCTCTTCCAGCGGCAGGAAGCGGCGGGTTTCGCCGACATCCGGCAGCGCGACGAAACGGTCGATCTGGTGCGGGATCGGCAGTAGCGCCTTCAGTTCCTGCCGGTCCGACGACCGCTTCATCTGCAGCGCCAGCGCATAGCCGGTGTTGGGGATGAACGGGAACGGGTGCGCCGGGTCGATCGCCAGCGGCGACAGCACGGGGAAGACATTCGACAGGAAGATCTCGTCCAGATGCGCGCGGTCCTCGTCGCGCAGCGTCTCGGAAGTTTCCAGCACGATGCCTGCGGTCTCCATCTCGGCGCGCAGGGCGTTCCAGACTTCCTGCTGATGTTCCATCAGCGCGCGGGCATCGGCGTTGATCAGCACCAGCTGTTCCGAGGGCGACAGACCGTCGGCGGCGGGCGTCTCGTTGCCGGCATGGGCCAGTTCACGCAGACCCGCCACGCGGACGGTGTAGAATTCGTCGAGATTGGTGGCGCTGATCGACAGGAACCGCAGCCGTTCGAGCAGCGGGACCTTCGGGTTCTCGGCCTCTTCCAGCACACGCCAGTTGAAGCCAAGCCAGCTGAGTTCGCGGTTGAAGAAGCGTTTCGGGCCTTCCACCTCTTCGGGGGGAAGCTCGACGGGGGCCGGGAAGGGCGCCTTGAGGAAATCTGCCTGGGTCATGTCCGCGTGTTAAGCCGTTCTTGGTGACACTGCGGTGACAGTTATGACCCCGGCTGTCCCATCTTGTCGAGAACCTCGCGGACCAGCGGCTTGGTCAACCGCTTGCGGCGCCCCGAGAACGCCGCGCGGTTCAGCGCGGCGGCAAGATCGGCGGCAGCGGAGAATCGGCGCTCCATCCGTTGGATCGCGTAAGTGACGATGTCGGGGGCGAAATCGATCTGCCGCTCGATCAACTGTTTGACCAGCACCGCCGTCAGCAGCGCGTCGTCGGGCGGCTGCAGTTCCGCGGTCGCGGTGGCCTGCATCCGGCTGGCAAGGTCCGGCAGGCGCAGCGCCCATTGAAGCGGCGGCTTCGCGGCGGTCAGCATCAGCGGGCGGCCCTCGGCAAGACACAGGTTGTGCAGGTGGAACAGCGCGCGTTCGGCCGCGTCGTCGCCGGCCAGCGTGTCGGCGTCCTCGATCACCACCGGGGTCGCCACCAGAGCGGGGACGTCGGCGGCTGTCAGGTCGGCCGCGTCGGTGATCGTCGCGCCGGTCTGGGCGGCCCACACATGGGCGAGGTGGGTCTTGCCCGACGCCGCCGGGCCATGCAGCACCAGCTTGTGCGAGGGCCACGACGGCCACGCCTCGACCGTCGCCACGGCGGTGGCGTTGGCGGGAGAGATGAAGAAATCCCCGCGGCCCAGCGACGGGCGCCGGGTCAGGTCAAAGCTGTACTGTTCGTCCAAGGGTCAGTCGCGCCCGGCTTGGTCCTGAGTCTCGAGCCCCTTGTAGAGGCGGCCCTGCTTGTATTGGTCCACCGCGAACCGTGCAAGCACGCCAAGCGCCGCCGAGACGGGAACCGCGACCAGCATGCCGACGAAGCCGAACAGCGAGCCGAAGGCCGACAGCGCCAGCAGCAGCCAGACCGGGTGCAGCCCGACCGAGTCGCCCACCAGCTTCGGCGTCAGGATGTTGCCCTCGATGAACTGGCCCGAGAAGAAGATGCCCGCGATGATCGCGATGTGCAGCCAGTCGCCCCAGAACTGGAACAGCGCCAGGCCGATTGCCAGCGCGCCGCCGACCAGCGCGCCGACGTAGGGGATGAAGGTCAGAAGTCCCGCGATGGCGCCGATGACCAGGCCGAACTGCAACTGCGCCAGCATCAGCGCGATGGCGTAGTACGTGCCGAGGATCAGCATCACCACGCCCTGTCCCCGGATGAACGAGGCCAGCGTCTTGTCGATGTCATGCGCCAGCTTGCGGATCGTCGGCGCGTGGTCGCGCGGCAGCAGGTCGTCGATGCGGGCGACCATCCGGTCCCAGTCCAGCAGCAGGTAGAAGGCCACCACCGGCACGATGACCACCAGAAGCAGGATGTTCAGGACGCTCAGGGCCGAACTCAGCACCGTCTCGACCAGCGCTGCGCCGCGTTCTTTCAGCATCTCGCCCAGCGATTGCAGCGACTGGCGGATCGTCGAATCCTGGTCCATCAGCGACGGCACGTGCACCGCCAGCCAGGATTGAAGGTTCTCGGACAGGCGGGGAAAGGTGTCGATCAGCGAGTTCGCCTGCCGCACGAGGGTCGGAAGGACGGCAAGGTTCACGATGGCGAAGACGAGAACCGCGCAGACGGAAATCAGGATCGTCGCGGCGATGCGGCTGAACCCGCGTCGTTCCAGCCAGTCGGCAATCGGGTCCAGCAGGTAGGCCACCGCGCCGCCCAGAACGAAGGGCAGGATTACGTCGCCCAGCAGCCACATGACGACAAGGAACACCGCGATGGCGATGCCCCAGATTCTAAGCTGCTGGTTCGCGGGGAGCGCCATATTGAAATCCGTTCGGTAATACGCGCGGGAAAACTGGCCGATGCCCCGCCCTGTTGCAAGCGGGGATTACCTAAGTCTGCCGCGGGTTACTTCAACAGCCGGTCAGCCAGCCCCTCGTAGCTTGGCAGGCCCAGCTGTCCGAGGTTCGCCTTGATATCCTCGGCCAGAAGGTCGACCACATGCGCCGCGCCGCGCGGCCCGAAAGACGCGAGCCCATAGTGGAAGGCGCGGCCGAGGAAGATGAAATCCGCCCCCGAAGCCAGCGCCCGCAGGATGTCGAGGCCGCTGCGGACGCCGCTGTCGAAAATCAGCGGATAGTCCGGCCCGACCGCCTCGCGGATCGCGGGCAGCACCTCGATGGAGGACGGCGCGCCGTCGAACTGGCGACCGGCATGGTTCGACACCCAGACGGCATCGGCGCCCGCCTGCTTCAGTTTCACCGCGTCGCCGGGTTCAAGGATACCTTTCACCACCAGCGGCCCGTCCCATTCCTCGCGCAGCGCCTGCAGGTAATCCCAGTCGGGCGAGGTGCGGATCAGATAGCCGACATGCGCGGTCGACGACAGTGCGCCGGAGCGCCCGGTGTAGCTTTCGATGAAGGCGAGGCGGGGCATGCCGACGCGGGCGGTGGCAAGCGACCACGCGGGCCTGGTGGCGCATTGCCACGCGATGCGCGGGGTGATGCGCGGCGGGCTGGTCATGCCGCCCCGGCGCTGGCGTTCGCGGCGGCTGGCATAGGGCACGTCGGCGGTCAGGACGAGGGTGCGGAACCCGCTGTCCTTCGCACGCTTCAGCATGTCGGTCCGGATCTTCGGGTCGCGCGGCGGGTACAGCTGGAACCAGCCGTCGCCCTTGGTGTGCGGGCCGACGTTCTCGGGCAGCTGCGTCGCCACGCAGGACAGGCCATAGGGGATGTTCCGTTCCGCCCCCAGCTTCGCCAGCGCCACCTCGGCGCCGGGCCAGACCAGGCCGGACATGCCGACCGGAGAGATCCCGAACGGCAGGGCATAGTCTCGGCCCAGCAGCGACTTTTCCAGCCGGAACTCGGGCTCGCCGAACAGCACGTCGGGGCGAAAGCGGATCTCGTCCAGCTTGTCGCGGTTGCGCTTCTCGGTGCTTTCGGTGCCGGTCGCGCTGTCCATGAAGTCCCACACGAAGCGGGGCAGGCGGCGCCGGGCGCGGTCGCGCAGGTCCGAGATGGCGGGGTGGGTTTGGTCGAGATCGCTCAATGTGTCACCAGATGTCCGAAAAGGCCCAGTCCGAAGCCCAGCACCGCGCCGAAGGGAGGCCCCCAGCGGTTTGCCAGCGGCGCCTGCGGCGCAACGTCCTGGAAGATAAGGTAAAGGATGCCGCCCGAGGCCGTCATCATCAGCGCCCCCAGCAGCGTCGGCGTGTCCGCCATGACAAGATGGCCCAGCAGCGCGGCAGCGGGGCCGACAAGCGCCAGAAGGCAGAAGGTTTTCAATGTCTTGCCGCCCGGATGCCCCTGCGACGCGGACTCGCGGTAGGCGTTGAAGCCCTCGGGCAGGTTCTGCAGCGCGATCAGCAGGGCCAGCAGCGGCGCCGCATCGCTGCCGGAGGCGAACAGCGCGCCAAGCGCCACCGCTTCCGGCACGAAATCCGCAAGCATCGCCAGCAACTGGCCCCTGTGTCCGGCGGCCTTCGCCAGCGTCCGGTCGATCAGCATGAACAGGCAACCGCCGCCCAGCAGGCAGGCCACGGCCCAGAAGGGCGACAACGCCTCGGCCCCCTGCGGCACCAGCACCAATGCCACCGCCGCCACCAGCGCGCCGCCGCCGAAGGCGATGACGAAATGGACCAGAGCCTGCTCGACGGTGAACGGCCGGACATGCTCTGCCCGCGCCAGCACGCCGCCCAAAGGCATCATCGCGCCCGCCAGCAGGGAATAAAGGACCGCTTCGATCATGCAGACTGCTTAGCGCGGCGGATCGGAGTGGGGAAGATGGGCGCGTGGCGGGGATATCAGTAAGCCTTAACGTGTGGTATCCGGGATTAACTATTCGTTAAGGTATTGGTCTGGAGGAGCCCCGATATGAATGAACTCGCAAGTACTTTCTTACTTTGTACGCTGCTCTCGGGTGGGGAGACAGAAACCCGCCACTACTTCCCGAATATCGGCGAGGAACGGTATGTGCGTATCGATTGTGAAACGCCAACCCATGTTATCGAAGTCGGCTTGGACAACACGTCATCCAATCGAGACAGTGTCCATCAGGCGCTTTTTGCCGCGATACTGACGGATAAAACTCCGATGGTAATCGTCATAGATACGGACGGTGTCGAAGATCGGTATCAATATGAACTGAGGAAGGTCACAGAGCGGGCTGGTGTCGCCTACGCAGTCTGCTCTCGGGACTTTGTTCGCCGGTGGGTGGCGACGTCTCCCTATCGCGACCTAGGCAACGACAAATTTCTCTACGACCTACCTGAAGACGCTACGGCAAAGCAGCATTGCAATCTTGGAAGCGCCTTCGAGGTTCCCTCTTTGGAACAAATCTCAGTATCGCCGGAAACACCGGGCAAGTAATTGGCGACTTCCACCCATCGCGGTCGAGTGTAGAGAACATTAAGAGAACAAGGCTTTTCCTCGACCGCCGGAGGGGCTAGATTGCCCGCATGAGCAATTTCGCCGAAGACGACGCTTTCGAGGCCGCCGCTTCCGGGTCCCTGTCGGCCCGCGCGATGGCAGCGCGGCCCGCCCCGTACCTTGACGACCTCAACCCCGCGCAGCGCGAAGCGGTAGAGGCGCTGGACGGTCCTGTCCTGATGCTCGCGGGGGCGGGCACCGGCAAAACCAAGGCGCTGACCACCCGCATCGCGCACCTGCTGAACTCGGGCAAGGCGCGCCCGAACGAGATTCTTGCGGTGACCTTCACCAACAAGGCCGCCCGCGAGATGAAAGAGCGGGTTGCGAAGCTTTTGGGCCAGACGGTCGAGGGGATGCCGTGGCTGGGCACCTTCCACGCCATCTGCGTCAAGCTTCTGCGGCGGCACGCGGAACTGGTGGGGCTGAAGTCGAACTTCACCATCCTCGATACCGACGACCAGATCCGCCTGCTGAAACAGCTGATCGTCGCCGCCAATATCGACGAGAAACGCTGGCCGCCCCGGATGCTGTCCGGCATCATCGACAACTGGAAGAACCGCGCGTGGACGCCCGACAAGGTGCCCGCCGCCGAGGCCAGCGCCTTCAACCAGCGCGGCACCGAGCTTTACGCACAGTACCAGGCCCGCCTGAAGGAACTGAACGCGGTCGATTTCGGCGACCTGCTGCTGCACATCCTGACGATTTTCCAGACCCACGCCGACGTTCTTGCGCAATACCAGCGCTGGTTCCGCTATGTGCTGGTCGACGAATATCAGGACACCAACGTCGCCCAGTACATGTGGCTGAGGCTGCTGGCGCAGGGGCACAAGAACATCTGCTGCGTCGGCGACGACGACCAGTCGATCTACGGCTGGCGCGGCGCCGAGGTCGGCAACATCCTGCGGTTCGAAAAGGACTTCCCGGGCGCCAAGGTGATCCGGCTGGAACAGAACTACCGCTCGACACCGCACATCCTCGCCGCCGCCTCGCGCGTGATCGACACGAACGAGGGGCGGCTGGGCAAGACGCTGTGGACCGACAAGAACGACGGCGAGAAAGTCCGCCTGATCGGCCACTGGGACGGCGAGGAAGAGGCCCGCTGGATCGGCGAGGAACTGGAGGCGATGCAGGGCGGAACCCGTGGCCTGCGCCCGATGGACTTGGACGAATGCGCCATTCTGGTACGTGCTTCGCACCAGATGCGGGCGTTCGAGGACAGATTTCTGACAATCGGCCTTCCCTACCGCGTCATCGGCGGCCCCCGCTTTTACGAGCGGATGGAGATCCGCGATGCCATGGCCTATTTCCGTGTCGCCTGTTCGCCGGATGACGATCTGGCGTTCGAGCGGATCGTGAACACGCCCAAGCGCGGGGCGGGCGACAAGGCGCAGCAGACCATGCAGCGCGCCGCGCGGGCCAATGGCGTGTCGCTGCTGGAAGGCGCTCGGCTGTGCGTCTCGGCGGGCGACCTGACCGGCAAGGCGAAGGGCCAGATCGGCGCTTTGGTGGAACAGTTCGACCGCTGGCACGCCAGGGCGCTGGACCCGAAACAGAACCACATCGAACTGGCCGAACAGATCCTTGACGATTCCGGCTACACCGCGATGTGGCAGAACGACAAGACGCCCGAGGCGCCGGGCCGGCTGGAGAACCTCAAGGAACTCGTGAAGGCGCTGGAGAATTTCGAGAACCTGCAGGGGTTCCTCGAACACGTCGCGCTGATCATGGACAACGAGACCGACGACGGCGGCGCGAAAGTGTCGATCATGACGCTGCACGGGGCCAAGGGGCTGGAATTCCCCGCCGTGTTCCTGCCGGGATGGGAGGACGGCCTGTTCCCCTCGCAACGCTCGATGGACGAAAGCGGCGTGAAGGGGCTCGAAGAGGAACGGCGCCTTGCCTATGTCGGGATCACGCGGGCCGAGGAACTGTGCACGATCTCCTTCGCCGCCAACCGGCGGGTCTATGGCCAGTGGCAGTCGGCGCTTCCCTCGCGCTTCATCGACGAACTGCCCGAGGATCACGTCGAGGTGCTGACCCCGCCGGGCCTTTACGGCGGCGGCTATGGCGCGGCGGGCATGGCGGGCGGCTCCAACATCATGGACCGCGCGGCCGAGGCGAATGTCTACAACTCGCCCGGCTGGAAACGGCTTCAGGCGCGGCAATCCACACGCGGCATGAGCCAGCCCCAGGAAAGCCGGAACATGGTGATCGATTCCACCGCCGTCTCTGCTTTCACGCAGGGCGACCGGGTGTTCCACACCAAGTTCGGCTATGGCTACGTGATGGGGATCGAAGGCGACAAGCTGGACATCGAGTTCGAGAAGGCCGGGTCCAAGAAGGTGGTGGCGAAGTTCGTCGTTGCCGCCGACCGCGCCGACGACGTGCCCTTCTGACCGCCTAAGCCGTTGACCGGGCGGGGGTGCTTTCCCCCGGCCGCCATCCCGCCTATCGTGCGCCCGCACGGCTTGGAGGAGGCGCACCCGTGAACATCCTGTTCATCATGTACGACCAGTTGCGGTTCGACTACCTGTCCTGCGCCGGTCACCCTCACCTGCACACGCCGAATTTCGACCGCGTCGCGGCCCAGGGCGTGCGGTTCACCAACGCCTATGTCCAGTCGCCGGTCTGCGGCTCGTCGCGGATGAGCTTCTACACCGGGCGCTACCCGTCCTCGCACGGGGCGCAGTGGAACGGGTTTCCCCTGCGGGTGGGCGAACAGACGATCGGCGACCACCTGCGCAAGCTGGGGATGGGCTGCTGGCTGATCGGCAAGACCCACATGAAGGCGGACGCCGAGGGGATGGAGCGGCTGGGGCTTGCCCCCGACAGTGTGATCGGTGCGCGGCAGGCGGAATGCGGTTTCGACGCGTGGATCCGCGATGACGGGCTTTGGGGGCAGGGGCCGGACGGATTTTATGATGCGAAACGATCGCCTTACAACGAATACCTGAAGGCGAAGGGCTACGACGGTGAAAACCCGTGGGCCGACTACGCCAACGCCGGGGTCGCGGATGGCGAGATCGCCAGCGGCTGGATGTTCGCCAATGCCGACAAGCCCGCCAACATCCGCGAGGAAGACAGCGAGACGCCGTGGCTCACCGGCGAGACGATCCGCTTCATCGAACAGGCCACGGGGCCGTGGTGCGCTCATGTCTCCTACATCAAGCCGCACTGGCCCTATATCGTGCCCGCGCCCTATCACGCGATGTTCGGCCCCAACCATGTCCCCGCCGCCACCCGGCATGCGATGGAACGCGACGACCCGCACCCGGTGCTGGCCGCCTACCAGTCGAACCGCATCGCCTCGGCCTTCCAGCGCGATGACGTGCGCGACAAGGTGATCCCGGCCTACATGGGGCTGATCAAACAGTGCGACGACCAGTTGGGGCGGCTGCTGGATCACCTCGAAAGGACCGGCCGGATCGACGACACGATGATCGTTCTGACCTCGGACCACGGCGACTATCTGGGCGATCACTGGCTGGGCGAGAAGGACATGTTCCACCAGCCGGCGGTGAAGATCCCGCTGATCATCCGCGACCCGCGCCCGCAGGCCGGCGCCACCCGGGGCACCACCTGCGACGCGCTGGTCGAGGCCATCGACCTCGCCGCCACCTTCATCGAGACGGCGGGCGGCGCGGTTCCGTCCCACATCGTCGAGGGCCGGTCGCTGCTGCCATGGCTGAACGGCGAAACGCCCGACTGGCGCGATGTGGCGATCAGCGAATACGACTTTTCCGTCACGCCGATGTGCGCCGCGCTGGGCCTCGAAAGCCGCGACGCCCGCATGTTTATGGTGTTCGACGGGCGCTGGAAGCTCATTCACTTCGAAGGCGGCTTCCGCCCGATGCTGTTCGACCTCGAAACCGACCCCGACGAGTTCCGCGACCTTGCCAAGTCGGCCGGCCACGAGGCCGAGATCGCGCGGCTCTACGACGCTCTCGCCCGCTGGGGCCGCCGCATGTCGCAGCGGGTCACCCGTTCTGACGCCGACATTGCCGCGATGCGTGGCCGCTCGGCGCGGAAGGGCATCCTGCCGTTCCTCGTCGACGGCAGTGAGGTTCCCGAGGACCTGACCGTGAAATACCGCGGCCCGGTTCGCCAGACCCATCTGGGCGAAGACTGAGCGGCGGCAGGGGGCTCTGCCCCCCGCGCGCTTTGCGCGCTCCCCCCGAGGTACTTGGAAAGAGAAGAAGCGAGGCTTCTTGCCTTCTTCTCTTTGAAAATACCTCGGGGAGCGCGAGGGGCCGGCCCCTCGCTTCCGGCGTCAGCGGCCCGCGAATTCGACCGAGAAGCTGGTCCGCGCGCCCGGCGGTGGCGGCGGGAAGGGACCGGCGCGGCGGATGTGGTTCATCGCGATCTGGTCGAGCTGCGGGTTGCCGGAGGACCGGGCGATGCCGACCGAGACCAGCGCGCCGTTCGATCCGATCTGGAACGCCACCAGCGCCACGCCGCGGATCTGAGTGCGCTCGCGCCGGGTGCGGGCGATCTTGGTCATCACCGCGTTGCCGTATTGCGCCGCGGCGCGCGCGTTCGCGGCGGCTGCCGCGGCGGCGGCGTTGCCGTTGCCCTGGCTGTTGTCGTTGGCGGTTTCGGCGCCGGTGTCGGTGCCGCGCCGGGTGTCTTCTGCGGCGTTGCCGGCGGTGCGCGGGGGCGGGGCCGGCTGCGGCGGCGGGGGCGTCGGGGTGCGCTCGGGCTCCGGCACAAGGTCTTCGGGCCGCGACGGCGGCGGCGGGGCGCTGAGCACGGCAAGCTCCGATCCGTCGGGCGGCAGCGCCTCGACGGTTTCCGGAACCGGGCTCACCGGCGTCGCCTCGACAGGCTCTGCCGGCGCGGTGGCGACCGGAGGCGTGGTTTCGGGCGGGGTTTCCTCCACCGTTTCGGTGGGGGCAGCCGGTGTCGGCGCAGGGGCAAGGGCGCCCTCGGGCAGCACCGGCAGGACGTTTTCTGCCGTGCTCGTCTCGATTTCGACGGGCAGGCTTGCGGCCGGGGCAGTCTCGGGGTCCGCGGCTTCGACCGGCTCGACGGGCGGCGGCGCGTCGGGCTGTTCCGGCTCGGCGGTTTCGGTCGCGTCGGGTGGCGTCACCGGAGCGGTCGCATCGGGCGATGCGGTTTCCGTCTGGCCGGGCTGCGCGGCGTCGATCCGCTCGGCGCTGGTTTCCTCGGCGGCGACGGTCTCGGTCGCCTCGGCCAGCTCTGTGGGTTCGGCGGGCTCGGTTTCCGGCATCTCGGCGGGCTCGGCGGTTTCCGCCTCGGTGGGGTCGGTCACGTCGGGAGCGTCCACCGCCGCGGGCGCGCCCGCCACCATGTCGGCGAAAGCGTTGCCCAGACGCGCGGTTCCCGGCGACGCGCTTTCCAGCGCGAAGGGCTCCGGCGTCTCCTGAAAGGCGACAAGGGCGGTGCCGTGGGCGATCAGCGACAGGATCCCGGCGCCGGCGGCGATGGTCACGGTGCGCTTCATTCCAGCCCCTTCTCGGTGACCAGCCAGACATCGCCCGCGCCCGCGTCGCGCAGCGCGGCGGCGAGGTCGAGCAGGGCGGCGGCGGGCAGGTTGCGGTCGGGCACAAGGCGCACGGCGGGCGCTTCGGCGGTGGGGTCGGTCTCGCGCGCTTTCGCGACCACGGCGGCCGCGTCCACCGGCTGTTCGCGGAACAGCAGGCTGCCGTCGGCCAGCACCACCGCCGCGTCGGGCGGCGCGCGGCCTTCAAGGTTTTCCGTGTCCACCAGCTCGACGCGGGCGTCCAGCGGCGGCGCGAGGGCGCCGGCGATCATGAAGAAGATCAGCATCAGGAAGACGATGTTGATCAGGGCGATCGTCGGCTCGCCCTTGCGTTTCTCGGCGGGGCGGCGGAGGGCCATGGGTTACTCCAGAACGCGGATGTCGAAGCCCGGCTGCTGCCGGAGCACGACGAGAAGGTCGATCAGCCGCTGCGAGGTCAGGTCGTCGCCGGTGGGCGACACGATCAGGGTGCGGCTTTCGCTGTCGGGGTCGTTCGGCGCCTCGTCCGCCAGCCGGTCAGGGAGGTCGTCCAGCGACACCTCCTGCGCGTTCAGCCGGATCGTGTCCGCGCCCAGTTGCAGGAACAGCGGCGGGGTCGCCGCCGCCACCGGGGCGGCGGGGCCGCCGGTTCCGGTGTCCAGCCGGATCTCGGCGAAGCGCGTGAAGGTCGAGCTGAGCATGAAGAACAGCAGCAGCAGGAAGATCACGTCGATCAGCGACGTCACCGAAACCGCGCGGCGCGGACGGGCAGGCGACCTAACGGGCATTGGATTGCGGGAAGGGCCGCAGAACCTCGTCCTTCGCCTTGCTTTCGGGCAGGGGGGCGAACAGCGTTTCGATGGCGATCTCGGCCACCGACCGTTCGCGGGCGAGGCGGGATTCCAGGAAGGTCAGCAGCAGGCTGGTGGGCATCGACACGGCCAGCCCCGCGGCGGTGGTCATCAGCGCGACCCAGATGCCGCCCGCAAGCGTCGACGGGTCGACGGACGAGCCCGCATCCTGCAGCGCCTGGAAGGCGTCGATCATGCCCAGCACGGTGCCGAACAGCCCCAGCAGGGGCGAGATCTGCGCGATGCTGTCGAGGATGCGGAAGCAGCGTTCCAGCTTGTCGAGACGGCGCGCGGCTTCGGCCTCGATGCGGGCCTTGTCGGCGGCGCCGCCCGCGCCGAGGGCGCGCAGCAGGACCGGGGCAAGGTGGTTGCGGCTTTTGCGGAGATAGCCCGCGGCCGCGTCCGGGCGGCCCGCGTCCAGTTCCGCCATCGCCTGTTTCAGACTGCGGTGGCGGCCGACGCCGGCAGAGGCGTATTGCCAGAGCTTGTACAGCACCACGGCCAGCGACAGCACGGACAGGCACAGCAGGATCGCAACGACCGGACCGCCGAGGTCGACGATGGCGTTCAGGCGATCCTGCAGAAGGTCGATGACGTTCACCCCAGCACCTCGATGTCGGCGCGCGTCGACAGATCGAGCTCATTGGTGCAGGTGGCCGGGTCGAGGCCCTCGCCGTCGCAGGCCTGCACGCCGTTGATCAGCACCTGACCCAGCTTGCCGCAGTCCAGCCCGGCCACGTCGAACTGGCGCACGCGGGGGCGGTTGGCGGGCAGGGTCTGCAGGTCGAACAGGGTCAGGCGGTCGACGACGCCGTCGGTGGTCAGCAGCACGGTTTCCAGCACCAGCTTGGCGACGTCGACGCCAAGGCCGTTGGTCGCCATGAAGGTCAGACGGCAGGCGCCCTCCAGCGGCGTTGCGCTGTTCAGTTCCACTTTCAGGGCCGGGGCGGTCTCTGGTTCCGCGTCCTGGGCCTGTGCCTGCACGGCAAGTGCGCCGGACGCGGCAAAGGCCGCGGCAAGGCAA
Organism: Maritimibacter sp.; assembly: GCA_017792445.1. Taxonomy (GTDB): domain Bacteria; phylum Pseudomonadota; class Alphaproteobacteria; order Rhodobacterales; family Rhodobacteraceae; genus Psychromarinibacter. The sequence continues at coordinate 3,044,814 of CP051232.1, forward strand.
AGCGTCCTGGGTCGGGAAGTGCGCATGATGTCTCCTGTCATCAGAATTCGAAGGTCCGGGTGAGGGCGATGCCATAGGACCGGCCCGCGCCGTCGTCCCCCGCAAGGCTGTTCTGGTACGTGGTGTCGAAGATGTTGTCGGCGGTCAGACCGATGGTCAGACCTTCAAGCGGGCCGTCCTGCGGGGACCAGTTCACGAACAGGTCGTGCAGGTCGTAGCCGTCGTAGGTGTCGCCGCCGCCATAGTCGATCTCGCCATAGAAATGGCCGCGCCAGCCGAATTCCAGCCCATAGTCGGGCACCCGTCCGCCGATGGTCAGAACCAGCGAGCGCTGTGGGACAGAAGTGGGCGTGAGCCCGGTCGAGGTATCCTCGCCGCGCACTTCCGAGAAGGCGGCGCGGGCGAAGCCGTACTCGGCCTCGTAGGCGCCCTCAAGCTCGAAGCCCCACAGCTTCACGTGGTCGATGTTGCGGTAATAGGGCGTGCCGGCGGTGGTGTCGCGGGCAATCATGTCGGTGATGTCGTAGTAAAAGCCGGTGGCTTTCATCTCGATCACGTCGTTGCCCGAGAACAGGCCATAGTAGGAATAGCTGAGGCCCAGTTCCGCGCTGTCCGCCGACTCCGGGTTCAGCCCGCCGCTGGCCGGTTCGTCGACGTCGTAGGAATAGATCTCGTCCAGCGTCGGGGTGCGTTCGGTATGTGCCAGCGAGCCGAAGATCGCGAGATCGTCGGTCAGCTTGTAATGCGCCGCGATCTTGGGCGAGACCAGCGAGGTGTCATAGGCGTCACCGCCGTCGCCGGGGTCCAGCCAGACAAGGTCGGCGCGGATGCCGGGCACCAGCGTCAGGCGGTCATTCCAGACGAATTCACCCTGAATGTAGGCGCCGACCTTCTGGTCCGTGCCTTCGGGGTGGAAATTGATCGCGCCGCTGGTGCTTTCGGCGATCCGCTCTTGCTGGGACAGCTGCACGCCCGCGGTGACGTAGTTTTGCCAGTTGCCGAAGCTCAGCTCAAAGGTGTTCTCGGCCTTCAGGCCCAGCGTGCGGTAGGCGTAGTGCGAGTCCATGAACAACGGAGAGAAGGGCGGCAGCGAGGCGTCGCTCTGTTCGACATCGGTGTCCGAGTAGGTCAGCACCACATCCAGATCGAGCCACGGATTGCCGGGGGCGGAATCCTCGTAGCGCAGGGCGAAGGTCTGGTCGAAAATGTCCCGGTCGATGGTGCCGAAGTCGAAGCTGTCGGTCTGCGCATAGCTGGTGTCATCCAGCGAGCTGTTCCACGCGGAATACGAGGCGGTGATCGACTTCGACAGCGTGTCGCCGAAAGTGTACTTGGCCTTGATCAGGCCGGACAGCGCATCGAAGGCGGACCCCGCGATCGCTTCGCCGTCGCCGTTTTCATAGTCGTCCGCCACGCGGTAGTTCAGGGCGAACAGCGTCTCGAAGTTCTCGGCGGGCCGCGTGGCGTAGATCGCCGAGGCGAGGCTTTCGTTGCCGTTGGTGCTGTAGCCTACGCGGAAGCGCAGGGCGTGGTTGCCGGTGGTCAGGAAATCGCCCGCGTCCTTGGTCTCGAAGTTGATCACACCGCCGATGGCGCCGGACCCGTACAGGGTCGAGGACGCCGGGCCGCGCAGCACTTCGACCTGCTTGTAAAGCTCGGGGTCCGAGAAGAAGGACCCCATGCGGTACTGCTCGTAGAACTTTGTGGCGCCATCCACGGTGACGATGATTTTCGATTCGTCAGACGAGGCAAGCTCGCCCACGCCACGGATGTTGAACGATACGCCGCCGACGCGGCCGGTGCCGATGCCCTGAACGCCGGGCACCATGTCGAACAGGTCGGCCACGGTGGTCGCCTGCTCTTGGTCGATGTCGTCCTGATTCAGGACGGTGACCGCCTGCGGGGTGTCGATGGCGACGGTCTCGGTGCCGCCGAACCCCAGTACAATGCGGCCCAGACGGGTGAAGAAACCTCCGTCGGCGGTCTCGTCGACCGTCTCCTGAGCGGCAATGGGTGCAGCGAGCAACGCGGTCAGCGCGGTCGAACACAACAGTAACTTTTTCGAGTGAACCACGCGCATGACTTCCCCAATTGCGGATGATGGTATCTTGATGGGGCTGGCGCGAGGCTGGCTGACGGCGATGTGCGGAAGTGGGCCGCCGATCGCTTGTTGCACTGGTTAAAATAGCTGACTAAACTCGTCAAGTATATCCGCCGCGTGGCAGCATCGCTGTGCGGCTATCCCAGCGGTGCCGCCTGACGCGGGCGGCCAGCCAGGCATCCGGACCCACTCACGACAAGGATTCCCACTGATGGAAGCCACGGCTGCCAAAGAGCCGCAGGACCTGCTGCGCGCACTGGAAGAGAACCCGAAGGCGCGCCCGCGCGACCTTGCCGCCCAGCTGGGCGTGACCGAAGCCGATCTCGTCGCCGCGCGGGTCGGGCAGGGCGTCACGCGAATCGATGCCTCGCCGGACGCGCTGATGCCGCTTCTGGGCGGGCTGGGGCCGGTCATGGCGCTGACCCGCAACGAAAGCGCGGTCAGCGAGAAGACGGGCGTTTACGACAACTACCACTCGGGCGACCACGCCGCCATGGTGCTGAACGGCGCGATCGACCTGCGGATCTTCCCGAAATACTGGGTTCACGGCTTCGCGGTCGAGGTCGAGACCGATAACGGCGTGCGTCGCAGCCTGCAGGTGTTCGATGCGGCAGGCGACGCGGTGCACAAGGTGATCCTGCCGCTCGACGCCGATCCGTCCGGCTGGCAGTCGATCCGCACGGCGCTTGCGACGGGGGATGCGTCGCAGGCGCTGTCGCTGGAACCGCGCGCCCCGGTCGAGGGGCCGAAGTCCGAGCCCGCCAAGCGCGACATCCTGCTGAAGGAATGGGAGCGGCTGACCGACACGCACCAGTTCCTGCGGCTGACGGCGAAGCTGCGGATGAACCGGCTGGGCGCCTACCGCATCGCGGGCGCCCCGTGGGTCCGCGCCCTGGCGCCCTCGGCGCTGGACACCGCGCTTGAAACGCTGTCGGCACAGGGCGTCGAGGTGATGATCTTCGTCGGCAACCGGGGCTGCATCCAGATCCACTCCGGCCCGATGCACACGATGAAGAAGATGGGTCCGTGGCAGAACGTGCTGGACCCCGACTTCAACCTGCACCTGCGGTCCGATCACGTGGCGGAACTCTGGGCCGTCGAGAAGCCGACGCGCCGTGGCCCGGCGCTGTCGCTGGAAGGCTTCGACAAGGACGGCGCGCTGATCCTGCAGGTGTTCGGCAAGCGCACCGACGAGGCAGATCACCGCCCGGCCTTCGCCGAGGTCGTCGCCGGGCTGAACAGCGCCGAAGACGCCGACCAGAAGAAGGAGCCGGTGGCATGACGTTCCTGAAATCCGAACTTTCCATACCCGCGATCCTTGGCGCCTGCCTGATGCTGCCGGTGCTGGCCTTCACCTCGACCTACTCGGTGGCCGAAGACGTGCCGCCGGGCGAAAGGGTGCTGTCGGTAGGCGGCTCTGTGACCGAGATCATCTATGCGCTGGGCGAAGAGGACCGGCTGGTCGCGCGCGATACGACCTCGAGCTATCCGCCCGAAGTGATGGACCTGCCCGACGTGGGTTATATGCGGGCGCTGTCGCCCGAGGGCGTGTTGTCGGTGAACCCCGATCTTGTGATCGCCGAGGCGGGCAGCGGCCCGCCCGAGACGATCGAGGTGCTGGAAGAGGCGGCGATCGACTTTGTCGCGGTGCCCGACGGGTTCGACCGGGACACCGTGCGCGCAAAGATCGAGGCCGTGGCCGCCGCGCTGGAAGTGGTCGAAAAGGGCGAGGCGCTGGCCGCCGAGGTCGACGCGGCGCTGGCCGACGCGATGTCGGCCGAGGTGCCGGGCACACCGAAGCGGGTGATGTTCGTGCTGACCGCGCAGGGCGGCCGGATCATGGCGTCGGGGACCAACACCACGGCGGACGGGATCATCCGGCTGGCCGGGGCCGTCAACGCGGTCGAAGGGTTCGAGGGCTACAAGCCGGTCAGCGAAGAGGCGATCATCGCCGCCGCGCCGGATGTGATCCTGATGATGGACCGGGGCGGCGATCACGCGATGACCGACGACGACCTGTTCGCGCTGCCCTCGGTGGCGGCGACGCCGGCGGGCGAGACCCGCAGCGTGGTGCGGATCGACGGACTGCTGCTTCTGGGCTTCGGCCCGCGCACCCCCGAAGCGGTCCGGACCCTGCATGGCGCGCTGTACGGCGGCGCCTGATCCATGGCGACGACGGACCTGGGACCGACGCCGGGGGCGGGGCGGGTGCGCTCTGCCCCCGGCGCGCGTCTGGCCGGTGACCGCAGCGCCCGCGCGCGGCTGGTGCTGGCCGGTCTGGCGGTTCTGCTGTGCGTGGTGGCGGTGGCCAGCCTGACGGTCGGCGCGACCGGCACCGCGCTGTGGCCGGTGCTGAAGACGCTGGCCTCGGGCGAGGCGCTGGCCCCGCGCGACCGCATCGTGCTTTTGGACATCCGGCTGCCGCGCATGGCGATGGGCCTGCTGGTCGGCGGCGCGCTCGCCGTGGCGGGGGCGGTGATGCAGGGGCTGTTCCGCAACCCGCTGGCCGATCCGGGGCTGGTCGGCGTCAGCGCGGGGGCGGGGCTTGGCGCGGTGGGAACGATCGTGCTGGGCGGGCTGCTGCCGGCGTGGATCGCAGCGCCCTTTGCGGGCTACCTTGTGCCGGTCGCGGCTTTCGCGGGGGCGTGGATCACCACGCTTCTGCTGTACCGGGTGTCAACGCACCACGGGCGCACCTCGGTTGCGGTGATGCTGCTGGCGGGCATCGCGCTGCAGGCGCTGGCAGGGGCCTTGTCCGGCATCCTCGTGTACCTCGCGAATGACGCGCAACTGCGCGACCTGACATTCTGGAACCTCGGCTCGCTGGCCGGCGCGACATGGAGCAAGGTGCTGGCCGCCGGGCCGATCATCCTGCTGGCGCTGTGCGTCGTGCCGTTCCTGTCGCGCGCCCTGAACGCGCTGGCGCTGGGCGAGGCGGCGGCGTCCCACATGGGCATCCCGGTGCAGCGGATGAAGAACATCTCGATCCTGTGCGTCGCGGCGGCGGCCGGGGCGGCGGTGGCGGTTTCGGGCGGCATCGGCTTTGTCGGCATCGTGGTGCCGCATCTGCTGCGGCTTGCGATCGGGCCGGATCACCGCTTCTTGCTGCCCGCCTCGGCGCTGCTGGGCGGCGCGCTGCTGATCGCGGCGGACATGATCGCGCGCACCGTGGTCGCCCCCGCCGAACTGCCGATCGGGATCGTCACGGCGGTGCTGGGCGGGCCGTTCTTCCTGTGGATCCTGCTGCGCAACCGCGCGGCGCTGGGGGGCTGATGCTTGAAGCTGTCGGAATAGAGGTCACGCTGGCCGGAACGCCGGTGCTGAAGGGCGTCGACTTCGCGGCGCGGGCGGGCGAGGTCACGGTGATCGCCGGGCCGAACGGGTCCGGCAAGACGACGTTGCTGAAGGCGATGACCGGCGAGGTTGCGTATGCCGGCTCTGTCACGCTGGAAGGCGCGGACGTGACGTCGATGAAAGGCTGGGAACTTGCGATGCGGCGGGGCGTGCTGCCACAGGCGGCGCAGCTTTCGTTCCCGTTCACGGTGCTGGAGATCCTGCGGCTGGGCCTGCAGGCGGGCCGTATGGCGCGCCGTGCGGACCTGCCTGTGGCGGCGCTGGAGCGCGTGGGGCTCAGCGGGTTTGAGGGCCGGTTCTATCACGACCTTTCGGGCGGCGAGCGCCAGCGGGTCCAACTGGCCCGCGTGCTGCTGCAGGTCTGGGAGCCGGTGGCGGACGGGCGGCCGTCGTGGCTGTTGCTGGACGAACCCGTTTCGGCGCTAGACATCGGCCACCAGTTGGAGGTCATGGAAATCGCCTGCGACTACGCCCGGCGCGGCGGCGGCGTGGTGGCGGTGATGCACGAACTGAACCTGACCGCGATGTACGCCGACCGCGTGGCGCTGCTGCACGGTGGCCGGATGGCGATGCAGGGCGCCCCGCGCGAGGTGCTGACGGACGAGATGCTGTCGCGGGTCTACGGCTGCCGGGTCCGGGTGAACGCTGTGCCGGAAGGACCGGTGCCGTTCGTGCTGCCGCAGGCGGCGGGGATCTAGGGGGCTCTGCCCCCGTCGCGTTCCGCGACTCCCCCGAGGTATTTCGGAAGAGAAGAAGGTGGACGTCCGTCAGACAGTCAGGACGACGCGGCGGTTCTCGACCGTGGCGACCGAGACCGGCGTGTCATAAAGCGAAGAGAGGACGGCAGGGGTCATGATCTCGTCCGACGGGCCCTCGGCATAGAGGCGGCCTTCCTTCAGGGCGACCACGTGATCGGCATAGGCGGCGGCGACGGTGAGGTCGTGCAGGACGACGACCACGGTGCGCCCGGCGTCGGCTTCTTCGCGGGCGATCTGCATCACGCGGCGGGCGTGGGCGAGGTCGAGGTTGTTGAGCGGTTCGTCCAGCAGGATGACGTCGGTGTCCTGCGCCAGCACCATGGCGATCAGCGCGCGCTGCCTTTGGCCGCCGGACAGCGAGTCGAGGTAGCGCCCGGCGAAGGCGCGCAGGTCGAGACGGTCGATGGCGTGGCGGACACGGGCGTGGTCAAGATCGGTAAGGCGGCCGCGGGAATGCGGATAGCGCCCGAAAGAGACGAGATCCTCGACCGTCAGACGCGGCCCGATGGGCGCGTCCTGCCGCAGGACCGACAGGCGCTGGGCAAGCTCGCGGTCGGGGTAGTCAAGAAGCGGGCGGCCGTCGAGTTCGACCTCGCCACGGGTCGGCGCGACGAGGCGTCCCAGTGTCGCAAGAAGCGTCGACTTGCCGGCGCCGTTGGGCCCCACAAGCGCGGTCAGGCGACCGGCGGGCAGGGTGGTGGTGATGTCGTGCAGCACGGGGCTGCCGGTCAGGCTGACGTCGAGATCGCGAATGCCGATCATCTGCTTGCCTTTCGGAGGATGAGGTAAAGGAAGGCGAGGCCGCCGAGCGCCTCGATCACGACCGAGACCGAGGCCTGAAAGCCGAGCACGCGTTCGAACAGGGTCTGCGCCCCGACGAGGATCGTTGCGGCGATCAGGCCCGACAGCGGCAGCAGCACCACGTGCCGCCATGTGCCTGCGACCTGATAGGTCAGCGCCGCGGCGAGGAGGCCGAAGAACACGACCGGGCCGACCAGCGCGGTCGAGACCGAGACCAGCAGCGCCACAAGGGTCAGCAGGTGGCGGGCCTCGCGGTCGTGGTTGACGCCGAGGTTGATCGCCGTCTCGCGTCCCAGCGCGATCACGTCCAGCGTCCGGTGGCGCCGGATCAGCCAGCCCGAGACCAAAAGCGTGATCCCCGCCGCCAGCCATGTCAGGTCGGCGTTCACGCTGTTGAACCGGGCGAAGCTGGCGGACTGGATCACCGAGAATTCGGACGGGTCGATCATCCGGTTCAGCAGGCTGGTCATGCTGCGGAACAGGGTGCCGAAGATGATGCCGGTCAGGATCATCCGGCTGAGATCGCGGGAATTGCGCAGCAGCGTGCCGAACAGCAGAAGCGATGCCGCCAGCATCAGCCCGGTTTCCAGCGCGAATTTCGAATAGGGGTCGAGATAGGCGAAGCCGACGCCCGTCAGGGTGAAGACAAGCACCGTCTGGATCAGCAGGTACAGCGCGTCGAACCCCATGATCGAGGGCGTCAGGATGCGGTTGTTGCTGATTGTCTGAAACACCACGGTCGACACCGCGACCGCGACGGCCACCGTGATCAGCGCCAGAAGCTTGCTGCCCCGGAACATCAGGATAAAGCCCAAGTCGCCGCGCGCGCCGATGCCAAGGTACAGCACGGCGGCGGCGGCGAGGGCGCCAAGGGCGAGAAGGACGGATCTATCGGGCAGAGCGCGGGCGAACATGGAGAAGCCAGAGAAAGACGACCGCGCCGACGACGCCGAGAACGGTGCCGACGGGGATCTCGAACGGAAAGCGGATGAGGCGGCCGAGGATGTCGCAGGCCAGCACCAGCCCCGCGCCGGACGCGGCGACGACGGGCAGGGTGCGGCGCAGGTTCTCGCCCAGCAGCCGCGAGACGATGTTTGGCACAACGAGGCCGACGAAGGGGATCATGCCGACGGTCACCACGGTGACGGCGGTCACGACCGAGACGATGGCCAGACCGATCGCCATGACCTGCCGGTAGTTCAGGCCGAGATTGCGGCTTGCGTCCTCGCCGATGCCCGCGATGGTGAAGCGGTCGGCATAGAGATAGGCCAGCACGGCAAGGGCTCCGGCGATCCAGAGATACTCGTAACGGCCCAGCATGACGCCAGAGAATTCGCCGTTCATCCAGATGTCGATATACTGGATCAGGTCGCGCTCGAAGGCGAGGAAGGTGGTCGCCGCGCCGATGATGCCGCCGTAGACGATGCCGGTCAGCGGCACCAGCAGCGGATCACGGGCGGGCAGGCGGCGCACCAGCGCTAGAAAGCCGGCGGTGCCGATCAGCGCGGTGGCGATGGCGGCCAGCATCTTCAGCCAGATCCCGGCGGCGGGGTACAGAAGCGTGACGGCGACAAGGCCGAAGCCCGCGGACTGGCCGGTGCCGGCGGTCGACGGCTCGACGAAGCGGTTGCGGACGAGCATCTGCATGATGACGCCCGACACCGCGAGTCCCGCCCCCGCAAGCATCGCGGCGGCGGTGCGGGGCAGGCGGCTGACCAGAACAAGCCAAGGGTCCCCGCCCAAAGAAGCGACCCCCGTGAGCACGCTCACGAGGGCCAGGGCCAAGAGGCCCGCGAAAACGGTCAGCCGCGTGGCGGTCAAGAGCCGGCGCCGCCGAAGGCCTGTTCCAGAAGTTTCAGGGTGTTCATCGTCGAGGTGTAGCCACCGCCGGCGACGTAGATGTCGGACGCGTTGAGATAGACGACATGGCCGTCTTTCCACGCGTTCGTCTCGGCGACCAGCGCGTTGTCGAGCGTGGCCTCGGCGCTGTCGCCCTCGGCGCCGATGGCGGCGACGCGGTCGATCACCAGCAGCCAGTCGGGGTTCGCTTCGGCGATGAACTCGAACGAGATCGCCTCGCCGTGGGTGGCGACTTCCAGCCCTTCGACGGCCTCGGGCAGGTCCAGCGCACCGTGAACCCAGCCAAAGCGCGAACCGGCGCCGTAGGCCGAGATTTTCGGGCCGTTGGTCAGCACCAGAAGCGCGTTGCCCGCGCCTTCGGCGGCGGCCTTGGTCGCTTCGAGCTGGGCGTTCAGTGCGTCGGCCAGTTCGGCGGCCTTGTCTTCCATGCCGAACAGCTTGCCGTAGGCGTCGAGCCGGGCGAGCGTGGTCGCGTACTGGTCGCCGCCCATCGTGGTCATGTCGATGGTGGTGGCGTATTTCTGAAGCTCGGTGACCTGCGCGGCGGACCGGCCGCCGGCGATGACGAGGTCCGGGCCAAGGGCGTACAGCGCCTCGAAGTCCGGCTCGAACAGGGTGCCGATGTCGCCCTCGTACTGCTTGAGGTAGTCCACCATGATGTTGCTGATCGAAGCGGTGACCGGAACGCCAAGCGCGTCAAGCGTGTCGAGCGCGGCCATGTCAAAGACCGCGACGGTTTCGGGCGTGGTCTCGATCTCTGCGGGGCCGGTCGCGGTTTCGATGGTGACGGGGTCGGCCATCGCCGGCAGCGCCAGCAGGGCCGCCGCGGCAACGGTGGCGGAGAAGGTGCGGAACATCGGGGACTCCATTGTCTCGGCCCGCAAATTCGGGCGGTTTCCGATATTTTTGCTAGGGTATTGTTGCGGCGGCGTCCAGTCACTAATCTGACAGAAAGAATAGGATACCTGCCATGCTGACAACGCAAGCCCGCTGGGAAACCGCGAACGCCTCGAAATACCTGCAACAGCTGTGCAAACATTTCGCGCACAAGGTCGAGGTCGACTATGGCCCGACCGAGGGACGCGCGGCGCTGCCGATGGGGCCATCGGTCATGACCGCGGACGCCGAGGCGCTGACCATCGAGGTCACGGCCCCGGACGCGGAAGGGCTTGAGCGCGCCAAGGGCGTGATCGACAGCCACCTCGTGCGCTTCGCCTTCCGGGAAGAGTTCGAGCGGATGCCGTGGGCCGACGAGGCACAAGCGACGGCCTGAGCCGCGCGCTGCGGGACGGCCGCCCCGCGATCCGTTACTGCTGGGGCATGACCGCATCCGACTATGATTTCCGGGCGGCGAGGCTGGACGATCTGCCCATGCTGCGCGCGTGGCAGGCGAACCCGCATGTGCGCGCGTGGTGGGAGGACGACGAGCCCTATGACGCCGCGCATCTGGAAGACCCGCGCGTTGTCCGCATGATCGTGTCTCACGCGGGGCGGCCCTTTGCCTACATTCAGGATTACACCGTCCATGGCTGGGACGATCATCCTTTCGCGTATCTGCCCAAGGGCGCGCGGGGGATCGACCAGTACATCGGCGAACCGGAAATGGTCGGCATCGGGCACGGGACGGCCTTCATCGGGTTGCGGATGCGGGACCTGTTCGATGCGGGCGCGCCGGTGATCTGCATAGACCCGCACCCAGACAATGCGCGGGCGATTGCCGTCTATCGCAAGGCGGGCTTCATCCCTTCGGGACCGCCGCGCGAGACGCAGTGGGGACTTATACTTCCGATGCTGGCGCGCCGCCCGGTCAGTGAAACCGGGACGGTCTGAACGGCGCGGGATCGACGAAGGGCGTCTTGCCGCCCATCATCTCGGCGATCAGGCGGCCCGTCGCGGGGCCCATTGTCAGGCCCTGGTGGCCGTGGCCGAAGGCGTACCAGATGCCGTCCTTGTCCGGCGAGGGACCGATCACCGGCAGCATGTCGGGCGTGCAGGGGCGGCCGCCCATCCATGGCGCGGCGTCGGCGGCTTCGCCGATGGGGAACATGCGGCGGGCGATCTTCTCGGCTTCGGTGATCTGGATCGGGGTCTGGGGGGTGTCCAGCTTGCCGAGTTCCGCGCCGGTGGTCAGGCGGATGCCGCGTTTCATCGGGGCGATGAGGAAGCCCGTCTCAAGGTCGGCGATCCAGTTGTTCAGGGGGCGGTTGCCCTCGCCCTTGAAGTGACGGTGATAGCCGCGTTTCACGAACAGCGGCGGTTTCCATCCCAGTTTCGCGGCGACCTTGTCGGTCCAGGCGCCGGTGGCGACGACGACCTTGTCCGTGGCGGCGATCTCGGTCCCGTTCGAGGACAGCACCCAGCGGTCGCCGGTCTTCGCGATGTCGGTGACGTCGCCGGTGACGAGTGTGCCGCCGGCCTCGACAAAGGCGCCCGCGTAGGCCGCGACCAGCTCGCCGGGATCGCGCACCGACCACGTATCGGGCCAGTGGATCGCGCCGGTGAAGCGTTCCTGCAGGTGCGGCTCAAGCGTGGCCACGTCGTCGCCCGACAGTTCCTCGTACGGCACGCCGAACCCGTCGTGGTTCTCTTTTGCATGCGCAAGGCCCCCGGCCAGCCCGGCAGGGGTGCGATACAGGTCGTACCAGCCGTCACGGCGGATCAGGTCGTCGGCCACCGGTCCGGCCCAGTCGATTTGCTGCCCGTGCTCGGTCAGCGAATGCTCGATCAGGGTGGCATAGGCCCGTGTCGCCCTGGCGTGGCGTTTGGGCGACGAGTTCCACCAGTAGCCGGCAAGTCCGCGCGCGACGCCGGGCAGGGCGGTGGCGTGATAGCGGATGTCGATGCCCCGGCGCATCAGCACCGACAGGATCTTCGACACGGAACGGGGGAAGGCGTAGGGCGCCACCGCCTCGCGCTGGATGATGCCGGCGGGACCGAAAGAGGCCCCGTTGGCGGGGCCTCCCTTGTCGATCAGCGTCACGTCCCAGCCTTTGCGGGCGAGGTGCAGGGCGCAGGAGGTTCCGACGAACCCCGCACCGATCACCGCGACAGAGCGGTCTGCTGTCATGGTCTTTCCGTCTTTCAGGCGGCCAGCGTCCGCTCGGTTGTGGTGAGATCGACGAAGTTGTCGCGGATGTACTCCGCGGCCCGCAGCGCCAGCGCCGAGATCGTCGGCGTCGGGTTCACCACGCCGCCGGTCGCCAGCACCGAGCCGTCCACGATGAACATATTTGGCACGTCCCAGGACTGGTGCCAGCCATTGACCACCGAGGTCGCGGGGTCGTCGCCCATTCGGCAGGTGCCGATCATGTGCCACGCCGGGGTGCGATAGACCCCGTCCGCGTCGCGGTAGTCGTTCAGCTGGATGTCGAAGGCGCCGCAGGCTTCTCCGAGGTCCTGAAGACGATCCAGCATGTAGTTCATCATGCGCTTGTCGTTCTCGCCGGGTTCATAGTGCATCTTGACCACGGGGATGCCGTCCTCGTCGGTCTCGGTGGGATCGAGATACACCCGGTTTTCCGGGTTGGGAAGGTCGTCGCCGATGGCGAACAGGCCGATCGAGTGGCCGAACCGCTTCTCCATCCACGTGTGGTGGTCCTTGCCCCATGGCGCCTTGGTGCCGCTCATCCAGCCGGTCGCCATCTCGCCCGCCGAAGGGGCCGAGGTCGTGCAGTTGAAGTTGAACCCGTTGACGAACCCGCGCGAGGTGTCGGTCTCGGCGAACTCGCGGCCCAGGACCGAGGCGACATAGCCCATCTGGCCATCGACCTGCTCGTCCACCCAGATCTGCGCCGAGACAAGGGTGTGGTGCAGCAGGTTGCGGCCCACCATGTCGGACGAGTTGCCGATGCCCGACGCCAGCAGCAGGCGCGGGGTGCCGACGCCGTTGGCGGCGACGATGACGATCTTGGCCTTCGTCTCGACGATCTCGCCGGTGACGCGGTTTTTCCAGCGCGCGCCGGTGGCGCGGCCGTCCGGGCCGGTCAGGATCTTCAGCACGCGGGCGTGGGTCTGAAGCTCGGCGCCCGCTTCCAGCGCCTTGGGCCAGACCGACTGCGAGTAGATCGACATCGAGCCGCGCGGGCAACCGTTGCACAGGCCGCAGTTGTTGCAGGCCGGGCGGCCGTCATAGTCTTCCGAGATCACGCCGGCCTCGGCGGGCCACCAGTGCCACCCCAGCTTGTCGAAGCCTTCCGACAGCTTCTTCGCCGCCTTGGTGAACGGAAGCGGGCCGGTCGGGCATTCGGGGCGCGGCGGCATCGCCGGGTCGCCGGTCAGGCCCGAGGTGCCGAGGATGGCGTCGACGCGTTCGTAGAACGGAGCGACGTCTTCATAGGCGATGGGCCAGTTCGGCTGCATCCCGTGCTCGTCGCCCTTGCGGAAATCCGACGGACGATAGCGCGGCCAGATCGCGCCATAGGCGTTGGTCGATCCGCCCACCGCGTTCCACATCAGCGGCTGGCTGCTGTCGGTGCCCATCATGTAGTCGTCGGGATGGTCGCGCCGGGTGATGTCCGGGTTCCAGTTCGTCGCGCGCTGCCACGCCCAGTTGGTGTGGGTGTGGGCGAACTCGTTCTTCTCGACCCAGCCGCCCTGTTCAAGGCACAGCACGTCCAGCCCGGCCTGCGCCAGCACCATGGTCGACAGGGCGCCGGTCGCGCCCGAGCCGATGACGAGGACGTCGCGTTCTTTGTCGGCGGTCATCGCTGAAGCCCCCATTTGTCGGTTTTCACGGTGTCGAGGTTCAGGCCGGACGTGTCGACCGGCGCGACCTGATCGGTCGGGATGTAGCGGCCCCGGTTGTGGCGCGGGGTCTGGGTGGCCCGGTCGAACCTGGGCAGGTCATAGCCCGATACGTGCGGCAGGATCTTGTAGGGCGTGCCCGCGGCGTCGATCAGCGTCACGACGATCGGGCTTTCATAGTAGGCCTGAAATGCCGCGTCGCGCAGCCAGCCGAAGCGGGCCGGTTCGTTCGCTTCCATCGACTTCACCGCCTCGACCCGCGCGTCCGGGTCCATGCCGTCGAACGGCGCGCCGATCCGGTCCAGCGTCTCGGCCAGCGCCATCAGCGCCTGCTCGCCATTCTGCTCGATCAGGCGTTCCACCAGCGGGAACTGCACGCCGATCGTAGCGCCCGACGGCCAGCCGTCGCCGCCCGGCAGAAGCTCGTCGACGAAGGCGGCGACGGACGGGGCCAGCTTGGCAAGCAACGCGCCCTTCTTTGCGTCCTGTAGTGTCATCTTCCGTTTCCTTTTCCGGGACTTAACCGAAATGGGGTATGGGAACCGAGACCATGCGGATCTCGGTCATCGCTTCAAGAGTGTGCTTGCCGCCGATCCGGCCGATGCCCGACTTGGTGCCGGACCCGCCGCCGAACGGCATGTGGATTTCCCAGTAGGTCGTGCCCTCGTTGATGTTCACGATCCCGGCGGAGAGTTCGCCGGACATCGCCATCGCGGTTTCGAGGTCTTTCGAGAAGATCGACATGGACAGCCCGTACTCGGTGTCCTTTGCCACCCGCATCAGTTCCGCGTCGTCGCCAAGGGCGATCACGGGAACCACGGGACCGAAGGTTTCCTCGCGGGCGATCCGCATCCCGGGCGTCACGCCGCCCAGCACGGTTGGCGCGTAGAACAGGTCGCTGCCCGCATCGGGCAGGGCGCTGCCGCCCGCCAGCACGCGGGCGCCGTCGGCGATGGCTTCGGACACGTGCTCGGCCACCTTGGCCGCGACGGCGGCGTTGTTGAGCGGCCCCATCGTCGTGCCCTGATGCATCGGATCACCGACGACCTGTGCCCTGGCGAGTTCGGCGATCTTCTCGGCCAGCGGCGTGGCGACGTCCTCGTGCGCCAGCACGCGGCCGGTGGCGGCGCAGATCTGGCCCGCGTTGCCGAAAGCCCCGCCCGCCGCCGCTTCGGCGGCCTTGTCGAGATCGGCGTCGGCGCGCACGATCATCGGGCCGTTGCCACCCAGTTCCAGCATCATCGGCTTGCCTGCGCCGCGTTCCGCGATGCGCTTGCCGGTGGCCGCCGAACCGGTGAAGCCGATGGCCTGCGTGCCGGGGTTCACGACGATTTCGTCACCGACGGTCGCGCCTTCGCCCAGCACAAGGTTTATCAGCCCCTCGGGTAGCCCGCCCTCGGCCAGCACCCGCATGAAGGCCACCGCGACAAGCGAGGTGGTGGGTGCGGGCACCCAGACCACAGTGTTGCCGGTGGCGATGGCGGGGGCGAGGTATTCGGTCGGGATGTTGACGGGGAAATTCCACGGGGTGATGACCGCGTAGACCCCGCGCGGAAAGCGGCGGGTGATGACCTGACGGCCCGGCGTCTCGCCCGGGATCGTCTCGCCGGTCATGTACTTGACCAGTTCCGCATTCATGCGGAAGCCGTCGGCGGCCTTGCCGACCTCGCCCATGGACTGCGCCAGCGGTTTGCCCTGTTCCATCGACAGGATGCGGGCGAGGTCTTCGAGATTGGCGTCGATCGCATCCGCCAGCTTCACGCACAGCGCGGCGCGGTTCCACAGCGGCACCTTCGCCCAGGCGGGCTGTGCCGCGTTGGCGGCGGCGATGGCGCGCCGGGCGGTCTCGCGGCTGCTTTTCGGCAGATGCGCGAGGGTCTCGCCGGTCGCGGGGTTCACCACCGGAAAGGTTTCGCTTTCCGCGTTGTCCCACGCCCCGGCGATGAAGTTCGCGGGGTCGCGGGCGAGGGCGGGCAGGTCCGCCGCCGTGATTTTTGCCTGTTCGTTCATGCCACGACCTTTCCGGCCTGCTGGAACCACTTGCCGCCGATCACGCAGCCTTCGGCGAACAGGCGTTCGTCGACGGTCACGATCTCGCCCAGCACATCTTCAAGATCGAAGCTGCCCTTCTTCATCGACAGCACCGAGACGTCGCCCGGGGTGCCCGGCTTCAGCGAGCCAAGCTCGGGGCGGCGGATCGCGTTGGCGGGGGTCTCGGTCGACGAGCGGATGATGTCGGACAGGCTCATGCCCAGCGGCAGGAACTTGGTCAGCGAGGTCACCTGGTCATAGGCCGGGCCCTCGATACACAGCGCATGGACGTCGGACGAGATCACGTCGGGCGGGAAGTTGTTGGCCATCATACCGCGCGCCGTATCCCAGCCGAACGAGCCCATGCCGTGACCGATGTCGAAGATAACGCCGCGCTCGCGGGCGGTCAGAACGGCAGGTTTCACCAGTCCGTCGCCGGTCAGCGGCGAGTTCGGGAAGGGGCGGAAACAGTGGGTCAGCACGTCGCCGGGGCGCAGCATGTCCACGACCGCCTCATACGAGGGGGGCGGTTCGTCGATGTGGCACATCAGCGGCAGGCCGGTCTCGTCCGCCACCTGCAGCGCGATCACCAGCGGGTCGATGCCCGAGGGACCCGAGGCATGTTTGCCGATACGGACCTTGATGCCGATGATGTTCTCGGGATCGGACTTGGCGACCGCCACCGCTTCGCGCGGGGCCATCAGCCGCCAGTCGTGGCTTTCGCCGACCATGATATTCTTCGAGAAGGCGAAGATGCCCGCGAACGAGACGTGAAGGTACACGAGGATCCGCGCGGTCGCGGGCTCGATCACGTGTTTCTTGAAACCGGGATAGTTGCCGGGACCGGCGCTTCCGGTGTCGACGGCGGTGGTCACGGCCGATGTCTTGGCGAACAGGTCCGCGTCGATCCCCAGCGAGGTGCCGCCCCAGTAGACGTGGGTGTGCAGGTCGATCAGGCCGGGCGTGACGATCAGGCCGGACAGGTCCGAGACCTCCTTCGCGTCGCCGCCAAGGTCGGGGCCGATGGCCGCCACCTTGCCGTCCTTAAGCGCAACGTCCTGCACGCCGTCGATCCCCTGAGCGGGGTCGATCACGTGCCCGTTGCGAAGGAGAAGGTCGAAACTCATACAATGTTCCTTTTCGTTGTCTTCGTTCGCGGCGGCTGTTGGGCCGTCGCCTGTCCCTTTGCTGTCGGTCAGAGCGCCACGCCGCTGTCGCTGTCGAAGCGATAGACGCGGTGCGACGGTGCGGTGAGCTTGACCTGTGATCCCTGGCCCAGCCCGTCGATCTCGTTCGCGGTCGCCTTGATCATCTGCCCGTTCACCATCACGTCGAGGAAGTAATGCGGGCCGGCGGGCTCGATCAGCGCGACGTTGCCGGTGACCGCATAGGCGTCCGGCGCGTCCGCTGCATTGGCGGGGGTCAGATCCTGCGGGCGCAGGCCCATCAGCACCTTGCCGTCGGAGGCCGGCAGCAGGTTCATCTTGGGCGAGCCGATGAACTCGGCCACGAAGCGGTTGGCCGGGTTGCGGTAGACCTCCATCGGTTCGGCGAACTGCTGGAGATACCCGTTCGACAGCACCGCGATGCGGTCCGACATCACCATTGCCTCTTCCTGGTCGTGGGTGACGAACAGGACGGTCAGGCCAAGGTCGCGCGCCAGCCGCTTGATCTCGGTCCGCATGTGGACCCTAAGCGAAGCGTCGAGGTTCGACAGCGGCTCGTCCATCAGCAGCGCGGCGGGGTTGCGCACGATGGCGCGCCCTACGGCGACGCGCTGGCGCTGCCCGCCCGACAGGTCCGAAGGCGCGCGGTCCAGCAGGGCGGACAGGCCCAGCGTCTCGGCCGCCCACTTGACCTGCGCCTCTATGGTCGAGCTGTCGACCTTCAGGCGCTTCAGCGGGAAGGCGATGTTCTCGCGCACCGACATATGCGGGTAAAGCGCGTAGTCCTGAAACACGAGAGCGATGTTGCGGTCGCGCGAGCTGCGCTGCGCCATGTCGGTGCCGTCGAACCGGATCTGGCCTTCGCTGATCGGCTCGAGCCCGGCGACGCAGAACAGCAGCGTGGACTTGCCGCAGCCCGAGGGCCCGAGAAGCGACACGAACTCTCCCTCGCGGATGTCGAGGTTCAGGCCATGCAGGACGCGGGTGGTGCCGTAGTCCTTGATGACGTTGTCGATGGTGATGGAAGCCATTGGACTACTCCTCAGCCTTTGACCGCGCCGGACAATGCGCCCTGGACGAGGTATCGTTGGAAGACGAACGCGATGATCACGGGCGGCAGGACCGACAGCACCGAGGCTGCGAACATCGGTCCGTATTCGTGGAACCGCGCCTGCTGCAGGAAGCCGGACAGGACGACGGTGATCGTCTGGCTGTCGGGCGTCGAGGTCAGGATCATGGCGAACAGGAACTCGTTCCAGCTGACGAGGAAGCCGAAGATCGCGGCCGCCATGATGCCCGGCCGGATCACCGGCAGAAGCACCTTGGTCATCATCTGGAAGTTGGTGCAGCCGTCGATGCGCGCGGCGGCATCAAGGCTTTTCGGTACGCCCTCGAAGGTGGATTTCATCATCCACGACACCAGCGGCAGCAGGATCGACAGGTGCGCGATGACCATGCCGGTCCGCGTGTCGATCAGGCCAAGCGTGCGGTAGATGACGAAGAAGGGCAGCACCAGCGTCAGCGCCGGGGTCATGCGGGTGAACAGCATGGCCCACAGACCGGCCTGGAACGCGCGGGCGCGGGGCCAGCGGGCGAAGACGTAGCCCGCGAAGGGCGCCATCGCCAGCGCGACGGCCACGGTTACGACGCCGATGATGAAGCTGTTCATCAGCGACAGCGGCACGCGGCGGGCCTGCACCGAGGTGGTGCCGCCATCGGGGAACAGCACGGCCTTGAAGTTGTCCAGCGTGAAGCCCGAGGGGATCGCCGAGGGCGGCGTGCGGATCAGGTCGCTGGCCGGGGTCAGGCTCATCATCACCAGCAGCAGAACGGGAACCGCCGACCAGATGAAGATCAGCGCGACCATCGCACGGAACCCGATGTCCGACAGGATGGCGCGGGTGCGCGGCGACAGAACCGGGTCGCGCGGCGGCGGCGGGGTGATGCTGTAGGGGCGGCGGATGCGCTGCGCCGTGCTGTCCGGCGTCGTGGCGACGGCGGCGGTGCGCGCCTTGCGGCGGCGCGGGCTGAGCACCAGCACGTAGACGATGGCCAAGAGGAACGACAGGCCGGTCAGGATGTACAGCATCGCCGCGCCCTGGCCGAAGCGCAGGAACTGGAAGGAATAGACATAGCCGAGCCACGCGAAGACGGTGGTCGCCTCGCCCGGGCCGCCGCCGGTCATGATCATGATGATGTCGAAGGCCATCAGCGCGTTGATCGTCGCGATGATCGACACGAACAGCAGCGTCGGCTTCAGCCATGGCAGGGTGATCTGGAAGAACCGCGTCACCGGTCCTGCGCCGTCCAGCATCGCGGCCTTGTGCAGGCTTGCGGGCATCGACTGGAGCCCGGCCAGAACCATCAGAGCGGTCAATGGCGTCTGGTTCCACACGTGGGTCAGCGCCACGAGGTTCAGCGCGCGGGTGTTGTTGCCCAGCCATGGCGTCGCAAGGAAGCCAAGACCAAGGTCATGGAGGATGCCGTTCAGCGTGCCGATGTCGCCCGCGTAGATGAAGGACCACAGAACGCCGATGGACACCGGGGCCATCGCCCACGGCACCAGCATCACCGACCGCATGAAGCCGCGCCCGCGGAACGCCTTGTTCAGCACCAGCGCCATGATGATACCCAGCACCGTGGTCAGCACCATCGAGAAACCAACGAAATAGATCGTCCGGTAGAACGCGTTCCAGAAGCTGTCCTGCGCGAGAACCGTCTTGAAGTTGTCGAGCCCGACGAAGGTCGTCTTCTTGGTGATCGGGTTGGATTTGTGGGTGGCAAGCCAGATCGAATAGGCCAGCGGCAGACCGACCACCAGAAGCACCAGCAGCAGGGTGGGAGCGGTGGCGAGATACGCGAAAAGCGGCGGCCGGGCCCGACCGTTGCGGCGGCGGCTGCGCTTCGGGCGCGGGATGGCCTGGGGTTCGGTTTCGACGGCGGTCAAATTGGTCTCCTGCGGACGGCGCTGGAAGTTGGTGCATGTGCCGCCGGGCCCTGGGAGAACGGCCCGGCGGCGTGGCTCGCGAAACGAGCCGTTACCTCTGTGGCCGGGCGGCGCGGAGAGGAAGCGCGCGCCCGGACCGTTGGCTGTCTCAGAGGTATTCCGCCTTCAGGCTTTCCGCCTGCTCGGCCAGAGCGGCGACAAGGCTGTCGGTGTCGCCGGCGCCGCGGATGTATTCCTGCACCTGCTGCATCATGAACAGGTCCCATTCCGAGAACCAGATCTCCTTGGCGACGGCGCGGGCGGTGGCCTTGCTGATCTGGTCGTTGGTGATGTCCAGTTCACGCCACTCCTTGAAGCTGGCGACGACATCCGGGTCGGCCATCAGTTCCTTGTGGGCAGAGCCAAGGCCGAAGGTCAGGGCCCATTTCTTGCACACGTGGTACTCGCCGTCGGCGGCCTTGCCACCGAAGAACTGCAGCATGTTCCACACGCGGTCGGCGTCCGAGTTTGCGCCCATCATGTAGGTCGCGGTCCAGGCGAAGGTCGACTGGGTGGCGCCCGGCATCAGCGCGTTCTTCACC
This sequence comes from Maritimibacter sp., assembly GCA_017792445.1. GTDB lineage: Bacteria > Pseudomonadota > Alphaproteobacteria > Rhodobacterales > Rhodobacteraceae > Psychromarinibacter. Next base: position 3,065,156 of record CP051232.1, read on the forward strand.
TTGCCCGCGATCTGCGACAGCTCGGGGTTGTTGAAGACGGACTGGTTGTAGTCGTGGGCGAAGGTGAACACGTGCGCACCCGACGAGAAGGCGGGGATGCCTTCGTTCGGCTGGGTCATGATGTCCTCGACCACAAGGCCCTCGGCGTAGAGCGTGCGGTAGAATTCCAGCACCTTCCGCAGCGCCGGTTCGTCGACGAAGTTGCTTTCGGCGTCGAACACCTGCGCGCCCTCGGCGTACCAGGTGCCGAAGATCGACCAGGACAGTTCCGGCCAGCCCTGACCCCAGGCGCCGTTGAACGGAGCGTCCGAGATGCCCTGTTCCTTCAGCGCGCGGCAGGCGTCGAGCAGTTCGTCGAGGGTGGTGGGCACTTCGAGACCGGCCTCGGCCAGCGCTTCCTCGTTGTACATGAACGCGAGGTGCCCGGCGTAGTAGGGCATCGCGGCAAGGCGACCGTCGGGCAGCGACAGCGAGGTCAGCGAGGCCGGGTACAGGCCTTCCTTGATCTCTTCGACGCCCGGCAGACCTTCAAGATCGCGGGTCCAGCCGGCGATGTTCCAGCGGGCCACGCGGTCTTCTTCGCCGTACAGCATGTCGATCTGCTCGCCGCCGATCAGGCGGGTCTCGGCGATGGGGTGGTATTCGCCGCTGACGAGTTCGTAGTTCACGTTCTCGTCGTAGAGTTCCTCGAAGATGCCGACGTTTTCCTCGACCATCTGGGGCTGGAACTGCCAGCCGATGAACGAGATGGCTTCGGCGGGCGCGGCGAAGGCGCTGCGGCCAAGCATGGTCGATGCGCCAAGCGCGGCGGCGCCGCCCTGAAGTACCTGCCGACGCGAGGCGAGGAACTGGTCCAATTTGCTATTCATAGGAGAACTTCCCTTGCTGGAGATGGCTTTCTTCCCGGCGTTTGCCGCCAGTTGTCTTGCCTTCAGCCTTGGAAAGATCCGAATGCCGTTCAACTAAAAATTTTTATTTTTGGATCAAAACGCCTGTCGAATTTCAAAATTGACCAAAAATATGACAACCATTCGGTCAAATTTTTGCATTTTTGGATCAGTCAGCCAGCGGGCGGCGATCGTCCGGGTCGATATGCGACACGAACTGCTGCTTCAGGCGGCGCAGCGACTCTGCTGCCAGCGTCCGCGACCGAATCGCGGCCCCGAACGAGATCAGGTCGATGGCGAACAGCATGGAATACCGGGCCGAGGTGGGACCAAGAACATCGCCGTCGTCATGGGTCTCGATGGGCAGGGCAAGGTCGGCGGCCTCTTGCATCCGGGTGCCCGGCGGGCACAGCGCGATACAATAGGCGCCGTATTCCTGCGCGATCTGCATCGCCTCCAGTTCCGCCCGGTTGTTGCCGCCCAACGAGCAGCACAGCACCACGTCATCGCGGCTGGTGGTCGAGGCGAACATCGACTGCATCACGCCGTCGCGGCAGGGGATCACCTTCATGCCCAGCCGGAACAGGCGGTTCTGCACTTCCTCGATCAGCCACGACGACACGCCGCCGCTGCCGAAGGCGTAAATGACGCGCGCGCCCAGCAGGCGGTCAATGGTCTTCTCGACCAGATCCTCGGGCAGGCGCATCGCATCGACGATGCCGTTCTGCGCCCGCATCGCGGCCTGTTCGCGCATCGCCTCGAAAGTCGTGGGGGGCGCCGGTTCTTCCAGATACCGCGCGCCGACGCGCATGCCGCCCATGACCTTCAGCTTCATGTCGCGCAGGCCGTCGCATCCGGCGGCGCGGCAGAAGCGGGTGATGGTGGGGGCCGAAACGCCGATCCACGGCACCAGTTCCTCGATCGGCTTTTCCACAAACAGCCGGGGGTACGAGATGATGGCGGTCGCGATCTTCTGCTGGGTCCGGGACAGGGTGGGCATCATCTGGTGAATGCGGCCGAGTACGTCGGAATTGATGTCGGTCTGGCCGGTCTCGGCGGGTGCGTTCGTCATCGCGGGGTCTCCGGTCCGCTGCCGAAGGCCGCGGTTTCGCAGCGGTCTCTGGCCGTTCGGGGAGTTTGGTTAACACAATTGGTTGTGATGACGAACCAGTTTCGTCCGGGCGCCGTCGCGCCTCAGCCGTCGAGAAGGGCGGTCACCCGCGCCGCCGCGTCGCGGATCAGCGGCTCGACCTGCCGCGCGTGGTCGGGCGTGAAGCGGTTCAGGGGTCCGAAAACGGACAGCGTCAGCGCGATCTTCCCGGTGCGGTCGCGCAGCGGCGTGGCAACCGCGCCGATGTCGGGTTCCGCGTCGCCAGCGTTGCGCGCAACGCCTTCGGCGCGGATGCGGTCGAGTTCCGGGGCCATCGCGTCAAGGGCGGCGCGAAGCTGCGGCTCGGGCATGTCGTGGGTGCGCTGCGCCAGCGCCAGCCGGTCCGCCGGGGGCAAGTCCGCCAGCCACAACCGGCCCTGCGCGGAGTTCAGCAGGCTGAGCGTCGTGCCAGTACGGATGCTGACCGTGATCGGCCGGTCGGCGGTGGCGACAAGGGCGCAGGTCGGACCCCGGCGCGACAGCCGGCAGACCATCACCGATTCGTTCAGCCGGTCGCGAAGCTCGTCGAGGATCGGTTGGATGCGGCGCAGGGCGGGGTTCGTTTCCTCTGCCAGCCGCCCCAGTTCGGTCAGTGCCGTGCCCAGCCGATAGGCCCCCCGCCGCACCGCATGCAGCGCGCCCGCGGCTTCCAGCGTGGCAAGGAAACGGTGCGCCGTGGCGGCGTTCAGGTCCAGTTCCCGCTGGACCAAAGCCGCCGTGATCTCGGGCCGGTCGGACGAGAACAGGCCGAGGATCTCGAACCCGCGCAGCAGCGATCCGTTCAGCGGTGTGCTCATGCGTCCTCCGTCGGGGCGGGCCGGATTGACTCTGACCTGCCATAAGTCATATTATGAATTTAGTTTCTCAAATATTGAGATGAAGTCAAGGGGAGGAGCGAAATGCGCGACGACAGCAACGCCGAGACGACGGCAGGGGCCACCACGATCACCGCAGGTGCGGGGCTGCTGACGCGGCTTGGGCAACTGGGCGTCGACGTGATCTTCGCGAACTCCGGCACCGACTTCCCGCCGATCATCGAAGGGCTGGCCGAAGCCAGCGCGCGCGGCATGAAGCTGCCCGAGGCCATCGTGATGCCGTTCGAAAGCGCCGCGATGGGCATGGCGCATGGCTATTACCTTGCATCGGGCCGCCCGCAGGCGGTGATGGTGCATACGAACGTCGGCCTTGCGAATGCATCGATGGGGGCGATCAACGCCGCCACCGAGCAAATCCCGGTGCTGTTGATCGGGGGCCGGACTCCCACGCTGGAACGCGGCCGCTTCGGCGTGCGCACCGTGCCGATCGGCTGGGGGCAGGAGATGCTCGACCAGACCGCGCTGGTGCGCGAGGCGTGCAAGTGGGACTATGAACTGCGCTTCCCGGAACAGGTCTATGACGTGATGGACCGCGCGCATGGCATCGCGACTTCAAGCCCCAAGGGGCCGGTCTATGTCAGCCTGCCGCGCGAGGTGCTGTGCGAGACGATCCCTGCAGACCGGGGCCGCCGCCGCCCGCAGATGCAGGCGGGCGCCGTGGTGCCGCCGCAGTCCGAGATCGACCTTGCCGCCGACTACCTTGCCGAGGCGAAGTCTCCGGTGATCTTCGCGCAGCGCGGCGCGGGGGACGAACACGCCTTCGGCGCGCTGGCCGAGATGGCCGAGGAATGGGGCATCCCGGTGTGCCAGTACTGGGCGGTGCAGCTTGCGATCCCGACCGATCACCCGATGGCGGCGGGCCCAGACCCCAAGCCGCTGCTGGAAGAGGCCGACGCGATCCTTGTCATCAACAGCCTTGCGCCGTGGGCGCCCGACGTGGCCGAGCCGCGCGAGGATGCGCAGGTGATCCAGATGGGACCCGATCCGCTGCACAGCCGGACCGGCGTGCGGAACTTCCGCTGCGATCTTGGTCTGGTGGGCGAGACCGGCGATTCCATCCGCGCCCTGAAAGCGGCGATGGATGCGCGGCTGTCGGGCCGGAAGGCGCGCAACGAAAAGCGCGCGGCGATGGTGGCCAAACGCAACGAGGCCGACCGCGAGGCGCGGCTGCGCGCCGCCGAGGCGGGCCGCGATGCGCCGCAGCTGACGAAGGCGTGGGTCGCCAAAGCGCTGTCCGACGCGATCGACGGGGACGAGGCGACGGTGTTCTCGGAACTCGGCTGCCCGATGGGACCGATGACGCTGGGCCATTCCAAGGCATGGTACCAAGAGCCGCATTCCGGCGGGCTGGGCTGGAGCTTCCCGACCGCGCTGGGCTTCAAGATGGCCGATCCTCGCCGAACCGTGATCGCGACGATGGGCGACGGATCCTACATGTTCTCGAACCCGGTGGCGTGCCACCAGATTGCCGAGGCGAAGGGACTGTCGGTCGTGCTTGTCGTGCTGAACAACACCGAGTGGGGCGCCGTGCGCCAGTCCGTCGTGGGCCTGTACCCCAACGGCTATGCCGCCCGGTCGAACGAGATCCCGCTGACCGCGCTGGAGCCCAGCCCCGATTTCGTCCGCGTGGCGCAGGCCAGCCGGGCGTGGGCCCGCAAGGTCTCGACCGCCGAAGGGTTCGAGACCGCGCTGGCCGAGGCGCTGGCCCACACCCGCGCCGACAAGGGTCTGGCGCTGATCGAAGTTTCCATCGGGCGCGACTGACGCCGCCCGAAGACTGCACTTTTTAGGAGGAGGATGACCCCTTGAAGATCGACCTGTTCATTGACGGCCAGGAAGCCGAAGCCGTCTCGAAGCGGACCTTCGACCGGAAGAACCCGGTAACCGGCGCTGTCGCCACCACCGCACCTGCTGCCGGAAAGGCCGACGTCGACCGCGCCGTCGCCGCCGCCGATGCCGCCTTTGCCAGCTGGTCCAGGACCGGGCCGTCCGAGCGTCGCGCGCTGCTGAACAAGGCCGCCGACGAGATGGAGGCGATGACCAACGAGTTCATCGGCGCCTATGTCGACGAGGTCGGCTGCACCGCGCCCTGGGCCGGGTTCAACGCCATGTTCGCCGCCAAGATCCTGCGCGAAGCGGCGTCGATGACGACCCAGCTGAAGGGCGAGGTCATCCCGTCCGACAAGCCCGGTACGCTGGCGATGGCGCAGAAGAAGCCGGTGGGCGTTCTGGTCGGCATGGCGCCGTGGAACGCGGCGATCATCCTTGGCGTCCGCGCCGTGGCGATGCCGATCGCCTGCGGCAACACGGTGATCCTGAAGGCGTCCGAGAAATGCCCGCGCGTTCACATGCTGATCGGCGAGGTGTTCCGCCGCGCCGGCCTGCCGAACGGGGTGCTGAACGTGGTGACGCACTCTGCCGAGGACGCGCCCGAGGTGGTGAACGCGCTGATCGCGCATCCGAAAACCCGCCGCATCAACTTTACCGGCTCGACCCGCGTCGGCCGCATCATCGCCGAGCAGGCGGGCAAGTACCTGAAGCCCTGCCTGCTGGAGCTGGGCGGCAAGGCGCCGCTGGTGATCCTTGAAGACGCCGACATCGACGCGGCTGTGAACGCCGCCTGCTTCGGCGCCTTCATGAACCAGGGCCAGATCTGCATGTCGACCGAGCGGGTGATCGTGGACGACAAGATCGCGGACGAATTCGTGAAGAAATTCACCGAGAAGACCGCCGGTCTGCCGGTGGGCAAACCGACTGAGCAGGTCGTGATCGGCTCGGTGGTGGATATGGACACGATCCAGAAGGTCGACGGGCTGATCGCCTCGGCGGTGCAGATGGGGGCCAAGGTCACCACCGGCGGCGCGCCGAAGGACTCGACCATCATGCCCGCGACCATCGTCGACCACGTGACCGACGCGATGCCGCTGTTCACCGAGGAAAGCTTCGGCCCGGTGGTCTGCGTGATCCGCGCCCGCGACACCGACCACGCGGTCGAACTGGCGAACACCACCGAATACGGCCTGTCCTCGGCGGTGTTCGGCTCCGACATCACCCGCGCGCTGGACGTGGCGGACCGGCTGCAGGCCGGCATCTGCCACATCAACGGCCCGACGGTGCAGGACGAGGCGCAGATGCCCTTCGGCGGCGTGAAGGACTCGGGCTACGGCCGGTTCGGCGGCCAGCAGGGCGTGGACGCCTTCACCGAAACCCGCTGGATCACCATCGAACAGCCGGGGCAGCACTATCCGTTCTGATCGGGCGCGGATGAGTTAGGGGAGGGGCGTGCCGGGAGGTGCGCCCCTTTTTTGGTTTGGGCGGAGCCTCTATTGGACGGGCGGGCGTTCGGTTGGAGCCTCTACTGTTAACTCGCTCAGTACCCGCGAGTGATTGCAAACGGGTAAGGCCACGTACATGAACAAGCCGTGCGAGTTTCGCACGCAAACTTTATTCCGGCCGACATACTGAAGTTGCGGCAGAGAAAGGGTATGGTTGATTCAACTGACCCTGCACATGGCTCTACCATAATTTGGGCGCGCGCATCATTTTAAGCTATGAGAATCGATGAAAGATCGATATGATACGCTATGCTTTATTGTTTTATAGTTTTAATTCTTAAATGATAAGGTGATAAGATGTCGCAATTTGAAAATAGAGAACTTAATAGACGGTTTTTTTTGAAGGCAACGTGCGGTTGCTTCGTTGGTCTAGGTGTTACCGCTTCGTATGGTCAAGAAATTTTGAATATCGACCGAAGTTCTTTGTGCAGTTTCTACCCGACAACCGACAGAATTCCGTATGATCTATATGGCTTTGCGTCATCTGGCGAGGCAAAAGAAATTGTTGATAAAATCGTAGCGGCTGTAGGTTTGCCTTCTCGCTTCAAAATTATCGCTGCAAACGTTCCGAATGCGAGCGCAACAGTTGTGGGTTCGGAGCGTGTGATCTTGTATAGTGAAGTCTGGGTTCGAAGGTTGATCACCGAAACGGCAACAGATTGGTCGGGTGTAGCACTGCTCGCCCACGAGATCGGCCACCACCTGTCTGGCCATACTTTGGATGATAGAGGTAGCCGCCCTCCAACTGAGCTTGAGGCAGACACCTTCGCGGGGTTTGCCGTCGGGTCCATGGGCGGTACACTTGAAGAAGCGCAGAGTCTCTTTCGAGCTTTACCTGAAAGAGGATCTGAGACGCATCCTCCTAGGTCCGCAAGACTTGAGGCGGCTACGATTGGTTGGACTAATGCCACAAGAAGCAGAGGTGAACGCGACAATTCGGCTTGCCGCTCACGTTGGCTCGGTGAGGCGTACCGCGACGGTGGCCGTATACTCAGGCGCTTTCAATACTGTCGGAATGGTGACCGTACAGTTCGCGTTGCAGAGTGGAACATGCTAGATGGCTCTTGGACTTACCTCGACTAGATCAATATTGATATATAAATCATTCTTGCTTGCTATTGCGTTCGAAGCTGCGGGTGCTCAGGAAAGTTGCGTAACGCTCGAAAGCGGCGAAGTGGTTTGCCCCAAGGACAACTCAGATCCCCAGACAGAAAGCGAGCTCCCTGACGGTGCTGATAGTTGCCAGTGGGCACACGATGGTGAGTGCGATGAACCCGAATACTGCGATCCAGGCACCGATACCTCCGATTGCAACAGTACCGACCCGCTTCCGCAAGTAACATCAATCTGCCAAACTCCGCAGTTTTGGTGCCAAATGGAGCAAATGGGGCCAGTGGGTCTGGCTTGCTGGTGTCGGTCTCCAATTAACGGCTGGGTCTATAATGGGATCACCGTTGCGCAGTGATATGAATTGGCGAACAGTGCTTCCTGCGGCGGCTGCCTTGAGGCTTGCGCCAAGCGCCGGCTCACGTGCGACTTGAGCAGCACTGCGAGAATTGTAAGGTATGCAAGCTGACTTCAAACGCCGGTCATAGCGGTTTTTCCCGAGCAACGTGGCTTGAGTGTGCAAGGAGGGTAAAAAAATCGATAAGAAAAAATTCTGCCCTTTTCACCATAAATTTAGATTTGCAGTGCCATAGATTTCCGCTTCGTCCGTGCTGTTGCGCGTTGAAATGGCAAAAGCTTCTCAGCAAGGATCTGCGGTTGCATATGCTACTTTATGGCTTTGGTGCTTTCCTCCTTAAACCTTGCTCGTCGCCATACTTCGCCCCCCCGCGCGCGAAACAGCGGCCCACGGGCCCGACGATACGCGGCCTACATCTGCGCGATGCGGAACGCCGGGTTCGGGGTCGGAAAACGCACGCGGTCCTCGTCGGCGAGGCCGGGGTCGGTGATGATGGTCGAGACCCGCTCGATCGGCGCGGTGCGGTGCAGGGCGCGGGCCATGAAGCGGCTGCTGTCGGCCATAAGCACCGTCTCGCGCGCGGCGTCGACCATCGCGCGTTTCAGCTGCACCAGTTCCAGCAGCGTCTCGGACACGCATTCCTCGTCGATGGCCGCCGCCGACATGAAGAACGTGTCGCAGCGGATATCCTTGAGAAAGCTCAGCGCCGGTTCCCCCAAGAGCGAGAACGACCCGAACCGGCAAGCGCCGCCGGGGACGATCAGCTTGATGTTCTCGCGATAGGTCAGGGCCTTGGCGACATACAGGTCGTTGGTGATGACCGTCAGGTTGTAATCCAGCTGCGCCACGCCGTCGGCCAGCAGGTGACAGATCACCGCGCCGGTGTCGATCAGCAGCGACTGGTCCGGCTCGATCAGCTTCAGCGCCTCGGTCACGATGGCCTGCTTTTCCTCGACCGCGGTGCGGCGGGACATATCCGTGGACGGCTCGAAGGTGGCGCGGCTGCGGATCGCCACCGCGCCGCCATGGGTGCGGCGCACCAGCCCCTCGGTCGCCAGCAGGTCAAGGTCGCGGCGGATCGTCGAGACCGAGATATTGAACATCCGCGCAAGGTCCTGCGTGACGCCCGCCTGATTGGTCTTGAACCACTCGATCAGACGCTGCCGCCGTTCGGCCGGCAGCATCTCTTCACTTATCGCGTCCTCGAAATCACCCACTGACTGTCCGTGTCCCTGTCTTTTCTTTCTTATATGCAACGATTGTCACAGTGCGTTCGGAAGCCAAAGAACAACCTGAGGGAAGGCCGCCAGAATGACGGTTCCGATGCACAGCAGGATGAAGAACGGGGCAGCGGCGCGGACGGTGCGGCCCATACTGTCTCCGGTCAGGCCCTGCAGGACATAGAGGTTCAGACCGACGGGCGGGGTCAGGGCGCTCATCTCGATCATGATGACAAGGTAGATGCCGAACCACAGCGGGTCGAACCCGGCCTGCACGATCAGCGGCACCGCGATCGGCACGGTCATCACGGTCATCGAGGTGCCGTCCAGGAACATGCCCAGCACGATGTACAGCGCGGCGAGGATCAGCAGCACGCCGTAGGGCGACAGGTTCATGGCCGAGATCGTCTCGGTGATCTGCGTGGGAAGGTGCATGTAGGCGATGGCCGCCGACAGGAAGGCCGAGGCCGCGATCAGCATCAGGATCATCGCCGAGACGCGGATCGTGTTCATCAGGCTGTCGCGCATCAGCTTCAGCGAGAACTGACCGGTCACGATGGTGATGACCACGGCGCCCAGCACGCCCACCGCCGCCGCCTCGGACGGGGTGGCGATGCCGGAATAGATCGAACCCAGCACGATGAACATCAGGATCAGGATCGGCAGCAGTTCCAGCACGCCCTTGCCAAGCGTGCCAATGGTGATCTCGCCCTCGTAGCGTGGCGCCTTGGCCGGGTTGAGGATGGCCGAGATCGCGATATAGCCGGAATACAGCCCCGCCATCATCAGGCCGGGGATCAGGCCGGCGGCGAACAGGTCCGCGATCGAGACCTGCGCCAGCACGCCGTAGACGATCATCGCGATGGACGGCGGGATCAGCAGGCCGAAGCTGCCGGCGCCCGCAAGCGAACCCGAGGCGAGGTTGATGTCATAGCCGCGCTTCTGAAGTTCGGGGATCGTGATCTTGCCGACGGTCGCGGTGGTGGCGGTGGACGAGCCCGAGATCGCGGCGAACACGGTGCAGCCGAAGACGTTGGTGTGCAGCAGTCCGCCGGGGATGCGCGCCACCATGGGGGCAAGGCCACGGAACAGGCGCTGCGAGATGTCGGTGCGGAAGATGATGTCGCCCATCCACATGAAGATCGGGATGGCGGCCAGCTCCCACGAGATCGCCGAGGACGAGATCACCTTGGTCGCGATGGACCCGATGCGGGCAAGGTTGAAGTCCAGCACGAAATACATCGCGCTGGCGCCGACCAGCATCAGGCCCGAGAAGATCCAGGTGCCCGCGCCGAGGAACAGCACCAGAAGGCCAAGAAGGATGAGGGAAGAGGCGGCGGTGGTCATGGGCGTCGTCCTTCGGGCTTACAGGGTCAGCGCGCGTTCTTCGCCGTGGCCCACGGCCAACAGGCGCAGGGCGCGCACGACGATCTGGAACAGCAGCAGGGCAAGGCCGGTCAGGAAGAAGGCCTCGGGGATCCAGAGCGGGATGGGGATGAAGTGCTGGCTGACGGATCCGCGCGCGAACAGTTTGGTCACGCTGGCCCACTGATAGGTCAGCAGGAACCACATCAGCCCGCCCGCCGCCGCCAGCGCGAAGGCTTCGGCGATCCAGCGGAAGGTGGCGTTCATCTTGTCGGTCAGCACGGTGACGCGGATCATCGCGCCTTCCTCCAGCGCCCACGGGGCGGCAAGGAAGGTGATCGCGGCGACGCCGTAGCCCACAAGCACGTCGGCCATGTAGGTGGATTTCGAGAAGAAGCGCATGCAGATCTCGACGATGATCAGCGAGGTCATGCACACCAGCAGTGTCGCCGACACGACGGCGGCCAGCTTGTTGAGGAAGGTCGAAACGCGGGCGATGACCGTCAGCCACGCCGGGTCGTCGGTCACCTCGGGATGCTGGTGCTCTTCGATCTCGGGCAGTTCGTGGTGGGTCTGGGCGCTCATGCGACCTCCTACGGGGCAATCGTTAAGGGTGTCCGCGCCCCTCGGAAGGACGGGGCGCGGACAGTGTAACGCAGGAAGCGGTTAACCGGCCTGCGATTTCAGTTCTTCGAACCGGGCCAGAACCGCCGCGCCGCGTTCGCCGGTCTGGGCCAGCCAGTCCTCGCGCACCTTGGCGCCGGCTTCCTGAAGGAAGGCGAAGACCTCGGCGGGCACATCGTCATCCGGCGTGACGGTCATGCCGTTCTCGGTCATCACGTCGTAGGCGGTCTGGATCGAGTCGACCATGATCGACCAGTTGTACTCGTCACAGGCCGGGATGATTTCCATCATCGCGGTCTGAACGTCCTCGGGGAGGGCGTCGAACTCGTCCTTGTTCACGTGGCACATGAACAGGCCCATGGCGTAGTTCAGCTCGGTGAAGTCCGACACGTAGTCCCACAGCGACAGCTGCATCGCGCCGTCGGCCGAGGTCAGCACCGCGTCGATGCCGCCGGTGGACAGCTGCGGGATCAGGTCCGACCACGCCACCTGAAGCGGTGCGGCGCCGGCGTTCATCATCGTGTTGGTGCCGTTCACGTCGTAGGTGCGGATGCGCAGACCGGCCAGCGCCTCGGGCGAGGTGATCGGTTCCGGCGCGTTGATGCCCGACGGCGGGTTCGGCATCGCCCACAGCAGGACCATGCCGTTGTCTTCGAAGATCTTGGCGTATTCCTCGCGCGCAGCCTGCCACAGCAGATAGGCTTCCTCGGGGGTCGAGGCGATGAAGGGCAGGGACGACAGGTTGAACAGCGGGTCGATGCCGCCCAGCTGGGTCGCCAGCGTCACCGCGGCCTGAACGGCGCCGTCGGCGACCGCGTCGAAGTGGTCGACCGAGTTATAGCCAAGCGCGCCGCCGCCCTGATAGGTGATGGTCAGCGCGTCGCCGATCTTCTCTTCCAGCTGGGCAAGGAAGAATTTCGATGCCTTGCCGGAGAGCGCCTGCTCGCCGTATTCGTCGGCCATGTCCCAGCGGATGCCCTGTGCAAGCACGGGGTGCGCGAAGGCCGTCAGCGCGCCGGTGGCGGCGGCGGTCTTCATGAAAGATCTGCGGGAAAGGGTCATTGTCCGGTTCCTCTCTGTTGGTGGGTCCGCGGTGGTGGCAGCGTGCCCGGTTGTGATCGTTTGAGTGCGCATGTTGGGAATTATTGCGCGTTCACGACTCGATGCAGGCATAATGTGACGGTTTGTGTCAATCATTCTCGCAGAACTACCGGATTACGCCACGGTTAATGCCTAATAATTAATCAAAAACTGCGGCTTTTTGCGGCCATCCCGCAATTTATCTCTCACTGACTGATTTTTCGTTCACAAACGAGCATGAATGCGCAAGGGTCAGTGTCAGCGGGTGACTCGCCCATGACAATGAAGGAACAGTTTTATGGCAACCGCCAACGAAGATAGCCCCGTCATCCTTGTTTCCGGTGCGAATCGAGGGATTGGCGCTGCTATCGTGCGAGAGTTGAAGGCACATGGTTACCGCCTCTCGCTGGGCGCGCGGAATGTCGAGTCGCTGGAGAGCGAGCACGGTCCGGCCGATGACATGACGCATTATGCTCGTTTCGACGCGTTCGATCCTGCGTCGGCGGAAGCATGGGTTGCCGAGGCGGCCGCGAAGTTCGGCCGGATCGACGGGCTGGTGAACAACGCGGGGCTGGGCGAGCACGTGCACCTGATGGACGACAACGAAGAGGCGCTTGACCGCCTGTGGGCCGTCAACGTGAAGGCCCCGCTGCGGATGACGCGCCTGTGCATGCCGCATCTCGAGGCAACCGGCCGCGGCCGCATCGTCAACATCGTGTCGCTGTCGGGCAAGCGCGTGCGCAACCCGCTGGTGGGGTACAACATGACCAAGTTTGCAACGATGGGCCTGACCCACACCACCCGCCACGTCGGCTGGGACATGGGTGTGCGCGCCACGGCGATCTGCCCGTCCTTCGTGCGCACCGAGATGAGCGCCTACACCAGCAAGGTGACGCCCGACGAGATGATCCAGCCCGAGACGCTGGCGGAACTGGTCCGCACCGCGATCGAGCTTCCGAACAACGCGGCGATGGCCGAGATGCTGGTGAACTGCCGGCTGGAAGATACCCTGTGAGGTCATGATGATACCCGGACTGATCGAGCGCATCACACCGGACGAGACACTGCCCGCATCGGCGGACGTGGTGATCATCGGCGGGGGCATCGCGGGGGTGACCACCGCGCTTTACCTGGCCGAGGCCGGTGTCGACGTGGTGCTGTGCGAGAAGGGGCAGATCGGCGCCGAGCAAAGCAGCCGCAACTGGGGCTGGGTGCGCCAGATGGGCCGCGACCCGGTCGAACTGCCGCTGACGATCGAAAGCCTCAACCGTTGGCGCGAGCTTGACCAGCGGTTCGGTATCGACACCGGGTTCCGCGAGACGGGGATCACCTACGTCAACCGCACAAAGCACGAGATCGCCGAGTTCAGTGCATGGGCCGACTATGCCAAGGACGCCGGCATGGCGTCCGAGGTGCTGGACGGGCAGGGGCTGGCCAAGCTGCTGCCGGGGATCAGCCCGCGCTATTCCATGGGGCTTTACACGCCGAACGACGGCAAGGCAGAGCCGTGGAAGGCGGTGCCGCAGATGGCGAAGGGCGCGCAGCGTCTTGGTGTGAAGATTCTCGAGAATTGCGCGGTGCGCGGGGTCGAGACCTCTGCCGGCAGCCTCAGCGCCGTCGTGACCGAGCGCGGCACGATCCGCTGTGAACGGGCCGTCGTCGCCGGGGGCGCGTGGGCGCGGATGTTCCTTGGCAACCTCGGGGTCAATTTCCCGCAACTGAAGATCCTTGGCACCGCCGCCCGCATTGAAAGCGCGGCGCAGGTGACCGACATGCCTGTGGGGGGGGGCGACTTCGCCTTCCGCAAGCGGCAGGACGGCGGTTTTACCGTCGCGGTGCGCAACGCCAACGTGGCGCCCATCGTGCCAGACAGCTTCCGCCTGTTCGGAGATTTCTTCCCGACCTTCCTGAAAAGCTGGCGCGAGCTGAAGCTGCGGGTGAACGGCCAGTTCGTGACCGAACTGAAGCTGCCCCGCCGCTGGGCGCTGGACGGCACAAGCCCGTTCGAGATGGTCCGTGTGCTGGACCCTCAGCCGCACGAGCCGTTCAACCGGCTGATCCTCAAGACGCTGCCGCGCGCCTTCCCGGTCTTCGCCGATGCCCGCGTCACGCACGGCTGGGCCGGCATGATCGACGCGACCCCGGACGCGATCCCGGTGATCGGGCCGGTCGAGAAAGTGCCGGGGCTTTACCTGAACGCAGGCTTCTCGGGGCACGGCTTCGGCTCGGGTCCGGGGGCAGGGCAGCTGATGTCCGACATCGTGCGCGGCACCGCGCCGGTGGTCGACCCAAAGCCGTTCCGTCTGGAACGGTTCCGCAACACGCATTCCGAGGCCGTCACTCCGGCCGCGGCGTAAGAGTAAAAAGCAGGGACGATACCCAAGATGACATGGAGAATTGGCGTAGATTCCGGCGGGACGTTCACCGACGTCTGCCTGTTCGATGACGAGACCGGCAAGGTCGAGATCTGGAAGGTCTCGTCCACGCCCGACGACCCCTCGCGCGGGATCACGCAAGGGGTGGTCGAAGGTCTGGAACAGGTCGGGGCCGAGGCGTCCGAGCTTGGCTTTCTTGGTCACGGTACGACGGTCGCCACCAACGCGCTGATCGAACTGCGCGGTGTGAAGACCGGTCTGATCGTGTCGGACGGTTTCCGCGACCTGCTGGAAATCGGCCGCCAGAAGCGCCCGAACCTTTACGACATGTACGCCGAGAAGCCCGAGCAACTGGTCACCCGCGACCTGCGCCGGCAGGTGCCCGAGCGGCTGAAGTTTGACGGCACCGTTGACGTGCCGCTGGACGTCGACGCCCTGCGCGCCGAGGTGCGGGCGCTGGCGAAGGAAGACATCAAGGCGCTGGCCGTCTGCTTCCTATACGGCTTCCTGAACACCGAGCACGAAGAGATGGCCAAGAAGGTCATCGCCGAGGAACTGCCGGACGTCTTCGTCTCGACCAGCCACGACGTCGCGCCCGAGTTCCGCGAGTTCGAGCGTCTGTCGACCACGGTCGTCAACGCCTACCTCGGCCCGGTCATGCAGCGGTACATCCGCCGCCTGAAGGACCGGCTGAACGAGATCGGCCTGAAGATCGCGCCGCAGCTGACCCAGTCGAATGGCGGCGTCATCGGCTTCGACACCGCGGCCGACCTGCCGGTGCGTACCGTGCTGTCCGGCCCCTCGACCGGCGTGGTCGCGGCGCAGGCGATCGGCAAGATGGCCGGTTTCCCGAACATCATCACCTTCGACGTCGGCGGCACCTCGTCCGACGTGGCGCTGCTGCAGAACGGCGTGTGCCAGTTGACCGGCGAGGCGGATGTTCACGGCTACCCGATCAAGGCGCCGATGCTGGACATCCACACCGTGGGTGCGGGCGGCGGGTCCATCGCTCATGTCGACACCGGCGGCCTGCTGAAGGTCGGCCCCCGCTCGGCTGGCGCGAACCCCGGTCCGGTCTGCTATGGCCTCGGCTCGACCGAGCCCACGGTGACCGACGCGAACATCGTGTTGCAGACGCTGAACCCGGTCGAGATCCTTGGCGGCCGCATGAAGGTGCGCCGCGATCTGGCGGTCGAGTCCGTGCAGCGGCTGGCCGACAAGCTGGGCCTCGACGTGATGGAAACCGCGCAGGGGATCATCTCGGTCGTGACCGCCAACATGGCGAAGGCGATCCGCGTGATCTCGGTCCAGCGGGGTCACGACCCGCGCGACTATGCGCTGATGGCCTTCGGTGGCGCGGGCCCCCTGCACGCCGCCCGTCTGGCGCGCGAGCTGGACATGGGCAAGGTCATCGTTCCGCTGACCCCCGGCACCCTGTGCGCGCTGGGTCTGCTGCTGACCGACCTGCGCGCTGACTTCGCCGTGTCCCGCCTGATGCCGCTGGGCTGCGAGGCGCTGGGCCCGGTCGAGGACGGCTATGCCGAACTGCAAGCGCAGGCGGCGGACTGGTTCGGCAAGGAAAACATCGAGGCCGACCGGCAGGTCATGACCCGCACCGCCGACATGCGGTACATGGGCCAGAACTATGAGCTCTCGGTGGCGGTGCCCGCCGGCCCGATCACGCACGAGACGTTCAAGGCGCTGGAAGCCGGTTTCGAGGCCGCGCACAAGCAGCGGTTCGGCTTCGTCGTGGAAGGCGAGCCGATCCAGCTTGTCACCCTGCGTCTGGAAGCGGCAGGCATCGTGAAGAAGGCCCAGTTCGCGGCGCAGGAGATCGAGGGAGAAGACCCCTCGGCGGCGCAGATCGACAGCCGCGAGGTCTATATGGCCGAGGCGAAGGACTTCGTCACCGCGCCGGTCTACGCCCGCGACAAGCTGCGCCCCGGCAACGTCATCCACGGCCCTGCCATCGTCGAGCAGATGGACACGACCACCGTGATCCTGCCCGACATGACCGGCACCGTGGATCCCTATCTCAACCTCATCCTGGAGGTGACGGCATGAGCACGCCCATCGATCCCATTACCGTCGAGGTCATCGGCTCGGCGCTGCAATCCATCGTCGAGGAAATGGGCGAGGCGCTGGTGCGCGCGTCCTACTCGACCAACATCAAGGAACGGCGCGACTGTTCCACCGCGCTGTTCGACCACCGCGGCAACACGCTGTGCCAGGCGGAACATATCCCGATGCACCTTGGCTCGTTCCTTGGCGTGATCCCCGCGATCCTCGAACGGTTCGAGTTGCAGGATATCGCGCCCGGCGACGTGTTCATGGCGAACGACGCCTACGCGGGCGGGGCCACGCACCTGCCCGACATCGTGCTGGCGGAACCGATCTTCGTGGACGCCACGCTGATCGGCTGGGCGGTGAACACCGCGCACCACTCGGACTTCGCGGACCGGGGTCACGAGCACATCTATCAGGAAGGCCTGCGCATCCCGCCGGTCCGCCTGTACCGAAAGGGCGAGTTGAACACCGACCTCCAGTCGATGTTCCTGCTGAACTGTCAGGTCCCGCGCGAGCGGCTGTCCGACCTTCGGGCGCAGATGTCGGCGAACCGGCTGTGCGTGCAGCGGATGACCGACCTGTGCGGCAAGTACGGCAGCGACAAGGTGCTGGCGGCGGGCGACGCACTGCAGGACTATGCCGAGCGCAAGATGCGCACCGCGATCGCGGCGATCCCCGACGGCACCTATGCGTTCGAGGATACCTTCGACAGCAACCAGCGGTCCGAGGGCATGACCTTCAAGGTGGCGATCACCGTGAAGGGCGACGAGATGACGCTTGCTTTCGACGGTCCGCCGCAGGTGCGGGGCGGTCTGAACCTGATCTACACCTCGCTGCTGGCGGCCTGCTATTTCACCGTCAAATCGGTGCTGGATCCGACGATCCTGCCGAACGCCGGTCTGGCCCGTCCGCTGACCGTGACCGCGCCCAAGGGCACGATCCTGAACTGCGAGCACCCGGCGGCGGTGGACGGCCGCATCGCGGCGGCGCAGCGGGTGACGGATCTGGTCTACGGCGCGCTGGCAAAGGCGCTGCCGGGCAAGGTGATGGCGGCCGGGAACGGCTGCTGCACCGGCGCGATCTTCAACGGCACGGACGAGAAGGGCGACATCTGGGTCTATCTCGAGACCATCGGCGGCGGCGGCGGCGCGCGTCCCTCGGCGGACGGGCTGTCGGGCATCCACGTGGGCCTGACCAACACCTCGAACCTGCCGGTCGAGGCCCTGGAGCTGGAATACCCGCTGACCCTGCTGCGCTATGAACTGGTCGACGACTCCGCCGGGGCGGGCGAGTTCCGGGGCGGGATGGGCATTCGCCGGGTCTACCGCGCGGAACGGGCCTGCCGCTTTACCGTCGAGGGCAGCCGCGTGGGGTCGAACCCGTGGGGGCTCGACGGCGGGCAGGAGGCCGACTGCACCCATCTCGACTTCGGCGACGGCCGCACCGAGTTCGCGGGCATGGTCGACCTGAAGCCGGGGCAGATCGTGTCGATCGTCACCCCCGGCGGCGGCGGCTATGGCGACCCGTCGAAACGCCCCGAGGACGCGGTGCGCCGGGACCTTGCCGAGGGCCGCATCAGCGCCGATCTCGCCCAATCGGTCTACAATCTGAGCGCTTAACTCCTCCCCGAGCGCTCCACCTCCGACCCGGTCGCACGCCGCGACCGGGCCGGCTTTTCACGCCCAGAAAACCAACGCCAGACATAAGGAACATAGGCAATGGTCAAGATTACCAAGGTGAAATCCGGCTCGATCTTCGAAGAGAAGGAAAGCTACTCGCGCATCGTCGCGGTGGACGACTGGATCTTCGTGTCGAACACCGCAGGCCGCAACTACAAGACCCGCGAGATGTCGGAAGACGCCGTGGAGCAGGCCAAGCAGTGCTTCAACAACATCGAAGGCGCGCTGAAGTCCGTGGGCTCGTGCCTCGAGGACGTGGTGCAGTCGAAGATCTTCATCCCCTACGTCGAAGACGCGAAAGCCGTCATGACCTACGTGGGCGAGCGCCTGAAGGGCATCGACCCGCAGCGCACCGTCACCTGCTCGCCGCTTGGCGCGCCGGACTTCAAGGTCGAGATCGAAGTGACCGCCTATCGCGGCGCCTCGAAAGGCGACGTCGAGCACATCACCATCCAGCTGTGAGTGCTCCCGCCGCCGCCCGGACCTCTCCCGCGGGCGGCGGCGGTTTTCCAGCGGCACGGATGCCGCGCGATTGCGTCGGGTGCCGCAGGGGGCTCTGCCCCCGCCGCGCGCTGCGCGGCTCCCCCGAGGTATTTGGAAAGAGAAGAAGGGCGCCGGATCAGGCGCGGCCTTCGTCCAGGGCTTCCTTCGCCTCTTCGATCAGCGGCGGGTCGTTGTAGATCGCCCAGCCGTGTTCGGTCAGCGGTTCGGGCAGGTCCTTTTCCGCCACGTTCTGCGCGAGATAGGCCTTGGCGATGAAGTTGGCCGACACCGGTGCGGTGAGGAACAGGAACAGGGTGATCAGCAGTTCGTGGAACGTGATCTGCCCGCCATCGGCCCAGTGATAGACCATCGACGCGATCAGCACGCCACCGACGCCCAGCGTGGTGGCCTTGGTGGGCGCG
Organism: Maritimibacter sp.; assembly: GCA_017792445.1. Taxonomy (GTDB): domain Bacteria; phylum Pseudomonadota; class Alphaproteobacteria; order Rhodobacterales; family Rhodobacteraceae; genus Psychromarinibacter. The sequence continues at coordinate 3,084,183 of CP051232.1, forward strand.
TGCAGGCGTTGCATGGTGTCGCGCAGCTTGATCAGGCCGAACGAGCCAACCAGCCCGAACACCCCCGCGATGACGAGGAAGGCGGAGACGGCGATTTCGAGTGCGATGTGCATGTGCTGTCCCCTTACTCGATGATGTCGCCGCGCAGGACGAAGCGGCAGTAGGCGACGGTGGAGACGAAGCCGACCATCGCGATCAGCATCGACGCCTCGAAATAGACCGCAGTCCCGCGCCAGATGCCGTACAGCACCATCAGGGCGATGGCGTTGATCACCATGGTGTCGAGCGCAAGGATCCGGTCCGCCGAGTCCGGCCCGGTCACGATGCGCCAGAGGTTCAGAAGCAGGGCAAGGCCGAAGCAGCCGAAGGCGAAGAACAGGGCGTAGGTGATCATGGGAAAATCTCCTTCAGGCGGCGTTCGTAGCGGTGCTTGATCTCGTCGCGGGTGCCCTCGGGGTCGTCCGTGTGCAGGCAGTGGACGAGGATGTTCGACCCGTCCGCCGCCAGCACGGCCGACACGGTGCCGGGTGTCATCGTGATGGTGCCCGCGAGCACGGTGATCGCCTCGGGCGAGGTGAGGTCAAGCGGCACGCAGACCCAGCGCGAGCGGATGTTCTCGTTGCGCTTGAACAGGATGATCGAGGCGACGACGACATTGGCGACGACGATGTCCCACAGCACGACCAGACCGTATTCGATCACCTTCAGGGGCCGCCTGATCTTGGGGCGGTTGGGCCAGTAGGGAGCGGTCAGGACGGGTACGATGATGCCGATCACGGTGCCGAGGATCAGGTTGCCCAGCGTGACCTTGTTGACCAGCATCAGCCAGACGATCACCAGCGCGAGGCTGACCAGCGGGTGCGGGAAGATCCGTTTCAGAAGCATCAGTGGCTCTCCCCTTCGGCGGTGTCGGCCTCGGTGTCGGCCTCTGCGTCATAGCCGGCGTCCTCGTCATGGTCGGACAGGTCCTTGGTCTCGCCCTGGTTCACCAGCACCTGCTCGATATAGGGCGTGGGGTCGTGCAACTCGTCCACCGTGGCCTCGAGATAGCGCGAGACGGGACCGGCGAAGATCGTCAGCGCCGCCAGCAGGCCAAGCGCCGCGAAGGTCGGGAACAGGGCGGCGGGGCCGGAGGGCGTGATGTCGGCGGGCAGGGCGTCGTGCGCTTCGGCGGGTTTTACCTCGGCGGCGGTGGATTTCCAGAACAGCAGGCTGCCCGCGCGCGCGAAGCCCACGATGGTCAGCAGCGAGCCGCCCAGAACCGCGACCCAGGCCCAGACCATGTGCGGGTGGGTGGCGAGCGCGTCCAGCACCAGCAGCTTGCCGAGGAAGCCCGACAGCGGGGGCATCCCGGCCATGCCGATGGCGGCGGCGAAGAACAGCGCCGCGAACAGGCCATTCTGGACCGTGGGCGGCGCGGCCTTCAACAGGTCGCCCGAATTGCGGTGGGTGATCACGAGGTCCGCCAGCAGGAACAGCGCCGCCGCCGCGAAGGTCGAATGCAGCAGGTAGTACAGCGCGGCCAGCCCCGCCTCGGGGGTGAAGGCCGAGATCGCCAGCATCAGCGTGCCCATCGAGCCCAGCACCGAGAACGAGATCAGCTGCATCAGCCGCTTCGCGCCCAGCACGCCGAAGGCGCCGATGAAGGTGGTGATCACCGCCGCCGGGAACAGCCAGTCGCCCGGCAGCCCGTCAAGCGCCGGGGTGTCCGGCCCGAAGACGACCGTGTGGATGCGGATGATCGAGTAGGCGCCGACCTTGGTCATGATCGCGAACAGCGCGGCAACCGGGGCGGGGGCGTTCGCGTAGGTTCCGGGCAGCCAGAACTGCACCGGGAACAGCGCCGCCTTGATCGCGAAGACGATCATCAGAAGCATCGCCGCGACACGGATCAGGCCCGCGTCCTCGGGCGGGATCTCTTGCACCTTCACCGCAAGGTCCGCGATGTTCAGCGTGCCGGTCACGGCATACAGCGTGCCAAGCGCGAACAGGAACAGCGTCGAGCCCGCGAGGTTCATCACCACGTATTGCAGCCCGGCCTGAAGCCGCTTCTTGCCGCCCGAGTGGATCATCATGCCGTAAGAGGCGATCAGCAGGGCTTCGAAGAACACGAACAGGTTGAAGGCGTCGCCGGTCAGAAAGGCGCCGTTGATGCCCATGAGCTGGAACTGGAACAATGCGTGGAAGTGCCAGCCCCGGGCGTCCCAGCCGGTGGCGATGGCGTGCATCTGGGTCAGCAGCGCCAGCACCGACGTGACCAGCAGCATCATTGCCGACAGCCGGTCCAGCACCAGCACAATCCCGAAGGGGGCAGGCCAGTCGCCAAGGCGGTAGACATGCACCGTGCCGTCTGCGGCCAGCAGCACCAGCGCGAAGGAGATCGCGGTCAGAAAGACCGTCGCCGACAGCGAGAAGACGCGCGACAGCAGCATGTCGTAGCGCATGACATAGGCCACGATGGGCGCGATCATGGCCGGCAGGATGATCGGAGCGATGATCCAGTGGTTCATTCGGACTGCTCCGCGGGCTGGGTCGTCGTGTCGTGGTCGTCGGTCATGTCGATCTTGTCGTCCGCGGATTCGAGGAACGCTCCCAGCGCGACCATCACCAGCACCGCCGTCATCCCGAACGAGATCACGATGGCCGTCAGCACCAGCGCCTGCGGCAGCGGGTCGGTGTAGGAGGCGTCGCCATAGGGCTGAAGCACGGGCGGCATGTTCACCGCGATGCGCCCGGTCGAGAACAGGAACACGTTCACCGCGTAGGACAGGAACGAGATCCCGAGGATCACCGGAAACGCCCGCAGGCGAAGGATGAGGTAGACACCGGCGGCGGTCAGGACTCCGACCGCGCTTGCAACGAGGATTTCCATGTCAGCGCTCCTCTTTCGCGTCGGGGGTGGTGTCGTCGTCGCCCAGAATGGCCTGTGACGGGTCATAGTCCATCGGCTCGACGTTGACCGTCTCGCCCGCGTAGCGCGCGATGCGCGACAGCGAGTAGAGCATCAGCATCACCGCGCCCAGCACGCACAGGAACACGCCAAGGTCGAACAGCATGGCGGTGGCCAGTTCGAACTCTTCGATCGGGGGCAGGTGGACATAGCCGAAGGCGCTGGTCAGGAAGGGCTTGCCCGCCAGCCAAGCGCCCATGCCGGTCAGACCGGCGATCACGACGCCCGAGCCGATCATGGAATGGTACTCGATCCGCTGACGGTTCTGGGTCCATGCGAAGCCCGAGGCCATGTACTGCATCAACAAGGCGATCGAGGCGACAAGGCCCGCGACGAAGCCGCCGCCGGGCTGGTTGTGGCCGCGCAGGAAGATGAAGATCGCGACCACGACGGCGATGGGCATCATGACGCGGGTGGCGATCACCATCATCAGCGGGTGCCGGTCGCGCGACCGGTCCTGGCTGAAGTCCATGTTCCGCAGGCGGCGCGAGGCGGGACCGTTCAGCAGCGCCTCCATCAGCGCGTAGATGGTCAGGCCGGCGATGCCCAGCACGATGATCTCGCCGAAGGTGTCGTAGCCCCGGAAGTCCACGAGGATCACGTTCACCACGTTGGTGCCGCCGCCGCCCTTGTACGAGTTGGCGAGGTGATAATCCGAGATGGTCGAGAAATCGCGGGTCAGGAAGGCGAAGGTCAGCGCCGCGACGCCGCCGCCGGCACATAGCGCGATGGCGCCGTCGAGCATCCGCTTGCCCATGCCGCTTTCGTCCGGCGAGTGCTTGGGCAGGAAGTGCAGCGCCAGAAGCAGCAGCAGGATCGTGACCGTCTCGACCGTGATCTGCGTCAGGGCGAGGTCGGGCGCGGACATGTAGACGAAGCCGGTCGAGATCGCGAGACCGACGATGCTGATCAGCACCAGCGCGCGGAAGCGGTGGCGGTGCATGACGACGACATAGGCGGTGGCGCAGATCAGAAGGAACCAGCCCACGGCCAGCACCGGCGGCACCGGAAGGATCTCGCGGGTGGCCGGGGCCATGCCGCCGCCGCGCCATGCGAGATAGCCCAAAAGCACGGTCGAGGCCGCGAAGATCGCAAGATAGCGGCTGATCGCGCCGTTGTGGGTCGCGTCGGTAAAACGGCGGGTGGCCGTCACGCAGGCGGCGACGAAGGCGTCGAAGATCGCCTTGGCCTCGGGGCGCGGGCTGGCGATCCACAGCCGGTCGAGCGGGCGGTGCATCGCCAGCAGAACCGCGCCTCCGGCGACGGCGATGATCGACATGAACAGCGCGGGCGTGATGCCGTGCCACAGCTTGAGGTGGACGTCGGGCAGGTCTCCGCCCGTGACGGCCCCGGCGGCAAGCATCACCATCGGTTCGGCGACCCACGGCAGAACGCCGATCACCACGACCAGCACCACCAGAAGCGCGGGCGAGGCCCACATGCCAACGGGCGGATCGTGCGGCTTGTGCGGATAGTCTTCGCGGACCGGGCCGCCGAAGACGTGGAAGATGAAGCGCAGCGAATAGGCCACCGACAGCAGCGCGCCGAAGGTTGCAAGCCCCGGCACGATCCAGTCGTTGCCCAGCCAGTAGGTGTGCGAGGCTTCCTCGAGCATCATCTCTTTCGACAGGAAGCCGTTGAACAGCGGGATGCCCGCCATCGACAGCGCGGCGACGGTGCCGATCAGGGCGGTCACCGGCATCAGCTTCGCCAGCCCGCCCAGCCGCTTGATGTCGCGGGTGTGGGCCTCGTGGTCGACGATGCCGGCGGTCATGAACAGCGCGGCCTTGAAGGTCAGGTGGTTGATGATGTGGAACACGGCGGCGATGGCGGCCATCGGCGTTCCGAATCCCAGCAGCATCGTCAGCAGGCCAAGGTGCGACACCGTGGAGAAGGCCAGCAGCGCCTTCAGGTCGTCCTTGAACAGCGCGATCAGCGCGCCGATCACCATGGTGATCAGGCCGACCGAGGCGACGATGTAGAACCACGCGTCGGTGCCCGCCAGAGCGGGCCACATGCGGGCCATCAGGAAGACGCCCGCCTTCACCATCGTGGCCGAATGCAGGTAGGCCGACACCGGCGTCGGAGCGGCCATCGCGTGCGGCAGCCAGAAGTGGAACGGGAACTGCGCCGACTTGGTGAACGCGCCCAGCAGGATCAGGATCAAAGCGGGCATGTACCAGTCCGACGCCTTGATCAGGTCTCCGGCGGCAAGGATGTCGGTCAGGTTGTAGCTGCCCACGATGTTGCCGAGGATCAGCATCCCGCCGATCATCGCCAGCCCGCCCGCGCCTGTCACGGTCAGCGCCATGCGTGCGCCCTGTCGGCCTTCGGGAAGGTGCTTCCAGTAGCCGATCAGCAGGAAGGACGACAGAGAGGTCAGTTCCCAGAAGATCAGCAAAAGCAGGATGTTGTCAGATACGACGATGCCCAGCATCGCGCCCTGAAACAGCAGGAGATAGGTATAGAACTGTCCCATCGGGTCGTCGCCCGACAGGTAGAACCGGGCGTAAAGGATGATCAGCAGCCCGACGCCAAGGATCATCGCGGCGAACAGCAGCCCCAGCCCGTCTAGGAAGAAGGACGCCGACAGCCCAAGTGCGGGCAGCCACTCGATCTGCGCCTGCACGACCTCGCCACGGAACACGGCGGGGGCCATAAGCCCAAGGAACACCAGCGCAAGGATCGTCGGAACCGCGGTGAATGTCGCACAGGCGTTGCGGCCCGCGCGGATCATCAGCCCCGGGACCAGCGCCCCGAGAAAGGGCAGGATCGCCATGATCGGAAGCAATGCACTGTCCATGCGCGTGAAGGTCCCCTCTGTCTTTTTATCTCCGTCGCGGATTGTGTGCCCGCGATCCCCCCGAATGCGCGCCAACGCCCCGGAGACATATCGTTTTTATCAGCACGAATCCGAGAGTCAGGCCCTTTTCGGTCCAGATAACGCGGATGTTGGGTGACGCAACGTATTTGCCGCTTGCCAAGCGCGGTTCAGACCTCTGGCGCGCCCTTCGCGGCACCGGACAGTTGCGCCGCGGTCACATCCGCCGATACGCCCCACAGGAAAGCGGCAAGGATACCCGCCAGACCCGCCGCCACCGTCTGCAGGAAGACCATCCCGAGGATGACGATCACCACCCCGTTCAGGACGCTGCGAAGCAGGTAGATGCGCCACAGCCGCCACCACAGGCGGTCGGGGTCGTTGCGGTGCCGCTTGGCGGACAGCGTGACCTCGCGGGTCGCGGTCGTTCCGGCGTTGTCGACCTTGACGTTGGCCGTGACGGTGCCTCCGTGCGGCAGCGACAGGACCGGGCTGGTGCCCGACCCGATGGCGATGCCGTCGAGGAACCACTCGGCATGGGACAGGCTGCCGACGGGCGTGCGAAGCGACCAGACATCGGGATAGTCGGGATAGACGGTTTCGGGCGGAACGATCTCGACCTTGGGCGCGGGGCCATCGGCGGCCAGCCGGGCCTTGCCGTCATGTTCGGCAATCGCTTTCGCCAGCACGTCTTCGGCGGCGGAGATCGCGGCCTCGATGCCCTCGGCGGTCGCGTCGCCGGTCCGGTTGTCGGTCGCCAGCGCCAGCCGCAAAAGCGCCGCGTCGACCGCCGCGCTGAAGGCCGGATCGTCGCGCAGCCGCCGTTCGCCCAGCATGCGGCGTCGCAGGCGTGCGGCGGCGGCCTGCGCCTCGATCAGCGGCAGGCGGCGGCCTATCTTGGCGCGATAGACGGTGCCGAAGAAGACGCCGAAGATCAGCGCCGCAAGGTGGACGCCCCACCAGACGCGCACCACCAGCCGGACCGGGATGGACACCGCCGCCGCCGAACCGAAGCCGGGCGCGATGTCGAGCGTGCCGTTATAGGTGCCGAACCCGGCGGGCGCGGCGGCGGCATCCAGCGTGAACACGGCGCTGCCGCCGGGGCCGATCACCTGTGTGTCGGTGGCGAAGGTCAGCGCGCCGGTGCGTGTGGCGTCGGTGTCCTCGGTCACGCGCACCACATAGTCGGCGGCGGGCAGCGACGCGGGGGCGAGGTTTCCGGTTTCGGTCAGGCTCAGCCCGCCGAAACGCGGTGCTTCGATCTCGCCGCCCAGCAGGCTGGCGGCGCGGTCGACCGTCAGAACCAGAGCCGCCGGAGCGCGCAGGGTGGCGGCGGGGCGGGTCACCTGCAAACCCAGCGACTGACAGTCAAGCGGCGTGTCGCCCGCCTGCGCCGGGCAGGGACCGGTTCCGGTCAGCCGGGCCTGCACCGTCATCGTGTAGGTGCCGGGAGAAAGGGTGCCTATGCCGGTGGGCGTCAGGCGCAACGCGGGGCCATCGACGAAATCGAGCGCGAAGGCGTCGGCGGCGCGTGTGCCGTCGGACAGGGTGCCGGTCAGCGTGTAGTCGAGCCGCGCAGGATCGACGCCATCCGCCGGGAACAGGTCGAAGAGAACCGGCAGCGCCGTGCCGTCCGGGGCGAAACCGATCCGCCGCGCGCCGTCCGCCACGCCGCTGAGCAGCGCGTTGCCCCGCGTGGGCTCTGGCATCGGCACCGTGAGCGAGAAGGTCATGACGGCGCAGTCCGTCTCGCAAACCGCCGGGAAGGGCGGTCCGGTCGCGTCGCTGCCGCAAATGTCGGTCTCGTCCGGATCGGCGGACCAGACCGCCAGCTTCAGCGACAGGACGCCCGCCGGAAACCGCAGCCCGCCTGGCGACAGGCGCAGGCGCCAGGACCGGCTGTCGGTCGGCTCTTCGAGGCATGCGCCGAAACGGCCCGGGTCGATCTCGGCCCCGTCGAGGGTGGCGTGGATCACGTCGACGCGGGTGCCATCCACGGTGTCGAGGAACACCGGAAACGTCGCGGGCCCGAGTTGCGCGGCGGGAAGCCGCGCCTCTGGCCCGCCGACGAACTCCAGCGCCTGCGCCGGGATGGCGCACAGCAGGAGAAGGGCCAGCCACCGTATCATGTCGCCTCTGTCCAGCGGCGGCGGTCTGTCAGGCGAATGGCGGTGAAGACCTGCCGGGTGTCGATGCGCAGCGCGGCACGGTCAAGCAAGGTGAGGGCGTCGGTCACCTCGGGGTCAGTGCGGTCCGCCGCCTCGGCCCGTCCGCGCAACAGGCGCAGCCCGTCGACCAGCAGGCGAAACACGCCGGCATAGACCGGCAGACCGCCCTGGCATGCCGCCAGCAGGTCGTCGCGGGCGGTGTCGGGCACGCCGGGCGCTTCCAGCAGCGCAAGCCACGCGTGCAACACCGCCCCATCGGGCAGCCACGGGTTCCACGCCTGAAGGTTGCCGACCCAGTCATCCCAATGCGCGCCAGAGAACAATGCGGCGGTGTCCTCGCTGCGCTGCGTGCTCCAGCGCAGGGCGTTGACCAGCACCAGCGCCCCTGCGGCGGCGGCGAAGGGGTTGGAAACCTTGGAATACAGCCGGTCCTGCGCGGTGCGCAGAAGCGCGGTGGTGGCGCGGCTGTCCCCGGCGCGAAGGTAGGCCAGCAGCGCGGCGACATCCGGGTCGCGGGGCATCAGGTCGACGAAGGACGCCGAGGGCGTGGCGCGGTCGAACGTCACCAGCAGATCGGCCAGCCCGCCGCTCGACACCCGCCGCCACGGCAGCGGCAGCGGGCAAAGCCATGCGGCCAGCCCGTCGTGCAGAACACCATAGGCGCGCGGTGTCGAGTCCGGGCGCTGGGTCAGCGGATGCGGCGTGTGCGGAGACAGGACAAGGGCGGATATCGGGCCGTCGTCGTAGCGGTCCACCCCAGAGCCGAAGCCGATCACGTCGGGGGGCGTGCCTTCCAGCCGCCAGGCCAGTGCATCGGCCGGGGCGTCGGGCGTGAGGCGGTCCCGCAGCAGCGCATCCAGCGCGGGCCAGATCGGCGTGTCGTCCACGCGCTCGAACCACCACATCTCGGCATCCGGCAAAGGTGCTGGCTGCGGGGCCGCGTCCAGCTGGGCAAGGGCGTCGACCGTTTCGACGCTTTGCGCCGCACCCGCCGCCGATCTGACGCGCTCGGCCATCTGTGCCGGCAGCATCACGGTTTCCGTTTGGACCGAGGGCGCCACCGATCCGGCGCCCTCTAGCACCAGCGGCAAAAGGTCGGGCAGCAGGCTGTCCAGCAGCACGCGGGCCGCCCCGGCGATGTCGTAGCGTCCCAGCGTCGGGCGTAGCGCCTTCGCGGACTGGGCAAGCCAGTCGAGGTCGCGGTCGGTCAGCCCGGCCACCTGAAGGATGTTGTTGATCCCGCGCGCGCGCAGGGCGGACTCCAGCTTGTCGCCGATGCCGGGGACGCGGCCGATGTCGTCCAGCGCGGGCACGCCCATTTCTTCTCCGATCCGCACCGTTCCGGTCATGTCCAACGGGACCGGCGCGACTGCCTCTTCCGGTCCGCCAGCGGTGATCGGCGCATCGCCCGGTTCCGGCGAGATGGGCTGAAGGTCTTGCGCGCCAAGGCTGGAGGTGGCCGGCGGCGCGGTCTCCATCGCCGGTTCGCGCGTCCGCTTCCCGGCGGGGACGACGCCGGAATAGCTTTGGTACTGAAGCCACTCGTGCGGCGAGTTGATCGCGTCGAAGGTCACGCGCGGGACGTCGCCCGCCGAGACCTTGACCGCGCGGGTCTGGACGCTGCCGTCCGGAAACCGCGCCTGCACCACGTACTGCCCCGGCGCGACCTTGACCCGAGCGGGCGCGCCGGTGCCGAAGGGAACGGGCACGTCATGCGCCTCGGTCCCGCCGTCGCCCAGCGGCGTGACATCGGCCAACGCACCGCCAAGCGCGATGACCTCTCCATCCAGCGTGCCGCCCACGATGAGTTCGAGTTGCGCCATCAGGTCACCTCGATCCGTTCCGAGCCGTTCGGCGGGTGAACGATCACATCGTCAAGCGGCGTGTCGTGGAAGGCGGCGGGCGGGTCGAACCGCGCCGAGATGCTGTAGACCCCGGCTTCGAGGTCCAGCAGGTAGGTTTCCTCGCTTTCCGGCTCGCGCAGGGGCATCGGCTGGCCGCCGTTGGTGCCCATCGGCTGCACCAGCAGCCGCACCACGCGGTTGGCGGTGCCCGGCATACAGCCCACGTCCACCGGGACCATCGGCTTGGCGCCGGGGCCGGGAACCTTCAGCGTCATCGTGACCTCGTTGTCCTGCTCGATGGCGCTGGAGAAATTGCGGAATTCGTCCATCACCCGCATGATCTGGTGCTGGATCGCCAGCTTCAGCAGCGAACTGCACACCACCCAGCGCCCGCCCACCTTGCGCCAGGCGCCGCCGCGGAACGCGCGGGGCAGCGCTTCGGCGAAGGGCGAGGGGCGGTTGGTCAGGCCCCACGCCCGCTTGCCCGCCAGCGCCGAGCGGAACACCGGGGCCGATTGCTGCGCCAGCACGCCATCGTTGCGGAAGACCGGGTCGCCCTTGTCGTCGCCGTGGAACAGGTTCTCGGACGCGACGCGGCAGGCGTCGAGGAAATAGACCTGCCGCCGCGCGGTGCATTTCGCCATGCCCTGATGCAACTGGGTGAAGTCGATCGCGTGGCGGAACGGGTTGAACGGATCGGCGCCGAAATCCGAGGCCAGCAGCGTGTTCTGAAGCCCGGCCTCGATGCCGTGGCCGCAGAAGTAGAACAGCATCAGGTTGTCGGCGTGCGCGTCGCCGCGCTGCCGCCAGCCGTGCAGCGCGGCGCGGATGCCGTCCATCGTGGCGTCCGGCACCGGGCGGTCAGGGATCAGCATGTGGTGGAACCGGGCGGGCCCCGGCTGTTCGGCGATCACAAGACTTAGCGACCGCAGCGGGTGCTCCGGGTCGCCGTGGTAAGTGTCGAGCACCCAGTTCGCGATCCGCCGGGCGGAGTGCGGCGGCGAACTCAGCTGCCCCAGATCCTCGCCCCCGGTGTCGAACAGGTCGCCCGCGCCGTCCGGGAAGTGGCGGTAATGGCCGCAGCCGATGACCACGGCATGAACGCCGGGCTGGTCGGGCGTATCGTCCTGAAAGATCAGCGCCGGGTCGGCCATGGCGTTATCGCTTTGCGTATTCCGATGCGTAGGCTTCGGCGATGGTGGCGATGTCGCCGTCGCTCAGCCCGTCACGCTGGCCGATGGGGTCGCCGTTCCGCGTGGTGATCGTGGGTTCGCCGTTCTTCGAGAAGAAATGCGTCCCGTAATGCATGATCGAGGCGGTGTCGTAGGCGCCCATGTCCTCGCCGTCGTGGATATGCTGTTCGAAGTTGTGCTCCATGTTCGCGATGACGTTTTCGAGGTGGACGGTGATGTGGCAGTCCCGGTCCGAGCGGCATTGCTCGTGCCACAGCCCGATGGCGTGGCCGATCTCGTGGATGGTGTTGCCCGTGGTGCAGTTGGGGCCAAGCTGCACGATCTGCTCGCCGCCGATGCGCCCGACGTGGGCGGCGCAGCCCGCGCCGGGAACGAAAGCGACGAAATCGGTCTCGTCTGTACGCTCGGTGAACAGCATGTCGGTGTGGTGGGTCCAGTGGGCGATGGCGTCGTGGACCCGGTCCTTGTCGGCCAGTGCGTCGTCGATGCGGTAGGGCACGATCCCCTTGGGCCAGCGGTTGCGCGGCAGGACGACGATGCCAAAGGGCTCCACCTTGTTCAGCAGGTCAACGCCGCCGTTGTCTTCGACCTCGGCTTTCAGTTTCTCCATCTCGGCCACCGGGCCCAGCAGGATACATCCTTCGAACACCGCCTGTCCGTCGACCACGGCATAGGTGACTTCCCTGAAGTTGAACCCATCTACGCCGCTCAGCCCTCGGACATAGCCTGTGCGGATCGAGTCCGATCCCAGCAGACCTGCGGGGTCCGCATCCGCGTCATGAATAGCCATTGCTCAAATCCGTGCGTCTGTAAATGACGTTACGTTAACATACTCAACCTATGATTTAAAGCGGTGATAGGTCGAGCGTCAGGGGCGCGCCTTCTCGGGCAAGCGGAACCGAGGCCTTCGTGACCAGATCGCCGGAAGCCAGCGACCCGTCTGCCGCCCGGACCACCCGCGCGGCGATGGTGATGCGGCCGTGGTCGGGCAGGCGGCATTCCAGACGGAACGGCAGGTCGGGGCCGTCCCCGGCGGACAGGGTCTGCCGGTGGCGGCAAAGCGGCGTGGCGGGTGCGTCCGACAAAGCCGTGTCCTGAACCGTGACGATCAGGACCGCCGCTTCCGACAAGGGCGCCGGTATCCGGGCGATGCCGGTGACGATGCGCGGGCGGTCGATCATGGCATTGCCGCGCCGTCCGGGGCGGGTGCGCGACAGGGGGCGCGGGGCGAATCGAGACCGGGAACAGGCATGGCCGCAGTTTAGTGTCGGGTCAGTCATCAGGGGAACGGGGCTGTCTTTTGGCGGGGGGCGGGCAAGGACGTCGGGGCCGGGCAGGCAGCGCGTTCGGTGCGACGCGCCGCCTGCGTCCCCGGCCGAGGCCGCTGCGCCGGATCGCATTGAAAAACAAGGATTGGCCGGAGGTGTCTTGGGGGCGCTCGGCCCGGCGATTTGCCACTTCCTTCTTGGCTGATGCGACGTGAATAATCACGTTAATTTAGATAGTTAAGTTTCAATCTTAACGTTCTGAATGCAACAGGTGCGGTCGCGTTTCGGCTGACCCCGTGCTGCCGCCTTGCCGGGTTTGAAAGACCTGTGGTCGTATCGGGCCTGACAGTCTCGGGGCTTGTGTTGGGGGGTGTTGCGGTGGCTGAGGAGGAGACGAACAGACCTATGGTGATCGTCGGGGTCGGCGCCTCGGCGGGCGGGCTGGAGGCGACGTCGCTGCTGGTCCAAAACCTCGTGAAAAACCTCAACTGCGTCTATGTGCTGGCGCAGCATATGTCGCCCAGCCACAAAAGCATGCTGGTCCAGCTTCTTGCCCGCGAGACCTCGCTGGCCGTGGCCGAGATCGAGGATGGCACCGAACCGGTCGAAGGGACGATCTATATCCCGCCGCCCGGCAGCGACGTGATCTATGTCGATGGCCATTTGCAGCTTGCGACCCCGATGGGGCACCCGGCCAGTTCGAAACCCTCGGCCGACCGGTTGTTCAAATCGCTGGCGCAGAACGCCGGGGAATACGCGGTGGGCATCGTCCTGTCGGGCACCGGCAGCGATGGCAGTTACGGCGTACAGGCGATCCGCGAGGCCGGGGGCATCACGATCGCGCAGGAACCGGAGTCCTGCAAATACGACAGCATGCCGGTCTCTGCCATCCGCACAGGTTGTGTCGACCTCACGCTGACTCCGCAACAGATCGGGCTGCATCTTGCGAAGATCCTCGAACGTCCGCGCGATCTGGACAGCCTGCGCAAGATGTACGAGCGCGATCACCGGAACTCGGACCTGTTCCAGATCCTGCTGGCGCATACCCGCGTGGATTTCCGGCACTACAAGGAAACCACGATCAACCGCCGCATCCACCGGCGGATGATCGCGAAGGGGATCGAAGAGTTCAAAGACTATGTCGAGCACTGCCGGGTGTCGGTCGAGGAAGTCGAGGCGCTGTACCGCGACCTGCTGATCTCGGTCACGAACTTCTTCCGCGATCCCGAACAATTCAACAGCCTGTCCAAGGTACTGGCGGAACGGCTGGCGCGGTCGCCGGACGCACCGGTGCGGATCTGGGTTCCGGGCTGCGCGACCGGGGAAGAGGCCTATTCCATAGCCATCCTTGCCATCGAGGCGATGGGGGGGCTGGACAAGGTCGCGGCCGACCGGTTGCAGGTCTTCGCGACCGACATCGACGAGAGGGCGCTGACCGTGGGCCGGGCGGGCGTCTACCCGGCCACCGCGCTTGCCGACATTCCGCAGAAGTACCTGGCGCGCTATTTCGTGCTGGGCGACGACCGGATCGAGGCCAAGCCCCGGCTGAAGGGGCACCTGATGTTCACCCGGCACAACGTGTTTCAAGACGCTCCGTTCATGTCGATCGATCTGGTCAGCATTCGCAACGTACTGATCTATTTCGAGGCGCGGTTGCAGGAACGCGTCCTGACCCGGATTCAGTATGCGTTGAAACAGGACGGGTTACTGTTCCTCGGCACCTCCGAGACCACCGGCGCGCTGGAACACCTGTTTTCGCCCGTCGTGCCGCACGCGAAGATATTCCGCAAGCAAAGCAGCCGCTTGCCTGCTATCGCGGCGCTGGAGCAGTCGCTTCCTCCGGATCTACGTGGCCGCCGCCCGCCGATCCCCACGCGCAATGACCCGCCTCCCGAAGACCGAAAGCGGTTCGACGCTTTGGCGAAGGCGGTGGCAGGCACCGGTCTGCTGGTCAATGCGGACAAGGTGGTCCAGCGGATCTTCGGCGACATCGCGCCCTTCGTCGAAATGAAAGTGCCGATCCACGGGAACATGACGCTGAACGTGCTGAAGAAGGCGCTGGCCTACGACGCGAACAGCATGATGATGGTTGCCCTGAAGCATGACGAGCCGCGCTTCGGCCAGTGGCACCAGATCGAGGCGCATGATTTCAACACGGTGCGGATGACGGCCTATCCGATCAAGCCCGACGACGAGGTCGAGCCGCTGGTGCTGATCGCCTTCGAAACCGAACACCGCCTGCCGCCCGTGCCGGGCGAGGACAAACGCAGCGACTATGCCGAATATCTCGAAACCGAACTGACCCGCACGCGCGAGACGCTGCAGGTCGCAATCGAGCAGTTGCAGACGTCGAACGAGGAATTGCAGTCGCTGAATGAGGAAATGCAGTCCTCGAACGAGGAGCTGCAGTCCACCAACGAGGAACTGGAGACCTCGAACGAGGAACTGCAATCCACCAACGAGGAACTGATTACCGTCAACGAGGAGTTGATGGTGAACAGCTCTCAGCTGGAACGGACGGGTGTCGAACTGAACGGGCTGATCAAGCGCCTGCCCACTGTGATGATGATGCTGGATCCGGGCCTGCTGATCCGCCACGCGTCACAAAGCGCGGTAGAGACGTTCGAGATCCGCGACCGTGGGCAGACGATGGGGCACCTTTCGCAATGCCGCATTCCGCCGGGCTATCCGCCGCTGGTCGACATCTGCGCGCAGGCCTTGGTCGAAAGGCGCAGCTGCACACGCCAGTTCGAGGTGTTCTGGCAGCTGAAGTCGCTGACCGTCACGCCACTTCTGACCGAGGCGGACGAGTTGATCGGGCTTGTCGTGATGATCGAAAGCATGGACATGGCGGGCGATACGCTGCTGAACGAAACGCTGCGGTCGTTTGGGAACATCGGGACGTGGCGGCTTAACATCGCGACGGGAACGCTGACGTGGTCGGACGAGACCTTCGCGATCCACGGTTTGCCCCACACCCAGCCGCCGCCGACCGTCGAGGCCGCCATCGCGTATTACATGCCCGAGGATCAGCCCCGCATCCGCGCCAGCCTTGATGCGACGGCCAAGACCGGCGCACCGTTTCATTTCTTCGCCCGGATGATGCGGGCGGACGGGCGCGTGATCGTCGTGGAATCCGCCGGCGCCGCGGTTCAGGACAAGAACGGCGAGACGGTGGCGATGGTCGGCGTGTTCCGCGACTATACCCGCGCGCGAACCGACGACCTGCTGGTCCGGCACTACGACAGCGTCGCCGCGAAGCAGTCGATCGGGTTTTATTCGCACGATATCGAGAACGACCTGACCTACTGGAGTCCGTGGCTGCACGACCTTCTGGGGCAGGGCGAAAGCGAACCTCGCGGCTTCGACGCCGCGCTGAAACGCTTTGTGCCGGACTCGCACGGGCGGCTTGAGACCTGCTTTCGCAACGCGTTGGAAAAGAAGGAGTCCTTCGACCTTGTCGAGACGATCCTGCTGGGCGACGGGGCAAAGGCGCGGTGCCGCGTCACCGGACAGGTGGATGTGGGTGACAAGGGCGACCCCCAGCACCTTTTCGGCACGTTCGAGTTGGTGACCTGAGTTCTCGGTTTCTTAACTTTTTTCGTGCAGGGCCGGGGCGTTAACCCTTTGTAAACCAAATGCTCGTACCAAAACGGCGCTTATCCCAGCCGAAGGAACACTAGACGTGCTTGCCGAAGCGGGTGCTGACCAGCATGGCCGTTGCCAGGTCTCACTGACCCTGACCAGAGATTTGCTGACCGATGAATGGTTCGCGGATCGGATCGAGTTCCACCTTGGTGGGGCTCGGAACGTCACGACGTTCAAATGCGCGACGCCCATCGCCAGCGCGTTCTCGGCCGACTTCGTGGCACAGATCCGCAAGCATCTGCCTCAGACGACGGATGCGGCGGTGATCGTGGAATCCGAAAGCGTTGTGCAGACCCAGAAGCTTGTCCTTGGCGGCGTGCGCGTGGTGGCGCAGCAGGCGCGGCACGGCGTGCAAAGCGTGATCATGCGGTTCAAGCAGGCCCTTGGCGCGATGCAGTCGGTGCTGCTGCCGAAGTATCGCACCGAACAGACCACGCGCGAGGCGCTGGACCGCTCTGCGGCAGAGGCGCTTTTGTATCTGCTTCGCCCGTGCCTCGATCTGGCAGAGGTCGAACTCGACGGCGAGACGGAAGTGCTGGAACAGGTGGCGCGGCGGCTTGAGTCGCTGGCCGAGAACAAGGAAGAGCTTCGGTTCTTCGTCTACCTGCTGCGGCGGTTCGTCGAGAATGCGCCGATGGCCGAAGTCACCGCGCCCCGACCGCGCCAGAAGGGGCTGCCCAGCCCGGACCCGGCCTGACGGTCTAGCCCAGTTCCATCGTCGCGACGGCTTGCAGCGTCCCGTCCGGCGCGGGGGCGGCGCCGCGATACATGCGCGCCGTCGCGAAGGTTTCCTGAAAGCCGAGTGCTTCAAGTCGGGCCGCAAGCGCGTCTTGCCCCGGCGCCGCGTCGATGAACAGCGGCTGGCCGGGCAGGGAGGCGGCGGCGGACGCGGCCAGCGCCAGCGCGCCCTCGGCATCCGCTGCGATCACCGGGCCGATCTTGCACCCCTCGCGGCAGGCGCGGATCGTTGCGAAGCCGGTCAGCGTGCCGCCATCCTCGGCAACCACCGTCTTTCGGGTCGCGCTATCCGCCAGCCACGCCGAAAGAAACGCGGGCCGGTCATAACCGCAGGCCGCCCGGTCAAGCGCGGTGAGAGAGGCAAGGTCCGCGGGCCGGGCAGGGCGGTGCCCCTTGGCCGTCACCGCCTCCAACTGCCCCATGAACCTGCGCGTGGCCCCGGCCGGCGCGAAGCCCGACTTGGCGTAATTCGCCTGTTGCGCGGCGACGCCGTCCAACCCTACGGTCCGGTCCCCGGCATGGGCCAGCGCGTGTTGCCACAGGGCGAACCCGATGCCGCGTCCGCGATAGTCCGGGCGGCACAGGTACAGGCCAAGGAACGCCATCGTCGGATCGTGGTTCACAACCGAGATCGCCGCGACCGGCGCGCCATCCGCTTCCGCGACGAAGAATCCCTCGGGGTCGGCGGCGTAAAAGGCGGCGGCGTCGTCCAGCCCCGGGTTCCAGCCTTCCTCTGCCGCCCAGTCCAGCATCAACGCCACCTCGGCGGCGCTGGCGGTGCGGCAGGTCGCGGTCATGGACGCAGCGCCTCGCGCAGCGAGGTCGGCGCGGAAGAGACGTTGCGCAGGTCCAGCGAGGTCACAAGGTCCAGCAGGTGATGCTTCATCAGTTCCTCGGCCAGATCGCCGTCATGCTTCGCGAAGGCCTGTATCAGCGCGTGATGCGCGTGGCTTTCGCACAGCGCGCCCCGCCGTTTCCAGTAAAGCGCGATGATCAGCGACGATCGCGCGATAAGCTGGGCGATGAATTCGGCGATGGTTTCTTGATGTGCGATGCGGGCGATCTCAAGGTGGAACATCCCCGACAGATGCACCGACCGGCCCAGTTCGCCCGCATGGATCGCGGCGTGTTCCTCGTCGATATGGTGCTGCAACAGGGCGATATCCTCGTCCGTCGCACGTTCCGCCGCCGAGCGCGCGGTGCGCGGTTCCAGCAGGGCGCGGGCCTCGAACACCTCGCGCGCCTCGCGGGCCGAGGGCTGCGCGACGAAGGCGCCGCGGTTGCGCCGCAACTCGACCAGCCGCTTGTGCGCAAGGCTTTGCAGCGCCGCCCGCGCCACGGTGCGGCTGACGCCGTAGATCGCGCCGACCTCGTCTTCGTTCAGCTTGGTGCCCGGCGACAGGCGGTGCTCGTGGATCGCGACCGCCAATTCGTCCGCCACGCGCTCGCTGCTTGGTGCCTGATTGAGCGATTCTGTCATCTCGTGCCTCCGGACCCCGAACCTGCGCGGGAAGGGACTTCGGGGCAAGGATTCGAGGGCGGACGCGGCGTCGCATCCAAGATCGTATACAATATTGGTCGCTATCCTGTGCGCGACCTGTACGCATCTGCCCGCGGATTGGGCAAATGCTGTTTCGCTGTCCGTGCATGCCCGAATTAGCTGCCGTCCGGCCGGGTGCTTCGCGAAGAGTGGGTGCAACAAGCCAGCAGGGACGGACATGCGGACACCGAACGATCTGGAACTCGTGCATCTGACCAAGCGCTACGGAGACACCGTGGCGGTGCGCGACGTGAACCACGTCTTCACCAACGGCAGCTACGTCTGCCTGCTTGGCCCGTCCGGCTGCGGCAAATCCACCACGCTGCGTATGATCGCGGGCCACGAGTCGGTCAGCGAAGGCTCGATCCTGCTGGATGGAACCGACATTTCGCGGCTGCCGCCCGCACAGCGCGGCACCGCGATGATGTTTCAAAGCTACGCGCTGTTCCCACACCTGTCGGTGCGCGACAACGTGGCGTTTTCCCTGAAGATGAAGGGCATCGACAAGGCGGCGCGCTACAAGTCCGCGGACGAGATGCTGGCGCTGGTCGACATGGGCCACCTTGCCGAGCGCCTGCCCGCGCAACTGTCGGGCGGCCAGCAGCAGCGTGTCGCGCTGGCGCGTGCGCTGGTCACCAAGCCAAGCGTGCTGCTGCTGGACGAGCCGCTGTCCGCGCTTGACCCGTTCCTGCGCATCCGCGTGCGGGGCGAGTTGAAGCGGCTTCAGCGCGAGTTGGGGATTTCCTTCATCCACGTCACCCACGGCCAGGACGAGGCGCTTGCGCTGGCCGACGAGGTGGTGGTGATGAACAACGCCGTAATCGAGCAGGCGGGGTCGGCGCGCGACGTCTTCGGCGCCCCCCGCACCGAATTCGTGGCCCGCTTCATGGGCGGCCACAACGTCATCGACCTGAATGGCGGCCGCTACGCGCTGCGCGCCGACGACGTGAAGCTGGCCGAGGGCGGACACGCCGCGACCGTCAGCGTGGTCGAGTATCAGGGCGACCGCGTCGCGGTCACCTCGAAGCTGGGCGAGACCGAGGTGCTGGCGCTGGTGCCGGAAGCCGACTTCTACGCCAATCCGAAGAATCCGGGCGACGCCGTGGGCCTTGCCTGGGACGAGGGGCGGCTGCACCGCCTCCTGGCCTGACGGCCAACACCAACAACGAAACGCCGCAAGGCAACTGGGAAGAGACAACAGAGAGGACACAATGGCCAAAGCCAGAGTTGGATACACCCGCCGTTCGATGCTGAAAGCCGGCGGCGCCGCGATCGCCGCCAGCGCGCTGCCCGCGCCGATGGTCTGGGCGCAGGACATCAAGGACGTCACCCTGCGCCAGTTCGGCACCGGCGTGTCGAACCTGAACGACGTGGCCCAGAAGGTGAAGGAAGACCTGGGCTTCACGCTGGAAATGACCGCGCTCGATTCCGACAGCGTGACCCAACGTGCGGCGACCCAGCCCGACAGCTTCGACATCGCCGACATCGAGTACTGGATCTGCAAAAAGGTCTGGCCGACCGGTAACCTGCAGGCGATGGACGTGTCGAAGATCGCCAACTACGACAAGATCGTCGGCATCTTCAAAGACGGCAAGCTGACCCCCGAAAGCGAGATCGCGCAGGGCACCGCGCCGCATACCGTGGGCTTCATCCCCGAGCCGGGCGCGACCGAGTTCGCGGACGAGCAGACCAACTGGATGACCCTGATCCCGACGATCTACAACGCCGACACGCTGGGCATCCGCCCCGACCTGATCGGCCGCCCGATCGAAAGCTGGACCGAGCTGCTGAACCCCGAGTTCAAGGGCAAGGCGTCCATCCTCGACATCTCGTCGATCGGTATCATGGACATGGCGATGGTCTGCGAAGCGATGGGCGAGATCGCCTATGGCGACAAGGGCAACATGACCCGCGAAGAGATCGACAAGACCATCGCGATCTTCACCGAGGCCAAGCAGAACGGCCAGTTCCGCGCGTTCTGGAAAACCTTCGACGAATCCGTGAACCTGATGGCGTCGGGCGAGGTCGTGATCCAGTCGATGTGGTCGCCCGCGATCACCGCGGTCAAATCGCGCGGCATCCCCTGCGTCTACCAGCCGCTGAAGGAAGGCTACCGCTCGTGGGGCGGCGGCATCGGCCTGTCGAACTCGCTGTCCGGCCTCGAGCTGGACGCGGCCTACGAATACATCAACTGGTACCTCTCGGGCTGGGTCGGCGGCTACCTGATGCGTCAGGGCTATTACTCGGCCGTTCCGGAAACCTCGAAAGAGTTCATGACCGAGAACGAGTGGGGCTACTGGTTCGAGGGCAAGGAAGCCACCGACGTCATCACCTCGCCCACCGGCGACACGCTGGCGCAGGCGGGCGAGACCCGCGACGGCGGCGACTTCTACGAGCGCATGGGCCGCGTCGCCTGCTGGAACGCCGTCATGGACGAGAACCAGTACATGGTCCGCAAGTGGAACGAATTCATCGCTGCATGATGAGCACCTGGCGCGGGGGCTTCGGCCTCCGCGTCTTTTTTCCCGTTTTCAAGGCCATCCCATGTCCGAGACGCTGACCGATACCCCGGCCTCCGCGCCGCAGGCGGCCCGCCCGCCGAAACCGCCGGGATCGCTTGGGCGTAATCTGCTGGGCTGGCTTCAGGCCGCGCCGCTGACACTGGTGCTGCTGGCCTTCCTCGTGGCGCCGATCGTGATGATCGTCATCGTCAGCTTCTGGCGCGCGACCGAGTTCTCGATCATCCCGGACTTCTCGTTCGAGAACTACGAATTCCTGTTCGGCTCGCAGGTGACGTGGCGGGTGTTCATGGCGACGTTCAAATACGCGCTGATCACCTGGGCCTTCACGCTGAGCATCGGCTTCACCGTCGCTTATTTCCTTGCCTTCCACATCCGCAGCCAGACGATGCAGATCGCGCTGTTCCTGCTGTGCACGATCCCGTTCTGGACCTCGAACATCATCCGCATGATCTCGTGGATCCCGTTTCTTGGCCGCAACGGTATCGCGAACCAGACGCTGCAGAACTGGGGGCTGATCGACCAGCCGCTGGAGTGGCTGCTGTATTCCGACTTTTCGGTGATCCTCGCCTTCGTGCATCTCTACACGCTGTTCATGGTCGTGCCGATCTTCAACACCATGATGCGGATCGACAAGTCGCTGATCGAGGCGGCCTATGACAACGGCGCTTCGGGTTTCCAGACGCTGCTGCATGTCATCATCCCGCTGACCAAACCGGGCATCATGATCGGCACCATCTTCGTGGTGACGCTGGTCATGGGCGACTTCATCACGGTGCGGTTCATGTCGGGCTCGCAGAAGGCCAACGTGGGGCGGCTGATCTCGAACGACATCGCGCTGCTGCAATACCCCTCGGCGGCCGCGACGGCGGTGGTGCTGCTGTGCACGGTGCTGATCGTGATCGGCATCCTGCTGCGGTTCGTGAACATCCGGAAGGAGCTCTGACCGATGGATGCTGGAGAGTTTGTCGCAAAGGGCAGCGCCGGCCCGCGGGGTGGCGCAATAGCGCCGCCCCGGGGGGGCGGGCCGGCGCTGCCCGGCGTGCCGCCGGGCGGAGCCTCTGATCGCACTCTCAACATCAACGACCGGAGCTGACCGATGGAACGACGCCCGCGCAGCTTCTACGTCCTCGCCGCCTTCTTCGGCCTGTTCGTGCTGTTCCTCTACGGCCCCACGATCACCATCGGCATCCTGTCCTTTCAGGGTGAGGGCGGTGGCCTGACCTTCCCGATGCGCGGCGTGTCGCTGCACTGGTTCCGCGACCTGTTTCAAGAGCAGGCGGTGGGCGACATCTGGGGCGCGTTCCGCCGCAGTTTTGCGCTGGGGCTGATGGTGATGATCACCACCGTGGTCGTCTCGGTGATGGCGGGCCTTGCCTTCCGGAAGCGGTTCGCCGGATCGGGTCTTCTGTTCTACCTCGCCATCGCGTCGCTGGTGATCCCGTCGATCCTGATCTCGCTGGGCGTCGGCCTGATCTTCAACCAGCTGGGGCTCAAGATCCACTGGGCGACCTCGGGGTTCGGCTCGCAACTGACGTGGACGCTGCCCTTCGGCCTGCTGATCATGTTCGCCGTCTTCAACCGCTTCGACAAATCCTACGAGGAAGCCGCCCGCGATCAGGGCGCGACCGCGTGGCAGACGATCCGCTATGTCGTCCTGCCGATCATCGCGCCGTCGCTGCTGGGCGTCGCGCTGTTCGGCTTCACGCTCAGCTATGACGAGTTCGCCCGGACGCTGTTGACGGCGGGCAGCTACAACACCCTGCCGCTGGAAATCTTCGGGATGACCACCAATGTCACGACCCCGGTGATCTACGCGCTGGGCACACTGACGACCGTTTTCTCGTTCCTTATCATCGGGGCGTTCCTGTTTACCGTCTGGTTCATGGCGAAACGCCGGGCGCGGCACGGGTCGGATGCCGGCAAGGGCGTCTGATGCGCCTGCTTTACATCAACCCGAACTCGACCGCCGAGATGACCGACAGCATCGTGGCCGCGGCGCAGGCGGCGGTGCCGGGGGCCGAGGTGCTTGGCTGGACCAACCACGACGGCCCTCCCGCGATCCAAGGCGCGGCGGACGGCGACGCGGCGGTGCCGGGGCTGCTGGCGCTGCTGCCCAAGGCGCGCGCGGCCGAGGCGGACGCCATCGTAATCGCCTGCTTCGACGACACCGGCCTAGGCAGCGCCCGCGCCATGGCGCATTGCCCGGTGCTGGGCATCGGGCAGGCCGGGTTTCACATGGCGGCGCTGATGGGCGGCCGGTTCGGCGTGGTCACGACGCTGCCCGTCTCGGTCCCGGTGATCGAGGGCAACATCGCGTCCTACGGCTTCGCGGCCGCCTGCACCGGGGTGCGCCCCAGCGGCTTGCCGGTGCTGGCGGTAGAGGAGGGCGGCGACGAGGTGCTGTCCATCCTCGACCGGGAAATCGCCGCCGCCGCAGCCGACGGGGCGCGGACGGTGGTGCTGGGCTGCGCAGGCATGGCGCGCCACAGGCAGGTGCTGTCGCGGCCGGGTGGGCCGGTGCTGATCGACGGGGTGGCGGCCTCCGCGCTGTTGGCCGTCGCGGCGCACGGCTATGCGGGCGTGCGCTCGGCCGCCTGAGCCTTGCGGCTGACCGCTGGTGCGGCAAAGTGGCTTCACGGCCCTTTTTCTTGCCCGACCCGCGCCCGGTGCACTACCTCTGCCCAAGGCCGAGGGAGGACCGGACCGGGAAGATGCGCCGCCGTTTCAATGTCATGACTGATCCGCACCCGCGCCGATGACCGCGTCCAAGCGCATCGCAGCGGCGATCCTGCGGCACAACCGGCTGTTTGCGTTGTTGCTCGCACTTGTCGTGGCCGTCCTCGCCGCCGGTATCCCGCGGCTGGAGTTCTCGACCGACAACCGCGCCTTCTTCTCTCGCGACAACCCGGAATACCGCGACCTGCTGGCGCTGGACGCCGACTATACCGGCACCGACGGGTTGCTGTTCCTGCTGGTCCCGCCCAAGGGCGCGGCCTTCGACCCCGCCACGCTGGAGGCGCTGCGCGACTTTACCGACGACGCGTGGCAGATCCCTTACGTCCTGCGCGTCGACAGCCCGGTGAACCTGTCGCTGTCGCGCTCCGAGGGCGACGAGATCCTGATCGAGCCTTTGCTGCCCGACACCGGGCCACTGACCGATGACGACGCGACCCGGTTCCGAAAGGGGCTGGCCGATCTCGACGAGGCAGAGGGGCGCTTCGTCTCCGAAGGCGGCGACGCTTTCGGGATGAGCGTGCAACTGGTCCTGCCGGGCACAGAGGCCGGGCGGGACGAGGCGCAGGCCCACGTGACAGGCATGCTTGACGCGTGGCGCGCGGCGCACCCGGGCTGGCAGTTCCGCGTCACCGGCGGGTTTCTGGGCGGGCTGGCGCTGGAACGGATCGCGATTGAGGACCTGACGTGGCTGGTGCCGCTGGCGGCGCTGATCGTGGTGGTCATCCTGCTGTACATGATGCGCACCGTCGTCGGTGCGGTCACGACCATCGTGGTGGCGGTCTGCGGCACGGTGGCGACGCTGGGCATCGCGGGCTGGACCGGAATCGTGCTGACCGCCGGCACCGCGATCAGCCCCTTGTCTGTGCTGGTGCTGCTGACCGCGTCCTGCATCCACATCATGCTAAGCTGGATGCGCGCGCTGGACGGCGACGCGCCGGACCGGGCCATCGCGGCGGCGCTGGAAGAGAACCTTGGCGCGGTGACGGTGACCAACCTGACGACCGCCATCGGCTTCCTGTGCCTCAACTTCAGTCAGGCGCCGCCGCTGCGGGACATGGGCAATATCATCGCCTTCGGCCTGCTGGTCGGGCTGGCCGCGACCCTTGTCGTGGTGCCGCTGGGTCTTCGCTTTGACCGCCGCGAACATGCCGCCCGCATCCCCGTGACCCACACCATGATGGACCGGCTGGCG
This sequence comes from Maritimibacter sp., assembly GCA_017792445.1. Taxonomy (GTDB): domain Bacteria; phylum Pseudomonadota; class Alphaproteobacteria; order Rhodobacterales; family Rhodobacteraceae; genus Psychromarinibacter. Next base: position 3,108,803 of record CP051232.1, read on the forward strand.
CTGGGCGTCCTCCGGCGCTGGAAGCTGTGGCTTTGGCTGTTCCCCATAGGCGTTCTGGTGGCGATCACCGGCATCCTCCGGATCGGTTATGACGACAGCATCTTCCGCTACTTCTCGCCCCGGACAGAGTTCCGGCAGTCCGCCGACGCGATCTCGGAAAAACTCTCGGGGCTCGACAGCCTGCAATTCTCGTTCGAGGCGCCGGAGGGGTCGGTGTTCGATCCGGCCTTCCTCGCCTCGGTCGACCGGTTCGCCAACTGGCTGGAAACGCAGCCAGAAGTGATCTCTGTCACCTCTATCGCCGATATCCTGAAGCGGATGAACGCGGCGATGACCGGCGACGAGACGCGCAGGCTGCCCGACAGCCGCGAGGCCAATGCGCAACTGATGATGCTGTACGAGTTCTCGCTTCCACCGGGGCACGACCTGACCTCGACCATCGACGTCAGCCGCACCAAGACCCGGCTGATCGCAGGCCTGCGCGTCGCCAGTTCGAACGAGACCCGCGACCTTGCCGCCCGGTCCGAGGCGTGGCTGGCCCGGAACGAACCCGTCATCGCCACCCGCGCCTCGGGCATCTCGGTCGCCTTCGCCCGGCTGTCGCAGCAAAACAACCGGCAGATGCTGCTGGGGCTTGGCGTGGTGCTGGCGGCGATCTCGGGGATCATGATGCTGACCCTGCGCAGTTTCACCTATGGCGTGATCAGCCTTGTGCCCAACCTCGTGCCCGCCGTGCTGGCCTTCGGGCTGTGGGGCTATACCTTCAGGGACGTAAACCTTGGATCGACCGTGGTGACGACCATGACCTTCGGCATCGTCGTGGACGATACGGTGCATTTCCTTATGCACTACCTGCGCCGCCGCCGGGCCGGGCTGGCGGCGGAACCGGCGTTGCGCGACACCTTCTCGGTCGTGGGCGCGGCGATCATCATCACCTCGCTGGCGTTGATGGCGGGCTTCGCGGTGATGACCCTGTCGGGCTTCGTCATCAATCGCCACATCGGCGCGCTGACCGTCTTCGTCGTGGGCTTCGCGCTGCTGGCCGACCTGCTGTTCCTGCCCGCCCTTTTGCTGGCCCTGAAGAAAGGACGCCGCTGATGCTGTTCCGTTTCCTGCTGATCACCCTTCTGTCCTTTGCCGCGCTGCCCGCCCTGGCGCAGTCCGCCGTCCAGAAAGGCACCGCCATCGCCGAGGAAGCCGCCGCCCGCAATTCGGGCTGGGGCGATCTGGCGGTGAGCGGCGAGATGATCCTGACCGCCGGCGGCGCGTCCAGCACCCGGCGTTTCGATGCCCAGTGGGTCGAGACCGGGCGCGGATCGTCGCGCTCGCTGATCGTGTTCCGCTGGCCGGGGGACATTCAGGGCACCGCGCTGCTGACCCACGGCTACGCGGGGCGGAATGACGACCAGTGGCTGTGGCTGCCGTCGCTGTCGAAGGTGCGCCGCATCTCGTCCTCGGGGCGCAGCGGGTCCTTCGTGGGCAGCGAGTTCGCCTACGAGGACATGACGGATCAGGAGATCGGCAAGTTCACCCACACGTGGGTTCAGGACGGCGGCTGCCCCGGCGGCGGCACCTGTCACATCGTCGACCGCCGTCCGCGCAGTCCCTCCGGCTACAGCCTTCAGCGGGTGTGGTTCGACACCTCGAACCTGACGATCCGGCAGGTGCAGTATTTCGACCGGCGCGGGGCGCATGTGAAGACGCTGACGATCAGCGGCTACCGGCAGTATCAGGGCCGGTTCTGGCGCGCGAGCCGGATGGTGATGCAGAACCACCTGACCGGGAAGGCGACGACGCTGACGTGGTCCGGCTATCGCTTCAACGCGGGCGTGAACCCGAACGCGCTGTCGCCGAACGCGCTGAGCCGCATCCGTTGACCTTGGCCGCCCGCATCGCCGACACTGGGCCGACTGCCGGGGGGAGTGTGATGTTGCGTGGCGCGTATCTGTGCCGCACGGTGATGGCGATCGGGTGCCTGTCGGCCCCGGTGGCGGCACATGCGCAGTCTGACATCTCGGTCTCTGGCCAGTTCGATTTCGGCGCGCGGGTCTATGTCGACGATGGCCGCTATGCCGGACAGACCGACGCGGGCGCGCAGGTCTTCTTCGGCACCACCGTGGGCGCCACGATGCCGCTGGGCGCGGGGCAGGTGGCGCTGGAATTCTCGGCGCGCACCGACACCGACGGCGCGCGGGACGTGTTCAACCTGACCCGCGCCTATTACACCCAGTCCTTCGGCGACTGGGACCTGCTGGCGGGCGTCAACGTCGAGAACTGGGGCGTCGCCGAAAGCCAGTCGGTGCTGAACGTCATCAACCCGCAGGATGCGACGGACGTGATCTATGGCGGCGACTTCATCGGCACGCCGATGATCAACGCCAGCTTCTACACCGGGGCGGGGACGTTCAGCGCCTATGCCCTGACCGGCTTCGTCGAGCCGAACAGCCCCGGCGCCGCCGCGCGCCTACGGGCGCCGTTCCCCACCGGCGACGGGCAGGCGGTGTTTCAGGAGGGGAACGGTCGCCATCTCGATTTCGCGCTGCGCTGGCGCAACAACTTCACGCTGGGCGACGGCGCGCTGGACCTTGCCGCCAGTTACTTCAACGGCACCAGCCGGACGCCGGTGGGCCTGCCCGGATGCGTGCCCTCGGGCGGGGTGACGCAGGCGGCCTGCGATGCCGTGAACGCCGCTGTGGTCGACGCCTTCCGATCGGGCACGCCCGCCGGGTCCGACCCGCGCGACCTGTTCGACCAGCTGGCCAATCTGCCCGAGGACGTGGTCGAGCAGGCGGTGCAGCAGGCCTCGGCCATTCCCGGAGCGGGCTTCGTGCCCTATTACCAGCATATCCAGCAGGGCGGGTTCAGCGCCGTCTACGCGCGCGGCGACCTTCAACTGCGGACAGAGCTTGCCTTTACCAAACCCGACAATGAAGACGGGTACTGGTCCGGAATAGTGGGTGGAGATTACACATTTCATGGAATCGGCCCCACGGATGCGACGCTGACTCTGGTTGCCGAATACCTGTGGGACGACCGCACCACCCGCGCGCCTTCCACCCTGTTCGCCAACGACCTGTTCTTGGGCTTCAACCTTTTTCTGAACGACAGCCGCGACACCGCGATCAGGCTGGGCGGGTTCCACGATCTCGACAGCGACGCGCAGTTGTTCCAGCTGTCGGCCTCGACCCGGCTGAACGATGCGGTGCGCCTGGAACTGAACACGCTGCATGTCCGCGCCGACGGCTGGACCGACCCGCTGTCCTTCGTGGACCGCGACAGCTTTGTGGAACTGAAGATCAGTACATACTTCTGAGCGGTCGCGTCAGTGGTTGACAGGCCCCGCGCCGGCTGCCTTTCCTTCGCCCTGCACAGGAGAGGAGACCGGCCATGAAGATGACCACCGAGGAAGCTTTCGTCAAAACCCTGCAACGCCACGGGATCGAGCATGCCTTCGGCATCATCGGTTCGGCCTTCATGCCGATTTCCGATCTCTTCCCCAAGGCCGGCATCACCTTCTGGGACTGCGCGCACGAAGGCTCGGGCGGCATGATGGCCGACGGCTATACCCGCGCGTCCGGCAAGGTCTCGATGATGATCGCGCAGAACGGGCCGGGCATCACCAACTTCGTAACCGCCGTGAAGACCGCCTACTGGAACCACACGCCGCTGTTGCTGGTCACGCCGCAGGCGGCGAACAAGACGATCGGGCAGGGCGGCTTTCAAGAGGTCGAGCAGATGGCGGCCTTCAAGGACATGGTCGCCTATCAGGAAGAGGTCCGCGATCCCTCGCGCATCGCCGAGGTGCTGAACCGCGTGATCACCAACGCCCGCCGCGCCAGCGCGCCGGCGCAGATCAACGTGCCGCGGGACGTGTGGACGCAGGTGGTCGACATCCAGATCCCCGAGCCGGTCGAGTTCGAACGCCCGGCAGGTGGCGAGACCGCGCTGGCCGAGGCGGCGAAGCTGCTGTCCGAGGCAAAATCCCCCGTCATCCTGAACGGCGCGGGCGTCGTGCTGGCGGGCGCGATCCCCGACACCATCGCGCTGGCGGAACGCCTGTCGGCTCCGGTCTGCGTCGGCTACCAGCACAACGACGCCTTCCCCGGCTCGCACCCGCTGTTCGCGGGGCCCTTGGGCTATAACGGGTCGAAGGCCGGGATGCAGCTGATCCAGCAGGCCGATGTCGTGCTGGCGCTGGGCACGCGGCTGAATCCGTTCTCGACCCTGCCGGGCTATGGCATCGACTATTGGCCCAAGGACGCGAAGATCATTCAGGTCGACATCAACCCCGACCGGATCGGACTGACCAAGGCGATCTCGGTCGGTATCGTGGGCGACGCGAAGAAAGTGGCGCAGACGCTGCTGGCCAAGCTGTCGGACGACGCGGGCGACGCCGGGCGGGCAGACCGCGAGGCGGCCATCGCGCAGACGAAATCGGCCTGGGCGCAGGAACTCAGCTCGATGGATCACGAAGAGGACGATCCCGGCACCTCGTGGAACCAGCGCGCCCGCGACGCCAAGCCCGACTGGCTGAGCCCCCGCAAGGCGTGGCGCGCGATTCAGGCGGCGCTGCCGCGCGAGGCGATCATCAGTTCCGACATCGGCAACAACTGCGCCATCGGCAACGCCTACCCGTCGTTCGAGGCGGGGCGGAAGTACCTTGCCCCCGGCCTGTTCGGCCCCTGCGGCTATGGCCTGCCGTCCATCGTCGGCGCCAAGATCGCCTGCCCGGACACGCCGGTCGTCGGCTTCTCGGGCGACGGCGCCTTCGGCATCGCGGTGACCGAGTTGACCGCCATCGGGCGCGAGGAATGGCCCGCCATCACCCAGATCGTGTTCCGCAACTACCAGTGGGGCGCCGAGAAACGGAACTCGACGCTGTGGTACGATGACAACTTCGTCGGCACCGAACTGGGCGAGGGCGTGTCCTATGCCAAGCTGGCCGAGGCCTGCGGGCTGAAAGGGGTCGTCGCGCGCACGATGGACGAGCTGACGGCGGCGCTGGAACAGGCGATCAAGGATCAGGCGGCGGGGATCACCACGCTGATCGAGGCGATGATCAACCAGGAACTCGGCGAGCCCTTCCGCCGCGACGCGATGAAGAAACCGGTCGAAGTCGCGGGCATCGACCCGTCCGACATGCGGCCGCAGGTGCCTGCATAGGCGGCAGCCGCTGCTTCCTCTCGTCGCAACCTCGCGAAATTCGGCGGGCGCAACTGGCGCCTGTCGCATTCGCGTGATGTGATCCGCAGACATTCGCGCCATGCATTCAGGAGCCGAGATGTCCGAGCCGTACCCTTTTCTTTCGAAAACCGATCCCACCCCGCCCAAGCGCCTGATGGAGCTGGCGCAGAACCATGCGACGCCGCGCGTGGCGCTGGTCAACGCGGGCGCGGTCAACCCGCTGGACGGTATCCGCGAGGCGGCAGAGGCCGGGCTGGCCGAGCCGATCCTGATCGGGGACGAATACAAGATCCGCGGTGCGGCGGAAGAGATCGGCTATGACATCTCGCAGTTTCGCCTGATCCATGCCCCCCACGCGGCGGCGTCCGAGAAGGCGGCGGAACTGGCCCGGCTGGGCGAGGCCGACGCGATCATGAAGGGGCAGATCCACACCTCGACCTTCCTCAAGGGCCTGCTGCCCACCCGCGCCGGCCTGCGCGAGCCGGGCGCGCGTTGCGGTCACGTGTTTCACATCACCGCGCCGGGCAGCGACCGGCCGCTGCTGCTGACCGACGCGGCGCTGAACGTGAACCCGTCGGTCGAGACGCGGCAGGCCTGTCTGACCCACGCGGTGCGGCTGTGTCACGAACTGGGCATCGAGCGTCCGCGCGCGGGCCTGCTGGCGCCGACCGAGGACCCGATCGAGTCGGTGCCCAACACGATGGAAAGCGCCGAGATCGCCAAGTGGGCGAAGGAAAAGCTGCCCGACGCCGACGTCGCGGGCCCGATGGCGATGGACCTGATCCTGTCGCGCGAGGCGGCGAAGGTGAAGCATTACGACAGCCCGGTCGCGGGCGATGCGGACATCATCCTGACCCCGAACATCACCACCGGCAACGCGGTGTTCAAGCTGATGGTTCTGGGCATGGGCTGCTGTGCTGGCGGTCTTGTGCTGGGGGCGAAGGTGCCGATCCTCCTGACCTCGCGCAGCCAAGAGGCGGCGGCGCGGCTGGCGTCCGCTGCACTGGGCGTGATCGCCGCCGGGGTACGCTGATGCTTCTGGTGCTGAACACCGGTTCGTCCTCGATCAAGGCGGCGCTGTTCGATGCCGACCTGAACGAGGTGCTGGGCGGCAAGGTCACCGGCATCGGGCAAAGTCAGGGCGCGCGGTTGCGGGTCGCGGGCGGCGATCAGGCGATCGACGCACCCGATCACGGCGCGGGGCTGCGCTACATGCTGGCAGCGCTGGAACAGGCGGGCGCCGGAGACATCACGGCGGCGGCGCACCGGGTCGTGCATGGCGGCGCGGCGCTGACCGCGCCCGCGCGGCTGACGCCCGACGTGATCTCGGTCATCGAGGACAACGTGCCCCTAGCGCCGCTGCACAACCCTCCGGGGCTGGCGGGCATCCGGGCGATGGCCGACGCGCGGCCCGACCTGCCGCAATACGCCAGCTTCGACACCGCATTCCACGCCACGCAGTCGGAACTGGCGACGACCTACGCCATCCCGCGCAGCTATCGTGACGAGGGCATCCGCCGCTATGGCTTCCACGGGCTCAGCTATGCCGGGATGGTGGACCAGTTCGGCGACGCGCTGCCCAAGCGGCTGCTGGCGATGCACCTTGGGGCGGGATGCAGCCTGTGCGCGATCCGCGACGGCAAGTCGGTCTGCACCTCGATGGGGTACTCGCCGCTGTCGGGGCCGACGATGGCGACCCGGTCGGGCGATATCGACGGCATGGCCGTCCTTCGGCTGGCGCGCGAGCACGGCATCGACGAGGCGACCCGGCGGCTGAACACAGAATCCGGCCTGCGCGGGCTGGCGGGAACCGCCGACATGAAGACCCTGCTGGAAAGCGACAGCGAAGAGGCGGCGTTCGCGGTCGACCATTTCATCTGGTCCGTCCTGCGCATCGGCGGCGGGCTGATCGCGGTGATGGGGGGCGTCGATGCGCTGGCCTTCACCGGCGGGATCGGAGAGAACGCGCCCGAGATCCGCAGGCGCGTGACCGAGGGCTTCGCGTGGCTGGGGGACGTGCCGGTGCACGTGGTCCCGGCGAAAGAGGAACGGCAGATCGCATCGGATGCGTGGAAGCTGATCGCGGCGGGCGCCTAGCCCCCCCTGCGTAATCAGCGCCGTTGAGGGTCGTTCAGGGTGGGGACGGTGGTGGTCCAGTCGCCATAGTCGCCGCTGGTCGCCCGCTCGTGCAGGCTGACGAGATCGGCCACCGGCGTTTCGCTGTAATCCACCCGCAGCGTCAGCGGCGCGATGTCCGGGCCGACGATCAGCAGCGCCGCCGACATCAGGCCACGACTGTCGCCGCCCGCCGCCTCGCCCGCCTGAACCGCGGCCAGCAGGCGCGCGGGCAGGTTGCCCCCGGCGCCCGCGAACCCCTCGGCGATGGCGTCCAGCACGTTCTGGCCCGACAGCAGGTTGCCCGACACGACAAAGCCGTCGCCCTCGCGGCTGCCCTTCACGTCGCTGTTGTCCTCGCCGGTGTGGACGCCGGTGCCGCCGTTCAGGTCCAGCGCCGCAAGCTGCCGCGCCGCGCGTCCGGTGTCGGGATCGGTCACCGCGCGGATCGCGTCGGCGGCGGCCGCGCCCTCTTTCATCCGGATCAGCACGTCCTCGCCCCAGAAGGTGCTGGGCGCCGCCCCCTGCGAGGCGGAAGCGCCCCCAAGGGGATTCGCCCGCAGCACCCAGCCGCCGACGCACAGGCTGCCGGTCGCCGCAGCACCGCCCAGCCAGCCGGTTTTTTCATCGCGTGCAAGGATCGAAAATGTCATGGGATCACCCTCCTGCGGGTATTTATAATGAAAATTTTGATCTGAGGGAATTATCGTGATAATTTTCTTTTCACAGTCCACTGGAGGGAACCAAATGAACATCCGTAACCTGACGCGCCGCGCGGTCCTCGCCGCCACCGGCGCGCTTCTGGCGGTGGGAACGCTCGGCAGCGCGCCGGCCGCCGCTCAGACCCCGCCCGGGGTGCTGGTGGTCGGCCAGATCGCCGAGCCCAAGGCGCTTGACCCGGCGGCGGTGACCGCCGTCAACGATTTCCGCATCCTGATGAACGTCTACGACGGCCTCGTCCGCTACAAGTCGGGCACGCTGGAGGTCGAGCCGGCGCTGGCGACCGACTGGGAGATCAGCGAAGACGGCACCGAATATACCTTCAATCTGCGCGAGGGCGTCAGCTTTCACGACGGCACCCCGTTCAACGCCGAGGCGGTGGTGTTCAACTTCGAGCGGATGCTGAACGAGGATCACCCCTACGCCAACACCGGGCCGTTCCCGCTGGCGTTCTTCTTCTCGTCCGTGGACTCGGTCGAGGCGGTGGACGACCTGACGGTCAAGTTCACCCTGTCCGCGCCCTATGCGCCGTTCCTGTCGAACCTCGCCTATCCCACGGGCCTGATCGTATCGCCCGCGGCGGTGGAACAGTACGGCGTCGACTTCGGGCGGAACCCGTCGGGCACCGGCCCGTTCAAGTTCGCCGAGTGGCGCTCGAACGAGGCGGTCGTGGTCGAGGGCAACCCGGACTACTGGGACGGCGCGCCGTCGCTTCAGGCGGTGATCTACCGTCCGATCACCGACGCCAACACCCGCGTCGCCGAAATGCTGGCCGGGGGCATCGACCTGATGGTCGAAGTGCCGCCCGTCGCGCTGTCGGAATTCGAGGGCGACCAGTACAGCGTCATCGAACAGGCCGGCCCGCACGTCTGGTTCCTGATCCTGAACGCCAAGGAAGGCCCCTTTGCCGACAAGCTGGTGCGTCAGGCCGCGAACTATGCGGTCAACAAGGAGGCGCTGGTGAACGACGTGCTGGAAGGCACCGCCGATGTCGCCGCCGGCCCGACGCCGCCGGCCTTCGCATGGGCCTACAACGACGCGCTCGAGCCCTATCCCTATGACCCGGAAAAGGCCAAGGAACTGCTGGCCGAGGCCGGGGTCGAGAACCCGTCGCTGACCTTCTACGTGACCGAAGGCGGCTCGGGCATGCTTGACCCGATCGCCATGGGCACCGCCATTCAGGCGGACCTGCAGGCGGTCGGCTTCGACGTGAAGATCGAGACCTACGAGTGGAACACCTTCCTTGGCGAGGTGAACCCGGGTCTGGAAGGCAAGGCCGACATGGCCGAGATGGCGTGGATGACCAACGACCCGGACACGCTGCCCTATCTCGCGCTGCGCACCGGCGCTTGGCCGGAAGAGGGCGGGTTCAACTCGGGCTACTATTCGAACCCCGAGGTGGACGAGTTGCTTGAGAAAGCCCGCGTGTCCACGTCGCAGGACGAACGCGCCGAGCTGTACAAGCAGATGCAGGAGATCGTGCAGGAAGACGCCCCGTGGGTCTTCGTCGCGAACTGGAAGCAGAACGCCGTGACCTCTTCGATGGTCGAGAACTTCGCGCTCGAGCCGTCGTTCTTCCTGCTGCTGAAGGACGTGGTCAAGAACTGACCCTGTCTCGGACCGGGCCCGCGCCCGGTCCGACCCGCGCGCCGCCCTGCGGCGGCGCGTATACTGCCCCTCGCGCCGACCGCGTCGCGCGTGACCAGATCCGGGCATGACGACCCGGCCCGCCATCCGCAACGGAGAGCCTTATGGGTGGATACATCCTGAAACGACTGATCTCGGCCGTGCCCGTGCTTCTGGGCATCACCGTGATCGTGTTCCTGATCATGGCGATGATCCCCGGCGACCCGGCGACGGCGATCCTCGGCAGCTACGCCACCCCCGAGAACGTGGCGCGGATCAACCGCGACCTCGGCTTGGACAAGCCGCTGGTGGCGCGATACTTCATTTGGCTCGGCAACATGCTGACCGGCGATTTCGGGCGCTCGTTCTCGCTGAACCGCCCGGTGATCGACGAGGTGCTGGACCGCGGCAGTACGGGCTGGCCGACAAGGCGATCACCTTCGTGGTGCTGATCGGCATTTCGATCCCGTCCTTCTTCCTTGGCATGATGGTGATCCTCGCCTTCGCGGTCGAACGGCGCTGGTTCCCGGTGTCGGGCATGTACGCGATCTATGGCGGCGGCGATCTGCCCGACCTTCTGTGGCACCTTGCGATGCCCGCGACGGCGCTTGCGGTGGTGGCGACCGGCGTGGTGGCGCGGCTGTCGCGCTCGGCCATGCTCGAGGTGCTGCGGCAGGATTATATCCGCACCGCCCGCGCCAAGGGCGTGCCAGAGCGCCGGGTGATCTGGTGGCACGCGCTGAAGGCGGCGATGGTGTCGATCATCCCGGTGCTGGGCATTCAGGCCGGCTTCGTCCTGTCGGGCGCGGTCTATGTCGAGATCGTGTTCCAGTGGCCCGGCGTCGGCCGGATGCTGGTGAACGCCATCCTGCAGCGCGACATCCTTCTGGTGCAGGGCGGGGTGGTCTTCGTCGCCGCCTGCTACGTGCTGTTCAACATCGCCGTGGACGTGGCGCAAAGCCTGCTGGATCCGAGGATCAAGACATGATGCAGTTCCTGAGACTCCTCGCCCGCAACCAGCTGGCGCTTGTCGGCGGCGTGGTTCTGGCCTTCGTGGTGATCCTGTCGGTGCTGACCCCGGTGCTGCCGTTGCAGGCGCCCGATGTCACCAACACCGCCGACCGCTTCCTGCCGCCGTTCTCGGAAGGGCACCTGCTGGGCACCGACCACCTTGGCCGGGACCTGCTGTCGCGCCTTCTGTGGGGCACGCGGCTGAGCCTTGCGGTGGGCTTCTGCGCCGCCGTCGCGGCGGCGGTGATCGGTTCGACCATCGGGATCGTCGCCGGCTACTTCGGCGGGCGGACGGACAACATCATCATGCGGCTCGTCGACATGCTGATGGCCTTTCCCTACATCCTGCTGGCGCTGGCCATCGTCGCCGCGCTGGGCCCCGGCCTGCTGAACGCGCTGATCGCGGTGGCGGCGGTGAACGTGCCGTTCTTCGCGCGCAACATCCGGGGCATTACCGTCGGCATCGCGCACAAGGAATTCGTCGACGCCGCCAAGCTGGCGGGGATGGGCCACGGCCGCATCCTTGTGTCCGAGATCCTGCCCAACGTGGTGCCGGTGATCGTGATCGCAATGTCCACCACCATCGGCTGGATGATCCTTGAAACCGCCGGTCTGTCGTTCCTTGGCCTCGGGTCGCAACCGCCGCAGGCGGACCTTGGCTCGATGCTGGGCGAAGCGCGGTCGGCGCTGATCACCAACCCGCATACGTCCGTGGTGCCGGGGGTGATGATCTTCCTCATCGTCATGTCGATCAACCTGCTGGGCGACGGCGTGCGCGATGCGCTGGACCCTCGCCTGCGCTCGGGCGCGCTGACCCGGCCGCGGCCCGCGACGATGGTGGCGCGCAAGGACACGCCGCCGAAAGGGCCGGGGCGCGGGGTGCTGGATGTCGTCGATCTCGAGACGCAGTTCCACGTCGGCAAGCGGGTCTACCGCGCCGTCAATCAGGTGAACCTGACCATCGCACCGGGCGAATGCCTTGGCGTGATCGGGGAAAGCGGCTCGGGCAAGTCGGTGACGGCGTTGTCGGTGATGGGGCTGGTGGCCTCGCCTCCGGGGGTGATCACCGGGGGCGCGGTGTTCCACGAGGGAAAGGACCTTGTCGGCGCGCGGTACGAGACGCTGCGCAAGCTGCGGGGCGATAAGGTCGCCTATATCTTCCAGGATCCGCTGGCGACGCTGCATCCGCTGATGAAGGTCGGCGACCAGCTGGCCGAGGCGATCAGCGTTCACCACAAGGTCGGCCGCGCCGAGCTGCGCAAGCGCGCCATCGAACTGCTGAAATCGGTGCGCATCCCCAACGCGGAAAGCCGCGCCGACAGCTATCCGCACGAGATGTCCGGCGGGATGCGGCAGCGGGTGTCCATCGCGATGGCGCTGGCGAATGAGCCCGAGGTGATCATCGCGGACGAGCCGACCACCGCGCTGGACGTCACGGTGCAGGCGCAGGTGCTGTCGCTGCTGGACGACCTGCGGCGCGAGCGCGGCGTGGCGATCCTGTTCATCACCCATGACTTCGGCGTCGTGGCGCAGCTGTGCGACCGGGTGGCCGTGATGTACGCGGGCCGGATCGTGGAAGAGGGGACGACGGACGAGATCCTTGCTCGTCCGGCGCATCCCTATACCAAGCGGCTGATGGAATGCGTGCCCGAGTTGGGCGAGGGGCGGCGTGAACTGGCGGCGATACCCGGCCTGCCGCCCGCCGTCGACAAGCTACCGCCGGGCTGCGCATTCGCCCCGCGCTGCCACAAGGCGCGCGAGGAATGCTCGGCCGCGCCGGTCGAGTTGAAGAAGGACGGCACGCGCGGCGTGCGCTGCCTGTATCCCGAGGCCGACGTGGTAGAGGTGACCGCATGACCCTTGCCCTGCGACTGGAGAACCTGTCCAAGACCTTCGCCGTCGGCAAGCCGCTGATCGGCCCGCCAAAGGCGCATGTGCGCGCCGTGCGGCCCCTGTCGCTTGAGGTGGCCGAGGGCGAGACGCTGGGCATCGTCGGCGAGTCCGGCTGCGGCAAGTCCACGCTGGCGCGGATGCTGGTGGGGCTGATCCCGCCCTCGACCGGCAGTATCGAGATCGAGGGCAAGGCGCTGGACAATGCCGATCCGGCAGCCTTCGGAAAGCTGATCCAATACGTGTTTCAGGACCCGATCAGTTCGCTGAACCCCCGAAAGCCGATCCGCAAGATCCTTGAAGTGCCGCTGAAACGGCTGCACGGCATGCCGGCGGCCGAGCGCGACAAGCGCATCCGCGAGATTTTCGACAGCGTGAACCTGCGCGAGGAATTCCTCGACCGCTATCCGCACGAGTTCTCGGGCGGGCAGGCGCAGCGCATCGGCATCGCGCGCGGGCTGGCGGCGAACGCGCGCATTCTGGTGTTGGACGAACCCGTCTCGGCGCTGGATGTCAGCGTGCAGGCGCAGGTGTTGAACCTGCTGGCGCGGTTGAAGGCCGAATACGGGCTGACCTACCTGTTCATCAGCCACGACCTTGCCGTGGTCGAGGCGGTCAGCGACCGGGTCGCGGTGATGTATTTCGGCGCCGTGGTCGAGGTCGGACGCGCTGACCGCGTGTTCGCGGCACCGCGGCATCCATACACCAATCTGCTGGCAGGTAGCGCTCCGGTTGTAGGCCGACCCTTGACGCCGCCCGAAGCGAAGGGCACGGAACTGCCCGACCCGCTGAACCCGCCGCCGGGCTGCGCCTTTGCCGCCCGGTGCCCGCGTGCCAGCGATATCTGCCGGAAGGAGGATCCGGCTTTGACCAAGATGGGAGAGGACCAGTTTGCCGCCTGCCACCACCCGCTCGACCCCTGACGCCGACCCGCAACGGCTGAGCCGCCCGGCGAAAGTCGCGGAGGCGATCAAGTCGTGGGTGGTCGAGGCCAACATGAAGCCGGGCGACAGGTTGCCGAACGAACTGGAGCTGATCGAGCGGTTCGGGATGGCCAAGGGCACGATCCGCGAGGCCATGCGTATTCTCGAGGCGCAGGGGCTGGTAAAGACCCGCACCGGTCCCGGCGGCGGCAGCTTCGTGCACGAGGTCAGCGAGGCGCGGGCGCGGGCGCTTCTGGGCAACTACTTCTACTTCAAGGACCTGACGGTCTCGGACATCTACCAGCTTCGCATGGTGCTGGAGCCCGAGATGGCGGCGGGTCTGGCGGGCAAGCTGTCGGCCGATCAGCTTGCGGCGCTGGAGGCGAACGTCGCGCGCTATGTCACCCCGCCGAAGGATGCCGAGGAAGAACGCGCGCAGCACATCGCCTCGCTCGACTTTCACAAGCTGCTGGCCAGCTATGCGGGAAACGAGCTTCTGGGCTTCGTGATCGGCTTCATGGCGCAGATGCTGTCGGACCTGACGGTGATGCGCCGGCTGTACGAGCCCCGGAATTACGAGCTTTGGAAGATGGGCACCGACCACCAGATCGAACTGATCTCGGCGCTGCGGGTGGGCGACGCCCCGCGGGCGCGCGCCATCATGCGAGAGCATATGGAAGCCGCGCAGGCCTTCATGGTGCGGCAGGAGGCCGAGATGGAGCGGCGGTTCCTGGAAGGGCGCTAGGCGGCCCCTGGGGACCGAACGGAACGAAAACGGCCGCCCGGGGTCCGGGCGGCCGCAATGTCTTTCAGCTTGATGCCGTCGCGCCGATCAGGCGGCAGCGGCTTTCTTCTTGCGCAGGCGCACGGCACCCAGACCGCCGACACCGGCGAGCAGGAACAGAGCCGAGGCGGGCAGCGGAACCGGAGCGGCTTCCAACGTCACGTCCGCGTAGATGGTCTTGGCGGTGCCAAGGATCAGGTCGACGCCCTGGTCGAACACGACCGAGTAGATCCCGCCGTTGCCGAAATCGAGCGTGAACTCGTTCTGGTCCCAAACCAGCGCGCCCAGCGTGATGCTGCCGAAAGCGCTGAGGAAGCCGCCGCCGCCGATGGACGAAGCGGAACCGCCCGGGGTCGCGAACGCCAGCGTGGCGTCAACGCCGAACAGGCCGGCCGCGAAGAACGGGTTGTTGGTGTCGGCGGTGATGTCGAAGAACGCAAGGGTCTTCGTCTCACCCACACCCAGCGAGAACGCAGAGCCGATGAGGCCCGAGTTCAGGTCGATGGTCACGTCGCAGCCCAGGCAGGCCGAAACGTCGGCCACGCTGGTGTCGCCGCCGACGAGGAAGTCTACGGTCGTGGCGTACGCAGTGCTGGCCGTCAGGCCAATTGCAAGTACGGCACCTTTACAAATATTCAACAGCTTCATGTGTTACCCCTCCGCGTAAATATGCGGTCATAGCTATAAGGAACTTCTTTCTGCCACAGTTCTGCCCGCTTTCCATCCGGAATTGTCGTATCAGGGGCAAAATTTTGTCTTTTGTCCACATGCAGCAACTAAATGTGGGAAAATTGGCGGATCGTTCGCGCCTGCGATACGATCCAGCCGCAGTGAACGCGATTAGGTTTCGAAGATGAAATGAATACTGTTTAACTTAACGTAACATTTCATCATGTTTCCTTAACGTTATTTCCAGTAACACCCGCAAATGGACGAAGGCAGGCTTGCCTCGACACTCAAGACGCGAAAACGCCGCCCCGCGCTGGGCGGGACGGCGTTTCAAGCGGGGTGTCGGAATCGTTACGAGAACGACTTCTCGATCTTGTCCAGCGTCTGCATCGCCGACAGCACGTCATGCACCGACGAGTTCGGCTCGCGGCCTTCCTGGATCGCCGAGATGAACTCGCGGTCGATCAGTTCGATGCCGTTGTTCGACACGGCGACGTCCGACAGGTCGATCGGGTTTTCCTTGCCATCGAACAGGTCGTCGTAGCGGGCGATATAGGTTCCGTTGTCGCAGATGTAGCGGAAGAAAGTGCCGAACGGCCCATCGTTGTTGAACGAAAGCGACAGGGTGCAGATCGCGCCGTTCTCGGCCTTCATGCCGATCGCCATGTCCATCGCGATGCCCAGTTCGGGGTGGTGCGGACCCTCGATGCCGAAGGCTTCCTTCACCTGACCGCCGGTCTGGTACTGGAACAGGTCGACCGTGTGGCAGGCGTGGTGCCACAGCAGGTGATCCGTCCACGACCGAGCCTCGCCCTTGGCGTTGGTGTTGGTGCGGCGGAAGAAGTAGGTCTGCACGTCCATCTGCTGAACCGTCAGCTCGCCCGCCTTGATCTTGTTGTGGATCCACTGGTGCGAGGGGTTGAAGCGGCGGACCTGACCGGCCATCGCCAGAACGCCGGTTTCCTTCTGCACCTTGCAGATCTCTTCCGAGTCCGACAGCGAGTCCGCCATCGGGATCTCGATCAGCACCGGTTTGCCGGCCTTCATGCAGGCGATGGCCTGTTCGGCGTGGATCTGGGTGGGGGTGGCGAGGATGACGGCGTCGACGTCATCGCGCGCAAGACATTCGTCCAGCGAGGTCGAGGCGTGGCCGATACCCTTCTCGGCGGCCAGTTTCTCGATCTTCTCCTGGGTCGGGCCCATGACCGAGGTCACGGTGACCTCTTCGATGGCCGACAGGGCGTCGAGGTGTTTCAGTCCGAAGGCCCCGTAGGCGCCGGCGACACAGATACGCATGGGGAAGGCTCCTTTGCGCTATTCACGGAAACGCCGTCCCGCGCGGGCGCGGAACGGCAGGGGTTCGCGTGCGGCCGCCGGTCAGGCGGCGACGTTTTCAAGGATGATATGGCCGACGGCGGTGTTCGACGCGGGCACATGGTAGTGCCGGTGCACTTCCTTGACCTCGTCGTTCAGCGCGCCGCGCATCACGTGCCACATGACCATCTCGACGCCTTCCGAGCCCGCTTCGCGCAGATATTCGACGTGGGGCATCTGCGACAGCTTCACCGGGTCCTCGGTCAGCATGTCAAGGAACTGCTGGTCCCACTCGGCGTTGATCAGGCCGGCGCGCTTGTACTGCAGCTGGTGGCTCATGCCGCCGGTGCCGAAGATCATCACGTCCAGGTCTTCCGGGTAGCTTTCGATCGCTTTCCGGATCGCCTTGCCCAGCTGATAGCAGCGGTTGCCGGTCGGGGCAGGGTACTGCACCACGTTCACGGCAAGCGGGATCACGAGGCAGGGCCACTCGTCCTCGGGCGCGACCTCGCCGAACATCACCGACAGCGGGACGGTCAGGCCGTGGTCGACCTCCATCTCGTTCATGATGGTCATGTCGAATTCGTCGAGGATCAGCGACTGGGCGATGTGGCTGGCCAGCTTCTGGTGGTTCTTGACGACCGGCACGGGGCGCGGGCCCCAGCCTTCGTCGGCGGGCTGGAATTCAGCCGCGGCACCCAGCGCGAAGGTCGGGATGCAGGACGCGTCGAAGGCGGTGCAGTGGTCGTTGTAGACAAGGAAGATCACGTCGGGCTTGTTCTTCTTCATCCACTCGCGGCTGTACTGGAAGCCGTCGAACACGGGTTTCCAGTACGGCTGTTCGGTGATGCCGGTGTCCATCGCCACGCCGATGGCGGGCACGTGGGAGCAGCCCACGCCTGCGGTGATACGGGCCATTACTCTTTGTCCTCCCATTCGGATTTATAGCGGTTGCCGTCCGGCGAGCGGCCGCCGTTCAGCATCATCTCGCGGTAGGCATCGACGCCCATGCCGGTCATCAGGCCCGCGAGGTTCTGGAAGTTGATGCCGTCGTTCGCGGCCAGCTTCGAGGTGTAGTAGATGTTCCCGCCCAGCTCGAGCAGGCGGTTCCATTCACGCTTGAGCACGGCTTCGCGTTGCTCCGGCGTCATCGGGTATTTGTCGAGGTACGTCTCTTCATCGGCATTGAACGCGTCCCGGTTCTTCTGCAGGCGCAGAGAGATGCAGAACTGGTTCAGGTGATAGCCTTCGCGCGAACGGTCCGCGTCGAAGACGAATGTGCCGGGAATGTCCTCGTAATCCTTTTCAGGCATTCCTTCCTCCCAGGAAAGTGGTGGCGCCGGTTCAGGCGGTATGATCCGTTATGTGGTCGTATTCGACGAATGCGCAAGGCGACGGATCAGCCGCAGGCGGAGGGCGCCGCCGTCGATTGACATGGCCAAAGCTGTACCAGCCCGCCCGCCGGGCCTGTAATTCGAATGCCCGGGGGAGTATTGGAAAAAGCTATAGAGCGGAGTCTGCAATGTCCCTAACCGCGTGCGCTTCGCCCCACGGTTCCGGCGCTTGCGAGGCGGCGGCCGCGGCGGCGGAGCGGCGCAGGAGGTCGAGGAATTCGGCCTGTGCGACGGTAGGACGCCAGTCGGCGCGGTAGGTCAGGCCGATGCCGCGGGCGTTGTTGTCCAGCCGGATCGGCAACGGCTTGAGGTGGCCGTTGGCTTCTTCCACACCGATCTGGTGGCGCGAGATGATGGTGACGTAAGGCCCCTGCGCCAGCAGCCCGCGCAGGAACACCAGCGACGAGGACACGACGCGGACGGGGGTGCTGTCGCGGTCGTGGATACGCAGCGTTTCGTACAGATAGCTGCCCGCCGGTGTCTCGCGCGGTGGGGCGACCCACGGGTAGGCAAGCGTGTCCTCGACGGTCGGAGACGCCTTGCGGAACAGCGGGTGCGAGGGGTGGGCGACCAGCGCCAGCGGGTCGTCGAACAGCGGTTCCTGCACCACGTCCTCGGCGGGGACCGGATCGCGCAGGGCGCCGATGATGCAGTCGAGATCGCCTTCGCGCAACCCGCGCAGCAGTTGCGGATAGCGTCCGTCGACGACGCGGATCTGCATCCGGCCCGACCGGCGCACCATCGCGTCCACCGCCTGCGGCACGATCGAGGTGCGCGCCAGCGGCAGCGAGCCGATAGAGAAGCTGCCCTCTTGCGTGCCAAGCGCGCGGCCGATTTCCTCGATCCCCTGCCGGATCTCGGCCTGCGCCAGTTTCGCGCCCAGAACGAAGGCCTGCGCGGCGGCGGTCAGTTCGACGCCGACGGCGGTGGCGGTGAAGAAGGTCAGGCCGGACAGCGCCTCGAGATTGCGGGCGGTGCGGTGGATCGTCGGCTGCGATACGCCAAGGTCGCGGGCGGCGACGGTGAAGCTGCCGGCGTTGGCGATGGCGATCAGCGCGCGCAGTTGCGCCGCCGTCACCAGCCGGTCGAAGCCCGCCTTGCGCGAGCCTGCGCCGCCTTCGCTGCGGCCGGACTTCAGCGCCTCGCGCGCGCCCCGGTCGAGATGCGCCAGCGCGGCGCCCACGCGGCGGGCGAACGCCGCGCCCTCGGGCGTCGGTGTCAGCTCGCGGGTGCGGCGGATCAGAAGCGGCGTGCCGAGATCCTTTTCCAGCCCCGCGATGGCCTGCGTCGCCGCCGGTTGCGACAGGTGGCAGCGACCCGCCGCGACAGAGACCGACCCCGCGCGCACCGCTTCGGCCAGCACGCGCATATGGCGTATGTTGGGGAAATCAGCAGTCACCGGGCGCTCCTTGCGGCGCGCGGACAGCACCGGCCCGCGCAGGGAATCTGATGAGGGGTATAGGCAGAACTTATCCCCGAAGCTTCATTCGAAATAGGCTTTCCGGGGCCGGTCGGCAATAAGGGCCCCGTTCGAACACCGGAGGAGCACCCATGTCCGACAAGAAGACCGCGCTGGTCATCAGCGCCCATTCCGCCGACTTTGTCTGGCGGGCCGGCGGCGCAATCGCCCTGCACCAGTCCCGAGGCTACGATGTCACCGTCGTGTGCCTGTCCTATGGCGAGCGCGGCGAAAGCGCGAAGCTGTGGAAGCAGGAAGGCATGACGCTGGACAAGGTGAAGACCGAGCGCCGGAAAGAGGCCGAGAACGCCGCCTCGGCGCTGGGCGTCAGCGATATCCGCTTCCTCGACCGTGGCGACTATCCGCTGGATCTGGGCCGCGAGACGCTGGACATGATGGTCGACATCATCCGCGAGGTTCAGCCGAAGTTCATGTTTTCCCATTCGAAATGGGACCCGTACAACACCGACCACATGCGCACGACCGACTTTGCCCTGGAAGCCCGGATGGTCGCGCAGGCGTGGGGCCACAACCCCGGCCAGAAGGTTCTTGGCGCGCCGCAGCTGTACCTGTTCGAGCCGCACCAGACCGAGCAGATGAACTGGAAGCCGAACACCTTCCTCGACATCACCCCGGTGTGGGACAAGAAATGGGCCGCGATCCAGTGCATGCAGGGGCAAGAGCACCTGTGGCACTTCTACGAAAACGTGGCCGAGAACCGCGGCAACCACTTCCGCCGCAACTCGGGCGGGCAGGCCGGTGGCCGCGACTGCCGCTATGCCGAGGGGTTCGAGGCGATCTTCCCGCGCACGGTGGACGAACTGGAATGAGCTATCAGCCCGGAACCATGGGCGTCGTCGTCCAGAACGTCGAACGCGCCGACCAGTCGATCATCGACGGCCTCGCCGAATGCGGCGTGGCCACGGTGCACGAGGCGCAGGGCCGCAAGGGCCTGCTGGCGTCCTACATGCGGCCGATCTATCCCGGCGCGCGCATCGCGGGCTCGGCGGTGACGCTGCTGGCCGCGCCTTGCGACAACTGGATGATCCACGTCTGCATCGAACAGCTGAAGGAAGGCGACATCATGGTGCTGGGCACCACGTCGCCGTCCGACGCCGGCTATTTCGGCGACCTGCTGGCGACCTCGGCGATGGCGCGGGGCTGCAAGGGCCTGATCATCGACGCGGGCGTGCGCGACGTGCGCGACCTGACCGAGATGGGCTTCCCGGTCTGGTCCAAGGCGGTCTGCGCGCAGGGCACCATCAAGGAGACGGTGGGCTCGGTGAACGTGCCGGTCGTCTGCGCCGACGAGATGGTCAACGCGGGCGACATCATCGTGGCCGACGATGACGGCGTCTGCGTGGTGCGCCGCGAGGAAGCCGCGTCGGTGCTGGAGAAATCCCGCGCCCGCGAGGCCGCCGAGGAAGAAAAGCGCGTGAAGCTGCGGAACGGCGAGCTTGGTCTCGACATCTACAAGATGCGCGAGAGGCTGGCCGAGAAGGGCCTGAAGTACGTCTGAGGCATCGCCGCCTTCTGGCGGCGATCCGGCGGGGGGCTTTGCCCCCCGGACCCCCCAAGGTACTTGGAAAGAGAAGAACCGGGAACGGGCAGAGCCCCGTGGGGGCGATCGGTTTGAGGAGAGACGGATGACTGACGGTGTGCGCTGCATGTGGATGCGGGGCGGAACCTCGAAAGGCGGGTATTTCCTCGCCGGTGACCTGCCCGCGAACACGGAAGAACGCGATGCCTTCCTGCTGCGCGTCATGGGCTCGCCCGATGTGCGGCAGATCGACGGGATGGGGGGCTCGGACCCGCTGACCTCGAAGGTCGCGGTCGTGCAGCGATCCGAGCGGGACGGCGTCGACGTCGACTACCTGTTCCTGCAGGTCTTCGTGGACCGGCCGATCGTCACGGACGCGCAGAACTGCGGCAACATCCTTGCCGGCGTCGGTCCCTTCGCCATCGAGCGCGGACTGGTCGCGGCGCGGGATGGTGAGACTCCGGTTGCGATCTTCATGGAAAACACCGGGCAGGTGGCCGTCGAGGTGGTGCAGACGCCGGGCGGCAAGGTGTCTTACGTGGGCGAGGCCAAGATCGATGGCGTGCCGGGCACCTCGGCGCCGGTGCCCTGCGAGTTCAAGGACACCGCCGGATCGTCCTGCGGCGCGCTGCTGCCCACCGGCAACCCGTGCGACACGGTCGAGGGCGTCGAGGTCACGATGATCGACAACGGCATGCCCTGCGTGGTGATGCGGGCGTCGGACATGGGGATCTCGGGCGAGGAGACGCCGGAAGAGCTGGAAGCCAACGAGGATCTGCGCGCGAAGCTGGAAAAGATCCGGCTGGCCTGCGGGCCGATGATGAACCTTGGCGACGTGGCCGAGAAGTCGGTGCCGAAAATGACCATGGTCAGCGCGCCCCGGAACGGCGGCGCGATTTCGACCCGGACCTTCATCCCGCACCGCTGCCACAAGACGATCGGCGTTCTGGGCGCGGTCTCTGTCGCGACCGCCTGCCTGACCAAGGGCTCGCCCGCCTATGATCTTGCCGAACGCGGCGCGGGCGCCGAGCGGACGCTGTCGGTGGAACATCCCACCGGCGAGATGAGCGTCGTGGCGAAACTGGACGACAGCGGCGCGGTCGCCTCGGCGGCGATCCTGCGGACCGCACGGAAACTTATGGACGGAGAGGTGTTCGCATGAGCGATGAAGTGCAGGTGATGGATCCCGACTGGCTGGAATTCCATCCGAACCCGAAGAAGCCCGACTTCAAGCTGCCCGAGGGCGCCGTCGATGCGCATTGCCACGTGTTCGGACCGAAGGACGAGTTCCCCTTCGCGCCCGAGCGCAAGTACACGCCCTGCGATGCGGGCAAGGACAAGCTGTACGAGCTGCGCGACTACCTTGGCTTCAGCCGCAACGTGATCGTGCAGGCGACCTGCCACGGCAAGGACAACCGCGCCATGGTCGACGCCTGCCGGACCGCGGGCGATCTGGCGCGCGGGATCGCGTCGGTCGGCCCGGACATCACGATGGACGAGCTGAAGGAGATGGACGAAGCCGGCGTGCGCGGCGTGCGGTTCAACTTCGTGAAGCGGCTGGTGGATTCCACGCCGAAAGAGGTCTTTCTGGGCATTGCCGAGAAGATCGCCAAGCTGGACTGGCATATCGTCGTCTATTTCGAGGCGCAGGATCTGGAAGAGCTGATCCCGTTCCTCAAGCAACTGCCGACCGTCATCGTGGTCGACCACATGGGCCGCCCCGACGTGTCGAAGGGCGTCGATCATCCGGCCTTCCAGCGCTTCGTGCAGCTGATGGAGGACGTGCCGACGATCTGGTCCAAGGTGACCTGCCCGGAACGGCTGTCGGTCGAGGGGCCGGACACCGGCTATGCCGACGTGATCCCCTTCGCCAAGCTGATCGTCGAGAAGTTTCCGGACCGGGTGCTGTCGGGCACCGACTGGCCGCATCCGAACATGAAATCGCACATGCCCGATGACGGCGTGCTGGTGGATTTCATCCCGAAGATCGCGACCACGGCAGAGCTGCAGCAGAAGCTTCTGGTGGACAACCCGATGCGGCTGTACTGGGCGCGCTGATCGGCGTTTTGGACGGGTATGGGGCGCTGCGGCCAAGGGGTCGCGGCGCCCTCTTCATTTGGTGGGGCGGTGGGTTGGAAACACACCCTACGCTGCTGAACAGGCGTCCCGGCCGACAGGGCGGGTGTCAGTTCGAGGCGCGGGTCATCATCATTTCATGCACTGCTTCCATGCCGCGGTCGGCCATGTCCGTGACCTCGGCCGCGTGGATGTGCATGGCCGCCACCAGTTCCGGGTCGTCAGAGGTCTGGACCACGACGATACCGTCATCGGTGACCTCGATCTCAGTCTCGATCCGCTCGCTGCGCTCGAAGAAGATGTCCAGCGTCGGGCTTTGAATGAAGATCTGCGGGTCGTCGGCGGCCTCGACCCGGGCGATCATGCCGGTGACGTGGCTGATCAGCGCATCCATCACGTCCGGATCGGAGGATCGCGTCACGGTGCGGATGCCGTCGGGCAGGTTGGTGACCTCGCGGGTGATGGTCTGGAAGGCGCGGAACATCACCGCAAGCTCAGCGCTTTCCTCGGGCGTCGCGTTTTCGCCTCGAAGCCCCGGCATGTTCACCATGTCATGCCCGGTGCCGTCGGCGCCGTGGCCGTGGCCGTGGCCGCCCCCGTGTCCGGACGTCGCCTGCGCGGCGGCGCCCAGCGGGGTCAACGCCATGGCGAGGGCGCAGGCGGCGGCTTGAAGATAGGTGGGTGCGTGCCGAAACATGACAGAGGTCCTTCCTGGATCGGCGCGACGGTACAGGCCGTGGGGCCTCTGGGCAAACCAGATATGCGTGATCACGAATTTGTTGACGGCCGTCAGGGCCGCCCCGCATAAGTTTTGCGTCCGCAGTATTCGTTCCGCGACCACCGGGGCCGGCACTTGATCCATGTCAAACGCGTGACCCTTCCCGGCATGGGATAAGCCCTCCAGTTACAGGAGGAGACCATGGACCAACCTGGTTACGACTATCACATCGACATCCCCGGAACGACGATCTTCGACGGCAAGCAGGCCATGAAGGGCTATGCGCTGAACAAGATGTGCTACGACTTCAACCGCGCCGAGAACCGCGAAGGTTTCAAGGCCGACGAAGAGGGCTGGATGACGAAATACGGCCTGAACGAGGGCCAGAAAGCCGCCATCCGCAGCCGCAATATCCTGCAGATGATCGAGGAAGGCGGCAACATCTACTACCTCGCCAAGCTGGCCGGGATCTTCAAGCTGTCCGTGCAGGACGTGGGCGGTCTGCAGACCGGAAAAACGACCGAGGAGTTCCAGGAATTCCTCAAGAGCCAGGCATAAGGAGGGGCTATCATGGCAAAGGTTCTCGGTGGCATCACCACCTCGCACATCCCCGCCGTGGGCAACGCGATCCAGAAGGAACTGTACGACGATCCGTACTGGAAGCCGTTCTTCGACGGCTACCCGAAGGTTCACGCGTGGATCAAGGAGCACAAGCCGGACTACGTCATCAACATCTACAACGACCACGGGCTGGGCTTCTTCCTTGACCGGATGCCCACCTTCGCGATCGGCGCGGCGCACGAGTACCGCAACGAGGACGAGGGCTGGGGCCTGCCGTCGCTGCCGCCGTTCCCCGGTGCGCCGGAACTGTCGTGGCACATCATCGAGTCGATGGTGGCGGACGAGTTCGACATCACCTCGTGTCAGGAACTGGCGGTTGATCACGGTTTCGTCGTGCCGATGCAACTGTTCTGGCCGGGGGCGCCGAACAACCCCGATATGCCGCGCGCTGTGCCGATCAGCGCGAACACGGTGCAACACCCGATCCCGACGCTGAAGCGGGCGCTGGATTTCGGCAAGGCGCTGGGCCGCGCGCTGCGGTCCTTCCCCGAGGATGCGAAGATCGTCATCCTTGGCACCGGCGGTCTGTCGCACCAGCTGGACGGCGCGCGGGCGGGGTTCATCAACAAGGACTTCGACCAGTACTGCCTTGAGAACATTGTCTCGAACCCCGAGGAGCTGACCAAGGTCACCCGCATGGAACTGGTCGAGAAGGCCGGGGCGCAGGGGACCGAGTTCCTGATGTGGATGATGATGCGCGGTGCGCTGGGCGACGACGTGACCGAGATCACGCGGAACTACCACATCCCGATCTCGAACACCGCCGCGGGGACGCTTTTGCTGGAATGCGCCGCCTGATAGGTATCATGTGACGGAAGGGCCCCGGCGGCAGCGCCGGGGCCTTTTTCTTTTCCCGAGGAGACCCCCATGACGACCCTGCTCTACGTTCCCGGCCTGCTGTCCGACGCCCGCGTGTGGCGCGAGGTGGCCGAGGGGGTGGGGGGCGGTTTCGTGATCGCCGACGTGACGACGCAGGACTCGATCACCGCGATGGCGCAAAGCGTGCTGGCGCTGGCCGAGGGGCCGGTGATCCCCGTGGGGCACTCGATGGGCGGCCGCGTCTCGATGGAGATGGCGCGGCTGGCGCCCGCGCGGATGGCGGGGCTGGTGCTGGCCGACACCGGGCACAATGCGCTGGCCGAAGGCGAGCGGGCCAAGCGCGAGGCGAAGGTGGCCGAGGGCAACGCCGACATGGGCGCGATGGTCAAGGCGTGGCTGCCGCCGATGGTGGGCGCGTCGCGGCATTCGGATGCAGCGCTGATGGGCGACCTGACCGAGATGTCGGTCGCCTGCGGACCCGAGGTACATGCGCGTCAGATCGGAGCACTGATCAACCGCCCGGATGCGGGCGCGTCGCTGGGCGGCGTGACCTGCCCGGTGCTGTTGCTGGTGGGGGACGAGGACGTCTGGAGCCCCGAACCGCAGCACCGCGAGATCGCCGGGATGGTGTCCGGTCCGTCCGATGTCGTGGTTGTCGAGGGGGCAGGGCATTTCCTGCCCTACGAGAAACCCGAGGCGGTCATTGAAGCGATGACGGATTGGTTGGCTGCCCAAGATCTGCGCTGATGTGTGGCATCGCGGCGCGAGATTCCATTTTAAGAACAGATCGTTAATTAAAAACTTGATCCGTTAATTTAAATAGCGCAATTAATTTTTGCAAAACCAATCAACAAGGCAGGGCAGCCCCATGAGTCAGAGCTTTACGACACTATTCTATGGTTCCTTTGATGGAACGACGTTCACCGCAGACAATCCCCCATCTACAGACAGCTACGGCTTTTCCGACACCCTTGATGGGACGGAAAACGACCTCACCGCGGTTGGTGACGACTCGCTCGAGACGGCCTACGGCGGTGTCTTCGAAGTCGTCGGCACGATCGCAAACGTCGGCGTTGTCGTCGATCTTGATGGTATGGGCGATTACTATCTGTTCACCAACAACCCGACCGTTGCGCAGTTCGACAGCTTCACCGTCGACACCACCAGCCCCTACACCTACGACGTGACCTGCTTTGCCGCCGGCACGCAGATCGCCGCGCCGGGTGGCGAACGTGCGGTCGAAACGCTGGAACCCGGCGACCGGGTGCTGACGACCGAAGGCGAAACGACCGTGAAATGGGTCGGTCGCCGCACGGTGCACAAGCTGTTCACCCCGGCCGAGAAGTTCGCGCCGGTGCGGGTGACCGCGGGTGCTCTGGGCAATGGCCTGCCGCACACCGATCTGGTTCTGACCGCGGACCACGCGCTGATGCTCGACGGGCTGGCGGTGAACGCGGGCGCTCTGGTCAACGGCACCACGATCCGGTTCGACGCGATGGCCGACCTGCCCGAACAGGTGACCTATTACCACGTCGAGACCGAGGCGCATGAGGTCATCCTCGCCAACGGCACCCCCGCCGAGACCTATGTCGACAACGTCGGCCGCCGCGCCTTCGACAACTTCGCCGAGTATCAGGCGCTGTGCGGCGAAGAGCGGACCATCGACGAGATGCCGCTGCCGCGGATCGCGTCGGCCCGGCTTCTGCCGGCGGACCTGCGGGCGCGTCTGGGCCTTGATGCCGAGGATGTCGCGGTCGGCTTCTAAGCCGCGAGGCACACGCTTTCAGAAGAGTGTGCAGAACAGGAATTTCTGGAAATTCCTGTCACCCGTCCTGAAGCCGCGCCCGGAAGGCGCGCGGCGACAGGCCGGTGGCACGCGAAAAGACCCGGCTGAAATAGGCCGGGTCCGAAAACCCCAGCGCGTAGGCGATCGTCGATACCGGCAGGTTGGTATAGACAAGGTTCCGCCGCGCCTCGCGGATCAGCCGTTCCTCGATCAGCCCCGTCGCGGGCCGCCCCGTCGCGGAGCGGGCCACGCGGCTGAGATGCGTCGTGCTCACCGCCAGCGCATCGGCATAGTCCGCCACCTTCCAGTGATCCGCATAATGCGACTCCAGCAGCGCCTCGAACCTGTCCAAGAGGTCGACGCCGCCAGACGCGTCTTCGGGCTGTTCGCCGGTCAGCGCTCGTGCGATCCGTCCAAGTAATTCACCCGCCAGCGCCCGCAGGATCTGCGCGCGGGCAAAGCCGCGGCCCGGATGTTCGGCGGCGATGGCGCGCAGGGTCGCCACGGTGGCGGGTTCGGCGTCGATCAGGGCGGGGCGGCTTAGCACCGGGCGCAGCCCTTCCGCCGGATGCAGGCTTTCGTCAAGGATCTCGGCGGCCAGCGTGACGACCAGCCCCACCGTGCCCGGCGCAAAGCGGAACCCGTGCACCAGCCCGGTCGGAACGTTCAGCAGGCACATCGGCCGCAAGTCCAACACCGTTCCGTCCAGCGAGGCCTGCCCGCCGCCGGCTTCTACGAACAGCGCCTGATGCAGCCGGGCGTGGCGGTGGGGCGCGAACTCCCAGTCGTGCAGCCGCGAGCGGGTCTCGATCGTCTCGCAATGCACCACGTCCGGCAGGTCGGCGGATTCGCCGAACAGGTTGTAGGTGAGGATCTGCGCGCCCTGCGTCATGTCCGATGCGTACAAGTTTTTCGCGGGGCGGTCCATTCCGTGCAGGCCGCGCGACGTTTATTTTCTGACGAACACTGGAGGAGAGCGCGACATGAAAACGCAAGTCTGCATCATCGGCGGCGGGCCCTCGGGGCTGATGCTAAGCCAGCTTCTGCACCTGAAGGGCATCGACACCATCGTGCTGGAGCGGCAAAGCCGCGAGTACGTCCTTGGCCGCATCCGCGCCGGGGTTCTGGAACACGGCTTCGCCGAACTGATGCGCGAGGCGCAGTGCGGCGAACGGATGGACAGCGAAGGCGAGATCCACGACGGGTTCTACATCGCCCATGACGGCAAGCTGGACCGGGTCGACCTGAAGAAATACTCCGGCGGTTCCTCGGTTGTGGTCTATGGCCAGACCGAACTGACGCGCGACCTGTACGAGGCGCGCGACAAGATGGATGGCAAGGTCATCCACAACGTCGAGGACGTGACCCTGCACGACCTGAAAAGCGATGCGCCGTGGGTGACTTACCGCGACGGCGACGAGATCGTGCGCATCGATTGCGACTTCGTCATCGGCGCCGACGGCTTCCACGGGGTCAGCCGCAAGTCGATCCCGAAGGACGTGCTGACCGAGCATGAAAAGGTCTATCCGTTCGGCTGGCTGGGCGTCCTGAGCCGCACCAAGCCGGTCAGCCCGGAACTGATCTATGCCCGCAACGACCGGGGGTTCGCCCTGTGCTCGCTGCGCAGCCAGGTTCTAAGCCGCTACTACATTCAGGTCCCGCTGACCGACAGTGTCGAGGACTGGTCGGACGAGGCTTTCTGGGACGAGCTGAAACAGCGTCTGCCGGACGAGGTCTCGGCCAAGCTGGAAACCGGCCCGTCGATCGAGAAATCCATCGCGCCGCTGCGGTCGTTCGTGGCCGAACCGATGCGTTATGGCAATCTGTTCCTTGCGGGCGACGCGGCCCACATCGTGCCGCCGACCGGCGCGCGCGGACTGAACTCGGCGGCGTCGGACATCTACTATCTCTATCACGGGATGGTGGATCACTACCTGAACGGCGACGATGCGGGGCTGGAAGGCTATTCCGCCAAGGCCCTGGCGCGGGTCTGGAAGGCGCAGCGCTTCTCGTGGTGGATGACCACGTTGCTGCACACCTTCCCCGAGTCGATCACCTACGACCAGCGGCTTCAGGAGACGGACATGGAATACCTGTTCTCTTCCGAAAAGGCGCTGGGTTCGCTGGCCGAGAACTACGTCGGCCTGCCGTTCTGACACGACCAAGCGCTACGCATGAACGCGGCTCCGAAGACGGGGCCGCGTTTTCGTTTGCGGGACTGGGATTTGCTGGGCGGGGATTCGCGGGGCGGTTCAGCTCCGCACTGGCGACCTGCGCGGTGGCGCGCTAAGCCTTGGCGGTGCCGCAAGGAGGAGACTGTCGCATGTGGGAACCCGCCGAACGCTATCCCGACCCGTCCATCGAGATTCTCGATGACCGCTTCGCCGATCTGGTGCTGTGGCACGCCGCCGTCGAGCGGTTGGCGACCGGCTGCCGCTGGTCCGAGGGGCCGGTGTGGTTCGGGGATCAGCGGGCGCTGGTCTGGTCCGACATTCCCAACGACCGCCTGCTGCGCTGGGACGAGACGACGGGCGGCGTGTCCGAGTTCCGCAAGGGCGGCCATGCGAACGGCAACACCCGCGACCGGCAGGGGCGGCTGATCTCGTGCCAGCACGGCGCGCGCGCTGTGGTGCGGACCGAGATCGACGGCAGTCTGACGGTGCTGGCCGACAGCTTCGATGGCAAACGATTGAATTCGCCCAACGATGTGGTCGTGAAGTCGGACGGCAGCGTCTGGTTCACCGACCCGACTTTTGGCATCCTCAGCCATTACGAAGGCGGCGTGGCCGAGCCTGAACTGCCCACCAACGTCTATCGCATCGACGGCGAGACCGGGGAAATGACGGCGGTCATCGAAGGGATCGACCAGCCGAACGGCCTGTGTTTCTCGCCCGACGAAAGCCTGCTGTACCTCGTGCAGTCGGGGCTTCCGAAGAAGATCCACGTATTCGACGTGGCTACGGACGGCCGGTCGGTCGGGGACGGCCGCGTTTTCGTCGAAGCGGGCGAACGCGGCACGCCGGACGGGTTCCGCTGCGATGTGCAGGGCAACCTGTGGGCCGGCTGGGGGCTGGGCGACGGGCTGGACGGGGTGCGGGTCTTCGCGCCCGACGGCACCGCCATCGGCCATATCCACCTGCCCGAGCGCTGCGCGAACCTGTGTTTCGGCGGGCGGCACCGCACGCGGCTGTTCATGGCGGCCAGCAAGTCGCTGTATGCGCTGCACGTGAAGGTGCAGGGGGTTGCTTACGCCTGATAAATGACTCTGGCATCTTTCTGCCTCCGGGCAGATAAGGGCGCCATGCAACAGGTGAACGTTTTCGATACCGGCGTGCTTCTCGTGCTGGGCGTTTTGGGGGGCACTCTGGCGGCCTTCGCGGGGCTGCCAATGCCCTATATGCTGGGCAGTCTGGCGTTCAGCGCGGCTTACACGATCTTTCAGACCCAGCGCGACCACGTGGTGAAGTTCCCGCGAAACCTGCGGTTTTTCTTCATCGCCACCATCGGCACGATGATCGGTGCGCGCTTCACGCCCGAGCTTCTGGGCCTGTTCCCGCGATACTGGCCGTCGTTCCTGGCGCTGATCCCCTTCGTGCTGGTGGCCTACGCCTTCGGCTACACCGTGTTGCGCAGGGTCGGGCGCTATGACCGGGCCACCGCGACCTATGCGGCGCTTCCGGGCGGGCTGATCGAGGCGATCACCATGGGCGAACGCGAAGGCGCGGACGTGCGGGTTCTGACCGTGCAGCACTTCGCGCGGATCATCGTGGTCGTCGTCAGCGTGCCCTTGCTGTTCCTGTTCATCGGCGGCGAGGCGGTGGGCAGCGCGGCGGGGCAGACCATGGCCGACGGCAAGGCGGGCTGGATCGACCTTTGCGTGATCGCGGTGCTGGCGCCTTTGGGCCTATGGCTCGGGCGGCGACTGGGCCTGCCGGCGGGTCAGTTGATGGGGCCGCTGGTGCTGTGCGGGATCGCGCATGTCACGGGGCTGCTCAGCCTGCACAGCCCGTTCTGGCTGTTGCCGCTGGCGCAGCTGGTGGTGGGTGCGGGGCTGGGCGCGCAGTTCGCCGGCGCCAGTGCCGGGTTGCTGATCAAGGCCTTCTCGCTGGGCGTGGTCAACGTCGCCGGCATTCTCGCCATCGGCGCCTCTGCGGCCTTCGCCCTTCGCAATATCGTGCCCGGCGGGTTCGAGCCGCTGTTCATCAGCTTCGCCCCCGGCGGCATGACAGAGATGGCGCTGATCGCGCTAAGCCTCGAGGCAAGCCCGGTGATCGTCACCGCGCACCACCTGTTCCGCATCCTGCTGGCGGTGGTCGTTGTCGGCTGGGTCGGCAAGCGTCAAAAGGCGCGGGGCGCTGCGGAGTAGGCGGCTTTTGCGTTTCGGCGCGGATGTATGATCCGATCAAGAAACCAGCGTCAATGACCGCAAATCAGACCGCAAAACATCGCTTTCGTATAGGTCAAATTCTTAGCGCCGCCACAGCCACGCATAGCTAGCCAGCGCGCCCTGCAGCTTTGCGACGCCACGGTTTACCGCGCCGGGGCGTGGCAGGTTTCCGGTCTCCAGCCGCTCGGCGATGACCTCGGCGGGGCAGGGTTCGCCCGTGACCGGATCGAAATAGCGTGGATATGCGATCAGCGCGGCATGGGCGAGCGCGGCGCACGATGGCCGCGCCTGCCGGCGGGCCGGGACGGGACCAAGGTCGCGCGTCAGTCCCCAGCCCGCGTAGAACGGCGTGCCTAAACAAGTGACGGGCAGGCCGCGCAACAGCGCCTCGAACCCCAGAAGCGAGGTCATCGTCCAGACCTCGTCGCATTCTTCCAGCAGCCGGATCGGGTCGCACGGCCCCAGCACCAGATCGGCGGCGGACGTTGCGTCGGGGGCCAGCGCGCCGATGCGCAGACCGGCTTCGACGTCGGGATGCGGCTTGTACAGGATCACCGCGCCGGGGTTCTCGGCCCGGGCGCGTTCCAGCAACGCGCGGTTCGTCCGAACCTCGCCGCCGCCGGTCAGGATCGAGGCGTCGTCTTCGACCTGTCCCGGCACAAGGATACGGTGGCCGGGCGGCAATTCGGGCACGCCGTTGCGGTGCAGGTTGTACTTCGACAGCCGCGCGCGGGTGATGCGCGTCACCAACCGCTCGGCCCGCGCCAGCCGCGCGGGCGGCAAATCGGCGGCCTTGGCGATCAGGTCTTCCAGACGGCTGGGCCGCGTCGGGTCGTAGTAGATGCCAAGATCGTCCGCGACAAGCGACAGCGGCGGCACAAGGTCCGCGCCCAGCCCGCGAGATCTCAGAAAACCGTCCTCGATGCGCAGCACCTCGGTCGTATCGCCGATGCCGTCGGGCGCCGGGCGGGAGCGTGACAGGGCAGGGTCCTCGCGACCGGCCCAGACCATCAGGCGGCGGCGGTCGCGGCCCGCAATCGACACGGCGCGGGCCGGATCGTCCTCGAACCGCAGGCGTCGCTGGGCCCCAAACACCTTCTGCAACGGCTTGCGCTTCCACAGCCGCATGCCAGACGCGACATAGCCCCGGCGGTCGTCGCGCCACCCCTGCACCTTCGCTTCAAGCGCGGCAAGAACGTCCTCCAACTCGCACAGGCTGTCCGAGAAGGGGTCGTACCACGTCGGGTACAGGATCATCGCCGCGGCAAATAGCTGTGCGCGGGTCAGGCGGCGCTGGCGGCGGTCGATGGGGAATTCGTCCTGCGTCAGGCCCCAGCCGGCATAGAAGGGCTGGCCGAACACGCGGGGGCGGTGCCCTGCGAAGATCGCCTCGAACCCCAGCCCCGAACTGACGGTGTAGACGCCCAACGCACCGTCGAACAGCTTCCACGGGCTAACCGGGTCGGTCAGCAAAGTGATGCCCGGACGTTCGACATCGCGCCCGAAATGGCCGGGGCGGTGGCCGCCTGCGGTCTCGGGATGCGACTTGATGACGATCTGCGCGCCGGGGTGTTCTTCCTGAGCGAAAACAAGCATTTCGCGGAACGTGGCCTCGGTCGCGCCCGCCCCCGCGATCGAGGCGTCGCCGCGGGTCTGGTCGATCACCACGACGTAAGGCGCGGTGGGCACCGGCGCGGCAGGGTCGAAGGCGTTGTATTTCGACAGATGCGCCTCGCGGATCCACGCGCTGCAGGCCCGTGCGCGGTCCAGAAGCGCGGTGTCGTCCAGCGGATGCGTCGCCAGCAGGGTTTCGATGTCCGACGGCTGCGCGCGGTCGAAATGCAGCCCCGTCCGGTCCAGCAGCAGGCCCATCGGCGGCTCGCCGTCGCGACCGGGATACAGCGACCGCAGAAACGCGTCCTCGACCCGCAGGACCGGTGCGCCGGTGCGTTCCGACACGGTCTCGCCACGCGGGGCGGTGGGGCTTTTGCCCCAGACGCCGATCCAGTCGCCGTCACCGGGCGCGCCGACGCGGATGTCCCAGCCGGACAACTGAAGTATGCGCCGGATCCGACGCTGCGTCAGGAAACCGCCGTTGTAAACGTAAAGCCGCCGGGGCGTTTCCACCCCGGCGGCCATATGTCCGGCCATGTGTGTCACACCATCATTCGCCGAAGGTGTTGAACGTGTCGATCGCGTTCGCCGTGCTGCCGATGGCCGAGAGCGTGCCGGTGAAGGCCGCGATGGTCTTGGACCACTGCGAGAAGGGCGCCTCGGTCACGTAGACGGTATCGCCGTCGCGGATCACGAAATCGCGCGCCTCGAACAGGCCGTTGGGTTCGGTCAGGTCCAGAACGTAGACCATGCGCTGCGCGCCGATCAGGTCGCCGCGGCCAAGAACCTGCCGGGCGATCTCTTCCGGTTCGTTGCGCAGCACGAAAACGCCGGTGGGGTCGGCCGAGACCGAGCGCAGGCCGCCGACCTGTGCGATGGCCTCGATGGCGGTGATGGTCCGCGTCTCGAACCGGACCTGGCTTTGCTGGCCGGTCGCGCCAAGCGCGGTGAAGGTGCGGGTGTCCGCCTCGACCAGAATGCGGTCGCCGCCGCGCAGGGCGACATCGACGGTGGGGTCTTCGAACAGGTCCTCGAACCAGATTTCGCCCGTGTGGCCGCCACGGATGATCTTCACCTTCGCCGCTTCGGGTTCCACGGTGACACCGCCCGCGGCGGCGATCATCGCGCCCAGCGTGCGCGTCGGCCGTTCGATGGGATAGACGCCCTGACCGGTGATCGCCCCCGACAGCGAGACGGTGGCCCCGTTGCCGGCAAGGCGGCGGACCATGACCTGCGGGTCGGGGGTCTGCTCGGCCAGCTTCTCGGTGATCAGGCGGCGGATGGTCTCGGGCGTGTTGCCCGCGGCCATGATGCGCCCGGCGTAGGGCACGAAGATATAGCCCGCGCCATCCACCTGCACCTCTTCCAGCACGGAAGAGTTCACGCCAACCGCCGACAGCAGGCCGTCGTCCACGTTCTCGTAGATCGTCAGGCCCAGCGTGTCGCCGGGGCGGATGGTGTCAGAGCCGACGATGCCGGCGTTCAGGAATGCGTCAGAGAAGCCAAGCGCGGGCACCACGGCGGTGGCGCGCGTCACACGCTCGTTCACGGTGACGATGAACGCATCGCCTTCCTTCTGGACGGATCCGGCGTAGATTTCGCGCTTGTTCGGCCCCGAACGGGGCAGACCGCAGCTAGCGGTAAAGCCCACAAGCGCCACAAGAGCGGCAGCTCGCGCGACTCGCGATGCCTTGATTTTCACTGCCCGGTCTCCTCGACCTGTTTTATCTGCCTCAAGTTTTTCAGGTAACCTATCGGAAACAGGCCCGAAAAACCAGCAGCAAACGGGTGTGGAGCCTATTTGACCACGCGCAACTGTTGCCGAGGTGCCGCTGTGCCCTTGCGCAGCGCGTCGTAAGGATCCTCTGGCGCAAGCATCATGTCGACCACCTGCCGCAGCAGTTGCCGCCGTCCGCGGGCCGAGTAGAAGCCGCCGGGCACCTGCGAGGTTTCCAGCAGGAAATGGCGGTAGTCGCGGTACGCCCGGTTGTCCGGACGGGTGGGTTGCGAGAAGAAATCGGGCAGCGGCTGCGTCGACACGAACTCGGGCTTGGCGAAGACCGCGCTGCCGAAGACGCGCAGCGGCAGACCGCGCCACAGCACCTGCTGCGCCGCCGTTGAGTTCACCGTGACCGCGCCGCGCGCGTGGTCCAAAAGCGCGGCCAGCTTGCCGCCGCGCACATAGTGTACCCGGTCCGACACCCCGTGTTCCGCTGCCAGCCGCTTGATGTCGCGGCGGATCGGCGCGCGGCCGTCTTCCAGCGGGTGGGCCTTGAAGACCATGTGGTGATGCGGAGGGGCGCCGGCGGCGAAACCTTCGATCACCAGTTCCAGAAACTCGGTCATCGAGTTGAAGGGGCTGTGCTTCTGAAAGCTCGAGTCATGCGCCAGTTGCAGCAGCGTCAGATGATACGGGAAGCCGCCGTACTTGATCCGCCACGTGGCCTGTACCCGGTCGGCCCACAGCCACGGCATCAGAAGCAGGCGCTTGAGATACAACAGGAATTCCTGCGCGACCGTCAGTTCGCGGTGCGCTTCGAAATTGCGGTAGCCGCGGTTCGCCAGCAGCAGAAGCCCGTGATAGGCGGCGCCGTAGAACACGTGCTGGCGCATGTCGCCCCAGTGCGCGGGCGCCTCGGGAATGTCGAGTTCCGCGCGCGACAGGATCTGCTGCATCTCGGGCACGCCAAGGTCCATCAGCGCCGAGTTGCCGTTCGACCCGTCGCGTTCATAGGTGACCCAGTAGGGGCGCAGGTAGCCTTCCTCGAACACGTGGACCGTCAGGCCAAGGTCCTGCGCGGCGTCCACCGCCTCGGCATGGATGCGGCGGGTGTCGCCGTACAGCACGATATCGGTCACGCCCTTGTCGGCGACGATGGCGCGGAAGGCGGCGGGCCAGTCCTGCGGGGCGTCGCGATAGGGGATGAAGGACGCGCGGTCGCGCCAGAAAAACTGGTCGCCCGCGTTGAACCCGACACGCCAGACATCCGCCCCCGCCGCCCGAAGCATTCGCCCCAGACGGTGAAAGAAGGGACCGTGCGGCCCCTGAAGGAACAGGAATGTCCGGTTCTCGCCGGAAATCATCGACGTCTCCAGTCTGTCGCGTTCAGCCGGCTGAATTCCGGCGCTGATGCAGTCCTGACGCTTCAATCTGGCATTCTTTGGGCTGCCATATGGTTAACGCGGCAAGTCGCAGGCCCTCTCTTGCCCTTGGTTGCGCTTGGCGGCAAGGTCGCCCGCATCAGGAATTGCGAGGCGGTCATGTTCACCGGGATCATCACCGACGTGGGCGAAGTGCTGGACGTCGAGAAGCGCGGCGACCTTCGGGCGAAGATCGCGACCGGCTACGACGTGGACGGCATCGACATCGGCGCCTCGATCGCCTGCGACGGGGTCTGCCTGACGGTGATCGCGCTGGGTGAAAACCCGAAGCCGTGGTTTCAGGTCGAAATCAGCGCCGAGACGGTATCGAAGACCAACATCGGCCAGACCGGCTGGGCTCCCGGCACCCGTATCAACCTTGAACGCGCTTTGAAGGTCGGGGACGAGCTGGGCGGGCATATCGTGTCGGGCCATGTCGACGGGGTGGCCGAGGTGCTGTCGGTCACGCCGGAGGGCGACAGCGCCCGCGTTACCTTCCGCGCGCCCGAGGCGCTGGCGAAGTTCGTCGCGCCCAAGGGCTCGGTCGCGTTGAACGGCACCTCGCTGACCGTGAACGAGGTCGAGGGTCGCGACTTTGGTGTGAATATAATTCCGCACACGCAAGAGGTTACGACCTGGGGCGCGGTGGCTGCGGGGGACGCGGTGAACCTCGAGATCGACACGCTCGCGCGCTATGTCGCGCGTCTGCGCGAGTGGGCGTGACCTGCCTGTTTTGCGGGATCGCCTGTGGGGACGTTCCGGCGGCGATCGTTTACGAAGATGACGAGCTCGTCGCGTTTCTCGACACTATGCCGATCCGGCGCGGGCATGTGCAGATCATTCCCCGGGCGCATTACCCTTATTTCGATGATCTGCCGGGCGATCTGGCCGGCAGGATGCTGGTCCTCGGTCAGCGGCTGGCGCGTGCGATGAAGCAGGTCTACGGTGTTCAGCGGGTCGGGTTCGCGTTCACCGGCGGCGACGTGGACCATGCGCATGCGCATGTGGTGCCGCTGCACGAGAAAACCGACCTGACCTCGCGGCGCTATATCGCCGAAGAGCGGCTGACCTTCACCGAATTACCGGCCCTGACGCCGGACGAGGCGGCGGCGGTGGTCGCGGAATTGAAACACGTGCTGGAGGCAGGCGAATGACGGCAGGGATCGGGCACAACGGCGGGCCGACGATGGAAGGCGGATACCGCTGGCGCAAGCATGTCTGGACGAAGGCGCGGGCGGAACTGATCCCGAATACGGTGCCGCTGGAGATCGTGCGCCGCCGGGTGAAGCGGGCGGCGGAACTGGGGATCGATTATCGCACCTATGCGTCGATCCGGGCGGCCTCGGGGCATGACGTGGTGGCCTTCCTGTTCTCGGGCAACGCGCTGGAACTGCGACCGCGCCGGGTTGCGGTCCCCGAGAGGGTCAGCGCCCGGCTGCAGGCGCTGGACGGTGCGGCGGGACGGCTGGCGGCTGTGTACGCACCGGCGCATCCGTCGGCGGTGGCGCAGGCGAACCCCGGTCTGCTGGACGAGATCGCGGCCGCGCCGGCATTCACCGAAAGCTGGTCGGCAATGCGCGAGAGGTTGTCGGGTCTGCTGGCGGCGGGCGGGGCGAAGCGCGACGGGGTTGTGCTGGTCTCGGCCACATCCGTCGAACAGGAATGGTGCGGCGCGGCGCGGCTGGCGGGCGTGATCCCGGCAGAGAGGTTCTTTGCAGTCGGCGGATAGATTGCAGAGTCTGTACGGGTACAGCCATCGTTTCGCGCCATCCGGGCGGCTGATTGCCAGATACGTACAAGCACGTTAACCGCTACCGCGCCCAGCCATGCGTCTGCCGCACAGCGGCTGTTCACCTGCGCGACGCGGCGTTCGACCGCTGGGGGTGGCGGGGGCGCGAAACTTGGTCTAATTGGCGCGCGCAGACTGTACCGAGGACACCGATGAACAAGCCATACGAGTCGCCCGGCCCCGTGGAGCGCGACTGGTCCGACGCGATCTCTTCCATCGAAGAGATCATCGACGACGCGCGGAACGGCCGGATGTTCATTCTCGTCGACCACGAGGACCGCGAAAACGAGGGCGATCTAGTGATCCCCGCCCAGATGGCGACGCCGGAAGCGATCAACTTCATGGCGACGCACGGGCGCGGCCTGATCTGTCTGGCCCTGCCCACTGAACGCATCGACGCGCTGGGCCTGCCGCTGATGGCGTCGCAGAACTCGTCGCGCCACGAGACCGCGTTCACCGTGTCGATCGAGGCGCGCGAAGGCGTGACCACCGGCATCTCGGCGCACGACCGGGCGCGCACCGTGTCGGTCGCCATCGACCCGACCAAGGGCGCCGCCGACATCGCGACGCCGGGCCACGTGTTCCCGCTGCGCGCCCGCGAGGGCGGCGTGCTGGTCCGCGCCGGCCATACCGAGGCCGCGGTCGACATCTCGCGCCTTGCCGGGCTGAACCCCTCGGGCGTGATCTGCGAGATCATGAACGAAGACGGCTCGATGGCGCGGCTGCCCGAGCTGATTGCCTTCGCGCAGAAGCACGGGCTGAAGGTCGGCACGATCTCGGACCTGATCGGCTATCGCCATCGCCACGACAACCTTGTGAACGAAAGCGCCGTGAAGCCCGTCACCAGCGAGTTCGGCGGCGAGTGGCTGATGCGCGTCTTCACCGACGAAACGCAGGGCGCCGAGCACATCGTGCTGTCGAAAGGCGATCTGACCACCGACGAGCCGGTTCTGGTGCGGATGCACGCGCTGAACCCGCTGGACGACGCGCTGGGCCTTGGCCCGCACCCGGCGGACGAACTGCGCAACGCAATGCGCGAGATCGCCAATGTCGGGCGCGGTCTGGTGGTGATGCTGCGCGACCCGTCGATGAAGCTGGTCACGGACGGGCAGGTAAGCCCGCAGATCCTGCGCCAGTACGGGCTGGGCGCACAGATCCTGTCGGCGCTGGGCCTGACGCGTCTGGTGCTGCTGACGAACTCCCCGCTGCCGAAGGTGGTGGGTCTGGAAGGTTACGGGCTGTCCATCGAGGGCACCCGCGCGATACCGGAGAGCTGACATGGCCGGAACGGAAACCCACTATGAACTGCCGCTGCCGTCCTTCGACGAGCCGGTGAAGATGCTGATCGTCGTCGCGCCTTACTACAAGGACATCGCCGACGAGCAGATCGCGGGCGCCAGGGCCATCGCCGCCGAGGCGGGCGCCGAGGTCGAGCTGGTCGAGGTTCCCGGCGCGCTGGAGATCCCCAGCGCAATCGCCACGGCGCACCGGTTGTCGAATTTCGACGCCTATGTCGCGCTGGGCTGCGTGATCCGGGGCGAGACGACGCATTACGACACCGTCTGCAACGACAGTTCGCGCGGGCTGACACTGTTGGGGCTGCAGGGCTGCTGCATCGGCAACGGCATCCTGACCGTCGAGAACCGCGAGCAGGCCGTCGTGCGGGCCGAGGCCGCGGGCCAGAACAAGGGCGGCGGCGCGGCGGCCGCGGCGCTGCACCTGCTGGCGCTGCAACGGCGCTGGGGCAAGCCGAAGGGCGGCTTCGGGTTCAAGCCCCTGGGCGAGGACACGCTGCTGGCCGGCGATGCGGAAGGACCGGCGACGGCATGACCCAGGCTCCCGACAAGAAACAGATGCGGTCCGCCTCGCGGCTTTACGCGGTGCAGGCGCTGTTCCAGATGGAAGCTTCCGGCCAGACGGTCGAGGCGGTGCGGTCCGAGTTCGAGGATTTCCGCTTTGGCGCCGAAGTGGACGGCGACGAGATGGTCGAGGGCGACGTCGACCACTTCCGCAAGGTTCTGGACGACGCGGTGAACTATCAGGCGAAGATCGACCAGATGACCAACCGGGCGCTGGTGGCCAAGTGGCCGATCGCCCGCATCGACCCGACGCTGCGCGCCCTGTTCCGCGCGGCCGGGGCCGAACTGGTTCAGTCCGACACGCCGCCGAAAGTGGTGATCGTGGAATATGTCGACGTCGCCAAAGCCTTCTTCCCGGAAGGGAAAGAGTCGCGGTTCGTCAACGCGGTGCTGGATCACATGGCGCGCGAGGCGAAGCCGGAAGCCTTCTAGGGCTTTCACTATCCTGCCATTCTGCGGCGCGTTGGTGCATATGACGCCGCCAGAATCGCACTTATCCGATAATCGAGCCCAAATGCTTTACTGTGCCCGGATTGCCTGACTTGGCGGCATTCCGGGGCGCAGGGCATTGCGACGTCGTGACTTGGATACAAATCTGAAGGACAGTCGGAAACCATAAAGGGGCGCCGGCCTCGGTGCCCCGCTGACACGACTTGATGGGAGCATTGCAATGACCGACCCGATGAACGCTCCGGGCCAACAGCCCGGTAAACCGCCCGAAGAACTTCTGGAAGCGATCCGCGCGCACAAGGGGTGGTTCACCTTCCTTGGCGTGGTGCTGCTGATCGCCGGCATCATCGCCATCATGTTTCCGCTGTTCGCCAGCATCGCCGCGAAGGTCATGGTCGGGTGGATCATGCTGATCGCGGGTGCAATCAACCTTTGGGCCGCGTTCCAGACCCGCACGTGGGGCTCGACCATCTGGAACGCGCTGATCGCGATCCTGTCGCTTGCCGTCGGTGTCTATCTTGCCTTCTTCCCGCTGACCGGCCTGATCGCGCTGACGCTGCTTCTGGGGCTGACCTTCGCTGCGCAGGGCGTGTTCGAGATCATGATCGGCCTGCAAAACCGCGACTCGAAGGGCTGGGGCTTTCTTGCGCTGTCCGGTGCGCTGTCGCTGGTGCTGGGGATCATGCTGATGTTCGGCCTGCCGGGCACCGCAGCCTGGGCGCTGGGTCTGATGCTGGGGATCCACTTCGTCAGCTCGGGTATCTCGCTGCTGATGCTGGCCCGCTCGGTCTGATCGCGACCGAACCGGCGGCCAGGTCCGCCGGTTCAGCCCGTTTCTTCGACCGGCGTAACCATCGCGTAGTCCTCCAGTTCCTCGCGCAGCAGGATGTAGATTTCCTGCGGCGGCGTCACCAATGCGTGCTGCATCAGCGCCGGGTCGATGCCCATCTCCAGCAGGTAGCCAAGCACCTCGCCCTGACCGCGCTGGATGTCCTCGACGGCCAAAAACGCGGGCAGCACGGTGCTTTCGTCGAAATAGTGCTGGTGAACGCCGACCTGC
The DNA here is from genome assembly GCA_017792445.1 of Maritimibacter sp. Taxonomy (GTDB): domain Bacteria; phylum Pseudomonadota; class Alphaproteobacteria; order Rhodobacterales; family Rhodobacteraceae; genus Psychromarinibacter. The sequence goes on from CP051232.1 coordinate 3,149,752, forward strand.
GCGCTGTCGGCGGCGCGCCGTTCGACGCCCGCGGCCAGCAGATAGGGGCAGGCGGACAGGCAGATGCCTTCCTCGCCGATCTCGGTGTCAAAGCCCGCCTCGCGGATCGCCCGGCCCATGTCCAGCGCGTCGGTGACCGAGCCGCCGGGACTGTTCAGGCGGATCGTTTCCGGCGAAAGGCTTGTGGTTTCAAGGAAATCCGCAAACCGCACCGCGTCGCCGACCTCGATCGCGCCGGTCAGTTCCAGCACGCCGGGGTCGTCCGGCGCCTCGGTGAACTGAAGCCGGTTCGGCATGTCGCTGGTGTCCGGCATGTCGGTGCCCGGAGACGGGCGGCGCAGCGGCAGGCGGTCGGGCTGGAACCGGCGGGTCTGGTCGCCGGGGCGGATCGGTTCGTCCATGCCCGGACTGCGGGGCGTGTAGCCAAGCTGCGGCAGGGTGCGCGCGATGTCCTGCGCGAACAGCACCACGCCGATGGCGATCTGGAAGGCCAGCAGCGCGCGGATCGCGCGGGCTGTCGTCAGGCGGCCCGTCCGCTTCATTCGTCGCCCGCAGCCTTGAACCGTTGCACCTTGGGGTCGGGGGCCTCGGCGGGCGTCTCTTCGGGCTGGGCCTTCGGCGTAGGTTCTGCCCGGCTGGTGCGGTCCAACGCCAGCTCGACCTCGCGCACCGCGCCAAGGGCGGCGCGGAATTCGGCCAGCGTCAGCGTGTCTTCCACCCCGGCGCGGCCACGGCCCTGCCGGATCGCGGCCTGCGTCACCATCAGGATGAACACCAGCACGGCGGGCAGCAGGTCGATCGAGATCGCACCGGCCCAGGATGGAATGAAGTTCCCGGCGTACAGGATCACCGCGTCGGCGGTGGAGACGGGGGTATAGGTGATGTCTGCGGGGGCGGGCAGGGCCAGCACCGCCTCGGCGGCCAGTTTCAGCGTTTCGGCCCGCTGCGACAGGACATTCAGCACCGATGCGATGGTGGTGGACTGCTCGTCGCGGATTTCCTCGACCTCGGGCAGCACGACCGAGGCGGCAAGGTCGTCGGCGGATCGCACGACCAGCGGCGCGACGGACAGTTGGCGCAGCGTCGTGATCACGCCCGCAAGGCGCACGGCTTCCTCGGAGAACGAGACCGAGCGCTGCTCGACCGGGCCGGGCTCGACCGTCAGGGCGCGCATCCGGCTGAGGATGGCGTTGCCCTCGGCGAAGGCCTGCTCGACCAGCGGCCCCTGCGCCTGGATCTGCTGTTCAAGTGCGGCCAGTTCCTCGGATTTCTGGCGCAGCACGCGGAACACCGCGCCGCGTCCGGCAAGGCCGGAAAGCTGGCCCGAGGCTTCCTGCTCGGACAGGTCCTGAAAGCTTTGGCGCACCCGCGCCACGTCGCGTTCCAGCGCCTGCGCCGAAATTGCGACGGAATGGGCACGTTCCAGCGAGGTCTGGTATTGCTGCACCGTGTTGGCGAGGTGCTGTTCCACCGCCGCCGCGCCCGCCAGCGCCGCCGCGTTCAGCCACGAGGACATCGCGACGATGGCGCAACAGCCAAGGCCCATGGAGACGAACAGGCCAGTGCGGGCGGCGGCGGTGCGTACTGCGGGCAGCAGCCGCATCATGTAGGACCAGAACACGAAGATCCCGACCGAGACCGCGACGGAATAGGACATCGCCGCGAAGAACGACAACGCGCCGCTGTCATCCAAAAGCGATGAGACGCCGAGATAGGTGTAGATCCCCGACGCCACCGCCAGCACCGCAAGCGCGGCAGAGGTGAAGCTGTCGAGCCAGCTCAGGTGGCCTTCGAGTTCCTGCGCGTATCGCAGGCCGTGCGCCTCGGACGGGCTGAGCGGCTTGGGGTCGGTCATTGCGGGTTCTCCCTGTCGAGCCGTTATAAAAGGCGATCGGCGCGTTTTGCACCAGTCACGCTTGCGTGGGCGCGGCAAATCGAACCCTCGTGGCGATCGTATCTTGACGGAACGGTAACAAAGCTCAGGTTAGACATAACAGATACGGGAGAGTTTCATGCCCCAACTCGTTCGGTTCTACATCCGTCATACCCTGATCGGCTTTGCCATCGCCGCCGCTTTCGTGGCGGGGCTGCTGTGGTTCAACGTGGCGAACCTCTGGCATCTTGTGTCCCACTCGGACGTGGGCGTGCTGGCGGTGTTCTTGCTGTTCATGTTCCATGGCATCGTCTTCTCGGGCGTGCAGTTCGGCATCTCGATCATGCGGCTGGCCGAGAAGGACGATCGTTCGGGCGGCACCCGCGCACCGCAGCACGCCGACGTGCTGGTGCCGGTCCGCACCGAAGACCCGCGCCAGCGCCGCTGATCCGCGCGGTACGGCGGGGAAGGCCCTTGCGCCGCAAGCGTGCAGGGCGCCTTGCGCCGCCGTGACGTGATCCGGAACGGCATCGCTTTGATGCGCTATGCGGTGCCGGATGACAAAGGCACAGTTCCTCATTCCCTGACGTGAAGGGGTGCGCCATGGCGATGACCCGGCTGATCCTTTACACCAAGCACCTTGACCGGATGGTCGCCTTCTACACCGCGCATTACGGCTATTTCGTCCACTCACACCCGGACGCCGACGACCGCATGACCGAGCTTCGGCCAGACGGTGACGGGGTCATCCTGCTGCTGCATCCAGCCGGAAAGGCGCAAAAGCAGGGGCAGGTGCAGGTGAAACTGGTGTTCGACGTCGAGGATGTGGACGCGGCGCGGAACAGTCTGATCGCGGCTGGGGTCGACGTGGGGCCGGTGCACCGGGCCGACGGTTATGGTTTCGCGAACATGAAGGACCCCTCGGGCAATGCCGTCCAGATCTCGGGCCGCGCGGCCTGGGACCGGGGCATGGCGGATGCGGGGTAGAGGCGGGACCACCACAAACGTGGAGTTTTCTATTCCCGAGGACCTGTATATACAGGTGGGCGCCAGGTGCCAAAACCACGGTCTTGGTAGAGCCAGCTCCCTCGGAATTGCTTAAGGCCACCGGAATATTTCTCGGCACAGGAAGGGCAGTGCCCGCCAAGCCCCGACATAGGCCTGCACGCGGCACCCGGCAAGGGGCTCGTTCGCTTTCCGGGGCGACAAGCTGTTTTCACCTTTAACGATCACGGCAGGAAACAGGCGCGCAACGGGTGCCTTGTCCGAAAGCCTTGCGTTTTGTTCACGTAATGTTCATGATTGCGACATGCCCGACACCATGCCCGACGACCTTGTCCCTCCGCAGAAGATGCCCGGCCAGCTGCTGGCACGGGGTGTGTGCCGACATTTGCTGAGCCACAATTTCGTGACGGTGGAAGAACTTACTCCGACACCGGGCCTTCGGGTCGACGTCATGGCGCTGGGTCCGAAGGGCGAGGTCTGGATCGTCGAGTGCAAGTCCAGCCGCGCCGACTTTCAATCGGACCACAAGTGGCAGGGCTATCTGGAATGGTGCGACCGGTTCTTCTGGGCGGTCGACGCCGATTTCCCGACCGACCTGCTGCCGGACGGCACCGGGCTGATCATCGCCGATGCCTACGACGCCGAGATCCTGCGCATGGCGCCGGAAGACAAGCTTCCCGGCGCGCGGCGAAAGGTGATGTTGCAGAAGTTCGCCCGGCACGCGGCGCTGCGCTGGCACGCGGCGCGCGATCCGGATCTGAACATGACGGCGTGGTAGCCGGTTACTTCCGCTTCTTGTTGGCGGTGCGGGCGCGGGCGGCGGCGGCGCGGATCTCTTCCGCGATTTCCTCGGCCTCTTCCGGGTCGAAATCCATCGGGATCTCGATCCCGTTGCCCTCGACATAAATCCGCACCATGCCCTCCGAAGTCGGGCCGATCTGCAGATTGGCCTCGATGTCGCTTTCGCTGTTGATGCTCATGTCTGTGTTTCCTCGCGTGGATGGACGCGGCGGTACCGCAAGGCGCGGCGCGTCGCAAGGGTTCTTGACGGACGGGCGCGGACTGCGTCCGATGCGCGGGGAGGATGCGATGACGGAAACCGAACTGCGGCCCGCGACGCCGGATGACGCCGACTGGATCGTGAAAATGCACGGCGCGCTTTACGCCCGCGACGAGGGATTCGACGAAAGCTTTCCCGCGCTTGTCGCCGAGATCGTCGCGGCCTTCTTCGCGGAGCACGACGAAACCTGCGAAAGCGGCTGGGTCGCGTGGCGCGAAGGTCAGCGGCTGGGCTGCATCTTCTGCGTCAGACAGGATGACCGCACCGCGAAGCTGCGCCTGTTCCTGCTGCTGCCCGAGGCGCGGGGCCTGGGGCTGGGCCGCCGCCTGCTGGCCGAATGCATGGGATTCGCACAGGCGAAGGGCTATGCGGGCATGCAACTGTGGACCCACGAAAGCCACCGCGCGGCCTGTGCGCTGTACGCCCGCACCGGCTGGCGGCTGTTGTCGTCGGTCAAGGCCCACAGTTTCGGGATGGACGTGACAGAGCAGCACTGGGCATACGAATTCTAGGCCAGAAGGCTCTTGCATTTGTGCGCTCATGGCGATACTTCGCCCGCCAGTGCCGCCTTAGCTCAGTTGGTTAGAGCGCTGGATTGTGGATCCAGAGGTCCCCTGTTCAAGCCAGGGAGGCGGTACCATCTTTCCCGACAGTTGACCGGCATTTTTTACGCTGCCTCAGTTGTGCTACGTGTAGGCACGCGCCCGCATGTCGACCAATTCTCGTCCGTCGTAGCTCGGTCCGTTGGTAAGGATTATCAGTCCGACGAAGCCCTTGGCTTCGTAGTGCTCTGATAATTTGACCATGTCTCTCAGCGAACCTTCTGCGATCTTTCCGCCTCGCCAGTACTCGCCAGGTTGCGGCCCGGTGCCGTGCAACGCTGCGACCTGGTTCCAGTCAATTCCGCCGTCAGTACACATCATGTGTCACCTCGCTTTCTGTGTACAAGATATGGCGACCCGCGCGAGTCGCGCAACAATTTGATGGCAATCTTTCAACTTGCTCACACACCTATGATCCATACGTTGTGGGCGGAAATGTCTGTAGCGCATTGACCGTCTTGTTTGGCAATTGCTGAATCCAGAGGTCCCCTGTTCAAGCCAGGGAGGCGGTACCATCTTTCCCGACAGTTGACCTTGGCCCGCGGATGCGGCCCTGTGCGCCCGGACTGTTCCGGAGACGGGTTTGGATACGCTTTTCTACATCGCCGCGAAGATCGCCTGGTTCCTGATACGGCCGGATTCGGTGATCGTGCTGCTGCTGGTGCTTGGCCTGTGGCTGCTGGCGCGCGGGCGGCAGCGGTGGGGGATGCGACTTGCGGGGGCAGGGGCCGGGCTTTTGGTGCTGCTGGCGCTTTTGCCGCTGGGCGGGTTGCTGCTGCGACCGCTGGAGGCGGCCTATCCGCCGGACCCCAGTGTATCAGAGGTTGCGGGGATCATCGTGCTGGGCGGGGCGGAAGTCGACGACGTCTCGGCCCACTGGGGCCAGCCCAACGTGAACGAGGCGGGCGACAGGTTTCTGGCCGGCATCGCGCTGGCGGACCGGTTCCCCGACGCGATCGTGGCCTTCGCGGGCGGCAGCGCCTATCTGGCCGGGCCGGTGGTCGAGGCGGATCTGGCCGGGGCGATCTTTACCTCGGCCGGGGTGGACCCTTCGCGGCTGCGGCTTGAGGGGCGGTCCCGCAACACCGCCGAGAATGCAGTCAATGCGCTGGGCGTGCTGGGAGCCGAGGCGCAGGGCACTTGGCTTCTGGTGACCAGCGCCTACCACATGCCCCGCGCGGTCGAGACCTTCTGCGCCGCCGGATGGACCGGGCTGGTGCCGTGGCCGGTGGATCACCGCACCAGAGGTGCGGGCCGGGCGCTGGGCTGGAACCTGGCGGAGAACCTGCGCGACCTGAACACCGGCGTGAAGGAGTGGATCGGCCGGATCGGCTATCGCGTCACGGGACGCGGCGTTTCACCCGACACCGCGCCGGGCTGTCTGGCTCAGCCGTGAAGCACGTCGTAGAGGGTCGGCTCGCCCCGCCACCACGCGATCAGGCGGTGCGCCATGGTGCGTTCGGCGGTGCCGAAGCACGAATTCAAGACGAAGCGGACTGGATCGATTTCGGTCATGTCACTATCCCCGGTGCCCTTTGTTTTAAGGGCGCTTTAGGTGATTCCTGTTGGGGTTTTGTGACGCTGGCGGGAAAAAACCCGTTGGGGTGGCGCCGACCGTTGCGCCGGCGCCCCACGGCCTAGCGGCGCGGCATGCCGGGCTGCGGCATCATCCGCCGCTGGGCGGCCACGCGGAAGGGCGCGTTGGGCGCGCCGTAGCCCTTGTAGCCGTGCTTGCGCTGGATGATCTCGAAGAAGATCCCGTCGCCGAAACTGCGCGAGTAGATCTGGAAGAACGCACCCTCGGCATCCTCGTCGTAAAGGATGTTGTGCGCCTGAAGGCTGGCCACGAAATCCGCGTCCAGCCCCAGCCGCGCGGCGAGGTCGTCGTAATAGTTCTCGGGCATCGGAAGTGCGGCGAAGCCGGTGCGTTCAAGAGCCTCGGCGGTGGCGAAGATGTCGTCGGTCGCGAAGGCCACGTGCTGCACCGACGAGCCGAAGCTGTCGGCGATGAAACGTCCCGCAAAGGTGCGGTGCGTCTCGGCGCCGTTCAGGGTGACGCGCAGCGCGCCGTCCGGCGACTCGATGGCCTGCGACCGGACCAGACCGCCGGGGTCCACCACGTCCACCGTCGCCTGCTTCTTGGTGTCGAACAGCGAGGTGTAGAACAGCGACCACGTCAGCATTTCTTCATAGTTCATGGTCTGCGCGATGTGGTCGATGCGCAGAAGGCCGGCGTCGTGCAGCGGTTCTTCGACCGGCTCAAACTCGGTCTTCCAGACACCGGCAAGGTCGCTGGTCTGGTCGATGAAATGCAAAAGGCCGCTGCCGACGCCCCGGATCGCGGGGATGTCCAACTCGCCCGGTCCGACCGGCTGCCGGAACGGCGTCGCGCCAAGCGCGGTGGCGCGTTCCACCGTCGCGGCGGCGCTGTCGACGGCCAGACCCACGTCGCAGACGTTCAGCCCGTGGGCGATGTGCGAGGTGTGGGCGAAGCCCTCGGGGTCGGTGTTCAGCACGATGCGGATCTCGCCCTGCTGCCACAGCTCGACCTGCTTGGCGATGTGGCGTCCCGCCAGCCGGAAGCCCAGCGAGCGCAACAGCTTGCGCAGGCCCTCGGCCTCTGTCTCGTTCGCGGCGAACTCGACGAAGGCGACGCCCTCGGGGGTGATGCGCGGCGGGATGTCGGGAACGTCGATGGCGATGCCGGGCTCGGCGCGCTTCACCTGATCCATCAGCCACACAAGCGAACGGTGCCCGTCCAGCGCGATGGCGCGCGGAGAGCCGCCGCGGAACTGGTCGTTGAACACCTCAAGGCTGATCGGCCCGTCATAGCCCGTAGCGGCGACGGCCCGCATGAAGGCGGTCACGTCCAGATCGCCCTCGCCGGGCATGTTGCGGAAGTGGCGGGACCAGTACAGCAGGTCCATCTCGATCAGCGGGGCATCGGCAAGCTGCACGAAGAAGATCTTGTCGCCGGGGATGCGGCGGATCGATTCCGGGTCCAGCTTGCGGCCCAGCGTGTGGAAGCTGTCGACGATCAGGCCGATGTTCGGGTGGTCGGCGCGGCGCACCACCTCCCACGCGTCGCGGTGATCCCAGACGTGCTTGCCCCACGCCAGCGCCTCGTAGCCCACCCGCAGCCCGCGCGCGGCGGCGCGGGTGCCAAGCTCGGCAAAGTCGGCGGCCATCCGGTCGATGCCGCCAAGCGACTTGGGGTGGACCGAGGAACAGACCAGAACGAGGTCGGTGCCCAGCTCCTGCATCAGGTCGAACTTGCGTTCCATCCGGTCGAAGGCGCGGGTGCGTTCGGGTTCGGGAAGCCCCTCGAAGTCGCGGAACGGCTGGAACAGCGAAATCTCCAGCCCGTGGTCGCGCACCATGGCGCCCACGTCTTCCGGCGAGGCGTCGAAGGTGATGAAATCCTGCTCGAAGATCTCGATTCCATCGAAGCCGGCGGCGGCGATGGCCGCCAGTTTTTCCCGCAGGTCACCGGCAATGCACACGGTCGCGATCGAGGTCTTCATGGTGGCAATCCCTTGTTGCGGAAGTCGTTTCGGCGACGAGGTCCTTTCGCCTGTGTACCGAAGCGCGCCGGTCCGTACCAGCGGGAAGGCGCGTCAGGGGGCGTGGGGGCGCGTCGGGCGGGCGACAGATCGTGTTTTCGGGCGGCCCGGCGCTTGACGGCGCCTGCACGGTAATCGCAGCATCGCCCGGCGATGAAACGGGAGGCATATCGGCAATGACGGGGCGCGCAGCATGGCGATGACGGGGACGGTGATGGTCCCGTCGCGGGCGCGGGCCTAAGCCATGTGGGTGCGCCGGTTGCCCACTTTGACCCCGAAGGCGTTCGGCACGCGCGCGCGGGCCTTGTTTCCCGGGATCATGGTGTCGGCGCTGGTCGCGCTGGCGGCGCAGTTCGTGGCGGAACACTATGGCGCCCCCGCGATGCTTATGGCGCTTCTGTTCGGTATCGCGCTGAATTTCCTTGGCGAGCCGGGGCCGACGTCGTCCGGCATCAACTTCACCGCGCGGTCGGTGCTGCGGTTGGGTGTGGCCGTGCTGGGCGCGCGGGTCAGCGCCGAGATGCTGATGTCGCTGGGGTGGGGCATGATCGCGCTGTTGGTGGCGGGCATCGTGCTGACCATCGGCTTCGGTCTGCTGCTGGCGCGGATCACCGGTCAAAGCGCCCGGTTCGCGGTGCTGACGGGCGGCGCGGTGGCGATCTGCGGCGCGTCGGCGGCGATGGCGCTGGCCGCCGTGCTGCCCCGGTCGGACCGGTCAGAGCGCGACCTGCTGTTCACCGTGCTGGGTGTCACCGTGCTGTCGACGCTGGCGATGGTTCTGTACCCGATCCTGACGCGGGCGCTGGGCTTTGACGACCAGACCGCCGGGGCCTTCATCGGCGCGACGGTGCATGACGTGGCGCAGGTGGTGGGGGCGGGGTTCTCGATCTCGGAAGAGGCGGGCGAGACCTCGACGCTGGTGAAGCTGATCCGCGTGTCCTTCCTTGCGCCGGTGGTCATGGTGATCACCCTGATCTTCTCGCGCCAGTCGTCAGAGGCCGAGGGGCGGCGTCCGCCGCTGGTGCCGGGGTTCGTGCTGGGCTTCCTTGTGTTGGCGGGGCTGAACTCGATTGGCCTGATCCCCGAGGCGGTGGGGGCGGTGCTGGCGCGGCTGTCGTCCTGGGCGTTGCTGGCGGCCATCGCGGCGGTCGGGATGAAGACCGACCTGCGCAACATCCTGAAGGTGGGCGGCGGCGCGATCACCCTGATCGTCGCCGAGACGCTGTTCCTTGCGGGGCTGGCGCTGTGGGGGATCGTCGGGCTGGGGCTGTACCCCTGACCGGGCCACAGCGGGGGCGATGCATTGCACCCGTGATACGGCGAGGCTTGCATCCGCGTTATTGACATACAGTATGTCACATGATTGATCGACCGTGCAATGTACGGACGGGCCATGGACACCAACACCCACGATCTTGTCGTTGTCGGCGCTGGCGTGGCTGGGATGGCGGCGGCGGCGACCGCTGTGCTTGAGGGGCTGAGCGTCCTGCTGATCGAGGCGTCACCCCATGTCGGCGGCACCAGCGCCCTGTCGGCGGGCAGCGCCTGGGTGCCGAACTCGATCCTGTCGCGCGACGACGACCCGGACGCGGCGCGGCGCTATCTCGACAGCGTGGTGGGCAACCAGTCGCGGGCCGAGATGCGCGACGCCTTCCTGGCGCGCGGCCCCGAGATGATCGAGCGCTTGCAGGGGGCGGGGGCCTTGGATCTTGCGCCATACCCGTACCATCCGGACTATCTGACCGACATGCCCGGCGCCGTGACCAGTGGCCGGGCGCTGGGCGCGCGGGCTTTCGACGGGCGGCGTCTTGGCAAATCGCTGGCGCTGCTGCGCCCGCCGCTGCCAGAGTTCACGATTTTCGGCGGCATGATGGTTGACCGGGTGGATATCACCCACCTGCTGAACGCGACGAAATCCGCGAAAAGTTTTGCCTACGCGGCCAAGCTGCTTTTGCGGCATGGGGTGGACCGGCTGGCCGGTCCGCGTGGGCGTCGGCTGGTCATGGGCAACGCGCTGGCGGGGCGGTTGCTGGCCTTCCTGCTGGAGCATGGCGTGACGATCCGCACCGAAACAACCGTCGAGCGGATCGAGGTCGAGGATGGCCGGGCGACCGGTGTCATTGCGGGTGGCGAGCGGATCATTGCGCGGTGCGGCGTGGTGATCAGCACCGGCGGTTTCTCGCATCACCCGCGGCTGCGGGACGAGTTGTACCCGAAGCCGGTGGCGACGCATTCCGCCGTGCCTGCGTCGAACGCGGGTGGCGGGGTCGACCTGCTGCTGGCGGCGGGAGGACGGCTGGAAATCGGCTATGACAACGCGGCCTTCTGGGCGCCCGCCTCGGTGCGGACGCGCGCTGACGGGTCCAAGGCGGTGTTCCCGCATTTCGTCCTCGACCGCGCCAAGCCCGGCGTGATCGCGGTGAACGCGGAAGGCCGCCGCTTTGTCGACGAGTCGACCTCGTACCACCGCTTCGTCGGCGGCATGTACAACGCGGGCGCGATCCCCTGTCATCTTGTCTGCAACGCGGACTTCATCCGCCGCTACGGGCTTGGCGTGATCCGTCCACTGACCCGGAACCTGAAGCCGAGGGTGGCCGAGGGCTATATCGCCGAAGGCGCCACCGTCGCGGATCTGGCCAAAGCCATCGGGGCCGATCCCGATGCGCTGGCCGACAGCTTCGCCCGCAACGACCGTTATGCCGCCGAGGGCAGGGACCCCGACTTCGGTCGCGGCACCACCGCCTATGCCCGCAACCTAGGCGACCCGGCGCATGGGCCGAACCCCTGCCTCGGCCCGATCGGCGAGGGGCCATATTACGCGCTGAAGATCCACCCCGCCGACATCGGCACCGCCATGGGCGTCGTGACCGACACGCAGGCGCGGGTGCTGAACGCGGCGGGTGCGCCCATCGAGGGGCTTTATGCCGCCGGGAACGACATGGCCTCGGTCATGGGCGGCGCCTATCCCGGCCCCGGCATCACCATCGGCCCCGCGCTGACATTCGGATATGTCGCGGCACGTCATGCCGCCACTCGGAAGGAGACCTAAGACATGACCTTGCCCGGCAACGCCTTTCTGGCCATGTGGCACGATATCGAACCCTCGGCGCAGACCGAGTACATGGAATGGCACACGCGCGAGCACATGCCCGAGCGGCTGTCGATTCCGGGGTTCCTTGTCGGCAAGCGGCTGATCGACCACGCGCTTGAGAAATACCGCTATGGGACTGTCTACACGGCGGAAAACCTCGATGTGTTCCGCTCGCCCGCCTATCTTGAACGGCTGAACAACCCGACCGAGTGGTCCGGGAAGGTGCAGCCCTCGTTTCGCAACTTCCTGCGGGTGGCCTGCGAGCGTCTGGCCTCTGCCGGCACCGGCGACGGCGGCGCGATGGCGACGATCCGGCTGACGCTGGCAGAGGGTCAGGACGATGCGCTGACGGCCGGGGCAAACGGGCTGTGCAAGGCTTTGCTGAACGTCACCGGCGCCGCCTGTGTCCACGTGGGCGCCGCCCGGAACGAGGTGTCCGACATCCGCACCCGCGAGACCGAGATGCGGCCCGGCATGGCCGAACAGGGCTTCGACGTGGTGGTGCTGATCGAGGGCAGCGGCAAGCCCGAGCTTGAAGCCTCGGTCGCGGCTTTCGAGAAGGTGATCGCCGACAGCGGGCTGGGCCTGAGCGACCCGCAGACCATCGTCTACAACCTCGCCTACGAGCTGTCGTCGGCGGATATGGCGGCCGTCGCATAAGGGGCTGACACCGCAATGTCCCGGCCCCGCGCGTTCGCGTGCAGGGCCGGGCGGTCCGTCACCGGGCGGCGTCGAACGCCGCCATCGCGCGGCGAGAGTCGTCGAGACACAGCTTGGCCCATGCGGCATGGCCCATCTCGGCGATGCGGCGGTGGCTGGGAATTTCGACACTGACGATCAGGTCGGCGGGCAGGGCGTTGATGATGCCTTGAAGGTCCGCGCCGCCTTCGCCGGGCAACAGGCGTTCTTCGCGGGCGGTGAACAGAAGCTCTTCGATCGAGGTCGCCGGTTCCGCCGGGCAATCGCAGATCTGCAGATAGCTCATCCGGTCCGCGGGGATCGCACGCAGGTCGTCCAGCGACGTGTCGGATCGGGCGACGTGGATGGTGTCGATCAGAACCTCTCCGTTCGGCTGGCCCGCCGCCGCGACGACCCGCGTGGCAGCCGCCGCGCTGTTCAGGGGCGCCCATGGCGTGAACTCGAGATTGACCGACAGGCGATGCGGCCGCGCGGCCTCGCACAGGGCGGCGAACGTGTCCGTCATCCGTGATTCGTCGTCGTCGAGGCCCGCGGCAATCACGGTGCGTGCGCCCAGACGCCCGGCGGTTTCAAGCATCGGCATCCATGCGTCGACCGTGGTCTGCCCGTCGATCCGCGCGATCTCGATGTCGAACACGGGCACGCCGGTCGCAGCGATCAGCCGCTCTGTCTCGCGCAGCATCGCCGGGTCTTCCCACAGCGGAAACGCCTGTCCCCCCGCAAGCGCGGGCATCAGCCGGATACCCACGGAATCATAGCCGGCCTCTGCCGCAAGGGTGATCGTCTCGGGCGGCGACAGCTCGAGGGTGAGGTACGACAGGCAGTAGCTGCGGTTCACGGGGCGTTGATCCTTATCTCTGCCGGCAGAGCGCCGGTCTTGTTTGATCAGTTATTGACATACAGTACCTCAGTTGCCAAGTATCGGCGCAATCTGAAGGCCATTCGGTAGGCGGGGATGCCTGCGAAGGCCGATTGTTCCGATAGAGGGAGGACTACGATGAACGCTCTGCTTGGCAGAATTTCCATGACCGCCGCGACGGTCGTATTCGGGTTCGGTGTCGGCGCCGCTTCGGCGCAGGAGACCATCACGATGCGGATCGCGCACAACATGCCCGAGGCGCACACCTACGCGCTGTGGCTCGACAAGTTCGAAGAGGTGCTCGAGGCCGAATTCCCCGGCCGCTTCGACATCAAGGTGTTCCCTGCCGCGCAGCTTGGCACCGAGACCGAGTACCTTGAAGCGATGCAACTGGGCACGCTTGACGGCGCGATCATTGGTCGTCACGGCCAGATCGACCCGCGCCTCGACGTGCTGAACCTGCCGATGATCTACCGCGACGATGCGCACGTGGATGCCGTGCTGCACTCGGACAGCGAGGTCGAGCAGACGCTGAACGACATCCTGTACGAACGCGGTTTCAAGCTGCTGGCGTGGGGCGAACTGGGCTTCCGCTACATCACCACGAACGGCACCGAGATCCGGTCCGCCGAGGACCTTCAGGGCCTCGACATCCGGGTGCCGAACGTCCAGCCGTGGCTGACCGCGTTCAAGGCATGGGGCGCCAACCCGACGCCGCTGCCGTTCGAGGAAGTCTACTCGGCCCTGCAGCAGGGCGTCGTCAGCGCGCAAGAGAACCCGCCCGAGAACATCTGGACCTCGAAGTTCCACGAAGTGCAGTCGACCATGAGCCTGACCGGCCACGCCAACATCCCGACCGAGTTCGTGCTGTCGCGCGCGTTCTGGGAAAGCCTGCCGGACGAGGTCAAGGACACCGTGGTCGAGGCCGCCAAGGCCGGCAGCCTGATCCAGGTGGAAGCCGCGCGTCAGGCGAACGCCGATCTGGTGGCGCAGCTTGAAGAGTCGGGCCTGACCATCATCCGCGACATCGACAAGGAATCCTTCCGCGCCGGTGCCGAGGAATCCTATGCGGCGTCCGAAGACACCATCGGCCGCGACCTGATCGACGCCGTTCTGCAGGCAGAATGACGTGGCAGTGATAAACCAAGTCCTGCGCTGGTTTATCGGCATCCTCATCGTCGCGCTGGTCATCAGCGTGGCGATGGGCGTGTTCTGGCGGTACGGCCTGCGCAACTCGCTTTATTGGGCGAACGAGGTCCCCAACGTGATCCTGATCTGGATCGTGTTCATGGGCTCGGTCGTCGCCTTCTACGAAAGACGCCACATCGCGTTCTCGGCGCTGGTCGATGCCTTGCCCGCCACGGTGCAGAGGGTCCTGTCGATCCTCGCCGAACTGGTGGTGCTGGGGTTCCTCGTGGCCCTCGTCTTCTACGGCTACACCATCGTGTCCGGCGCGATGAACAGCCTGTCCGACGCGCTGAAGATCCCGCGCGGCTACTTTTATCTCTGCATGCCGATCTCCGCCGCTTTGATGGCGCTGTGCAGCATCGAGAACCTTGTCCGTCTGCTTCGTGGCACGGGCGCTGGAGCTTCCACATGATCCTGACGGTCTTCGTCGTTTTCTTCGTTCTCCTGATCATCGGCGTGCCCGTCGCCATCGCCATCGGCTCTGCGGCGATGGGGGCCTTCTGGCTGGACGGGACTTTCCCGATGGCGCAGGTCCCGCACAAGATGGTCAACGGGGTCTACTCGTTCCCGCTGGTCGCCGTGCCGCTGTTCATCCTTGCCGGCGCGCTGGCGGGCGAGACCTCGATCGCCGGGCGACTGGTCCGGTTGGCCACCGCGCTGGTCGGCCACATCCGGGGCGGGCTGGGGCACGTCAACGTCGCCTCGTCGATGTTCTTCGGCGGCGTGTCTGGCTCGGCCGTGGCGGATACCGCCGCCGTCGGCAGCCTGATGATCCCCGCGATGGAGAAACAGGGCTACAGCCGCGAGGACGCGGGCGCGATCACGATCACATCGTCTACCATCGGCGTGCTGATCCCGCCGTCGATCCCGATGGTTCTGTACGGCGTGACCGTCGGCAGTTCGGTCGGTGCGCTGTTCCTGGCCGGGCTGGTGCCGGGTATCCTTGTCGGGCTGTTCCTGATGGTCGCCGTCTACGTGATGGCCAAGCGCAAGGGCTGGCCGCAGGCCGAAAGCCGCGCGCCCGTGACCGAGCTTTGGGACGCTTTCAAGGATGCGATCCTGCCGCTGTTGCTGCCGGTCTTCCTGCTGGGCGCCATCGTCACCGGCCTGACCACCGCCACAGAGGCGGGCGTCATCGGCGTCGTCTACGCGCTGTTCCTTGCGGGCGTCGTCTACCGCGAGTTCACCTTCCGCCAGCTTGGCACCATCGTGGTCGAGGCGGCGGTCAACACCGCGATCCCGCTGTTCGTGGTCTCGACCACCTCGGTCGTGGCGTGGGTCGTCGCGATCGAGCAGTTTCCGGCCTCGCTGGTCGACTTTTTCAACGGCCTCGATGTCGCGCCGTGGATGATCCTGATCCTGATCAACCTGTTTCTCGTGGTCATCGGAATGTTCGTCGATCTCGTTCCAGCGCTGATCCTGTTCGCTCCGATCCTGCTGCCGGTCGCGGTGGCGCAGGGGGTCGACCCGATCCAGTTCGGCGCGATCATGGTGGTGAACCTTGGTGTCGGGCTGGTGACGCCGCCGGTGGGCAATTGCCTGTACGTGGGCGCGGCGGTGGCCAAGGTGCCGGTCGGGCGGCTGGTCCGGGCGTCACTGCCGTTCCTGCTGCTGAATTTCCTGACCCTTTTGCTGGTGACCTTCGTACCGCAGATCAGCCTGTTCCTGCCGTCGCTGTTCTACTGAGCGCCGCGACCATGAAAGCCATCGTCTACAAGGGCACGTCCCGGATGGAGTGGAGCGACGTCCCCGCGCCGATACCCGGCGCGGGCGAGGTCCTTTTGAGGGTCGCCGCCTGCGGCATCTGCGGCTCGGACATGCACGGCTATCACGGCCACGACCCGCGCCGCGTGCCGCCCATGATCATGGGCCACGAGGCGGCGGGCGTGGTGCAGGGCGGCGCGCTGGACGGGCGCCGCGTGGCGCTGAACCCGTTCCTGAACTGCGGCCGCTGCACCGAATGCCTGTCGGGGGCGCCGCAACTGTGCAACGCGCAGAAGAACATCGGCCTGCCACCGCACGCGGGGTCTTTCGCAGAGTACGTCGTCGTGCCCGAGCGCAACGTCGAGCCGATCCCCGACGACATGCCCTTCGACGTCGCCGCCCTGTCCGAACCGCTGGCGGTCTCGGTGCATGCGGTGGCGCTGGGGGTGCGGGCTTTGGCCCGTCCGCTGTCGACCGCGCGGCTGGTCGTCATGGGCGGCGGCGCGATCGGCCTGACCACCGCGCTGGTGCTGATCACTGAGGGCGCGGGCGAAGTGGTGGTGGTGGAAACCAACACCGCCCGCCGCGCCACGGCCGAAGCCGCGTCGGACCGCATCCGCGCCGTGGCACCCGAAGATGCGCCCGAGGCGGGAAGCTGCGACATGATCTTCGACGCCGTGGGGGCAGGGGCCACGCGCGCGCTGGCCTTCGCTTTGGCGCGCAGGGGCGGCGTTATCGTCCATAGCGGGCTGTTGCCGGGAAGCGAGGGCGTGGATGTCCGCGCGCTTACCTTGCGCGAACTGTCCTTCCTCGGCGCATACTGCTATTCCGTGGCGGACTTCCGGCAGGCCGTGGCCTTGCTGGCGGCCGGCGCGCTGGGTCCGCTTACTTGGGTGGAACGGCGTGCGATGGCCGACGGCAGCCGCGCTTTTGCCGATATCGACGGTGGCACCGTCGCTGCCGCCAAGATCGTTCTGACCGCCTGAAGGAGTGACCCCATGATCTACAAGACCGCGAAGGGCATCACCATGCCCGCGCTTGGCCTCGGCACGTTCGAGTTGACCGGCCCCGAGGGCATCGCCGCGATCCGCAGCGCCATCGAGCACGGCTATCGCCACATCGACACCGCCGTCCGCTATGGCAACGAGGCCGAAGTGGGGCAGGCGATCCGCGAGGCGGGCGTTCCGCGCGAAGACCTGTTCGTGACCACCAAGGTCTGGTTCGACAGCCTTGCCCCGGATCAGGTCCGGCAAAGCATGGCCGACAGCCTTGACCGGTTGCAGATGGACTATGTGGACCTGTTCCTTGTCCACTGGCCGGGCCGCGAGGTTCCGATGTGCGACACGCTTGCCGCCTTCACCGAGGCGCGCGACACGGGCCGGACCCGCAGCATCGGCGTCAGCAACTTCACCGTTCCGCTGCTGGCCGAGGCGATCGACACCTGCGGCGCGGAACTGGTGAACAACCAGATCGAGTATCACCCTTTGCTGGCCCAGAAGAAGCTGCTGGCCTCGGCGCGCGCGCGCGACATGATCGTCACCGCCTACCAGCCCATCGCACGCGGCGCGGTGTTCAAGGAACCCGAGATCGTGAAGATCGGCGAGACGCATGGCAAGTCGGCGGCGCAGGTGGCGCTGCGCTGGCTGGTGCAGCAGGACAACGTCGCCGCCATCCCGCGCTCGTCGCGGATCGAGAACATCAAGGCGAACTTCGACATCTTCGATTTCGAGTTGAGCGAGGCCGAGATGGCGACGATCTCCGGCCTCGACCGGCAAGAGCGCAAAAGCGATTTCGAATGGGCGCCAGAGTGGGACGCGGCCTGATCCGGCCGCGTCTGCGCGTGGTGCGGCGTCAGTAGGTGCCGCGCCCGCCCGAGGCGTCATAGGCGACGCCGGTGGTGAACGAGTTCTCGGGGCTAGCGACGAAAGCGACCAGCGCCGCCAATTCGTCGACCTGAAGCAGCCGGCCCATCGGGATCTTTGCCTTGCTGGCGGCGATGTGCTCGGGCGTCATCTGTTGCAGCAGTTCCGTCTCGACCATCACCGGGGCCACGGCATTCACAAGGATGCCGGTCCGGATCAGCTCTTTCGCCAG
This sequence comes from Maritimibacter sp., assembly GCA_017792445.1. GTDB lineage: Bacteria > Pseudomonadota > Alphaproteobacteria > Rhodobacterales > Rhodobacteraceae > Psychromarinibacter. The sequence continues at coordinate 3,167,490 of CP051232.1, forward strand.
CGACTTGGTCAGCCCGATCACGCCCGCCTTGGCCGCCGCATAGGCGGCGATGCCCGGCACGCCTTCCTTGCCCGCGATGGAGGCGACATTGACGATGCGCCCGTAGCCCTGCGCCTTCATCTGCGGGATGGCGGCGCGGCAGCACAGGAACACGGCGGTCAGGTCGATGTCGATCACCCGCTTCCAGTCGGCGAGGTCATAGTGCTGGACATCCGCCACCGGGCCGCTGATGCCCGCGTTGTTCACGAAGACATCCAGCCGCCCGAAGCGGTCCAGCACGTCCTTCATCGCCGCCTCGATCGAAGCGGGGTCGGCCACGTCGACCTTCATGCTGGCGACCGGGGCGTCGGGACCGTCGGTCGACGCCTCGGCCAGATCCCAGACGACGACCTTCGCGCCTTCCTTCGCAAGCCGCTGGCAGATGCCGCGACCGATGCCGCGCGCGCCGCCGGTGACGATGGCGACCTGATCCTCGAACCTGTTCATGTCCGCTCCTTGTAGAATGCGATGGTGTCGGCCAGCCCGTCTTCCAGCGGCCGTGGCGTCCAGCCGGGGAAAAGCTGCGCCAGTTGCGGTTCCGACTTGGGCCCGTCGATGGGCATGGGCGGGCCGTCCACGGTAATCCGCGCGCCCGGTGCGATCCGGTTGATCGTCTCCGCGACCGTGTCGGTGGTGGTCTCGTTGCCCAACAGCGTGACGACGTTTGCGCCCTGCGGCGGTGCCTCGATGGTGGTCAGGAAGATGCGGGCGATGTCGTCGGCGTGGATCATGTCGATCCCGCCCGAGAAGGGGATGGTGTAGGCCTCGCCCCGCGCCGCCGCCGCGCAGGCAAGGCTTGGTCCCGCCGACAGACCGCCATCGCGGCCGGGGCCGTAGACGACATAGGGCCGGAACCCGGTCGAGGTGATGCCGTCCTCGGCGAAGAAGGCGCGCGCGCTGTGTTCAGCGCCCAGCTTGAACGCGCCGTACAGCGTGGTGGGGCAGGGCTCGGCGCCGCCGTCGGGACCGAAGACGCCCATGCTGGACATATAGGCCACGTTCGGGATGCCGTGGGCGCGCGCGGCGAGGAAGACGTTCAGCGTGCCGATCAGGTTCACGTTCGCCCCAAGGATCGGGTTCGCGCGGCAGGCGGGGGTCAGAATACCCGCAAGATGCACCAGCGCGTCGCAGCCCTTCGCCGCCGTCTCGACATCGCCGGTGGCGACGATGTCGCCCGTGTGCCAGTCGATGCCGTCCGCCAGATCCGCCCCGGCGATTTCAGCCAGCTTCGCGCGGTTCTCTTGCATGTCGAACACGACCGGGTCGTGCCCGGCCTCTGCCAGTCTTCGGATGATCCATGCGCCGATGAACCCGCCGCCTCCGGTTACCAGGACCCTCATGGTTCCTCCTTGCCCAACCTGTCGATGACGTATCTACTGAGGTACTGTATGTCAATTAACCGATGTGCTGGACGTACCTGATACTTCAGATACACTTCGCGCGATGATCGGACGGTGAAGGGCGGCTGGGCACATGGCGCTGAAAGCGAACAAGAATATCAACCCCATGAAGAAGAGCCCGATCAACCGGCCTCAGTCTCTGGCGGCGACGGTGGCAGAGCGGCTGAAGGAAGCGATCCTGCGCCGCGAGATTGCCTTGGGTGAGCCGCTCTCGGAAGAGAAAATCGCCGTGGCGATGGATGTCAGCCGAACGCCGGTGCGCGAGGCGCTGACGCTTTTGCAGATGCAGGGGCTCATCAACATCCTGCCGCGCCGGGGCAGCATCGTGTTCAAGCCCGATGCCGAGGAACTGCACGCGCTGGTCGACTACCGCCTGCACCTTGAACTGATGGTGGGGCGGCTTGCGATGGAACGCGCGCCCGACGCGACCCATGCGGGGCTTCGGGTGGCCATCGCGATGATGGACGCCGCGCGGGTCGCCGACGACTCGCTGGCCTATGCCGAGGCGGACACCAAGTTTCACAACACCTTCTTCGAGAACGCGGGCAACCCGTTCTTCGTCGAGGCCTTCGATATCGCATCGGGCCGTCTTGCCGCCCTGCGGGCGCATTTGTCGGCCCAACTCAGCCTGCACCGGCACACGACCTATGCCGAGCACGTGGCGATCGCCGACGCCATCGCGGCGCGCGACGCCGCCGAATTGGAACGGCTGCTGAAGATCCACATCGGCGCGATGGAGCCGAACTATTCCAACGCCCTCGCGGCGCTGGACGAGGGCGCCTGACGGCACCACGGATGGCAGCCAAGACCTTCACCGACGAACACCACGGCGAAACCACGGGCGAGCGCACGCTGCGCCGGATCCGCTTCGACATCATGCAGGGCACGCTTGTTCCCGGCCAGAAGCTGCGGCTGGACCGGCTGCGCGAGACCTATGACACCAGCGTCACCACCCTGCGCGAGATCCTGAACCGGCTGGTGGTCGAGGGGTTCGTGATCGCTGAGGGCCAGCGCGGGTTCGAGGTCAGCCCGGTGTCGATGGCGGACCTGCACGACATCTCGGAATTGCGCCTGCTGCTGGAACGGCACGCGCTGCGCCGGTCCATCGCGGCGGGCGATCTGGAGTGGGAGGCGCGGGTGGTGTCGGCCTATCACAAGCTGCACTCGGTCGAGACGCGGCTGATGGCGGGCGAGGAGGTGCCGGTGTCGGCGTGGGTCCAGTACGACTGGGACTTCCACCACGCGACAATCTCGGCCTGCGATTCACCGGCGCTGATGGCGAGCCACTCGAACGCCTTCGACCGGTACATGCGCTATCATCTGCTGGCGCTGTCGTTTCGTGGTCCGGACGTGGCGCGCCAGCACGAGACGCTGCGCGATCTTGTGATGGCGCGGGACGTGGCGGGGGCCGAGGCGCTGCTGACCGACCACATCACCGTCGGGCGCGAGCATGTCGCGCAATCCGGGCGGTTCGACGGGTAGGGCCGCATCAGGCGGCGGCGCGTTCCTCGCGGATCATCTCGATCAGGATGCGAACGGCGTGGGGGTAGCCCCGCGCGCCAAGCCCGGCCAGCACCGCCGTCGCCACACCCGAGACCAGCGAGTCGTGATACATCGGCTCGCGCTTGTGAATGTTCGAGATGTGGAACTCGATCAGCGGTTTTCCAAACATCTTCAACGCGTCCATGATCGCCATTGAGTAGAATGTGAAAGCAGCGGGATTGATGATCATGCCCGACCCATTGTCCGTCGCCTCGTGAATCCAGTCGATCATCGCCTCTTCGGAATTCGTCTGGCGGAACTCCAGCGGCATCGGTCCGGCGGCGGCGCGGCACAGCGCTTCGACCTCGGCCAGCGTGGTGCTGCCGTAGATCTCGGGCTCGCGCACGCCAAGGCGGTTCAGGTTGGGGCCGTTCAGGACGTAGATCGGCTGTGGCATCTGGTTGTTTTCCTTTTTGGCCCCGAACGGGCGCGGCAGTCTTTGACGGCCGGGGCGCAAGCGCCGCGCCCCGGTGCAGGGTCATCGGACCCCGAAGGGAAGGGTGTCAGAGACCGTTGATCCGGTCCAGCATCCCCTCGGGCCAGTCCGCCGACAGGTCCGAGTCGAGGTATTTCTGCTGGGCGAAGGTTCGGAAGGCGTCGAGGTCGGGCTCGTAGATCTTCAGGCCCTCACCCTCGAAGAACGCCGCAAGCTCGCCTTCTCGGGCAAGGTGCTGGTCGGTGCTCCACGCGATTGCCTCGTCGGCGGCGGACTGGAACGCGGCGCGCTGGTCGTCGGTCATCTCGCTCCAGACCCGCTGCGAAATCACCAGCAGGTCATAGGCCACAAGATGCGAGGTCAGGACGATCTGGTCCGTCACCTCGTAGAACTTCATGTTCTCGACGTTCGGGAAGGGGTTGTCCTGCCCGTCGATCGCGCCGGACTGAAGACCGGTGTAGACCTCGGCATAGGCCATCGGCGTCGGGTTGGCGCCAAGCGCCTCGCCAAGGAACTGCCACGCGTCGCCGCCGGGCATGCGCAGCTTGATCCCGGCCATGTCCTCGGGCGTCATGATCTCCTTGTCGCCGCGCAGGTTGACCTGCCGGGTGCCGAAGTAGGTGGGCCCGAGGATGTGGATGCCCAGCTGTTCCTCGGCCATCGCGATCATCTCGGCGCCGGGTTCGCTGGCGAAGAAGGTTTTCAGGTGGTCGGCGTCGCGGAACAGGTAGGCGGCAGTCAAGATCGAGAACGCGGGGATCTGCTTGGCGATGTCCTGCGGGGCGATGTTGCCCATGTCGAGGTTGCCGCGCTGGATCGCGACCAGTTCGGTGCCCTGCGCGAACAGCGTGCCGCCATAGTACAGTTGCAGATCGTACAGGTCGGCGACCGAGGTCTTCAGCTTCTCCATCATCTCGGCGCGGATGTCGTTCTGCGAGAAGACGGCCGAGAAGGTCAGCTCTGGCGCGTCCTGCGCCGCCGCGTTCAGCGGGGTCAGGGCAACGGATGCGGCGAAGGCGCCAAGCGCGAGCCGGCGGGTGAGATTGATCATTGGTACCTCCCATTTTGTCCTACGAAATACGAATCGTAGGGTATAATTGATTCCTAGGGGAGGATCTTGCGTGACGCAAACCCGGAATCTTGACCCGTCAGACGGGCATAAAAAAAGGCCGCCGAAAGCGACGGCGGCCCTTTCTATAAGCGTTTCCGGATGTTTAGCCGTAGATGCCCTTCAGCCAGGCCGCCATGGCGCGCAGCTTGGTCTCGCAATCGGCGCAGTATTCCATCCCGCGCAGGTAACCGTGGATCAGGCCCTCGCCCGAATCCTCGGTAACCTCGACGCCGGCGGCTTTCAAAGCCTCGGCATAGGCCACGCCGCTGTCGCGCAGGGGGTCGTTCTGCGCCACGGCGACGAAGGCCGGCGGCAGACCCGCATGGCTTTCGGCGGCAAGCGGGGCGATGCGGGGGTCGGTGTTCAGCTGCTCGACATCCGGGCAGTACAGCGCATTGGTCTTTGCCATCCCGGCGACCTTCAGCAGCGGCCCCTCGGCGTTTTCGGCATAGGAAGGACGCGAGCGGTCGAAGTCGCAGGCCGGGTAGATCAGCAGTTGCGCACACAGCGGCACGCCCTCGTCCCGGCAGGCCAGCGCCACGGCGGCGGCAAGATTGCCGCCCGCGCTGTCACCCCCGATGGCGATTTTCGCCGGGTCGATGCCCAGAGAACCGGCCGTGGCCTGCGCCCACCGCGCCACCGCCAGCACCTGAAGATAGCCTTCGGGGAAGGGATGTTCCGGCGCCAGCGCGTAGTCGACTGAGATCACCGTCTGCCGGTTCCACGCCGCGATGCGGGCGGTAATGTCCCAGTGCGTTTCCGGGCTGCCCTGCATCCAGCCGCCGCCGTGCATGTAGATCAGCGCGGGCTGGGTGCCGCCCGAAGCGTGGCGGAAGATGCGCACGCGCACCGGCCCGCCGTCGCTGTCGATCCAGTGCTCTTCGTCGGTCTCCACTTCGGGCGGAGTGGGCAGGCGCATGTCGCGCGCGACCCCCTCGAAGTGCAGTCGGCGGTCGGCGGGGGTCGCGTCGGGGCCCAACGTGGCCCATTTCGCGTCCCATACCTCGAGGAACCGGAAAATGTCCGGGTTGATCATGCGTGCCTCCTCCTTGGCTCTGGGCAGATCGGCGTCGGCGGACAGTCCGGGCTTCATCACGAGGCCAAGGATCATGTCGCCGACATGGCGGCGCAGCATGTGCTGGCCGCGCTCGGTGAACAGGTCGTCGCCGAAGATCCGCGAGAAGGTCGCGCGGTTCGAGACGTTGAAGATGGACACGGCCGAGATATGCCAGTGCAGTTCCAGCGCAGTCAGCCCGCGCCGGAACAGCCCGGCTTCGACGCCACGCTGGTAGATGTCCTCGAGCAAGCGGATGACCGAGCTGTTCTGCCCCGACAGGATCTCGGGCGAGGACATGTGCCGCCCGCCGTGGACGTTCTCGATCATCACCAGCCGCACGAAGTCCTCGGCGTGGCGATGGTGCTCGAAGGTGAACTCGGCCAACTCGCGCAGCGCCGCGACCGGGTGCAGCGACCCGAGATCCAGCGCATCCTCTCCCTCGCGCATGCGAAGGTAGGCATCTTCCAGCACCGCGCGGTACAGCGTCTCTTTGTCGGTGAAATAGTAGTAGATCATCCGCTTGGACGTGCGCGTCCGCGCCGCGATCTCGTCCACCCGCGTGCCCGACAGCCCGCGTTCGGCGAACACTTCGCGCGCCGCCTGCAGGATGTTGCCACGCACGGCGTCGGGGTCCTGTTTCCAGCCCCCGCGCGCCTGTTCACCCGCGCCGCTGCCGGCGTTGGTCTCTCCCATGGTGTCCGTTCTCCCTCGTCTGGTCCGCGACTTCTAGCGCATTGCCGCCGCGAACCAAAACGTCCTCCGGTGTCGGTCGGTGTCTGAACGGCTTTCAGCTTTTAACCAGAACGAACACCTCGTTGACATAATTAACCAACTAGAACATTGTGCCGTCAAGGGGCCTGTAACGGGCCGGGGGAAACCCCAAGGGAGAGGATCACCGAACGTGTCACGACCGCTGCCCGCATCGGCTGCCGACATTTCCGCGAACCCCGTGTTCGTTGGCCTTCTGGGCCACGGCATCGGCGGATCCCGGACGCCCCGGATGCACATGGCCACGGCGGCGGCGCAGGGAATCGACTTCGATTACCAACTGCTCGACACGCAGGTGCGCCCCCTGCCGAAAGAACCCGCCGCGATGCTGGATGCGCTCGAGGCAGAGGGGTTCACGGGGCTTAACGTCACGTACCCCTACAAGAAGCAGGTGCTGCCGCTGATGGACGAGTTGTCCGACGCGGCCCGCAACGTGGGTGCGGTGAACACGGTGCTGTTCCGGGACGGCAAACGCATCGGCGACAACACGGATCACTGGGGCTTTGCCGAAAGCCTGCGCCGTGGCCTGCCTGGCGCGCCGAAAGAGGCCGCGCTGCTGCTGGGCGCGGGCGGGGCAGGGGGTGCCGTCGCGCATGCGCTGCTGGACGAGGGTGTCGGCCGTCTGCTGGTGCGCGATGTGACGCCGGGGCTGGCCGCCGAGCTTGTTGCGCTTTTGACCGAACATTACGGCCCCGGCCGCGCCATCGTGGCCGAGGATGCGGTGGCCGCCGCCGCCGAGGTGCAGGGCATCGTCAACGCGACCCCGGTCGGCATGGAAAAGCTGCCCGGCATTCCGCTGCCCGCCGATGCGCTGCGTCCCGGCCAGTGGGTCGCCGACATCGTCTATTTCCCGCTTGAAACCGAGTTGCTCGCCGCCGCGCGGGCCAAGGGCTGCGCCGTGCTGCCCGGCTCGGGGATGGCGTTGTTTCAGGCCGTCCGGGCCTACGAGCTTTTCACAGGCCGGAAACCGGACATCGAGCGGATGCGGGAGGCGTTCGACTCGTTCAGCTGAGGGCACCCGCCCTCGTACGGAACCAATGCGTCATAGGGAGGAACGCATGAAACACTGGATGAAGACCACCGTAAGCGCGGCGGTGCTGGCCACCATCGGCCTTGCCGGAGCCACTCAGGCGCAGGAAACGGTCGAGCTGATCTATTCCGACACCGTGCAGGAAACCGACCGCCGCAGCGGCATTCTGAAACAGGATTTCGCCGGTTGTCTGGGCGACGGGTTCGAGTTCAAGCCCTACTTCGGCGCCACCCTGTTCAAGCAGGGCACCGAGCTGACCGCCATGCAGCGCGGCAACCTCGACATGGCGAACCTCGCCATCTTCGATTTCTACAACCAGGTGCCCGAGACCTCGATCCTCGGCACCGCATACCTGTGGCGCGACTACGAGCATATGCGCGCCACCTTCGACAGCGACGTGCTGGACGGCCTGATCGCCAAGATGGAAGAGGCGACCGGCCTGAAGATCCTTGCATGGCCCTATATCGGCACCCGCCACGTCAACATCCGTGGCGACAAGGAGGTCATGACCCCCGCCGATCTGGAGGGCGTGAAGCTGCGGATGCCGGGCGGCGAGGGCTGGCAGTTCGTGGGCGAGGCGCTGGGCGCCAACCCGACGCCGCTGGCCTTCACCGAAGTCTACACCGCGCTGCAGACCGGCGCCGTCGACGGGCAGGACAACCCGCTTCCGGCGGACAAGCAGATGAAGTTCTACGAGGTCACCGACCAGATCATCCTGACCGGCCACCTGATCGCCAACAACGTCTTCTCGATGTCGGCGTCGAAGTGGGACAGCCTGAGCGCCGATCAGCAGGCCAAGGTCGAGGAATGCGCCCGCGTGTTCCAGGACGCGATGGACGCCGACACGATCAAGCAGGAAAGCGAGCTGGTCGCCTTCTTCGAGGGTGAGGGGCTGAAGGTCTACGAGCCGAACAAGGATGCGTTCCGCACCCACGTTCTTGAGGTCTTCAAGAACTCCAAGTTCTCGGCCGACTGGCCCGAGGGCGTGCTGGAAGCCATCAACGATCTCTGACGCAAGACAAGACCGCCGCGCGGGCCCGGAGGAGGGTCGGCGCGGCGGAACGGAAAAACACGGGAGGAACGAAAAAGATGACGAAGACGATGAAACACCTGGCCAGCGGAACGGCTCTGGCGCTGACCGTCAGCCTGACCGCCGGGGCGGCGCTGGCGCAGGATGCGCCGTCGCTGATCTACTCCGATACGGTGGCCGCCGCCGATCCGCGCAGCGCGGTGCTGGACGAGGGTTTTGCAGGCTGCCTTGGCGATGCCTTCGCCTTCGAGCCCTACCACGGCGCGACGCTGGTCAAGCAGGGCACCGAACTGACCGCGATGCAGCGCGGCAACCTCGACATGGCGAACCTCGCCATCTTCGATTTCTATAACCAGGTGCCCGAGACCTCGATCCTCGGCACCGCCTACCTGTTCCGCGACGTGGACCACATGCGCACGGTCTACGACAGCGACGTTCTGGACGAGCTGGTCGCGATGATGGAGGAGAAGACCAACATCAAGGTCCTCGCCTTCCCCTACATCGGCACCCGGCACGTCAACATCCGCGGCGACCGCGAGGTGATGACGCCCGCCGACCTGGAAGGCATCAAGCTGCGGATGCCCGGTGGCGAGGGCTGGCAGTTCCTGGGCGAGGCGCTGGGCGCGAACCCGACGCCGATGGCCTTCACCGAGGTCTATACCGCGTTGCAAACCGGCGCGATCGACGGGCAGGACAACCCGCTGCCCACCGACAAGTCGATGAAATTCTACGAGGTGACGGACCAGATCATCCTGACCGGCCACCGCATGTCGAACAACGTCTTCGCCGTGTCGCAGTCGAAGTGGGACAGCCTGACGCCCGAGCAGCAAGATACGCTGCAGGCCTGCGCCGACCAGTTCGAGAACGACATGGCCGAGTACGTGATCGGGCAGGAGAACGATCTGGTGTCGTTCTTCGAGGGCGAGGGGCTGAAGGTCTATGCGCCCGACACCGCCGCGTTCCGCGATCATGTTCTGGGCGTCTACAAGGCCTCGAAATTCGCCGAGGACTGGCCCGAGGGGCTGCTTGAGAAAATCAACGAGCTTTGAGGCAGGAAGGGGTCCGGCGCGCGATGCGCCGGGCTCCGTCAACACTTGAACCGAGGGCAGAATGGACCGCCTGCGAAAACCGATAACGTGGCTCGGACACCGGGCCGAGAACTTCCTGGCCCTGATCCTGGGCGCGCTGTTCGTCAGCTTCCTGATCCAGATCGTGTTCCGCTACGTGCTGAACCTGCCGCTGGGCTGGACGGTCGAGTTCGTCTCGATCGCGTGGCTGTGGGGCATCCTGTTCGGCTATGCCTTCGTGGTGCGCGAGGCGGACGTGATCCGGCTGGACATCCTGTACGCGCTGCTGCCCCGCTGGGCGCGGCGGGTTCTTGACGTCGTGACCGGCGGCATCTGCGCCGGGATCTTCATTTGGACGTTGCCCTACGTGTGGGACTACATTTCGTTCATGGCGATCGAGAGCACCGCCTACATGAAGATCCGCTTCGACTATGTCTTCGCGATCTACATCCCCTTCGCCCTGTCCGTGATCATCCGGTGCTTCATCAGCATCTGGCGCGGCATCACCGGCTCTGGCCCGGCTTTCGACACGCCCAAATCGGCGGAAACCCACGACTATGACTGATCCGTTTACCGTCGCGATCGTACTGATCGCGTTCCTCGCCTTCGGCGGGCTCTCGATGGGCCTTGCCATGATCTGCGGCTCGTCCGTGTACCTGATGATGAAGGGTTTCGACCCCTCCATCGCGTCCGAGACGCTGCTGCAGGGCTTGTTCAACAGCTACACGCTGCTGGCGATCCCGCTGTTCATCCTTGCCGCCGACATTATGAACATCGGCTCGCTGGCGGACCGTCTGCTGCGCTTTTCGCAGGCGCTTGTCGGCCGCTTCAAGGGCGGGCTGGGGCACGTCAACGTCGTGTCCTCGCTGATCTTCTCGGGCATGTCCGGCTCGGCCGTGGCCGACGCGGTGGGCATGGGCAAGATCATCATCAACATGATGACCAAAGACGGAAAATACACGCCGTCCTACGCCGCCGCGATTACCGCCGCCTCGGCCACCATCGGCCCGATCATCCCGCCCTCGATCCCGATGGTGCTGTACGCGCTCGTCTCGGACCAGTCGGTCGGCTACCTGTTCGCCGCCGGCATGGCGCCGGGGCTGCTGATGGGTGTGGTGCTGATGATCATGAACATGGTCATCGCGCACCGCCGCCGCTTCGAGACGGACGAGAAGATCCCGCTGCGCGACATGCCGATGGTCACCTTCCGCGCCTTCCCGGCGCTGATGCTGCCGGTGATCCTGCTGGGCGGCATCTATGGCGGGGTAATGACACCGACCGAGGCCGCCGCCGTCGCCGCTTTCTATGCGCTGGCGATCTCGGTGATCTTCTACCGGTCGGTCACGGCGGGGCAGTTCTATCAGACGCTGCTGGCCTCGGCCCGGTCCACCGCCACGGTCGGTATCCTGATCGCGGGCGCGCTGACCTTCCAGTACGTCGTCACGCGCGAGAACGTGCCGGACGCGCTGGCGGCGTTCCTTGGCCAGTACGAGCTGTCCAAGGTCACCTTCCTGCTGGCGATCAACATCCTGTTCCTCGTGCTGGGCTGCATCCTGGAGTCCGGTGCCATCCTGCTGATCATCGTGCCGATCTTCATCCCCACCGCGCAGGCGCTGGGCGTGGACCTCGTGCATTTCGGGGTGATCTGCGTGGTGAACGCGATGCTGGGTCTGGTGACGCCGCCCTACGGGCTGTTGCTGTTCATCGTGTCGTCGATCACCAAGCAGCCCATCGGGCGGGTGATCCGCGACCTGTGGCCGTTCCTGCTGGCGCTGATCGTGGCGCTGCTGATCATCACCTACGTTCCTGACTTCGTGCTGTGGCTGCCGCGCCTGCTGGGGTACAAGGGATGACCCGGTCCGGTCTTTCCTTTCCCCGCCGGGTGCGCTGCCTGCCGGTCCTGTCCGGGCCCGAGGTGGCGCGATGCTGAAGCCCACCGTCGAATGCGTCCAGCGGGTCGCCGCCCAGCTTGGCGAGACGCCCCTGTGGGACGCGCGCCGCGCGCGGCTGACCTGGATCGACATCGAGCAGCCGACCTTCTGGACGCTCGATCCGTCGACCGGAGGGACGACGGCGCTGAAACAGCCGGGCACATACCTCGGCTCGCAGGCGCTGACCCGTTCGGGCGGCCACCTCATCGCGCGGGATCTGGACCTGCTGGTGCTCGACCCCGACGCGGGTATCGCTGCGCCCTTCGCCACGACCCCGGACGAGACGATGCCCGCCACGCGGCTGAACGATGGCCGGGTGGACGCGCAGGGGCGGCTGTGGATCGGCACGATGGACAACGGGCTGAAGGACGGGCTGGGCGCGCTGTACCGTGTCGATCCGGACGGCACGATGACGCGAATGCTGGACGACGTGATCGTGTCGAACGGTATCGCGTTCGCACCGGACGGGCGCAGCATGTTCTTCACCGATACCCGCCGCCACATCACCTATCGCCTGTCGCTGGACGAGACCGGAGCCGAGATCACGGGGCGCGAGGTCTTCGCCGACTACTCTGCCACCGGGGACCGCCCGGACGGCGCCTGCATCGACGTGGACGGCTGCCTGTGGCAAGCCTTCTTCGCGGGCGGCAAGGTGGTGCGCTATGCACCCGACGGCCGCATCGACCGCGAGATCGCGCTGCCCGCCACCAATCCGACCTGCCTGTGTTTCGGCGGGCCGGACCTCAAGACGCTTTTCGTCACGACCGCCTTCAAGTTCCTGTCGCCCGAACAGCTGGACGCCGAACCGCTTGCCGGTTCCGTCTTCGCCATCGAGGGCGCGGGGCAGGGCGTGCCGGAAAACCTGTTCGCAATCTGAAGCTCTCAACGGGAGGATGACATGATCCATACGAAGCTTAAAACCCTGACCGCCGCGCTTGCGGTCGCAACCCTCGGCGCGGCCGCGCAGGCGCAGTCGGTCGAGCTGATCTTCTCCGACGTGAACCCGCCGGAAGTGCCGCGCTCCAAGGCGATGGTCGAGATCTTCGCCACCGAGCTTGGCGACGACTTCGATTTCCAGCCCTATTTCAGCGCCACGCTGATGAAGCAGGGCACCGAACTGGTCGGCATGCAGCGCGGCAACATCAACATGGCCGGCCTGCCGCCTTCGGACCTTGCCCAGCAGGCGCCGGAATTCGACATCCTCGGCGCGGCCTACGTGGTCCGCGACCAGGCGCATCTGAAGGCGATCTTCGACTCGCCCGTGGGCGACCAGCTGCGCGAGATCGCGCGCGAGAAGCTGAAGGTCGAGATCCTCGGCACCTTCTACTACGGCACCCGTCAGGTGAACCTGAAGGGTGACGCCGAGATCATGACCCCCGAGGACATGGCGGGCGTGAAGCTGCGGATGCCGGGCGGCGAAAGCTGGCAGTTCCTCGGCAAGGCGCTGGGCGCCAACCCGGTGCCGATCCCCTATACCGAGCTGTACACCGCGTTGCAGTCGGGCGTCGTCGACGGGCAGGACAACCCGCTGCCGAACGACCGCGCGATGAAGTTCTACGAGGTGACCGACCAGATCGTCCTGACCTCCCACAATGTGGGCTTCGGCATGCTGCTGGTGTCTTCGCAGCTTTGGGACAGCCTGACGCCGGAACAGCAGGACGCGATGAAGGCCGCCGCCGACAAGGCGACCGCGTGGTCGGACGAGCAGTACCTCGCCGAAGAAGCGGAACTGATCGAGTTCTTCGAGGGCGAGGGCCTGAAGGTCTACACCCCCGACGTCGAGGCGTTCCAGGGCTACGCGCAAGAGCAGTACCTCGACTCGCAGCTGTCCGAATCCTGGCCCCAGGGCATGCTGGACGCAATCAACGCGCTCTGACCCGGCGCTTCACGAACGCCACCGGCCGGGCCCCGCGCCCGGCCGTTTTCGTTTGGGGGAATGTATGCCGCCTGACACTTGGCCGGAGTGTGCCGCCGGGTGCACACCTTTGCCGCATGTCGCGGTCGCGCGGTATACAGTCGCGGCCATTCGGTACACTATGAGGCGGCAGCGTGTATTCTGCGCACCGCGGGCCGGGTATGGGTCGCGCCGTGCCGCCGGACGGCCAGAAGCCAGTGAGTGAAGCCATGACCAACCCGACGCCATCGATCGAGGACCAGTCCGACGAGATCCTGCAGCCGAAGCGCGGCACCCTGTCCGGCAGGGCATACGAGAACATCTCGACAATGATCGAGCAGCGGCAGCTGGCCGCGGGCAGCGTGATCGTCGAGCAGCAGATCGCCAATCACCTCGGGATTTCACGCACGCCGCTTCGGCAGGCGCTGCAGCGGCTGGAGGCCGAGGGCGTGCTGGTGAAGTCGGCCAACCGCTCGTTCCAGGTGCGGAAGGTCGAGCTGCGCGAGTACCTGCAAAGCCTGAAGACCCGCGAGTTGCTGGAGGCCGAAGCGGCGGCCCTGTCGGTGGACCGGGTGAAGCCGGAAGACATCCAGAAGGCGCGAGAGACGCTGAAGGCGGTCGAGGCGAAGCGCCCCTACGACATGCTGGCGCACTGGCGGTCCGACGACGAGGTGCACGGCCTGTTCATCAACAACTGCGGCAACCAGGTCATGGCCGACGTGATCCTTGGCCTGCGCGCCAGCACCAAGATGTTCGAGATCGACCGGCTTTCGGAACGGCTCGAACCCGACAGCCGGCAACACGAGGCGATTCTCGACGCCATCGAGTCGCGCAATGCTTCGGCGGCGCGTAAGGCGGTTGCGACTCATATCCGGTCGCTGTTCCAGTTCGCCATCGAAGCGGTGTCCTGACCGGCGCGCACATCCTGTCCCGGCAAGCTTTTCGAAACGCTCAATAATCGGTCGAAGCAGCCGGCATTCGGTGCGGATTGCGCTCGTCTTTGGCTTTGGCCTTCCCGAACCTAACAAGCTTATTGCATTCGCGTCGTGTACCGTTCATCATAAATTGTATACAAGCAGTGTCCGAAATGGACAGGGGGTTCGGGTGCCGGAAGGAACAGCGCAGGTTGCGGACGCGGGGACGGCGATTGCCTTCCTGCAGGAATTGATCGCGGCGCAGGCTGGCGGCGAGGCGCAGGTGCAGAAGGTCATCGCGGACCGGCTGGCCGCGGCCGGATGCAGCGTCACCACGCATGACTATGACCCGGGCGCGGTTCCCGTGATCGGCGAATTCGCACAGGACGGCGCGCGCAACGAAACGCACCGCACCGCCGTTGTGGGCACCTTGCCCGGCGACGACAGCCTGCCCAGTCTTCTGATGTTCGCGCACCCGGACGGCGAGCCTGTCGCGGGAACCGATACATGGACGCATGATCCCTTCGCGGGCGAGGTCGACGGCGGGCGCATCTATGGATGGGGCATCGCCGACGACCTTGCAGGCTGCGCCGCCGCCGTGCTGGCCATCGAGAAGGCGGCCGCGTCGGGCAAGCCTATGGGGCGGGCGGTTTTCGCGTCGACGCCCAGCAAGCGCTATGCGAGGGGCGTCGCGGCCTTGCTGCATGACGGGCTGACCGCCGACGCGGCCCTGTATCTGCACCCGGCGGAATCGGGCGAGGGCATGCGCGAGATCAAGGCGCTGGCCTCGGGGCATCTGGAATTCACCGTCACCGTCAAGGGCCGCCAGCCCGACACGACCGAGCCGGGGCACACGGCGTTCTCTCACCTTGCCGAGAACCCGATCGACAAGGCGATCCTGCTTCGCGATGCGCTGATGGCGCTGGCTGCCGAGCGGGCAGAGCGGGTCCGCCATCCGCTGATCGAGGCCGTCGTGGGCCGCGCCACCAACCTGCACATCTCGCGCATGCAATGCGGCGAGTTGCGCAAGTTCGGCCGGATCGTCGAGACCTGCGTGATGGGCGGCGCCGTCTCGTTCCCGCCGTCCCAGACCTATCGCGAGGTTCAGGCCGAGATCGAGGCCGCCGTCGCGAAGGCCGCCGCCGCCGATCCGTGGCTGAAGGATAATCCGCCCGTGGTCGAATGGATCACCGGCGTCACCGGCGCCGAAGTGCCCGACGACCATCCGCTTTACGTGACCGCCGCAGGCGCCGTCAGCGCGGTGACCGGCGAGGCGCCTTTCGTGAACGCGATGCACACCTCGTCCGACATCCGCAACCCGGCGGTCGAGGCGGGCATTCCCTGCGTCGGACTGGGCTGCCTTAGCGGCGATCTCAGCCAGAACGACCGCCATGACGAATGGGTCGACGAAGCCGACTTCCTTCGCATGGTCGATGTGACCGCCCGCATCGTCGCCGACTGGTGCGGCGGCGCGTGGAAAACACCCGAATAACCAACACGACAAGGCCGGAAAGCGGCCGGAACCAACCCCAACAGAGGATCCCGTGATGACCCTGACCAAGACCTTCCGACTGACCCTTGCCGCAGCGCTTGGCCTCTCGGCTGCCGCCGCCTCGGCGCAGGACTGCCCGGCCGACCTGCCGACCATCGAACCCGGCAAGCTGACCATGTCGATCAACGCCAGCATCCCGCCGGCGCAGTACATCGACGAGAACGGCGAGATCGCCGGCCTGCACCGCGAACTGGGCGACGAGATCGCCAAGCGCCTGTGCCTCGAGCCGGTCTACATGAACGTGGACTTCGCGGTTCAGATACCCGGCCTTGCCGCCGACCGCTGGGACATGATCAACACCGGCCTGTACTTCACCGAAGAACGCGCCGGCATCATGCAGCTTGTGCCGTACCGCATCAACGCGCTGGCGCTGGTTGCGGCGGACGGCAACCCGCTGGGCATCGAGAAGCCCGAGGATCTTGCAGGCCGCGTCGTCGGCGTCGAGATCGCCGGTTTCGAAGAGAAGAAGATCAACGAGATCAACGACGAACAGGTTGCCGCCGGTCTTGAGCCGATGGATATCCGCGTGTTCAACACCTACGGCGAAGTGTTCCTTGCCCTTGGCAGCGGCCAGATCGAGGCGATCTTCATCGGCGATGCGACCGGCACCTACTATCAGGAAAAGGGCCGTTTCACGATGGCGGTGACCGGCCTTTACCCCGGCACTCCGTCCGCCTTCGCCTTTGACGAGCCGACCCTCGCGCAGGCTGTCGCCGATGTCCTGAACGACATGAGCGAAGAGGGCGTCTATCAGGAATACATGAACGCTTCGGGCGCCACGCTGATCGACGTCTGGCCCCAGTGGCCGGGTGAGTTCACCTACTTCTATACTGGCGAATAAGCCGGATCGGTCCGGCCGGAAGGCGATGCTCTTCCGGCCGGCGACTTCACTGACAGGGAAAGCGCGCGATGGAATTCAGCTGGGAACACTTCTTTCGGTTCCTGTTCGGCGAGTACATGCTGACAGGGGTTTGGACGACGCTGTGGCTGGCCTGCGTGGCGATGCTGCTGGGCTGCACGCTGGGTGTCGTTGTCGCTTTCATGAAGATGTCGCGCTACTGGGCGCCGCGTCAGTTCGCGAACCTGTTCATCTGGGTCTGGCGCGGAACGCCGCTGCTGGTCCAGATGGTGATCATTTACACGGTCCTGCCGCTGTTCGGGCTGAAGCTGGGCGTGATCTCCAGCGCGATCCTTGCACTGTCGCTGCACGAGGCCGCCTATTTCGCCGAGATCGTCCGGTCGGGCATCCTGTCGGTGAACAAGGGCCAGACTGACGCCAGCCTCGCGCTTGGCATGACATGGCCGCAGCGGATGCGCTATGTGATCCTGCCGCAGGCGACGCGGATCATCATCCCGCCGCTGGGCAACCAGTTTACCCTGATGATCAAGACCACCTCGATCGCCTCGGTCATCTCGATGGAAGAGCTGTTCCGCCGCACGCAGCAGTTGGCGCAGTTCGAATTCCGCGTGCTTGAAGCCTACCTTGGCGCGGCCTGCTGGTACCTGTTGATGACGACCGTCTGGGGCGAGATCCAGAAGCGGCTGGAAGCGCATTACGACCGGCCCTTCGGCCCGCTGTCCGACGATGACGGCAAGAAACCCGAGCGCCCGGTGACGGGCGACGCGGCGGCGCAGGTCTGAGGCGGGCAATGACGATGGATAGCATGACAGACACCGACCTTCCGCCCATGGCGGGCAAGCCCCGCGACCTCGGCCCGCCGATTGTGGTGATCCAGAACGTACAGAAGGCCTTCGGCTCGAACCACGTCCTGCGCGACGTCAGCCTGACCGTCCGCACCGGCGAGGTCGTGGTGATCGCGGGCCGGTCGGGGTCGGGGAAGTCGACGCTTCTGCGCTGTATCGACCATCTCGAGACCATCGACGGCGGCTCGATCACCGCTTGCGGCAACCTGATGGGCTATCGTCGGGACACCGGCGGCAAGCTGATCCCGCTGGGCGATGGCAAGGTGGCGCGGCAGCGGCGCGAGATGGGCATGGTCTTCCAGTCCTTCAACCTGTTCCCGCACCTGTCGGTTCTGAAGAACATCACCCTGTCGCCCGTGAAGATCATGGGCGAGTCCCCGGCGAAGGCCGAGGCCCACGCCCGCGAACTGCTTGCCCGTGTCGGGCTTCCGGACAAGGCGGATGCCTATCCCGCGCAGCTGTCGGGCGGCCAGCAGCAGCGCGTCGCCATCGCCCGTGCCCTGGCGATGCGGCCCAAGGTGATGCTGTTCGACGAACCGACCTCGGCGCTGGACCCCGAGATGATCTCGGAAGTGCTGGACGTGATGACCGACCTGTCGCGGCAGGGGATGACGATGATCGTCGTCACGCACGAAATGGGTTTCGCCCGCGCCGCCGCCGACCGGGTGCTGTTGATGCATGGCGGCGAGATCGTGGAAGAAGCGCCGCCCGAAGAGTTCTTCACCAACCCGAAAAGCGAGCACACGCGGCTCTTCTTGTCGAAGATCCTGTAGGACGGCGCGGTGTCTGCAATCCGAACGGTGCTGGGCGACGTGTCGCCGGATGACGTGGGGCAGGTGATGTTCCACGAGCACGTGCTGTTCGACATCGTGCCGCCGGGACTGACCGGCGACCGGCACGCGCCCATCGGGACCGAGGACCGCTGGCAGATCGACTATCGCTCGAACGAGGCGGCGCAGAACGCGTTGCAGACCGACCGGGATGTGGCGGCATCCGAGCTTGCCGCCTATGCGCAGGACGGCGGGTCGCTGATCGTGGACCAAAGCGTGTTCGGCCTTGCCCGCGATGTCGAGGGGCTGGCCGCCGCCGCGCGCGCCAGCGGCGTACACGTGGTCGCGGCGGCGGGGACTTATGTCGACGCCTACATGACCGACGAGATCCGGGCGATGCCTTCCGGTGCGCTGGCCGACAGGTTCGCGTCCGAGGTGACCGACGGCGCCGACGGCACCGGGATCCGGGCGGGCCTGATCGGCGAGATCGGCTGTTCGTGGCCGCTGGCGCCATCCGAGATCCGCGCGCTGGAGGCGTCTGCCGAGGCGCAGCGCCGCACCGGCGCCGCGATCAGCGTGCATCCAGGGCGGCATGAGACCGCCTGCGGGCAGATCCTGGACATCCTCGCCGCCAATGGCGCGGACCTGTCGCGGGTCGTGCTGTGCCACATGGACCGGACGCATCCCGACGGGAAGGGCATCGGGCCTCTGCTGGAACGCGGCGCGAATGTGGAATGGGATTTCTTCGGCATCGAGCAGTCGCATTATTGGATGACCGACGCGGTGGAACTGCCCACCGACCTTGGCCGTCTGCGGCTGATCCGGGACTTCGCCGCGCAGGGGTTCGGCGACCGCATTCTGGTGTCGCACGACATCTGCACCAAGACCCGCCTGCGGCGCTGGGGCGGCCATGGCTATGGCCACATCCTGCGCAACGTCCGCGCGCTGATGCGGCGGCTGGATTTCGGCGCCGACCTGATCGGCGCGCTGCTCCGGGACACCCCGGTTCGATTGCTTACCTTGAAGGAGACCGCACCATGACGGCAAAGTTTCGTGGCACCTATTCCGTGATGGTCACCGCTTATGACGATGCGGGCGCGTTCGATCCCGGCGCGATGGCGCGCTATACCAACTGGCAGATCGAAGAGGGAATCCATGGGCTTATGCCGCTGGGTTCAACCGGCGAATTCCTGTCGCTGACCACCAAGGAGCGCGAGGCGGTCGCGCGCTGCGTGGTCGACACCACCGCGGGCCGGGTGCCGGTGCTGATCGGCGCCGGGGCCGAGCGGACCGAGGACGTGATCGAGAACTGCCGTATGGCTGCCGACGTCGGCGCGCAGGGCATGCTGATCATCCCGCCGTTCTACTCGACCCCGACCGAGGACGAACTGTACCGGCACTACGAACGCATCGCGGCCTCTACCAACCTGCCGATCATGATCTACAACAACCCGGCCACCTCGAACGTCGACCTGACGCCGCCCATCGTGGCGCGGCTGTCCGAGATCGACGGCGTCGACTACATCAAGGAGTCGACGATGGACGTCACCCGCGTCCGCGACATCATCGACATGTGCGGCGACCGGATGACCGTGTTCGGCGGTATCATGGGCTTTGAAAGCTTCGTCAACGGGGCCGTGGGCTGGGTGGCCGTGGCGTCGAACGTGCTGCCGAAGCAATGCGCGGACTTGTTCACCCTGACGGCGGACAAGCAGGATTACGACGCCGCCCGGGCGCTGTATCACGAGATCCTTCCGATGATCCGACTGGTCGGCGGACATCGCTATGTCTCGGCGACCAAGGCGGCTTTGAAACTGATGGGGATGGACACCGGCAATCCGCGCGCACCAAGGCTGCCGCTGCCGGCAAGCGAGATGCCCATCCTGCACGATGCGATGCGGGCCGTGGGCCTGATGCAGGAGGAGCGGGCCTGACCCGATGACGTTGCGGTTTCGCTGGAACGGAGAACAGCTGACAGGGCGGCCGGGCGACAGCATCGCGGCCGCCCTTTCGGCTGCTCAGGTCACACGCTTTGGCAGCGGCTGCATCGGCCAGCCGCGCGGGCCGTTCTGCGGCATGGGCGTGTGTCAGGACTGCTCGGTCAAGGTTGACGGCCAAACGGGTCAGTTGGCCTGCATGACCGCGCTGCGCGACGGGATGGAGATCGAGGCACAGGACGACCGCACCACGCCCCCCGCCGCGACCGAGGGCGCGCCGGTTGAGGTGGAACAGCAGACGGTGGACGCCGCTGTGCTGGGCGCCGGGCCTGCCGGGCTGGCCGCCGCCACGCGGCTGGCGCGGGCGGGGCTGGGCGTGCTGGTGCTGGACGAACGCTCTGACGCCGGCGGGCAGTATTACAAACCGCGCAGTTCCGGGTTCCGGGGCGGCGCGGACGCGGACGCGCAGCACCGCGAGGGGAACGCGCGGCGCAGGGCGGCGACCGAGGCCGGGGTGCGGATCGAAAGCGGTCAGACCGTCTGGTTCGCGCGGGCGAACGAGGCGGGGTGCTTCGACCTGAAATCGCTTGGGCGCGATGGCGGCCTGTCCGTCTCGGCGCGGTCCGTCATCCTTGCGACCGGCGCCTACGAGGTGCCCGCGATGGTGCCCGGCTGGACGCTGCCCGGCGTGCAAAGCGTCGGCTCGGCGCAGACGCTGGCGCGGCGCTATGGCGTTGTGCCCGGCCAGCGCATCCTGATCGCCGGAAACGGGCCGTTGGGGTGGCAATTGGCCCATGAGATCAATGCGCTCGGCGGTAAAGTTCAAGCTGTTCTGGAGCGCGCCGCGCTGACGGATCGGGGCGCCTTGATCCGGTCCGCCGTTGCCGCGCCGGGGCTGGCGCTGGACGGTCTGCGCTATCGCCTTGCGATGCGGCGGGCGGGCGTGCCGCTGCGCGCCGGGTGGGAGATCGCCGCAATCACCGGTGACAGCGCCGCCACCGGAGCCGTCATTCGCCACATCGCCAGCGGCAAGACCGAGAACATCGCCGCCGATGCGATCTGCATCGGCGAAGGCTTCGCACCGCAGCTAGAAATCGCCCGCCTGCTGGGCGCGACGTTGAGGCTCGACAGCCGCACCCGGCTGCCCTCGGTCGTCCGCGAGGATGACGGCGCCACCGCGGTTCCGGGGCTTTGGGTCGCCGGGGATGCGGGCAGCATGGGCGGCGCCCGGGTCGCCGAGGCGCAGGGCGCGCTCGCCGCGCATGGGGTGGCGCGGTACCTGGGGCAGGACCTTGCCGCCGACCCGTCCCATGGCCGCCGCATGTGCCGCGCCCGCCGGTTCCAATCGGCGCTATGGACGTTGTTCGACGCGCCGCCGCGCGACCCGGTGCCGGACGAGGTTACCGTCTGCCGGTGCGAGGCCGTCTCGGCCAGGGCAGTGCGCGACGCCATCGCCGCCGGCGCCACCGATCCCGGCGCGATCAAGCGGGCCACGCGGCTTGGCATGGGCCGCTGTCAGGGGCGGTATTGCGTGCCCGCCGCGCAGCGGTTGCTGGAACAGGCGGGCCGCGACGTCGCGCCGGAAACGCTTCTGGCGCCGCAGATCCCGGTCAAGCCAGTGCCCGTCGCCGCGCTGACCATCGAGAAACCGGAATGGGGCGGCCACCGCGAAAGCAGCCCGTCCGCCCGTCCGTCCGCGAAAGACATCGGGGACTTCGGCGAAATCACCGTGGACCTCGCCATCGTCGGCGGCGGCGTGACGGGGATCTCCGCCGCGCTGTTCGCCGCGCGCGCAGGCGCATCGGTGGCCGTGCTGGACCGGGGCCGCCTGAACGCCGAAGCCTCGGGCGGCAACGCTGGCAGCCTGCATCTGCAGCTTCTGTCATGGGACTTCGGCAGCAAGGCCGTGGGCGGCGGCGGGCTGCAACTTCAGACGCTGCCGCTTCAGCAGGAAGCCATCGCGCTGTGGGGCGCGCTGGAACGCGACCTGGACGCGGATTTCGAGATGGCGGTCACCGGCGGCCTGATGGTCGCGGAATCCGAGGCGCAGATCCCGTTCCTTGAGCAAAAAGCCGCGTCCGAGGCGACCGTCGGGGTGCAGACCGAGGTGATCGGCCCCGACCGCCTGCGCCAGATCGCACCGCACGTGTCCGATCGCATGCTGGCCGCCGCGTGGTGTCCGGGCGAGGGCAAGATCAACCCGCTTGCCGCCTCGAACGCGCTGATCGCCGCCGCCCGCGCCGCGGGCGCCCGGTTCGAGGAACAGGCGGGCGTCACCGCCATCGCGCGGACCGCCGACGGCTATAGCCTGCGCACGGCGCGGGGCGTGGTTCATGCAAAGCGCGTATTGCTGGCCGCCGGGGGCTGGTCGGCGGAACTCGGGCGGATGCTGGGCGCGGCGATCCCGGTCAAGGGCGCACCTTTGCAGATGGTTGTCACCGAACGCACCGCGCCGGTTCTGCCCTGCCTGCTGGCCCATGCCGACCGCCACCTGACCATGAAACAGACCTCTGCCGGCACCGTGCTGATCGGCGGCGCGTGGACCGCGAAGACCGGCCCGACAGGCCAGCCGCAGGTTCTGCCCGACAGTCTTGAAGGCAACCTGTGGGTCGCGGCCCGCAGCGTCCCTGCGGTGGGCGGTCTGCGGGTGCTGCGCAGCTGGGCCGCGATGAACATCGACATCGACGGCGCCCCGCTGCTGGGCGCCTTGCCCGGCGTGCCGGGCGTGACGGTGGCCGCCACCGCGAACGGCTATACGCTGGGCCCCCTGATGGGCCGGGAGGCGGCGGCGCTCGCGCTTCATGGGCGGGTCCGTCAGGACCTTGCCCCCTTCGACTTCGACCGTTTCTGACGACAAGGAAAACCCAATGACCAAACTCGTGATCAAAGCCGGACCCTACACCTTCGACGCAAAGCTCGAAGAAGAGGCCGCGCCCAAGACCTGCGCCGCCTTCCGCAAGGTGCTGCCCTACCAAAGCCAGATCGTTCACGTCCGCTGGTCGGGCGAGGGCGTCTGGATCCCGCTGGGCGACCACGACTTCGGCGTCGAGTACGAGAACCACACCTCGCACCCCGCGCCGGGCCACATCATCCTGTACCCGGGCGGCATCTCGGAAACCGAGATCCTTCTGGCCTACGGCGGCGTGGATTTCTCGTCGAAGATGGGCCAGCTGGCCGGCAACCATTTCATCACGCTGACCAGCGGGCACGAGAACCTGATGAAGCTGGGCAACCTCGTTCTGTGGGAAGGCGCGCAGGACATCCACTTCGAACTGGCAGACTGACGCAACTGCACCGCCGGTTTCGGCCTTTCCGCCAATCTGAGCGCGAAGGGCCGGGCCGGCGCTGTCACATCCAGCGAACGCCGCTTCCCGCCACCGGGGAGCGCCTGCGCGGTTCGTATGATTCCGGAAGGAACTTGCTGGCTGGGGTGGTAGGATTCGAACCTACGGTACACGGTACCAAAAGCCGCCATTTCGCGTTGAGAATGTTGAATAAAATTCCAAACTGAACGGGTTTTGGTGCCATTTAAATCAAATACTTACATGGTAAGTGTAAACTAGATTCGGCTTGCTATTTCCCTTCGTCGCACGATGGGGCCAGCTTTTGATCCCATAGCTGGCTTTCTACTAATCAGGAAAAAATGCACCCAAACCGGCATCCTTCAGGGATTCCAGCACTTCCCATGCGATTTGTCGCACAGAGGCGCGCGGCCCGCTCTTAACGGATGTGGTCGCCTCCGCTCCAAAAACGATGTTGAGAAATCCCGTCTCCTTGAGGGCTTCTAAGGCTGGATGATCCGCGTTCTTAAAGCGCTCGTAGAGTTGATTCCTGATCGTTGGATCTAGATGGCTCCCACCGTCCTGATCTCGCATTGTGCGGACTAGATCAGATCTAGATAATCGATCGTCCCCACATATGAAGACGGCCTCATCCCACCAATCGTTAAGAGGGATTTTCGGGATCGGATACCCAGGAGGAAGTTGGCCAAGCGTTGGGACGTACTGGCCATCACTGTGTCGAATTGTCGTTAGTGGTGTCGCGAATGGCCTGTCTTGCAGGGCGTTCGCGGTCGATACCATCGCTGGTTCGTCATGGCCCAGCTGACTAATAATAGAGTGATTGTTCCTGTTTGAGAAAAGTAACATGTAAATTATCGAAGAAATTCTGAGCGCTTCCGCGGTATCGCCGTCGTCGAAGCTTTGGCATGATCGAGTAAGAAGTCTAATCTGATCCCGTAGGGCATCTTCAAGTTCTTGTCTGGATCGAGCTGGCGCCAAAACAAAGCCCTTATCGATAAATGAATGTGAACAGTGTGTATAGCGTCAGGTGTCGAGCGTGATTGTAACCGGTGCCTGAAGCTCAAATCAACTACGACCATAAATCCCGCGAAAGGAGATTGGATAGCTATTTTTTCCAACGGAAACCGTGGGCGTTGCCCGTGGCCGGTAACCGTAGCTGTAAACCGGCGAAAGTATGGCAAAACTTCAGGGTAGATTTCTCTAACGAAATCAACTGGCTGGGGTGGTAGGATTCGAACCTACGGTACACGGTACCAAAAACCGCTGCCTTACCACTTGGCTACACCCCAGCAGCGAGGCGTGTCTTACGGATTCGTGACACGCTCCGCAAGCCCTGAAAGGGTAAATTTTCGACACGTCATTCTGTGCGCGCGTCGCGGTCGAGAAGGTCGGCGTGGGCGGTCTCGGCGCGTTCGGCTTCGACGATGCGTTCAAGCTCGTGTTCGCTTTCGGCGGCGACGTTTTCGGTGCTGGCTTCGGGGGCGGGCGCGGGCGGCGGCGGTGCGGAGGGCCGGGCCTCGGGCGTGTCGTCGGGCGTGCCCTGGCCATCCAGCAGCACGCGGTAAGTGGTGTCGGCGATGGTGACGCCAGCGGCCTCGACGGCGAGTTTCACCTGCCTCAGCGCCTCGCCCCGGGACAGCAGAAGCGAGGTCTCGTTCTGGTCGATCCAGCCGGTGATCGTGAGGACGACGCCAGAGTCCGTCAGGTCCTCGATCCAGACCGACGCGGCGGGCGTGTCCAGAACGAAGGGCAGGGCCTGCACCGTCTCTTCGGCCAGCTTGCGCATCGCGGCATAGTCGCAGTCGGGATCCAGCCCAAGCTGAAACAGGATGCGCCGCTCTTTGTTGCGCGAGAAGTTGACGATGCGGCTTTTGAACACCGTCGAGTTGGGGATGCGGATGTGGTTGCCGTCCCAGCTGAGCAGGATCGTCGCGCGCGACGTCAGGCGGATCACCTTGCCCTCGTCGCCGTTGATCTCGATGGCATCGTTGGGGCGGAACGGCTGGCGGATCGACAGCAGCACCGAGGCGATGAAATTCTCGACCGTGTCGCGCACCGCGAAACCGATGGCGAGACCGATGATCCCGGCGGCGCCGAGGATGGTGCCCAGAAGCGCGGTGGCGTTCAGGATGTCCAGCGCGATCACCACGGCGCCGACAAGGAAGGCAAGGCGCACGATCTGGCGGTAAATGTCTGCGATGAAGGCGTTGGGCGCCAGCCGGTCCCATGGCCAGCGGCCGCGCGCCAGAAGGAAGCCGATGAAGGCCACGACAAGAAACACCATCGCCGCGACGACCAGCAGGGGCAGGAAGGCCACCAGCTGTTCCATCCGCTTGCGGAACCGGTCGACCGCCGGGTTCAGCCGTTCGACGAGATCGGTGGACTCGACCACCTCGTTCTCGATCGCGACAACGCCCGCCACCCGCGACACCAACCCGTCAAGCCGGGTGATCGCCTCGCCGTCCAGCGTGCGGCCGCGCAGGGTGACGATGCCCGAATTCACCTGCACTGTCACATCCGCGTAGCCGTCCAACTGGCCAAGGATCTCGCGGATGCGCACCGCGATGGCGGCGTCGGTCGAGGCGTTGTTCTCGGTCTCGATGGTGCCGGAAGGCTGGGTGTCCTGCGCGGTGGCGGTCAGGGGGGCGAGGGTCAGGAGAAGGCAGGCGAGGAAGAGAATGCGGCGCATGGAAACCCGGTGTCTGAAAAGAAACTTCCAGGTCAGATTAGCTGCGGGAAAGGGGGGCGCAATCGAGAATTGACCGTCTTTGCGCGGACATGCGGGGAGAAGCCGCCTGCGGCGGCTGCCTCCGGCGGGGATATTTGAGGACCAAAGAAGGGACGGCGGCCGCGGCTTGGCTGGCGCGGCGTTGGGCCGGCCGCCGCAGAGCTTACTTCGACTTAACCTTGCGCCACGCCCGAGCAATGTCGGGACCTGCACTGAAGCCCCATGCGGCTCCGATCAGAGTAAAGACGCTTGCCCCGGCAATTGCGCCAAATACACCGCCTACAATCCCGGTTCCAGCGCCAGCGAAAGCACCAATAGTTGCGCCGACAATTAATTCAACCAGTCTTGAAAGCATTTGGAACACCCCGTCTTGTTTCAGCTTCAGGGTTAAGTTTCGGATAGTCTTCGCGCAATAGGGGAACCCTGGTCAGTTTTGCGCGTTAATTTTCCATCCCGCGGAAGTGCATTGATCGCGCGCCAATCAATCGCAAGAAAGCGCGCCTAAAGCGGTTCGGCCTTCGCCAGTGCGTCGAAGCGCATCAGCGTCTCGATCAGCGCGGGCATGCGGTCGAGCGGGATCATGTTCGGGCCGTCCGATGGGGCGGTGTCGGGGTCCTCATGGGTCTCGATGAACACCGCCGCCACCCCCAGCGATACCGCCGCGCGGGCCATGACGGGGGCAAACTCGCGCTGGCCGCCGGACGCGCCGCCAAGGCCGCCCGGCTGCTGGACCGAGTGGGTGGCGTCCATGACCACCGGATAGCCGGTGGCCGCCATCTGGGGCAGCGACCGCATGTCGGTGACCAGCGTGTTGTATCCGAAGGACGTGCCACGCTCGGTCAGCAGGATGCGGCGGTTGCCGGTGCTTTCGAGTTTCGACACCACGTTCGGCATGTCCCACGGCGCAAGGAACTGGCCTTTCTTCACGTTCACCACCGCGCCGGTCTCGCCCGCGGCGATCAGCAGGTCGGTCTGGCGGCAAAGGAAGGCGGGGATCTGCAGCACGTCGACCGCGTCGGCCGCCGGGGCGCACTGGTCGGGCAGGTGGACGTCGGTCAGCACCGGGCAGCCGATCGTCTCTCGCACGCCCTGCAGCAGTTTCAGCCCCTCGTCCAGCCCGGGCCCGCGGCGCCCCGAAACAGAGGTGCGGTTCGCCTTGTCGAAGCTGGCCTTGAAGATATAGCCGGCGCCCGCCTTCGCGCAGGCCTCGGCCATGCGGCCGGCGATCATCTGGGCGTGATCCGCGCTTTCCAGCTGGCAGGGACCGGCGATCAGCGTGAGCGGACGCGCGTTGCCGACCGTCACGTCGCGGACGCTCACCTCGTGTTGTTCTGCCATGTCCAGATCCTTCTTCTGTCCGGAAATATCCCGGGGGGACGCGCGGCACGCGCGGCGGGGGGCAGAGCCCCCGATCGCCGCAGGCGATGCCGGGACAGACCTAGCCGCCGGGGCGGGCGGCGTCTAGCTCGAGACCTGTTCGCGCAGGATCGACGCGGTCAGCGAGATCATCAGGTAGACGCCGCTGAAGATCAGGAAGGCGAGGATCGTGTTCTCGAAGCTGCGCGGATAGCTGGCCTCGTCCGGGGCGA
The DNA here is from genome assembly GCA_017792445.1 of Maritimibacter sp. Classification (GTDB taxonomy): domain Bacteria; phylum Pseudomonadota; class Alphaproteobacteria; order Rhodobacterales; family Rhodobacteraceae; genus Psychromarinibacter. The sequence continues at coordinate 3,195,291 of CP051232.1, forward strand.
TGGGCGACACCGCCATCGACAGGTAGCGGGTCTGGCGGTTCGCCTCGATCCGGGCGGTTTCGAGCTGTTGCAGCGCCTGCGTCACCATCAGTTCGCGGGTTTGCAACTCGCGCTCGGCCAGCCGCAGCTCGCCGGTGATCCGGGCCAGCGACTGGCCGCTGGACGTGGTCACCGTCAGTTGCGAGCGCAGTTCCGCGATCAAGGTTTCAAGCCGCCGGATGTCGCCGCGGGCGCCGTCGACGCGGGCCTGGTTCGGGTTCGCGTTGTCTTGCAGCTGTGACAGCTGAAGCCGCTTTTCGGACAGCTGCGTTTCCAGCGCGGTGATCTGGGTCATCAGCGAGTTCGACTCGGTCATCGGGTCAAGGACGCCCAGCTGTTCCTGCAGCGCCAGCACCTTCTGCTGCGCCGCCAGCATCGCGGTTTCGGCGTTGGCATAGCTTTGCTCTGCCCCCGCCATCTGGTCCGACCGCAGGCGCAGCGACAGCGCGTCGACCTGTTCCTCGGCGTAGCGGATCAGGCGTTCCGAGAACAGCTGGCTCATCTCGGGGTCGGCCGCGACCACGTCCATCTTGATGACGCCCTCGGTCGGGTCGTAGCTGATCTTCACGTTCTTCTTGTAGACGCCGTAGGCTTCTTCCTTGGTGGCGTCGAGTTCCAGCCGCTGCAGCGGGTCGACGTCGTCGTCGCTGAAATGCGCGCGGAAGCCCAGATCGTCGTCCAGCCGCAGCATCGCGTCGATGGACTGCAGATAGCCCTGCACCACGATGGAATCGTGGCTGGTGGCGAAGGTGGTCCCCGAGAACATGCCCGCCAGTCCCGAGGCGGCGGCGGCGGGGTTCTGCGCCTGCTGGATCACGAACTCCGAGTGGGTCGCGTACATCGGGGTGGCGATCTTGTAATAGTAGTAGCCCGCGATGATCGTCGGCAGCAGGACGAAGAACGCAAGCCGGGCGCCAAGCTGCGCCAGCTTGCGGCGGCGGCGGCGGACGATGTCGCGCTGCATCCGCACGATTTCGCGGGCGCGTTCATCCTCGGCAATGACCTGGGTCGAGGGCAGCTGCGGGCGCGCCTCGGTCTTGGGGACCATCAGGTCGCGCGACGGTTCCTGGCGCGGCTGGTCGGTCACCAGTTCCAGCATGTTCGACCGCTGGAACGGGTCGATGCCTTCCTTGCGCAGCAGGCGCACGGCGTCGAAGTCGCTGGTTGGGGCCATACCGTGTTTCTGCGCCACCCGGCGGGCCATGCGAAGCTGGCGGCCCGTCAGGCCTTCGCGCCGGATCGCGGCGAGTTCGCCCTCGACCGTCAGCGCGGGTTCGGTTCCGGTGGCCTTTGAAGGGGCAGTGGCCGACGCCGGGGCGGTGCGCGGCATCGGTTTCGGGGCGGCGGTGGGATAGCGTTCCTCGCCGAAGCCGTCGTCGGAGTCGTCGCCGGCGAACAGCATCGGGTCGACTACGTCGGGCGACACCCTGCGCGGCGGCTGTTGCGGCGCGTCGGCGCCCGCGCCGCCCGGCGTGACCGGGCTGCGGCGGATGCGGTATTTTCTAGCCTTGGGTTTGGTAGTCATACAGGGCCTGTGCTTCTTCCAAGGTGTCGAACATGTGCAGCTTGCCGTCGCGCAGCACCGCGGCGGACCGGCAGAATTTCTCTAGCGTCTGGGGCTTGTGGCTGACCACCACGATGGTCGAGTCCTTCAGACGCTCGCGCAGGATCTGGCCCGCGCGCTTGTTGAAGGCGACGTCCGTGGTGGACGGCATGCCTTCGTCGATCAGGTAGATGTCGAAATCCAGCGCCAGAAGCAACGCGAAGTTCAGGCGCGCCCGCATGCCCTGGCTGTAGGTGCCGACGGGCATGTCGAAATATTCTTCAAGGTTGCAGATCCAGCGGCAGAAGGCTTCGACATAGTCGGGATCCAGCCCGTAAAGCCGCGCGATGTAGCGCGTGTTCTCGCGCGCGGTATGACGCGACACGACACCGCCCATGAAGCCCAGCGGGAAAGAGACGCGGCATTCCCGGCGGATGATGCCCTCGTCCGGCTTTTCGAGCCCGGCCATCATGTTGATGATGGTGGTCTTGCCGGTGCCGTTCGGGGCGAGGATGCCAAGCGACTGACCCAGCTCGACCCGGAACGACGCGCGGTCGAGGATGACCTTGCGCTGGCTCCCGGTCCAGAAGGATTTGCTGACGTTCTCGAATTCGAGCATTCGTGCCCCGGTTCCGCTTCTCTGCCTCGTCCCGCTTAACGCGCGCATCGTTAAGGATGGGCTATAGGCCGTTATTTAGGCTCAATTATGTCTGGTCGCCGGGTTGTATTTCAACGTGCTGCAAGGTCGCGGAGCCAATTGGGGCAACAACATGGCGTGTATAAGCCACGATAAGCGAACAATTCGCGGGAATCGCGGGGATTGTCACGCCTTCTGTCGTTCGACGCGAAACAGTCTTCCGGCAAGCCACGCCATTGCGGCGGCAGAGAAGCTGAACAGCGCGCCCATCTTCGCCGCGTCCTGCACCGCGCCTGCGCCAAAGGCGACGCTTGCGACGAACAGCGACACGGTAAAGCCGATGGCGGCGGCGCAGCCCACCACGACAAGATCCGCCGTGCGCATCCCCCTGGGCAGCCCCAGCCCCATGGGCTTCGCGGCGATCCAGCCGAAGGCGAAGATCCCAAGCGGCTTGCCTACCAGCAGCCCGGCCAGCACCAGCCAGGTGGGCGAGCCGATGGACTGAAAGGCGACACCCGCGTTCAGCAGGCCGAACAGGAACAGGATGAACTCGACCGGATGGCGCAGAAGCTTCTGGATGCGGTTCAGCAGGTCGGTCAGATACCGCTCTGCCGCGTGGAAGATGCCGAAGGCACGCTCGGCATGAGGGATCGTGGGCACGATGGGCAGCAGCCCAAGTGCCGGGTGCAGGCCCGACTGCTGGAAGCCGTACCACGACATCGCCCCGGCCATGGCGTAGGGCAGCACGCCAAGCCGCTTGCGGACCCAGGTGGAATGCGGCCGCTCCTGATCGTGGCGGTCCAGCCGTCGGGGCAGGACGTTGGCCAGCAGGTAGACCGCCACGGCGGCGGCCAGCGAGAACAGCAGCCATTCCGGCGCAAGATCGCCGGAGGGGTAGAAGATCGCAAGGATGACCAGCCCGCCCGCGTCGTCGGCGATGGACAGCAACAGCAGAAAGTTCACCGCCGGGTGCGCCGGCCCGAACACCAGCCGGCCCACGAGGTAAGAGAACGCGATGTCGGTCGCCGTGGGCACCGCCCAGCCGCGCGACACGGTGTCGAAGCCATCCGGCCCAAGGCACCACGCCAGCCCGAGGTAGACCGCGATCGGCCCCAGCATGCCGCCCAGCGTGGCGATCAGCGGCGTCGCCGCGGTGCGCCCGCGCAGCGAGCCGTCGCCAAGGGCGATCGCCTCCCACACCTCCTTGGCGGCGACGGCGAAGAAGAACGCCATCAGGATGTCATTCACCAGAAAATGGATGGTCAGCACGCGGTCCGCGCCGGTCTCGTCCAGCGCGTATTCCGCGGCGTGATGGGGCAGCCAGTGGTGGATGTCCGCGCCGATCCAGTCGTTCAGCCACAGCGGGTAGTCGACGAAGAACCGATAGCCGGCGGGGTCGGCATTGGCCCAGACAAGCGCCAGCACCGAGCCCACGATCAGCAGGATCGAGTAGTCTTCGATGAAGCCCCAGACCCTGTACAAAGGAAAATCCCCGGAGTGATGTTCGGCACTCCGGGGATAGCGAGGCTCTGTTACCAGAGCAATAACATCGGCTCAGCTCAGGCGATCACGCCCCAGGCAAGGCCCGCCAACAGGGCGCCGACCAGCGCGATGCCCAGATAGGCGGCGAAAACCCGAGGTTTCACCAGCGCCCAGACCGCCACCGCGGCGGGGATGCAGCTGACGCCACCGGCGATCACGAAGGACATCGCCGCGCCCTGCGCCATGCCCTGCGCCAGCAGCCCGTCGATCAGGCCCACGGCGGCGTAGCCGTTGAGATAGGCGGGCATCCCGACCAGCGCGGCCAGAACCACCGTGCCGATCCCGTCTCCGCCCAGCAGGTTGGCGATCATCTCGGCGGGGACGTAATGCAGCATCAGCGCCTCGATCATGTAGGCCAGCAGCAGCCACTTGAAGAGGAACAGGGCGTTGTCCACCCACGACCGGCGGAAGGCGTCGCGGCGGTCGGCCTCGGACCAGAACTGCCACACCGGCTTGCCCTGGAACGGCTTCTTCACGCCGCAGCAGCCGCCGATCTGCGGCTTTTCGCGCAGCGGATCGGTGAAGACCGGGCTTTTCGCCAGCGCCATCGTCACGAAGCCGCCCATCAGGCCCAGCGCCACGGCGGCGACGGTCTTGCCGATGGCGAATTCCAGCCCCAGCGTGCCCCAAGTGATGGTGAACATCGCGGGGTCCATCAGCGGCGAGGACAGCCAGAAGGCCATCACCGCCGACAGCGGCGCGCCCACCGCAAGCAGCGCCGCGATGAAGGGAATGACCTGGCACGAGCAGAACGGAGACAGACCGCCCAGCACCGCGGCCAGCACGATCATCCGCACCGGGCTGCCCTCGAACGCCTTCGCCAGCAGCGTTTCGGCCCCGGCGGCCTTGACATAGGCGACCAGCGTGATCGCCACGATGATGAAGATGCCGGTCTCGGCGATGGCGCTTCCGGCGAAGGTCAGGGTCGGCGCCACCTGCGGCAGGTCGAAGATCGCCAGCAGCACGGGAATGGCGGCGATGACCAGCCATGCCTTGTCGATGCGTTTCCAGAGCGCCGGAAAGGACGGCGGCCTTTGCGTGAGATCAGCCATGATCGGGTTCCTTGTGGCACTGGGCCGCGTCGGCGCAGCATTCGGACAGCAGGTAATGAGACAGCGCCTCGACCACCTCGAAGTGAGGCGCGGCGCAGATGATCGAGCGGCCCTTCCGTTCCTGCGTGACCAGATCGGCCTGCGCGAGGATCTTCAGGTGGTGGGTCAGGGTCGAGCCGGTGATGCCGGTGCGTTCGCCCAGCTCGCCGATGGTCAGACCGTCCCGCCCGGCACGGACAAGCGTGTTCAGCACGGCAAGGCGCTGTTCGGACCCGAGCGCCGCGAAGGTCGAGGCGGCGGTCACGGGCGAGAGGGTGGAATCGCGGTGTGTTTTCATGAGTTCGACATTTCTAGTATTGTCGAAATGAAGTCAAGCGTGAAAGTGTCGCGCTACCCCCGGTGCGGCGCGCAGGCGATGCCGAACCGGTCGCGCACCGTCGTCAACGTCTTGGCGCAGCGCGCCTTGTAACGCTTTTTGTGCCAGGTCACATGCGCTACCGCCGCCAGCCGCCGGGGCAGGGGGAACCAGCGGTCCGGGTCCAGCCCGCACTGGTTCAGCGCCTTCAGCGGCAGCGCGTCGGCAAGGATCATGGTGTTCAGGAACCCGTGGTTCAGCAGCGCGAGGTAAAAGGCCTTGCGCCCCTTGGCCATCATCGCCGGCGCGTCGAACACCCAAAGCGGCGTTTCGGCCAGCGTGCCAAGGAAGAACAGGTGGCTCGCGAAATAGCTCGACAGGCTCGACAGGAAGTGGACCGAGGCGCGCGGCGTGATCGACAGGATCGCGCCATTGCCGGACAGCAGGGGCCGGGCCTCGCCCGGGGTTTTCAGCAGGTGCCCGGTGCAGTTGACGAAAACCGACCCGGGCGCGACCGGATGCTCTGTTCCGTCCCGCATCCGCATCACCGGCCCGTCCGGTCCGTCGATCACGTCGTCAAGGTAGCACGGCAGCACCTCTGTCACCGCGTCCCGGATCGCGGCGCACTCATCCTCGGACAGAATGCCCAGAAGGAACTGCTCGCCGCCGCCGGTGGGAGAAATCGTGTAGGTGCGCCGGAAATAGTCGAAGGCCTCGTCCTCATTGGTGCCGTCATAGCGGATGGCGCAGTCCCGGATCGCGGTCATCTGCAGCGGCGCTTTCAGCCAGCGTGCCGGACCCTCGGGAAACAGCATGGTGCGGTTCAGAAACAGCGTACCCTTGCCGTTGATCAGCCGGATCTCGCGGCCCCGACCGGCAAGCCGCTGGATCGTGTCCATCCCGGTCTTGCCGCCCCCGACGACATAGACGGGCCGCGCCGGATCGTCCTCTGCCGACAGCCGCTCGGGGGTGGTCGAGACGACGGCCCCCGACGACAGCGACAGCGGCGCCACCGGATGCACGTCGAAGCCCGAGGCATGGATCGCCCGCGTGGCCCCGATCACCTCGCCTCCGTCCAGCACCAGCCGCGCGCCGTCGCCCGCTTCCTCGCAGGTGGTGACGGTGCGCCCGAAATACTCGGTCAGCTCGAAATGATCCCGAAGCCGCGCGAGGCACGAGGCGAGATGCCCCTGCACCTCGTCGCCGCGGGCAAGATACGAGGGCGGGTGCGGCGGCTGCCACTTCAGGTCCCCGGCGGTGAAGATCGCGTGCGGCTGGTGCAGGCGGACATAGTCATAGGCCTCGGTCCACATGCCGCCGGGCCGGTCGCGCCGGTCGATCAGCGCCACCTTCGCGCCCTTCGGCAGATACTGCGCGGCGACGAACAGCGCGTTCAGCCCGGCGATCCCGGCGCCGGTGATGGCGAGGTCATAGCTTTGCACGGAAGGTCTCCGGTTCTGTCGCGCGGCAGTGCAGCACGGGGGCCGGACAAGGGCAATCTTTCGTTTGGCGGGTGCGACACTTATGTGGTTCGCATGGCGCACCCGCTGGACACCCTGCAACGCGAGATCACCGGCTGCCGGCTGTGCGCCGGCCGCTTCGCTGCGACCGCCACGCGCCATGCCCCGCGCCCCGTCGCGTGGTTCCGCCCCGGCGCGCGGGTGCTGGTGGCGGGGCAGGCGCCGGGCCTGCGGGTGCACGAGTCGGGCATTCCCTTCGACGACCGCTCTGGCGACCGGCTGCGGCAGTGGATGGGGATCGGCCGCGACACCTTCTACGACCGTACCCGCGTCGCGGTGATCCCGATGGCCTTCTGTTTCCCCGGCTACGACGCCAAGGGCAGCGACCTGCCGCCGCCGAAGATCTGCGCCCAGACATGGCACCCCCGCGTGATGGCCGCGCTGGGCGAGGTGCGGCTGGTGCTGCTGGTGGGCGGCTACGCGCACCGATGGCACATGGGGGTGAGGGCCGGCGTGACGGAAACCGTCGCAGGCTGGCGCGACCATGCGCCGGGGGTCTTCCCCTTGCCGCACCCGTCGTGGCGGAATACGGGGTGGCTGAAGAAGAACCCGTGGTTCGCGGCAGACCTGCTGCCCGCGTTGCAGGCCCGGGTGTCGGAGGTACTGGATGACTGAGCAAACGCCGATCGACCGCGCCCACGCCGCGATGGAAGCCGCGCCCGGCGACGCCGCCGCGCGGCTGCGGTTCTACGAACGGCTGGCGGACGCCGAACTGGTGCTGCTGCTGGCGAAGGACGCCGACGGCGACAACGTCGAGCCGGAACTCTTCGAGGTGCAGGGCGGCCGCTTCGTCCTTGCCTTCGACAGCGAACAGCGCCTTGCCGATTTCGTCGGCCGCACCGCGCCCTACGCGGCGCTGTCGGGCCGCGCGCTGGCCGGGATGCTGGCCGGGCAGGGCATCGGGCTCGGCCTCAACCTCGAGGTCGCGCCGTCCTCGATCCTGATCCCCGACGCCGCCGTCGACTGGCTGGCCGAGACGCTGGGCCAGCGGCCCGCCGAGGTGGCCGAACACCCCGAGGACATCGCCCGCCCCGAGGGCGTGCCCGACCTGCTGCTGCAGGCGCTGGACCAGAAGCTCGCCAGTGCCGCCGGTCTTGCTCCGATGGCCTACCTGGCCTCGGTCACCTATCGCGGCGGCGCGCGGGGGCATCTGCTGGCTTTCGTCGATGCCGCCGAGGGTGCGGAAGGCGCGCTGGCGCAGGCGGTGGGCGAGGCGCTCACCTTCTCGGGTCTCGAAGCCGGCGCGCTCGACGTAGGCTTCTTCGCCGCCTCCGACCCGGTCTCGGCCACGCTCGCGCGCCACGGTCTGCGCATCGACCTGCCGGAGCCGGAAGAGGTGCAGACCCTGATGCCCTCCGCCCCCGGCATGGACCCGGCGAAGCCGCCGAAGCTTCGCTGATACCCGCAAGGGCCGCTTCTTCTCTTTCCAAATACCTCGGGGGAGTCGCGCAGCGACGGGGGCAGAGCCCCCATCACCCTCTTCCAAGGCGCACCTGCGGTGCGACGGGGGCAGAGCCCCCATCACCCTCTTCCAAGGCGCACCTGCGGTGCGACGGGGGCAGAGCCCCCATCGCCCCTTTCCAAGGCGCACCTGCGGTGCGACGGGGGCAGTTCCCCCATCACCCCCTTCCGCGTGCTATGTATCGCCAAGGGAGGACCGATATGCCCACCGCACCCAGGCCCATCACCCGCCGCTTCGGCGATGACGGACAGATACCGAACAACCCCGACCTTCCGGTGGTGATCCTGAAAGGCGCGCTTGATCCTGCGCTGTCTCCGGACGCGATCCACGACATCCAGCGCGGGAACGGCTGGACCGGCAACTGGGTCTGGACCGTGTTCGATTATCACCACTGGCACCCCGACGCGCACGAGGCGCTGTCGGTCGCCTCGGGTCACGCGGACCTGATGCTGGGCGGACCGCAGGGCGAGCTGTTCCGGGTCGAGGCGGGGGACACGCTGATCCTGCCCGCGGGCACCGGGCACTGCCGGCTGTCGTCCAGCGGCGATTTCGCCGTGTGCGGCTGCTATCCGCAGGGGCAGGGGCGCTATTCGACCTGCCGCGCGGGCGAGGGGCGGGACCGGGTGGCAGAGATCGCAAGGGTGCCGCTGCCAGACACCGATCCCCTGTCCGGGCCGGACGGGCCGCTGATCAGGGCGTGGCGCGGCTCAGCCGAAGACCGAGGATAGCGCCAGGAACACCACTGCCGACATGGCGGCGGCGGCGGGCACGGTGATCACCCAGGCGGCGACGATGGTCAGGAAATGCGACCGGCGCACCAGCTTCCGCCTGCGGCGCTCTTCGCGCGCGACGCGGATCTCTTCCGGGCTTCGCCGGCCGGGGCGGCGGCGCTCCATGTACCATTCGCGGTAGAAGCCGACGCCGAACACCGCGCCCACGGCGATGTGGGTGGACGAGACCGGCAATCCAAGCCAGCTGGCAAGGATCACCGTCACCGCCGCCGACAGCGCGACGCAATAGGCGCGCATCGGGTTCAGCTTGGTGATCTGGCTGCCCACCACGCGGATCAGCCGCGGGCCGAACAGCAGCAGGCCGAAAGAGATGCCGAACGCGCCGATCACCATGACCCAGTGCGGGATCGCAACCAGCGCGTCATTGCTGCCGAACGATCCGACATGGACGATGGCGGCCAGCGGACCCACCGCGTTTGCCACGTCGTTCGCCCCGTGCGCGAAAGACAGAAGCGCCGCCGAGAACACCAGCGGCACCGCGAACAACGCCTTCAGCGACTTGTTGCGGTTCTCCATCCCCTGCGACTGGCGCCGCACCATCGGGATACTCGCCAGCCACGCCAGCAGACCCAGCGCCAGCCCGATCAGCAGCGCGGTCTCAAGGCTCACCGACACCACGCGGCGCAGGCCCTTCAGTGCGAGATAGGTGGCGAAGGTCCCGGCCATCACGCCGATCAGCACCGGCACCCAGACCCGCGCGGCGGCGATCTTGTCGTCCTGATAGATCACCCGCGCCTTGATGAAGGCCAGCATCGCCGCGGCGATCACGCCGCCAAGGAAGGGGGAAATCACCCAGCTGGCCGCGATGGCGGACATCGTCTGCCAGTTCACCGCGCCGAACCCGGCGGCGGCGATGCCCGCGCCCAGCACGCCTCCGACCACCGCATGCGTGGTCGAAACCGGCGCGCCCAGCCATGTGGCAAGGTTGACCCAAAGCGCCGACGACAGCAGCGCGGCCATCATCGCCCAGACGAAGACGTGGGTGTCCGCCATGCTGGACGGCGCCACGATGTCGGTCGAGATGGTCGAGACCACGTCGCCGCCGGCCAGCAGCGCGCCCGCGCTTTCGCAGACGGCGGCGATCACGATGGCGCCGGTCATCGATAGCGCCCGCGCGCCCACCGCCGGGCCCATGTTGTTCGCGACGTCGTTGGCGCCGATGTTCAGCGCCATGTAGGCGCCCAGCACGGCGGCGGCGACCACGGTCAGCTGTGCCGGGCCGGTCCCGATCACCAGCGCCGCGACGAACCCGGCCACCAGCACGAACGCCAACGCAACGCCCACCCCGACAAGGGGGCGCGAAATATGCTGCGCTGCATATTCAAGCTGGCCGATCCGCCCGAGATCCTTGTCGAGCGTATGCCAGTCACTGGAGGGTTTGTTCTGACTCATCCGGAAGGGTGCCTGTATCGGGGCGCCCGATTAGGCCCGCCGGACGGAAAGTTCAAGGTCGGGCGCCTAGACGAACCGCTTGCGGAACGTCTTCAGCACCGTGACGATCCCGGGGTCGCCGGCGCGGGCGATGGCCTCGTCCAGCGAGGTCCAGATCACGCGGCGGCGGTCGGCTTCGGGGAAATCCTCGGACAGCCGCGTCACCTCGGCGGCGTAGACGTGGATCACGCAAGGGACGTCCAGCCCGGTGTCCAGCCGCTTGGCGGTCTCGTAGCTGCCGACGGGTTCCCGCTCGACCTGCGCGTCGCGCACGCCGGCCTCTTCCCACGCTTCCTGCATCGCCGTCTCGGCCCCATCCATGCCGTCGATGGGCCAGCCCTTGGGCAGCAGCCAGCGCCCGCGCGAGCTTTGCACCAGCAGCACCGACACGCCGTCCGGGCCGCGCCGATAGCACAGCGCGCCGAACTGGACGTCGATCGGACGTCGAAGGGTGGGCGCAATCACGTTGCGCCACGTTTTGCGGGCGAATTCCATCATGCTCGTACCTGCCGGACTTTCTTTTTTTGTATATATGTGTGAGATACATTTTTCAACGGCAGGACGCAAGCGACGCTACGAAATGGCTTATTGGACCGCTGCAACCTCTTGATCTTTGGGCGAGTTGCCAGTCATTTGATTAACTATAGGTTAAAATATGGCTGTTCCTAAGTGGTTCACTCGTTATATCTCACGGCAAATTTGAGAGCGACCGCGTCTTCGCCGCGTCGGCGTGGGTTCACGGTCTCAGGAAAGGAACTTGATGCCCAGCGACAGGGAACTTCCGGTTACGGTGCGCCTTCCGGCGCCAATACTTGAGGCTTTGACACAGTACACCCGGGACCACCCGGATGCCGGCCTGAGCCGCCCCCAGGCGGTGCGCGCCGCACTTGTCGAATTCTTCCGCGACAAGGGTTATCTGACCGACTGACCCCCGCGCACCACGCGCCCCGATCCCCGCGCTGCGCGCGCCTGCCAGGCAAGACCTGCCCGCCCCACGGGTGCTAGTCTCCCAGCTTTTTGTGAACCTCGTCGAGGTCGATCTCGCCCACCGGCATCTTGTTCGACGGGTCCTCGAAGTCGTACTTGAATACCTCGAAATCGCGTTTGTAGATCTCGTAGACAAGGTGCATCGACAGGTCGTCGAAGTAATCCTCGACCGGGTGCGCGCGCTTCGGTCCGTGGCCTTCGGATTCGTTGAAGCGGGGAATGGTCTTCAGGTCGACGGGATGCGCCACCTCGACCGCGTCGAGCACCGATTGCATCCCCTCGTTGAACTTCTCGGTGAAGAAGATGTTGTCGTAGGTGCCGCCGTTCACGATGAAGGTCGAGACATGGCCCGACATCGCGGACCAGTGGATGTCCGGGTCCATCGGGCGACGCCAGCGGATGGTGTCGCGGGCGAACAGCAGGAACCGCCGGAAGCTCTTGATCTGGTCGAACTCCTGCTTGCCGTCGTCGCCGCCGACCTCGATCCCGTATTTCTGCACCAACAGCGGCACGAGGTTGCCGCGATAGCGGCGTCCGTTGCGCTGGATGCCGCAGATCTTGTCGAAAAAGGACGACAGGATCCGGGTATAGGGGTTCCGCACGCAGGTGAACGAATAGCTTGCGTGGTTCAGCACGTTCGCCTCGATCTTCTGCTGACTGCCGTCCTGCGCCCACTTGTGCAGTCCTTCGGTCGAGTCATGAATGTCGCCGTCGAAGAACCGACCGTGGTCCGAGTAAAACATGATCTGCCCGATGGTCGAGCAGGCACATTTGGGTACGACCCGATAGACCATGCTTTCGCTTTCGGTCATCCAGGTCCCTGGAAACCCCATATTTTCCGCCTCCTGCTGCCGGGTGGATCGTCCCCTGCCCACCCTGGCCATATCGCGTTAGAAAAGAGCAAACCCGGGCTGTCTTTTCAATGGGTCTTCACGATATGAAGGCTAGCAACAGGCGGGCAGCAGGCAGACCGTTTCCAAAATGGCAAAAATCGCGTTCATCCTTCTGTGTCACAAGGACCCCGAGTCGGTGATCGCACAGGCGGAGCGGCTGACCGCACGCGGCGACTATATCTCGATTCACTTCGACGGCCGCGCTTCGCAGCAGCATTTCGACACGATTCACGCGGCGCTGAAGGACAATCCGTCGGTCGTATTCGCCAAACGGCGCGTCAAATGCGGCTGGGGCGAATGGAGCCTTGTCGAGGCGACGCTGCAGGCCGTGATGGCGGCGGTCGAGAAATTCCCCCGCGCCACGCATTTCTACATGCTGTCGGGCGACTGCATGTCGATCAAGTCGGCGGCCTACGCCCACGCCTTCCTCGATGCCGAGGACGTGGATTACATCGAAAGCTTCGACTTCTTCGAAAGCGACTGGATCAAGACCGGGATGAAGGGGGACCGGCTGCATTACCGGCACTGGTTCAACGAGCGGAAGAACAAGCTTCTGTTCTATGCCAGCCACAAGGTTCAGAAGAAGCTGCGCCTGTCCCGGCAGGTGCCGGGCGACATGCAAATCATGATCGGCTCGCAATGGTGGTGCCTCCGGCGGCGCACCATCGAATGGATCCTCGATTTCGTGAAGACCCGCCCCGACGTGGTGCGGTTCTTCCGCACGACATGGATTCCCGACGAGACGTTCTTTCAGACCCTTGTGCCGCACCTCGTCCCCGAGACCGAGATCCGGCGGCGCACGCTGACTTTCCTGATGTTCACCGACTACGGGATGCCGGTGACCTTCTACAACGACCACTATGACCTGTTGCTGTCGCAGGACTATCTGTTCGCGCGCAAGATCAGTCCCGGCGCGCTGGAGCTGAAGGACCGGCTGGGCCAGCTTTACGCCAACGACGAGGCGACGTTCCAGATCTCGAACGAGGGGCGCAGCCTGTTCAGCTTCGTCGTCGGGCGGGGCCGGGTGGGGCGGCGGTTCAGCCCGCGCTTCTGGGAGACCGAGTCGACGCTGGGCCGCGAGCGGGAGCTGATGATCGTGGTGTGCAAGAAGTGGCACGTCGCAAAGCGCATCCTCGACCGCATCCGCATCGTCACCGGCATTCCCTGCGTCGAGTACCTGTTCAACGAGGACAGCTGCCCGTTGCCCGACCTTGGCGGCATCCAGTCGACGGTGGAAAAGCGCACGCGGCACCGGCGGTCCTTGATGCGGATGCTGTTCGACTATCACGACAGCGACCGGCTGGTGATGTGCCTTGACCCCGGCGCCATCGACCTGATGCGGGATTTCTACTCGGACCGCTCCGGCACCAAGATGCTGGAGGTCCAGTGCGACTTTTCGGACGAATACCTTGTGGGCCATGCCAAGCGCGTGGGTCTTGCCGGGGATCGCACGCCGCCCGACACGCTGGAGGCGCTTTTGCCGACGATCCGGGCGGATTTCGTCTATGAAAGCGACCAGATCCGCGACGCCGGGTTCGAGCATGTCTACCGTCTGCGCGAAAGCGGCTCGCCGGACGACAACCTCCTTGCCCTTGCGCGGTTCCTCGATATCCCCGAGAACAGGGCGCGCGAGATCGCGGAAACCGGCTATCTCTTCGTGGATTGAGGGACCTATGGGCTACCAGTACGACGACCAGAATATCTTTGCGAAGATCCTGCGGGGCGAGATCCCGAACAACACCGTGATGGAAACCGAGCATTGCCTTGCGTTTCACGACATCGCGCCGCAAGCGCCGACGCATGTTCTGGTGATCCCGAAGGGGCCTTACGTGACCTTCGACCACTTCGCGCAAGAGGCGTCGGATGCCGAGATCGTCGACTATGTCCGCACCGTCGGAAAGATCTGCGCCGACCTCGGGGTCGAGGCGGATGGCTGGCGGCTGATTTCCAACGCCGGGAAGGACGGGGTGCAGGAAGTGCCGCACCTGCACGTCCATATCCTCGCGGGCCGCGTGCTGGGGCGGATGCTGGAAAAGGCGTAAGCCCGTCCGCCAGTGCCGCGTAGGGGATGGGGCGGACCCCCATCCTACGGGCCGCGGCGTGTCGGCAGGAGAGAACTGCATCGCAAGTTGTTGATCGCCTTGGCGGAGACGCGCTAGCTATTACCCAATTGGGGACAGGCGCGTGGGGGCGCCGCTGGGGGGCTGCTGATGGAATACGTCAACGCGCGCGAGGAAATCGTCGACAACTTTTACCGGGTGAGGCGGGCGCTTGGCGTTCTTGGCTTCCTGCTGCCCCTGATGCTTCTGGTCATCGGGATCGCCTTCGACGGGGCCGAGCCGTCGATCAGCGATTATTACCACACGCTAAGCCGCGATGTGTTCGTCGGAATCCTGACCGCGATCGGGGTCTTCCTGATCTGCTACACCGGATTTCGCCGCGACGATGACGAGCGGTTCTCGGACGACCTCGTCACCACGCTGGCGGGCGTCGCCGCCCTTGCGGCGGCCTTCATCCCGAACCGGGGCACGCTGAACACCTCGCTGGAGCCGCAGGCGCTGAGCCAGCACCTGTTCGGCGTCTTCATCTGCGACATGGCCCACCACCTTGCGGCGCTGACCTTCCTGCTCAGCATGGCCTACCTGTGCTATTTCAAGTTCGCCCGCACCGCCAAGCCGGGGCGGCGGGCGATCTATGTGGCCTGCGCGTGGCTGATCCTCGCGGCCACGGTGGCGACCATCGTCGCGGCCACGTTCCGCAAGATCGGCACGCCGGCGCAGTCCGCCTTCGTCATCGAACATCAGCTGGTGTTCTGGTTCGAGGCGGTGGGAGTCTGGGCGTTTTCGCTGAGTTGGCTGGTCAAGGGGCGCACCGACCGGGCGATCATCCGCAAGGCGCGCGCTGTCGAGGCGGCGGGCCGGTAGCGGGCCGTTGCAGCGGCTTCGCCACGCGTTTGACCGCGCGGCAGCCCGCGACGGATCAACCAATCCTGCGTGAACGCGCTTGCCCAAGCGCCCGCAATCGCTAGTATCCCGGCGACGGACCCGCCAGATGAACGAGCTAGTGCCATGACCATCGAAGCGCCTGAAACGGAAATCGTCCACACCACCCGCGTCGCCTGCGACGGCGGCGAGGGCGCGCTGGGCCATCCCCGCGTGTGGCTGATGATCTCGCCGGACAAGGGCTGGGTCGAATGCGGCTATTGCGACAAGCGCTACGTCCTTGCGGACGATGCGAAGGACGCGCACTAGGCCGCGGTCCGTCGCCACGGTCTGTCGTTGGATCGTGGCGCTGCGAACTTCCCAACCGAGCCCGCCGCCCTGAGTGGCGAAATGCCCCGCGCGCGGCGGGGCATTCCTGTGTCTTCCGCGCCCGGTCAACCGGTGCGGTTGTCGGTTTGGGCGCGCACCGAACGGCGGCCCGTGTCCGAGATCCGGTAAGGGCCGGAGTTGCGCGACTCGATCAGCCGCTTGCGCTTCAGTTTCCTGACGATGTCCAGCGTGCAATCCGCCAGCACCGAGCCGTCATGCGTAAAGCAGTCGACTTCGGTCAGGCGACCGTTGGAGGCGCGTTCGTAGCGGATCAAACCGCCCTGAGCCAGCACGTGCAGCACGCGCTGTTCGATCTTCGAGATGTTCATTGATTGGCCTGTGCGTGAACCATGCAGAGACGGGGCGCCGGCGACCTGCGGCCGCGCCCCCGTGTCCTTGATCCCTCCGGCGGCGCCGGCAGAGATCAGTGGTTCGTGACAAGCTCCAACATCTACAATTCCTCGCAAGGATGTGAGGGTCACGTAAGGGCCCGGTGTCCCCTGCGTCAAGAGGAGGCAACGCCGTGTGACGCCGCGGCGCGAACACTGTGTCGGCAGGATCGTTACTTCGCATATACCAAGACGGGGTATAGGCTTGACCCATGACCCGAGTCCCTGACACCGCGGGCCGCCCGATGGCCGATGACTGCCCGGTCTACTCGCGTCCCGAACTGATCAGCGATGCGGTGGTGCATATCGCGGCGCTGGTGCTGGCGATGGGCGCTGTTCCGGTGCTGATCACCCTGACCGCCGTCTGGCACGGGGCGGCGCCGGGGGTGGTGGGCGTGTCGCTGTACGGCGCCACGCTGATCGTCATGCTGGGCGCGTCGCTTGCGTACAACCATATCCCGCGCCCCGACCTGAAACGCCTGCTGCTGAAGCTGGACCAATCGGCGATCTACATGAAGATCGCGGGCACCTACACGCCGTTCTCGTTGATGGCGGGGGCCGGGCGGGGGCTGCTGGCGACGATCTGGGCGGTGGCGGTGGTGGCCTCGGTCTGCAACTTCGTGCTGCCGCGGCGGCCGGCTTTGCTGGGCATCGGCATCTGCCTTGCGATGGGCTGGGCGGTGGTGGTCGGCGGGCAGGACCTGATCGCGGAACTGCCGTGGTCGATCATCGTGCTGATGGTGGTGGGCGGCGTCCTGTACTCGCTGGGCACCTTCTTCCTGATGTGGGAGCGGCTGCGCTTTCACAACACGATCTGGCACGTTTTCGTCGTGGCCGCCTCGGTCGTGTTTTTCGTCGCCGTCTTCATGCACTCGGCGCATAGCGCTGTCTGAGGCTGGCGCGTCGCGCCCCGATTGACGCCGCCGGGGCGGCGCAGCAATGTGCGCCCCATGGACGAAAGATTCACCGGAAGCTTCACCCAGCAGGAACCGATCCCCGAAGAGGGCATCGCCGCCGCGGTCGAGGTCATGCGCCACGGACGGCTGCACCGCTACAACCTTGCCGGCGACGAGAAGGGCGAGGCGGCGCTGCTGGAACAGGACTTCGCGACGTTCACCGGCGCGACCTATTGTCTTGCGGTCACCTCGGGCGGCTATGCCATGGCCTGCGCGCTGCGGGCGGTGGGCGTGACGCCGGGCGACAAGGTCCTGTCCAACGCCTTCACGCTGGCCCCTGTCCCGGGCGCCATCGCCAATGTCGGCGCGGTGCCCGTCTTCGTGGAAGTGACAGAAGGGCTGGTGCTGGACCTTGACGACCTGCAGGCGAAGATCGCCGACAGCGGCGCCCGGTTCCTGCTGCTGAGCCACATGCGGGGGCATATCTGCGACATGGATGCGCTGATGGCGATCTGCGATGGCGCGGGCGTCACCGTGGTCGAGGACTGCGCTCACACCATGGGCGCGGCGTGGGACGGCGTGCCGTCGGGCCGCCACGGCAAGGCGGCCTGTTACTCGACCCAGACCTACAAGCACATGAACTCGGGCGAAGGTGGCTTCCTGATCACCGACGACGCCGACGTGATGGCCCGCGCGGTCATGCTGTCGGGGTCCTACATGCTGTATGGCCGCCACCTTGCCGCGCCGGGGCCCGAGGCCTTTGCCGAGGCGCGTTACGAGACGCCCAATATGTCGGGCCGGATGGACAACCTGCGCGCCGCGATCCTGCGGTCGCAGCTGCCGCGCCTTGCCGACCAGTGCGCGCGCTGGAACGAACGCTACCGGGCGATCGAGGACGGCCTGCGCGGCACGACCGGGCTGACGGTGATCGAGCGTCCCGCGAAAGAGACGCCGGTGGGCTCGTCGATCCAGTTCCTGCTGGAGGACTGGGCCGCCGCCGACGTGCAGGCGGTGGTAAAGCGCTGCGCCGCGCGGGGGGTGGAACTGAAGTGGTTCGGCGCGGCGGAACCGGTCGCCTTCACCTCGCGCTACGACAGCTGGCGCTATGCCGAAACGCCGGATCTGCCGCGCACCGACCGTGTTTTGGCGGGTTTGATGGACATGCGGATTCCGTTGACGTTTTCAACCGAAGATTGTGCGTTGATCGCCCGTATAATAAGGCAGGAAGTCACCCGCCAGCATCAGGCGGCCGCAGCCGCCAGCTGACCGGGGCCGGCAAGATTTTGCCGAGTTTCCCAAGGGTTAACTGAACTCTCTCGAAACCTTTTCCGCGGCCCCCGTGTTGATGGGGCAGCCGGGCGGACAAGACGTTCGCCCCCTGAGGCCCGATCCGAGACACTCGCAAGACGGGCAGCAGTGAAGTGAAAAACGAAGGAGAAGACTGATGTTCAGCAAGGCCATTCTCGGCGTTTCCGCCACCGCGATGCTGATTGCCACTGGCGCCTCGGCGCAGACCATGGCGACCGCCGCCACCGATCTGAACCTGCGCGCGGGCCCCGGCCCCAACTACGCGATCAACAACGTGATCGACGCCGAAGCCGATGTCACCGTTCTGGGCTGCCTCGAACAGAGCAACTGGTGCGAGGTCGACTACAACGGTGAACAGGGCTGGGCCTATGGCGACTACCTCGCCACGCAGCTGGAAGGCGAATACGTCGCGGTTTACCCAAACATGGAAGCCACCGAGACGAAGGTCGTGACCTACGACGAAACCGCGCATGAAGAAGGCGCGCTGGCGCTGGGTTCGATGGGCGCGGCGGTTGGCGCCCTGGCCATCGGCGGCCCCGCCGCCATCGTCGGCGGAGCGATCATCGGCGCTGCCACCGGCGTGACGCTGTCGCCGGAAGAGAAGACCGTGACCTACATCCAGCAGAACCCGGTCGAGCCGGTGTTCGTGAACGGTGAAGTCGTGAAAGGCGCGACCGTGCCGACCGAAGTCACCGCTTACCAGGTGCCGGATGCGGAGTACGAGTACATCAACCTGAACGGCCGTTACGTGCTGGTGCAGCCGGACAGCCGCGAGATCGTGTACATCGCCGACTTCTAAGGCAGCGATCCGCAGGAACGACGGGAAGGTCCGGGCATGTGCCCGGGCCTTTTCGTTTGTTCCGGGTGTTCGGGGGCTCTGCCCCCGTCGCACCAAAGGTGCGCAAATCACACGTCGCACCAAAGGTGCGCCAATCATACGTGCGATGGGGGCTCTGCACCCGTCGCACCAAAGGTGCGCCAATCATACGTGCGATGGGGGCTCTGCCCCCGTCGCTGCGCGACTCCCCCGAGGTATTTGGAAAGAGAAGAAGCACGGCGCCGTCGTGACGTTGCCGGCGCGGGGTGTCTGGGTGGTGGACAGCCGCTGCGCCGCGTGGTGCAGTGCGGGCGAGACAGGCTTTGGGGAGGAATGGCCATGTTCGACGGATCGATGCGCTTCGACCTTGGCGAGGAAGTGAACGCGCTGCGCGAGATGGTGCATCGCTGGGCGCAGGAGCGGGTGAAGCCGATCGCCGCGAAGGTGGATGCGGACAACGCCTTTCCCGCCGAGTTGTGGCGCGAGATGGGCGAACTGGGCCTGTTGGGCATCACGGTGGAAGAGGAATTTGGCGGCTCGGGGATGGGCTACCTTGCCCATGTGATCGCGGTCGAGGAGATCGCCCGCGCCTCGGCCTCGGTGTCGCTGTCCTACGGCGCGCATTCCAACCTGTGCGTGAACCAGATCCGTCTGAACGGGACGCAGGCGCAGAAGGAGGCCTTTCTGCCCGGGCTCGTGTCCGGCGAGAAGGTGGGGGCGCTGGCGATGTCCGAGGCGGGCGCCGGGTCGGACGTGGTGTCGATGAAGCTGCGCGCCGAGAAGCGCAACGATCACTACCGGCTGAACGGCACGAAATACTGGATCACCAACGGGCCGGATGCCGATCTGCTGGTCGTCTATGCCAAGACCGATCCCGAGGCGGGGTCGAAGGGGATCACCGCCTTCCTGATCGAGAAGGGGATGGCCGGGTTCTCGACCAGCCCGCATTTCGACAAGCTGGGCATGCGCGGGTCGAACACCGCCGAACTGGTGTTCGAGGACTGCGAGGTGCCGTTCGAGAACGTGCTGGGCGAGGAGGGCCGCGGGGTCCGGGTGCTGATGTCCGGGCTGGATTACGAGCGTGTGGTCCTGTCGGGGATCGGCACCGGCATCATGGCGGCCTGTCTGGACGAGGTGATGCCCTACATGCGCGAGCGCAAGCAATTCGGCCAGCCGATCGGGAACTTCCAGCTGATGCAGGGCAAGATCGCCGACATGTACACCGCGATGAACTCGGCCCGGGCCTATGTCTACGAGGTGGCGAAGGCCTGCGACCGGGGCGAGGTGACGCGCCAGGACGCGGCGGCCTGCGTGCTGTATGCCTCGGAAGAGGCGATGAAGCAGGCGCATCAGGCGGTGCAGGCGATGGGCGGCGCGGGGTTCCTGAACGACAGCCCGGTGGCGCGGATCTTCCGGGACGCCAAGCTGATGGAGATCGGCGCCGGGACCAGCGAAATCCGTCGCATGTTGATCGGACGCGAGTTGATGGCCATCTGAAGGGCAGCAACATGGAGGTGTCGATGACGAGAATTCTGATCGTGGCGGCGGGGATCGCCGGGTGCGTCGCATCCGGGGCGGCGGCGCAGGAGATCGTGTTCGACACCGCGCAGACCGAGGCCTGTCTTGCGGCGGCGGAGGACCCTGCCGGGCGCGAGGCCTGCATCGGCGCCTCTGCCAAGGCCTGCATGGAGGCGACGTCCGACGGATGGACCACCGTAGGCACCGCCACCTGTCTGAGCTACGAGCGCGATTACTGGGACGCCCGCCTGAACGCCGCCTACGGCGCGCTGATGGAGAGCGAGGCCGCGACCGATGCCGAGATGCGCGAGCTTGGCGCGTCCGAACCCAGCCGCGCCGATGCGCTGCGCGAGATGCAGCGGGCGTGGATCCCTTTCCGCGATGCGCGCTGCATGTACGAGCGCAGCCAGTGGGGCTCGGGGACCGGCGGCGGGCCGGCTTTCGTCAGCTGCGCGATGCAGGTGACGGGGCAGCAGGCGCTGTTGCTCGAGGCGATGGAGAACCGGATGTGAGCGGCGCGCGGAGGGTGACGGCATGACGGATCAGAAGAAACCGCCGGCAGGTCCCGAAGGCGTGCCGGAAGCCGTGTTGAAGGCGATCCGCGATCAGCGCGATTTCGAGAAGCGCCGCGCGACCCGGCTGGGACGCGGGGCAGAGCGCCTGACGGCGCCGGTCAGCGGGGTGATCGGGCGGATGATCCCCTCGGGCGTCGTGCGGCAGGCCCTGCGGCAGGCCGATCGTGCGGCGGGGCTGACGCTGCCGCGCGAACTGACGCGGCACGACACGGACGACATCCTTGCCTGCGACCGCGCGGCGCTGCGGGTGCAGTCCTGGGCGCAGGGCAGCAACGCCGCGACCGGCGGGGTCGCGGGCTGGTTCGGCGCGGCCGGGCTGGCGGTGGACGTGCCCGCCACGGTGGCCTTGTCGGCGCGCTGCGTGCGGGCGACCGGTGCGGCCTATGGCTTCCACGGCGATGACGAGGGCGAGCGGGCGTTCCGACTGATGGTGCTGGAGGTCGCGACCTCGATGGCCAGCGACAACCGCGAGCAGGCGGTGGACGGGCTGAACGCCCTGGCGCGCGAACTGTCGTCGCCCGAGGCGAAGATCCTGCTGGAGAAAGGCGGGAAATGGGTGACCGACAAGCTGGTCGAGCGCATCGCCCGGCAGCTTGGCCTGTCGCTGGCGGCACGCAAGGCGGGGCAGATCGTGCCCATCGTCGGTGGCGTGGTGGCGGCGACGGTCAACGCGTCGTTCCAGGCCGACGTGGCGCGGGCGGCGCGCTATGCCTACCGCCAGCGCTGGCTGATGGCGCGCCGGATGCTGCCGCCGCCGGAACCGGCGCCGGCCTGATGTCCGGGCCGCGCGTCGGGGCGGGGCTGATCTACCCCCGCGCGTATCCCGCCTTGCGCTTGCGCCCCGGGAGGTAGAGGCTGCCCGACGAGAGCGATCCGTGGGGGGACAGGATGAGCGGCGGCAAGGGGCCTTCGGGTTCGGGAAGCAAGAACTGGGAACACAGCCGGTACAAGGACTGGCGGCCCAATTACCGCGAGACGCCCGCGCCATCCTCGGGCGGAGGCGGCGGCGGACGGGACAGGCGGCCACCGCGG
Source organism: Maritimibacter sp. (assembly GCA_017792445.1). Classification (GTDB taxonomy): domain Bacteria; phylum Pseudomonadota; class Alphaproteobacteria; order Rhodobacterales; family Rhodobacteraceae; genus Psychromarinibacter. Next base: position 3,217,389 of record CP051232.1, read on the forward strand.
CGAAGGTCGATCACCGGGCGGGTGCTGCGCTTTGTCATCGCCATCGCGGTGATCGTCGGGCTGGCGGGGCCGGGCGCGGATTTCCCCAATGGTCTGGCCAAGGCGCCCGAGGGCGGCTGCGCGGTGCGCGTCGTGGTGGACGGGGGGCGGCTGACCACACATTGCCCGGACGGCGCCGACCTGCCGATGACGGTCGCGGGCTATGACGCGCCCTCGCTGACCGGGCCGGGATGCTGGGCCGAGTTCAAGTCGGCCTTCGTCGCGGGTCTCGAATTGCGTAAGTTGCTGTTTGCCGCGGACGTGGTGCAGTTGCAGGGGCCGGGCGTCGTCGCGCCGCAGGCGGATGTGGCGCCCGCGCCGGAGCCTGACGGCGAGGACGCGCCAGAAGCCGAGGCCGTGACCGGCGAGACGGACCCGGAGGCGACCGAAACCGCCGAGGACACGCCGTCCGCGCCGCCCGCGGCGGCGGTGCCTGCCGGACGGGTACGGGTTCTGGTGGACGGCGCGGACGTGGCGCCTGCGATGCTGGAGGCCGGGATCGTGCGTCCGGTCGGAAGCGGAGGATGGTGCCAGTGATCTCGACCCGGCTGACCGAGCGTTTCGACACCGAGGTGCCCATCGTCCTTGCGCCGATGGCGAAGGTTTCGGGCGGCAGGCTGGCGGCGGCGGTGACCGGGGCCGGCGGGCTTGGGCTGATCGGCGGGTCCTACTGTGACGCGGACTGGATCGAAGACCAGTTCGCGAAGGCGGGGAACGCGCGGGTGGGCTGCGGCTTTATCACGTGGTCGCTGGCAGAGGCGCTGAAGGTGACGCCGGACCTGCTGGACCGGGTGCTGGACCGGCGACCGGCGGCCGTGTTCCTGAGCTTCGGAGACCCGATGCCCTTCGCGGGCAGGATCCATGCCGCCGGGGTGCCGCTGATCGTGCAGGTTCAGACGCTGCGCGACGCGAAACGCGCGGCCGAAGCCGGGGCGGACGTGATCGTCGCCCAAGGGGCCGAGGCGGGCGGCCATGGCGAGAAGCGGGCGACGATGACGCTGGTGCCCGAGATCGCCGACTGGCTTGCGCAGAACGCGCCGGGCATCCTGCTGCTTGCCGCCGGAGGGATCGCCGACGGACGCGGTCTGGCCGCCGCGCTGATGCTGGGTGCCGAGGGTGTGGTCGTGGGCTCGCGCCTGTGGGCCACGCGCGAGGCGCTTGTGCATCCCGAGATGCTGAAAGCCGCCGTCGGTGCGACCGGCGATGAAACGATCCGCACCACCGTTATGGATGTGGCGCGGCGGCTGGACTGGCCCGACCGCTATAGCTGCCGGGTGCTGAAGAACCCGTTCACCGAACGCTGGCACGACGATCGCGAGGGCCTGATCGCCGCCGCCGACACCATTGCGCCCCAGTGGACCGCCGCGTGGGAGGCCGGAGACGTCACCGTCGCCAATACCTTCGTGGGCGAGGCCACCGGCCTGATCGACGAGGTGCGCCCCGCCGCGACCGTTGTCGGAGCCATGGTCGACGAGGCAGAGGCGCTGTTGGGCGGCGGGTGGCGGCACCGCTGACGGGTCCCTGGCCCTTGTCCCTGGCGCGATCCGCCACAGTCTTGTCGGGGGCCGGCCCTTTTCGGGCCGCCCTGAATGATCCCGAAGGAGAGCACGGATGATCCGGCTGCACCACTGTCACCAGACCCGCTCGATGCGGAGCCTTTGGCTGCTGAACGAACTGGGCGTGGATTTCGAACTGATGGTCTACCCGTTCGACCGCACCCTGCGCTCGCCCGAGTACCGCACCCTGAACCCCGCCGGGCGCGTTCCGGCGCTGGAGATCGACGGCGACGTGATGTTCGAAAGCGGCGCCATCGCAGAATATCTGTGCGAGCGCTTTCCGGACGCGGGGCTTGGCCGCCCGCCGGGCGCGCTGGACCGCGCCGAATTCCTGACATGGCTGCACTTTGCCGAGACGGTCAGCCAGCACACCGCCGCGCTGACCCAGCAGCATGTCGCGCTGTACGACGACTCGATGCGGTCGCCGGTGGTGATGAAGCTGGAAAAGATGCGTCTTGAGAAATGCTATGAGGCGATCGAGGGCCGGCTGTCGACGCCGGTCGAGAACCGCGACCACCTGCTGACCGGCGGGTTCTCGGCTGCCGACATCGGGGTAGGGCAGGCAGTCTACATGGGTCGCCATTTCGCCCGCACCGACGCCTACCCCGAATTGACCCGCTGGTATCAGCGGATCACCGAACGCCCGGCCTTTCAGGCGGCGCTGCCGCCCGACGGGGTCACGCTGCTGTATGACCGCGAATTCTACGAGCCGTGGGAGGCCTAGTGGCACCGGCCGTGGGGAGGTCGGCGCCGGGCCGGGAAGATCGGCAAATGCGGCGCTTAAGCCCTTGGAAACCCCCGGCGGCGCAGGCTAGGGAGGGATGAACAGAATCCCCGTGTCTCACGCGAGGGTTAACCGGCTGTCGGTTGACCCTTCGGGGGGGCGGGTTTATGGCTGTGCTGCAAGTGCACTTGCCCGCCATGTGAAGGAGCCAGTACGTGCAATCTCTCGCTACCGAGTACCTTCCGATCCTCCTTTTCATCGCCGTGGCCGTCGGGCTGGGGCTGATCCTGATCCTTGCCGCCGCGTTGCTGGCGGTGCGGAACCCGGACCCGGAAAAGGTGTCGGCCTACGAATGCGGCTTCAACGCCTTCGATGACGCGCGGATGAAGTTCGACGTTCGGTTCTACCTCGTCTCGATCCTGTTCATCATCTTCGACCTCGAAGTGGCGTTCCTGTTCCCGTGGGCGGTCTCGTTCAACGGGATGTCCGACACCGCGTTCTGGTCGATGATGGTCTTCCTTGGCGTGCTGACGGTGGGCTTCGCTTACGAGTGGAAGAAAGGAGCCCTGGAATGGGAGTGAGCACCGCGCTGAACGACGCCGGCGGCGACCGCGAGGTTGCGACGCAGGCGCTGAACCGCGAGCTGCAGGACAAGGGCTTTCTGCTGACCTCGACCGAGGACATCATCAACTGGGCGCGCACCGGCTCGCTGCACTGGATGACCTTCGGCCTTGCCTGCTGCGCCGTCGAAATGATGCAGACCTCGATGCCGCGCTATGACATCGAACGCTTCGGCATCGCGCCCCGCGCCTCGCCGCGCCAGTCGGACCTGATGATCGTCGCGGGCACGCTGACCAACAAGATGGCGCCGGCGCTGCGCAAGGTCTACGACCAGATGCCCGAGCCGCGCTATGTGATCTCCATGGGCTCCTGCGCGAACGGCGGGGGCTATTATCACTACAGTTACTCGGTGGTGCGCGGCTGCGACCGGATCGTGCCGGTGGATGTCTACGTGCCCGGCTGCCCGCCGACGGCCGAGGCGCTACTGTACGGTCTGCTGGCGCTGCAGCGCAAGATCCGCCGCACCGGGACCATCGCGAGGTAAGCCATGTCGGAAGCGTTGAAGGAACTGGGCCAGCATATCGAGCTGAAACGCCCCGATTGCGTGCTGGGCTGGAACGTCGCCTTCGGTGAGCTGAACGTCGAGGTCTCGCTGTCCTCGGTCGTCAGCTTCGTCGAGTTCCTGAAAACCGACCAGACCTGCCGGTTCTCGACGCTGGTCGACCTGACCGCCGTCGACTACCCCGAGCGGGAGGCGCGGTTCGATCTCGTCTATCACTTCCTGTCGATGTACCAGAACCAGCGCATCCGCATCAAAGCGGCGGTGCGCGAGGACGAAAAGGCCGCCTCGATCGTCGAGGTGTTCCCGGCCGCCAACTGGTTCGAGCGCGAAGTGTTCGACATGTATGGCATCCTGTTCACCGGGCACCCGGACCTGCGGCGCATCCTGACCGACTACGGCTTCCGCGGGCACCCGCTGCGCAAGGATTTCCCGACCACCGGCTATGTCGAGGTCCGCTATGACGAGGCCGAGAAACGCGTGGTCTACGAGCCGGTGAAGCTGGTGCAGGAATACCGGCAGTTCGATTTCATGTCCCCGTGGGAAGGCGCCCACTACATCCTTCCGGGTGACGAGAAGGAGGCCGCGAAATGATGGACGGCACCGTTCCCCACAAGTACGACGACGGCTCTGTCGACACCCTTACGGGCGAGCAGAAGATCCGTAACTTCAACATCAACTTCGGCCCGCAACACCCTGCGGCGCACGGCGTTCTTCGCATGGTGCTGGAGCTGGACGGCGAGATCGTCGAACGTGCCGACCCGCATATCGGCCTGCTTCACCGCGGCACCGAAAAGCTGATGGAAAGCCGCACCTACCTGCAGAACCTGCCGTATCTCGACCGCCTCGACTACGTGGCGCCGATGAACCAGGAACATGCGTGGTGCCTGGCCATCGAGAAGCTGACCGGCACCGTTGTGCCGCGCCGCGCCAGCCTGATCCGGGTGCTGTTCTCGGAAATCGGGCGTATCCTGAACCACCTGCTGAACGTCACCACGCAGGCGATGGATGTCGGCGCGCTGACGCCGCCGCTGTGGGGCTTCACCGCCCGCGAAGAGCTGATGGTGTTCTACGAACGGGCCTGCGGCGCGCGCCTTCACGCCGCCTATTTCCGGCCCGGCGGTGTGCATCAGGATCTGCCCGAGCAACTGCTGGCGGATATCGACGCATGGTGCGATCCGTTCCTGAAGCTGCTGGACGACATCGACGGCCTGCTGACCGAGAACCGAATCTTCAAGCAGCGCAACGCCGACATCGGCATCATCTCGGAACAGGACATCCTGGACTGGGGCTATTCGGGCGTGATGGTCCGCGGCTCTGGCCTTGCGTGGGACCTGCGCCGCAGCCAGCCCTACGAATGCTACGACGAGTTCGAGTTCGGCATTCCCGTGGGCAAGAACGGCGACTGCTACGACCGGTATCTCGTGCGGATGCAGGAGATGCGCGAAAGCGTCAAGATCGTGAAGCAGGCGATCGAAAAGCTGTCCGCACCGGACGGGCAGGGCGACGTGCTGGCGCGTGGCAAGCTGACCCCGCCGAAGCGGGGCGAGATGAAGCGCTCGATGGAAGCGCTGATCCACCACTTCAAGCTTTACACCGAGGGTTTCCACGTCCCCCCGGGCGAGGCTTATGCCGCTGTCGAAGCGCCCAAGGGCGAGTTCGGCGTCTACATCGTGTCGGACGGCACCAACAAACCCTACCGCGCCAAGCTGCGCGCGCCGGGTTACCTGCACCTGCAGTCGATGGATTACGTGGCCAGCGGCCACCAGCTGGCCGACGTGGCGGCGATCATCGGCACGATGGATATCGTGTTCGGCGAGGTCGACCGCTGATGTCGGTGATGCTTCTGGTGATTGTGCTGGGGGTGCTGCCGAACAGCTTTCACGCGCCGGTTGCGGCCGCTGCCGTGATGTCCAGCCCCGCCCCCTTCCCGGGCGCGGCGCCGGTCGGGCTGATCGGCACGCTGGCCGGAGACGCGGCATGAAGCGGGCGGGCGCAGGCATCCTGCTGGCCGCGCTGCTGGCCGGGCAGGTGGCGGTTGCGGCCGACGACGCCCGGATCGAGGCGCTGCGGACCGAAATCTCGGAACTGTCCGACGACCGGATCGAGTCTTTGTTCACCGATCTGTTCCGCTCGAACGGCTGCGCGTTGAGCATGGTCGAGGAAGAGGCGACGGATCGCCGGATCATGTCGCATTTCGGCGCAGCTCTCGGCCTGTCGGTGGACGAGGCCGAAGTCGTTCACGACCAGCTTCAGGACCGCATCCAGAAAGTCTCGATCTCCATGGTCGAGGGCGGCGTGATCGAGCCTGACATGCAGGCCGGCGTCGTCCGGCTGAAGGACTGCACACCGGACATTGCGGGTCATACCGTGCCCGGCGCCGGGGTGGTGACCGACGCGCAACTGGCCGCGCTGGTGCGCACCCATTTCGAAGGCGCGGGCTGCGCCATGGATTTCTCGGACCAGATGGCCGCGCAAAGCGCGATCCTCGTCTCGGTGCTGGAGGGGCTGGGCGTCGCTGACGAAGCCGCCGCCCGCGCACCGGTCGACGTGGCGCTGGCCGGGGTGTTCGAGTCGCTGGTGCAATCCGGCGAACTCACTGTGGACGAGGCCGACATGACGGTCAGCCTCGCGGACTGCAACGGATAAGGACAGACCATGCTCCGCCGTCTCTATCACGACCAACCCGAAAGCTTCGCCTTCACGGACGCCAACAAGGCATGGGCCGAAGGGCAGATCAGCAAGTATCCCGAGGGGCGTCAGGCCTCGGCGATCATCCCGATTTTGTGGCGCGCGCAAGAGCAGGAGGGCTGGCTGAGCCGCCCCGCGATCGAAGCGGTCGCCGAGATGCTGGGCATGGCCTATATCCGGGCTCTTGAGGTGGCGACATTCTACTTCATGTTCCAGCTGCAACCCGTTGGTAGCGTTGCGCATATTCAGGTTTGCGGCACAACCTCCTGCATGATCTGCGGGGCCGAGGACCTGATGGCCGTTTGCCGTGACAAGATCGCGGCCCAGCCGCACGCGCTGTCCGCGGATGGCCGGTTCTCGTGGGAAGAGGTCGAGTGCCTTGGCGCCTGCTCCAACGCGCCGATGGCGCAGATCGGCAAGGACTATTACGAGGATCTGACCGCCGACAGCTTCGCGACCATCCTGGACGAATTCGCCGCCGGCCGGGTGCCGACGCCGGGTCCACAGAACGGCCGCTTCTCGTCCGAGGCGAAAGGCGGACCGAACGTGCTGACCGAGTATGCCGAGAACCGCGAGGCGCATAACGCGTCGGTCGCGCTGGCTTTGGACCTGAACGACACCGTGAAGCGGATCGACGGGACCGAGGTGCCGCTGACGACGCCGTGGCGCCGCAACGACACGACCGAGGCCGAGATCGAGGCGCAGAAGGAAGCGACCTCGCATCCGCGCCCGTCCGAGGATGTGCCAGCCGACGAAACCGGCGTCGACGCGCGCGAAATCTCCAGCGACGACAGCGCCGCGAAGCCCGAGTCCGACGTGACCGGCAACGTGTCGAACACCGAAGCGCCCGGCACGGCGACCCCGTCGGCGGCCCCCGCCGAGACGGATGCAGAGGCCGACGCCGTGACCGAGGCCGCGAAATCGGTGAAGCCCGAGGACGCGAAACGCCCGGCCGCGCTGGACGCCGCGCGCGAGGGTAAGGCCGACGATCTCAAGAAGATCAAGGGCGTGGGCCCCAAGCTCGAGTCGCTGCTGCACTCGCTGGGCTTCTACCACTTCGACCAGGTGGCTGGCTGGACCGCCGAGGAAATCGCCTGGGTCGACGCCAATCTCGAAGGCTTCAAGGGCCGGGTGACCCGCGACGAGTGGGTGAAGCAGGCCAAGGTGCTTGCCGCCGGGGGAGAGACAGAATTCTCGAAACGCGCTAAATACTGATCCCATGCACGCGTAACGCGACATGGGAGAGGGACGATATGGCTGACGGACGTAAAGGACTTTCTACCGAGGCGATGCTGGTGATTTCCGGCGTCGTGGGACTGCTTGTGCTGTTGTGGCTGTGGTTGCTGGTGACCTATGCCTTCTTCGGCGCCCTGCTGATGGGGCTTGTCGTGGGGGTCATGGTCTTCCTGATCCTGTATTACGGCTATGGCGACATGAAGGATGGCGGCGCGCATTCGGATGCCGAACCGGCTGCCTCGACCGCTCCTGCAAGCGACAGCACCGGCGCCGGTTTCGGTCTGAGCGCGATGGCGGAAGAGCCCGCGTCGTTCAAGCCCGCGCCTTCGGAACCCGCCAGCGCACCCGATCCTGCGCCCGAGCCTGAGCCGACGCCGGTCAGCGCTGCCCCGGAACAGTCCATCGCCGCGGCACCGGTAGAAGAGCCCGCCGACGCTCCGGTAGAGACGCCCGTAGCAGAGACCGCGCCCGAACCGGTCGCGCCCAAACCGACCGCCGCAGCGCCGGTGGCCGGCGGAGAGGGCACAAAGCCCGAGATGATGACGGCGCCGCGCGAGGGCGGAGCGGACAATCTGAAAGAAATCAAGGGCGTGGGGCCGAAGCTTGAAGAGCTTCTGCACTCGCTTGGCGTCTATCACTTCGACCAGATCGCGGGCTGGGGCCCGGCAGAGGTCGCGTGGATGGACGAGAACCTGAAAGGCTTCCGTGGCCGCGTCAGTCGCGACGGCTGGGTGGAACAGGCGAAGATCCTCGCCGCCGGTGGCGAGACCGAGTTCTCGTCGCGGGTCGACAAGGGCGAGGTCTACTAGGAGTGGCGATGGCAGAGCCCACGGGCAAGGACAAGGCGCTGGCAAAGCAGTCGCGGATGGTCGCTGTGGTGATCATCGCGACGCTCGTGCTGTGGATGGGGGCGCAGTTCGCGGGGGCGCGGTTCGGGCTGACGGCCCGGACGGTGCTTCTGTTCGACCTGCTGGCGCTCGCCGCCTTTTTGTGGGCATTCATCGTGACGTATCAGATCTGGCGGAAACGCCGGAACAACGAAGGGTAACCGGACATGCTTGCCGACAAGGACCGCATCTTTACCAACCTCTACGGGATGCACGACCGCACGCTGGCCGGCGCGAAGAAGCGCGGCCACTGGGACGGCACCGCGGGCATTCTCGCGAAGGGGCGGGACTGGATCATCGATCAGGTGAAGGCCTCGGGCCTGCGCGGTCGCGGCGGCGCCGGTTTCCCGACCGGCCTGAAGTGGTCCTTCATGCCTAAGGAAACCGACGGGCGTCCGGCCTATCTGGTTATCAACGCCGACGAATCCGAGCCCGCGACCTGCAAGGACCGCGAGATCATGCGCCACGACCCGCATACGCTGGTCGAGGGGGCGCTGATCGCCTCGTTCGCGATGGGGGCGAACGCGGCCTATATTTACATCCGCGGCGAATACATCCGCGAGCGCGAGGCGCTGCAGGCCGCCATCGACGAGGCTTATGACGCGGGCCTTCTGGGCGGCAACGCGGCGGGGTCGGGGTTCGACTTCGACCTGTACCTGCACCACGGCGCGGGGGCTTATATCTGCGGCGAGGAAACCGCGCTGCTGGAAAGCCTCGAGGGCCGCAAGGGCATGCCCCGCATGAAGCCGCCGTTCCCGGCGGGGGCGGGCCTGTACGGTTGCCCGACCACCGTGAACAACGTGGAATCGATCGCCGTCGTGCCGACCATCCTGCGGCGCGGGCCCGACTGGTTTTCCAGCTTCGGACGTCCGAACAACGCGGGCACCAAGCTGATGGGCCTGACCGGCCATGTGAACACCCCCTGCGTGTTCGAGGAATCGATGTCGATGTCCGTGCGCGAGATCATCGAAACCCACGGCGGCGGCATTCGCGGCGGCTGGGACAACCTCAAGGCCATCATCCCCGGCGGCGCGTCCTGTCCGGTCCTGCCAAAAGAGGCGCTGGACGACGCGATCTTCGACTTCGACTGGATGCGCGAGAACAAGTCGAGCTTCGGCACCGGTTGCATGATCGTGATGGATCAGTCGACCGACGTGGTGAAAGCCGTGTGGCGGCTGTCGAAGTTCTTCAAGCACGAAAGCTGCGGCCAGTGCACGCCCTGCCGGGAAGGCACCGGCTGGATGATGCGCGTGATGGACCGCCTTGTGACCGGCGACGCCGAAATCGAAGAGATCGACATGCTGTTCGACGTGACCAAGCAGGTCGAGGGCCACACGATCTGCGCTTTGGGCGACGCGGCGGCCTGGCCGATCCAGGGCCTGATCCGGCACTTCCGCGAAGAGATCGAGGACCGCATCAAGGCCAAGAAGACCGGCCGCGTCAGCGCGGTCGCGGCGGAGTAAGCATGACCTTCCAGACGACTCAATCGCCCGCCGCCCGCCGCGTGGTGCGCGGCCTTGTCATCGGCTCGGTCCTTGTCGCGCTGGCTGGCTGCGGCGTGGCCCGCAACGTCGGCGGCGCCGTCGGTATCGGCAGCGCAAGCCCGCGCGGGGCCAACCGGCTGGAAGTGAACGGCGTCACCTATCGCTCCAAGCTCGACATCAGCGGCGATGCGCGGCGCGACCTGACCATCACCGTCCGCCCGTTCCGCGCCAACCCCGAGACGGCGCTGGAAGCCGGGCGCTATCGCGCCACGGTCTACTGCCTGCGCAAGTTCGGCAGTTCCGAAACCGCGTGGACGGTGGGACCGGACACGCCGATTGACCAATTGCCGATCACCGACGACTCGGTGACCCTGCGCGGAACGTGTACGGCGCGTTAAAAGCGTAACGTTTCGTGATGGTTCGGGGGCTGTCCGGGGCTGGAAAACGGCGGTGCCCCGCCCAACATGACAGGTCACGCGCCCGTGTCTGGACCGGTGAAGGGATATTCGGCCTATTGGCCCAACCGTCCCCTCCGAAACGGACTGGCAGGCAACGACCTGCGGGGCGCGACGCGTACAGGCCCGGAGAATACCGATGCAGAAGTTCCTGAAGACCACCCTTGCCGCCGTTCTCGTCACGGCCAGCGCGGGCGCCGCGATGGCGCTGCCGCCGCTGGAGGACGACCCGCGCGTGGTGCGCGAGTTCTTTGCCGCCGCTGTCGGGGACGAGATCCGCAACAACTGCCCCTCGATCAGCGCGCGGATGCTGCGCGTCGTGGTGCGGGCGAAAGAGCTGGAAACCTATGCGCTGAAGCTCGGGTACTCGCAGGACGACATCACCCAGATGCGCAAGAGCCCCGAGGCGAAGGCCAAGCTTGAAGCGATGCGGGACAACTACCTTGCCAAGAACGGCGTGACGCCCGGCGACGCGGCCAGCTATTGCCGTCTTGGCATGGCCGAGATCGAGAAGAACACGCTGACCGGCTACCTGCTGCGCGCCAACTGAGCCATGCCTTCGGCCCGGCGCGGTCTTGTGCCCGGCCATGGTTTCCTGACCTGATGTCCCGATCCGACCGGCCGTAGCGATCCCGCTAAGCGGCCGACTCGGCGTTGCGCGATCAACTTTGCGGGACATTCGGTATCGGTCCCGCCAGCGCGCCAGCCGATCTCTGTGCGTGAGGAAACGTTCGTATCCCCATTCGCCTTCACGAAACGGCAATTTTCTTTGGATAGCCCGATGGGGCGGCATCCGACGCGGAAAATGGGCCCGATCCGGTGCTGCGCTGCGGCGTTCACGGGCGCTAAGGCCTTGCAATACCGGGCCGGAGGAAATAGCCAAAGGCAGAATGGCGGGGCCGTGTGTCTCGCGGCAACCGATAAGCTAGTCGCATCCGCGGCAGGCCGATCCGAAGGGAACCACACCCATGACCGATCTTCGGAAAATCATCATTGACGACAAAGAGATAGAAGTCGATCCGGCGATGACGCTGATCCAGGCTTGCGAGCAGGCGGGGATCGAGATCCCCCGTTTCTGCTATCACGAGCGTCTGTCGATCGCGGGCAACTGCCGGATGTGCCTTGTCGAAGTGGTGGGTGGGCCGCCGAAACCGGCCGCGTCCTGTGCGATGCAGGTGCGCGATCTGCGTCCCGGCAAGGATGGCGAGCCGCCGGTCATCAAGACCAATTCGCCGATGGTGAAGAAGGCCCGCGAAGGGGTGATGGAGTTCCTGCTCATCAATCACCCGCTCGACTGCCCGATCTGCGACCAGGGCGGCGAATGCGACCTTCAGGATCAGGCGATGGCCTACGGCGTCGACTTCAGCCGCTACCGCGAACCGAAGCGCGCGGTGGACGATCTGGACCTCGGCCCGCTGGTCGAAACGCACATGACGCGCTGCATCTCCTGCACCCGCTGCGTCCGTTTCACGACAGAAGTCGCGGGCATTAGCCAGATGGGCCAGACCGGCCGGGGCGAGGATGCCGAGATCACGAGCTATCTGAACCAGACGCTCGATTCCAACATGCAGGGCAACATCATCGACCTGTGCCCGGTGGGCGCGCTGGTGTCGAAGCCCTATGCCTTCACCGCCCGCCCGTGGGAACTGACCAAGACCGAAAGCGTCGACGTGATGGACGCGCTTGGCTCGAACATCCGGGTCGACACCAAGGGCCGCGAAGTGATGCGCTTCCTGCCGCGCAACCACGACGGCATCAACGAAGAATGGATCAGCGACAAGACCCGTTTCGTCTGGGACGGCCTGCGCCGTCAGCGGCTGGACAAGCCCTATGTGCGCGAAAACGGCAAGCTGCGCCCCGCCACGTGGGGAGAGGCGCTGTCGAAGGCCGCCGCCGCGATGAAGGGCAAGAAGGTCGCCGGTCTGGTGGGCGATCTTGCCCCGGCCGAGGCGGCCTTTGCGCTGAAATCGCTGGTGGAAGGGCTGGGCGGCAACATCGAGTGCCGCACCGACGGCGCCAAGCTGCCCGCGGGCAACCGCTCGGGTTACGTCGGCACCGCCCGGATCGAGGATGTGGACACCGCCGCGACGATCCTGCTGATCGGCACCAATCCGCGCGAGGAAGCGCCGGTGCTGAACGCCCGCATCCGCAAGGCTTGGCTGAACGGCGCCCGCGTAGCGCTGGTGGGCGAGGCGGCGGACCTGACCTATGACTACACCCATTATGGCAACCAGCGGTCCGAGCTTCAGGCGCTGGTCGAGAAGGACCACAAGAACGCCAAGGGCAAGGACACCGTGGTCATCATCGGCCAGGGCGCGCTGTCCGAGGCGGACGGATCCGCCGTTCTGGGCGCCGCGATGAAAGTGTCCGAGCTGACCGAGTCGAAGTTCATGGTGCTGCACACCGCCGCCGGCCGCGTCGGCGCAATGGACGTGGGCGCGGTGACCGAGGGGGGCATGGACGCCGCGCTGGACGGGGCGGACGTGGTCTATAACCTTGGGGCCGATGAGGTCGAAATCGCCGCCGGTCCCTTCGTGATCTACCAAGGCAGCCACGGCGACCGTGGTGCGCACCGGGCCGACATCATCCTGCCGGGCGCCGCCTATACCGAAGAGCAGGGGCTGTTCGTCAACACCGAGGGACGCCCGCAGCTTGCGCTGCGCGCCAGCTTCCCGCCGGGCGAGGCGAAGGAAAACTGGGCCATCCTGCGGGCGCTGTCCGCCGAACTGGACGCCACGCTTCCCTTCGACAGCCTCGCGCAGCTGCGCCGCAAGATGGTAGAGGCCGCGCCGGTGCTGAAAGGCGTCGGTTCGGTGCCCGCGAACGAGTGGCAGGCGGTCGAGCAGGGCAAGCTTGGCGACGCCAGCTTCCGCCCGGCGATCCGCGACTTCTGGCTGACCAATCCGATTGCGCGGGCCTCGGCCCTGATGGCCGAGTTGAGCGCGCGGGCGAAGGCGCGCGCCACCACGGCGGTGGCGGCGGAATAGGGCCCGGACGGGTGGTTGCGGCGAAGGTCATAGCAGGGCTCATCGGGCTGGGCGGGCTTGCCGCCTGCGCCGGGCTTGAGGCCGAGACCGTCGACCGCTCGCCGTTCAATCCCGAATACCGCGGCATCCAGACACGGCTGCTGGAAGACGACCTGGTCGAGTTCCGGGTCGCCATGCGCGGCGCCCGGACGGGCGAGGATGTCACGGCATACGCCGACTGCGCCGCGGCACAATACGCACTGATCCGGGGCTTCGGCTTTGCGCGGCATGTCCGCACAAATGTCGCCGAAGAGGGTGGCGTTTGGAAGGGAGATGCGGTTTACACCGTCTCACCCGACCTGCCGCGCGGACTCAGTACCATAGACGCAGAGGTCACGGTGGCGAACTGCGCGGAAACCGGCATACCGACGGTGTGAGTGGACATATGGCAGACTTCTTTTCGACCGGGCTTGGCATAACGATCATCATCCTTGCGCAGTGCCTGCTGATGGCGATCTTCCTGCTGCTGTCGGCCTATTTCATCCTCTACGCGGACCGGAAGATCTGGGCGGCTGTCCAGATGCGCCGCGGTCCGAACGTGGTGGGGGCCTGGGGCCTGCTGCAATCCGCCGCCGACATGCTGAAGCTGGTGCTGAAGGAAATCGTCGTCCCCGCGGGCGCCGACCGGGCGGTGTTCTTCATCGCGCCGATCCTGTCCTTCGCGCTGCCGATGGCGGCCTGGGCGGTGATCCCGTTCAACACAAGCTGGGTCTTGTCGGACATCAACGTCGCCATCCTGTACGTCTTCGCGATCTCGTCGCTGGAAGTGTACGGCGTGATCATGGGCGGCTGGGCGTCGAACTCGAAATACCCGTTCCTCGGCTCGCTGCGGTCCGCCGCGCAGATGATCAGCTACGAGGTGTCGCTGGGCCTGATCATCATCGGCATCGTCATCTCGGCCGGGTCGCTGAATTTCGGAGAGATCGTCGCCGCGCAGGACGGAAGCTTCGGCCTGTTCAACTGGTTCTGGCTGCCACACCTGCCGATGGTGTTCCTGTTCTTCATCTCGGGCCTCGCCGAGACGAACCGCCCGCCGTTCGACCTGCCGGAAGCGGAATCGGAACTCGTCGCCGGCTATCAGGTGGAATACTCCTCGACCCCGTTCCTGCTGTTCATGGCGGGCGAGTACTTCGCGATCTTCCTGATCTGCGCGCTGACGACGCTGCTGTTCTTCGGCGGCTGGCTGTCGCCGATCCCGGGCCTGCCGGACGGCGCGCTGTGGATGGTCGGCAAGATGCTGTTCTTCTTCTTCATCTTCGCGATGGTGAAGGCGATCACCCCTCGCTACCGCTACGACCAACTGATGCGGATCGGCTGGAAGGTGTTCCTGCCGCTGTCGCTGGGCTGGGTGGTGTTCGTGTCCTTCGCGGCGCATTTCGGCTGGTTCGGCGGCGCCTATGCCCGCTGGGCGATCGGGGGCTGAGGATGCGGGTGGAAACTGGAATTCGGGCGCACGCCGCCCAAACGACCGGAGGGTTGAAATGACCCAGATCGACTGGGGCCGCGCCTCGCGTTATTTCCTGCTGTCGGACTTCTTTGCCGGCTTCAAGCTGGGGCTGAAGTACTTCTTCGCCCCCAAGGAAACCATCAACTACCCGCACGAGAAGGGCCCGCTGTCGCCGCGGTTCCGGGGCGAGCATGCTCTGCGCCGCTATCCGAACGGCGAGGAACGCTGCATCGCGTGCAAACTGTGCGAGGCGATCTGCCCGGCGCAGGCGATCACCATCGACGCCGAGCCGCGCGAGGACGGCAGCCGCCGCACCACGCGCTACGACATCGACATGACCAAGTGCATCTACTGCGGCTTCTGCCAGGAAGCCTGCCCGGTTGACGCCATCGTCGAGGGGCCGAACTTCGAGTTCGCCGCCGAGACGCGGGAAGAGCTGTACTACACCAAGGAAAAGCTTCTGGAGAACGGCGAGCGGTGGGAAGCCGAGATTGCACGGAACCTGGAACTGGACGCACCGTACAGATGAACGGCCGCGGTCTGACATATCCCGGCGCCAGCCGGCGAATTCCCAGCAGGAATTCGGGACCCGCGGCAGGTGTCAGGGAGGGCCGCGCATGACCGATACCCCGAAGAACCCGTTCGACGATCTGATGAAGATGGGGCAGGACTGGGCCAAGACGATGGGCCCGATCATGGAATCCTTCACCCCCGCCGCGATCGAGAAGATGTGGCCCGTGATGCCCAAGGACGTGATGGAAGCGTTCTGGGGCAAGACGTGGAACCCCGAGGGCCTGAGCGCGAAGAACAAGCTTCTGCTGACGCTGCAGGGCCTCACCATCCTTGGCGCGCAGGCCGAGGCGCAGATCCGGCTGACCGTCCGCCACGCCCAGGAGGCCGGCGCGACGGAGCAGGAAATCACCGAGACCATCTCGCTGGCCGGCATGTTCGGCGGCGTCCCCGCGATGACCAAGGCGATGAACCTCGCCCGCGAGGTCATGACTTCGGGGCAGGAGGGACAAGCATGACGGTTGCCGACTTCGCATTCTACGTATTCGCCCTTGCGGTGCTTGCCTCTGGCCTGATGACCGTGGTCAGCCGCAACCCGGTGCACTCGGTCCTGTGGCTGATCCTCGCCTTCCTGTCGTCGGCGGGGCTGTTCGTGCTGCTGGGGGCCGAGTTCGTGGCGATGCTGCTGATCATCGTCTACGTGGGCGCGGTCGCGGTGCTGTTCCTGTTCGTCGTGATGATGCTGGACGTCGACTTTGCCGAACTGAAGGCCGAGATGGCGAAATACATGCCGCTGGCGCTGCTGATCGGGGTGGTCCTGCTGATGGAGCTGGGCCTTGTCTACGGCAGCTGGACCTTCGCGGACGGCGCGATGGGGCTGCGCAGCGCCGTCACCCCCGACGCGGGCGAGCTGCACAACACCGCCGCCCTCGGCGCGCTGGTCTATGACCGCTATATCCTGCTGTTCCAGCTTGCGGGCCTGATCCTGCTGGTCGCGATGATCGGGGCCATCGTCCTGACGCTGCGCCACCGCACCTGGATCAAGCGGCAGAACGTGCTGGCGCAGATGTACCGCGATCCGGCCAAGGCGATGGAAGTGCGCGACGTGAAGCCGGGGCAGGGCCTTTGAAGCCTTACGCCGTCATATTGGTCTTCGCCCTTGCCGCCCCGGCGGCACAGGCTTGCGAGCCGATCTACAGGGAAGGCGTCGACCGGTTCGACGGCCCGAACTGCGGCGTGACCTATTTCAAGGACGGCATCTCGGACGAGGGGATCTCTCCGGCGGACGATCTGGGCGGCGGCTTCGTGCGGCAGACCTATTTCGACGGGTTCGCCTGCGCGGCCACGCAAAGCGGCGTGGTGATCGACTGCAACGCGGGGCAGGCCGTGATCTACGGACCCTCGGCGCTGATCGAGTTCGCGGCAGAGCCGGGGCCGGAGAACGCGCAATACGCCGGCACCTATGCCGCTGTGGATGCCGCGGCGAAGGCGGGAACCCCGCTGCCGCTGGGCGAGATCAAGCGCCGCGCGGCGGGCATGGCCAACGCGGCCATCGTGCCCGTCGTCGGCAAGGCGATCGGAATTTCCAACACCGGGGCGCCGTCGAACCGGCGCTATGACCTCAGCTGCGGCTGCAAGGTCTTCTACCCGGGCAGCGCGGGGGCGTCATGAAGCGCCGGGCCGCACACGGGGTGATCCACGCGGGGGCGGGCTGGTGAACCAGTTCGCGCCTCTTCTGCCGCTTCTGGGGATGGCGGCGCTGTTCGTCACCGCCATCCGGCGGCGGCGGGAAAAGAAAAAGAGACTTGAGGGACGCAATGGTCGGACTTGAACACTACCTGGCGGTCGCCGCGGCACTGTTCGTCATCGGCATCTTCGGCATCTTCCTGAACCGGAAGAACGTGATCATCCTGCTGATGTCGCTGGAACTGATCCTGCTGTCGGTCAACATCAACTTCGTCGCCTTCTCGTCCTACCTGGGCGACCTGGTCGGGCAGGTGTTCACCCTGTTCGTGCTGACGGTCGCCGCGGCCGAGGCGGCGATCGGGCTGGCGATCCTGGTCTGCTTCTTCCGCAACCGGGGCACCATCGACGTCGAAGACGTCAACGTGATGAAAGGCTGATCCGCGATGGAACCCATCATCCTGTTTGCTCCCCTGCTGGGCGCCATCATCTGCGGGTTCGGCTGGCGGCTGATCGGCGAATACGCCGCCCAGTGGACCGCGACCTTCCTGCTGTTCCTTGCCTGTATCCTGTCGTGGGCGGTGTTCCTGTCCTTCGACGGCGAGATGCGGCAGATCCCGATCTTCCGCTTCATCGAAAGCGGCACGCTGGCGGCGGAATGGGCGATCCGGCTGGACCGGCTGACCGCGATCATGCTGATCGTCGTCACCACGGTCTCGGCGCTGGTTCACCTGTATTCCTTCGGATACATGGCGCATGACGACAACTTCAAAGAGGGCGAAAGCTATCGCCCCCGGTTCTTCGCCTACCTGTCGTTCTTCACCTTCGCGATGCTGTCGCTGGTCACCGCCGACAACCTGATCCAGATGTTCTTCGGCTGGGAAGGGGTGGGCGTCGCGTCCTACCTGCTGATCGGCTTCTACTTCCGCAAGCCGTCCGCCGGCGCCGCGGCGATGAAAGCCTTCATCGTCAACCGCGTGGGCGACTTCGGCTTCCTGCTGGGCATCTTCGCGCTGTTCTTCCTGACCGACAGCGTCGACATGGACATCATCTTCGGCATGGCGCCCGAGCTGGCGCAGACCAACCTGTCGTTCCTGTGGACCGAGTGGAATGCCGCGAACCTTGTGGGCGTGCTGCTGTTCATCGGCGCGATGGGCAAGTCGGCGCAGCTGCTGTTGCACACGTGGCTGCCGGACGCGATGGAAGGCCCGACCCCGGTGTCGGCGCTGATCCATGCCGCGACCATGGTGACCGCCGGCGTGTTCCTTGTCTGCCGCATGTCGCCGCTGTACGAATTCGCCCCGGCCGCCACCGCCTTTATCGTCATGCTGGGCGCGACCACCGCCTTCTTCGCGGCGACGGTGGGTCTGGTGCAGAACGACATCAAGCGCGTCATCGCCTATTCGACCTGTTCGCAGCTGGGCTACATGTTCGTGGCGGCGGGCGTGGGTGTCTACTCGGCGGCGATGTTCCACCTGTTCACGCACGCCTTCTTCAAGGCGATGCTGTTCCTTGGCGCCGGCTCGGTCATCCACGCGATGCACCACGAGCAGGACATGCGAAACTATGGCGGGCTTCGGAAGAAGATCCCTTACACCTACTATGCGATGCTGATCGGCACGCTGGCGATCACCGGGGTCGGCATCCCGCTGACCCACATCGGTTTCGCCGGCTTCCTGTCGAAGGACGCGATCATCGAAAGCGCGTTCGGCGCGCATACCGGCGTTGGCACCTATGCCTTCTGGATGCTGGTCATCGCGGCCATGTTCACCAGCTTCTACTCGTGGCGGCTGATTTTCCTGACCTTCTTCGGCACCCCGCGTGGCGACAAGCACACGCACGAGCATGCGCATGAAAGCCCGAAGGTCATGCTGATCCCGCTGGGCGTTCTGGCGCTTGGCGCGGTGTTCGCGGGGATGGTCTGGTACGGCCCGTTCTTCGGCGACCACGACCGGGTGAACCGCTTCTTCGGCATTCCGGCACATCACGAGGAAACCGTCGAGGGTCACGGCGAGGCCGCGGGTGAAGCCGCGGGCGATCACGCCGAAGCCGCCACCGAGGGTGAGGGCGAGGGTCATGGCGCGGACGCCGTCGCGGCCGATCACGCCGAAGACCATGGCGAAGCGACCGGGGCCGAGGACGGACACGCCGTCGCGGGCGGCTGGACCGCTGGCGCGATCTACATGGGGCCGGACAATCACGTGATGGACGACGCGCACCACTCGCCCGCCTGGGTGAAGGTGTCGCCCTTCATCGCGATGCTGATCGGCCTGTTCGTGGCGTGGCTGTTCTACATCCGCGACACGTCGCTGCCGAAGCGGCTGGCCGAGAACCAGCGCCCGCTGTACCTGTTCCTGCTGAACAAGTGGTACTTTGACGAGATCTACGATTTCGTCTTCGTGCGGCCGGCGAAGGCTTTGGGCAGCCTGCTGTGGAAACGCGGCGACCAGGGCACGATCGACGGTGCGCTGAACGGGCTGGCGATGGGCGTTGTGCCGTTCTTCACCCGCCTCGCCGGGCGGGCGCAGTCCGGCTACATCTTTACATACGCTTTCACCATGGTGCTGGGGATCGTCATCTTCATCACCTGGATGGTGCTGAGCTGAGCGGGGCCTGAGGTATGGACAACCTTCTTTCCATGATCACCTTCATCCCGCTCCTCGGAGCGGCGATCCTTGCGCTGTTCCTGCGCGGAGAGGATGAAGCGGCGCAGAAGAACGCCAAGTGGCTGGCGCTGATCGCGACGTCGATCACCTTCCTGATCTCGATCTTCCTGATCGCCCAGTTCGACCCGTCGGACACCGGCTTTCAGTTCGTCGAGGAACACGCCTGGCTGGTTGGCCTGACCTACAAGGTCGGCGTCGACGGGATCTCGGTGCTGTTCGTGATGCTCACGACCTTCCTGATGCCGCTGACGATCCTCGCCTGCTGGGGCGTCACGCACCGGGTGAAGGAATACATGATCGCCTTCCTCGTGCTGGAAACGCTGATGCTGGGCGTGTTCGTGGCGCTGGACCTGATCCTGTTCTACCTGTTCTTCGAAGGCGGCCTGATCCCGATGTTCCTGATCATCGGCATCTGGGGCGGCAAGGAACGGATCTACGCGTCGTTCAAGTTCTTCCTCTATACCTTCTTCGGCTCGGTGCTGATGCTGGTGGCGATGATCGCGATGTATGTCGATGCGGGCACAACCGACATCCCGACGCTGCTGGCGCATAACTTCGGGTCCGACACGTTCAGCCTGCTGGGCATCCAGATCGTCGGCGGCATGCAGACGCTGCTGTGGGTCGCCTTCTTCGCCAGCTTCGCGGTGAAGATGCCGATGTGGCCGGTCCACACCTGGCTGCCGGACGCCCACGTGCAGGCGCCCACGGCGGGCTCGGTCGTGCTTGCGGCGATCCTGCTGAAGATGGGCGGCTATGGCTTCCTGCGGTTCAGCCTGCCGATGTTCCCGGTCGCCTCGGACCTGCTGGCGCCGCTGGTGCTGTGGCTGTCGGCCATCGCCATCGTCTACACCTCGCTGGTGGCACTGGCGCAACAGGACATGAAGAAGCTGATCGCCTATTCGTCGGTGGCCCACATGGGCTATGTCACCGCCGGGATCTTCGCGGCGAACCAGCAGGGCATCGACGGCGCGATCTTCCAGATGATCAGCCACGGCTTCGTGTCGGGCGCGCTGTTCCTGTGCGTCGGCGTGATCTATGACCGGATGCACACCCGCGACATCGACGCCTACGGCGGCCTTGTCACCCGGATGCCGGCCTACGCGCTGATCTTCATGCTGTTCACCATGGCCAACGTCGGCCTGCCGGGCACCAGTGGTTTCGTCGGCGAATTCCTGACACTGATGGGCATGTTCCAGGCCAACACCTGGGTCGCGGTCGTCGCCTGTACCGGCGTGATCCTGTCGGCGGGCTATGCGCTGTGGCTGTACCGCCGCGTCGTAATGGGCGACCTGATCAAGGAAAGCCTGCGCTCGATCACCGACATGACCCGGCGTGAGAAGGTCATCTTCGCCCCGCTGGTGGCGATGACGCTGCTGCTGGGGGTCTATCCCAGCCTTGTCACCGATATCATCGGCCCCTCGGTCGAGGCGCTGATTTCCGACAACCGCGACGCGGTTGCGGCATGGGATGGCGGCACGACCGCCGTCGCGGACAATACTGCCAACGTAGAAGCGGGGCACTAAACCATGACCTCTGCCGATTTCTCGATCCTTCTGCCCGAGATCATCCTGGCGATCTTCGCCATGGCCGCGCTGCTGTTCGCCGTCTATACGGGCAAGGACAAGACCGCGCCGATGATGGTCTGGGGCACCGCGGGCATCTTCCTGATCCTCGCGCTGTACATCGGACTGAACGGCGAGGGCGCGAACGAGGCGTTCGGCGGCCTGTTCCGCGACGACGCCTTCGCGCGCTTCTCGAAGATCGTGATCCTGATCTCCGCCGCCGCCGTGCTGGTCATGAGCCAGGACTACATGCAGAAGCGCGACCTGTTGCGGTTCGAGTATCCGTTGCTGGTGGCGCTGGCCGTGGTCGGCATGTGCGTCATGGTCTCGGCCGGAGACCTGATCGTGCTGTACATGGGGCTGGAGCTGCAGTCGCTGGCGCTGTACGTCGTCGCCTCGCTGCGCCGCGACAGCGTCAAGTCGACCGAGGCGGGCCTGAAGTACTTCGTGCTGGGGGCGCTGTCCTCGGGCATGCTGCTGTACGGCGCCTCGCTGACCTATGGCTTCTCGGGCACCACCGAGTTCGCCGGCATCATCGAGGCCGCGTCCGAGGGTGACATGCCGCTGGGCCTGCTGTTCGGCCTTGTGTTCCTGATCTCGGGCCTCGCGTTCAAGGTCTCGGCGGTGCCGTTCCACATGTGGACCCCGGACGTGTACGAGGGCGCGCCGACCCCGATCACGGCCTTCTTCGCGACCGCGCCCAAGATGGCCGCGATGGCGCTGTTCGCCCGCCTGATGCACGACGCCTTCGGCGCGGCGCCGGGCGACTGGGGGCAGATCGTGGCCCTGCTTGCGGTAGCGTCGATGTTCCTTGGCTCGGTGGCGGCGATCGGCCAGCGCGACATCAAGCGGCTGATGGCCTATTCGTCGATCACTCACATGGGCTTTGCGCTGATCGGCCTTGCCTCGGGCACCGAGTTCGGCGTGCAGGCGATGCTGGTCTACATGGCGATCTACATCACCATGAACGTCGGCACCTTCGCCTTCATCCTGTCGATGCAGCGCGATGGCCGCGTGGTCACCGACATCACCGCGCTGAACATGTACTCGAAACGCGAGCCGCTGAAGGCGCTGGCGATGCTGATCCTGCTGTTCTCGATGGCCGGTGTGCCGCCGCTGGTGGGTTTCTTCGGGAAGTTCTACGTGCTGCGCGCCGCGGTCGACGCGAACATGGCGTGGCTGGCGGTGGCGGGCGTGATCGCCTCGGTCATCGGCGCGTTCTACTACCTGCGGATCGTGTACTACATGTACTTCGGCGAAGAGGGCGAGGCGCTGGACGGCGCGATGCCAGCACCGCAATGGGCGCTTCTGATGGTCGCGGCGGCAGTGATGCTGCTGGGGGTGGTGAACCTCTTCGGCATCGAAGGCCCGGCAGCGGCAGCGGCGGCGGCCCTTGTCCACTGATCCCACGACCGTCGGGGCGGGCGGCGCCTGGCCCGACGGATACGACCGAGTGCTGCTGGAAGAAACCGACAGCACCATGGCCGAGGCGCGGCGACGCGCGCCCGAGCTTGGCGGACCACTCTGGATCCTGGCGCGGCATCAGACCGCGGGGCATGGCCGGCGCGGACGCGCTTGGCAGCATCCCCCCGGCAACTTCGCGGCGACGCTGGTGCTGCCCGGCGCGGGCGATCCCGCACAGGCCGCGCTGCGGTCTTTCACCACATCGCTGGCCCTGTACGACGCCTTCGTCGCCCGCTGCGGCACGCGGGGGCAGTTCGCGCTGAAGTGGCCCAACGACGTGCTGCTGAACGGCGGCAAGGTCGCGGGCATCCTTTTGGAGGCGCTGCCCGGCGGCACCCTGTCCATCGGCATCGGCGTGAACCTGTCGCAGGCGCCGGGCGCGGACACGGTGGAACCGGGCGCGACGCCGCCCGTGAGCCTTGCGCAGGAATGCGACGCGCTGGTGCCGCCGCACAGCTTCCTCGACACGCTCGCCCCGGCCTTCGCCACGTGGGAACAGCGGTTCCTTACCTATGGCTTCGGTCCGGTCCGCACCGCGTGGCTCGACCGGGCGGCGCGGCTGGGCGACACGGTCACCGCCCGCCTGCCCAACGAAGAGGTGACGGGGCGGTTTCTAAGCATCGACGACGCGGGGCACCTTGTCCTGCAAACCCCTGCCGGGCCGCGAACGATCCCGGCGGCGGACGTTTATTTCTAGGGAGGCGGCCATGCTTCTGTGCATCGACTGCGGCAACACCAACACGGTCTTCTCGGTCTGGAACGGCAGCGAGTTCGTCGCGACCTTCCGCACCGCGACCGAGCATCAGCGCACCGCCGACCAGTACTGGGTCTGGTTCAGTCAACTGATGGAACATCGGGGCGTTCCGATCCAGATCGGCGATGTCATCGTGTCCTCGACCGTGCCGCGCGTTGTGTTCAACCTGCGCGTCCTGTGCGATCGCTATTTCGACACGCGGCCCTATGTGGTGGGCAAGCCCGACTGTCTGCTGCCGGTGCAGCCCCGCGTCGACGCGGGCACGCAGGTAGGGCCGGACCGGCTGGTGAACACGGCCGGCGCGTTCGACCGGCACGGCGGCGATATCATCGTCGTGGATTTCGGCACCGCCACCACCTTCGACGTGGTCGCCCATGACGGCGCCTATGTGGGCGGCGTGATCGCGCCCGGCGTGAACCTGTCGCTGGAGGCGCTGCACATGGCGGCGGCGGCGCTGCCGCATGTCGACGTGACCCGGCCGCAGAAGGTGATCGGCACCAACACGGTCGCCTGTATGCAGACCGGCGTGTTCTGGGGCTATATCGGTCTGGTCCGCGAGATTACGGCGCGGATCAAGGGCGAATACGACCGCGACATGCGCGTCGTCGGCACGGGGGGGCTTGCGCCCCTGTTCGCAAGCGGCGAAGTGCTGTTCGACGATATTGAAGACGATTTGACGATGCATGGCCTGACGGTGATCCATCGCTACAACAAGGAAAACGCATGAGCCAAAGCCGGCTGATCTATCTTCCCCTCGGCGGCGCCGGCGAGATCGGGATGAACACCTATGTCTACGGCGTCGGACCGGAGGATGACGAACGGCTGATCGTCGTCGACCTCGGCGTGACCTTCCCGGACATGGACACGACCCCCGGCGTCGATCTGATCATGGCCGATGTCGACTGGCTGCAGGAACGCGCCGACCGGGTCGAGGCGATCTTCATCACCCACGCGCACGAGGACCACATCGGCGCCTTGGCGATGCTGCTGCCGATGATTGACGCGCCCGTCTACGCGCGCGCCTTCACGGCGCATCTGGGGCGGATGAAGCTGGAAGAGGCGGGGATCGACCCCGAGAAGGTGACCACCGTGTCGCCGTGGCCCGAGACCGTGACGGCCGGGCCCTTCACCGTGGGCTTCGCGCCGATCTCGCACTCGATCCCCGAAAGTTCGGGGCTGGTGATCGACACGCCGCATGGCCGCGTCGTCCACACCGGCGACTTCAAGCTGGACCGCGCGCCCGGTGTGGGCGAGCCGTTCGACGACGATATGTGGGCCGACATCGCGAAGGACGGGGTGCAGGCTCTGGTCTGCGATTCCACCAACGTGTTCAGCCCGAACCCCGGCCGGTCGGAATCCGATCTGCCCGACGCGATCCGTGACCTTGTCGCGGCGGCGCCGGGCATGGTCGCCGCCACCACCTTCGCCAGCAACATCGCCCGCCTGAAGACGCTGGCAGAAGCGGGGCAGGCGGCGGGCCGGTCCATCGTGCTGCTGGGCCGCGCCATGCGGCGCATGGTGACGGCGGGTGTGGAAACCGGTGTGCTGACGAACTTCCCTTCGGTGGTCAGCCCAGAGGATGCCGCCTCGATCCCGCGCGAGAACCTGATGCTGCTGACCTCGGGCAGCCAGGGCGAGCACCGCGCCGCCTCGGCGCAGTTGTCGCGGGGCAAGTACCTGGGGCTGGAGTTGAAGGAAGGCGACACCTTCCTGTTCTCGTCCAAGGTCATCCCCGGCAACGAGCGCAGCGTGTCGAAGATCGTCAATGCCTTCAGCGAGATGGGGGTGGAGGTGGTCGACGACAGCGGCGGCCTGTATCACGTGTCGGGCCACGCGAACCGGCCCGACCTTGCCTTTGTTCACCGCCTGATCAAGCCGAAGATGCTTGTGCCGATGCACGGCGAACACCGCCACCTGCGCGCCCACGTGGCGCTGGGGGAAGAGTCGGGGTTGCCGGGTGTCATCGCGCCGAACGGCACGATGGTGGACCTGACCGGCGACGCGCCGAAGATCGCGGGCTATGTCGAAACGGGCCGCACCTACAAGGACGGCATCGTGCTGATCGGCGCGCTGGACGGCATCATCCGCGACCGCATCCGCATGGCTTTGAACGGGCACGTGACGGTGACCGCGATCCTCGAGGATGACGAGCCGATCGGCGAGCCGTGGTGCGAGGTCATGGGCCTGCCGGAAACGGGCATCAGCCGCGCGCCGCTGGTCGACGTGATGGAAGAGGACCTGAGCCAGTTCCTGAACCGCGCCGACGCTAAGACCCTGCGCAACGACGAGAAGCTGGACGAGGCGATGCGCCGGATCGTGCGCAAGACCGCCTCTGACGAGATCGGCAAAAAGCCAGAGGTCACCATCGTGATCAGCCGGATCTCGTAACGGAAAATCCGTGCGGCGGGGGTGACAGACGCTCCCGCCAGCCTACCTGTCCCGCAACATGACAGGAGGACAATCATGATCCACAAGAGCGGTTCCGCGAAATGGTCCGGCGGTCTGAAGGACGGCAAGGGCTTCGTTTCCACTGAAACCGGTGTGCTGAGCGATCAGCCCTACGGGTTCAACACGCGGTTCGAGGACGGCAAGGGCACCAACCCCGAAGAGCTTCTGGGCGCGGCCCATGCGGCCTGTTTCTCGATGGCGCTGTCCAACATCCTTGGCGACTACGACATGGTGGCCGACAGCATCGAAACGACCGCGAAGGTCACGCTGGATCCTGGCAGCCTGACGATCACCAAGGTGCATCTGGACCTCACCGCCAAGATCCCCGGCGGCGATGACGCCAAGTTCCAGGAAGCGGCGGGCAAGGCCAAGGAAGGCTGCCCGGTGTCGAAGCTGTTCAACGCCGAGATCACGCTGGACGCCAAGCTGGCCTGAACGGACACGCCGGTCGGGAAAGTGATCCGGATCGGCGCCTGTTCCGTAACGTAAGCAAAGGTTCGTACGAGTTCCAAGGCGAGACCGGCCAAGACCGGTCCGTGCTTGCAGGTTTTGTGCGAGTCCGGCGCGCTGGTTGGCACGCCGTTCAAGAGTACCAGTTGGGTCGGCGCCTCCACAGGGCGTCGGCCTTTTTTGTGTTCGGGGTTTGGCGTGTGACCGGCGCTGTCCCTGCCACTGGCAGCAGGTAAGGAAGGCGCGCCGCAGCGGGCCCGTCCGATAGGGGATGAGGCAGGGCCGCTGCGGCGCGCCCGCCGGTCCGGGGCGGGCGGGGCGTCCGGGCGGGGTCCGCTGGGTGGTCGGAGTCCCCCGGCCCGTCGGTGACGCCGGTTGCATGTTGAAAGCGGCCTTCTGTCCGCGCGCCCGCCACGGGGCATTCGGTGGATTGGCGCGTCAGTCCCGCGCGCCGACCCTGATCCCGCGGCTGGCAAAGAACGCTTCAAGCCGCGGTCTGGCATCATGTTCACGGGCGAAAGAGACGCCAAGGCGGTTGTCCTTCCGCCAGCGGAACAGAACGTCGAGCGTGCCAAGATCTTCGATGGTCAGGAACAGCACGCCCCTTGGCAGGAATTCCGGCGTATCCGGCGCCTCAAGGCAGGCGCCGCCATAGGACAGGTCGGTGACGATGGCGTCATAGCCGTCGCTGCCGGTGTCCAGCCGGGCCTTTATCCCGAGCGGGACACGCTGGTCATCCATGAAGTCGCCTAGTTCCATCCCTTTGCCGCATCCTGAGGCCCGGTTCGGGCCGGTTCTAGCGGGGCAATGGTGAAGGAAAGGTTAAGACCGACCGCATTTCAAGACGAATGCGGCCGATCTTCCGGTGCGGCGCGTCAGCTTGCGCGCCGCTCCTCGAAGCTCATCGCGATGAACTGGGGCATGTGATCGCCCATGCCGACAACGGCCTCGTCCCGCTGGCGCGACTGGCCACCCGAGCCACCGCCCGACTTGCCACCGCGGCTGCGGCGCGACGACGAACTGCGGCTGCTGCGTTCGGGCTTTTCCTCGGCGGTCTGCACTTCGGGCGCTTTCTCGACGGGCGCTTCGGCCTTCGGCTCGGGCGCGCGGGATTTCACCGGGTTTTCGATCCGCGGGATTTCCTTGTCGATCAGCTTCTCGATCGCGGCGAAGTTCTTCTCGTCCGACGGAGCGCAGATCATCACGGCTTTGCCGTCACGACCGGCCCGGCCCGTGCGGCCGATGCGGTGAACGTAATCTTCGGAGTGCGACGGCACATCGTAGTTGAACACGTGGCTCACCGACGGGATGTCCAGACCGCGCGCGGCGACGTCGGACGCCACCAGCAGCTTCAGGTCGCCGTTGCGGAAGGCGTCCAGCGTGCGGGTCCGCTGCGACTGGTCAAGGTCGCCGTGGATCGGCTCGGCGTTCAGCCCGTATTTCTTCAGCGACTTGGCGACGATATCGACGTCGACCTTGCGGTTGCAGAAGATGATCGCGTTGGTGCACTTCTCGCCCTCGGCCTCGATCAGCGCGCGCAGCACGGCGCGCTTCTCGCTCGCCGCACGGTCGCGGCGCGAGCCCTTGAACATCACCACGCCCTGCTCGATCGTCTCGGACGCGGTCGCCTGACGCGCAACCTCGACCCGCGCGGGGGCAGAGAGGAAGGTGTTGGTGATCCGCTCGATCTCGGGCGCCATGGTGGCCGAGAAGAACAGGGTCTGACGGGTGAACGGCGTCAGCGAGAAGATGCGTTCGATATCGGGGATGAACCCCATGTCGAGCATCCGGTCGGCTTCGTCGACCACCATGATCTCGATACCGGTCAGCAGCAGCTTGCCGCGCTCGAAATGGTCCAGCAGGCGGCCCGGCGTGGCGATCAGCACGTCGACGCCCTTGTCGATCAGCACGTCTTGTTCCTTGAAGGACACGCCGCCGATCAGCAGCGCCTTCGTTAGCTTCACATGCTTGGAATAGGTGTCGAAGTTCTCGGCCACCTGCGCCGCCAGTTCGCGGGTCGGGCACAGGACAAGGCTGCGCGGCATGCGGGCGCGGGCGCGGCCACGGGCCAGCTTGCAGATCATCGGCAGCGTGAAGCTGGCGGTCTTGCCGGTGCCGGTCTGGGCGATGCCCAGCACGTCCTTGCCTTCCAGCGCAGGGGGAATGGCGCCCGCCTGGATCGGAGTCGGTTTCTCGTAGCCCGCTTCGGTGACGGCGCGAAGAACTTTCGGGGACAGCCCCAGTTCGGAAAAGTCGGTCATGCAGCCCTTTCGAGTTTGGTGCGGCTTGAACTACGGCCGCGAAACTCGAGCGGCCCGACAGGCCGGATTGCCTGTCTTCGACGTGGCCGTGACATAAGGGAAACAGGCCAGATGGTCAAGTTTTCCCCAAAGACAAGAACGGGGCTTGGGGCCAGTATTTGCGGGGAAATGGCGGTGTAACGCTGCGGAATCGCCGTATTGGCGAAATCCGGCACCGGACAATGGTGGGCAAGTTGCGGTTCCGTGTCCCGGACTTCTCCACAGATTCTCTGCGCGCCCGAGACTTCACGCCAGGACTTTCCGCCGTGCGGAACTTGCCGCGACTCTCCCCATCGGGGGCCGGGAATTGACACAGAATGGCCGTGAATACCCGTAAAGATTGCATCCGGGGACTGATATCGGAGGATACCATGGAATTTTCGCCCTATCTCGTACCGGGCGCCGCGACGATGGCGGTGCTGGCCATCGTCTACCTTGTCTTCGTGTTCTGGACGCGCCGTCCGGGCCGCGCCGACCAACTGTCCGCCCGCGAACGGGCTGAAGCCGAACTCTGACCGCACGCCGCCGCGGCGGCGGCATTCTCGTCAGGGGGCAGGCGTCGTGCTATGCTTCCCGCCATGAGAGTGATCGCGCCGGTATCCCTGTTCCTGCTCGCTGCCTGTTCGGGCGCGGGCGAGGGGGTGTTTTCGGGGCTCGCACCGGGTGCGCGCGGAGAAGGTCCAAGCATCGCGGTCACGATGCAGGACGCGGACGGCGCGCCGGTGGCGATGGCGGCCTGCAGCGCCGCTGACGGGCCGGGTCGGATCGGGGTCAGCTTTTACGACACCGACGGTCTGGCCAACGCCCGTCTGACGTGGACCGGGACGCTGGCCGATGGCACGCAGATGACCCCTGCGGGCAGCGACATCTCCCTGATGGAGGGTGGCGGACCCGGCGACGAGCAGATCCGCGTGCTGTTCCGCCCCGAGGTGCCGGGCGCGATCCGCACCAGTGTCGTCCTGAGCCTGACCACCGAGGCCCCGTTCACCGGCATCCTCAAGGTCGAGGCGGTCGACCGCACTGGCAAGGTTTCGCAAGCGGGGCCGTTCGAGATTGCCGCCGCCTGCTAGGCGCGTCAGTTCTGAAGCACCGCTTCGGTCATGATCACCGACTGGTAGGTCTCGTCGCTGTCCAGCAGGCGCAGCGTCCCGCGCACCGTGATCTCGGTCCCTTCTGGCATGTCGGGCAGCGGCTTGCGCATGTGCACCTCCAGCGTCGGGCCATAGCCGTTCGTGCCGCAGAAGGGGCAGTCGGCGGGGTCCGGCACCAGAAGGAAGCTGCGCACATAGGCCTGCGCCTCGACCGGGACATAATAGCCGGTGACGGAAAAGTCGTTGGCCGCCGCCCGCAGCGCGTCGGGATAGGTTTTCTCGACCGCCCAGCGGCCGTCCTTCTCGACCTCGCGGATCTCGATGGCGCCAAGCAGGCCCCAGCCCGCGGGCTCTGCTGCAGAGGGCTTACTGCCGGTGCTCAGCGTCAGGATGATCGCGAGTGCCGGGAGCAAGAATGTCGATTTCGATCTCAACGTCACCAACCGGGTCCAGTTCTATGTGGGCGTTCAGGCGATCGCCTTCGGACAGGTCCGGGGCGTCGTCCAGTGCAAGGTACATCCCGCCGGGCACGAGGTCTATCGACACGCCCGGCGCAATCGGAAATTCGCTCAGGTCCACCGGCGCCGCCGCGGTCACCTCGGTATCCCGCAAAGCCAGAGTGCCGCCGTCAGCGGTTTCGCCGCCGGTCAGCAGAAGCCCGACGCTACCGGTGTTCTCGATCTCCATGTAGACCTGCAAGCCATCGTCTTCCGGCACGGCCCATGCATACAGGACGCGCGCGCCGTCGACTTCGGTGATGTGGGGATCGGTCTCTTGCGCCGGTGCGGCAAGCGGCAGGGAAAGCAGGGAAACGGCAAGCAGCGTCGGGGCGATGTGGCGCATCTGGGTCGTCCGTGTCTTGTGTCGGTGTGCCGGCCATGCGTTTGGGACCATGGCGGAGCACACGAAGATAGGGCTGCCCGCCCGCAAAGGGGGCAGGGACGGGCGGGTTCCTTTTGCAGGTATGACACCACCCGGCGCGGGCAAGAGCCGCCCCGTGCGTCAACGGTCGGGCCGGCGGTCTTTCGCCGCCGGGGCCCGGATCAGACCATCATTTCCTTGGTCGCCGACAGGGTCAGCTCGGGATAGTCCCGTTCCACCCGGTCGATGTCCCACTGAAGCCGCGTCATGAAGACGATGTCGCCGTCGTTGTCGTGGCTGATGTGCTGCTTGTTGGCGTTGACGAACTTCTCGACCGCCGCCTTGGGGCCGCTGACCCAGCGGGCCGAGGTGAACTGCGACGCCTCGAACCGGACGGGCAGGCTGTATTCCAGCTCGATCCGGCTGGCCAGCACCTCGAACTGAAGCGCGCCGACGACGCCGACGATGAAGCCCGAGCCGATGTTCGGCTTGAACACCTTGGCCGCGCCTTCCTCGGCGAATTGCATCAGCGCCTTCTCAAGATGCTTGGCCTTCAGCGGATCGCCCGCACGGCAGCTTTGCAGCAGTTCCGGCGCGAAGGAGGGGATACCGGTCACGCGGATCGTCTCGCCCTCGGTCAGCGTGTCGCCGATGCGCAGCTGCCCGTGGTTCGGGATGCCGATGATGTCGCCGGCCCAGGCCTCTTCCGCCAGTTCGCGGTCAGAGGCGAGGAACAGCACCGGGTTCGAGATCGCCATTGGCTTTTTCGAGCGCACATGCGTCAGCTTCATTCCGCGCTGGAAATGCCCCGAGGCGAGGCGGACGAAGGCCACGCGGTCGCGGTGCTTAGGGTCCATGTTGGCCTGCACCTTGAACACGAAGCCCATCACCTTGGTCTCGTCCGGGCCGATCGGTCGCGGTTCGGCGGACTGTGGCTGCGGCACGGGGCCGTATTTGCCGATCCCGTCCATCAGTTCCTTGACGCCGAACGAGTTGATGGCGCTGCCGAACCAGATCGGCGTCAGCGTTCCGTCCAGAAACGCCTGCGCGTCGAACTTCGGCAGCAGCTCCTTCGCCATCTCAAGCTCTTCGCGCAGCTGTTCCAGCAGGTGCGCGGGCACGTGGTCGGCCAGCTTGGGGTCATCCAGCCCGGCGATCTTGATCGACTCCGCCACCTTGTTGCGGTCGGCGCGGTCCATGATCTCCAGCCGGTCGTTCAGCACGTCGTAGCAGCCGACGAACTCGCGCCCCATGCCGATGGGCCAACTGGCGGGGGTCACGTCGATGGCCAGGTTTTCCTGGATCTCGTCGATGATCTCGAACGTGTCGCGGCTTTCGCGGTCCATCTTGTTGCAGAACGTCAGGATCGGCAGGTCGCGCAGGCGGCAGACCTCGAACAGCTTCTGCGTCTGGCTTTCCACGCCCTTCGCGCCGTCGATCACCATGATCGCCGCATCCACCGCCGTCAGGGTACGGTAGGTGTCTTCGGAAAAGTCCGAGTGGCCGGGGGTGTCGACGAGGTTGAAGCGATAGTTGCTGTCGCCGCTGGCGAAATCGAACGACATGGCCGAGGCCGAGACAGAGATGCCCCGGTCCTTTTCCATCTGCATGAAGTCCGACCGCGTCCGCCGCGCCTCGCCCTTGGCGCGCACCTGTCCGGCCATCTGGATCGCGCCACCGTAGAGAAGGAATTTCTCGGTCAGCGTCGTCTTGCCCGCATCCGGGTGCGAGATGATGGCGAAGGTGCGCCGCCGGGCAATCTCGGCGGGCAGGTCGGGGGCGTTATGAGCACGGTCCAGCATGAGCGGCGATATATTGACCCTCGGCGGCAAGAGCAACGGTCCCGACGCTATCGGCGCGGCGGAGGGACCCGTCGGGTCAAGGCGCAGTTTCCAGCCGCGAAGGCGGGTTTCAGCCCATCGGGCCTGCCAGCCTTCAATCGAAAAGCGAGCTTCAATCGCTTGAATCGCCTATAAAAAGTGCTTGGCGAAAGTTCCGTTACGTCGCGGGCGGCCGGATGTCTTTAACATCATTAGCATCAATTTTACGGTCCTCGGCGAGAAACGCGTTGTAACGAGTACCGAGCAGGTTTTCCCATGGCTCTTGAGATCGTCGACCCGGCCGCCACCGGGATCGAATACCTTGCGTCTGTCGAGGTGAAGTTTTCCGGCATCCACATCGGCGGCGGCATCTACTTTTCCGCCAACCACATTCCGAAAGCGGGCGGCACCTACGAGGCCGTGCCGCAGGCGGGTCTGGATGGCGAGGCAGAGGCCCACGCGACGACCGAGATCGACGTGACCCTGCCCTCGGATACCGCCGACTGGGACCCCTATATCGACGATTCCACCGGCTATGTCGCGACCGGCTTCGACATCGGGATGCACGTGGGCGCGACGCTGACCAGCACCGGCACCTTCTACGACGGCCCGGCGGTGTCGCTGCTGATCGCAAACGATCCCTCCGACCTGAGCGGGACGGTCACGATCACCGGCTATCCCACCGCCGAGAACGCGTTGGACGGCGAGGAGGGGACGCTGCACGAAACCTCGGGCTCGCTTCTGGGCTACAGCGCGCAAGAGATCGAGGGCGACGCGGGCGGCTACTTCATGATCGTCGGCGCCGATGTCGTCGGCGGCATGAGCGGCGGCGGCAATTTCATCGATTACGACGCGGATGGCGACGGGGTGGCTGAGACCTACGCCATCGGCGCGACCTCGCGCGTGTACGAGACCGGCGGCGGCAGCCTGATCCCCGGCGTCTCGCAGCTTCAGTCGGCGGCCTTCGCGCCGCACTATGCCGACATCGCCGCCGCCATCGAGGCGCTGACGGGCGACGACGCGCGCACCGCCGACGACTTCGCACGGATGACATTGCTGTCGGCACAATCGGCCGGGTCGGAGAACACGACGGTCGAGGGGCAGTTCTTTCACGAGGACATTTACGGCGGCGTGAATGACGACGATTTGTCAGGCGGCGGCGGGGACGATCTGCTGAAAGGCGGCGAGGGCGGCGACACGCTGGACGGCGGCACCGGCGACGACACCCTGACCGGCGGCGACGGCGCGGACTGGTTCCTGGGGTTCGGAGACGGCGCGACGGACCTGATCACCGACTTCGACGCAGCGTTGGACGTGGTGGACCTTTCGGGTTATTTCGCCCGCTTCGCCGACATTCTGGCGGCGTCCGACATGGATGGTGACACGCTGGAGATCGACCTGTCACATGGCGGCGGTTCGGGCGTCCTTCGGATCGAGGGGACAACCGCCGACGACCTTTCGATGGCCAACACCAACGTCAACTGCTTCGCTGCCGGAACCGCCATCGCGGTGCCGGGCGGTACGGCGGCGGTCGAGACATTGCAGCCGGGCGACAGTGTGCTGACTGCGGACGGGCGGGCCGTCGGGGTGCGCTGGTTGGGCCGCCAGCAGGTGCCCGCGTCGCCCGAGACGGTGCCGGTTCGCATCGCGGCGGGCGCGCTGGGCGAGGGTGTGCCGTCGCGCGATCTTGTGGTCACCGGCGATCACGGGATGATCCTGAACGGCCTCATCGTGGTCGCGTCGGCGCTGGTGGGGCTGCCGGGCATCGACTGGGTGCCGCTGGCGGACCTGCCCCCGGTGTTCGAGGTGTTCCACGTCGAGACCGAGGCGCACGAGGTGTTGCTGGCGAACGGCGCACCTGCGGAAAGCTTCGCGGGCGCGACCGACCGTCCGGGCGACCGGCGGGTGGTGCCCGAGATGGACCTGCCACGCATCGGTTCGGCCCGCCTGCTGCCGGTGGCGCTGGGCGCGGTGGGGCGTCGGCTGGCCTAGACGCGGACCGCGCCCCATGCGGCGCTTCCCTTGACAGAATCTTGACGCTACGGAAACCTAAGGGAATTCGGGTCAGGTATTCTGCTGGGGGGCGGCACCATGGACAGCGAGTTCACATATTTCATTCACGCGCTTTACAGTGCGGCCAGCGCGGTCGCGATCGCGTCGTTCTTCGCGGACACGCTGGTGGCGGGGACGATGCCGGACGAGGACGGCGACATGACGCTGGAGGATGGCGACAGCGACACCGGCGGCCTGTGGAACGGCGGGGCGACCGACTATGGGCTCTTCCTTGGCACGGTTCTGGTGCAGGGTATCGTGATGCCGGTGTTCCAGCAGATCACCTCGGGCGGCGGCGGGTCGGACACTTACACCTACGCGGTGCTTTGCCCCGAGGACACGACGGTCAGCTGGCCCGCGACGCTGGACCCTGACGACGTGGCGCTGGCCTCGGACGGGGCCACCTTCGCCTTCTGCTTCGGTCCCGGCACCGGGATCGCCACGCCCGGGGGCGAGACCGCCGTCGAAGACCTGAAGCCCGGCGACATGGTCCGCACCGCCGACGGGGCGGTGGTGCCGGTGCGCTGGGTCGGCGTGCGCACGCTGTTCCCGCGCCTGTTCAGCCTTCGGCACGGCATGATCCGCATCCGCGCCCATGCTCTGGGACACGACCGGCCCGCCCGCGATCTGTTGGTGACGCCGGACCACGCGATCCTTCTGGACGGCATGATGGTCACCGCCGGCGCTTTGGCCGGCGCGGAAGGCATCGGCTGGGAGCCCCGCGCCAAGGCGCCGAACACGCAAAAGGTCTATCACGTCGAGACGGACCGCCATTCGCTGATCTATGCCAACGGTCTGCCGGCCGAGACCTTCATGGACACCGCCGGTCGCCGCCTGTTCGACAACCACGCCGACTATGTGCTGCGCTTCGGAACAGAGCGGATCGTGCCCGAGATGCGCATGCCCCGGATCGGCTCGGCCCGGCTGCTGCCGCCCGCCACGCGCGCGCGGCTGGGCCTGCCCGCTGCACAGATGCTGCGGCAAGGCTGACCGCGCACCGGGGAACCCTTGGGTCAGGGGCGCGTTCGGTTTCCGAAAGGAGACCTCAGATGGCACGACCCAGCATCAAGGACGAAGAGCTTTACGACGACCTGCGCGAGGACGGGATGTCCAAGCAAAAGGCCGCCCGCATCGCCAATGCGAAGGCCAACGACGACATGCATCCGTCGAAGAAGGGCGGCAAGCAGCCGCCTTACGAGAAGTGGAGCAAGGACGATCTGTATTCCCGCGCGCAGGAACTGGATGTCGAGAACCGGTCCCAGATGACGAAAGACGAACTGATCGAGGCGCTGCGCGAGGGCTGACCGTCTAGGTCACGGAACAGACGACCTCGCCCAGATATGCGGTGTCGGTGTATTGCCGCATGTCGGTGACCTTGCCGTTCTTGACTGTCAGGAAGTCCACGATCTCGGTGGTGATTTCGCGGCCGGTCGGGACGTGGCGCACGGTGACCTCGTAGCGGGTGACAATCAGGTCACCCTCTGCCAGCACGTCGCCCAGTTGGATATCGCGCCACTCCCATGTGTCGACGATCTGCTGCGCCATGTCGGTGACGCTCATCCCGGCGGGGCGACTGACGGCGGCCGAATTGGCAAGCGGGCGGCCGACGATGGCGAACCCGGCATCCTCGGTGAACTGGTTGGCTATGGTGACGGGGTCGTTCTTCAAGCGGTCGGCATAAAGCCCAGAGACGAAACCGCGGGGATCGGAAATGGTCATGGCAATGCTCCTTGAAAGAATAGAGCAAGGGTAGGGCCGATCCCGGTCCCCTGCCAAGAACTATCGCGAAACGGTAATGCGCCTAGTGCGCGGACGCCTTGCGCAGCAGGTCTGCCGCGACTGTGCTGTCCAGCATGCCCTCGGGCAGGTCCACCGGGCGCGGGCGCGACAGGGGCGCGCGGCGTGACAGCCCCGAGTCCGAGGTCAGCTTTGCGCGGATCTCGCGCGGAAGCACCGGGCCGGTGCGGGTGTCGAGAGCAAGGCTTTCGGTGGCGATGCCCTCGGCGAAAATGAATTCGTGCGTGTCGAACAGGATCTGGAAGTAATCCACGAACCCGCCGTTGCCGCGCGTTACGGTCTCGCCGTTCACAAGATACTCGGCCTTGATCGCCACTTCAGAACGACCGGCGCCAAGCTTGTCCTCGCGCTGGTAGACGAACAGGCGCTGGTTCGGCGACAGGCGCAGCGGCCCCTCGTTGTTCAGCGCGCCGGGCGCGATGGTGATCGGCGCGAAGGCGCCCGTGGCGCGGACCGTCTGCTGGCCGATCCAGCGCACCGTCTGCGCGCCGCTGTCACGGGTCAGAACCCGGTCGCCGGGGCGGATGTCCTCGATCCGGCGCTGCGCGCCGTCGGCCATGGTGATGTGAGTGCCACGGGTGAAGGACACGCAGGCCAGCGCCGCGAATTTCTGCCGCGCGCTTTCGGTGTCGACGGCGACCAGGGCGTAATCGGTGCGCGGCCGCAGGTCGGCCAGCGTCATGACATAGGTGTCCGCGATCATGCCGTCGCGGTCGAGCTCGACGAGGATCAGCGCCTCGACGATGGTGCCGTCGGGCGCCATGAAGGTGGCGCAGCAGTCCAGGTGCAGCGCCGCACCGGGGCGGCCGGTCTGGGTGCCCGCGGCGATCGTGAAATTGGAATGCTGGTCGGCGATCTCGAGCGACAGGCGCAGGCGACGCGCATCAACGTCGAGAGTATAGACATCATCGAGGATCAGTTCGGACGCGTGTGCGACCGGGTCACCGAGGTTGGCCCCGTTCGATACAACGAAGTCTGTCGCCCGGATGACGGGCAGTCCCTGCGCACCCCCGCGCTGGGTCACACCATGCACACTCATCTTGCAGCAGCCTGTACCAGGTTCCGTCTCCACGGCTTTGCGTCCGGACGCGGCCCCCACCATT
The DNA here is from genome assembly GCA_017792445.1 of Maritimibacter sp. GTDB lineage: Bacteria > Pseudomonadota > Alphaproteobacteria > Rhodobacterales > Rhodobacteraceae > Psychromarinibacter. Next base: position 3,254,615 of record CP051232.1, read on the forward strand.
CGTCCGAATGCGTAACCCCATCGCCATGGTAGTATTTGCTATATGATGCGGCGCGTATTCGCGTCAACTTCGGGCAAATGTTGTGGCAATTAACCTTCCGTAAGTCGTTGATCGGGCGACGATCCGACCGATTTTCGGGCGATTGTTTCACCGATTTCGCCTTATTTTGCCGCAACGCAGCAATGGCGGCGCTCGGGCATCCGAGAGGTCGGGCGCACGATCGCTCGCTTCCGTTCGCCGGGGCGGGGTGCTAGGCCGGGGCGACATCGCAATCGGACGGGAGGCATCGGACAGATGGATCTGGGTATCAAGGGCAAGCGGGCGCTGGTCTGCGCGTCGTCGAAGGGGCTGGGGCTGGGCTGCGCCCGTGCGCTGGCAGAGGCCGGTGTGGACATCGTGATGAACGCCCGCGGCGCCGAGGCGCTGGAAGAGGCGGCGCAGGCGATCCGCGACGACTTCGGCGTCGAGGTCACCGCCGTGGCCGCCGACATCGTTTCGGAAGAGGGCCGCGCGAATGTGCTGGAGGCCGCGGGCGATCTGGATATCCTGATCACCAACGCGGGCGGCCCGCCTCCGGGCATGTGGGCCGACTGGTCGCGCGAGGATTTCATCAAGGCGCTGGACGCGAACATGCTGACGCCCATCGCGCTGATGCAGGCCGCTTTGCCGGGCATGATGGAACGTGGCTGGGGCCGGGTGGTCAACATCACCTCGCAGTCCGTGAAGGCGCCGATGGCGATCCTTGGCCTGTCGAACTCGGCCCGCACGGGCCTGACCGGTTTTGTCGCCGGCACCGCGCGTCAGGTCGCGCCCTCGGGCGTGTGCATCAACAACCTGCTGCCGGGTTCGCACACCACCAACCGCACCGATACGATGGACGGCAAGCGCGCCGCCGACGCCGGTATCTCGATGGAAGAGCTGCGGGCCGAGAAGTTCAAGGAAATCCCCGCGCGCCGCTATGGCACGACCGAGGAATTCGGCGCCACCTGCGCCTTCATGTGCTCGCAGTTCGCGGGCTTCATGGTGGGCCAGAACATCCTGCTGGACGGCGGCTACAACAACTTCACGCTGTAACCCCGGACGAGGGGCAGACGTGGCATTCCGTCCCCGTGCCTTGCGGGGACGGGGCGGTATTGCTAGGTCCGAGTGATCGACAAAATTGATCGGACTTGGTCCTGCCCGCATGAACGCGCCCGAGCCTCTGCCGAAGACAACTCCGCCGGTGGTCCCCGAGCCCCGGCTGGAGATCCGCGATCTCAGCCGGCATTTCGCCGGTCGGTCGGTGGTGGATCATGTGTCGCTGCGGGTGATGCCGGGGCAGGTGACCTGTCTGCTGGGCCCCTCTGGCTGCGGCAAGTCCACCACCCTGCGCTGCATCGCCGGAGTGGACATGCAGGACTCGGGCGAGATCTATCTGGACGGCAAGCTGATCTGCGACACGGTGTTCCGGGTGCCGCCCGAACGACGCTCGATCGGGCTGATGTTCCAGGACTTCGCACTGTTTCCGCATATGTCGGTGGCCGACAACGTGGCCTTCGGGCTGACGGGCAGCAAGGCCGAGACGCGGGCGCGGGTGACGGCGTTGCTGGAACGTGTCGACCTTCTGCGCCACATCGACGCCTTCCCGCATGAACTGTCGGGCGGAGAGCAGCAGCGCGTCGCGCTGGCCCGCGCCCTTGCGCCGGGGCCGAGCGTGATGCTGATGGACGAGCCGTTCAGCGGGCTGGACAACCGCCTGCGCGACGGCATCCGCGACGAGACGCTGGAGATCCTGAAAGAGGCGGGCGCGGCTGTCCTGCTGGTCACGCACGAGCCGGAAGAGGCGATGCGCATGGCCGACGAGATCGCGCTGATGCGCGACGGGCGGATCGTGCAGCAAGGCGCACCCTACAACGTCTACAACGCCCCGGCAGACAAGGCCGCGGCGGCATTCTTCAGCGATATCAACGTGATCCGGGGCACGGTGCGCGGCGCGCTGACCGACACCCCGTTCGGCCAGTTCCTTGCCCCCGGCCAGCCTGACGGCACCGAGGTCGAGATCGTGTTCCGTCCGCAGCATGTGAAGATCGACTTCGACCGCAACGGCGCCGGGCCGTTGCCGACCTCGCGCGACGGGGTGCCCGCGCGCGGCGTCGTGCAGCGGGCGCGGTTCATGGGGTCGGAAAGCCTTGTCGAGTTCCGCATGGACCACGACCTGTCGATCCTGAAGGCCACCGTGCCGAACGTGTTCCTGCCCAAGCCGGGGCGGCCCCTGTGGCTGACGGTGCGGCGGGACCGGTGTTTCGTGTTCCCGGTGAAGAAATAAAGAACGACCCGTCGCCGACTAGGCGGCCCCGGCGTTCTTGAAATCCACAAGCGTCTTGCCCTGTTCCTCGACGAACAGCGCCGGAAGGTTCTCCAGCTTCTCGATCCGGTCCACGCGCAGCGTGGCGAAATCCGCCGTGGTCTCGCACCAGCAGGTCACCGTCCAGACGCGGCCCCAGTAGTCCAGCTGCAACGGGCGGATCACCCGGCGCAGAAAAGAGCCGTCGTCCTCGTGGTGGTGTGCGGCCAGCTTCTGACGGCTGCGGATCGCGGCGCGGATACGCGGCATGTGTGCGAAGCCCGCCGCCGCGTCCGCCAGCGGATGCACCGCGAAGGTCCAGCCGCCGCGCGCCCCGGTGCGGTCCTCGGGCAGCAGCGTGTCGATCCGCGCGGACAGCCCGCGCGCGGCTGCCGACAGTTCCGCGTCGCCGCCATGCGCCACGGCAGCCAGCCCGAGGTGCAAGGCCTCGAGTTCCGTCATCGACAGGTTCAGCGGCGGCAGCGTCACCGGCGCGGTCATCCGGTAGCCCAGCCCGCGTTCGCCCCGGACCGGCACGCCGGACGCCATCAGCGTGTCCATGTCGCGCCAGATCGTGCGCTCGCTGACGCCATGCGCCCCGGCCAGTTCGGACGCGCGGTGCAGCCTGCCGTCGCGCAGCGTCTGGATCAACGCATACAGGCGGTCGGAGCGGTTCATCGATTCGCAGGCCTTTCGGAAAATTGAGCGAAGTTTTTCACCGCATAACTGACAAAAACCTGTCAGGAGGGCAAGCGTCCCGCCGGGCGGGCTGAATTCTGCGCCGGATTCCCGCCATGGCGGCGCTTTGCCACTTTTCGAGGCGGCGCCGAATCCATAAACACGGTCCGTGATCTTTCACCGTTCCAGCCAAGGGCCGCAGGTGGCGGCCCGATCATGGAGAGACCCATGCTGAACAACATCGGCCTTCCCGGCCTTCTTCTGATCGCCGTCGTCGTGCTTGTCCTGTTCGGGCGCGGCAAGATCTCGTCGCTGATGGGCGAGGTCGGCAAAGGCATCACCGCCTTCAAGAAAGGCGTGAAGGACAGCAACGACGAACTCGAGGACAGCGCGGCTTCGGCACGTGACGTGACCCCTGAGGAAGAAGAAAAGGAAAAGGACAAGGTCTGAACTCCTCGTCCTTTCCCTCAATGACGGACCGTCGCCATGTTTGATCTCGGCTGGACCGAACTTCTGCTGATCGGCATCGTCGCGCTGATCGTGGTGGGCCCCAAGGACCTGCCCGGCATGTTCCGCACGCTTGGCCGTTTCACGGGCAAGATGAAGAACATGGCCCGCGAGTTTCAGCGCGCCATGAACGACGCCGCCGACGAGGCGGGCATGAAGGACGTGGCGAAGGACCTGAAGTCCGCCACCTCGGCCAAGTCCATGGGCCTCGACAAGCTGAACGAGGCCGCAGACAAGTTCGAGAAGTGGGATCCGTCCAAAGCCGTGAAGCGCGAACCCGGACCGGCGACCGCCGCCATGACCGAGGAACGCGCCGAACAGGCGAAGAAAATCCGCGAGAACGCCGCGAAGACCGCCGAGGCGCGCAAGGCCGCAGAGGCCGCTGCCGCCGCCGAAAGCGCGCCTGCCGACGCTCCGGTTCCCGACCCGTCGGCGCCGAAGCCCGGCTCCGCGGCTGGAGACGACAGTAAATGAGCGCCACCGACGAAGACGAGATCGACGCCTCCTCGGCGCCGCTGATCGAGCATCTGGCCGAGCTGCGCACGCGGCTGATCCGGTCGGTGCTGGCTTTCATCGTGGGCATGGTGATCTGTTTCACGGTTGCCACGCCGATCTTCAACTTCCTGACCGCGCCGCTGTGTCAGGTGCTGGGCGAACGCGGGCAGGACTGCGACCTGATCTTCATCAGCCCGCAGGAAGGCTTCTTCGTCGCCATCAAGGTGTCGCTGCTGGGCGGGTTCATCCTGTCCTTCCCGATGATCGCCTACCAGATGTGGCGCTTCGTTGCGCCTGGGCTGTACAAGTCCGAGAAAGGCGCGTTCCTGCCGTTCCTGGTGGCGTCGCCCTTCATGTTCCTGCTGGGTGCGGCGTTCGCCTTCTACGTCGTGACGCCGCTGGCCTATGACTTTTTCCTTGGCTTCCAGCAGTTCGGCAACGGCGGCGAGGCGCTGCCGAACGAAGAGGTGCAGCAGGGCCTGTCCGTGGTCTTCCAGGGCTCGGCGCAGGAGTATCTGAACCTCACCATCAAGTTCATCGTGGCCTTCGGCCTGTGCTTCCAGCTTCCGGTGCTTCTGACCCTGATGGGCAAGGCCGGGCTGGTGTCGTCGCGCGGGCTGGGCGAGGTGCGCAAATACGCCGTCGTCGCCATCCTCGTTCTGGCCGCGCTGGTCACCCCGCCGGATGTCATCACTCAGGTGATCCTGTTCGTGGTGGTCTACGGCCTGTACGAGATCTCGATCTTCCTTGTGCGCCGGGTCGAACGGAAGCGCGTCGAGCAGCTTCGCGAAGAAGGTGTGCTGGGCGAGGACGAGGATCTGGACGATCTTTACGGCCTCGACGACGACGAACCGGAACAGCCGGAGACCAAGGCGTGAGTGACGAGGCGCTGACGCGCATCGCCGAAGCGCTGGAGCGGATGAGCCCGGCGCCGATGGCGGCGCCGGACTTCGCGGCAGCAGATGCCTTCGTGTGGCATGTGGACCCGGACCGGCTGGTGCCGGTGCCCAAGGTGAACCGGGTGGACCTACCGCTGCTGGTCGGCATCGACCGCGCGCGCGACACGCTGCTGGCCAACACGGTGCAGTTCGCCCGTGGCCTGCCTGCGAACAACGCGCTGCTTTGGGGCAGTCGCGGGATGGGAAAATCCAGTCTCGTCAAAGCGATCCACGCCGAAGTTCTGGCGCAGGGCCATGCGCTGAAGATCGTCGAACTGCAGCGCGAGGACCTGCCCAGCGTGGGCCGCCTGCTGAACATCCTGCGCGACTGCGGCGACCGTTTCGTCCTGTTCTGCGATGACCTGTCGTTCAGCCACGATGACCAGCACTACAAGTCGCTGAAGGCGGTGCTGGACGGCGGGATCGAGGGACGGCCGGACAACGTGGTGTTCTACGCCACCTCGAACCGCCGCCACCTGATGCCGCGCGACATGATCGAGAACGAGCGTTCCAGCGCGATCAGCCCCTCGGAAGCGACCGAGGAAAAGGTGTCGCTGTCCGACCGCTTCGGCCTGTGGCTGGGGTTCCACCCGTGCTCGCAGGACGAATACCTTGCGATGATCCGGGGCTATTGCGATGCGCACGGGGTCGAGATCGACGACGAGACCCTGCGCGCCGAGGCGATCGAGTGGCAGGCCACCCGTGGCGCGCGCTCGGGTCGGGTGGCGTGGCAGTATTTCACCGACCTTGCGGGACGGCGCGGCGCGGCGATCTGACGGCCCGACGCGGGCGCTGGCCCTTGTCCGTTGCCGTAACGTGAGTTTGCCGCTACTTTTGCCCTATTGATTGCGGTCCCCTCGCGGGGACGGACGCTGGATAGGGCTTTGGATATGTTCAGGACTTTCGCTTTCGCAACGGCCTGCCTGCTTGGCGGCGCGGGACTGGCTTCGGCCGTGACGATCTCGGACGGCGCGGCGGTGATAACAGAGCGGTTCGACGGAACAACACTGTACTTCCGCTTCGACAAGATCCCCGAAAGCGCCCGCAAGTTCCGCCTGTACGTCGTCGGCCCGAATGGCTATCGCGCCGAGGTCGAGACCGGCAAGCGCATCCCGAAGATCGACCTGCGCGAGTTTCTCGACAACAAGGCCGAGCCGCTGGAGAAGCGCGAGTATCCCAACGGCGACAAGCTGTACGACGGCTATTACAGTTACGAGATCAGCTTTGCGACGGATGAGTTCGTCCGCGACCCCGAGGTGCTGGACAGCGGTCGCGAGAAGAAGTCCGAAGGCACGTGGAAGGTCTACAAGCTGGAGGGCCGCTTCCTGCTGGATGGCGGTGAGATCATCGTCTACGCGCAGGACGAGGAAAAGCCGGGCGAGCCCGGAAAGGGCGACGACGCGCCGTCCCGTGACGAGGACGAGGGCTACGAGGGCACGATCACGAACCCGCGCCCGGACTTCCGCAGGGATTTCGACAAGAACTGACGACCGGCGTACCGAAGGCGGCGGTCAGGCCGCCCGGTACCGCAGGGCCAGCAGCCGCAGGTCAAGCCGCTCCAGCGCCTCGCGCCGCTTCAGGATGGGGCGGGCGGTGGGGCCGTAGACCTCGGTCACCGGCGCGGTCCCCAGACGCGGGATAAGGCAGGCCAGCTGCAACCGCGCGATGGGCGGGTACATCTTCAGCGCCTCGTCACCCGGATAGAAACTTTCCGTCGCACAGCCGTTCGCCAGAACCAGCTCGTGCCGGGCGAACAGGATGTGGTGATACACCACATCGCGGCGGCCATGGGCGACGCGGACCGGGCCGGGAGCTTCGGCAAGGAACTTGGCGCGCACCAGAACCGGCTCGTCGAAGCCGTGCCGCTCGTCCAGCGCCATCGCGTGCTGCGGCGACACGATCAGCGGAGCGTAGTTGCCCAGAAGCCCCTCGGGAATGCGGACGGGACGGTTCTGCGGTTCCGCCGCCAGCGTGGCCGCGTCCATCTTGCGGGCGCCGCGCCACAGGATCGGCTGAGCGCCGTGCTTCAGGGTTGTGACCATGTCGCCGACCCGCAGGTTCTGCACCGGCACATCGCCGCGCGGCGTACGGATCAGCGTGCCCTCGCAAAAGCAGGGCACACCGGCAGAGGCCAGCGCCTGCGCGCCGGAGATTTCTGACGGGGCGACCCCCATAAGGGTGATGCTTTCGCCGCCCGGGAAGCTGAGCACCGCGTTGCCGCTGCCGTCGTCGGTCACGGTGACGTCCCAGGCGTTGACCGGATTGCCGTCAAGGTCGGTCAGGTTCCCAAGGTCGATCTGGTCGTTGAAGATCCCGTCGCCGTCGTCGTCACCGGTATCGAAATCGGTGATCACGTCGGCGCCGCCGCCGCCCTGCAGCACGAACAGGTCCGACCCTTCGCCACCGGTCAGCGTGTCCGAGCCTTCGCCGCCGATCAGGGTGTCGTCGCCCATGCCGCCGTCGATCTCGTCGTCGCCTTCGCCGCCATCCAACAGGTCGGCCTCGCTGCCGCTGCCGCCCATCTCGTCGGTGTCGAGGATGGTGGTGAAATGCACGTCCGAGACATAGACCGCCTGCGTGCCGTTCAGCCCGTTGGAATAGGAAATCTCGATCCGCGACACCGGTCCCGCGATCTCGACCAGCACCGAGCCGTTGGCGTCGTCGGGATCGTCCAGACCGTTTCCGGCCTGGATCGTGCCGGCAGAGTCGTTGGTGGTGTCGTCGCCTTCGGCCGTCAGCGTGATGTCGACCGGATTGTTGTCGGCGTCATAGGCCCGGATCGTGATCTGGTCGCGGTGGTTGCCCGAGGCGAAGTCGATGTCGTTCAGCCGGAACGACACGTCCTGCACCTCGTCCGTGACCGGAGCGCCCGAGGCCGCCGAGAAGTTCAGCGTGGTGGTCGAGGTCGCGCCGTCACCGTTACCGTACAGGTAAAGGTTGGAATGCGCATCGAAGGGATCGCCGCTTTCGGTATAGCCGGTGTCCGACGTCTCGACCCGGAATTGCGGGTTGTTGTTGCCGTTGTTGGCGAAGGACACGGCGACGTTCATGTCGCCGGTGGTCTGGGTGAATCCCGCTGACAGGTTGGTGCCGTCACCGCCCTGCGCGCTCCAGTCGAGGAATTCGTCGCTGCCTGCGGCGTCGCCGCCGGAACTGGCCGAACTGTCGCCGACAAGCGTGTCGTTGCCGGTGCCGCCTTCCAGCGTGTCGCTGCCCATGCCACCGGTCAGGCTGTCGTCGCCGGTCCCGCCCATGAGAGAGTCGTCGCCGTCGCCGCCGTCGATGGTGTCATGACCCGCGCCGCCGTCGACGGTGTCGTCGCCGAGACCGGCGTTGACCACGTCGTCGCCGCCCTGCGCGTCGATCGTGTTGTCGTTGCCGTCATCGCCACCGCCGAACCCGTCGTCGACGGAATCCTGCTGCGCATCGCCAAGATAATTCCCGTCGATGGTGTCGTTGCCCGAGGTGCCGGTGATCTCGTGGTCGGGGGCGACGTAGTCTTCGGAACTGAAGGCGATGTCGCCCGCGCTGACGTTCGGATTGCTGTCGAACTCCAGCACGGTATAGCTGCGCCCGGCGACCAGCGGGATCTCGGAAATGGTGTAGTAGCCCGAGGCGGGACCGTCCTCGACCTCGAAGGTCGCGACCTGGAACACCTCGCCGGTGACGTCGTCGCGAACGGTCCAGACCTCTTCCGCATCGACGTCAGAGGCCGAGGAGGTGACGCCGTTAATGCTGACGTCCGCCGTCGCTCCTTCGTTGCCGTCGTTGTCATCGTCCAGCGTGGTGCCGCCGATGCCGCTGTCCGGGTCGTCGACAATGGCCTTGCCGACCGCGTCCGAGGGACCGGTCCAGGTGAAGGTGTCGTTCGTCCCCTGCGGCAAAATCCCATAGGGATCAGCGTCGTAGAAGCGGATGTTATAGGTCGCCATGTCCAGCCTCCCGAAAAAGGGGTGACACGGCAGCGGGCGCAAACCTGTAAGGTCCGCCCCCGCCGCTGCTTCGTTAACCACCCCTGGTTCAACCACGACGATTGATGGTTAACGGGGACCGGGTGAGGGCGAGAATCTGACCGTTTTTAGGTTAATGCGCCTTGGAAAGCGAAAAGGCCCCGCGCGGGCGGGGCCTTCCATGACCAGAATGTGGCGATGCGTCCGGGCCGCGTCAGTTGACGAACGGCACCGGGTCCACGCTTTCAAAGCCCTCGCGCACCTCGAAGTGCAGGAAGGACGACCCCGACCCGCGCACTTCGGCGATGGTCTGGCCGCGGCTGACCTTGGCGCCCTTCTCGACGGGGATGTTCTGGATGTTGGCGTATACCGTCAGCAGCCCGTCCGCGTGGCGGATCACGAGGATCGGCACCTCTTCGGTGTCGCGGGTGATCGCGGCGACGGTGCCTGCCTCGGCGGCCTTGACCGGGGTGCCCGCGGGGGCCGCGATGTCGATGCCGTCGTTCTTGCCCTTCGAGTAGGGCCGCACGATCGAGCCGGACACCGGCAGCAGCAGGCGCGACGCGCTGTCCGTCGTGCGCTCTTCCGACAGGTTCGGCGACGGCGGCGGCGCGACAGAGGCCACATCGACCTCTTCCGGCAGCGGCTGCGAGGCGCTGGGCGGCTCGGGCGTCAGGCTGCCTGCGCCCGGAGCTTCTACCGCGACCGGCACAGGTGCCGGCTGGTTTTCCGAGGCGACGGGGATCAGCAGGACCTGACCCTCGCGCACGTTCATCTCGGGGCCAAGCCCGTTCCAGTCGGCCAGCGCCCGCACGGACACCTTGTAGAGCCGCGCGATCGAATAGGCGGTCTCGCCGCGGGTGACCTTGTGGCGCACCGGCTCTGCGGCCGAGGGCGCGGCGGACGGCGCCGGGTCCAGCGTGGTGGTGGTGACGCCCGTGTTGCGGTTGCCGCCATCCACCCGGTCCAGCGCGCCGGTCGCCAGCGAGGCGATGTCGTCGGTACCGCCGGTGACGGTGGTGCCGTCGATGCGGCGGGGCAGGGCGATCACCTCGCCCTCGCGCAGCGGCACGTTCGCGGCGATGCCGTTGTAGCGGGCAAGCTCGGCCGGGTTCAGCCCCAGCCGGGTCGCCATGCCGACGATGGTGTCGCCACGCTCGGCCAGCGCCACCTGGAAATTCGGATAGGTGATCACACCGCGGCTGTCGGGCTGCGGCCTCGGCTCGGTCGCAAGCCGCGTGGCCTCGGTCGTGTCCAGCCCGCCGCTCAGGTCGCGCATGTCAACGTCGAAGCCGTCCGAACACGCCGCCAGCGCCAGAAGGCTCGCGGATGCCAGATAAATACGGGTATTCGATAGGCGGATTCTTGCCATGGCTCGTCCCCTCGCGGCCCCGTTGTTGCCCGGGGCCTTTCGCTCAGTCCTGTCCCAACCCCTCGACAAGGGGCACAAATCGTACCGGCGCAAGCTCTTCATACTCCAGCCCGGACTCGGTTTTCGTAACCTTTATAAGGCTTTGAACCGTATCCGACTGGCCCACCGGCACCACCATGATACCGCCTGTGCGAAGTTGCGCCAAGAGGGGCCCGGGCGGGTCCTCTGCGGCGGCGGTCACGACGATGCGATCGAAGGGCGCCTGATCCGGCAGGCCAAAGCTGCCGTCGCCCACGATGGTGGTCACGTTGGTCAGATCCAGCGCCTCGAACACCTCGCGCGCCTCGTGGACAAGGCGGCGGTGGCGGTCGATGGTATAGACCCGGCGCGCAAGCTGGCTGAGGATCGCGGCCTGATAGCCGGACCCGGTGCCGACCTCCAGCACCTTGTCGCGCGGCTGCACGTCCAGCGCCTGCGTCATCAGCCCGACGATGCCCGGCTGGCTGATCGTCTGGCCGCAGGCGATGGGCAGCGGCAGGTCCTCGTAGGCGCGTCCGGCGAAATGGCCGCGCACGAAGAGGCCGCGGTCGATCTTCTCCATCGCTTCCAGCACCCGCTTGTCCGTCACCCCCTTGGACCGGAGGGCGAAAAGGAACTGCATCGTGCGTTCGGCATCCATCATCGGCGGGGCCATCATGTTCATTCGACTGTCCCCCGCAGCTTATCCAGCAAATCGTGCGCCGTCAGGTCGCATCGCATCGGGGTGACGGAAACATAGCCCTCGCGGTTCACCTGGTTGTCGGTGCCGGGGGCGGTGTCGACGTGCTGGTTGCCGCCCTTGAGCCACAGGAACCTGCGGCCGGAGGGCGAGATATGCGCCTCGGCGCTGAAGTTGGTGCCCTTGCGCAGCCCCTGCGAGGTGACGCGGGTGCCTTTCACGGCGGCGGCGGGGCAGGGCGGGAAGTTGACGTTGTAGAACACCGAATAGCCGTCGCCGCCCCACTCGCCCGCATCCAGCAGCTTGCGCACGATGTCGGCGCCGGTGGCCGCGGCGGCCTCGAACGGGTCGTCCAGCCCTGCGTTGTCCGGGCCCCAGAACTGGCTGAGCGCGATGGCGGGAAGGCCCTGCAACGCCGCTTCCATCGCGCCGCCGATGGTGCCGGAATACAGCGTGTTCTCTGCGGCGTTGTTGCCGCGGTTCACGCCGGACAGCACAAGATCGGGGCGGCCGTCGGGCAGCACGTCATAAAGGCCGGCCAGCACGCAATCGGCCGGAGACCCCTCGGCCGCGAAACGGCGCGGTCCCAGTTCGGCGATCATCATCGGATGGACGTAGTTGATGCAGTGGGCCACGCCCGACTGCTCGAAGGCCGGCGCGACGGTCCAGACCTCGCCGCCCGGGCCGGCGACCGTTTCGGCGATCCGCGTCAGGACCTCGAGTCCCGGCGCATTGATCCCGTCGTCATTCGTGATGAGAATTCGCATGCCCGCCTCGTCTTTTCTTTATTGATCACATCATAGAACAGCCGGGACAGGATTTGAATCGCCGATCAACCATTTGGCCTGCGCAAGTTGCCCCGCGTTGCTTTTTGGCGTCGACATCCCGGAAGACGCGGCCGTCCTGCCGCTTCTTCTCTTCCGAAATACCTCGGGGAGCGCGAGGGGCTGGCCCCTCGCTCCCGCAGGTCCGACCGGTCAGAGACGCCCGAGGTACGTCCGGTATTCGGCGGGAGTGATCTCGGAGGTCAGCTTGGCGATCTCGTCGTATTTCAGCGTCGCGTAGATCTCGACAAAGCGCTCGCCGAAGATGTCCTTGATGAACTCCGACCCGGCGAAAGCGTCGACCGCCTTGCGCCAGTCATGCGCCAGCGGCGCGGGCTGGGAGGCGCTTGGGTCGTCGATCGGCATCTGCAGCGGCGGCTTGTTGTCCAGCCCCCACAGCACGCCGCCGAGGATCGCGGTGATGGCAAGGTACGGGTTGCAGTCGGCGCCGCCGATCCGGTGTTCCAGCCGCGCGCCGGGGCCCTCTGTGTCGGGCAGGCGCACCGCCGCGCCGCGGTGGTCGAGCCCCCAGTCGGGCCGGTTGGGCGAGAAGCTTCCGGGCGCGAAGCGGCGGAACGAGTTCAGGTGCGGCGCCAGAACCGCCTGCACCTCGGGCATCGTCTTCAGCACGCCCGCAACCGCGTATCCCAGCAGGTCCGACGGGTCGTCTCCGGTGCCGGGGAAGATGTTGCCGTCTTCCCCCGACACGCTGACATGGACGTGCATGCCGTTGCCCGGGTACTCGGCATAGGGTTTGGCCATAAAGGTGGCTTCCATCCCGTGCCGCTGCACCACGCCGCGCACCAGACGGCGGAACAGCACGGCGGTGTCCGCCGCTTCTAGCGCGTTATCGGAATGGTGGAAGTTGATCTCGTACTGGCCCGGCCCGTACTCGGCGATCAGCGAATCCGTGGCGAGGCCCTGAATGGCCGAGGCCTGCTGGATCTCGGTCAGGATCTCCTGCGTGCGGTCCAGCACGTTCAGTTCGTAGTTCTGCGCCTCGGGGGCGTGCGGCGGCGGGCAGGGCGCGTCCTCGGGCGCCTCTCGCGGAAGCAGCAGGTAGAATTCCAGCTCGGTCGCGATCACCGGCTTCAGGCCGCGTTCGGCGAAGCGATGCACCATCGCCGCCAGCTTGTCGCGGGTCGACAGCGGCGAGGTCACGTCGCCGTCGCCGGTCATCTCGCACTGAACCTGCGCCACGTGGCCGTCGGCCCATGGCACCGGTTTCAGCGTGCCCTCGACGGGCACCATGATGCCGTCCGGGTCGCCGATGGCGATGCCAAGGCCGGTCTCGGGAATGTCCTCGCCCATGATGTTGGGCGCGTAGGTCGACAGCGGCAGGCGCACGCCGCCCTCTTGCAGCTTCTTGGCGTCGGTGCCGGGAAGCCATTTGCCGCGGTGGATCGCGTTGATGTCGGGCAGCAGCAGTTCGATGCGGTCAGGCGTGCCGTGCGCGGCGGTGTAGGCCGCGTATTCGTCAAGGAAACTTGTCATGTGGCGGCCGCGGCCTGTTCGTCGCGCTGCCGCGCCGAGATGGCGCGTTTCGACACGATGGATGCTGTGACGACGCCGATGGTGACGATCCCGATCAGGATCGTCGAGAGCGCGTTGATTTCCGGGCTGACACCGAGCCGGACGGAGGACCAGATTTTCATGGGCAATGTCGTGGCCGAGGGGCCGGTAACGAAAGACGCGATGACGAGATCGTCAAGCGACAGGGTGAAGGCAAGCAGCCAGCCGGATATCACGGCTGGTGCGATGATGGGAAGCGTAACCAGACGGAACGCCTCGAACGGGGTGCAGCCGAGGTCCAGCGCCGCCTCTTCAAGCGACTGGTCGAACGTCGCCAGCCGCGACGAGACCACGACCGAGACGTAGCACATCGCGAAGGTGGTATGCGCCAGCACGATGGTCAGGATGCCGCGGTCGAGGCCGATGGCGATGAACAGAAGCAGCAGCGACAGGCCGGTGATCACTTCGGGCATCACCAGCGGCGCGTAGATCATGCCCGAGAACAGGGTGCGTCCCGGGAACCGCCCCGCGCGCACCAGCACCAGCGCCGCCATGGTGCCCAGCACGGTCGCCATGGTCGACGAGAACACCGCGACCTTCAGCGTGACCCATGCGGCGTTCAGGAAGGCCTCGTTGTTCAGCAACTCGCCGTACCAGCGGGTCGAGAAGCCGGCCCAGACGGTCACCAGCTTCGAGGCGTTGAAGCTGTAGATCACGAGGATCAGCATCGGCAGGTAAAGGAAGGCGAAGCCCAGCGTCAGCGATGTGGCGTTGAACCAGGAAAAACGTCTCATGCGGGCACCTCTGGGCGCGTCCAGGTGGCACGATCTTCCGGAAAACTCTGGTATCTCATCCCTCTGCCTCCCGCTGTTTCTGCTCGTTGCGCTGGAACAGCACGATGGGGATCACGAGGATCAGCAGCAGGATGACCGCCACCGCCGACGCAAGCGGCCAGTCGCGGTTCGAGAAGAACTCGTCCCACAGCACCTTGCCGATCATCAGCGTTTCCGACCCGCCCAGCAGCGATGGGATCACGAACTCGCCGATGGTCGGGATGAACACAAGAAAGCACCCCGCCACGATGCCGGGGATCGACAGCGGGATCGTCACCAGCCAGAAGGCGGAGGTGCGCGAACAGCCAAGATCCTCGGCGGCTTCCAGAAGCGAGCCGTCCAGCTTTTCCAGCGTCGCGTAGATCGGCAGCACCATGAACGGCAGGTAGGTATAGACGATGCCGATATAGACCGCCGTGTTGGTGTTCAGGATGCGCAGCGGTTCCGAGATCAGGCCGACGGCCAGCAGCAGCTGGTTCAGGTATCCGTCCTGGCTGAGAATGCCCATCCACGAATAGACCCGGATCAGGAACGAGGTCCAGAACGGCAGGATCACCAGCATCAGCAGCATCGGCCGCCAGCTTTCCTCGGCCTTCGCCATGCCATAGGCGATTGGAAAGCCCACAAGCAGCGTCAGGAAAGTCGCGACCACCGCGATCTTCAGGGACGAAAGATACGCCTTCCAGTACAGATCGTCGGTCGTCAGGAACAGGAAGTTGTCGAAGTCCAGCTGCGAGAAGAACCGTTTCAGACCTTCCCACCCGGCCGAGAAGTCCAGCAGCGGCGTGTAGGGCGGGATCGACACCGCGTAGTCCGACAACGAAATCTTCAGGACGATGATGAACGGCACCAGGAACAGCGCCACGAGCCACAGGTAGGGGACGATGATCAGGGCGAAGCGGCGCATCTCAGCTCTCCAGCAAGACGCCGCAGGCGGTGGTGAAGTTGACCCAGACCTCGTCTTCCCACGTGAAGGTCTGGCGGGTCGACCGCTCGGTGTTGAAGTTCTGCGCCCGGATGATCTGACCGTTCGCCAGTTCGACGTGGTAGGTCGAGAGGTTCCCGAGATAGCCGATGTCGATGATCTTGCCGCGCAGGACGTTGTCGTCCTCGGGTTTCTCGTGGTGGATCTCGACCTTCTCGGGGCGCACCGCGACATAGCCGCGGCTGCCGTCCGGCAGGTCAAGCGCGGACCGGATCAGGATCGGCGGCTGGCCCTCGGCCCAGTCCAGCGCGTAGACCTCGCCGTCCTTGCGCGCGGTGCCTTCTAGGATGGTGACCTCGCCGATGAAGTCCGCGACGTAGACCGAGTTCGGGTTTTCGTAGATCTGCGGCGGTGTGGCGACCTGTTTCAACTGGCCCGCGTCCATCACCGCCACGCGGCTGGCGACGGTCATCGCCTCTTCCTGATCGTGGGTCACGATCACGAAGGTGGTGCCGGTCTTTTCCTGGATGTCCATCAGCTCGAACTGGGTCTCTTCGCGCAGCTTCTTGTCGAGCGCGCCCAGCGGCTCGTCGAGCAGCAGCAGCTTCGGCGCCTTCGCCAGCGAACGGGCCAGCGCCACGCGTTGCCGCTGGCCGCCGGAGATCTGATGCGGCTTGCGGGCCGCGAATTTCTGAAGCTGCACAAGGCGCAGCATCTCTTCCACGCGGGCGTGAATCTCGTCCTTGGACTTGCCCTCGCGCTTCAGGCCGAAGGCGATGTTCTCGCGCACGCTGAGATGCGGGAACAGCGCGTAGGACTGGAACATCATGTTGGTCGAGCGCTTGTTGGGCGGGATCGGCGCCACGTCCTGACCGTCCAGCCAGATGGTGCCCTCGGTGGGTGTTTCGAACCCGGCCAGCATCCGCATCAGGGTGGTCTTGCCACAGCCCGAGGGACCCAGAAGCGCGAAGAACTCGCGTGCATAGATGTCGAGGTCGATGCTGTCGACCGCCGTGAAGTCTCCGAACCGCTTCGTCACGCCCTGGAAGCGGATCAACGGTTTCTCGTTCGGGTCGGTCCAGGGGGCGAAAACGGTCTGTGCACTCATGCGCGGGGTTCCAGCGGTGAGGGGGGCGGGGACGGGGCCAGTGTCGCAGCCAGTGTCGGAGCAAGTGTCGCGGCCAAGGTCGGGGCCAGGGTCGCAAGTCGGCAGGGCGCGATGGCCGCCGGCGTGGCCGATTGGCCCGCCGCAGCGCGTCGAGAGGCTGCCGGATCTGGAAGGAAGGGTGCGGCGGTCCGTGTCCGGGCCGCCGCGGTGTCTGTCAGGACGGGCAAGATCAGGTGCCCGACTTCACCTTGGTCCACAGCCGGGTCACGGTGCGCTGAACCTGCGGCGGGTAGGGGGTGAAGGTATAGAGGTTCTCAAGCGTCGCCTCGTCCGGGTAGATCGCGGTGTCGTCGATCACGTCCTCGATCAGGAACTCCTGCGACGCCTCGTTGCCGTTGGCGTAGTAGACGTAGTTCGAGGCCGCGGCCATGTTCTGCGCGTCCATGATGAAGTTCAGGAACGTGTGCGCCGCTTCCGGGTTCGGAGCGTCTACCGGGATCGCCATCTGGTCGAACCACATCAGCGCGCCTTCCTTCGGCGCGTTGTAGACGATCTCGACGCCGTTGTCGGCCTCGGCCGCACGGTCGCGCGCCTGAAGGATGTCACCCGACCAGCCGAAGGCCACGCAGATCTCGCCGTTGGCGAGCGCGTTGATGTATTCGGACGAGTGGAACTTCTGGATGTAGGGCCGCACGCCCAGCAGGACTGCTTCCGCCTTTGCGATGACTTCCGGGTCCTTGCTGTCCGGGTCTTCGCCCAGGTACTTCAGCGCGGCCGGGATCACCTCGGTCGGGGCGTCAAGGAAATGCACGCCGCATTCGGCCAGCTTTTCCATGTTCGCCGGGTCGAAGATCAGCGCAAGGCTGTCGAGCGGCGCGTCTTCGCCTAGGGCTTCCGTGACCGCGCCGACGTCAGCGCCGATGCCGGTGGTGCCCCACATGTAGTTGATCGAGTACTGGTTGCCGGGGTCGTACTTGTCGGTCCGTTCCTTGATCACGTCCCACAGGTTCTCGGCATTCGGCAGTTGCGCGAAGTCGAGAGGCTGGAACGCGCCCGCTTCGATCTGGCGCTGCAGGAACGAGCCCGTCGGCACCACGACGTCATAGCCGGATCCGCCCGCCAGCATCTTGGTCTCGAGCACCTCGTTCGAGTCGAACACGTCGTAGATCAGGTCGATCCCGGTCTCTTCCTCGAATTTCGTCAGCAGCTCTTCGTCGATGTAGTCGGACCAGTTGTAGACCCGGACCTCGTCGGCGGTGGCAGCCGTGGCGGCCAGAGTGGCGGCGACCAGGGCGGCGATTTCCGTTTTCATTGGTTTACTCCCCATTTGTGGGAAAGAGTCGCAACTCCTTCGGTTGGGCATTTGAACGGATAACCTGTTCCCCCGCAATGGGGATTGTCCACACGCGGGGGCGTCGCGGTCAGGAAGCCGTGAGGGCGTTCGCAATCAGATCAAAAACCATGCGAACCCGGCGGCTTGTGTTCAGTTCGCGGTGCGCCGTGAGCCACAGCGGGACCGTCATCGGCGGCAGGTCGACCGGAACGCGGCGCAGCGCCGGGTCGGTGTCGCCCAGCGTCTCGGGCAGCACCGCGATGCCCGCGCCGGCGCGGGCGAGGTTCCACTGCACGATCTGGCTGGGACAGATCAATGTGAAATTCCCGGGCGCCAGCGACAGACCCAGACCACTCAGCGCCCGCAGCAGGGCGGGCCCGGTGTCAAAGCCGATGAAGTCCGCAGTCGAAAGGTCGTCGGCCGTGGCGGGGTCGCCGAGACGGGCAAGGTAATCCGGTGACGCGTAAAGCCACGCACGGTCGTCCCGCAGCTTGCGGGCGACCAGATCCGGCTGTTCGGGACGGAAGTTGCGCAGGGCGATGTCGGCCTCGCGGCGGCGCAGGTCGGCGGCAGCGTTGGAGGCGACGATCTCGACTTCGATCCCCGGCGCCTTGCGCCGCAGTTCGGCCACGACGGGGGGCAGCAGGTGCGCGGCGTAAAGCTCCGAGGCCGAGATGCAGATCGTCCCCTCGATCTCTTGCGAGCGGCCACCCGCCGCCAGCGACATGCGCCCGGCGGCGTCGCCCATGGCGCGAACGTGATCCAGCAGTTCAAGCCCGGCGGGGGTCAGGACCAGCCCATGCGCCGCGCGCTCGAACAGCGCGACGCCCAGTTCCCTCTCCAGCGCGCTGACCTGCCGGCCCAGCGTCGGCTGCGCCATGCCAAGCGCCCGCGCGGCGGCGGACAAAGAGCCTTCCTCGGCGGTGACCAGAAAGGCCCGCGCGCGGTTCCAGTCGAATTTAATGGAACGCCAGTCCATGCATATACGCATAGCAGAGCAACGGGATTGGTCAATTCCGCATGCGTTATCGCATGAGTATCTTCAGTGTCAGACAAAAGGAGACACACCATGCAAGCCGCAACCCACCGCCAATATGGCCCCGCCGACGTTCTTTCCCTCGAAACCCTGCCGCGCCCCGAGCCGGGGCCCGGCCAGATCCTTGTCCGCGTCGCCGCTGCTGGCGTGACCTCGGCTGACTGGCGCATCCGCGCTGCCGATTTCCCGGCGTTCAAGCTGCCCGCGCGGCTGATGTTCGGGCTGTTCCGCCCGCGCCAGCCGGTCGGCGGGCACGACTTCGCGGGCCGTGTAGTCGGCCTTGGCGCCGGGGTCAGCCGGTTCCGGATGGGCGACGCCGTTTTCGGCTCGGCCAAGGTCGGGGCGCATGCGGAATACCTCGTCGCCGATGCCGAAGGTGCGGTCGCGATGATGCCCGCCGCGCTGGGCTTCGACGGGGCCGCCGCCGTGCCCTTCGGTGCGTTGGCCGCGCTGGGCTACCTGCGCGACGTCGCCAATCTGCAAGCGGGCGAGCGTATCCTGATCGTCGGTGCGACCGGCGGGGTCGGGGCCTACGCGGTGCAGCTTGCCGCCGCGATGGGGGCCGAGGTCACCGCGCTGGCCCGGTCCGAACTGCACGGGCTGGTCCGCGATCTGGGCGCGGCAGAGGTCGTCGACTATCGCAAGACCGACGTGACCCGTGCGGAGCTGCGCTATGACGTGGTGCTGGACACCGCCGGCGTGCTGTCGTGGCGCGCGGCGCGGCGCATTCTTGCGCCGAAGGGCCGGTTCGCGCCGCTGGAGTTCGGGTTGCGCGACGTGCTGCGCGGCATGGTCTCGAAACGCATCCGGGTCGGAATCACCGCCGAGACGAAAGACAATGTCGCAGAGATCGCGGCGATGCTGGACAAAGGCACCCTGCGGCCCGTGGTCGACAGCCGCTTTCCGTTGGACCGGATCGCCGATGCGCACCGCCGCGTCGAAACCCGGCACAAGACCGGCGCCGTGGTCGTGACGATGGACGAGGCGATGCCGCTGCCGGCGGCGGCGTGACGCTGCGACCGGATCAATACACCGCTTTTCGGCGATTGACCGCGCCGCGCAGGGTAATATCGTGCGCGGCGTACTCTTTCCCGAGGTTCCCTACATGACCACGATCCAGAATCACCTGCCCACGGCAGAGCTTCAGGCGCTTGACGCCGCGCACCACATGCACCCGTTCACCCACGGCGACGCGCTTGCCAAGAAGGGCGCGCGTGTCATCACCAGTGCGAAGGGCGTGTTCCTGAAGGACAGTGACGGCGTCGAGATTCTTGACGGCATGTCCGGCCTGTGGTGCGTGAACCTTGGCTATGGCCGCCCGGAACTGGCCGAAGTGGCCGCGCGCCAGATGCGCGAACTGCCCTATTACAACACCTTCTTCCAGACGACGACCGTGCCCGCCCTGTCGCTGGCCGCCCGCATCGCCGAGCTTGCGCCGGATGGGCTGGATCACGTGTTCTTCTCGTCCTCGGGGTCCGAGGCAAACGACACCAACATCCGTCTTGTCCGCCATTACTGGCACGCGATGGGCAAGCCCTCGAAGAAGGTGATCATTTCGCGCAAAAACGCATACCATGGCTCGACCATGGGCGGCGCGTCGCTGGGCGGCATGTCGGGCATGCATGCGCAGGGCGGTCTGCCGATCCCCGACATCGCGCATATCGACCAGCCGCACTGGTGGGCGGAAGGCGGCGACTCGACCCCCGAGGAATTCGGCCTCGCACGCGCCCGCCAGCTTGAAGAGAAGATCGTCGAACTTGGCGCCGACAATGTCGCGGCGTTCATTGCCGAGCCGATTCAGGGGGCAGGCGGCGTGATCATTCCGCCCGAGACCTACTGGCCCGAGATCCAGCGCATCTGCGACGCGCACGACATCCTGCTGATCGCCGACGAGGTGATCTGCGGCTTCGGGCGGACCGGCGAGTGGTTCGGCTGTCAGGCGATGGACATCCGGCCCGACATCATCACTTTCGCGAAGGGCGTCAGCTCGGGCTATCAGCCCGTCGGCGGCTCGATCGTCCACAAGGACGTGGCGTCCGTGGTGAACGCGGCGGGCGACTTCAACCACGGCTATACCTATTCGGGGCACCCGGTGGCCTGCGCGGTGGCGCTGGAAAACCTGCGCCTTCTGGACGAGGAGGGCGTGCTTGAGCATGTCCGCGACATCGCCGCCCCGGCGCTGGCCGAGAAGTTCGCCAAGCTGGGCGAGCACCCGATGGTCGCCGATCCGCGCACCTTCGGGATGCTCGGCGGGCTGCAGCTGTCGCCCGACAAAGAGGCGCGCGCCAAGTTCGCGTCGGATGTCGGCACCATTGGCCTGCGGGTGCGCGAGCGCTGTTTCGCGAATGGCGTGATTATGCGCCACGTGGGCGACCGCATGATCGTCTGCCCGCCGCTGATCATCACCCCGGACGAGATCGACACGATGGTCGAACGGGCGTGGAAGTCGATCGACGAGGCTTACGAGGGCGTGAAAGCCGACGGCCTGTTCAAATCAGCCTGATCCGGCACGGTACCGGCCCGAGCTTGCCACGCTTTAACCATCTTTGCGGGGTTGAGTCGGGCCGGGGAAAACGTCCTGGAGGGCACTATGCGCTACCTGCTGCTTTTCGGAATACTGATCGCTGCCTCGGTGACGCTGCCGTTCGTCACCATGTCCGAGGAACCGCCGTCTGCTCAGCCGGTGGAACCTGTCGACGTGGTCACGCTGCCGCCGATGGAAGAGGCCGCGCCGGATGCGCCGGCCGAGGTTCCGGCGGGATCGGCCGCGGCCGCAACACCCGAGGCGGTGCTGCCGCTTGACGTGACTGCCGATGCGCCGGAAACGGTGATCGAAGTCGCGGACGCCGGGGTGACGCCGCGCGGCGCGATGCCGGGTCTGGTAATGGGGAACATGGCGCTTGGCTTCGTCAGCGCGGTTCCCTTCGGCGTGCTGCCGCACCTTTTCGACGGCAGTGACGCCGAAGGCCGGATGACTGCCGACGCGCCGGATGTTTCCGACGACGCCGGGTTCGAGCGGTTCGCCGCGCTGGGCATGTTCCAGACCGAAGACGCGGCCCCCGAGGCGCCGTCGGCGGAAATGGCCGACGCGATGGTGGAAGAGATCGTGGAAGATTTCGAAACCGTCGTAGCCGAGGAAACCGCCCCCGAGCCCGCGACCCCTTCGGAAAGCCTCGCCAGCGTTCCCGCGCCTGCGGACGACCGGTCCTATCCGTTGGCCCCGGCCACCGAAGAAGTCGGCAGCCTTGTGATGAATGCCAACAGCGATCCGATCATCATTTCGCAGATCTCGGGCGTCGCCGCCCCGGCGCCTGCGGAAAAGCCTGAACCGGCCGCTGCACCGGAAGTGGCGGAAGCGCCCGCTTCGGCGACCGATGGGGAAGTGTTCAAGGTGACCGCCAACGCGCTGAACATGCGGGCGGGACCGTCCAGCAGCCACGCGGTCGTCACCGGGCTGTCAAAGGGCGAATTGGCCGAGCGGATCGGCGAAGTGAAGAACGGCTGGGTTCCGGTCCGCGTCAAGGATGGCGAGGCGACCGGCTGGGTCTTCGCGCGATACCTCGCACGGGCCGAAGGCGCCTGACCGCACATCGCGGCAGACCCGTACCAAGCATCACTTTGGAAGCCGCCCCGCCTTTGGGGCGGTTTTTCATTTCAAGGGATCCCCATCCCCGGTTGTCCGGACGGTCCGCCTAGCGGTCCAGTCGGGACAGTTCGTTCAGCAGGTCAAGCAGCGTGCTGACTTTCTCGTAGCCCAGCTCGCGCTCAAGCTCGTCATAGATCTGGTTCGCTTCCTCGACATGCGCGTCGATGAGGGCGCGACCGGCGTCGGTGATCGACACCAGTTGCTTGCGGCCGTCGCTGGGATGCGGCTGGCGCGAGGTCAGACCCTTTTCCTCGAGACCCTGAAGAATGCGGGTGAGGCTGGGCATCAGAAGGCAGGCTTCGCCCGCAATCTCTGTCGCGTCGGTCGGTCCGATCTCGTTCAGGACGCGAAGGACGCGCCACTGCGCTTCCGTCACTTCGGCCTTGGCGAGAATTGCACGTATCGGCTGCATGACACGCTCGCGCGCACGAAGAAGCGCGATGGGTAATGAGCGTGTCGTAGCGCGCATATGAGAAGGATCTTTTCTTAATGGAGCTAAACTCATAGCACTCGTTTACCTTAGGTCACTCGATAGTTCACAGTGGATTCTACCTATGGGATTCTGTCAAGGAAATCCGCTTGACTCCTGTCGTGGAAATGATTAACACGTTAACAGAAAGAGGGAGGAACTGGTGCCACACATCATCGTGGAGTACTCCGCGAACCTGGAAGAGGACGCCGATCTGGCGGGCCTCTGCAATGTGCTGCGCGCATGTGCGGCGGCACAGGAAATCTTCCCCGAAACCGGGGTCCGCGTCCGTGCAATCCGTTGTGATATCTACTCAATTGCCGACGGCGACCCCGAGAACGGTTTCATCGACATTTCGGTCCGGCTGCGCGAAGGGCGACCTTTGGACAAGCGCAAGGCGGCGACCGAAGCGATCTTCGAAGCGGCGAAGAATCACCTTGGCGATCTGGTGGATCGCCGGCCCATCATGCTGTCCCTCGAGATGCGCAACATCGACGCAGAACTAGCGCCGAAGTTGAACACCGTCCGGGATTTCATCGAAAGGAAGAAGAATGGCTGAGTTGCAAAATAATATTGCGCGGCTGGAAGAATACCTCGCGCCGTTCCGCGAAGGTATGGTGAGTAATTTAGTTAACGGTGAAGCAATTCCCGCAAAGTCCGGCGCGACGTTTGAAACAACGTCGCCCGTGGACGACAGCGTGATCGCCACCGTTGCGAAAGGCGGGGCCGAGGACATCGACGCCGCCGCGAAAGCCGCGAAGGATGCCTTCGCCGAGTGGCGCGACTTCCCGCTGGCCGAGCGCAAGAAGGTGCTGCACCGGATCGCCGACGCCATCGTCGACCGGGCCGAGGAAATCGCCTTCTGCGAATGCTGGGACACCGGGCAGGCGCTGCGGTTCATGTCGAAGGCGGCGCTGCGCGGGGCCGAGAACTTCCGCTTCTTCGCCGACCGTGCGCCGTCGGCGCGTGACGGGCAAAGCCTGCCGTCGCCGACGCTGATGAACGTCACCACCCGCGTTCCGATCGGGCCGGTGGGGGTCATCACCCCGTGGAACACGCCGTTCATGCTGTCCACGTGGAAGATCGCCCCGGCACTGGCGGCGGGCTGCACCGTGGTCCACAAGCCGGCCGAGTTCTCGCCGGTCACCGCGCGCATCCTTGCCGAGATCGCGCTGGACGCCGGGCTTCCGGCGGGCGTGTGGAACGTGGTCAACGGCTTCGGCGAAGACGCAGGCCGCGCGCTGACGGAACACCCCGACATCAAGGCCATCGCTTTCGTCGGTGAATCCAAGACCGGCAGCATGATCATGAAACAGGGCGCCGACACGCTGAAGCGGGTGCATTTCGAACTGGGCGGCAAGAACCCCGTCGTGGTGTTCGACGACGCCGACCTCGACCGGGCGCTGGATGCGGCGATCTTCATGATCTACTCGCTGAACGGCGAACGCTGCACCTCGTCCTCGCGGTTGCTGGTGCAGTCCTCGGTCGCCGCCGAGTTCAAGGCCAAGCTGATCGAGCGGGTCAACAACATCAAGGTCGGCCACCCGCTGGACCCGGCGACCGAGGTTGGTCCGCTGATCCACAAGGTGCATCTCGACAAGGTGACCTCGTATTTCGACATCGCCAAGGCCGACGGCGCCACCATCGCGGCGGGCGGCGAGACCACCGGCGACAAGGGCTGCTTCGTGAAACCCACGCTGTTCACCGACGCCAAGCCCGACATGCGCATCGCGCAGGAGGAAATCTTCGGCCCCGTCCTGACGATGATCGAATTCGACACCGAGGAAGAGGCGCTGGAGATCGCCAACGGCGTCGAATACGGCCTGACCGGCTATGTCTGGACCAACGACCTGACCCGGGCGCTGCGGTTCACCAACAAGCTGGAAGCCGGGATGATCTGGGTGAACTCCGAGAACGTCCGCCACTTGCCCACGCCCTTCGGCGGCGTGAAGGCCAGCGGCATCGGGCGCGACGGCGGGGACTGGTCCTTTGAATTCTACATGGAGCAGAAGCACGTCGGCTTTGCGCTTGGGGATCACAAGATCCAGCGCCTTGGGGCCTGACCACGAACTTGAAACAGGACCGGAGACGGGGAAACGCGCGAACGTTCCCTTTCAAGGAGGAGACCGATGGGGGAAATCGTACTTGCGGCCAAGATGACCCACGTTCCGACAATGATCATGTCGGAACAGGACGGGCCGGTGCAGGGCAAACGGCAGGCGGCCATTGACGGGCACCGCGAGATCGCGCGCCGGGCGAAGGCGCTTGGCGCCGACACCGTGGTGATCTGCGACACGCACTGGGTGGTGAACGCGGGCTATCACATCAACGCCAACGACCATTTCGAGGGGCTGTTCACATCGAACGAGTTCCCGCAGTTCATCCAGAACCTGCCGTATCGCTATGAAGGCAATCCGGCGCTGGGTGACGCCATCGCGGCGAAGGCGCAGGAAAAGGACGTCTACACGCTGTCGCATCACCTCGGCTCGCTGGAGCTGGAATACGGCACGCTGGTCCCGATGCGCTTCATGAGCCGGGAACACGAGATGAAGGTCGTCTCGGTCGCGGCATGGTGCACGGTGCACAGCTACGAAAGCTCGCGCAAGCTGGGCGAGGCGATCCGCGAGGCGGTGGACGAAAGCGATGCGAAGGTGCTTCTGGTCGCGTCCGGCTCGCTGTCGCACCGCATCTGGCCGAACGACGAATATGCCGCCAACAACGGCACCTTCACCATCTCGAAAGAGTTCAACCGCCAGGTGGATCTGCACGTGCTGGAGCTTTGGAAGCGCGGCGAGTGGGACACCTTCATCAAGATGCTGCCCGAATATGCCGACTTCTGCTGCGGCGAGGGCTCGATGCACGACACCGTCATGATGCTGGGGGCCCTTGGCTGGGATTCCTACACCGGCAAGGGCGAGGTCGTGACCGAGTACTTCCCGTCGTCCGGCACCGGCCAGACCAACGTAATCCTGCCTGTTCAATGAGTTGCCCCGCTTCTGGGGCGAAGGAGGCCTGACATGCCCATTCCCGCACCGAACCTTTACCCGCCGTTCAACATCGTGCGCCTCAGCCACGTGGAACTGGTGGTCACCGACCTCGCAAAGTCGCGCGCCTTCTACGTGGACACGCTCGGCCTTCAGGTGACGGACGAGACCGCCGATACCATCTGGCTGCGCGCGCTGGAGGAACGCGGCCACCATTGCATCGTGCTGAAGAAGGGCGACACCGCCTGCGCCCGCGATCTGTCGTTCAAGGTGTTCGACGACGAAAGCCTTGACCGGGCCGAGAAGTTCTTCACCGACAAGGGCCTGCCGGTGGACTGGGTCGAGCGCCCGTACCAGTCGCGCACCTTCCGCACCCGCGACCCGCACGGCATCCCGCTGGAGTTTTACGCCCGGATGGACCGCCTGCCGCCGATCCACCAGCAGTACAAGCTGTACCGGGGCGTGAAGCCGCTGCGGATCGACCACTTCAACTGCTTCTCGCCCAACGTCGACGAAAGCGTGGCCTTCTACAACGAACTGGGCTTCCGGGTGACCGAGTACACCGAGGACGAGGACAGCGGCCACCTGTGGGCCGCGTGGTGCCACCGCAAGGGCGGCGTACACGACATGGCCTTCACCAACGGCTTGGGTCCGCGCCTGCACCACACGGCGTTCTGGGTGCCAACGCCCCTGAACATCATCGACCTCCTGGACCTGATGGCCACGACGGGCTGGGTGTCCAACATCGAACGCGGACCGGG
The DNA here is from genome assembly GCA_017792445.1 of Maritimibacter sp. GTDB lineage: Bacteria > Pseudomonadota > Alphaproteobacteria > Rhodobacterales > Rhodobacteraceae > Psychromarinibacter. The sequence goes on from CP051232.1 coordinate 3,281,027, forward strand.
CCGGCACGGCATCTCGAACGCGTTCTTCCTGTACATCCGCGACCCCGACGGCCACCGGATCGAGATCTACTGTTCCGACTACCAGACGGTCGACCCGGATCTGGAGCCGATCAAGTGGGACCTGAAGGACCCGCAGCGGCAGACCCTGTGGGGCGCGCCCGCGCCGCGCTCGTGGTTCGAGGAAGGCAGCGTGTTCGAGGGGGCCGAGGTGCGCCCGTCGCTGATGAAAGCCCAGCCGATCGTTGCGCCGTAAGGGCAGGAAATTGACTTTCATGCCTCCGGCGGAGGTATTTTTGAAGAGAAGAAGGAGGGGGCTTTGATGAAGTTCTCAACGGTAAACGCGGGCGGCAAGGTGCTTTACGGTGCGGTCACCGAGGCCGGGTTCACGGCGGTGAACGACCTGTTCCCGGACTGGCCGACGCTGCGCGAGGTGGTCGAGGCCGGTGGCTTCGATGAGCTGGCCAAGGCGGCCGAGGCACGCGGCGAGACCCATGCGCTGTCCGAGGTGACATTCCTGCCGCCGGTGCCGGGGCCCGAAAAGATCATCTGCGTCGGCGTGAACTTTCCCGACCGGAACGCCGAGTACAAGGACGGGCAGGACGCGCCGCCGAACATGTCGCTGTTCCCGCGCTTTCCGCGGTCGTTCACCGGCCATGGCCAGCCGCTGATCCGCCCGCCGGAATCGCCGCAGCTGGATTACGAGGGCGAGATCGCCATCGTGATCGGCAAGGGCGGGCGGCGTATTCCCGAGGCGGAAGCCTATGACCACATCGCGGCGGTGACCCTGTGCAACGAGGGCACGATCCGCGACTGGGTGCGGCACGCGAAGTTTAATGTGACGCAGGGCAAGAACTGGGACAGCTCTGGCGCGCTGGGGCCGTGGCTGGTGCCCTTCACCGACAAGGCGCAACTGGCGGACGTCGAGATCGTGACCAAGGTCAACGGCGAGGTGCGCCAGCAGGATCGCACCGGCCGGATGCTGTTCCCGATCCCGCGCCAGATCGCCTATATCTCGACCTTCACCACGCTTGTGCCCGGCGACATCATCGTCACCGGTACGCCCACGGGCGCGGGCGCGCGGTTCGATCCGCCACGGTTCCTTGTGCCGGGCGACCAGATCGAGGTTTCGGTCGAGGGGATCGGTACGCTGGTCAACGGGGTCGCGGACGAATGACGCCGGAAGAGATCGACGCCGCCGGGGCGGCCCTGTTCGAGGCGGAGCAGACGCGCCGCCAGATCGGCCTGCTGACGCTGGCCTATCCCGATATCGACATGGACGACGCCTATGCCGTGCAGGCCGCGTTCTGCGCGCGGCGGGAAGCGGCGGGGGCGAAGGTCACCGGCTGGAAGATCGGGCTGACGTCCAAGGCGATGCAGCAGGCGCTGCAGATCGACACGCCGGACAGCGGCATCCTGTTCGACGACATGCATTTCGAGACCGGCGGCACCGTGCCCGCCGGTCATTTCATCCAGCCTCGGATCGAGGCGGAGATCGCCTTTGTGATGAAGTCCGACCTGTCGGGCGAGATCACCCGCGAGGACGTGCTGGCGGCGACGGACTATGTCGCGCCGAGCCTCGAGATCCTCGATACGCGGGTGCTGCGGGTCGACCCGGCGACGGGCGCGCCGCGCAAGATCTGCGACACGATCTCGGACAACGCCGCCAACGCGGGCATCGTGCTGGGGGCCGAGCGGCATGCGCCGGACGCGGTGGACCTGCGTTGGGCCGGCGCCATCGTCACCCGCGACGGCGAGGTGGAGGAAACCGGGCTGGGCGCCGGGGTGCTGAACGATCCGGCGATGGGCATCGTCTGGCTTGTGCGGCGTCTGGCGCAGTACGGGCAGGGGATCGCGGCCGGGCAGGTGGTGCTGTCGGGCAGTTTCATCCGCCCCATCGAGGCGCCGCCGGGCTGTCAGGTCGCCGCGGACTTCGGCAGCTTCGGCAAGGTCGAGATCGCCTTCGGCTGATCGGGCCGCGCGGGCCGTGGACAGGCCCGCGCGCGCGCCATAGGTTGCCCTGACGTCGCGCGAAGGGGGCCTCATGGCGAAGCTGTTGATCTACTACGCTCATCCGGGCCAGCGCTTTTCCCGCGCGAACGCCGCGATGTGGGCGCGCGCGCAGACGGTAAAGGACGCGACCTGCGTCGATCTTTACGCCGAATACCCGCGCTTCGATATCGACGTGGACCGGGAACAGCAGCGGCTGCTGGATCACGACGTCATCGTGTTCCAGTTCCCGGTGTTCTGGTATTCCACCCCGTCGCTTCTGAAAGAGTGGCAGGATCTGGTGCTGGAGCATGGCTTTGCCTACGGCCACGAGGGAACGCGTCTGGCGGGCAAGGCGATGCAGCTTGCCGTCACCACCGCCGGGCCCGAAACGGCCTATGCACCGGGCGGGCACAACCGCTATCCAATCCGCGACTACCTGCGTCCGCTGGAGCAGACAGCGTTCCTGTGCAATATGACTTTTCTTGCACCGCTGGTATTGTTCGGTGCTCTGAAGGCTGAAAATAGCGGACAAATCGAACAAAATGCAGAGACCTACGGCTGGTTGCTGGACGGTTTGTCGAGCGGGCGCGTGCCGGTGGAGGAGGCCGCGCCGGACGCGGTGCTGACCCACGAGACGCTGCGGGAAAGGGTCTGAGATGGATTTCCTGTCGCTCGCCTTCCTGTTCCTTGTCGCCGGCATGATCTCGGTGCCGCTGGCGTCGAAGTTCGGCCTTGGCTCGGTTCTGGGCTACCTGATCGCGGGGATCGCCCTAAGCCCGATCCTGAGCGCGTTCCGGGTCGACGTGGTCTCGCTTCAGCATTTCGCCGAGTTCGGCGTGGTGATGATGCTGTTTCTTGTCGGGCTCGAGCTGGAGCCAAAGATGCTGTGGCAGATGAAGGCGCGGCTTCTGGGACTGGGCGGGCTGCAGGTGGGCGTCACAACGCTGGCGGTCATGGGCATCGCGATGGCGCTGGGGCTGGAATGGTCCATCGCGCTGGGCCTTGGCCTGATCTTCGCGCTGAGTTCCACCGCAATCGTGCTGCAGACGCTGGGCGAGAAGGGGCTGATGCGGTCGGACGGGGGGCAGGCGAGTTTTTCGGTGCTGCTGTTCCAGGACATCGCGGTGATCCCGATGCTGGCGCTGATCCCGCTGCTGGCATCTCCGGCGCTGATGGACAGTTACGTGACGCCTTACGAACCGGTGGAGACCCAGCTTGAAGCGCCGGAAATCCCGATGGAGGACGGCGCGCAGGCCGAGGACGGGCATGCGGCGGGAGAGGATCACGCGGGAGAGGATCACGCGGGCGAGGATCATGGCCCCGCCGCGCCCGGCTGGATCGACACCATCCCGGGCTGGAAGCGGGCGCTGCTGACGGTTGGGGCGATCGCGCTGGTGGTGGTCGGCGGCTCGTGGCTGACGCCACGGCTGTTTCGCTACATCGCGCTGGCGCGGCTGCGCGAATTGTTCGTTGCGACGGCGCTGTGCATGGTGGTGGGCATCGCGCTGCTGATGAACCTTGTCGGCCTGTCGCCGGCCCTTGGGACGTTCCTTGCCGGCGTGGTGCTGGCCAACAGCGAATACCGGCACGAGCTGGAATCCGACGTCGATCCGTTCCGGGGCATGTTGCTGGGCCTGTTCTTCATGACGGTCGGCGCGGGGATCGATTTCGCCCTGCTGTGGGACAGGCTGTTCACCATTGTCGGGCTGACGGTCGGTTTGATCGCGCTGAAGGCGGTGATCCTGCTGGCGCTGTCCTATCCGTTCCGGGTGACCGGTCCGAACCGCTGGCTGTTCGCGCTGGGACTGGCGCAGGCGGGGGAGTTCGGCTTTGTGCTGCTGAGTTTCACCACCTCGGTGCAGGTGGTGCCGCAGGCCATCGCGGACGTCGCGTTGTTGGTGGTGGCGCTGTCGATGCTGCTGACCCCGGGGCTGTTCATCCTGTACGACCGGGTGATCGCGCCGCGGTTCTCGATCAGCGGCGAGCACGCAGCGGACGAGATCGACGAGGAAGCGCCGATCATCATCGCGGGCCACGGGCGCTGGGGCGGCATCGTGAACCGGCTGCTGCTGGGCGCGGGATACCGGACCGTGGTGCTGGACCACAGCTCGGCGCAACTGGAAATGCTGAGGGCGTTCGGGTTCAAGGTGTTCTTCGGCGATGCCTCGCGGCCCGACCTGCTGGTGGCGGCGGGGATCGAGCGGGCGAAGATGCTGGTGGTGGCGATCGACGACCGCGATCAGGCGACCGAGATCGTGCGGCACGTGCGCAAGCATCACCCGCATGTCTACATCATCGCGCGGGCGCGGGACCGCAACCATGTCTACGAGCTGTGGGGCGCGGGCTGCCGCGACATCATCCGCGAGACCTTCGACAGCGGCGTGCGGGCCGGGCGGTCGGCGTTGGAGGCGCTGGGCGTCCACCCGTTCGACGCCGAGCGGATGGCGCGGGGCTTTGTCGACATCGACCGGCGCACGATGCGCGAACTGGCGAACCTGTACGACCCCGAGATACCGACCCACCAGAACAAGCCCTATATCGAGCGCTCGCGCGCGCTTCGGGCCGAGACAGAGGCCGCGATGACCGGCGGCGGCACGGCCTATGACGCACGGATCGAGCGGGGCTGGGCGCCGCCCGTCGGGCGCGACGAACCCGAGGGCGATCCGGCGAAGGGGATCGAGTAAACCGTGTGCCGCGCGGGCGGGGGATGGGGGCTCTGCTCCCCGTCGCACCGGAGGTGCGCATAAGGGATATAGACGGGGGGTCTGCCCCCGTCGCACCGGAGGTGCGACTCCCCCGAGGTATTTGGAAAGAGAAGAAGCGGGGGCGGTTGCGGGGGTTTGCCGCGTGCTTTGGCTTGGATTAGAAGGGCCGTCATGCCTCAGTCCTTTCCCACGCTTTCCGACTTCTACGGTCATGGCTTCGACACCCTGATCGACGTGCGTTCTCCTGCCGAGTTCGCCGAGGATCATGTGCCCGGTGCGATCTCGCTTCCGGCTTTGTCGAACGACGAGCGGGCCGAGGTGGGCACGATCTATGTGCAGGACAGCCCGTTCCGGGCGCGCAAGATCGGTGCGGCGCTGGTGGCGCGCAACGTGGCCTCGCATCTGGAGGGGCCGCTGGCCGACAAGGACGGCGGCTGGCGGCCGCTGATCTATTGCTGGCGCGGCGGGCAGCGGTCGGGATCGTTCGCGTCGATCCTGAGCCAGATCGGATGGCGGGCGCAGACGGTCGAAGGCGGTTACCGCAGCTATCGGCGGCTGGTGGCGGGGATGCTGCACGACACGCCGCTGCCGCACCGGCTGGTTCTGCTGGACGGGAACACGGGTACGGCGAAGACCGACCTGCTGCACCGGCTGGCGTCGCGGGGGGTGCAGGTGGTGGACCTTGAAGGTCTGGCGGCGCATCGCGGCTCGCTGTTCGGGGCGGTGGCGCGTCCGCAGCCGGCGCAAAAGGCCTTCGAGTCGCTGCTGGCCCATGCGTTCACCGGGCTCGACCCGGCCCGGCCGGTGGTGGTGGAGGCGGAATCGTCGAAGATCGGCGAGTTGCTGGTGCCGCCGTCGGTCTGGACCGCGATGCGGGGGGCGAAGCGCATCCGGGTGGCGGCGCCGCTGGACGCGCGGGCGCGGTATCTGGCGCGGGCCTATGCGGACCTGACCGCCGAGCCCGAGGCGCTGGCCGGGACGATCCGGCAGCTTGTGCCCTATCAGGGTCGCGAGCAGGTGGAGGCGTGGCTTCAGATGGCGGCGGAGGGGGCCTTCGCGCCGCTGGCGGGTGAGTTGATGCGGGTGCATTACGATCCGCGGTACTCCAAGTGGCGCGGCAAGCACGACCACGACGAACTGGCGGTGATCGAGGCGCCGGATCTCGAGGATGCCGACCTCGACCGCGCGGCGGACCGGATCGCCGAGGTGGTCGGGCGCGTCTGACCCGTTTCAGGTGGCCGTGACGAAAGGCGATCCCGCGACCATGCGGCCAATGCGGACGGCGGGGACTCCGGCGTCCTGAAGGCGGAACAGCACGCGCTCTGCCGTTTCTTCCGGCACCGCCGCCAGCAGGCCGCCCGCCGTCTGCGGGTCGAACAGCAGCTCTCCCTTCGCGCCCCACGGGACGGACACGCGGTCGGCCAGACTGCGGTTCTCGGGGTAGAGCGTCGAGCGGATGCCGGCTTCGGCCAGGTCCACCGCGCCGGGCAGGAACGGGACCGCGTCAAGCGCCAGTTCGGCGGCAAGGCCCGAGGCGTCGCAGATCGCCAGCAGGTGACCGGCCAGCCCGAAGCCGGTGACGTCGGTCATCGCGTTTGCGCCGGCCAGTTCCACCGCGGCGCGGCCCTGCGGTTCGGCCATCTGCGCCAGCGCCGCGATCACCCAGCGGCCCTGTGCCTTGCGCTGCATCTCGCCCGCGAGGACGGTGCCGGAGCCGATAGGTTTGGTCAGGATCAGCACGTCTCCGGGCCGCGTCCCGGCCAGGGTGATCGGGTCCCGGTCGCACAGGCCGGTCACCGTGAACCCTACCGTCAGTTCGGTGCCAAGCGAGGTGTGGCCGCCCACGATCTCGGCGCCCGCGTCGGTGAAGACGGCAGAGGCGGCGGCCATGATCTCGGCCAGCCAGTGTTCCTGCAGGGCGGGCGCCATGCGGGGCAGGATGATCTGCGCCAGCGCGGCCTGCGGTTTCGCGCCCATCGCCCAGGCATCGCCAAGCGCGTGGACGGCGGCGATCTTCGCCTGCAGGTAGGGGTCCTCGGTGAAGGCGCGCAGGTGATCGGTGGTGATCACCTGCCGGGTGCCGCCGATGGCGAGGACGGCGGCGTCGTCGCCCGGCCGCGTTTCGACATCGGAGCGGCCGGCAGAGGGCAGCCCCGCCAGCACCCGGCCCAGCGTCGCACCGCCGACCTTGGCGCCGCAGCCGCCACAGGCGGGCTTGTCGCCAAGCGCCTCGGTCACGCCGGCGGCATGCGCGCGGGGCAGGGGCGGCGGCGCCATCTCGGGCAGTGCGTGGAACTTGCGCATGAACTTGCGGTCGATGCGGTCCTTCCAGCGCCACAGCCAGCGTCCGCTGACCGAAAAGCCGTGCTTGTCCATCAGCGCAGAGCGTTCGCCCAGCGAGATGAGTTTCAGGTAGTCGCGCTGCGGGCGGTAGGTTTTGGCCGGGGGGTGCCCGGACAGTAGGGCGCGGAGGTTGCGGTAGAGAACCGGGGCCTCGCGCACGGCGAAGACACCGGCCTTGGGACGCGGGTCGTGGGACAGGTGGGCGCAGTCTCCGGTCGCGAAGACGCCGGGGGTGTTCACCGATTGCAGGTCGGGACCGACGGTCACGTAGCCGTCGGTGAGGTCCAGCCCGGTCTCGGCAAGCCACGGCTGCGGCCGGGCGCCGGCGGCGCCGATGGTCAGGTGCGCGGGCAGGTCTGTGCCGCAGGCCAGCGTGACGGACCGGTCACTTACGCTTGCGACATCGGCCCCCTCGCGGCTGTCGACGCCGAGCGCGGCGAGGCGGGCCATCAACGTGGCGCGGGCGCGGTCGCCGACGCCGGGCAGCAGGCGGTCGCGTTCCAGCAGGGTGACCCGGGGCGTCTGCCCCGACGCCTTCAACGCATGGGCCATCGCCATCGCCAGTTCCACGCCGCCGACGCCGCCGCCGATGACCGCGACCGGGCCGCCACCCTGTGCGAGGAAGTCGCGCCAGCGGGCGGCGTAGGGGCCAAGCGGTTTGGCCGAGACGCCATGTTCCGCGAAGCCCGAAAGAGTGACCGGGGCCGAGGAGATGCCGATGTCGATGCCTGCCGCATCATAGGGGATCGGCGGGCGTCCGGAGACATGGATCAGGCGCGCATCGCGGTCGATGCCCGTCGCGCGGCCAAGGATCAGCCGGGCGCCGGCGAAGCGGGCGAGCTTGACGAGGTCGATCTCCAACTCGTCCAGCGTGTAGTGCCCGGCGACGTGGCCCGGCAGCATCCCGGTGTAGGGCGCGGAGGGGTTCGGGTCGATCACCGTCACGCGCACCCCCGGCAAGGGGTTCATCCCCCACATCCGCAACACCAGCGCATGGGCATGGCCGCCGCCGATCAGGACAAGCTCTCGGGTCAGGGGCAGGGGGGCAGGCTGCATCGCGGTCTCCTTCGGAGCGCGACGCTAGCGCAGGCGGACGGGCTTGGCGATGCGGCAAGCTGTGGAAAGGGGACCTCTCAGTCCACCGGCAACCCGCTTGGCACCGCGTCGGGGCGGCCCATGGGGCGCTCTGCGGCGGTGCGGCCCGTGAGGCATTCGAGGAATGCCACCAGTTCGCCGATCTCGGTATCGGTCAGCGGCGGCAGGTCGACCTCGACCCGGGCCAGCATGCGGGCGTCTTCCAGCGTGTCCTCGCGCATCACGAAATCGGCGGTCGACAGCCACGGCACGTCCGGCAGGCCCGCCATCTCGGGCGTCCACGCGGCTAGGCTGGCGGCGGGGTCGACATGGTGGCGGATCATCGCTTCGAGCGTCGGCATGGAACCGTTGTGACCATAGGGCGCGGTGAGGGCCACGTTCCGCAGCGAAGGCGTGCGGAAGCGGTAGGCGTCGGCAAGGTCGTCGGTCTTCAGCATCCGCCCGATGTCGCGCGGCACCGGGTCCCACGGTCGGGTTTTGCCGGGGCCGAAATGGGGCAGGGCCAGCGCGTGGAACTGCTGGTCGGTGAACAGCGGGCCCGAGTGGCAGGTGGAACACTGGGCCGCGCCGAAGAACAGCTCCATCCCCCGCATCTCGGGGGCGTCCAGCGCGGTGTCGTCCCCTGCGACATAGGCGTCGAAGTCGCTGTCGTGGCTTTGCCATTCCTGCGCCTCGAAGGCGCCGATGGCGTTGGCGATCTCGACGATGGTGATGTCTTCCGGGCCGTTCACGTGATCGTAGGCTGCGCTGAACATCCGGACATAGGCCGGGATTTCGCGGATGCGGGCCGCGATGATCGGCCAGCCGCCGTCCAGCCGGGGAACCACGGCGTCGGCAATCTCGTTCTCGCCCGGGTTGCCGGCCATTTCGTCGTGGCTGGTGATCGGGAACAGCGCCTGCACCGCAAGGATCGAGGTCAGGCCCTTGGGCAGCCAGTCCTCGGCCGGAGAGTCGAAGCCGTTGCCCCAGCGGTCGCCCAGTTGCAGGCGGCCGTCGTGGAACACCGACGAGATGCCCTTGTGCCCGAGGTTCCAGATCGGCGGCGCGCTGCGGGGGATGCGGGCGTGGATGCGCATCTCTTCATAGCCGGGAGAGCGGTCGCGGCCGATGCCCTCGCCACCCTCGCCAATGCCCAGCGACAGGCCGTCCGCGCCGTTCAGATCGTGGTGGTGGCAGGTGCCGCAGCTGATGTTGCGGTTGCCGGACAGAACCTTGTCGTAGAACAGCAGACGACCGATGGCGGCAAGCTCGGGGTCGGACTGGATATAGTCGGCGTCGTCGATCGGGGCGGGCAGTTCAAAGGCCGCGGCGGGCAGCGCGACAGCCGGGACGAACAGGACGGTGTGCAGGAACTTGCGGAACATGGCTTGGTCTTCTCTTGGAACTACAGGGAAGGCGGGGAGGGGCGCGCCATGACGCGCCGAGCGTCCCCGGGGCCGGGTGCGCTGTCGGTCGCTGGCGGCGCGTGCGTGTGATCTCGCATGCCGGGCCCTGATCAAATGGTTCTGCGGTCCAAGGGGTGTCGGACCGGCAATCAACAATGGTTCTTCAATCGATATTCAGTTTGGATGGCCGCCTTACGCGAAGTCAAGCAAAGGTCCGGCCCCGGCTTGCACAGACGGAACATGGCGGCGAAAAAAGTTGTTCGGCGTGGGCGGGACGGCGTCGCCGGTGCGTGAAAACGCCGGGCTCGGACCGGTCCTTGGAAACGAAAACGGCGGACCGAATGGCCCGCCGTCTGCAATCTTCATGTCACCGCGGATCAGCGGTTTTCGACATCCACGTAGTCGCGGAAGGTCGCGCCGGTATACAGCTGGCGCGGGCGGCCGATCTTGTGCGCCGGATCCGACAGCTGTTCCTTCCACTGCGAGATCCAGCCCACGGTCCGCGCCAGCGCGAAGATCGGAGTGAACATCGAGGTCGGGAAGCCCATCGCGTCCAGGATGATGCCCGAGTAGAAGTCGACGTTCGGGTACAGCTTCTTGTCCTTGAAGTACGGATCTTCCAGCGCGACGCGCTCCAGTTCCTTGGCGGTCTGCAGGGTCGGGTTGTTCTCGACGCCCAGCAGGTCCAGCACTTCGTCTGCGGACTGCTTCATCACCTTCGCGCGCGGGTCGAAGTTCTTGTAGACCCGGTGCCCGAAGCCCATCAGGCGGAACGGATCGTTCTTGTCCTTCGCCTTTTCGATGTACTCGGGGATGCGGTCCGGGGTGCCGATCTCGCGCAGCATCTCGAGGCAGGCCTGGTTGGCGCCGCCGTGAGCGGGACCCCAGAGACAGGCGATGCCGGCGGCGATACAGGCGAAGGGGTTGGCGCCCGAGGACGAGGCCAGACGCACGGTCGAGGTCGAGGCGTTCTGCTCGTGGTCGGCGTGCAGGGTGAAGATCCGGTCCATCGCGCGGCTCAGGATCGGGTTCACCTCGTATTCCTCGGCCGGGACAGAGAAGCACATGCGCAGGAAGTTCGACGCATAGTCGAGGTCGTTGCGCGGGTAAACGAAGGGCTGGCCGATGTGGTACTTGTAGGCCCAGGCCGCGATCGTCGGCATCTTGGCGATCAGGCGGATCGAGGCGACCTCGCGCTGCCACGGATCGCTGATGTCGGTGGAGTCGTGGTAGAAGGCCGACATCGCGCCGACCACGCCGACCATGATGGCCATCGGGTGCGCGTCGCGGCGGAAGCCGCGGTAGAAGTAGGTCATCTGCTCGTGCAGCATCGTGTGGTTGGTCACACGGCTTTCGAAGTCTTCCAGTTGCTCGGCGGTAGGCAGTTCACCGTAAAGCAGCAGGTAGCAGACTTCGAGGAAGTGGGATTTCTCGGCCAGCTGGTCGATCGGGTAGCCCCGGTGCAGCAGCTCGCCCTTTTCGCCGTCGATGAAGGTGATGGTCGAGGCGCACGAGGCGGTCGAGGTAAAGCCGGGGTCGAACGTGAACACGTCGCCTTGGGCGTAAAGTTTGCCGATGTCGATGACATCCGGACCGGCGGTCGGCGAGTGCATCGGCAGCTCGAGTTCCTTGCCGTCGAATTTCAGCGTCGCCGTCTTGTTGCTGTCTGCCATCTCATCCCTCTCTGAAAGGTCCGCCCCGGACGGGGCAACTCTGTGCAGGCACGGCGTCTGCCGTGCCCGGATCAAGCGGTTACATCGCCCAGGCGCGCAAGCGTTTCGTCGCGGCCCAAAACCAGCATCATGTCAAAAACGCTGGGAGACACCGAACGCCCGGCCAAGGCTGCCCTCAACGGCTGCGCCACCTTGCCAAGCTTGGTGTCATTCGCCTCGGCCACGTGCGTCACGACCTCTTCCAGCGCGTCGCGGTTCCAGCTAGCATTTTGCAACTGCGGCGTCAATTGAGCCAGTATACCACGGGATACATCGTCCAGCGCCTTGGCCGATTTCTCGTCGATTTCCAGCGGACGGTCGGCCAAGACGAAGTAAGCTTTCTCAAGAAGTTGCGGGAAGGTCTTCGCGCGATCCTTCAGGCAGAACATCGCGTCGCGAAGCGCCTGTTCCTTTGCGTCGTCCAACGCAGGTTCTTTTGCAGCCGCGAGGTAAGCCTGGATCTCGGGAACCAGCGCGTCATCGTCGGCCACGGCGATGTGCTGACCTGAGAGATGTTCGAGTTTCTTCATGTCGAAGCGGGCCGCCGATTTGCCGATTCCATCGAGATCGAACCACTCTTTTGCCTGCGCATCGGTGAAGAATTCGTCATCGCCGTGGGACCAGCCCAGGCGGGCAAGGTAGTTGCGCATCGCGGCGGCGGGAAAACCCATCGCCTGATACTCCTCGACCCCCAGCGCGCCGTGGCGTTTCGACAGCTTCTTGCCGTCGGGACCGTGGATCAGCGGGATGTGCGCCCAGACCGGAACGTCCCAGCCCATCGCGTCGTAAACCAGCATCTGCCGCGCGGCGTTGTTCAGGTGGTCGTCGCCCCGGATCGCGTGGGTGACGCCCATGTCGTGATCGTCGACAACCACGGCCAGCATGTAGGTCGGCGTACCGTCCGACCGCAGCAGGATCATGTCGTCCAGCTGGTCGTTCTTCACGGTCACGTCTCCCTGCACCCGGTCGCGGATCACGGTGGCGCCGTCCAGCGGCGCCTTCACGCGGATCACGTAGGGCAGGTCGGGATGGGTCGACGGGTCGGCGTCGCGCCACGGCGAGCGGAACAGGGTCGACTTGCCTTCGGCCTTGGCCGCCTCGCGGAACGCGGCGATTTCCTCTTGCGTCGAGAAGCACTTGTAGGCCGTGCCCTCGGACAGCATCTGGTTCGCGACCTCGGCGTGACGGTCGGCGCGCTCGAACTGGCTGACGGCGTCGCCGTCCCAGTCGAGCCCCAGCCACTTCATGCCGCGATAGATCGCCTCGGTCGCCTCGGGGGTCGAGCGGGCGCGGTCGGTATCCTCGATCCGCAGCAGGAACTTGCCGCCGCGACCGCGCGCATACAGCCAGTTGAACAGCGCCGTCCGGGCGGTGCCGATGTGCATGTAGCCGGTGGGAGACGGGGCGATCCGGGTGACGACGGGGGCGTCGGTCATGGGTGTCGTTTACCTTTTGGAAAGGGTGCGGAACTAGGCTTGCCAGCGGTCTAGTCAATCGGGGTCAGGAGGACAAGAGTGGCGCCCCTTCGCTGGATCGCGGACGTGGTCGAGGCTCAGCGCGGGCACCTGTTTCCCTGGGTTCCGGTGTGTTTCGCCCTTGGCATCGCGTTGTATTTCCGGCTGCCGGCAGAGCCCGGCTTGCCTGCGCTGATCGGCTGTGGCGCGGGTGTCCTGCTCGCCGCTGTGGCGGGCTGGCGGCTGGGCCCGCGCGCAGCCCCGTTGCTGCTGTGCGGGGCGCTGGTTCTGGCCGGGATCTGCATGGCGTCGGTCCGGGCGCATATGGTTGCGGGGCCGGTGCTGGGCTTTCGTTATTACGGCCCGGTGGAGGGGCGGATCGTGGTCATCGACCGCTCTGCTTCGGACGCGGTGCGGCTGACGCTGGACCGGGTAGTTCTTAAACGCACCTCCCCGGACCGCACGCCCCTGCGGGTGCGGGTCTCGCTGCATGGCGATCAGGGCTGGATCGACCCGGTACCGGGCATGCGCATCATGATGACCGCCCACCTGTCACCGCCCTCTGGCCCGACCGAGCCGGGGGGCTTCGATTTTCAGCGGATGGCATGGTTCGACCGGCTGGGCGCGGTAGGCTACACGCGCACGCCGGTCCTTGGCGTGGCCCCCGCCCAAGACGGCGCGGCGGGGCTTTGGGTCCACCGCTTGCGGATGGCGATCTCGCGCGCGGTGCAGTCGGCCCTGCCGGGAGAGGCGGGGGCCTTCGCCGCCGCGATCACCACCGGCGACCGGTCGGGCATGGGGCAGGACACGCTGGAGGCGCTGAGAGGGTCCAACCTTGCGCACCTGCTGGCGATTTCGGGGCTGCACATGGGGCTGCTGACCGGCTTTGTCTTCGCCGCCTTGCGGCTGGCGATGGTGCTGGTGCCCTATGTCGCGCTGCACTGGCCGGTAAAGAAGCTTGCGGCGGCGGGGGCGCTGGTAGCGGGGGGCTTTTACTATCTGCTGTCGGGCGGCAACGTCGCGACGGAACGTGCGCTGATCATGATCTCGGCAATGCTGGTGGCGGTGATGCTGGACCGCCGGGCGATCACGCTGCGGGCGGTGGCGATCGCGGCGATGGTGGTCCTGTGCCTGCGCCCCGAAACGCTGCTGGAGCCGGGGTTCCAGATGTCCTTCGCGGCGACCACGGCGCTGGTCGCGGTGTTCGGCGCGCTGCGCGACCTGAAACGCTGGAAACCGCCACGGTGGGCGCGGCCGGTGGTGGCGGTGGTGATCTCGTCCGCCGTCGCGGGGCTGGCGACCGCGCCGGTCGCGGCGGCGCATTTCAACCGCGTGTCGGATTACGGGCTGATCGCCAACCTGCTGGCGGTGCCGGTGATGGGTACGCTGGTGATGCCGATGGCGGTGCTGGCGGCGGTGCTGTGGCCGCTGGGGCTGGCGCCTGTGGCGCTGACCCTGATGCGGCCGGGGCTGGACTGGATCCTGTCGGTGGCGCACCGGGTGGCCGACCTGCCGGGCGCGACGACGCCGGTGGTCGCGCCGGGACCATGGGTGCTGCCGGTGCTGGCGCTGGGGGCGCTGTGGCTGATCCTGTGGCAGGGGCGGGCAAGGCTTGCGGGGCTGGCGCCGATGGCGGCGGCCTTCGTGCTGTGGTCGCAGGCACAGCGTCCGCCGCTGCTGATCTCGGACACCGGCGGGCTTGTGGGCGTGATGACCGACACCGGCCGCGCGCTGTCGAAACCCCGGGGCGAAGGCTTCGTCGCCCTGAGCTGGCTGGAGAATGACGGCGACGCGGCAGAACAGGCGGACGCCTTCGCGCGGCCCGCGATACAGGCGGGGCTGTTCGACCTCGACGGGCAAAGCGTGCTGCATGTCACCGGGCGCGACGCCGCCTTGCGCGCGGCCGAGGGGTGCCGCACCGCGTTGCTGGTGATCGTGCCGGCGGATGCGGCGGGCACGGGCCCTTGCGTCATGATCAACGAAAAAAGGCTCCGGGAAACCGGAGCCCTTGCCGTCTACCCCGAGGCCGGGGTGCTGCGGCTGGTGGGCGCGCGGGATGGCGCGCGCCGACTGTGGTCTCAGTAGGTGCGGATCAGCCCGACAAGGCGGCCCTGCACCTTCACCTGATCCTCGCGGAAGACGCGGGTCTCGTAGGCGGGGTTCGCGGCTTCCAGCGCGACGGCGGCGCCCTTGCGGCGGAACCGCTTCAGCGTGGCTTCGTGCCCCTCGACCAAAGCCACGACGATGTCACCGTTGTCGGCGGCGTCGGTCTCGCGGATGACCACGATATCGCCGTCGTTGATACCGACGTCGATCATCGAATCCCCTTTGACTTCAAGCGCATAGTGATGCGCCGGGCCGGTGATCATGCCGCCGGGGACGGACACGTTGTGTTCGACATGCGATATCGCCTCGATCGGGACACCGGCGGCGATCCGGCCCATCAAAGGCACGTCGAACGCGCCGCCGCTTTCCACCTGCATCGACGCGGCGGGCGGCTCGGACCGGCTGCCTTCGATCACGCGGGGGGTGAACCCGCTTTTCTCCAGCGCTTCGGGCAGCTTCACGATCTCGATGGCGCGGGCGCGGTGGGCAAGGCGGCGGATGAAGCCGCGCTCTTCCAGCGCGGTGATCAGCCGGTGGATGCCGGATTTCGAGCGCAGGTCCAGCGCGTCCTTCATCTCGTCGAAGGAGGGCGGCACGCCGTCACGCTGCATGCGGCGGTTTATGAACTCCAGAAGTTCCAGCTGCTTCTTGGTCAGCATCTCTTCACCCCGTGTCTCGTCACGCGCCGGCGCGGGCTGCGCCGGGTCGTGTGTTCGTTAAATGTTCTACGCGCGTTCCTGCTATGTGTCAACGATATTGCGAATCACCCAAGGGGACGAATCAGAGGGGGATGTAATCGACCATCTCGCCCGCGCGGCGCGGGGCGTCGTGCGTCGGGCGCACCAGCAGCGCGTCGGCCGAGGCAAGCACGGTCAGCAGCGAGCTGTCCTGCCGGTCGTAGGGCGCGATGCCCGTGTCGCTGAGTTTCGCACGCATATAGTGCTCGCGCGGGCCGTTCTGGCCGATGTCGGCATCCAGCGGCCGTTGCTGGCGCGGTGCAGGGCCTTCGCCAAGACCCAGCATCGCGCGGATCACGGGCAGGATGAAGATCTGGCCGCAGACCATCGAGGACACCGGGTTGCCGGGCAGGCCGATCAGCGTCGCATCGCCCATGCGCCCCGCCATCAGCGGTTTGCCGGGCCGCATCGCCACCTTGTAGAAGCTGCGGTTCAGTCCCATTTCCTCGGCCGCCGGGGCGACAAGGTCGTGGTCGCCCACCGACGCGCCGCCGATGGTGACGATCAGGTCCGCGCCCTCGGCCAGCGTGAAGGCGGTGCGCAGAGAGGGCAGGTTGTCCCGCGCGATGGGCAGCAACCGCGCCTCGGCACCGGCGGCTTCCAGCATGGCTTTCAGGCCAAACGAGTTCGATGCGATGATCTGGTCGCGCGATGGCGTCTCGCCCGGCATCACCAGTTCGTCGCCGGTGGCGATCAGCGCGGCGACCGGGCGGCGGCTGACGGGCACCTCGGCGATGTTCATCGCGGCCAGCAGCGCCACGTCCTGCGGGCCAAGGCGGCGAGGCGCCTGCACCACCGACCCGGCGCGAAAGTCGCCGCCTGCGGGACGGACGTAGCCTTGCGGGTCGATGTTGTCCTGCAGGGTGATGGTGTCGCCGTCACGGGCGGTGTCTTCCTGGATCACCACGCGGTCGGCGCCTTCAGGCACCGGTGCGCCGGTGAAGATCCGCACCGCCTCGCCGGGGCCGACGCTGCCGTCATAGCCGTGACCCGCGGCGGATTCTCCGACGATCCGGAAGGCCGCGCCGGGGCGCACCTCGGGGTTCCGCACCGCGTAGCCGTCCATGGCTGAGGCCGGGAAGGGGGGCTGGTCGCGCAGCGCGGTCACGGCCTGCGCCAGAACCCGTCCCGCGGCACGGTCAAGCGGCACGGTCTCGGTCCCGACGGGCGAGACCAGCGCGAAGAGTTCGGCCAGCGCCTCGTCGACGGTGATCATGGGGCCTCGTAACGTCCCGATTTGCCGCCCTCTTTCAGCAGCAGGCGTATATCCGAGATCACCATGTCCTTCTGCGCCGCCTTCACCATGTCGTAGACGGTCAGGCACGCGGTGCTGACGGCGGTCAGCGCCTCCATCTCGACGCCGGTCTGGCCGGTGGTCTTGACGGTGGCCCGCACGCGCAGGCCGGGCAGCGTGTCGTCGGGCGTAATGTCGACGGCGACCTTGGAGACGGGCAGCGGGTGGCACAGCGGGATCAGGTCAGAGGTGCGCTTGGCCCCCATGATCCCCGCCAGCCGGGCTACGCCCGCAACGTCGCCCTTCTTGGCGCGGCCTTCGGTGATCAGGGCCAGCGTCTCGGGCGACATGATCACGCAGCCTTCGGCCACGGCAGTACGCGAGGTGACGGCCTTGTCGGACACGTCCACCATATGCGCGTCGCCCTTGGCGTCGAAATGGGTCAGTTCGGCCATCAGGCGGGCACCGGATCGGCCAGCAGCGTCTTGGTGGCGGCGGTCACGTCGTCCTGCCGCATCAGGCTTTCGCCGATCAGGAACGCCCGCGCACCGTACTGCGCCATGTCGGCAAGGTCGGCGGGAACGAACAGCCCCGACTCCGAGATCAGGAACCGGTCGTCGGGCACCCGCCTGGACAGCTCGCGCGTGGTGTCCAGAGTGGTCTCGAAGGACTTGAGGTTGCGGTTGTTGATGCCCAGCAGCGGCGATTTCAGCGCCAGCGCACGGTCGAGCTCCGCGCCGTCGTGAACCTCGATCAACACGTCCATGCCCCAGCCGAAGGCCGCGTCTTCCAGTTCCGCCGCCTGCGCGTCGGACACGCTGGCCATGATGATCAGGATGCAGTCGGCGTGCAGGGCGCGCGCCTCGGCCACCTGATAGGTGTCGTACAGGAAATCCTTGCGCAGCGCCGGCAGCGACACGGCGGACCGCGCGGCGGTCAGGAATTCGTCGGCGCCCTGAAAGCTGGGACCGTCCGTCAGAACCGACAGGCAGGTCGCGCCGCCGGCCTCGTAGGCGCGGGCCAGTGCGGGCGGATCGAAATCGGGGCGGATCAGGCCTTTCGACGGGCTGGCCTTCTTGATCTCGGCGATCAGGCCATAGCCGGTTTCCGCCGCCTCGCGCAGCCGCGCGCCGAAGCCGCGCACGGGGGGCGCGGCGCGGGCCGCGTCCTCGACATCCGCCAGCGGGCGGGCGGCCTTGCAGGCCGCGACATGCTCTAGCTTGTAGGCCTTGATCCGGTCCAGAACGTTGCCGCTCATGCTGCCTCCGTCGTGGCTTTCGCCAGCGCTTCCACTTTCGCGCGGGCGGCACCGCTGTCGATGCTTTCCGCTGCCATTTCAGTGCCTTCCTTCAGGTCGCCCACCTTCTCGGCCATCAGCAAAGCGGCGGCCGAGTTCAGCAGCACCGCGTCACGGTAGGCCGATTTCGCGCCGCCCAGCAATTCGCGGAAGGCGGCGGCGTTCTCGGCGGGCGTGCCGCCGATGATCTCTTCGAAGGCATGCACGGGCAGGCCCGCGTCCTCGGGCGAAACCTCGAACTCGGTCACTTCGCCGTCCTTCAGCGCAGCGACCCACGAGACGCCGGCAATCGACAGTTCGTCGGTGCCGTCCGAGCCGTGGACCAGCCACGCGGCGTCAGAGCCCAGCGTCTTCAGCGTCTCGGCCATCGGGCGGATGATCTGGCGCGAGAACGCGCCGGTCAGCTGCCGCTTTACCCCGGCGGGGTTGGTCAGCGGGCCGAGGATGTTGAAGATCGTCCGCGTTCCCAGTTCGGCGCGGGTGGGGCCGACATGGGCCATCGCCGGATGGTGCATCGGCGCCATCATGAAGGCGATGCCTGTCTCGGCCATCGCCTTTTCCACCGCCTCGGCGGGCAGCATCACCTGCACGCCCATCTGGCTGAGCGCGTCGGCAGAGCCGGACTTGGACGACAGGTTGCGGTTGCCGTGCTTGGCGACCGGAACGCCCGCGCCGGCCACCACGAAGGCGGTCGCGGTCGAGATGTTCAGCGTGCCCTTGCCGTCGCCGCCGGTGCCGACGATGTCGATGGCGCCCTCGGGCGCTTTCACCTTGTGGCACTTGGCGCGCATCACGGCGGCGGCGGCGGCGAATTCCTCGACCGTCTCGCCCCGCGTGCGCAGCGCCATCAGCAGCCCGCCGATCTGGCTGGGCTTGGCCTCGCCCGCGAACAGGATCTGGAACGCCGTCTCGGCCTCTTCACGGGTCAGCGGACGCTCGGCGGCAGCGCCGATCAGCGGTTTCAGCGCGTCGCTCATGCCGCCACCGGCACGCGGTTCAGGAAGTTCTGCATCAGCTTGTGGCCATGTTCCGTGGCAATCGATTCCGGGTGGAACTGGACGCCCTCGATCGGCAACTCGCGGTGGCGCAGGCCCATGATCACGCCGTCTTCCAGCCACGCGGTGACCTCCAACTCGGCGGGCAGGCTTTCGGGCTCGACCACCAGCGAATGATACCGCGTCGCCTTGAACGGCGAGGGGATGCCCTCGAACACGCCGGTGTCGTTGTGCAGCACCGTGCCCATCTTGCCGTGTACGATCTCGTGGCAGCGCACCACCTTGCCGCCGAAGACCTGACCGATGGTCTGGTGGCCAAGGCAGACGCCCATCAGCGGGGTCTTCGTCTCGGCGGCGGCGGCGGTCAGCGCAAGGCAGATACCGGCGTCGTCCGGCGTGGCGGGGCCGGGGGACAGCAGGATGCCGTCGGGCCTCATCGCCATCGCGTCCTGCACGTTCAGGGCGTCGTTACGGCGCACGACCACGTCGGCGCCAAGTTCGCCCAGATAGTGCGCGAGGTTGTAGGTGAAACTGTCGTAGTTATCGATCAGCAGGATCATGCGCGGCCCGGCCTGTTGCGGCTTCCGTTAGGGGGTGCCCCCGGTTTTTCATCGCGCTATACATGCTCAGAGGCCGGGCCGAGGGTCAAGGTGCCCGGCGCAATAACAATGAGGCGCAAGGGGGCTAGGGCACGTGCGTGGATTTCTGACGGGCGCTGTCGTGGGAGCCGTGGTGTCGGGCGCGGGGCTCGCAACTGCATCCTATTTCGGAAGCATGGTGACGCTGGGCGATCCGGCGCCTTCGACCGGTGCGGTCGAGCTTCCTGCGGACAGCGAATTCAACCGCCCGCCGCCGGACGCCGAGCCGGTGCTGCCAGAGGCGGACGCGCCGCCCGAGACCACTGAGACGCCGGAAGTCAGCGCGCCCGAGGTCAGCGAGGCGCCAGCGCCCGAAACGGCGCCCGCTGCGCCGCCAGAGGTGGACAGCGCCCCGACACCGGACATCGCCGCGCCCGAGGAACCCGCAACGACGGTCGACGCGCCAGAGATGCCCGAGGCCGAGGAAACGGTGATGCCTGCGCCCGAGGCCGAAAGGCCCGCAGAGCCCGAGGCCGACGCGCCACCTGCGCCCGAGATGCCCGCCGCGCCCGTCGCGGACACGCCGCCCGCGCCCGAGATGCCGGCGGAAGAGGTCGCCACCGCGCCCGAGCCGCTGGGCGACGCGCCCGCCGAGGTCACGGCGGATGCGCCCGAAGCGCCCGCCGCACCGTCCGAGGATGGGTCCGCCGATGCACCCGAGGTGGCGGAAGAGATGCCGGTGGAAGAAGCCGAAACGCCGCTGATCGCCGAGCCGGAAGCCGCGCCCGCCGCGCCCACGCCCAGCGTGCCGCCGGTTTTGGCAGACGTACCGGAACCGCCCGCCGCGCCGGAAGAGGACGCACCCGGCAAGGCGCCCGCCGTGGCAGAGGCCGCACCGGAAGCGGCGGACACGCCCGCCATCGCCGAACCGGACGCCGCGCCCGATGTCCCCGCCGGGCTGGAAGCGCCCGAGGTCACCGACGCGCCCGACGCATTGGAGACGCCCGCTAACGAAACCTCGGACGGCAGCGTTGACGTTGCCGCCGCCGAGCAGGCCCCGGCACCCGAACCCACGCCGCCCGCGATCGTCGAGCCAGAGGCCGCGCCCGAAGCGCCGGAGGTCGCCGACACTCCCGCCGAGCCGCCCGCGCCGCCGGTCGAGGCCGAGGACGCGCCGCCGGTGTTCGGCAACCTCGCCCCCGGCGTGACCACCGACCGCCTGCCGCGCATCGGCGCGGGCGCGCCCGAACCCGAGCCGGAACAGCCCGAGGCCGAAGCGCTTCCGGCGCTGGAGGCCTATGCGGTTCCGTTCGAGACCGCGCCAGGCAACCCGCTGATGTCGCTTGTCCTTCTCGACCCCGGCCCGTCGCGGCCGGACCCGGCGGGCCTTGCCGGTCTGCCGGTTCCGCTGACCGTGGTGGTCGACCCGATGCAGCCGGGCGCGACCGAGGCGATGCGGGCCTACCGTGCCGCCGGGGTAGAGGTCGCCGTGCTGGCGCCGCTGCCCGAAGGCGCGGCACCGGCGGATGTCGAGGTGGCGTTTCAAGAGTATCTCGACACCGTGCCGCAATCGGTCGCTGTGATGGACACGCCCGAGGCGCGGATGCAGGAAAACCGCCCGCGCGCCGCGCAGGTGGCCGAGATCGCCGCCGCGACGGGACGCGGAATCATCACCTATGAACGCGGGCTGAACTCGGCGTTGCAGGTGGCCGACACGATGGACGTACCCGCGCTGGCGGTGTTCCGGTCGTTCGACGATGGCACCGAAAGCATCGCCGCGATGAAGCGGGTGCTGGATGTCGGCGCGTTCCGGGCCGGGCAGCAGGGCAGCGTCCTGCTGGTCGGTCACATGCGCGCGGACACCATTGCCGCCATTACTGAATGGGCGCTGGGTCAGCGGGCGACCAGCGTGACGCTGGCCCCGGCCTCGGCGCTGTTGAAGGCGCAGTAAGCCCTAGCGGTTGCCCTTGCCCGCGAAGCGCCCGGCGTCCTGCGCCGCGGCGCGGATCGCCTTGGACTTGTTGACGGTTTCCTGAAACTCGGCCTCGGGGTCGCTGTCATAGACCACGCCGCCGCCCGCCTGAATGTACAGGTCGGTGCCCTTCAGCACGGCGGTCCGCAGCGCGATGCACATATCCATGTCGCCGCCCGCGCTGAAATAACCCACGCCGCCGCCGTAGACGCCGCGCTTTTCGGGCTCCAGCTCGTCGATGATCTCCATCGCGCGGACCTTCGGCGCGCCGGACACGGTGCCGGCAGGCAGACCCGCAAGCAGGGCGGACAGGGCGTCGTGTTCGTCGGACAACTCGCCCACCACGTTCGACACGATGTGCATCACGTGGCTGTAGCGTTCGACGATGAACTTCTCGGTCGGGCGCACGGTGCCGATCTTCGCGACCCGGCCCACGTCGTTGCGGCCAAGGTCCAGCAGCATCAGGTGCTCGGCGCATTCCTTCTCGTCGCCCATCAGGTCGGCCTCGTAGGCGCGGTCCTCGTCCGGCGTGGCGCCACGGGGGCGGGTGCCGGCGATGGGGCGGATCGTGACCTCGTTGTCGAACACGCGGACAAGGATCTCGGGGCTGGCGCCGATGACCTGAAAGCCGCCGAAGTTGAAGAAGAACATGAACGGCGACGGGTTGGTGCGGCGCAGCGAGCGGTACAGCGCGAAGGGGGGCAGGGTGAATTCCTGCCGCCACCGCTGCGAGGGCACCACCTGAAAGATGTCGCCGGCGCGGATGTATTCCTTGGCCTTCTCGACCGCCTGAAGATAGGCGTCGTGGCTGAAGTTCGACGTCATCTCGCCGATCTGCGCGGCCTCGCCCAGATCGCGGCTGGTGTCGGCGGGCACGCGTTCGAGGTCGCGCACCGCGTCCATCACCCGTTCGGCGGCCTGCGCATAGGCGGCTTTCGCCGACAGGCCAGACGTCGCCCATGCCGGTGACACGACCGTCACCTCGCCCTTCACGCCGTCCAGCACTGCGATCACCGAGGGGCGCATCATCACCGCATCGGGCAGCGCCAGCGGGTCGGGGTTGATGTCGGGCAGGTGCTCGACCAGCCGGATCATGTCATAGCCAAGATAGCCGAACAGCCCGGCGCTTGCGGCGGGAAGGTCGTCGGGCAGGGCGATGCGGCTTTCCGCGATCAGCGACCGCAGCGTGTCCAGCGGATGCCCGTCTAGCGGCTCGAACGCTTCGGCGTCGAAGCGGGCCGAGCGGTTCAGCTCTGACGTCTCGCCGTTGCAGCGCCAGACAAGGTCCGGCTTCATCCCGATGATCGAGTAGCGCCCGCGCACCTCGCCGCCGGTCACCGATTCCAGCATGAAGCTGTCCTTGCGGGCTTCGGTAAGCTTCAGCATCAGCGACACGGGCGTGTCCAGATCCGCCGCGAGACGGGCGTAGACGACCTGATTTTCGCCCTTGTCGTATCCGTTGGCAAAGGCCTCGAAGGCGGGAGTAAGCTGGGCCATCTGGTCCTACGGGAACTGCGCGTGGACGGCGTTGATGGCCGCCTGATTAAGAGAGATGCCCGCTTCGGACTGCACCGTGGCGGCGTAGGCGCCAAGGATGTCCTGACCAAGCGCCGCCGCAAGCTGGTCGCGAAGCTGGGTGGCTTCGTCGGCGTAGGCGGGGTCGGTCAGGTCGGGTTCGTTGATCGCGTCGAGGCGGACGAGATAGGCCGCGTTGGTGCCTTCGATCACCTGCGTCTCGCCGGGCTCCATGCCGAAGATCGTGACGATGAAATCGGTGGGCGTGTCGGGGATGAAGCCGTCACGGCCGATGCCGGTCTCGGTGACATAGTCGATGCCGGCGGGCTCTTCGGCTGCGTGTTCCTCGATTTCCTCGACCACTTCCTCGGCCACAACGTCCGGGGTTTCTGCGTCCGGGGTTTCCTCGGCGGCTTCCTCGGTAGCGGGCTCTTCCGGCGCTGCGTCCTCTTCCGGCGCTTCCGCGACGGGCTCTTCTGCGGCGGGCTCTTCCTCGGTAGCGGGCTCGTCCTCGGCGACCGGCTCTTCAGCCGGAGCCTCTTCGACAGCAGCCTCCATGCCGGCCTCGGCCAGCGCGCGGGCCTGTTCCGCCAAAGCGGCGACGGTCTGCTCGCGGCGCCATTCCGCCTCGACGCTGTCGCGCGCGTCCTCGAAGGGTTCGACGCGGGGATCGATCACCTCGTTCACGCGCAGTGCGAACAGCGCGCCGTCGGTGGTTTCGATCACCTCGGGGAAGTCACCGACTTCCGCATCCAGCGCGGCCTGACGGAACTCGGGGTAGGCGGCGACGCCGTCGGTCGCGCCCTCGGTCCAGTCGATCTGGCCTGTTTCCATTTCGGTCTCTTCGCCGACCTCTTCCAGCGTCGCACCGCCTGCAAGCAGGTCGTCGATGCTGTCGATCATATCGCCGATGGCGCGGCGGGCGGCGTCGGTGCGGTACTCGACCAGCAGTTGCTCGCGCGCGTCCTCGAACGGCGTTTCCTGCGCTTCCAGCACCGCGTTCATGCGGAACAGCGCCGGGCCGAGATCGGTGTCGACCGGGCCGACGACGCCGGGTTCTTCCAGCGCGAACACCGCTTCACCGGCGGCGTCGAGATCGTCTTCGGTCACGTCGCCAAGATCGACGTCGACCAGATCAAGCCCGCGCTCTTCGACGAGGTCCTCGAAGGTGGTCTCGCCCGCGGCAAGCGCGTCGGCGGCGGTCTGGGCGGCGGCGGGGTCGGTGTAGATCAGGCGTTCCACCAGGCGGCGCTCGGGCTGCGAAAACTCGTCGATGCGCTCGTCGTACAGACGCTGCAACGCTTCGTCGTCGCCTTCGATGGTGCCGGCGATCATCTCGGGGGTGATCAGCGCATAGGTGATGTCGCGGGTCTCGGGCAGCATAAAGCTGTCAGAGTTCTCTTCCCAGTAGGTGCGCAGTTCGTCCTCGGACGGGTCGGCGATCGGCGCGTCGAGATCCGCGTCGGTCAGAACGGCCCACGTGAAGTCGCGGGTTTCCTCGGCATAGGTCAGCAGCGCGTTCACATAGGTGTCGGGCATCGCGGTGGCGCCCGAGACGGATTCCTGAAGCAGGGTGCGGGCGAGGTCCAGGCGCAGGCCTTCCTCGAACTCGGTTTCGGTCATACCGGCGTTTTGCAGGGCAAAGCGATAGCCCTCGCGGTCGAACTGGCCGTCGACGCCCTGGAAGGCGGTGATGTTCAGGACCTGCTCGCCCACGCGTTCATCGCCGACGGACAGGCCGATGCGTTCGGCCTCGTTCTCAAGCGCGGTGGTGGACAGGATGCGTTGCAGCACGGCCTGGTCGATGCCGAACATCTGCGCCTGCTGCAGGGTAAGGTTGGTGCCGAACTGCTGCGACAGACGCGCGAGTTCGTTCTGAAGCTCGCGGGCGTAACGGTCGACCGTAATCTCGCGATTGCCGACAGAGCCGACCGAGTTGACCGAGCCGCCGAAGTTGGTGGCGCCGAAACCGGCAAGCCCCACGATCAGCAGAAGCAGGATCACCCAGACCACTGCGTTGTACGCGGATTTCTTCTTAGCCATCGACCGGTGTCCCCTGGTTCCCTCTCAGCCTGTCTGGGCTGTCTAATGGGGCGCGGGCAGGGGAGCAAGGGGCCGCGGGACGCCTTCTGCGCAGGCTTGCGGCCCCGTGATCAGTCGTCGTGATCAGTCGGCGTGATCAGTCGCTGCCGCGATAGGGCTTCACGTATTGCATCGCCATGTCCCACGGGAAGAAGATCCACGTGTCCTGGCTGACGCCGGTGATGAAGGTGTCGACCATCGGCTCGCCCTGCGGTTTGGCGTAGACGGTGGCAAAATGCGCCTTGGGGTACATCTGGCGGACAAGGTCCAGCGTCTTGCCGGTATCGACAAGGTCGTCGACGATCAGGATACCTGTTCCGTCGCCCATCATCTCGGCGTCGGGCGCCTTCAGGACCTGCGCCTCGGCCTGGCTTTGGTTGTCGTAGCTTTTGACGCTGATCGTATCGACCGTGCGAATGTCGAGTTCGCGGCTGACGATCATCGCGGGCGCCATGCCGCCGCGTGTGATCGCCACCACGGCGCGCCACGCGCCGTTGTCCGGACCCTTGCCGTCCAGCCGCCACGCAAGGGCGCGGCTGTCGCGATGGATCTGGTCCCAGCTGACGTGGAAACCCTTCTCGTGCGGCAGACGGTCACTCATCGCGGCTGGTCCTCCCGGTTTGGCTGTGCGGTCAGTTCTTTTCGATGTCGGGCGCGTCGACGGCTTTCATGCCGACGATGTGATAGCCCGAGTCGACGTGGTGCGTCTCGCCGGTGACGCCCGCGCCCAGATCGGACAGCAGGTACAGCGCCGAATTGCCGACCTCGTCGATCGACACGTTGCGGCGGAGGGGCGAGTTGTACTCGTTCCACTTCAGAATGTAGCGGAAGTCGCCGATGCCGCTGGCGGCCAGCGTCTTGATCGGGCCGGCGCTGATCGAGTTCACGCGAATGCCGTCCTTGCCCAGATCCTCGGCGAGGTACCGCACCGAGGCTTCCAGCGCGGCCTTGGCGACGCCCATCACGTTATAGTGGGGCATCACGCGCTCGGCGCCGTAGTAGGTCATCGTAAGCATCGCGCCGCCGTCGGGCATCATCGCCGCGGCCCGCTTGGCGACGGCGGTGAACGAGAAGACCGAGATGTCCATCGTCATGGTGAAGTTGGCGCGGCTGGTGTCGACGTAGCGGCCGCGCAGCTCGTTCTTGTCGGAGAAGCCGATGGCGTGGACCACGAAGTCCAGCTTGCCCCACTTTTCCTGCAGCGCGTCGAACAGTCCGTCGATGCTGGCCTCGTCGCCCACGTCGCAGGGCAGCACCACGTCCGAGCCAAGGCTGGAGGCCAGCGGCTCGACTCGCTTCTTCAGAGCGTCGCCCTGGTAAGAGAACGCAAGTTCCGCGCCGGCATTGGAAAGCGCCTTTGCAATTCCCCATGCGATCGATTTGTCATTGGCCAGCCCCATGATCAGGCCGCGTTTTCCCGCCATCAATTCGTGTGTCATGGGTCGCCTCTGAAACCTCTGGGTTGCCGCTTGCTTTAGGATAACAGACCGTGCGCTTCAAGAGCCGGGCCCGGAAGTGGCGTAGGGGCAATTGCGTCTGTACGGGGCTTGCTCCTTTCATGACAGGGGTTTACCCCTTGCGGGTGACTTCACGGGAGACACTCATGAGCGGAACCGCGACCGGCGGCAGAAGCGGTATTTTTGCCGGCGACGACCCTTTCGAGGTGGTGCGCAGCTGGCAGGCCGAGGCCGCCAAATCCGAGATCAACGATCCCGACGCCATTGCGCTGGCCACCGTCGACGCGGATGGCCTGCCGAATGCGCGCATGGTGCTGCTGCGCGAGACAGAGGCGGATGCCTTCGTATTCTACACGAATTACGAGTCCGCGAAGGGCTCTGAGCTGATTGCCAGCGGCAAGGCGGCCTTCGTGATGCACTGGAAATCCTTGCGCCGTCAGATCCGTGTCCGCGGGCTTGTCGAAAAGGAAGATGGGGCCGGGGCGGATAATTATTTTGCCAATCGTCCTTTGCAAAGTAGGATCGGGGCATGGGCATCGGACCAGTCGCGTCCACTCAAGAGCCGCGCCGAGCTGATGGCGCGGGTCGCGAAGGCCGGTGTCAGCCATGGACCAAGCCCGAAACGGCCGCCGCACTGGGGCGGCTTCCGCATCCGGCCGCTGGAAATCGAATTTTGGGCAGATGGAGACTTCCGTCTGCATGACCGCTTCAGGTGGCGGCGAAAAGACCTCCTGTCCGCTTGGGACGTAGACAGGTTGTATCCTTAGGGTGCTAAACACGTTCTTGGCGCGCAAGTGTTAATAGTTGACCAGTTTGGTCTGGACTTTTGCCGCGAGGGGCGGTGAGAAATATAACGACGCAACTGTCCGGTGTTATTTTTGGGGACCGGACGCCGTAGGTGGGCGATGACCGACGGAAATCATAGTTTCGACTCTGTCGAAGGGCAGGTGAAGTGGTTCGACCCCGTGAAGGGGTTCGGCTTCGTCGTGCCCAATGGCGGGGGCCGGGACATCCTGCTGCATGCGAACGTTCTGCGGAACTTCGGCCAGAACTCGGTGGCCGACGGCTCGCTGATCTCGCTGACGGTGCAGGAGACGCCGCGCGGTATCCAGGCGGTTCAGGTCCTCAGCATCGAGCCGCCGGGCGGCGAGACCGCGCCGCCGCTTGATGAACTGACCTCTGAGGACGAGGACATCGACCTGAGCGCCGTTCCGCTGGAGCCGGCGCGGGTGAAGTGGTTCGACAAGGGCAAGGGCTTTGGCTTTGCCAACGTGTTCGGTCGGCCCGAGGACGTGTTCATTCACATAGAAGTGTTGCGCCGTTCGGGCTTTGCCGATCTTCAGCCGGGCGAGGCTGTTGTGCTGCGCGTCGTCGACGGGCATCGTGGCCGCATGGCCGCGCAGGTGGTCGCCTGGGATACGGTGTTGAGGTCGAAAGAGTGATTTTGCGTGCAATCGGGGCGGCTGCGATCGCCCTGCTTCAGGCGGGCGCCGTACAGGCCGCCTGTTCCGAGAACTCGGTCGTGTTCCGCACCGACCGGGGACAAACCCAGTTCACCGTCGAGATCGCCGACGACCGCGAGGAAATCACCCGTGGCCTGATGCATCGCGAGTCGATGCCGGCGAAGGCGGGGATGCTGTTCGTCTATCCGCGCCCGGCGCCCGTGGCGTTCTGGATGCGTAACACGCTGATTCCGCTGGATATGATCTTTATCGGTTCGGACGGGGTGGTGCGTAAGGTGCACGAGAACGCAGTGCCGCTGGACGAAACGCCGATCCCCGGCGGCAACGACATCCAGTACGTGCTGGAGATCAATGGCGGCATGGCCGCGCTGCTGGGCATCGAGGCAGGCGCCGAGATGCGGCACCCCGCCGTGGACCCCGCGCAGGCCGCGTGGCCCTGCGCCGAGTGATCCTTTACGACATCTGAAACGGGGCGGGCCGGTAGGCCCTTTACGTCAGCCCTTTACCGGGCGGCTGTCCGGCAGGTTGATCCGCGCGACCTGTTCGGCGATCGGGTCGGTGGACAGCGGGTGCGTGGCGGACGAGTGATCCTCAGGTTCTCCGATGTCCTGCCAGCGGCCGTCCTTGTAGACCTCCAGCGCCGAGAAGTTCGCCTTGTATCCCATCTTCGGACTGCCGGGCACCCAATAGCCGAGATAGACATAGGGCAGCCCCGCCTCGCGCGCGATGCGGATGTGGTCGAGGATCACGTAGGTTCCAAGGCTTAGCCGCGCGCGGTCGGGATCGTAAAAGCTGTAGACCATCGACAGCCCGTCATCGAGCACGTCGGTCAGGCACACGGCGGCCAGCGAGGGCCGCCCGTCGGACCCCTGCGCGGTGTATTCGATGACCCGGCTGCGCACCGGCGTCTCTTCGATCATCGCGGCGAATTCGAAGATATCCATGTCGGCCATGCCGCCGTCGGCGTGCCGGGTGTCGAGGTATTCGCGGAACAGCGCGTACTGATCCTCTGTCGCCCAAGGCGAGGTCGCCTCGCGCCGAAGGTCAGAGTTGCGCTTGTCGGCGCGGCGCTGGCTTTTCGACGGTTTGAAGTCCGCGACCCGGACACGGGCCGAAAGACAGGCCGAACACTCGGCGCAGGAGGGCCGATAAAGCACATTTTGACTGCGACGGAAGCCTTGCTTCGACAAAGAGTCGTTCAGCTTTTCGGCATATTCACCCTGCAAAGCGGTAAACAGTTTCCGTTCCATCCTACCCTCGAGGTAAGGGCAAGGTTGCGGAGCCGTCACATAAAACTGTGGCGCAATGGGAAGAGTGTGGCGCATTCTGCAGACATTCCGGAGCTACGAGGAAACGTAACCCGGACTTTCGGTTCCGCCAAGGGCAAAGCGCCTCGCTTTTTACGGGGAGGGCCGATGACAAAACGCCGGCCCTGTCAAAGGGCCGGCGTCAAATCCGTCATCCGGATCCGCAGGGGGGAACGGATCAGATGGTGACGGGTTCGTCATTCTTGGGCTCGGCGTCCGAGCGCTTGGCACGTTCGTCCATGAACTGGTCGAACTCGGCCTTGTCCTTCGCTTCGCGCAGACGCTGCAGGAAGGATTCGAACGCGTCCTGCTCTTCTTCCAGCCGACGCAGCGTTTCCGCCTTGTAGCTGTCGAAGGCTTGGTTGCCTGTGGGGCGCAGACCACCGCGCATTTGGTTGTAATGGTCGTGCCGGCGGTGCTTGCAGCTGCCGTTGAACATACGTTTGCTCCAGATCATGTAGGCGAGTAATGCGAGGCCGACGGGCCAGAAGAAAATGAAGCCGAGGATCATAGCGACGATCCAGGCGCCTTTCCCGCGCGCATCGAGCCAGTTTTCGGCCTGCGAAGGCCAGGTGGCGACGGAACTCATTAGGTCCTTCCTTTCGGTTCGTGTGTATGTGAATGTCTTTCACATCCCCAAGATCGGGATTATGCGCGGCTTTATCAAGCCCTCATGTAAATGTATTTTACATTTACTTTTAAAATCGTTTTGTAACAGGTGCTTGTGCCGGAAAATTTCTACGGTATCGGGTCAGTCGGCCGCCGGATCGGGCGCATTTTCGTCCAGATAGGCGGGGAATTCCCGGTCTGAAACCGTCGCTTCCCGCACCAGCTGATCGAAGTGTTCAAGAATCGTCTCCACCCGCCCGATGTCGCGGAAGGCGAGGTAGTGACGCCCGACATAGATCACCGCCAGAAGCGGTCCGAATACCGTGATCGGCGACGAGAACAGGCGCCGCGCATCGAACAGGTAGATCCGCAGCCGGGGATAAAGCCGGCGGTACAGCATCCGCATGTGCTCGATCTGCTCGATCCGGGTCTCCAGCGGCAGGCCGCGGTAATAGGCTTCGGCGTGCAGGAAGGACTCCATCTCGTGCAGGGGCAGGGCGATCTCGTAATCCGACTGCGAGGTCAGCATGAAGTTCAGCCGGTCCTCGGATGCGCCGATTGCCTGTTCCGTGGTGCGGCCAAGGTGCGGGCGGTATTCCCACTCCAGCATCGCGCGGGTCTTCAGAAGGTCGGGCATCCCGGCCGGAACGTGCCGGATCTTGTAGCCCGCCGCCTCTCGGTGCCAGTCGAAGATTTGCTGATCCACCAGCGCCCGTGGCGCCTCGGTCACCGCCAGCGCGTTGGCGACAACGTCGTCGGCGCTTTCCGGTCGCTCGCTCAGCCCCAGCAGCCAGTCCGCCGAGACCCCAAGCGTCGCCGCGCATTCGCCCACCACTTGCGCGTTGGGAAGGCGGGCGCCTTCACCGGACAGAAGCTGCGAGACAGTCGAGCGGTCGACCGAGATCGCGCGGGCCAGTGCGCTTTGGCTGGTCTCGTTCTTCCGCATCGCGTGCAACAGCCGGCGGCGGAACAACTCGGCACGGTCGCGCTTGTCGAATTTCGGCATGTTTGGTGACTTTTATGAACAACTGTTGAGTTTTGTTAATCATATACGGAATTCGCTCGCACTGTCATCCGCGTTACCCCTGACATGGGACTGACAAAACCTGACAAGAAGAACCGGAGGGACGATGGAGACGCGGCGCAGAACCGTGGTGAAAGCCGTTGTGTGGGCGGCACTGGGATGGGTGACGATGGCGCTGGTCGGACTGGCGTTCACCGGCTCGGTGGCGGCGGGGGGCACGATGGCCTCGGTCAACACGGTGGTCGGGCTGGTCTGCTACGTGGCCTACGAACGGATCTGGGCCGGTGTCCGCTGGGGGCGCTGGTGAGGCGGGTGGAGTGGCCGACGCTGGGGCTTCTGGCGCTGTGCTATGGTACGTGGGCGCTGGGCACGACATGGGCCGCCGCGCTGTCGCTGCCGCTGGGGATTGGGCTGACGGCGCTGGCCGTCGCCCTGTTCTCGTCGCTTCAGCACGAGGCGATCCACGGCCACCCCACGCGGTCGGCATGGATCAACGCCGCGCTGGTGTTCCCCGCCCTGACGCTGGTCGTGCCATACGTGCGGTTTCGCGACACCCATCTTGACCACCACGACAACGCGATCCTCACCGATCCCTACGACGACCCGGAATCGAACTATCTCGACCCGAAGGTCTGGGACCGGCTGCCACGCGTGGTGCAGTGGCTTTTGTGGATCAACAACACGCTGCTGGGCCGGGTGACGGTGGGCACGGCGATTGGCCTCCTGTCCTTCTTCGCGGGCGACTACCGCCTTGCCCGCAACGGCGACCGGCGGGTAATCCGGGGCTGGCTGTGGAACCTTCCGGCGCTGGTGCCGGTCATCGCGTGGCTGGCGACGGTCGGGCAGATGCCGTGGTGGGCCTATGCCATCGCGGCCTATCTCGGCATGTCGCTGGTCCGCGTGCGTACATTCCTTGAACATCAGGCGGCCGAGCGCGCCTCGGCCCGGACGGCGATCATCGAGGATCGCGGCCCGCTGTCGTGGCTGTTTCTCAACAACAACCTTCACGTCGTCCACCACATGCACCCGAAGGTGCCGTGGTACCGGCTGTGGACACTGTACGACGGCAACCGCGAGCGCTATGTCACGCGCAACGGTGGCTACGTTTACCGGTCCTATGCCGAGATCTTCCGCCGCTATCTGTTCCGGGCCAAGGACCCCGTCGCGCATCCGCTCTGGAAGCGCTGAGACCCGCGTGCCATAGCGCGGCATGGACATCTGGATCCTCGCCACGCTGTTTGCCGCCGCCGTGCAGACCATGCGCTTCATGCTGCAAAAGCAGGTGAAGGCGGCGGGGCTGTCGACGGGGGGCGCCACCTTCTCGCGGTTCCTCTTCGCGGTGCCTCTCGCGGCCTGCGCCGCCGCCGTGCTGGCGCAGGTTTTCGCCGAGCCGTGGCCGGGCTTCACCGGCAGGTTCTGGACCTACGCCGCCGTCGGCGGACTGGGCCAGATCATCGGCACCTACTGCACGGTGGCGCTGTTCGGGCTGCGCAACTTTGCCGTCGGCATCGCCTTCACGAAGACAGAGACGGTGCAGGTCGCGCTGTTCTCGCTGATCTTCCTTGGCGAGGCGGTGACGGGCATGGGCCTGCTGGCGATTTTCGTCGGACTGGCCGGCGTCATCCTGATCTCGTTGAAGCCTGCGGGCACCGAGGGCGGCGTCGGCAGCCGCGCCGTGGCGCTGGGCCTGCTGGGCGGCGCGGCCTTCGGGATCTCGGCCATCGGTTATCGCGGGGCGACGCTGGAACTGGGCGACGGCAACTTCCTGTTCCGCGCTGCGCTGACCCTGTCGATGGTGACGCTGCTGCAATCGCTGGCGATGTCGGCGTGGCTGCGGCTGCGCGAACCGGGCGAGATGACCAAGGTCGTCCGTGCTTGGCGCTCGACGCTGCCGGTGGGGGTTACCGGGATGCTGGGCTCGTTCGGCTGGTTCACCGCCTTCACGCTGCAGAACGCGGCCTATGTCCGGGCGCTGGGCCAGATCGAGCTGATCTTCGGTTTCGCCGTCACCGTGCTGGTATTCCGCGAGCGGCTGTCGGTGCGCGAAGTGGCGGGCGGCCTGCTGCTGGGTGTCAGCGTGGCGATGCTGGTGCTGTTCCTTTAACCCTTCGCGCCGATCGCCTGCATCGGCCCGACGCCGCCCAGGCGGCGGAACAGGCTTTCCTCGGCCCCGTTGTCGAAGAACGGCACCGTCTCGGGCGGGTCGAGCGAGGGCAGGGCGGCCGTGACTTCGGCCAGCACCACCTCTGTCACGAAGGGCAGGTGAAAGTCGCGCACCTTCTGAAGCGGAATCCATTGCAGGTGGCTGAGTTCATCCGAGGCGCGCGAGAAATCGTCGAGGTCGCCAAGCAGCGCGTCGGCGTCCGCCACGAAGAAGCGGGCGTCGAAGCGGCGGGGGCGGCCCTTGGGTGTGATCGCGCGGAACACGAAGGACAGGGCCGACGCGGCGGGCAGACAGCCGGGGGCCGCGAATTCGTGCCAGTCCTCGGGCGGCTCGCCGGGCCAGACGCCGGGCACCGCCAGCCGCAGGCCGGTCTCTTCCCACAGTTCGCGGATCGCGGTGGCGGCCAGCGCGCGGCCAAGGCCGGGCGGGCTTTGGTCTTCCATCCGATCAACGCATCCTGGGTCGAGGTCCGAGCCCAGCGGCACGTCCCGGTCGCCCGCGTCCATCGCGCCGCCGGGAAAGACGAACCTGTTCGGCATGAAGGCGGCGGTCTCGCCGCGCTGACCCATCAGCACGCTGGGCGCGCCGCTGGGATCGCGCACGAGGATTACCGTCGCCGCATCGCGAAGGGCGGTCTTGTCCATGTGGTCCTCCCCCGACCTTGTCGCCGCGGCGGACGCGTTGCGGTTCAGCGGCCTCCGCCGAACCCGTGCATCCGCTTGGCCCATTGCAGGCCGACGATCATGCCTTTCAGCCTTGGGAGAAGATAGAGCGAAAGCGCCACGCACCCAACAGAGAACACGACCGCCAACACCAGAGGCTCTGGCCGCCAGTGGGTATAGACGGCAAGGATCAGCGGCGCCAACAGGTGCCCCACGATAAGGATGGTCAGATAGGCCGGGCCGTCATCGGCGCGGTGGTGATGCAGTTCCTCGCCGCAGACGGGGCATTCGTTGCGGACCTTGAGGTAGCCGCGCATCATGGCGCCGGACCCGCAGGAGGGGCAGCGGCGGCGCCAACCGCGCAGCATTGCGGGCTTCACCGGGCGTTCGGCAAGCGTCTCGGCGTCTTCGAATGTCGACGAATCTCTCATGGCGTACCTGGAATGCGGGCGGACAGGATTTAGGGGACTTCCCCGAAGATAGGCCATTTTGCCCGGCGTGAAACCTGACGGATTGTCCTTGCGGCGGTCTGTCGCGCAGTCGGGCGTGTTTCTTGCCTTGCTGGTACTTTTTTCGCCCGCGTGCAGCGCGTGGCGGTGACTGGCCCGGAAACAGTGCAGGCCGGAGCCATCGAAAAGGGGGCGACCGGCGTCAGAGCACTTTTTTCGATTCCGTGCGACGGAAACCCCGCGGCCCCCCGTTTCAGGTTCAGAACACGCGGCAATGACGCCGACGCTGTTCCAGCAGAAAGAGACTGCGAGGAGAGTAGACGATGAAACGCACAACGCTTCTGGCCGCCACCGCGATGCTGGCGATTGCTTCGACCGGCGTGATCGCGACGGCGCAGGACAATGACGCGACGCCGCCCGCGCAAGAGACGCCCGATGCAGGGCCGGGTCCGCGGGGTCCGATGCTGCGGATGATCGAACAATTCGACACCGATGGCGACGGCGCCGTGACTCAGGCCGAGGTCGACGCAGTCCGCGCCGAGCGGATCGCCGAGGTCGACGCCGACGGCGACGGGCTTCTGAACGCCGACGAACTGACTGCCTTCTGGGATGCGCGCCGCGCCGAGCAGCAGGCCGCCCGCCAACAGGCGATGATCGACCGGCTGGATACTGACGGCGACGGTCTTCTGAGCGCCGAGGAACTGGCCGAGATGGGCCGTGGCGACTTTTTCGCGCGGCTTGACGCGGACGGCGACGGCACGATCACCACGGCGGAACTCGAAGACATGCGCGGCAAGTTCGGTCCGCGCGGCGAAGGTCGGGATCGCGACGCAGGCCGCGGCGAAGGCCATGGGCGGTTCGAGGGCCGTGGCGAGGGCCGCGGTGAAGGTCGGGGCGAGCATCGCGACGGTGACCGCATGGGCTTTCACAAGCGCGGTCCCGGCGAAGGGCGCGGCCATGGCCACATGCCGCCGATGATGCAGGGCATGCCGATGATGCAGGGCTACGTGATGGTCCCGGTCTACCCGATGCAGATGTACGGCTATGGCCCGATGAACGGCCAGATGGATGGCCCGATGCACGGCCAGATGGACGGGCGTCCGATGACCCCGCCCGCGATGAACCCGGCGGAACAGCCTGACGGCTGACCCTCGGCGGCGGCGCGCTTCTCGTCCCCAGGTAGGCGCGCCGCCGATTGCCAGTATGGCTCAAAAGGACTACGCCGCCGGCCCATGACCATGGCACTCGACGCGCTCTCCGACGTGCCCGACGAGGCATTGCTGATCGCCTACGGAAATGGCGACCGCGATGCCGCGCGGGCCCTGACCCTGCGGATGACCCCGCGGGTGCTGGGCTATGCCGCCCGGGTTCTGGGCGACCGCGCCGAGGCCGAAGACGTCGCGCAAGAGGCGATGCTGCGGCTGTGGCGGCAGGCGCCGAAGTGGCGGCAGGGGGAAGCAAAGGTGACGACGTGGCTTTATCGCGTCGTGGCCAACCTGTGCACCGACCGGCTGCGGAAGGGGCGCGGACAGGATCTCGACAGCGTACCGGAGCCGGAAGACGAAGCGCCGGGCGCAGAGGCAGGACTACAGGAAGCAGCGCGGGCGCAGGCGCTGGAAGAGGCACTGCAGGCGTTGCCGGACCGGCAGCGGCAGGCGGTGATACTGCGTCACCTAGAGGGGTTTTCGAACCCCGAAATCGCCGAGGTCATGGACATCGGTGTCGAGGCGGTCGAGAGTCTGACCGCTCGGGGGAAGCGCGCGCTGGCGGCCAGTTTGGGCGGGCGGCGCGCAGAACTGGGATACGACGATGGCTGAGAAGGCTGAGATGAAACCGCTGGGGGCGGACGATCTGGACGCCCTGTTCGAAGCTGCCCGCACGCGGACGGCAGAGCCCACGGCGGCACTGTTCGAACGCGTGCTTGCGGATGCCGAGGCAGAGATGCCCGCGGCGCCCCCCGTGGCGTCGCCAGTTGCACCTGCGCCCCGGCGCGGGCTGGCGGCGCGGCTGCTTTCGGCGGTCGGCGGATGGCCGGCGGCGACCGGGCTCGTGGCTGCGGCGGCGACCGGCGTGTTCATCGGCATGGCCGCGCCCTCGGCGGTCGAGACGCTTTCGGGCGGCTACGTGTCGGGGACGACCGGCTACGGGATGGAAGACCTGATGGTTTCCTACGCGGGCCTGATGGGAAGCGGGGGCTGAACATGGCCAGCGAAATCGAAAAGCCGAAACGCAAGTGGACTGCGGGCCGGATCCTTCTGATCCTGTCGCTTGGGCTGAACCTGCTGATCGTCGGGCTGGTGGCGGGAGCCATCGTGAACCGGCCGCACGGGCCGGACCGGCCGCCCAAGATCGCCGACCTCGGGTTCGGGCCTTATGTCCGGTCGCTCTCGCGCGAGGATCAGGCGGCCCTTGCAACCGCCTTCAAGGCCGAGGAAGGCAACTTCCGCGAACGCCGCGAGACCCTGCGCCGCCAGTTCGAAGAGCTGCTGACCGCCCTGCGCGCGACGCCCTACGACCACGACGCGGTGCAGGCGATCATCACCTCGCAGCAGGAAGAGGCGCTGGCTTCGCAACGCATGGGCGGGCGGCTGTTCCTGGACCATCTCGCCGGGATGAGCGACGCCGAGCGCACGGCCTATGCGGACAAACTGGAAAGCGACGTGAAACGCTGGCGCCGGGACAAGCCAGACGACGACTAAAGCGCCTGCCAAAGCGCCGGCGTTCACGCCGCGTGGGAACTGACCGTCACCTGATTGCGCCCGTCCGCCTTGGCCGCGTACAGCGCCCGGTCCGCCTGCGCCATCAGCGCCGCGGGATCGGGGCGGCCGCTGGCCGAGCCGTCGCTGATCGCCACGCCGATGCTGATGGTTACAGGGATCTCGGTGCCGTCGGGCAGGCGCACCGGGGCGCAGGACACCGCCTCGCGCAGACGGTCGGCGGTGCGCGCCGCCTGATCCAGCCGGCACCCGAAAATCACCGCCATGAATTCTTCGCCGCCCATCCGCGCCAGCAGATCGCCCTGCCGCAACGTGCCCTCCATCCGGCGTGCGACTTCCGCCAGAACGGCGTCGCCTGCGGGGTGGCCGTAGGTGTCGTTGATGCATTTGAAACGGTCGAGGTCCAGCGCCAGCACCGCGAAAGCGCCCGATGCGCCGCGATTGCGCTCTGCGATCTGCCGCAGCCGGTCCATCGCGAAACGGCGGTTTGCAAGCCCGGTCAGCGGATCGGTGACCGCCAGCCGCGCCCCGTCGCGCAGCGCCGCGCGGCAGCGATCCTCGTAGGCCTTCCGCGCCAACGCGTGCCGCAGCCTCAGCGAGACTTCCTCGGGGTCGAAGCCGGTCTCGATCAGGTCGTCCACGCCGATGTCCAGCGCCATCACCGCGCGGTCCCAGCCCGGTTCCGACTGCACCAACAGGATCGCCGCCCGCATCGTGGCGCTGCGGCAGCGCAGTTCCGACACCAGCCGCAACGCCATCTCGGGCACGGCGGGGTTCTCGACCACGACGATGGCGTCCGGCGGGTCGCCAGCGCGCAGTTCGGTCAGCGCGGTGTCGTCGCGGCACACCCGCAGCGGCCCACGGATGCGCGCCTGCATTTCGGCCTGCCAAAGGTCGCACGACAGGTCCGCCGGCACGATCAGCGCGACCCGGCCGGTATGCGGGATCACGTCCATCGCATCGGCAAGCCCCGGGGTCCGCACCACGTCATCCAGTTCCGCACCCGACGCGACCCGCCGCATCAGGCTGCGGATGCGCGCGGCCACGATCGACGGAGCGGTGTCGGCATCCATCACCGCATCCGCGCCGGCGGCCAGCGCGCGCAGCCGCCCGCCACGCTCTCCGGCGCTGG
Organism: Maritimibacter sp.; assembly: GCA_017792445.1. Lineage (GTDB taxonomy): Bacteria > Pseudomonadota > Alphaproteobacteria > Rhodobacterales > Rhodobacteraceae > Psychromarinibacter. The sequence continues at coordinate 3,319,210 of CP051232.1, forward strand.
TCCGCAGGATCAGGGGCAGGCGGCTGGTCTCGGGATCGGCGCGCAGGCGGCGGCACAGTTCGATGCCGCAACTGCCGTCCAGCGTTTCCGACAGCAGGATCACGTCGGGCCGGTCGCCCTGCGCGTGGTCCAGAACCGCCTGCGCCGAGGACGCCAGAAGGACGTCATAGGCATGCGAGGCGAGGGTTGCCCGAAGCAGGATGCGCTCGGCCGGTATGGCCGCGGCAATCAGGATGCGTCCAGACATCATTTCCTCGCAATTCGATACAAATCGCCCTTTCCGGCTTATGGTCTCGTTCAAATTGGTTAAGAAAAGCTTTCCCCCTCAACGAGGGTCTGAAGGAAGGTCGGATAGATGAAGCAGGAACAGGCGGAAACGCTGGCGGCACAGGCGCTTGGATGGCTTGCCGGGTCGGAAGAGCTGATGCCGGTATTCATGGGCGCGACGGGCATTTCCGTCGACGACATTCGCGCCCGCGCCAGCGAGCCCGAGTTCCTGGCCTCGGTGCTCGACTTCCTGCTGATGGACGACGCGTGGATCACCGGCTTTTGCGACGAGGCCGGGCTGCCCTACGACTCGGTCATGCGCGCCCGCGCGGCATTGCCGGGCGGGCAACAGATGCACTGGACCTAGGCTAGAGGTCGATTTCGACCACGCCTTCGGGCTCGGCGGCGCGGCTGCGGCACAGGATCATCCGGCTTTCGCGCTGCTTCGCCGACAGGACGTAATCGCGGTGCTCGACCTTGCCCGAGACGACGCCGCACTGGCATACGCCGCACAGCCCGTCCGAGCATTTCACGTCCACGGAAACGCCCGAACGCAGCAGCGCGTCGCTGGCGGATTCATCGGCTGACACCTCGATTTCGCGGCCGGACCCCGCCAGCTTCAGCGTGAACGGGTGGTTCTCGTACTCGGGCTCTTCGGGGACAGAGAAGTATTCCAGGTGGCGCTGTTCGTCGTCGAACCCGTTCGCCTCGGCCGCCGCCATCACCGCGCCCATGTAGGCGTCGCCGCCGCAGGTGTAGACATGGGCGCCATCGCGGTAGCGCAGCAGCTCGCCAAAGTCGGCGCGGCTGCCTTCGTCCGAGAAGTGCAGATGCACCCGGTTGCCCCATGGCACGTCGCGCAGGTCTTCAAGAAAACCGGCATCGGCCCGGCGCGAACAGGAATAGTGCAGCGCAAAGTCGGCCCCGATCGCGTGCAGCCGGTGCGCCATCGCGATCATCGGCGTGACCCCGATGCCGCCGCCCATGAGGTAGGTGAACGACGCGTCCTCGGCCAAGGGGAAGTGGTTGATCGGGTGCGAGATGAACACCCGCCGCCCCGGCGTGAAGATCCGGTGCATCAGCTTCGACCCGCCGCGCCCCTTGTCCTCGCGCAGCACCGCGATCTGGTATTTCGACCGGTCCGCCGGGTCGCCCGACAGCGAGTATTGGCGGAAGAACTCGGGCGCCACGACCACGTCGATATGCGCGCCGGCGGTGAAGGCGGGCAGGTCCGACCCGTCGGGCAACGAGAACTCGTACTTGGTCACGCCGTCGGCCATCACCTCGGCCTTCGACACCACCACCTGCAACACCGGGCTTTCGCCGGTCCCGGCGGTATAGACATGCTCGGGCGGTGTGCCGGCGGCGCGGCGGCGGCGGTGCTCGTGGGCGGGTATCATCGACTGGTACGCGGCGATCCCGGCTTCGCGGTCCATCGGGAAGGGCCACGGATACGGCGGTGGCGCCAGAGGGGCGGGGTAGACCGCCAGCGTCTGGTCCTCGTACTTCAGGTCGATGTCGCGGTTCAGCCCGCGTTCGTTGGGCGGCTCGGACGGCGGGCCATAGGGCCCTTCGTCGGTCATCTCGAGATCCCACCACCATTTCTTGACTGGATTGATGTCGCCGTTGCCGACGATGTCGTCGAACTTCGCAAGCATCGGCGCGGTGCCGGGAAGGTTCATCGCCGCCCAGCGGAACGGGCTTTCGGCCAGCACGCCCTCCAGGTTCCACGGGCAGGTCTTCATGCAACGCCCGCACATTGCGCCGTTTTTCTGGCTGACGCGGTAGGTGGTGCATTTCTGGCTGTCGGACTTCCAGATCTCGTAGCCGTTGAACATCAGCTTCGGACCGGCGGTGATCGCGCCGGACGGGCATTCGCGGGCGCATTTGTTGCAGGCCTCGCAGAACCGTTGCAGGCCGAAGTCGATGGGCCTGTCGTGGGTGACCGGCATGTCGGTGGTCACCACCCCCGACTTCAGGCGCGGCCCGAGGTAGGGGTTCAGGATGACCTCTCCGATGCGGCTGACCTCGCCCAGACCAGACAACAGCAGCAGGGGCGGGTGCAGCACCTCGTCATCCATCACCGTATGCGTCCGCGCCGGGTGGCCGAGGTCGCGCAGGTGCTGCGCCAGCACGCCGCCCACAAGGCTGAACCGCAGGTAGGCCCGCATCGACTGGGCGCAGCTGATCCAGTCGTCGCCCGACGCGCCTTCCATCGTCTCGTGGCCCTGATCGACGATCATGCTGATCGCCTGCGCGTGGTAGGGCGTGATCGGGTTGCCGGCCGCGTCGTGGCTGTACCACGCCCAGTCCGGGCATTCGCTCAGGCCCACCGCGTCCTGCCCCAGCCAGTACAGCGCGCCCTTGATGTTGTCGGCATTGCGCTTGGGGTCAGCGGTCGAGGGATGCACGGCCTTCGTCTCGCCATCCTGCAACAGGATCAGCGCGCCCAGCGAGGGACGGAAGGCGAAGGCCGAGGCCGCCTTGCGTACGTAGTTGCCGTTCTTCGCGCCTTCCTGTGCCGCCTTGCCAAGGTCGCCGAACAGCGAGCGGGCGAACATGTTGGCGCGTTTCGGCACGCGGGCGACATTGGCGCGGTCGATATAGGTGGTGGGTTCGTCGACCCGCTTCAGCCGCTCGAACGGATGCGCGCCGTCCTTGAAGTCGCGCTGCGCGAACGGGTCGGCGGTGCGGGCGGTCTTCGCCTGCCGACCAAGGCCCGCGGTATATGCGAAGCCGGGGCGCTGGCCGGGCAGGATCGGCTTGTCCGGCGCCATTTCCATCGTCGTGGTGATCACGGCAAGGCCATAGCGGGTTCCAAGGAAGGGGTTCACCGCGCCGCCGTCCTCGACCGCCGCCAGCCCGGCGGCGACGGCAAGGCGCGTCAGGTCCACATCGGACTGAGCGGCGGAATGGGCGCGGGCGTTGAAGCCCAGCAGGCGCATGTAATTCGCCAGCGTCACGGCGGTTTCCATCGTCCGCAGGCAGGCGCGGTGGTCCTGCGCGTCGTGGATCCAGTCGGTGCCGGGTTCGTCCTTCCTCGGATCGCGGGGATGCGCGCACAGGAAGACAAGCGCATGCGTGTGGTGGCGGATGTCACCGGGGGGCGTGGCGAGCGACTCGCGCAGGCCGGCCATGATCACGTCGATCCCGGCGGCCAGCGTCTTGGGCTGCATGGTGCGGATCTTCTCGGCCAGCCGGTCCACGTCGGGGTTGGCCACGGGGGTGTCCAGCCATGCGCCGCCGGGAATTTCGCATACGCCGACCATTGCGCTGTCGAGATAATAGCCGAACGCCTTCAGGTGGTTGCTGCGCTCGAGCGGGTCTTCGGGGATCTCGGCGCGGGCGCGGACGGTGCCGTCGCGGGTGGCGTCCAGCATCGCCTGATATTCCTGCATCGCGTTGACGATGGACAGCGGGTCTTCGGGCCTGCGGAACGACAGGCCCTGCATCGGCGGCAACCGGTCCAGCCCCACGGCGCGGTCGGTGCGCTTCAGCCCCTCCAGCGGGTAGGGGCCAAGGTGGACGGGGCGGTTGCGATAGGAAAACAGCTTGCCCATGCGGGACCTCAGAACTTGGACGGACGGGAGTCGTCGTCGGTGATGAGCTTGGCGAGCAGCCGCGCCAGCAGCTCTTGTTCGCCGTCGGTCAGTCGGTCGGCGATCAGTTCGGCGTTCGCCTGTGCCAGCGGCGTGGCGTCGGACAGCGCGGTCCGGCCGGCGTCGGTCAGTTCGACAGTGCGCGTGCGCCCGTCGCCGTCGCCGCCGCTGCGGGCGATCAGGCCGGCGTCCTCCATCCGGCGCAATGCGCGCGAGATGGCGGTGCGGTCGACGCCGACGTGGTCTGCGATGTCCGACGGCTGGCGCAGGTCTTCATAGCCAAGCGCCACAAGGATCACCCAGTCCAGCCGCGACAGGCCAAGCGGGCGCAGTTTTTCTTCCAGCCTGCGTTGCTGAACGCGCGAGGCGATGGTGAGGCGATAGCCGAGGGAGTCGCTCAGGCGGTACATGGTTGTCAGTGTCAATCAAATTGATTGGCATTGTCAATTACCTTACTTCCTCCTGTCCGCCACAGGCGTCTTGTGGCATGGAGAGGCGTCTGCAAGGAGGGACCAGATGGCAGAGATCCGTGGGCTACTGTTCGACAAGGACGGCACGCTGTTCGACTTCGAGGCGACGTGGAACGCGTGGGCCGCGACGACGCTGACGGATCTGGCGCAGGGCGACCTTGATCGGGCATCCGAACTGGGCGCGCGGATCGGTTACGACTTCGCGGCAAAGCGGTTCGATCCGCAAAGCCCGGTCATCGCGGGCACGCCGGACGATATCGTGTTGCTGCTGGGGCCGGGCGTGCCTGAACTGACGGGGGACGAGATCGTCACCCGCCTGAACGCCACCGCCGCCGAAGCTACGCAGGTCGAAGCGGTGCCGCTGGTGCCGCTGTTCAGCGGTTTCCGGGACGCCGGGCTGAAGCTGGGCATCGCCACCAACGACTCCGAGGTTCCCGCGCGGGCCCATATCGAAGCGGCGGGGCTGTCGGGGATGTTCGACTTTATCGCCGGTTACGATTCCGGCCATGGCGGCAAGCCCGATCCGGGCATGTGCCTTGCGTTCGCCGAAGCGGTGGGCCTGCCGCCCGAAAGCATCGCGATGGTCGGTGATTCCACCCACGACCTGGAAGCCGGCCGCGCCGCCGGAATGCACTGTGTCGCGGTGCTGACGGGGATGGCCGATGCCGACGCGCTGGCGCCGCATGCGGATATCGTGCTGCGGGATATCGGCGAGATCGGGATGTGGCTGGAAGCACGAAACTGATATTTTGTGCTTGGATTTGCGCAAATTGACGCCTCTTTTTTGCATTAATCGAACATCTTAGCCATCGCAATCCCAACGCAAAAGCGCGATCGGGTGCTTTGGTCCCGACTGCCCGAAAACGACTTTTGACGTCGCATTCGGACCGGTGCTTCGGTCCGCGCTCCTGTTTGCTGAACCAAACGGAGGGTCCGGCGATGGAACAGGCGGTACGGCGGCGCAGACGCGGCGGGGGCCATGCGGGCAACCGGAGGGTCACCGACACCGCGGCGATCCGGCAGATGCCGTGGCGCCTGCCGGTGAACATCGACCGCCCGACCGAACCGCTGACCGAGGACGGCATCGCGGCGACCCACGACGGCGCCATGCAGGTGCTGGAAGAGATCGGGATCGAGTTTCTGAACGACGAGGCGTTGGAGATCTTCCGCCGCGCCGGGGCCATCGTGACCGAGACCAACGTGCGGATGGACCGCGACTTCGTGATGGAGATGGTGGGCCGCGCGCCGCCGAGCTTCACCATGACGCCGCGCAACCCCGACCGAAAGCTGGTGATGGGCGAACGGCATATCCTGTTCGGCAATGTCAGTTCGCCGCCGAATTACTGGTCGCTCGACACCGGCAAGCTGCCCGGCACCCGCCAGCACTGTCGCGAGTTGCTGATCCTGACGCAGGCATTCAACTGCATCCACTTCGCGGGCGGCTACCCGGTCGAGCCGGTAGACCTGCATCCCTCGACCCGTCACCTCGATGTGCTGTTCGACAAGCTGACGGTGACCGACAAGGTGGCCCACGCCTACAGCCTTGGTCCCGAGCGGGTTGAGGACGTGATGGAGATGGTGCGCATCGCGGGCGGGCTGGACGAAACCGCCTTTGCCGCGACACCACGGATGTACACCAACATCAATTCCACCTCGCCGCTGAAGCACGATCTGCCGATGATCGACGGCTGCCTGCGGCTGATCCGCAGGGGACAGGCGGTGGTGGTGTCACCGTTCACGCTGGCGGGCGCGATGGCGCCGGTCACCATGGCGGGCGCGGTCACCCAGTCGATCGCCGAGGCGCTGTCGGCCATCGCGCTGTTCCAGTACGACACGCCGGGCTGCGCCTGCGCCATTGGCACCTTCACCTCGAACGTCGACATGAAATCCGGCGCTCCGGCCTTCGGCACCCCGGAATACATGCGCGCCACGCAGATGACCGGGCAGATGGCGCGTCACTACGGCCTGCCTTTGCGCGCCTCGGGCGCCTGCGCCGCGAACGTGCCGGACGGGCAGGCGATGTGGGAGACCTCGAACTCGCTGTGGTCGGCGGTGCAGTCGGGCACCAACATGGTTTACCACGCCGCCGGCTGGCTGGAGGGCGGGCTGATCGCCAGCCCGGAAAAGTTCGTGATGGACTGCGAGGTCATCCAGATGATCCAGCGCTACATGGAGCCGGAAATCTGCGCCACCGGCCCCGAAGACGTCGCCGTCGAGGCGATCCGCGAGGTTGGCGCGCATGGCCATTTCTTCGGCATCGACCACACCCGCGAACGGTACGAGACCGCGTTCTACCAGCCCTTCGCAAGCGACTGGCGCAACTACGAGGCGTGGGAGCAGGCGGGCGCGGTCCGCACCCCCGAACGCGCCAACCAGATCGCCCGCCGCATCGTCGACAGCTTCGAGGAACCGCCGATGGAGCCCTCGATCCGCGAGGAGCTTTCCGATTTCGTCGCCCGCAGAAAGCTCGAGGGCGGGGCGCCCACCGACTATTGATCCGGGTTTTCCCGGCCGCGTGTCTCGCCTAGTCTCGCGGGCAGGCAACCGGGCGGGCAGCAGATGACGGACTACAGGCGCAGGCACAAAAGGGCGCAGCCGCGAAGCTGGTGGAGCCTGTTCCTGCGCTATGGCGGCTGGGCGGCGATCCTGCTGGCGGCGGCGGTTCTGTTGACCACCTTGTTCAGCGCCGGAGCCCTGTTCCTTGCCGACCGCATCGACCGGAACGGTGCGCTGGCCTACGCCACGGTCACGGACAAGCGCGAGGACGGAGACGCCCGCTTTGTCACCTTCACCTTCAAGGCGCGCGGCGGCGGGGGACGGACCGAGACGGTGGCCGTCGAGCCCACGTATTACGACAGCATCGCGCAGGGCGAGGAACGCCCGATCCGGTACGACCCGGAGACGCCCGGCGTGGTCGAGACCGATCTAAGCTATTACGCCCGCATCGGCACCCGTCTGCGGCGCGGGGCGCTGGTGCTGGGGCTGCTGGGCCTTTGGGCGCTGTGGGCGTTCGGACAGCGCGCCAACCGCGACGTCAAGGTGCGGCGTGACGGCGAAAAGCGGATGGCCGACGTGATGGGCGTGCGCCAGCTGCGGCGTCGGGTCGGTGGCGAACCGCAAGGCCGGCTGATGTGGCGCGAACCCGATGGGCGGACGGGCGAGAGCTTTCCGCACGACGCAAAATGGCTGCGCGAGACCTACGCGCCGGGCGACCGGATCGTGGTTTTCCGGCTTGGCCGCCATGCCTGCTGGGAGGGTGACGTCGGGCCACCGCAGCGGGAAATGACGTCCGGCTGATCGCCGCGACTGCGGGGGCTGGACACCGGGGCGCGAAAGGCTAGGCTCGCCCGGAAACCGCCACGCATCAGGGAGCGCAGCATGGAGAAGTTCGGGAAAAGCCAGTCGGTCAAGCGTGTAGAGGACCTGCGCCTGCTGACCGGTCATGGCCGTTACGTCGAAGACATTGCGCCCCAGGGATCGCTGGTGGCGTTTTTCGTGCGCTCGACCGTCGCCCACGCCACGATCAACAGCATCGACACCGCCGAAGCGAAGGACGTGGACGGCGTTCACGCGGTTCTTACGGCGCAGGACCTGATCGATGCCGGTGTGGATCTGCATATCGAATTCAGCCAGGCGCCCAACCGCGACGGCACCAAGGGCTGCGCCGCGCCGCGCCCGGTGCTGGCGACGGACCGTGTGCGCTATGTCGGCGAGGCCTATGCCTGCGTCGTGGCCGAGACGATGGCGCAGGCGAAGGATGCAGCCGAACTGATCGAGTTCGACTATGACGAACTTCCCGCCAAGGTCGATCCGGTGCCGGGCGGCGAGGAACTGCATCCCGACTATACCAAGGACAACATCGTCTACGACTTCGCCGATGGCGATGCAGAGGCCACGAAGAAGGTCTTCGACGAGGCGGCCAACGTCATCGAGCTGGAAGTCGTCGACAACCGGATCATCGTGAACTCGATGGAGCCGCGCGGCGCCTATGCCGAATGGGACGGCGACAGGCTGCACCTGTGCTTCAACGGGCAGGGCGTCTGGGGAATGAAATCCCACCTCGCCAAGAGCTTCGGCATGGACGAAGAGAAAGTCCGTGTGACCCATCCCGACGTCGGCGGCGGTTTCGGCATGAAGGCCCCGCCGTACCCCGAGTATTTCGTGATCGCCGAGGCCTCCAAGCGCGCCGGCAAGCCGGTGCTGTGGATGTCCGACCGGACCGAGGCGATGCTGACCGACAATGGCGGGCGGGCGCTGGTCTCGACCACCAAGCTGGCTTTCGACGCCGACAACAAGCTGATCGGCTATTGGGTTCAGACGATGTCGGACATGGGCGCCTACAGCTCGAACTTCGGCCAGTTCATCCAAAGCTTCCTGTTCGCCCGCGTGTTGATGGGCGTCTATGACGTGCAGCATGCATTGCTTGAGGTGAAGGGCATCTTCACCAACACCGTACCCACCGACGCCTATCGCGGTGCGGGCCGGCCCGAGGCGATCTTCGCGCTGGAACGCTCGATGGACAACGCCGCCCGCGTGCTGGGCGTCGACCCGATGGAACTGCGCCGCAAGAACTTCATCCCGGTCAACAAGTTCCCCTACAAGACCGTCACCGGCGAGAACTACGACGTGGGCGACTTCAACAAGGTGCTGGACCGCGCCGAGGCCGAGGCCGATATCGCGGGCTTCGCCGCGCGCAAGGCCAAGTCGGCCGAGGCGGGCAAGCTGCGCGGTCTGGGGCTGTGCTATTACATCGAGTCGATCCTCGGCGATCCATCCGAACACACGCAGGTCGATTTCAACGACGACGGCACCGCGACGATCTATGTCGGCACCCAGTCGAACGGGCAGGGGCACGAGACCGTCTTCGCCCAGTTCCTCAGCGACCAGACCGGCATTCCGACGGACAAGATCAGCTTCGTGCAGGGCGACAGCGACCGCATCGCCATCGGCGGCGGCACCGGCGGCTCGCGCTCGGTGACGACGCAGAACAACGCGGTTCTGTACACGGTCGAGGTGATGACGAAGGCGTTCACCAAGTTCCTCGCCGAAGAGAACGGCGTGGACGAGGGCGACGTCAGCTTCGACGACGAACGGTTCCGCATCGAGGGCTCGAACGTCGCGCCGACCTTCCTGGAAGTGGCGGCGATGGCGCGCGAGAAGAACCGCACCGACCTGCTGTCCTTCCGCGAGAAGGCGAAGATCCCGGGCCGGTCCTATCCCAACGGCGCCCATTTCGCAGAGGTCGAGATCGACCCGGACACCGGCGAGACGACGGTGGTCAAGTACACCGTGGTCGACGACCTCGGGAACCTGATCAACCCGATGCTGGCCGAGGGGCAGGTGCACGGCGGCGTCGCGCAGGGCATCGGACAGGCGATCAACGAGCGGGTGGTCTATGACGAGGACGGCCAGCTTCTGACGGCCACGTTCATGGATTATTCAATGCCGCGCGCCTATGACACGCCGTGGATCATGTTCAACTCGGAACCCGTTCCCTCGACCGCGAACATCATGGGGATGAAGGGCTGTGGCGAGGCCGGCACCGTCGGTGCGCTGGCCGCCGTGACCAACGCGGTGCAGGACGCCGTGTGGGATCGCGGAATCCAGAACGTCTCGATGCCCTTCACGCCGATGCGGGTGTGGGAGCTTCTGAACGCCGCGTGAGGATTGTGATCACGTGACCGGACGGGGCCACTGACAATGCGCTGGCGCGACCGCCTTCTGGGATGGCTGCGCCTGCGCATGCGGGCCGAAACGACGCCTGCGCCGGTTCGCGGCACGGTGGATCACGTGATCATCCTCGACGGCACCCTGTCCACGCTGGACGAGGGGCGCGAGACCAACGCCGGGCGGCTCTACAAACTGCTGCAAGAGGTGGCGCAATCCGCCAACGGCACGCCGGGTCGGCGGCTGTCGGTGCGTTACGAATCCGGCATCCAGTGGACCGGCTGGCGCGACAGCCGCAACGTGATCGAGGGGCGGGGCATCAATCGCCAGATCCGCCGGGTCTACGGCTTCCTTGCCTCGCGCTATCGGCCGGGGGATCGGATCTGGCTGTTCGGCTACTCCCGTGGCGCCTATGCCGTCCGCTCGCTGGCCGGGCTGATCGACCGGGTGGGGCTGTTGAAGCCCGAGCACGCGACCGAGCGGAACATCCGGCTGGCCTATCGGTATTACGAAAGGAACGGCGACAGCCCCGGCGCGGGCATCTTCCGCGAGCGGCGCTGTCATCCGCTGGTCGAGGTGGAGCTTGTCGGCGTCTGGGACACGGTGAAGGCGCTGGGCCTGCGGCTGCCGGTGGTCTGGCAGTGGACGGAACGCCCGCACCTGTTCCACAACCACGAACTTGGCCCGCACATCCGTCACGGCTATCACGCGCTGGCGATGGACGAAACGCGCGAGGCGTTCTGGCCCGTGATGTGGAAGACCCGCCCCGGCCATACCGGCACGGTCGAGCAGGTCTGGTTCCGCGGCTCGCACGGCGACATCGGCGGCCAGTTGTCGGGGTTCGAGGCGGCGCGCCCGCTGGCGAACATCCCGCTGGTCTGGATGCTGGAGAAGTCCGAGGCGCTGGGCCTGCCGTTCCCGGACGACTGGCGGGACCGCTTCCCCTGCGACGCCTCGGCGCCGTCGGTCGGAACGATGCGCGGGTGGGGCAAGGTGTTCCTGCTGCGCAAACGGCGGATCGTCGGGGCGGATGCCTCTGAGACGGTGCATCCTTCTGCGCGGGCGGCGGAGTCCGACTGACCCGGCTTGGCCCGCGTTACTTCCCCATCCGGTCTCGCAGCGCGAACCACGACATCGCCAGCGCCACCAGCGCGCCGCGTGCGGGGCCCAGCGGGGGCAGGGCGGGGGGACGGGCCTTGGCCATCACGTCGAACCGGCTCATGTCGCCGTGCATCGCCTGCGCAAGGATCTTGCCCGCCAGCGTCGCCATCGCGACCCCGTGGCCCGAGTAGCCAGAGGCCGACCACAGGCCCGGCCGGGGCCGCGCGAAATCGGGCATCCGCGACCGGGTGATCGCCAGCGTGCCGCCCCAAGCGTGGTCGATCTTCACGTCCGCAAGTTGCGGGTAGATCTCGAGCATCGGCTTGCGCGCCACGGCGGCCACGTCCTGCGGGAAGCGGTAGCCATAGTTCTCGCCGCCGCCGAACAGCAGCCGCCCGTCATGCGACAGGCGCCAGTAATTCACCACGAACTTTGTGTCAGCCACCGCGATGTCTTCGGCCAGAACCTCGCGGGCTCGGTCGCCCAAGGGTTCGGTCGCCACGATGAAGTTGTTGATCGGCATGATCCGCGCCGCGACCTTGCGCTCCAGCCCGCCAAGGTAGCCGTTGCAGGCCAGCACGACCTGATCAGCGCGGATGGTGCCTTTCGCGGTGCGGACCGAGCCGGTCTTCACCGACAGCGCCTCGGTCCGTTCGAAGATGCGCACGCCGGCCTTCACCGCCGCCCTTGCCAGTCCGAAGGCAAAGCGCAGCGGGTGCAGGTGGCCCGAGGCGCGTTCGATCATGCCGCCCTTGAACGCGTCCGAGCCGATCAGCGCGCGGATGCCGTCGCGGTCCAGCGCCTGTGCCGAGGCGAGGCCGTAGTCGTCGCGCAGTTTGGCGGCGTATTCGGCAGCGTCGGCGGCGTCCTCGTCGGTCCACGCGGCGTCGGCCACGCCGGTCCGCCACTCGGCGTCGATGCCGTGTTCTTCGATCAGCGACTTGACCAGTTCCACCGACTCCCAGCCGATGTCCCACAGCTTGCGCGCGTCGTCCTTGCCGAAGGTCTTTTCCAGCCAGACCTGATCCTTGCGCTGGCCGACCAGCACCTGCCCGCCGTTGCGCCCCGAGGCGCCGAAGCCCACGCGGTGCGCTTCGATCACCACTACGTCATAGCCCAGCCGGGCGGCGTGAAGCGCGGTGGACAGGCCGGTGAAGCCGCCGCCGATCACGACGATATCGGCGCGCAGCCCGCCTTCCAGCGCGGGAAAAGGATCAAGCGGTTCGGCACTCGCGGCGTACCAGCTACCGGGATACTCGCCGGGCCGGTCGTTGGCATGAAGAAGGTTCATGGGCTCAGACGTTCAGCAGAAGATGCTCGCGTTCCCACGGGCTGATGACCTGTAGGAACTCTTGGTATTCGACCTGTTTCACCGCCTCGTAGATGCGGCAGAACTCGGGGTGCAGAACCTCGCGCATCGCGTCGGCGCCTGCGAACTGGTCCAGCGCGACGCCCAGACCGTCCGGCAGCGCCGGTTCCAGGTCATAGGCGTTGCCCGCGAAGGGCGGGCGCGGGTCGACCTGTTCCACCAGCCCGAGATAGCCGCAGGCCAGCGAGGCCGCGATCCCGAGATAGGGGTTGCAGTCCATCCCGGCGATGCGGTTCTCGACCCGACGCGCCTCGGGGCCCGAGACCGGCACCCGGATGCCCGTGGTGCGGTTGTCGCTGGCCCATTCAAGGTTGATCGGCGCCGCGTGGTCGCGGACGTACCGGCGGTAGCTGTTCACGTAGGGCGCCATCACGGCGACGACCGACGGCAGGTGCCGCTGCATGCCGCCGATGAAGTGGCGGAAGGCGGGGGTCTCGCTGCCATCCTCGTTGGAAAAGATGTTCCGGCCCGTTTGCGCGTCCACCACCGAGTGATGGATGTGCATGGCCGAGCCCGGTTCGTCCTGAATGGGCTTGGCCATGAAGGTCGCGAAACAGTCGTGCCGCAGCGCGGCTTCGCGGATCAGGCGTTTGAAGTAGAAGATCTCGTCGGCCAGCTTCACCGGGTCGCCGTGGCGCAGATTCATCTCGACCTGGCCGGCGCCGCCTTCCTGAAGGATGCCGTCGATCTCGAAGCCCTGCGCTTCGGCGAAATCGTAGATGTCGTCGATGACCGGGCCGTACTCGTCGACCGCCGACATGGAATAGGCCTGACGGGCAGCGGCGCGGCGGCCCGAACGGCCCATCGGCGGAACCACGGGCTGGTTCGGATCGGTGTTGCGCGCGACGAGGAAGAACTCCATCTCCGGCGCGACGATCGGCTGCCAGCCTTTCTCGTTGTACAGCTGGACGACGCGTTTCAGCACGTTCCGGGGGGCGACCGGCACCGGGTTGCCGTCGCGGTCCTCGATGTCGTGGATCACCTGCAACGTCCAGTCGGCCGTCCACGGCGCGGCGGTCGCGGTTTCAAGGTCGGGGCGCAGGATCATGTCCGGCTCGGTGAAGTCGGACCCGTCGTCGACCCAGTCGCCGGTGATCGTCTGTAGGAAGATCGAGTTCGGCAGATAGAAATACGGCTGTTTGGCGAACTTGGCGGCAGGCATCGCCTTGCCCCGCGCGACGCCGGCAAGGTCGGCGACAAGGCATTCCACCTCGTCCAGCCTGCGGCCCTCAAGCCAGGCCTGCGCGGCCTCGGGCAGAGCATCGTTCCAGTCAGACATGGCGGCGCTCCTTGAAGAATTTGCCGATCATCCCGGCGGTCACCGGACGATCCACGGCGTCAGACAGTTGGGCGCGCGCGGCGTCCAGCCGGTCCTCGGGCACCACGCCCGGCCCGCGCTTGTCCAGAAGTCCCTCGACATAGCCTGCCTCGAACTCTGGATGCGGCTGCAGGGTCAGGGCGTGGCGGCCATACAGGAGACCGGCGTTCGGGCTGTGCGGGCCGGTGGCGATAACCTCGGCGCCCTCGGGCCGCTCGGTCACCTGGTCCTGATGCCACGCGTTCACGAAGACCTCGCCGATGCCGTCGAAGTCATAGCACTGGCGGCCGACGGTCCAGCCGCCGGAGTATTTCTCGACCTTGCCCCCAAGCGCCTGCGCGATGATCTGGTGGCCGAAGCAGATGCCGACCAGCGGGATATCGGCGGCGTGGGCGTCGCGGATGAACTGTTCCAGCGGCGGGATCCACGGGTGATCCTCGTAGGCGCCGTGGCGAGAGCCGGTGATCAGCCAGCCGTCGGCGGCGTGGATCGAACCGGGAAGGACCATTTCAAGAACGGGGTAGGTCTCGAAAGAGAAGCCCTGACCGGCAAGCAGGTTCTCGAACATGGTCGGGTAGTCTGGGAACTCGGACTGAAGCGCGTCGGGCAGGTGCCCGGTCTGGAGGATTCCGATTTTCATGAAACACCGTGTTGGGAGTTTCGCGGACAGTAGCCGTGGCCCGTATCCTCGGCAAGTGTGACGCGGTGCCGTCCTTTTCGGGTCGGGTGATCCGCCGCAGGGAATGGTGCGTATCCCGGACAGCTTTGATTGCAACCGCAACGGGTCGCCCTAAATTCAGGGCGGACGATGCTGCAAGGGGACGCATCATGAACGTATACACCAAGGTCGATGACCGGCTGGACCGCGCCGACGCGGAACGCGCGCTGGATGTGCTGCGCCGCTGGGCCGGAACCGCCGCGCCCGAGGAAATCCGCGACGTCGATCCGGCGCTGACCCGGCTGCTGGCGCGGCCCGGTCCCGCCGACTATCCGGCGCTGGCGCGGGCCTATCCCGAGGATTTCGAGGCCGGGCCCAATTACCGCGCGACGCTGCCCGATCTTCAGAACGGGCCGGAAAGCCTGATCAAGGGCGCGCGACGGGCGATCCAGCACGTCGGCATCTCGAACTTCCGCCTGCCGATCCGCTATCACACCCGCGACAACGGCGACCTGACGCTTGAGACCTCGGTGACCGGCACCGTGAGCCTCGAGGCCGAGAAGAAGGGCATCAACATGTCCCGGATCATGCGGTCTTTCTACAAGCACGCCGAAGAGACGTTCAGCTTCGAGGTGATCGCCGGCGCGCTGGAAGACTACAAGTCCGACCTCGAAAGTTTCGACGCCCGCATCATGATGCGCTTCCGGTTCCCGATGAAGGTGGACAGCCTGCGGTCGGGGCTGTCGGGCTATCAATACTATGACATCGCGCTGGAACTGGTCGAACAGGCGGGCGTGCGGCGCAAGGTGATCCATCTGGACTACGTGTATTCGTCGACCTGTCCCTGTTCGCTGGAACTCAGCGAACACGCGCGGGCGCAGCGGGGCCAGCTTGCGACGCCGCATTCCCAGCGCTCGGTGGCGCGGGTGTCGGCGGTGGTCGCGGAAGGGCAGGGCTGCCTGTGGTTTGAGGACCTGGTGGACCTGTGCCGTCGCGCGGTGCCGACCGAGACGCAGGTGATGGTCAAGCGCGAGGACGAACAGGCCTTCGCCGAACTGAACGCGGCAAACCCCATTTTCGTCGAGGATGCGGCGCGGCTGTTCTCGGAACAGCTGATGGCAGAGCCGCGCATCGGCGACTTCCGCGTGGTCGCCAGCCATCAGGAAAGCCTGCACAGCCACGACGCGGTGTCGGTGCTGACCGAGGGCGAGACTTTCGCCGCGGCCAGCCTCGACCCACGGTTGTTCGAAAGCCTGTACCACACCGGCTGACAGGGGTGGCCGCGCAGGTCACAGCCGCGCGGCCACGACCACCCGGCGGGCACCCAGCCGCTTGACAGCGCCGCGGCGCAGAGACAAGCCTGCCCGCCATGTTCGACCTTCGTCCCGTGGGATATGTGACCGGCCTTCTCATCGCCTTCCTCGGGGTGACGATGATCGCGCCGTTGTTCGTGGACCTGCTGTACAGCAACGGCCACTGGCACATCTTCCTTGAAGCGGGGGTGCTGACGCTGGTCTGCGGCGGTTCGGTCGCGATTGCCTGCGCAAATGGCGTGGCCGAGCGGCTGACGATCCAGCAGACCTTTCTTCTGGCGACGGGCGTGTGGCTGTTCATGCCGGTGTTCGGCGCGTTGCCCTTCATGCTGGGCCCGCCCGACGCCCGCGCGGTCGACGCCTATTTCGAGGCGATGTCGGGCATGACCACCACCGGGGCGACGGTGTTCTCGGGGCTGGACGATCTGCCCGAGGGCATCCTGCTGTGGCGGTCGATGCTGCAATGGTTCGGCGGGGTGGGGATCATCGTGGTCGCGATGGTGTTCCTGCCCGAACTGCGGGTCGGCGGCATGCAGATCTTCCGGTCCGAGGCATTCGACACCGGCGGCAAGGTGCTGCCACGCGCCGCCGAGATCGCCAGCCGCATCTCGGTGATCTACCTGGTGCTGACGCTGGCCAACGTGATGGCCTATCTCGCCACCGGGATGGACGGCTTCGATGCGTTGAACCACGCGCTGACGACAATCTCGACCGGCGGCTTCTCGACCTATGACGCATCGTTCGGCACCTTTCAGGGGCCGGCGGAATACGTGGCCGCGGTGTTCATGGTTTTGGCAAGCCTGCCGTTCGTGCGCTACGTGCAGATGATGGCGGGCACGGCCCGGCCTATCATGCGCGACAGCCAGGTGCGGGCCTATCTGCTGACGATCGCCGTTCTGGTGGGCATGATCGCGCTGTACCGGGTGATCGCGAATGACGACAACGCCGAGCATGCCCTGCGCGAGGGTCTGTTCAACGTCACCTCGATCATCTCGGGCACCGGCTTCGCCAGCGTCGATTACCAGCTTTGGGGCGGCTTCCCGGTGGTGGCCTTCTTCTTCATCGGCCTGATCGGCGGCTGCGCCGGATCGACCGCCTGTTCCGTGAAGATCTTCCGCTATCAACTGCTGTTCGCGTCCGTCCGGGCGCAGATCGGCAAGATCCATGCGCCGCACGGGGTCTTCACGCCGCGCTACGAAGGGCGGCCGGTGGGCAAGGACGTGATGGATTCGGTGATCTCGTTCTTCGTGGCCTTCGTCGTGCTGCTGGGGCTGTTCTCGGTGCTGCTGGCGACGACCGGACTTGATACAGTCACCTCGGTTTCGGGCGCGGCGGCGACGCTGGCGAACATCGGACCCGGGCTTGGGCCGATCATCGGGCCCTCGGGCAACTTCGCCCCTTTGCCGGACAGCGCGAAATGGATCCTGTCGCTGGCGATGCTGATCGGGCGTCTCGAGGTGATGGTGGTGATCGTTCTGTTCACCTGGAAGTTCTGGCGCGCCTGACCTCTCGTATTTGTGACCGAACCCCACAGGCGGCCGGACCGTTGGACCCTGACACCAGGCGACAGGAGATCCACATATGTCCGCACCCGACACGAACCTGAACAAACAGACGCGCCGCCACCGTGGGCCGCTGATCGGAATGGCGATCGTCGTTGTCTTCGCAATCGGTTACGGAGCCTACTACCTTGGCAATCTTGCCGCAGATGGAAACAATCCTGACAATCCAGACGTGATTATCGACGGCAGGACCGGCGAAGCGGAAAAGATCGAATAAAAATTTGATCAAGCGCCGCCGCGCCTCGGCATCCGTTTTTCGCATTTCGGACGGTTGGAGTCCTTGGGGCGACCGTCCGGACGCGCATCAAAAGAGTTTTTCGCAAAACCCAAGTATTTAAGCGGTTAATGACAGTCATTAACACTTTAAGTTGTTTTGACTTCCTCTCATTTTTCGCATGACGGGTATGCAGCGCGTGCGTGGCACCTCGGCAATCCCTTGCCTACATGCGGATTCCGCAGGCGGTAGGCCGCTGCGGCACCACTCACAAAAACTCGCTTGCCTTGGAATTTCCGCAATTGCGTGTGATTCCCGACAGTGTCGGATGGGGACACTACAATGTATCATGATGAATTTCCCGACGGGTTCTGGGAAGAAACGAACTGGGTGCGCTGGGAAGATGCCCGGCCAACCAATCAACACGGTCTGAATGGCGAAGATGAGGACATGCCTCTGACGCGCCGAGAGCTTGAAGCCTCGCTCAGGTATCTTTGCCCGCAGGCAGATCTTTCGCTGGTGCCTTACTATTACCAGCTGCTTTATCTTGCGCGGGACTACCACCTCGATACGGGGCGGCATCTGAATGTTTACGGTCAGATCGGAGAACTGCACGGGGCGATCACCTACGGGATCCGCCTGTGCAACATCGGCGACAGCTGTGAAGACGGCTGCATCGGCGACGAGACGGTGAAGATCCGTACGATCACACCCTTCAGCCAGGCCGACGAAATCTCTGTCGAACTCGACGGACCGTTCCAGAAGCTTCTGGTCGTCCGGATCGACCGCAATTTCCGGGTGTCGTCGCGGTTGGTCAGCCGCGGTGCACTGGTCGCCCAAAAAGCGGAGCGCGGGTCGTCCTGCGTGGTCCGCGCGCGCTGGGACGACACGGCGAACCTTTGCCTTCACTAGCACGGTCGCCCGCCCCGTAGCAGGGGCGGGCGACCGGGTCCGTCAGGCCAGCGTCCGCGCGAAGGCCTCTAGCTGGGTGGCCACCATGCCCCAGCCCTCGGAAAAGCCCATCGCCTCGTGCTTCCTGGTGTCATCGGGAGTCCGGTGCCGCGCGATGGCGGTATAGTCGGTGCCGTCCGGGTGGTCCTTCAGGATCAGTTCGGCGGTAAACCCAAGGCCGGGTTCCGCAACCGGCGCCCAGTCCGACAGCATCAGGTCAGTGAACACCAGCCGCTCTTCCGGCTGCACGGTGAGATAACTGCCGTCGTTCGGGTACTCGTTTCCGTCCACGTTCATCAATGTGAAGAACCGGCCGCCGGGGCGGACGTCCATGACGACCTCGGAGACCGAATGCGGCTTGGGAACGAACCACGGCTTCAGCAACTCCGGCTCGGTCCAGCAGCGCCAGACAAGGTGGCGCGGAGCCTTGAGGATGCGGTGCAGGGTCAGGGTCGTTTCGGTCATGGTTTCTCCTCGTTAACCAATTGCTCCAGGTAATCTTCCAGTCCGTCCAGCCGCGCCTCCCAGAGGTCGCGCTGCTCTTCCATCCAGCCGCGCACCGGGCTCAGCGCACCGGGTTTCAGCGCGCAGGTGCGGGTTCGGCCGGTCTTCGTCGTCTCGATCAGGCCGCTGTCTTCCAGCCGTTTGAGGTGCTGCATGAAGGACGGCAGCGCCATGTCGAAAGGATCCGCCAACGCACCCGCCGTCGCCGGCCCGGACGACAGCCGCGCCAGAACCGCGCGGCGGGTGGGGTCTGCCAGGGCCTGAAACAGGGTGTCGAGCCGGTCCGCGTTCATGTCCGCACCAGCCGGATGTGCGTGGCGTGCTCGGTCGGGGTCGTCTCGGTCACCCGATAGCCAAGGGCGGGCAGGTCCAGCCCGGTCCACAATGCCTCGCCCCGTCCCAGCAGCACCGGAGAGATCGCGAAATGCGCCTCGTCCACCAGTCCGGCCTTCAGGAAGGACCGCACGGTCGCCACGCCGCCGCCCAGCCGGATGTCCTTGCCTCTGGCCGAGACGCGGGCGCGGTCCAGCGCGGCCTCGATGCCGTCGGTGACGAAGTGAAAGCGGGTGCCGCCGTGGTCCAGCGCCTTCCTCGGGTGATGGGTCAGCACGAGGACGTCGCAATGATAGGGCGGCGCGTCCCCCCACCAGCCGCGCCAGTCGGGGTCGGACCAAGCGCCGCGCTCGTGCGTGAACATATGCCGCCCCATGATCCACGCGCCGATATTGTCGAACCCGCGCTGCGCGATCCGGTCATCCGCGCCGGTCGAGCCGCCGTCCTGCCCGAACATCTTGCGGAAGGTCGCGGTCTCGAAGGCCCAACGATGCAGCAGCATTCCATTCTGGCCCATCGGGTCGGTCAGGCTTTGCTCTGCTCCCGCGCCGTAGCCATCCAGCGAGACCGTGAAGCTTTCGATGCGCAGACGAGTCATGACGAGGTTCCGTTACTCAGGTTTGCGCCTAGCTGAATGCCCTTCGCGGATTCGCGCAACTGAAACTTAGGTGATTGCCTAACTGTTGGCGGATCTTCGCCCGTGTTGCGTCTCTCGGCCCAACTGCCCTATGCAGGTCGAAACCGCCGCGCGGGCGGGGGACTTCTGAACAGGGATGGAACAGTTCATGGCGCGAGTGACGAGAGCCGGGCTTCAGGTCGACGGACAACTGGCAGACTTCATCGAGACGCAGGCGGTGCCGGGCACTGGCGTGTCGGTGGATGCGTTCTGGGACGGGCTGTCGGCGCTGATCCATGATCTCGGCCCGAAAAACCGCGCGCTGCTGGACAAGCGCGCCGCGCTTCAGGCGAAGCTGGACGCATGGTTCAGCGCGCGGAAGGGCAAGCCGCAGGACCCGGCAGAGCACGAAGCCTACCTGCGCGAGATCGGGTATCTGGTGGAAGAGGGTGGCGACTTCGCGATCGAGACCACCGGTATCGACCCCGAGTTCGCCACCATTGCCGGTCCGCAGCTTGTGGTGCCGATCACCAATGCCCGCTATGCGCTGAACGCGGCGAACGCGCGCTGGGGGTCGCTGTACGACGCGCTGTATGGCACCGACGCTTTGGGGGACGCGCCCTCGGGCAAGGGCTATGACGCCGAGCGCGGTGCGCGCGTCATCGCGTGGGCCAAGGCGCATCTCGACAAGGTCGCGCCGCTGGCGGGCGGATCGTGGGCGGATGTCACGTCGCTGAAGGCCGAGGGCGGCACGCTGATCGTCGAGAACGGCGCGGGTGAAACCGGTCTTGCCGATCCGATGCAATACGCCGGCCATTCCGCCGAGCCCGAGGCGTATCTTTTGCGCGTCAACGGCCTGCACATCGAAATCACCGTCGATCCCTCGACCCCCGTGGGCCAGCAGGACCCGGCGGGCATTTCCGACATCGCGCTGGAATCGGCGGTCTCGGCGATCATGGACTGCGAGGACTCGGTCGCCTGCGTCGATGGCGAGGACAAGACGCTGGCCTATTCCAACTGGCTGGGCCTGATGAAGGGCGACCTGACCGAAGAGGTCAGCAAGGGCGGCACCACCTTCACCCGCAAGCTGGAAGGTGACCGCACCTATGTCTCGCCCGACGGCGGCAAGCTGGTGCTGAAAGGCCGGGCGATGATGCTGGTGCGGAACGTGGGGCACCTGATGACCAACCCCGCCATCCTCGACCGCGACGGCAACGAGGTGTTCGAGGGGCTGATGGACGCCGCCGTGACCACGCTGATCGCGATGCACGACCTTGCCAAGTCGGACGGCGCGCGGAACTCGGTCGCGGGCTCGGTCTATGTCGTGAAGCCCAAGATGCACGGGCCGGAAGAGGTCGCCTTTGCGGACGAGATATTCACCCGCGTGGAAGAGATGCTGGGACTGCCCGCCAACACGGTGAAGCTGGGCATCATGGACGAGGAACGCCGCACCTCGACCAACCTCAAGGAATGCATCCGCGCCGCGAAGAACCGGGTGGCGTTCATCAACACCGGCTTCCTCGACCGCACCGGCGACGAGATCCACACCGCGATGGAAGCGGGGCCGATGATCCGCAAGGGCGAGATGAAGAACGCCAAGTGGATCGCGTCCTACGAGGATCGCAACGTCGATATCGGGCTGGCCTGCGGGCTGCAGGGCAAGGCGCAGATCGGCAAGGGGATGTGGGCCATGCCGGACCTGATGAACGCGATGCTGGATGCCAAGATCGGCCACCCCAAGGCGGGCGCGAACTGTGCGTGGGTGCCGTCGCCCACCGCCGCGACGCTGCACGCGACGCATTATCACCTCGTCGACGTCTTCGGGGTGCAGGACGGCATCGCCGCAGGCGGTCCGCGCGGTACGCTGTCGGACCTGCTGACGGTGCCGGTGATGGCGGGCGAGAACCTTTCGGACGACGACATCGCCGCCGAGATCGAGAACAACGCGCAAGGCATTCTTGGCTACGTCGTGCGCTGGGTCGATCAGGGTGTCGGGTGCTCGAAAGTGCCGGATATCAACGACATCGGCTTGATGGAGGATCGCGCGACCTGCCGGATCTCCAGTCAGGCGCTGGCGAACTGGCTGCACCACGGGGTTGTCAGCCGTGAGCAGGTGATGACCGCGCTGAAGAAGATGGCCAAGGTGGTGGACCGCCAGAACGAGGGCGACGCGGCCTATCGCCCGATGGCGCCGGACTACGATGGCATCGCTTTCCAGGCTGCCTGTGATCTTGTGTTCAAGGGCGTCGACCAACCCTCGGGCTATACCGAACCGGTGCTGCACGCCCGCCGCCTGCAACTCAAAGCGCAGGGGTAGGGTTCGCGGGGTTCGCTCCCGTTTGTGGTGCGCGGGGTTCACTTCCGTTTGTGGTGCGCGGGGACCGCGCACCCTACGGCATAGGGTTCGCACCCGGGTGTGGTGCGCGGCGCCCCCGTAGGGTGCGCGGCCCCCGCGCACCGAGAAGCGCATGGTGCCCCCCGTAGGGTGCGCGGTCTCCGCGCACCGAAAAGCATACGGCGCCCCCGCGCACCGCTCCGACCGCGCCACCACACCCCGACAACGCTGCCTGTTTTCGCGGCATGTGCCAACGGGACAGGCCCCCTGTGCGCCTGTGCTCTCGACCAAAGGGCCGTCTGGCCTTATGTAACGTCTGTCAGCGACACAGCGAGCAGGAAGACCCATGGCACGGCCCATCGTCGGAATCATCGGCAACAGCCACCTGATCAACGACCGTTACCGCGTCCACGGGGCGGGGCTGCACAACACCCGCGCCGTGGCAAAGGTTTCGGAATGTACGCCGCTGATCATCCCGACCGACCCCGATATCGTGTCGGTCGAGGAGCTGATGGAACAATGCGACGGCTTCCTGTTCACCGGCGGCCGACCGAACGTCCATCCGAACGAGTACGGCCACGACGAGACCGAGGCGCATGGCACCTTCGACCGCGAGCGTGACCGCATCGCGCTGCCGCTGGTGCGCGCGCTGACCGAACGGGGGCAGCCCTATCTGGGCGTCTGTCGTGGGTTTCAAGAGGTCGCGGTGGCCTTCGGCTCGACCCTGCACCCCGAGATCCGCGATCTGCCGGGCCGCATGAACCACCGGATGCCGCCGGACGGGACCGAGGAAGAGGTCTTCGCCCTGCGCCAGAAGGTGACGTTCCAAGAGGGCGGCCCGTTCGCGTCGCTGATGGACGACACCGTGGTGATGACCAACACGCTGCACGGGCAGGGCGTCGACGATGCCGGCGACCGGATCGTGATCGACGGCGTGGCCGACGACGGCACGCCCGAGGCGCTTTACGTCAAAGGCGCGCCGGGCTTCACGCTGTCGGTCCAGTGGCACCCGGAATACAACGCCGAGAACGACCCGGTATCGCAGAAGCTGTTCGGCGCCTTCGGCGACGCGGTGCGCGACTGGGCCGCCTGCGGCGCCCGCCCGAAGCTGCGCAGCGCGTGACCGCGCGATCCGGACGGTTCAGCTAAAAGTCATTTAAATACCTGCCCAAAAGCCGCATTCCTGCCCTTTTCCGGGACCACCGTGCCAGGAACGGAAACGACGCAGCGGAAACAGGGCCGGTGGTGGCACTCTCGAACGAGACGGCTGGGGACGCGGACAACCGTGTCCGCCTCGGCGCGGCGCTGATCCTGCTGGGTGCGGTCATGGCGGTCGGCATCCGCTTTATGTGGAACACGCATCCCCCTGATCTTTCAGCGATTTACATGGCGGGCTGGCTGTTCGCCCAAGACCGGTTCGACCTGATCTATGCCGCGCCCGAAGGCTTCTTCGGCGGCACGCCCCCCGCATGGATGCCGGCTTTGAAAGAGATCGGACTATACGGCGGAGAGGTGCTTCCCTACGTCTACCCGCCACTCTGGGCCGCGCTGGTGTCGCCGCTGGCGGGCGCGCTTGAGCCGCAGACCTTCTTCCGCGCCGCCGATATCGTGCTGGTCTGCCTGCTTGCCGCCAGCAGCTTTGTGGCGTGGCGCATGGCGCGCGGTTGGGCGATGCCGCTGTGGGCATGGACCGCGGTCAGCGCGGTGGCGCTTTTGACCTCTCTCACAAGTTTCATGGCGATGGTGCAGCTTCAGCCGCATATCCTTGTCGTGTTCCTGACCCTGCTGGCCTTCGAGCGCTATGGCACGGGCCGGTCGTGGCTGGGCGGCGCGTTGCTGGGCGTGGCGGCGGCGCTGAAGCTTGGGCCCGCCGCGCTGATCCTGATCTTCCTCGCCGACCGCGACTGGCGCGCGCTGGGCGGCTTCGCGACGGCGGTGCTGGGCTGTGCCGCGCTGAGCCTTCTGCTGGCGGGGCCAGAGCTTCACCGCGCCTTCCTCGACAGCGTCACACACGCGGTTGCGGGCACCCAGATCACCGGCGTGACGTTCTCGGCAGAGGTCTTGCTGAACGGCATCGCCTCGGCGCTGGGCATGGCCGAGCCCATTGACATGGCGGCCCGCAACGTCCGCATCGGCGAGACGCCAGTGGTGTTCGCCTTGCTGGGCAAGCTGGCGATGCTGGCGGGGCTGGCGTGGGCCTACCACGTGACCGCGCCGCTGGACCGCCAGCCGCGACTGGTGGCACGGCTGTTTCTGCTTGGCCTGCTGGTGGGGCTGTTCGGCCCGCTGGGCTGGGTGTTCTACTTCCTGCCGCAGGTCTTCTTGCTGCCCGCGCTGGTCGGCCTTCTGCCGCTGCGCCCCGCGCTGTATTGCGTGGCTGGCGGGATGGTGTTCCTGAGCTGGCCGTTCTTCGTGCTGGTCGGCATGAACGTCGAGGGCGATTTCCCCCGTGCGGGCCTTGGCGCGCTGGTACTGCTGGCGTTGTTCGTGGGCGTGACGGCCAGCTTGTCCCGTGCAAGCGGGCGCGCGCGTTTGCCAGAGGCTCTGGCGGCCTGACGCGAGAGTTGCGATAGCCGCCGCGCACCCCTTGGTTGTCTCGCGGATCGCCTGCCGCGCCCCTTCGGGTGAACGCCATTCGATTTCGCCCGTCCGGTTCCATCGCCATCCTGCCACACCCCTTCGGGAAACCGAGGGCTGACGCGCGGCCGCGCCTTGTAACGCAATCGGTTCTGGGGCTTCTGTGGAACAAAGGGGGCACGACTGATGCCATTGGCAATGAACCGCGAGGTCTTCATAACCTGCGCCGTGACCGGATCCGGGGCGACGCAGGACCGGTCGCCGCATGTTCCGCGGTCACCGGCAGAGATCGCGTCCAGCGCCATCGACGCGGCGAAGGCGGGGGCTGCGGTGGTTCACTGCCACGTCCGCGACCCCGAGACCGGAGCGCCGTCGCGCGACCTGTCGCTGTATCGCGAAGTGACCGACCGCATCCGCGCCTCCGACGTCGATGTGGTGCTGAACCTCACCGCCGGGATGGGCGGCGATCTGGTGCTGGGCTCGACCGAGGCGCCGTTGCCGCCGGGCGCGGGCACCGACATGATCGGCGCCGAGGCGCGGGTGGCCCACATCCGTGACTGCCTGCCCGAGATCTGCACCCTCGACTGCGGCACGATGAACTTCGCCGAGGCCGACTATGTGATGGTCAACACGCCCGGCATGTTGCGGGCGATGGGCACGATCATGACCGAGCTTGGCGTGAAGCCCGAGATCGAGGCATTCGACACCGGCCACCTGTGGTTCGCCAAGCAACTGGTGGAAGAGGGCGTGCTGGACGGCCCCGCCTTGGTGCAGCTGTGCATGGGCGTGCCGTGGGGCGCTCCGGACGATCTGAACACCTTCTTGGCGATGGTGAACGCGGTGCCGGACGACTGGACCTTCTCGGCTTTCGCGCTGGGCCGCCACCAGATGCCCTATGTCGCCGCCTCGGTGCTGGCGGGCGGCAACGTGCGGGTCGGGCTGGAAGACAACCTGATGCTCGGTCGTGGCGTGCTTGCCACCAACGCCCAACTGGTCGAGCGGGCCGTGAGCGTGATCGAAGGCCTCGGCGCCACGGTGATCGGTCCCGAGGACGTGCGCCGCAAACTGAATTTGAAGAAACGGTAAAAAGGTCATTTGAAACCATGAAGCCGCGTATTCTGCTTCTTCTCGCGATGCTCGGACTGACCGCAGCCTGCGGTCAGGTCGAACGGGTGTTTCCGTTCGGCGGCATGCGCGACACCGCGCCCCCCGCCGCGACGGACCCCGACAGCGAAACCCCCGATCCCGACATGCCGGGCGACGGCGAGCCGGGACCGGAAGTCGAGGCCGAACCGCCGCCGCCCGAAGCGCCGCTGATGACCCCGGTGATCGACCCCGCGAACCCCGATGCGCTGGATAGCGAGCGGGTGATCTGCGAAGAGAAGGGCGGCCGCTGGAGCCGGGCGGGCAACACCTCGGCCTACGCCTGCGTCTACCCGACGCGGGACGCGAACAAGGCCTGCACCTCGGCCACGCAGTGCGAAGGTTACTGCCTTGCCCGGTCGGGCACCTGCGCGCCGGTGAAGCCCTTGTTCGGCTGCAACGAAATCCTGTCGTCCTCCGGGGCGCTGCAAAACGTCTGCGTGAACTGACGATGACGGGTCATGTAGCAATCATCGGAGGCGGTGTGATCGGCGGCGGATGGGCCGCGCGTTTCGCGCTGATGGGGTGGGAAGTGCGGGTGTTCGACCCCGCGCCCGAGGCCGCCCGCCGCGTAGGCGAGGTGCTGGCCGGCGCGCGCGAGGCGCTGCCACGGGTGCTGGACGCCCCGCTGCCACCCGAGGGCGAGGTGATCTTTACCGGCACCATGTCCGAGGCCGTCACGGGCGCACGCTGGATTCAGGAAAGCGTGCCAGAGCGGCTGGAACTGAAACAGACGATCTACCAGACGCTGCAAAGCCACGTGGACCCGGCGGCGGTGATCGCCTCGTCCACCTCGGGCTTCAAGCCGTCGGATCTTCAGGCGATGTCGCGGCGGCCCGAACAGATCATCGTCGCGCATCCCTTCGTGCCGGTCTACCTGCTGCCCGCGGTCGAGATCGCTGGGTCGGATATCACTCCGCCCGAAGTGCTGGACGTGGCCGAGGACCTGCTGACCGGCATCGGCATGTACCCGCTGCGGCTGGCGCAGGAGATCGACGCCCACATTGCCGACCGCCTGCTAGAGGCCGTCTGGCGCGAGGCGCTATGGCTGGTCAAAGACGGCATCGCCACCACCGAACAGGTCGACGACGCGATCCGCATGGGCTTTGGCCTGCGGTGGGCGCAGATGGGCCTGTTCGAGACCTACCGCCTTGGCGGCGGCGAGGGCGGCATGCGGCAGTTCCTGCACCAGTTCGGCCCGGCGCTTCAGTGGCCGTGGACCAAGCTGACCGACGTGCCCGAAATGGACGAGGAACTGGTCGAGACCATCGCCACCCAGTCCGACGCGCAGTCCGGCGCCTACGAGATCCCCGAGCTGGAAAAGATCCGCGACGGCAATCTCGTGGCGCTGCTGAACGCGCTGAAAGGTCAGGACTGGGGCGCGGGGGCTGTGCTGAAAGGCGTCGAGGCGCGGCTGAAGAACGGCGAGTAAAGGGGCGGCGCTGCCCTCGCCGGTTACTCTTGGCCCACGAAATCCGCCTCGGCCGCCCCGGTCAGCCGCAGCAACAAGTCCGGCGCGATCGGAAAGATGTGGCGTGGCGTGCCCGCCGCCGCCCAGACCACGTCGAAATCCAGAAAGCGCGGGTCGAACCACGCCCGGATCGGGTTCAGATGCCCCACCGGCGCGACACCCCCGATGGCAAAGCCCGTCTGCGCCCGGATCAGCGCCGCGTCCGCCTTGCCCAGCGGCTCTCCCGCCAGGGCGCTCGCCTTGTCGCCATCCACCCGGTTACCGCCTGCGGTCAGGAACAGCACCGCCGCGTCGCTGTCCTCGGCGCGGAAGATGATCGACTTGGCGATCTGGTCGATGTGGCATCCGGCGGACTCCGCCGCCTCGGCCGCCGTGCGGGCCTGTCCCACCTCGCGGATGTCGACCGGCGCACCGGCCGCTTCCAGCGCGGCGCGGACCCGCTTCAGGCTCTTGCTCATTGCTGCCTCCGTTCCTTGAGACGCGCACTTTACGCCGCCGCCGCCCGGGTGCAACCTGCGCACCATGACCGACACCGCCTTCTTTCTCGACCTCGAAACCCGCGTCTGGCAGGCGCTGGTCGACGGCGACCCCGCCGCCGACGCGGCGCTTCTGGCCGGGGATTTCCTTGGCGTCTATTCCACCGGATTCTCGGGCCGCGACGGGCATGTCGAGCAGCTGGCGGACGGGCCGACGGTCGCCACCTTCGCGCTGTCGCTGGCCCGCACCATTGCGCTGGGCGAGGGCAGGGTGCTGCTGGCCTACCGCGCCGACTATCGCCGCACCGGGGCAACCGGGGCCGAGGCGATGTACGTCTCGTCGATCTGGGAGAAGCGCGGCGATTGCTGGCTGAATACCTTCAGTCAGGACAGCAACGCCGCCGACCCCGCGCCGGTCTGACCGCTGCACCATGCCATCTTGACCCGGACCGCGCCCCGCCGCAGGTATCGGGCATGACATTCGCCAGCCGCCTGACCCGAACCCCGCGCCCCTTCGAGCCCGACCGTGGCCGCGAGGCCGAGGCGCTGCTGCCCGACCTTGCGCCGGAACTGAAGGCGCTGCTGGCAGGCACCGCCGGATGCAGCCCCTACCTTGGCGGGCTGATCGGCAAGGAACACGCGTGGCTGGAGCAGGCCCTCAGCGGCAGTCCCGAGGACGCGCTGGCGGGCATTCTCGCCGACGCCGCCGCGCTGCCCGACGCCGAGATCGGCCCCGGACTGCGGCAGGGCAAGCGCCGCGTCGCATTGCTGGCGGGGCTGGCCGACCTTGGCGGCGTCTGGCCGCTGGAGAAGGTGACCGGCGCGCTGACCGACTTTGCCGACCTCGCCACCGACCGAGCCCTGAAGGCCGCCGTCGCGCGCCAGATCGCCCGGAGGAAGCTGCCCGGCGCGACCGAGGACGATATCGCCACCGCCGGCGGGATCGTGGCGCTGGCGATGGGCAAGATGGGCGCGCACGAGCTGAACTACTCTTCGGACATCGACCTGATCGTGCTGTTCGACGGCGACCGCTACGAGGGCGCGGATTATCACGAGGCCCGCCCGGCGCTGGTGCGCGCGACCCGCGAAATGGCCCAGACCCTGTCCGAGATCACCTCCGAGGGTTACGTCTTCCGCACCGACCTGCGCCTGCGCCCCGACGCCAGCGTGACGCCGGTCTGCCTGTCGATGGACGCGGCAGAGACCTATTACGAAAGCGTGGGCCGCACGTGGGAGCGCGCGGCCTACGTCAAGGCGCGCCCCTGCGCCGGGGACATCGCGGCGGGAGAAGGGTTTCTCGGGCGGCTGACGCCCTTCGTCTGGCGCAAGCACCTCGACTTCGCGGCGATCCAGGACGCCCATGACATGCGGCTGCGGATCCGCGCGCACAAGGGGCTGCACGGGGCGATCACGCTGGAAGGCCACAACATGAAGCTCGGGCGCGGCGGCATCCGCGAGATCGAGTTCTTCACACAGACCCGCCAGATCATCGCGGGCGGGCGCGATCCGTCGCTTCGGGTGCGCGGCACGGTCGAGGGGCTGGCCCGCCTGACCGACAAGGGCTGGGTGCCCGAAGCCGCGCGCGATACGCTGACCGACTGCTACCGCTTCCACCGCGAGGTCGAGCACCGGGTGCAGATGATCGCCGACGCGCAGACCCACAACCTGCCCGGCGACGCCGAGGGCTTCGACCGGCTCGCCGCCTTCATGGACCGAGACACCGCCGACCTGCGGGCCGAGCTGCACCAGCGGCTGTCCACCGTCCACGAGGTGACCGAGGGTTTCTTCGCACCGCAGGCGGCGGGCGACGCGCCGGATCTTGGCGAGGGTGCGCAGGAGATCGTCGACCGGTGGCGCAGCTATCCGGCGCTGCGGTCGGCCCGCGCGCAGGAGATCTTCGAGCGGCTGAAGCCCGACCTGCTGTCCGGCCTGTCGAAAGCCGACCGCCCGCGCGAGGCGCTGGAACAGTTCGACGGCTTCCTGCGCGGCCTGCCCGCCGGGGTGCAGGTCTTCGCGCTGTTCGAAGCCAACCCGCAGCTGGTCGACCTGATCGTCGACATCGCCGCCACCGCGCCCGCGCTGGCGCAGTATCTCGGACGCAACGCGCAGGTGTTCGACGCGGTGATCGGCGGCGCCTTCTTCGCGGCCTGGCCGGGGGCGGGTGCGCTGACCGAACGCCTGGTCGCCGCGATGGATGCCGAGGACGACTATGAACGCAAGCTGGACGCGGCGCGGCGCTGGCAGAAGGAATGGCGCTTCCGCATCGGGGTGCATCACCTGCGCGGGCTGATCGACGCGGACGAGGCTGGGCGCGAGTACGCCGACCTCGCCGAAGCGGTGCTGCGCGGGCTTCAGGGGCCGGTCACGGCGGAATTCGCCAGAAAGCACGGCCCCGCGCCGGGCCGGGGCGCGGCGGTGCTGGGCATGGGCTCGCTGGGCGCGCGGCAGCTGTCGGTGACCTCGGACCTCGACGTGATCGTGATCTACGACCCGCAGGATCAGGAAAGCTCCGAAGGCCGCCGCCCGCTGAACACCCGCGCCTATTTCGCGCGGCTGACGCAGGCTTTCGTCACCGCTCTGACCGCGCCCACCGCCGAGGGCACGCTTTACGAGGTGGACATGCGGCTGCGCCCCTCCGGGCGGCAGGGGCCGGTGGCGACCTCGCTTGGGTCGTTCCGAAGCTACCAGCAGGACGAGGCGTGGACGTGGGAGCACATGGCGCTGACACGCGCGCGGTTCATCATGGGCAACGCGGGCCTCGGCGCGGATATCGAGGCGTTCCGGCAGGATCTCCTCGCCACCCCCCGCGATGCGGAGAAGGTGCTGACGGACGTGTCCGAGATGCGCCGCCGTCTGGCCGAGGCCTATCCGGCCGAAAGCGCCTTCGCCACCAAGCGCGGCGCGGGCCGGATGCAGGACATCGACCTGCTGGCCCAGACCGCGGCGCTTCTGGCCGGCAGCGCCGCGCAAACCACGCCGGACCAGCTTGCGGCGGGGGGCGCCATCGGCTGGCTCACGACCGGCGAGGTCGAGACGCTGACCCGCGCCCACGGGCTGTTCTGGCGGGTGCAGGCGGCCTCGCGCCTGCTGACCGGCGCGCAGTTGAAGGTCGAGGAACTGGGCGAGGGCGCGCAGGGCTTCCTGTTGCGGCAGGCAGAGACCGAAAGCGTCGAGGCGCTGTCCGCGGAACTTGCGGAATGCGCCGAGGCGGCGGACCGGATCATCGGCGCGGCGCTGACCCGCGTGCCGCCCGGCAACGGAGGGGCAGGGACGTGACCCATCAGGACTTCGACCGCGCCGGGCTGATCCGCGAATCCTTCCGGATCGAGGGCATCACCGCCCCCGAATGCCGCGTGATCTTCATGGACTGGGCGCTGCAACTGCCGGACGGGGTCGATCCCGCCACCGCCGCCGCAGCACTTCTGAAGACCTACGACGAACCCGACCACCCGATGACCAAGGTGCTGACCGAGGCGCTGACCCCGGCGCCCCGCCCGCGCCGCCGGGGCGGGGCGTTCGGTCGTCGCAGCTGACCGGCCCCTTCGGCTTCTTCTCTTCCGAAATACCTCGGGGGAGCCGCGCAGCGGCGGGGGCAGAGCCCCCATTGCGCTAGGGCTTCGGGGCCCGCCGCGCCGCCAGCCACAGGCGAAAGCCCGCCACGTCGACCGCGGCAATCGCGAAGCCAAGCGGCAGCATCCAAAGGCCAAGCACCGGCAGGAAGGCGAATATTCCGCCGATCATCAGCAGCACGCCCACCACCAGCCGCATGCCCGGCGGCAGGTGGTAGCGGGCCCATCGTTGGCCGCGCAGCACGATGGCCCGTGCCGTGCGTCCGCCGCGTGTAATGGTGTCGCGGATCATCTGTAGTCTTGCGGTTTTAACCCGCCGCCTCCGGCCAGTTGCGTCTCGGCGCCCGGAACGATGTCGGTGTTCTGAGCAGTCACACAACGCCAGACGGTCCCCACCCGTTGCATCACGAAACAGAGAATGGTGCTGCGCCGCCCGGCCGCGCCGCCGTCGGGGCGTTTCTGCCCGGTCAGCAGAAAGCGGCAGTGTACCACCGCCACGTCCTCGCCCAGCCGCCGGACCTTGACGCGGCCCGGCACCAGCCGGCTTTCGGCGAAGAACGACCCCAGCGCATAGCCGTGGGCCTTCTCGATGGCGGGCCGGGTCTCCCACCAGATGCCCACCACGTTGACGAAATCCGCGTCTTCCGCGAACAGCGCCGCCAGCGCGGCGGCGTCCCGGTCCATCCAGGCGCGGGCGAAGGCCGCCGGCATGTCCTCCGGCGACCGCAGGCTCACCCCTGTTTCACCATCTTGCCGGGGTTCAGGATGTTCTGCGGGTCCATCGCCTGTTTCAGCGTCGTCATCACGTCCCAGGCCTCGCCATGTTCGGCCGCCATGTAATCCAGCTTGCCCGCGCCGATCCCGTGTTCCCCGGTCGAGGTGCCGCCCAGCCGCAGGGCGCGTTCGACCATCCGGTGCGAGATCGCCTTGGCTTCCTCGTGTTCCTTGGGGTCGTCTTCCATGAACAGAAGGATGCAGTGAAAGTTGCCGTCGCCCACGTGGCCCACGATGGGGCCGGGGATCGAGGCGGCGGCGATGTCGGCGCGGGTCTCTTCCACCGCTTCCGCCAGCCTCGAGATCGGCACGCAGATGTCGGTGACGATGGCCCGCGCGCCGGGGCGGCTGGCAAGGCAGGCGAAATGCGCGTTGTGCCGCATCG
Organism: Maritimibacter sp.; assembly: GCA_017792445.1. Lineage (GTDB taxonomy): Bacteria > Pseudomonadota > Alphaproteobacteria > Rhodobacterales > Rhodobacteraceae > Psychromarinibacter. The sequence goes on from CP051232.1 coordinate 3,351,882, forward strand.
TCCACAGCGCCTTGCGGTCCTCGGGCTGGGTCGCCCATTCGAAACCGGTGGCGCCGAAGTCGTCCGCGATCTCGCGGAACCGCTCGGCGTCCTCGGCGACGCCCTGTTCCGAACCGTGGAATTCCACCATCAGGTGCGGCGTCTCGGGCAGGCTGGAGCCCGCGTAGCTGTTGAAGGCCGCCGCGACCGCGGGGTCGACGAACTCGATCCGCGCCATCGGGATGCCCATCTGGATCGTCGCGATCACCGCGTTGACGGCGGCTTCCATGTCCTCGAAAGAGCACACCGCCGAGGACACCGCCTCGGGCTGGCCGTGCAGTTTCACCGTCATCTCGGTCACAAGGCCAAGCGTGCCTTCCGACCCGACCATCAGCCCCGTAAGGTCGTACCCCGCCGAGGATTTCCGCGCCCGGGTGCCGGTGCGGATGATGCGGCCGTCGGCCAGCACCACCTCCATCGCCAGCACGTTGTCGCGCATCGTGCCATAGCGGACCGCCGTGGTCCCCGAGGCTCGGGTCATCGCCATGCCGCCCAGCGTCGCGTTGGCGCCGGGATCGACCGAGAAGAACAGCCCCGTCGCGCGCAGTTCGACGTTCAGGTCCTCGCGGGTGACGCCCGGCTGGATCACGGCGTCCATGTCCTCTTGGTTGACCTTCAGCACCTTGTTCATCCGGCTGAAGTCCACCGACACGCCGCCGGTCAGCGCCAGCGCGTGCCCCTCCAGCGAGGTGCCGACGCCCCACGGCACCACCGGACAGCCGTGGCGGGCGCAGATCTTCACGATCTCCGACACTTCCTCGGTCGTCTCCGGATAGGCCACCGCGTCGGGCGGGGTCAGCGGAAAGTGCGACTCCGAGCGCCCGTGCAGGTCCAGATCGGACTTGGATCGGCTCAGCCGATTGCCTAGTAATGTGGCCAACTCATCCACAGCCGCCGCGTGACGCATCGTAAATCCCCGGTCTCCCATTTGACCGGCCCTAGATAGAGGAAGTTGAACCGTTGCGGAACCGCTCAACGCCCCAAAAACCGCAGGGCACGGCGGCCGGGACGGAAAGCGCCGATACCCGGGACGTGACCGGGGCTGCAACCGGTCTGGCGGGGTGGATCGCAGGGCTGCGGGACAGCCTTCGCGAGACGGGGCGCGTCCTGCGCGAGAAGGGGCCGGGTCAGGTCCAGTTCTGGTTCATCGCCCTTGTGCTGGGCACCGCCGCCGGTCTGGCCGCGATGCTGTTCCGCCTTGCCATCACCGCGCTGCAGTCCGCGCTTTATGGCACCGACGACACGCTGCACATCCACAGCTTCGCCCAGACGCTGCCGTGGTACTGGATCGTGCTGATCCCGGTCGCGGGGGGGCTGGTCGTGGGCCTGCTGCTGGACCGGTTCACCCGCGACGCGCGGGTCCGCTCGGTGTCGGACGTGATCCAGGGCGCGGCGCTGAACGATGGGCGGGTCGAGGTGAAAGAGGGGCTGGTCTCGGCCATCGCGTCATGGATCACGCTGTCGTCGGGCGGCTCTTCCGGTCGGGAAGGCCCGGTCGTCCATCTTGCCGGCGTGCTGTCGACATGGGTGTCGAACCGGATCAGCGCCGACGGCGTGACCGGGCGCGACCTTCTGGGCTGCGCGGTGGCGGCGGCGGTCTCGGCCTCGTTCAACGCGCCGATCGCGGGCGCCCTGTTCGCGATGGAGGTGATCCTGCGCCACTTCGCGGTGAACGCCTTCGCGCCCATCGTCATCGCCTCGGTCGCGGGCACCGTGGTCAGCCGTCTGGCCTTCGGCGACGTGACCGAGTTCAGCCTGTCCACCAACACCGCGCTGGAGTTCTACGTCGAACTGCCCGCCTACCTGATCCTCGGCCTGCTGTGCGGGCTGGTCGCGGTGACGCTGATGCGGACGATCTTCTGGGCCGACGGGGTGGGCAGCGCGATCCAGAAGCGCATCCGCCTGCCGCGTGCGCTGCGCCCTGCGCTGGCCGGGGCGCTGCTGGGCGGCATCGCCTGCTGGTTCCCGCACATCATCGGCGTCGGCTACGAGACCACGACCGCGGCGCTGACCGGGCAATTGCTGCTGTGGCAGGCCGTGGTCTTCGCGGTGATCAAGACGGCGGCGGTCGCCATTACCATGGCGGGGCGGATGGGCGGCGGCATGTTCTCGCCCTCGCTGATGCTGGGGGCGCTGACCGGGCTGGCTTTCGGCCTGATCGCCACCGGCATCTTCCCCGACGTGTCGGGCTCCGAGACGGTCTATGCCTTGGCTGGCATGGGCGCGGTGGCGGCGGCGGTGCTGGGCGCGCCGATCTCGACCACGCTGATCGTGTTCGAACTGACCGGAGACTGGCAGACCGGTCTTGCGGTGATGGTGGCGGTGTCGATGTCGACCGCTCTGGCCAGCCGGATCGTGCAGCGGTCGTTCTTCCTGACCCAGCTTCACAAGCGCAACATCCACCTTGCCGCCGGTCCGCAGGCCTATCTTCTGTCGATGGTGCGGGTGGCAAGCCTGACCCGCGACACGACCGAGAAGGGGCCGGCGACCGACGACGCCTGCTGGCAACTGATCGAGCAGGGGATCTATGTCGACGGGGCATCGACGCTGGCAAGCGCCATGCCGGTGTTCGACAAGGGCGGCGTCGCCTTCCTGCCGGTGGTCACGCTATGGTCCGACGGACGGCCGCCGGAACTGCTGGGCGCGCTGCACCATCTCGACGCGCTGAAGGCGTACAACAAGGCGCTGGCCGCGACAGCGGCGGAAGAGCACAGGTGATCCGGCGTTCAACACGACCCGCCGCCCCCGCGGTTTCCCGCGAGGGCAGCAGTCACGTGGGACGAACGGTCAAACGGGGTCGTCAGAACCCGATATAGTTCGCCGGCACGCTCATCTCGGCGCGGATCGCAGCCGCGAGATGGCTGATGATGCGGACCTTCTGCGTCTGACCGGTCGCCTCGGCATTCGCCGCGTCGGCGCCCTTCAGCGAGCGGAAGTTCAGCGTCACGCGGTGCGCTTCCATCAGTTCGGCCCCGGTCCGGGCGTCACGCACCATCATCAAAAGCTCGATCTCGTGCCAGCCCCCGATGGTGTAGTAGGTCTTCGGCGTCACGGCATGGAACCGCTTGACCGCCACGTCGACCACCACGGCGCGATTGCCGTGCATCTCGCGGGTGCCGGCGGCAAAGCCGGCCTTCACGACAGCGGCCACCTGCTCATAGCGGTCGCCCAGCGGATCGCCATGCCACACGATATCGGCGACAGGCTTGTAGGTATTCAGTTCACTGACTTTCAGACTGCGCGGAACCTGCACGTTGATCTGAACGACATTGAACCGCGGCAACGCGGTGGCCGACACGGTCGGCGCCTCGATCGTCGTTTCAGTCATCAAACCACGGGTCACGCTTGTCTGCGCACAGGCAGACAGTCCCAACACGGCGCAAAGCGCCAAAACGATACGCGGGTTACGAAGTGCGGCTAGTATCATCTTCCACCTCCTTGGCCAAAATGGCCGGCCTCTGACGGGACCGGATATTGTTAACCAAGTGAGGCCAAAAAAAGAAAATCCCGGAGCCTTTCCGGGATTTCGATACAACCATAGGGTGAATTTCGTTAACGAAGCCCTTGGTTTACGGGGCCGGCGGCAAGGAAGGTCTGCGCCGCTGGCCCGTCTTTTCCGCCGCGGTCGCGGCGGCGGTCGCTTAGATGGTGCCGCGCTCGTTGCGCTTGAACCCACCGCGGATCCAGCTGCCCATCTGGCGGAAGCCGCTGGCCATCGCTTCGGCTTGCATGCGGCGTGCTTCGCGTTCGATTTCCACGAAGTCGATGCGGCCCTGATCGTCGTACTTGCTCATGTTACCGTTTCCTGTGCTCGGTTGCTCTGTTTCGGGGCACTTCCAGCCGAATGCCGGGGCGGCCCCTGTTTTCCCTTGGTGCTCAACCTAAGTCGGTCGACAGTGAAGTTGCACAGACAATGCGGAATTTCCGCCATGCGTATGCTGCAACGCAGAATGTACGAAGCGTTGCGTTCCGCGCATGCCCCAATGCCGTTCTTGTTAGCGCTAACCACAACTGTTAAACTACCTTCGAGCCCGGAACAGGCCGCAGGACGGCCAAAGACAGGACGAACCCAGCCATGCCCCTCGACGCAAGGATCGAAGCCGTCACCGAGCGCATCCGCGCCCGCAGCCGCGACAGCCGCAGCCGCTATACCGACCGGATGGCGGCGCTGGCCGAGGCGGGGCCGCGCCGCGCGCATCTCGCCTGCGGCAACCAGGCCCATGCCTATGCCGCCATGGGCGAGGACAAGGCCGCGCTGGCCGAGGGCCGCGCCCCGAACCTCGGCATCGTGACCGCCTACAACGACATGCTTTCGGCGCACCAGCCGTTCGAACGCTTCCCCGACATCATCCGCGATGCGGCGCGCGCCGCGGGCGCCACGGCGCAGGTCGCGGGCGGGGTGCCCGCGATGTGCGACGGCGTCACGCAAGGCCAGCCCGGCATGGAACTGTCGCTGTTCTCGCGCGATGTGATCGCGCTGGCGGCGGGGGTGGCCCTGTCGCACAACACCTTCGACGCGGCGGTCTACCTTGGTGTCTGCGACAAGATCGTTCCCGGCCTGATCATCGCCGCCGCCTCGTTCGGGCATATCCCCAGCGTGTTCCTGCCCGCCGGCCCGATGACCAGCGGTCTGACGAATGACGAGAAGGCCCGCGTGCGCCAGCAGTTCGCCGCCGGAGAGATCGGCCGTGACAAGCTGATGGAAGCCGAGATGGCGTCGTACCACGGCCCCGGCACCTGCACCTTCTATGGCACCGCGAACACCAACCAGATGCTGATGGAGTTCATGGGCCTGCACCTGCCCGGCGCGTCTTTCGTGAACCCCAACACGCCGCTGCGCGATGCGCTGACCACGGCGGGCGCCCAGCGGGCGCTGGCGATCACCGCGCTGGGTAACGAGTTCACGCCGGTCTCGGACGTTCTGGACGAGAAAGCCTTCGTGAACGGCATCGTCGGCCTGATGGCGACCGGCGGGTCGACCAACCTTGTGCTGCACCTGCCCGCTATGGCGCGCGCGGCGGGGGTGATCCTCGATACCGAAGATTTCGACGAGATCAGCGGCGCGGTGCCGTTGATGGCCAAGGTCTATCCGAACGGTCTTGCGGACGTGAACCACTTCCACGCGGCGGGCGGGCTTGGCTACATGATCGGAGAACTGCTGGACGCGGGCCTGCTGCACCCCGACACCAAGACCGTCGCGGGCGAGGGGCTGGCGCGCTACACCGAGGAACCGGTGTTGCAGGACGGAACGCTGGCGTGGCGCAAGGGCTCGGGCGAGACGCTGAACGACAAGGTGTTGCGGCCCGTCTCGGACCCGTTCCAGGCGACCGGCGGGCTGAAGGACCTGCAGGGCAACCTGGGCCGGGGCGTGATGAAAGTCTCTGCCGTGAAGCCCGAACGCCACGTGATCGAGGCGAAGGCGCGGATTTTCCACGATCAGGTGGATGTGAAGAAGGCGTTCCAGGCCGGCGAGTTCACCGAGGACACGGTGGTCGTGGTCCGCTTTCAGGGGCCCAAGGCGAACGGAATGCCGGAGCTGCACTCGCTGACTCCGGTGCTGGCCGTGCTGCAGGACCGCGGCCTGAAGGTCGCGCTGGTCACCGATGGCCGCATGTCTGGCGCCTCGGGCAAGGTCCCGGCCTGCATCCATGTCTGCCCCGAAGCGGCGAATGGCGGCCCGATCGCCCGCCTGCGCGACGGCGACGTGGTGCGGGTGGATGCAACGGCGGGCACGCTCGAGGCGGTGGGTGTCGACCTGTCGTCCCGCCCGCTGGCGGAAGCCGACCTGACGGCCAACCAGTTCGGCCTTGGCCGCGACCTGTTCGAGGTGTTCCGCCAGACCGCCGGCGACGCCTCGGCCGGCGCGGGGGTCGTTGTTTGACCTGATGCTTCTTTGGTCCGGGAAATATCCCCGCCGGAGGCATTGAAAGTTACTGTCCCGCCAGAGTCTTCTTGCCTCCGGCGGGGATATTTAGAAGACCAAAGAAGCCGGCAAGGTTTCGGGGAGACGTGAGATGATGACACCCAAGGACATGAGCGCGCAGGCGCTGGAGATGTGCCGCCTGGCCCCGGTGATCCCGGTGCTGGTGGTCGACGACGCGGGCGACGCGGTGCCGCTGGCCGAGGCGCTGGTGGCGGGCGGGCTGCCGGTGTTGGAAGTCACCCTGCGCACCCCGGCGGCGCTGGATGTGATCCGCGCGATGTCCGGCGTGAAGGGCGGCGTCGTCGGCGCGGGCACCGTGCTGACCGAGGCGGACGTGATCGCCGCCAAGGAGGCGGGCGCGCAGTTCGCCGTATCGCCGGGCGCGACGGACGCGCTGTGCGCGGCCTGCGTCGAGCACGAGTTGCCGCTGCTGCCCGGCGCGGTGACGGCGACCGAGATCATGCGGATGCTGGAGCGTGGCTTCACCACCGCCAAGTTCTTCCCCGCCGAGACCTCGGGCGGCGCCAAGGCGCTGAAGGCGCTGGGCGCGCCGCTGCCGCAGATGACCTTCTGCCCCACCGGCGGGCTGTCGATGAAAAACGCCGCCGATTACCTGTCCTTGCCCAACGTGGCCTGCGTCGGCGGGGCCTGGGTGGCGCCGGGCGACAAGGTGAAGTCGGGCGACTGGGCCGGGATCGAGGCGCTGGCGAAAGAGGCGTCGGCGCTGGAGCGCTGACACCTCTTCGGGTCCACCGGGCTCAGGCCGTAAGCAGCGCCGGTCCGGCCTCGGCCAGCGCCAGCGGGTCGAGGCGGAACATACCGAGCGCCGCCGTGATCTCGGCCTTGGTCTCTTCGGTGACCGAGCGGGCGCGTTCGGTGCCGGCGCGGACCGCCTCGAGCACGTAACCCGGATCCTGCGCCAGTTCCGCCCGCCGGGTGCGGATCGGGGCGACGAGCGCCTGCAGCACGTCGTCCAGCCGGCGTTTCAGGACGCTGTCGGCGAGACCTCCGAAGCGGTAGCGCTCTTTGAACTCGGCCACGAGGTTGCGGTCGGGGTCGAAGGCATCGAGATAGGTGAAGACGACATTGCCCTCGACCTGACCCGGATCCTCGATCCGCAGGTGGCCGGGGTCGGTGTACATCGCCTGAACCGCGGCGTGGATTTCGTCCGGCGAGGCCGACAGCGGGATCGCGTTGCCGCCGGATTTCGACATCTTCGCCTTGCCGTCGACGCCGGGAAGCCGGCCCGTCGCGGGAATCACGGCGGTCGCCTCGGGCAGCACGTCGCGTCCCGCGGCGGCGTTGATGCGGCGGACGATCTCGTTGGTCTGCTCGATCAGCGGCGCCTGGTCTTCGCCCACCGGCACGATGGTGGCGCGGAAGGCGGTGATGTCGGCGGCCTGTGCCGCCGGGTAGCACAGGAACCCCGCCGGGATGTCGCGACCAAAGCCGCGGGCGCGGATCTCGTCCTTGATGGTCGGGTTGCGTTCCAGCCGCGCGACGGTGACGAAATTCAGGTACAGCATCGACAGTTCGGCCAAAGCGGGAAGCTGCGATTGCAGGCAGATCGTGCTGCGCGCGGGGTCGATCCCCACAGCGAGGTAGTCGGTCGCGACCTCCAGCACGTTGCGGCGGATGCGGCCGATGTCTTGGGCGTTGTCGGTCAGCGCCTGCGTGTCGGCCAGCAGAAGGTACTGGCGGTGGCTGTCCTGCAGCGCGACGCGGCTTTTCAGAGAGCCGGCGTAGTGGCCGAGGTGCAGCGGGCCGGTGGTGCGGTCGCCGGTCAGGATGACGGGTTTCGGTGACGGTTGCATGGGTCTGGGTCCTTTCGGGGTGGTGGGACACCGCACGGGGGGAACGCAGAACCAAAAGAGCCGCCCATGCGGCGGCCCGGTGGATGATGTGTAAGGGTAATCGTCCGGCCGCCTTGTCAGAAGGCGCGCCACCAGAAATTGCGGAAGGTGATCGTCGGACGGGTCATGGCGCGTTGCTAGCGCGGGCAGGGCGGGGCGGTCAACAGGTTTGATGGTTCGCCGGTTCGCCGGTTCGAGCGGCGCGAGGAGGGGGCGCTGCCCCCGTCGCGCTGCGCGCGACTCCCCCGAGGTATTTGGGAAGAGAAGAAGAGGGGAGCGGCGTGGTGTCGGGGGCGGGCGTGTCGTGGGCTCTTCCGCCGGGGGGCGCAAGTGGATAGGAGAGGCGCATGACCATGCCCACCATACGCCTCATGCCCAAGGCCGAGGCCCGTGCGATCCGTCACGGGTTTCCCTGGGTCTATTCGAACGAACTTGTAACCGACCGCCGCACCAAGGCGATCGAGCCCGGCACGCTGGCCGTGCTGGAGGACAGCGCGCGCACGCCGATGGGCGTGGTGGCGGTGAACCCGCAGTCGCGGATCATCGCGCGGATGCTGGACCGCGACCCCGAGGCGGTGATCGACCGCGACTGGCTGGCCGCGCGGCTGCGGGCGGCGCTGGCGCATCGGGAGGCGCTGTACGACGCGCCGTTCTACCGTCTCGTCCATGCCGAGGCCGACGGGCTGCCCGGCGTCGTCATCGACCGGTTCGGCGACGCGGCGGTGATCCAGCCCAACGCAGCCTGGGCCGAGGTGTTGCTGGACGACCTGGCCGCCGCGCTGGCCGAGGTCACGGGCGTTTCGACCATCGTGAAGAACGGCAGCGGGCGGGCGCGGGGGCTGGAAGGGCTGCCGGACGAGACGCTTGTGATGACGGGCGCGCTGGACGGTCCGGTGCCGGTGTCGATGAACGGCGCGACCTATATGGCGGACCTGACCGGCGGGCAGAAGACGGGGCTGTTCTTCGACCAGCGGGACAACCACGCTTTCGTGCAGCGGCTGGTGAAGCGTCGCCGGATGCTGGACGTGTTCAGCCACGTGGGGGGCTTCTCGCTGGCCTCGCTTGCGGGTGGTGCAACGCAGGCACTGGCCGTCGACAGCTCGGCCCCGGCGCTGGAACTGGCGGAGCAGGGCGCGGGCGCGATGGGCGCGGGCGACCGCTTCGCCACGCGGAAGGGCGATGCCTTCGACGTGATGGCGGCGCTGGCCGACGAGGGCGAGCGCTTTGACGTGGTGGTTTGCGATCCGCCAGCCTTCGCGCCGAACCGGCAAGCGCTGGACGCGGGCTTGCGCGCCTACGAGCGGGTCGCGCGGCTGGCGGCGCCGCTGGTGGCGCCGGGCGGGTACCTGTGCCTGTGCTCGTGCTCGCATGCCGCCGACCTGACGAAGTTCCGCAACGCCTCGGCGCGCGGGATCGGCAAGGGCGGGCGGCGCGGCCAGATCATCTGGACCGGCTTCGCGGGGCCGGATCATCCGCAGCTGCCGCAACTGGCCGAGTCGGGCTATCTCAAGTCGCTGGTGTTCCGGCTGTCCGAATGAAGGTCCTGATCGACGCGAACGTGCTGTATCCGACTGTGATGCGGCAGGTGGTTCTGGGCGTCGCGAAGGCCGGGCTGTTCACGCCGCTGTGGTCGGCGCGCATCCTCGAGGAATGGGCACGGGCGGCGCGCAAGCTGGGCCCCGAGGGCGAGGCGCAGGCGCGGGCCGAGGTGGCGCTGGTGCGCCGCGACTGGCCCGATGCCGAGGTGCCGGTGCGCGAGGGGCTGGAGGCGCGGCTGTGGCTGCCCGATCCGGCGGACGTGCATGTGCTGGCGGCGGCGGTGACCGGCAGCGCCGATATCATCCTGACCGAGAACGCGCAGGACTTTCCGCGCGGAGTGCTGGCCGAGGAGGGCGTGGAGCGGCAGGCGGTCGATCCGTTCCTGATGGGGCTGTTTGCCGACCATCCCGACGCGGTGGCGCAAGCGGCAGAGGCGGTGCGGCAAGAGGCCGAGCGTCTGTCGGGCGAGCCGTGGGAAATCCGCAAACTGCTGCGCAAGGCGCGGCTGCCGCGGCTGGGCAAGGCGCTGGCGGCGCGGGACGCCTAGCCGCCGGTGTGGCTCATGTGGCGGGTCATCTGGCCGTCGGCGCGCTGCCGCGAATAGTCGAAGTCATGGCCCTTGGGCTTGCGTCCGATCGCCTTCTCGATGGCCGAGACCAGCGGCGCGTCGGTGTCGGGGAAGTTCCGAAGCGGCGTGCGCAGGTCGGCCATGTCTTCCTGTCCGAGACACATGAACAGCTCGCCGGTGCAGGTCAGCCGCACGCGGTTGCAGCTTTCGCAGAAGTTATGGGTGAGCGGGGTGATGAAGCCGATCTTCTGGTCGGTCTCTTCCAGCCGGACATAGCGCGCGGGGCCGCCGGTGCGTTCGGGCAGATCGGTCAGCGTGTAACGCTCGGCCAGACGGGCGCGCAGGTCGGACAGCGGCCAGTACTGGTCGAGACGGTCGACCTCTCCCATGTCGCCCATCGGCATGACCTCGATGAAGGTCAGGTCCATGTCCTCGCGGGCGCACCAGTCGACGAGGGTGAACAGTTCGTCCTCGTTGAAGCCCTTCAGCGCCACGGTGTTGATCTTGATCCGCATGCCGGCGTTCCGCGCGGCCTCGATCCCTTTCATCACCTGCGGCAGACGGCCCCAGCGGGTGATCTGGGCGAAGCGGTCGTCGTCCAGCGTGTCGAGCGAGATGTTCACCCGCCGCACGCCCGCGTCCCAAAGATCGTCCGCGAAGCGCGCCAGCTGGCTGCCATTCGTGGTCAGCGTCAGTTCCTTCAATGTCCCGGCGTCGAGGTGGCGGGTCATCGAGCGGAAGAAGGTCATGATATCGCGGCGGACGAGCGGCTCGCCGCCGGTGATGCGCAGTTTTTCGACCCCGAGGCCCACGAAGGTGGAACACATGCGGTCCAGCTCTTCCAGCGTCAGAAGTTCCTTCTTCGGCAGGAACGTCATGTTTTCCGCCATGCAATAGGTGCAGCGGAAGTCGCAGCGGTCGGTCACCGAGACCCGCAGGTAGGTGATCGCACGTTCGAAAGGGTCGGTCAGGCGCGGTGTCATATCCCACACCTAAGGGCAGCAGAACATTGCCGCAAGCCACAGCATCGTGTTGATCAGCGGCGATGTTCTGCCTAACCTGCCGGACATGAAAAAGATCACCCCCTTCCTGACGCTCCTGCTGCTGGCCGCCTGTGCCGGCGAGGGGCCCGGCCCGCTTGGCGGCGAAACCACTCCGCCCGCCGCGGAAGCCGATGCAGACCCCGCGAATCCCACGGGTCTGGACACCACCACGGACACCGTCGAGACCACCACGCTTGACGATCCCGCGGCGGGGAACGACACCGAGACCGCCGCCGTAACGCCGCCCGCGACACCCGCGCCCGAGACGCCGGCACCGGAAACCACCCCGGCGCCCGAAACCGCCGCGGCGCCGGACCCCGAGCCTGCGCCCGCGCCGGCTCCGGAAGCGGCAGGCGATGGCCGGCTTGGGACCACGGTCGCGTCGATTGGCGCGGCGGACGAGCCGGGCTTCTGGATCCGGACGCCGCTGGTCAGCGAGCAGGCCTCGGGCCGGCTGTTCTATCCGGCGTCGGGCCGCACGGTTCAGGTTCAGCTGATCCCGTCGGGCGGCGCATCGGGTTCGGGCAGCCAGGTCTCGCTGGCGGCGCTGCGCCTGCTGGACGCACCGCTGGACGGGCTGCCGGAACTGGTCGTCTACCGCAACTGAGTTTGATCGACCCAGAGCTTCGGGTCACGGGAACGCGCAAGGTTTGTCCTTGCGCGTTTTTCGTTTTTGCAAAGCGGGTTGCGGGCGGACCTTAAAGTGACGGACGGGGTCTAGTTGCCGCCCAGACCGGCCTGCATCACCTGCTTGCGCAAGGGGGTGTCATGCACCAGCCGCAGCCCGGCGCGGCGGATCGCCTGGATCGGGGGCTCGCCCGAGCGGCAGATGCGGTTGTAAAGGTCGATGACCTGCGCCCGAAGCGCTATGTCGCGGTGACGGCGGCGGGCATAGGCGTCCAGCTGCTGCGGCGTCCCCAGCGCGTCCGGCGCTTCGGCGGCGAGATCCGCAAGCAGAGCGATGTCGTTCAGCGAGGTGTTCAGCCCCTGCGCACCGATGGGGGGCAGCACATGCGCGGCCTCGGCCACCAGCGCCACGCGCTCGGCCGCCAGGCGGTCGGCGGTGCGGGTGATGACGGGCCACTGGCCCATCGGGCTTGCACGCTCCATCGGGCCAAGGATACCGCCGGCGCGATCCGTCATCTCGTGTGCGAAGGCGGCGTCGTCCAGCTTGGCGAGGTCGGCGGCGCGGCGGCCGTCGTTCATCCAGACGATGGCAGAGGCCGGGACGCCGTCGATGTCCGGGACCGGGACCGTGGTGAAGGCGCCGCCCTGATTGTAGACCTCGGTCGAGATGCCGGAATGCGGCACCGGGTGCGTCGCGGTGAAGGCAAAGGCGCGCTGCCCGTAACGGCGGGTGGTCGCGGTGATGCCCGCCGCTTCGCGCAGGGGTGAGTCGCGGCCATCGGCGGCGACCGCCAGCCGGGCGGCGACGACGCGGCCATCGGTCAGGGTCACGCGCGCCTCTCCGGTGCGGGTCAGCAGGGCGCGAAAGCCGGTGCCCCACGCGATCTCGACCTCGGGCATCCGGGCCAGCGCGATCATCATGTGGTGCCGGGTCAGCGCGTTGGGGAGGTTCCAGCCGAAGGTCTCGGCGCCTAGGTCGGCGGGCTCGAACAGGCGGGTCTCGCGGATCTCCGGCGGCCATCCCTCGGTGTCGACGATGCGCAGGGCGTCCAGCCGCACGGCATGAGGGGCAAGGTCGTCCCACAGGCCGATCCGGTCCAGCAGGTCGCGCGAGGGGCCGAGGAAGGCTGTGGACCGCAGGTCGCGCGTGTCGGCGTCGGGGGCGGGGGGCGGCGCGGGGTCTGCCAGCAGGACCGAGAACCCGGCCTGTCCGAAGGCGGCCGCCGCGGCCAGCCCGGCCAGCCCGCCGCCCGAGATGAAGACATCGGCCCGCACCACGGTCATTTCAGCTTGTCCAGAAAGCCCGACAGGTCGGCGGTGTGGTGCTGCACGTGATCCGGCGGCTCTGGCAGCGCCTCGGGCGCGACATGGACCGTCTTCATGCCCAGCGAATGCGGCACGGCAAGGTTGCGCACGTCGTCCTCGAACATCGCGGCGGTCTTCGGGTTCAGATTTTCGGCAGCGAATACAAGGTCGAAGGCGGCGCGTTCGGGTTTCGGCCGCCAGTTGGCATGTTCGACGCCATAGACCGCGTCGAAGACCTTGGACAGCCCGCGCCGTTCCAGCACCCGCGCGGCATATTCGCCGTCGCCGTTGGTGTAGACGATGCGCCGGCCCGGCAGCGCGCCGATGGCGTCGGCCAGCGCGGGGTCCGGGTCGAGGTGGTCGAGCGAGATGTCGTGTACCTCGCGCAGGTACGGCCACGGCTCGACTCCGTGGTGGTGCATCATGCCCGCAAGGGTCGTGCCGTGGTCGCGCCAGTAGGCGCTGCGCAGGCGGTCGGCCTCTTCCGCGTCCACGCCAAGCTCGCGCATGACGTAATCGTTCATCTTCACCTCGATCTGATCGAAGAGGCGGGCGGCGGGGTCGTACAGGGTGTTGTCGAGATCGAACACCCAGTGACGCACATGTGAGAACTGATCGGCAACCATTGCCGCGATATTTAGGTGCGCCACCGGGTCGCGTCCACCGCGAAAGCTTGAACATTGCCGCGCGGCGGGCCTAACGTATCGAACTCACCCGGAAGGAAAGACATGACCGCGCCGAAGACCCCGCAGAAGGATGCCTATGCGCTGATCCTCGAAGCCATCGACGTGGGGCTGTATCGCCCCGGCGACCGGCTGGTGGAAAGCGAACTGGCAGAGCGGTTCGGCGTGTCGCGCACCCCGATCCGCGAGGCGTTGCAGCGGCTTGAAACGCAGTCGCTGCTGACCCGCGACGGGCGGTCGCTGATCGTGGCCTCGCTGGATCACAACCAGCTGGCAGAGTTGTACGTCGTCCGCACCGAGCTTGAAGGGCTGGCGGCGCGGCTGGCGGCCAAGCACGCGACGCCGGAAGAGGTGCGGGTGCTGAACGAGATGGTGGCCGACGACCGCGCCTTGCTGAACGACCCCTCGGCGCTGAGCCAGGCGAACAAGCGGTTTCACAAGCAGATCCACCTTGCCTCGCACAACCGCTATCTGGTGCAGCAGCTGGACCTCGTGCATCGTTCGATGGCGCTCCTGGCGACCACCTCGCTTGCGGTGGAGGGGCGGGGAGAGACCGCGCTGGCCGAACATCAGGCGATCGTCGACGCGATCGGGGCAGGGGATGGCGACGCCGCCTATGCCGCGCTGCGGGCGCATATCTCGAAAGCGTTCGAGACCCGGCTCAGGCGCGACGCCGACGGCGCGTGACGGCGGCGGGCTCTCCTTCCCCTTTCGCAACGCGCGGCACGGCGGAAGCGTCGGGCTCGGTCTCGGGGTAGATCCCGTGTTCTGTCTTGTCCCAGTAGAACGGCCAGGTCAGTAGCTCGAACAAGCCCTTGTAGGCGGCCAGCGCCGCCAGCGGGAAATAGAAATGCAGGGTCAGCACCCATGGCATCAGGTGCCGGTGCTCGGGCCCGCGCACCGCGACCAGCCCCACCGCGATCGAGATCGCCTCTGACAGCAGGAAGGCGGTCAGCAGCCCGACCATGATCGCGGGTCCGAAGGCGGGCGCAAAGGGGTGCTGCATCCCGAAGGGCAGCAGCCAGAACAGCCACAGGAAGGGCGCCAGCAGGAACTGCGAGATGGTGCCAAGAAACAGCATCTGAAACCCGAGGAAGCGCCGTGGCCCAAGCTGCTTCAGCAGTTTTAGGGGCCGCCGCATGTGAACCGCCCATGTCATCATGTAGCCCTTCAGCCAGCGCGACCGCTGCCGGATCCACGGCAGCGCGCGGCAGTTGGCCTCTTCCGAGGTGACGGAACCGATGAATTCGGTCCGGTAGCCATGCCGCGCCAGCCGCACGCCAAGGTCCGCGTCCTCTGTCACGTTATGCGCGTCCCAGCCGCCCAGTTCTTCCAGCACCGCGCGGCGGAAGAAGAGCGACGTGCCCCCCAGCGGCGCCACCAGCCCCAGCCCGGTCAGGCCCGGCAGCACCACCCGGAACCACGCCGCGTATTCCACCGCGAAGCAGCGGGCGAGCCAGTTCGACCGGCTGTTGTAGAAATCCAGTGTCGCCTGCACACAGGCCAGATCCGGTCCGCGCCGGTGAAACCGCCGCACCACCTGGTTCAACTGGTCCGGGTCGGGCGCATCCTCGGCATCGTAGACGCCCACGATGCTGCCCCGGCAGAAATCCAGCGCATAGTTCAGCGCGCGCGGCTTGGTCTTGATGCTGCCGCCGGGCACCGTGACACAGCGCATATGCGGGGGCAGGTCCAGCCCCGCCAGCGTCTCGCGGGTCACGGCGTCGTCCGCCTCGACCACCAGCAGGATGTCCAGCAATTCGCGCGGGTAATCCAGCCGGTCCAGCCGCGCGATCAGCCGCCCGGCGATGCGCCGTTCCTGGAACAGGGGCACCAGCAACGAGATACGCGGCTTCCGCGCGACGATGGGCATCTCGGCCTCGGGCGGGGCGGTGCGGGTGCGGATCAGATGCCGCGCCAGCGCCGCGCCTTTCAGCAGGCTGTTGGCCAGCAATGTGACGATCGCCCAGAACGTCAGGAACCGCAGCGCCGGCCTCGGGTGAAAGAACACCAGCACAAGGCACAGAAACGCCGCCGCCAGCGCCAGCGGATGCGCCCGCGCGGGCGAGAACGCCATGGTCCGGCAGCTTTCAGCGGCGGGCACTCGCGTTTCGGCCCGGCTGACAAGCTCGGCCGGGCGCAGGCGCCAGATCGCGTCGTGGATCTCCAGATCGCCTGTCACCGCCATCCGTACCGGGCCGAACAGCCGTTCCAGCCTTGGGCGGTGCCGCTCGAACGCCTCGGGGCGGGCGCTGGCGAAGTCCACCGCGCCACCGCTTCGCCGCCATGGCAGCAGCCCCAGCGACAGGCAGGTGTCCGCACCCAGCATCGCGACCAGCACGGGGTCGGGGGGCTGGGCGGCAAGGTTGGCCAGATCCGCGCCGAACTGGCGGGCAAGCGAGGCATGCAACAGCGGCCGGTCGATCGCGCCGTCCGCCACGAGGATGTCGCCCAGCCGGGCATCGACCCGCGCCTGCCTTGCAAGCGCCGCATCGCGGACGGCGGGGGACAGCGCGCCGGCGTCGACAAGGATCTGCCCCAGCCGGGGCCGCGGCTGACCGGAGTGCGGGGGGGCGGAATGACCGCTGGCGGTCGACCGGTGCGGCAGGTCCCTGCCACCCGGAACGGACCGAAGGCCCATAGGATTCTCCACGGCGAAGCCTCGTTCTGACTTCGCCGGAAGATCCGTGTGTTACGTTAAATTTCGCTTAACCGCGGTCGGTTTCGGCGCGGGTCAGCGGCCCTCGATCGCGGCGACGAAGCGCTCGAACAGGTAATAGCTGTCCTGCGGCCCCGGGCTGGCCTCGGGGTGGTACTGGACCGAGAACACCGGGCGGTCGCGGTGCCGGATGCCGCAGTTCGAGCCGTCGAACAGCGACACGTGGCTTTCGATCACGTCGGCGGGCAGGGTCTGGCTGTCCACGGTAAAGCCGTGGTTCATCGAGGTGATCTCGACCTTGCCGGTTTCCAGATCCTTCACCGGGTGGTTCGCGCCGTGGTGGCCGTGGTTCATCTTGACCGTGCTGGCGCCAAGCGCGCGGGCCAGCATCTGGTGACCAAGGCAGATGCCGAACACCGGCATGTCGGTCTTGTCGAGGATATCGCGGATCATCGGCACCGCGTATTCGCCGGTCGCCGCCGGGTCGCCCGGGCCGTTCGACAGAAACAGGCCCGCCGGTTCATGCGCCATCACCTCTTCCGCCGTCGCGGTCGCGGGCAGCACGGTGACGTCGCAGCCCGCCGAGGCAAGGCAGCGCAGGATGTTGCGTTTCGCGCCATAGTCGATGGCGACGACCTTGTGGCCGGGGGTGCTGCGGGTCGGGAAGCCGTCGGGCCACGCCCACCGCATCTGGTCCCAGCGGTACGACTGGGCGCAGGTCACGTCCTTGGCAAGGTCCAGCCCCACCAGCCCGCGGAAATCGCGCGCGGCGGCGACCAGCGCCTCCAGGTCGAACTCGCCATCGGGGCTGTGCGCCAGCGCGACATGCGGCGCGCCCTGCTGGCGGATCGCGCGGGTCAGGCGCCGGGTGTCGATGCCGCCGATGGCGATCCGGCCCCGCTTGGCCAGCCAGTCGGTCAGCCGCTCTGCGGCGCGCCAGTTCGACGGCTCGGTCGGGTCCCATTTGACGACCATGCCCTCGGCCACCGGGTCCTGCGTCTCGTCATCGTCGGGGTTCACGCCGACGTTGCCCACATGCGGGAAGGTGAAGGTCACGATCTGCCCGGCGTAGGAGGGATCGGTCATGATCTCCTGATAGCCGGTCATCGCGGTGTTGAAGCACAACTCCGCCGTCGTCTGGCCGGCGGCGCCGAAGCCGCGGCCGTAAAACAGCGTGCCATCAGCAAGCGCAAGGCATGCGGTTGCATTGTCCGGTCCGCGCGAGAGGGGCATGTGCGACTCCTTGTTCGTGATGGCGCGGAACCTAAGGCCAGCCGGGGCGGGAATCAACCCATCACGGGATTCGCGTAACGGAGCGATTTCAATGACTTGCAATAAATGCGGCCAGTTGCGCGCCGCAGCGCGGCACTGTATGTTACGGATTTGCGAAACCTCAAGGGGAGAGGACCCGCACGTATGGATATGCGCACCAGGATCGGCTCTGCGCTGAAGGATGCGATGAAGAGCAAGGATGCCGCGCGCCTGTCGACGCTGCGCCTGATCAACGCCGCGATCAAGGACAAGGACATCGCCCTGAGGGGCGAGGGCGAGGACAACGCGAACGGCGTGGGCGACGCCGACGTGCTTGGCATCCTCGGCAAGATGGTCAAGCAGCGGCAGGAAAGCGCCCGCGCCTACGAGGAGGGCGGACGCCTCGACCTCGCCGAGCGCGAGCGGGACGAGATCGTCGTTATCGAGGATTTCCTGCCCAAGCAGCTGACCGAGGACGAGGTCGCCGCGGCGGTCGACAAGGCGATCGCCAAGACCGACGCCAACTCGATCCGCGACATGGGCAAGGTGATGGGCGAGCTGAAATCGCAATACACCGGGCGCATGGACTTCGGTCAGGTGGGCCCGATGGTCAAGGACCGGCTCGCCTCCTGACGGGCGGCCTTCCGCGAACCGAAACGAAACTCCGCCCGGCCCGGCGCCGCGGCGGAGTTTCGCGTTTGGGCCGTCTCTTTCTTCTCTTTTCAAATACCTCGGGGGGCCGCGCAGGGCGCGGCGGGGGCAGAGCCCCCTCCGGCCCCCAAGGACTGGCGCTACGCTGCCGAACCTGATTAACCGGACCCGACAGGATCCGGGGGCGACGCGATGGAAACGGACAGGACCGACTGGCGGCTGGTGCTGCTGATCTGGGCGGCCGGGCTGGGCGCGGCGGGGCAGTACGGCAAGCTGAGCGTCGTGTTCGACCGGCTGCCCGAGGCCTATCCGCAGGCCGGCACCTCGCTGGGGTTCGCGGTGTCGCTGGTGGGGTTCCTCGGCATCCTTCTGGGCGTCGTCGCGGGCGTGCTGGTGGCGCGGATCGGATATCGCCGGGCGCTGCTGACCGCGCTGTGCGCCGGCGCGGCGATGTCGGCCTTCCAGGCCACCTTTCCGCCCCTTTGGCTGTTCCTCGCCAGCCGCGTCGTCGAGGGCGCGGCGCATCTGGCCATCGTGGTCGCGGCGCCGACGATGATCGCCGAAGTGACGCGCGAAAGCGACCGCCCGCTGGCGCTGACGATCTGGAGCACCTTCTTCGCCGTGGCGTTCGCGGTGCTGGCATGGGCCGGTATCCCGGCGGCGGCCCGGTTCGGGCTGGCGGCGGTGATCGGGGCGCATGCGGTCTACATGGCGGTGATGGCGGCGGTGCTCTGGCCGATCCTGCCAAGGGTGCGCAAGGGCGTCGCCACGCCGCTGAAACAGGGCGAGCTGCTGACCGCCCACGCCCGCATCTACCGCAGCCCCGCCATCGGCGCGGCGGCCTGGGGCTGGCTGTTCTACACCACCTGCTTCGTCGCCGTCCTGACCGTGCTCGCGCCCTTCCTGCCGGAAGGCAGCCGGGCGCTGGTGCTGGGGCTGATGCCGCTGGCCTCGCTCGCGACCTCGATGACGCTGGGCGTCTGGCTGCTGCGGCGGGTGTCGGCGGTGACCGTCTCGGTCGCGGGTTTCGCCGCCTGCGCGGTGGTGGCGGTGGCGCTGTGGGCGGTGCCGGGCAGCCCCGTCCTGTTCCTGGCGCTGGGCGCGACGCTGGGGCTGGTGCAGGGGTCGGGCTTCAGCGTGGTGCCGCAGCTGAACCCGACGCTCGAGGACAGGGCGCTGGCCAATGGCGGCATGGCGCAGGCGGGCAACCTCGGCAACACCATCGGCACGCCGCTGATGGTCTCGGTGATCGCGGTTTCCGGCTACGGCGGGCTGATGGTGATGCTCTGCCTCTTGTTTCTTGCCGGCGCGGGCGTACATCTGGCCCTGCAGCGCCGACGCGACGGGCAGATCGCCTGACGGCTGCTGACAATCCGGCAAGGAACCTGTGGATGTTCGCGCAATGTTCCAATTTTCGATTGGAGACTCGCGCGCCGTGGGTTAACTGTTAGGCGGCGGTTAAGGGGTATCCGATGGCTGATCTGAAGAAGATCGAGGTGCGCGGCGCGCGCGAGCACAATCTGAAGGGCATCGACGTGGACATTCCGCGCGACGAGCTGGTGGTGATCACCGGCCTGTCGGGCTCGGGCAAGTCTTCTCTGGCCTTCGACACGATCTATGCCGAGGGGCAGCGCCGCTACGTTGAATCGCTGTCGGCCTACGCCCGCCAGTTCCTCGACATGATGGAAAAGCCCGACGTCGATCACATCTCGGGCCTGTCGCCCGCGATTTCGATCGAGCAGAAGACCACCTCGAAGAACCCGCGCTCCACCGTCGGCACGGTGACCGAGATCTACGATTACCTGCGCCTTCTGTTCGCCCGCGCCGGCACGCCCTATTCCCCCGCCACCGGCCTGCCGATCGAGGCGCAGCAGGTGCAGGACATGGTCGACCGGGTCATGACCATGGAAGAGGGCACGCGGGGCTACCTGCTGGCGCCCATCGTCCGGGACCGCAAGGGCGAGTACAAGAAAGAGTTCGTCGAGCTTCGCAAGCAGGGCTTCCAGCGGGTGAAGGTGAACGGCGCGTTCTATGAGCTCGACGAGCCGCCGACGCTGGACAAGAAGTTCCGCCATGACATCGACGTGGTCGTCGACCGCATCGTGGTGCGCGAGGGGCTGGAGACGCGCCTTGCCGACAGCTTCCGCACCGCACTGGACCTCGCCGACGGCATCGCGATTCTGGAAACCGCGCCGAAAGAGGGCGAGCCCGAGCGGATCACCTTCTCCGAGAATTTCGCCTGTCCGGTCAGTGGCTTCACCATCCCCGAGATCGAGCCGCGCCTGTTCTCGTTCAACGCGCCCTTCGGGGCGTGCCCGTCCTGCGACGGGCTTGGCGTCGAGCTGTTCTTCGACGAGCGCCTTGTGGTGCCAGACCAGAACCTGACGATCTACAACGGCGCGCTGGCGCCCTGGCGGAAGGGCAAGTCGCCCTATTTCCTGCAGACCATCGAGGCCATCGCGAAGCATTACGACTTCGACAAGAACACCAAGTGGAAGGACCTGCCCGAAGCGGTGCAGAAGGTCTTTCTGTACGGGTCCGGCAAGGAAGAGATCCAGTTCCGCTATGACGAGGGCGGCCGGGTCTATCAGGTGTCGCGCCCGTTCGAAGGCGTGATCCCCAACATGGAACGGCGCTATCGCGAGACCGATTCCAGCTGGGTCCGTGAAGAGTTCGAGCGCTATCAGAACAACCGCTCGTGCGGCGCCTGCGGCGGCTATCGCCTGCGGGAAGAGGCGCTGGCGGTGAAGATCGCCGGGCTGCACGTGGGTCAGGTGGTCGAGATGTCGATCAAGGAAGCCTTCGCCTGGTGCGAGACGGTGCCCGAGCACCTGACCAAGCAGAAGAACGAGATCGCCCGCGCCATCCTGAAAGAGATCCGCGAGCGTCTGGGCTTCCTGAACAACGTGGGCCTCGAATACCTGACCCTGTCGCGCAACGCGGGCACCCTGTCGGGCGGCGAGAGCCAGCGCATCCGTCTGGCCAGCCAGATCGGCAGCGGCCTGACCGGCGTGCTGTACGTGCTGGACGAGCCTTCTATCGGCCTGCACCAGCGCGACAACGACCGGCTGCTGGGCACGCTGAAGAACCTGCGCGACCAGGGCAATACGGTGATCGTGGTGGAGCACGACGAGGAAGCCATCCGCGAAGCCGATTACGTGCTCGACATCGGCCCCGGCGCGGGGGTGCATGGCGGGTCGGTCGTGGCGTCGGGCACGCCCGCCGAGATCGCGGCGAACCCGGATTCGATCACCGGCCAGTACCTGACCGGCGTGCGCGAGATTTCGGTACCGGCGACCCGGCGCAAGGGGAACAAGAAGGCGGTGACGGTGGTCAAGGCCACCGGCAACAACCTGAAGGACGTGACCGCCAAGTTCCCGCTGGGCAAGTTCGTCTGCGTCTCCGGCGTGTCGGGCGGCGGCAAGTCGACCCTGACCATCGAGACCTTGTTCAAGACCGCCTCGATGCGGCTGAACGGCGCCCGCCAGACGCCCGCGCCCTGCGAGACGATCAAGGGGCTGGAGCATCTGGACAAGGTCATCGACATCGACCAGCGCCCGATCGGGCGCACGCCGCGGTCGAACCCGGCCACCTATACCGGCGCCTTCACCCCGATCCGCGACTGGTTCGCCGGTCTGCCCGAGGCGAAGGCGCGCGGCTACAAGCCGGGGCGGTTCAGCTTCAACGTGAAGGGTGGCCGCTGCGAGGCGTGCCAGGGCGACGGCGTCATCAAGATCGAGATGCACTTCCTGCCGGACGTCTATGTCACCTGCGAGACCTGCAACGGTCAGCGCTATAACCGCGAGACGCTGGAGGTGAAGTTCAAGGGCAAGTCCATCGCCGACGTGCTGGACATGACCGTCGAAGAGGCGCGCGAGTTCTTCAAGGCGGTGCCCTCGATCCGCGACAAGATGGACGCGCTGCACCGGGTGGGCCTTGACTATATCAAGGTCGGCCAGCAGGCCACGACGCTGTCGGGCGGCGAGGCGCAGCGGGTGAAGCTGTCGAAGGAACTGTCCAAGCGGTCGACGGGCCGCACGCTGTACATCCTCGACGAGCCGACCACGGGGTTGCATTTCGAGGACGTGAACAAGCTTCTCGAGGTGCTGCACGAACTGGTGGACCAGGGCAACTCGGTGGTGGTGATCGAGCACAACCTCGACGTCATCAAGACGGCGGACTGGATTATCGACATCGGCCCCGAGGGCGGCGACGGCGGCGGTACCATCGTGGCCGAGGGAACGCCCGAGCATGTGGCCGATGTGGCCGAGAGCCACACCGGGCATTACCTCAAACCGATGCTGGCGCCGAAGAAGGGCAAGGTCGCGGCCGAATAGGCGTCGCGGCCGGTCGCGCGCACTGAAGGGGGCTCTGCCCCCCGGCCTGCGGCCTCCCCCCGGGATATTTCCGGACCAAAGAAGATGCGGGTCCCAAAGATGCCCGAATGCGGTGGTTACCTGACGGCGTTCGGTATCGGAGGGATCGGTGCGTTACGCGATCATTGCCTTGCTGCTTGTTGCCGCGCCTGCCGGTGCGGGGCAGCCCTATAGCCAAAGCCTTGCGCAATGCGCGGCGCTGATGGACCTGTCGAACCGGCGCGCGCCGGAACGGCGGTCGGGTGAGAAGGGCATGCGACTGACCGCCGCCCGGGACGCTTATTATGCCGCCGCCGTGGCGCAGGCCGCGCGCGAGGGGCATGGCGACGGGCTGAAGCGGGTCGCCGCGCTTTACGCCGACGCCGCCGCGGACTGGGACGGGCGCGGGCTGTTTTTCGTGTTGTCGGAAGAAGCGCAGGATTGGTTCGGCTATTGCCGGAAGCTTGCCGCGCATCTTGGGGTCGAGCCCTGATCGAACCCCGGACCGGCGGCGCGGGGCCGCCGGCGGGCGCAGATCAGGTCTTTCAGTTCATCAGGTCGGCGAGGGCGCCGACGAAGGCGAGGATCTCGCGGCTTTGCGCGTCCACCTGATAGAATGTATCGCCATGGCGGACGTAGTGCTTGTTCGGATCCAGCCCGAAGCGGCGTGGGTCGGGGACCTTGCGCATGTCCGCGGCAACGGCGTCGCCCGGGTTGAAGCCGGGTTTCGGCGCCGCGGCCTCGACCCTCGGGCGATCCGGGGCGGGACGCGCCTGTTCGGGACGATTGTCGGTGGGGCGGTTCGCGCCGTTGCCCGGAGTGCCGCTGGTGCAGCCGCCGTTCGGGGCGCGTTGGCCCGAGGGGCAGGTGACGCCGCCCTGCGGGCCGTCGCCGGGGGATCTTGGCGCGCCGCCCTGTGCCAGCGCACCGCCGGCGACCATTGCCAGGGCTGCCGCCGTGGTAAGGATATATCCTGCTTTCATTTCAACCTCCGTCATTTGGCCCGGTCCGGATTGGCCCCGGTATCGGGCATGTCAGAGGTAGAACGCACGAGGGCGCGCGATCTGTCGCGTCATTCAGGCTGACGTCGCGACAGGCCGGTTATTCGGCGGCCCGCATCCGCGCACCGAGGTTGGGTTCGTCCTCGGTCGGGCGCGCCGGCGCGGCGGGCGCGTCGATGTCCCACAGGATCTCGGGCAGGCGGGTGCGGCGCGCGGCCCGGCGCAGCGCCCAGTCGCGGGCGGCGGCGGACCCGCGCGGCATCGACAGGCGCGCCAGCAGCGCGGCGATGCCATGGGCATAGCGTCCGGCCCAGGCCCGCACCGCCAGCAGCGAGGGGGTCAGCACCAGCGTCAGCACCGTCGCGATACCGAGGCCGAAGACAACCGCGGTCGCAAGCTGCTTCCACCACAGCGAGGTGGGCGAGTTGATCGAGTAGCCGCCGCCGATGAAGTCCAGCGACAGGCCCAGCATCATCGGCGTCAGGCCCGCCATGGTGGTCAGCGTGGTCAGGATCACCGGCCGCAGGCGCTGTTCCGCGGTGCGGATGATCGCCTCAATCTGCGGCATGTAACGCGAGTATTCCTGGAAGGTGTCGATCAGCACGATGTTGTTGTTCACCACGATCCCGGCGAGCGCGACGATCCCGGTGCCGGTCATGATGATCGAGAAGGGCTGCTGCATGACCAGCATGCCGATCAGAACGCCGGTGGTGGACAGGACGACCGCCAGCAGCACAAGCACCGAGTTGTAGAACGAGTTGAACTGTGCCAGCAGGATGATGAACATCAAGAACAGCGCGCCGCCGAAGGCGGTTTGCAGGAAGGCGAGGCTTTCCGCCTGATCCTCCTGATCGCCGGTCCATTCCCATGTCACGCCCGCGGGCAGGTCGACGGCGTCGCTTTCCAGCCATGCGGTCAGCGTCTCGATCCGCTCGTTCGGGCTGATCAGCACCTCGCGGTCCGCGCCGTCCGGTCCGGTGCCGGTGGTGGTCAGTCCGGGCGCGACACCGGCCTTTACGTCGTAATAGCGTTTCTGGTCCACGCGGTCGATCTGGGCCAGCTTCTCGACCGGGCCGCGGGTGACGAAGTTGGACAGCGGGATCAGACCGTCGGCGGTGCGGACCTTCAGCGTGTCCAGCGTCGACAGCAGGCGGTCCTGTTCGGGGAAGCGGACGCGGATCTCGATCTCTTCGTCGGAGGAGGGCACGCGCATGGTGTCCAGCAGCAGGCCGCGCGTCACCAGCTGCACCATGCCGCCCACGGTGGCGACGTCGGCGCCATAGCGGCCGGCGGCCTCGACGTCGACATCGATCTGCCAGTCGATGCCGGGCAGGGGAAGCGTGTCCTCGATGTCGATCAGGCCCTCGGTCGCCTCGAACTGCGTCCGCACCATCTCGGCGGCGATCTGAAGCTCTTCGAGGTTCTCGCCCTTCAGCCGCAGGTGTACCGGCTTGGCCGAGGCGGGGCCCATCGACAGGTTCAGGATCTCGGTCCGGATGCCCGGCAGTCCGGCCAGACGCCGCTCGATCTCGGCGAGGATGTAGTCGCCGTCAAAGTCCTCGGCGACTTCCTCGATGTCGATCAGGCCGAAGAAGGTGGACTCCTCGACGGTGCGGGGGCGGTCTTCCCAGCGGACGAGTTCAAGCTGGATCTGGCCGATGGCGTCGCGCGGGGCCTGACTGCCGCCGGTGTTGGTGTTCAGCCCGCCGTCGCCGGCGAAGGAGAACACGCTGTCGACGCCGGGGACCGAGATCACGATGTCCTCGACCTGTTTCACCAGCGCGTCCTTCTCGGCCAGCGAGAGGTTGCCGCGCGCCTTGACGTAGACGATGGCCTGCTCGGGCTCGGATTCCGCGAAGAACTCGGTGCCGAGGTTGTTCTTGCCGTAGAACGAGAACACGGCACCGACGAAGAAGATCACAAGGCCGATGGTGACCAGCGGCATGATCGGGTTGCCGACGATGAACTTGATCAGCCAGCCGAACAGCGTGTGCCGCGTGCGGGTCGAGATGCGGCGGGGCGGGCGCTGGATGCGGACGGACTGCATCGCGATGCCGGTCCAGATCGCGCCGAACAGGAACACCGCCGCGCCCAGCAGCAGGCCGACCGCGCCGGGCACCGGGGCCTCGCCGCCGCCGAACAGGTAGGCGGGGTTCAGCACCTGCATCGCGCCGAGGAACACCAGATAGGCCGCCACGGCGGCGATCGCCGCGCGGACGATCCACCACGGCACGGCGCGGCGCAGCCAGCCCGAGGTGCGGTCGAAGACGCGGCTGATGCGGCCCGCGACGCCGCCCATCACCGGCAGGAAGATCAGCGCGACCACCAGAGAGGCGGCCAGCACGAAGATCAGCGTGACCGGCAGCATGCCCATGAACTCGCCCGCGACACCGGGCCAGAACAGCATCGGCAGGAAGGCGCAAAGCGTGGTCGCGGTCGATGCGATGATCGGCCAGAACATCCGCGTCGCGGCCTCGACATAGGCGTGCATCGGGCCCGAGCCTTCGTCGATGCGGCGGTCGGCGTATTCGACCACGACGATGGCGCCGTCCACCAGCATGCCAACGGCAAGGATCAGGCCGAACATCACGATGTTGGACACGGTGATGCCCATCAGGCCCAGCAGCACGAAGCACAGAAGGAACGAGGTCGGGATCGCGAAGCCGACCAGAAGCGCGGACCGGATGCCAAGCGCCGACAACACCACGATCATCACCAGCGCGATGGCGGTCAGGACCGAGCCTTCCAGCTGGCTGACCATCGACTTCACGGTGAAGCTCTGGTCGTTCGAGGTGCCAACGGTGATCGCGGCCTGCAGTTCCTCGGGCCAGTCCTCGCGGGCGGCTTCCACCTCGGCGCGGACCAGATCGGCGGTGTCGATCAGGTTGTAGCCCTTCTTCTTCACCACCTGCAGCGCCACGGTGGCGATGCCGTTGAACCGGGCCGTGCCCTCGCGGTCCTCGTAGGTCAGGCGGATGTCGGCCAGATCGCCCAGCGTGACCGACCGGTCGCCGTCGCCGACGATCTTGATGGCGTAGACGTCCTGCTGGCTTTGCAGCGTGGCGGGGATCTTGACCGCGAACGAGCCCTGATCGGTCTGCACCTCGCCCGCCGCGATCAGCAGGTTGTTCTGGGTCACCGCGTTGACCAGTTCGGCGGCGGTGACGTTGTAGGCTTCCATCCGCAGCGGGTCGATCACCACTTCAAGCATCTCGTCCCGGTCGCCCGCAAGCGCGGCTTCCAGCACCGGGTCCAGCCCTTCGATCCGGTCCTGAAGGTCGCGGGCGACGCGCAGCAGGGTGCGTTCGGGCACCGGGCCGGTCAGGTTCACGATGACGATCGGGAAGGCCGAAAAGTTGATCTCGTTGATCGAATACTGTTCCGCGCCGTCCGGGAAATCGGCCTCGGCGGTGCTCATCGCGTCGCGCACGTCGGCCAGCGTCTTGGTCTTGTCCCAGCCGAACTCGAACTCCAGCGCGACGCCGGCATAGCCTTCGGACGCGGTCGAGGACATCTTGTCCAGACCGTCGATGTCGACCAGTTCGGCCTCCATCGGCTTGATCAGCAGCTTCTCGGCGTCCTCGGCCGAGATGCCGGGGAAGGGGACCGAGATGAAGATCGCCGGGATCTCGATGTCGGGCTCGCCTTCCTTGGGCAGGGTGGCATAGGCGATGGCGCCCGCCACGACGGACATCACGATAAACGCGATGACCATCCGCGCCCGCGACGCGGCGGTGCCGACAATGCCGGTCATCCCGCTCATTGCGCGGCCTCGCGCCACGTGGGCTTGACCCGCACGCCGGCGATCACGAATTCCTGCCCGACCACGATGATGTCGGCCTCATCCTCCAGCCCCGAGACATACAGGCCGTTGCGGCTGTCGCGCAGGATCTCGACCGGGCGGAAGCCGACGATGTTGTCATCCTCCAGAACCCGCAGGCCCATGGTCCCGTCATCATCCAGCGTCAGCGCGCTTTGCGGCACGAGGTGCGCGGTTTGCGAGGCGGCGCGGATGGCGATCTCGACGGTCTGGCCGTCGCGGATGGTCAGGTTCTCGTTCTCAACCATGATCTCGACGCGGAAGGTGCGGGTGGCGGTGTCGGCAGAGCGCGACAGGAACGTCACCTCTCCCGTGACCTCGCGGCCGCCCGAGGCAAGGCGCGCGCCGGCAAGAGCGCCAAGTTCCACCTTGTCGACCTGCGCTTCGGGAACGAAGGCCACCAGCTTGATCGGGCTCAGCTGGATCACCGTGCCGCACAGGCTGCCGGGTTGCAGCAGGCTGCCCAGTTCGGCGGTGTCGGTTTCCAAAAGCCCGTCGAAGGGGGCAGAGATGGTGAGGTTGCCGATTTCCTTTTCGGCGGCGGCCACCGCGGCTTCGGCGCTTTCGATGCCCGCGTTGGCGCTTTCGATGCCGGATTTCGCGGTCTCGATCGCGGCGCGCGCACCTTCCAGACCGGACTGGGCCGAGATCACACCGGCATTCGCCGCTTCGACGCCGGACATCGCCGATTGCACCGCTGCCTTGGCGCTTTCGACCTGACCCTTGGCGGCGGACACGGCGGCCTTCGCGCCTTCGACTGCCGACAGGGCGTTCTGCACGGTCGCCTTGGCGCCTTCCTGCTGCGACAGGGCCAATTGCAGCCCGGCCTTCGCCGCTTCGGATGCAGCGCGGGCCGAGGCCAGCCGCACTTCCGAGGCGAAGCCGTTGTCCGACAGCCGCTCGGCGGCGTTCAGGTTGATGCGGGCTTCCTCGACGCGGGCGCGGGCCTCGGCGACAGAGGCTTCGGCGGCGGGCAGTCCGGCGCGGGCCTGCGCCAGACCGGCCTCGGCGGCGGGCACGTTGGCTTCGGCTTCCAGCAGGCGGGCTTCGGCGGTCGGAACCGAGGCGCGGGCCTCGGCCAGACGGGCTTCGGCCTCGGGGACGCGGGTTTTCGCCTCGACGATGGCGGCTTCGGCGGCGGGCAGCGCGGCCTCGGCCTCGGCCAGCCGCGCGCGGGCGGCGGGTAGGGCGGCGCGGGCTTCGGACAGCCGCGCCACGGCCTCGTCCTGACTGACCTGCCGGGTGCCCGGATCGATCTCGCACAGAAGGTCGCCTTGTTCGACGAAGGCGCCCTTGCGCAGCGGGTCCGAGATCACCCGG
Source organism: Maritimibacter sp. (assembly GCA_017792445.1). GTDB lineage: Bacteria > Pseudomonadota > Alphaproteobacteria > Rhodobacterales > Rhodobacteraceae > Psychromarinibacter. The sequence goes on from CP051232.1 coordinate 3,380,519, forward strand.
CCGCTGGTTTCGGACCGCACTTCGACGCTGCGCATCGCCTCGGTGCGGCCGCGCAGCAGAACCACCTGTTCGATCTCTTCCGCGACCGAGGCCAGCACGACCACCGGCACCGCGGGGAGTTCATCCTCGGTTGCAACAGAGTCGCCAGACTCGCCCGTCATCTCGGAATCCGATGCGCCCCCTGCGGCAAAGGCCAAAAGCGCGTCGCGCTCGAAGATGACGAGGTACAGGCTGACGATCACGCAACCCGCGACGATCAGGGAGGAAATCCGCATGGGGCCGTCCGTTATCCAAATCTGTCTGGCGTTCAGTCGCGCATCAGCCCGGACCCTGCGCCGGCGACTGTGGCGGGGGGCCGGTCAGGCGGCAGCTAAACCGTTCGGTTCAGATTAACGTCTTCTGCACTGCGGCGCAAGCACCCGGCCGGGGCCGGGAACCCATTGCTGCCAAGGGTGCGAAGCGCTTTGGCGGTCCGCCCGTCAACGGCATTCCGGCGCCGGTCGCGAAGCCGAAACAAAGCGGCCTTTGCACCGCCTGCCTCGGCGTGTAAAAGCGGCCCGAACCGGCATGCGCCGGACCACGGGCCCGCACCCATGCGGGGGGAAGAGCACAGGCGGAGAAGCGCGTTGAGCGACAGCGACAATTTCATCGACGAAGTTTCCGATGCGGTCCGCCGCGACAAGCTGTTCGGCTACATCCGCCGCTATGGCTGGATCGCCGTGTTGGTGGTCCTGCTGATCGTGGGCGGCGCGGCCTACAACGAATGGACCAAGGCCAGCACACGCGCCGCGGCCGAGGCTCAGGGTGACGCGATCCTTGCGGCGCTGGACGCCCCGGACGCCGCCGCGCGCCTGACCGCGCTGGAGGCCGTCGACGCCACCGGCGGCGCGCAGGCCATCGTCGAGATGCTGGCCGCCGCCGAGGCGATGGCCGCCGAGGATCCCGCCGCCGCCGCCGACGCGCTGCGCGCGATCGAAGCGGACGCGGGCCTGTCGAACGTCTATCGCCAGATGGCCACGCTGAAGCGCGTGGTCCTGACCGCCGCCGAGACCTCGCCCGAGGACCGGATCGCCGATCTGCAACCGCTGCTGGTGCCGGGCGCGCCGTTCCGGGTGCTGGCGGAAGAGCAGGTCGCGCTGGCCGAACTTGAAGCCGGCGACCGCGATGCGGCGCTGGACCGCCTGCGGGCGCTGACCCAGGACACCGAGGCGTCCTCGGCCTTGCGTCAGCGGGCCACGCAGTTGATTATGGCCCTGGGTGGCGCGCCGGACGCGGCGTGAGCGGCCGGGCGTGAACGATATTACGGATCGCGCCGGGACGGGCGCGATACCGGACGAATTAGAACGGGCGGACAGACAGCCCGGACTGGCGAGGGAGACTCGAGCCGTGCAGATGTCGAAACCGATCCTGCTGTCGATGGCGATGGCTGGCCTGCTGGCTGCCTGCGGCAACCAAGAAACGATCCTGCCCGGCGAGCGGCTGGACATCCGCACCGGTCTGACCGTGGGCGAAGAGCCCGCGACCGCCGATGTGCCGGTCGCGCGCGCCTTCTCGCTGCCGCAGCCCGTCAACCTTGCCGCATGGACCCACCGCGCGGCGAACCCGTCGCACAACGTCAGCCATGTCGCGCTGTCGCCGCAGCCGACGCGGATCTGGTCCGCCAACATCGGCGAAGGCAACACCCGCAAGCTGCGCATCACCGCGCAGCCCATCGTGGCGGGCGGCTACGTGTTCACGCTGGACAGCAAGGCGCAACTGACCGCGACCGGCATCAACGGCGAGACCGCGTGGAGCCGCAGCCTCGAGCCCGCCGAGCATCGCGGCGGCGCGATCTCGGGCGGGGGCATCGCTTTCGACGGCGGCCGTCTGTTCGTCACCACAGGCTATGGCACCGTCTACGCCATCGACCCGGCCACCGGCGCCGAGATCTGGGCGCAGGACCTCGACGCGCCCGCGACCGCCAGCCCGACGGTGGCGGACGGTCTGGTCTATGTCATCTCGCGCGACAACGTGGCGTGGGCGATCGACACGCAGTCCGGCCGCGTGCGCTGGCAACTGCCGGGCACGCCCTCGGCTTCGGGCATGGTCGGCGGGGCAGGGGCCGCGGTGACGGACAAGCTTGCGATCTTCCCCTTCGCCAGCGGCGAACTTGTCGCGGCGCTGCGGCAGGGCGGCGTGCGCCTTTGGGGCGCGACCGTGTCCGGCGGCCGCAAAGGGCTGGCCTATGCCAACGTAACCGATATTGTCGCCGACCCGGTGGTTGTGGACGGCATCCTGTACACCGGCAACCAGTCGGGCCGTGCGGTGGCGATGAACGTCGCTTCGGGCGAACGGCTCTGGACCTCGGACACCGGCGCCTATGGCCCGGTCTGGGTTGCGGGCGGATCCGTGTTCCTTGTGTCGGATCAGGCGGAACTGGTGCGGCTGGACGCGGCGACCGGGCAAGAGATCTGGAAGCGCGAACTGCCCTACTTCACGGGCCGCCGCGTGACCAAGCGCAAAACGATCTACGCCTATTACGGCCCGGTTCTGGCCGGCGGCAACCTGTGGGTCGCCTCGGACGACGGCACGCTGACCGCCTACGACCCGACCACTGGTGCGACGCGTCAGGTGCTTGACCTGCCGGGCGGCGCGGCCTCGAACATCTCGGTTGCGGGCGGCACGCTGTACGTGATCAGCGAAAACGGGCAGCTTCACGCTTTCCGTTGAGCGAATTAGGCTGTATGGGGGCGGCTTGCGGGCCGCGGGGCCGGGTCTTGTAGACCGTCCTGCCGGGCAAAACCCGCAGAAACGGATGCAAGGATAGGGCCATGTTCACCCTCGCCATCGTCGGCCGGCCCAACGTGGGAAAGTCGACGCTTTTCAATCGCCTCGTGGGCAAGCGGCTTGCGCTGGTCGACGACCAGCCGGGTGTCACGCGCGACCTGCGCGAAGGCGACGCGCGACTGGGCGACCTGAAATTCACGGTGATCGACACCGCCGGGCTTGAGAACGAGACCGACGACTCGCTGCCCGCCCGCATGCGCCGCCTGACCGAGCGCGCGGTCGAGATGGCCGACATCTGCCTGTTCCTTGTCGACGCGCGCGCGGGCATCCTGCCCGACGACCGCGTTTTCGCCGACATCCTGCGCCGCAAGAACGCCAACGTGATCCTTGCCGCCAACAAGGCCGAGGGCAACGCCGCCGACGCCGGGGTCTACGAAGCCTACGAGCTGGGCCTTGGCGAGCCTGTCCGCCTGTCCGCCGAGCATGGCGAGGGGATGGGGGACCTGCTGTCGGTGCTGATGCCGATCGCCGACGCCTTCGCCGAACGCACCGAGGCCGCCGAGGCCGAAGCGCCCGAGATCGACGTCGAGGTCGATGACGCGGACGGCACCGAAGAATTGCCCGCCTACCGCGCGCCGACGAAGGCGAAGCCGCTTCAGGTCGCCGTCGTGGGCCGCCCGAACGCCGGCAAGTCGACGCTGATCAACAAGATCCTCGGCGAAGACCGCCTGCTGACCGGCCCCGAGGCCGGGATCACCCGCGACGCGATCTCGCTGAAGATCGACTGGGACGGCACCCCCGTTCGCATCTTCGACACCGCCGGCATGCGCAAGAAGGCGAAGGTGCAGGAGAAGGTCGAGAAGCTGTCGGTCGCCGACGGTCTGCGCGCGGTCAAGTTCGCCGAGGTCGTGATCGTGCTGCTGGACGCCGCCATCCCGTTCGAACAGCAGGACCTGCGCATCGCCGACCTTGCCGAACGCGAGGGCCGGGCGGTCGTGGTCGCCGTGAACAAGTGGGACGCCGAGGACAACAAGGGCGAGAAGCTGAAAGAGCTGAAAGAGGCGTTCGAGCGCCTGTTGCCCCAGCTTCGGGGCGCGCCGCTGATCACCGTTTCGGCCCTGACCGGGCGCGGGCTGGATCGGCTGCATGCCGCCGTCCTGAAGGCGCACGAGGTCTGGAACCGCCGGGTTTCGACCGCGCGGCTGAACCGCTGGCTGGAAGGCATGATCTCGGCGCACCCGCCCCCCGCGCCGGGCGGCCGCCGCATCCGTCTGCGTTACATGACGCAGGCCAAGACCCGGCCGCCGGGGTTCGTGGTGATGTGCTCTCATCCCGACAAGCTGCCCGAAAGCTATTCGCGCTACCTTGTGAACGGTCTGCGCGACGATTTCGATATGCCGGGTACGCCGATCCGTCTGTACATGCGCAGCCGGGCGGACCAGAACCCCTACAAAGATCGCAAGAAGTCGACGCCATCGCGCCTGCGCAAGCACCTCGGAAAGAAGATTCCGGGTAAATAAAACGCGTTCGGTAAGTTATTCCAGACCTTTACCGAAGTCTTCCTGTCGTAAACACTTCCCCGAACCCGCGCCCTGATGCAATTATCGCCTCAGGCGCGGGTTTCACGCGTTCGCGTATTGAATTTATGGGGGCCGGGTATTCCGGCGATGCGATGACGACTTTGAGACAGAGGACCCGCGCCTACACGACGCGGAACAACCGGATTGCGGGCGTAAGCATCGGTGTGACGGTGGCGATTTACCTTGGCGCGCTGGTTTCCGCACTGGAACTGTCGCAGGCGGGGAATTGGCTGGCGGCGGTGCCGATGATGGTCGTGATCGGCGTCACCGGCGTCCGGCTGTACATGCTGCAGCACGATTGCGGCCACGGATCCTTTTTCACGCGGCGCAAGGTGAACGACATCGCCGGGACGCTTCTGTCGCCCTTCACCCTGACGCCGTACAAGGCGATCCGCTACAATCACAACCAGCACCACGCGCATATCGGCAACCTGGACCGCCGCGACAGCACCGAGATCTACGTGATGACGGTCGAGGAATATCTTGCCGCGCCGTGGTGGCAGAAGGCCGGCTACCGGCTTTACCGCAGTTTCACCGTTCTTTTCCTGATCGGGCCGACCTTCCTGTATGTCCTGCGCTATCGCTGGCCGCGCAACGTGATGAAGTCCGGCTTAAGCAACCTGTTGATCCACAACGCCCTTCTCGCGCTGCTGCTGTGGGCGATCTGGTCAACCTACGGGACCACCGGCCTGCTGGTCTGGCTTGGGTCCGTCGTCTTGGGGGCGTCGACCGGGGTGCTGATCCCCTACGTGCAGCACAATTTCGAGGACGTGTTCTGGAGCCGCCCCGATGACATGACCTTCGATCAGGCGGCAGTCGAGGGCTCGGCGGTGCTGGACTTCGGCGCGTTCTTCGACCTGTGTACTGCGAATATTGCATATCACGACCTGCACCACCTGAATTCCAACATCCCGTGCTACAACTTGAAGCGGTGTTACCGCGAACTCGAAGGCACCTTCCGCTCGCGCAAGATCGGCTTTCGCGAGGCGATTGGCTGCCTGCGCTGGAAGCTGTGGGATGAGGACGCGGGCCGAATGACGCCGTTTCCGCGGCGCGGCGCCGTGGCATCTAGACAAATTGAAGCGAATTCTACTATCTGACTCATGTGGGGCCATCGCCTGTCCGGGCGAAAGCTGAGACCGTCTCGAATGGGGTTGGACATGAGCGACGCAGCAACACCGGAACTTAGGAAACACCTTTTAAAATATACGAAAAAGAACGATTGGCTGGCCGCCGCCAGCTATTTCGGCACCTTTGCCGTGTTCTTTCCGTCCTTGTGGCTGGCGCTGTCACTGTTCGACCGAAGCGTCTGGCTATCCTTGCCGTTCATCGTGGTCAGCGCCTTCGCCGGGGTCCGGCTTTACGTGCTGATGCACGACTGCGGGCACCATTCGCTGTTCTCGACCAAGCGCGCGAACGATGTCGCGGGCTACGTGCTGTCGCCCTTCGCGATGACGCCGTACCGGTCGATGCAGTACAACCACAACATGCACCACGCCTATCTCGGAAACCTCGACCACCGCGAAACGACCGAGATCTACACCATGACCCTGCGCGAGTGGAACGAGGCGGGGTTCTGGAAGCGGCTGTATTACCGGCTGTACCGCAATCCCTTCGTCCTGATCCCGGTGGGGGCGATCTGGACGTATTTCTTCGCCTATCGCTGGCCGGTCAACACCACGAAGATCGGCGTGGTCAGCGTGTTGGTCCACAACGTGCTGTTCGCCGCCTGGATTTTCGCGATCTGGTCCGTGTTCGGCTGGCAGGGCTTCTGGCTGTTCCTCGGCATCTCGGCGCTGGCGGGGATGATCGGGGTGTTTCTTGTCTACCTGCAGCACAATTTCGAGGACACCTATTGGGACCGGAAGCCGGAACTCGACTTCCGCCGGGCGACGTTGCAGGGCTCGTCCTGCCTGAACCTCGGCCATTGGTGGGATATCGGGACGGGCAACATCGCCTATCACGACATCCACCACTTCATGCCGTCGATCCCGTCCTACCGGCTGCGCAAATGCCACTTCGACCTGCCGCCCGAACTGGAGATGCCGCGCATCGAATGGCCGGAAGCGATCCGGTCGTTCAGGCTGAAGCTGTGGGACGAAGAGCACGAGCGGCTGGTCCCGTTCCCGAAAGAACGCTCGGCGGCGGCGGTTCCGGCGGAGTAGGGTGAGGGGGCTTTGCCCCCGTCGCCTCGGAGGGGCGCAGGTGAAAGGCTCGAGGGGGCTTTGCCCCCTCTGCGGCTTTGCCGCATTCACCCCCAGGATATTTCCGGACCAAAGAAGCTTATAGGGCCGCGCGGGTCTCTCCGCGCGGCGCTTCAGTTTCGGGCGAGCAGGGACAGCGCGAGGATGCCTGCCGCGCCGAGCAGCGCGGCCATGGCCAAAAGGGTCTGGCTGCCGAAATTCGCGACCGCGATCCCCACGGCGGCCCACGCGACGGCGGCGGCGTATTCCGGCGCGCGGCCTGCGCGGGTAAGGACGGCGGCGGCGAACAGAAGCGCGAGAACCAGCACGATCCACGCCCATGCCAGCGCGCCGGGGCCGATGCCCCAGCCGGCGCCGACCAGCGCGACCGAGACCCAGGACGCCGCCGTCAGCCAGCCCGCATACAGGCCCAGCGGCACCTTCGCCCACCAGTAGTCGCGCGGCGGCGCGGCTAGGAAGGCCCAGACCGCGGTGCCCAGCATCAGCCAGATCAGCACGGTCGCCACCAGAACGGATTGCAGCGCGGTCGGAATCCACGCGGCCCCCAGCACCAGCGAGATCGCCAGCGGCCAGCGGGTCGCGTCCCAGTCCTTCGCATCGGCGCGTTTCACGAGGCCAAAGACCGCGTGGACGATCAGCCAGCCGTAGATCAGCGACCAGATCCCGAAGGCATAGCCCGCGGGCTGCGCCGGGGGGTGATCCTGCGGGATGGGGAATTGCTCGGGCTCGAAGCCGCCGAAGCTTTGCGACACGACGGGGGACATCACGAAGGCGATGGCCGCCGTCAAGACCAGGATGGCTTTCAGTCGATTGCTGTCTTCAAATCCACTGTTCTTCGGCGTCATCATTATCTTTGGTCGCGCTAGTAGGGGATTGGGCGTAGTTTCCAAACTCGCCGTTTGCCGTTATCCGGGTCTTGCCCCCAAGATAGGGCGCAAGCACCGGCGGCAAGTCCACCGAGCCGTCTTGCTGCTGGCCGTTTTCGAGCACGGCGATCAGGCAGCGGCCCACCGCGACGCCCGAGCCGTTCAGCGTGTGAACGTAGTCCGGCTTGCCGCCCTCGGGGCGGAAGCGGGCGTTCATGCGCCGCGCCTGGAAGTCGCCGCAGACCGAGACCGAGCTGATCTCGCGAAAGGTGTCCTGTCCGGGCAGCCAGACCTCGATGTCGTGGGTCTTCTTCGCGCCGAAGCCCATGTCGCCGGTGCACAGCACGATGGTGCGGTAGGGCAGGCCAAGCTTTTGCAGGATCGCCTCGGCGCAGCAGGTCATCCGCTCGTGCTCGTGCAGCGAGGTGTCGGGATGGGTGATGGATACCATCTCGACCTTCTCGAACTGGTGCTGGCGCAGCATGCCCGCGGTGTCCTTGCCCGCGCTGCCCGCTTCGGAACGGAAGCACAGCGAATGGGCGGTCAAGCGGATCGGCAGGTCTTTCTCGTCAAGGATCTGCTCGCGCACGGTGTTGGTCAGCGTGACCTCGGACGTCGGGATCAGCCACCAACCCTCGCGGGTCTGATAGCTGTCCTCGGCGAACTTCGGCAGCTGGTTGGTGCCGTACATCGCTTCCTCGCGGACCAGCACCGGGGTGTTGGTTTCCGCCAGCCCGTGCTCGGTCACGTGGGTGTCCAGCATGAACTGCGCCAGCGCCCGGTGCAGCCGCGCCATCGCGCCGCGCAGGACCACGAAGCGAGAGCCGGAAAGCTTCGCGGCGGTCTCGAAGTCGAGGCCCTTCGCGCAGGCAAGCTCGTAGTGTTCCTTCGGCGCGAAGTCGAAGCTGCGCGGGGTGCCCCAGCGGCGGATCTCGACGTTGTCGTCCTCGGAACTGCCGTCGGGCACGTCGTCGAACGGCATGTTCGGCAGGCCCAGCAGCATGTCGCGCAGGCGTTCGTCACCGGCCTTGGCCTCTTCGTCCAAAGCGGCGATTTCGTCCTTCTTGGCGGCGACCAGAGCGCGCAGGCGCTCGAACTCGGCCTCGTCGCCCTTGGCCTTGGCGGCGCCGACCTGCTTGGAGGCGGCGTTGCGGTCCGCCAGCGCGGCCTCGGCCTTGCTGATCGCGTCGCGGCGCGCGGCGTCGAGGGCGAGGATCTCGGCCGACACCGGCGACACGCCCAGCCGCCCCAGAGCGGCGTCGAAGACGTCGGGGTTTTCGCGGATGAAACGTATGTCGTGCATGGGATCGGCCCTTTGCTTGTGATGCGCGGGCGTCAAAGCATCAAACGGGGGGCCGGTCAATGTGTCTGGGCCGGCGGCGTGGGCTGATAGCCTTGTTCCGCCTGCCAGTCGCGCCAGCGGATCTCGAACTGGCCCCATGGGATCTCTTCCGCGGGCCAGTGCGCCGGGCGCTTCACATAGGGCGGCAGCCGCACCGTCGCGTCGCCATAGGCGCTGTCGATCTGGTCCTGCGAGATGCGCACCGTGCGAAGGTCAAGGTTGGTGAGCCCCGCGAAGGACAGGTCGGCCCCGTCCAGTTCGGTGGTGGCGTTGAGGAAAGCGCCGTCGATTCGGGCGCCGGTCAGCCTGGCCATAGCAAGGTTGGCGCCCTCGAAATCCGACAGGGTGATCGTCGCGTCCGCCAGCGAGGTCACCTGCATCACCGCGCCGCGCAGGATCGTGTTGCTGAGCCGACCGTGGTCCAGCGCGGCAAAGCTGAGCTCGGCGTCGGTCAGCCGGGCAAAGGACAGATCGGCGCGGGTCAGATTGGCGTTCTGCATCTGCGCGCCCTCCAGCCGGGCGCCGGTCAGGTCCGCGCGCTCCAGCCGGGTCTCTTGCAGCCGCGCGCCTTCCAGCGAGGTTTCTTCGAGCAGGCTGTCCTGCATCCGCGCGGCGCTGAGGTCGACCCCTTCCAGACGCATGCCGCTGAGATCGGCGCGGCGCAGGTCGCGCCCGGCAAGGCTGCGGCGGGCCAGCGCGCGGATCTGCGCCGCGCGGTAGATCTGCCACGCCTCGGTCTGGCTGGCCTCGGCGCGCTCGAAATAGGCGGCGCAGTCAGCGATCGACCCCAGCGCGCCGAACAGCACGTCGCGGCACCACTTGCGCCGCTGAGCGGTGACGAACTCGTGCTCGGCTTCGAAATTGTCCTGCTGCCCGAACAGCGTGCGCTCGGGCAGGACGCAGGCGGGCATCGGGATGCCCTCGCTGACGCACCAGTTGCGGCGGAAGGCGACCTCGGCGGGTTCGCGCGCGGTCCAGTCGGGCGGGATGCCGACAAGATCGACGCCCGCGAGATTGGCGCGGACCAGGGGCAGGGGCGACACGTTGAGGCTGGCCCAGTTCAGGAAACCGCTGTTGTTGAGCCGGGCGTCGCTCATGCCCAGCCCGGTCAGGTAGCCGTCCAGCGTCTGCTCGGTGGCGCACCAGCCGACATAGCTGACCGCCAGCCAGATCGGCGCCCAGACCCGCAGGTTCCACCGCATCGGGCGGCGCGAGCGCCATGTCAGGCGGCGCAGGCGGGTCCAGCTTTTGAACGACACGAAGATCGAGGCGAGCATCGGCAAGCCGCACCAGAAGACGGTCAGAACCTCGTCGTGGGCGGGCATCGAGCGGACCCAGAAGAAGAATAGGATTACCGGCGTGGCAAGGAACACGAGACACAGCGCGACCACGTGCGCGGCCTTGCGCAGCGGGCGCGGGCGCAGGGCGCCGTCTAGCCGGTTGCCAAGCGCGAAATCGCTGACAAGCCAGGGGGTTATCAGATCGGACAGGTGCTTGCCGCCGATCCGGGCCGGGGTCGGCGGATGGGCCAGCACCTCCCACAGTTTCAGCAGGTGGAACTGGTGGTAGGCGAACAGCGCCGCGCCGAGGACCGGGGCGAGGGTGAAGAACAACCGTGTCGGTATCGAGACGCCGACAAGGGGCAGGGCGGTCTGCTGGTCGGGGTTGAAGAAATCCGCGTCCGACACCGCCAGCAGGGTGACGCCCACGAAGGCGAGGTAGGACAACAGCGCGAACCAGCTTGCCCGCGCGGTGTGGGTCAGGGTATCGATCCGGACCGTGTCGGCGGTCGGCGGCGGGTCGGCCATGACCTGCATGGCCTGCCTGCGGGCGCGGGCCTGCGCCGCGCGGCGGTTGGCAATACGCTGTGACATAACGGCTTTGGCGTTGCAAATAAGGGGGAGTGTGCCCGAAAACGGGCCAGAAACCAAGCCATGGGCGAGTATGGAATACCTGACGCACGTTGGGCGTGTGGGTTATTGGCGGTAGCCGATTTCAACCTGCCAGGCGCGCCAGCGTTCGCGGAACTCATGCCAGTCGAGTTCCTCGTCGACAGGGGAATCCGGATGCAGTTGGACGCCTTCGGGAAGCAGGACGGTGGCATCGCCGAAGACCTCCCGGAGAAGGTCCGGGTCAACCGGAACATCGGTTAAATCGACGTCCTTCAACCCGGCTGCCCGAAGGGCCACCGGGTTGAAGGACGTCGTAGCATCCATCCGCGCCCCGCTGAGGTCCGCCCCCTCCATTGACACCGCGAAAAGGTTCGCTCCTTCCATCCGCGTTTTACGAAAGTTCGCCCCTTTCATCGACGCCCCTCTGAGGTTTGCCCCCAGCATCGACGCCCCGCTGAGGTTCGCCCCCTCCATCCTCGCCTGGAAGAGGTTCGCCCCCTCCATCCTCGCCTGGAAGAGGTTCGCCCCCTCCATCCGCGCCCCGCTGAGGTCCGCCCCCTCCATCTGTGCCCCTCTTAAATTCGCCCCCTCCATCCGCGCCCCGAAGAGGTTCGCGCCATCCATCCGTGCCCCGCTGAGGTCCGCCCCCTCCATCCGCGCCCCGCTGAGGTCTACTCCCTCCATCGACGCTCCAATGAGGTCCGCCCCCTTCATCCACGCCCCGCTGAGGTCCGCCCCTTTTGTCGACGCGCCTATCAGGTCCGCCCCCTCCATCCACGCCCCGCTGAGGTCCGCCTCCTCCATCCGCGCCTGGAAGAGGGTCGCCCCTTCCATCTGTGCCCCTTTGAGGTTTGCCCTCCGCATCCGCGCCCCGCTGTGGTTCGCCCCCTCCATCGACGCCGCGAAGAGGTTCGCCCCTTCCATCCGCGCCTCGATCAGGTCCGCCCCTTTCATCCACGCCCCGCTGAGGTCCGCTCCCTCCATCCGCGCCCCGTTGAGGTCCGCCCCCTCCATCCGCGCTCCGCTTAAACCGGCATGCCTAAGGTCACGTTGCGAAAGGTCCACGCCCCTAAGGTTAACGTCCCGCAAATCCAATCGGTACCCGTGCCCTCCTTGCCGCTTCTCGCCGCGTTCCCGCGCAAATTGTGCTTCGTCTCGGCGTCCTATCACGTCGAACGCTATTTGCACGTCGGTACGAGGATTCAGGCTTTGAGCCCTCCGCCATGCCTTGGAGGCAACACGATGCACCACAAATCGCTGCCCTCCGGCGCCTTCAATAGCGGCACCTTTTAACGGTTCATCCGTCTCAGATTTCGGATCCCAGGGCGCTTCGGGAAGCGCTTGCGTTTTGTCTGCCGGCGCGTTCTCGTGAATGTAGGCGCAGAGGATTTCCATGATCTGGATATGGTCTCGCGGGCTATCCTGCGAAATGCGTTCCAGCGCGTAGATCGCGCCGATGCGAACCTCAAGGTTTGGCACCGTTTCGGTGAAGACCTTCCAATCGCCGCGGTTCGTGACCTTCTCATCAGCCTTCCGTGGCGCGTGTTCGCTTTGCCACTCGATGACGGTACGGGTCTGTTCTTCGTGCATCAGTGCACTTGCGATCTTATCCTTGGTGGTCCGCTCGAATGTCAAAGCCCGTCCGATCCGGCTTACCTCTTTTTCGGCTCCCAGCCCGGCAACTGCCTTGTTTATCCGGTCCGTCGTCAGACCTTCTTCCGTTGCGGTGGTGGTGCGTTCCGTCGTCCAGACGCGAACCAATTGAAAGATGAGGGTCGCCGACGCCGCCAATGCTGCCAGCAACAGCGCCACCGCTTGCGCCGTATTCCGCGCGTCTTCGGCATCGAAATCCTCGGCGTTCGCCAATATCTCGAGCTGCGAGACTAAGGAGCGCACGGAAAGGCCGACGTCGACCAGGTAGAAGCAGATCGCAGCGACGCCAAGTCCGAGGCCGCCGATCACCATGACACGCCAATAATGTCGACGGATCAGGGTACCGAACTCTGTGCTGTTTGAGTAATTGCCCGCTGGCGGCTTGATCGAGCTCAATACAATCAGCACCGCGAGCAGCAATGCTCCGATCCAGAGAAATGGAGAATATACAATACTGAAATAAAGGTCCGTCATCGAATTCCCTTCACACCAGCGTCAGATTGCCCGACGTCGTCGCCCTTGCCAAGAAATCCCACCCCTCCCGCCTTGTCACCCCACGCCAAATGCGTATGTAGCGCAGGGCGTACCGGCAGGGCCGTCCGGGTTGAGTCCCGAAGCCGCCGCGATTAGGGTGCGCGCCAAATCAGAGAAGGGGGCGGGAAAGCCCTCGCCACGCAAGGGAAGACCTCATGTTCGTCACGCCTGCCTTCGCGCAAGCCACCGGAGGCGGAGCCGCCGGAGCCTTCGGTTCCTTCATTCCGCTCATCCTGATCTTCGCCATCATGTACTTCCTGCTGATCCGTCCGCAGCAGAAGAAGGTGAAGGAACACCAGAAGATGGTCGAGGCGTTGCGCCGGGGCGATCAGGTCATCACGCAGGGCGGCATCGTCGGCAAGGTGACCAAGGTCAAGGAAGACGGCGAGATCGAGGTCGAGATCGCCACGGGCGTCAAGGTGCGCGTGATCAAGAGCACCGTGGCCCAGGTCATCTCGAAGACCGAACCCGCCGCCGAAGAGTGATCGACTAGCCTCGGAAGGGCGTTTCATGCTGCAGATCCCTCTGTGGAAACGGGTCGTCATCCTCGGCCTCGTGGTGTTCGGGCTTCTTTTCGCGATGCCGAACCTGTTCTATCCCCGCGTCGAGTCCCATAACGACGCGGTCGCCGAGATCGAGCGCATGGGCGCTACGCCCGAGCGCGAGGCGGCGGCGGCGGGGTGGCCCTCGTGGCTGCCCGCGACGCTGGTGAACCTCGGGCTCGACCTTCGCGGCGGGGCGCATCTGCTGGCCGAGGTTCAGGTCGAGGATGTCTATGTCGATCGGATGAACGGCTACTGGCCCGAGATCCGCGACGCCCTGCGCAGCGAGCGCGACACGGTGGGCACGATCCGCCGCGTCGACGCGCCCGCGGGCGAATTGCACATCCGCATCAGTCAGGCCGACGGCATGGCCCGCGCGCTGGAGGTCGTCCGCGGCCTTGCGCGGCCGGTGGTCAGCCTGAGCGGTGCGGGCTCTTCCGACATCGAGGTGGCGGGCGACGGCGACACGATCATCGTGCAGCTGACCGACGCCGAGAAGGAAGCCACCGACAACCGGACGATCCAGCAGTCGCTGGAGATCATCCGCCGCCGCGTCGACGAGGTCGGCACCCGCGAGCCGACGATCCAGCGGCAAGGCACCGACCGCATCCTGATCCAGGTGCCGGGCATCGGCTCGGCCGAGGAACTGAAGGCGCTGATCGGCACCACCGCGAAACTGACCTTCCAGCCCGTCGTCCGCCGCACCACCAATGGCGACGAAGAGCCGGGCGCGCGCAACGTGATCCTGCCGTCGATGGACGAAGAGGGCGTGTTCTACGTGCTCGAGGACACCGCCGTCGTCACCGGCGAGGAACTCAACGACAGCCAGCCGGCCTTCGACCAGAACGGCCAGCCTGCCGTCACCTTCCGCTTCAACCCGTCGGGTGCGCGGAAGTTCGGCCAGTACACCGCCGAGAACGTCGGCTCGCTGTTCGCCATCGTGCTGGACAACGAGGTGATCTCGGCGCCGCAGATCCGCGAGGCGATCCCCTCGGGGTCGGGCCAGATCACCGGCAACTTCACCGTCGAGGAATCGACGCAGCTTTCGGTCCTGCTGCGCGCGGGCGCGCTGCCGGCCGAGATGACCTTCCTCGAGGAACGGACCATCGGCCCGGAGCTTGGCGCAGACTCGATCGCCGCCGGCCGGATCGCCTGTATCGTGGCCTTCGTCGCGGTGCTGGTGTTCATGGGGCTGAGCTATGGCTGGTTCGGCCTTCTCGCCAACGTCGCGCTGCTGATGAACGTGGGGCTGATCTTCGGCCTGCTGTCGATGATCGGCGCCACGCTGACGCTGCCGGGCATCGCGGGCATCGTTCTGACCATCGGTATGGCGGTGGACGCCAACGTGCTGGTGTTCGAGCGGATCCGCGAGGAACTGAAGACCGCGCGGGGACCGTCGCGCGCGATCGAGCTTGGCTACGAGAAGGCCCTGTCGGCCATCCTCGACGCCAACATCACCACTTTCATCACCGCCGTGATCCTGTTCGTCATGGGGTCCGGCCCGGTGCGCGGCTTTGCCGTCACGCTGGGGCTGGGCATCGTGACCTCGGTCTTCACCGCCATCTTCGTGACGCGCCTGCTTATCGTGATCTGGTTCGAGCGCCGCCGTCCGAAAACCATCGAGGTGTAAGATGCGACTGAGACTCGTTCCGCAGGAAACCAACATCGACTTCTTCAAGGCGCGGAAGATCACCTTCGGCGCGTCGATGATCCTCATGGTCCTTTCGCTGGTCGCATGGTTCGCGATGGGGCTGAACTTCGGCATCGACTTCCGGGGCGGCACCACGCTGCGGACCGAGTCGGTGAACGCGGTCGACGTGGGCGCCTACCGCGACGCGATGCAGCCGCTGCAACTGGGCGACGTGGCGATTTCCGAGGTGTTCGATCCGACCTTCGCGGACGACGAGAACGTCGCGATGATCCGCATCCAGGCGCAGGACGAACAGGAAAGCGTCACCGCCGAGACCGTGGCGCAGGTCGAGGCCGCGTTGCAGGGGGTCGACCCCGACATCCGCTTCACCTCGGTCGAAAGCGTCGGGCCGAAGGTGTCGGGCGAGCTGATCCAGACCGCGTTCCTTGCGGTCGGGCTCTCGCTGGCTGCGATCATGATCTACATCTGGCTGCGGTTCGAATGGCAGTTCTCGCTGGGCGCCGTGGTGGCGTTGTTCCACGACGTGCTGCTGACGATCGGGATCTTCTCGGTCACGCAGATGCGGTTCGACCTTGCCACCATCGCGGCGCTGCTGACCATCGTCGGCTACTCGATCAACGACACCGTGGTCATCTTCGACCGGGTGCGGGAAAACCTGATCAAGTACAAGAAACTGCCGCTTCAGGACGTGATGAACCTGTCGGTGAACGAAACGCTGTCGCGGACCGTGATGACCTCGGGCACCACGCTGATCGCGCTGATCGCGCTTTTGGTGTTGGGCGGCGACGTGATCCGGGGCTTTGTCTTCGCGATCACCTGGGGCGTCGTGGTCGGGACCTATTCGTCGGTCTACGTGGCCAAGAACATCGTGCTGATGCTGGGCACCAAGCGCGACTGGTCGAAGCCGGACAAGACCGAGGGCAACCAGTTCGCGAATATCGACTCGTGACGGCGCCAGCCTTGACGGAAGACAAAAGCGCGCTGCCCGCAGGGGTGGCGCGTTTGTTTTGCGGCGCCTCGCACCCCGACATCAAAGCGAGGCCCCGCCCGGCGCTGCCGCCGGCGCGGGCTACACCGCTTGCAAGCGCGGCAATCCGGTGCTGACCGCCATCCAGTCCGCCGTGGCCACCGATGGCTTCGCGTGGCTTGCCGCCGCCGCGATCCTTGCGGGGCTTGTGCGGGGGTTCACCGGCTTTGGCACCGCGATGGTCTACCTGCCCATCGCCGGGCAGATCCTGCCGCCGGTGCAGGCGCTGGTCACGCTGATCCTGATGGACTTCATCGGCCCGATGCCCGCTGTCCCCCGCGCCATCCGCGAGGGGCATACCCGCGACGTGCTGCGGCTGGTGACCGGCGTGCTTGTCGGCGCGCCCATCGGGGTGGGCATCCTGCTGCTGTTGCCGCCCGACGTGTTCCGGACCGGCGTATCGCTGATCAGCCTTGCGCTGCTGGCGGCGCTGGTCTCGGGCATCCGCTACCGGGGAACGGTCAGCCGCCCGATGATCTATGGCATCGGCGGCATTTCGGGCATCCTGCACGGCGCGGCGGGGCTGCCGGGGCCGCCGGTCATCCTGCTGTACATGGCCCGCCCGCTGCCGGTGGAGGTAATCCGCGCGTCGGTGCTGTTGTTCCTGTTCCTTGCCGACATCCTCGTGATGGCAATCTTCGGGCTTCGGGGGCTGCTGGACGGGCCGTCGCTGATGCTTGGCCTTTGCCTTGTCCCGGCCTATCTTCTTGCGGTGATGCTGGGCGCGCGGCTGTTCGATCCGCGCCACGCGACCCTGTACCGCTGGGCCGCCTACACCATCATCGCGGCCTCCGCGCTGAGTGGACTGCCTTTCTGGGGCTGACCCCGAACCCGAAGCGAACCGAACCGAACCGAACGGAGGCACCATGCGCCTGAACGAGATCCGCAGCTTCGACGGCCCGCCGATCGACGGCTACGGCCCCGGCTTCTTTCGCGTCGGCGGCGAGGTCTGGCAGGGTGCGGTGCTGGTGACGCCCCATGGCGCGCGCAGCTGGTCCGGGCTGGAGGACACCGCCTCGCTTCTGGAGGTTGCCGGCGACATCGACGTGCTGTTCATCGGCACCGGCGCCGAGCCCGAGCATCTGCCCGCAGCCTTCCGCACAACGCTGGAAGAGGCGGGCGTGGGCGTCGAGCCGATGGCGTCGCCCCCCGCCGCGCGGACGTACAACGTGCTGCTGTCCGAGGGCCGCTGCGTCGGAGTGGCGCTGTTGCCGGTGTAAGCTTCCCCGTGCGCGCCGGATCGGCTAAGCCTGCGGCATGGTTCTGAAAACCCACGATCTCGCCTGCACGCGCGGCGGCATTCCGGTGCTGGCGGGCGTCAGCTTTGCCCTCGCGCCGGGCGAAGTGCTGCTGCTGCGCGGTCCGAACGGCATCGGCAAGACCACGCTGCTGCGCACCATCGCGGGGCTGCAGCCGCCGCTGGCGGGCTCGGTCGACTGCGCGCCGGACGCCATCGCTTACGGCGCCCATGCGGACGGGCTGAAGGCGACGCTGAGCGTGGCCGAGAACCTGAGCTTCTGGGCCGGGATCTACGGCGGCACCGGCATCGCGCCCGCGCTGGCCGCCTTCAACCTCGAGAAGCTGCGCGACCGCGCGGCGCAGAACCTGTCGGCGGGGCAGAAGCGGCGGCTGGGGCTGGCGCGGCTGCTGGTGACCGGGCGGCCGGTCTGGGCGCTGGACGAACCCACCGTGTCGCTGGACGTGGCCAGCGTGGCGTTGTTCGCCGACGCGGTCCGGGCGCATTGCGAGGCCGGCGGCGCGGCGCTGATCGCCACGCATATCGACCTTGGCTTCAAGGCGCGCGAACTGGACGTCGCGCAATTCCGCGCGTCCGAGACCGCGGCGGGCGGGTTCGATGGCGGTTTCGACAGCGGTTTCGACGAGGCCTTCCTGTGATCCGGCTGTTCCTGCGAGACCTTACGCTGGCGATCCGGGCCGGGGGAGGCTTCGGCCTTGGCCTTGCGTTCTTCCTGATCGTGGTGGTGCTGGTGCCCTTTGGCGTCGGCCCCGAGTCGCAGACGCTTCGCACCATCGCGCCCGGCGTGCTGTGGATCGGCGCTTTGCTGGCGTGCCTGCTGTCGCTGGACCGGATTTTCCAACTGGATTTCGAGGACGGCTCGCTGGACCTGCTGGCCACCGCACCGATCCCTCTGGAGGCGGTGGCGGGAATGAAAGCGGCGGCGCACTGGATGACCACGGGCCTGCCGCTGACGCTGGCGGCCCCGGCGCTGGGGATCTTGCTGAACATGGAGCAGGGCTTTGGCTGGCTGACCCTGTCGCTGGCGGTGGGCACGCCCGCGCTGTCGATGATCGGCGCTTTCGGTGCGGCGTTGACGGTTGGGCTGAAGCGGGGCGGGTTGCTGTTGTCGCTGCTGGTGCTGCCGCTGTACGTGCCGACGCTGATCTTCGGCGCCGAGGTGGTGCGGCGCGGGGCCGAGGGGCTGGCGGTGGGCACGCCGCTGGCGCTGCTGGCGGGGATCACGCTGGGCACGCTGGCGCTGTTGCCTTTCGCTGCGGCTGCGGCGCTGCGGGTCAACCTGCGCTGAGGGCTGGCCAGGGAGGGGACGCAGCCCCGTCGCACCGCAGGTGCGCATGGAAAGGAAAGGGGGCTCAGCCCCCGTCACCTTCGGTGACTCCCCCGAGGTATTTGGAAAGAGAAGAAGCAGGACTTTCCACCGGGAGGCGGTTGCGCTAAGAGCCACTCCGTCGGGGCGTAGCGCAGCCTGGTAGCGCGTCTGTTTTGGGTACAGAAGGTCGTGAGTTCGAATCTCGCCGCCCCGACCACTCCATAAATCGTCGCAAGGTTGTCCGCCGGGGCGCGAATCTGCCTGGGCGCGATCTGCTGATCCGACTACATCTGGTGGGCTGTGAGCCGGATCCGACACCAGATGATGCGGTTTCGGGAATCATCAAGCGCCCAAAATTGGCGCAAATCCCAGAACGGAATCCCTTGGCGTTGTAGACCTGCAACGTTGCGTCATCGGCGTGGAAACAGCGCGCGGCGCGGGGCGCGGTCGTCCCTCGCGGGTGAACCCGTTTACCAAAAACTCACGCTAAACCTCTTGTTCGCGTGGGGAAATCGATATCGTGGCCCGGCGCGGTCCGCATCCCGCTCGATCCGGGGAATCGGGGGGCCGTCCCGGGCGGCGTTTCGCCGTGATCCACAGAAAGCAAAATTTCTGTGGACAGCATTCCATTTCGAGTTGACCCAAAGCCCCCGATCACGCCAGTTTGTACGAGCCGAGTGACAGACCACAAAATCTAGTGGCCAAGGGCACGGCGAGGGACACAATCGCAAACAGGGCCCGCGAGCATTCATCGCGGCGATCCGGCGGAAGGCGACTTCCGTCAACGGGTGCGGTTTGTTTTCTCGTCAGACCTGAAACACCCGGCGTGACGATCGTGCCGGTCATTTCGCGTCAGACGGAAGGCCGGTGGCAACAACAAGACACCACGGGGCATCTTCCAAGATGAAAATCGAACGCAAGTTTACCAAGGCAGGTTTCGACGCGTACGCCGATATCGACTTCACGACGACGGTCTCCGAGATCCGGAATCCGGACGGCACGATCGTGTTCCGCAATGACAAGGTCGAGGTTCCGGCCAGCTGGAGCCAGGTCGCAAGCGACGTCATTGCGCAGAAATATTTCCGCAAGGCCGGCGTGCCCGCGCGCCTGAAGAAGGTCCGCGAGAAGGACGTGCCCGAGTTCCTGTGGCGCTCGGTTCCCGATGACGCCGCGATGGCGGATCTTGCCGAGGACGACCGCAAGACCGGCGAGCATTCGGCCAAGCAGGTGTTCGACCGCCTTGCCGGCGCATGGGCCTACTGGGGCTGGAAGGGTGGCTATTTCACCACCGAGGCCGACGCGCAGGCCTATTTCGACGAGATGCGCTTCATGCTGGCTACCCAGAAGGCGGCGCCGAACAGCCCGCAGTGGTTCAACACCGGCCTGCACTGGGCCTACGGCATCGATGGCCCGGCGCAGGGCCACTATTACGTGGACTACAAGACCGGCAAGCTGACCAAGTCGAAGTCTTCCTACGAGCACCCGCAGCCCCACGCCTGCTTCATCCAGTCGGTGAAGGACGATCTCGTGTCGGACGGCGGTATCATGGACCTGTGGGTGCGCGAAGCGCGGCTGTTCAAGTACGGCTCGGGCACCGGCACCAACTTCTCGTCGCTTCGTGCGGAAGGCGAGCGTCTGTCGGGCGGCGGCAAGTCGTCGGGCCTGATGGGTTTTCTCAAGATCGGCGACCGTGCGGCGGGCGCCATCAAGTCGGGCGGCACCACGCGCCGCGCCGCCAAGATGGTGATCGTCGATGCCGACCATCCGGATATCGAGGAGTTCATCAACTGGAAGGTGAAGGAAGAGCAGAAGGTGGCGTCGATCGTCGCCGGCTCGAAGATGCACGAGAAGATGTTGAACGGCATCTTCGCGGCGATCCGGTCGTGGGACGGCAAGGAAGAAGACGCCTATGACACCGCCGTAAACGAGGGGCTGAAGAAGGCCGTCCGCGAGGCGAAGAAGGTCGCCATCCCCGAGACCTACATCAAGCGGGTGCTGGACTATGCGCGGCAGGGCTACGACTCGATCGAGTTCCCGACCTACGACACCGACTGGGACAGCGAGGCCTATGCCAGCGTTTCCGGCCAGAACTCGAACAACTCGATCCGGGTCACCGATGCCTTCCTCGACGCGGTGCGCAACGATGAAATGTGGCCGCTTATCAACCGGGTGGACGGCAAGGTTTCCAACGAGGTCAACGCCCGCGAGCTGTGGGAAAAGATCGGTCACGCGGCATGGGCCTGCGCCGACCCGGGCATCCAGTTCCACGACACCGTGAACGCGTGGCACACCTGCCCGGAAGACGGCGAGATCCGTGGCTCGAACCCGTGCTCCGAGTACATGTTCCTTGACGACACTGCCTGTAACCTTGCCTCGATGAACCTGCTGACCTTCTGGAAGGACGGCAAGTTCCAGGCGCAGGACTATGTGCATGCCACCCGTCTGTGGACGCTGACGCTGGAAGTGTCGGTGATGATGGCGCAGTTCCCGTCCAAGGAGATCGCGCAGCTGTCCTACGACTTCCGGACGCTGGGTCTGGGCTACGCCAACATCGGCGGCCTCCTGATGAACATGGGCCTTGGTTATGACAGCGATGAGGGCCGGGCGATGGGCGGTGCGCTGACCGCGATCATGACCGGCGTGGCCTACGCCACCTCGGCCGAGATCGCCGGTGAACTGGGCGCGTTCCCAAGCTACGAGCGCAACGCGGCCCACATGCTGCGTGTCATCCGCAACCACCGCAACGCCGCCTATGGCAAGGACGACGGTTACGAGACCCTTGCCGTCAAGCCGGTGCCGCTGGATCACGCCAACTGCCCCGACAGCGAACTGGTCGCGCTGGCTGAGGCCGCGTGGGACGAGGCGCTGGAGCTGGGCGAGAAGAACGGCTACCGCAACGCGCAGACCTCGGTCATCGCGCCGACCGGCACCATCGGTCTTGTGATGGACTGCGACACCACCGGGATCGAGCCCGACTTCGCCTTGGTGAAGTTCAAGAAACTGGCAGGTGGCGGGTACTTCAAGATCATCAACCGCTCGGTTCCCGCCGCGCTGGAAGGGCTTGGGTATTCCTCGGCCCAGATCGAAGAAATCGTGTCCTACGCCGTGGGCCACGGCACGCTGGGCAACGCGCCGGGCATCAACCACACCGCGCTGATCGGGCATGGTTTCGGCGAGGCGCAGATCGAGAAGATCGAGGCGGCGCTGCCGTCGGCCTTCGACATCCGCTTCGTGTTCAACCAGTGGACGCTGGGCGAAGAGTTCCTGACCGGCCCGCTGGGCATTCCGGCCGAGAAGCTGTCGGATCCGAACTTCAGCCTGCTGGCGCATCTCGGCTTCACCAAGCGTGACATCGAGGCCGCCAACGACCACGTCTGCGGGACGATGACGCTGGAAGGGGCGCCGCATCTCGATCCGGCCCACTATCACGTGTTCGACTGCGCCAACCCCTGCGGCAAGAAGGGCAAGCGGTTCCTGTCGGTGGAAAGCCACATCACGATGATGGCCGCCGCCCAGTCGTTCATCTCGGGTGCGATCTCGAAGACGATCAACATGCCCAACGACGCGACGATCGAGGACTGCCAGAAGGCCTATGAGCTGTCGTGGTCGCTGGGGGTGAAAGCCAACGCGCTGTACCGTGACGGGTCCAAGCTGTCGCAGCCGCTGGCCGCCGCGCTGATCGAGGATGACGACGAGGCCGCCGAGGTGCTGGAAACCGGCACCCCGACCGAGAAGGCGCAGGTGCTAGCCGAGAAGATCGTCGAGAAGGTGATCGTCAAGGAGATCATCAGCCGCAATCGCGACAAGCTTCCCGAACGCCGCCGGGGCTATACCCAAAAGGCGGTCGTGGGCGGCCACAAGGTCTATCTCCGCACCGGCGAGTACAACGACGGCAAGCTGGGCGAGATCTTCATCGACATGCACAAGGAAGGCGCTGGCTTCCGGGCGATGATGAACAACTTCGCCATCGCGGTGTCGGTCGGTCTGCAGTACGGCGTGCCGCTGGAAGAGTTCGTCGACGCCTTCACCTTCACCCGGTTCGAGCCGGCGGGCATGGTGCAGGGCAACGAGACGATCAAGAACGCGACGTCGATCCTCGACTACATCTTCCGCGAACTGGCCGTGTCCTATCTCGACCGCACCGACCTTGCGCATGTGAAGCCTGCGGGCGTCACCTTCGACGAGCTTGGCCGTGGCGAGGAAGAGGGCAAGCGCAACTTCACCGAAGTGCCGGAAAGCGCCGGCGCCTCGCCCTTCGAGGTGCTGAAGCAGGTGGCCTCCGCCGGCTTCACCCGCAAGCGTCTGCCGCAGGAACTGGTCGTGCTCCAGGGCGGTCAGTCGGGTGCGGTGGCGCTTGACGGGGCGGGCGATCCGGTCGCGACGTTGCAGACGCTTGTGCCCGAGGTCGGCGACAGCTTTGCCAGCGGCGCGTCGGCGACGGCGGTGGCCAGCGGTTCGATGTCGATGGACGCGCGGACCAAGGCGAAGATGCAGGGCTACGAGGGTGACCCCTGTGGCGACTGCGGCAACTATACGCTGGTGCGCAACGGCACCTGCATGAAGTGCAACACCTGCGGCGCGACGTCGGGCTGCAGCTGAGAAATTGAGGGTTGGGGCGCAGAAGTACCAGTTCCGCGCCCCAGCTCTTCCCGCAATCGATCAGTGCGCTGCGGGGAAAGCGTGTTCGGCCCAAAGGGTCGACGATCACCTAGGGAGCATGCTCGGACATTGGGATCAATAGCGCACTAACTTATTCACCGGCTTGTCCAAGGGGTTATCCCGAGGTTTCTCGCCGGTTTGCAAAAAGGGGGGATGATATGTCCCGTCGTAAGAACTCTGAGGTGACGAGCGCAAAGGCTGCATCTGCTGCGGCTAAGGTGCTCGCCAATCCGAAGTCTTCTAAGGCTGCCAAATCGGCGGCAGCGTCGGCGCTCACTCAGCGACCGAACAAGAAGTAAAACTCGGACCGGGGCGTCGCGCTTTTCCCCAACCAACAACCCGCGACGCCCCCGTCCACCCGCTGGCCCGGCGGTAAATGGGCACGAACAGGGAGGGACGGGCTATTGTCCTTGCCCACCTTGACCCGGGGTGAGTGCGCTTGCCCTGAATGCAGGTCGGGCCGCAGGCAGAAACCGGGCGGTACGAACGATGAGTCCGATCGGCAAAACTGGGGCGCCTCCGGGCGCCCCCATTTCTTTTGCGGTTTCGATATTTGAAAAAGATATCAGCGCGCTGCTGCTTGTTCTTGATGTATCGCGCGAAGGCGGGTGGAGATTATTTACCTTGGGTAAGGTTTTCCGGAGTCGGCGCTGTCATCAAACCGTCATATCCTGAGGGTCTCGGAACTGGAGGAGCAATCCGATGATCAAGCGTTCCATTCCCGACCTTCTCGAAGGTCGTCCCCTTGTGTCCGTGTCGCCTGACCAGAGTGTCAGGGATGCCTGCACCGTCCTGGCCGCGCACGACACCGGTGCCGTCGCCGTTATGCAAGGCGGGAAACTGGCCGGGATTCTCAGCGAGCGGGACGTGATCCGCAAATGCATCTGCGCCGGGCGTCCGACGGCCCAGACCGCCGTGTCCGAGATCATGACCGCGAACCCGGTGACCATCCGGCTGAACGCCTCGGTGGCGGATGCCTTGCAGGCGATGCTTGACGGCGGGTTCCGGCATTTGCCGGTGATGAACGGCCCGGACGAGGTGGCCGGGGTGCTGGCGATGCGCGATATCCCGACCGAGAACCGGCTGCTGGTGGAACGCTACCGCGAGTACACGGGGCCCTCGGCCGCGTGACGCGCTTAGCCCGGACATGGCCCGAGGCAAGGCCTGACCTTCTGACAATCAGTTGATCGCGTCGGACGGAACGATTTGAAACCGTCCCGCTGCGGCGTCCGTAGCTTGTTGTAACCGGAGACGATGTGTTTCCGGCGTTAACTGGTAAACGGGAGGTACCCCCCAATGTTCAAGACACTCGCTTCTGCCGCCGCCATCCTGACCGCGACCGCAGGCTTTGCCGCCGCTCAGGGCAACCCCACCGTCGGCGGCGCGCCGATGATGGCCGACATGACCATTGCCGAGAACGCGTCTGCCGCGCCGAACCTGACCACTCTGGTCGCCGCCGTGACCGAGGCGGAAATGGTCGAAACGCTGATGGGCGCCGGTCCGTTCACCGTGTTCGCGCCGACCAACTCGGCCTTCGCGCAGATCAACGCCGCCTCGCTTGAGAAACTGCTGGCCAACAAGCCTCAGCTTCAGCAGGTGCTGGGCTGCCATGTCGTCGCGGCCGAGGCGTTTTCGCAGGACATCGCCGGGATGATCGCCGCTGACGGCGGCATGCACCCGGTCGAGACCGTCGGCGGCTGCACGCTGACCGCCTACATGGAAGGCGGCATGCTGAAGCTGAAGGACGAGAATGGCCGCGTGGCGACCGTGACCGTGGCCGACGTCGACCAGTCGAACGGCGTGGTTCACGTGATCGACACCGTCCTGATCCCGGCGGGTCAGGTTCAGTAAATTCCCGACATTACTGAATGCGAAAGGGCGGCCTTGTGCCGCCCTTTCCTGTCTTGCGGGTGCCGTGTGCGGCGTTCAGACCGCGACGGCCACGTCCCACGCCTGACCCACGGGGGCGGCGTCCTTCAGGCCCAGCCGGGCGCGCAGCGCGGCGGGCAGAAGGCGGGCGCTGGCCACGCGGGGCATCGACATCTCGGCGATCGCGCGATCCTCGCCGAAGCGGGCAAGGTATTCGGCGTGGTTGTCATAGGCCGCGCGTCCGCTCGCCTCGACGAAGCTTTCGGTTGCCGCACCGTTGGCCAGCAGAACCTCGTGGCGGGCGGTCTCGACGTGGTAGACGGTGACCTCGGCATTGCGTTGCTCGGCCAGTTCCAGACGGATCGTCTTGCCGTTCACCAGCGCGGCGGCGTTGACCAGCATGCCGTCCAGCACCATCGCGTGCTCGGCGGTCACGGTCAGTTCGCGATGCGGCAGGCCGTTCCCCAGCGCGCCGGCCGAGATCTTCACCAGATCGCCCTGCGGGTACAGGCCGTGGATCATGCGGAAGGTCTGCTTGCCGACCCACAGCACCTCTTCGTCGCGACCATCGGCGGTCAGGACACGGTCACCGGCGGCCAGCGTGTCGATCCGGACCTCGCCCGACGGGGTCGCGATCAGGGTGTCGCCCGCAAAGCAGTTGGCAACGGCGACGTCCGAGTTTTCCGCGGCGGCCATGCCCGACACGAAGTCGGCCGGGTCAAGTTCGCCCGCGTGCGGGATGAAGATCGAGGTCGGGGTGTGGGTGTACGAATACAGCGCATAGGTCTCGCCGTCGATCTCGACGGTATAGCCAAGGTACTCGTTGCCGGCGTCGGGGTAGAAGATGTAGTCGCCGGTCGACGCGGTGTCAGAGTCGTCGGCGTCATAGACGGTGCCGCCGCTGCCGTACTCGTAGGCGCCGCTGAAGGTCAGCGTGTAGCCAGAGCCGGTGTCCGTCAGAACGTAGTCCGAGATAATGATCGTGTTGGAAAACGTGGCGTCTGCCATGTTCGGTCCTTTCCGTGAGATTGTGCGAGAAAGCCAGACTGTGGCGGCTGGCTGCGCGCACACTCCCGGAATGGAGCATCGTCACGTGGCTTAAGCTAAAGGCCCGGTCCGACAGGGCGATTCCCCCGTCGTCGACGAAAAAGTTAACATGCGTTTAACGGTTCGGGAAGAATGTCCGATGGAAAGAGTCGGGTAGTTTACTTCACGTTTTCAACAATTCGGCACGTTTACCGCGAGTCCGCCCAGAGAAGTCTCTTTATACTTGTGGCTCATGTCGTTGCCGGTCTGCCGCATCGTTTCGATGGCGGCGTCCAGAGGCACAAGGTGCGTGCCATCCCCGCGCAGGGCCAGCGACGCGGCGGACACCGCCTTGATCGCGCCCAGCCCGTTGCGCTCGATGCAGGGGACCTGCACCAGCCCGCGCACGGGATCGCAGGTCATGCCAAGGTGATGCTCCAGCGCGATCTCGGCTGCGTTCTCGACCTGCTCGGGGGTGCCGCCCATGACGGCGCACAGGCCCGCCGCCGCCATCGCCGCGGCGCTGCCGACCTCGGCCTGACAGCCGCACTCGGCGCCAGAGATCGAGGCGTTGTGCTTGACCAGTCCGCCGATCGCGGCGGCGGTCAGCAGGAAGTCCGGCATCTTCGACGGCCCGGCGCCCGGCACGTGATCCAGCCAGTAGCGGATCACGGCGGGCACCACGCCCGCGGCGCCGTTGGTGGGTGCGGTGACGACCTGACCGCCGGCGGCGTTCTCTTCGTTCACCGCCATGGCATAGACCGACATCCAGTCGTTGATGACATGCGGTGCGGCAAGGTTGGTGCCGCGCTCGGCCTCCAGCCGGTCCCGGATCGCGGCGGCGCGTCGCTTCACGCCCAGCCCGCCCGGCAGGATGCCATGCGCCTCCAGCCCCCGGTCCATGCAGTCCCTCATCACCTGCCACACCCGCGCGATACCGTCGTCCAGCGCGGCGCGGCCGATGCGGCTAAGTTCGTTGGCGCGTTTCAGATCGGCGACGGACTTGCCCTCGCGGGCGCACATTTCCAGCATCTCGGCGGCGGACTTGAACGGGTAGGGGACGGGCGGGCCGTCGTCGGTGTCCTTGCCGCGCGCCAGTTCCGCCTCGGTCAGAACAAAGCCGCCGCCCACCGAGTAGTAGGTCTCTTGCAGGATCACGTCGCCCTGCCGGTCTGTTGCGGCGACGGTCATGCCGTTGGCGTGGCCGGGCAGGGGGTCGCCGTAGTCCAGCACCACGTCCGTCTCCGGGTCCAGCGCCAACGGCGACAACCCCTCGGGCGTCACGGTCCGGGTCTCGGCGATCTGTTTCAGCACGCGTTCGGCGGCCTCGTGGTCATAGTCCTGCGGCGTGAACCCGGCGAGGCCAAGGATCACGGCGCGGTCGCTTGCGTGGCCGATCCCGGTGAAGGCCAGCGAGCCATAAAGCCGCGCCTTCAGGCCGTGCGCGGTGAAGGCCGAGCCGCGCAGCGTGTCGAGAAACCGCGCCGCCGCCACCATCGGCCCCATCGTATGCGAGGACGAGGGGCCGACGCCCACCTTGAACATGTCGAAAACGGAGATGAACATCGCACGCCTTTCCCTGTTCCTTCCGTGGTGCCAAAGCCGGGCCGCCAATGCCACGCGAAAAGCGACCGGTTGGCGAGGGCGGGCGGCAAGGGCAGGGGAATTGGCTCGTTGGCAGGCGCTATGCCTGCGGTGCCGTCACCTCACCCGTCGGGACGGGTCCAAACGAAGATCCCCGCCGGGATCATGCAGGCGGCCTGTATCGCGATCAGGTACAACTCCAGCCCCATCAGCACAGACAGCATAAGCACCGCGCCCATGGTCGACACCGCCATGATCTTGGCGCGCCGTGAGATGGCGCCGGTCTCTTCCCAGCGGCGGATGTGGGGGCCGAAATGCGCGTGCTCGATCAGCCATGCGCGGGCGCGGGGCGAGCCCTTGCCGAACAGGAACGCGGCGAGGATCATGAAGGGCACCGTCGGCAGGACGGGCAGCACTACGCCGACCATGCCAAGCGCGACCGCGATCCATCCCAGCGCCAGAAAGACATGCCTGCCCATCGTCTTCGTCCCTTGCCTTCTGAAACCCCATCATAGCCCGCTTGTGCGGCAGGGCGAACCGGCCATGCGCGAGGCGCGACCCGGCGCTGCGTCAAAGCGGGAAATCCGCACTCGCACCCCGGCGTCTTCTTGCCTATAACGCCGGGGACTTTCAGGGGAGCTGCCAAAGAATGAACGGAGACCTTTCGCCCATCGACACCGCAAAGTTCGTCGCCGCCAAACGCGCGGTGGAGTTCGTCGAGGACGGGATGCGCGTGGGGCTGGGCACCGGCTCGACCGCCGCGTGGATGGTCCGCTGCCTGGGCGAACTCGTGCGCGAGGACGGGCTGCGCGTGAAGGGCGTGCCGACCTCGACCCGCACCGCGGAACTGGCCCGCAAGGTGGGGATCGACGTGATCTCGCTGGACGAGGCGAAGTGGCTAGACCTTACCATCGACGGCGCTGACGAGTTCGACCCGGATCTGAACCTGATCAAGGGCGGCGGCGGCGCACATCTGATGGAGAAGATCGTGGCGACCGCCTCGGACCGGATGATCGTGATCACCGACGCGACCAAGAAGGTCGAGACGCTGGGCAACTTCCCCCTGCCGGTCGAGGTCATTCCCTTCGGCTGGCAGACCACCAAAGCACTTGTGGAGGAGACACTGGCCGGGCTCGACGTGCTTGGCCAGACCACGACGCTTCGCCTGAACGGCGAGGCGCCCTTCCTGACCGACGAAGGGAACTACATCGTCGATCTGCACCTCGAACGCATCGCCAATCCCCGGCAGCTTTCGCTGGTGCTCAATCAAATTCCGGGCGTGGTCGAGAATGGCCTGTTCATCGACATCTGCGACGTGGTGGTCATCGGCCATGGCGACGGGCGGGTGGAAGTGAACGACATCAACGCGGGTACGCACGAGGAGGACCGGATCGAATTCGCCGAGAGCGACAATATGTTCTCGGACCTATCGGAGTAGAATCAGAACCATGTCCTTCGACTACGACCTATTCGTCATCGGTGGCGGGTCCGGCGGCGTTCGCGCCGCACGGACGGCCGCGCAGGAAGGCGCCAAGGTGGCGCTTGCCGAGGAATACCGCCTTGGCGGCACCTGCGTCATCCGGGGCTGTGTGCCCAAGAAGCTGATGGTCTTCGCCTCGTCCTACGCCCAGCGGATGAAGGATGCGCAGGCCTACGGCTGGGACGTGACGCCCGGCGAATTCTCGTGGCCGGATTTCCGCAAGAAGCTGCACGCCGAACTGGACCGGCTGGAAGGCGTCTACGGACGCCTGCTGGAAGGCTCGGACGTCGAGGTTCATGCGCAGCGCGCGAAGGTCAAGGACGCCCACACGGTCGAACTGGCGGACGGCTCGACCTTTTCGGCCAAGCACATCCTCGTGGCCGTGGGCGGCCACCCGGTGCGCCCCGACATCCCGAATGCCGAACTGGGGATCGTGTCCAACGACATCTTCCTGATGGAAGAGATGCCGAAGTCGGTGCTGATCATCGGCGGCGGCTATATCGCCTGCGAATTCGCCTGCATTCTCAACGGGCTGGGCGTGAAGGTCACGCAATTCTACCGCGGCGCCCAGATCCTGCGCGGCTTCGATGACGAGGCCCGCGGCCTGATCGCCGAGCAGATGCGCGCACAGGGCATCGACCTGCACTGCGGCACCAACATCGTCGAGATGGCGCCCGCCGATCACCATGACGAGACCGCCGACACCGAGGCGGTGATGGAAGAGCCCGTCGGGCTGACCAACATCGGCGACAAAACTTTGGGCAACAACCCGGAAAGCGCCACCTCCGAGGACGCGGGCAAACCGGTCTGGGTCAAGGCGACCAACGGCTCGGAAGGCGTGTTCGATCACGTGTTCTTCGCCACCGGCCGCGCGCCGTCGGTCGAGGGGCTGGGGCTGGAAGAGCTTGGCGTGAAGATCGGCCGCCGGGGCGAGATCGTGGTCGACGACTATTCGCAGACCTCGGTGCCGTCGATCTACGCCATCGGCGACGTGACGGGCCGCATCGAACTGACGCCCGTGGCGATCCGCGAGGGGATGGCCTTCACCGAGACCGTGTTCAAGGGCAACCCGACGAAGCCGGACCACGACCTTGTGCCGTCCGCGATCTTCACCCAGCCGGAATACGGCGCGGTCGGTCTGACCGAGGAACAGGCGCGCGATCAAGAGCCGATCGAGGTCTATGCCACCTCGTTCAAACCGATGAACCACGCCTTTGCAGGGCGCGATGACCGGGTGCTGATGAAGCTGATCGTCAGCCAGGAAACCCGGAAGGTTCTGGGATGTCATATCGTCGCGGACGACGCGGGCGAGATGATCCAGCTGGCGGGTATCGCCGTAAAGATGGGTGCCACGAAGGAAGACTTCGACCGCGTTTGTGCGGTACACCCGACCATGGCGGAGGAACTCGTCACGATGAAGTCACCGACGAGAACCAGCTGAGCTTCGGCTTGATTTCGGGCGGTCCTGCGCACAGGTAGCTAGGAACGCTGATACGGCAAGGGAAGGAAAAAGACGTAGATGGCCAATAATTCAGGCGGCCCCTGGGGCGGAGGAGGCGGTAATCGCGGGGGTGGTGACGACGACCGCCGTCCCGCAGGCGGGCAGGGCCCGCGCCGTCCGGGCGAAAGCTCGCAGATCCCCGAGATCGACCAGATCATGAAAAAAGGCCAGGAACGTCTTCGCGTTCTCATGGGCGGGCGCGGCGGCGGCCGTCCGAACGGGCCTAACGGCACCGGCGGCGGTGGCGGCTTCCAGTTCACCCGCGGCACGCTGGGCATCGGCGCGCTGGTGCTGGTGGCGCTGTGGCTGTTCAGCTCGCTGTACACGGTGAAACCGGAAGAACAGTCTGTCGAACTGTTCCTTGGCCGCTATTCGGCAATCGGCAATCCCGGCCTGAACTTCGCGCCGTGGCCCTTCGTCACCGCCGAAGTGCTGCCGGTCACGCGCGAGCAGACCGAGAACATCGGCACCGACAATTCGCGCTCTGGCGACGCCGGCCTGATGCTGACCACCGACGAGAACATCGTCGACCTCGATTTCCAGGTGGTGTGGAACATCAACGACCCGGCCAAGTTCCTGTTCAACCTGCGCGACCCGTCCGAAACGATCCGCGCGGTGTCGGAATCGGCCATGCGCGAGATCATCGCGGCCTCGCAACTGGCGCCGATCCTGAACCGTGACCGGGGCATCATCGCCGACAACGCGCAGGCGCTGATCCAGGCGACGCTCGACAGCTACGACGCCGGGGTGAACATCATCCGCGTCAACCTCGACAAGGCGGACCCGCCCGCCGAGGTGATCGACTCGTTCCGCGAAGTGCAGGCCGCCGAGCAGGAGGCCGACCGCCTTCGCCGTCAGGCCGACGCCTACGCCAACCGCGTCCTCGCCGGCGCCCGCGGTGAAGCCGCCCAGATCCTCGAAGAGGCCGAAGCCTACCGCGCTCAGGTCGTCAACGAGGCCGAAGGTGACGCCAGCCGCTTCCTCGCCGTCCTGACCGAGTACCGCAACGCGCCCGACGTGACGCGCAAGCGCCTGTACCTCGAGACGATGGAGTCGGTGTTCGGCGACGTTGAGAAGATCATTCTCGACGACAACGTCTCTGGCAGCGGCGGCAACGGGCAGGGGGTCGTTCCCTACCTTCCGCTGAACGAACTGCGCCGCGGCGCGGACACCTCGTCGGCATCGCAGTAAGGCAGGGAGGACAAGACCATGCGTAAGACAACCTTCATCCTTCCCGCCATCGTGGTGCTTCTGGCGCTTGTCGGCTCGTCGATCTTCATCGTCGACGAACGCGAAAAGGCGCTGGTGCTGCAATTCGGCCAGATCAAGCGGGTCAAAGAGGACCCGGGCCTGTCGTTCAAGATCCCCTTCATTCAGGAGGTGGTCACCTACGACGCCCGTATCCTCAGCCTCGACACCCAGCAGACCGAGGTGACGCCGTCGGACGACCGCCGCCTGGTGGTCGACGCCTTCGCCCGTTACCGCATCTCGGACGTGGTGCAGTTCCGGCAGGCCGTCGGCGTGGGCGGCATCCGCTCGGCCGAGGACCGGCTGGAATCGATCCTGAACGCGCAGATCCGCGCGGTTCTGGGTTCCGAGGGCGTGACATCGAACACCATCCTGTCGGCCGACCGCTCCGAGCTGATGACCGAGATCACCGAACAGGCCCGCATCCGTGCGCGCTCGCTTGGGATCGAGGTGATCGACGTGCGTCTGAAGCAGACCAACCTGCCGTCGCAGAACCTCGACGCCACCTTCGCCCGGATGCGGGCGGAACGTGAACGCGAGGCCGCGGACGAGATCGCCCGCGGTGAAGAGCTTGCGCAGATCACCCGCGCGCAGGCCGACCGTACCGTGGTCGAGCAGGTGTCGAACGCCCGCCGCGACGGCGAGATCATCCGCGGTGAGGCCGATGCCGAGCGGAACCGCATCTTCGCCGAGGCCTTCACGCAGGATCAGGACTTCTTCGAGTTCTACCGCTCGCTGACGGCCTACACGCGGTCGATCAACGGCGACAACTCGACGCTGGTGATCTCTCCGGACAGCGAGTTCTTCGACTTCCTCGAAAGCTCGACAGGCCGCAACGGCACCGTCACGCCGCCGCCCGCCGCCGCGCCCGAAGGGGCCGGCGCCGAGGAGGAGGCCGCGACGGACGAGGCTGCGCCGGACGCGCCCGCGGCACCGGATGAGGCGGACGCCGAGCCCGAAGCCGACGCCGAGGATCCGGCCGTGGACGCCGAGCAGAACGGCTGATGTCCACGCTCGTCCTGGCCCTGGGCCTGGTACTTTGCATCGAGGGGCTGGTGTTCGCACTGGCCCCTTCGCGTATCGAGGACCTGTTGCGCTCGCTGGCCGAACTCCCGGTCGAAACCCGCCGCGCCATCGGCCTCGCCGCACTGGCGGCCGGCGTCCTGCTGGTCTGGCTGGCACGGCAACTGGGGGCGTAGGGGCGGGGGGCGCGTCAGATCACAAGATCGGCGGCATAGACCTGCAATACCCACGCAGGCAGCACCGGTTCAGCCTGCGTCAGCCGACCTGACGCGAAGACCAGCATGCGCCGCGGCGGCGCGTTGAGACGTGAATTGTCGAAGACCATCCCCCGGTCGGCGGCCAGTACCGCCTCGCGGATCAAAGGCTGGTTCCGGTCATAGCGGGCGCGGATCTTGTCCTCGGGCACATCGTGGCCGCCTTCTTCCCGGCGGTCCCGGACCCGCGAGACGGACAGCGCCGCACCCTCCACACCCACATGCATCACCACCACAAGATACCCGCGTGACTTGGCTAT
The DNA here is from genome assembly GCA_017792445.1 of Maritimibacter sp. Lineage (GTDB taxonomy): Bacteria > Pseudomonadota > Alphaproteobacteria > Rhodobacterales > Rhodobacteraceae > Psychromarinibacter. The sequence continues at coordinate 3,414,047 of CP051232.1, forward strand.
GCGGATGATCTCCAGCTTTGAGGGGTGCGAAAAGACCGTCTCGGTGGCAAAGCTCTGCCCGGCGTTCAGCAATTCGGCGCGCCGCGCGTCGGCGATCCGGGCAGCCGCGTAGGACGCCTCCATCGAGGCATCGCGCAGTTCCTCGCGCTGGATCAGGCCGGCATTGACGAAAGGACCCGCGAAGCTCGGGGCGACGCGGGTCTCGTAAAGGATGGATTTGCCTGCTCCGTTCGGCCCGGCCAGCAGAACGAGGCCCGGCCTCATGCCGCGCTGTCATCCTTCGCTCGCACGATGTTGCCGGCAGCATCCAGACCGACACCCCGGCCAAGTCTCACGCGCCGGGCGAAAAACGCGGCTTCGTCTTCTGCCGCTTCACCCATCTTCTCGGTAAAGGCGTCGAGCCAGGCGTCCTCTTCTTCCGGACGCAGTTCCGCGACGTCGAGCCGTCCCTCGAGTGCTGCAGTTATCCGCGCGTGATCGAATGCGCCCGAAGACTCGATGGCGCGTCCAATCCGAACCCAATGCGTGATCTGCCCCGCAACGGACCTGCTTTGCAGCTCTGCTTCGCGGCGGATCAGGGCCATGACGTCATCGGCAAGTTTCACGGATTGCGCCATTCGGGCCTCCTGCTCTTGTTGAAAGGTAGCAAAATGCCACCTCTTTTTCAAGCGCGGGCGATCAGCGCCGCTTGCCGCCCCACCTGCGTCCTGACACTGTGCGCGCATGAAGACCCCCGCGCTGGAAATCCGCCCCGCCGAAACGCCCGATCTTCCGGCGGTGCTGGACCTGTACCGGCACCTCAATTCCGACACCGACCGTCCGTCGGTCGCCGAGGCGGAAGCCGTGTTCGAGCGTTTCCTCGCCTACGCGGGCAGCGCGATCCTGCTTGGGCTGATCGACGGCGTGCCGGTGGCGTCCTGCACGCTGGTCATCGTGCCGAACCTGACCCGCGGCGCGCGGCCCTATGCGCTGGTCGAGAACGTAGTAACCCACGCTGACCATCGCCGCAGGGGATTTGGCCGAAAGGTGCTAGACGCCGCGAGCGATGCGGCGTGGGCGGCGGGGTGCTACAAGGTCATGCTGATGACCGGCTCCACCCGCCCCGAAACGCTGGCCTTCTACGCCCGCGCGGGATTCGAGCAATCGAAGACCGGCTTCCAGAAACGACGCGGTTCGGGGCTGTTGCCCGGCTGACGGGCCAATCGGCCCGCAATCACCGCCCGTTTGCCGATCCGCCCGCGTCGGCGCACAGGCTGGGCGCGGCCAATCCACCCAAGTGTTGCGCCCCCGGCCTGAAAAGCTCGGATAATTAACGAATTGGAAGCAATTCTTCGCCTTCCTTCCAGACGGGGCTGGCGCGGCGTCCCGCGGCGTGCGACAGTTTCCGTTACATGATCCTCACGTGGTCTTGAGACTTTGCGACGGGGGTTTGTGTTGTGCATTTTCGCACCTAGGTGAATGTTCCGACGCACAGGACGTCCCGGCCGTATTCCCCGCCGGGAAGACAAGCAAACGGAGAGACGTGTGAAACCTCAGGCAATCACAATCCAACGACAGGCCGCCGACGCGCGATGGATGCGCGCCGCGTGGATCTCGTTCCTGGGTCTGGCCCTGCTTCTGGCGCAGGCCCTCGTCGCGACCGCGCAGACGCGGCCCGACAGCTTCGCCGACCTGGCTGAACGGATCAGCCCCTCGGTGGTGAACATCACCACCTCCACGAGCGTCGCCACCAACGGCGTTCCCAGCCCCGTCGTCCCCGATGGCTCGCCCTTCGAGGACTTCTTCCGCGACTTCATGGACCGCAACCAGGGTCCCGACCGTCCCCGCCGCAGCCAGGCGCTGGGCTCGGGCTTCGTGATCTCGGAAGACGGCTACATCGTCACCAACAACCACGTCATCGAAGGCGCCGACCAGGTCACGATCGAGTTCTTCTCGGGCGTCGAACTGGACGCCGAGATCGTGGGCACCGACCCCAACACCGATATCGCGCTGCTGAAAGTGGAAAGCGAGACGCCGCTGCCCTTCGTCACCTTCGGCGACAGCGACACCGCCCGCGTGGGCGACTGGGTGATGGCCATGGGCAACCCGCTGGGGCAGGGCTTCTCGGTCTCCGCCGGGATCGTCTCGGCCCGGAACCGGGCGCTGTCGGGCACCTATGACGACTACATCCAGACCGACGCCGCCATCAACCGCGGCAACTCGGGCGGCCCGCTGTTCAACATGGACGGCGACGTCATCGGCGTGAACACCGCGATCCTGTCGCCCAACGGCGGTTCGATCGGCATCGGCTTCTCGATGGCCTCGAACGTGGTGACCCGCGTGGTCGACCAGCTGCAAGAGTTCGGCGAAACCCGCCGCGGCTGGCTGGGCGTGCGGATCCAGGACGTCGACGCCGACATGGCCGAAGCGCTGGGTCTCGAAACCGCCTCGGGCGCGATGGTCACCGACGTGCCCGAAGGCCCCGCGATGGAAGCGGGCATTCAGGCCGGTGACGTGATCACCAGCTTCGACGGGACCGAGGTCGAGGACACGCGCCAACTGGTCCGCGTGGTCGGCAACTCGCCGGTCGGCAAGGCCGTGCGCGTCATCATCTTCCGCGATGGCGAAACCCAGACCCTGATGGTCACCCTGGGCCGCCGTGAAGAAGCCGAGGGCGCGGTGCCCGCCTCGATCGAACGTCAGGCCGAGCCGGTCGAACAAGAGATCCTGGGGATCACCATCTCGACGCTGAACGACGAACTGCGCGAGCAGCTGGGTCTCGACGACACCGCCACCGGTCTTGTGGTCACCGCCGTCGACGAGATGAGCGAAGCCTACGAGAAGGGCCTGCGCGCGGGCGATCTCGTGATCGAGGCCGGCCAGCAGAAGGTGCAGTCGGTCGAGGATCTCGAGGACCGCATCGCCGAGGCGCAGGACGCCGGCCGCCGCTCGCTGCTGCTGCTGGTCCGCCGCGAGGGCGAACCCCGCTTCGTCGCGCTGACGCTGGAAGACAGCTGACCGCGACTGCATCGTGACACGAAAGGGCGCCCCCGGGCGCCCTTTTTCGTCTCCGATACCTCGCCGCCGCCGGGGGGTGGGCGCCATTCCCGCCCCCTGCTTCTTCTCTTCCAAAATACCTCGGGGGAGCCGCGCAAGGCGCGGCGGGGGCAGAGCCCCCGATTACCCGTGAAAGACACTAAGGCCCATCGCCGTCTGGCCAAACCCCGTTCGATGGGGCAACCCTTGGCGGTGATGATGGGAAAACTCCGACACCTCTACGAAGGCCACAGTCCCGGCGCCTACCGGTTCCGCTATGGCCTGCTGGCCTTCGACCTGCTGACCGTGATCTTCGTCGTGGTCACCTCGTTCTTCCCCCGGTCCCGCGGGGTCGAGATCGCGGACGGGCTGTTCGGGGTGGTGATCCTCGCCGACTTCATTGCCCGTCTGGCGATCGAGAAGCAAAAGCTCCGCTGGTTCCTGCGCCCGCCGGTCTGGGCCGATATCATCGCGCTGGTGTCCTTCCTCGCGCCCATCGCGGGCGAAGGGTTCGGCTTCCTGCGCATCCTGCGCACCTTGCGGCTGCTGCACACCTACCAGATCCTGTCGCGGCTGCGGCAGGACTTCCCGAAGTTCCGCGAGTTCGAAGAGGTCACGCTGGCGGCGATCAACCTCGTGGTCTTCCTGTTCGTGACCACCGGGCTGATCTACGCGCTGCAGGTGGACGACAACCCCGACATCCGCAACTACGCCGACGCGCTGTATTTCACCGTCACCACCCTGACCACGACCGGCTTCGGCGACATCACCCTGACCGGAACGACGGGGCGGATGCTGTCGGTGGGGGTGATGATCTTCGGCGTGACGCTGTTTCTGCGGCTGGCGCAGGTGCTGTTCCGTCCGACCAAGGTTCGGGTGGAATGCGAGACCTGCGGTCTGGCGCTGCACGACGCGGATGCGGTGCATTGCAAGCACTGCGGCGCGACGATCCACATCGACACGGAAGGCGAGCTGTGACGGCCTGACGGTCCATCCGTTCGGCCCGAGACCGCTTTACCGGGTGATCCGTTCCACCTCGATCAGCCCCAACTGCCGCGCCGCGGCCAGCGACAGGACCGAGCTGTTCAGCCCCTGCGGCTTTTGGAACGCGCGGATCGCGGCGCGGGTGCCGGTGTTCATCACACCCTCCGCCGCGCCGTCATACAGCCCGCGCGCCGCCAGCGCCCGCTGGACCGAGGCGACGAACTCGGGCGTCATCTGGTCGGGGCAAAGGCTTTCGAACCACAGCGCCTCGCGCTCTTCGACGATCTCCTGCACCACTTCGGTGCGCACCGAGGCCGGCGAGACGACGTTGCCGTCCGCGTCCAGCACCTCGGGCACCTCGACGTGATGGGTCACGGTCTCGATCACGGCGGGGGTCTCGTCCTTGCCGTGGCAGGTCTCCGGGTTGCTGCCCGGAGGTCCCTCGCCGCGCAGGCGGATGGGGGCGGGCTCGTCGATACGGGTAACTTCGGGCAGGCCGTCGCCGCTGCCGCAGGCCGTCAGCAGGCCAAGCGCTATCGCAAGCGTCACCGCTGCGTGTCTGTTTCCGATCACTGCTCGCGCCTCTCCGGGCTGTTCTTCGGGACAGAGAATAGCCCGTTTGTGGCAAAGGCGAAAGCCTCAGGGCGCGCCGTCGTTGCGGGCGGGCTCGTGCTGCAACAGGCTGTCGAGCATATGGGACAGGTCTTCGATCTCTTCGGCCACGATATGCACCACGCCCGCCTCGCGCTGGACCCGGCCGGTGACCTTCAGCAGCCGCCCCGCGATCACCGCGCGGCGGAAGCGTTCGTAGATCTTCTTCCAGACCACCACGTTGGATACGCCGGTTTCGTCCTCCAGCGTGACGAAGATCACCCCCTTCGCGGTGCCCGGCCGCTGCCGCACCAACACCAGCCCCGCCACCGCCACCCGCGCGCCGCCGGGCACGCGGTCCAGCCACCCGTGCGGGCAGCACGAGGGCGGGCGGGGCCAGTCGTCGGGTACGGCATGCGAGTCGGTCATGAGAACAAATATAGAACAAACGCCGTGCCGGGCAAAGCGTCTCTGCCGGTTCAGTCCGCCGCTGCGGGGCCCTTGCGCCGGACCGGCCAGACCTCCAGCACGCCCGCCAGCAGCACCAGCGCGCCGCCCGCCAGTTCCAGTCCGCGCAGGTGCTCGTCCGCCAGCACCGCGGCGGACAGGGTGCCGACCAGCACCTCGGACATCAGCAGGATGCCGACGCGGGCCGGGTCCAGCCGCACCGTCGCCCACATCAACGCCGCGATGGACAGCGCCCACCAGATGCCGCCGGTGGCGATGACGATGCCCAGCAACCTGCCGGCGTGGCGGGCCAGCCCCTCGGTCGGCAGCGGGGCAAGGGCAGGGGCCAGCAGGCCCGCCGCGACCATTGCGCCCAACGCGAAGACAAAAGCCGCCTCGGGCGGGCGCAGGTCGGACCGGGACCGGATACCGGTGGTCGAGACCGACCACAGCAGCCCGGCGATCAGCGACATCCACTCGCCCGCGCTGCGCGGGATCGGGGCGGTGCCGCCGGCGCTCAGCATCACCGCCAGCCCCATAAGCCCCACGACGATCGCCACGATCCGCATCCGGGGCGTGTGCCAGCCCATCACGTAGCGGCCGATCAGCGTGCTCCAGACCGGGGTCAGGAAATACAGCAGGATCACGAGGGCGACCCGTCCGTACACGAAGGCGACCGAGTACAGCGCGAAGGCGGCCCCGCCAAGCGCGATCGAGGCCAGCGCGACGCCGCCCGCGCGCCGCAGCGCGCGCCACCGCACCACCGCCACCGGCGACAGCAGCAAACCCGCCGCCGCGGCGATGGCCAGCGTTCCCCACGCCCCGGTCAGCCCCATGCCGGACACGGCGCGCACCGGGATCCAGTAGAACCCCCAGAACGCGCCGGTGGCGAAGACGATGGCCGTCGCAAGCAGGGTGGTGCGGTCGCTGGTCATGCTCTGGCGCTTAGCCGATGGCGGCGGCTCCGGCAATCGCGGGCCCGCGCCGTCCTGCAAGCGCCGCGCAAGCTGCCGGACCGCCGTCAATTTCGGCAACCGCGAAGCAAATGAATTTCACCCAGTGAAAATTAAGTTCCCGCCCAGAAAGCCGCTGGCAAATCGCCCCGGAAGGTCTTATTTCGCGGGGGACGCAAGTACGACACGCGAAAGGCAGACGATGGCGCGGATCACCTATATCGAACACGACGGCACCGAGCACACCGTGGACGTGCCCACCGGGCTGACCGTGATGGAAGGCGCGCGGGACAACAACATTCCCGGCATCGAGGCCGACTGCGGCGGCGCCTGCGCCTGTTCGACCTGCCACGTCTACGTCCATCCCGACTGGGTCGGCAAACTTCCCGGCAAGGAAGCGATGGAAGAGGACATGCTCGATTTCGCGTTCGAGCCGAACCCCGAGCGCTCGCGCCTGACCTGCCAGGTCAAGGTGACGGACGAGCTGGACGGCCTCATCGTTCAGATGCCCGAAAAGCAGATCTGATGCGCCGGGCCGCGCTGGCTCTGGTCCTTGCGCTTGCGGCTGTCGGAGCTTCCGAAGCCGCCGCCTGCGATCAGCCTGCGTGGCTGGACAGCGACTTTCCCGGCAGCATGACCGAGGACCTCGATACACGCGGTCCCGTTCGCCGCGCGTGGTTCGCCGATGCGGTGGGCCGCTATGGTCACGGCATCCTTGGCCGCACCCGCGAGCCCGAGACGCTGTGGGTCGATGCGGACGGCAACCATGGCCTTTGCGGCCATGCCGTGACGCTCGACGCCGCACATGTGTTCGAGGACATCGCACCCCGTCTGGCGGATCTCGACGGCGACGGCGTGAACGAGGTGATCGTGGTCCGGACCCACGTGGGGCAGGGCGCGCAGCTTGCGGTCTACCGCTGGACCGGCAGCGACCTCGTGCTGGACGCGGCCACCCCTTACATCGGCCAGACGCACCGCTGGCTGGCGCCGTTGGGCGCGGCGGATCTCGACGGCGACGGGGCGATGGAACTGGCCTATGTCGACCGCCCGCATCTGGCGAAGATCCTGCGAGTCTGGCGTTATGCGCCGGGCAAACTGACCGAGGTGGCGGCGGTGTCCGGCCTGTCGAACCACCGGATTGGCGAGGATCACATCTCGGGCGGCATCCGCGACTGCGGCGACGGTCCCGAGATGATCACGGCCAGCGGCGACTGGGCCACGCTGGTGGCGACACGGCTGGAGGGCGGCGCGCTGACCGCCCGGACCCTTGGGCGCTATGCACCCGACGCCATGGCGGCGGCGATGGCCTGCCGCTAAGGCGGCGTCAGTCCAGCGCGCGCCAGCCGATATCGCGGCGGCAGAACCCGTCCGGCCAGTCGATCTTGTCGACCATCGCATAGGCACGGTCCCGTGCCTCGGCCAGCGTCGCGCCGCGCGCGGTAACGTTCAGCACCCGCCCGCCGGTGGCGACGATCCCGCCGTCTTTCTCGGCGGTGCCGGCATGGAACACCATGTTGAAGCTGTCCTCGGGCAGCGCGTCCAGCCCCTTGATCGACGTGCCTTTTTCGTAACTGCCGGGGTAGCCGTTCGCGGCCATCACCACCGTCATCGCATGGTCGTCGGCCCAGTTTGCCTGCGCTTCGCCCAGCCGTCCCTCGGCGCAGGCGTGCATCAGGTCCAGCGCCTGCGCGCCCAGCCGCAGCATCAGCACCTGACATTCCGGGTCGCCGAAGCGCACGTTGTATTCCACCAGCCGGGGCGCGCCGTCCTTGATCATCAGGCCCACGTACAGCACGCCCTGATACGGGGTGCCGCGCCGGGCCATCTCGGCCACGGTGGGCTTCACGATCTCGTCCAGCGCGCGCTGCGCCACCGCGTCCGACAGCACCGGTGCGGGAGAATAGGCGCCCATGCCGCCGGTGTTCGGGCCGGTGTCGCCGTCGCCCACGCGCTTGTGGTCCTGCGCGGTGCCGACGGGCAGGACGTTCTCGCCGTCGCACAGCACGAAATAGGACGCTTCCTCGCCGTCCATGAATTCCTCGATCACCACCTCGGCGCCGGCCGCGCCGAAAGCGCCGCCGAACATCTCGTCGATGGCGTCCAGCGCCTCGGCCTCGGTCATCGCGACGATGACGCCCTTGCCGGCGGCCAGCCCGTCGGCCTTGACGACGATGGGCGCGCCCTGTTCGCGGATATAGGCCTTGGCGGGTTCGGCTTCGGTGAACCGGGCCCAGCCGGCGGTCGGCGCACCGCAGGCGTCGCAGATTTCCTTGGTGAACCGCTTCGAGGCTTCCAGTTCGGCCGCCGCCTTCGACGGGCCGAACACAAGGTAGCCCGCCGCGCGCAGGTCGTCCGCCACCCCGGCGGCCAGCGGCGCCTCGGGGCCGACGATCACGAAGTCGATAGAGTTGGCCTGCGCGAAGTCCACCACCGCGCCGCCGTCGAGGATGTCGAGCGCGGCGCATTCCGCGATGTCGGCGATCCCGGCATTGCCCGGCGCGACGATCAGCCGGTCGCATTTCGGGTTCTGCATCGCTGCCCAGGCAAGGCTGTGCTCGCGCCCGCCGCCACCGAGAATGAGGATGTTCATACTGCCGCCCCTTGCTGCCGCCCATGCTGCCGTGGCGGCTCAATAGGCGGACCGGCGCTTGGTGACAAGGTGATGGAACAACGCCCCGGGGCGTCTCGTTGGGATGGCAACACAGCAAGACAGGAGGATAGATCATGTCCACGCTGACCGGAAAGAAGATCGCCATTCTGGCAACCGACGGCTTCGAGCAGTCGGAACTTGAAGTGCCTCACGCCAAGCTGCGCGAGGAAGGGGCCGAAATCGACATCATCTCGCTGAAACCGGGCGAGATCACCGGCTGGGATACCGACAACTGGGGCCGCGCCGTCAAGGTCGACCGTACGCTGTCGGAAACGCTTGCCGCCAACTACGACGCGCTGGTGCTGCCCGGCGGTCAGATCAACCCCGACCTGCTGCGGGTCGAGGAAAGCGCACTGAACTTCATCCGCGCCTTCCACGACGACGGCAAGGTCATCGCCGCGATCTGCCACGCGCCGTGGCTGCTGATCGAGGCGGGCATCGCGCGGGGCCGCGAAATGACCTCGTACCCCTCGGTGCGCACCGACGTCGAGAACGCGGGCGCCCGCTGGACAGATGCCGAGGTCGTGACCGACAACGGTATCGTCACCAGCCGCAACCCCGGCGACCTTGACGCGTTCTGCGCCAAGATCGTCGAAGAGGTGACCGAGGGTCGGCACATCCGCGAGGCGGCCTGACCTTCCCCTTCGCCATCGGATCGGGCATGGTCCGCCCATGTCCGATCTGATCGACGATCCCGTCCCGGGCGAGAACGCCCACGAATACACCGTCTCGGAAATCTCCGGGGCGGTGAAACGTGTTCTGGAAGGCGAATTCGGCCGCGTCCGGGTCAAGGGCGAGGTGGGCCGCGTCTTCGTCGCCCGCTCGGGGCACCTGTATTTCGACATCAAGGACGACCGCAGCGTGCTGGCCTCGGTTGCATGGAAAGGGCAGGTCGCGCGCCTGACCGTGAAGCCCGAGGAAGGCATGGAAGTGGTCGCGACCGGCCGGCTGACCACCTTCGGGTCGCAGTCCAAGTACCAGCTGACAGTGGAAGAAATCCGCCCGGCGGGCGTCGGCGCGCTGATGGCGATGCTGGAAAAGCGCAAGAAGGCGCTGGCCGCCGAGGGGCTGTTCGACGACGCGCGCAAGCGTCCGCTGCCGTACCTGCCCGAAGTGATCGGCGTGGTGACCTCGCCTTCGGGCGCGGTGATCCGCGACATCCTGCACCGCCTGCGTGACCGCTTTCCGCGCAAGGTGCTGATCTGGCCCGTCGCCGTGCAGGGCGACCGCTGCGCCCCCGAGGTCGCGCGCGCCATCGAAGGCTTCAACCGCCTGACCCCCGGCGGCGCGCTGCCGCGTCCCGACCTGCTGATCGTCGCGCGGGGCGGCGGCTCGATCGAGGACCTGTGGGGCTTCAACGAGGAAATCGTCGCCCGCGCCGCCGCCGCGTCCGAGATCCCGCTGATCTCGGCGGTGGGGCACGAGACCGACACGACGCTGATCGACTATGTCTCGGACCGCCGTGCGCCGACGCCGACCGCCGCCGCCGAGATCGCGGTGCCGGTGCGGATGGAATTGCAGGCGTGGCTGTCTCAGCAGGAGGCGCGTCTGGACCGGGCCATGGCCGAGGCCGTCGCCCGCCGCCGCCAGCGTCTGGCCGACGTCAGCCGCGCGCTGCCGCGGCCCGAGGCGCTGGTGGGGCAGGCGCGGCAGCGGCTGGACTATGCCACCGCCGGGCTGCCCCGCGCGCTGACCGCGCTGGTCGAGCGCCGCCGGGGCCGCCTGAACGAGGCGGCGGTGCACCTGCGCCCCGCCGTGCTGCGCCGCTCGGTCGCGCAACGGAAGGCCGACACCGACCGGCTTGCCGCGCGGCTGGGCCCCGCGCTGGACCGGCTGCGGCGTGACAAGGACCGCGGCTATCGCACTGTCGCGGCGCGACTGCGTGGTTCGGTGCTGGACCGCGACCTTGCCCGCCAAAACGACCTGTTCACCCGCACCGTGCGGCGCCTGTCAGCGGCAGGCAGCGCACAGGTGGCGGGCTGGGCCGCCCGGTTGGAGGCGCTGGAACGGCTGCGGCAAAGCCTTGGCTACCGCGAGACCTTGAAACGCGGCTACGCGGTGGTGCGCGGCGAGGCGGGCGTGGTCACTCGCAAGGCCGAGGCCGAGGCGGCGTCGGGTCTCGAGATCGAGTTCGCCGACGGACGTCTGGCGATCGGCGGCGGAGGGAAGCCGGCGAAGCGCAAAGGGCCCGAGGAGAAGCCGGAACAGGGGTCGCTGTTCTGATCGGGCGGCTTGAATAGGGGTCCGCCCGCTGTGGGGCGGGCAGCACTGGTATCACCGACGTCACGAAGAGGGGGCTCTGCCCCCGTCGCTGCGCGACTCCCCCGAGGTATTGGGAAAGAGAAGAAGCAGGCGGGGGCGTCGAGACCTTCAGAAGAACGCCTGCAGCCCGGTCTGTGCGCGGCCGAGGATCAGGGCGTGGACGTCGTGAGTGCCTTCGTAGGTGTTCACCGTTTCCAGGTTCACCATGTGGCGCATCACCTGGAATTCCTCCGAGATGCCGTTGCCGCCGTGCATGTCCCGCGCCATCCGCGCGATGTCGAGCGCCTTGCCGCAGTTGTTGCGTTTCATCAGCGAGATCATCTCGGGCGCGGCGCGGCCTTCTTCCATCAGGCGGCCCACCCGCAGCGAGCCCTGCAGGCCCAGCGTGATCTCTGTCTGCATGTCGGCGAGCTTTTTCTGGAACAGCTGCGTCTGCGCGATCGGGCGGTCGAACTGCTTGCGGTCGAGGCCGTATTGCCGCGCCGCGTGCCAGCAGAACTCGGCGGCGCCCAGAACGCCCCACGAGATGCCGTAGCGCGCGCGGTTCAGACAGCCGAACGGGCCTTTCAGCCCTTCGACGTTGGGCAGCAGCGCGTCCTCGGAGACCGCGACGTCCTTCATCACGATCTCGCCGGTGACGCTGGCCCGCAGCGACAGCTTGCCGCCGATCTTCGGAGCGGACAGGCCGTCCATGCCCTTCTCCAGCACGAAGCCGCGGATCTTGCCGCCATGCGCCTCGGACTTGGCCCAGACCACGAAGACATCGGCGACCGGTGCGTTCGAGATCCACATCTTCGCGCCGTTCAGCACGTAGCCGTCGGCGGTCTTCTTCGCGACGGTCTTCATCCCGGCGGGGTCTGACCCGGCATCGGGCTCGGTCAGGCCGAAGCAGCCGATCAGCGCGCCGCTGGCGAGGCCGGGGAGGTATTTCTGCCGCTGCTCCTCGGAGCCGTAGGCATAGATCGGGTACATCACGAGGCTGGACTGCACCGACATCATCGAGCGATAGCCGCTGTCGACCCGCTCGATCTCGCGCCCGATCAGACCGTAGGTCACGTAGCCGGCGCCAAGCCCGCCGTATTCCTCGGGGATGGTGACGCCCAGCAGACCGGCCTCGCCCATCAGGCGGAAGATCCGGGGCTCTACCGTTTCCTCGCGGTAGGCGTCGACGACGCGGGGCTGAAGTTCGGACTGGGCGAAGGCGCGGGCAGCGTCGCGCAGCATGCGCTCGTCCTCGGTCAGCTGGTCTTCCAGCAGGAAGGGATCCTCCCAGTCGAAGCGGCTCATGTCCGGGGCGTCCTTGGCGGAAATCGGCGCGGCGACGTTCATGTCTCTCTCCCTTGCGTGCTTGGCTATGGTGATACGCCAGCGGCGGGGCGGGGGCAATCGCAGCCGCTAGCGGCCAAGCCAGCGCGCGGCAAGCGGCGCAAGCGTCACCACCACGGCGACCCGCGTCAGGTGATGGGTGATCACAAAGGCGAGGTCGGCGCCCGAGACAAGCGCGACCACGACCATTTCGCCCTGACCGCCGGGCAGGAAGGACAGCATCACGTCCAGCGCGGGGGCGTCGGTGACCCACAGCACGGCCTCGATGAACACAAGGCTGATCACCGCCAGCATCAGCGAGAACGCAAGCCCCGCGCCCACGTCCACCCGGATCTCGCGCCCGGTGATCCCGGTGTAGTTCGCGCCGACGCTGAGGCCGATGAAGAACTGCGCCGCCCAGATCAGTTCGGCGGGCGGGCGGTGCTGGATCACGCCGCTCAGCGACAGCGCGGCGGTCAGCAGCATCGGGCCGATGATCGAGGCGCCGAACAGCTTGATGCGCTCGGCGATCTTCCACCCGGCCAGACCGGCGGCGATCATCAGCACGATTTCGTAGGCGGGCAGTTCATTCGCGTGGATGCCCGGCGGCGCGGTGAGGTCCAGATCGTACCACAGGGTCAGCAGGAACGGCGCGACGGTGACGATCACCAGCACCCGCGTCGCATGCACCAGCGACATGGCGCGCACGTCGCCGCCCGCCTCCTGCCCGAAGATCAGCATGTCCTGCAGCCCGCCCGGCATCGCCGAGTAGAAGGCGGTCGGGTGGTCGAACTTCATCACCTTGCGGAAGAACGGATAGCCGATGCCGCCGATCACGAGGATGAACACCGGGATCATCGCCAGCGTTGGCGCATAGCCCGGCAGCTCTCGTACCAGTTCCGGGGTGATCGAAGCGCCGATGGCCACGCCCAGAAGCGTCCGCATCGCAACGCCCAGCGTGCCCATGCCCTGAAGCTGCAAGCCCCCCAGCGCCGCCAGCAGGCAGCCCAGCATCGGGCCCAGCAGAAGCGGCAGCGGCAGGCCCAGCACCACGAAGACCACCGCGCCGAGGGCGGCGATGACCAGAGTGCGGAGACGGGCGGGGGTAAGCGCGGACATGGCCCCTCGTAAGCCACGGATTTCGCGCGGGGACAAGACGCCCTTGACCCTTGCCCGCCCGCGTGTCCCCATGGGGCTCCGCGAGGACTTCACGGGCGAGAGGAGGCGCATGTGACGGATCAGGTGGAGGGGATCGAAGCGGTCCAGGCGCTGCTGGCCGGACAGGGCTATGTCTGCGGGCGGCCGCTGGCCACGGTGGTGTTCCTTGCGCTGCGGCTGGGGCGTCCCCTGTTTCTCGAGGGCGAGGCGGGCGTCGGCAAGACCGAGATCGCCAAGGCGCTGGCCGCGGCGCTGGGGCGGCGGCTGATCCGGCTGCAATGCTACGAGGGGCTGGATGCGTCCTCGGCCGTCTACGAATGGAACTTCGCGGCGCAGATGGTGGCGATCCGGGCGGCAGAGGCGGGCGGCGGCATGGACCGCGACATGCTGCAGGACGAGCTGTTTTCCGACGAATTCCTGATCGAACGCCCGCTGTTGCAGGCGATGCGGCCACAGGCGGGCGGGGCTCCGGTGCTGCTGATCGACGAGTTGGACCGGACCGACGAACCCTTCGAGGCCTTCCTGCTGGAAGCGCTGTCCGACTTTCAGGTGACGATCCCGGAACTTGGCACCGTGAAGGCTCCGGAGCCGCCGATTGTCGTGTTGACCTCGAACCGCACGCGCGAGGTACATGACGCGCTGAAGCGGCGCTGCCTGTATCACTGGGTCGACTATCCCACCTTCGACCGCGAGATCGAGATCCTGAACGCCCGCGCCCCCGAGGCCGCCGAGGCGCTAAGCCGCGAGGTGGTGGCCTTCGTGCAGCGGCTGCGCACCGAGGACCTGTTCAAGAAGCCCGGCGTGGCAGAGACGATCGACTGGGCGAAATGCCTGCTGGCGCTGGACGTGATCGCTCTGTCGCCCGAGGTGATCGCGGATACCATCGGCGCGATCCTGAAGTATCAGGACGACATCCAGCGCATTCAGGGCGGCGAGGCGAAGCGGCTGCTGGACGAGGTGCGCGCGGGGCTGGCGCCGGCCTGATGACCTGTCTGGTCCGATCCGGTCAGGGGGGCTGAATGGCGGAACAGATCCCCCTCGACATCCCCGAAGACGGCAAGCTGACGCACAACATCGTCTGGTTCGCCCGCGCGCTGCGCAAGGCGGGGCTACCGGTGGGGCCGGGGCGGACGCTCGACGCGATCCGCGCGGTCGAGGCGGCGGGGTTCACCGAGCGCGCCGATTTCTTCTGGACGCTGCACGCCTGTTTCGTGTCGCGCCCCGAGCATCGGGCGGTGTTCGCGCAGGTGTTCCGGCTGTACTGGCGCGATCCGCGCTACATGGAACACATGATGGCGATGATGCTTCCGGCGATCCGCGGGGTGCAGGAAGACCGGGGCGCCAAGGCCGCCGAACGCCGCGCGGCAGAGGCGCTGCTGGACGGGGTCGACCGCGGTCTGCCGGACCAGCCCGAGGGCGAGGGCGGCGACGACGAGATCCGGATCGACGCTTCGCAGACGGCCTCTGGCGAGGAACGGCTGCGGACGCTGGATTTCGAGCAGATGACCACCGCCGAGATGGCCGAGGCGAAGCGGATGCTGGCGCGGATGACGCTGCCGGTGAACCCGATCCGGTCCCGCCGCACCGTGGCCGATCCGCGCGGCACCCGCGCCGACTGGCGCGCAACGATGCGCGCGGCTTTGAAGAACGGCGGAGAGGTGCATGACTTTGCACGGAAAAACCGTCGCCTGCGCTGGCCGAACCTTGTCGTGCTTTGCGACATCTCCGGGTCGATGTCGCAATATTCCCGCGCCGCGCTGCACTTTCTGCACGCGGTGTCGAACCACAAGGGCGCGGGCTGGGCCAGGGTTCACGCCTTCACCTTCGGCACGCGCCTGACGAACATCACCCGCCACCTTGCCACCCGAGACGTCGACGCCGCGCTCGCCGCCGCCGGGGCCGAGGCACAGGACTGGGAAGGGGGCACGCGGATCGGCGACTGCCTGCACGACTTCAACCGCGACTGGGGCCGCCGTGTGCTGGGGCAGGGTGCGGTGGTGCTGGTCATCACCGACGGGCTGGAACGCGGCGACCCGGACCGCCTTTCGCGCGAGATGGAGCGGCTGCATCTGTCCGCCCGCCGCGTCATCTGGCTGAACCCCTTGCTGCGCTGGGAGGGCTTCGCGCCCCGTGCGCAGGGGATACGGGCGATGCTGCCCCATGTGGATAGTTTCCGAGCTGGACACAATATTGCATCTTTGCAGGGACTTGCCACGGCATTGGCGGATTCTCGCGATACCGGAGAGAAAACACGCGCCATTTCGCTGCTCTCCGCAGGGTGATCGCTGTTTTTGGAACCGTTCCGATCAGCGCCGCGTTGGGGCGCCAACGGGGCGGAGTACCTTAACAGGACCCCGCAATGCGCCGTCCCCGTCTCAAACGGAGAAAGGCAAAAGATGACGCATCCACTCAAGAAACTCGGCGCTTCCACGGCGCTGATCACCCTTTTTGCTGCGGGCCCGCAACTGGCCGCAGCGCAAACGATCCCCGCCTGTAAAGGCGATGGCGCGGGCATTGCCCTGTCCGAAGTCACGCCCGATCTGCTGGGCGGCAATGTCGCCATTGGCGACGTGCCCGAGCTTGTGGCGAACGGGCAGGTCTGCCTGCGCGCGAACGGCAAGCTGCGTGTGACCGAGGGCGACCCGGACGCCGCCGCAGAGGCACCCGAACAGGCCGAGGCCGCGCCGGAAGAACCGGTCGACGAGAACGCGGCCGCCGCCGAAGAACAACCGGCGCCGACCGAGGAACCTGCGGAAGAGGTCGTCGAGGAAGCCCCGGCAGAGCAGCCTGCCGAGCCGGAAGTGGCGGAAACGCCCGAGACGGAAGCAGCGCCTGAAGAGGTGACGCCGGAATCGCTGGCAGAGGATCTTGGAGGAGACGCCGAGGTCGAGGCCGAAGCGGAAGCGGAAGCTGAAGTGACCGAAGCGCCCGCCGAACCGGAGGCCGCGCAGGAAGAGGTTGCCGAGGAAGAGACCCCGGCGCCGGAAGCTGCCCCCGAAGCCCTCGAGGCAGAGGTTGCGGAAACGCCCGAGGAAGTGACGCCGGAGACGCTGGCCGAGGACCTTGGTGGCGACGCCGAGGTTGAAGCTGAGACCGAGGCCGAGGCCGAGGTGACCGAAGCGCCGGCTGAACCGGAAGCCGCCGAGGAAGAGGTCGCCGAAGAGACGCCCGCTGACGCCGACCAGGCCGAGGAAGATGTCATCGTCGATGGCAACAACGGTCGCCCGGCGGCTGCCGCGGCTGCGTCGGAAGAGGACTCGGAAGCTGTCGAGACCACCGAAACCACGGTTACCGAGGAAGACGCGCGGTCCAGCGACGAGGACTTTGCCGAGGCCCCCGAAGCGGCGCCTGCAGCGTCGAACGACGATGACGACGACCGTGGCGGTCTGTCGAACTTCGAGAAGTTCGCGCTGGGCGCGGCTGGCCTCGTGGTGCTCGACCAGCTGATCGGCCAGAACGACGAGGTTGTCGAAAACACCGGCGACCGCGTGGTCGTGCAGCGTCAGGACGGTAGCTATTACGTCCTGAAGGACGATGACGAACTGTTGCGCCGCCCCGGTGCCGACGTTCGCACCGAGACCTTCCGCGACGGCTCGACCCGCACCACGGTCACGCGTCAGAATGGCGTGCAGGTGGTAACGGTCTCGGCCGCCGATGGTACCGTGCTGCGCCGGACGCGCCTGCTGCCGGATGGCCGTGAGGTGATCCTGTTCGATGACACGGTCGAAAGCCAGCCGGTGCGCCTGAGCGACCTTCCGCAGCCCGCGCCGCGGCAGGAAGTCTCTGTCGACAACGACGCCGCGCTGCGGGCGGCTTTGGAAGCGGAACGCCGGGCCGATCTGGACCGGACCTTCACGCTGGGTCAGGTGCGTAACATCGAGCAGGTGCGCGAACTGATGCCCGAGATCAACGTCGACGCCATCAACTTCGAAAGCGGCTCGGCGGCGATCCGTCCGGAAGAGGCGGAAAGCCTTTACGAGCTGGGCAAGGCGATGGCCGAGTTCATCTCTGAAAACCCGGACGAGCTGTTCCTGATCGAAGGCCACACCGACGCGGTCGGCAATGACGCGATGAACCTCGCGCTGTCCGACCGTCGCGCGGAAAGCGTGGCGCTGGCCCTGTCGGAATATTTCGACGTGCCGCCGGAAAACATGGTGGTTCAGGGCTATGGCGAAGAGTTCCTGCTGGTCCCGACCGGCGACGCGGAACGCGCCAACCGCCGCGCTGCGGTTCGCCGGATCACGCCGCTGCTGCAGGCTGCCGCGGTGCGCTGATCGGCCTGACCGGCTGAGGCATACTTAGAAGACCATGGGCGCGCCCTTCGCGGGGCGCGCCCTTTGTCGTTGCCGGGCCGCACCGGCCACTCTGCGCAGGCGCACCGGTTTTCCTGTGGCGAAGCCCCGCCGCCGGCCCCATATTGCCCCCGACAGGAGGTGGTCCCATGCAAAAGGGTTTCGACGATATCCCCGAGATCGCGCTGGACTGGCACCGCGCCGGCAAGGGTGCGGTGATTGCGACCGTCGTGCAGACCTGGGGTTCGGCTCCGCGTCCGGTGGGCGCGATGCTGGCCGTGTCGGGCGAGGGCGAGCTGATGGGCTCGGTCTCGGGCGGCTGTGTCGAAGGCGCGGTGGTGGCCGAGGCGTTCGATGCGCTGGACAGCGGCGCCTCGAAGATCCTCGAATTCGGCGTCAGCGACGACGAAGCCTTCGCCGTGGGCCTTGCCTGCGGCGGGCAGATCCGGGTGATGGTGCAGCCGGTGGGGTCGGACAAGGGCCTGCCCGAGGGCGTGCTGGCCGATCTCGTCGCCGCCCGCGCCAAGCGTAGGCCAATCGCGCATGTGGTCGATACCTCGGACTGGTCGCGCCGCACCGCGACGCCGTCCGAGTTTCCCGACCGCTTCCGCATGGACCGCTCGGGGTTCGAGGAAGACGGCGCCACCTTCGTCGCGATCCACAATCCGCCGCTGCGGATGGCCGTGGTGGGTGCGGTCCACATCTCGCAGCCGCTGCTTCAAATGGCGCGGCTGGCCGGATACGACCCGTTTCTCGTCGACCCGCGCGAGGCCTTCGCCTCGGAAAGCCGCTTCCCCGAGGAGACCATCAGCCACGACTGGCCCGACGAAGCGCTGGCCGCCTATGGCCTTGACGCGCGGACGGCGGTGGTGACGCTGACGCATGATCCGAAAATCGACGACCCGGCCATCATCGCCGCGCTGAAGTCGGATGTGTTCTACCTCGGCAGCCTCGGCTCGAAGCGGACCCACGCCAAGCGCGTGGCGCGGCTGGAAGAAGCCGGGTTCACCGCCGACGAGATCGGGAAGATCCACGCGCCGGTGGGTCTGGATATCGGGGCGATGTCGCCCGCCGAGATCGCGATTTCCGTGATGGCCCAGATCACTCAGGTGCTGCGGAAGGGCGCATGAGGTTCGGACCCGTCAGCCTTGATGACGCGGGCGGCGCGGTGCTGGCGCACTCGTTGCAGCTGGGCAAGCGCAAGCTGCGCAAGGGCCGGGTGCTGGAAGACGCCGACATCGGCGCGATGCGCGAAGCCGGGCTGACCGAGGTCATTGTCGCGCGGCTCGATGCCGGGGATCTGGCCGAGGATCCGGCGGCGCAACGGATCGCCGACGCCATGGTGCCCGACCCGAAGGCGGTCCACCTGCGGATGACGAAGGCCAGCACTGGGCGGGTGAACCTGTATGCCACCGTGCCGGGCGTGCTGGAGCTGGACGTCGCGCGGCTGGAGGCCGCAAACCGTGTCGACCCGCTGATCACCGTGGCGACTCTGCCGCCCTTCGCCCGTTGCGGCGACCGCACAATGGTGGCGACGGTGAAGATCATCGCCTACGGCGTGGCCGAGACCTCGGTCGCTGCGGCGGAAGAGGCGATCCGCGACGCGATGCGCCTGCGGCCGGTGACGCTGAAGACCGCGACGCTGATCCAGACCGACATCGGGGCAGGGGCCGGCAAGGGCGAGGACGCCATGCGCGCCCGGCTCGAGGCGCTGGGCATGGACCTGATCGCGACCCGCACCGTGCCGCACCGCACCGCGCCTCTGGCCGAAGCGGTGGCGGCGGCAGAGGGCGATCTGGTGATGATCCTTACGGCCTCGGCCACTTCGGACCCGCATGATGTCGCCCCCGAAGCGGTGCGCGCGGCGGGAGGAGAGGTCACGCGCTTCGGAATGCCGGTCGATCCCGGCAACCTGCTGTTCCTCGGCGCGCAGGGCGGTCGGCCCGTGATCGGCCTGCCGGGCTGCGCCCGGTCTCCGGCGCTGAACGGGGCCGACTGGGTGCTGGAACGGGTGGCCTGCGGGCTGGAGGTCAGCGACGGCGACATCGCAGCGATGGGCGTGGGCGGTCTGCTGAAGGAAAGCCCGGCACGTCCGCATCCGCGCGAACGCAAGCCGGGCTGAAATGCCACGGCCCCCGCTTTCGAAGGGGCCGCGCTGTTTACATGAACGAACCTTAAGTCCGGCTTACGGCCAGCAGCTGACCAGCACGGTGACCTTGGCCGCGTAGGCCGCAAGGTCTTCGCCCGACAGCGGAACGCCGTCCGTCGAGGCCGCGGGCGACACGCCGTTGTTCGACAGGAACTCTGCCAGCGTGGTGCCTGCGGCGGTGAAGGTCACATCCTCGGGCAGGCGCTTTCCTTCCGGGTTCGACGCGGGCAGCAGCATCCCCACGACCGAGCCGGTGTTGTCCAGCACCGGACCGCCCGCGTCACCGGCGCTTGCGTCCAGTGAAAGGCGGTTGCGGTCGGGCTCGCCATTCAGCCCCTGCGCATCGGCGAAGGTGCCATAGGTCAGGGTCGGCGCGCTCAGCAGGCCTTCGTAGCTGTAGCCCGACACCGCGATCTCGGACTGAAGCCGGACCGGCGAGGACTGGAACTTGGCGAAGTCCTGCGGCGCCAGCCGGTCCGCGGGTTTCAGCAGCGCGATGCCCAGCCCGGAATCCTCGGCCACGACGTCGGCGGTATAGACCTCGTCCAGCGTGATCCGGCCGCAGCCCGCCACCGCCTCGGTGGTGGTCAGGACCATGCCGTTGCGGTCAACGTAGAAGCCCGACCGCGAGCTGGTGGGGCGGCGGATCTTCAGGCCCGAGATCAGGTCGACCGACTGTTCCAGCGCGGCGTCGCCGATGGCGTCGGGCAGCACCGCGCCCGGCACCGAGCGGAAGCTGTCGCGCATCGCGCGCAGCGCCACGTCAAAGCGGCGGTCTTCGCCCGCGGGCCAGATCAGCGTGAAGCCTTTCACCGTGCCGCCGGTCAGCACCGCGTAGGTGTAGGACTTGATGCGGTTGTTCTCGCCCGTCAGCGTGAAGCTGTTGGCGGTGCGGTTGCGCTCGCCCTCGACCGGGACGATCTCTAGC
Source organism: Maritimibacter sp. (assembly GCA_017792445.1). Taxonomy (GTDB): domain Bacteria; phylum Pseudomonadota; class Alphaproteobacteria; order Rhodobacterales; family Rhodobacteraceae; genus Psychromarinibacter. The sequence goes on from CP051232.1 coordinate 3,434,781, forward strand.
GTCTGCATGATGTCATACAGGCCCAGCAGCGTGGATTCGGTGCCGGTCTGGCTGATCAGCAGGATGCGGACGCCGCTGTCGTTGATCGAGTCGTAATGCGCGAAGGGCGGCTCGTAGCGGTCGAACCGCACCATCGCCAGCGGCATGGTCATCTCGATGCCGGCGGTCTCGTCCATGCGCAGGCCAAGGCCCAGCGACGACAGGATCGACTGGTAGCTGCCCACGAGTTCCTCGCGCTGCATGGTGGTCAGCACGCCGGTCGGGGTCAGGCCCTCGGACTCTTGCCACGCGGCCATCGAGCGGCGGGTGCCGGGGCCGAAGGCGGCGTCGATTGCGCCAGCGTAAAAGCCGTACCACTGAAGCGCGCGCTGCAGTTCCATCTTTTCGTCGACGCTCAGCGCGGCCTCGTTGCGATAGGCTTCCTGCTGGGTCTCGGTGTCGACGACCTCTTCGGGCTCCGGCGCCGGTTCCGGCGCGGGCTCGGGCTCGGGGGCCGCGACGATTTCCGGTTCGGGCTCGGGTTCCGGTTCGGCCACAAGTTCGGGCTCGGTCGCGGTCGCGGGCGGGGTGTCGTCCGCCTGCGTCTGGCCCTGCGCCTGCGTCTGGGTGGCGTCGTCAGCGTCCTCGACCGGCGCCAGCGCGTTGGCGCCGACGGGGTAGAACTGCTGCGTGTAGGCGTCGGCCTGCGTCAGGAAGCTGTCGGGCGGAATGGCGCCCTGCGCGCGCAGCTGCGCCAGCGCCTGAATCGCCTGTTCGGCGGTGTAGGGTCCAAGCGCGATGCCGTACCAGCCGCTTGCCATGCGGAAGCCGTTCACCTCGGTCAGGTTCGCCGCATAGGTGCGTGCGGCCTGCGTGGCCGAGTTCAGATCGGGCCGCGCCTCGAGCTGGATAAAGGTCCCCTGAGCGGAAGCAAGTCCGGCCCAAAGAATGAAAACTAGTGAATAAAGCGCGGAAAAGGCCTTTGGCATCGGTACGATTTCCTTGGGTTTCTGGCACGGCACGTTGATCGCACCCTTTCAAAGCGTGAACTGTACGAAGGTCAATATCGCGGTAGCGAAGGTTGATTGACCCTGTCCATGCTGTTGCCTATTGAGAACGCGATTTTTCACGAACATGTCAGGACGGACCGATGGGCGACGCGCCGAAGAGTTTCCAGGAGATCATCCTGCGGCTCCAGAGCTACTGGGCCAAGGCCGGCTGCGCCGTGCTGCAGCCCTACGACATGGAAGTGGGCGCGGGCACCTTCCACCCGGCCACCACGCTGCGCAGCCTCGGCACCCGTCCGTGGGCGGCGGCCTATGTCCAGCCCTCGCGCCGTCCGACCGACGGGCGCTATGGCGAGAACCCGAACCGGCTGCAGCACTACTACCAGTATCAGGTGATCATCAAACCGTCGCCGCCCGATCTGCAGGCGCTGTATCTCGGCTCGCTGGAAGCGATCGGCATCGACATGGCGCTGCACGACATCCGCTTCGTCGAGGACGACTGGGAAAGCCCGACGCTGGGTGCGTGGGGGCTTGGCTGGGAAGTCTGGTGCGACGGCATGGAAGTGTCGCAGTTCACTTATTTCCAGCAGGTCGGGGGCCACGACTGCCACCCCGTTTCGGGCGAGCTGACCTATGGGCTGGAGCGTCTGGCGATGTACGTTCTGGGCATCGATCACGTGATGGAAATGCCGTTCAACGACCCGCAGACGCCCATCGCGCTGACCTATGGCGACGTGTTCAAGCAGACCGAGGAAGAGTATTCGCGCTTCAACTTCGACGCGGCGAACACCGACATCCTGCTGAAACAGTTCGAAGAGGCCGAGGCCGAATGCGCCCGCATCCTGAACGAGCCCGCCGAGGACCCGAAGACCGGCAAGCGCATCATCATGGTGCACCCGGCCTATGACTTCTGCATCAAGGCCTCGCACCTGTTCAACCTGCTGGACGCGCGTGGCGTGATCTCGGTCACCGAACGGCAGGCCTACATCGGCCGCGTGCGCGCGCTGGCCAAGCAATGCGCCGACGCCTTCGTGCAGACGACCGCCGGCGGATACGTGGCCGACGATGCTGCGTGAGGACAGTATCGAGTACCTGACCCGCTCGGCGCCGCAATACGGCGTCGGGTTTCCGGGCCAGCCGAACCTGCAAGGCACCGACACGGCGATCTTCGCCGCCCGCTGCACCGGCGTGTCCGAGGGGTTCTTCGCCGGGGGCGACGACAGGCTGTCGGGGCTGACGACCCATGTCGTTCTGTTCGACCGTTCGACGCTGCCCGGCCGGCACGCGGGGCTTGGGCCTTTCGCCAAGCTTTACCTCGAAGAAGACCGCGCCGAATGGGTGGTGCTGTTCCTGCCGGTTTCGGGCGGGTTCATCGACCGGGTGATGGGCCACGCGCTGAAGATCCAGCTTGTGTTCGACAAGGGCTGGAAGGCGTTCGGCGGACCGGCGCAGACCGACGAGCAGGGCGACCGCTTTCAGTTCGCCGAGGCGCTGCGCTACGTCGTGGCGGTGGACACGCCCCGCGAAAGCTGACCGCTCAGGCGGGTTTCGGGCCGGGGGAAATGCCGTGCTCGGTCCACGTCTTGCCGCTGCTGCGGGCGTTGCCGATCATCTCGCGCTGCCGCCGGATCGCCTCGGCGTCGCGATAGCCGCGCGGGTGATCCAGATGCACGGCGGGCGCGGTGAACCGCAGCCGGCGTCCCTTCACGCCGCTGTTCGACAGGCGGATGCCGAATTCCTTGTCGCCGCCGCCATAGGCCATCGTCTCGTCAAAGCCGTTCACCGACAGGATCGAGCTGCGGAAGGCCGAGGCGTTCGAGCCCATCCACGTGATCCGGATCGGATACACAGCGTCCAGCGCCGACTGAACGGGCAGGGGAAACGGCATCGTTTTCAGCCACGTGGTCGTGCGGTCAAAGGTGCCGCGCGCCTTCAGCCAGTCCTGCCGGAACACCCGGCCGGTGGCCACGTCGCCCTCGGTCACCTCTTTCGTCGCCGCGTCGGTCAGCCGGATCAGGCTGCCGCCGCAGAACCGGTCGGGCCGCACGCGGTCGCGGTGCCGTGCCACGAAGCCCGGGGCCAGCAGGCAATCGCCATCGGTGTAGATCAGGTGATCGGCGTCCGAACTTTCGGTCGCGCGGTTCAGGATCACGTTCTTCCGGAACCCGTCGTCCGCGTGCCAGACGTGGCGCACCGGAAGCTCGGGATGCGCCGTGCGGAACGCCTCGATCACCTGCGCCGTCTCGGGGCCGGACCCGTCGTCCGCGATGGCGATGCTGTCGGGCCGCACATCCTGCCCGAGGATGCCCGTCAGCGTCAGGTGCAGAAACCTTGGCGCGTTGTAGGTAGAGATGATGATCTCGGTCCGCATGGGCCGGAAATGGCACGTTTGCGGGCGGGCGACAATCGGGAATGGACGGGGCCGGGAACCGGCAGGACGCCCGCGTTTGTTGCCGAAGTCCCTTGCACCCCACGGCCTTTCGTTCTACCCGACAACCCCGTCCGGAGGCCTATTCATGAACGGAAAACTGGTAGGAGGCGTGATCGTGCTGGCGGCTCTCATCACCGGCATCTCGATCTATTACCTGCAGGTCTATGCCTTTTACGTGCAGCTTGACCCGGCAGAGGTCGACATCCGCCTGACCGGCATCGTCAGCCAGGAGCCGGAACCGATCCTGACCGACGCGCTGCAGGCGATCGACAGCGACAGCTCTCCGATCCGGTTCCGCGCCTGTTTCGAGACCGGGCGCTCGATCGCCGGGTTGACCGAACAGTTCGTGGTCTACGACGCCGCCGACCCGCTGAACGCGCCCGATTGGTTCGACTGCTTCGACGCGGCCGAGGTGGGCGAGGCGCTGATTGCCGGGGACGCCATCGCCTTTCTGGGCGAGAAGAACATACATGACGGGGTTGACCGCGTGGTCGCCGTCTTCGATGACGGGCGCGCCTTCGCCTGGCACCAGCTGAACGAGACATACCAGGACTGACATGCCCGACCTTCTGATAGAGCTCTTCTCGGAGGAAATCCCCGCCCGCATGCAGACCCGCGCGGCGGACGATCTCAAGCGCCTGGTCACCGACGGGCTGGTCGAGGCCGGTCTGACCTATGCCCACGCGGGCGCGTTCTCGACCCCGCGTCGGCTGGTGCTGACGCTCGAGGGTCTGCTGGCCGAAAGCCCCACCACGCGCGAGGAACGCAAGGGCCCGCGCACCGACGCGCCCGAGAAGGCGCTGGAAGGCTTCCTGCGTTCGACCGGGCTGACCAAGGACCAGCTTGAGGCGCGCGACGACAAGAAGGGGCAGGTCTATTTCGCCGTGATCGAACGCCCCGGCCGTCCCGCGGCCGAGATCGTGGCCGAGGTGCTGGAAAACGCGATCCGCAACTTCCCGTGGCCCAAGTCGATGCGCTGGGGCGCGGGCAGCCTGCGCTGGGTGCGTCCGCTGCATTCGATCCTGTGCCTGATGACCGACGAGGCCGGCGCTCGCGTGGTGCCGATGGAGGTTGACGGCATCAAGGCGGGCGACACCACCGCCGGTCACCGGTTCATGGGGCCGGAACGCTTTTCCGTAACTTCTTTCGAGGATTACGAGGTAAAGCTAAAGCGCGCCAAGGTGATCCTGCGCGCCGAGGAACGCGCCGACCACATCTGGACCGACGCCCACAACGCGGCCTTCGCGCTGGGGCTGGAAGTCGTCGAGGACAAGGGTCTGCTGGCCGAGGTCGCGGGGCTGGTCGAATGGCCGGTCGTGCTGATGGGCGACATCGGCGAGGCCTTCCTTGGCCTGCCGCCCGAGGTGCTGCAAACCTCGATGAAAGAGCACCAGAAATTCTTCTCGGTCCGCAATCCCAAGACGGGCCGGATCGAGAAATTCGTCACCGTGGCAAACATCGAGACCGCCGACGAGGGCGCGACGATCCTTGCGGGCAACCAGAAGGTTCTGGCCGCCCGCCTGTCGGACGCTAAGTTCTTCTGGGAAAACGACCTGCGCACGGTCGAACGCCAGGGCATGACCGGGCTGGCCGAGGGGCTGTCGTCGGTCACCTTCCACGCCAAGCTGGGGACCGTGGGCGACAAGGTGGCCCGCGTCGCGGCGCTCGCCTCCGAGATCGCGCCGATGGTCGGCGCCTCGCCGGACCTCGCGGACGAGGCCGCGCGGATCTGCAAGGCCGACCTCGTGTCCGAGATGGTCTACGAGTTCCCCGAGCTTCAGGGCATCATGGGCCGTTACTACGCCGCCCACGCGGGGCTGCCCGAACCCGTCGCCGAGGCGTGCGAGATGCACTACAAGCCGCTCGGCCCCTCGGACGAGGTGCCCACGGGCCCGGTGTCCATCGCCGTTGCGCTGGCCGACAAGATCGACACGCTGACAGGCTTCTGGGCCATCGACGAAAAGCCCACGGGGTCCAAGGACCCCTATGCCCTCCGCCGCGCCGCGCTGGGCGTGATCCGGCTGGTGCTGAACAACGATTTGCGCCTGAAACTGACCGAGGTGATCGCCAAGGGCTATCCGGGTGCGGATGCGGGCGACCTCCTGTCCTTCTTCCACGACCGCCTGAAGGTCTACCTGCGTGACGAGGGTATCCCGCACGACGTCATCGACGCCTGCCTGTCGATGGACGGCAACGACGACCTCGCGCTGCTGGTCAACCGCGCCACCGCGCTGGCGGGGTTCCTGAAGACCGACGATGGGGCGAACCTTGTCGCGGGCTTCAAGCGGGCCAACAACATCCTCACGCAGGCCGAGGAAAAGGACGGGGTCGAGTACAGCTTCGGCGCCGACGTGAAATTCGCCGACGACCCGGCCGAGAAGGCCTTGTTCGCGGCGCTGGACGATGCCGACACGCGGATCAAGCCCGCGATGCAGGCCGAGGATTTCGAGACCGCGATGGCCGCGATGGCCCAGCTGCGCGCGCCGATCGACGCCTTCTTCGAGGCGGTGCAGATCAACACCGACAACGAGGTCGTGCGCCGCAACCGCCTGAATCTGCTCAGCCGCATCCGCCAGACCTGTCTTGGCGTCGCGGACCTGACCCGGCTGGACGGCTGACACGAACGTCTTCCCCGGCCCGCCAAGGCCGGGGTGGCGACATGCCACGCGTCCGTCGCGATTATATGCTTTAATGTTGCTCGAAAGGGCGCGGACGCTATCATGCCGCGACCTAGCGGAGATACCGCAGTGCAGAAGATCGTCACCCTCAAGCCTTTCGTCCACATCACCGCGACCGCGCCGATCAGCGTGCACACCCACGGTGGCCGGGCGAAATGCCTGCAACGCCTGATCCGTCTGAACCTTCCGGTTCCGACGACGGTCGCGCTTAGCTTCGAGACGGTGACGCGCATCGCCACTGGGCATCTGCCCTCGATGACCTCGATCCTGTCCGAGTTCGGCCCCGACCCGCTGTTGTCGGTGCGGCCCTCCAGCGAGGATCCCGACTGGGGCGGCCCCGGCGCGATCCTGAACATCGGCATGAACTGGGACCGCCACGCGATACTGTCCGAGGCGCTGGGCGAACCGGCGGCGACGGCGCTGTACCTGCGCTTCGTGCAGGCCTACTCGGTCCACGTCGCGCGGTTGGACCCGGATATGTTCGAGCCGCCCGAGAAGGTGAACCGCAAGGCGCTGGAACGCGCGCTCGACAACTATCAGGACGAGACCGACGATCCCTTCCCGCAGGACCCGGCGACGCAACTGGGCGAGGTGCTGCGCTCGATGGCGCGGGCATGGGGCGGCACCACGGCGCGGCTGTTGCGTCAGGCCAAGGGCGCGCCCGCCGACGCGGGGCTGGGGCTTGTGGTGCAGCGCATGGCGCTGGGCGTCGGGCCGGGCGAGTCCGGGGCAGGGGTGATCCAGTTCGTCGACCCCGCCACCGGCGAGCCGCAGATCACCGGCCGCTATCGCTGTCAAAGCCAAAGCCGCGACGCGCTGAAGCCCGGCAAGGGGCAGGTCTATCTTACCCGTGACGACCGCGGCCCCTCGCTGGAAGAGATCGCGCCCGAGGTGTTTCAGGATCTTTGCACCTATGGCGCGCTGTGCCGCGAGAAGCTGCGCGAAGAGATGCAGCTGGAGTTCACCATCGAGGACGGCAAGCTGCGTATCCTCGACGCCCTACGCGTGCAGCGGTCCAGCCGCGCCGCCGTGCGGATCGCGGTGGCGCTGGCCGATGACGGCATCATCCCGCAGTCCGATGCCCTGCTGCGGATCGCGCCGCGCGCGCTGACCGAAGTGCTGCACCCGCAGATCGACCCCACCGCCAAGCGCGTGCTGGCCGCCCGTGGCATCGGCGCCAGCCCCGGCGCGGCGCGTGGCAAGATCGTGTTCAGCTCCAGCGCCGCGCAGGCCTCGGCGGCGCGGGACGAGCCCTGCATCCTTATCCGGCGCGAGACCGCGCCCGAGGATATCCGCGGCATGCACGCCGCCCACGGCATCCTGACAGAGCGCGGCGGCATGACCAGCCACGCCGCGGTGATCGCCCGCGGTCTGGGTTTGCCCTGCGTGGTGGGCGCGTCCTCGGTGACGATCAGCCACCGCTCGAAGACGCTGACCAACGCCGAGGGCAAGGTGTTCTCGGAAGGGGATGAGATCACCATCGACGGCGGCACGGGCGAGGTGCTGGCCGGCGCCGTCCCGATGCTGGAACCGGCGTTGGACGACAGCTTCCGCTCGTTGCTTAGCTGGGCCGACGAGGTGCGCGACATCGGCATCCGCGCCAACGCCGACACGCCGTCCGACGCGCGGCTGGCCCGCAGTTTCGCGGCGCAGGGGATCGGCCTGTGCCGGACCGAGCATATGTTCTTCGAGCAGGACCGCCTGACGGTGATGCGCGAGATGATCTTCGCTAAGTCCGCCAAGGACCGCGAGGCGGCGCTGGTGCAGCTTTTGCCGATGCAGCGCGCCGACTTCGTCGAACTGTTCGAAATCATGCACGGCCTGCCGGTCTGCATCCGCCTGTTCGACCCGCCGCTGCACGAATTCCTGCCCACCGACCGCAGCTCGATGCGGGGGCTGGCAGAGTCGCTGGACCTGCCGATTGCCGAGATCACCCGGCGGGTGGAGCAGCTGACAGAGTTCAACCCGATGCTGGGGATGCGCGGCGTGCGGCTGGGCATCGCGATGCCCGAGATCTACGAGATGCAGGCCCGCGCCATTTTCGAGGCCACGATCGAGGCCAGCCGCAACGGCGACCCGATCGTGCCCGAGATCATGATCCCGCTGGTGTCCGCGAACCGCGAGGTCGAACTGGTCAAGACCCGCATCGACGCCGTCGCCGCCGCCGTCCGGAACGAGCAGGGCAAGGGGTTCGACTATCGCCTTGGCGTTATGGGCGAGACGCCGCGCGCCTGCCTGCGCGCCGACGAGATCGCCCAGCACGCGGCGTTCATGTCCTTCGGCACCAACGACCTTACGCAGATGACCTACGGCCTGTCGCGCGACGACGCGGGGCGGTTCATGTCGGACTATGTCAATCAGGGCGTGTTCCGCGAGGATCCGTTCCACATGCTCGATACCGACGGGGTGGGGGAACTCTTGCAACTCGGGGCCCAGAGGGCCCGCGCGACGGACCCGAACATCGTGCTGTCGATCTGTGGCGAACACGCGGGCAACGCCGAATCAATCGCGTTCTGCCGGGACGTGGGATTCGATTATGTGTCCTGTTCGCCGTTCCGGGTGCCTGTCGTAAGGCTGGCGGCGGCGCATCTGGCGCTGCTGCACCCCAAGGCCTAGCGGATTCCGCTAACCTACTGAAATTCAATAACCCCTACGGTTCGCAAAAAACAATAACGTGAAATCTTTGCGCTTGCTTTTGGCGTGGTAGGTCAATCAGTCGCGTCGGCAAGACTCGACTCACCATTGTTTTTTAGACTATCCCTCGGCTCAGGTTGGATTGTGCCCGTTACGGGTACAGCTGGGGAAAAGTCTTATGGGTATCTGGCGTCTGGTTCGGGCGGCATTTTTGCTTGCTGCCATCTCGACATCCGGCGCGGCAATCGCCGACGAAGTGCTGAGCGAGTCGAACGACCCCGGGGTCGTTCTGAACAGTCGGCTGACCGATCTTCTGTCCCGCGAAAAGACGGCGTTGGGCCGTATCGGCGCTGTCCGGCTCGAACGGCTGGCGAACCTGCCGCCGCGCGAAGACGGCCGCGACGCCCCGAACGGTATCGAATTCTCGACCGCCTTCCTCGATTCCCTGCCCAAGCCCGAGGGCGGCAACGCGTGGCGCTGCCTGACCGAGGCGCTGTATTTCGAGGCCCGTGGCGAAAGCGTGCGCGGCCAGTTCGCGGTGGCCGAGGTGATCCTGAACCGCGTCGACCGGGCCGAGTTTCCCGATAGCGTCTGCGGCGTCATCAAGCAGGGCACCGGGCGCCGCTTCCAGTGTCAGTTCACCTATACCTGCGACGGCGCGCCCGAGACGGTGAACGAACCCCTGTCCTTCGAACGCGCCGGCAAGATCGCCGCGCTGATGCTGGGCGGCGTGGACCGGATGCTGACACGCGGCGCGACGCACTATCACACCGTCGCCGTCGATCCCTACTGGGCCAGCCGCTTCCCGCGCACCGCGACCATCGGCGTCCACCACTTCTACAACATGCCGTAACACGGCGCGGTCCCTGTCGGGGCCGCTTTTTCCCCTCGCATCCCCGTGCGGCGGGCTGTAGTCAGGCGCCCTCATCAGGGGGAGGCTGCATGACCACCGAGATCCAACAGGCTTTTGGGCATCCCGAGGCCCGCTCGGTCGCGACGGCGGATGCCGCGATGCCCGACCGAATCTCGCTTCGCGACCACGTGGTCGAGGCCGAGATCGGCGCCTTCCAGCAGGAGCGGGGCCGGACCCAGCGCCTGTGTTTCAACATTGTCGTCGAACTCACGCCACACGACGCTCCGGTCGAGGACGACGTGGACCGCATCCTGTCCTACGACAAGGTGACCGAGGCCATCGCCGCCGAACTGGCGGCCGAGCGGCTGGACCTGCTGGAAACGCTGGCCGAGAACATCGCGGGCCGCATCCTGTGGGAGCCGCAGGCGCGGCGCGTCTTCGTGCGGATCGAGAAGCTGGACCGTGGCCCCGGCGCGCTGGGCGTCGAGATCGTGCGCACCCGCCGCGACGGCGCGGAAACAGGGAGCGGGTTAGAGGATGCGCCGCATCCGGTGGTGATCTACCTGTCGAACGACGCCGTGGCCTCGGCAGATGTCTCTGCGATCATTCAGGAATTTCCCGAGACCCCGGTGATATTCTGCGTCGGCCTTCCCGACGCGGCCGCGCCTGTGACCGGTGCGGCACTGGCGCAGCGTCGGATCGACCTTCTGGCCATCGAGCAGAACGCGTGGGTTCTTGCCGGGCGCGACCGCCGCTGCGTTGTCGTCGCGACCCGGACCGAGCTCGACTGGGCCATGCGGCACGGGCAGGTCTGCGTCTGGGCGCCATCGAAGATCGTGCTGGACGCCGTCGAAAGCCCCGCCGCCGAGCCGCAAGACGGCGTGGCGCTTGCCCTGTGGTTCGCCCGCCTCGCCGGCGCCCGTGCGCTGGTGACCGTGGGAACCGATGCGCCGCTTTCTGCCGAACCGCCTGCGCACCGGCTGGTGCTGTCGCGCTGAGCCTTGCGCACCCGCCATGGAAACGGAGACACCGCTGCCATGACCACCTGCTACCGCCCCATCGCAATGACCGATCCCGCGCGCCCCTCGGACGCGCTGACGCTGGCCGGCGGCTGGTGCTGGTTCGACCGCGCCGAACGGATCGAGCGCGGCGGGAACCGCACGCTGATCCCGGCCTCCGAAATCCCGTCGGATGTGCTTGGCCGCCTGACCGCGCCCCGTGCGCCGCTTGCTGGCCTGACATGGGACGCGCCGCGCCTGATGGGCATCGTGAACACCACGCCCGACAGTTTCTCGGACGGCGGCGATTTTCACGACCCGGACGCCGCGGTCGCGCACGCGCTTGCGATGGTGGACGAGGGCGCCGACCTGCTGGACATCGGCGGCGAGTCCACGCGCCCCGGTTCCGCCACCGTCCCGCCGCCGGAAGAGATCGCGCGCACCGTCCCGGTGATCGAGGCACTGGCGGGCCGCGCGGGCGTGCCGGTCTCGATCGACACGCGCAAGGCGGACGTGGGGCAAGCGGCATTGCAGGCCGGTGCCAACATCCTTAACGACGTGTCGGCGATGATCTACGATCCGGCGATGGCGGACCTTGCCGCCGCCACGGGTGCGCCGATCTGCCTGATGCACGCGCAGGGCAGCCCCGAGACGATGCAGAAGGACCCGCGCTATGAGGATGTGCTGCTGGACGTCTACGACCACCTCGAGGCGCGTCTCGCGGCGGCAGAGGCGGCGGGCATCCGGCGCGACCGGGTGATCCTCGACCCCGGCATCGGCTTCGGCAAGACGCAGGAGCATAACCTGACGCTGCTGCGCCACCTGTCGCTGTATCACGCGCTGGGATGCGTTCTGCTGCTGGGCGTGTCGCGGAAACGGTTCATCGGCACAATCGGAAACGCACCCGAGGCGAAGGACCGCGCGCCCGGCTCGGTCGCGGTGGCGATGGCGGGCGTCGCGCAGGGTGTGCAGATCCTGAGGGTCCATGATATGCTGGCCACAAGACAGGCGCTTAGCCTGCACTCGGCCGTTCACGGAATGAGGTAAGAGCATGACACGTAAGATATTCGGCACCGACGGTGTTCGCGGTCGCGCGAACAGCTACCCGATGACGGCGGACCTTGCCCTGCGCCTTGGCGCGGCGGCCGGTCGCTATTTCCGCAAGGACGGCACCAACGGTCACCGCGTGGTGATCGGCAAGGACACCCGGCTGTCCGGCTACATGATCGAGAACGCGTTGACGGCGGGGCTGACCTCGACCGGGATGAACGTGCTGTTGCTGGGGCCGGTCCCGACCCCGGCTGTGGGGTTCCTGACCCATTCGATGCGCGCCGACGTGGGCATCATGATCTCGGCCAGCCACAACCCGCATCAGGACAACGGCATCAAGCTGTTCGGCCCCGATGGCTACAAGCTGTCGGACGAGGCCGAGGCCGAGATCGAGGCGCTGCTGGAAGGCGAGATCGACTATGCCCGCCCCGAGAACATCGGCCGCGCCCGGCGGATCGACGACGGGCGGCGCGGCTATATGGAATTCGCCAAGACGACCTTCCCGACGGGCCGCCGCCTGAACGGGCTGAAGGTGGTGGTGGACTGCGCCAACGGCGCCGCCTACCGCGCCGCGCCCGAAGTGCTGTGGGAACTGGGGGCCGAGGTCATCTCGATCGGCACCTCGCCCAACGGCACCAACATCAACGCGGGCTGCGGCTCGACCGACACGGCCCTCGCCGCGCGCACCATCCGCGAGACCGGGGCCGACGTGGGCATTTGCCTGGACGGCGACGCGGACCGGGTGATGATCCTTGACGAGAACGGCGAAGTCGCCGACGGCGATCAGATCATGGCGCTGTTCGCCTCTCGCTGGGCCGAGGCGCAGCGCCTGAAGGGCAACACGCTGGTCGCGACGGTGATGTCGAACCTGGGGCTGGAACGCTATCTGGGCGGGCAGGGCATCACGCTGGAACGGACGCCGGTCGGCGACCGCTATGTTGTCGAGAGGATGCGCGCGGGCGGCTGGAACCTTGGCGGCGAACAGTCGGGCCACATCGTGATGACCGATTACGCGACCACCGGCGACGGCCTGATCGCGGGGCTTCAGTTCCTTTCGGCCATGGTCGAGGGCGACCGCCGTGCGTCGGACCTGTCGGTCAGCTTCGCGCGGGTGCCGCAACTTCTGAAGAACGTCCGCTATGCCGCCGGCACCGAACCGCTGGCGCTGGCCAACGTGAAGAGCGCCATCGGTGACGCCGAGGCGCGCCTGAACGGCAGCGGCCGCCTGCTGATCCGCAAATCGGGCACCGAACCGCTGATCCGCGTCATGGCGGAATGCGAGGACGAGACCCTGCTGACCCAGGTGGTCGACGGGATCGTGGCCGAGGTCGAGGCCGCCGGCGTCTCTTAACGGGACAGGCTCAGGGCGCGGTAGACCTCGGTGCGCATCTCGGCCTCCGGGGTCTTCTGCGGATCGTCCACATAAACCTCCCAGATCGGCATGGCGCCGTCGAGGTCCTCTTCGGTGATGCGGTCCCACATCGCCTGATGGGTCTGGTTCAGGTTCGCGTAGGGGCCGACATGCACCGTTTTCATCGCCGGTCCTTCGGGCAGCGTGGCGCCGTAGACAAGCCGGTCCGCCTTGCCCAGATCGCCGGGACTGACGAAGGCGCCGCAGTGGAAACGGACGCTCGATCCGGACGGCATCTGCGGATAGACCGCGATCGGGGCGCTTTGCGGCTGGATGCCGTGACGCGCCAGAAAGTCGAACAGCTCGGCAAAGGCAGAGCCCATGGCCTGCCCGATCTCGGACATCTCGCACTCTCTCTCGACAAAGAGATAAGGCTGCTCCGGCAGCATGACGCGTTCGAATTCCATGGCCGTCCTCCTGTGATGCCCGGCTGACGATAGGGCCTCACGAGCGCTTGAACAGGAAAAGTTAGGCATTCCGTGCTACTATTTTGGGCAACCCGCCCGTGCGCATGGCGCCAAAACCCACTGGCGTGAAGTTTTCGCTGCGTCGCAGCATTTTTGAACCGATCCAAGCTGGCCAATCATGCCCGTGCGGCACAGCTTACCAGAGTGGGAGGACAAGACCGGGCAGAAAGGATCTTTCCCATGTGTCTCACCACCGAAGCCCTCATGCTGTTCCTCAGCCTGCTGCCGCAGGAGATCGTCGACATCTCGGACGAGCGGATCGTCGTCCGTGCCGAGGTTCGCGATGCCGTCTGGCAGGTGAAGGGCGATGAATGGTGCACCCAGGCGCCGAAGATCGACGCGGCATTCCGGCTCAGGCAGGGCAGCGACGCCTGATCCGCGCAGGCGCCCCGGGGCCGGGCGTGGCCCCGGGGCGCCGCCAGGACGTGATCAGACCTTGTCGCGGCCCATCGCCAGCACGCAGGCCATGGTGACCGCAGCGGCGGCCAGCATGTAGTAGCCGACATAGGCAAGGCCGTAGGTCGACTGCAGGTAAGTCGCCGCGTAGGGCGCCAGCGACGCGCCGAAGATACCCGCGAAGTTGAAGGTCAGCGACGACCCGGTGTAGCGCACATGCGTCGGGAACGGCGCCGCCAGCGCGGCACCGATGACGCCGTAGGTCAGGCCCATCAGGAACATCCCCAGCGTCACGAAGCCGTAGATCCCTGCGATCCCGCCGCCCAGCAGCGGCGCCAGCAGGAACGAGAACAGCGCGATCAGCGCGGTGACGACGAGCAGGAAGGCATAGCGCCCGGTCCGGTCCGCGATCTTGCCCGCCAGCACGATGGCGGCGGCGAAGATGACCGAGCCATAGATCTGGATCAGCAGCGCGTCGAGGAACGCGATCTGGATGACCTTCACGTTGTACGACAGCAGCCACGCCGAGCAGACGTAGAACAGCACGAAGGTCACCAGCGCCACGAAGGTGCCAAGGAACAGGCTGCGCTTGTGGCCCCGGAAGACCTCGGCCACCGGCACGGCGGCGCGCTCGTCCTTTTCGACGGCCTTCGAGAACTCGGGCGTCTCGCTGATCGACAGGCGCACCCACAGGCCAAGGCCGATCAGCAGGATCGACGACAGGAACGGCAGGCGCCAGCCCCAAGTCAGCAGGGCCTCTTCGCTGATGAAGTGCAGCAGGATCCAGAAGAAGCCAGACGACAGGAACAGGCCCACCGGCGCGCCCAGCTGCGGGAACATGCCGTACCACGACCGCTTGCCCGGAGGCGCGTTCTCTGTGGCCAGCAGCACCGCGCCACCCCACTCGCCGCCAAGGCCGAAACCCTGACCGAAGCGGCACAGCGCCAGCAGGGCGGGAGCGGCCACGCCGATCTGGGCATAGGTGGGCAGCAGGCCGATGATGACGGTCGACACGCCCATGGTCAGCAGGGCCGCGACTAGCGTCGCCTTGCGTCCGATCCGGTCGCCGAAGTGGCCGAAGACCACGGCGCCGAAGGGACGGGCGAAGAAGGCGATCGAGAAAGTCGCGAAGGACGCCAGCAGGGCGGTCATCGGGTCAGAGCCCGGAAAGAAAAGCGCCGGGAACACAAGCACGGCGGCGGTTGCGTAGATGTAGAAGTCGAAGAATTCGATGGTGGTGCCGATCAGGCTTGCCAGCAGCACCTTGTGCGGCGCGTTGACGGGCTTTGCGGGCGTTTGGGGCGTGGCGGCCATGTCGGCCGTAGTCATTGTATCGGACATGATGGGATCCGGGGAAGTTTCGTTCGAATTTCAGGGCGTTCGGGTATTTTCGTTACAAGGGTCCGGCGCTACGCCGGGTGGGGCGGAATGGAAAGGTCCGCTCCGGTCCCGGTTGGCGGGGTTGTCCCGGACGCATGGCTTGCCCCCGGAACGAAAATCGCCGGCCCCTGGGGGCCGGCGATCCTGTAGCTCTCGCGATTTGTGTCGCGGGATCAGTTCTTTTCTTTGTCGACCATCTTGCCGGCCGAGATCCACGGCATCATGCCGCGCAGCTTCTCGCCGGTTTCTTCGATCTGGTGCTCGTCGTGGATGCGGCGGGTCGCCTTGAAGAACGGCTGGCCGACGGTGTTTTCCTGCATGAAGTCACGCACGAACTTGCCGGTCTGGATGTCGGTCAGGACCGCCTTCATCCGCGCCTTCGTTTCGTCGTAGGGCAGGATGCGGGGGCCGGACACGTACTCGCCGTACTCGGCGGTGTTCGAGATCGAGTAGTTCATGTTCGCGATGCCGCCTTCGTAGATCAGGTCCACGATCAGCTTCACTTCGTGCAGGCACTCGAAATAGGCCATTTCGGGGGCATAGCCGGCTTCCACGAGGGTCTCGAAGCCCATACGGATCAGCTCGACGAGGCCGCCGCACAGAACCGCCTGCTCGCCGAACAGGTCGGTTTCGCATTCCTCGCGGAAGTTGGTCTCGATGATGCCCGAGCGGCCGCCGCCGATGGCGGAGCAATAGGACAGGCCGATTTCCAGCGCCTTGCCCGACGCGTCGTTGTCGACCGCAACCAGGCAGGGCACGCCGCCGCCCTTGGTGTATTCGCCGCGAACCGTGTGGCCCGGGCCCTTCGGCGCCATCATGATGACGTCGACGCCGGGCTTCGGCTCGATCAGGCCGAAGTGCACGTTCAGGCCGTGGGCGAAGGCGATGGCAGAGCCTTCCTTCAGGTTGTCGTGGACGTATTTCTTGTAGGTCTCGGCCTGAAGTTCGTCGGGCATGGTGAACATGATCAGGTCACACCAGGCGGCGGCCTCGGCGATGCCCATCACCTGAAGGCCCTCGGCTTCGGCCTTCTTGGCCGAGGCAGAGCCTTCGCGCAGGGCGACGACGAGGTTCTTGGCGCCCGAGTCGCGCAGGTTCAGCGCGTGGGCGTGGCCCTGAGAGCCATAGCCCAGGATCGCCACCTTCTTGTCCTTGATCAGGTTGATGTCGCAGTCACGGTCGTAATAGACGCGCATGATCGGGTCCTCCGGTTTGAGTTCGACACCGTTCCTAAACTGCCGCGAAAAAAGGCGCGAGACTTGTCAGGCATGGAATGTGATCTGTTTTCGTGATAATCATTCGCCAATTGATGATATCGTGAGCAAATCATGCTTGATGACACGGACCGGCGATTGCTGCGGCTGTTGCAGGACGATCCGGCGCGGGGCGTGGGCGACCTTGCCGAACACGCCGGACTGTCCGTGGCGCAGACCCAGCGGCGGCTGGACAAGCTGAAAGATACCGGCGTGATCCGGGGCACCCGCGCGGTGATCGACTGGCGCGCGATGGGCTGGACCGTCGAGGTCTCGCTGCGGGTGACGCTGGACAAGACCCAGCAGAACGCCTTCGACGAATTGCTCGCCGCCGCCCGCAAGGTGCCCGAGGTGATCGAGATCCAGACCTTTCTCGGCAAGGTCGACGTGCGGCTGTACGTGATCGCGCGGGATATGAATGACTATCAGCGGATCTACCGCGACCACATCCTGACCCTGCCGCATATCGCCGACATCGAGGCGCTGGTGCATGTCGCCACCGTGAAAGCCGAGGACTGGATCCCCGTATGATCGAACTGGACGACATCGACCGCCGTCTGCTGCTGTTGCTGTCCGAGGACGCGACCCGTTCGGCAGGGCAGCTTGGCCGGATGGTGGGGCTTAGCCAGCCCGCAGCATGGCGGCGGGTGCAACGCCTGTACCTGTCCGGCGCGATCCGGGGGCGGCGGCTGGATCTGGACGCCGAGAAGCTGGGCTTCGGGGTGACGGTGTTCCTCGGCGTGAAGCTGGCCACCAAGGGCCGCGTGTCGCTGGACGACTTCGAGCGCATCCTCGGCGCGATCCCCGAGGTGCAGCGGGTCGAGCATGTGCTGGGCCTGTACGACTATCGCCTGCGCGTGGTGGCGCGCGACCTCGCCGACTTCGAGCGCGTTCTGCGGCGTCGCATCATGGCGCTGCCGGGGGTGGGCTCGGTCGAGGCGAACGTGATGCTGAGCGAGGAGCGACTGCCGGGGCCCCTGTGAGGCGTCGCGGGGCCGGGAGGTCGAGGAAGGGGGCTCTGCCCCCGTCCCGCTGCGCGCGACTCCCCCGAGGTATTTGGAAAGAGAAGAAGCAGGCGGGCTGCGGTCCCGTGCCGCGTTGTCGTACAGCCGTCATGGGCGCTTTCTAGCGTTCGGGGCGGATGGGCGCGGGAGACCTGCGGTGGATATTCGCGAATTGATGGCGGAAGGCGCGCCGGCGCGCGACCTTGCGGCGGCGTTGCTGGTGCGGCTCAGGGCGCTGCGGGCCGAAACGCAGGCCGAGGCGGCGGCGACATTGGACAGCTGGGCGCCGGCGCTGGCCGGGGACGGGTTCCGCGACAGCGCCGGGAACCTTGCCAGTTATCTTGCCCTGCGCGCGCGCGACCTGACGCTGGAACAGGAGGCGCTGAACGCGCTGGGGCTCTCGTCGCTGGGCCGGTCGGAAAGCAACGTGATGGCCTCGGTCGACGCGGTGATCGCGGCGCTGGCGGCGCTGGCGGGCGAGGGGGCGGTCGCGGGGGGCGTCTGCCTTGGACGCCGCCGGGCGCGGGCGTTGATCGACAGGCGGCGCGACGCGATCCTTGGGGCCGGCACGCCCGAGAACACCACGCGCATCCTTGTGACGCTGCCCTCCGAGGCGGCGACCGATCCGGGGCTGGTGGCCGGGCTGGTGCGGGCGGGCGGCGCGGCGGTGCGGATCAACTGCGCCCATGACGGGCCCGAGGCCTGGGCCGTGATGATCGCCCATGCGAAGGCGGCAGAGGCCGAGGCGGGGCGGCGGGTGCCGGTGCTGATGGATCTGGCGGGGCCGAAGGTGCGGACCCGTGCGCTGTCGGTGCCGCCGGAGATCCTTGGCCGCGAGAAAAAGAAGACCCTGAAAGCGATGCGGCGCGACGGTATCGCGCCCTCGGTCCGGGGCGGGCGGCTGATGCGCGGCGACCGGATGGTGCTGACCGAGGCGCTGGCGCCGTCCGAGCCCGTGTTCGCCGCGACGCTGAGCCACCCGGAACTGCTGGACCGGCTGAAGCCCGGCGCGATGGTCTGGTTCGACGACGGCAGGATCGGCGCGCGGGTCGAGCGGGTCGAGGGCCGCCGCGCCGAGCTGGAGGTGCTGCACGCCCCGCTGAAGGGCAAGCGGCTGGCGCCCGAGAAGGGTGTGAACCTGCCCGGTGTCGAAGTCGACATCCCGGCGCTGACCAAGGCCGACCGGGCGGCGCTGGACTTCGTCGTCGGGCACGCGGACATGATCGGCTACTCCTTCGTTCAGACCGCCCGCGACGTGCGGGGCTTGCAGGCCGCCATCGCAGACCGGCTTCCGGACGGCGCGCCGATGCCCGCGCTGGTGCTGAAGATCGAGACCGACCTTGCCGTGCGCAACCTGCCGCGCCTGATCGTTCAGGCGGGCGGGTCCGGCCCGGTGGCGGTGATGATCGCCCGGGGCGACCTTGCCGTCGAGATCGGTCTGGAACGGATGAGCGAGATCCAGGAAGAGATCCTGTGGCTGTGCGAGGCCGCAGAGGTGCCGGTGATCTGGGCCACGCAGGTGTTGGAAGGGCTGGCCAAGGAGGGCTTCGCCAGCCGGGCCGAAACCACCGACGCCGCGATGGGCCAGCGCGCCGAAGCGGTGATGCTGAACAAGGGCCCCTTCGCCGTCGAAGCGGTGGCCTTTCTGGACAGGGTGCTGCGGCGGATGGACCGGCACCAGTCGAAGAAGTCTCCCCGGCTGGCGCCCCTGCGGGCGTGGAAGGGGCCGGAAGGGCTGTAACCGCCGCGCGCCGTGGAAGGCTGACAGAAAATTGATGCGCGTTTGAAACTTTTCCGCGTGTCCTTGCGTAGCTACCTGCATCAGGGCCGGAAAAGTTGAACCGGGGTGTCGTTTCCGGCACTCTGGCCTTCGTGTCAGCCGGCATAAGATCCGCAGGAGGCGGCCAGCGTCTTGGAAGACGAGAAGACAGCACTCGCAGGTGAACTCGCGCTTGGCCTTCTGGAAGGCGAAGAGCGGACCCGTGCGCTGAGACTGGTCGAAAGCGACCCGGACCTGCGCATGGCGATGATGTTCTGGAACGAGAGGCTGGTCACCCTGTGCGACGAGGACGAAGCGCCGGAAGTGCGGCCACCGGCGCGGGTGCAGCGTGCGATCGAAACCTCGCTGTGGGGAGAGGCGGTGATGCCGCGGCCCGGCTTCTGGGATGCGCTGTTCGCGCCGGAGAACCGCGGCCTTGTGGTTGCGGTCGTCGTGGCGAAGGCCGCTTTGCTGGGCTGGATCTTCTACCTGTTCTTCTGACCGCGGACCCGATCGGATCCGCGACGGATTACTCCGCCGGGGTCGGAAGCGCACCGTCCATGGCGCGGCCGATATAGGGCACCGCCAGTATCGTCGCGGCCAGCGTCGAGACCAGCGCCACCCCGAGGATCGCAAGGTGCTGCGAGAACCCGGCAGAGATGGCGTAAGCCACGATGGCGACAAGCGGAATATGCAGGAAGAGCGCGCAGACCAACTGGAGCCGGCGCTTGAGTGTGAGCGTATTCATCGGGGGCCTCCCTTGGCCTTCGGTGAGTGGCGTAAGACAGCGTCTCAGGTGCGCAGGAGGATTGCAAGCGGCGGCTCTGGCGGCATGCCGCAAAAGCGGGTGATCGCGCCTCGGACGCCACTTTGGTCCCTCTGAAGCTGTTCAATACCGCGTAAAACAATCGACAGTTGAGCGAAATCGTGGCAGGCTGTGGGCATATTTCGATTGTCTGTTTGGATGACGCACCATGGTCGAGGACCGGAGCCCGGCCGCGCTTAAAGAGCGCGCCCTGCGGTTGCTGGAGGATGTTCTCATCACCTTCGGCGCCACGGAAAGCGAGGAACTGTTCAGCGACACGCCGATCCGGATGACCGTCTGGCGCATGTTTGCCGAGGACCCGGCCGCGCCGCGCAACCTTCTGATCGAGCTGAACAACAGGATGCGGGCGGCGGATGCCTTGCGAAAGCTGAGGGCCGATTTCGGCGACGGCCCCCGCCTTTTGGGCATCGGAGAGATCGTGCTGGTCCGCGCCAACATGGACGACATGATCCGCAAGGTGCTGCCCGCGACCTACTGGTTCCGTGCGCTGCCGCCAGAGGGGGTGCGGGACTGGCGCATTGCGGTGGAACGGGCGGCCACGGCGCCAAGTTATCGCGCGCTGTGCGGGATCGTGGCGGCGTCTCCGATGAAGACGCTGTGGCGGTTTCTTGTGGCGTGGGTGGTGATCCGGCAGGCGGACGCGCTGCACGACGGCCGCGAGGACCGGCGCTGGTCCGTCGTGGCGGAGCTGTGCGAGGCGCTGTTGCAGGTCTCGTCGCTCAGCCCGCCGCAGACTCCGGCGCAGGCGGATGCGGTTCACCTGACCGTCACCGCTTTCCTCGCCACGCTGGTCGACACCTACACCCCCGCGCTGGACCGGCTGGAGACGCTTCAGCAGGACAGCGGCCCGGCGGTGGGCGCGCCGGTCTGGTCCATCGACCTGAGCCGTCCGACCGACATGGCGGTGGCGGGCTCGCGCCGGACGGTGAAGATCGACGCCGCCGAGAACGTGTTCCGCGTTTCGACGCGGGGCGTAACATGGGCGGTGATCGACAGCGGCATCGACGCCCGTCACATGGCCTTCGCAAACGGAGACGGCGCGGGGCCAGAGGCCAGCCGCGTGGTGGCGACCTACGACTTCAACCGCCTGCTGGCGCTGCTGACCGAGGATTGGGAACGGCTGCTGCCGCCGTCGCAGATGATCCTTGCCCGCGACCTGCTGGAGGCCGGGAAGGACGATGGCCCCGCAGACCTGCCCGACGCCGTGCTGTCGGTGGCCCTCGGCATGGGGGACGAGGGCGACGGGACAGCGCCTCCGGCCAGTTGCGGCGCGCTGCAGGCGCTGATCGGCTCGCCCGAGGGGCTGAAGCGGGCGCGCCGGTATTACACCGGCATCCGGACCCGGATCACGCAGGGCGAGACGCTGGACTGGCCGCTGCTGGAGCCGCTGCTGCGGGTGCCGCAGGCGTCCGAGTTCTACGTGCCGCCCGGCAACGGCCACGGCACCCATGTCGCGGGCATCCTTGCCGGGCATCTGGGGGCGGGCGTGCTGCCCGATGGCGCCGGGCCGCCCGCCGCGCTGTCGGGAATGTGCCCCGAGATGCGGCTTTTCGATCTGCGCGTCACGGACGAAAGGGGGCGGTCGGACGAGTTTCTGGTGATGGCGGCGCTGCAGTTCGTGGCGTGGCTGAACCGCACCCGCGACCGGCTGATCGTGCATGGTGCGAACCTCAGCCTGCAAATCCGGCATCAGGTGCGCAGTTTCGGGTGCGGCCAGACGCCGGTGTGCCGCGAGGCGAACCGACTGGTCGACAGCGGCGTGGTGGTTGTCGCGGCGGCGGGCAACACCGGGTTCAACACGCTGCGCGCCAGCGGGATGCTTGTGGATGCCTACGCGGTCAGCTCGATCATGGATCCGGGCAACGCCGACAAGGTGATCACCGTCGGCTCGACCCACCGCGAGCGGCCGCATACCTATGGCGTCAGCTATTTCTCCAGCCGGGGGCCCACGGCGGACGGGCGGGCGAAGCCCGACCTCGTGGCGCCGGGCGAGAAGATCACCGCCCCCGCGCCGGGGCAGGCGCTTCAGGTCGACACCGGCACCAGCATGGCCGCGCCTCACGTCAGCGGCGCGGCGGCGATGATCATGGCGCGGCACCCCGAGTTCATCGGCCATCCGCAACGGATCAAGGACATCCTTTGCCGCTCGGCCACCGATCTCGGCCGCGAGCGCGCCTATCAGGGGGCGGGGCTGGTCGACGTGCTTCGGGCGCTCGAGTCGGTGTGACCCTTCGGCGCTGCGGTGCAGAAATCCGCGCCGCATGTCTTTCCAATCCCACGGCTTTCCCCGATGCTGGCGGCAAGCCCGGCGCGGGCTGGCTGATGCATCGCCGTCACCTGACCGTTGCCGAACTCCGTTAAGGACACCGGATGCGACTGGTCATCTTCACCGATCTGGACGGCACGCTGCTGGATCATGACACCTATTCCCACGCGCCCGCGGCACAGGCGCTGGCGGCGCTGAAGGCGGCGGGCGTGCCCCTGGTGCTGGCCAGTTCCAAGACCGGCGCCGAGATGGCGCCGTTGCATGCCGAACTGGGCCTGGGCGAAGCGCCGATGATCGTCGAGAACGGCGCGGGCGTGCTAGAGCCGGGGGCAGACGGCGCGGGCGATGCGGCCTACCGCAAGATCCGCGCGGCGCTGGACGCGGTGCCGTCCGATCTGCGCGCGCATTACCGGGGCTTCGGCGACATGACCGACGCCGAGGTGTCCGACGTTACCGGCCTGCCGCCCGAGGGCGCGGCGCTGGCGCGGCAACGCTGCCATTCCGAGCCGGGGGTGTGGTCGGGGGACGACGCGGCGCTGGCCCGCTTCCTTGACACGCTGGACGGGCAGGGGGTCTCGGCACGCCACGGCGGCCGTTTTCTGACCCTGTCGCTGGGCCGCACCAAGGCCGACGCGATGCGCGAGGTGGCGGACCGGCTTGGCGCCGACACCACCATCGCCCTTGGCGACGCGCCGAACGACGTGGAAATGCTTGAACAGGCGACCCACGGCGTCATCGTCCGCAACGACCATGGCACGCCACTGCCACGGCTCGCGGGCGAGGAAAACGACCGCATCCGCCGCACCGCCGAAATCGGCCCCTCGGGTTGGAACGCGGCGGTTCTGGCGCTACTTCAAGACCTCGGGGCAACGACAGGATGACGGGAAGGCTTTTGGGACATGGCTGACTTTCACCAGAACGGTAACATCGCGCAATTCCACAATCTCCGGACACGTCCGGTCGAGGAACTGGTCTACGAACTCGAGACCTTCGCGCAGACCCGCAAGATCTCTTTGATCCTGCCGTCGCTGTATTCCGAGCTCGAAGCGCCCGCGCTGTCGGGCATCATCGACGAGCTGTCCAAGGTCCGCTACCTGCACCGCATCATCATCGGCCTCGACCGCGCCGACGAGCAGCAGTACCGCATGGCCCGCGACTACTTCTCGCGTCTGCCGCAGAACCACGTGGTGATCTGGAACGACAGCCCCCGGATGAAGGCGCTGGGCGCGAAGCTGGACGATCTCGGGCTTGCGCCGCAAGAGCCGGGCAAGGGCAAGAACGTGTGGTCCTGCATCGGCTATCTCATCGCCTGCGCCGACAGCGCGGTGATGGCGATCCACGATTGCGACATCGTCACCTACGAGGCCGAGATGCTGGCGCGTCTGGTCTACCCGGTGGCGAACCCGAACTTCAGCTACCAGCTCTCCAAGGGCTTCTATCCCCGCATCGGGCAGGGCAAGCTGAATGGCCGCGTTTCCCGCCTGCTGGTCTCGCCCCTGCTGATCGCGCTGAAGAAGGTGATCGGCGACAACGACTACATCGATTACCTGCGCGCCTTCCGCTACCCGCTGTCGGGTGAATTCGCGCTGCGCACCACCATGCTGCCAGACCTGCGCATCCCGTCCGACTGGGGGCTGGAGATCGGCGTGCTGTCCGAGGCGTGGCGCAACCTGGGCCGCAACGCGGTCTGCCAGGTCGAAATCTCGGACGCCTACGACCACAAGCATCAGGACGTGTCGGAAGAAGACGCGGCAGGCGGCCTGAACCGCATGTCCACCGACATCTGCAAGGCGGTGTTCCGCAAGCTTGCCGCCGAGGGCACGGTGTTCACTCCGAACATCTTCCGCACGCTCAAGGCTACCTACTTCCGCCGCGCGCTGGACCTTGTCGAGGTCTATGCAAACGATGCCCGGATGAACGGCCTGACCATCGACCGCCACAAGGAAGAGCGCACGATCGAACTGTTCGCCGAGAACATCATGCGCGCCGGGCAGATCTTCCTCGAAAACCCGCACGAGACCCCGTTCATCCCGAACTGGAGCCGTGTGCATGCCGCCGATCCGGGCCTGATCGCCGAGATGAAGGCGGCGGCGGCGGCGGACGAAGAGGAATTCGCGCCGATCCCGTTCCAGGGCTAGGACGCGCGACCGACACCCGGCAAAACGAAACGCGCCGCCCGGACAGGCGGCGCGTTCCTTGTTTCAGACAGGGCCCCGCGTGCGCGGGACGTGCTCAGCTTTTGCGGCGACGGCGGCGCGCGCCGGCAGCGGCAAGGACACCCACGCCCAAGCCCAGCATCGGCAAAGCGGCCGGCAGCGGCACCGCGGCGGCGGCTGCGGGCTCGACGCCCGACTGGCCGTCAACCGAGAACACGAACCCGCCCCACGAGCGGGCATAACGGTCTTTCCAGCTGTCGCCGCCGTCTTTCGACAGGCTGCTCATCAGGTCGCCCGAGGTGGTGCGCGCCCAGTACACGGCGTGTTGCGCCATCGGAGTGTCGACCGCCAGCGTCAGCCAGTAGTCGCCCGCGCCCAGCAGGGTGTCGATGATGTCCAGCGTGAAGGTGACGTGGGTGAAGCTGTTCTTCACCTCGCCATGCTTCGCGTAGGTCGGGGCAGAGGTGCCCGACGCCAGAACGGTGCCCGGCTTCGATCCGTCAGCCGACATCAGCGACCAGCTGACCGTCATGCCGGACGGGTTGGCCGAATTCTTGAGGTAGGCGTCGAAGGACAGCGACTCGATCAGCGAACTGTCGGTCAGGCTGAAGTTCTCCGCGCCGATTGCGTCGCGGCACTCGAACGCGCAGCTTCCGCCCTTCGCCCCGGTGAAGGGGTTCGAGAATAGTGTAGTGGCCGCTGCCGGCAGGGATCCGGCAATCACGACCGCCGCGGCAAGCAAGGTTTTGCTCATGACTCGCATCGGAACGTAACTCCATTGAAAAAATCGTAACTCGTTGTCCTTGGAGTTAGACTCGGGCCGGAACTCGGTCAATGAATCGACGCATTTTCGCCTGAATTGGAATTCGGCGTGTCGGGCCGGCGAAGATGAAAAGCCGTTATTTCACAAGGAAACACACGTTATGGTGGAAATGGCGTGTCGCCACCCTTTCCGGGCTGCGTCGCGATCCCCCGAAGATTGCGGCAAAAACAGGGCATTGGATGCGGTTGAGCGTGCCGTGGCTCTGGTGGCAAACAGGCGGGGTTTCGGCCCACTCTCTCTAAGGTGGAGTGATGCGCGATTTTCGGGCTTGTTTCCCGCGCCGCGACGGTGCCTGCGACTCACAAAGATTGTCATACCGCCTCTGCGGCCCGGGAATCGGTCTTCCCCGCTCGGACGGCCGAAACTACCCGGCTAGTACGCGTTGGTGATCCAGCGGCACTGGTAGGGCGCAAGGGTGATCGTGTCCGTCTCCGGCTCCACCCGTTCCCCCGACAACAGATCAACCCAGGCCTCGTCGGCGATCAGGTTCAGCGACGAGGACGGGATCTCGACCGTGTCCGCCGACACGTTGTGCAGCGCGAAGATCGACTGGGTGCGGTCCAGCGCCTGCCGCCAGACGCCGAAGATGCGCGCGTCGAGGGGCAGGGTGAACTGCGTAGCATTCGGGTGGAAGGCGGGCTGGCGCGCCCGCAGGCGCAAGCGCTCGGCCAGCGCGGGCAGGATGCGCGCCTGCTCGGACCCGGGGTCGGCCATCCGCGCCCGCAGCGTCGGGTAATCCCAGCGGTGCCGGTTGATCGCCCGGTTCATGCTGCGCCGCTCGACGCCCTCAAGGTCGTTGGGCGTCGCCAGCAGCGAGTGGATGTAGAACGCGGGCACGCCCTCCATCGACATCACGATGGTCTGCGAACAGACGAAACGGGCGATCTTGTACTCGTCCTCGCCCTCGAAGGTCCGGGTCATCGCCGAGAAATAGGACGTGTTCAGTTCATAGACCGACTGCCCGCCATCGGGCAGCGCCCGCATCGACACCAGCCCGCCCGAGGATTGCACCGTCTGGATCATCCGGGCGATTTCCGCGTCGGGCAGCAGCCCTTCGGCGGGCCGCATGCCGACGCCGTCGTGCGAGGCCGAGAAGTTCAGGTAGGCGCAGCCCAAAGGCGCCGGCGGCATCGCCCGCGCCCAGGCGGCCAGGTACTTCGCGGTGCCCGACAGCAGCGAATACAGGATCAGCGGCGGCAGCGGGAAGTTGTAGATCGAATGCGCCTCGTTCCGCTTGCCGAAATACGACAGGTTCTCGGCCTTGGGCACGTTGGTCTCGGTCAGCAGGATTACCGGCTCGGACGCATAATCCGCCAGAAGCCGCATCAACTGGATGATCGCGTGGGTCTGGGGCAGGTGGATGCACTTGGTACCGACCTCTTTCCAGACGAACGCCACCGCATCCAGCCGGATGATCCGCACGCCCATGTCCACATGGAGCCGGATGATCCGCAGGATTTCCAGCAGCACCTCGGGGTTGGCGAAGTTCAGGTCGATCTGGTCGTGGCTGAAGGTACACCACACGTGGCGGATGCCCATCGCCGTCTCGACCTCCTGCAACAGCGGCGTGGTGCGCGGGCGCACCACGTCCGACAGGTCGTCGGCGGGATCGGCTTCGAAGAAGAACTTGTCGAACGGCTCCTGCCCCTGCCGGTAGGCGTTGAACCATGTGCCCTGCGACGAGACGTGGTTGCACACGAGGTCTGACATCAGGTGGAAGTGCCGGCTGATCCGGTTGATGTCCTGCCACTCGCCCAACGCCGGGTTCACCTTGCGATAATCCGTCACCGCAAAGCCGTCGTCCGAGGTGAAGGGGAAGAACGGCAGGATATGCACCCCGTTCACCGCGCCCTGCAGGTGGTTCAGCATGAAGTCCAGCAGCAGGTCGAGCGGCTTGTGGACCCCGTCGATGATCGAGTCGCCATAGGTGATCATCACCGCGTCCCGCTGCGACCAAAGCGAGTTCCCCGCCTTCCGCGGCAGCTTCCGCGCGGGCGTCGCCTCGGGCGGCCAGAACGCCTCGATCACCTTGCCGGCAAGGGCATGGGTGTCCTGCTCGGGGTAAATGCGGTCGAGGATGGCGGCAGTGCGGGAACGCAGCGATGTGGCGGTTTTCGACATCTGTCCGGTCGGACTCCGGCTTGTTTGAAAGTCAGCAGGCTGATTTGCGGGCGTTTTTACCGGTTTAGGCCGCTTGCCGGGGAAAAAACAAGGTTGTCCGTCCGGAACCGCGTCAATTGCCCGGCATTCGCTGAAAAAGGCACCATCCGCAAAAACACGGATGCCCCTGGCCTTCTTCTTCTCTTTCCAAATACCTCGGGGGAGCCGCGCAGCGGCGGGGGCAGAGCCCCCATGCCCGCCACCGGCGACCTCTCGCCCACCGCATTGCACCCGTTGCGTCCGCGCCTATCTGAAGGCAATAATATTACCGGAGGAGAAGGGGAGGTTCCCATGACCGGCCAGAACAGGGGCCAAAGCCAGCATATCGACCGCGTGTTGCAGTCGGTCGGGTCCGGCCGGGCCGCCGCGCGCTCGCGGCTGGCGGCGTCGTGGCAGCGCTCCTTCGCCAAGCACGGGCTGGACCCCGCGCGCCGCGACGATCCCGGCGTGGTGGACGAAAGCGGCCTGCGGCTGCGGCGCGAGGCGATGGAGCGGTTTCTCCAGATCGCCGCCCCCAAGCTTGACCAGCTGTTCGGCCTGATCGGCCATTCCGGCTGCGGCGTTCTGCTGACAGACGCGGGCGGCGTGGTGCTTGACCAGCGCTGCAGCGACGCCGACGCCGCCGTGTTCCGGTCGTGGGGCCTGATGCAGGGCGCCGACTGGAGCGAGGCAGCCGAGGGCACCAACGGCATCGGCACCTGCCTTGCCGAGGTGCGCCAGCTGACTATCCACCGCGACGAACACTACATGGCGCGCAACATCGGCATGAGCTGCATGGACGCGCCGATCTACGGGCCCGACGGCAAGGTCGTCGCGGCGCTCGACGTCAGTTCCGCCCGCGCCGACCAGACCGAGGCGTTCAACCGGCTGATCGAGGCGATGGTCGCCCAGACCGCCCGCCAGATCGAGACCGACACCTTCCGCGCCAGTTTTCCCGCCGCCCGCATCGTTGTGGCCGACAGCGACGACACCGGCGGCGCGGTGCTGCTGGCGGTCGACAGCGACGACATCATCGTCGGCGCCACCCGCGAGGCCCGGCGCTGTTTCGAGCTGGAAGCGCACGGGCCGCTGGCGCCGCGCCCCGCCTCGGACCTGCTGGGCCGCGAGGACGAGGCCACGGGCTTCGAACGCGCCGAGCGCGCCGCGGTGAACCGGGCGCTGGCCCGCGCCGGCGGCAACGTGTCCGAGGCCGCCCGCGCCCTCGGCGTCGGCCGCGCCACCTTGTACCGCCGCATGAAACGGCTCGGGATCGGCTGAAACCCGGCCCCGACTGTCTCAGTCCTGAGACAGGTGCGCCGCGCGCGCCGTTCTCCCCCCGCTGACCTGCACGCCGCGATTGCGCAATCTCCTTCCATCGCCTGCAGAGGAGCGGGCGCACAGGAGGAGACATCCATGAACGAGATGACCCAGGTCCAGCAGACCTACGCGTCGCCCTTCAAGGCCCGCTACGACAATTTCATCGGCGGCAAGTTCGTCGCGCCCGCCAAGGGCCAGTACTTCGACAACATCACGCCGATCACCGGCGCGAAGGTCTGTGAAGTCGCACGCTCGACCGCCGAGGACGTGGAACTGGCGCTGGACGCCGCCCATGCCGCCAAGGACGTCTGGGGCAAGACCTCGGCTGCCGAACGCTCGAACGTGCTCTTGAAGATCGCCGACCGGATCGAAGAGAACCTCGACCTGATCGCGACCGCCGAGACCTGGGACAACGGCAAGCCGATCCGCGAGACGACCGCCGCCGACATCCCGCTGTCGGTCGATCACTTCCGCTACTTCGCGGGCGTGCTGCGCGGTCAGGAAGGCTCGATGTCCGAGATCGACCACGACACCGTGGCCTATCACTTCCACGAGCCGCTGGGCGTCGTGGGCCAGATCATCCCGTGGAACTTCTCGGTTCTGATGGCGGCGTGGAAACTTGCGCCCGCGCTGGCCGCCGGCAACTGCATCGTGCTCAAGCCCGCCGAACAGACGCCCGCCGCGATCATGGTGCTGGTCGAGGTGATCGCCGACCTGCTGCCCGACGGCGTGCTGAACATCGTCAATGGCTTCGGCGCAGAGGTCGGCGGCCCGCTGGCCGAGTCGAACCGCATCGCCAAGATCGCCTTCACCGGCTCGACCGAGACCGGTCGCATCATCATGAAGGCCGCGACGAAGAACCTGATCCCGGTCACGCTGGAACTGGGCGGCAAAAGCCCGAACATCTTCTTCTCGGACGTGATGGCCGAGGATGACGCCTTTCTCGACAAGGCGGTCGAAGGCTTCGTGCTGTTCGCCTTCAACCAGGGCGAGGTCTGCACCTGCCCGTCGCGCGCGCTGATCCAGGAAGACATCTACGAAGAGTTCATCGCCCGCTGCATCGAACGCGTGAAGGCCATCAAGCAGGGCGACCCGCGCGATCCTGCGACGATGGTCGGCGCCCAGGCGTCTGCCGAGCAGCAGGACAAGATCATGTCCTACCTGACCATCGGCGTGGAAGAGGGGGCCGAGGTCCTCGTGGGCGGCGACGCCGCGCGGTTCAACGGCGATCTGTCGAACGGCTATTACATCCAGCCGACGATCCTGAAGGGCCACAACAAGATGCGCGTCTTCCAGGAAGAGATCTTCGGCCCGGTCGTCTCTGTCACCACCTTCAAGGACGAGGCCGAGGCGCTCGCGATCGCCAACGACACGATGTACGGGCTTGGCGCCGGCGTGTGGACCCGCGACGGGACCCGCGCCTACCGCTTCGGCCGCTCGATCGAAGCGGGCCGGGTGTGGGTCAACAACTACCACGCCTACCCGGCGCATGCGGCCTTCGGGGGCTACAAGCAGTCCGGCATCGGACGCGAGAACCACAAGATGATGCTCGACCACTACCAGCAGACCAAGAACATGCTGGTCAGCTACAACCCGAACAAGCTCGGCTTCTTCTGATCGGAAGAAACCGGCACGGGCGCGCGGGCCCGTCTTCCTCCCCCTCAAGCCCGCGCGCTCCCTCCAATGGCCCCCGCATCCGGCGGGGGCCATTTTTGGTGGAGAGGTCGCGCCCCCGGCGTGACACAGTGGCCCGGCGCAACCGGACACACACCCCGGCGCGCAAACCGTGCCGTTCCAGCCGCCGACGGTATGCGGCAGCATGCCGCGATCTTCCGAAAACCTGCCTCTGGAAATCTCATTAACATTCCACTATGTGAATGTGACTGGCGGAATGGTCCGCCCGCATGATGGAGATGGAAGATGCAAGTGAATGTCGGAACGCTCGACCGTGTCGTCCGCGCCGTGCTTGGCGTGGTGCTTCTCTGGCTGGCATTCTTCAGTGGGTTTCCCGCGATGGAGGCGGGTGCGCTGAAATGGCTTGCCGCAGTTGTCGGCGTCGTCATGCTGGTCGTGGCGGCCTTCCGCGTCTGCCCGATCTACTCGATTTTCGGCATCCGTACCTGCCGGACCTGACGCCGTAATCCAGACCTTAACGCTTCCGGCCCAAAAAACGCCGGACAGCCCCGCATCCAGGAGGATCCGAGAATGACCGACTATCCTGTCGACATGACCGTCAAACCCGATGTCGAAGCCTTCTTCGACGAGGCCACCAATACCATCAGCTATATCGTCAGCGACCCGAACTCGGACGCCTGCGCGATCGTCGACAGCGTGATGGACATCGACTATGCCGCCGGCCGCATCACCTATGACCACGCCGACGCGCTGATCGCCCGCATCAAGGAAAAGGGCTGCAAGCTGGAGTGGATCATCGAGACCCACGTCCACGCCGACCACCTGTCGGCCGCGCCCTACATCCAGGAGAAGCTGGGCGGCAAGATCGGCGTCGGCTCGAAAATCCTCGTGGTGCAGGACACCTTCGGCAAGATCTTCAACGAAGGGACCGAGTTCCAGCGCGACGGCAGCCAGTTCGACAAGCTGTTCGAGGATGGCGACACCTACACCATCGGCAACATGAAGGCCTTCGCCATGTACACGCCGGGCCACACGCCCGCCTGCATGGTGCATGTCATCGGCGATGCCGCATTCGTGGGCGACACCCTGTTCATGCCCGACGGTGGCTCGGCCCGTGCCGACTTCCCCGGCGGTGACGCGGGTACGCTGTACGACTCGATCCAGAAGGTGCTGGCGCTGCCCGACGACATGCGGCTGTTCATGTGCCACGACTACGCCCCCGGCGGTCGCGAGATCCAGTGGGAGACCACGGTCGGCGAGGAAAAGTCGAACAACATCCACGTCGGCCAGGGCAAGACCCGCGAAGAGTTCATCAAGTTCCGTACCGAGCGCGATGCCCAGCTGGATATGCCCAAGCTGATCATCCCCTCGCTGCAGGTGAACATGCGCGCGGGCGAGGTGCCGACCGACAAGGATGGCAACCCGATGCTGAAGGTTCCGGTGAACGGGCTGTAAGCCCGTCGCTGCCGGAGGAGGAGATATATGGAAATCAAGCGCCTATCTGATGAGCTTGCGGTGTCGGGCCAGATCGCGGAGGACGATCTGGCCAGCCTGGCCGCCGCGGGCTATCGCTCGGTGATCTGCAACCGCCCCGACGGCGAGGGTGCAGACCAGCCGACCCACGAAGAGATCGAACGCGCCGCCACCGCGGCGGGGCTGTCCTTCCGCTATTTGCCGGTCACCTCCGGCAAGGTGACCGACGCCGATGCTGCCGCCTTCGCCGAGGCGATGCGCGAACTGCCGGGCCCGGTCTTCGCCTACTGCCGGTCCGGCATGCGCTCGTCGACCCTCTGGGCGCTGGGCGAGGCGGGCCAGGTTCCGATGCCGCAGATCCTTGGGGCCGCCAAGGCTGCGGGCTATGACCTGAACGGCGTGGCCCGGCGCATCGCCAACGGCGGCAAGACCCCGACCGACACCGGCGACGCGAAGTTCGACGTGGTGATCGTGGGTGCTGGCGCCGGCGGCATCTCGGTCGCGGCCAGCCTTCGGGCGCGCAAGCCCGACCTTCAGGTGGCGCTGATCGACCCCGCCGACATCCACTATTACCAGCCGGGCTGGACCATGGTCGGCGGCGGCATCTTCCAGCCGGAAGACACCGCCAAGACGATGGGCAGCCTGATCCCGCGCGGCGTCCACTGGATCAAGGCCGCCGTCGCCGCCTTCGAGCCCGAGAACAACGCCGTCATCCTCGACGGCTGCCGCGTGGTGAAATACGACCGCCTTGTCGTGACGCCGGGGCTCAAGCTGGACTGGGCCCGCGTCGAGGGGCTGGAAGAGACGCTGGGCCGCAACGGCGTGACGTCGAATTACCGTTACGATCTAGCGCCTTACACGTGGAAGCTTGTGCAGGGCCTCAAGAGCGGCCGCGCCATTTTCACCCAGCCGCCGATGCCGATCAAATGCGCCGGCGCGCCGCAGAAGGCGATGTACCTTTCGGGCGATCACTGGTTCCGCTCGGGCGTGCTGAAGAACATCGACATCCAGTTCAACAACGCGGGCGGCGTGCTGTTCGGCGTGAAGGATTACGTGCCCGCGCTTGAGAAATACGTCGAGAAATACGGCGCGTCGCTGAACTTCTTCCACAACCTGATCAGCGTGGACGGCCCCGCGAAGAAGGCGGTGTTCGAGGTCAAGAAGCCCGACACCGACCCCACCACGGTCGAGATGGACTTCGACATGATGCACGTCTGCCCGCCGCAGACCGCGCCCGACTTCATCCGCGTGTCGCCGCTGGCCGACGCGGCGGGCTGGGTCGATGTCGACCAGTCTACCCTGCGGCACAAGTCGTTCGACAACATCTGGAGCCTCGGCGACGTGATGAACGCCCCCAACGCCAAGACGGCGGCGGCGGCGCGCAAGCAGGCTCCCGTGGTGGCCGAGAACATCGCCGCCGACATCGACGGCCGTTCGGCGGTGGCGCAGTACGACGGTTACGGCTCGTGCCCGCTGACGGTCGAGCGCGGCAAGATCGTGCTGGCCGAATTCGGCTATGGCGGCACGCTGCTGCCCAGCTTCCCCAAGTTCCTTGTGGACGGCACCAAGCCGACCCGCACGGCTTGGATCCTGAAGGAACGCCTGCTGCCGCCGATCTACTGGAAGGCGATGCTGCGCGGAAAGGAATGGATGGCGCAGCCTGAACCGCTGAAGGTCGCCGCCGAATGAGGGCGGCGGGCCACCGCCGCGACTGAATGACGACCCTGCGCGCCGGCACCCCGGCGCGCAGGTCTTTCACACGGGCCATGTTCCGCACCACGGAACCCCGGCCCGAAACTTAGGATCGGAAGATGATCAAGACGCTTCGCCAGTACCTCCCCATCCTCGACTGGGGCGCACGTTACGACCGCAACGCGCTGTCGAACGACCTCATCGCGGCGGTGATCGTGACGATCATGCTGATCCCGCAGTCGCTGGCCTACGCACTGCTGGCGGGGCTGCCGCCCGAGGCCGGTATCTACGCGTCGATCGTGCCGATCATGCTGTACTCGGTGTTCGGCACCAGCCGCGCGCTGGCGGTTGGTCCGGTCGCGGTCGTGTCGCTGCTGACGGCCAGCGCCGTGGGGCAGGTGGCGGACGCGGGCACTGCGGGCTACGCCATCGCCGCGCTGACGCTGGCGCTGCTGTCGGGCGTGTTCCTCTTGGTGCTGGGCCTGTTTCGTCTGGGCTTTCTCGCCAACTTCCTCAGCCACCCGGTGATCGCGGGCTTCATCACGGCATCGGGCCTGCTGATCGCGGCCAGCCAGTTGAAGCACATCTTCGGGATCGAGGCGGGCGGTCACACGCTGGTCGAGACGCTGATCTCGCTCGGCGAGCATATCGGAGACCTGAACGTCATCACCCTGATCATCGGCGTCGCGGCGACCGGCTTCCTGTTCTGGGTCCGCAAGGGGCTGAAGCCGCTGCTGCGCAAGATGGGTCTCGGCCCGCGCATGGCCGATGTCGTGACCAAGGCCGGGCCGGTGGCCGCCGTGGTCGTCACCACGTTGCTGGCGTGGGGCTTCTCGCTGGACGCGCGGGGCGTGTCTATCGTCGGGTCGGTGCCGCAAAGCCTGCCGCCCTTCACCATGCCGGGCCTCGGCCTTGACCTGATCCGCCAGCTTGCGGTGCCCGCTGTCCTGATCTCGATCATCGGCTTCGTGGAATCCGTCTCGGTCGCGCAGACGCTGGCCGCGAAAAAGCGCCAGCGCATCGACCCGAACCAGGAACTGATCGGCCTTGGCGCGGCCAACATCGGCGCGGCCTTCACCGGCGGCTATCCCGTCACCGGCGGCTTTGCCCGCTCGGTCGTGAACTTCGACGCGGGCGCGGAAACCCCGGCCGCCGGTGCCTTCACCGCCGTGGGCCTTGCCATCGCCGCCGTCGCGCTGACGCCGCTGGTCTACTTCCTGCCGAAAGCCACGCTGGCGGCGACCATCGTCGTCGCGGTGCTCAGCCTTGTCGACCTGTCGATCCTCAAGAAAACGTGGCGCTATTCGCGGTCCGACTTCGCCGCCGTCGCGGCCACCATCGTCCTGACGCTGGTGCTGGGGGTCGAGATCGGCGTCGCCTCGGGCGTGATCCTGTCCATCGTCCTGCACCTCTACAAGACCTCGCAGCCCCACGTGGCCGAGGTCGGGCTGGTGCCGGGCACCCAGCATTTCCGGAACGTGAACCGCCACGCGGTCGAGACCGACCCGACTCTGCTGACGCTGCGCCCCGATGAAAGCCTGTATTTCGTCAACGCCCGCTTCCTCGAAGACCTCGTGTCCGACCGCATCGCGCGCGACCGCGAGGTGCGCAACGTGGTCCTGATGTGCTCGGCGATGAACGACATCGACTATTCCGCGCTGGAAAGCCTGGAGGCGCTGAACCACCGGCTGACCGACCTTGGGATCGGCTTCCACCTGTCCGAGGTGAAGGGCCCGGTGATGGACAAGCTGAAGGGCACCCACTTCACCCAAGAGATGAACGGGCAGGTCTATCTTGCCCAGTACGACGCATGGCGCGCGCTGGCCCGCGATCAGGCGGCGCGGGCGGCGGAATAGGCGCATCCGGTCCCGATTGCCCTTTGCCTCCGGCCCCGACACCGGGCACTCTTGGCGGAACGGACGGGGGAGGAACGGATGTTCGGACTTGAGGGGAAGACCTGCCTGATCACGGGCGGGGCGGGCAGCATCGGGCTGGCCACCGCGCGGGTGATGGCCGAGGCGGGCGCAAATCTGGTGCTGGTCGACCGCGACCCCGAGGCGCTGGAGGCGATCCGCCTCGACGCCCCGGTGCTGACCCTGACCGCCGACGTCTCGGACGAGGCGCAGGTCGCCGCCTGCATCGACCGCGCGGTCGACCGCTTCGGCGCGCTGGACGTGCTGTTCTCCAATGCCGGCAACTTCGGCACCGTCGCCCCGATCGAGGACTACCCGACCGACGTGTTCGACAGCGTCCTTGCCACCCACGTCCGCGGCGCCTTCCTGCTGGCGAAACACGCCGTTCCGCACATGACGCGCGGCGGCAGCATCGTGATCACCTCGTCCGTCGCGGGCCTGCGCGGCGATCCGGGCGTCTACGGCTACATCACCGCGAAACACGCGCTGACGGGGCTGATGCGGGTGCTGGCGAAAGAGCTTGCTCCGCGCGGCATCCGGGTGAACACGATCAACCCCGGCCCGGTGTCCAACGGCTTCCAGCAGAAGGTCGAGGACGATCTGGGCACGATCATCGGGCGCGACGCCACCGCCTTCTTCGACGAGATCATCCCGATGGGACGCCATGCCTCGCCGGAAGAGATCGCCCGCTCGGTGCTTTACCTCGCCTCTGACCTCAGCGCCTTCACCACCGGGATCGTGCTGCCCGTGGATGGCGGGATGAGCGTCTAGGCCCGCGCCGGCCTAGAAGCTGGCATAAGCCGTGCCGTTGAAGGTAAGCACCCCGTCGCGCCCGCAGACAAGGTCGTTCATGCCGCCGGTCCGGCTGTCCAGAACGCCGATCCGTTCGCAGCCGGTATGGATCTCGACCACGCCGCCGCCACCCATCCGGATATCGCAACTCAGCGCGCCCCAGCGCTCCCACCAGCCGCACGAGAACACGTCGGCGCGGCCGTCGGCGTTCATGTCGAAGGACATCTCCAGCCGCTCGGATTTCGGCGTGCCGGTGCGGTCGAAGTCCCCGGCCTTCAGTTCGACCAGCGCCGGAAGATGCGCGTCGCTGACAGCCTGTTCCACAAGGTGCAGCGCACCGTCGCGGTAGGCGAAGACCGACAGCGTCACCTCGTCCGAGGTGTGACCGGCGCCGCTGACGATGCTTTCGACCCGCAGACGCGGCTCTGCGCCGGTTTCGATAAGCTCGGGTGTGCCCCAGCTCCAGAAATCGGCGTGCGTCACGTTCGAGAAGATCCCGTTTCCGCGATAGCTGAGCACCGAGAACGTGGTCGGGCAGCAATTGCCGCCGCCGATCCAGCCATGCACCAGCTCGTCATAGCCGTCGCCGTCCAGATCGGCCTGAAACGCGATGGTCGACAGACCCATGTCGGGGACAAAGGCGACATAGTTGCGCCCGTCCACCGTGGCGTGGATCTGCTGGTCGTACATTTCGCCCGCAAGGCTGTACGAGACCGCGTGCGTCTCGACCGGCTTGGGCACGATCAGCGGCAGCGGGGCCGGTGCTTCCGAAGGTGTGGCACCCGCGGCGGGGCCCTTGGGCGAGGCGCTATCCTGCGCGGCAACGGCCAGCGGCATCGCCGCGGCGAACATCAAAACCAACAAACGGCGCATGCGCCCTCCAATTGCCAAAGCCAATGGCGGCAGGCTAGGGCGGACGAGCCAGAGTTGAAAGGGCCAGAGTTGAAAGGGCCAGAATTGAAAGGGCCTAAACCCCGACGTGCGCCCCTTCACCCGCCGCATCCAGCCCGAAATAGGCGCGGTCCAGAAGGTCCGGGTTCTGCACCAGTCCGGACGCGCGGCCAGAGTGCCGCATGATCCCGCCGCGCAGAACCAGCGCGTGTTCGGACACCGCCAGCGCCATGTCGGTGAACTGCTCGATCAGCAGCACGCCCACGCCGCGCGCCTTCAGCCCCTCGACGAAGCCCATCAGGCGCTTGACCACCAGCGGCGCCAGCCCCAGCGACATCTCGTCGATCAGCAGATAGCGGGGGCGGCTCATCATCGCGTGCCCCAGCGCCAGCATCTGCTGCTGCCCGCCCGACATGGTGCCCGCCAACTGGCCCTTCCGCTCGGCAAGCTCGGGGAACAGCGCATAGGTGTCGGCCAGCGTCTCGGCCAGCCCCGAGCGCAGCAGGGTGCCCGCGGCGCGCAGGTTGTCGTCGACGGTCAGCTTGGTCAGAACCCGATGCCCCTCGGGCACCGCGGCAACCCCGGCGCGGCGGATCACGTCCGGCCCCTTGCCGGTGATGTCGGCGCCGTTGACCGTCACCGTCCCGGCAGAGACCGGCAGCATCCCGGCCAGCGCCAGCACCAGTTCCGACTTGCCCGCGCCATTCGCGCCCAGCACGCAGGTCACTTCGCCCGGATGGATCTTCAGGTCGATCCCCGACACGACGGTGCGCCCCGCGACGCCGACCGACAGACCCTCGACCGCCAGCGTCATGGCGTCACCTCCTCGGTTCCCAGATACGCGGCCTTCACCTTCGGATCGGCCAGCACATCCGCCGTCGGCCCAAAGGCGATGCGGCGGCCGAAATCCAGCACCAGCGTCTCGGAGCAGATCGCGCGGATCAGTTCGACGTCATGGTCGATCACCAGAACCTGCGCCCCGGTCTTGTCCCGGATCGACAGGATCAGCGCGCCCAGCTGCTTGGTCTCGTCCACCGACAGCCCGCCGCCGGGTTCGTCGAACATGATCAGGCGCGGTGTGCCGACCATGCATTTGGCGATATCGGTCAGCCGCCGCTCGAAGCTGTTCAGGTCGCGGCCCATCTTGTCGGCGCGGTCCGCCAGCCCGACATGGGCCAGCATCTCGGACACCTCCGCCGCCCGGTCGCCGCCGGGCGCGTTGTCGGCCTGCACCAGCACGTTGTCGAACACCGTCAGGTCGCCCGCGATCTCCTCGCGCTGGAACGACCGGCGCAGGCCCCACCGCGCGCGGCGGTGCGGAGCAAGGCGCAGAAAGTCGGTGCCGTCCTGCGAGACGCTGCCAGAAGTGACGCGGACAAAGCCCGACAGCACGTTCATCAGGGTGGTCTTGCCCGCGCCGTTCGGCCCGATGATGCCCGAGACGGGCTGCGTGAAGCTGGCCGACACGTCGTTCAGCGCGACGACCCCGCCGAAGCGGACGGTGACATTGGCGATCTCGGTCATGCGGGCGCGTCCTTGGGCCGGTCTTCGGGCGTGTCTTTCGAGGGGCGGCGGACCACCCGGCGCAGCAGGTCGCCCAACTGCCCGGCGATCCCGTCCGGCGCGGTGATCACCGCATGCAGCAGCCCCGCGCCGAAGATGACGAAGGACAGGTCGGCATCGACGCCCCAGTTGTTCAGCAGCGCGGGCAGGATGCGGTACAGCGTCGCCGCGATCACCACCCCCAGCCAGTAGCGCGCGCCGCCCACCACGGCGAGCGCGAACAGCATGATCGACTCGGACGCGCGGAACGT
The DNA here is from genome assembly GCA_017792445.1 of Maritimibacter sp. Classification (GTDB taxonomy): domain Bacteria; phylum Pseudomonadota; class Alphaproteobacteria; order Rhodobacterales; family Rhodobacteraceae; genus Psychromarinibacter. The sequence continues at coordinate 3,473,818 of CP051232.1, forward strand.
GGCGTCGTCCAGCAGACCCAGCGAACCCGCCAGCATCGCCCCCGAGACACCCGCCAGCAGCCCGGCGATCCCGAAGGCCCATGTCTTGTAGAGCGTCACGTTGACCCCCGCCGACATCGCCGCTGCCTCGGACCGCCGGATCAGCGCCCAGGCGCGGCCCGGCTTCAGGCGCCGGTGGAACTCGATCAGCAGGAACCCGGCGGTGACCAGCGCGACGGTATAGCGGAAATACGCCTCGGCCGACTGGGCAAGGGCAGGGCGGCGGAACGCGCCCGCCGAGCCGGTCTTGACCCCCCAGAACCCCTCGCCCCCGTTGGGGAACTGGAAGGTGGCGAAGATGATCTCCAACCCGCCCGCCGCCATCAGCGTGACCAGCGCAAGGTACAGCCCCCGCAGCCGCAGCGCCGGCAGGGCCAGCAGCCAGCCGAACACCATCGTCACCAGCCCGGCGACGATCAGGTTGATCTCGAAGGGCAGGGCATAGGCGTGGTTCAGCCGCAGCATCACCCAGCCGCCGACACCCATCAGCCCGACCTGCGTCAGAGACACCATGCCAAGGCGGGCGTACATGAAGGCGACACCGGAACAGGCCATCGCGAAACAGGCGGTCGAGGTGAAGACCGACAGCCACAGCTTGCCCGCCAAGAGCGGGATCGCAAGGAAGGCGAAGGCGGCGAAGGCCAGCCCCGCCGCGCCCGAAGGCGTCACGCGCAACAGCCGGGTCATTCGCGGCCTCCGAAGGTCAGCCTTGTGCCCCGCTGCGAATACAGCAGCACCACGGCGGCGATCACGAAGGGCGCAATCGGCCGCGCGCCCTTCAGCGCGTTCGACAGGGTCAGCATGTTCTCGATCACCCCCATCGACAGCCCTCCGATCAGCACCAGCGCCAGGTTGTCCAGCCGCCCGCAGATCGCGGCGGCGATCGAGGGGATGACCATGAAGGTGATCACCGTCGGCTCCAGCCGGATCAGGTCCGCGAACATCAGCCCGGTGAACCCGGCCAGCACGCCCGAGATGCCCCAGGCGATCGTCTCGACCTTCAGGATCGGGATGCCCAGCAGCGCCGACAGGTCCCGGTCATTGGCAAGCGAGCGCATCTGAAGCCCGATCGCGGTCTTGGCGAGGAAGGCCCAGATGCCGATGACGATGCCGATCGAGGCGAAGAAGACGATCAGCCGGGTGACGGTGATCCGCAGCCCGAGGAACTTGATGCCCATCTTGTCGGTGGGCAGGGTGATCGACCGGGGGTCGTCGATCCACAGGAAGCTTACAAGGCCAAGGATGATCAGCGCGAAGCCCAGCGTCGCCACCGCCTTCACCACCGGCTCGCGCCACGCAAGGCGCGGGGCAAGGAAGCGGCCGTAGGCCAGCGTAATCGCCAGCGCCACAAGGATGCAGGCCAGCCACGTCGCAGGCGGCCAAACGCCCCACTCGGCAAGCTGCCACGCGGTCATCGCGCCCGCCGCTCCCGCCGCGCCGGACGAGAAGTTCAGCACGCCCGAGGCGCGGAACAGCACCACCATGCCGATGCCCCCCAGCGCGTAAAGCGAGCCGACGGCCAGCCCCGACGCCAGGAAAAGGCCCTGTATCTTGAACGGTTTGCCCCAGCCCAGCCAGCCGAGGATCAGCGCCATGAGGGCGATGTACAGCGCCCAGTTCCAAAGTTGCGTTCTTGTCATCTCGACCTGCCCGGGGATCGGGGCGCCGCGCGCGGACGGCGGCGCCCCGAAAGCTGCGTCACTGAAGGCCCATCTCGGCTTCAAGCTTCAGGTGCGGATCGAAATAGCTGCTGTCGTACTCGTAGCAGTCGCGCACGATCTCGTAGCCGCCCTCGATGATCTTCACCATGTAACCCGCGTGGTTGGGCATGTGGAAATCGGCGTCACCCACGTAGTAGGGGCCGCACATCAGGTCGCTGGTCTTGCCCTTGATGGCGCGGATCGCGTCGGCGACCTTGGCGCGGTCGTCGACGTCGGCCGGGTCCATCTCCAGCATCATCTCGGTGAAGAACTTCGCCGACAGGTACCCCGCCTGCGCGAAGGTGTCGCGCGGGTCCTCGGGGCGGGCGTAGGCGTCCATCACCGCGATCCAGTTCTGCGCGTCCGGTCCGTTCACCTGGAACGGGGCCAGTTCGGCGTTCACGTAGACATCGCCGTGCCAGTACTCGCCGACCTGATCCGGGATCGACAGGTCATACAGCGGCGTCGGCGCGATCCAGTTGAACGCGTCGCGCAGGTCCTGCTCTTCGGCGGCCTTCAGGATCGCCAGCGCCAGACCGGCGGGCTGGTTGATCAGGATGGTGTCCGCGCCCGAACTGACCGCTTCCAGCAGCGCCGAGTTCACGTCCGGCGCGCCGGGGTTGATCAGCGCCATCGAGCCGGTACCGCCGTTCTCTTCCATGTAGTTGATCGCCGCCTCGCAGGACCAGATCCCGTTGTTGGGGATGTTCAGGCCGATGCAGGCGATGTTCTCCGCGCCCAGTTCCTCGCGGGCGTACATCACCGCGCCAAGGTTCGACGGCAGCGGTCCCTGGTTGGTCGAGACGATGTTCGAGCTTTCGAAGCATTCCGAGATCGCGCAGGCCGAGGCCATCACCATGATGTCCGCCTCGGCATAGGTGCCCGCGTTCACCGCCATCTCGATGAATGACCCGTTGGCGACAAGCGCTACTGTGTCGGTATCGTTCACCAGCTTCGCGGCGGCCTGCGCGGCAAGCTCGGGATTCCACTGGTCGTTCTCGATGATGTACTCGATGGGCCGGCCGTTGATGCCGCCATTCGCGTTCACGCAGTCGAAATAGGCTTTCGCGGCATCGGTCGCGGCCGAGAAATCGCCCGGCGCGGCGTTGCCGTGGATGCCGCCGACAAGGATCGGATCGCCCGAGGCGGCCTCTCCGGTATTCGCGCCGCACATCGGATCGGCGGCAAGCGCCTGACCGCCGGCAGTGACGCCGGCAAGCGTAATGGCAGCGCTAAGCGCTGTTTTCAGTTTCATGTCTTTCCTCCCTTTGGACACGTCTTCTTTTGGCTTGCGTTCCGCTGGCGCGTGTCCGTGGCACAAGCGGACAGCCAACGAGGCGGGTCTGTCAACTGTTCTCTGACAGCGATGCCCGGCGGCGAAGGTCTTTGCTTCATGCGCGCCTCCGGTCTTCGGCGATCATGTCGGCGGCCTTCTCGGCGATCATGATCGCGGGGGCGTTGGTGTTGCCCGACACGATCAGCGGCATGATCGACGCGTCGACCACGCGCAGGTTTTCGGTGCCCCGAACCTTGAGGCGCGGGTCGGTCACCGCGTCGGGACCGGTGCCCATCGCGCAGGTGCCGACCGGGTGATAGACGGTGCGCGCCTGCGCCCGGATATGGGCCCGCAGATCGTCGTCGCTGGTGGCGGCGTCGCCCGGGACGATCTCGGTCAGCCCGTGGCGCGACAGCGGGTCTTGTCTCAGGATCTGCCGGGCCAGCCGCACGCCTTTCAGCAAGCGTTCGGTGTCGCGGTCGTCGGCCAGCAGGCCAAGGTCGATCTCCGGCGGACCGTCCGGCGCGACACGTGTCACGCTGCCCCGGCTTTCGGGGCGCAGAACGCAGGTATGCAGCGACACCCCGTGCCCCCATTCCACCATCCGCCCCCGGTGGCTTTTGCGGCCCGGGATCAGGTGGAACTGCACGTCGGGCCGCGTCTCGGACGGGCTGGTTCGCACGAAGCCCCCGGCCTCGACCATGTTCGAGGCGAACATCCCCCGGTGCCGGAACGCCCAGTTCAGGGCCTCGCCCGCCAGCCGTGGCAACGCCCGCACCGAGATGCCGTAGGGCGCGGCAGAGCGGCTTTTGCAGATCACCATCACATCCACGTGGTCCTGCAGATTGCGCCCGACGCCGGGTAGATCGGTGTGAACCTCGCCGCCGAAGGTTTTGATATCGCTGGCCGCACCGATCCCGGATCGCAGCAGCAGGTCCGGAGATCCGATGGCGCCCGCGCACAGGATCACCTCGCCCCGCGCGGTGATGCTGTCCGTCGCGCCATCCGCCCCGAAGCCCGCTCCGCGCAACTCGACCCCAACCGCGCGCGCGCCGTCCATCCGCACCCGCAGCACCTCGGCGCCGGTCACAACGCGCAGGTTCTTGCGCGCCCGCACTGGTTCCAGAAAGGCGGCTGCCGTCGAATGCCGCTCGCCGTCCTTCTGCGTGACCTGATAGATGCCGACGCCCTCTGGCTCGGGCGCGTTGAAGTCGTCACACCGCCGCAGTTGAAGCCCTGCGGCGGCGGTGGTGAAATCGTGGTCCAGCCGGCTGGGATCGCGCAGCCGCGTCACCGACAGCGGCCCGTCGCGGCCATGAATCCTGTCGTCCAGCGCCGGGTCGTCGTTCGCCTCGGAGCGCCGGAAATAGGGTAGGACGGACTCGTAGTCCCAGCCGGTACACCCAAGCTTTGCCCAGCCGTCGTAGTCGGCCCGGTGCCCCCGGATATAGATCATCCCGTTGATCGCCGAAGACCCGCCCAGAACCCGTCCGCGCGGCACCGACACGCGCCGCCCGTCCAGCGCGGCCTGCGGGGTCGAGGCGAACAGCCAGTTGTGCCGCCGGTCCTTCGACAGCCGGATCAGCCCCAGCGGCGTGCGGATCAGCGGCGACAGGTCCGGCGGGCCCGCTTCCAGCAGGCACACGGTGACGGACGGGTCCGCGCTTAGCCGATTGGCCAAGGTCGCACCCGCCGATCCCGCACCGACGATGACGTAGTCGAACTGGCTGCTGTCCTGCATCCGTCCGCCCATCCCGATCCTGTGTGTGGAAGCTCGGCCCCCTCCGGCGCCGGCATCCTCCTCCCATGGATCCGATGCTAGAAAGCTTAAGGCCTTTGCGAAAAGGGGTTTCGTGAAGTGATCTCGCTTAATTTCACCCAGTGAAATCACTCGGGATTTCCATTGCAGCCGCAGACCGGTCTAGAATGCTTCCAGAGGAGCGGGCGAGGAGGGCCCGAAGGGGAGCGCACCATGAACGAGCGACGTCATGACGGCGTGAACGCGGCACTTGTCTGCGACCTCGGGCAAGAGGCTTTCGTCTCTGCCGCGCTGGCCGCCTTCGACGGTGCCCTGCTGGTGACCGACGACCCCGGCCTGCTGGCGGGGTTCGAGCGGATCGGCTTCGCGCAGGCATGTCTCGACACCGCCCCCACCGACACCGACCGCGTCGCCGAGGCGCTGCGCCCGCATCTGCGCGCCGGGCGCGCGTTGGTCTTGGACATGGGCTGGGCGCTGGACCCCGCGATGGGCGCCGGAGCCTTCGATGCGTGGGGCGCGCTGTCGGAACGCCTTGCCGCCGAGGGCGGGCGCATCGTCTCGCTGTATGACCGCAGCATGTTGATCGAGGACCAACTTCAGGCCGCCGTTCGGGCGCACGCGCAGTTCGCGGCGCCGTCGGGGCTGCATCCGAACCCGTTCTGGCTGCCTGCCCGGATGCAGGACAGCGGCACGCTGGAGGAACAGCTTGGCTTCCTGCTGGGCCGCGCGGTGCCGGACTATGCCGTCGAGGCCGAGCAGGGCTTCAACCGCGTCGCCGCGCGCGGGGCGGTGCCCGACTGGCTGGACGGGCAGCGCCACGTGCAGCCCGCAGGCTACGCCCGCAGCCGCTGGCACATTCTCTGCCTTGGCCCGCTGCGGGTCTACACCGACGGCTATCGACGGGTGGACTGGAAACAGCCCGGTGGCAGCCCCCGCAAGACCAAGGCGCTGTTCGCCTATCTCCTGCAAAGCGGCGAGCGTGGCGCACATGCGGACCGCATCTGCGAACTGCTCTGGCCCGGTGAGGCGTCCGAGGACACCAAGCGGTCCCGCCTGCACTACGTCGTCGCGATGCTGCGCAAGACGCTGGGCGCAAAGACCGCCGTGCTGCGCGCGGGCGAGTACTATCGCCTGAACGCCCCCGCCGGCAGTTGGATCGACATCTCCAGCTTCGAACAGCTTTGCCGCCGCGCGGTGACCTTGCAAAGCCATGGCGACGAGGCGGGCGCGCTGAAGATCCTCGCCGCCGCCGAGCGTCTGTATGGCGGCGACCTGTTCGAGGACCTGCCGCAGGACATCGTCGACCCGGAACACGAGGACTGGTGCCTGCCCAAGCGGGTCTGGCTGCGCGAGATGGCGCTGAAGGTCCAGCGCGACGCCTCGGTGCTGCTGCGCAAGCAGGGCCGCAACCGCGCCGCGCTGGAACATGCCCAGAAGGCGCTGGCACTGGACCCGGTCAGCGAGGTCGCCAATGCCGAGGTGCTGCGTGTGTTCCACGCACAGGGCCGCGCCGACGCGATGGCACGCCAATACCGCCAGTACCGCGCCGCGCTGGACGCGATGGGCGCCTCGGACGAGGGCGATGGGGTCGAGGCGGTTTACCGCGATCTGCTGGGCCGGTCTTCCACAACTGGCGGGAAAGAAAAGGAAAAAGCCACCAAAGAAAAACCAAAGGCAGGGATATAACGTGAGTCGCGAGGCTGAGAATGCCCCAAGGGAGGACATCTTATGAACGTGCAGGACGACATCCGCGTGGCGGATGGCTACGACCCGTTTGACCTGAACACACCCCATGCCCAGTGGAAGGAATTCCGCGAGGACGCGCCGGTCTTCTACCACGAGCCCAGCGGCTACTGGGTCGTATCGCGCTATGATGACATCAAGGCGATCTTCGACGACTGGAAGACGTTTTCGTCCGAGAATGCCCAGAAGCCGATGCGCCCGATGTGCGAAGAAGGCCGCCAGATCCTGAAAGACGGCGGCTTCACCGCCTATTCCGGCCTCACCGCCCGCGTGCCGCCCGATCACACCCGCATCCGCTCGGTCGCGCAGGGCTGCTTCGGTCCCCGCCGCTTCAAGTCCATCGCGCCGCAGATCGAAGAGATCGTCGCCCGCCACCTCGACATGCTGGCCGAGGCCGGCAAGTCCGGCGAAGCGGTGGATTTCTGGGAGATCGTCGCCTATCCGGTGCCCGCCCACGTGCTGTTCACGCTGATGGGCATCCCGGAAGAGGACGTGCCGAAGATCAAACAATACGGCGCCAGCCGGGGCAAGATGACGTGGTCCGACCTCACCGACGAGGAAATGATCCCGGTCGCGCACGACATGGTAGCCTACTGGAAGTACATCCACGAACTTCTTGATATGCGGCGGGAAAACCCCGGTGACGATTTCCCCTCGGACCTGCTGCGCCTGCAATCCGAAGGCGCCGAGATCACCGACGAGGAAATCGCGGGCGTACTTTATTCCACGCTGTTCGCGGGTCACGAGACGACCTCGACCTTCATGGGCAACTACGTCCTCGCGATGATGAACAACCGCGACGCTTGGGAAGAGATCAAAGCGGACCCGTCGAAGATCCCCAACGCGGTGGAAGAGATGCTGCGCTTCACCCCGTCGGTCGTCGGCTGGCGCCGCAAGGCCCGCACCGCGGCGACCGTCGGCGGCGTGGACCTGCCCGCGGGGGCCGAGATCCTGATGCTGACCGGCGCGGCCAACCGCGACGACGCGCAGTTTCCCGAAGGCGAAAAGCTGGACATCTCGCGCAAGAACGCCCGCAGCCACCTGAGCTTTGGCTACGGCATTCACTACTGCCTTGGGTTCCAGCTGGCGAAGATGGAGGGCCAGGCGCTGCTGCGGCAGCTGTCCGAACGATTCCCGGACCTGACGCTCGCCGATGGGTTCAAGCCGGAATATCACCGCAACATCACCTTTCGGGTGCCGACAAGCGTGATGGTGAAACTGGAGGGGGGTGCATGAGCGAAGACCTGTACACCGTAGAATTCAATAAGGTCGGCGCGGGCGATCTGCCCCGCGTCGGCGGCAAGTGCGCCTCGCTCGGAGAGATGACGCAGGCCGGTGTCGCGGTGCCTCCGGGCTTCGCGGTGACCACCGACGCCTATGCCGCGATGCTGGATCACCACGGCCTGCGCGCCGAGATCAAGCGCCACCTCGAAGGCGTCGACCCCGACGACATCGACGCGGTCGACCGCGCGGCGCAGGCGATCCGCATCCGCATCCGCTCGCACAAGCTGCCCGAGGACGTAGAGACCGCGATCCGCGCCGCCTATGCCGAGATGGGCGACGACATGCCGGTCGCCGTGCGCTCGTCCGCCACCGCCGAGGACCTGCCCGACGCCAGCTTCGCAGGCCAACAGGACACCTACCTGTGGGTCCGGGGTGCGGACTCGGTCGTGTACCGGGTGCGCGACTGCTGGGCGTCGCTTTATACGACGCGGGCGGTGGCCTACCGGACCAAGAACGAGATCCCGCACGAGGACGTGCTGATGAGCGTCGGCGTGCAGAAGATGGTCAACGCCCGCGCCGCCGGGGTGGCGATGACGCTCGACCCCTGCAACGGCGACCGCACCCGGATCGTCATCGACGCAAGCTGGGGGCTGGGCGAGATGGTCGTGTCGGGCGTCGTGACGCCGGACAACTTCGTGGTCGAGAAGATCCTCGAGGAAGTGCTCGACCGCAAGATCTCGGACAAGCACGTCGAACTGGTGGGCGACGCCGAGGCCGGAGAGGCGGTCGAACGCGAGATCACCGACGAACGCCGGAACACGTCCTGCCTGACCGACGCCGAGGTGCTGGCCGTCGCAAGGCTCGCCAAGCGTCTGGAAAAGCAGAACAAGTGCCCGCAGGACGTGGAGTGGGCGATCGACGCCGACCTGCCGGACGGCGAGAACCTTCTGGCGCTGCAATCGCGGCCCGAAACCATCTGGTCGCAGAAGAAGGCCGAGAAGCCCAAGTCAAGCTACGGGCTTGGCATGATGGGCATCGTCAACACGCTGAACAATCCGCTGGGCACGCGGTCCTGAGGAGGGGACCCGCGCCACAGCAACTTAAGGGAGGAAGACAGACTAATGGACGCCACCACGCCGCTTTTCCCAAGCGCCTTCGACGTGCAGCCCCCGAAGGGCGCCGAGGACTGGAAAAGCATCTACCCCTATTACGTGCAGTTCAATCCCAAGCGGCGGCAGGCCGAGGACGGCAAGTTCTGGTTCTGCAACAGCCAGCATTGGCCGACGCCGTTCCGGCCCTTCGATCTGATCATGGTCGACTTCGCCACCAAGTGCCTTGGCCAGTACAACACCCGTCACCTGCTGGTGCCGCCCGCGAACGGGATCGATTACCGCATCCTGAACGGCTACGTCTATTTCGCCCCCATCGCGGTGGAGCCCAGCCAGATCGAGGCGCGGATTCCGCAGTTCCTCGAACGGGCGGGGCATTACTACCAGAACTGGGACAGCCTGCTGGCGAACTGGAAGACCAAGGTTCAGGGCGCCGTGGCCGAGCTTGAAAAGCTCAGCTTCGACGACCTGCCCGACGTGGTCCCGCTGGAGTGGGTGACCGGCGGCAAGGGGCTCGACAACACCACCGACCTGATGAAGGCCTATGACGATGCGATCATGCTTTGCTATCGCATCTGGCAGTATCACTTCGAGTTCCTGAACCTCGGATACGCCGCCTATCTCGACTTCTTCGGGTTCATGAAGGAACAGATCCCCTCGATCCCAGATCAGGCCATCGCCAAGATGGTGCAGGGCGTCGACAGCGAACTGTTCCGCCCCGACGACGAGCTGAAAAAGCTGTCGCGGCTGGCCGTAGAACTGGGCGTCGCCGACGCGCTGAAATCCGGCACCGTCGACGAGGCGCTGGCCGCCGTGAAAGCGCAGCCGAAGGGCGCCGAGTGGATCGCCGCGTGGGAGACCGCGCAGGATCCGTGGTTCAACTTCACCTCGGGCAACGGCTTTTATTCCGCCGACAAGTACTGGAACGAGCATCTCGACATCCCGCTTGGCTACCTGCGCGACTACATCGAGCGCGTCGAGGCCGGCGAGACAATCGAACGCCCGACCGAGAAGCTGCTGACCGAGCGTGACCGCATCACGTCCGAATACCGCGACATGATGGACCCCGAGGCGCAGGAGGTCTTCGACCAGAAGCTCGGCCTGTCCCGCACCGTGTTCCCCTATGTGGAAGACCACAACTTCTACATCGAGCATTGGTCGCTGGGCGTGTTCTGGCGGAAGATGCGCGAACTGGCCGCGCTGTTCGTCCGCAACGGGTTCTTCGAGAACGCCGACGACATGTTCTACTTCCACCGCAACGAGGTGCGCGACATCCTGTGGGACTACTGCTCGGGCTGGGGCACCGGCGCCGAATGGCAGGGGCCCAGCTATCTGTCGGACGAGGTCGGCCGCCGCAAGGAGATCATGGGCGCGCTGGCATCAGAACCGCCGCTTCCGGCACTGAACAACCCGCCCGAGGTGATCACCGAGCCGTTCACGATCATGCTGTTCGGCATCACCAGCGAGTCGATCCAGAAATGGGTGGGCGCCAAGGAAGACGGCGCAGGTCTCAGCGGCATGGCCGCCGCGCCCGGCGTGGTCGAAGGCGTGGCGCGGGTGCTGCGCAGCCCCGACCAGCTGACCGAGCTGGAAAAGGGCGACATCCTCGTCACCCCCGTCACCGCGCCCAGCTGGGCCCCGGTGTTCGGCAAGATCAGCGCGGCGGTCACCGACATCGGCGGCATGATGAGCCACGCGGCCATCGTCTGCCGCGAATACGGCCTGCCTGCGGTCACCGGCACCGGCAACGCCTCGTCCCGGATCAAGACCGGGATGCGGCTGCGGGTCGACGGCAACAAGGGCACGGTCGAGGTCATCGACTGATCCAACCGCCGGGGGGCGTGGTCCCCCGGCGTCGCCTCCCTCCGGGACGGTCGCAAGGCGTGTGCCTCCGGCGGGGATATTTTCGGTCAGAAGAAGCGGGGAACGGCGCGCGATGCAGGTGCTGGCGGAAGACGTGCGGCTTGATCCGGTGTGGCGGCGGGCAGAGCCCTACATGCGGGCGCGCAAGAACGACGTCCACATCCCGCTGTCGTTCCAATGGTGCCGCCGCCTGCTGGCCAAGCACCCCGAGGCCGACGCCGAGATCTGCCTGCTGGCGATCCTGCTGCACGACATCGGCTGGTTTGCCATCGACATGGACGAGATCGTCGCGCAGGGCTTCCGGTCCGAGAACTTCCTGACCTCGGACGTCCGCTATCGCCACGAGGCCGAGGGCGTGCGGCTGGCCCGCGAGGTTCTGGCCGACTGCGGCTATGGCGACAACGTGATCGGCGCGGTCTGCGAGATCATCGACGGGCACGACACCCGGCCCGAGCCGCATCACCTGAACGACCGCATCGTGCGGGATGCCGACAAGCTGTGGCGCTACGAGGTGGCGGGCATCGCGGTGGCGGTCGACTGGTTCGGCATCACGCCATCGGCCTATGCCGACCAGATCGAGGGCGAGCTGGCGCGGTTTGAAACGGAAGCCGGCCGCGCGATGGCCGAGGCGGAACTCGCGATCACCCGCGACCGCCTGATGCTGCACGTGATCTGAGGAGCGGACGGGATGGAGATGTTCGTCGGCGGGAAATGGGTCAGCGGCTCGGGCGCGCGGATGCCGGTGACCGACCCCCGCAGCGGTGCCGAGGTCGACACGGTGCCCGAGGGCGGCGCGGCAGAGGCCTGCGCGGCGGTGGTGTCGGCGGCGGCGGCCTTCGAGGACTGGCGGCAGGTGCCGATGGCCGAACGCGTCCGGGTCGTGAAGGCTTGCGCGACGGCGATGCGCGACGCGGCGGCCGAGGTGGGCGCGCTGCTCAACCGCGAACTCGGGCGGCCGCTTGCCGCCTGCACCGGAGAGATCGCGCGCTCGGCGGATCTTCTGGACATCTATGCCGAGGAAGGACTGCGCCTTCAGGCGACGATGGCGCTTGGGTCCGGCGCGGGCGAGAAGACGGTGGTCACCCGCGACCCGGTGGGCGTGGTGGTGGCGATCACCCCGTTCAACTATCCCGTCACGCTGTTGATGTTCAAACTCGGCGCGGCGCTGGTGGCGGGCTGCACGGTGGTCGCCAAACCCGCCGAGGACACGCCCCTGTCGACGCTGAAACTGGCCGAATTGTTCCACGCGGCGGGGCTTCCGGCGGGCTGTTTCAACGTGGTTACCGGCACCGGTCGCGGCATCGGGGCGGCGCTGGTCGAACATCCGGTGCCCCGCAAGGTCGCCTTCACCGGCGGCACGGCGGCGGGCAAGGCCATCGCCGCCGCCGCGATGGGAACGCTGAAGCGGGTGACGCTGGAACTGGGCGGTCAGAGCGCCGCAATCGTCTGTGCCGACGCCGATCTCGAAAAGGCCGCCAGCGCCATCGTGCGGCACGGCTTCGCGAACTCGGGGCAGTTCTGCTATCGGGTGAACAGGGTCTATGCCCACCGCGCAATCTATGAACCGCTTCTTGACCTGATGCGGGAAAAGGCCCGGGCGCTGACCATGGCGCCCGCCGGCGGCGAGGGCGATCTGGGCCCGATGGTGAACGAGAAGATCTTCGCCAACTCGGTGCTTCAGTCCGACGACGCCCGCGCGAAGGGCGCGCGCATCCTGACCGGCGGCGCACGGGTGACCGGCGACGGCTTCGACGGCGGCTTCTACTTCCCGCCGACCCTGATCGCCGACGCCACCCACGACATGCTGATCCTCACCGAAGAAACCTTCGGCCCGGTCATCGGAGTCTGCCCGGTCGACGGTCCTTTCGAGGCGCTGCGCCACGCCAACGCCAGCCGCTACGGGCTTGCGGGTTTCGTCTTCGCCCGCGACCTCGCGCTGGGGCTGACGCTGTGCGAGCGGATGGAGGCCGGGTCGGTCTGGCTCAACGACATTCAACGCTCGTCCCACCACGTGCCGTTCGGCGGCATGAAGCAAAGCGGCCTGGGTCGCGAGAAGGGGCGTTACGGGGTCGAGAGCTACCTCGAATACAAGACGATGTATCTGAGCTACGAGGTGCCGACATGAGCGACGATGCCGTCTTCCTGCCCCGCGACCTGCCGCTGTGGCAGGATGCGAAACCCTATCTGGACGTGCGCAACAACGACGAACACACCATCGTCGCCTACGGGCTGGCAAGGGCGCTGCTGGACCAGATCCCCGAGGCCGATCCGGCCGTGGTCTTGCCTGCCGTGGTGCTGCACGACGTCGGCTGGAAAAAGATCGACCCGGCGCATCTGCTGGACGCCATCGACAAGAAACCGGGCTTTGAACACCTCGTCCGCGAGCACGAGATCCACGGCGTGCAGATCGCCCGCGAGATCCTGCGGCGCCACCGGCCCGAGGGCGTCGATATCGAGGCGGTGCTGGCGATCATCGACGGGCACGACACCACCAGGCACGCGCGCTCGATCAACGACGCGGTGATGAAGGACGCCGACAAGGGCTGGCGCGCGACCCTGCACGGGGTGCGTACGATCTCGGCCTGGTACGGTTGGTCGCTGCCGGAATTCTTCGACATGCTCGAAACCCGCTCGAACCCCAACATGCTGACCCCGCAGGGACGGGCGCTGGCCGAGGGGATCACGGCGGCGGCAAGGGCGGAACTGCAGATCGGGAGATACTTGTGACGGATCTTGGACTTGCCGGAAAACGCGTCGTCGTGACCGGGGCCGCGGGCGGATTGGGCCGCGCCTTCGCGCTGGCCTTCGCCGGGGCGGGCGCCACGGTGCTGGCCGCCGACATCGACGAGGCAGGGGCCGCGGAAACCGCGCGCAGGGCGGGCGGCACGGCTGCGAAGGTGGACGTGACGGACACCGAAAGCTGCCGCGCGCTGGCCAGGGTGGCGGGCGCGGTGGACGTGCTGGTGAACAACGCGGCGCTGTATGCCGGTCTGCCGCGCGGGCCCTTCGAGGATCTGGACGAGGGGCTGTGGGACAAGGTCATGGCGGTCAACGTCAAGGGCGTCTGGCAGATGACCCGCGCCTTCTCGGATGCCCTGCGGGCCTCGTCCGGGGCGGTGGTCAACGTCGCCTCGGCGACGGTGTTCTCGGGCTCGCCGCAATGGATGCACTACGTCGCCTCGAAGGGCGCGGTGATCGCGATGAGCCGGGTGATGGCCAAGGAGATGGGCGGCGACGGGGTGCGGGTGAACGTGCTTGCGCCCGGCTTCACCCTGACCGAGGCGAGCTATGGCCACATGGCCGACGCCAAGGGCTACGGCGCCGACCGCGCCGCGCTGAAACGCAATGCAGAGGTCGAGGACATCACCGGCGCGGCGCTGTATCTCGCGTCGCCGCTGGCGGGGTTCATGACCGGGCAGACGATGGTCGTCGACGGCGGCAAGCAGTTCATCTGAGGAGAGACAGGCAATGGTACAGGTGGTCTTCATCGAGCAGGACGGCACCCGCCGCGAGGTCGACGCGGTCGAGGGCGAACCGCTGATGTACGCCGCACGCGGCGCGGGGGTCGAGGGGATCATCGCGGAATGCGGTGGCTCGGCCATGTGCGCGACCTGCCACTGTTACGTGGTCGACGCGCCCGACGGCGTGCTGCCGCCGCCCGAGCCGCAGGAAGCGGACACCATCGAGTTCATGGCGCACGAGCCGCAGGACAACTCGCGGCTGCCCTGCCAGATCAAGGCGACCGCCGCGATGGAGGGGCTGGTGCTGCAGGTCGCGACCGGGCGCTAGGCGTGTTCAGGGGGACGATCTTCCGGAAGATCGTTTCGGTAGGAATTTCTTAGAGATTCTGTGGGTTGCTACCGTGCGAGGACGCCGCCATCGACCACCAGCGTGGTGCCGGTGACGAAGTCCGACGCGGCAGAGCACAGGTAGATCAGCGACCCCGCGATCTCGTCGGCTTCCGCGATGCGTCCCATCGGGGTGTAGCGGCGGAAAGAGTCCGCCTGCGCGTTGGTCGAGGGGCGCGTCTCGGTCCGGAAGAAGCCGGGGCAAAGCGCGTTTACCTGAATGCCATGTGGGGCGTATTCCACCGCCAGTTCCCGCGTCAGGTTCACCACCGCGCCCTTCGACGCCGCATAGGCGGGGCGCGGTTGCAGTCCGGCAGGTGCGGACAGGCCCCACATCGACGCGACGGTGACGATCTTGCCACGACCGCGGGGCAGCATCTGACCAAGCGCCGCGCGGCAGGTGTGGAAGGTGCCGGTCAGGTTGACGTCCAACGTGCGCTGCCAGCCCTCGGTGCCGGTCCGGTGCGCCAGAGTGCGGTCCGGGTCCGAGATGCCCGCGTTGCAGACGGCGATGTCGAGGGGACCGAACGCCTTGACCGTGCGATCGACCGCGTCGGTGACGGCGGCTTCGTCGGTGACGTCTCCGGTCAGCGCCAGCGCCTCGGGACCAAGCGCGTCCACCGTCGCGGTCAGCGCCTTGGCGTCCGCGTCGAAACATCCGACCCGCGCGCCGTTCTGGACCAGCGCCGTGACCATCGCGCGGCCCAGCCCCTGCGCCGCGCCGGTGACGAAGGCCACCCGGCCCTCGACGCCGAAAAGCGCCGTCAGGCTCATCCCCGGCGGGCCGCCGCGAAGGCGGCGAACCAGTCAAGCGCACCGGGGTTCTTGGTGGCGTCGCGGCTGGCCACCTTGTCGGGCGGATCGCCCAGCAGCAGCTTGCGCACCGGAACTTCCATCTTCTTGCCGGTCAGCGTCGCCGGGATCTCGGGGGCCTCGACCACTTCGTCGGGGACGTGGCGGGGGCTGCGTTCGGACCTGAGGCGGCGGGCGATGTCCTTTTTCAGGTCGTCGGTGAGGCTATGACCCTCGGCCATCTGGACGAACAGCGGCATGTAATAGCCGCCGTCGGCCTCCTCGATGCAGACGATCAGGCTGTCGGCGATCTCGGGGAAGGTTTCCATCGTGCGGTAGATCTCGGCAGAGCCGATACGGACGCCGAAGCGGTTCAGCGTGGCGTCGGACCGGCCGAGGACGAAGGCGCCGCCGTGGGCGTTGAACTTCACCCGGTCGCCATGGCGCCAGAGGCCGGGGTAGGTGTCGAAGTAGCTGTCGGTGTAGCGCGCGAAATCGTCGTCGCCCCAGAAGAACAGCGGCATCGATGGCATCGGCGTCTCGATCACCAACTCGCCCACCTCGTCGACAACGGGCTGGCCGTCTTCGGAATAGGCGCGGGCGGCGGTGCCAAGGCCGGGCGCCTGAATTTCGCCCGCGCGGGTCGGAAGCAGGGGAGAGCCCGCAAGGATGCCGGAACAGAATTCGGTGCCGCCGGATTGCGAACTGGCCCAGATGTCCGTGCCGATTGCCTCGTAGGCCCAGGCGAAGGTTTCGGGGGTCGAAGGGGAGCCCACCAGCATCACCGACTGCAGCGCCGAGAGATCAAAGTCGCGGCCCGGCACGATGCCCTGCTGGCGCACCATCTGGATGTAGGTGGGGCTGACCCCCATCACCGAGGCATTCGTCTCTGCCGCGATGCGCCACAGAAGTTTCGCATCCGGATAGGCCGGGTGCCCGTCATACAGCACCGCGCGGGCGTTCATCAGCGGACCCCACATCAGCGTGTTCCAGACCATCCAGCCGGTCGTGGAGTAGAAGAACAACGCGCCGCCCTCTGCGATCTCGAAATGGAAGGCGGCGGATTTGTAGTGTTCCAGAACGATGCCGTGGTGGCCTTGCACGATGGGTTTCGGCAGGCCGGTGGTGCCCGACGAGAACAGCACCCACAGCGGGTGATCCGAAGCCACGCGTTCATAGACGAACCCCTCGCGCGGGACCTCGGGGCGGTTGAGGATCGTCTCCCAAGTAATTGTTTCGCGCGCGAAACAAGTTAACGGGGCGTTAAGATATCCAAGCGACACCACGCGCTCGACGGTCGGCAGCGCGTCGAGGATACGGGTCAGGTCGGCAGAGCGGTCATAGTCCTTGCCGCCATAGCGGTAGCCGTCGACGGTGAAGATCAGCTTCGGTTCGATCTGGCTGAACCGGTCGATCACCGTCTGCGCGCCGAACTCGGGCGCGGCCGACGACCACGTGGCGCCGATGGCGGTGGTGGCGAGCATCGCGATCACCGCCTCGGGGATGTTCGGCATGTAGGCCACCACGCGGTCGCCGGGGCCGATGCCCATCTCGCGCATCGCGGTCGCCAGCTTGCGGACGGATGCGCCGACCTCGGCCCAGCTGATCGCCGCCTGCGGGCGGATCTCGCTGGAGTGGTGCAGCATCGGGCGGTCGGGGTCGCCGGTAGTCTCGTGGCGCAGCACGTGCTCGGCATAGTTCAGGCGGGTGCCGGTGAACCAGCGGGTGCGCGGCATCGGGTCGGCGGTCATCACCGCGTCGATCTCGCCGTCGTGGAGGATCTCGAAGTGGTCCCAGATGGATTTCCAGAACGCCGCCGGATCGTCCACCGACCACTGCCACAGATCCCAATAGCCATCGAACCTGCGGTTCCGTTCGGCGAGCCAGTCCATGTAGCCGGTGATGTTCGACTGTGACAGGCGCTCGGGACCGGCCTGCCAGAGGATGTCGCCCTCTGCGACCGGGGCGGTTTCGGTCGCGGTATTGGTCTCGGTATCGGTCATGCGGGCACCTTCGGGAACCACGGCTGGGCGGCAAAGCCGGTCAGGTCGTCCAGTACCGCGTGGGCGCGTTCTTCCTCGGGGAAGCCCATGAACTTCGCCGTGTCCGCGATGCCGGTGGTGACGCCGACACAGAAGGCGCCGGCCTTTCGGCCCATGCGGATTTCCAGCTTGGGGTCGTCGCCGATCACCGCCATTTCGGACGGCTGCGCGCCGGTCAGCGCGGTGACGATATCCAGCCCCGCGGTCTCGGGCTTGCCGAAGACGGTGACCTTGGTGTCGGTGGCGTTTTCCAGCGCGGCGGCGATGGCGCCGGAGATGCCCAGCATCCGGCCCTTGGACGAGGCGAAATAGGGCGCGACAGAGCCCGCGAAGGGTGTCGCGCCGTCCCAGACGGCTTGCACCACCGACTCTAGCTCGGTGGCGCCGAAGTCGCGAGTGTAGCCCAGCAGCACGGCGTCGACCGGGCCTGCGTCGGGGGTGGGGTCGACCACCTGTATCCCGGCGTCCTGAACCGGGACGCGGGTGCCGTCGCCGCCCATCACCATGATGCGGGTATAGCCCATCCGCGCCAGCGCCTGCGCGGCGACGGCGGCGGGGGTGAGGATGTGGCCCTCGTCGATCACGATCCCGGCGTCGGCCAGCAGCGGATAGTAATGCGCGGGCGGGAAGAAGGTGCCGTTGGTATAGGCGACCACCTTGACGCCTGCTGCGCGGCAGGCGGCCAGCGCGTCGATCGCGCCGGGCAGGGCGGTGAAGGTGCCCGCCTCTTTGTTCATCAGGGCGAGGGTGCCGTCGATGTCGAACACCGCAGCGCGGATGTTGGGGGTCATGGGGCGGTCTCCGTCAGGCGTGTCGGCTGTCTGGTCTCGGGTCTGGCGGCGGTGGGGCCAAGGGTCAAGTCCGGGGCGTGTCGGCGTCGGGTCATCTGCCGCGCCCGTTCAGTTCCAGTTTGAACCCGGGCTTGTCGATCTTCACAGAGCCCAGCCCCTTGCGCGCGGTCAGTTCCCGCAGCAGATCCATCACCGGCTTCGACTTGGGATCGTAGCCGCGCCGGGCGGGACCGGCGGCGACCATCGCGTCGACCTGATCCTCTGGCATGGTGGCGCGCAGAAGGAACTCCTCGTCGGAACAGCCCTTGCCGATCTTCGCGCGAAGCTCGTCCAGCGAGGCCATCTGCGCCTCGTCCTCCAGCGCGCGGGCGCGTTTGCTGTCGCGGATGCGGGCCTCGATCTCGCGGTCCATCGGCATCGCGGGCTTGCCGAAGCGGCCAAGGACATAGCGGGTGACCTCGTCGGGGACCGTCTCGTACCGTTCCTTGCCGGTGACGTTCAGCATCGCCTGCGTGCTGACGATCTGCGAGAACGGCGTGACCATGATCGGATAGCCGAGTTCGGCGCGGACGCGTTCGATTTCCGTCAGCACCTGCGGCAGCAGATGAGCGCGCCCGGTCTCGGCCAGCTGGCGCTTCATCGTGCCCATGACGCCGCCGGGCAACTGGTGGCGGAAGAAGGCGCGGTCGTACTGGCCGGGGTGGCCGGGGGGCAGGCCCTCGGAGGCGGTTAGCGCCGTCATGTAGGTGTCGAACAGGGCCACGGCCTCGTCGTTGACGTCGACCGTGTGGCCCATGTCGCGCAGGTTGGCGATGGTCTGCGACATCGAGGGCTGCGCCATCCCGTCGGCTGCGCCCGCCGCGCAAGTGTGCAGGCAGTCGACACCGGTCTCGGCTGCCTCGAGATAGGAGAACGGCGCAAGGCCGATGGTGCAGTGCGAATGGAATTCCAACGGCACGGTTCCCATCACCGCCTTCAGCGCGGGCATCAGGGTGCGGGTGCGTTCGGGGGTGATCAGGCCGCCGGGGTCCTTGACGTAGATCTTGTCGAACTTGCCCGAGGCCGCGAGCTTGCCCGCGGCTTGTGCGAAATGGGCGTCGTCATGCAGCGGCGACAGGGTGAAGGTCAGCGCCGCGACGATCTGTTCGCCGCCGGCCCTGCGGGTGAGGTCGGCCATGTTCAGCATCGCCGGGACGTTGTTCATCGGGTCCATCACCGCGAAGCGGCGGATGCCGTTGTTCACGACAAGGCGAAAGGCGAATTCCATCAGTTCCTCGGACGCCGCTTCCCACGAGATGAAGCGCATGCCGGTGGTGAGGAAGGACAGGGGGGTGTCCGGCGTCGCCTCGCGCATCAGGCGCAAGCGCTCCCACGGGTCTTCCTTCTTGAAGCGGACGGCCACGGCCATGTGGGTCGAGGTGGTGAAGTCGATGGATTCAAAGCCGATCCGCTCCATCACCGGGGCGATTTGCAGCATCATCCCGGTGTCCAGCCCGGTGGCGCCCCAGTTCGACTGGTTGCCGTCGCGCAGGGTGGTGTCGATCAGGGTGACGTCGGTCATTCGGAGATCCTCGCCAGCAGGCCGGGCAGATAGTTGGTGTCCACGCCGCCCTGCCGGAACGCGTCGTCGGACAGGATGGCGGCGTGCAGGGGGGCGTTGGTGGCGATGCCGTCCAGCGCGCAGACCTTCAGCGCCGCCTGCATCCGCTCGATCGCCTCGGCGCGGGTCTCGCCGTGGGTGATCAGCTTGGCGACCATCGAGTCATAGAATGGCGGGATCATCGCACCCGGTGTCATGTGGGTGTCAACGCGCAGGCCGGGCAGGGAGGGAAACCAGGCCTGCGCGACCCGTCCGGGGCTCGGCATGAAATCCCGGGCGGGGTCTTCGGCATTCAGGCGGCATTCGATGGCATGGCCGCCGAGGCTGATGTCCTCCTGCGTGAGCGGGAGGGGAGCGCCCTCGGCGATGGAGATCTGCAACGCGATCAGATCGAGACCGGTGATCGCCTCCGTCACCGGGTGTTCCACCTGGATGCGGGCGTTCATCTCTAGAAAGTAGAACTCTTCCCGCTCTACGTCGACAAGGAATTCGACCGTTCCAAGAGAACGATACCCGATGTGACGCGCAAACTTCACCGCGGCGTCCAGCAGGCCCTGCCGCAGTTTCGGGGTCAGGTGGGGGGCCGGGGCCTCTTCGACCACCTTCTGATAACGGCGCTGGACCGAGCAGTCGCGCTCGCCCGCGTGGATCACCGTCTCGCCGTCCGAGATGATCTGGACCTCGACGTGACGGCCGACGGTCACGTAGCGTTCGAGATAGACGCGGCCGTCGCCGAACGCCGCCGCCGCCTCGGAGGTGGCGAGGTCGAGCTGGGCGGCGAGGTCCTCGGCGCGGTCGACGCGTTTCATGCCCTTGCCGCCGCCGCCGGCGACGGCCTTGATGAGCATGGGAAAGCCCACCTCGTCGGCCAGCGTCGCGGCATCCTCGGCGGTCTCGGCCTCGCCGCCCGGCACCAGCGGGACGCCGGCGTTTCCGGCGTGGGTGCGGGCGGTCAGCTTGTCGCCGACGGCTTCGAGGTTGGCGGGGGTGGGGCCGATGAAGGTCAGGTTGTTGGTGGCGCAGGCTTCGGCCAGCGCCTTGTTCTCGCTAAGGAAACCGTATCCGGGGTGGATCGCGTCGCAGCCGGTGCCAAGCGCGGCCTCGATCACCGTGCCGACCTTCAGATAGCTTTGCGCAGAGGGTGCGGGGCCAAGGCAGACGGCACGTGTGGCAAGTTGCGCACCAAGGCTGTCGCGGTCGGCTTCCGAGACGCCCAGCACGGTCTCGATCCCGAGCGCGCGGGCGGTGCGGATGATGCGCACGGCGATCTCGCCCCGGTTGGCGATGAAGATGCGGCGGATCGGGGCCATGTCAGGACGGCTCGATCCGGATCAGCGCCTGCCCGTGTTCGACCAGCTGGCCGTTCTCGGCGAGGATTTCGGTCACGGTGCCGGCCTGTCCGGCGGTGACCGAGTTCATAAGCTTCATCACCTCGATGATGCCGATCACGCTGTCCTCGGTGACGGTGTCGCCCACCTGCACGAACGGATCGGCGCCGGGTTTGGCGGCGCGGTAGAAGGTGCCCAGCAGCGGCGCGGGCACCTCGGAGCCGCCGCCGGAGGCCACGACCGGCGCGGTGACGGCAGCCGGTTTCGGAACGGCGGGGGTCGCCGGGATCGCGGGCGGCTCTGGCGCGGTGGTCGAAGCGGTGGGCGTGGGTGCGGGTGCGCCACGGCGACGGAGTTCGAGCTTGAGGTCGCCCATTTCCAGCCGCAGCTCGTCGAAGTCGGAACCGTCGATCATCCGCAGGATGTCGTCGATGTCTGAACGGGTCAGCCCGGTCATGGTCTCCTCCCGGTGGGTGTCCGTGTCGGGGCGACCGTAGGCGGGCGGAGGGCGGCGGCTCAATTCGTGGCCGCTTGGTATTTCACCGGGTGAAACGGCGCCCCGAAGCGGTCACGCGTCGCGAGGGTGTCGGGCGTTGACCGGGAAGGGGGGCAGCCAAGGCTCGCGCCGGATCGTCCATAGCTCGTAGTCGGGCGTGAAGACGCCGGGCGCGTCGAGGGCGCCGAGGTGCAGTTCGAAGTCGCCATCGCTTTCGGCATAGACGGACGAGCCGCAGCGGGGGCAGAAGTGGCGGCCCTTGTAGGATCGGGTCTCGCCGGTCACCGTCACGTTTTCGGGGCTAAAGATCGCCGCCGCGTAGAACACCGCGCCGTGGTGTTTGCGGCAGTCAAGACAGTGGCACACGGCGACCCGGTCGGGTTTGCCCGTGGCCTCGATCCGCACGTCGCCGCACAGGCAGCCGCCGCTGTGTCGTTCCATCGCGTGTTCTCCCGAAGCTTTCGGGGGAACCCTAGGGCAGAATCCCCGTTCGCCACAGCGTGACCTTGATGCCGCCCAGCGGAACCGGCGCACCGGGGCGTTCAAAGGGCAGGGCGGTGGCCCTGGCAAGCCCTGCCTCGCTGGTGACGAGGCCCACGCGCCAGCCCGAGAAACGTTCGGTCAGCACCTTGCCGAGCGCGCCGTAGAGGCCATGCAGCATGCCCTTGTTGCCGATCCGCGCGCCATAGGGCGGGTTCACGATGACCAGCCCCGGCGGGCCTTCGGGCGGGGTCAGGTCGCTGACCGGGTGGCAGGCGAAGGAGGTGAAGGCGTCGACGCCGGCGCGGGCGGCGTTCGCCTCGCTCATGCGGATCGCGCCCTGATCGCGGTCGGAACCGTAGAACACGGGCGCGGGGGCGGCGTGGGGCTGGCCCGCCTTCATCCGCGCCCACGCGGCGGGGTCGAAGCTGGCGAGATCCTCGAAGGCGAAGCGGCGGGTGCGGCCCGGCATCAGCCCGGCGGCGATCTCGGCGGCCTCGATCACGAAGGTGCCCGAGCCGCACATCGGGTCCACCACCGGCTCGCGCCCGTCATAGCCGCACTGGCGCAGGAAGGCGGCGGCGAGGTTCTCGCGCATCGGGGCCTTGTTCACCGCCTCCTTGTGGCCGCGCCGGTGCAGCGGCTCGCCGGAGGTGTCCAGCGAGACGGTGACGAGGTTGTCCTCGATCCGCACCTTGACCGAAACGGCGGCCTCGGCGGCGTCCTGCACCACCGGAGCGCCCAGTGTCTCGGCGATGGCGGTCTCGATCCGCTGGGTGGCGGCGCCGGCGTGGTAGATCTTGTTCTTGCGGCTGGTCGCGGTCTCGACCCGCACCGGCACGTCCGCGCGCAGGACGTCGGCCCACGGGAACTTGCGGGCGCGCTTGTCCAGCTGGGCAAGGTGGAAGGCGCGGAATTCGCCGACGCGGACCAGCACGCGTGCGGCGCAGCGCAGGGTCAGGTTGGCGCGCCAGACCTCGGGCCAGCCGCCCTGCGTCTCGACGCCGCCCGGCACCGCGCGGGGCGCGGCGAAGCCAGCGGCGCGGGCCTCGTCGGCCAGCACCGGCTCCAGCCCCGGCGCGCAGGCAAGGAAGATGCCAAGCGGGGTGTCGGTCACTCTGCGCCGCGCGACAGGGCGGCGACGCCGGTGCGGGCCATCTCGTTCAGGCCCAGCGGGCGCATCAGGTCGGCGAACGCGTCGACTTTCTGCGGCGTGCCGGTGATCTCGAACACGAAGCTTTCCAGCGTCGAGTCGACCACATTGGCGCGGAAGATCTCGGCCAGACGCAGCGCCTCGATCCGGTTGTTGCCGGTGCCCGCGACCTTGAACAGCGCCAGTTCGCGTTCCACCGCCATGCCCTCGACCGTCAGGTCGTGGACCTCGTGAACCGGGACGATGCGGCCCAGCTGCGCCTTGATCTGTTCGATGACCTCGGGGGTGCCGGTGGTGACGATGGTGATGCGGCTCAGGTGCCCTTCGTGATCGGTCTCGGCCACGGTCAGGCTTTCGATGTTGTAGCCCCGGCCCGAGAACAGACCGATGACGCGGGCAAGGACGCCCGCTTCGTTGTCGACGAGCACGGATAGCGTGTGACGCTCCTCGGCCTGCGCGTGGGGGTCCTTGAGGTCGTAGGCCGAGTGTTTCGACAGGCCCTTCTTGAGTTTCAGTGCCGACATTTGGTCTTCCTTCCTGCGACAGTATTTAACCTTGCGCGGCCTTGCGCGCGGTCAGTACAGTTCAATCATCTTAAATTTGACGTGCGCCGGGCTGCCAGCCGATTTGCGCATGATTTCAGTACGTTGGGGGCACCATGAAACACGCCATCGCCAGTTGCAGCGCAGCCGTCCTGATTTCCGCGAGTCTTGCTGGAACCGCCACGGCGCAAAGCGCCGACGAGCTTGCCAAAAAGCTGGCCAACCCGATCGCCGATATCATCAGCGTGCCGTTCCAGTTGAACTACACCCGCAACATCGGCGTGAACGACGATGGCAACCGGTTCACGCTGAACGTGCAGCCGGTCATTCCCATCGATCTTGGCAACGGCTGGAACCTGATCTCGCGCACGATCATGCCGATCAACAAGAACGACCTTCCGGGCAATACCGACAGCGGTATCGGCGACATCTCGCAGACGTTCTATTTCTCGCCCACCGACTCGGGCAGCCTGATCTGGGGCGTAGGTCCGGCGTTCCTGCTGCCCACCGGGGCGGATGGCTTTACCGCCGACACGTTCGCCGCCGGTCTGACCGGCGCGGTGCTGACCCAGTCGGGCAACTGGACGGTCGGCGGCCTTGCGGTTCACCTGTGGGACGTCGACGGTCCGGCGGACATCAGCCAGACGCTGATGCAGCCGTTCGTGACCTACGGGCTGGGCAACGGCCTGTCCGTCGGCATGAACTCGGAAACCACCTATGACTGGGTGAACGACGTCTGGACGGTGCCGATCTCGGCCACCGTGTCCAAGGTCCTGTCCGTCAACGGGCAGGCGATGAACCTGTCCGGCGGACTGGTCTATTACGCCGAGGCGCCCGACAGCGGCCCCGAGGGGCTGTCGTTCCGGTTGGGCCTGAGCCTGGTGTTTCCGAAGTAGTCGCACGCGACACCCTTTCGCATCCACGCATGGTGCATGACGGGAGTCCGGGCGGGGAGGACCCGCCCGGAACGTCCGATCAGACCAGCACCGCGCCGCCGGCTTCGATGGCGCCCTGCGTCTGCGCGTTCTCGCCCAGCAGCATCTCGTTATGCGGCTTGCCCGAGGGGATCATCGGGAAGCAGTTCTCGTGCTTCTCGACGAGGCAGTCAAAGATCACCGGGCCGTCGTGGTTGATCATCTCCATGATCGCGTCGTCCAGATCGGCCGGGTCCGAGATCATGATGCCCTTGGCGCCGAACGCCTCGGCCAGTTTCACGAAATCGGGCAGGCTTTCCGACCACGAGTGCGAATAGCGTTCGCCGTGCAGCAGTTCCTGCCACTGGCGGACCATGCCCAGACGTTCGTTGTTGAGGATGAACTGCTTGACCGGCAGGCGGTACTGAACCGCGGTGCCCATCTCTTGCATGTTCATCAGCCACGAGGCTTCGCCGGCGACGTTGATCACCAGCGCGTCGGGGTGCGCGACCTGCACGCCGATCGAGGCGGGGAAGCCATAGCCCATTGTGCCGAGGCCGCCAGAGGTCATCCACCGGTTCGGCTCGTCAAAGCCAAGGTACTGGGCGGCCCACATCTGGTGCTGGCCGACCTCGGTGGTGATGAACCGCTGCGGGTGGTCCTTGGTCAATTCCTCCAGCCGCTTCAGCGCGTGCTGCGGCTTGATGGTCTTTTCGCTGTTGGTGAAGGCGAGGCAGTCGATCTTCTTCCACTCGTTGATCTTGTGCCACCAGCGCTGCACCGCGTCGGCGCGGGTCTTGGAGCCGCGCGATTTCCACAGCGCCAGCGCGTCTTCCAGCACCGAGCCGACATCGCCGATGATCGGCAGGTCGACGTGGATGACCTTGTTGATCGACGAGGGGTCGATGTCGATGTGGACCTTCTGCGATTTCGGGCTGAAGTCCTGAACGCGACCGGTGATCCGGTCGTCGAACCGGGCGCCGACGTTGATCATCAGGTCGCAGCCGTGCATCGCGAGGTTGGCCTCGTACAGGCCGTGCATGCCCAGCATCCCCAGCCAGTTCTTGCTCGACGCCGGGTAGGCGCCCAGACCCATCAGGGTCGAGGTGATCGGGAAGCCGGTGGTGTCGACCAGTTCACGCAGCACCTTGCTGGCATTCGGGCCCGAGTTGATGACGCCGCCGCCGGTGTAGAACACCGGGCGTTCGGACTGCTCGATCAGTTCGACCAGCGCCTCGACCGCCTCCGGGTCGCCCTTGGTCTTGGGGCGATAGTGCGAGGTGCGCGCCTTCTTCGGTTCCGTATAGGTGCCGTTGGCGAACTGGACGTCCTTCGGGATGTCGATCAGCACCGGGCCGGGACGGCCGCTGGTGGCGACGTGGAACGCCTCGTGGATGGTGCCCGACAGCTTGTCGGTGTCCTTCACCAGCCAGTTGTGCTTGGTGCAGGGGCGGGTGATGCCGACGGTGTCGGCTTCCTGGAAGCCGTCGGTGCCGATCATGAAGGTCGGGACCTGCCCGGTCAGGACGACCAGCGGGATCGAGTCCAGCAGCGCGTCCGTCAAGCCGGTGACCGCGTTGGTCGCGCCGGGGCCCGAGGTAACCAGAACGACGCCGGGCTTGCCGGTCGAGCGCGCGTAGCCCTCGGCCGCGTGCACCGCGCCCTGTTCGTGGCGGACCAGATAGTGACGGATGTCGTTCTGCAGAAAGATTTCGTCATAAATCGGTAGGACGGCGCCGCCAGGATAGCCGAATACCGTGTCCACACCCTGATCCTTCAGGGCCTGAACCACCATTTTCGCTCCGCTCATCTGACGTGTCATCGATACTGTTCCTTGGCTGACGTCATCGCTGCTTGGTTTCGGACATGAAAAAGCCCCCGGCTTTCGGTCGGGGGCGCATGGGGTCCTGATAGGGTTACCGGCGGTTACCGGCCCATGCGCCTTTCTCTTACGAGTACAAGAATGAGGTCCATTGACCGGCTCCTTCACGTGCGTGGGCGGACATTATTGAGGGGGGTGGCGGGCGTCAACCGTCGAAACCGCATTTTTTGGATAAAGTTTCGAGAGGACCCCTTGTCGCGAAAGATTATTTCAACGGAGCGAATCTCCCGCGATACATGCCGAGAGCACGCTTATTTCGTTGATTGGTTAATTAAACTAATAAAGTTGCGAATGGTCTGGAACGGTCCGAGCCGACCGGAGCGTGTATGTCCGTGCGTAACTTCTCTGCATTTGCGGCCAAACTCCTAAAAGTAAGGCTTTATTCGAGTTCACCATATGGCTAGTGTGCGCCCACTCTATCAGCTGCCGGGCGGGGAGCCCGGTTGCCGACTAAAAAACTCGGGAGGAGAAAACCTAATGGATCGTCGTTCGTTTCTGAAAAACTCCGCGCTTGGTGGCGCGGCAGCGGCCGGCACCGCGCTGGCGGCTCCGGCCTATGCGCAGGGCAAACGGACCCTGACCATGGTCACGACCTGGCCCCGCGGCCTTGCCGGCGTGTGGGATTCGGTGGAGCGCGTGGCCAATAACATCACCGCCGCGACCGACGGCCAGATCACCGTCGACGCCAAGGCGGCCGGTGAACTGGTGGGCGCGTTCGAGGTGTTCGACGCCGTGACCGCCGGTCAGGCCGACATGTACCACGGCGCCGACTACTACTTCGTCGGTCAGCACCCCGCCTTCGCCTACTTCACCGCGGTTCCGTTCGGCATGACGGTTCCCGAGCTGATGACCTGGTACTATGGCCAGGACGGCATGGCGCTGCACCACGAGCTTGGCGAGATCTTCGGCATCCGTTCGTTCATCGCCGGTCAGACCGGCGCGCAGGGCGGCGGCTGGTTCCGCAACCCGGTGAACTCGGCCGAGGACTTCAACGGCCTCAAGTTCCGTATGCCGGGCCTTGGCGGCGAAGCGCTGTCGAAGCTGGGCGCCTCGGTGCAGAACGTGCCGGGCGGCGAGATCTACCAGGCCCTGTCGACCGGCGCGCTTGACGCGACCGAGTGGATCGGCCCGTGGTCGGACGAGAAGCTGGGCCTGCAGGAAGTCTGCGACTACTACTACCCGGCCGGTTTCCACGAGCCCGGCGCGGCGCTGTCGGTTGCGATGAACCTCGAAGTGTTCGAAAGCCTGACCCCGGCGCAGCAGAAGACGGTCGAGCTGGCCGCTGCCGACGCGCACCAGGCCAACTATGCCCAGTTCATCGCGAACAACGGCCCGGCGCTGGAGCGTCTGACCTCGGGCGGCACCCAGGTTCAGACCTTCGCGGACGACATCTGGGATGCCTTCGGCAATGCGTCGATGGAAGTGCTGAACCAGTACACCAGCGACGACATCTTCAAGAAGATCCACGACTCGGCTCAGGCGTCGATGAAGTCGACCTCGGGCTGGCTCTCGGTGTCGGACAGCGCCTACGCGCAGCAGCGCAACCGCGTTCTCGCGTCGATGTAAGCCACCACTCTTCCACGCAACGGCCGTGCGCGTTTCCCCGCGCGCGGCCATCTCGATTTGAGGGCAGGGCGCATGGGCGACGCACTGATCTGGTTCTTCACGAACATCGGCATGGGGGTCTACAACCTCTTCTATGCCATTACTCATCCCGGGCTGTGGCTCAACTGGGCCGACAAGGAAGCGCTGATGCGCTTCATCTACTACGGCGGCTCGGTTCAGTTGTTCTTCGTGGTCTTCGTATTGTTCCTGATCCTGACGGCTGTCGGCATCTGGAAACGCGAGATCCTGTGGGGCGCGGTCAGGGTGCTGGAGGGCATCGGCAACACGGTGGGGCGGTTCTTTGCCTGGGCCGGTCTGCTGATGGTGCTGCAGCAGGTGATCGTCGTGTTCCTGCAATCCATCTTCCGGATGGGCAACCTGACCATCGCGCCGTTCGGGGTGGGCTTCACCCAGTCGGTCGGCTGGTTCAGCGAGGAACTGAAGCTTTACAACGCCCTCGTGGTGGCGCTGTGCGTCTCTTACACCTTCATTCAGGGCGGCCACGTCCGGGTGGACCTGTTCTATGCGACCGCGAAGTACCGCACCAAGAAGGTGGTGGACATGCTGGGGTCGCTGTTCTTCATGATGCCGGTCGCGGTGCTGACTTGGATGTACGGATGGTACTTCCTGTGGCGGCACCTTGTGGTGCCGAAGCCCTCGGCCTCGGACACGCTGGACCGGCTGCTGACCAAAAGCCGCGCGCTGCGCTGGAACGTCGAGACCATCGGCTTCTCGCCCAACGGCTTCAACGCCTACTTCCTGTTCAAGATCCTGCTCCTGTGCTTCGCCGGGCTGGTGTTCCTGCAGGCCATCGCCTTCTTCTACCGCTCGTACCTCGAATTCGTCGAAGGGCCGGAGAGCGAAGGCAAATACCACGACAAGGACGTGCTCGAGGCTGGTGAAGAAGCCTACGACCACGCCGAATTCTAAGGGGGCAGGGACATGCTTTTCGGACTCGACGGCATCGAGATCGGCCTGATCATCGTCTTCCTCTGCCTGTTCGGAGGAATCCTGTCGGGCTTCCCGGTGGCCTTCGCCATCGGCGGCGCCGGCATCATCTCGTTCGGGATCATCGCCTCGCTCGACAGCGCGGGGCTGCTGATCCACCAGGCGATCGACACCGGAAGCCAGGCCTACAGGGACCTGGTGGGGACGGGGGTGAACCCGTCCAACATCTCGGTGTTCAGATACCCTGAACTGCCACGACTGGCGGAACCCGTCTTCCCGCAGGGCTGGGAAGTGGCGATGGACCGCAACGTCAGCTTCATCGTGAACCGCATCAACGAACGCGTGCTGGCCGGCCAGTCCATCGAGACGCTGCTGGCGGTGCTGATGTTCGTGATGATGGGCATCACGCTGGAACGCTCGAAAATCGCCGAGGACCTGCTGACCACCATGGCGCGCGTCTTCGGTCCGATGCCGGGCGGCCTTGCCGTATCGGTGGTCGTGGTGGGCGCGTTCCTTGCCGCCTCGACCGGCATCGTCGGCGCCACCGTCGTCACGATGGGCCTGCTGTCGCTGCCCACGATGCTGCGCAACAACTACTCGCCGGAACTGGCGACGGGGGTGATCGCGGCCTCGGGGACGCTGGGGCAGATCATCCCGCCGTCCATCGTCATCGTGCTTCTGGGCACGCTGGCGGGCGACCTTTACGCCACCGCGCAGGAGGCCCGCGCGCAGGCCGTGGGCTGTACCGACGCGCTGACCTACCTTGGCAAACCCGCCGTGGTTTCGGTCGGCACGCTGTTCCAGTCGGCGATGCTGCCGGGGATCATGCTGGCGATGCTGTACGGCCTTTATGCGCTGGGCTACGCGATCCTGAACCCGTCCAAGGCGCCGCCGGTGGAGCTGGGCTCTGCCAATGGCGAGCCGATCACCCGCCGCGACGCGATGGGCTGGTTCGTGGGGGCGCCGATCCTGCTGATCGGGGGCGTTATCCTTGCGGCGCAGATCGGTCTGGTGGGCAGCCAGGACGTCCGCTACGGCCCGCATGCCTCGGCTGACCGGGTGTCGGTGCTGCGCACAAGCGTCAGCCCCGAGTGCCAGGAGGCGATGATCGCGCTGCACGGCCAGGCGGCATGGGACGCGGCGGTCGAGTACCGCGCGTCCGGCGGGCAGGACACCCCGGCCGAGGAAGAGGCCGTCGAGCCGACCGAGGAAGAAGCCGCGGCGGCGCTGGCCGAGCGCGTGCGCAACGCCGCTCCGGTGGGCACCGGGGTCGCGATCCTGATGCTGATGGGCGCGCTGATCCTCACCACCGCGCGGGGCGTGTCGCCGCTGGGCGATCCGAAGCCGCTGCTGGTGGGGGCCGTGGGCGTCGTGCTGGGCTTCCTTGCCGACATCCTGCTGATCACGCCGGCGACCTCGCCAGGGACGACGGTGGTGATCCTTGCCATCCCGTTCGCGCTGATCGTCTACGGCTGCTATTTCGCGTTCCAGCGATTGGCGCAGAACGACCTGCTGCGGGTGGTATTCCCGCCGCTGGTGCTGATCGTGGCGGTGCTGGGGTCGATCCTTGGCGGCATCACCAACCCGACGCCGGCCGCGGCGCTGGGTGCGGCAGGCGCCATCATGCTGGCCGCCTACCGCCGGCTGAAGGACGAAGAGCGGTCGGGCCGCATCATCATCCTGGCGACGCTGGCCATCGTGGTGATGATCCTGCTGGGGATGAACTTTGACCTGCGGATCGCGCAGGCGGACACCTTCGAGGATTACGTCGCCTACCTGACAGCATACGCGGCCTATATGTTCGCGGTCTTCGGCCTGCTGTTCGGCTGCTGGGTGCTGCTGCGGGGCGGGGTGCTGGGCCCGATCGTGCGCGAGACGGCGAAGGTCACGTCGATGGTGTTCACCATCCTCATCGGCTCGCAGCTGCTGAACCTCGTGGTGATCTCCTTTGGCGGCGAGCATTACATCCAGGACTTCCTGAAGAGCTATGACAACGAGTTCACGGTCTTCCTGATCGTGATGCTGGTGCTCTTCATCCTGGGCTTCGTGCTGGACTTCCTCGAGATCATCTACATCGTCATCCCGATCGTCGGGCCGGTCATCTACGGCGGCACGATGGATCCGAAATGGGTGACGATCATGATCGCGGTGAACCTGCAGACGTCGTTCCTGACGCCGCCCTTCGGCTTTGCGCTGTTCTACCTGCGCGGCGTGGCTCCGCCCACGGTGACGACGGGCCACATCTATCGCGGCGTGGCGCCCTTCGTGGTGATCCAGGTCGTGGGGCTGGCGCTGTTGTGGCTGTTCCCGGGCGTGGTGACCATCGTGCCGGACCTGATCCCGAACTAGGGACGACGACAACGAAACGAGAGAAGCCGGAAGGGGAACCTTCCGGCTTTTTCGCTTGTGGCGGCGCGGGGGCGCGGCTGCTTACTCAAGCGTTTGTGAATGTATGTGATCGGTGGCTGGTGGCGGGGTTTCCCATTGGTCCGGAATTCCAGCGTCTCGTGCCCGCCCAATGCGATGTCGGCAGTGAAGCGGCGCACAAGCGGTCCGCCCGCCTTTTCGATGACGCGCTTTGGCAGGGTGCGGCGCTGACAGTCCTACGCGGCGGGGCCGAGGTCAACCTGGCCAGCGGAGGCAGGCGCATGGCGCGCTTTTCCGGTTGAGCGCCGGGACCGGCTGGCGCAGACTGGGCACAGGCCTTGCTCGGGCCTCCACCCTCCATCCGGGAAGCATCCGACATGCGGAGCGACATCGTCTGACCCTGACTCGTTCGAGCCAGCGCATAAGGAGGGATTGCGAACGCGGCTTGGAAGAGGAGGAAGACACATGCAGTTATCCGCTCCCATTCACGTGCTGAAGCGCAAGGCGAAGGTCATGGCGCGGGACAGCGGCCTTGCCCTGCATCAGGCATTGGACCGCGTCGCCGTCGCGGAAGGCTATCGAAGCTGGAGCCACCTTTCGGCATCGACATCGACGCAGGAGCAACCGGGCGGCGCGGTGTTGGCGCGGCTTCGTCCCGGCGAGTTGTGCCTGATCGGGGCGCGGCCCGGACAGGGCAAAACGCTTCTCGGGCTGGAATTGGCCCTGAGGGCGTCGCAGCTTGGCCGCCGGGGGTTTTTCTTCACGCTGGACTATCACGCGCGTGACGTCGCCGACCGCCTGCGCTCCATCGGGCCGGATGTGGCGTCCGCCGGGGATGCGCTGGTGATCGACACGTCCGACGATGTGTCGGCGGACCATATCGTCCGCCGTCTGCGGGTTAACGAGCAGCCCGCGCTTGTCGTCGTGGACTACCTTCAATTGCTGGACCAGAAGCGCACGAACCCCGACCTGCAGACGCAGATGGCGGTGCTGAGGGACTTTGCGGACGAAACCGGCGCGATCTGCGTGGTGATCTCGCAGATCGACCGGTCATTCGACCTGTCCGACAGGCCGATGCCCGATGTTTCGGACATCCGGCTTCCGAACCCGTTGGACCTGTCCGTGTTCGACCGGTTCTTCTTCCTGCATGGCGGCAGGGTCCGGATGGACCGAGCAGCGTAGCGGGTGGCGATCTACGGCCGCCCGCGCGGGTTCCGTCGGCGGGTTCACGCAAGGTCACGGGCGTTTGATCGGATCGTGATGGAACCAAGCGCTTTTCAGCCTGTTTTACTTCCACGTCATCGGCGGGCAATGGCCGTGCTTCGCGCGCCCACTGGAAACTTCCACTGGTTATGCCATTTCCGTCGAACAGGCAGCTGCGGGGTCAACCCGCGGCGACTTGGAACGAGCTTGGAGTAGTGAACAATGAAAACCCTTCTGATCGCATCGGCCGCCGCGGCAACGCTCGCCGCGCCCGTATTCGCCGGCAGCCTGACCCCCGTCGCGCCGGATCCCGTGGTGCCCGCACCGGCGCCCGCGCCGATGCCGGTGGCATCCTACGACTGGACCGGCTTCTACGGCGGTGCCCAGTTCGGCTGGGGCATGGCGACCGCGGATGACGGTACCACCGAAGAAGACGGCGACGGTATCCTTGGCGGTATCCACGCCGGTTACGACTGGGACCTCGGCAACTACGTGCTGGGCGTCGGCCTCGACTATGACGCCGCCGATATCCAGTTCGACAACAACCTGGGCAGCATCGACTCGGTCGCCCGCGCACGTCTGCGTGCCGGTTACGACGCCGGCAGCTGGCTGATCTACGGTGTTGGCGGCGCGGCGCATGCCGACGCGTCGATCAGCGGCACCGACTACAGCGACATGGGCTGGTTCGCCGGTGGTGGTGTTGAATACCGCGTGAACGAGAACGTCTCGGTCGCCGGTGAAGCCCTGTACCACGGCTTCGACGACTTCGACGACACCGGCGTGGACGCAAGCGCCACCACGCTGCAGGGTCGCGTGACCTACCGGTTCTGATCTTTCCCCAGACAGATCCGTATTGGGCCGGGGCGGGCAACCGCTCCGGCCTTTTTTTCGTGGGTCAGAGGGTCGCGGCCAGTTCCGTGACCACCTGATGCACCGTCATCACGTCGTCGCGGGTGCAGTCGAAGCTGCCGGCGGTGACGCGGATGACGAACTGTCCCTCGTGGCGGGTCTGGGTCAGGTAGATCCGACCATCCGAGTTGACCTTATCCAGCAACCGCTCGGTCGCGGCATCGGCATCGCCGCCGCCGGGCGTGTAGCGGAACGAGAACAGCGCAAGGCGCGGCTCGGTGGTGATCTCGAACCCCGGCGTGGCGCGGAATGCCTCGGCCAGTTCCTCGATCCAGGCCACGTGATTGCGGATGCGGCTGCGCAGGTTCTCCAGCCCGTAGGCGCGCAGGACGAACCACAGCTTCAGCGCGCGGAAGCGGCGGCCCAGCGGCACCGTCCATTCATTGAAGTTGACGATTTCCTCTTCGCCGATGGTTTGCAGGTAGTCCGGGCGCAGTCCCAGCGAGCGGATCTGCGGCGCGGGGGCGGCAAGGAACTGGACCGAGCAGTCGAACTGCGCGCCCAGCCACTTGTGCGGGTTGAAGACGATGCTGTCAGCGCCCTCGACCCCCTGCCACAGTGTACGAAACTCGGGGCAGATCATCGCGGACCCGGCCCATGCGGCGTCGACATGGGTGTACAGGCGGTGATTGCGGGCGACCTCGATGCATTCCGCGATCGGGTCGAAGGCGCCGATCGAGGTGCCGCCGGTGCACAGCACCACGCCCGCCGGGGTGCGGTCGTTGAAGATGTCGTCGCGGATCGCGGCGTCCAGCTTGTCGGGGTCCATGCGGTACTCGGCATCGGTGCCGATCTTCACGAGGTTGCGTTGACCGATCCCCGCCAGCCGCACCGCCTTGTCGACCGAGCTGTGGGTCTGGGCGGAGGCATAGATCCGCAGCCGCTGGCCGGTCAGCCCCTCGTCGACGCTGCGCCAGTCCGAGGCGCGGTCGCGCATGGTGATCACGGCGGACAGCGTGGCCACGGTGGCGCTGTCGTGGATGGTGCCGATGAAGCCGTCGGGCAGACCCAGCGCCTGCCGCAGCCAGTCGGTTGTGACCTGCTCGATCTCGGTGGCGGCCGGAGACGCCTGCCAGATCATGCAGTTGGAGGCGATGGAATTGGCCAGCTGCTCGGCCAGCATCGACGCGGGCGAGGCGTTGGCCGGGAAGTAGGCGAAGAACCGGGGGTGCTGCCAGTGGGTCATCGCGTCGGGCACGATGCGCTCGAAATCGGCGAAGATCTCTTCCATCGGCTCGGCCGCCTCGGGCGGCGCGGCGGGCAGCTTGGCGGCGGTCTCGCCGGGTTTCGTCTGGGCGCGGACCGGTCGGTCGCGCAGGGTGGCATGGTACTCGTGCGTCCAGTCGGCCGCGCGTTTTGACCAGATTTTCAGCTCGTCGTGATTCATGGCGCGCAGTTGTCCACGCGGCATGGCGTTTGGCAAGCGGGAGGACGTCGCAGGGGGGCGCAAGACAGCGGCCGGACGAGGCGCGGCTTTTGGGCGCCGCGCGTTTGTTGGTGCGCGATCAATCCGCGCCGGTTTGGAGCTAGGCGCGCGCGAGACAGCGGCCCACAGGGCCGCCGCGCATCGCCGGGCCGCCCCCTTGGCCCGGCGATTTGGCTGCCGTCCGTGGCAGCGCCGGAGCTTAGGACGAGCTTGGCTGCGATAAACTGCCAGCAATGAGAGGTCGGGCCGCCGCGCCGCGGCCCGTCGCCGCGCGGCTTCGTTTCAGTCGTCGCCGGGCTGTTCCGGCAGCGGATCGACCTTGGACGCCGGCATCGCTTTGGTCAGAGGGCTGACAGCGCCGCGCCCATCAGGCGGCGCGCGCCTCGGCTTCGGCGAAGCGCACGAGGCGGTTCAGCGCTTCGGTCAGTTGTTCTTCGTCGACGGTCAGCGCGATGCGGATGTGCCCGGCGGCGGAGGCGCCGAAGCTTTCGCCCGGCATCACGCCGACAAGTTCGGTGTCCAGCAACGCGTTCGCGAAGGCCTCTCCCGTCAGGCCGGTCTTGCGGATGTCCAGCATCAGGTACATCGCGCCCTGGCTGGGGACGGTGACGAAATTGTCGGACCGCTCGAGGATCGCGAGCGCAGTCTCGCGCCGCTGGCGGAAGCGCTCGGAGATGTCCTCTTCGATCTCGCCGCCTTCCTCCAGCGCGTAGATCGCGGCGTCCTGGATATAGGCGGGCAGGCCATAGGTGGTGTGGGTCGACAGGTTGATCAGGTGCTCGATGGCGTCCTCGGGGCCGACGATCCAGCCGACGCGGCTGCCGGTCATCGCGTGGCTTTTCGATAGCGAGCCGATCACCAGCGTCCGCTCGGCCATGCCGGGCAGCGCGCGGGGGCTGAGGTGCTCGCCCTCCCAGACCTGCGTGTCATAGACCTCGTCCGAGATCAGCCACAGGTTCCGTTCCTTCATCACCTCGGCGATGCCTTCCAGCGTCTCGCGGCTGTAGACCACGCCGGTGGGATTGTGCGGCGTGTTGATCAGCAGCGAGCGGGTGCGCAGGTCG
Source organism: Maritimibacter sp. (assembly GCA_017792445.1). GTDB lineage: Bacteria > Pseudomonadota > Alphaproteobacteria > Rhodobacterales > Rhodobacteraceae > Psychromarinibacter. The sequence goes on from CP051232.1 coordinate 3,509,921, forward strand.
ACCGCGTTTCGGATGTCCTGCGGCTGCGGCTGGAAATCGTACTCGGGCCGGGCGGGGACGGTCTTGGGGATCGCGCCGATGCCGCGCACCGAGCCGGGGTAGGTGGCATAGTAGGGTTCCACGAACAGCGCGGTGTCGCCGTGGTCGCAGGTGGCGGCATGGGCGGCGAACAGCGCGCCCTGACCGCCGGGCATCACCACGACGTTGGCGCGGGTTGTGGGAACGCCGGTGCGCTCGGTCACGCGTTCCGCGATGGCGTCGCGCAGCTCGTCGGCGCCGGGGACCAGCGGATAGCCGGTATTGCCGTCCAGCGCCGCCTCGTGCATCGCGTCGAGGATGTCGGGGGCGGTCGGGATGTCATGGTCGCCAAGGGTCAGGTTGATGACCGGTTTGCCGGCGTCTTCCATGGCGCGTGCACGTCTGAAGACGTCCCACCCGTCGCTGCCCCCGGCGGTGAGGTTCGTGATCCGTTTTGAAAGTCGCATGCCCCTAACGACGGCGTCGGGGCCGTTGTTGTCAACCTGAGGGGCCTCAAATTTTAGGGAAACTTCATCTTGACATGAGGCGATGCCGATAATGTTCGCGGTGCCCAATTTTTTGCCGGCCCCGTTTGGGCTTAAGCCCGTGACGTTAACCGCCCAGTGTCGCCTGCACCTTTTTGGGAAGCTTGTCGCGGATCAGGCGGTAAGAGGTCTCGATCCGGTGCCGCGCCTCGTCCGGAGCGGTCTCCCACGGCAGCAGGATCCACGAGCGGTGTAAATACGCGGCTTTCTGGCCGATGCCTGTGTCGATCAGCATCTCGGCGGTCTCGACGCTGTCGGTTTTGACCGCCATCCCCGGCGTGACGGAGCCGATGCAGGCGAACATCTTGCCGCCCACCTTCCATGCCTCGTGGCCGCCGCCCCATGGGTCGGAGACCTCGGCGCCGGGCAGGGCGGCGCATATGGCGTTCATGTCGTCGCGGGTCATGGCGCGAGGGTAGCACGCGGCGGTGCGGGTGTCGTGGGCGGAGTTGGCGGGATGGGGGAGGATGGGGTGGGCGTAGGATGGGGTTTTACCCCATCTCGGGCCCCGCCGATCCAAAACATCTTGGCAACCGCGCCGCGTCCGGCTAGACACGGGGCCATGACCAAGACCGTCTGCATCATCAACTGCTGCATTATCCGCTGACATCGTCACGCGGGCCGGTCTTTTCGTTTCCTCTCATCCTCGAAATCGCCTAAGCCCGCCGCGGCTGAGTGCGTGTGCGCGAAGGAAACGACATGACCGAGATCTGGCTCCACAACACCCGGACACGGAAGAAGGAGCTTTTCGAGCCCCTGACCCCCGACAATGTGCGGATGTATGTCTGCGGGCCGACCGTCTATGACCGGGCGCATCTTGGCAACGCGCGGCCCGTGGTGGTGTTCGACGTGCTCTACCGCCTGCTGCGTCATGTCTACGGCGCGGACCACGTGCGCTATGTGCGGAACTTCACCGACGTGGACGACAAGATCAACGCCACCGCGCTGGCGCGGAAGGAGGCGGGGGCCGAGGGTTCGCTGGAAGACCTGATCCACGAGCGCACCGAAGAGACGATCGGCTGGTACCTGTCGGACATGGCCGCGCTGGGGGCGCTGGAGCCCACCGACATGCCGCGCGCGACCGGCTACATCGCGCAGATGATCGCGATGATCGAGGGGCTGATCGCCGGGGGCCACGCCTATGCCGCCGAGGGGCACGTGCTGTTCCGGGTGCGGTCCTACAAGGCGTACGGCGCGCTGTCGGGGCGGTCGGTCGACGACATGATCGCGGGCGCGCGGGTCGAGGTCGCGCCCTACAAGGAGGACCCGATGGACTTTGTCCTGTGGAAGCCGTCTTCGGACGATCTTCCGGGATGGGACAGCCCTTGGGGCCGGGGACGTCCGGGCTGGCACATCGAGTGCTCGGCCATGTCCTATGAATTGCTGGGCGACAGCTTCGACATCCACGGCGGCGGCAACGACCTGATGTTCCCGCACCACGAGAACGAGATCGCCCAAAGCTGCTGCGCCCATCCGCAGGGCGGCTTCGCGCGGTTCTGGCTGCACAACGAGATGCTGCAGGTCGAGGGAAAGAAGATGTCGAAATCGCTCGGCAACTTCTTCACCGTACATGACCTGCTGGAGCAGGGCGTGCCGGGCGAGGTGATCCGCTTCGTGTTCCTGGGGACGCATTATCGGCGGCCGATGGACTGGACGGAGAAGAAGCGGGGCGAGGCCGAGGCGGTTCTGCGCGACTGGCGGGCGCTGACGGGTGGCGTCGCACCGGCGGAGCCGGATGCCGAGGTGGTGACCCTGCTGGCCGACGACCTGAACACGGCGGGCGCGATCACGCGGCTGCATGCCCTGGCGAAGTCGGCGTCGGATGAGGCGGCGAAGGGCGTGTTCCTCGCCTCGGCGCAGTTGATGGGCCTGCTCACCGACGATCTCGGCGGCTGGGATGCGGCGGCGGAGGTCGGAGACGACGTGGCGGCGCTGATCGAGGCGCTGCTGGCCGACCGGGCCGCGGCGCGGAAGGCGAAGGACTTCGCGCGGGCGGATGCGTTGCGGGACGGGTTCGCGGCTGCTGGGCTGATCGTGAAGGATACGCCGCAGGGCGCGGAGTGGGAGATGGGGCCGGATTTCGACGCCGCCAAGCTGGAGGCGCTGAAATGACCGTTGTGTTTGAGACCAAGGGCGGCGTCCGGCCCGTGGGTGGGCGCAGAAGCGCCCGCCCTGGGGGGCGGGTCGGGCGCTGCCCGGCGGTGCCGGGCGGGGCGTGCGTGCAAGCCCGTGGGCCGGCGAGGGGGGCTGTCTGCCCCCCGCTTGCCTGCGGCAAGCCCCCCCGAGGATATTTGCAGACCAAAGAAGGAGCCGGGGCATGACGAAAGAGCGGCTCTACCTGTTCGACACCACCCTGCGCGACGGGCAGCAGACGCACGGGGTGCAGTTCTCGTTTCCCGACAAGGTGGCGATTGCGCGGACGCTGGACGATCTGGGTATCGACTATATCGAGGGCGGCTGGCCGGGGGCGAACCCGACCGACAGCAGCTTCTTCGCCGAGCGGCCGAAGACGCGGGCGACCTTCACCGCGTTCGGGATGACCAAGCGGGCCGGGCGGTCTGCCGAGAACGACGAGGTGCTGGCGGGCGTGATCAACGCCGAGACGCCGGCGGTGTGTCTTGTCGGCAAAACGCATGATTTCCACGTCACCACCGCGCTGGGCATCACGCTGGAGGAAAACGTCGAGAACATCCGCGCCTCGGTCGCGCATCTTGTGAAGCTGGGGCGCGAGGCGCTGTTCGATGCCGAGCATTTCTTCGACGGCTACAAGGCGAACGCGCCCTATGCACTGGAATGCCTGAAGGCGGCTTATGACGCCGGGGCGCGCTGGATCGTGCTGTGCGACACCAACGGCGGCACGCTGCCGGGCGAGGTGGCGAAGATCGTGGGCGAGGTGATCGCAAGCGGCATTCCCGGCGACCACGTCGGCATCCACACCCATGACGACACCGGCAACGCGGTGGCCAACACGCTGGCCGCCGTCGACGCGGGCGCGCGGCAGATCCAGGGCACGCTGAACGGGCTGGGCGAGCGCTGCGGCAACGCAAACCTTGTGACGCTGATCCCGACGCTGTTGCTGAAGGAGCCGTACGCCAGCCTCTACGAGACCGGGGTGAGCGGCGCGAAGCTGCCGGGGCTGACCCGTGCGTCGCGGGCGCTGGACGACATCCTGAACCGGGTGCCGCTGCGGAGCGCACCCTACGTGGGCGCCAGCGCGTTCGCACACAAGGCCGGGCTGCATGCCAGCGCGATCCTGAAGGATCCGACGACCTACGAACATATCGACCCCGCGGCGGTGGGCAACGCGCGCATCGTGCCGATGTCGAACCAGGCGGGGCAGTCGAACCTGCGCGCGCGGCTGTCGGACATGGGGCTGGAGGTGGAAAAGGGCGACCCGGCGCTGGCGGCGATCCTCGACGAGGTGAAGCGCAAGGAAGGCGAGGGTTATTCCTATGACAGCGCGCAGGCGAGCTTCGAGTTGCTGGCGCGCAAGGAACTGGGGCTGAAGCCGAAGCTGTTCGACGTCGAGCGGTACCGGGTGATCTCGGAACGGCGGCGCAACGCCAAGGGTCAGATCGTGGTGGAATCCGAGGCCGTGGTGACGATCTCGACCCGCGAGGGGCCGCGCACCAGTTATTACAAGAACGACCACGCCAGCGACATGATGGACGACGGTCCGGTCAACGCGCTGTGGCAGGCGTTGAAGTCGGACCTCGGGCCCTACCAGGACGGGGTCGCGGACATGCGGCTGACCGACTTCCAGGTGCGGATCACAAACGGCGGCACCGAGGCCGTCACGCGGGTCATCATCGACTTCCAGGACGACGCCGGTCGCGACTGGTCGACGGTGGGTGTTTCCGCCAACATCGTTGACGCGAGTTTCGAGGCGCTGTTGGATGCGATCAACTGGAAGCTGATCCAAGGCGGAGCTGCATGAGCGACCCGATCCTGACGTTGTATCAGGGGCTGGAGCGATTGGGACCGGGGGCGCCGGAAGACGTCGCCTGGGCCGCGCACGTGGCCGACGTGCCCCCGGACGCGCGGATCTGCGATGCGGGCTGCGGCACCGGCGCGGACATCCCGGCCTTGATGGCGGTGGCGCCGGTCGGGCATGTGACGGCGGTGGACGAGGCGAAGCTGTTCATCGACGAGGTTCTGGCGCGCTACGGCACCACCGTCCGCGCCTATGCCGGCGACATGGTGAAGCTGAAGGGGCCCTACGATTTCATCTGGTCGGCGGGGGCGGTCTATTTCCACGGCGTCACGAAGGTGCTGCGGGCGTGGCGCCCGGTGCTGGCGAAGGGGGGCGCGGTGGCGTTCTCGGAGCCGTGCCTGTTCACCGACACGCCGTCCGAGGCCGCAGTGGCGTTCTGGGGCGGCTACACGCCGCTGACGGATGCGGCGGGCATCGCGAAGCAGGTCGGCGCGGCGGATTACGAGGTGCTGGCGACCCGGCGTGTGTCGGACGCGGCGTGGCAATCCTATTACGGCCCGCTGGCCGAGCGGGTCGAGGCGCTGCGGCGCAATGCCGATCCGGCGCTGGCGCTGGTGCTGGACGAGGCGGCGACAGAGATCGCCGCGTGGGAGACGGTGCGCGGCGAGACGGGCTATCTGCTGAGCGTGGTCCGCCCCGCATGAGCCTTCAGGCCTGCGCCGATCTCGTGCGGCAAAGCGACCCCGACCGCTTTCTTGCCGCGATGGCCGCGCCGGTGCCGGCGCGCGAGGTGCTGTTTCCGCTTTATGCCTTCAACGTCGAGGTGTCGCGTGCGCCGTGGGTCACGGCCGAGCCGATGATCGCCGAGATGCGGCTGCAATGGTGGCGCGACGTGCTGGGCGAGATCCGCGCGGGCGGGCCGGTGCGGCGGCACGAGGTGGTGGATGCGCTGGCGCCGGTGCTGGACGGCGCGGCGTGCGACCTGCTGGACGCGCTGATCGAGGCGCGGCGGTGGGACATCTATTCCGAACCTTTCGAGGATGCCGAGGCCTTCGACCGGCATATCGGCGCGACCTCGGGCAACCTGTTCTGGGTCGCGGCGCGGGCGCTTGACCCGTCCGCGGACGAGGCGGCGGTGCGGGGGCGCGGCTGGGCCGCCGGGCTGGCGAACTGGTTTCTGGCGGTGCCGGAGCTGGAGGCGCGGGGCCGGATGCCGTTGCCGGACGGGCGAGCGGACGCGGTGCGGGACTGGGCGGAGGACGGCTTGCGGCGGCTTGGCGCGGGGCCGGTATCACGCGGGGCGCGACCGGCGGTGCTGGCCGCGTGGCGGGCGCGGGGCGTGCTGAAGCGGGCGGCGGCGGACCCGGGCCGGGTGGCCGCGGGCGCGTTGCGCGAGTCAGAGTTCCGGCGGCGGTTTTCCCTGTTGCGGGCGACGTTTACCGACTGAGGCTCAGGCGTCTTTCGGGCGCATTGCCAGCCAGATCAGCGCACCGCCGGCCAGCACGAGGAACGGCGCCATGGCAAGGTTCACCGCCGTCCAGCCGTCCTGCGGCGTGCCGCCCGAGCAGTTCATCAGCCCGCCAGAGGCCAGCGACGCGACGGTGACGCAGCCGAACACGATCATGTCGTTCATGCCCTGCACCCGGCCGCGTTCCTCGGCGGTATGGGCGCCGGCCAGCATGGTGGTCGCGCCGATGAAGCCGAAGTTCCAGCCGATGCCCAGCAGCACCAGCGCAACGAAGAAGTTGCCAAGGTCGACCCCGGCCAGACCCACGCCCCCGGCGGCGGCGAGGATCAGAAGCCCGGCGGCGACGATCTTCTCGACCCCGAAGCGGGCGATCAGGTGGCCGGTGAAAAAGCTGGGCGCGAACATCGCCAGCACGTGACCGGTGACGACGTCGGCGGCGTCGTTCTGCTCGAAGCCGCAGCCGACGACGGCCAGCGGGGTCGAGGTCATCACAAGGTTCATCAGCGCGTAGGACACCATCGCGCAGATGATCGCCACGGCGATGCGCGGGGTGGTCAGCAGCTCCCACCGGGTGCGGCCCTTCGGGGCGTCGGCGGCGGGCGCGGGCGGGCGCGGGATGTCGAGGAACAGGAACAGGACCGAGCCGATCACGTTCACCGCGATGACGGCCAGGTAGGTGCCGAGGAACGGCACCACCAGCGCGGTGCTGGTCGCCTTGACGATCTGCGGACCGATCACGGCGCTAAGCAGGCCGCCCGCCATCACGAACGAGATCGCCTTGGGCCGAAACGCGTCGGACGCGGTGTCGGTGGCGGCGAAGCGGTAGAAGCCCTGCGCCGACATGTAGACGCCGGTAAAGGCGGAGCCCACAAGGAACAGCGTGAAATTCTGGTTCAGCAGCCCCAGCGCGCCGATGCCGCCGCCGATGGCGCCGCAGGTGGTGCCCAGCCAGAACCCGGCACGGCGGCCGAAGCGCTGCATGACCGCCGACATCGGCGTGGCCGACAGCATCGAGAACAGCACGATCAGCGAGATCGGCAGCGTTGCGAAGCAGGGATTCGACGCCAGTGACTGCCCCGCCAGCCCGCCCAGCACGAAGATCATCGGCATCTGCGAGCCAAGGACGGCTTGGGCCGCGACAAGGATCACGACGTTGCGCTTGGCGCGGCGGTCCTGAGGACTGTCGGGGGATTGGGCGAGATCGGTCATGTCCAATCCAGTAGACCCCGCGTCTGGGAATGGGAAGGGCTAGGCTGCGTCGATCAGGTGCGCGAAGGAGCCGCAGGCATGGCCCTCGATCAGGCCCATGGGCGGCAGGGCGTTGCCCTCGGCGTCGCGGGCGTCGAACAGGGGGGTGCCGGTGGCGGAGACGGTGGTGGCGTAGTGGAACTCGTGGCCCCGGAAGGTGCCGGTCAGTCCGCCGTGGCGGGCGGTGAGGTGACGGTAGCCGAGGTGGCGCTTGCGGTCGGCGAAGCTGGTGTGAAGGCGCAGCAGTCCGGCCATTCGGTGCGTGGTTCCGGTGGCGTCGGTGAGGAGGTCGCCCATGACCATGTAGCCGCCACATTCTCCATAAATATCGGTGTTTTGTGCGGCGGCCTTCAAGCTATCGATAAAATTCGATGCATTGGCGATCCGCTCGGCGTGCAGCTCCGGGTAGCCGCCGGGAAGATAGACGCGGTCGGCGGGTGGGACGGGCTCGTCGGCGAGGGGTGAGAAGAAGGCAAGCTCGGCGCCGGCGGCGGTCCAGTCCCGCAAAAGATGCGGGTAAATGAACGAGAACGCCTGATCCCGCGCGATGGCGATGCGGCGGGGCGCTTGCGTGCGGGCCGGGGCCGGGTCGTCGGGCAGAGGCCGGGCCAGCGCGGTCAGGCGGTCGAGGTCGATGCCCTGTTCCACCGCGTCGGCGGCGTGGTCGAGGAAGGCGTCGAGCGTCGGATGCTCGCCCGCCTGCACAAGGCCCAGATGGCGTTCGGGCAGCGCGAGTTCCGCGTCGCGCATCAGTGCGCCCACCAGGGGGATGCCTGCCTTTTCAAGGCCGTGCGCCAGCATCCTAAGGTGCCGGTCGCTGCCGACGCGGTTCAGGATGACGCCCGCGACCCGCACCTTGGCGTCGGCATGGGCGAAGCCAGCCGCAAGCGGGCCCACGGAATGCGACATGCGGGCCGCGTCGATCACCAGCACCACCGAAAGGCCCAGCATCCGGGCGAGGTCGGCGGTCGCGCCCTTGCCCTCGGGCGGTGCGCCGTCGAACAGGCCCATCGCGCCTTCGACGATCAGCAGCCCGTCGCCCTGCGCCAGCGACCGCACCCGGTCCGGGGCCATCGCCCATGCGTCCAGCGTCATCGACGGCGCGCCGCAGGCGGCTTCGTGGAAGGCGGGATCGATGTAATCGGGTCCGGACTTGGCGCCGCGCACCGGGGTTCCGCGGCGGCTGAGCGCGCGCAGAAGGCCCAGCGTCAGGGTGGTCTTGCCGCTGCCAGAGGCGGGTGCGGACAGGATCAGGCCGGGCACGGATTGTCTTTCGGAAGCAATGCGCTGTGCATCGAAGCTCAGGCGGATTCGGCGGGCTTGCCGCGACCCAGCGGATCAAGGTTGCGCGGCGTCTCGCCCGCTTCCAGCGCCTGCCAGTCCAGCACCTGCCGCATCAGCACGGAGCGGCCGACGCAGATGATCGCGGGCGGCTCCATGCCGGAGGCGGCGATGTCGGCTTCCATGGTGCCCAGCGTGGTTTCCAGAACGGTTTGCGCGGCGGTGGTGGCCGAGGTGACAACGGCGCAGGGCTCGGACGCCGGGCGGCCCGCGTCCAGCAAAGCGCCGGTGATACGGGCGATGTGCTTCATGCCCATATAGATCACCAGCACCTGCGAGCCTTTCGAGATCGCCTGCCAGTCAAGGCTGCTGGGCGTTTCTCCCGACTGGTCGTGGCCGGTTACGAAGGTGACCGACTGGTTCACGTCGCGGTGGGTGACGGGGATGCCCGCATAGGCCAGCCCGCCGATCCCGGCGCTGATGCCGGGGATGATCCGCACCGGCACACCGTGCTGGATCAGGGTCTGCGCCTCTTCGCCGCCGCGCCCGAACACGAACGGGTCGCCGCCCTTCAGCCGCAATACCCGCTTGCCCGCGCGCGCGAGTTCGACGAGATGCAGCGAGATATCGCGTTGTTTCGCCGAGGGTTTTCCGCCGCGCTTGCCGGCGTAGACATGTTCGGCCTGCGGGGCCCAGTTCAGGATGCCGGTCTCGACCAGTGCATCGTAGACGATGACATCAGCCTGCTTCAGCGCGTTCAGCGTATGCAGCGTGACCAGCCCCGGATCGCCCGGACCCGCGCCGCACAGCCACACCCAGCCGGGCTTGAGCTCGGGCCAGTCGTGGGCGGGAAGGGCGGGTGAATCGGTCATGACCCTCGTTATGCCTCGCGTGCGCGGTCCGGGAAAGCGTGGATTGGCGGTGCGGCGGGGCGGGCCTATAGTCCCGGCGGCGCGCGCGACGGGCGCGCGGAGGAGCAAACGGAAAGATGGATCTGGCGGAATGAAACTGTTGCTGCTGGCCGGAACGGGCGAGGCGCGGCGCATCGCCGAGGCGTTGCCGGGGATCGCGGGGGTCGAGGTCGTCGCCTCGCTTGCCGGCGGCACCCGTGTGCCCGCGCGGATGCCGGTGCCGGTGCGGTCGGGCGGGTTCGGCGGGCGGGAGCGTTTCGTCGACTACCTGACGGCGGAAGGCATCGGCGCGGTGCTGGACGCGACGCATCCCTTTGCCATCGACATGACCCGCCGCACCGCCGGGGTCTGCGCCGAGATGGGACTGCCCTATGCGCAGGTGTTGCGGCCGGGCTGGGAGCCGGGGCCGGGGGACCGCTGGACCTTCGTCGAGCGCGAGGAAGAGGTGGCCGGGCTGGTGCCCGAGGGGGCCACGGTGTTCCTGGGCACCGGGACCAAGGAGCTTGACCGCTTCGCCAACCTTCAGGGGCGCGAGGTGATCTGCCGCCGGATCGAGACGCCCGGCGCGCCGTTTCCGTTTCCCGGCGGGCGGTTCCTGCAAGGCAGGCCGCCGTTCAGCGTGGCAGAGGAGAAGGCGCTGTTCGCCGAGTTGGGCGTTGACTGGCTGGTGGTGAAGAACTCGGGCGGCGACGCGAGCCGGTCGAAGCTGGACGCGGCGCGCGAGATGGGGCTGCCGGTGGCGCTGATCAACCGGCCCGCGCAACCCGACGCCATCCGCTTCGAGACCGAGGCAGAGGCGCTGGACTGGATCAGGGGGCTGGCATGATCGGTCGGATCATAGAGACGCCGGATTGTGTGGCGGAGGGGGCAGAGTACCTTGCCCGGATCGAGCCCCGGTTCGCACGGGCTTTGCAGCAGACCGGGCCGCTGCCGCTGCGGCGCAAGAAAGACGGGTTCGAGCCGTTGCTGTCGGCCATCGTCAGCCAGCAGGTCAGCGTGGCGGCGGCGAATGCGATCTGGAGCCGGCTGAAGGCGGCAAAGCTGACCGGGCCGCGCAAGATCCTGTGGGCCAGCGACGACGACCTGCGGGCCTGCGGGCTGTCGCGGCAGAAGATCCGCTATGCCCGCGCGCTGGCCGAGGCGCGGATCAACTTCGGCGACCTGCGCGGAGTGCCGGACGAAGATGTGGTCGCGACGCTGGTCGAGGTGCCCGGCATCGGGCGCTGGACCGCCGAGATCTACGCGATGTTCTCGCTGGGGCGGGCCGATGTCTTCGCGCCCGCCGATCTTGCGTTGCAGGAATCCGCGCGCATCCTGTTCGAAACAGAGGCACGTCCGACCGAGAAACAGCTTCGCGTCATGGCAGAGCCGTGGGCGCCGTGGCGTGCGGTTGCGGCGCGGCTGCTGTGGGCCTACTACCATGTGGCCAAGGACAGGGAAGGGATCCGGTAATGCGCGAACTGGAAAGCGGACGCCGCGCGGCGGCCTCGGGGCAGACGAAATCGGTGGTCGTGTTCCTGCATGGCTATGGCGCCGACGGCAACGACCTGCTGGGGTTGGCCGATCCGCTGGCGCCGCACATGCCGGATACCGTCTTCGTCGCGCCGAACGCGCCCGAGAAGTGCGTCAACAACCCGTTCGGTTTCCAGTGGTTCCCGATCCCATGGCTGGACGGCTCGTCCGAGGCGGCGGCCGCCGCGTCGATGGCGCAGTCGGTCGAGGATCTGAACGCCTTTCTCGACCGGGTGATCGAGGAAGAAGGCATTACGCCCGCGCAGCTTCTGCTGCTGGGCTTCTCGCAAGGCACGATGATGAGCCTGCACGTGGCGCCGCGCCGAGACGAGGCGATTGCCGGGGTCGTGGGCTTCTCGGGGCGGCTTTTGCACCCCGAGACGCTTGAAGCCGAGGTGAAGTCGAAGATGCCGATCCTGCTGATCCACGGCGATCAGGACGAGGTGGTGCCGCCGCAGTCGCTGCCCGAGGCGGGCAACGCCCTGCAGGCCGCGGGCTTCGAGGTCTACGCTCATGTGATGGAAGGCACCGGCCACGGGATCGCGCCTGACGGGCTGTCGGTGGCGCTGGCCTTCATGCGCGAGCGGCTGCCGGGATAGGTCCGGCGGGCCTGTGACAATATCCGCACGACGAATTTCGCTTTGAAGAACCGGACTTTGTCCGGTGCCGCCGCTACGGCATACTGCGCGCAAAACAATACTCGCGTGTGGAGCAGTCATGCGTCGAACCCTTTCCAGCGTCCTTCGCCGCGGCGCCGCCCTTCTGGCGCTGTCCACCGGCCTGACAGGCATAGCGCAGGCGCAGCCTTTCGAGCCCGAATTCGCCCCGCTTGAGACCGGCATCTTCGACATGCCCGGCATCGCCGTGGCGGCCACCATGCCCAAGGGCACGTGGCACGGGCACATCGGACAGCTGTTCGCCGACCGGGGCAACGCGGGCGGCACTGGCAAGCAGCTGTATTTCTACGGAGCGGATGTGGCGCTGACCGACCGGTTGCAGTTCGGTGTCGAATACACCCGCCATTCGGACCCGGCGATCATCGGCGGTATCGACGGCAAGCTGGCGTTTCAGGCGGTCAGCTTCCACGGCAAGTACAAGATCGCCGAGGTCAACGGCTTCACCGTCTCGGCGCGGGCGGCGGGGGGGTATTTCTACTTCTCGTCGGATTACTACGACACCAATACCGACGGCCACGACCAGTGGGCCGCGTCGTTCTACGTTCCCGTCAGCTACGAGATGTCGCCGCGCCTGACCTTCCACGTCTCGCCCGGCGTTAGCGTCTTCCCGGACCAGTTGAAGGGCAAGGACTTCTACGGCGTCGTGCCCAGCGTTGGCGCGGGCGCGACCTTTCAGGCGTCGCGGCGGCTGGCGTTCTACGGCAACGTGAACGTCCCGTTCGGCGACAACGGCAACACGGTGATGACCGACGGCTCGGTCAAGAACGTGCCGGTTTGGACGGTGGGCGGGCGCTATCTCGTGTCGCCGCAGGTGGCGCTGGACGTCTACCTGACCAACGGCTTCGGGACCACGCCGCTGACCGAAATACAAGCCTTCATCCCGGACGGTGAAGAGCCTGTGCTGGGCTTCCAGATGAACTATACCCCCGGCCACGCGCCGAACTACCGGGCGAACTATCGGGGCGTCCGGCCGCTGACCGACCGCGAGCGGCATTTGCAGTTCCGGGGGCTGACGCTGGCCTCGGCGGATACGCTGGACCCGGGCATGTTCCTGTTCACCGGCAGCTACGGCACCGACGACAACGCCAGCTTCGGCGGCGTGTTCGCGCCGACCTACGACATGGAGATCGGCTATTACGTCGAGCGCCTGTCGGACGACGGCAGCCGCGGGCCGGACCGCACCGTGGGCCGCGACCGCGAGGAGCGCTACATGGCGGTCGGCAAGCTGCGGTTCATGGATCAGAACAACGGCAGCCCGTTCTCCTTGTCCGCGAACGTGCAGGCGGGGCGCGAGTTCAAAAGCCGGTTCGGCGTGTTCTACGCAAGCCTTCCGATGTCCTACAAGTTCGCCAACGGCCTGGCTTTGACCGCCGAGCCGAAAGCGGCGGGCTACAGCGACGAGCGGCTGATGGGTCTTGGCCTTGGCGCCAACTACGAGCTGTGGCGCGGGCTGGAGGTGATCGCCGAGGTGACGCCGATGACCGGCGGAGACGCGGCGACATGGTCGCTGGGCGCGCGCTATCACGTGCCGGACACGCCCGTTAGCTTCGAGGCGCAGGCGACCAACACCATCGGCAACTACGGTGTCGGCACGATGATTGCGCAGGACGAGATCCGCTATTCCGTTGGCATGAACGTCGCGCTGGACGTGGGGCGGTTCTGGGAGCGGCTGTTCTGATCGCCTGAGGGCCGGGGCAGGGCGCTGATTGCGCTTGGCTTCGACGCCTTTCCCGTGCGGCAATCTCCGTTTCGCCGGTCGCGTGCGCAGACCGGCGGTCTGCCCGTTTTTGATCTATCTCAACGACCGATCCCGTCTTCGAGCTCAATCTTCCCTTACGTAATCCTGGGAGGAGGGATTGGTGATGAACAGACTGTTGATCTGCACGGCAGGCCTTTGTGCCTTGCTCGCTCCGTTGCCTGTCATGGCGCAAGACCGCGAAGTGGAGCTTGGTAAGCAAGAGTACCTCGTCGCCTGTGCCGGGTGTCACGGAGAAAGCGCGATGGGTGACGGACCCATTGCCGGCCTTTTGAACGTATCCACCCCGAACCTGTTGGAACTCTCGCAGGCGAATGACGGCGTCTTCCCCTTCGAGGCCGTCCTGACCACCATTGATGGAACCGGTGGCGCAAGGGCGCATGGCAGCACGATGCCGATCTGGGGCGAGCGCTTTCAGACGTCGGCGATGAGCCAGCGTGGCGAGACGGCGGACATGGTGGCGATGGGGCGCATACTGTCGCTCGTCTATTACCTGCGCTCGGTCCAGCAATAGGCGCGGCCGTTCGGCCGCTCCTTTGGGAGAAAGCAACGATGTGTGAGACGCAGCAGCGCTGGCTTGCAGCGGTGACGTTCGCCATCGCCATTGGATCGGCCGCGGAATCCGGCGCGGCCGATCCGGTGCTTTGCGACGATCCGGGCTTCCGGGTCGATGCAACGGATGCGTCCGAGCAAGACGTGATCTGCGCGGCGGCTGCGGATGCCCGCAGGGCGCTTGAAACATGCGGCCTTGCCCAGACCGCACCGATCACGATCGAGGTCGTCGACAGCCCCATTCACAATATCGGCCAATGCCTTGCGGCTTTTGATTGCGAACGGGACCGTATCCAGATCATCGGGCGGACACTGCTGCGTGAGTACCTTGAACCAGAGGATGCCTATGCCGCGTTGCCGGACGATGTGGTCTTTCGCTCGCTGCTCACGCACGAGATGGCCCACGCGTTTGTCAGCCAGACGTCGGGGGATCGAAGGATCGCGCCCGTCGACCACGAGTACATCGCCAACGCCCTGGAGCTGAAGGCGCTGGCGCCCGCCGACCGCGATGTGCTTCTGGATGCCGTCGACCTAGAGCCGCCGATCACTGCCGGAGAGATCAACATCTTCATTTACGGGATCGCCCCGCGCCGGTTCGCCGCCGCGGCTTATCTGTATTTCGAAGATCACGGCTGCGAGACGATTGCGGGCATCCTTGATGGCTCTGCATCGTTTCGGGTCGAAGAATAGGCGGATGCGTTGGAACCTCGCGACGTGCCGGGCGCCGCCTGCCGCCTGCCGCCGCGCAAGCTGGTCGGCATATGCCCCGGGCGAAGTGGCGGGCCCTGATGGCTTTGCAGCATCGGTCACGCGCGCGCGGCCCTAACACCGTTCCTTTTGACCGCGCGCCCTGCGGTGTGGCATCCTTGGAAGGCTCGGGAGGGGCGAGAGGTGGGCACGGCGAACGAGGTGAACAAGCGCGAAGGTCTGGACGCAGCCGAGATCGGGGCGATTGCACATCTTTATCGTGCAGAGGTCTACCGCTCGACGCTCTGGCGCACGCGGCTGGACACGACGACGAACTGGGCGGTCGTCACGCTGGGCATTGCCTTGTCGCTTACCTTCGCGTCGCCAAACGCCTCGGCGCTTCCGCTGGTCCTTGTCGGCGTGCTGTTGCTGTTCTTCCTGTTCCTCGAAGCCCGCCGTTACCGGTTCTTCAACGTCTGGCGCGCCCGGTGCCGCTGGATGGAGACGCATTTCTACGCGCCGATGCTGAACGACGGCGATCTGCATCTGGAAGAAGACTGGCAGAAGACGCTGGCGCAGGATTACTGGCGTCCGAAGTATCACATCGGGCTGATGGTGGCGGTCGGGCGGCGGGTGCGCAGTTCCTACCTGTGGCTGCTGCTGATTCAGGGGCTGGCCTATGCGGGCAAGCTGGTGGTCCACCCGACGCCCGCGCAGTCCGTGGGCCAGATCGTCGAGCGGGCGGTGGTGGGGCCGATCCCCGGCGAGATGATGATCGGGCTGGGGCTGGTCTACGTCGGCCTCAGCACCGCGGTCGCGGTGTGGAGCCTTCTGTACGACCGGAAACGCGCCCTTAGCCGGGGCGGCGGGCGGGGCAGCAGCATGGGCTGAAAGCGCCGCTGCGGGGCTTCCATTTTCCGGCGATTCGAACCGTTCCGAAGCTGCCCGCTTCTTAGGCGGCACGAAGGTTCGAAATGTCATATGCCTGTCGTTTTGCCGATTTAACCAGTCCGCAGCGGTACTGCATCTAGCGGGACTTGCCAGGTCGGTAACGCCATATATAGTCAACGTGTAGCTGGGGCGGTTTTCCCCGCTCTGGTGCCACGAAAAATGGGCAGACCGGGCGGAGACGGAGTCGCAGAATGACGGCGGATTTCAGGACGAGTTTCGTAAGGGAGCCGAACTCCCTCAGGCATCATCCCGCGTTGGTGCTGAACGCGGACTACCGTCCGCTTTCCTACTACCCCCTCTCGCTGTGGCCGTGGCAGGAGGCGGTGAAGGCGGCCTTCCTCGACCGGGTCGACATCGTCGCCGAGTACGACCAGGTGGTCCGCAGCCCCTCGACCGAGATCCGAATACCGTCGGTCGTTGTGCTGAAAGATTACGTAAAACCTCAAAAGCGCGTGGCCTTCACGCGCTTTAATCTTTTCTTGAGGGACGAATTCAGCTGCCAGTACTGCGGCGCGAAGGGCGATCTGACCTTCGACCACGTGGTGCCGCGCGCACGGGGCGGCGTGACAAGCTGGGAGAACGTGGTCGCGGCCTGCTCGCCCTGCAACCTCAAGAAGGGGTCGAAAAGCCTGCGCCAGCTTGGCATGAGCCTGCGCAAGACGCCGCGCCAGCCGGGGGCCGAAGAGCTGCGCAACATGGGCCGGCGGTTCCCGCCCAACCACCTGCACGACACCTGGATCGACTTCCTGTACTGGGACGCCGAACTGGAGGCCTGATTCCCTCTTACCTTGTCCGTCCGGCTTTGCTAGAAGCGCGCCCGTGCGGGTGTGGCGGAACTGGTAGACGCACCAGATTTAGGTTCTGGCGCCTTTGGCGTGGGGGTTCGAGTCCCTTCACCCGCACCACTTCTCTTCGATCACCGGTTCCCCGCCAAACTGGCCGCGACGTGTCCGCCGCGGCCTTGTGGTTTCTTCAGAGGAACTTGAAGCCGAAGATTTCCTTCAGTCCCGACAGCACGAAGGTCGGCAGGGCGGCGAGGAACAGGCAGCCCAGCAGGATGCGGCCGGACAGGCTTTCGGTGCCCAGAACGAAGTGGCCCGCCGGCGAATAGACCGCGAGCGCCGACAGGGCGATCGCAAGACCCACCGCCATCAGCAGCTTGGGATTGCCCAGCGGCGATTTGCGGAACAGCGTCGTTGTCGTCCGGGCGTCGAAGATGTGCCACATCTGGGCGAACATCAGCGTCACGAAAGCCATCGTCTGCGCGACAGGCAGGCCAAGGTCGCGCCCCAGCGCCCAGTAGAAGGCATAGAAGCTGACCCCGCCCACCGCGAGGCCACGGATAAGGATGCGTTCCTTCATGCCG
The DNA here is from genome assembly GCA_017792445.1 of Maritimibacter sp. Lineage (GTDB taxonomy): Bacteria > Pseudomonadota > Alphaproteobacteria > Rhodobacterales > Rhodobacteraceae > Psychromarinibacter. The sequence goes on from CP051232.1 coordinate 3,526,827, forward strand.
CCCGAGAACAGGTCCTCGTTGCGGCCACGGGGCGGGCGGTTCATCACGTTCTCTTCCGCCTCCTCGAAGCCAAGCGCCAGCGCCGGGATCCCGTCCGAGACGAGGTTGACCCACAGGATCATCAGCGGCGCCAGCGGCACCAGTGGGTCAGAGCCCATGAGGATGAAGGCGAACAGGATGGTCGAGACCTCGGCCACGTTCGCGGTCAGCGCCTGCCGGATGAATTTCAGCAGGTTGTCGTAGATCCGGCGGCCCTCGCGGACGGCCCTGACGATGGTGGTGAAGTTGTCGTCCAGCAGCACCAGCGCGGCGCTGTCCTTGGCGACGGACGTGCCGGTGATGCCCATCGCCACGCCGATGTCGGCGGTGCGCAGGGCAGGGGCGTCGTTGACCCCGTCGCCGGTCATCGAGGCGACGTCGCCGTTGGCCTGGATCGCGTTCACGATGCGCAGCTTGTGCTCTGGCGTGACGCGGGCAAAGACCGCGGCATGCGGCGCGATGGCCTTCAGTTCGGCGTCGGTCATCCGGTCGATCTCGGTCCCGGTGTGGACTGTCTGTTCGTCCGTGGTCTTGATGCCGATGCTTTCGGCGATGGCCTGCGCGGTGACCGCGTGGTCGCCGGTGATCATCACCGTGCGGATGCCGGCGGCGGTGGCGTCGGCCACGGCGGCGGCGACCTCGGGGCGGGGCGGGTCCATGATGCCGTGGATGCCCAGCAGGCAGATGTCCTGCTCCGGGTTCTCGGGGTCGAAGGTGCCGTCCTCGGCGCGGCGGAAGGCGACGGCGAGGGTGCGCAGGGCGCGGCTGCCGAAGTCCTCGATCACCGCGTTGACCCTTGCGCGCATCGCGTCGTCCAGCGGGCGGGCCTCGCCGTCGATGTAGATCTCCTTGGCGCGGCGCATGATGACGTCGGGCGCGCCCTTGGCGGCCAGAAGCTTCACGCCATCGGGCATCCGCACATGGACGCTCATCATCTTGCGGGTGGAATCGAAGGGGAAGGCCTGCAGCGTCTCGACGTTCTGGTCCTTCAGGCCCTGACGGCTGACGCCCACCTTGGCGCCGGCGACGACCAGCGCGCCCTCGGTCGGGTTGCCCTGCACCGCGGGGCGGCCGTCGACCTCGGTCAGGACCGCGTCGTTGCAGTAGACGGACACCTCGAGCATGTGCAGCAGGTCTTCTTCCTCTGCCATGACGGCGGCGTTGCCATCGGCGTCAAGGAATTCACCGTGCGGGTCGAAGCCCTCGCCCGAAACGGTCCACGTCTTGCCGCCGGCCCAGCAGCGCATCACCTGCATCTGGTTCTGGGTCAGCGTGCCGGTCTTGTCCGAGCAGATGACCGAGGTGGTGCCCAGCGTCTCGACCGCCGACAGCTTGCGTGCGAGCGCGTTGTTCGCCGCCATCCGCTGCGAGCCGAGCGTCAGCACGATGGTCACGATCGTCGGCAGACCTTCGGGGATCGCCGCGACGGACAGCGAGATCGCGGTGTTCAGCATCTCGGTCGGGTCCATGCCGTGAAAGATGCCGATGCCGATCACCACGGCGACCACGAAGAGCGCGGCGGCGATCAGGATCTTGGACAGCTTCTCGATGCGTTCCTGAAGCGGCGTTTTCGGTTCCTCGGTGGTGGCCATCATATGCGCGATGTGGCCGACCTCGGTCGCCATGCCGGTGGAGGTCACGATGCCTTCGGCGGTGCCGTTGGTCACTTTGGTGGACATGAAGCCCATGTTCAGCCGGTCGGCGAGGGTCAGGTCCGGATCGTCGATGGCGAGGGTGTGCTTGTCGACAGGCTCGGATTCGCCGGTCAGCGCGGCCTCGTCGACCGCAAGGCGCGCGGCTTCGGCAAAGCGGACATCGGCGGCAAGGATGTCCCCGGCCTTGAAGCGCAGGATGTCGCCTGGAACGATGTCCGAGGCGGGGATTTCGGACCACGTGCCGTCGCGTTTCACGAAGGCTTGCGGCGCGGCCATTTCCTTCAGCGCGGCCAGCGAACGGGCGGCGCTGTATTCCTGGTAGAAGCTGATGACGGCGTTCAGCAGAACGATGACCGCGATGGCGATCGCGTCGACCATGTGGCCGGTGTAGGCCGAGATGCCCGCGCCGATCATCAGGATGATCAGCAGCGGGTTCTTGAACTGCATCAGGAACAGGACGATCGCGGGCGTGGACTTGCCCTCGGCCAGCCGGTTCGGGCCGACTTCGGCCAGCCGCATCTGCGCCGCCTGCGCGCTGAGGCCCGACGAAAGGTCGCTTTGCAGGGCCGCGGCCACCGCTTGCGTTTCGGCTGTCCAGGGGGTGTCGGGGGCGCGGTCCTTCGCCGCAAGCACGGGCGCCTGCTGGTTCATCGTCTTATCCTTCCATTCTTGCGCGGACCGGCCCCTTGATGCGGGGCCGGACCGGTCGTCAGCCGGGAACCTTGACCAGTTCCGTGGCCGCCGGATCGACCGTCGTGCCCGTCTCGCCGCGCAGGGCGGCGGACACGTCCTTCAGGGCGCAGATCACCGCGGGCTTGCCGCTGGCGCGGGCGAAGTCCTGTGCTGCCTTTACCTTGGGACCCATCGAGCCCGCTGGGAAGTCGAAATCGTCCATCATGTCCGGCGTCGCGCGTCGGATCGCGGTCTGCTGCGGCGTGCCCCAGTCCAGGAACACCGCCTCGGCATCGGTGGCCACGACGAAGACGTCGGCCTCGATCTCGGTCGCCAGCAGCGACGAGCAGAAATCCTTGTCGATGACGCATTCCACGCCGGTCAGTTTGCCGTCCTTGTCGTACATCGTCGGGATGCCGCCGCCGCCGGCGGCGATCACCACAGCGCCGTTGTCCAGCATCCAGCGGATCGGGCGCACCTCGAAGATGCGCTTGGGCTGGGGCGAGGGGACCACGCGGCGCCACTTGTCGCCATCGGGCTTGATCGACCAGCCTTTCTCGGCGGCGTTGGCCTTCGCCTCGGCCTCGGAATAGACCGGACCGATGAACTTGGTCGGGTCCTGAAAGGCCGGGTCGTCGGGGTCGACCTCGACCATGGTCAGCACCGTCGCGAGCGGTTTCTCGAAGGGCAGAAGGTTGCCCATCTCCTGCTCGATCATGTAGCCGATCATGCCCATGGTCTCGCCCACCAGCACATCCAGCGGGTATTCGTCGACTTCGGTATAGGCGGCCTCCTGCAAGGCAAGAAGGCCGACCTGCGGGCCGTTCCCGTGGGTCACGACCAGTTCATTGTCCGCGGCGAGGGGCGCAAGCGCCTCGGCCGCGGTGCGGACATTCTCGCGCTGGTTCTCCGCCGTGAGCGCCTGCCCACGGCGAAGGAGCGCGTTGCCGCCAAGGGCCACAACGACGCGCATGGGTCAGGCCCCCAGCGTCGCGACGAGGATCGCCTTGATGGTGTGCATCCGGTTCTCGGCCTGTTCGAACGCGATGTTCATCGGGCTTTCGAAGACCTCTTCGGTCACTTCCATCTCGGTGATGCCGAACTTCTCGGCGATATCCGCGCCGACCTTGGTGTCGGTGTTGTGGAAGGCGGGCAGGCAGTGCATGAACTTGGCGTTCGGATTGCCGGTCTTCTTCATCAGGTCCATGTTCACCTGATAGGGCGTCAGCAGCTTGATGCGTTCGGCCCAGACCTCTTTCGCCTCGCCCATCGAGACCCAGACGTCGGTGTGCACGAAGTCCACGCCCTCGACCGCGTTGATGTCGTCGGTGATGGTGATCCGGGCGCCTGTCTCGGCGGCGCGGGCCTTGGCCATTTCGATGACGTCGTCGTGGTTCTGGTTCGCTTTCGGCGCGATCATCCTCACGTCCATGCCCATGATGGCGCCCAGCATCAGCAGCGAGTTGCCCATGTTGTTGCGGGCGTCGCCGAGGAAGGCATAGGAAATCTGGCTGCGCGGCTTGTCGGCATTCTCGACCATGGTCAGCATGTCGGCCAGCATCTGCGTCGGGTGCCAGTCATCGGTCAGCCCGTTGTAGACCGGTACGCCCGCGAAGTCGGACAGTTCCTGCACCATGTCCTGACCGGCGCCACGGAATTCGATGGCGTCGAACATGCGGCCCAGAACGCGGGCGGTGTCCTTCATCGACTCTTTGTGGCCGATCTGGCTGCCCGACGGATCGAGATAGGTGATGTGCGCGCCCTGATCGTGGGCCGCCACCTCGAAGGCGCAGCGGGTGCGGGTCGAGGTCTTTTCGAAGATCAGGCAGATGTTCTTGCCGTCCAGCGCCTTCTGTTCGGACCGCGAGTATTTCGCGCGCTTCAGGTCGCGGGCGAGGTCCAGAAGGTAAAGCATCTCACGCTGGGTGAAGTCGGAAATCTTGAGGTAGCTACGACCCCGGAGATTGAAAGCCATGGTAATTACTCCCGTAAATAAGGGGTTGGGTCAGAAAGCGGGATCGCGGGACAGGGGGCAGGTCATGCAGTGACCGCCACCTCTGCCGCGGCCGAGTTCCTGGCCGTTGATTTCGACGACGTCGATACCGGCGTCGCGAAGTTTCTTGTTGGTGAAGGTGTTGCGCGAGTAGCCGACAACGACCCCCGGAGACAGGGCGACCACGTTGTTGCCGTCGTCCCATTGTTCGCGTTCGGCCTGGAATTCGTTGCCGCCGGTCGAGATAACGTCGAGCGACGAGATGCCCATGACCTCTTTGTAGGTGTCGAACAGAGACCCCTTGTCGGGCGTGATCGAAAGCTTGCCGCCATCGCCCGGACGGGCCGAGAAGCAGCGCACCTGTTCGGCGACTTCGAGATAGGCGGTGACCTTGTCGACCTCGAGGCACGAGAAGACCGTGTCGAGGTGCATCGCGGCGCGCGACTTGGGCATGACGCAGGCGACGACGCGTTCCGCGCCGCCCTTGTCGAACAGCGCCTGCGCGACCTGCGTGACGGCCTGCCGCGTGGTGCGTTCGCCCATACCGATCATGACGGTGCCATTGCCAACGGGCATGACGTCGCCGCCTTCCATCGAGGAATGCTGGAAGTTCTCGTCGCTGTCGCCCCACCAGATCTGGAAATCCGCGTCTCGGAACATCGGGTGGAACTTGTAGACCGTGCGCTGGAACATCGTCTCGGGCTGGCGGGCGGGCCAGAACATCGGGTTCACGGTGACGCCGCCGAAGATCCAGCAGGACGGGTCGCGCTGGAACTGGGCGTTGGGCACGGCGGGGATGATGAAGTCGGTGTGACCCATCACGGTCGCCGCGGTCTCGCGCATGCCTTTCTCGGGCAGGTCATCGACGATGATGCCGCCCATCAGTTGCCACGCAAGATCCTTCGGGGCCATCTCGTCCAGCCAGGGCCGCATGTCGCGGGCAAGGCCGGGGCCGCAGAGGTTCGGGGTGATCAGCCGGTCCAGCAGGAAGGGCCGCGCATCGTCGGTCTTTTCAAAGGCTTCGGCCAGCAAGTCCTGGATGTCGAACACCTCGACACCGCGGGTTTGCATCTCGTGGACGAAATAGGCGTGGTCCTTGCGGGCTTGCTCGACCCACAAGACATCGTCGAACAGCAGCTCTTCGCAATTGCGCGGGGTCAGGCGTTCATGCGCCAGCGACGGGCGCGACACCATGACCTTGTTGAGTTTTCCAACCTCGGAATAAACACCAAATTTCATTGTACTGGGTCCTGTCTTAAGAAACGGGGCTGCGCGCGGGCCCGGCGCTAATGCCGGGCCGGGCCTGCGCCGGCCCTGCGAAGGTGTGAGGCTCAGGTCAGCAGCGCGCCGACGCTGAGAAGGATCATGATGAGCACGGCCAGCCCGATCACGAGCGGCAGCACGAACCGCAGCCAGCGGTCATAGGACACCCGTCCGATGGCCAGCCCGCCCATCACCACCGCGAAGGTGGGGTTGAACAGGTTCACGAGGCCGTTCGCGGACTGGTAGGCCGTCACCACGAGATCACGACCGACGCCGGCGAAATCGGCCATCGGCGCCATGATCGGCATCGACAGCGTCGCCAGCCCCGAAGACGAGGGCACCAGGAACGACATCAGAATCTGGATGAAGAACATCGCGTTGATAAACAGGAACTCGCTGAGTCCCGACACGAAGCCTTCGGCAGAGAACAGGATGGTGTCGGTAATCCGGCCCGCATCCATGATTACGACCACGCCGCGCGCCACCCCGATGATCAGCGCGACCCCCAGAAGGTCCCGCGCGCCATCGACGAACGTGTCGACGAATGTCTTCTCATCCATCTTGGTATCGGCATCGAACTTTGCAACCACGTAGACGACGATTGCCATCGCGAGGAACAGGCCGGACATCTCGCCCATCCACCAGTCCAGCGCCACGACGCCGAAGATCATCACCGCGAAGGTCAGTCCGAACAGCACGAGGATCAGCGACCGGACGCCGGTCAGGGCAGGCAGGACCTCGCCCTCTCCTTCGCCGGATTTCAGGAAATAATTGCGGTTTTCCTCGGCCATGTCGGCCACGATAGACCGCGACGGCTCGGCCTTGACGCGCTTGGCGTAGCGCATGACGTAGAAGATCCCAAGCGCCAGTCCGGTGGCGAGGATCACGAAGCGCAGGACGATGCCTTGCGTAAACGGAATACCCGCCCCTTGCGAAGCGACAACGGTGGCGAAGGCGTTGAAGGTGGACCCGAGGGTGCCGATGCCCGCGCCCAGCATGATCACCGCGACGCCGGTCAGCGAGTCATAGCCCGCGCGTATGAAAACCGGGATGATCAGCGCATAGAAGGCCAGCGTCTCTTCCGCCATGCCATAGCTGGTGCCGCCGAAAGCGAAGGCGATCATCAGGATCGGGATCATCAGGATCTCGCGGCCCTGCAACCGGTTCAGCAGCGCGCCGATGCCCGCGTCGATGGCGCCGGTGTGTGTCACCACCATCAGGAAGCCGCCGATCACGAGCACGAAGATCGCGACGTCGATCGCCGCGCTTGAGGCCGAGCCAAGAAGGCTGGGGTCATACATGCCTGCGATCGGGGCGAGAATGACGTCGACGATGCCCTGCGGATTGGGTTCGACCAGTTCGTAGGTACCCGGAACCGGCGCGGCAGAGCCAAGCGCCTCGTTCATCTCGCGTTGGTATTCGCCGGCCGGAATGATCCACGTCAGTATTGCGACGACGGCGATCAGTGCGAATAGAATGGTAAAGGCCGTCGGAAATCGAAATTTCGACATATCTGTCCCCCATCAAATATACATCTGAGACGCATCTTTTGCGGGGCACTCACTACGCTGGGTTTCATAACAATAATCCCGTGCGCTCGTAATAATTTTAATAGATTAATCATGATTCGAGAATGCGACAATCTAAAGCAGTTTGGTTCGACCTTGGGCGTGGCAGGGTTGTACTTGACTGAATCCGCGCGGTTCGGTGTGTAACGTGTTTGCAATCAGAGGGTTGAACGTGATCAGTGTGCTCGCCTCCATCATCGACGCCGTGGCGGTCGCGGTCCTTCTGGCCGGGCTGGTGATCGCAAGCGTCATGGGGTGGCGGACCTATGCCGCCGCATCCGGGCGTCCGTTCGAGCGGCTGTCGGGGCCGGTGCTGATCCGCTTCCGGCTGACGCTGGGCCGCTGGATGCTTGCGGGGCTGGAGGTGCTGATCGTGTCGGATATCCTGCATTCGATCGTTCACCGCAGCTTTACGGAAATCGGCATCCTCGGGCTGATCGTGCTGATCAGGTCCGTGATGTCCTACATGCTCGATCTCGAGATCGCGCGCATCGACAAGGCAGAGGCCCTGACCGAGGGGGCCGCCGCAGAGGGGAAGTTCTCGTGACCAAAACCGACAAGACGCCGCCCGCCCCGCAAAAGCCCACGGTCGCCTGGGCCCTGCTGCCGATCGTCGTGCTGGTGGTGATGCTGGCGGGTGCCTATGGCCTGTACGGGGACGAGGCGGCGGGCGGAGCGAACCAGATCGCGCTGTTGTTGGCGACGGTGGTGGCGGTGCTGGTCGGGCTGCGGTTCCATCAGCCGATGGAGGCGATGCGCGACGCGGCGCTGGAAAGCGTGGGCACGGGCTTGCCGGCGCTGTTCATCCTGCTGGCGGTCGGGGCGCTGATCGGCACATGGGCGATGAGCGGCACGCTGGTCGCGATGGTCTACTGGGGCCTGCAAATCCTGTCGCCGGATTACTTCTATTTCACCGTGGTCCTGATCTGTGCCGTCGTGGCGCTGTGCATTGGCAGTTCGTGGACGGTGGCGGGCACCATTGGCATCGGTCTGATGGGCGTCTCGATCGAGATGGGGCTGAACCCGGCGATTACCGCGGGCGCGGTGATCTCGGGCGCGTATTTCGGCGACAAGTCCTCGCCCCTGTCGGACGCCACCAACCTTGCCACTGCGGCTGCGGGGTCGGACCTGTACAGCCACATCGTCGAGACGCTGTGGACCTCGGTCCCGGCGCTGCTGATCAGCCTTGTGCTGTTCTGGGTGCTGGGCTCGCCCGGCGAGTTCGACGCCTCGGGGCTGACAGACGGGCTGGCAGAGCGGTTCAACGTCGGGCTGCCGGCCTTCCTGCCGCTGATCCTTGTGCTGGTGCTTGCGGTGCTGAGGGTGCCGCCGTTCCTGACGATCTTCACCGGCGCGGTGGCGGGCGGGCTGATGGCGGTCATCCTGAACCCGGCCATCGTGATCGAGGCGGCAGAGGCCCCGGACCTGCCGGACGTGCTGGCGCTGATCAAGGGCGTGTGGACGGCGATGGCGAACGGCTATGTCTCGGATAGCGGCGACGCGTCGCTGGACCAGCTGCTCAGCCGTGGCGGAATGGAAAGCATGCTGGTGACGATCTGGCTGATCCTGACCGCGCTGGCCTTTGGCGGGGTGGTGGACCGGATCGGGGTGCTGGACCGGCTGCTGACGCCGATCCTGCAAGCCGCGCGCACCACGGGGCGGCTGATCCTGTCGCTGGTGGTGGCGGGGCTGGGGACGAACATTCTTGCCTCGGACCAGTACATCGCCATCGTCCTGCCCGGGAAGCTGTTCCAGTCCGCGTTCCGGCGGATGGGGCTGGCGCCGGTGGTGCTGTCGCGGGCAGTGGGGGATTCCTCGACCGTGACCAGCGCGCTGATCCCGTGGAACAGCTGCGGCGCCTACATGGCGGTGACGCTTGGGGTGGCGACCTTCGACTACCTGCCGTTCGCGTTCTTCAACCTCGCGAACCCGCTGATCACGGTGCTGTTCGGGTTCATGGGGTGGCGGATGATCTCGGCCAAGGACGCTCCGCCGGCCCGGCCTGCCGCGACGCCCGAGCCCTGAGTTTCGGCGGGGTAACGGCGCCCTGTGAACCGAACGGAATTAGGTAATTCCGGGGCGCTGCCTCATTCCGGCCTTGGCCGGAAGGGGAGGATCGCCAAATTGTCGCCGCCCAAGCCAAGTGTCTCCGCAATGTTCGGGTACTCTTGGTCAAAGGTTGGTCAAAAGCTGGAGCGTGCGATGAACGGAGCCTGTCGGGAATGCGAGCACAAGTGCACGCACCGGGCAAGAACTTGTCCGCATTGTGGAGCACGCCGGCGCAGTTGGATCGACGGTATCGTCTCGGGCGCGAACGATGCAGTGGTCGCATTGATCCTTGTCATGGCATTACTTGCCCTTATCGGAGCTGTGATGAACTGATCTGCATTGCGTGCGTTGTGTAATACAGGCATCAAGCTGTTTACGCCTGAAGGTGAGGAGACGGGTGCGATGATGAGGACGATTACAGCGAGCGACGGCCATACGCTCGATTGCTGGTTTCAGTCGGCAAATGGAACCCCGCGCGGCGGGCTTGTGATCCTTCAGGAGATCTTCGGCGTCACCGAACAGCTGAAGGGTGTCGCCCGGCACTATGCGGCGCAAAGCTACGAGGTCGCGATCCCGGCGCTGTTCGACAGGCAGCGCCCCGGCGCCGTCGTCGATTTTTCGGACATCGCCACCGCCCGCGAACTGATGCAGGGCGCGGATCCGGACAAGGCGATGCTGGACATCGACGCCGCGGTCTCGGAGCTGTCGGGGCGGGGGCTGAAGGTCGGTGTCATGGGCTTTTGCTGGGGCGGCGGTCTGGCGGTGCGCGCGGCGCAGGAACTGGACGTCGCGGGCGCGGTGGTCTTCTACGGCACGCGGCTGCACAAGTATTTCGGCGCGCCGGTCAAGGCCCCGGTGCAGGGGCACTTCGGCGACACCGACGACCACACCCCGCCCGAAATCCTTGAAGCGGCGCAGGCGGAGTGGCCGGAGATGGAGATGTTCGTCTATGCGGCGGGCCATGCCTTCGCCAATGACGAGCGTCCGCAGGTCCACGACCCCGAGGCGACCGCCGTCGCGCACGAGCGCAGCGCCGCGTTCCTTGCGCGGGTCACCGGCTAGGCGTTGACGATCCGGTAATCCGCCGGCGCGCTACGCGTCTGTACAAGGCGGACATTCGGCAGGTCGTTGCCTTCCATCTTCACCTCGAAATTGTCGGGCGCCAGCGCCTTCCAGCGCTGGGCCAATCGCGCCTTCAGCGTGTCGTAGGGGACATCCAGAAATACCGTCGTGTCGAACCGGTCGGCCAGCGTGTTCCACGGATCGTCCTGTAACAGCAGGTAGTTGCCTTCAACCACGATGTGCCGCACCGACTGCGGAATGATCCGCGCGGCGTTGCGGGAAGTCTCGATGGCGCGGTCGAAGACCGGCACCGCGACCTCGGGCTCGTCGTTGGCGCGCAGGCGGTCCAGCATATGACCGAAGCCGCGCACGTCGAAGGTGTGGGGCGCACCTTTGCGGGGCCGCCAGCCGCGCGCGTTCAGGATCATGTCGTCGTAATGGAAGCCGTCCATTGGGAAGACGGCGGCGCTGTCCGGCTCGGCCTCGTTCAGAAGCTCGGCAAGGCGGTCCGACACGGTCGATTTGCCCGCGCCGGGCGGGCCGGCGATGGCGGTGATCGTGCGGCCCTTCGCGCTTTTCGACCGCACCACGTCGGGCAGGTCCTGGATGTCGATGATCTTGCTGTCCATCCGCGCGTTCTAGCCGGGCGAGGCCGTTGCGGCAATCGCCGGAAGGCCGGTCAGGCGTCGGCGTCGGCCATGGTGCCGGGCGTCAGGTACTTTCCGCGATACTGCTCGAACAGAGCCACCGTCCGCCGCGCGATGCCGGTCCAGCCAAAGGTGCGGCGGGCGAACCGCGCGCCTTCCACGTTCAGCTTGTGGCGCAACCAGTCGTGCTGCATCGGCATGTTCACCATCGCGGCGAATTCGACCGGGCGGGTGGGGTCGGCGACCAGCGCATGCTCGCCGAAGGTCACCTGCTCGAACAGGCCGCCGCGCGTGGTCAGCACCGTGGGCGTGCCGCAGGCCATCGCCTCGACCGCCGTCATCCCGAAGGGCTCATAGCGCGAGGGCAGGGCAAAGACGCCCGGCGCGCGGTAATAGTCGGCAAGGTCGTCATCCTCGACATACCCGCGCCAGTCGATCCGGTCGCCGATCTCAAGCTCGCCCGCCAGCTTCTGCCACGAGGCCAGCAGCTCCTTGTCCTTGTCCGAATTCGCCCCGGCCGCCAGAACCAGCCGCGCGTTGGGCTGCAACTCGGCGAGGTAGGGCATCGCCTTCAGGATCAGGTCATACCCCTTGTTGGTGGCGGCGCGGCCCACGACATAGACGTCGTCCGACGACATCCCAAGCCGCTGGCGCAGTTCGGCCAACTGGTCGGGCGTCACGGCGGTGAAGCGCTGTTCGTCGATGCCGGGCGGGATCATCGTGATGTGCTCGGCGGGCAGGTCGTAGTGATCCTCGATCAGTTGCGCCTGCTGCTCGGTGGTGGCGATAACGTGGTCGCAGGCGCGGTATAGGACGAATTCTTTCTGGATGCGCTCTTTGAAGCGGTAGTTGCCTTCGCCGTCGTCCTTGCCCAGCGACTTCATGTCCTTCTGCTTCCACCAGCCAAGGCTGTGGGGCGTGTGGACGTGGGGGATCTGCAATTCCTCGGCAATCTTCTGACCAGAGACGCCCGCGTCCCAATAGTGCGAGTTCACCACGTCGTAGCGCAGGTCCTGCGCGCGGATCGCGGCCAGCAGGTTCGACACGAAGTCGCCGTACCAGTCGTGCATGTCCTCCTTGCGGATGAAGTCGCGGCCGCCGAAGGGAATGCGCCAGACACGAAGGTTGTCGTTGATGCGATCCTCGGGGGGCTGATCCTCGAACTGGCGGGTGACCACGTCGACCTTGTAGCCCAGCCGGGCAAAGCGTTTCGCAAGCTCCATGACGAAGACGACCTGACCGCCGGTGTCGGGCTTGCCGAGTTCCGGCGAGCCGGCGACGTAGCCGTGCAGGGAGATCATCATCAAAGAGCCCATCGAGTCGACGGTGTCGCGTGGCATCTGTTTTCCTTGTCTGTCCATCAGTCCGCTGTCTTGCCGGGAAGCGCGCCGTAATGGCGAAGCCCTTCCAGCACACCGCCCGCGTGGGGGGCTTGGGCGTGGTGAAAGGTTCCGGGAACAAGCGCGTCCAGCAATTCGGAACGCGCGTTGCGCACGGCGATCCCCATCTGGGTAACCCGGAACATCGCCAGATCGTTCCCGCTGTCGCCGGCCACAATCAGGTCATCCGGGTCAAGCCCCAGATAACGCGTGAGAAAAAGGGCGGCCTTGTCCTTACCGCCGGCGGTTGGGATGACGTCGAAATCGTCGCTGCCAGAGGCGATGACAGTGCAATCGTAGTCCGCCAGCGCATCCCGCGCGGCGCCCTGCGCGTCGGGCGGGACGGCGAAGCTGACCTTGCGCGGGGTCTGGTAGACCTCGGCGTGGGGCCGGTGGCCCAGACGTTCCAGCGTCGCGAAAATCCTGTCGTGCGGCCAGCCGTGGAACCGCTGCTCCCAGCCCTCAAGCGGCGCGCCCTGCCATGCGATCTCGGTCCCCAGCGCGGTGATCACGCCATCGGGTTGCAGCGCGGGCGGAAAGACTGTGGCCAGCGTTTCGGCCACGCTTCCGGCGGGGCGGCTGGAATTCACCGCGAACCACAGCCGGTCGCGGTCCGCCGCCATCGCCTTGCCAAGCGCCTCCATCGCGGCGGGGTCGCCGGTCAGGGTGTCGTCGATGTCGCTGACCAGAAGCCAGGGGCGGGCAGGGGTCATGGTCACGTGTCCGATGGAGGCTCCAGTTGCGGTTGCACGTCGACGAGGTGGAACTGCGGGTCCGGAGGGTTGTGGCGCGTGGCGGTATAGACCGGCTCTTCCTCGGCCAGACGGCGGTCGAGCTTCTCGATGAAGATGTCCTCGGCCCGGACCGTTGCGCTTTCTGCGTAAAAGCCCACGTGCCCGTCGCAATAGCCATCATCGACCACGCACAGCGTCACCTGACCGTTCAGCGAGAACTCGATGTAAGAGCCGTGCGTGACGACCTCGACGTCTATGTCGGTGGCTTGGAACAGCGGGACGAAGTTGCCGGCCTGAAGCGTCTCGTACCGGAAGGCGTGTTCGAACTCGGGCCGGGGATTGGCGCCCCAGCGGCGCAGCTGGGCGTAGCCCTTCCACAGGTCGAGCGCGAGGTAATAGCCGTCGCCGTCCTCGTTGACCCGCAGCACAAGCCCGCATTTGCCTTGCCCGTCCAGCGAGATCCGGGCGCGCAGGCGGAAGTCCTCGTGCTGGCCGGGCAGCAGGAACGCCTCGAAGCCCGAGGGGCAGGACATGGTGACCGCGTCCTCGCCGCAGGTCAGAGTGGCATTGGGGTTGCCGTAAAGCTGGGTCATCTCGGTGCTGCGGGTGACCTGCACCGCGCGGCCCGCCAGCGCGTCGAAGCCCGAGAAGGATTTCAGCATCAGCCGCCCGCGCCGGTCGGTGATCAGTTCCTTCGGCGGCGGCAGCATCCGGGCGATCACCTCGCGGCCATAGATGACTTCCTTGCGCTGGAAGAAGTTGAACAGCAGGTAACGGTCGCCCGCCTTGCAGACCCGCGCGGCGTAGTTGCCCTTGGGCAGCAGCACGTTGTCGGCGAAGTTCATGAACGGCCCGCCGATGTCGTCGGCGTACCAGTAATGGATCTTCACGTCCTCGCGGATCGACCCGATCAGGTAGACCCTGTCGTCCAGCTTGAACAGGTTCGGCACCTCGACATCGTCGTACAGGCCGGGGCGGTACAGAGGCGGTTCGAACTGCCACTGGTCGGCGGCGGTCTCGCGGGTGACGCTGACGCAGCCGCGCCGGATCACCGGGCCCTCGTTCACCCGCGCCGCCGCCAGCAGCAGGCGGTCGCCGGTGTCGGGGTCGTGGTAGAAGAACGGATCGCGGAACGAGACCCAGTTGCGGCCCTCGTCCGAGCTGCATTCGTACCATTGGCCCGAGACTTCGAGCGGGTAGGCGGGGTCCTCGTTCCGGGTCCACGTGTAAAGATCGTCCGACACCGCCAGCCCGACGCGTTGCACCCGGCCGTATTCGTGGCGGCTGAGGCCGGTGTAGAACATGCGCCAGCGGCCCGGCACGTCCGGGTCCGCCGAGACATGCATCGTCCACAGCATGTCGTCGTCCCACGCGCCGGGATCGTCCACGAACAGCGCGTTCTGGACCCGGCGCCACGTCATCCCGTCGCGGCTGACCGCGTGGGCGATGAAATCGTGGTTCGGCAGGACGAGGTGGAACAGGTGATATTCGCCGTCATGATAGACGACATCGACGTCCCCGATGTCGGAGCGCAGGAAACCGTGAGAAGCGTACATGGGCGAAGCATGTAGTGCGGACGGCCTCGTTGCAAATCCCGACTGCCGTTAAGGAAGATCGCGCGCCGGGCCGCGCGCATGCGGGCGGTCGGTCGGCGCGGATCGGGACGCGGCATGCGATGTGCGCATAACGAACCGCCTGCAAAATAAACAGGGCGATGCTTCCCGCTCAAATTATGGGCATACGGGGCGGCTGCGTGGGCCGGTTTGACCCCATTTCAACCCGAGACGCTGCGTCGCGCTGCACCCTCACCGTATCAACTCGCTCGGGAGTTCCGAATCCATTCGGACCTCTCGAAAGTGCCGGCGCCGCGTTCATGGCTGTCCGCGATGCCCGGCACGGGTGCAACAAGATAGGCGGGGGGACAGCCGGCAGCACACAGCGTTACGGGAGAGGTTCCGCTCCGGTCTGCCAGCATCGATCTTCACGCCAAATTCCGAAGGGATGGATTAATGTCTAAATTCACCAAGGCTCTGCTCGGCGCGACCGCCGCTGCCGCTTTCGCCAGCCACGCGTCCGCTCAGGACGTGGCCTGCCCGATCAAGGTCGGCGTGCTGCACTCGCTGTCGGGCACGATGGCGATCTCCGAGACCACGCTGAAAGACACCATGCTGATGCTGGTCGAGCAGCAGAACGCCAAGGGTGGCGTGCTGGGCTGCGAACTGGAAGCCGTCGTCGTCGACCCGGCCTCGGACTGGCCGCTGTTCGCTGAAAAAGCGCGTGAACTGCTGACCGTCCACGAAGTCGACGTGATGTTCGGCAACTGGACCTCGGTGTCGCGGAAGTCGGTTCTGCCGGTGATCGAAGAGCTGAACGGCCTGCTGTTCTACCCGGTGCAGTACGAAGGTGAAGAGTCGTCCAAGAACGTGTTCTACACCGGCGCTGCTCCCAACCAGCAGGCGATCCCGGCGGTTGACTACTTCCTGGAAGAACTGGGCGTCGAGAAATTCGCGCTGCTGGGCACCGACTATGTCTACCCGCGCACCACGAACAACATTCTCGAGTCCTACCTGCAGGACAAGGGCATCGCCGCCGAAGACATCTTCGTCAACTACACTCCCTTCGGCCACTCGGACTGGGCGACCATCGTCGCCGACGTCAAGGAACTGGCCGCTGACGGCAGCCAGGTCGGCGTGATCTCGACCATCAACGGCGACGCCAACGTCGGCTTCTACAAGGAACTCGCGGCTGCCGGCATCGACGCCGCCGACATCCCCGTCGTCGCCTTCTCGGTGGGTGAAGAGGAACTGTCGGGTCTCGACACCTCGAACCTCGTCGGCCACCTGGCTGCGTGGAACTACTTCATGTCCGCCGACACCGACGCGAACGAAGAGTTCATCGCCGCGTGGCACGAGTTCATCGGCGACGACAGCCGCGTGACCAACGACCCGATGGAAGCCCACTACATCGGCTTCAACATGTGGGTGAACGCGGTCGAAGCCGCCGGCACCACCGACGTCGACGCCGTGCGCGAAAACATGTGGGGCCAGGAGTTCCCGAACCTGACCGGCGGCACCGCCGTGATGGGCGTGAACCACCACCTGTCCAAGCCGGTCCTGATCGGCGAGATCCTGGCCGACGGCCAGTTCGACATCATCTCGGAAACCGATCCGGTTCCGGGCGACGCATGGACCGACTTCCTGCCGGAATCCGCCGTCCTCGTGTCGGACTGGAAGGATCTCGAGTGCGGCATGTACAACACCGAGACCGAGACCTGCGTGCAGATCGAATCCAACTACTGATCTGACCTGACCATCGGGCGGGGGGCCGGTTCCGGTTCCCCGCCTGCATATCCAGAAGTCCGCGGCATCGCGATGCTGCACAATGTCCGGGACCGCGCATGACCCGTCTCCTTCGACTTCTTGCCGCTTGTCTGTTCGCCCTGCTTCCCGCCGCCGCGATGGCGCAGGACACCGACGACCTCAGCGAGATACAGGCCCTCCTTCAGGAACATCGCGAAATCATCGAGAAAAGCTCGCGCCGCACCATCGGCCCGGCCATCGATGCCATCGCCGCCAGCGGTCTGCCCGCCGCGCAGGACGTGCTGGAACGCTGGCAGGCCCGCGAGATGTGGCAGCGCACCGATGACGGTCTGTTCTTCTTCACCGAGGAAGCCGGCGAGGACGCGAACGGCGAGGACCTGCTGACCCTGTTCGACATCGCGACCGGGGAAGAGGTGGGCACCGTCCTTGAAGACGACATGGACCAGCTGAAGCCCAACAGCGGCATCCGCGCCATGATGGGCGCGGCGCTTGTGCGCTTCCAGCTGACCGACCCCAACGACCGGGTGCGCAACCGCGCCCTGACCGCCATCGAGCGCGACGCGCAGGACTCGCACCTTGCCACGCTGCGCTCGGTCATCGCCGAGGAAACGAACCCCGCCATCGCCGCCCGCATGGCGCGGCTGGAGCGGCTGCTGACCATCCGGTTCGGCGAGGACGATGCCGAGCGGATCGAGGCCATCGAAAGCTTCTCGGGCGATCTTGGCGTCGACCTTCGCGCGACGCTCAATCCGCTGGTGCAGACCGAACTGCGCGTTGCCGAGGGCGAGGCGCCCGAAGGCGAAGACGTCGCCCGCGTGCTGCGCCCCGGCTCGGAGGCGCTGAGCAAGGCCGATGCCTATACCCTGCTGGTCCGCGAGGAACTGGCCCCGCCGCTGATCAGCGGTGACGACCAGAAGGCGGCTCTGGTGGCGAACATCATCGACGGGCAGGTGGCGGGCATTCAGGTCGCCGACCTGAACACCGACGACGCCCGCGACCTCGCCTATGCGGAACTGGTCCGGCAGGGCGCGGTCGAGGCCGCCGCGACCGAGGATGAAATCGACGAGATCATCGACGGCTACGCTTTTTACGAGGTCTACACCGCCACCTCGCCCGAGGTCGTGGCCGCCGCGCTGGGCGCGCTTCGGTCGATCGATACCAAGGTCGCGGTGAACCAGTTCCTTGACCTGACGCTGGACGCGCTGTCGCTGGCGTCGATCTATTTCCTTGCCGCCATCGGCCTTGCGATCACCTTCGGCGTGATGCGGGTGATCAACATGGCGCATGGCGAGTTCATCATGATGGGCGCCTACACCGGTTACGTGGTGCAGCAGATCATCCCGAACTACACCGCGTCCATCGCCGTCGCGATCCCGCTGGCCTTCGTGGTGACCTTCGCCGCGGGCGTGGCGATGGAGCGGCTGGTGATCCGCTGGCTGTATCACCGCCCGCTGGAAACCCTGCTGGCGACGTTCGGCATTTCGATCGCGCTGCAGCAGCTGGCCAAGAACATCTTCGGCACACAAGCGCGTCCGCTGACCTCGCCCGACTGGCTGGGCGGCGCGCTGGTGTTTAACGACGTGGTCTCGATCAGCTATATCCGGGTCGCGATCTTCGTGCTGGCGCTGATCTTCCTTGGCGTCTTCCTGTTCATCATGAACAGGACCCGCGTCGGGCTGGAAGTCCGCGCGGTGACCCAGAACCCGCGGATGGCGGCGTCGATGGGGATCAACCCCGACAAGATCAATATGCTGACCTTCGGGCTTGGCTCTGGCATCGCCGGGATCGCGGGGGTCGCCATCGGGCTGTACGCGCAGGTCACATCCGAGCTGGGGCAGGGCTATATCGTGCAGTCGTTCATGACGGTCGTCGTCGGCGGCGTCGGCAACATCTGGGGCACGCTGCTGGGTGCGACGCTGATCGGCTTCCTTCAGAAGTTCATCGAGTGGTTCAACCCGTCCAACACGCTGGCGGCGCAGACCTACATGATCATCTTCATCATCATCTTCATCCAGTTCCGGCCACGGGGGCTTATCGCCCTCAAGGGCCGCGCGGCGGAGGCCTGACCGATGACCGCCACCACAACCAACCCCGCCTTCGGTCCGGGCCGCCGCAAGCCCTTCGTGATGCGCAACCCGTCGGTGCTGGTGTTCCTCGCCTGCCTTGCGATCTTCACCGTGGGCGTCACGATCCTGTCCGAGGGCTTCGGCATCGGCGTGATCTCGACCTCGTTCATCAAGACGCTGGGCAAGACGCTGTGCCTGTGCCTGATCGCCGTCGCGATGGACGTGGTCTGGGGCTATACCGGCATCCTGTCGCTGGGCCATTTCGCCTTCTTCGGTCTTGGCGGCTATGCCATCGGCATGTGGCTGATGTACGAGCGCACCCGGCTGATCGTGGCCGAGTCGATGTCCAACGCCGCCCTGCCGCCAACGCCCGAAGAAATCTCCAGCGGCATCGCCACGCAGATTTTCGGCGTGGTGGGGGCGTCCGAGTTCCCGCCGATCTGGGCCTTCGCCCACTCGCTGCCGTTGCAGCTGCTGGCGGTGGTGCTGGTGCCGGGGCTTCTGGCGCTGGTGTTCGGCTGGCTCGCCTTCCGCAGCCGGGTGACGGGCGTGTACCTGTCGATCCTGACGCAGGCGATGACGCTGGCGCTGTCGCTGTACCTGTTCCAGAACGACAGCGGCCTGCGCGGCAACAACGGCCTCTCGGGGCTGCAGAACCTGCCCGGTGTCACCGCCAGTCAGGACATCGTGTCGATGTGGTTCCTGTGGGCCTCGGCCTTCGCGCTTGGCGCGGGCTACCTGCTGTGCGCATGGGTGGTGTCGGGCAAGTTCGGCTCGGTGATCCGCGGCATCCGGGACGACGAGGCGCGGGTGCGGTTCCTCGGCTACTCGGTCGAGGGCTACAAGCTGTTCGTCTTCACCTTCACCGCCGTGATCGCGGGCATCGCCGGGGCGCTGTACTACCCGCAGGCGGGCATCATCAACCCGGCCGAGATCGCGCCCATCGCGTCGATCTACCTTGCGGTCTGGGTGGCGATCGGCGGTCGCGGACGGCTGTATGGCGCAGTGATCGGCGCGGCCTTCGTGTCGCTGGTGTCGACCTATTTCACCGGCGGGCAGGCGCCCTCGATCAACCTCGGCTTCTACACGATCAACTGGGTCGACTGGTGGCTGATCCTGCTGGGCCTGACCTTCGTGCTGGTCACGCTGTTCTTCCCGAAAGGCATCGGCGGGCTGTTCGACCTGATCACCGACCGCCGCTCGCCCGACCGCCACGGCGCCGACCTTGGCCCCGATCAGGGCGCCCTGCGTGAGAAGGAGGCCGAAGAATGAACGCCGCCGCCGCTACCGCCGCCGCCCCGCGCAACGACCGCCTGCTGGAAGTCTCCGGCGTGTCGGTCTCGTTCGACGGGTTCAAGGCGATCAACAACCTGTCCTTCTCGATCGGCAAGGCCGAGCTGCGCGCGGTCATCGGACCGAACGGGGCGGGCAAGACCACCTTCATGGATATCGTCACCGGCAAGACCCGCCCGGACGAGGGCAAGGTCATCTGGGGCGACCGCAGCGTCTCGCTGCTGCGGATGAACGAAGCGAAAATCGCGCAGGCCGGGGTCGGGCGCAAATTCCAGCGGCCCACGGTGTTCGAGGACCAGTCGGTGTTCGACAACCTGCTGATGGCCCTGCGCAACGGGCGCAGCGCGTGGACGGTGCTGTTCTACAAGCCATCCGACGAGGACCGGGCGCGGGTGGTGGCGCTGGCCGAAGAGATCGGGCTGGAAACCCAGCTTGCCCGCAAGTCGGGCGAGCTGTCGCACGGCCAGAAGCAATGGCTGGAGATCGGCATGCTGCTGGCGCAGGAGCCGCAGCTTCTGCTGGTCGACGAACCCGCCGCAGGCATGACCCCGGCCGAGCGCGAGCACACGACCGACATCCTGAAGGAAGCGGCGAAGACCCGCGCCGTGGTGGTGGTCGAGCACGACATGGAATTCGTGCGGCGGCTGGACTGCAAGGTGACCGTTCTGCATGAAGGCTCGGTGCTGGCCGAAGGCTCGCTGGACCACGTAACGAAGAACGAGCAGGTCATCGAAGTGTATCTGGGGCGGTGACACGGATGACCGGCCCCCTGACCTTGCCGCCCCCGCCGCGCGGAAACAGAGAGACCCCGACATGCTAGACACCCGCGATCTCACGCTTCACTACGGCGGCAGCCAGATCCTGTACGGCATCGACCTGTCGGCGCAGGCGGGCAAGGTGACCTGCGTGATGGGAACGAACGGGGTCGGCAAGACCTCGCTTCTGAAGGCGCTGTCGGGCACCCACCAGCGCACCGCCGGCAGTTACACGCTGGACGGCGAGGACATCGGCCGCATCCCGGCGCATATGCTGGCGCAGAAGGGCATCGGCTACGTGCCGCAGGGGCGCGACATCTTCCCGCTGATGACGGTGCGCGAGAACATGGAGACGGCTTATGCCTGCCTGCCCAAGTCCGAGCACCACATCCCCGACGAGATCTTCGAGCTGTTCCCGATCCTGAAGGAATTCATGAACCGCCGTGGCGGCGACCTGTCGGGCGGCCAGCAGCAGCAGCTTGCCATTGCCCGCGCGATGATCACCAAGCCCAAGGTCCTGCTCCTGGACGAGCCGACCGAGGGCATTCAGCCCAACATCATCCAGCAGATCGGCCGGGTGATCGAATACCTGCGCGACCGCGGCGACATGGCGATCATCCTTGTCGAACAGTATTTCGCCTTCGCCTACGACCTTGCCGATACGTTCTACGTGCTGGAGCGCGGCTCGGTCACCATGTCGGGCGCGAAGTCCGAGCTGGAACGCGACGAGCTGCTCGCCGCCGTCTCGGTCTGAACGGACGGCGCAAAGGGGGCGCTGCCCCCGCCGCCTGACGGCGGCTCCCCCGAGGTATTTGGAAAGAGAAGAAGCCAGGTCGCGCGCCCCTGGCTTCTTTGGTTCGGAAATATCCTGGGGGGAGGCCCGCAGGGCCGGGGGGCAAAGCCCCCTTGCCCGGGTGGCCCCTAGTAATCCCGCTCGAAGTAGATGCCGATCCCGGTGTCGCCGTCCGATGTGACGCGGCCGCGGGCGGTGACCGAGGGGGTGATCTGCAGGTTCAGTTCCACCTCGGTCTCACCGGAGGAATCCACGGTCACGTCGGAATAAAGGCGATCACTCAGGTATTTGCCCGCCGTGACCTCGGCGGTGCCATCGGTGCCGGTGGTGACGTCGAGGTCGTCGAGACCCACGTTGGTGCGCAGGCGTCCGACGATGCCCTCGCCACCGCCGCCCGCCAGCGTGCGGACCGCGAGCGCAAGCTGGACCGCCTGCAGCGCCGAGATTTCCTCGATCCCGCGCTCGAACAGAAGGCGTGCGAGCACCTCTTCTTCGGGGAGTTCGGGTTGCGAGGTGACCACGAGGTCGGGGTTCGAGGCGAAGCCCTCGATCACGATCTGAACGGTGATGTCGCCCGAGGTGGTCGCCGCGACGAGCCGGACGTAGGGGTCGAAGTTGCCCTGCAATTGCAGGCTGCCTTCGGTCAGGCTGAGCCGTTCGCCAAGGATGTCGAGCCGGCCGCGGATCAGCTCGAACGAGCCCTCGGTGAAGATGTTGTTGGTGGTGCCGCCCAGTCTCAGCTGGCCGCCCATCTCGGCGTCGAGGCCGCGGCCGCGGATGAAGATCTGCTGCGGCGCGCGGATCACGATGTTCAGCCCGTAGCCGGGGCCGGACGCGCCGCCGCCGCTGCTGTCACCCATGTCGCGCAGCAGGCCGGCGCGGTCGCGGGTGCGGCGCACGTCGGCGGGCTCGTTGATGTGGACGAGGCTGGGCAGGCTGCCGGAGGACAGTCCGCCGGTGTTCGGGATGCGCACCTCGACCGCGTCCAGCGTCATGTCGCCCGAGATGTTCGCGCCGCCGGTCAGGCCGCCGTCGATGCCGACGTTGCCCGAGACGGTCGTTTCATAGAAGCCCGGCTCTGCCACCACGACGCGTTGCAGCGAGATCGCGAGATTGGCATTGAAGGGGGCGCTCAGGCTGATCGGTCCCGATGCGGTGATCCGCCCGCCGTTCGACACGCCGGTGTCGGCGGTGACGTTGACGCTGTCGCCGCCAAGCTGTGCGGTCACGTTCAGCGGCGTCAGGCGGATGCGCAGCGAGGGCAGGGTGACGCCCGCTCCGTTGGCGCTGACGGTGCCCGACAGCGAGTTCAGAGCCAGCGGGCCGTTCAGGTTCAGATTGAACCGGGCCAGACCGTCGACCAGCCGGGGCGCGATGAAGCCGTTGGCGAGTTCCAGGGGCGCGTTGCCGTTGATCGACAGGTTCGCGGTCGAGAAGTCCTGCGCGAAGCTGCCCGCGGTGGTGGCGGACATGCCGCCCGGACCGGTCAGCGATGTGTCGATCTGCCAGCCGTTGCCCGACGAGGACAGGGTGCCGGTCGCGGTGGCGGGGCCGTTGATGCCGGGCGCCAGCAGGCCGACGTTGGCAAGCCGCAGGTCGTAGCGCCCCGAACCGCCGTCGGGGCTGCCCTCTCCCGAGACCTCGGCGCTTAGCTGCGGGTTCTCGAAGGTGGCGCGTTCGATGGTCAACACGCCCTCGGCATCGCGGGCGACCGCGACGTTCAGCTGGCTGGTGCCGGCCAGCAGCGGATCCGCCGCCGAGATGCCCGAGCGCAGGCCGGTGCCGGTGGCGGAGACGTCCGCATCGAAGGTCAGGTCGGTCAGGTCGCCGTCGGCGCTGGCGTCCAGCGTCAGCGCGCCGCCGAGGTTGAGGTTGGCGATGGCGCCGAAAGGCGCGAGCGAGGCGATGTCGGCGTTCACGTCGGCGCTGAACGGTCCGGGCTGGCCGTCGACCAGCGTCAACGCCGCGAGGATGTCGCCCTCGGTGTCGCCGGGGCCGGTCAGGTCGGCGTCGAGGCTCACGTCGTCGCCGTCGCGGGTCAGTTGCCCGCTGAGTCCGATGGCGCCGGTCAGGCCCTGCGCCACCGCGCCGGCGCTGGCCAGTTGCACGTCGAACCGGACGTCGGCGGTGGTGGGGGCGACCGAGCCCTCGACCATGGCCATCAGCTGATCGCTCTCGAACCGGGCGCGGTCGAAGGTCAGGACGCCCGCCGCGTCGCGGTTCACCGCCACGTCCAGCTCGCTTGCGCCGCCGATCAGCGGGTCGACGGCGGTGATGCCGGTGGCGAGGTTGTCGCCTTCCGCGTTCAGCGTCGCGGAAAGGCTCATGTCCGACAAATCGCCCTCGGCGCCGAAGCGCAGCGACAGGCCGCCGGACAGGTCCATGTTGGCGAGGCTGGCGAAGGGGGCGAGGCTGCCGATCTCGGCATCGCCGCTGGCGCGGAACGGGCCGGGGCCGTCGTCGCCCAGCGTGACCTCGGCGGTGATGTCGCCGCCGGTGTCGCCGGGGGCCGAGAAGCCGCCGTCGAGCTGGAAGTCCTGTCCGTCGCGGGTCAGGGTGCCGTCCAGGGTCGCCGGGCCGCTCAGGTTGTCGAGGATCAGGGCCACGTCGACCAGCCGCGCGTCGAATTCGATGGCGCCGGTCTGGCCGTCGATGGTGCCGTCGAGGTCGGCGGTCACCTGATCGTTCTCGAAACTGGTGTCGCGGAAGCTGATCGTGCCGTCGGCGTCGCGGGTCAGGTCGATGGCCAGCGTGCTGGTGCCGGCCATCAGCGTGTCCGCCACGTCGCTGCCGATGCGGATGTCCGAAGCGGTGCCGTTGACGCTGGCCTCGAAGCTCATGTCCGAAAGGTCGCCGCGGCCCGCCAGCGTGACGTTGGCGGCGCCGTTCAGGTCGGCGCCCGCGATCTCGGAATAGGCGGACAGGTCGGCGATGGCGATCTCGGCGATGCCGTTGACCGGGCCGGGTTCGCCGTCGGGAAGCGAGATGTTGGCGTCGATGTCGGCGCGCACGCCGCCGGGCGCTTCGAGGTTGGTGGTCAGCGTCCAGTCCTCGCCCACTTGCACCGCGGTGCCGGTCAGCGAGACGGGGCCGTCCAGGCCTTCGGCGACGATGCCCGCTTCGCGCAGGTTCAGGGCGAACTGCGCCTGGCTGTCGCCGGTGGCGAGGTCGGCGGTGGCGGTCAGTTCGGTCTCGGGCGTGGTGATGCCGAAGTCGGTCAGGCGGGTGCCGTCCTGGTCGCGGGTGATCTGGCCCTGCAACTGTCCGTCGCCGCCGATCAGCGGGTCGACCATGGCGTTGCCGATCGCCAGATCGCCGGTGCTGCCGCCCAGCGTCAGGTCGAAGCTGCCGCTGAGCGGCTCGATTTCGCCGCTGACGGACAGGTCTGCCGAGCCGCTGAGGTCGATCCCCGCCAGCGCGGCAAAGCGCGACAGGTCTCCGGCGCGCAGGCCGACGCGGCCGAGGATTTCCAGCCCCAGCCCTTCTTCGGGCAGATCGAGCGTGGCGTCGCCGCTAAGCACGGTGTCGCCCGCGGTCAGGTCCAGCCCGGTGAAGCGCAGGGTCTGGCCCTCGACGAAGTCGAACCCAAGCGCGCCGGTCACGGTCTCGCCCACCGCTTCCTGCAACGCGGGGTCGGGCAGGGCGATGGCGTCGACGTCCAAAGCCATCTGGCCGGTTACCTCGCCGATGGCGTTGCCTTCACCGCGGACGATGCCGCCCTGTCCGGTCAGCGCGGCGCGGCCGATCTCGATCCCGTCGCGGCGGAAGCCGTCTGCGGTCAGCGAGGCGGTCCACGTGTCGCCGTCGGTGCTGTCGAAGTCGATGGCGAGTTCGACGTCGCGCACCCATGTCTCGGGGCCGGTCAGGGGCAGCAGCACCTCGTCGCCCTCGGGCGGGGTGATCGCGCCGGTGATGTCGATCCGGACGGGCCAGCTGTCGCTGTCCAGTTGCACCGCGCCGTTCAGCACGAGCGACTGCGTTTCGACGTCCAGTTGTTCAAGGTCGAGGCCGCCTTCGCCCAACAGGGTGCCGTTGACGGTCAGAGCCACGCTGTTGCCGAGAAAGTCCTGATAATCCGGCAGGAACAGCGGCGCGAGATCGCCCGAAAGGTCAAGGCCAAAGCGGCGGTCGGTGGCGCCTTCGCCGTCCTCCGCGCCGAACGCGCCAAGGGTCGCGGTGCCGCTCAGGCGTTCCTCGCCGTCGGTCAGCAGCAGGATGTCGGCGTTGAAGTCGTCGGCCGAGCCGTCGCCCTGCACGGTGAGGTCGACCGAGGGTTCGCCCGGCAGGCCGATCAGGCTGGCCGCGATGCCGCCGGGACCTTCGCGGAACGACAGGTCGAGGTTCAGCGCGCCGGTCGCGTTGGAGTAGGACCCGGCAATCGAGATGTCCCCTTCAGGGCCGTCGAGACGGGTGATCTGCAGGTCGGTCGTGCCTTCGCCACCGGCAAGGCTGGCGCTGCCGTCCAGCGTGATCGCGACGTCTTCGCCCAGAAGCGGTGCGCCCAGTTCGGCGCGCTCGATCGCGAGGGTGGCGATGTCGATGGAGACGGGCAGTTCCGGCAGGGCGAAAGGCGTGGCCTCGGGCGAGGGAAGATCGTCGGAGGTGCCGCTGTCGGGCACCCGTTCGATGACCAGCCGTTCGGCGGAAAGCTCGTTGATGTTGACCCGGCCGCGCAGGATGGCGGCGCGGTTCCAGTTCAGCACCGCGCCTTCCAGCCGCAACCAGACGCCGTCCGCGTCGGCGATGGTCAGGCTTTCCAGCGTCGCGTTGGACGACAGCGCGCCCCGGAAGCCCTCGATCCGGACTTCGCGGCCCGCGCCGGACAGGTTGTCTTCGATGAAGGCCTGAAGGATGCCGCGGTCGCGTTCCTCTTCCTCGGCGGGAGCGTCCGGGACGCTGTCCGGGCCGGCCTGAGCAAGAAGCTGACCCGGCAGGGCCAGCATGAGAATCAACAGGATGTGGCGCATTAGAATGCCTGCCCGATACCGATGTAGATCTGGACACCGTCGCCGGTGTCGCCGCTGGTGGGATAGGCCACGTCAAGCCGGATCGGCCCGATGCCCGTCATGTACCGCAGACCGAGCCCCGCGCCGGAATGCCACTCGCCGCTGCCGTCGTAGAATTCCTCGGCGCCGATGTAACCGGCGTCGGCGAAGGCCACGAGGCCGATGGTGTCGGTGACATGGGTCCGCAATTCGGCCGAGAGGCCAAGGAAGCTGCGGCCGCCCAGCGTGTCGCCGCCGCCGATGTCGACGTTCAGCGACTGGTAGGGATGGCCGCGCACGGTGCCCGAACCGCCCGAGTAGAACAGCATGTCGGGGTGCGTGCCGGTGATGCTGGACCCGGCGATGGAGCCGAATTGCAGCCGCCCCGCAAGCACCACGCGTTTCTCATCGCCAAAACCGTAGTAGCCGCGCGCGTCGCCATAGGTGCGCACGCCGCTCTCGGTGTCGTTCAGACCGGCGAAGGGGGTGATGTCGAGGTTGATGAAGAAGCCCTGCCGCGGATCCAGCGCATTGTCGCGGCGGTCGTAGGTGGCGCTGATGGGCAGCTTCAGAAGCGAGAATTTCCGTTCTCCCAGAGCGTCTTTCGTCTCGGAGTAGAAGTAGGCGATAGAGGCGTCGAGCTGGAAATTGCCGCCGACGCGGCGGGTGATGCCGAAGCCGATCTCGACCTGATCGGATTCGTAATCCGCCTCGTCCAGCAGTTCCAGCGTGCCATAGGTGAAGGCGGTGGTTTCGGGGCCGATGGGCGCGGGCACGGTCAGGCGGCCGCCAAGGGTGTAGTCGGTGCCGCTGGTGCCGCTGCCGATGTTCGCCACCTCGGCGTCAAAGCGCAAACGCTCGGCGCCGCCGAAGATGTTGCGATGCAGCCAGAAGGCCGTGACCTTGCCGCCGTCGAGCGAGGACACCTCGGCGCCCACGCCGATCCGCCGCCGCTTGGCGTCGTCCAGCGTCAGC
Source organism: Maritimibacter sp. (assembly GCA_017792445.1). Classification (GTDB taxonomy): domain Bacteria; phylum Pseudomonadota; class Alphaproteobacteria; order Rhodobacterales; family Rhodobacteraceae; genus Psychromarinibacter. Next base: position 3,554,075 of record CP051232.1, read on the forward strand.
AGCATGTCCATCTCGCCGTCCGCGCTGAGCGTCTCGGCCTCTTCAAGCGACACGGCCTTCCACGCACCGGCGCGGCGCAGGCGGTCGGCGACGCGCTTGGCCTCTTCGGGCGAGAAGGGATCGCCGCGATCCAGCCCGGCGATCCGGCGGATCGCCTCTGCCCGGACGCGGCTTTCGCTTTGGATCACCAGCCGCCCGAACTTGACCGGCGGGCCGGGGTTCAGCGCGATGACGCTGTCCAGCGTGGCGTTGTCGTGATCCGCGACGACACGTTCGCCCGCGACCTCGACCTTGGCATAGCTCGCATCGCGCCAGCCGTCCGAGGCGGCGTCGACGGCGCTGCGCACCACCGGGGCCTTCGCGGGCTCGCCGGGGGCGAATTCGTCGGGGATCTCGGTGCCGGGGGCAAGCGGGCCGATCCGGGCGTCGCCAAAGCGGAAGGGCCGCCCCGGACGCACGTTGATCGCGACCTCGTTGATCCGGTCGGGCGCCCGCAGCAGGGGGGTCGACGCAGCCTCGCGCCCGTCCACGTAAATGTTGATGACGCCGCCGTAATACCCTTCGGCGTACAGCACATCGAGAAGGCGGGCATAGTCGGACAGCGCCGAAGCGAACACGTTGTCGGCCTCGGTCCGTCCCTCGGTCTTCGCGGCGACCACAAGGGACGCGCTTACGATCGCGTCCTGAAGGTCTTTGTCGTTGCCTTCCACGTGGATCCGGATGCGATCCAAGGCTTGTGCACTGGTTGTCAGGAAGAGCCCGGCCAGCGTCGCCGCCGCAAGCTTTCCGAAATACCCGACGACGTCGGTTGTCACGCTACTGCCCCCTTACATCTCCGCAAAATCCGGAGTGCCCCGAGGCTATCCGCCATTCCAGCGGTCATCTACCACAAATAGCCTGCGGGGCGGCTTTTCGGACTAGATAGGCGGCGTATGGCCGAAGTCACGCGTGATTTTCGGGCAGGTTTTCCTGAGTGTCCGCAGGGGGTTCCGGAGTGGCATTCAATTCTTCGCGAATTTCGGCGTCGCTTGCGGCAAGCACCGCCGTCTCGGGGGTTGCATTCTTCGCCATAGGCGTCGCCGAGAAGGACTGCTTCGCCTCGGTCGGCACGGCAGAGCGGGTGCGAATCCGGTAGACTGCGAACAGGATCAGGACGATATGCGACGCGATTGAAGTGGCGAACAATCCCGAAGGTCCGATCTGTGACATTCCCACGCCGGCAACCAGCGGGCCGGCGATTCCCCCGAATCCGAACACCATCAGAAGACCGCCCGAAACCTGGATCGCGGTGCCCTCTGCGGCGTGGTCGTTCGCATGGGCAAGGATCACCGGATACATCGAGAAGATCGCCGCGCCGAAGGCCGCCGACAGGGCGAGGTTGATCGCCTGGTTGTCGGGCTGAAGCAGGATGAAGGCCAGCTCGGTCCCCGCCGCGGCGACCGCCAGCCCGACCAGCACCCAGCGCCGGTCGGTGCGGTCCGACAGGTAGCCTACCGGCACCTGCGCCACCGCGCCCGCCAAAACGGGAAGCGAGGCGAACAAGGCGATGGAGGTCAGGCCCAGCCCCACGCGCTCGGCATAGACCGCGCTAAGCGTGCCGAAGGCGCTGTTGGAGATGCCGACGAGGAACACGCCGAACAGCGCCACCGGCGAATTGCGCCACAGCCCGCGCAGGTCGATCTTCACGTTGACCAGCGGCTTGGGCGAGGCGCTGGACGAGATCGCGGTGGGCACCAGCGCCATGCAGTAGAAGATCGCGCCCAGCACGAAGAAGAAGAACCCCCGCGTGTCGCCCAGCGTCAGCACCATCTGGCCGGCGGTGGACGAGAACAGGTTGACCATCGTGTAGATGCCGAACACCCGGCCGCGCTCGGAAGGGGCGGCGCGCTCGCTCAGCCAGCTTTCCACGATCATCGCGGCGCCCGCGAAGCAGAAGCCCGAGATCGCGCGCAGCGGCACCCAGGCCCAGGGCGACAGCATCAGCAGCGAGGCGAGAATCGAGATCGCCGCCAGCGCCGCCATCACACCAAAGGACCGGATGTGACCCACCCGGGACACCAGCCCCGGCGTCGCAAGGCAGCCCGAGACGTAGCCGATCGCCCACCCGGTGCCGAGCAGACCCAGCGAGAAGCTCGAGAAGCCTTCCGCCGTGCCGCGCACGGGCAGGATCAGACCGTTGACCCCGCCGGCGAACAGTAGGAAGGCGGACCCCAGAAGAAGGGCGGAGATCGGTAGGAACTGGCGCATCGGGGCTCCGGCAGTATCTGGACGCGGGCCACAGCATAGGGGCTCGGTCCCGGCTTTTCACGGTCGACTTGCCCTCGCTTACCATCGGCGGCGGCGGTCGTCTGCCCTGACATTGGGCGCGCGCGGAAATTTGCGGCCTGCCGCAGATACCCGGTTTCCAAAAGCGAAATCCCATGGTTAGCTGCCCGCAAAAGCCAGTCGAAAGCTACCAGGGAGGAACCCAGATGCCGACAGTTTCCATGACGGTGAACGGCAAGCCCACGACAGCCGAGGCCGAGGGCCGGACGCTTCTCGTCGAATTCCTGCGCGGGCCTCTGGGCCTGACAGGAACGCATGTCGGTTGCGATACGTCCCAGTGCGGCGCCTGCGTCGTGCACGTCAACGGCGAGGCCGTGAAGGCCTGCACCATGTTCGCGGCCGAGGCCGAGGGCGCCGATGTCCAGACCATCGAAGGCATGGCGAATGCCGATGGCTCGCTGGGTGTGATCCAGCAGGCGTTTCAGGATCATCACGGTCTTCAGTGCGGGTTCTGCACGCCCGGCATGGTGATGTCCGCCGCCGCGCTGCTGAAGGAAAACCCCAAGCCGACCGAGACCGAGATCCGCGACTATCTCGAGGGCAATATCTGCCGCTGCACGGGCTACCACAACATCGTCAAGGCGATCATGGCGGCCTCGGGGCAGGACGTGACGGCCATCGCCGCCGAGTAGGCGGCGACCGCGACACGGTGCTGTCACGCACTCTTCCGCGCCGCCCGCCGGGCGTCGCGGGGGCCACGCAGAGGAGGCGGGGCCCGCAGCATACCCAAGGCACATAACGCGGCGCGTCTGCGGACGCTTTGCACCCCAGGGAGGAGATCAAGATGCCGAAGGATCATGGCATTGGTGCCGCCAACAAGCGGCGCGAGGACGTCCGGTTCCTGACCGGGAAGGGACGTTACACTGACGACATCAACATCAACGGACAGGCCTACGTTCACTTCCTGCGCTCGGACGTGGCGCATGGCAAGCTGACGAAGGTCAACACCTCGGCCGCCGAGGCGGCGCCGGGCGTGCTGCGGGTGTTCACCGGCAAGGACTTCGAAGGCATCGGCGGGCTGCCCTGTGGCTGGCAGGTGACCGACCGGCACGGCAACCCGATGCAAGAGCCGGCGCACCCGGTGCTGGCGCAGGGCAAGGTGCGCCACGTGGGCGACGCCATCGCTGCCGTGGTGGCCGAAAGCTACGCCGAGGCGCGGGACGCGGCCGAACTGATCGAGCTGGATATCGAGGAACTGCCCGCCGTCATCGACATGAAGGCGGCTTTGGCCGATGGCGCGCCCAAGGTGCATGACGACCTGACCTCGAACCTGTGTTACGACTGGGGTTTCGTCGAGGAAAACCGCGACGCGGTGGATCAGGCGATCAAGGGCGCGCATCACGTCACCACGCTGGAACTGGTGAACCAGCGCCTTGTCGCGAACCCGATGGAGCCGCGCGTGGCGGTGGGCGACTATGCGTCTCACAGCGACGAGTCAACGCTGTACACCACCAGCCAGAACCCGCATGTGATCCGCCTGCTGATGGGCGCCTTCGTGCTGGGCATCCCCGAGCACAAGCTGCGCGTCGTCGCGCCGGATGTGGGCGGCGGCTTTGGCTCGAAGATCTTCCACTATGCCGAGGAAGCCTTCTGCACTTTCGCTGCCAAGCAGTTGAAACGCCCGGTGAAATGGACGTCGAGCCGGTCCGAGGCCTTCATGACCGACGCCCATGGCCGCGACCACGTCACCAAGATCGAACTGGCGATGGATGCCGAGGGCAACTTCCTTGCGCTGCGCACCGACACGCACGCCAACATGGGGGCGTACCTGTCGACCTTCTCGACGAGCGTTCCGACGTGGCTGCATGGCACGCTGATGGCGGGGAACTACAAGACGCCGCTGATCTACGTGAACGTGAAAGCGGTGTTCACCAACACGGTGCCGGTCGACGCCTATCGCGGCGCGGGCCGTCCCGAGGCGACGTTCCAGCTTGAGCGGGTGATCGACAAGGCGGCGCGCGAGATGGGGATCGACCCGGTCGAACTGCGCCGGAAGAACTTCGTCACCGAGTTTCCCTATGCCACGCCGGTCGCGGTGGAATACGACACCGGCGACTATAACGCGACGCTGGACAAGGCTTTGGAACTGGCCGACGTGTCGGGCTTCGACGCACGGGCCGCCGAGAGCGCGAAGAACGGCAAGTGGCGCGGGCTGGGCATGAACTGCTATATCGAGGCCTGCGGCATCGCTCCGTCGGCCTTGGTTGGGCAGCTGGGCGCGCGGGCGGGTCTGTACGAATCCGCCACCGTCCGGGTCAATGCCACCGGCGGTCTGGTCGTGATGACCGGCAGCCACAGCCACGGGCAGGGGCACGAGACCGCCTTCCCGCAGGTGATCGCCGAGATGATCGGCATCGATGAAAGCCAGGTCGAGATCGTGCATGGCGACACCGCGAACACGCCGATGGGCATGGGCACCTACGGCTCGCGCTCGCTGGCGGTGGGCGGCTCTGCGATGGTGCGGGCGACCGAGAAGATCATCGCCAAGGCGAAGAAGATCGCGGCGCACCTGATGGAAGCCTCGGCGGATGACGTGGAACTGAAGGACGGCGCGTTCTCGGTCGCGGGCACCGACAAGTCGGTGGCATGGGGCGACGTCTGCCTTGCCGCCTATGTGCCGCACAACTATCCGCTGGACGAGATCGAGCCGGGGCTGGAGGAAACCGCGTTCTACGACCCGGCCAACTTCACCTATCCGGCGGGCGCCTACATCTGCGAGGTCGAGGTCGATCCGGACACCGGCAAGGTGACGGTCGAGCGCTTCACCGCTGCCGACGATTTCGGCAACGTGGTCAACCCGATGATCGTCGAAGGTCAGGTTCACGGCGGTCTTGCGCAGGGCATCGGGCAGGCGCTGCTGGAGAACTGCGTCTACGACGAGAACGGCCAGTTGGTGTCCGCGTCCTTCATGGACTACGCCATGCCGCGCGCGGCCGACCTGCCGAATTTCTCGGTCGACCATTCGTGCCAAACGCCGTGCACCCACAACCCGCTTGGGGTGAAGGGCTGCGGCGAGGCCGGGGCGATCGGGTCTCCGCCTGCGCTGGTCAATGCGGTGGTGGACGCGCTTCAGAGAAACGGTAAGGATGTGAAGCATATCGACATGCCGCTGTCGCCGGCTCGGGTCTGGGCGGCGATGAACGGCTGATCCCTCCGGCGGTGTCCCACGTGGCCGCCGCCGGTTGCGCGAAATTGGACCAAGATGAAGACCAGCGGGTCTTCGCAAGGAGAAACGAGATGTACGACTTCGAACTGGTGAAACCAACGACGGTCGAAGAAGCGGTCGCGGCGCTGTCCGGCGACGAGGCGCAGCCCCTTGGCGGCGGCCAGACCCTGATCCCGACGATGAAGCAGCGTCTGGCGATGCCGGGCACGCTGGTGTCGACCTCGGGTATCGCGTCGATGAAGGGCGTCAGCGCTTCGGGCGGCGTTCTGACCGTGGGCGGTGCGACCACCCATGGCACCGTGGCCGCCGAGGCTGCGTCGAGCTATCCGGCGCTGGCGGCTTTGGCTGGCGGCATCGGCGACCCGGCGGTGCGCAACCGTGGCACGGTGGGCGGCAGCCTGGCCAACAACGACCCTGCGGCGTGCTACCCGGCTGGCCTGCTTGGCTCGGGCGGCGTGGTGGTGACCAACACGCGCGAGATCGCGGCGGACGACTTCTTTCAGGGCATGTTTACCACGGCGCTGGAAGAGGGCGAGCTGATCACGGCGGTCAAGTTCAACATCCCCGAGAAGGCGGCCTATGCCAAGTTCGCGCAACCCGCGTCGCGGTTCCCGCTGACGGCGGCCTTCGTGGCGAAGACCTCGGACGGGGTGCGGGTGGCGATCACCGGCGCGTCGGAAGAGGGCGTGTTCCGCTGGACCGAGGCGGAAGAGGCGCTGTCGTCGAACTTCTCGGCGGACGCGGTCGACGGGCTGTCGGTCGATGCCGATGGCATGATCGGCGACATCCACGGCACCCCGGCCTACCGCGCGCATCTGGTGAAGGTGATGACCAAGCGGGCCGTCACCGCCGCCGGGTGAGCCCTGCCTTCAGATGAATGAAAATGGCCCGTCAGCAAAAGCTGGCGGGTCTTTTTTGTCTCGTGTAGGCCGCGCATCGCCGATGCGCGGCGACCCCGCGATGCGCCTACCGCCCGCCGCTGACGTCGAAGGTGGTGCCGGTCGCATAGCTGGCCTTGTCCGACAACAGCCACAGCACCGCCTCGCCGATTTCTTCCGGCTCGCCGATGCGCTGCATCGGGATCGTGTGGGCCAGTTCCTTGGGCCGGTCGGCATAGCCGCCCTTGGCGTGGATCGGCGTGTAGATCATGCCGGGGCGCACGCCGTTCACGCGAATGCCCTCTCCGGCGACTTCCAGCGCAAGCCCGCGGGTGAAGGTGTCGATGGCGCCCTTCGAGGCGGCGTAGTCCACGAACAGACCGGGCGACCCGATCTTGGCGGCCACCGAAGAGATGTTGACGATCGCGCCGCCCTTGCCGCCGTGGCGGGTGGACATGCGTTTCACCGCGCCCTGCGCCACCAGCATCGCGCCGGTGACGTTGACCGTCATCATGCGCGCGATGCGCTCGGGCGACATCTCGTCCAGCCGTGCGCTGACATCCACGATGCCCGCGTTGTTGACCAGACCGCTCATCACCGGGAAAGCGGCGTCGAACCCGGCATAGACCGCCTCGATGCCGGCTGGGTCCGCGACGTCGCCCTGCAACAGAACGGCGCGGCCCCCGGCGGTCTCGACAGCCTCTGCCGTCGTCTCGGCCCCGGCGCGCTCGCTGCGGAAGCCGATGCCCACGTCCCAGCCCGCCTCGGCGCACAGCCGCGCCGTCGCCGCACCGATGCCCGAGCTTGCGCCGGTGATCAGAACCGCGGGCCGGGTCATGCCGACCCCAGGATGCGGCCGACCATCTCGGTCGTGTCGCGGCTCAGGCCGGGGGTGGCTGCGATCCGTTCCAGCGCGCCGCGGATCAGCGCCTGCCGGTCGGCGTCGTAGCGTCTCCAGGTTTCGAACACGGTGCTCATCCTTGCGGTCGTCTGCGGGTTCATCGGATCAAGCCGGATCAGCCAGTCGGCCACCAGTTCATAGCTTGCTCCCGACGCATCGTGGAACCCGGCGGCGTTCATCGCAAGCCCGCCGATGACCGAGCGGAAGCGGTTGGGGTTCTTCCAGTCGAAATCGGGGTGCCGGGTCAGCGCCAGCGTGGTGTCCGCCGCCTTGCGGGGGGCGGCGGTAGAGCTTTGCAGCGCGAACCACTTGTCGATCACCAGCCGGTCGGACTGCCACTGGCGGTAGAAGGTGCCCAGTTCTTCCTGCCCGTGGCCGACGCTCAGCAGCACTCCCAGCGCGCCCAGCTGCTCGGTCATGTTGTCGGCGTCGCGGAACTGCTTCGCCGCCGTCTTGCCATCGTCGAGCCGGGCCAGCATCGCCAGCGCGGTCTGGCGCAGCGCGCGGCACCCGGCGGCCTTGCTGTCGGGCGAGTAGGGGCCGGGGATGTTCATCGCCTCGTACAGGCGGGGGAGCGACGCGGACAGATGCTCGGCCAGCGCCAGCATCAGCTTCTCGCGGGCGTCGTGGATCGCCAGCGGGTCCGGTGTCACGCCCGCGTCGAACAGCGTCTGCGCCATGTCGTCCTCGGACGGCAGCCGCAGGGCAAGCGCGCGGAACGCGGGGTCGAGCGTGTCGTCGCGTGCCACGCGTTCCAGCGCGTCGAGGTAGGCGGGTCCGGGCGCGGCGCGCTCGGTCACCATACGGGCCAGCACGTCCTTGGCCAGCGCGCGGCCCGCTTCCCACTTGTTGAACGGGTCGGTGTCGTGGGCCAGCAGGAAGGCGCGTTCCTCGGTCGTGGTCTTGCGGTCAAGGATCACCGGGGCCGAGAAGCCGCGCAGGATCGACGGCACCGGCTTGGCAGAGAGGCCGTCGAAGGTGAAGCTTTGCTCGGCTTCGGTCAGTTCCAGCACGGTGGTCGGCTGCACCTCGTCACCGTTGGGGTTCAGAAGCCCCACCGCCACCGGGATCACCTGTGGCTGCTTCGCCGGCTGGCCGGGAGTGGCGGGTGTTTCCTGTTTCAGGTGAAGGGTATAGGTGCCGTCCTTGAAGTCGTCCGTCACCGACACGCGCGGGGTGCCTGCCTGCGTGTACCAGCGTCCGAACTGCGACAGGTCGCGGCCCGTGGCATCCTGAAACACCGCCAGCCAATCCTCGATCGTGGCCGCGTCGCCATCGTGGCGGTCGAAATACAGGTCCAGCGCCTTGGCATAGCCGTCATCGCCCACCAGCCGCTTGAGCATGCCGATCACCTCGGCGCCCTTTTCGTAGACGGTGGCGGTGTAGAAGTTGTTGATCTCGATATAGGACGAGGGGCGCACAGGGTGCGCCAGCGGGCCGTTGTCCTCGCGGAACTGGCGGGCGCGAAGCTGAAGCACGTCCTGAATGCGCTTGACCGGCTTCGACCGCATGTCGCCCGAGAACTGCTGGTCGCGGAAGACCGTCAGACCTTCCTTCAGGCACAGCTGGAACCAGTCGCGGCAGGTGATGCGGTTGCCGGTCCAGTTGTGGAAATACTCGTGGGCGATGATGCCCTCGATGTTCTCGTAATCGGTATCGGTCGCCGTGGCGGGGCTGGCGAGGACGTATTTGGAGTTGAAGATGTTCAGCCCCTTGTTCTCCATCGCGCCCATGTTGAAGTCGTCGACGGCCACGATGTTGAACACGTCGAGGTCATACTCGCGGCCATAGACGTCCTCGTCCCACTTCATCGACCGTTTCAGGGCGTCCAGCGCATAGTCGCATTTGCCCTCGTCGCCGGGCCGCACCCAGATGCCCAGTTCGACCGGCGTGCCGGAGCGGGTGGTGAAGCTGTCCTTCACGGCCACCAGATCGCCCGCGACCAGCGCGAAGAGGTAGGCGGGCTTGGGCCACGGATCGGTCCACTCTGCAAAGCCGTCGCCGCTGTCGCCGGGGTTGCCGTTCGACAGCAGCACCGGCATGTCCGACTCGATCCGCACATGGAACGGCGCCATCACGTCGGGGCGGTCGGGGTAATAGGTGATCCGGCGGAAGCCCTCGGCCTCGCACTGGGTGCAGTACATGCCGTTCGACATATACAGGCCCTCCAGCGCGGTGTTGGCGGAGGGGTCGATCTCGACCTCGGCCTCGAACACGAACGGGCCGTCGGGCAGACGGCTGGCCGGGATCGTCAGGGCGGTATCGGTCAGAGAATGTTCGCCGTCCTGCAGCGCTTCGCCCGCAACCGCCGCGCCGATCAGCTTCAGCTTCTCGCCGTCAAGTTTCAGCGGCTGGCCAGAGGCGGCGTCGGGGTTCGGGCGGAACTCGATCCGCGACAGAACGCGGGTGGCCGCCGGGTCCAGCCGGAACACCAGCGAGACCTTGTCCACCAGATAGGCGGGCGGTGTGTAATCCGAGAGATAGACCGCCTGCGGGCTTGCGTCCTTCATTCCGTATCCTGCCTTCATCCGTTCCGGTTTCGGGGCAAGGTAGTCGGCGGACCGGCAGGCTTCAATGGCCGTAGGCGGGTGGCGTCGCGGGAAGGTGGCGGTCTCAGACCAACCCGTCGAGCAACCGCTTCGCCTCGTCGCGCGGATCGGCCAGCGCGCTGCGGTCCTCGCCGGGGAAGAACCGGGCGCGGACGGCGGTGGGCATCGGCTGCGGCTGAAGGATGCGGACGGTCAGGTCCATCGCCTCGGTCTCGGCCTGCCACGCACGGGCCAGCGCGATCTGCGCCTGCTTGGACGCGGCATAAGCGCCGAAGAACTTCTCGCCCGCGTGGTCGTCGGCAAAGAACAACGCCTGCGCGCCGGGACGGTTCAGCAGGGGCGAGACATAGGGGATCAGCACCGAAGTGGCGGTGACGTTGACCGTCATCGTCTTGGTGAAGTCCTTGCCGTCGACATGATCGGCGGGGGACAGCGGCGGCGCGTGGACCGCCGTGTGCGCCCACAGGTCGATGCCGCCCCAGCGGTCGTAGACCGAGCGGCACAGGTGCGCCATGGCGTCGGGCACGGTCACATCCATCGGCGCAAGCGTGGCCTGATGCCCGGCGGCCTGAATGCGGTCGTCGAGTTCCTCCAGCGCGCCCGTCGTGCGCGCCACGGCGATCACGTGATGGGTGGCCGCAAGGGCTTCGGCCAAGGCAGCGCCCAGCCCGCGGGAGGCGCCCGTTACGAGCGCGATTTTTTCGGCTTTGTCAGTCACGCGCGTGGTGTGTCGCGGGGCGGGGGAAAGGTCAAGAGAGGAACGCGGCCCCGCGACGTCGGCGCCGTTTCACGGGGTGGAACGCGGGGGCGGCGGGCCTCGACAGGGGCGCATCGGGACGGATCATGGCAGGCAGGAAACCCGCGCCGTGCTTGACTTGCCTCGCGCCGCGCCGCAGAACGTCCTTTAACCAAGAGACACTTGCAACGAGGAGTGCCCCATGACCCTTACCCAAGCCGCGCTGGGTGAACGGACCCTTCTGAAGAACATCGCCCTGATCGTGGGCGGGTCGGCGTTCATCGGTATCGCCGCGCAGATCGCCGTGCCGATGTGGCCGGTGCCGATCACCCTGCAGTCGCTGGCCATCCTGATGGTCGGCCTGACCTTCGGCGCGCGTCTTGGCGCCGCGACGCTGGTGGCCTACCTCGCCGAGGGCCTTGCCGGTCTTCCGGTGTTCTCGAACGGTGGCGCGGGCGCCGCCTACTTCTTCGGCCCGACCTGCGGCTTCCTGCTCGGCTTCGTGCTGACCGCGTGGATCGCGGGCTTCGCCGCCGACCGTGGCTGGACCAAGGGCTTCCTGTCGACCTTCGCCGTGGCGCTGGTCGCCGGCGCCGCGATGTACCTGCCGGGCGTGGCCTGGCCGATGGGCGTCGCCTCGGTCTTCGGTGTGGACGCCGCCTGGGTCGGCACCTCGGCCGCCAAGATCTGGGCCGGCTGGGTCAGCCCGTTCCTGCTGGGCGACGCGATCAAGGCCGCCATCGCCGCGATGGTCGTCTCGGGCGCATGGGCCGCGCTGAAGTCGCGCAAGGCCTGATCCAACGTCAGAAATTCGGTAAAAGGCCCGTCGGTTCCGGCGGGCCTTTTGCGTTTCGGGCGGGCGACCCTGCGCCGCCCCGGCCTGTCTACTCTGCCAGCGTCAGCGCCAGAACGTGCCCGAAGCTCGTCTTCAGCTGGACCTGATCCGCGCCGATGGCCAGCACCGTTCCGCTGGGCGTGCGGTCGCCGCGGCCCGCCCGGATCACCTCGCCGGTCTTCATCAGAAGGATCGCCCGAGGGTCGGTCGTCTTGCCGGCGATGCCCAGCAGGAACGGGCCCTTGCCCTGCAACACGTCGCTTCGGGTGGCGGTGGCCCCTGCGGGCGAGGTGACGTTGGCCTGCGGATACCCGGCGTCCCGCGCCAGTTTCGGCGTCGTCATAAGTCTGTCCTGTACGTTCCGTGAGTGGTGGTGCCCGGCCGAAATGCGCCGGGAAGCCGCGGCACCTAGACCCGCGCCGCGCGGGTGTAAAGCGCGTCCGGCGGAAACCCGCCGCGCCGGGGCGCTTGCAGCCGCCGCGCGGGGCGGGCAGAAAGCGGCCATGGCCAAGTCTCCCGCCTTCGTTTGCGCCAACTGCGGCGCGTCCTACACCAAGTGGTCCGGCCGCTGCGAAGCGTGCGGCGAATGGAACACGATCCAGGAAGAGGCGCCGCTGTCGGCGGGGCCCTCGGGCAAGTCGCTGGGCGCCTCGCGCGGGGCCTCGGTCGTGCTGACCGACCTTGCCACCGAAGAAGCGCCGCCGCCGCGCGCCACCAGCGGCATCGAGGAACTCGACCGCGTGCTGGGCGGCGGGCTGGTGCCCGCGTCGGCGATCCTTGTGGGGGGCGATCCGGGCATCGGCAAGTCGACGCTGCTGCTGCAGGCCACCGCGGCCTTCGCTCGGCGGGGGCTGAAGTGTCTGTATATCTCGGGCGAGGAAGCCTCGGCGCAGGTGCGGATGCGCGCGCAGCGGCTGGGGCTGGCCGAAGCGCCGGTGCGGCTGGGGGCCGAGACGAACCTGCGCGATATCCTGACCACTCTGGAGACCGAAAAGCCGCAGCTGGCGATCATCGACTCGATCCAGACGATGTGGGCCGACAACGTCGACAGCGCGCCGGGCTCGGTGACGCAGGTGCGCGCCGCCGCGCACGAGCTGACCCAGTTCGCCAAGCGCCGGAACACCGCCGTCATCCTTGTGGGCCACGTCACCAAGGAAGGCCAGATCGCCGGCCCCCGCGTGGTCGAGCATATGGTCGACACGGTGCTGTATTTCGAGGGCGAGCGCGGCCACCAGTTCCGCATTCTGCGCGCGGTGAAGAACCGTTTCGGCCCCGCCGACGAGATCGGCGTGTTCGAGATGACCGGCGGCGGGCTGCAAGAGGTCCCGAACCCCTCGGCGCTGTTCCTGTCCGAACGCGGCGAGCCCGCGCCGGGCTCTGCCGTTTTCGCCGGGATCGAGGGGACGCGCCCGGTGCTGACCGAATTGCAGGCGCTGGTCGCGCCGACGCCCCACAGCCAGCCGCGCCGTTCGGTCGTGGGCTGGGACGGCGGGCGGCTGGCGATGATCCTTGCCGTGCTCGAGGCGCGCTGCGGCATTCCCTTCGCGGGTCTCGACGTCTATCTGAACGTCGCGGGCGGCATGAAGATCGGCGAACCGGCCGCCGATCTGGCGGTTGCCGCAGCGTTGCTTTCTGCGCGGGAAGACGCGGCTTTGCCCGCAGATTGTGTCGTTTTCGGCGAAATCAGCCTATCCGGAGCCCTGCGTCCGGTCAGTCAGGCGGAAAACAGGTTGAAAGAAGCGGCGAAACTTGGTTTCAGCACCGCCATCGTGCCCAAAAGCAGCAAGGCCGGCGGTACGGGTATGCAATTGCGGCCGATGGCCGACCTTGCCCAGGTTGTGGGCGAGATTTTCGGAGCGGGCTGACGCCCCAGGAAAGACGGGCAGGAGAAGGCATGGACGGCTTCACTATTGTCGACGGCGTCGTCGCGGCTGTGATCATCATTTCGGCCATTCTGGCCTATTCGCGGGGCTTCGTGCGCGAGGCCATGGCGATCATCGGCTGGATCATCGCCGCCGTGCTGGCCTTCCTCTTCGCCGCCAAGGCGGAACCGCTGGTCAAGGAAATCCCCTACGTGGGCGACTACCTGCGCGACAGCTGCGAGCTGTCGATCATCGCGGCCTTCGCGGCGGTCTTCGCCATCGCGCTGGTGCTGGTATCGCTGTTCACGCCGCTGTTCGCCAGCGTCGTCCAGCGCTCGGCGCTGGGGGGGCTGGATCGCGGGCTCGGCTTCTTCTTCGGCGTGCTGCGCGGCCTGCTTCTGGTCGCGGTGGCGTTGGTGGTCTACGACCGTGTCGTCGTCAGCGAGGAGATCGCGATGGTCGACAACAGCCGCACCGCGAAGATCTTCGAGCGGGTTCGCGGCGACATCGACAACCAGATCCCCGACGACGCGCCGGGCTGGATCGTGTCGCGCTACGAGACGCTGGTCTCGAACTGCACCGAATAAGTCCCAGGGCTTCTTCTCTTCCGAAATACCTCGGGGGAGTCGCGGAACGCGACGGGGGCGGAGCCCCCATCGCCGTTGTCTAGGCGCACCTGTGGTGCGACGGGGGCAGAGCCCCCATCGCCGTTTAATTGGCGCACCTGCGGTGCGACGGGGGGCAGAGCCCCCATCACAGCTTCAAATTGGCTAGACCAGCAAGACCGCCCACTCAGCCGGCGACGGTCTCCGCGGCAAGGAAGCGGTCCACTTCCTTGGCGCAGCGCGCCCACATCGGGTCGCTGGGCACCAGCACGTGATTGGGCGAGTCGAGCAGCTGGTATTCGGCATCCGGTAGCCGCCGCGCCAGCAGTTTGGACTGTTCCGGGTCCTGCACCGAGTCGCCCGACGAATGCATGACCAGCACCGGACAGGTGACCTTTTCCAGCCTGTCCCGCACGTCGATCTCTGCGATGACCGTGCGGATGTCCGCGGCGATGTCGGCGCTGGCGGACAGGCCCTGCATTTCCTCGAAACTCGCCAGTTCCTCGGGGGTGGCACGGGGCATGAACACCGTGGCGACCGCCTTCATGAAGGCCGAGCCGGGCACCGCCCAGCCGCTGCGGATCATGCCGACGATGGTGTCGGTCCGGGCCTTGTCGCCGGCGGCGGTGCTGCCCTGCACCAGCCCGTTGACCAGCACCATGCGGCTGACGCGTTCGGGCCTGCGGGCGGCGAAGGCGATGGCAACCGGCACGCTTTGCGAGATGGCGTACAGCGGGAAGCGGTCCAGCCCGGCGGCGTCGGCCACCGCTTCCAGATCGTCGGCCAGTTTCTCGACATCCGCATCGTTCAGAACGCGGTCGGACAGGCCGGTCCCGCGCGGGTCGTAGCGGATCAGCCGCCGGCCGCGCGACAGGTCGTCCAGCACCGGCTGCCAGACCGGACTGTCCCAGTCGTATTCGAGGTGGCTCAGCCAATGGCCGCCGCGCAGCAGGGGCGGGCCCTCGCCGGTTTCGGACCATGCGATTGCGGTGCCGTCGCGCGAGGTGGTGTAGCGGATCGACTGCCGCCGCGCGGTCGCGCCCTTAGGCGAATCGCCGCCCGCCACCGGCACCGCCAGTTGCACGCCACGGCGGGGCAGGGTGCGGATCACCGCCTGCCGCCGTCCGTCGTCGCCCACCGCCGCCCGTGCCGCGCTGATCCGGGCGGCCATGGTGGCGTCTGACACGATGCGGCCCTGCCAGACCTGCGCGATCAGGTCGTCATAGGTCACCAGCGCGCCGCGCGCGGCGACAAGGCAGGCGATCAGATCGAAGACCTGCGGCTCGACATGCACCGGCGCCCCGCCGCGCAGCAGGCTGTGTTGGGCGAGGTCCAGCTCGCAGTCGGCGAAACTCATACGCATGGAGGCAGAATGCGTGGGGCGGGCGGGGGTCTCAAGCCTTTCCGGGCGCTTCTTCAGACATCTAAAGGGAATCCCAAGACCGTCTTCAAGCGCGCGGGGCGGGAAAGGCGCAGGGTTGTTCCCAGAGCAAAGGAGATTTGCGATGACCGACCAGATCAAAATTCGCCGCCGCCCCGACGGGTCCATCGACACCGCCTACCACATGCAGCAGGGCCGCATCGCCCGCAGCCGCGCCGCCACCGGGGCTGCCTCGGGGGGCGCCGCCGGGGCCGCGTCCGGCCTTGCCCACAAGGGCCGCGGGCCGTTTGCGCTGTTGGCCGCGCTGCTGGTTCTGCTGCCCGTCTTCGGCGGCCGCGCCTGACGCGCGCGGCGGTTTCGGCAGTAGGCCGCAGGGGCCACGATTGTCGTAGAACTGTCGCAATTCGGTGATCGCACCGTGACAGGCTCGTCCTGAGCCTCTATGTGAGGGGCAACCGCTGCCACCGGATTCGGAGCCCCGCTGAGATGCGTGAGACCTCCCGCCCCCTGTCTCTTGACGACAGGATGCCTCGCCACCCCTTCGACGACGACAAACTGCATGAAGAATGCGGCGTGTTCGGCGTGATCGGCGTGGCTGACGCCGCCAACTTCGTTGCCCTTGGCCTGCACGCGTTGCAGCACCGGGGTCAGGAAGCCGGGGGTATCGTCAGTTACCATCCCGACAGCGGATTCAATTCCGCCCGCCGGTTCGGTTATGTCCGCGACAATTTCACCAAGGCGTCGCTGATGGAGACGCTGCCGGGCGCGCTGTCGATCGGGCATGTGCGCTATTCGACCAGCGGGTCGAAGGGCGCCACGCAGATCCGCGACGTGCAGCCGTTCTTCGGCGAGTTCTCGGTCGGCGGCGTGGCGATTGCCCACAACGGCAACATCACCAACGCGGACGCTCTGCGGCGCGAACTGATCGAGCGTGGCTCGATCTTCCAGTCCTCGTCGGACAGCGAGTGCATCATTCACCTGATGGCCCGGTCTCTGCAACGCACCATCCCCGAGCGGATGAAGGACGCGCTGCGACGGGTCGAGGGGGCGTTCTCGGTCGTCGCGATGACCCGCACCAAGCTGATGGGCGTGCGCGACCCGCTGGGCGTGCGGCCGCTGGTTCTGGGCAAGGTCGGCGACGGTTATGCGCTGTCGTCCGAGACCTGCGCGCTGGACATCATCGGCGCCGAGTTCATCCGCGAGATCGAGCCGGGCGAGATGGTGGTCATCACGTCGAAGGGCGTGGAAAGCTTCCATCCGTTCGAGCGCAAGAAGTCGCGCTTCTGCATCTTCGAGCAGGTCTATTTCAGCCGCCCGGATTCGATCCTGGGCGGCCGTTCCGTCTATGAGACGCGCCGCCAGATCGGCATCGAATTGGCCAAGGAAGCCCCGGTCGAGGCGGATCTGGTCTGCCCGGTGCCCGACAGCGGCACGCCCGCGGCCATCGGCTATTCCTTCGAAAGCGGCATTCCCTACGGCATGGGGATCATCCGCAACCAGTACATGGGCCGGACCTTCATCGAGCCGACCGAGCAGATCCGGAACATGGGCGTGCGGCTGAAGCTGAACGTCAACCGCGCCCTGATCGAGGGAAAGCGGGTGATCCTGGTCGACGACTCGGTGGTGCGCGGGACCACGTCGCTGAAGATCAAGCAGATGATCCTCGACGCAGGCGCGAAGGAGGTCCACTTCCGCATCGCCTCGCCGCCGACCGCGTGGCCCTGCTTCTACGGCGTGGATACGCCCGAACGGTCCAAGCTGCTGGCCGCCACCATGAGCGAGGACGAGATGCGCGACCACCTTGGTGTGGATTCGCTGCGGTTCATCTCGCTGGACGGCCTGTACCGCGCCGCCGGCGAGGTGAAGGGCCGCGACCCGGCCTCGCCGCAGTTCTGCGACGCCTGTTTCTCGGGGGAGTACCCGGTCGAGCCTGCGGACATGATCGAGCGGGGGTTCGAGCTGAAAGCGGCAGAGTAGGCGGCTTCTGCTTCAAAGATCAGGGCGCGCCCGGTTCCGCCGTGGCGCGCTTTTTGTTTGGCTTTGTGTTTGCTTCGGCGCGATACAGCGGCCCGCAGGGCCGCCGCGCATCGTCGGGCCGCCCCCCGGCCCGGCGATTTGGCCGAGGGCATCACGATACTGAATGGTCAGAGGGTCTTGGCGACCATAAAGTGCCACATCTCCGGGTCAGATCGCCGAACCGCGGCCCGACGCTGCGCGGCTTCGCAGACTACTCCGCCCGTTCCAGCGCCTCGATGATCCCGCCGAAATCCGCCGCCTTCAGCGAGGCGCCGCCCACCAGCGCGCCGTCGACGTTCGACACGCCGAAGATCTCGTCCGCGTTCGAGGGCTTCACCGAGCCGCCGTACAGAAGCGGAATGCCAGCACCCTCGGCGCCGAAACGCTCTTCCAGTCGCGCCCGCAGGAAGTCGTGCACCTCGGCGATCTGGTCCAGCGTCGGAACCTTGCCGGTGCCGATGGCCCAGACGGGTTCATAGGCGACCACGGTGTTCGCGGCGGTGCAGCCGTCGGGAAGCGAGCCCGCAAGCTGGCCGCCGACGATGTCCAACGTTTCGCCGTCCTCGCGCTCGCCCAGCGTCTCGCCGATGCAGACGATGGCGACGAGGTCCGCCGACCACGCGGCCTGCGTCTTCAGGCGGACGCTGGCGTCGGTCTCGTAGTGATCGGTCCGGCGTTCCGAATGACCGAGGATTACGTTCGTCGCGCCCGCGTCCGCCAGCATCTGCGCCGAGATGTCGCCGGTGTGCGCGCCTTTCTCGACGGCGTGACAGTCCTGCCCGCCGACCGCAATGGCGGATCCGGCGATGCGGGTGCACATCGGCGCGATCAGCGTCGCGGGCGGGCAGATCAGCACTTCGACAGCGGGCGAGGGGTGGGCCTTGGCCAGGGCCTCGACCTCGGCGAGGTCGGCGGCGAGGCCGTTCATCTTCCAGTTTCCGGCGGCGAGTTTCCGTGCGGTCATGTGATGGCTCCCTGCAAATGCTCGCGTCTTGGGTAGCCGGTTAACGGTCGGGTCGGAAGGGGGAAAGGTGCCGCAGAGCGCGGTGTGTCAGAGATGGGCGAGCGACCGCCGCGCCCAGTCGCAGGCGATCTCGGGGTCGTCCAGCGCGGCGTCGGGCAGGGTCCAGTAGGGCATCGCGGTGGCGGTGCCATCCTTGCGGGTGTGGGTCCAGTGCTCGCAGCCCTCGGCCTCCAGCACCTCGCCGAAGCCGTTCGCGCCCTTCAGCAGCAGAACGCCGTCGCTGCGCGTCAGCGCGAAGATCGTGCCTTCGTGGTAGATACCCATGCCGCCGAACATGCGGCGGGTGGTGACGTCGCCCAGACCGGAGAAGAGCTCGCGTGCGAAGGCGACCTCTTCGTCCGACAGGCTCATTCGGCGGCGCGCTCGGCCGCCAGTTCGTCGACGTCCTTGAACTTGATCGACTCGCCGCAGCCGCAGGCGTCGGCCACGTTCGGATTGCGGAACTTGAAGCCCGCCTCCAGCAGCGAGACCTCGTAATCGATCTCGGTCCCGAACAGGAACATCTGGGCCATCGGCGCGATCATCACCACGGCGCCGTCCTGTTCGACGACCTCGTCGTTGGGGTCGACGTCGGCGACGTATTCCATGGTGTATTCCATGCCCGCGCAGCCGCCCTTCTTGATGCCGATCCGCAGCCCCTTGGAGCCGTCCTTCGCCATCAGCTTGGAGATCTGTGCCGCCGCCTTCGGAGTGATGCTGACAGCCTGTTTGCCGGGAATGCCGAACATGTCGCGCCTGTCCTTTCCTGTTCTGCCCCTGAACCTAGGGCTTCGGGGCCGCGATCTCAAGCGGGGGCAGGTATGCGCGAAGGCTTTCGCACAGAAGGGTGACCGCGATGGCCCAGCCGAACGACGCCAGCGTGCCGATGATCACGTATTCGCTGGCGGCGCGGTTTTCCTGCACGGTGCCGAAGCGCAGCACCGACTTGGCGGCGATCAGAAAGCCGATGGCGGCGGGCTGGCCGGCGGCGAGCAGGATGAAGATCATCGCCCGTTCCAGCAGGCCGATCACCAGACCGCCGCCGGGCAGGCCCTTTGCGTCGGTTGCGTCTTCCGTGGGCAACGGGATCTCGATGTCCTGCATCAGCGTCGCGACGAAATACCGGCCACCTTGTGTGACCAGCACCAGCGCCGCCACAAGGGTCGCGATCTGCAGCGCGATGGGCGGCGCGGCGGACCACAGGCCGGTGTCCCACAGGTCCGGCGCCCAGACGGCGATGCCCGCAAGGGTCGCAAGATGCGCGGTCTGGTCCAGCAGGAAGCCCAGCGCGCCGCGCGCGGCGGGGATCCACGCCTTCGCGATGTCGATCAGCGCGTGCAGGACCACCAGCGCCAGAAGCGCGGGGTGCGCCGGCTGGCCGGTGGCGATGGCGGCGGTGGCCAGTACCACGGCGGCGTGGGACAAAAGCGGCAGGGGCTGGCGCTTGTTTTCCGCCATCCACCCGGTCTGCAACAGGAAATCCGCCGCGACATGGGCCGCGAACAGGGCGGCGAAGGTCTCGATCATGATGCGGCTTCCCCGAAGTCGTAGGTTCTGAAAGCGTGTAGCGCGTCGTGCAAAAAGGCATAGCCTGCGGTGGCAAGGCGGGACTGCACCGCCTGCCGAGTGATGCCCAGCACTTCGGCGATGTCGTCCTGCGTTGCATAGCGCTCTGTCATCGCCATGGCGACAGCTTCCGCCTGCGCCGGGGACCAACCGGCGGAAATATGGTCCACCAGTTCAAAGACAGCGGCTTGGAAGGGGCCGATGCCTTTGCCTGCCACCACCATGCGCCGCCGCTTGCCGATGATCTCGAGGTGATCGCCCGAGATGTAGAAGGCGTCTCCGTCCGCGTCGGACAGGTCGCTGGTTCCCGTTGTCACGACAGGGCCGATCCCGGCCGATAGGCGCGTCTCGACCTCGGTCGCCTCGCCGCGGAGGCGGGTAATCAGGTAAAGCGCCGCGTCCAGCGCGTAGGTCGGGTCTGAAAGGTAGACCTGCCAGCCGTCGCCCCGGAACCGGGTGAAGCGCAGGTTCATCTTGCGTGCCGTCCCAAAATCGCGAGCCGCCTCTGACAGCGCCGCCATGGCACGTTCCGCCTGCGCGCGGGTGGCCTTGCGCGAGGCGACGAGGTCGCCCGTCAGGACGGCGGAGAGGGGCTTGGTTGCCATGAAAGCAAGTTATAACGCTTGCTATCACAAAAGCAAGTTATTTGACTTGCTATACTGAAAAACAACCGTCAGGGCTTGCATTAAGGCGCAGGTCGCAGCGCCGGATCGCTCAGCAGGGTGAACAGCGCGTCGATGGCGGCGCGGACGGGCGGATCGTGGCGCGCGTCTTGATGCATGACCAACCATTCATCGTGGGCGATCTCGGCAATCGGCGGCGACAGGCGCGCAAGCCCCTGAACCGCGTCGCCGGCAAAGGTCGGCATGACGATGCGCCCCATGCCAGACAACGCGAGGTCCAGCATCAAACGCGTGTCCGAGGCGCCGGTCACGATCTCGTCGCCGTGGTGGCGGCGCACCCAGCGGTCCGAGGGCGTCGTCGGATAGCCGTCGGGCAGGGCGAGGAACCCCTGCACCTGCGGATCGACACCGTAGACGGCGTAATGGACGGGCAGGGTGACACGGGCGGCGAGCCAGTTCTGTTCCGGCCTGCGGTTCCGGACCCCGATATCAGCCTCGCGCCGGGCGAGGTCGACATTGGCGTTCGAGGCCAGGAATTCGGGCACCCATGCATCCCCCGGCGACCAGACGCGGCGGATGTGGCGGGCGAGAAAGCGCGAGGTCCAGTGGCCGGTCGTGATCCGCACACGCGGCGTCGGGTCGGCGCTGGCCCAGCGGGTCAGCCGCTGGGCAACGTCGCGCAGCGGTTCCGCCTCGGCCAGCAGCTCGCGCCCGGCGGCGGTAAGGGTGTAACCCCGCGCGCCACGCTCGAACAGGCGGCGGTTCAGGTCGCGCTCCAGCGCGGTCATCCGGCGGCTGAGGGTGGCGGCGCTTTGCCCCGTGGCGCGCGCGGCACCGGCCAGCCCGCCGGCATCGGCGATGGCGAGGAACAGCGCGAGGTCGTCAAGGCTTCGTTGCATTTCTGAAATGATGGTTGCGACGGTCGTGGCTTATAGGAGCAGCAAGGCAGGCATAGAGTCCATGGTGAATTCCGAAAATGAAACGATGGGGGATATCATGCTTGATGCTGACCAGTAC
Organism: Maritimibacter sp.; assembly: GCA_017792445.1. Classification (GTDB taxonomy): domain Bacteria; phylum Pseudomonadota; class Alphaproteobacteria; order Rhodobacterales; family Rhodobacteraceae; genus Psychromarinibacter. The sequence goes on from CP051232.1 coordinate 3,575,538, forward strand.
ATTCTTATCAGCCGGATGGCGCTGAACCAGACGGCAGCCACGGAGCGTCCCGAACGCCGCATCATCGCGGCGCGGGTCGCCAGCCATCGGAAATGGAACCGGCGGCGGAAGGCGTTGCGGTTGCGCGCGGCGCTGTTCGGTCGTCGGAAGCTGGCGATGCGTTCCGGGGCAGGGCGTGCTGTCCCAGCCTTCGCGGGGGCGCCCGTGGCTCGATAATTTTACCCGGGTTTTATTGACGTGAATTAAACCCGGGTATAAATGCGCCGTGCAGACATGAAGGATGGCGCGCATGATGCTGGCGAAGACGAACGGTTTGGAACTGGCCTACGAGACGTTCGGGGAAGGCGAGGCGATCTTGCTGATCTCGGGGCTCGGAACCCAGATGATCCGCTGGGACGACGCGTTCTGCGGCGCTTTGGCGGCGCGGGGCTACCGCGTGCTCCGGTTCGACAACCGCGACGCGGGGCTGTCCACGCACCTGAGCCACGTGTCCGCGCCGGATTTCGGAACCTTGGCGGCCGCGCTGATGGCGGGTGAGCGGCCAGCGGTGCCCTATTCCTTGCTGGACATGGCGACGGATGCGGTGGGTCTGCTGGACGCGCTGGGGGTCGAGCGGGCGCATGTGGTTGGACGTTCGATGGGCGGGATGATTGCCCAGTGCATTGCAACGGAGTTTCCGGACCGGGTGCTGTCGCTGACGTCGGTGATGTCGGGCACCGGCAACCCGGCGATGCCGCAGGCCGCGCCGGACGTGATGGCGTTGATGCAGCGGCCCAAGCCGGACCCGGCGGCGGACCCAGAGGGTTTTGCCACCGCCAGCCTCGCGTTCGCGCGGCGGATCGCGGGCCGCGGGGCGGAGTTCGACGCGGCGGCGCAGAAGGCTTTGGCGCTGGAAGAGGCGCGGCGCGCGCATGATCCGGCGGGGTTCAGGCGTCAGCTTGCCGCGATGGCGACTGCCGGAGACCGCCGGGCGCGGCTGGCGACGCTTACCCTGCCGGTTCTGGTGATCCACGGTGCGGACGACCCGCTGATCCCGCCAGAGTGCGGCGCGGATACGGCGGCGTCGATCCCGGGGGCCGAGTTGCTGCTGGTGGAGGGGATGGGGCACGACATTCCGCAGCCATTCCACGCGCGGATCATCGACGCCATCCAGAGTATCGCGCGCCGCGCGGCATGACGCGCCGCCGGGGTCAGGCGGCCTCGGCGGGGTTCGCCTCGGGGAACATGCGGCTTTCGTCCGCGTTCTCGATCTCTGCCGCGGCGGCGAGGATCTTCTCGCGCGCGAGACAGGCCATGTCCCACGAAGTGTTGGGGTCGGCGCAGGGCAGGCAGAACCAGACTTCCTTGCCGAACACGTCCTGCTCGGCGACGCGCACGGATACCTCGTCGAGGTTGCCCAGTTCGTCGGGGTCGAGATCGGCCACCACCCTGTCGAACTCGGCCCGAAGGCGGTCGACATCGGCGCCATGGGCGAGCTTCAGCTTGATCACCCGCAGCATCGCGGGCTCTTGCATCGTCCAGTTCTCGAACGGTTCGGACACGAACTGTTCGACGGGCACGACAAGCCGGGTGCCGTCCCAGTCGCGCAGTTGGACGTAGGTGAAGTTAATCCGCTCGACGTGGCAGAGGTGGTCTTTGTAGACGATGCGATCGCCGATGCGGGCGGACTGGTTCATCGCGATCTGCAACGACGCCATGATGTTGCCCAGCACCCGTCGGGCGGCGAAGCCGAACACCAGCGTTAGGGCGCCGGCGGTGCCGATCAGCGACAGGCCGAGGTTCTGGTAAAGCGTCGTCGAACTGAGCGCGATGCCGAAGGCGGTGGCGACGAACACCACGATCAGCGCGCGGCGACCGGCGGCGACCTTGGTGGCCAGCGCGCGCTGTTCCTGCTGCTGGCGGTGGGACAGGGTATCGGAGGCCGAGATCACCAACCGGTCCAGCACCGCATCGATGGCGTTGACCACCAGCCACAGGATGCTGGCCGCGATTCCCAGCGTGATGATCGGCGTCAGAACCGTGTCGATCCGGCCCGAGAAAACGAACAGTCGCGTCGTGGCGAAGGCCATCAGCGTGACGACCGTTCCGAAGATCGCGGGGCCGCGGATCGCCCGCAGCACGTCGGTCATCGTCTTGGTCTTCGCGCGTCGCGACGCGAAGTCGAGCGCGTAGCGGACCATCAGCCCCACGACCGCCGACAGCGCCAGCAGAAGTGGCAGGCCGATCAGTTCCCATAGCATCAGACCGAACGCGATCTTCTGCTTCATGAAGTCGGGGAAGGTCTCTTCCAGCGGCGAGGGGCCATAGATCGCGTAAAGCGCGCCGATGTTCTGCACCGTCTGAGGCGGGAAGATCCACACCGGATCCTCGTCTTGGACCTGCACGCGTTCAAGCCGCAGGGCGGCGGGGCGGCTGTCCAGCGGCAGGGTCCACAGAAGGATGGACCGGCGCGTCATTCCGGCGGTCGCGCTGTTGCTGCTTTCGTTGGCGTCCAACGCGTCGGGCCGGTCGATCAGGTCGTTCCAGTTGATGACGGCCTTGCGGTCGATCACCGCCTCGAGCATCCGGGCAAGCTCGGCGCCGTAGTTGGCCTGTTCGTCCTCGGCGACGCCGTTGAGGTTTAGCAGGTGCGCGGCGTCGACCCAGCGTTCGTCTTCCGCCGCCTCCAGCAAGGACTCGAGCGTGCCGCGCGGGGTCGAACGGTCGATGCGGCCCTCGGGCTTGGGCAGCCCCTCGTTCAGGACATCCAGAGGAAAGACATTGTCAGGCTGCTGCTCCTGCGCCGCGAGGGGCGAACAGGCGAAAAGCGCCAGCAGGACAGCGGCGATCAGACGGGCAAAGGCGCTCGGAACCATGCAGGCCGAACGCCGCAGTGCGGAAATGGTTCCGCGATGCTGGTATTGCTGCGCCTCATCAAGATGCAGGACACGGGTTTACTGTCGGGCAGGCGACGGGAGGGGGCCGAGCAGGAACTCCGCCGGAGTGACGCCGTCCAATTCGGAGATTTCCTCCCTGATCTCCGCCAGTTTCGAGCTGATCCGGTCGTACCGAGCGAGATCCTCTGCCGACAGGCCATCCGTGGCCTTGAATACCTCGATCGTATCCATCGTCGCCAAGATCGCGTCGCTGATACCTGCGGCGATTTCCTGATCCTGAAACGCAAGGGCCGCATAGGATGCCGAGTTGCGAAGGGAAACGGCGGTCAACGTGCTTTGGATCGCCTCCATCGCTTTCATCACGTCGCCATGGCGGTCCGACGCGGTATCCTGCCCCTGCCGAAGCCACGCCCCGTTTTCCTTGACCGACGTGTCGAGCACATCGATCGCCGTTTCAACGCCGCGAAGCGAATGGTCGAATGCAAAATACAGTACGCCAGCGGACACAACCGCCGAAGCGATTGCCCCGATGGCGATCCGTGTCAGATATTCAATGGTTCCGCTTGGCATGACGAACACTATCAAGCCAATCGGTTAATAAACACTCACTTGGGTGTTTACATAAACCCGAGTTCCAGCCGGGCCTCGTCGGACATCATGTCCATGCCCCACGGCGGATCCCAAGTGATTTCGACGTCGATGCTTTTGACACCGGGCAGCGGGCCGACCGCGTCGGCGATCCATCCCGGCATTTCGCCCGCGACGGGGCAGCCGGGGGCGGTGAGGGTCATGATGACCTTCACGTCGTTCTCGTCCGAGATCTCGATCGTGTAGACCAGACCGAGGTCGTAGATGTTCACCGGGATTTCCGGGTCATACACCGTGCGGCAGGCGTCAACGACGCTGTCGTAAAGCTCGTGATCGGTGCTTGACGGCTGGATGAGGGGCTGCCCCTCCATCGGCGCGGTATCGGGCATGGTCTTTCCCTGGCTATTCCGACCGAAGATATAAGGTTTCCCCCCGAAGGCGTAAACCCCGGCGGCGAACTGCTCGCCGCGGAATGTCCGGTCAAAAGAGTGGATACCAACATTAATGCGTGTCAGCCTGTGCGTATGGATTGAGTCATTCGGGAGAAGGCAATGAGTTACGTTCAAGGGTTTCTGTTGGCCGTGCCGGAGGCAAACAAGGAGGAGTACCGCAAGATGGCCGCAGCCGGATGGGACATGTTCAAGCGCTATGGCGCGCTGTCCATGCAAGAGAACTGGGCCGTCGACGTTCCGGACGGCAAGGTGACGTCTTTCCCAATGGCGGTAAAGCTGGAAGAGGGCGAGGCCGTCGTGTTCTCGTGGATCGTCTGGCCGGACAAGGCGACCTATGACGCCGCCTGGGAGAAGATGATGACGGACCCCGAGATGGCGAACATGACGATGCCGTTCGACGGGATGCGGATGATGTGGGGCGGGTTCGAAGAAATCTTCCGCTCCTAAAGGGGCGTGGAAGCTGCCGCTTTCGCATGGGTCCTGACGGTGCGGTTGGCCGACAGAACCCACTAGGCAAGCGTCATGCGCCGGGATAAGTCCCGGCGCATGTTTTCGTTCGACCTGCAAGCCACCGACGGCGCCGCGCGCACCGGCGTCATCCGCACCCCGCGCGGCGATATCCGCACGCCCGCGTTCATGCCCGTGGGCACCGCCGCCACCGTGAAGGCGATGATGCCGGAAAGCGTTCGTGCGACCGGCGCCGACATCCTGCTGGGCAACACCTATCACCTGATGCTGCGGCCCGGGGCCGAGCGGATCGACAGGCTGGGCGGACTGCATCGCTTCATGAACTGGGACCGGCCGATCCTGACGGACTCGGGCGGGTTTCAGGTGATGAGCCTCGCCGAATTGCGCAAGCTGACAGAGAAGGGCGTGACCTTCCGCAGCCATATCGACGGCTCGAAGCACGAGCTGACGCCAGAGCGGTCGATGGAGATCCAGAAGCTGCTGGGCTCGGACATCGTGATGTGTTTCGACGAGTGTCCCGCATTGCCGGCGGACGAAGCGCGGGTGGCAGAGTCGATGCGGCTGTCGATGCGCTGGGCCGAGCGGTCGCGCGAGGCTTTCGGCGATCGTCCCGGCCACGCGTTGTTCGGCATCCAGCAGGGCGGCGTGACGGAAGAGCTGCGTGCGGAAAGCGCCGAGGCGCTGACCCGCATCGGCTTTGACGGCTACGCCATCGGCGGGCTGGCTGTGGGCGAGGGGCAGGAGGCGATGTTCGGCGTTCTCGACTATGCGCCGGCGATGCTGCCTGTGGACAAGCCGCGCTACCTGATGGGCGTCGGAAAGCCCGACGACATCGTGGGTGCGGTGAAGCGCGGGGTCGACATGATGGACTGCGTGCTGCCCTCACGGTCGGGGCGGACGGGGCAGGCCTTTACCCGGCGGGGCGTCGTGAACATCAAGAATGCCCGCCATCAGGACGACCCGCGACCGCTGGACGAACACTGCACCTGTCCCGCCTGCAGCAACTACTCCCGCGCGTATCTGCACCATGTTTTCCGGTCGCAGGAGATCATCAGCTCGATGCTGCTGACCTGGCACAATCTGCACTACTTCCAAGAGATCATGGGGGGCATGCGGGCCGCGATTTCCGACGGAAGATTCGCGGATTGGGAGGAGAAATTCCACGCCGACCGCGCACAGGGCGACATAGAGTTGCTGTAGAACATGCAAAGCTGACTCCAGCCCGCTGGCATTGTTCGCTGTTCAACCATGGCGCGTATTTTGCGCGTGCAGCACGGTCCCTATTCCGCGCCGAATCTAAGTGTGGTAGATACCAATCATAATTAACACGAGCAGGGCTAAAGGGGGCTCTATATTGGGTATCTTTAAGAAGGGTCTGATCGCCGCCGGCTTCTGCCTTTTGGCAGGTGCGGCATCGGCTACGACCGTTTTCGACTTCCGCAACCCCTATGTGGGTGGCAATGGGGTCAACGCCTGGAATGGCGATTACACCATGTCCGTCGACGGGCTGACCGTCACGGCGACCGCCGGGGTCTACACGTCCCTGGGCGCGGTGGACAAGATTCTGACGTCCGACTGCGCCAGCGTGTCGGGCTGCTTCAAGAAGGTGACCGAGACCAAGGCCGGCCTTGGCGTGGGCTACGGCCTGCGTGGCGGCGCGGCTGTCAACGGGATGCCGTTCTCGTTCGGTGAGCTGATCACCCTGACCTTCGACCAAGAGGTCGCGTTCGACGAGGTGTTCTTCACGACCTTCGGCAGGCGGGCCGGCAAGGGAAGCGACTTTGACCTGTTCATCGACGGGAAGAACGTTGCGATGGAACAGTTGATCGGTCCGGGCAAGTCGTACTCGCTGACCGGCCTGACCGGCACCTCGATCAGCTTCGGCGCCGACAAGTTCCGCCTGCCGTACTTTGGCGGCAAAACGGACAAGTTCATGGTCGCTGGCCTGAAAGTGTCGGAAATCGCCAAAGCGGCTGAAGTCGCCGCGGTGCCGCTTCCGGCCTCTGCGCCGCTGCTGGCCGCGGGCCTTCTGGGCTTCGCCGCCCTGCGCCGCCGCCGCAAGGCCGCCTGACGCGCCACGGCAAGACAGTAACGGAAGGCCCGCACATCCCGTGCGGGCCTTTCGCGTTTCGGGGCCCCGGTGGGCGGTGCTGCATCCGGCGACTGCCCGCCATGCGTCACGCGCGGGGCGGGCGCCGCAAAGGTTAGCGTTATCAGCGGTTTTGCAGGAATGCACAGGTGCCTTGCGGCGGGGAATGGCGCGGTTGGGGTTGCACCGGGCCGCCGGTGCCATAGCTCGGACGGGCAAACGCAATCCCAGGAGACACCTTATGTCCCATCCGCTTTTCTCGCCCTTCGATGCGGGCGACCTGCATCTGAGCAACCGCATCGTGATGGCGCCGCTGACCCGCAACCGGGCCGACAACGACACCGGCGAAGTCAACGACCTGCATGTCGAGTACTACCGTCAGCGCGCCGGCGCCGGCCTGATCATCACCGAGGCAACGCAGATCAGCCCCGAGGGCAAGGGCTATATCAGCACCCCCGGCATCCACACCGAGGCGCAGGCCGAAGCCTGGAAGAAGGTGACGGACGCGGTGCATGCCGAAGGTGGCAAGATCGTCGTTCAGCTTTGGCACGTTGGCCGGATCAGCCACACCTCGCTGCAACCCAACGGTCAGAAGCCGGTCGCGCCATCGGCGGTCGCCGCTGACGTAAAGACGTTTACCGCCAATGGGTTCGAGGACACTTCCGAACCGCGCGCACTGGCGCTTGAGGAACTGCCGCGCCTGATCGACGACTATCGTCACGCCGCGCATCTGGCGATGAAGGCCGGGTTCGACGGGGTCGAGATCCACGGCGCCAACGGCTATCTGCTGGACCAGTTCCTGAAGACCGGCTCGAACAAGCGCGACGATGCGTTCGGCGGTGCGGTCGAGAACCGCGCCCGCCTGTTGCTGGACGTGGTCGAGGCCGTCAGCCACGCCATCGGCGGCGGCAAGACGGGCCTGCGCCTGTCGCCCTTCAGCCCGGCGAACGGCATCGACGACGCCGATCCGATGGAAACCTTCGGCTATGTCATCCCCAAGCTGAACCGCTTCAACCTCGCGTATCTGCATATGGTCGAGGGCGCCACGGGCGGCAGCCGCGAACTTGCCGAAGGCGAAAGCATTGCCAAGCTGCGGCAGCTTTTCGATGGCGCCTACATGGCCAACAACGGCTATGACCGCGACCTTGCGATGGAGACCGTGGACAGCGGCGCGGCGGATCTGGTGGCCTTCGGTCGCCCGTTCATTTCCAATCCCGATCTTGTGAAGCGATTGGAAACCGGCGCGGCCCTGAACGAGGGCGATCGTGACACCTTTTACGGCGGTGGTGCCAAAGGTTTCACCGACTATCCCACGCTGGACGCGGCCTAGCAAAAAAAGGCGGCGCAGCGTCCCGTGCGTTGCGCCGCGTATAATACCGCCCTTGCCGAACCGGGCGGGGACAGGCACAGTGCCTCAACGCAAGTGCCGGTGTGGTTGAACAAGAGGGGCAGAACCCCCAAATCCAGAGGCCAAGACCGGAGATGGCCGAGCGCTGCCGAGAATCGGGGCCAGCGCCATCTTGCCAGAGCAAGGAAAGAGCATGTCTGAACAATTTCCGTCCTATCCAGTCCTTCCGCTGCGCGACATCGTGGTGTTCCCCCACATGATCGTCCCGCTCTTTGTCGGGCGCGAGAAATCGGTGCGCGCGCTGGAAGAGGTGATGCAGGACGACAAGCAGATCCTTCTGTCCAGCCAGATCGATCCCTCGGTCGACGATCCGACCCCCGAAGGTATCTTCGAGGTCGGCGTGCTGGCGAATGTGCTGCAACTGCTGAAACTTCCCGACGGGACCGTGAAGGTCCTGGTCGAGGGCCGCAGCCGCGTGAAGATCCGCGACTACGTCGAAAACGAAAGCTTCTTCGAAGCCCATGCCGAGCCTCTGGACGAGGTTGACGGCGACGCGGCCACGGTCGCGGCGCTGGTCAAGTCCGTCGCCGAGGACTTCGAACGCTACGCGAAGGTCAAGAAGAACATCCCCGAGGAAGCGCTTGGCGCCGTGGCCGAAACCCGCGAGCCGCAAAAGCTGGCCGACCTCGTGGCCGGTCACCTTGGCGTGGAAGTGGCCCAGAAGCAGGAGCTATTGGAAACGCTGTCGGTCGCCGAGCGGCTGGAGAAGATCTATGGCCTGATGCAGGGCGAGATGTCGGTCCTGCAGGTCGAGAAGAAGATCAAGACCCGCGTCAAATCCCAAATGGAGCGCACCCAGCGCGAGTACTATCTGAATGAGCAGATGAAGGCCATTCAGAAGGAACTGGGCGACGGCGAGGACGGCGCGAACGAGATCGCCGAACTCGAAGAGAAGATCGCGGCCACCAAGTTCTCCAAGGAAGCCAAGGAGAAGGCCGAGGCCGAGCTGAAGAAGCTGCGGTCGATGTCTCCGATGTCGGCGGAAGCCACGGTTGTCCGCAATTATCTGGACTGGATGCTGTCGATCCCGTGGGGCACGAAATCCCGCGTGAAGAAGGACCTTGGCCGCGCCGAAGAGATCCTCGACAACGACCATTACGGTCTTGAGAAGGTCAAGGAACGCATCGTCGAGTACCTTGCGGTGCAGCAACGCTCGAAGAAGCTGAAGGGCCCGATCATGTGCCTTGTCGGCCCTCCGGGCGTGGGTAAGACCTCGCTTGGCCGTTCGGTCGCGAAGGCCACCGGGCGCGAGTTCATCCGCATCTCGCTGGGCGGCGTGCGCGATGAATCCGAGATCCGCGGCCACCGCCGGACCTACATCGGCTCGATGCCGGGGAAGATCATCCAGGCGCTGAAGAAGGCCAAGACCACGAACCCGCTCATCCTGCTCGACGAGATCGACAAGATGGGGCAGGACTTCCGTGGCGACCCGGCCTCTGCCATGCTGGAAGTGCTTGATCCGGAACAGAACTCGACCTTCGTCGACCACTATCTTGAGGTGGAATACGACCTGTCGAACGTGATGTTCCTGACCACGTCGAACAGCTACAACATGCCCGGACCTCTGCTTGACCGGATGGAGATCATCCCGCTGGCCGGCTACACCGAGGACGAGAAGACCGAGATCGCCAAGCAGCACCTGCTGCCGAAGCAGATCAAGAACCACGGTCTGCGCAAGTCCGAGTTCGAGATGGCCGACGAGGGCATTCAGGACATCATCCGCTATTACACCCGCGAGGCGGGCGTGCGGAACCTGGAACGCGAGCTGGCCAAGATCTGCCGCAAGGCGGTGACCAAGCTGATCAAGAAAGAGGTCGAGACCGTCAAGGTGACCTCGGACAACCTTGGCGACTTCCTCGGCGTGAAGAAATTCCGCTATGGTCTGGCCGAGCAGGAAGACCAGATTGGCGTCGTCACGGGGCTGGCGTGGACGTCTGTGGGCGGTGACCTGCTGTCGATCGAGGCGCTGCGCCTGCCGGGCAAGGGCCGGATGAAGACCACCGGCAAGCTGGGCGACGTGATGAAAGAGTCGATCGACGCGGCTTCGTCCTACGTTCGCGCCATCGCGCCCTCAATCGGGGTGAAGCCGCCGCGCTTCGACCGGATGGACATTCACGTGCACGTGCCGGAAGGCGCGACGCCCAAGGATGGCCCCTCGGCCGGTATCGCGATGGTGACGTCCATCGTGTCGGTGCTGACGCAGATCCCGGTCCGCAAGGACATCGCCATGACCGGCGAGGTCACGCTGCGCGGCCACGTCCTGCCGATCGGCGGCCTGAAAGAGAAGCTTCTGGCGGCTCTTCGGGGCGGCATCACCAAGGTGCTGATCCCCAAGGAGAACGAGAAGGACCTGGCCGAGATTCCGGACAACGTGAAGGAAGGCCTGACCATCGTTCCGGTCGAGACCGTTCAGCAGGTTCTGGAGCACGCGCTGGTGCGCAAGCCTGAGCCGATCGAATGGGACGAGGAAGCCGAGGAAGAAGCCGCCGCCGCGCGCGCGGCGATGAACCCGGCGGCCGGCGCATCCGGCGCGATCGCGCACTAGGCTGCAAGCCGCTTGAGAAACGAGGGAAGGGCGCTTTTCGAAGCGCCCTTTTTTCATTTCAGCGCCGCCGCCCGAGGGGGCGACGGCCTGCGCCATATTTGGGCGGTTTTCGCATATCGAAATGTGGAAACCCCCGGGGGCCTCGTGTACCGTCGGCTCAGGTCGAATTCAGGGAGCGAAGCACGGGGACATGGCCGCAGGGACCACGACGCGCAAAACCACGAAATCCTCTGTCACCGACGATGCACCGGCCGACGCCGGCACCGGTGACGATACCGACACCGGCCCGGTCAAGGTCTTGGGCAAACGCGAACTGCTGGAGCGGGTTGTGCTTGCCTCTGGCATCAAGAAGCGCGCCGCGAAACCGGTGGTCGAGGCGATGCTGAAAGAGCTTGGCGACGCCTTCGCCCGCGGCGACACGGTGAACCTTCAGCCCTTCGGGAAAGGCATCGTGAAATCCGTCAAGGATCTTGAAAACGCCGAGGTGGTCGAACTGCGCCTGCGCCGGTCGAAAGTGGCGATCCGGGCGGCCGAAAGCGGCCCCAAAGACCCTCTTGCAGAGGCTGCGGAGTAGGGTTATACGGCGGCTCCGGCGGGTGATTAGCTCAGTGGTAGAGCGCTTCGTTCACATCGAAGATGTCGGGGGTTCAAATCCCTCATCACCCACCATTCCCTTCCGCCTGACCGGCGAAAGTTGACGCAAGGCGCCGCCCAATGGGTCAGGCGCCTTCCTTATTATCGTTTGATCTCAATATGTCAGCCCGCGATCTGGATGTTGCGCGTCAGGTCACGGCCAATGTGACCCGCGACGGAGGGGCGGGCAGTCCAGCCCGATGTCGCGGCGGATGTGGCAGGACAGGTTGGCCGCGGCGATAGTCCGCGGTGGATCGGTGGGCCGGCGGCGGGCTGTCGAGACCTGCCTGCTTAGCCAGGCAATCAGCACGGCCAACGGCGTGCGGGTTCGGGTCTGGAAGGTCATCGGTGTCATCCTTGATTCGGCGTGGATGACGTGTGAAATACGTCCTGAAGTGCACTTGAGGTCAAGACACGCGGGACAGCCATGGCAAGCGATCTGAGCGTCGGAGAATTCGCGTCACGCGCCGGCATCCCGGTCTCGACGGTCCACTATTACGAGGCCGAGGGGCTGATCCAAAGCTGGCGCACCCCGGCCAACCATCGGCGCTATGACCGCCGCGAGTTGCGCCGCGTTGCCATCGTCCGCGTGGCCCAGTCCGTCGGCATCCCATTGGCCGAAGTGCGCGATGTCCTCGACCGCATTCCCCGCAACCGCGCGATCTCGGCGCGGCAATGGGCCGAGGCCGCGGCGCCATGGCGAGAGGCGCTGGACGAGCGCATCGCCCTGCTGACCCGCATGCGCGACCAGATGGGGTTCTGCATCGGCTGCGGTTGCCTGTCGCTGGACAGCTGCCCACTGTACAACGCCGGCGACCGTCTGGGTCGCAACGGCGCCGGCGCCCGCCGCTGGGTTGGCGAGGGCGAAGAGCGCTCGACGTTGGATTGAACGGACTGTCGGAGGCTTTCGGTGATGGCAGTCCAACAGTCCGTGGGTGAATGGTGCGAGGCGGCGATGCGCTTCGGGGCTTTTGTACGAGGAAAGACGCGGCCCGGACTTGCTGAATTGTCGTCCCGGCCAAATCCTTTCGCTGCCCGCTGCCCGCTGCCCGCTGCCCGCTGCCCGCTGCCCGCTGCCCGCTGCCCGCTGCCCGCTGCCCGCTGCCCGCTGCCCGCTGCCCGCTGCCCGCTGCCCGCTGCCCGCTGCCCGCTGCCCGCTGCCCGCTTCAGATGGCTTGGGGCTGTCGAACGCACTCGTTAGAGAGTTGAACGATCCTGCGCGTGCCGCGATGAAGATGTGGCCCACCTCTAGGCTTGCTGGTCGCCAGCACGCGCTGGGGACTTGCGCGCCGCGAGTGCCTTCGCTATCAGCCCTGCGACGGCGGGTGATTAGCTCAGTTGGTAGAGCGCTTCGTTTACACCGAAGATGTCGGGAGTTCGAGTCTCTCATCACCCACCATCCTGACCCATCAACATAATCAGCCACTTGCCGTTTGGCATCCACAGCTTTGCGAAGCGGTACGCGGCTCAACGAAGCCGGGTGGTCCATTTCGCGTACGGGACGATGGTGGAGATTCCGTCATTACCGGCTGACATTGGCCCTAAGACGGCTGAGATGCAGTGATCTTGCATTCGTTCAGCCCGCCGGCCGCGAGGTCCGAGCACCGGTATCCGGCAGGGTTCAGTCAATGGCGGGCAACCTGTCCCATGAAACGCCTCTTCTTTCTCTTGCTACATGACGCCCCGGCGGCAATGGGGACACCGGGGCATCTGTCTGGCTGCGCCATCTCGAATGATACGCCCGACATTGCTGTTCCCTCGGTCGATTGGTCTTTTGAAGTCGTCGTCAGGGTAACCCCGCTACCTTGCATCTCGGGCTTCACGACCAGCGCCGTCCTGCTTCCAGCCAACCACCTCACCCACCTGACTTGCTGCGGACAACCGCCCGCTGCGCAGGCTCATGGGGACATGACTACAGCAGGTGCTGCGCGTCGACGCCGATCGTGATTGCTCCGATCGGCGCACCGGTGTCCGGGTCGACGATGGTGATCGAGATCTGGCCTTGGTAGGTCTCGCTTGATGCGTCGAACTCGATGTCGCTGATGTGTACGGCGTCCGGGCCGATGTCGAACGTCATCTGGAACTTGTCCTCGTCGCCCTGCCAATAGTCGGAAGTCGCGGCACTTGCGGCCACGTTCAAGCCACGGTTGTCCATGACGAAGGCCTCAGAGATCGCGCCGCCTGAAGCCTCGACCTGCGCGCGCAGGAAATCCGCCGGCGCTCCGTTCAGAACACCGTCGATCAGGTCCGAGCCACCCGCGTCCACCGCCGCGCGCCAGTCTGCATCCAGCGCGTCGATATCCGACGGTGTCAATTCCGCGGAGCGGGTGTTTTGCGCGCGGATCGCGTCGATCAGGACCGGGTCGTCGATCCATGGTCTCAGATCGCTTTCCAGGAACAACTGCATGGCCATCTGGAATTCGTCGGCCTTGGTTTCGGACGCCGTCGCTGACAGCATCACGGCGAGAAAGCCTGCCAGCATTGCATTCACTCGCCGAACTCTAGCCTCATGCATAGTTCCAAAAGGGTGTCGCATTCAAAAGATCTCCACTTCTCCGGCATGTGTCGATGGGTCATTCTCGGAATCGCGCCCGTGCGTCAGGCGCGACCGAAGGTCTTCCAGAAACACGTTCCTCAACACGACATTCAGATCGTATTCGCGGTGGGCAATCGGCAGTTCCGACAGCCCGTCCAACGCGGCGCCCAGGCAAACGAGGCTTTGTGTCAGCATATCCGCGGACTGCAGAACCCGCCGGGTCTCGGCGCTGCTGTGTTCCAGCGGCAGGTTGTGGATCGCCTCCTGCAGACCAGAGGACAGCGTCCCCAGCGTAGACAGTTCCTCGGCCAATCGCGTAAGAAATATCGTCTGCGGGACCATGACGGGGGGCGCGGTCGGGGGTGCTGTCATCAGAGCCGCCCAAACACTTTTTCGATGCATTCTCGCAGGTTGGCAGCGGTGAATGGCTTCTTCAGAAAGTTGTTCATCCCCAGCTGCGCGCCTTGCTGGATCACGGTTGCGTCCTCGGAGCCCGTGACCATGATGAAGCCCGTTTTCGCTGTAGCGGCGGTCGACCGGATCGCACGCAGCAGGCCCAGACCATCCATCTCCGGCATGTTGTAATCCGATATCACCAGATGGACGGGCGTTCGGCCAAGATACTGCATCGCTTCCTGACCGTTGCTGACATAGTCGTAATTTCGGATGCCGAGCTGATCGAGCGCCTGGGTCAGCAGGCCCCGGCTGACGGCCATGTCGTCGACCACGAGGATCTTCAGTTTTTCCCTCAATGACATGTGGTGTCTTCCTTCGGCTTTGCGCTGGCGGTTCGCCGGCGATAGGTCGTCGTGTGAATGAGTTCGGTCCGGTTTGCCGCATCGTCGGTCAGGCGTTCCGAATGGCCGGTGATCAGCCAGCCATCCGGCTTGAGCTGGTCTACGAACCGGGCCCAGATTTCGGCCTTGGTTTCCGCGCCGAAGTAGATCACCACGTTGCGGCACATGATCACGTCGAACGGACGGGTGAAGGGCCAGGGGCCGATCAGGTTGAGCCTGCGGAACGCGATCAGTTCCCGCATTTGCGGGCCCACCGACCAAAGGTCGGCGTCGGTGTCCGCGCGGGTGAAATAGGCGCGGCGCTGTTCTTCGGGGACCTGCGACAAGGACCGTTCGGGGTAAAGGCCGGCCGCCGCCGCCCGCAGGATCGTGGGATCTATGTCGCTGGCAAGAATGCGGAAATCGTACCGTGCAATGTCCGGAACCTCTTGCAGGAAGGTCAGGGCCAGCGAATAGGGTTCTTCCCCGGACGCGCACCCCGCGGACCAGATCCGAACGGGGGCGCCGCGTTTCAGGACATCGAGCAGTTCGGGGATTCTTGTCTTGCGCAGGAACTCAAAGTGATGGGGCTCGCGAAAGAAACGAGTGACATTCGTCGTGAGGACGGACAGCATTTCCAACCGTTCGGGCTTGCCGCCGTCGCTTTCGATATAGTCGCAGTACTCTCCGTAGCTCTTCATGCGCAGACTGCGCAAACGGCCGCTGAGCCGGGAATGGACAAGCGGCAGCTTGCCTTCCGTGAGCTCGATGCCGGCTTCGCGAAGCAGCAGGGCGGCGATGCGCTGGAACTCTCCGACCGAGAGTTCGCGCGCCGCGCTTCGCCCCTGCGTAACGTGCCCGGAGACAGACGTGGCCGTCATGCAGCGACGCCTGCCTTTTCGGGCACGATGGCGCCGAGGTTCAGAAGGCGGATCATGCGGTCTTCCCGCGTGATGATGCCGGACAGGAACTCGCTGCCGTTCGAGGCGACGTCGGGGGTCGCCTGCACTTCTTTCTCGGACACGGACAGGATATCCGAGACTGCATCCACCAGAAGACCGACGATCGGGCCGTCAACCTGGGTGATTATGATCACGTTGCGCGCGGTGGGTTCCGGGACCTCCAGCCCGAGCCGCGCGGCGAGGTCGACGATCGGCACCACGGCGCCGCGCAGGTTGATGACACCGCGCACGTAGCTTGGGGCGTGCGGGATGACCGTTGCGGGAGTCCAGCCACGGATCTCGCGCACGGACATGATGTTGAAGCAGAAATCCTGTTCGGCGATGCGGAAGGCGATGAGTTCGTTGACGTCTTCAGCGTCGTTTTCGGTTTGGTCGGTCATGGGGTCACTCCGCAGCAAGGGGGGTCGTAAGAACGGCGGCGCCACCGGCGCCGTTGTGGCCGACGATGGCCGAGGGATCGAGGATCAGTGCGATACGGCCGTCGCCAAGGATGGTCGCGGCGGCCACGCCGGGAACCTGGCCATAGTTGTCCTCGAGCCCCTTGATCACGACCTGCCGTTGGTCGTGGATCACGTCGATCAGCAGGGCGGCGCGGACGCCGTCGGCGGTTTCGACCAGCAGGATCACGTGGTCGCCGGTCGGATCGACCGCGGGCCGGTAGCCCATGACGGCGCCCACGTCGACGATGGGCACATAACTGCCGCGGATCCGGACGACCGCGTTCTGCGTGCCGAGTTGGAACACCTGCTCGGTCGGGACGCGCATCGTCTCGATGATTGCGGAGATCGGAACAACGACCGTCTGGCCGCCAACCTCGATCACCATGCCGTCGAGCACCGCGAGCGTCAGGGGCAGGACTATCGAGAAGGTGCTGCCCTTGCCGGGCTCCGAGGCGATCGAGACCCGGCCGCCAAGCGACTGGATGGACCGTTTGACCACGTCCATGCCGACGCCGCGACCCGAAAGGGCGGTCAGCTGGCTGGCGGTGGAGAAGCCCGGCTGGAAAATCAGGTTGTCGATATCGTTCGCCGTCAGCTGCGCGTCGGGCGGGATCAGGCCCTTTTTCTCTGCGATGCTGCGGACCCGGTCGCGGTTGATGCCAGCACCGTCGTCGGTGATCTCGATCACCACCCGGCCGGACAGGTGCGCGGCTGACAGGCGGATCGTGCCCTCGGCGGACTTGCCGGAGGCGAGCCTGTCCTCGGCATTCTCAAGCCCATGATCCACGGCGTTTCGGATCATGTGGGTCAGGGGATCGGCGAGTTTCTCGATCACCGTCTTGTCGATCTCGGTCGCGGCGCCTTCGGTCACCATGCGCAGCGTCTTGCCGGTATCTGCGCCGGCTTCGCGCGCGATGCGCGACATGCGCTGGAACAGGGCTTTCACCGGCTGTGCGCGGATCGCCATGACGCTGTCCTGGATCTGACGTGTCAGGGTGCGCAGTTCCTCCAGCCCGACATCGATATCGCTGCCTTGGGCGATGCCGTCGCGTTTGACGGCCTGGGTCAGCATGGCCTGGTTGATGACCAGTTCGCCGACCAGGTTGATCATCCGGTCGATGCGGTGCAGGTCGACGCGGATCGTCGAGGCGACCGGCTGCGGCGGTTGCGATTTGGCGGGCGGCTCGACCTTTTGCGGAGGTCCGGCCGGAGTGGCGGCGGAGGAGGCGGCCGGCCCAGGGACGGGGGCAGGGGCGGCAGCCTTCGTGGCCGCGTCATCGGCCGCCGCGGGTTCCGACGAAGGCGGCGTGTCCGCGGAGGGCAGGTCCGGCAGGTCCGGAAGACCGCCGCCGGCGCTGTCGCCGCCGACCTCTTCGATCCCGAGAACGCAAAGACCATCGACGAATTCGAAGACTTCCCGCACCGCGGTTTCCGAGGCTTCGGTCCGCAGTTCCACCTTCCACGAGAGGTAGCTCGCCTCGGTGTCGAGTGCGTCGAATTCGGGCAAGGCAGAGGTGTTGCAATCGACTTGCGCTTCACCCAATGCGCAAAGCTCGCGCAGAAGGAACACCGGCTCGTTGCCGCTTTTGAACAGGTCGTCCTGCGGTTGGAAGTCGACCCGGAACTGCATCTCGGCCGGGGCGGAAGCGCCGAAGTCGCCGAGGTCCAGCGTCATCGGCTGAAAGTTCACCTCTGCTTCGGAGGGGCCCTCGTCGGCTTCTGCGCCGGTCAGGGCCATCAGTTCGGCCAGCAGCGGTTCGCCCGCCGGATCGCCGTCATCGGGGACGCCGTCGCGGGCCTGTTCCAGCAGCACAGTCAGGTGGTCGGAGCTGCGCATCAGCACGTCCAGCACTTGGCCATTGACCGCGAGTTCGCCGCTGCGCAAGGCGTCGAGCACATTCTCGAACCGGTGCGCGAAGCGGACCACCGCATCCAGCGCGAAGGCGCCGGCGCCGCCCTTGATGGAATGGACCGCGCGGAACACCGAGTTCACGGTCTCGCTGTCCGCCTCGCCGCCGGACATCTCGTCAAGCCCGTCAGTCAGCTGTTCCAGCAGATCCTCGGATTCCTGAAAGAACGTGGCGCGCAGTTCGTCTGTCTTGCTCATCTGCGCACCTCAGACCGCACTGACACGGCGGATGGCCGAGGCCAGCGCGACGTCGTCGAAGGGTTTCACGATCCAACCCGTGGCGCCCGCGTCGCGGGCCCGGGCCTTCATCGCGGGCGAACTTTCGGTGGTCAGCACCAGGATCGGGGTCGCCCGGTAGTCCGCCTTGGCGCGCACCGCCTCGATCACGCCGAACCCGTCGAGCCGCGGCATGTTGATGTCGGTGATCACCACGTCCGGCTGCGCCGCTTCCAGCTTGTCGAGCCCGTCGATCCCGTCTTCGGCGAGGGTGATGTCGAAGCCGGACTCGGTCAGCGAGACCTGAAGCAGGTCGCGCATCGTTCGGGAATCGTCGATTGCCAGCACCTTGAGTGTCATTCCTGTGCCTCCTTTGCGCCAAGCTGCGACGGCGGCAGCCCGCACAGCAGCAGCCCGTCCCGAACCTCGGCGGACATGTTCTTGATCTCGAATGCGGTGCCTTCCGCCTGCCACACCTTGTTCGCCGCCAGCAGCACCTGCAGGCACTGGGCGCCCACCTGCGTAACCTGGCCGAAGTCCAATGCGACGGGGCGGCCGCGCCGTTCGGCGAGCATCGCCTTCAGGCCCTCAGCCTCTGCGCCCTTCAGCTTTGCGGGCACCTTCAGCACCGTCAGTTCTTCTGTTCCGGCCATCAGTGGCTTTCCCTTTCTGTTCCGGCATTGCGGCCGCGCGCGCCGACGGGGCGGGGCAGGGCCGAATCGCCGGGTATCCGTGGCATGGGTCGCATCGTCTTAGTCTTTCTCTTCTGCGGGCGGATGGTTGATATTTCCTTCAGAACAGCTCGACTTCGCCGGAACCGCCCGGCGGAACCGCGGGTCTGCGGCCGGGCACCGGCTTTGGCGGGCGCGGCGCGTCGACTGGAACGGCCTCTGCCGTGAGCATTTGCTTGGCGTTGCCGGTGGTGGGGAAGAACCGCACCCTGCGAGCCTGTTTGCCGCCAACGCTTTCGGCGGCGATCGGGATCGCTTCGGTGTCGAGGAAATCGCGGACAAAGGCGGCGTTCGACTGCCCGATGGCAAGTCCGTTCTCGAAGGTGCTGGCGCCGCCGAAGATCTTGGCGATCAGGTTCGACTTGCGGGCGCCCTTGTGCATCAGCTCGTTAATCAAGGCTTCCATCGCGAAGACGCCGAACTTGTTATGCGCGACGGCTTCGCCCTTCCGGCCCGGCAACAGGATGTGGTTCATGCCGCCGACACGGGCCTTGGGATCATAAAGACAGGTCGCGATACACGAGCCGAGGATGCAGCTGAGCACGACATTCGGGTCGTCCGACACCGACAGTTCGCCCTGCAGGACCGGGATGACCTTCGGCGCGCTCATTCCGGCGCCCCCCCGACGATTGCGGCAGGTAGCGCGGGCCCGTTCATGATCCTGTAGCGGGTGCGATGCACTGTCTTCTCCGTTCCGGGGCCTGCGATGTCGAATCGCGCTGCGTTCGAAGTGAAACTGGCACGCCCGGGTGAAGCAGCCCTTAACGCCGCCCGTCCTTCCGGATTTCGGCTGGCATCGCGGGCGAAACCGCCCCAGAAACGAAGATCAGGGACAGGAGGAACCGGCATGGACATTCACATCAGACCTGCGACGCAGGCCGATCTTGGCGCGATCCGAGACCTTCAGGTGGACAGCTGGCGCGGCGCCTATCGCGGCATGCTGCCGGACAGCTTCCTGCAGGACGAGGTCGTCGAGGTCCTGTCGGGCCGGTGGGCCGTGCTGCCGGGCGACAGCTGGATCGTCGACACGGCGTGGGACGGCGACCGGCTGGCGGGCTTCATCTCGGTCGATCGCGAAAAAGGGCCGGGGGCCTATGTCGACAACCTGCATGTGGCCGCGCGGGCGAAAGGCGCAGGCGTCGGGCGGCGGCTGATGGCGAACGCGGCGCGGGCGCTGGCCCTGGATGGCGTGGGCCGCCTGTGGCTGACGGTGATCGACGAGAACACGCCCGCGCGCGGCTTTTACCGCCGGATGGGCGGGCGGGAACTGCAGCCGTTCGACGAGCTGTTGTACGGCCAGCCGGTCACGGCGATTCCGGTGGAATGGAATGATCTTAAGGCTTTGGCCGCGCTTGGCGGGCCGGGCGAAACGGCGACGCCGGGGCAGACGGCACGGGCGACGTCGGGGTAGGTAAAAAATCCGGCAAACTTCGCCGCAATTCCGCTTGACGCTCCCATGTGACTCGCTTATCCCCCGTCGGCACGCGGTTGTAGCTCAGTTGGTTAGAGTACCGGCCTGTCACGCCGGGGGTCGCGGGTTCGAGCCCCGTCAACCGCGCCATCCACCCCAGAGTGGATCGAAAAAGCGATCTTCGGGTCGCTTTTTTCGTTCGCGCTTCCTTAACCCAGATCGGCTTTTCTTCGGGCAGAGCAGTCATCCCGAGAAGGTCGCTAGAATGGTGAAACAGGCGCGCAACGAATTCTTTGCAACGATGCAGATGCAGGACCAGCCGCAGGGCGACCGGGTCGGCCGCCTGATGCGCCGGACGCAGCAGGTCGTGGCGGGCGTCAGGGCGCAGATGCGGGCCGGGCGACGGGCCGGAATGCGCGCCGCGCTGGAGGAGGTGCGCGCGCTGCTGCGCGACGCGACCGACGCTGCGGCAGACGGCGGCGGCGGCCCGCGGCTGGAGGCTGTGCGCATGACGCTGGAGGCAGCGGAAAGCGCGCTTCTTCAACGGATTATCGAGACATGGCGGATCGCTGCTGCGGGGCATGCCGACAAGGGAACGGGCCGAACCGGCGGGCAGCAGACGCTGGATGCGGAATGCGTGGTGACGGGGTTCGAGCGCGAGGCGCTGGATCTCGAGGCGCTGCGCCCGTGGCTCAGCGAGCGGGCGATTTTCGAGGCCCTGCGCCAGCAGAAGCAGACGCAGGGCGGAGAGGTGAGCGGCGCCCGCTACGAGATGCGGGTCACCGGCGGCAGGGGGTGAGCGGCGTTCAAAGCGGGCCGGGTGGAACGGCCCGCCTGAACGACGCTGGCGTCACGCCAGCGCGTCAAGCACGCGGGCCCAGCTGCGGATGCCCTTGTGGAAGCTCTCGAGCGCGTATTTCTCGTTCGGGCTGTGGATCTGGTCGTCGTCGCGGCCAAAGCCGATCAGCATCGAATCGACGCCGAGGATCGTCTTGAAATACCCCGCGATCGGGATCGAGCCGCCGCAGCCGATGAAGGCCGCCGGGTTCGGCCATTCTTCGGACAGCGCCAGACGCGCCTTCTCGAACGCCGGGTCGTCGGTGGACATCACGCTGGCCGGGGCGCCGTTGGTGATGGAGAACTCGACCGAGCAGTCGGCGGGCAGTTGCGACCGGATGAAGGCGCGGAAGGCATCGCTGATCGCCTTCGGATCCTGCTGGCCGACAAGGCGGAAGCTGACCTTGGCGCTGGCCTCGGACGGCAGCACGGTTTTGAACCCGGCGCCGGTGTAGCCGCCCCAGATGCCGTTCACCTCGCAGGTCGGACGGGACCAGATCATCTCGAGCCCGGTGCGGCCCTGTTCTCCGGCGGGCACCGACAGGCCGACGCCGCCAAGGAAGGCCGCCTCGTCAAAGCCCAGCCCGTCCCATTGGGCGCGCAGTTCGTCGCTCAGTTCCGGCACGGCGTCGTAAAATCCGGGAATCGTGACGCGGCCCTGATCGTCGTGCAGCGCCGCCAGCGCCTTGGACAGCACGTGGATCGGGTTCGCCGCGATACCGCCGTACATGCCCGAATGCAGGTCCTTGTCGGGGCCGGTGACGGTCAGTTCCTCTTTCACCATACCGCGCAGCATGGTGGTGATGGCGGGGGTGTCGTTGTCGAACAGACCGGTGTCGCAGATCAGCGCAAGGTCGGGGGCCGAGAACTCGGCAAGGTTCTCTTCGAGGAAGGGCACCAGCGAGGGCGAGCCGGATTCCTCTTCGCCCTCGAGGAAGAAGGTCATCTTGCAGGGCAGGGCGCCATGCACCTCTTTCCACGCGCGGCACGCCTCGAGGAAGGTCATCAACTGGCCCTTGTCGTCGTTCGCGCCGCGGCCGCGGATCACCTTGCCGGCGGGGGTATCCTCGACCTCGGGATCGAAGGGATCGCGGTTCCACAACTCCAGCGGATCGACAGGCTGCACATCATAATGGCCGTAGAACATCAGGTGCGGGCCGTCGCCGTCGATGTGGCCCACGACCATCGGGTGGCCGGGGGTCTGGCGGGTCTCGGCCTTGACGCCAAGCGATTCAAGATCCTCGACCAGCCAGTTCGCGGCGCGGGCGCAGTCCGCCTTGTACGCCGGGTCGGTCGAGATCGAGGGAATGCGCATCAGCGCCTTCAGGCGGTCCAGCGCCGCGGGCAGGTCCGCGTCGATGCGGGAGAGGACGGCGTCGAGACTCATGGGAGGGCTCCTTTGGGTGGTCTTTCGGCGCCGGAGGCTAGCAGCCTCGTGACCGCTGTCCAGAGCGGGGCGGGTGGCTAAAACCCTCTGGGCGCGCTAGGTTGCCCGGCGACAGAGACAGCCAAGACCGACGGAGCGCACCATGCGATCAACCGCCCTAGCCATTCTTGCCGCCGCAGCCCTTCCGGCGGCCGCCGCGGCGCAGCCCATCGGTGGCGATGCCGCCGAAGAGATGCTGTTCAGCGCGGACGCGGCGCGGGTGGCGATCAATCCGCGGGCAGGGCTGTCGCCGGAAGAAGACCAGACGCTGCGCCTGCTGGTGGAAAGCAACGGCTTCACCTACTACGGCGCCATCGCCTTTGCGCCCGGCGATGGGATCATGTCGGAATCGTTGCAGGGCGCGTTCAACTACCACGACGTCGAAACCGCCAGCCGCACCGCTCTTTTGGCCTGCGAGGCGATGCGCAGCCCCGACGCCGGGGCCTGCATCCTGGCGCTGCAACTGTTCCCGTCAGGGTATGCGCCGCGCGCTTTCCAGCTGTCGCAGGACGCGACGCGCGCCTTCGCCAAGATGCGGGCCGCAGGGGAAGAAACCGCTTTCGCGATCTCGGCAACCACCGGCGCCTTCGGCGTTGGAACGGGTCAAGCTGCTGATCTGAAAGCGCTTTCTGCCTGTCAGGACACGGTCGGCGCCGACGATTGCGCCGTGGTCGTCTCGGATTGATCCAGATCAGGGTGGCAAATGGTATCACCCGCTAGACCTTTTGTTGGATTATGGGCCGCGAGCCTTTAATTAGAACAAAACCAAGAAGACCCGAGGGGAATCACGTTGGACTACTCGGCCCACATCGACGCAGCGCTGCAGCGGCTTCACGATGAAGGACGGTACCGGACCTTCATCGACATCGAACGCAAGCGGGGGAACTTCCCGCACGCCACATGGACGAAGCCGGACGGATCCGAGCAACCGGTCACCGTGTGGTGCGGCAACGACTATCTTGGCATGGGCCAGCACCCTGTCGTGCTTCAGGCGATGCACGAAGCCATCGACGCCACCGGCGCCGGGTCGGGCGGTACGCGCAATATTTCGGGCACGACGGTCTATCACAAACGACTCGAGGCCGAGCTTGCGGACCTGCACGGCAAGGAAGCCGCGCTGCTGTTCACCTCTGCCTATATCGCGAACGATGCAACGCTGAGCACTCTGCCCAAATTGTTCCCGGGCCTGATCACCTATTCGGACGAGTTGAACCACGCCTCGATGATCGAGGGCATCCGCCGCAACGGCGGGGCGAAGCGCGTCTTCAAGCACAACGACCTTGCCGATCTGCGCGCCAAGCTGGAAGCCGACGACCCCGAGGCGCCGAAGCTGATCGCCTTCGAGTCGGTGTATTCGATGGACGGCGACTTTGGCCCGATCGAGGCGATCTGCGACCTTGCTGACGAGTTCAACGCGCTGACCTACCTCGACGAGGTGCACGCGGTCGGCATGTACGGCCCTCGCGGTGGCGGCGTCGCCGAACGTGACGGCCTGATGCATCGGCTGGACATCATCAACGGCACGCTGGGCAAAGCCTATGGCGTGCACGGCGGCTATATCGCGGCCAGCGAGAAAATGTGCGACGCCATCAGGTCTTATGCGCCGGGCTTCATCTTCACGACGTCCATTCCACCGGCGGTTGCAGCCGGGGCGGCCGCGTCGGTCCGTCACCTGAAGACCGATCAGGCGCTGCGCGACAAGCACCAGACACAGGCGAAGATCCTCAAGACCCGCCTGCGCGCGCTGGGGCTTCCGTTCATCGATCACGGCAGCCACATCGTGCCGGTCATCGTGGGCAACCCGGTCCACACCAAGATGATCTCGGACATGCTGCTGGAAGACCACGGCATCTACGTCCAGCCGATCAACTTCCCCACCGTGCCGCGCGGCACGGAACGGCTTCGGTTCACCCCGTCGCCGGTCCACGGTCCCGACGAGATGGACCGCCTTGTCAGGGGGCTGGACGCCCTCTGGTCCCACTGTGCGCTGAATCGTGCCGAGCTGTCCGCCTGAATGTTCTAATTGTGCATTGCTCGCGAGGATGTGTTAGCGTGTAACCAAGGCGGGACTACTGGGGCGAATCAGGGTGGTCCGGGAAACGTCAAAAGGACTATAACGGGGCATGATCGGGCGGCGGACAGCTCCACCACCGGGTGAATCCAACGAAGCGCTAAACGGCCCACGCGGGTTTGACGACTTCGAGGTTCGCCTGGGCGACGTGATGAGAGGCGAGCGGGCAACGCTCGGCAAATCGCTTCTCGACGTCCAGCGGGAACTCAAGATCAAGGCAAGCTACATCGCGGCCATCGAAAACGCCGATCCGTCGGCGTTCGAGACGCCGGGGTTCGTGGCTGGCTACGTGCGGTCCTACGCGCGGTACCTCCAGCTTGACCCGGAGTGGTGCTATGCCCGCTTCTGCGAGGAAGGGCATTTCGAGGTTACCCACGGACTCTCCCCTAAGGCGAGCGCTCCGAAGGCCCGCAAACCCGAAGGCGCGGTGCGCGGCACCGTATCCGCCGATCCGTTCAAGAACCCCAACACACCGTTCACGCCGCATGCCGAGGGCATCCTGTCGCGCGTCGAGCCGGGCGCGCTTGGGTCGCTGACGGTGCTGGCGCTGCTGGTGGCCGGGCTTGGCTATGGCGGCTGGTCGGTGCTGCAGCAGATGCAGAAGGTGCAGCTGACGCCCGTCGACCAGACGCCCGGCGTCGTGGCTGACGTGGACCCGCTGGCGCCCACGATGTCGCTGCCGGAAACCGAAACCGCCGGGCTGGAACCTCCGCCCGCCGACGCGCTGGACCGTCTTTACCGTCCGCAGGCGCTGGAAGTGCCGGTGCTGACCGCTCGGGACGGGCCGATCGCGACGCTCGATCCGCGCAACACCGGCAACTACGCGGGCCTCGTGGCCGAGAAGCCCGCCGAACCCAGCGCGCCGGTCGTGGCCGAGGTGAAGAACCCGGTGCCGACCTCTGCCGAGCCAGTGACCGTGGCCGATGCCTCTGGCGTCAAGGTGGTCGAAGACGTGGCGCCCGCCGTGGTGATGTTCGCCGTCACCCCGTCGTGGGTGCGGGTGCGCGGCGCAGATGGCACCGTCCTTTTCGAGAAGATCCTCGACGCGGGCGAACAGTACGTTCTGCCGCAGACCGAAGAAGCGCCGACGCTGCGCGCTGGCAACGCGGGCTCTGTCTATTTCGTGGTGGCGGGCCAGACCTACGGACCGGCCGGGCCGGGCGGTGGCGTCGTGAAGGGCATCGCGCTGGGGGCCGGCGATCTGACGGCGACCTATGCCGTGGCCGACCTGACCCGGAACAGCGAGCTTGCCCGCATCGTGGCCAGCCTTGAACCGGTGGTCGCCGCCGACTGACGGACCAAGGGGCGGCCCCACGGTCGCCCACCGTCGCATTCACGCCATTGTCCATTGCGTCACAGGCGCATCCGTCCTAACTCAGGCGTGAATTCCCGGGACCAGAGGACCCTCTCCCATGTCGCTGAACCCCGTCCGCCCCTGGCGGAACATCTATCGCCGGAAATCCCGTCAGATCATGGTCGGCACAGTCCCCGTCGGGGGCGACGCGCCGATCTCGGTCCAGACGATGACGAACACCGACAGTTCCGATGTAAAGGCGACCGTCGCGCAGGTGCTGGCCTGCGCCGAGGCGGGCGCCGATATCGTCCGCGTCTCCACCCCCGACGAGGCGGCGACGGCCGCGCTGCGCGAGGTGGTGAAGGAAAGCCCGGTGCCGATCGTCGCGGACATCCATTTCCACTACAAGCGCGCGATCGAGGCCGCCGAGGCCGGCGCCGCCTGCCTGCGGATCAACCCCGGCAACATCGGGGACGAGAAGCGGGTAAAAGAGGTGATCCGCGCCGCCAAGGACCACGGCTGTTCGATCCGCATCGGCGTGAACGCCGGGTCGCTGGAACGGCACCTGCTGGAGAAATATGGCGAGCCGTGCCCCGACGCGATGCTGGAGTCGGGCATGGATCACATCAAGATCCTCGAGGACAACGATTTCCACGAGTTCAAGATCTCGGTGAAGGCGTCGGACGTGTTCCTTGCCGCTGCCGCCTATCAGTCGCTGGCAGAGGCGACGGACGCGCCAATCCACCTTGGCATCACCGAGGCGGGCGGCCTGATGTCCGGCACGATCAAGTCGGCCATCGGTCTGGGAAACCTGCTGTGGATGGGCATCGGCGACACGCTGCGCGTCTCGCTGTCGGCCGACCCGGTGGAAGAGGTGAAGGTCGGCTACGAGATCCTGAAGTCGCTGGGCCTGCGCCATCGCGGCGTGAACATCATCTCGTGCCCGTCCTGCGCGCGGCAGGGCTTCGACGTGATCAAGACGGTCGAGGTGCTGGAAAAGCGGCTTGAACACATCAAGACGCCGATGAGCCTGTCGATCATCGGCTGCGTGGTGAACGGCCCGGGCGAGGCGCTGATGACCGACGTCGGGTTTACCGGCGGCGGTGCGGGCAGCGGCATGGTCTATCTGGCCGGCAAGCAAAGCCACAAGATGTCGAACGACCAGATGGTCGATCACATCGTCGAAGAGGTCGAGAAGAAGGCCGCCCAGATCGAGGCCGAGGCGGCGGCAGCGGAACAGGCGGCAGAGTAGGGTGCGCGGCTAACGCAGGAACTTCCGCCGCGCTTCCTGCGCGATGGAATGTTTCATCTGCAATTCGGCCAGCTTCGCCATCGCCGCCTTGCGCTGGTCCGGATCGGTGATCGCCGCCAGCTCTTCGCGCGCGGCGTCGACCAATCGCTTCAGTTTCAGTTCCTCGGGAAGCGCACCGGCCTCGGCCATGATGCGGTGACCCACCGCGTCGCCGGGGTCGATAAAGGCGTCGCCGGGACGGTCGGGAAGCGGCTTCCCCTCGCCGGAGAGACCCTTCAACTGGCCCTCGGCCTCTGCCTTGCGGATACGTTGTTCGGCCAGATCGGCCCAGTTTCTCGGCATGGGATCGTCCCCCTTGCGGTCATAGGGAAGATGACCGTGCCAAGGGGCGATTGCAAGGACGCGCCCTGCAAGGCGGACCCGGACGCCACGCATGGCGGCGTCCGGTCCGTGTGGATCAGGCGACCTCGGCCAGCCGCGACAGCGCCTCGCGCAGCTTGGCGGCCTCGTCCTCGCGGGCGGCAAGGTTGTCTCGGGTTTCCTCGACCACCTCTTCCGGCGCGCTTTCGGCGAACTTGGGGTTCGACAGCCGCCCGGCCAGCCCGCGGATTTCCTTCTCCAGCTTGCCCAGCGTCTTTTCCAGCCGCGCCTTTTCCTCGCCCACGTCGATGATGTCGGCCAGCGGCAGGCCGAACAGCCCGCCCTCGACCGCGATAGTGATCGCGCCCTTGGGCATCTCGGCCACCTCGGTCAGCGAGTCGATGCGCGCGAGCTTGGTGATCAGCGCCTCGTTGTTGGTCCACGCGGCGCGGCCCGCGTCGTCCAGCTGAACCTGAAGGATCGGCACCTGCAGACCGGCAGGAACGTGCATCTGCGCGCGCGCGGACCGGACCGCTTCGATCAGCGAGATCGCCCAGTTCATCTCGGTATCCGCCGCCGGGTCCAGAAGCTCGGTGGTCGTGTAGGCCGGCCAGTCGGCGTGGACGAGCATGCCGTCGCGCTTGACGGTCGACTGCCACAGTTCCTCGGTGATGAAGGGCATGATCGGGTGCAGCAGGATCAGGCACTGGTCCAGCACCCAGCCCATCGTCGCGCGGGTTTCGGCTACGACGGCGGCGTCCGGGCTGTCCAGAAGCGGCTTGGCGAATTCGACATACCAGTCGCAGACCTTGCCCCATGTAAAGGCATACAGCGCGTTTGCGGCGTCGTTGAAGCGGAACGCATCCAGCGCGGCGTCGACGGTCTCGCGGATACGGGCGGTCTCGCCGATGATCCAGCGGTTCGCGGTGGCTGTCGCCGTGGGGGCGGCGGCCTGCGGGACATAGTTCTCGTACACGCCGTTCATCTCGGCAAACCGGACCGCGTTCCAGATCTTCGTGGTGAAGTTCCGGTAGCCCGCGATGCGAGAGGTCGACAGCTTCAGGTCGCGCCCCATCGCCGCCATCGAGGTCAGCGTGAACCGCACCGCGTCGGCGCCGTACTCGTCGATCAGTTCCAGCGGGTCCAGCACGTTGCCCAGCGACTTGGACATCTTCTTGCCCTTCTCGTCGCGAACAAGCGCATGGACATAGACGGTGTCGAAGGGTTTCTGCCCGACCACGGCGTATTGCATCATCATCATCCGGGCGACCCAGAAGAAGATGATGTCGAAGCCGGTGACGAGAACCGAGGTGGGGAAGTATTTCTTCAACTCGTCCGTGGGTTCCGGCCAGCCCAGCGTGCCGATCGGCCAAAGCCCGGACGAGAACCACGTGTCCAGCACGTCGGGGTCCCGCCAGATCGGATAGACCAGCTTGGTCGGATCCTGCGTGACGTTGTATTCCGCAAGGCTTTCGGCCAGCAACTGACGCGCCGAGGCGCGGTCCTCGACCTCGACCACGATGGCGTGGTTCAGCGGCGTGGGCAGGGTGGCCAGCACATCGTTGAACTGCCCCTGGACGTGGGCGAAATCCGGGCCGCAGTGGTGACGTTCGTCACCGCGCAGCAGGGCCTGCTCGATCAGCAGGCGGCCGATCTCGACCTCGTCCAGCGCGCCGTCGCTTTCGTCGTCGCGGAAGCCCTCGCCAGACAGGTCCAGCCCGTACCAGACCGGGATCTGGTGGCCCCACCACAGCTGGCGCGAGATGCACCACGGTTCGATGTTCTCAAGCCAGTTGAAATAAACCTTCTTGTCCTGTTCCGGCAGGATCTCGACCTCGCCGGTGCGCACCGCGTCGATGGCGGGGCCGACGATCTTCTCGGCGTCGACGAACCACTGGTCGGTCAGCATCGGCTCGATCACGACCTTGGACCGGTCGCCGAAGGGCTGCATGATCAGCTTCGCCTCGACCAGCGGGACAGCCTCGTTCGCGCCTTCGTCATCCGGCTTCACCGCGGGCTTGCCCAGCCTCGGGTCGCTGGCGACGGTCATCACCGCAAGACCTTCCGAGGTGATCTGTTCGACCACCGCCTTCCGCGCCTCGAACCGGTCGAGACCGCGCAGGTCGTCGGGGACAAGGTTCAGCGTATCGACCTCGGCGCCGGTGAAGGCCGCGCCGTTCGCGATCTCCTGCGCGCGGGTGGCGCAGGCGGCATAGTCGTCGCCGTCGTTGCGCATGTGGCCCTTGGTGTCCATCAGGCGGTACATCGGGATGTTGCCGCGCTGTGCGACGCCATAGTCGTTGAAGTCGTGCGCGCCGGTGATCTTCACCGCGCCCGAGCCGAACGTCGGGTCCGGGTACTCGTCGGTGATGATCGGGATCAGGCGGCGGTGTTCCTTCGGGCCAACCGGGATTTCACAGAGTTTCCCTACGATTGAGGCGTAACGTTCATCCGATGGATGAACCGCGACCGCGCCATCGCCCAACATCGTTTCCGGGCGCGTCGTGGCGATCGAGATATAGTCCCGCGTCTCGCGCAGGGTGACGTTTCCGTCCTCGTCCTTCTCGACGTATTCGTAGGTCTCGCCACCGGCCAGCGGGTACTTGAAGTGCCACATATGACCGTTGGTTTCGGTGCTTTCGACCTCGAGGTCCGAGATCGCGGTCTCGAAATGCGGATCCCAGTTCACCAGCCGCTTGCCGCGATAGATCAGGCCCTTGTCGTACATGTCGACGAAGACCTTGATCACGGCGTCGTGGAAGTTCTGCTCGGTCGGCTCGGGATCGCCCGGCGCGCCGCCCATGGTGAAGGCCTCGCGGTCCCAGTCGCAGGACGCGCCCAGCCGCTTCAACTGGCCGATGATGGTGCCGCGCGATTTCACCTTCTGCTGCCAGACCCGTTCAAGGAACTTCTCGCGGCCCATCTCTTGCCGGGTGGGTTCCTGGCTCAGCGCCATTTCGCGTTCGGTCACCATCTGGGTGGCGATGCCCGCGTGGTCGGTGCCGGGCTGCCACAGCGTGTCGAAGCCGCGCATCCGGTGCCAGCGGATCAGGATGTCCTGAAGCGTGTTGTTGAAGGCGTGGCCCATGTGCAGGGCGCCGGTCACGTTCGGCGGCGGGATCACGATGGAGAAGGTCTCGGGCCGCGACGCGTTGGCGCCGGCGGCGAAAGCGCCGGTCTGTTCCCAAGCGGCGTAGATCCGGGGTTCCGCGTCGTTGGCGTCGAAGGTCTTTTCCATGGGCATCGTGGGCATCCCGCTTTCCGAAAATCGGCCATCACTTAGCGCGGGTGCGGGCCAAGGGGAAGGGGAACGCGGCGCTGTGGCGCGCCTTACATGCGCCATCCGGGTGGTCTAGGCTGTCTGGCAGGACGGTGCGGGCCACAGAAAGGGTACGCAAGATGACGATGGCGGCGGATCCGGCGGGCGGGATCGTGGGGCGGCGGGCGCTTATGACGGGCGTCGGCGCGCTGGCGGGGATGGCGGGATGGTTCCTTGTGGACGAGCTTCCCGACCTCGTGGACAGCGACCGGCTGGTGCTTTTCCTGACGGCCGGGTTCGGGGCGTTCTTCTTCGCGCTTCTGGCGGCCTCGGGCGCGCTGGCGCTGCGGGCGGCGGTGGCGGTGGCGGCGCTGGTCTCGGTGCCGGCGGCAGGGCTGCTGACATGGGCCAGCCTGCGTCACGCCGAGATCGACGATTTCCTCGAACCGGGGCATCCGCTGGTGGCCTTCGGTCTGATCGTGTTCCTGACGCTGCCGTTCCTGATCGTGGGGTTCCGCCCCGGAGAGCGATGGCGCAGCTATCCCGCGCTGTTCCGGCAGTCGTGGGACATCGCGGTGCGCTATGCGGCGGCGTGGATCTTCACCGGCGCGTTCTGGGCGGTGCTGTTCCTGTCGGACGCGCTGCTGGGGCTGGTCGGGCTGGAGATCATCGAGGACATTCTGGACATCGCCTTCATGCCCCCGGTCCTGACCGGTGCTGCGCTGGGACTGGCGCTGGCGGTGGTGGCGGAGCTGTCGGACTATATCTCGCCCTTCCTGATCCTTCGGCTGCTGCGGCTGCTGGTGCCGGTGGTTCTGGTGGTGACGGTGGTGTTTCTTGGCGCGTTGCCGCTTCGGGGCCTGTCGGACCTGTTCGGCGGGCTGTCGGCGGCGGCGGTGCTGCTGGCGATGGCGGTGGGGATCGCGACGCTGATCACGGCCGTGATCGACCGCGAGGATGCCGAGGCGGCGGATGCGGGCCTGTTGCGCCTGTCGTCGCAGGCGCTGGCGGTGGCGATCCCGCTGCTGTCGGGGCTGGCGCTGTATGCGGTGTGGCTGCGGGTGTCGGATTATGGCTGGAGCCCGGACCGCATCGCGGCGGCCTGCGCCGGGGCCGTGGGGATGGGCTATGGCGTGCTGTACACCGCCGCCGTGATCCTTCGCCGGGACTGGATGGAGCGTATCCGCCGCGCCAACATCGCGATGGCGCTGGCGGTGATCGGGCTGGCGGCGCTGTGGCTGACCCCGGTGCTGAACGCCGAGTCGCTGTCGGCCCGCAATCAGGTGGCGCGCTATGCCTCGGGCAAGGTCGGGGCAGAGGCGCTGGACCTGTGGTTCATCGGACGCGAACTGGGGCTGGCGGGCGAGGCGGCGCTGGACCGGCTGCGGGCCGCGGCGGGTGACGACGCTGACGTGCTGGACGCGCGGTTGGCGCGGCTAGAGACGGCGTCGTACCGCTGGGACTTCGACGCGGCCGACCGCGAGACGACCGCGACCGATGCGGCCAATGCGCGGATCGTAGAGATCGTCTCGGCCGTCGCCGTGGCGCCAGAGGGGCGGCGGCTGGACCCGGCGCTTCTGGCGGGCGCGGCGATGCCGCAGTTGTCGACGTGGCTATCGGCCTGCGGGCGCCGAACGCCGGGCGGCAATCCGGGCTGCGTGGTGCTGTTCGCGGACCTGCTGCCGGAGGTGCCGGGCGACGAGGCGATCCTGTTCACGATGAACGCGGCGGGCAACATCAGCCTGACCGCGCTGAACGCCGAGGGGTTTCAGGCGCTGCGCTTCCTGCGGGGCGCGCCGGTCGATCTTGCGCCCGCCACGCTGGACCGGGTGCTGGATGGCTCGGTGACCGTGGGCGAACCGGCGTTGCGGTCGCTCGACCTGGGCGGGGCCGAGGTGCTGATCCTGCCGTGATCCTGCCGGGGCGGGACCGGATTGAAGGTTTGTTAAATCCTGTCGACTAGCCTTGCCGCGACAGACGATGTGAGGCGTGGCGATGCACGGGATGATCATCCGGTCGATCCAGTGTTTTCTCGAAGACACCTATGGCCGCCCGGTGTGGGAGGATGTGGCGAAGGCCGCGGGGCTCGACCCCGAGGGGTTCGAGGCGATGATGCCCAACCGCGAGACCCGCACGCCAGACGTGCTGAGCGCGGCCAGCCAGCATCTTGGCAAGCCGCGCGAGACGTTGCTGGAGGATCTGGGCACCTACCTCGTCGCGCACCCGGCGATGCAGGTGGTCCGCAGGCTGTTGCGGTTCTGCGGCCCGGACTTCCACGACTTCCTGTACTCGCTTGAGGAATTGCCCGAACGCGCGCGGCTGGCCGTGCCCGATCTTGAACTGCCGGTGCTGGACCTGCGCGAACATGACAGCGGCGACTATACGCTGACGGTCACCCACTATGTGCCGGGGTTCGGGCATGTGATGGTGGGTATGCTGCGGGCGATGGCCGACGATTACGGCGCGCTGGTCTTGCTGGAACACAAGGGACGCGCCGCCGCCTGCGAGATCGTAAGCATCCGGCTGGCAGAGCCCGCGTTCAGCGCGGGGCGGCGGTTCGATCTAAGGCTGAAGGCGGGATGATCCCCTCGGTCCAGGGTCCTGCACCGGACGGGGCCGTGGTGCTGGACGCCGACGCGGTCGACCTGTTCATGCCGATGTCGCTGACCGTCGCCGCCTCGGGCCACATCCGCCACGCGGGGCCGACGCTGGCCAAGTTGCGGCCCGACGCGCCAATGGTGGGGCGTCGCCTGCTTGAGGTGTTCGAACCGCGCCGCCCGCGCGGCGTCGGGTCTTTCGCCGACCTGCGCGCGGCCTGTGGCGCGCCGCTGGTGATGGCCTTCCGCGACCAGCCGCGCACCGCGTTCAAGGGGCACGGGCAGGCGCTGCCCGACGGCGGCATGCTGATCAACCTGTCCTTCGGCATCGGCGCGGTCGAGGCTTTGGCGGCCTACGACCTGACCGGGGCCGACTTCGCGCCCACCGACCTGACGGTGGAAATGCTGTATCTGGTCGAGGCGAACGCCGCCGTGCAGGCCGATCTGCGCCGCCTGACGCTTCGGCTGGACGGGGCGAAAAGCGCGGCGGTGGAACAGGCGCACAGCGACACGCTGACCGGGCTGCGGAACCGGCGCGCGCTGGACATGGCGTTGCAGCGCTATGCCGCCTCGCGCGAGGCGTTCGCGCTGATGCATCTCGACCTCGACCGGTTCAAGGCGGTGAACGACACGCGCGGCCACGCTGCGGGCGACCATGTGCTGCAACAGGTCGCCGCGATCCTGCGCGAGGAAACGCGCGAGGCGGACACCGTGGCGCGCGTGGGAGGGGACGAATTCGTGCTGATCTTCTACCGCCTGACCGAACGCCGCCGGCTGGCCCGCATCGCCTCGCGCCTGCTGCGGCGGCTGTCCGAGCCGGTGGAATATGACGGCGCCCGGTGCGAGATTTCGGGAAGCATCGGTATCGCGCTCAGTCAGGACTATCCGCGCCCCGATCCCGACCGGATGCTGCAAGACGCCGACGCGGCGCTGTATCGGTCGAAACGGGCGGGCAGGGCACGCTATGCCTTCGCCGGTGAAGACGCGACGCACCGGCCTGACGCGGGCGAACCACCGGCCCGGATCACTCCGCCTTCGTGATGGCCAGCGGGATCTCGAATTTGAAGCTGAAGCCCAGCGTTTCATAGTCGTCGCGGAACAGGCCGTCATAGCTTGCGCCCAGCGACAGCGACGCGCCCTCGGGCATCGCGAAGCTGACGCCGGTCTGGAACCGTCCGCGCCAGCCGTCCGAGTTGGGCGAGTCGTCGGCCAGCGTGACACCCATCGTCGTGCCCATGTTGTAGATCGCTTCAAGCGTGAAGTAGGGGCGATAGGACAGGCCGCCGTCGGTGACGAAGTTGCCCGCGATGGTCGGCCCGAACCGCGCCTGACCCAGCGCGATGGTCTGGCTGGGGATCGTCACGCCCAGCCCGTCGACATAGCCGTCCTGTGTCTCCTGGAAATAGGACAGCGAGGCGTTCGGGCGGATCGTCCACGGCCCTTTGCGGTAGTCGCCGGTCAGGCTCATCTGCGCCATCCAGCGCGAGGTGCGGAAGCTGTCGGTGTAGGTGTTGAACGGGCTAATCTTGTTGGTCGACGTCCCCGCCGCGACGCGCGCGTCGAAATACAGGTTCGGCGCCAGCCGCGCGGTCATGTAGGGGCCCATCATCCAGCCGCCGCCCGAGACGGTGGTGTCGTTCGCGGGCGATTCCTCGGTGATCATGTCGATGCTGGTCATCAGGCCGACCAGCACGCTGTCGGTCACCAGATAGTCGGCGCCGAAGTAGACGACGCCAAAGCGGCCCTCGCCCTCGCTGTCGTCGAATTTCTTGAACTGCGCCTCGAACCACGCGTCCCAGCGGTAGTTCGACACAAAGGCGGTGTCGCTAGTCGCGCCGTGGGCCAGCTTCAGGCTCGCTCCCGCCTGCCGCATCGTCAGCAGGCTGCCCGAGACGTTGATGGTGTCCGACCGCAGCGACATCGGGTCGAAGTTGAAGGGCGAGAAGGACATCACGTCGCCCGTCGCGAAGCGCAGCGCGCTGGCGTTGCCGAAGCCGCGGGTCAGGCGGTCGATGCGGCGGGCCATGTCCGGCTCAGAGGCCAGCAGCAGGTCGGCGCGGCGGAACAGGAACCGGTTGATGGTCTCGACGGTCTTGGTGTCGGTCTGGACCGAGGTGAGGGTGCAGGTGATCGCCTCTCCGGCCGTGACGTCCAGCACGATCTCGCCGCTTTGCGCGGTGGCGGAGCTGTCGGCGTCAGAGCAGGAGATGGCCGAGTTGCCGAAGCCCGCGGGCCGCGATTGCACAACGGTGTAGCTGCCGGGCGCAAGGGTGACGGGGCCATAGCTGCCATTGCCGCCGCTGGTGACGATCGAGAAGTTCAGCAGCGCCTCGGCCGAGGTAAAGCTGAAGGTTCCGTCCGGGTCGGCGCGCTGGATGAAGGTGACGGTGCCGCCGGTGACGGCCTCGACCTCGAGCGTGGCGCTCGCGCTGCCGCTGGCGCCCAGCGACGTGTTCAGCGGCCCGGCGGTCTCGGCGAAGGTGCCGACCGTGGTGCCCGTGACGGTGACACCGATCTCGCAGCTGTCGCCCGCCGGGATCGTGGCGCCGGACAGCGACAGGCTGCTTGTGCCCGCCGCAGCGGTCACGGTGCCGCCGGTGCAGCTGTTCGAGACGGCCGGATCGGCGGCCAGCACCAGCGTGCTGTCGAAGGTGGCGGCGAAGGCGGCGGTGTCGGCGTCGATCAGCGCGCCGCTGTTGTCCAGCGTGAAGGTCACGCGGGTGCTGCTGCCCTGCGGAATGATCGCGGGCGAGAAGGCCATGGCGAAGCCCGGCGGCGGGGCGGCGGTGACGGTCAGCGCGGCGCTGGCGTCCAACGCCGTCGGGAAGGTGGTGGTGGTGACAGAGGCGGTGTTGGTCAGGTCGGTGGTGCCCGTCACCGTCACCTCGGCGGTCACGGTACAGGTCGCGCCGGTGGCCAGCGTGCCGCCGGTCCAGCCGATCGCGGTATCGCCCGCCGCGCCGGTCAGCGTGCCACCGGTACAGCCCGCGTCCGCCGTGGCGTCGGTGGCCAGCACAAGGCCCGCCGGGAAGGTGTCGGACAGCGCCACGCCGTCCAGGTCCGAGAAGCTGTTCGGGTTGGTGACCGCAAGGGTCAGCGTCAGCGTCTCGCCCTGAACCGCAGCCGAGGCCGAGAAGGTCTTGGTCAGCTCGGGCGGCAGCTTGTCGACGAAGGTGATCGTCGCCAGCGCCTGCGTGGCGGCGGCGTTGTAGATCGACGTGACTTCGGCAGAGTTGGTGACCGACCCGGTGGCGGTGCCGGTGACGCCCGCGGTGATGGTGCAGGTCTCGCCGATGCCGATGCTGCCGCCGCTCCAGTCGACCGAGGTGCCGCCCGCCACGCCGGTCAGCGTGCCGCCGGTGCAGCCCGCGTCGACTGCCGCACCGGTGGTGATCTCAAGCCCGGCGGGGAAGGTGTCGGTCAGGTCGATGCCGGTCAGGTCGAGGAAATTGTTCGGGTTCGACAGGGTCAGGGTCATCGTGACTTCCTGCCCGACCTCTGCGGTGGTTTCGGAGAACGCCTTGGTCAGGTCCGGACCGCTGCCGCCGGTCACGGTGAGGCTGGCGTTCGCGCTGACGGGGGAGGCGTTCGCGCTGGACGTCATCTCGGCCGTGTTCGTCAGGTCGCTGCCGCCGGTGACGGTGACGTCGGCGGTGATGGTGCAGGTCTCGCCCGGCGCAAGAACGCCGTCGGTCCAGTCAAGCTGGGTGTCGCCCGCATCACCCGCCAGAGTTCCGCTGGCGCAGGTCGCGTCGCCCGAGGCGGCGGTGGCGATCTCCAGCCCGGCGGGGAAGGCGTCCGTCAGGTCGATGTCGGTGACAGTGGCGAAGTCGTTCGCGTTCTCGACCGCCAGCGTCATCGTCAGCGTCTCGCCCTGCGTGGCGGTGCCCTGCGAGAAGCTTTTGGTCAGCAGCGGCGCGCCCGCCGGAGACACCGCCAGCGCGGCGGTGGCGGGGATCGCGGTCGCGTTGCGCTCGGACACCAGTTCGGCGGTGTTGCTCAGGCTGCTGTCGCCGGTGACGGTGACGCCCACGGTGATGGTGCAGGTCTCGCCCGCCGCCAGCACGCCGCCGGTCCACGACAGCGCGGTGTCGCCCGCCGCGCCGGTCAGCGCGCCGGTCGAACAGGTGGCGTCCCCGGCCGCGTCGGTCGAGATTTCCAGCCCGGCCGGGAAGGCGTCCGTCATGTCGAGGTCGGCGATGTCGACGAAGGCGTTGGGGTTGCCGATCTCGACCG
Source organism: Maritimibacter sp. (assembly GCA_017792445.1). Taxonomy (GTDB): domain Bacteria; phylum Pseudomonadota; class Alphaproteobacteria; order Rhodobacterales; family Rhodobacteraceae; genus Psychromarinibacter. The sequence goes on from CP051232.1 coordinate 3,612,910, forward strand.
TCATGGTCAGGGCCTCGCCCTGCGTGACGCCGGTTTCCGAGAAGCTTTTGGCCAGCGTCGGCAGCGCGCCCGCATTGACCAGCAGCGTGTCGCTGGCGTCGACCGGGGTGGCGTTGGCGTCAGAGGTAAGCTCTGCCGTGTTGGTCACGTCCGCGGCGCCGGTGACACGGACCGCGACGGTCACGGTGCAGGTCTCGCCCGCATCGACGCTGCCGCCGGTCCACGAGATCGCAAGGTCGCCGTCGCCGCCCGCAAAGCTGCCGCCGACGCAGAAAGCGTCGCCCGAGGGTGTTCCAGCAGCTTCCAGCCCGGCGGGGAAGGTGTCGGTCAGGCTGATGCTGCCCACCGCGACAAAGGCGTTGGGGTTGGCGACGGTCAGGGTCATGTCCACCGTCTCGCCCTCATCCGCGCCCGAGACCGCGAAGGCCTTGGTCAGCGTCGGGGCGATGGCGGCGTTGACCGTCAGCGTCGCGCTGGCCGCGCCAGAGTTACCAAGGCTCGACGTCAGATCGCCGGTGGTGTTTGTCAGGGCGCCCGCCGTCGTGCCGGTGACGTCGACCGAGAGGGTGCAGGCCGCCGCGCCGGCCACCGTGCCGCCGGAATACGACAGGGTTCCGGCCCCCGCCACCGCCGTCAGCGTGCCGCCGGTGCAGGTGGTCGAGGCGTTGGGCGGGGTGGCGACGACCATGCCGGCGGGCAGGTTGTCGGTGACGTCCAGTGCGGTCGCGGCATAGCCCGACGCCGCGTTGTCGATGGTCAGTGTCATCGTCGTCGTCTCGCCCAGATCGACGGTCGCCGGTGCGAAGGCCTTGGCGAAGGAAGGCGGCGGCAGGATTTCAAGGCTGTCGGACGCGCCCGACGCGATGGTCAGGCCGTTGCTGGTGAGGTCGCTGGTGGTGTTGCCGTAACTCCCGGGCGTGGCACCGGCGGGCAGCAGCAGCGAAACCGTGAAGTAACACGTGCCCGACGCCGCCAGCGTGCCGCCGGTCAGGGTCAGCAGCGACGTCCCCGAGATAGCGGACCCCGCGCCGCAGGGCGTCGACGGCAGCGAGGTCGCGACGGTGCCCGACAGGAAGGCCGACAGATCGTCGCTGAAGGCCAGCCCGGACAGGGGGCTGGCGTCGTTGTTGGTGATCGAGAAGGTCACGTCGACGGCTGCCCCGGCGGCCTCGGCCTCGACCGAGAACGCCTTGGTGAAGGTCGGCGCGACGAAGTCGGTCACCGTCAGCGTGGCGCCGCCGGGCGTCGCGGTCAGCGAGGCGCCGCCGAAGTCGTAGCTCGCGGTGGCGGGGGTCGTGCTGTAATCGCCCGTTGCGGTGCCGCCGGGAACCGTGACCTCCAGCGTAACCGTGCAGGTCGCCGAAGCCGCAAGGTCGATGCCCGAGAAGCTTGCCGTGCCGCTGCCACTGACCGTGCCGCCGCAGGAGTTGCCGGCGACCGAGAAGCTGGCGCCTGGGATCGCCGTCGAAATCGCGTCGGTGAAGGCGGCTCCGGTGATGCCCTGCGCGCTGCTGGTGTTCTCGAAGCTGTAGACCAGCGTGGCCGTGTCCCCCGCCACGACGGGGCTGTCGGTGAAGTCGGACTGGATCGACAGCGGGTCCGCCTCGACCACCAGCTGATCCGAAGCCGCCGCGCCGGTATAGGCCGCGCCGTCGATGGTGGCCGCGATGCCGCTGGTGGTGTTGCCATAGGTGCCGGACGTCGCGCCCCCGGGCACCGAAAGGGTCACGTCGAAGCTGCAGCTTGCGCCCGGCGCCAGCGATCCGCCGCTGAACAGAAGCGAGGTGGTGCCCGACACGGTGCCGCCGCAGACGCTGGCCGGAAGCCCGGTTGCGGCAAGCCCGCTCATGGTGTTCGACAGATTGTCAGAGAACACGATGCTGCTGGCCGCGGCGCCTGCGTCGCTGTTCGGGTTGGTCAGCGAGAACCGCAGCGTGACGGTTCCGCCCGGAACCGCCGGATCGTCGATGAACTCCTTGGTCAGGTCCAGCGCCGAGTAGGTGGTGATCGTCAGGCTATCTGACGCGGCGGTGCCCGTCAGTTCCGAGGCCGCGCCACTGTCGGCAGCGGCGGTCAGGTTGCTGGTCGTGTTTAGGAAACTTCCGGTGCCAGAGGTGCCCAGCGACAGAGCGACTTCTATTTCGCAGGTGGAATCGGGGGCGACGGTGCCGCCGGTGTAGCTAAGCGTCGAGCTGCCACCGGCCGAGCCGCCGCAGGTGTTGGTCAGCACCGATCCCAGCGTCGTGCCGCTGTAGAAGGCGTCGAGGTCGTCGGTGAAGGAAAGCTGCGTCGCCGACACCGTCTCGGAGCTGTTGTTCAGCACAAGGCTCATCGCGACGGTGGTGCCCTCGCCGGCGGAAACGGCGCTGAAGGTCTTGGTCAGCGTCAGTCCGGCAAGATCGCCGCCCGGACCGACCAGCACGGTGCCCGAGGCGGCGTTGCCGGCGAAGCTCGAGGTGTCGGGAAAGGTGCCGGTAAGCGCCGAACTCGTCCCGCCATAGGTTCCGTTCGGGGTCGAGGCCGAAAGGCTGAAATCCAGCGTCACCGTACAGGTGGCACTGGCCGCCAGCGCGCCCGAAACCAGCTGGAACTCGGTCGCCGAGGTCAGCGCGGCCGAGCCGCCGCAGGTCGTGGCGATCCCGGTGACCGTCACGTTGGCCCCGAAGTCGTTGACGTTGTCCGAAAAGGCGAGGTCGCCCAGCGCCAGCGATCCGTTGGGGTTGGCAAGGGTATAGACAAGCTGACCGGTGTCGCCGGCCGCCAGCGTGTCGGGCGAGAACGCCTTCGCCAGCGTCCCGGGCTGGCCGCTGAGCACGGTCAGCGTGTCGCTGTCCGCCGGGCCCGAGGTCGCCGCGCCGTCGATCGTGGCGCTGACGGTGCTGGTGGTGTTGACATAGTCGCCCGCCGCCGCGCCGCCCGGCACCTCCACCGTCACCGTGAAAGAGCACGCATCCCGCGCGCCGATGGTGCCGCCGGTCAGGGTGAGCAGCGAAGTGCCGCTCAGCGCCGATCCCGTGCCGCAGGGATTGCTCGGCAGCGCCCCGGTCACCACCGCGCCCGACAGCATCGCGTCGAGATCGTCGGTGAAGGTGACGCCGGTGGCATCGCTGCTGCTGCTGGGGTTGGTCAGGGTGAACGCAAGGTCCACCGTGCCGCCCGGCGCGACGGTGTTCGAGGTGAAGTCCTTGATCAGGCCCACGACACCGGCGGGCGGCGTCGTCACCGTCAGCGCCGCGGTCGAGGCCCCGGCCTGCATCTGCGACCCGCTGCCGCTGATGCCGTAGGTCAGGCTGGACGAGGTCAGGTCATAGGTGCCGGAGGCCGAGGTCTTGATGTCGAAGCTGATGGTACAGCTGGCGCCGGCCGGCACCACGTAATAGGCGGGCGTGTTCAGACCCTGCACAACCGCGCTGAAGGTGTCGCCGCCCGCAGGCGCCGAAATGGTGGAACTGAAACCGCCGCAGGTGTTCGTGACGTTCGCGGGCGACTCGATCACAAGCCCCGCGGGCAACGTCTCGGAAAACGACAGATAGGTGACGGCGGTGGCGCTTGCGGTGTTGTCGAAGGTGTAGGTCACCGTGCTGGTGTCGCTCAGCCCGACCGAGGCGGGCGACAGCGTCTTGGTGAATCCCGGCGCCGAGGCGCTGACGGTCAGGTCATGCGCAAGGCTCGCCGAACTGCCTGCCGAACTGCTGAGCGTGACAGAGGGGTTGGTGTGGTCGCCGATGGTGGTGGCGGTCACCTGTACCGTCACGGTGCAACTCCCGCCGCCCGCAACCGTCCCGTCCGAGAAGGTCACGGTGCCGCCACCCGCAGGCGCGGTCAGCGTCCCGCCGGTACAGGTTGTCGCGGCGCTTGCCGGGGTCTGGATGGTGATCGCCGCCGGGAAGGTGTTGGTGAACGCAAGATCGGTGACCGGGCTGCCCGAGCCGTTGGTGATCGTGTAGGTCAGGGTCGAGGTGCCCCCGGCGCCGATCTCGTCCGGCGAGAATTCCGTCGCCAGCGTCGGCTGCGCCGCGGCCGTCTGCGCCGAAACGGCGGCGGCAAGGCATAGCACGAGGGCGGAAAGGCATTTCGCGAGTACAGAGATGCGCATCGGGGTCCCCGGCAAATCATCAACGGCGCAAGGGGAGGGCGCGGATCGGGTGCGCGACGCACGGGTGGCATGGCCCGGATCAGGCCGCCACCTTAACAGGGTTCAATCTCTACCCTATCCGCATGTCTCCCCAGACAACCGGAACTTGCCCCGCCACCGCCGATTCCGGAACGGTTAACGCCCTGTCGCGGAGCCGTTTTCAAAGGGCGCATGCAAAAATGCGACACCCGGACGGACCCGCCGGCGCCGGGTCAAAGGGAGACCGGGCGCCCAGTTTCGGCCGAGCTGCGGATCGCCTCGATCACCGCCATGTTTGCGATACCATCGGCACAGCTCACCAGCGGCTCGGCCTCGCCCCGCGCCAGCGCGCCGAAATGCTCCATCTGGCCCACGAACGGGTCCGACGGCGCGAAGTCGAGCCGCCCGCGCTCCATTTTCTGGAACCAGTCCGGCGCTCCGGGGTGGGTCCAGAACGCGGCGTCCGGCAGCGACATGCCCGCCTTCGTCCCGGCATAGCTGTGGGCGTAGATGTCATGCACCGGCAGCCGTGGGCTTTCGCCCGAGCCAAGGTCATAGGTCCACGGCCCGCAGCCCGCGTCGGTGGTCACCACGCTGGCGATGCCGCCATCGGCGAACTCGAGGATCGCGGCGGCGCTGTCTTCCACCTCCAGCCCGCGCGCGGCGCTGGAGATCGTGCCCTGCACCCGCGACACCTCGCCGAACAGGTGACGCAGCAGGTCGATCTCGTGGATCAGGTTGATCGCCATCACCCCGCCCGCGCCGGGCTGGGTGCGCCATTTCACGTCGAAATACGCCTGTGGTTTCGCCATCACCGCCTGCACGTTCGCGGTCACCAGCGTGCCGAACCGGCCCTCCGAGATCGCGGCGCGGGCGGCTTTCACCATCGGGTTGTGGCGCCGGTGATGGCCCACCAGCAGCGGCACGCCGGTCTGCTCTGCCACCGCGCGCAGCGCCTCGCCCTCGGCCACCGTGTTCGCGACGGGCTTCTCCAGCAACACCGGAATGCCCGCCTTCAGCAGCACCGTGGCGATCGGAACGTGGGTGTGGTTCGGCGTGGCGACCACGGCGGCGTCGGCGCCACCCGCTGCAAGCATCGCCTCGACATCGGCGTGGTGCGGCACGCCGCGCTCGGCGGCATGGGCCGCGCCGGCCTCGGTCGGGTCGACGACGCAGCACAGCGCCATGCCCCGGCTTCGCCCCAGCGTCGCGATGTGGGTGCCCCCGATGATCCCCGCGCCGATGACGGCAACGCGCAAGTCAGCCATGTCCGCTCCTCCCTTCAGACGGGCGGACGCTAGCGGCGCGTTTCCGGATTTGAAAGCGCCCAGTCTTCTTTGGTCCGAAAATATCCTGGGGGGAGGCCCGCAGGGCCGGGGGGCAAAGCCCCCTCGCAGCCGAAGATCCGCGCCTCAGCGCCCGTAATAGTCGCGGTACCACGCGACGAAGGCCGCGATCCCCTTGCGCACATCCGTTTGGGGGCGATACCCCGTCAGACGCTGCAACAGCGTCGCGTCGGCCCAAGTGGCGGGCACGTCGCCGGGCTGCATTTCCATCATGTTGCGGCGGGCGGGGACGCCCAGTTCCGCTTCGATGGCGTCGACGAAATCCAGAAGCCGCACCTTGTCCGAATTGCCGATGTTCACCACCCGCCACGGCGCGACGGGGGACAGGCTGTCGCCGTCCTCGACCTCGGATGCGTCGGCGGGCCGTTCGGGCGGCGTGTCGATCAGCAGGCGGATGCCGCGCACGAGGTCCTCGACATAGGTGAAGTCGCGGTACATCTCGCCGTGGTTGTAGATGTCGATGGGCCGGTCGTTCAGGATCGCGTCGACGAACTTGAACAGCGCCATGTCGGGCCGGCCCCAAGGCCCGTAGACGGTGAAAAAGCGGAACATCGTCGTCGGTATGCCGTGCAGATGCGCATAGGCGTGCGACATCGACTCGTTGGCTTTCTTGGTCGCCGCATAGATCGTCAGCTGGGTGTCGGCCTTGTCGGTCTCGGCATAGGGCATATCCTCGTTCGCGCCGTAGACGGACGAGGTCGAGGCCATCAGCAGATGGTCGACCTTCAACTCGCGCGCGGCCTCCATCACGTTGAAGGTGCCGATCACGTTGGCGTCCAGATAGGCGCGGGGGGCTTCCAGCGAATAGCGCACACCGGCCTGCCCGGCGAGGTGGACGATCACGTCGGGCGCGAAGTCGCGGGCGACCTGCCACAGCAGCGTCTCGTCTTCCAGCATGCCCTCGGTGGCGGAGAATCCCTCGTTCTGCAGCAGGATCGCGTGGCGGCGGCGCTTGAGGGCGACGTCGTAGTAATCCGTTATGCCGTCGTAGCCATGCACGCGGAAGCCGTCCTTCAGCAGAAGCTGCGCAAGGTGGAAGCCGATGAAACCGGCGGTTCCGGTGATAAGGACGCGAGGCACGGGGCAGGGCTCCTGACTGGGGCGTTTCGCGACAGTTAGCGTGATCCGCCGCCGATGCCTACCCGCCTACCAGCGCGCCGACGCCAAAGGCCACCGCCGCGCACAGCGCTCCGACGCCCACGGTCTCGACCACCGCGACCAGCGCGCCGACGCCCGTGGTGCGCCAGCGGACGAGGCCAAGGCCAAGCAGCGCGCCGAAGGTGGCGACCACCGACAGGATCAGGGCGCGGTCATGGTCGTCCTCGAGCATGAGGTAGGGCAGAAGCGGCACGATGCCGAACACGAGGAAGGCGGCGAAGGTCGTCAGCCCCTCGTACACCGGGCGGGCAAGCCGCATGTCGGCGATGCCTTCGCCGTAGGACAGGCGGATGTCCTCGATCAGTTCCGGGCTGCGCGACAGATGCCGCGCGGCGGCGGCGGCGTCCTCGGACGGCAGGCCGCGCGCGGCGAGCAAACCGGCGATCTCGTCGCGCCCGGCGTCGGGATCGGCGCGGAACCGCGACAGCCCCGCCGCGCGGCGGCTGCGGTACAGGTCACGCTGCGACCGGGTGGACAGGAACTCGCCCATCCCCATCGACACGCCGTCGGCCACGAGGTTCGCCAACCCGAACACCAGCACCGCCAGCGCGCCGACCTTTTCGGGCCCCTCTGCCGCCGCGCCCGCATAGCCCGCGACGATCGCGAAGGTCGTCACGATCCCGTCGTTTCCGCCGTAGACGATCTGCTTGAGCAGGTGCTGCACCCGCCCGAGCCGCCGGGTCGCGGGTGTCGTGCTGTCGGACATGCTGGCTCCTTCTCGGTGGCTGGCGGGGCGAGGCTGCCGCAAAGCGGGCGCGAGGGGAAGGCCCGATGACCTGCGCGCCGGCGTCGCAGGCAGGCGGATTGCGCTTGGAGCCGCTGGCCGCAAGGTGCAGGGTCGCGGGCGCGAACAGGACGGCACCGGATGACGGACACTTCCAGCAAAAGCCCGCAGGCGCGGGCCACGGCGCGGATCATCGCGCCGGTCAAGCGCAGCCTTGGGCGGGCGGGTGCGCTGGCGGTCGTGGCCGGGCTGCTGTGGCCGGTGCAGGCGGCCTGCATCGCGTGGGTGATCGCCGGCTGGGCGGCGGGCGAGACCGCCCTGACGCGGACCGCGCTGGGCGCGGCGGGGTTCCTGCTGGCGGGGCTGGTCCGCGCGGCGCTGGACGCCCGCGCGGGCGCGCTGCTGTTCGATGCCGCCGACCGCACCATTGCCCGCGAGCGCGCCGCGCTGCTGGGCCGCGAGATCCGCGCGCCGGGGCCTGACAGTTCCGCCGCCGTCGCCGCGCTGGTGGTGCAGAAACTGCCGATGCTGCAGCCGTGGATCACCCGCTATCACGTCGCCATGACGCGGACCCGCGTGCTGCCTTTGGTGTTTCTCGCGCTGGCCTTCTCGCAAAGCTGGGCGGTGGGGCTGGTGCTGCTGGTCGCCGGGCCGCTGATCCCCTTGTTCATGGCGCTGGTCGGCATGGCGGCAGAACAGGCCTCGCGCCGCCAGATGGACGAGATCGGCAGCATGAACGGCATGCTGATGGACCGGCTTTCGGCCTTGCTGGACCTGCGCCTGCTGGGCGCCGCCGACCGCGCGGCAGAGGATTTTCGCGACCGGGCCGAGGCCCTGCGCGAGCGCACCATGGCCGTCCTGCGCATCGCTTTCCTGTCGTCCACCGTGCTGGAGCTCTTCGCCGCGCTGGGCGTCGCGATGGTGGCGGTCTTCGTGGGCTTCTCGCTGTTGGGAGAGATCGGCTTTGGCACCTGGGGCGGGCAGATGACGTTGGCGCAGGGGCTGTTCCTGCTGCTGATCGCGCCCGAGTTCTTCCAGCCTTTACGGGACCTTGCGGCAGCCTGGCACGACCGGGCGGCGGGGTTGTCGGTGGTGGCCGAACTCGACGCGCTGGACGCGGCGGACCGGGTCGCGCTGATCGGCAGCGGCGCGGCCGCCGAACCGCTGGCCGGGCCGCTGACGCTGGCGGTCGAGGGCGCGGCGGCGCTGCCGGGGCGGGCGGTTCCGCTGCCGTCGCTGGATGTCGCCGGCGGCGAGGCGGTGGCCCTGACCGGCCCTTCGGGCGTCGGCAAGACCACGACGCTGGCCGCCGTCGCGGGGCTGGTCCCGATGGCCGGTGGCCGCGTCACCGTCTGCGGTCAGGCGCTGGACGCCGGGACAGCCGACGCGTGGCGGGCGCGGCTTGCGTGGCTGCCGCAGGTGCCGCATTTCCCGGACGTGACGCTGGCCGAATTCCTCGACCCGCGCGGCACCGGCTCTGATCCGTGGCCCGCGCTGGACCTCGCACAGGCGCGCCACATCGTCGAACGGCTGCCCGAGGGGCTGAACACCCGGCTTGGCGAAAGCGGCGGCGGCGTCTCGGGGGGCGAGGCGCGGCGGCTGATGCTGGCCCGCGCGGTTGCGACGGGAGGCGACCTGATCCTTGCCGACGAACCGACCGCCGATCTCGACCCCGAGACGGCGGCGCTGGTGATCGCGGCTCTGGTGCGCCTGAAGGACGAGGGCCGCACGCTTCTGGTCGCCACCCACGACCCGGCGATGGCGGCGGCGATGGATCGCGAGGTGGCGCTGTGAGACCGCTTCTGAACATCCTCCGCCGCCTGCTGACCGCGTCGCCGGGCGCGATGGCGCGCGGTGCGCTGCTGGCGGTGCTGGTGCTGATCATGGGCGCCGCGCTGCTGGGCCTGTCGGGCTGGTTCATCACCGCGACCGGCGTGGCGGGGCTTGCGGGCATCGGCATCGCCTTCGACGTGTTCCGCCCCTCGGCGGGCGTCCGGCTGCTGGCGCTGGGACGGACGGCGGCGCGCTATGGCGAGCGGCTGCTGACCCATGACGCGACGCTTCGGGCGCTGGCGGTGCTGCGGGTGGACCTGCTGCGGCGGCAGGCGGGGCAGGGCGCAAGGCCGCTGATGCGGCTGCGGGGCGAGGCGGCACTGACCCGGATCGTGGCGGATGTGGACGCGCTGGACGGGCTGGTGCTGCGCTTGTTCCTGCCCGCGTTGGCGGCGCTGGTCACGCACGCCGTGGCCTTCGCGATGCTGGCGTGGCTGTCGGGCCTGCCGGTCGCGGTGGCGGTCGCGGCGGGCTATCTGCCGGGGGCGGCGCTGGCGTTGTGGTGGCTGGGCCGCCGGGCGATGGCGCCCTCTGAAACGGGCGAGCGGCAGGCGCAGGCGCTGCGGACCGGGCTGATCGACGCGATGCGCGACCGGGCGGCGCTGGTGCTGTCGGGCGGGCTGCCCGGGCGCGAGGCGGCCTTGGCCGGGCATGACGCCGACGCACGGGCGGCGGCGCGCGAACTGGACCGGTTGGACCGCCGCGCCGGGGTGGCGATGGCGGCGCTGTCTTCCGTGGCGGCGACGCTGGCGTTGCTGGCGGGCGGCTGGCTGGTGTCGCTGGGCGGGTCACCGGCCCCCGCCGCGATCGGGTTCTTCGTCGCGCTGGCGCTGGCCGAGGCGCTGCCGCCGCTGCGACGTGGCGTGGGCGAGCTTGGCCGCATGGTCGCCGCCGCGCGGCGGGTGGATATCACCGCGCCCGAGACCGGCGGCGGTGCTGCGCCCGCGTCCGATGGGCCGTTGCTGGTGGTGGATGACGGCGCGCTGTCCGTCCGGATAGAGCCCGGCGACGGCGTGGCCCTGACCGGCCCCAGCGGGGCGGGCAAGACGACGCTTCTGCTGAAAATCGCCGGGCTCTGGCCCGCGGGCGACACGCGGATCGCCATTGCCGGAACCGCCCCCGCCGACTGGCCCGAGGACGCCTTGCGCGACACGCTGACGCTGGTGCCCCAGCGCAGCGTTCTGATCGGCGGCACGATCCGCGACAACCTGACCCTCGCCGCGCCGCCGGGCACCACGGACGACGCGTTGTGGCAAGCGCTCGACGCGGTCGATCTGGCGTCGGCGCTGCGGGGGCGCGACGGGCTGGACACCCTGCTGGGCGAGGGCGGCGCCGGTCTGTCCGGCGGGCAGGCGCGCCGATTGACCCTTGCCCGCGCGATCCTCCGGCGGCCGCGCCTGCTGCTGCTGGACGAGCCGACCGAGGGGCTGGACGACGCCACCGCCGCCCGCGTGCTGGATGGCCTGCGCGCGGCGCTGCCCGATACGGCGATCCTTGCGACACTCCACCGCAACGCCGGTCACCGGGTATTCGATGAGTGCAAGCGCGTCGTTTTGTGACGGGGCACGTAAATGCGCATCTCTGATATGTGTTAGCCATCCGGCATCGCGGCGCTATGTCCCGCGGTGCGTGCTTGGGAGAAATTGGGTATGGAACTCGACGTCGTAGAGCTGTCACGGCTGCAATTCGCCCTGACCGCGATGTACCACTTCCTCTTCGTTCCCCTGACGCTTGGCCTGTCGATTCTCGTCGCGATCATGGAGACGGTCTATGTCATGACCGACCGTCCGATCTGGCGGCAGATGACCAAGTTCTGGGGCACGTTGTTCGGGATCAACTTCGTGCTCGGTGTCGCCACCGGGATCACCATGGAATTCCAGTTCGGCATGAACTGGTCGTATTACTCGCATTACGTGGGCGACGTGTTCGGCGCGCCGCTGGCGATCGAGGGGCTGATGGCCTTCTTCCTCGAGGCCACCTTCGTCGGCCTGTTCTTCTTCGGCTGGGACAAGCTGTCGAAGACGGCGCACTGCGTCGTGGCGTGGCTGGTCGCCATCGGGTCGAACTTCTCGGCCCTGTGGATCCTGATCGCGAACGGCTGGATGCAGAATCCCGTCGGCGCCGAGTTCAACCCCGACACCATGCGGATGGAGATGACGTCGTTTTTCGAGGTCATGTTCAACGAGGTGGCTCAGTCGAAATTCGTACACACCGTTTCGGCAGGCTACGTCACGGCTTCGGTCTTCGTGCTGGGCGTGTCGGCGTGGTACCTGCTGAAGGGCCGGCATATCGAGCTGGCGAAGCGGTCGATCACGGTCGCCGCGTCCTTCGGTCTGGCCTCGGCCCTGTCGGTCGTGGTGCTGGGCGACGAGTCCGGCTACGAGACCTCGCACAACCAGAAAATGAAGCTCGCCGCGATCGAGGCGATGTGGGAAACCCACGAGGCTCCCGCCGCCTTCACGCTGATCGGCTTCCCCGATCAGGAAGCGCGCGAGACGCATTACGCCATCGAGATCCCGTGGGTCATGGGCCTGATCGGCACCCGGTCCCTGACCACCGAGATCCCCGGCATCGCCGATCTGGTGGCCGAGGCCGAGGACCGCATCCGGTCGGGCATCATCGCCTATGACGCGCTGATGACGATCCGGGCAGAGCGGGACGCGACCCCGCCGGACGTGCGCGCCACGTTCGAAGAGCATTCCGACGATCTTGGCTATGCCATGCTGCTGAAGCGCTATGTCGACGACCCGCGCGATGCGGATGACGCGCTGATCGAAACGACCTCGTGGGACACCGTGCCGACCGTTTGGCCGCTGTTCTGGGCGTTCCGGATCATGGTGGTGCTGGGCTTCTCGTTCATCGCGGTGATGGCCTATTTCTTCTACCGCTCGTCCTTCAAGGGACAGACCTATCCCCGCTGGGCGCTGCGCGCGGCGGTCTGGATCATCCCGGCGCCGTGGATCGCGGCCGAGATGGGGTGGATCGTGGCCGAGTTCGGCCGCCAGCCGTGGACGGTGGACGGGGTGCTGCCGACCGCCTTGTCGGCCAGCAACCTGTCGGTCACCGACCTGCTGCTGACGCTGGCCGGGTTCATCACCTTCTACACCATCCTCTTCATCGTCGAGATGGGCCTGATGCTGAAATACATACGCAAGGGCCCGTATCAGGACGTCGACGTGACCGACCAATGGACCACGCGGCATGAAAACCGCCTGCGCGGCCCTGTCGGCACCCCCGCGGAGTAAGCGCCATGATCCTTTACGAACTGTTCAGTTACGACTTTCTGAGGGTCGTGTGGTGGCTGCTGCTGGGCGTGTTGCTGATCGGCTTCGCGCTGACCGACGGCTTCGACATGGGCGTGGGCGCGCTGCTGCCTTTCGTCGGACAGACCGATACCGAGCGGCGGGTGGTGATCAACACCGTAGGCCCCGTGTGGGAAGGCAACCAGGTGTGGTTCATCCTTGGCGGCGGGGCGATCTTCGCCGCGTGGCCGCCGCTGTACGCCGTCAGCTTCTCTGGCTTCTACCTTGCGATGTTCCTGATCCTCGCCGCGCTGATCCTGCGGCCGGTCGGGTTCAAGTACCGCTCGAAGCGTGACAGCGCCGCGTGGCGGTCGGGCTGGGACTGGGCGCTGTTCGTCGGCGGCGCGGTTCCCGCGCTGGTGTTCGGCGTAGCGGTGGGCAACGTGTTGCAGGGCGTGCCGTTCGAGCTAACCCCGGACCTGTACCCGCTGTACCCCGGCTCGGCCTTCGGCAAGCTGTTCGGCCTTCTGAACCCCTTCGCGCTGCTGTGTGGGCTGGTGTCGCTGTCGATGCTGCTGACCCACGGGGCGGCGTGGCTGTCGATCAAGACCGAGGGCTTCGTGCAGACCCGCGCGCAAAACATCGGCGGGATCACCGGGGTCGCGACGATCGTGCTGTACGCGGTCGCCGGGCTGTGGCTGGCCTTCGGCATCGACGGCTACGCGCTGGTGACAGAGGCGGCGCCGGACGGCCCGTCGAACCCGCTGTACACCGAGGTAACGCGCGGCGTGTCGTGGATGGCGGCCTATGCCGACCGTCCGTGGATCGCCATCGCCCCGGTGCTGGGATTCCTCGGCATGGCGATGGCGGTGCGGGCGATCCGCTCGGGCGGCGAGGTCTCGGCGCTGCTGTGGTCCAAGCTGGGCATCTTCGGCGCGATCTCGTCCGTTGGCCTGACGATGTTCCCGTTCATCCTGCCGTCGTCGCTGTCGCCCGACAGCTCGCTGACGGTGTGGGACTCGTCGTCCTCGCACCAGACGCTGTTCGTGATGCTGGTGGCGACGGTGATCTTCCTGCCGCTGATCCTCGCCTATACGGCATGGGTATACCGCGTCCTGTGGGGCAAGGTGACCGAGGACGACGTGGCCGGCAATTCCGAAACCCTGTACTGAAGGAGACCTGACGATGTGGTATTTCGCATGGATCCTCGGCCTGCCGCTGGCCGCCGTCTTCGCGGTGATGAACGCGATGTGGCTGGAACTGCAAAGCGACCGTAAGCTGGTCGCGCGCGGCAACGAGGACGACCCCAGCCTGCGCGACTAGGCGCAGGTCCGACAGTCGGGCGCCCCGGAGCGCCACGAGCGGCGGCCGGTTGACTCCACCGGTCGCCGCCGTATTTTCAAGGGCAGCCAGCACCCGTGCCCAGCCAGTCCGTAGTGGGAACAGGTGCATGACCTTCCATCCAAGAATGCAGTCCGACGTGCGGGGGATCACCCCGGTTCAGGCCGTGAACAGCCTGTCGCTGGACCGCACCTGCGTGGATTTCTGGGAGGTCGAAAGCCGGGCCGGGGCCGTGGGGCGCTATGTCTCGCCGCATCCGAGGCTGGTGCAGTTCTTCGACGGCGCGATGATCGAGATGCAGGGGCCGGGGCAGGGCGCCGGGGTGGCGGCGGCGGTGCTGTTCGTGCCGGCGGGCGTGCCGACCTCGGCCACCATCGGCACGGCGCGGCGGATGCGCCATCTGGATATCCACCTAAGCGCGGACCGGCTGGCCGAGATCCTCGGTCCCGGCACGGCCCCCGACCGCGCGTTCTTTCTGAAGGCTGCGCCTGACGTTCTGAAACTCGGTGCCCTGCTGGCCGAGGAGTGTCGCCTTGCCGCGCGGCCCATGGGCTATGCCTCCGCGCTGACGGAAGCGATCGTGCATGCGGCCTTCCACCAGTCGCGCACCGCGTCCGAAGCGGGCTGGCTGGCCGAAGTCACGCGCTATGTGCAGGAGCATCTGGAAGACAGCATCTGCCTCGACACGCTGTGCCGGGTGGCGGGGCTATCGCGCACCCAGTTGTCGCGGCGGTTCCGGGCGGAGACCGGGATGCCGCCGTATCGCTGGGTAAAGCGCGCGCGCGTCAACCGGGCGCAGGAGCTTCTGCGGCAGGGCACGCCGCTGGCCGAAGCGGCCAGCGCGGCAGGCTTCGCCGACCAGGCGCATTTCACCCGAAGCTTCCGCGATGCCACCGGAATGACCCCCGGTGCGTGGATGGCGGGGCAGGAATGATCAATACCTGACAAAAACGTTCAAGACTATCGTCCGGCATTCGCGTACGCAGCCTTTCGGATCTACGCGAACTGGGGAACCGGCTGCTGCGCCGGTGGATGCAAGAATGAACGATATCAACAATTTGCGCTGCAAGGCTGCGGCGCGACTCGGTGCGAGCCTGCTGGCGCTGGCGGCTGCTGGCCTGCCGGCAATGGCGCAGGACGACGAAACCGGATTTCTCGGCACGATCGAGCTGCGGACGCAGGAAGACGCGACCGGCCCGGTCGATGGTCAGGTGAACCCGCCCACGGTCACCGGCTCGAAATTTCCGACCCCGCTGAACGAGGTGCCGCAGTCGCTGTCGATCCTCGGCACCGACGAGATCGAGCGGTTCAACGCCACCAACGTCAGCACCGCGCTGCGCTATACCGCCGGCGTGACGGCGGACGTGTTCGGCGCCGACACCGACTATGACTGGCTGCGGGTGCGCGGTTTTCAGGCAGACCAGACCGGCGTGTATCTCGACAACGCCCAGAACCTCGCCTTCGCCTTCGGGTCCTTCTACATCGATCCCTACACGCTGGAGCGGATCGAGGTGCTGCGCGGGCCGTCCTCGGCGCTGTACGGCGGCTCGAACCCCGGCGGGATCGTCAACTATGTCTCGAAGCGGCCGGGCGACCGGGTGCGCGAGCTGACCTTCGGCATCAATGACGCTGTGGGGGCGTGGGTCGAGTTCGACTATGGCGATTTCCTTGGCAGCGGCGCGTCCTACCGCTTCACCGGGCGGCTGGAAGGCGGCAGCAAGTACGACGACCTGAACGAAGGTCTGCGCGGCACCCTTGCGCCGGGCTTCAAGTTCACCACTCAGGGCGGCACCGAGATCACCGTTCTGGCCAACATCCACATGGCCGATGAAAAGCACAACGGCTCGACCTTCCTGCCGTACTACGGCACCGTCGAGGAAACCGCGGAGTTCGGCTTTATCGACCGCGACGCCAACTTCTCGGACCCCGACTGGGACAGCTACGTGCGCGAGCAGATGTCGGTGTCGACCATCGTCGAGCACGAATTCGACAACGGGTTCACCTTCACCGGGATCGGCCGGGTCGGCGTGGCCAGCGTCGAGGAAAGCTATTACTACCCGTTCGGCTACAGCGGATACGCGACCACGCCGCAGGACGCCGACGGCACGCTGAGCCTGATCGCGTTCGAGCATGACACCCTGACCCGCACCGCCCAGACCGACATGCGGTTCTATGGCACGCTGTTCACCGGGGCGGTCAGCCACGACGTGCTGGCCGGGCTGGATGCGCGGTATTACTGGATCGACGAAACGCAGGCGTCGGGCTTCGGCACCAACACCGTCGTCAATCCGACCGCGCCGGGCATCCCGACGCTGGGCGCGCCCTATCAGGACGCGATCACCACGCAGCAGCAGGTCGGTCTGTACCTTCAGGACCAGATCCGCTGGGGCGGCTGGATCGCCACCCTCAACGCGCGGCATGACTTCGTCACCACCGAGCAGGACGGCGCCGCTGGCTTCTCGCGCTCGGACAGCGAAAGCTCGTACCGCGCCGCGCTGGCCTACAGCTTCGACAACGGGATCACGCCCTACGTGACCTATTCGACCTTCTTCGACCCGCTGATCATCTCGCCCGCCAACGGCGTGACCGAACCGGGCCGGGGCGAGCAGATCGAGGCGGGGCTGAAGTGGATGCCCACCGACGGCAATTTCTCGTTGACCGCCGCTGCCTTCCGGATCGACCGCGAGAACGTGGTGACCGGGACGTTCGGCGCTTACGATCAATTGGGCGAGGTCCGGTCGAACGGGTTCGAATTCGAGGGGCGGTACGATTTCGCCAACGGCCTCAGCATCTCGGGCGCCGCGACCTTCCTTGACGTCGAGGTCACGGCGGACAGCGACGCGTCGCTGATCGGCACAACGCCGACCCTGACGCCCGACAAGGAACTGTCGCTGCTGGTGGCCTACGATTTCGGCCAGCGGTTCAACGGGCCGCTCTCGGGCCTGACGCTGGGGGCCGGCCTGCGGCACCGGGGTGAAAGCTGGGCCGACGCCGCCAACACGCTGAAGGTCGGCGCCTCGACGGTCTACGATCTGTATGCGGGCTACGAGTTCACCGAGGGCCTGTCGGCGACGCTGGCCGTCACCAACGTGGCGGACGAGCGTTATGTCACCGGCTGCCAGACCGTCTATGTCTGCTCGTACGGTGGCGGTCGCGAGATCAGCCTGTCGCTGACACGGACCTGGTAAGCCGGTCCTGACACGCCGCCGCCCGGTTCCGGTGCACGCAGGGCGGCGGCAATGCCTTCGGGCAGGCATTCCCGGAACGGGCGCGTGACGCGGCGTTCCGGGAATGGTCATTTGGTCTGAATGGGTCTAGCCCTTTGGCATCAGCCACCGAGGACTTCCCATGACAGCGCCCAACACGCCCCCCATTTTCGACGGTCACAACGACCTTGTCCTGCGCCTGCTGCGCGGCGCGGTCACGCCCGAAGGCGTGGTCAAGGGCCTCGAAGACGGCCACATCGACCTGCCGCGCGCGCAGGAGGGCGGCTTCGGCGGCGGGTTCTTCGCGATCTTCGTGCCCAGCCCGTCCGAGAAGTCGATCCGTTACGAAGAGATGCAGAAGCCGCAGTACGACCTGCCGCTGCCGCCGATGCTGGATCATGGCGAGGCGCTGACCACCACGCTGGACGGGTTCGGGGTGATCGAGGCGCTGGAGGATGCGGGCGCGCTGACCATCTGCCGCACCGCCGCCGAGATCGAAGAGGTGCTGGCCCGCGGCGACCGCATGGCCGCCGTCATGCATATCGAGGGCGCCGAGGCGATCGGGCCCGACCTGAAGGAACTGCACGAATTTCACGACCGCGGCCTGCGGTCGCTGGGCCCGGTCTGGTCGCGCCCGACGATCTTCGCCGAGGGCGTGCCGTTCCGCTATCCGTCCGACCCGGACATCGGCGGCGGGCTGACCGATGTCGGCAAGGCACTGGTCAAGGAATGCAACGCACTGAAAATCATGATCGATCTCAGTCACTTGAACGGGGCAGGGGTCGATGATGTGGCGGCGATTTCCGACGCTCCGCTGGTCGCCACCCATTCGAATGCGTGGGCCGTCTGCCCGCATGCGCGCAACCTCACCGACCGCCAGCTTTCGATGATCGCGGACAGCGACGGGATGGTCGGAATCAACTTCGCATCGGCCTTCCTGCGACCCGATGGCAAGATGGATGACGATTTCGGGCTTGACGTCATGATGCGTCACCTTGACCATCTGATCAAATTCCTTGGCGAGGATCGGGTCGGTATGGGCTCGGACTTCGATGGGGCGCTGGTCCCGAAGGGGATCAAAGATTGTGCAGGTCTGCCCAATTTGCGGACGGCGATGCAGGAGCATGGGGTAGACGACGCACTGATGAAGAAACTGACTCACGGAAATTGGTTGCGCGTGCTGCGCAAGACGTGGGGACAGTAAACCGGACGCCCGGTCGCCAACGTGTGGCCGGGAAGATCGAAAAACCAACTGGGAGTAAGAAAAGTGAAACAATTCAAGACGTTCAAGGTTGCGGCCCTGACCGCGCTGATGCTGGGGACCTCGCTGACCCCGGTGATGGCCGAGACGCCGCCGAACATGCTGGTGATTGCCAACCGGATCGACGACATCAAGACCTTCGACCCGGCCGAAAGCTTTGAATTCGCGGGCGCCGACGTGTCGCGCAACGTGTACGAGAAACTGGTCAACTTCGACCCGCTCGACCTTGATGCCGGCTTCGGCCCGCAACTGGCCGAAAGCTGGGAAATCTCGGAAGACGGCAAGACCATCACCTTCACGATGGCCGAGGGCCACGTGTTCTCGTCCGGCAACCCGGTGACCGCCAAGGACGCCGAGTTCTCGCTGCGCCGCGCGGTGCTGCTGAACAAGACGCCGTCGTTCATCCTGACGCAGTTCGGCTTCACCCCCGAAAACGTCGAGGAAACCATCGTCGCCACCGACGACAAGACGCTGGTGATCACGCTGGACCAGCAGTACGCGCTGTCCTTCGTGCTGAACTGCCTGACCGCCACCATCGGCGGCATCGTGGACATGGAAACCGTGATGGCCAACGAGGTCGACGGTGACATGGGCAACGCCTGGCTGCGTACCAACACCGCCGGGTCCGGCCCCTACAAGGTCGTCGAGTGGAAGCCGAACGAATCGGTTCTGATGGACCTGAACCCGAACTACGGCGGCGACGCGCCGGCGATGGAGCGGGTGATCGTTCAGCACATCCAGGAATCGGCCACCCAGCGCCTGCTGCTGGAGCGTGGTGACATCGACGTCGCCCGCAACCTGTCGCCCGAGGACATCGCCGGTCTTGAAGGCGTGGACGGCGTGAAGGTCATCGACGAACTGCGCGGCCGCCTGATGTACTTCTCGGCCAACCAGAAGGTCGAGATGCTGGCCGACCCGAAGGTGCTGGAAGCGCTGAAATACGCGGTCGACTACGAAGGCATGGCGAACTCGTTCCTCAAGGGGCAGTACACCGTGCACCAGGCCTTCCTGCCGCTGACCTTCCTCGGCGCGCTGGAAACCAAGCCGTTCACCTACGACATGGACGCCGCCAAGGCCGCGCTGGCCGAATCCGGCTATCCGGACTGCGGCCCGATCAAGATCTCGGTCCGCGATGCGCAGGAGCGGATGGACATCGGCCAGTCGCTGCAGAACACCTGGGGCCAGCTTGGCTGTGACATCGAACTGATCGTCGGCACCGGCGCCCAGACGCTGGACCGCTATCGTGCCCGCGAGCACGACATCTACCTCGGCGCGTGGGGCCCGGACTATCCCGACCCCAACACCAACGCCGGCACCTTCGCCTACAACCCCGACAACTCGGACGAGGCGGGCGCGACCGGTCTTCTGGCCTGGCGGAACGCCTGGGGCATCCCGGAAATGAGCGAGGAAACCCTTGCCGCGGTGGTCGAGAACGACACCGACGCCCGTGCCGAGATGTACATGGCGCTGCAGGAAGAGCATCAGCAGATCTCGCCGTTCGGCGTGATGTTCCAGCAGATCGAACAGAACGCCATGGGCGCCAGCGTCGAGAACTTCGTGGCCGGTGGTGCGACCACGGCGGTGTCCTACTGGGTCATCACGAAGTAAGCGCCGCACAGTGGTAGAACAGGTCAACATTCCGGGCGGGCGGCGAAAGCCGCCCGTTCCGCCTTGGGCAAAGAAGACGGGCGCGACGCTCGCGACGGTGGCGGCGACGCTTCTTGGGCTCCTATTCGTGACATTCATGATCGGCCGTGTGATGCCGATCGACCCGGTTCTCGCCGTCATCGGCGAGCGGGCGACGCAGGCGCAGTACGACGAGACCTTCCGCGAGCTAGGGCTGGACAGGCCCCTGATCGTGCAGTTCGGGATCTACGTCGGAAACGTGCTGCAAGGAGATTTCGGCACCTCGATCCGCACCGGGCAGCAGGTGGCCGACGACATCAAGCGCGTGTTCCCGGCCACGCTGGAACTGGCGACGCTGGGCACGCTGATCGGCGTGTTCCTTGGCGTGCCGCTGGGGGTCGTGGCCGCGGTCCGGCGGGGCTCGTGGATCGACCAGGTCAGCCGTTTCGTCGGCCTGATCGGGTACTCCATGCCGATCTTCTGGCTGGGCCTCGTGGGGCTGCTGCTGTTCTACGGCATCCTTGCATGGGTGGCCGGACCGGGGAGGGTCGGGATCTTCTATCAGGGGATCGTCGAGCCGATCACCGGCATGTTGCTGGTCGACAGCCTGCTGCGCGGCGAATGGGCAGTGTTCAAGGACGCGTTCAGCCACATCATCCTGCCGGCCTCGCTGCTGGGGTATTACTCGCTGGCCTATATCAGCCGGATGACCCGTTCGTTCATGCTGGAACAGCTGAACTCGGAATACGTCACCACCGCGCGGGTGAAGGGGCTGTCGGAATCGACGGTCATCTGGAAGCACGCCTTCCGCAACATCCGCATCCAGCTGATCACCGTGATCGCGCTGGCCTACGCCAACCTGCTGGAGGGCTCGGTGCTGACCGAGATCATCTTCGCATGGCCCGGCATCGGCCAGTACATCACGACCTCGCTGCTGGCCAATGACATGAACTCGGTTCTGGGCGGAACCATCGTGATCGGGACCATCTTCGTGTGCCTGAACATCTTCTCCGACCTTCTGTACCGCTTCTTCGATCCGAGGTCGAAATGACCGCAACCGCAGACAAACAAAGCATGCGCGAATGGCTGCTGGCCGAGGAACCCACCTCGCGCCGGCAGGCCCGCGCCGCGGCCTGGTATCAGGGCTGGCTGTCGTTCCGTTCGAACACGCTGGCGATGGTCGGGCTGATCATCCTTGTGTTCCTCATCCTGTGCGCCATCTTCGCGCCGCTGCTGGCGACGAACGATCCCTTCGCGCAGGATCTGGCCGCGCGCCTGAAGCCGCCGGGGTGGGAGGGGCATTTCTTCGGCACCGACAGCCTTGGCCGCGATATCTACTCGCGGCTGCTCTACGGCGCCCGGATCTCGATCTACATCGTGCTTCTCGTCGCCATGGTGGCGCCGCTTCTGGGTCTCGTGATCGGGACGATCTCGGGCTACATGGGCGGCTGGGTGGACGTGCTGCTGATGCGCTTCACCGACATCTTCCTTGCCTTCCCGCGCCTGATCCTTGCGCTGGCCTTCGTGGCGGCGCTGGGGGCGGGGATCGAGAACGCGGTGCTTGCGATCTCGCTGACGGCGTGGCCGCCCTATGCGCGGATCGCGCGGGCCGAAACGCTGACCATCCGAAACTCGGACTACATCCACGCGATCAAGCTACAGGGGGCGGGCACCGCGCGGATCATTACGCGCCACATCTGGCCGCTGTGCATCTCGTCGCTGGTGATCCGGGTCACGCTGGACATGGCGGGGATCATCCTGACCGCGGCTGGCCTTGGCTTCCTTGGTCTCGGCGCACAGCCGCCCTCGCCGGAATGGGGCGCGATGATCTCGGAAGGGCGCAAGTACATCCTAGACTACTGGTGGGTGGCGACCATCCCCGGTCTCGCGATCTTCGCCATCTCGCTGGCATTCAACCTGCTGGGCGACGGCCTGCGCGACGTCCTAGATCCGAAGGAGGGCGGCCAGTGACCGACGCGTCGACCAACCTTCTCGACATCGAGAACCTCTGGGTCCGCTTCCCGACCCGCAACGGGATCTTCGACGCGGTGCGCGGGATAAGCTTCAGCCTTGGCCGCGAACGGCTTGGGATCGTGGGCGAATCCGGTTCTGGCAAGTCGATGACCGGCCGCGCCATCCTGCGCCTGATCCGCAAGCCCGGCTTCATCACCGCCGACCGGATGGAGATGGACGGCGAGGATATCCTCAACGTGCCGGAGACCCGCATGCGCAAGCTGCGCGGGCACAAGGCGTCGATGATCATGCAGGACCCGAAGTTCTCGCTGAACCCGGTGATGACCGTGGGCCAGCAGATCACCGAGGCGCTGCGCACGCACGAGAAGGTGTCGAAGGCCGAGGCCCGCAAGCGCGGCCTCGCGATGCTGGACCGCGTGGCGATCCGCGAACCGGAACGGGTCTTCGACCTGTATCCGCACGAGGTTTCCGGCGGCATGGGGCAGCGGATCATGATCGCAATGATGCTGATCCCGGGCCCCGAGATCCTGATCGCGGACGAGCCGACCTCGGCGCTGGACGTCAGCGTCCAGTTGCAGGTGCTTGAGATCATGGACGAACTGGTGCGGGAGCGGGGCATGGGGCTGATCTTCATCAGCCACGACCTGAACCTTGTGTCGAAGTTCTGCGACCGCATCGTGATCATGTACGCCGGCCGCATCGTCGAAGTCTGCGAGGCGGGCAAGCTGCACGAGGCGACCCATCCCTACACGCGGGGGCTGCTGAACTCGGTCCCCGATCTCGAACACCCCCGCGACCGGCTGGAGGTGCTGCAACGCGATCCCGCCTGGCGCGAGGCCCCATCCGTGAGTGCCCTGCTGTGAACGCGCTAGAAATCAAGGACCTGAACGTCTGGTTCGGCGACGGCGCCGCGCGCACCGATGCCGTGAAGCACGTCAGTTTCGACGTGGCCGAGGGCGCGAGCTTCGGCCTTGTGGGCGAAAGCGGCTCTGGCAAGTCGACGGTGCTGCGCGCCATCGCCGGTCTGGTGCCGACGTGGAGCGGCGAAATGCGGGTGATGGGAGAGCCTTTGGGCCTGACCCGGACACCCAAGTTCTACAAGACGGTGCAGATGGTGTTTCAGGACCCCTATGCCTCGCTCCACCCGCGCCAGACGGTCGACCGGGTGCTGTCCGAGGTGTTGGGGCTGCATGGGTTCAAGGACATCGACTCGCGCATCGACAAGCTGCTGCGCGACGTGGGGCTGGGGCCGGGCTTCCGCTTCCGCTATCCGCACCAGCTGTCGGGCGGCCAGCGTCAGCGCGTCGCCATCGCCCGTGCCCTTGCGCCCGAACCGCGCGTTCTGCTGCTGGACGAGCCGACCTCGGCGCTGGACGTCAGCGTGCAGGCCGAGATCCTGAACCTGCTGGCCGACCTGCGGGCCGAACACGGGCTGACCTACATCATGGTTTCCCACGACCTTGGCGTCGTCGGGCACCTGTGCGGCGAGATCGCGGTGATGCAGACCGGCGAGGTGGTGGAAGTGCTGGGCGTCGAGAAGATGCGCGCGCTTCAGGCAGAG
Organism: Maritimibacter sp.; assembly: GCA_017792445.1. Classification (GTDB taxonomy): domain Bacteria; phylum Pseudomonadota; class Alphaproteobacteria; order Rhodobacterales; family Rhodobacteraceae; genus Psychromarinibacter. The sequence continues at coordinate 3,636,296 of CP051232.1, forward strand.
CACCCCTACACGAAACACCTGCTGGAAAGCTCGATCGGGGCGGTGCGGTAGCAGGATCTTCCAGAAGATCCTGCGCACCGGAATTTTCTAGAAAATTCCGGTGCCTGTCATGCCACCTTCACCCAGTGCATCATGCCGCTGGCCGAGTGGTCAAGCATGTGACAGTGAAACAGCCAGTCGCCCGGTTCTTCGGCGCGGAAGGCGATTTCGGTGCGGGTGTCGGGCATCACGAGGACCGAGTCCCGCCACGGCCCGGCGGGGCGGTCGCCGTCGATCACACGGAACGGATGGCCGTGCAGGTGCATCACGTGCGGCCACGCGGTGTCGTTGATCAGCGGCATCCGCAGCGTCTCGCCCGGGGACACGGTCGCGATCGGCGCGTCGGGCATCCCGGCGGCGCCGTTCAGCGCCCAGACAAGGCCCATCTCGACCAGGTCTTGCATCGGCCTCTCGACGCCATCGGCGCGGGCTGCGGTCATGCCGCCCATCGCGCCGCCTTCGATCCGCACCTCGGCGGCGCGGGCGGCGGCGAGGTCGCCCAGCGGCGGCAGCGGGTTGGGCGGCAGCGGGGCGGGCGCGGCAAGGGCTGCATCGCGTTCGGCCGAGGTTGGCGTCACCTCGTACAGCACCGCCGCGCTGTCGCCCTCGATCAGGCCAAGATAGGCGGTGGCGTCCCCCGTTGCGGCCACGTCGACGATCACGTCGACCCGCTGGCCGGGGCCAAGCACCAGCACATCCGGCAAGGCCACGGGGGCTTCAAGCGGGTGGCCGTCCTCGGCCACGGTCCAGCCGGCGAACCCGCTGTGGACGATCTGCATGATGCGCGCGGAGGCGGCGTTGATCAGCCGCAGGCGCAGACGGGCGTGAAGCGGCAGGTCCCGCGCGATATAGGATTGGCCGTTGGCGGTGACGTAATTTCCGATCCGGCCCGCGTGGGCCATGTCGTGCAGGGCGCCGAAATCCTCGACCATCTCGCCGGTGGGCTGCATCCGCCAGTCTTGCAGCACCAGCGCTTCGTCCCGGTCGACCTCGGGGGCGTCGGCCTCGGTCACGATCAGCGCGCCGGCCAGCCCGCGGCCGACCTGTTCGTAGCTGCGGTCGTGCGGGTGATACCAGTAGGTGCCCGCGTCTTTCAGGTCGAAGCCATAGTCGAACGACCCGCCCGGCGCGACGCTGTCCTGCGTGACGCCCGCCACGCCGTCCATCGCATTGGGCAGCCGCAGACCGTGCCAGTGGATCGTGGTTGGCTGCGCCAGCCCGTTGACCAGCCGCCGGTCCAGCCGCGCGCCCTGCGGCAGCCGGATCTCGGGGCCGGGCATGCCGCCATAGCCCCAGACATCGGTGGTGGGATAGTCGGGCGGCAGGATCTGAAGGTTGACCGGGGAGGGCCGCAATTCCTCGACCGCCGCATGTCCCACGCGCGGCAGCGCCAGCGTGGCGGCGGCAGAGCCAAGGAAGGTGCGGCGGGTCAGTCTCATTCGTCGAGGCTTCCGTGGATGGCGAATTGATCCAGCCCGGCCTCCTGCGCCTCGATCACGCGGTAAGCCTCGCGCACGCCGGCCTCGGTCAGTTCGCGGGCGACGGTCAGCACGGTGTTGGGCGCGTGGTCCTCGCACAGGTCGATCATCTGCGCCAGTTCCTCGCGGGCGACGGGCAGGGCGGCTTCTTCCGAGGGCGCGCCGTAGTAGGTGACGAAGTGGCGCGCGAGCCCCCGGGCCAGGGCCTCGTGCTCGGCGGGTTCCAGAGTGGTGACGGCAACGAAAGTGACGCGGCCGAAGGTCTCCAGCCCCATCCAGCCGTTCGCGAAGGCTTGCCGGGCCTTGCCGGTCAGGTCGGCCTCGGTCCAGTTCGAGAACTCGAACCCGCCCGAAATGCACCACTCGCCGGTCCGGGCCGGGGAATGGAACACCCGGCTGTCGCTTTCGTCGAAATGGATGGCGCGGGCCAGTTTCATGCGGGGTCCTCCAGAAGCTCGGTCAGCGGGATCAGCCGGGTCGTGCCGCCGGTCTTCAGCAGCATTCCCAGCCGTTCGTCCACGCCGGTGAATGTACCGGTGACGCCGTCCTGCGTCACCTGTTGCTCGATGCCGTGGGCGATGCCGGTCCATTCGCGGTGGACCGGGCCTGCGCCCTCGTCCTCCCACCGGCCCAGCCAGACCAGCGTGTGCCGGGCCCAGGCTTCCAGCAGTTGCGGCAGTTCGATATCGCCGCAGCCTTCGTTGTAAAGCGCCGTGGTGTCGGGTGTTTCGCCCGGGTCCTCGGTGGAGTCCAGCACGGTCAGGTCCAGCCCGATCACCAGCCAGCCGGGCACCGTGTCGGGGTCTGCCGTGTCCGCCGCCATCCGCAACCGCCCGCACAGCCCGCCGTTGACGCGGATGCCGCCGTCCCAGTCGAGGTAGACCCCGACCGAGGGCGGCGCCAGCGCGCCAAGCGCGTTCTGGAACCCGATGCCGCAGACCGGCAGGGCCAGCACCGCGTCGGCCAGCGGCACCTCGGGGGCGAAGACGATGGCCGCCTCCAGCCGGTCGGGGGCGGGGCGGTAGGTGATCAGCCCGGCGTCGCATCCTTCTGCCGCACGGGCGCAGGCGGCGGTGAAGGGGTCGCCCGTCACCGCCTCGCCCGTGAACAGCGGCGGGAAGGACAAATCGCTCACGCGACGCCCTCGGCCACAAGTTTCGACGCGATGTCCTGGAACGCCTTCGCCTGCGCGCTGTCGGGCTGCGACACCACGATGGGAGCGCCGCCGTCGGACGCCAGCCGGATGTCGAGGTGCAGCGGCACCTCGGCCAGCAGCGGCACGCCCAGTTTCTCGGCTTCCGCCGCGACGCCGCCGTGGCCGAAGACGTGCTCCTCGTGGCCGCAGTTGGAACAGATATGGGTCGACATGTTCTCGACCATCCCGACGATCGGCACCTTCAGTTGCGTGAACATGTCGATCCCCTTGCGGGCGTCCAACAGCGCCACGTCCTGCGGCGTCGACACGATCACCGCGCCGTCTACATGCGCCTTCTGCGCCAGCGTCATCTGCACGTCGCCGGTGCCGGGGGGCAGGTCGACGATCAGCACGTCCAGCGCGCCCCACTGCACCTGCGTCATCATCTGCTGCAGCGCGCCCATCAGCATCGGGCCGCGCCAGACCACCGCCTGACCTTCGTTCGTCAGCAGGCCGATGGACATCAGCGTGACGCCATGGTTGCGCAGCGGCAGGATGGTCTTGCCGTCGGGCGAGGCGGGCCGTCCCGAGACGCCAAGCATCCGGGGCTGCGAGGGGCCATAGACGTCGGCGTCCAGCAATCCGACGCGGCGGCCCTGTTGCGCCAGCGCGCAGGCCAGGTTCGCGGACACGGTCGATTTGCCGACTCCGCCCTTGCCGGATGCGATGGCAAGGATGCGGTCGACGCCGGGGATTTTCTGCGGGCCTTGCGGCTCGGCGGCGCGGCGCGGCTTCAGGTCCGGCGGCGCCTCGGGCGTCGCGGTGGGGCCGGTCATCACGATGGAAACCTTGGCCGCGCCCGCCTGTTTCAGGGCCGTCTCGGCGGCGGCCTGCACCGCCTCGTAATCCTTGGCCCGCTTCGGATCGATCTCCAGCACGAAGCGCACGTCGCCGGCATCGCCGACGTTCAGCGCCCGCATCACCCCGGCGGCGACGAGGTCGCTGCCGGAAACCGGGTCGTCGATCTGTTTCAGCAGGCCAAGGACGGTGTCTCGATCAAGTGCCAAGTCTCAGTCCTGCCCCTTGATGGTGCCGGTCACCTCGTGTTCGAGCCCCAGTTCCGGGATCGAGATGACCGCCTTCGCGGTATAGTCCTTGCCCGCCGTGGCGGCGTCGCGCATCGCTTCCTCGATGGCCTGCTGCGAGGTGACGCCCACCTGCTTCAGGAACTTGCGCATCGACATGTTGAAGTCGTCGCTCATGGTCTGTCCTTCCCTTGGTTCATGACTTCTTGACGGTTCGGCACCGCGCTTTCTAGGATCGGTCCATGCGCGGCATCCGGCAGATACTGGCGGCGGCGATCGTTCTGATCGTCGCCCAGGCACAGGCCACCGCACCGGCTTTGGCACAGGACCGGACGGTCCGTCTGTCCGCGCCGGCGGCCTTGGTGGACAGTGGGCTGCTGCAATATGCCTTGCCGCGCTTCTCTTTGAAAACGCAGGTGAAAGTTCAGATCGTCGCGCCGGGAGAGCCGGCCGATCTGGCGCTTGGCGACACCGGGCGCGCGGTGTTCACCGGACCGGCGCAGGTCTGGCGCGTCGAGGTGCTGGACGCCGACCACGCGGGCGCGGACCGGCTGGCGGACTGGCTTGCCTCGGACGTGGGGCTGGCCACGATCACCGGCTACGCGCCCGACGGCGCGGCCGCCTTCGGGCCGCCCGAAGTGGTCGAGGCCGCGCCGGAAGAGATCACCGTCGACACCGAACTTGCCCGGCTTGGGCTGGCGGCGTCCGAGGAGCATTGCGGGCGCTGCCACGTCATCTCGGAAGAGACCCGGATGACCTCGATCGACAGCACGCCGTCCTTCTTCCTGCTGCGCGCCTTCGAGGACTGGCAGTACCGGTTCGAGGTGTTCTACGTCCTGAACCCGCACCCCGCCTTCACGCAGGTCGAAGAGGTGACCGAACCGTTCCCGGTCAGCCGCCCGTCGCCCATCGTGCCGGTCGAAATGACGCTCGACGAGCTTGAGGCCATCGTGGCCTATGTCGCCGGGCTGGAGCCCGCCGATCTGGGGGCGCCGCTTCAGCATCAGTGATCCCGGCGCTTCGACAGGTAGTCGTCGGTGGTGCGCACGCGGGGCCGGTCGGGGCCGCGCAGGGGCGAATTGTCGGCGTGGTACTGGGCGTTCACCCGGCAGTCGTCGCACATCTGGATCATGCGGATCGCCTGCGGGTTCTTGTACATGGAATGGCCTTCCAGCTTGGCCGTGATCCGCTCGATGGTGGATTTCACCCCGAACAGAGTGCCGCATTCGATGCAGGGGAAGGGCTCTTCCTCGTGCAGCACCACCTGTTCCAGCGCCTGCGGCGTCAGGTTCAGGCGCGGCTCCAGCGTGATCGCGGTCTCGGGGCAGATGTTGGCGCACAGGCCGCATTGCAGGCAGGCGTCTTCCTGAAAGCGAAGCTGCGGCAGATCCGGGTTGTCGCCCAGTGCGCCCGAGGGGCAGAGAGAGACGCAGGACAGGCACAGGGTGCAGGCGTCGGTGTCGACCAGCACGGCGCCGTAGGGCGCGCCTTCGGGCAGGGCCAGCATCTCTGCCTCGGGGCGCAGGGCCTTGGCGGTGGAACGGGCGATCTGGCGGCGGCTGCCCAGCGGGCGCACCGGGTTGGCGCGCGGCGCCGGGGGCTCTGCGCCGTACAGCGCCTCGGTCATCGCGTCGGGGTCGAGGGTGTCTAGGACGGAAACCGCGCCGTCCACGATCGCCGTCACCAGCGCGACCTGCGCGGCCAGCGCGTCGCGGTCGGTGCCGGGCGTGGGCATCACGGTGACATTGGCGAAGCCTGCGGCCAAAGCGGCCAGCATCTCGGCATGGCCGAAGCCGTTCACCGCGTCGACCTCCATCGGGATCACGTCGGCGGGCAGGCCGCGTCCGTGGCGCGCGGCAAGGCGCACCATCTCGGCCCCGTGTGCGCCGGTGACCAGCAGGCGCGGTGCGCTGCCGCCGGCGTCCAGATAGGCCTTCGCCAGCGTCTGCACCCGGCGCATCGTCAGGTCGACCGGCGGCGCGTCGTAGCTGATCGCGCCCGAGGGGCAGGCCGCCGAACACGCGCCGCAACCGGCGCAGACCATCGGATCGACCGACACGTACTCGCCTTCGGGGCTGATGGCGCCGGTGGGGCACAGGTCCAGACAACGGGTACAGCCGGTCTGACCGGCGCGGGAATGGGCGCACAGCAGCGGCTCGGTCCGGACGTAAAGCGGCTTCTCGAAGGTGCCGACAAGATGCGACGCGGCCATCACCGCGGCGGCGACGGCGGCGGGGCTGCCGGGGTCGGCGCGCAGGTAGCCCTCGCGCTTTTCGTGCGCGGGGAACAGCGGCGGATGCGCGGGGCCGCGCAGGTCGAGGATCACGTCGCAGTCCGACTGCGCGCCGTCACGCGGCGGCGTCAGCGTCAGCGGCCCGCGCCCGGCGGGTTCGACCTGCCGCAGCCCGTCGAAGGTCACGCGGAAGCCCCCCAGCGCGCCTGTCGCGCTGCGCAGCATTCCGGTCACCGCGTCATAGTCGCGGCTGTCTGGGACGTCCTGCGGATCGGCCAGCAGCACAGTCACGCCAAGGTGGTCTTTCAGTTGCTCGGCGGCGGCCAGCGCGGTCTCGGCGGCGCCGAGGATCAGGCACAGGCCTTCCGAAATCACGTCCACCGACTTTGCCGCCGGGGCGGGCAGGGTGGCTTCGGCCACGAGGGCGGACATTTTGGGTAGCTTCGGGGCGGGATCGTCGGACCATCCGGCCCGGTCGCGCAGGTCGAGGAAAGCCGGTTCGTCCAGCCCGAGTTCCTCTGCCAGTTCGGTAAAGACGCGCGTCTCCTGACCGCAGCAGATGATCGCGTCACCCTCGGTCATGGCCTTCGCGGCGGTCTCGATCTCGCGGGTACACAGCGCGGTGCAGGGGCGTCGAACGCCTAGGCCGGTGGTCTGTTCCAGCCCGTCGGCGTCGATGGCCTGCGAGCCGCCACAATCACACGTTATCAAACACTTGGACATCGCTTTCCTCAGGCTCCCCCTGCCTTTTCCGCGGCTGTTTCCGGACCGATTTAAGCGGGGTCCGAACCCGTTTCCGCGCGGCGTCCGACAAGCCTAGGCAGGATTTTCGGCTGGCGTAAAGCGGGTTTCGTGGGGGCGCAAGGGGGCGATCAGGCGCTTGTGACCACGAACCCTCTGGCGCCTTCAAGGGTGATTCACGACCGCCGAATTCCGACTAAAAAACTCGTGATGGACAAAACGTCCACTCGCCCGTTCCGGCAGCCGCAAACCTGCCCAAACTGTCCAGTCATACGGTCTTTTGACACCGGACCGATTGAATTCGCTTCCCTTCCCGGTTCGCAATGCGCTTAGAATCCGAGCACAGTGGAGGACAGCCAGACCATGAAATCATCTGGGCGGAGCCAGAGCCTGCCAGTCGGAGTCGTGTTGCGCCGCGCCCCGGGGGTCACCCGTTGGGCGAAATGGTCGTGGAAGGCTGTCGACGTGCTGCCCGGCGCCGGGCCCGCGGACTGGCGGATGCTGCGCAGCGAAGGCGACGTCACCGACTACCACGCTTTCACCGGCACGGTGCATCTGCACGCGACCGACACCGAGGCGTATATGGTCGCGCTGAACGACACGCCCTCCAGCCTTTACGTGATCATGCGCCGCGAAGGCACGGGCGATTGCCCCCTGTCGCTGGTTTCGGTCACCGCGTCCCCCTACGAGGCGCAGGACTACGCCGACAGCGGCGAGGAAATCGTCGAGAAGGTGCCGATGCCCGACGGCTTCGCCGCATGGGTCGAGGCGTTCTGCGACGCGCACCACGTCGAGCACGAATTCAAGAAACGCCGCCGCGACCGCAAGCGGATCGACCTTGTCGAGGATGGGGTGGGCGACGCGCGCATCGTGCAGACCACCGATGTCTACCGCTCGCCGCGCTCGGCGCGGCAGGGGAGGCTGAATTGAGCTTCTGGGCCAACCGCCGCGCCGCCGTCGCCGCCGAGGAAAAGGCCGACCGCCTTGCCGCCGAAGCGCGCGAGGTCGCGGCGCAGGAAGTGGCCGACGCCGACAAGACCGATGCCGAGTTGCTGGCGCAGTTCGGGCTGCCCGACCCCTCGACGATGAACGCAGGCGACGACTTCCGCGCCTTCATGGCCCGCGAGGTTCCCGCCCGCCTGCGCCGCCTTGCGCTGCGCAAAATGTGGCGGACCAATCCGGTGCTGGCCTGTGTCGACGGGCTGAACGACTATGACGGCGATTTCACCAATGCCGCCACCGACGCGCCCGGGGTGAAGACCGCGTATCAGGTCGGCAAGGGGCTGACCGCTCATGTCGAGAAACTGGCGCGCGAGGCGCTGGGAACCGACACCCCCGAGCCGGTCGCCGCAGCGGCAGAGGACGAGACCGAGGAGGTCGCCGCCCTGACGCCCGAGGCGGCGCAGGCCGAACGGACCGAACAACAGCAGGTACAGCCGCAGGACGCAGCCGCACCCGAGCCCGAGGCGGCATCGCTGCGCCCGCGCCGGATGCGCTTTGCCTTCGACGAGACGGCGACACATGGGGAGCAACAGACAGCATGACCGCCACCGCCCAGCCACAGAGCCCGGCGATCGCAGAGGAAGACCGCCTGCGCGCGGATCTCTACAACTTCCTTGGCGTGCTGCTGGCCGGCCCGCCGGACCAGATCCTGCTTGACCAGACCGCCGGGCTGACCGGCGACGACACTCCGCTGGGGCAGGGGATCGCGGCGCTGGCCGCCATCGCCTCGAAAAGCCGCCCCGCCGCGGTGCAGTCCGAATTCAACAAGCTGTTCATCGGGCTTGGCCGGGGCGAGTTGCTGCCCTACGCCAGCTATTACCTGACCGGATTCCTCAACGAGAAGCCGCTCGCCGTGCTGCGCGAGGACATGCAGGCCCGCGGCCTGAGCCGTGCGCCCAACGTGTTCGAGCCCGAGGACAACATCGCCTCGCTGATGGAGATGATGGGCGCGATGATCGTGGGCCGCTTCGGCGTTCCGGCGACGCTGGAACAGCAAAAGACGTTCTACAACAAGCACATCCGCCCGTGGGCGGGACACTTTTACAAGGATCTCGAAGGCGCGAAGAACTCGGTGTTCTACGCTGCCGTGGCCCAGGTGGGCCGCGCCTTCATGGAGATCGAGGCGGAAGCCTTCCGCATGACATGACCGCGGCCCGCAACGGCCGCACCCCCGCCAGCCAGACAGAAAGCCAAGAGGAGGGAACGACATGAAGAAACAAGACGAACCCAAAAAGAGCAGGCGCGACTTCCTGAAGCTCGCGGGAACCACCGCTCCGGCGGCGGCTGTCGCCGTGGCGACCGGCACCACCGCCGAGGCCGGCCCGGCAGAGCCCGACCTGTCGTCGGACCGCATGCAGGATACCGCGCACACCCGCGCGTATTACGAAAGCGCCCGGTTCTGAACCGGACGAGGTGACCGCCGGCCCCGGGGAAACGACTGGGAACGACAGGGCCGGTCAACAGCGTACCAAGCGCGCGGCATCCAGAAGCGGGCCGCAAGCCAAGGGAGAAGAAGAATGCTGAGGAAAAAGACCAACGGGGTGGCACGGCGTCCGCAAAGGACCAGCATGCTGTCCGAGGTTGCCAACACCTCGGTCGACCGCCGCGCGTTCCTGCGCGGATCCGGCCTTGCCATCGGCGGTCTCGCCGCGATCGGCGCGACCGGCGGCACGGTGACCCAGGCGCAGGCCCAGGCCACGAACGAAGCGGTCGACATCAAGAAATCCGTCTGCACCCACTGCTCGGTCGGCTGTACCGTGATGGCAGAGGTCCGCAACGGCGTTTGGATCGGGCAAGAGCCCGGCTGGGACAGCCCGTTCAACCTTGGCGCCCACTGTGCCAAGGGCGCCTCGGTCCGCGAGCACGCCCACGGCGAGCGCCGCCTGAAATACCCGATGAAGCTGGTCGGCGGCGAATGGACCCGCATCAGCTGGGACGAGGCGATCAACGAGATCGGTGACAAGATGCTGGAGGTCCGCGAGGAAAGCGGCCCCGACAGCGTCTACTGGCTGGGCTCGGCGAAGCACTCGAACGAACAGGCCTACCTGTTCCGCAAGTTCGCCGCCTACTGGGGCACCAACAACGTCGACCACCAGGCCCGCATCTGCCACTCCACCACCGTGGCGGGCGTTGCGAACACCTGGGGCTACGGCGCCATGACGAACTCGTACAACGACATCCACAACTCGAAGGCCATCTTCATCATCGGCGGCAACCCCGCCGAGGCGCACCCGGTCTCGCTGCAGCACGTCCTGCGTGCGAAAGAGCAGAACAACGCGCCGCTGATCGTCTGCGACCCGCGCTTTACCCGCACCGCCGCGCATGCGGACGAATACGTGCGGTTCCGTCCGGGCTCGGACGTGGCGCTGGTCTGGGGCATCCTGTGGCACATCTTCGAGAACGGGTGGGAGGACAAGGAGTTCATCCGCACCCGTGTCTGGGGCATGGACCAGATCCGTGAGGAAGTCGCCAAGTGGACGCCCGAGGAAGTCGAGCGCGTCACCGGCACGCCCGGCTCGCAGCTTCAGCGGGTTGCCCGCACGCTGGCCAACAACCGTCCCGGCACCGTGATCTGGTGTATGGGCGGCACCCAGCACACCAACGGCAACAACAACACCCGCGCGTACTGCGTGCTTCAGCTTGCGCTGGGGAACATGGGCACCGCCGGCGGCGGCACCAACATCTTCCGCGGCCACGACAACGTGCAGGGCGCGACCGACCTTGGCGTTCTTGCCGATACGCTGCCGGGCTACTACGGCCTCAGCGCCGGCGCATGGGCGCACTGGGCCCGCGTCTGGGACGAGGATCTCGACTGGCTGAAGGCGCGGTTCTCGGATGCGACCTTCGATGACACGGCGATCATGAACCTGAACGGCATCCCGGTGTCGCGCTGGATCGACGGTGTTCTGGAAGACGCCGAGAACATCGACCAGCCCGACAACACCCGGGTCATGGTTCTGTGGGGCCACGCGCCCAACTCGCAGACCCGGATGCCCGAGATGAAGACGGCGATGGAAAAGCTCGACATGATGGTCGTGGTCGATCCGTACCCGACCGTCTCGGCGATCCTGTCGGACCGCACCGACGGCGTGTACCTGCTGCCGGCGGCGACCCAGTTCGAGACCTACGGGTCCGTGACCGCGTCGAACCGGTCGCTTCAGTGGCGCGAGAAGGTGGTCGAGCCGCTGTTCGAGTCGCTTCCCGATCACGTCATCATGCACAAGTTCGCCACCAAGTTCGGCTTCGCGGACCGGATCTTCCGGAACATCGAGGTGAACGGCGAAGAGCCGCTGGTCGAGGATCTGACCCGCGAGTTCAACCGCGGCATGTGGACCGTCGGCTATACCGGCCAGTCGCCGGAGCGCCTGAAGATGCACATGGAAAACCAGCACACCTTCGACCGCACCACGCTGCGGGCGCTGGGTGGGCCGGCCGACGGCGACTTCTACGGCATGCCGTGGCCCTGCTGGGGCACGCCCGAGATGAACCACCCGGGGTCCGCCAACCTCTATGACGTCTCGCTGCCGGTGGCAGAGGGCGGCATGGGCTTCCGCGCCCGTTTCGGCGTGGAACGCGACGGCGACAACCTTCTGGCCGACGGCGTTGCGCCGGTGGGCTCCGAGATCCCGGACGGGTACCCGGAATTCACCATGCAGATGCTGATCGACCTTGGCTGGGACGGCGACCTGACCGACGAGGAACGGGCGGCGATCGAGCGGGTTGCGGGCTATCAGGCTCCCGAGGAGGCCGGCGACGGCACCGAGGAAGTCGGCGAGACCTCGCAGACCGGCGAACGTCCTTCGGACTATGCCGAGCAGGTCGGCGGCGTGAACTGGAAGACCGACCTTTCGGGCGGCATCCAGCGTGTCGCGATCGCCCATGGCTGCGCCCCCTACGGCAACGCCAAGGCGCGCGCGGTGGTCTGGACCTTCCCGGATCCGGTGCCGCTGCACCGCGAGCCGCTGTACTCCAACCGCCGCGATCTCGTGGCCGACTACCCGACGTATCAGGACAAGAAGTTCTGGCGGGTGCCGACCATGTACGCGTCGATCCAGGAGAACGACTTCTCGGAAGAATTCCCGATCATCCTCACCTCTGGCCGTCTGGTCGAGTACGAGGGCGGCGGGGACGAAACCCGGTCGAACCCCTGGCTGGCCGAACTGCAGCAGGACATGTTCATCGAGATCAACCCGCGCGACGCCAACGACCTTGGTGTGCGTGACGGGGCGCAGGTCTGGGTGGAAGGTCCGGAAGGCGGCAAGGTCAAGGTGATGGCCATGGTCACACCCCGCGTCGACGCGGGCGTGGCGTTCATGCCCTTCCACTTCGGCGGCTACTACCAGGGCGAGGACCTGAGGTCGAAATACCCCGACGGGGCCGACCCCTATGTCCTGGGCGAAAGCACCAACACCGCGCAGACCTACGGCTATGACTCGGTCACCCAGATGCAGGAGACCAAGGCCACCCTCTGCAAGATCATGCCGGCGTAAGGAGAGAACGACATGGCACGAGCTAAATTCCTCTGCGATGCCGAACGCTGCATCGAGTGCAACGCCTGCGTGACCGCGTGCAAGAACGAGCACGAGGTGCCGTGGGGCATCAACCGCCGCAGGGTGGTGACCATTCAGGATGGCCAGCCGGGCGAACGCTCGATCTCGGTCGCCTGCATGCACTGCTCGGACGCGCCCTGCATGGCCGTCTGCCCGGTGGACTGCTTCTACCAGACCGATGACGGTGTGGTGCTGCACTCCAAGGACCTGTGCATCGGCTGCGGCTACTGCTTCTACGCGTGCCCCTTCGGCGCGCCGCAGTACCCGCAGGCCGGCAACTTCGGGTCGCGCGGCAAGATGGACAAGTGCACCTTCTGCGCCGGTGGCCCGGAAGAGAACAACTCCACCGTCGAGTTCCAGAAGTACGGCCGCAACCGGATCGCGGAAGGCAAGCTGCCGATCTGCGCCGAGATGTGCTCGACCAAGGCGCTGCTGGCCGGTGACGGCGACGTGGTGTCGGCGATCTACCGCGAGCGCGTGGTGGCCCGTGGTTTCGGCTCGGGCGCGTGGGGCTGGGGCACGGCCTACGACCAGAAGGGCGGCTGACGCCTTTCCCGGTTCGAACCAAAGCGCGCGGCCCCCGTCACGGGGCCGCGCGACGTACAAGTAACTCCCTGGCGCGAAGGGGAAATCCGATGATCCGCACGATCCTTGCCCGTCTGATGGTGGCAATCGTCGTCTCTGTCACCATGCTTCCTTTCGCGCTGCCGCTGGCGGCGCAGGAGGTCGAACAACCGGCGCCCGAGGGCAGCCCGACCGGCGGCGCCCCGACGCTTGAGGACATCCTCGCCCGGCAGCGCGGCGAAAAGGTCGACGACAGCGCGCGGCGCGCCAACATCGGCGACCCGGACAGCGCGGCGGGCATTGCCGAGCAGCTTGGCACCCTGGGCGGCGCGTCCGATCCCGACCTGTGGCGCTCGATCCGGTTCAACGAAGAGCCGAACATGTCCGTCTCGGCTGGTGGCGATGTCGCCAAGACGCTGGTGCAGGACGGCGGCATGGCCTGGTACAACTTCCGGCAGGGGCCGCTGCGCGCCTATGGGGCGTGGCTTCTGATCGGCACGATCGGTCTGCTGGCGCTGTTCTTCCTGATCCGCGGCCGCATCCGCATCGACGGCGGCAAGACCGGCCGGACCGTCACCCGGTTCCAGTTCGTCGAGCGCATGGCGCACTGGACGCTGGCGGGTTCGTTCATCCTGCTGGGCCTGACCGGCCTGCTGACCCTGTTCGGCCGGGTCGCCATCGCGCCCTATCTCGGGCTAGAGGCGAACGCGTGGCTGCTGCATATCTCGAAGCTGATCCACAACAACGTCTCGTGGGCCTTCATGGTCTCGCTGGTCGTGGTCTTCGTGATGTGGGTCGCCCATAACATCCCGAACAAGACAGACCTTGTCTGGATCAAGCAGGCGGGCGGCATCATCGGCAAGAACCACCCGCCCGCGAAGAAGTTCAACTTCGGCCAGAAGATCATCTTCTGGTCGGTGATCGTGCTGGGCGTCTCGGTCTCGGTCTCGGGCCTGTCGCTGCTGTTCCCGTTCGAGCTGCCGCTGTTCGCCAAGACCTTCGGCATCCTGAACGACACCGGTCTGCCTCAGTGGGTGGGCTATGGCCCGCTGCCGACCGCGCTGGCGCCGCAGGAAGAGATGCAGTTCGCGCAGCTTTGGCACGCCATCGTGGCCTTCGTGATGATGGCGATCATCCTTGCCCACATCTACATCGGCACTATCGGCATGGAAGGCGCCTTCGATGCCATGGGCTCGGGCGAGGTGGACGAGGAATGGGCGCACCAGCACCACTCGATCTGGCTTGAGAAGGTGAAAGAGCGCGAGGCCGCATCGACCGCGCCGGGCGCGACCACGCCGGCCGAGTGATGCGCAGGCTTCTGGCCGCTGCCGCCCTGACCGCCGCGATGGCGGGGCAGGCGGCGGCGCAGGAATTCACCACGCTGAAGGGACATGGCGGCCCGGTCATGGGCATCGCGGTCTCGGGCGAGGGCACCGTCGCGACCGCCAGTTTCGACAACTCCGCCGCGCGCTGGACCGACCGCGCGCCGGCGTGGCTGGAAGGGCACGCGGCGGCGGTAACCGCCATCGCCTTCGTCGACGAGGCGCGGATCGTGACCGGCAGCGACGATTTCACCGTGCGGCTGTGGCAGGACGGCGCGGGCGCGACGCTGGGCGAGCATCGGGGCAAGGTCACGACGCTTGCGGTCTCGCCCGACGGCTCGACCGTCGCCAGCGGCAGCTGGGACGGCTCGATCCTGCTGCACCCGCTGGCCGGTGGCACGGCGCGGACGCTGGCCGACCCGCGCAGCGGGGTGAACGCGGTAGCCTTCTCGACCGACGGCGGCACGCTGTTCGCGGGCACGATGGACGGCGCGCTGCTGGCCTACGACCTTGCCACCGACGACACCCCGACCACGCTGGTCGAGCACGGGTTCGGCGTGAACGAGATCGTGGTGGGCGACGGCTGGCTGGCCTATGGCGCGGTGGATGGCGGCACCCGGGTGCTGGACGCGGCGACGGGGGCGCAGATTGCCGATTTCACCCTCGACCGCCGCCCGATCCTGTCGATGGCGTGGGACGCCGCGACCGCGCAGCTCGCGGTCGGAGACGGGCAGGGCTATATCATGGTGGTGAACACCGCCGAATGGACCATCGCCCGCGATTTCCGCGCCACCCGGCAGGGGCCGGTCTGGGCGCTAGCGTTCTCTCCCGACGGTCAGACGCTGTACGCGGGCGGGCTGGACGACGTGGCCTATGCGTGGCCGGTCGCGGCGCTGGACACGTTCGAGCCCGCGATGGGTCAGGACCGCAGCTTTCTGCGCGACGCCGAGACCATGCCCAACGGCGAGCGCCAGTTCATGCGCAAGTGCTCGATCTGTCACGCGCTGGAACCGGGCCCGTCGCGCAAGGCGGGGCCGACGCTTTACGGCTTGTTCGGCCGGCGCGCGGGGACGGTCGAGGGCTATCCCTATTCGCCGAGGCTTGACGGATCGGATATCATCTGGACCGAAGACACCATCGACGATCTGTTCGAGATCGGTCCGGACCACTACATACCGGGCTCGAAGATGCCCATGCAGGTGATCGCGGGCGCCACCGACCGGGAGGACCTTGTCGCGTTCCTCCGGCAGGCGACCGCAAAGGAGGAAGACGAATGAAGGCAATGTTCACCGGTTTCGTGGCCATCGCGGTGATCGCGGTCGGCGCGCATTTCGCATTGGAGAACGCGGGGTTCTC
Source organism: Maritimibacter sp. (assembly GCA_017792445.1). Classification (GTDB taxonomy): domain Bacteria; phylum Pseudomonadota; class Alphaproteobacteria; order Rhodobacterales; family Rhodobacteraceae; genus Psychromarinibacter. The sequence continues at coordinate 3,651,801 of CP051232.1, forward strand.
TTCGCAGGACCGCAACAGCAGCTCCAACGTGCGGCTGGACTAGGAGCGTGACGGCAGAGCCGATCACCTACGGCAGCGAAATGGCCGATGCGTCGATCCTCGTGATCGACGACGAAATCGGCATGCGCAACTTCCTGACCAAGATCCTTCAGCCGCGCTGCAAGCATGTCGAGCAGGCGGGCTCTGCCGCGCAGGCCGAGGAACTGATGGACCGGCGTCACTTCGACCTCGTGATCCTCGACAACGTGATGCCCCGGAAATCCGGGCTGACGTGGATCGCGGAACAGCGGCGCGTGGGGTTCTATGCCGACGCGATCATGATCACGGCCTACGCCGATCTTGAAACGGTGATCGAGGCGATGCGCGCCGGGGTGTCGGACTTCGTGCTGAAGCCGTTCCGGTCGAACCAGATCCTGACGGCGGTGGCGCGGGTGCTGGACCGCAAGAACCTGCGCCGCGAGAACTATCTGCTGCGCCACGAACTGCTGGCCGAGGGCGCCCATGTACGCGGCAAGCTGGTGGGCACCTCGCCCGCGCTGGAAGAGGTGCGCGGGATGCTGGGCAAGCTGTCGGCGTTGCCGACCCCGGTGCTGTTCACCGGCGAAAGCGGCACCGGCAAGGAACTGGCCGCGCGCACGTTGCACCAGATGTCGGACCGGGGCGAACGGCCCTTCGTCGCGGTGAACTGCGCCTCGATCCCGCCCGACCGCATCGCCGAGGAACTGTTCGGTGCGATCGGCGCCGATGGCCGCCCGCGCGACGGCCTGCTGCGCCACGCCGACGGCGGCACGCTGTTCTTCGACGAGGTGGCGCAGATGCCCGAGCCGCTTCAGGTCGCGTTGCTTCGGGTGCTGGAAGATCACCGCGTCCGTCCCGTGGGCGCCGAGCGCGAACTGCCGCTGGACCTGCGGTTCCTGTTCGCCACCAACGACGACCTCGACCGGCTGGTGGCCGAGGGCAAGTTCCGCGCCGACCTCTATCACCGGATCAACGTGGTGGGCATCCGCATGCCGTCGCTGCGCGACCGGGCCGAGGACATCGTGGAACTGGCGACGCTGTTCATGATGACCTTCGCCCAGTCGATGGGAAAACCCGAACTGGCGCTGGATGACGAGACGCTGCTGAAGCTGCGGCTTTACGACTGGCCCGGCAACGTGCGCGAGCTGCGCAACCTCGTGGAACGCTCGGTGATCCTTGGCCAGTTCCCGGAAGAATTCCGCGGCGCGGGCGAGATCACCGGCGCGAAGGCGGTCGAGGACCTCGATCTCGTGGTGCAGCGCCACATCCTGCACATGCTCGACCGCTGCGGCGGCAACCGCGCCGAGACCGCGCGGCGGCTGGGTGTGTCGCGCAAGACCATCGACCGCAAGCTGGCCGCCTGGGCGGTGGACTAGGCGCCGCATCGCAGGAAAGAGGGGGCTCTGCCCCCGCCGCTGCGCGGCTCCCCCGAGGTATTTCGGAAGAGAAGAAGGGCGGGCTTTTCAGTCTTCGGATGCGGGCGCGGCCGGCAGCCAGACGGTGAAGCGGGCGCCCTCGGCGTGGTTCTCGGCGGTGATGATGCCGCCGGTCCGCTGTACGAGGCTTTGGCTGATCGACAGGCCGAGCCCGGTGCCCTCGCCGTGCTTGGTGGTGAAGAACGGGTCGAACACCGAGGGCAGCCGGTCGGGCGGGATGCCGGGGCCGGTGTCCTCGACCGCGAGGCGAACGCCGTCCGTGCCGTCGCGGGTTTCGGGGCCGAGTTCCAGCGTCAGCCAGCCCCGGTCGCCCATCGCCTGCACCGCGTTGACTACGAGGTTGATGACAACCTGCTGCAATTCGCCGGGTTCGATCTGCACGTCCGGGCAGGGATCGAAGCGGGTAATGACGGTGATGTCCTTCTTCGCGAAGACATGCTCGACCAGCGTCAGGCAATCGGCGACCAGCGGGCCGGGGTCCACCGCGTTGTCATAACCCGCGTAGTCGCCGGGGCGGGCGAATTGCAGAAGCTTGCCGACGATGGCGCCGATCCGCATCACCTGCCGGTCGATCAGCGCGAGTTCTGTCTCGACCGGCTTCGCCGCGTCGCCCAGCGTCTCGCGCATGACGTCGACATTGCCCTGGATCACCGCGACGGGGTTGTTGATCTCGTGCGCGACGCCTGCGGTAATCTCGCCGATCGAGGCGAGTTTCTCGGACATCACAAGTTGGCGGTAGGTTTCTTCCAGCTTGGCGTTGGCGGCGTGAAGCTCGGCGGTGCGTTGTTCCACGCGGCGATTCAGTTCCGCGTCGCGCTCTTGCACCTGGTCCAGCAGGTCGTCGAGGTGACCCGCCACGCGCCCGATCTCGTCACGCGCGCGCATCGGGCCGTTGCGCGCCGACAGGTCGCCGTCCTCGACCCGGCGGATCGTTTGCGCCATGCGTTCCAGCGGCGAGAAGATGCCCTTGGCCAGCCACAGGAACGACGGGATCGAGACCGCCAGAACAAAGGCGAAGGCGGCGAGCATCCACAGGTAGGCGGCGCGCTTGGCGACGTTGAAGGGCGCTTCGAGGAAGCCCACGTACAGCATCCCGACGCGGCGGTCGAAGCTGTCGAGGATCGGCACGTAGCCCGAGATGTACCAGTCGTTCACCACGAAGGCGCGGTCCAGCCACGTGCGGCCCTCGTCCAGCACCGCGCCGCGCACCGCCGCCGAGACGCGGGTGCCAAGGGCGCGGACGTCCTCGAACAGGCGCACGTTGGTCGAGACGCGGACGTCGTCGAGAAACAGCGTTGCGGTGCCCTGACGGTCGCCGCCGGTGATGGCGTTGAGGAACACCAGTTCGTTGATGGTGTCGATGAACTGCAGGTTGCGGTTCAGAAGGATGCCGCCCACCAGCGCGCCGCCGCCACGCACGGGGCTTGCGGTGTGGACCACCATGCCACGGTCTTCCTCGGTGCGGTCGGTGGGCACGGCGGCCTCGGTCGGGATCAGCTCGATCCTTGCGCGGTCGGCAAGGGCCGGGTCGATGGCCGACAGGTCGTCCGGGCCGAAGAGGTCGATCCGCGTGGCGACCCGACCGTCCAGCGCGGCGTCGACCACCGGCCAGTCCGAGACGGCGTTGCCGGGCAGGTAGTACAGGAAATCCAGCCGCAGCGTCTGCATCTGCGCCGCCAGCAACGGGGCCAGCATGTCGCCGCCCATCGCCAGCGCGGTGCGGAATTCGGTGGAGCGCGACAGGCTGCGGACGTCTGTGCCGGTGCGCTCGACCAGCGTGGACAGGTACTGTTCCGCGATCTTCAGGTCGCTTTCCACGTTGGCGATCAGCACCCGGTCGTAATCCGCGGTCCAGCGCGCGAAGCCCAGCATCAGCAGAAGCGGCATCAGCACCACCAAGGGCGCCAGCGCCAGCGTCAGCAGGCGCAGGCGGACCGAGCGGAAGCGGCTGAGATCGAGGCGGGCCATGGCCCTTGCTACCCCGTGCGGGCGGGCGCTGTCACCCTTCGACCCAGGGCGCGGGGCGGCGGTCAAAGAAGGCGGCGATGCCTTCCATCGCCTCGGGCATTTCCCACTGGTCGGCCAGCGCGGCGACGGTGCGGTCCAGCACCGCGTCGTCGATCGGGTCGGCGAAGCCCGCAAGCAGCCGTTTCGCCGCGCCCACCGCGCCGGGGGCGCAGGACAGGAACGCCTCGGCCTCTTCCAGCACCATCGCGTCCAGCGCGAATTCGGGCACCACGCGGGTCAGCAGGCCAAGGCCCTGCGCGGTCTCGGCGTCGAAGCGGCGGCCCGACAGGAAGACCGAGCGGGTGCGGCCCGGACCGATGCGGGCTGCGACATAGGGGCCGATGGTGGCGGGGATCAGGCCAAGGCGCGTTTCGGTGAGCCCCATCACGATGTCGGGCGTGCCAAGCGCAAGGTCGCAGACCGAGATCAGTCCGACACCGCCGCCAAAGGCGTTGCCCTGCACGCGCGCGATCAGCGGCTTCGGCATCCGGTCCAGCGCGCGCAGCATCACGGCAAGCTTCTTCGCCTCGGCCATCCGGGTGGCGCGGTCGGCGTCGACCTGATCGCGCATCCAGCCAAGATCGCCGCCAGCGCAGAAGGTGGGCCCGTCGGCGGCGAGGATCACCGCGCGGACGCCCGGATCGGCGCCCAGTACCCCGGCGGCCTCGGTCAGTTCGGCGATCATCTTGCCCGACATCGCGTTGTGCTTGGCCTCGCGCGCCAGCGTCAGCGTGGCGATGCCGCGTCCTTCGATGTCGACCCGGATCGTTTCCATCATGAGCTGCCCTTTCGCATTTGCCGTGCCATCGCTTCTGCCTCGTCCAGAAGGGCGGCGTCCAGTCCGGTGTCGAACCCCATCGCCTCCAGCCGCTGCCGCACCAGCCCGGTGGCCACGTTGCCCGCCGCGCCGGGCGCGAAGGGGCAGCCGCCAAGCCCGCCCGCCGCAGCGTCGAACACGCGCAGGCCCTTGTCCACGGCGGTTTCGATATTCGCCAGCGCCATGCCGCCGGTGTCGTGGAAATGACCCGCAAGCTTCGTGGCCGGCACCCGGTCCAGCACGGCATCCAGCATGGCGCCGGTCTGGGCGGGCGTGCCGCGTCCCAGCGTCTCGCCAAGGCTGATTTCATAGCAGCCCATCGCGTCCAGCGCGGCGGCGACGCGGGCCACCGCGTCGGGCGGGGTGTCGCCGTCGTAGGGGCAGACCGCGACGCAGGAGATATAACCGCGCACCGGCACCGTGGCTGCCGCCGCGACCTCGGCATAGCGGGCGAGGCTTTCGTCGATGGTGGCGCCGATATTGGCCTTGCTGAACCCTTCCGAGGCGGCGGCGAAGATGGCGATCTCGTCGACGCCCGCGTCTGCGGCGGCTTGCAGTCCGCGCATGTTGGGCACCAGCGCGGCATAGGACACGCCGGGCGCGCGGGTGATGCCCTGAAAGACCGCGCCGCTGTCGGCCATTTGCGGCACGCGTTTCGGGTTCACGAAGGATCCGACCTCGATCCGGCGGAAGCCGGTGCGGGACAGCAGGTCGACGAAGGCGATCTTGGCGGCGGTGGAAATCTCGGCCTTCTCGTTTTGCAGCCCGTCGCGGGGGCCGACCTCGAAAATCTCGGCGCGGTCGGTCACGCGTCTTCCTCCTGAAACCGGATCAGGGGCGCGTGGGCTTCGATCTGGGTGCCTTCGGGCACCAGAACCTCGGCCACCACCGCGTCGCGCGGAGCGGTCAGGGCGTGTTCCATCTTCATCGCTTCCAGTACGGCAAGCTTCTGGCCCGCCGTGACGCTGTCGCCCGCCGAGACGAGCATCTGCGCCAGCATACCGGGCATCGGCGCCTCGATGATATCGGAACTGGCCGCGTCCGCCGCCGCCCGGTCGAGCGGGTCGAGGATGCGGGCGGTGAAGCCGTCGGGGCCGAACAGGGTGACGGTGCCGCCGCCCACGTGACAGGCCGCCGCCGGGGCGCCGTCGAAGGTCCAGCCTGCTATGTCGCGGGCGGCTATCGTGGTGTCGGCGATCTCGACCTGTGCGCTGTCCGGCCCGGTGCGGGCGACGCGCGCGGCGATCTCCGTGCCGTTGTGGTCCAGTGCCACGGTACGCCACAGCGGCCCCCAGAGGGTGAAGCCGGTCAGCTCGTCGGCCTCGGTGCCGGTCGCGGCGAGCGCGGCCTGCGCAAGACGGGCGGGCGAGGGGGCGGTCACCTCGGTCAGCGCATCGAGGTCACGGGCAATCAGCCCGGTATCCACCTCGCCGCGCCCGAACCCCTCGTGCCGTGCCAGCGCGCCGAGGAAGGACAGGTTGGTGACGCAGCCCACGACCTCGGCCGCCTCCAGCGCGGCCGCGAGTTTCTGCAGCGCGATGGCGCGGGTCGGGCCGTGGGTGATCACCTTGGCGATCATCGGGTCGTAGAACGGGCTGATGGTGTCGCCCGCGCGGACGCCGCTGTCGATCCGGGCGGTGGCGGGGAAGGACAGGTGCGACAGGGTGCCGGTGGCGGGCAGAAAGCCTGCGGGCACGTCCTCGGCGTAAAGCCGTGCTTCGAAGGCATGGCCCGTCAAAGGCACGTCGTCCTGCCGCATCGGCAACGGCTCGCCCGAGGCGACGCGCAACTGCCACTCGACAAGGTCCAGGCCCGTGACCGCTTCGGTCACCGGGTGTTCGACCTGAAGGCGGGTGTTCATCTCCATGAACCAGAAGCCGTCGGGGCGCAGGCCGTGGGCGCCGTCCACGATGAACTCGACCGTGCCCGCGCCGGCGTAGCCTATGGCTTTGGTGGCGCGCACGGCGGCCTCGCCCATGGCGGCGCGCATCTCGGGGGTCATGCCGGGGGCGGGGGCTTCTTCGATGACCTTCTGGTGGCGGCGCTGAAGCGAGCAGTCGCGTTCGTAAAGGTGGATCGCGTCGGTGCCGTCGCCGAAGACCTGAACCTCGATATGGCGCGGCTGTTCCACGAATTTCTCGATCAGCACGGCGGGGTTGCCGAAGGCGGACTGCGCCTCGCGCTGAGCGGCGGCCAGCTGGTCGGCAAAGTCCGAGGGCGCGTCCACCCGGCGCATCCCCTTGCCGCCGCCGCCCGCGACGGCCTTGATCAGCACCGGATAGCCGACGGTGTCCGCCGCGCCCGACAGGTGCTCGGGGTCCTGATTGTCGCCGTGATAGCCCGGCACCACCGGAACGCCCGCGTCATGCATCAGCGCCTTGGCCGCGTCCTTCAGGCCCATGGCGCGGATCGCCTTGGCCGAGGGGCCGATGAACACCAGCCCGGCGGATTCCACCGCTTCGACGAAGGCCGGGTTCTCGGACAGGAAGCCATAGCCGGGGTGGATCGCCTGCGCGCCGGTCTCCAGCGCGGCGGCGATCACGCGGTCGCCCTGCAGATAGCTGTCGGCGGGTGCCGCGCCGCCGATGTGGACCGCAAGATCCGCTATCGCCACGTGGCGGGCCGCCCGGTCGGCGTCGGAATAGACCGCCACCGTGGACACGCCCATAGCCTTCGCCGTCTCGATCACCCGGCAGGCGATCTCGCCCCGGTTCGCGATCAGGATCCTGTCAAACATCCGCCAGATCCTCGACCATTCGGAACCGTTCGCAGATCAGCATCATCTCCGGGTCCCAGCCGCCGTGCCGTTCGAAATAGGCGCGATGGTCCTGCCACCAGCCGTCGAACGTCTCGTTCTCACCCTCCGCCAGCGCGAATTCCTCGTCTATGTCGCAAAACCGCTTTTCGGTCACCGACAGAGTCTCGATCACCACCGCGGGGGTTCCGTCCCAGTTCAGCGAGATGTCGCGGCGGCCGACCACGGGCTTGGGCTCGCCGCCTTCGCCGAAGTCGCGCAGCGCGCCGCAGGTCGCGGTTTTCGCGCCGCTGCGCACCAGCGCCAGCAACTCGGCGCACATCTCGGGACCGTCGCCGAAGCGGAAGGTCACGGCATCGGGATATTTCCGCATCGCTTCTTCAAGGGTCATGGCATCCTCACATCCTGAACACGCCAAAGCGCGTTTCCTCCACCGGCGCGTTCAGCGCCGCTTGCAGCGACAGCGACAGAACCTGCCGCGATTTCCTTGGGTCGACGATCCCGTCGTCCCACAGCCGGGCCGAGGCATACAGCGGGTGCGACTGCCTCTCGAACATCTCCAGCGTCGGGCGCTTGAACTCGGCCTCTTCCTCGGCGGACCACGTGCCGCCCTGCCGCTCGATCGCGTCGCGCTTCACGGTGGCCAGCACGCCCGCCGCCTGCGGGCCGCCCATCACCGAGATCCGGCTGTTGGGCCATGTCCACAGAAAGCGCGGCTGATAGGCGCGTCCCGCCATGCCGTAGTTCCCCGCGCCGAACGAGCCGCCGACCAGCATGGTGATCTTCGGCACCGAGGTCGTCGCCACCGCCGTCACCATCTTGGCGCCGTGGCGGGCGATGCCCTCGCTTTCGTATTTCCGTCCGACCATGAAGCCAGTGATGTTTTGCAGGAACACCAGCGGGATACGGCGCTGGCTGCACAGTTCGACGAAATGCGCGCCCTTGGCGGCGCTTTCGGAAAACAGCACGCCATTGTTGGCGACGATCCCCACCGGCCAGCCATCGACATGGGCGAAGCCCGTCACCAGCGTCTCGCCGAACCGTGCCTTGAACTCGTCGAAGCGCGAGCCATCCACGACGCGGGCGATGACCTCTCGAACGTCATAGGGCGTCGACAGCGATGCCGGCACCACGTCTAGGATCTCGTCCGGATCGTAGTACGGATCTTCCGGCGACTGTCGTAGGATGGGGTTCACCCCATCAAACCGATCCAGCCCAAGCGACCCCACCGCGCGCCGCGCCAGCGCCAGCGCATGTGCGTCGTCTTCTGCAAGGTAGTCCGCGACCCCCGACAGCCGGGTGTGGACGTCGCCGCCGCCAAGGTCCTCGGCGCTGACGACCTCGCCTGTGGCGGCCTTCACCAGCGGCGGCCCGGCAAGGAAGATGGTGCCCTGATCCTTCACGATGATCGTGACGTCCGACATCGCGGGCACATAGGCGCCCCCGGCGGTGCACGAGCCCATCACGACCGCGACCTGCGGGATGCCCGCCGCGCTCATCCGCGCCTGGTTGTAGAAGATGCGGCCGAAGTGGTCGCGGTCGGGGAAGACCTCGTCCTGATTGGGAAGGTTCGCGCCGCCCGAGTCCACAAGGTAGACGCAGGGCAGGCGGCATTCCTCGGCGATCTCCTGCGCGCGCAGGTGCTTCTTCACCGACAGGGGGTAATAGGTGCCGCCCTTCACGGTGGCGTCGTTGCAGACCACCATCACGTCGCGACCCTGAACCCGGCCCACGCCCGCGATGACGCCCGCCGCCGGGGCCGCGCCGTCGTACATGCCATGCGCCGCGGTGGCGCCGATCTCGAGGAACGGAGAGCCCGCGTCCAGCAGGTTCGCCACCCGCTCGCGCGGCAGCATCTTGCCCCGCGACAGGTGCCGCTCGCGCGCCTTGTCGCCGCCGCCCGCCGCGGCCATCGCCGCCGCCTCGGCCACGGTGTCCAGCGCGCCCAGATGCGCCGCCCGGTTTGCCCGCGCCTCTTCCGACGCGGGGATGAATGCCGATCTGATCCGCATGCCGTTCCTCAGCCTTCCTCTGCCGCGACGGTATCCCGCAAGGGCACCGACGCCACCCCGCCTGCGACCAGTTCTGCGCAGGCCGCGGGGTCCATTCCAAGTATCTCGCCAAGCACTTCGAGCGTGTCCTCGCCCAGCAACGGCGGGGCGCTGCCCACCGCCGGGGCCTTGCCGTCGAACCGAAGCGGGCCGCGCACCACGCGCATTTCGCCCGCCTCGGGGTGGGTCACGGTCTGAACCAGCCCGCGCGCCGCGACATGCGGCTGTTCCAGCGCCTCGTCCACATCAAGGATCGGGGCGTTCGGCACGTCATGCGCATCAAGCCGTTCCAGCCAGTAGGCGGTTGTCTCCTGCCGCATCCGCGCGTCGATGATCGTCTCCAGCGCGTCGCGGTTCGCCAGACGTTCGTCATAGCGGGCAAAGCGCGGGTCTTCGGCCAGTTCAGGCAGGCCGAGACAGCGGGCGAAGCTTTTCCAGAACGTCTCGGTCAGGCAGGCGACGATGACGTGGCCGTCCGAGGTGGGGAAGGCGCCGTAGGGTACGATGCTGGGATGCTTGGTTCCCACCGGCTCGGGCTTCTTGCCGGAGACGAAGTAGATCTGCGCAAGGTAGCCCAGCATCGCCATCAGCGAATCCAGCATCGCCACGTCGACCTTCTGGCCCTTGCCGGTCTCGCCGCGCTGGTGCAGCGCCGCCAGCACGCCGAACACCGCGAAGATGCTGCCCGCCATGTCGCCCAGCGGCAGGCCCAGTTTGTTGGGCGACTGGCCGGGGGCACGGTTCAGGCTCATTGCGCCGGACAGCGCCTGCGCCACGATGTCGAAGGCGGGCTTGTCGGTCAGCGGGCTTTCCGCGCCGAAGCCCGAGATGCCGCAGTAGATCAGGCCGGGGTTGGCTTGCGACAGCACGTCATAGCCCAGCCCCAGCCGTTCCATCACGCCGGGGCGGAAGTTCTCGATCAGGATGTCGGCCTGTGCCGCCAGCGCCTTCGCCACCGCCACGCCGCGCGGGTCCTTCAGATCCAGCGCGATGCTTTTCTTGCCGCGGTTCAGGGCGATGAAATAGTGGCTGAGCGGCCCCTTGAACGGCGGGAAGCCCCGCGTCTCGTCGCCCTTGCCCAGCGGTTCGACCTTCACCACATCGGCGCCCATGTCGGCCAGCGTCAGCGTGGCGTAGGGCCCCGACAGGATGCGCGAGAAATCCAGCACCTTCACGCCCGCCAGCGGTCCGCCGCGATCCGTGGCTCCCCATGCGGTCATTCTTCCCTCCCTTGCGGCGTCCGCCGCTTCATCACCGCCGATCCCGCCGCGACCGTGCGGCCCTCCACCTCGATCCGGCAGTCGAGGAAGACAAGGCTTCGCGTCAGTTCGCGCAGGGTGGCGACCGCCTCCAGCAACTCGCCCGGCCGCGCGCTTCCAAGGATTCGCGTCTCCATCTGTACCGTCACCGCAGGCTGACGCTCGCAGGCCGCGTATGCAACCAGCGTCATTGCGTGATCGGCCAGCGACGTGACGGTTCCGCCGTGGATCAGGCCCAGTACGTTGGCGTGGCGGTCATCCGTTTGCAGGCCATAGCGCCATCCGTCGCCGTCCTTCCGGGACAACAGGGGGCCGATGGTGTCCCACAGCCCGCCGATCTTCATCGGCTTCCATCCATCGGGGATCATGCGCCGCCTCCGGGAAGCAGCATGCCCGCCGCCTCGTCGCGGACCTTCATCATCGCGGTGGCCAGCCGCTCGGGGCCGATGGCGTCCACCCGCTCGGTGATGCCGATGGCGACCATGGAATGCACCATCCGCCCCGCGCCGTCGAAGAACGGCACGGCGGTCACGGTCACGCCCGAGATATAGTCGCCCCGGTCCACCGCGTAGCCGCGCGCGCGGGTCTCGGCCACTTCGGACTGCCAGCGGTCGTAGTCGGGCGCATGGTCCCACACCAGCCGGTCGAAGCGCGCGCGCAACTCGTCCGGGTCCATCGGGTTGAAGGCGGCAAAGCAGCGCCCGGTGCCCGAGATCATCGCGGGAAAGCGGCTGCCAAGATCGACCTGAAGGCGGAACGGCAACTGCACCTGGCTGAGGGCGACCACCACCATATGCGTCGGGTCGGTGAACTGGGTGGCGATGGTCGTCACCCCGAACTCGGTCGCCAGCGCATCCAGCCGGGGCTGGATCACCGCAACGAAGGCGTTCTTCTGAATGGCGCTGCGGGCGAGGGCGAGGATGCCCACGTCGACGGAATAGCGCTTGGTCTGCGAATCGAACGCGACCAGCCCCTCGTCGGTCAGGACGCGCAGGATGTGCAGCACCGTGGACGGCACCAGATCCAGCTCGCGCGCCAATGCCTGCACGCCCATCGGCTCGTCCGATTTTCCCAACGCACGAAGGATCGCGACCGCCCGCGTGACCGCGGGAACAGAGCGTTTCTTCGGGCCGTCCTGAGCCTCTTCCATCGGTGTGTCTCCTCCCGTCGCCCGTTCCATTTTGTTGTCTATATACAATGAAATAGGCGTATTGACAATAAAGGCGAGTCGCCGCAGCCTTGTCAATGCGCCGGATGACGAAAGCCATCCCGGTGCTGGAGGAGACTGGAGGAGACACCCCCGCGATGCCGAAGCTCACGGATTACACGTCCTATGCGGATGCCACTGCGCAGTATTCGAACGCCGCGCTGTGGGACCTGTTCGACGGCACCCGCGAGCGGTTGAACATCGCCCACGAATGCGTCGACCGGCACGTGAACGGCGGCAACGTGGCGGTGCGGGTGGCCCATGCCGACGGGCGCGACGAGATCGTGACCTTCGCCGAACTGTCTCGCCTGTCCTCGCAATTCGCCCATGACCTGAAGGGCAGGGGCGTTGTCCCCGGCGACCGGATCGCGGTGATGCTCGAGCCGTCGCTGCCGTTCTACGTCGCCATGTTCGGCGCGATGAAGGCGGGCGCGGTGGCGGTGCCGATGTTCACCCTGTTCGGCCCGGACGGCATCCGCCTGCGGGTGCAGGACTGCGGCCCGAAGATCGTCTTTACCAACGCCGAGAAAGAGGCCGACGCCCGCGCCGCCGGCGGGGCAGAGGTTATCGTGGCCGATGACGCCTTCCTTGCGACGCTCTCGGGCCATCCCGAAACCTTCAAGGTGGATACGGCGGGCGACGACCTTGCCGTGTTGCAATACACCTCGGGCACCACCCGCGCGCTGCCCGCCGCCGTCGAACACACGCACCGCTCGATCGTCACGCTGATGGTCGCGGCGCTTTACGCCACAGGCGTGCGCCCCGGAGACCGGTTCTTCTGTCCGTCCTCCCCGGCCTGGGGCCACGGCCTGTGGCACGGCACGCTGGCGCCGCTGGCGCTGGGCGTCTCGACCGGGACGTTCTCGGGCAAGTTCGATCCGGTGCGGCTGCTGAAGGCGTTGCAGGACTTCGAGATCACCAACCTCTCTGCCGCCGCCACGCATTACCGCATGATGCGCAACTCGGGCGCGGCCGAGGATTTCACCTATTCCATCCGCAAGCTCTCGTTCACCGGCGAGCCCATCGACAGCGAGACCGGCGCATATGTCGAGCGCCTGTTCGGCACGCCGGTCTGTTCGATGTACGGCACCACCGAGATCGGCGTGATCCTTGCCAACTATCCCGGCGCCACGGATTTCGAGGTCCGCGAGGGCTCGCTTGGCAAGGCGGTGCCTGGTGTCGAGGTGCAGGTGCAGGACCCCGAGGGGAATGTCTGCGCGCCCGGCCAGATCGGCGAGTTGATGGTGCGGCGGCGGGGCGAGTGGTTCCCGACCAAGGATCTCGGGAAGACCGACGAGGACGGCTATTTCTACCACGGCGGCCGGGCCGACGACGTGATCATCTCGGCCGGCTGGACCATCGGCGCGGTCGAGGTTGAGGACGCGATCCTGAAACATCCCGCGGTGGCCGAAGCCGCCGCCATCGGCGCGCCGGACCCGGTCCGGGGGCAGGTGGTCAAGGCGTACATCGTCCTGAAGGGCGACGAGACCGAAGGCCTTGCCGAAGAGATCCAGGAAACCGTGCGCCAGAACCTCGCACGGCACGAATACCCCCGGCAGATCGCCTTCGTGGACGACCTGCCGAAGACGCCTGCGGGCAAGGTGAACCGGAAGGCCCTGCGCGACGCGCAGGCGAAACAGACAGAAAGCATGGCCTGAGAGGCCGGCAGCGACACGACGGAGGAGACAAGATGAACCAGACCACGCACCGCGAGTTCCCGCGCATCACGCCGGAAGGGCTTGATGACCTGCGCCAGCGCATCGGCGTGAAGATCGAAAAGACGGTCGAGCCGTGGTGCTATGAGGCGACGCGCGACAATATCCGCCACTACGCCCACGGCATCGGCGACGACAACCCGCTGTGGTGCGACCCCGAGTATGCCAGGGGCACCAAGTACGGCGACGTGATCGCGCTGCCGTCGTTCCTGTTCGCGACCAGCCGGATCATCTCGGGCTACGTGGGCGGGCTGTCCGGCGTCCACGCCATGTGGTCGGGGGCGGACTGGACGTGGCACAAGCCGATCCCGCGCAACACCGAAATCCGGACCGAGGCGCATCTGAAAGACCTGATCGAGCATGACACGCGTTTCGCGGGCCGCGCGGTCCAGCAGATCTATCACGTGGACTTCTACGACGCGGCCACCGGCGACATGCTGGCCGAGGCGGACAGCTGGTGTTTCCGCACCGAGCGCAACCACGCCAGCGAGAAGGGCACCAAGTACACCGACGTGAAAAGCCGCGAGCCGCGCGTTTACACGCAGGAAGAGCTGGACAGCTACACCAAGTATTACGAGCAGGAAGAGATCCGCGGCGCCAAGACCCGTTACTGGGACGACGTGACCGAGGGCGAGGACCTGCCGACCATGGTGAAAGGCCCGATGACGGTCACCGGCTTCATCGCCTACGCGCAGGGCTGGGGCGGGCTTTATATCCGCGCCAACAAGCTGGCGTGGCAGCTTCAGCAGAAACACCCCGGCGCGGGCATCAAGAACCGCTTCGGCATCCCGGACTGCCCCGAGCGGGTTCACTGGGAAGAGGACTTCGCGCTGGAGGTCGGCGCGCCCGGTGCCTACGACTACGGCCCGGAACGCTGTTCGTGGCTCACGCATCAGCTGACCAACTGGATGGGCGACGACGGCTTCCTGCGGCAGGCCAAGTGCCAGGTGCGCCGCCACAACCCCGAGGGCGACATCGTCCTGATCAACGGGCAGGTGGTGCGGAAGTACGAAGAGGACGGCAAGTACCTCGTCGAGATCCGCCAGCAGGCGGTGCAGCAGGACGAGGAACTGTCGGCCATCGGCTCTGCCATCGTGGAGCTTCCGAAGAAGTAATCGCGGACAAACCGGGGGAGGACGGGGTGAACGCATTCGAGAAGGTACTGGAGACGGTCGAGGACATCCTGCACTGGGCAGGATGCCTCGCGCTGGTGGCGGTGGCGGCGTTCATCAACGCCGACATCTTCATGCGGCTTCTGTTCTCGAACCCGGTCGAGATCCAGTTCGAGCTGACCGAAATCTACCTGATGCCCGCGCTTGCGGTGCTGCCCTTGGCGCGGGTGTACCGCAAGGGCGGGCACCTTGCGCTGGAGTTTCTCCCGCGCGAGGCGCTGGGCGCGGCGGGTCCGCTGGTCGAACGGGCGATCCTGTTGCTGTCGGCGACGTTCTTCGCCGCCGTCACGTGGAAATCCGGAGAGTTCGCCCTGCGCGCATTCCAGCGCGGGGACGTGGAATGGGGGGCGGTCGACTGGCCCCTGGGATGGGCCTATGCGGCCATCCCGCTTGGCTGCGGCGTGCTTGTCCTGCGGCTGCTCATCGACGTGATCCGGCCGGAGGAGACGCCGGATATCGAAGCACAGGCAATGGGAGGAGAATGACAATGAACATGAAGGCATTCGCGCTCGCATCGGCGGCGCTCGTCGGCCTCGCGGGGACCGCGCCGGCCGAAACCCTCAGCATCGGCGACTGGCAGTCGACCACGCATATCGTGTCGGTCGAGGGCACCACGTGGTGGATGAAGAAAGTCGAGGAACTAACTGACGGCGCTGTCACTTTCGAGCATTTCCCGGCAGAGCAGGCGGCCAAGGCCAACGCGCTTCTGGACGCGGTCCGCAACGGCATTCTCGACGCCGCGCTGATCGGCCCAAGCTATCATTCCGAACTGATGCCGATGAACTCGGTCATCGGTCTGCCGGGGCTGTACGGCTCTGCCGTCGACGGCACCGAGACGCTGCAGGCGATGTTCGAGGAAGGCCCGCTGCGCGACGAGTTCACCGCCGAGGGCGTGGTGCCGATCTTCGCCTTCACGCTGCCGCCCTATCAGGTGCTGGCCAAGGAACGTCTCGGCGGGCCCGCCGACTGGGCTGGCATGGACCTGCGCACCAGCGGCTCGACGCAGGCGCTGACCGCGCGCTCGCTGGGGGCGGTCGGCATCTCGCTGCCGGGGCCCGAGATCTACACCGCCGTGGAACGCGGACGTCTGGACGGCATCCTGTTCCCGCTGGCATCGGTGCCGGCCTACAAGCTGAACGAGGTGGTCAGCCACATTTCCACCAACGGCTCGTTCGGCGGCTACAGCTTCGTCGTGGTCGTGGGGCAGGACGTCTGGGACGGGCTGTCCGAGGACGTGCAGGCCGCGATGATCGAGGCCGGCAAGGAAGCCGCGATGAACGTCGCCAAGGCGCAGGACGACTCGATCGGCGCGCTGGTCGACGAGTGGAAGGCCGCGGGCGTCGACACCTATGCGCTGAGCGACGAGGAACTGACCGAGGTCAACGCGGCGCTGGAAGAGGTCAGCGCCGACTGGCTGGAGCGGATCGGCGGCGGCTCGGACGCGGCGAAGGCCGTGCTCGACGGCTTCAAGTCGATGGAAATGAACTAAGCCGGATCCCAACCGGCCACGAACAAGGCGGCGCGGGGCAGTCCCGCGCCGCAGGTTTCAGCGGGCATACCTCATGACTTCCTTCGCCGTCGTCCTTTTGATCCTTGCGGTCCTTATGGTCCTGCGCACGCCCATCGCCTTCGCGATGGGGATCGCGGGCACCGTCGGGCTGGCCGTGCAGCTTGGGCCAAGGCCCGCGCTGGGCGTGCTGGAGCGGGCCTTCTACGACAACACCTCGTCCTTCGTCCTCGTCGCGATCCCGCTGTTCATCCTGATGGCAGAGATCCTGACCGCCGGAGACGTGACGCGCCGCGCCATCGTCGCGTGTCAGGCGTGGATCGGCCACCTGAAGGGCGGGCTGGCGATGGCGACCATCGGCGCCTCGGTTCTTCTGGCGGCGCTGGTCGGCAGTTCCACCGCCTCGACGGCGGCGATGTCGTCCTCGGCCTTCCCCGAGATGCGCCGCCACGGCTATGACGACCGGCTGTCGGCGGCGGTGGTCTCGGTCGGCGGCACGCTGGCGGTGGTCGTGCCGCCGTCCATCGTGCTGGTGGTCTATGGCGTGCTGACCGAGACCTCGATCGGCAAGCTGTTCATCGCGGGGGTCATTCCCGGCATCCTGACCGCGCTGGGGCTGGCGACGGTGGTGAAGATCATCGCCCACCGCACCGACTATGCGCCGCAGGGCGATCCGTTCCGTCTGGGCCATGCGATGCGCGCCAGCCGCCACGTGCTGCCGATGATCCTGCTGATCGTCGCGGTCATCGGAGCGATCTACGGCGGCATCGCGTCTCCGTCTGAGGCCGCCGCGCTTGGCGTGTTCGGCGCGATCGTCGTGTGCCTTGCACAACGGACGTTGCGGGTGGCCAGCTTTGGCGGTTCGGTCGGCCGGGCGATCACAGCGACGGTGATGATCGTGACCATCGTGGCCTGCTCGGCGATCTTCTCGAACTACCTCGCCTTCACCCGTGTGACCCATTCGCTGCTGGAGATGGTCGCGAACTCGGAACTGCCCCGCGCCGCGATCCTTGCGATGATCGTGCTGACGCTTCTGGTGATGGGCATGTTCATGGACCAGCTTGCGATCCTGTCGCTGGCGATGCCGCTGGCTTTCCCGGCGGCGATGGAGCTGGGCTATGACCCGGTGTGGTTCGGCATCATCGTGACCAAGTCGGTTGAGATCGGGCTGCTGACGCCACCACTGGGGCTGAACGCCTATGTCGCCGCGTCACAGACCAAGGTGCCGCTGAAGACGATCTTCTCGGGGCTTTTGCCGTTCATCGCGATGGAACTGTTCGTGCTGGTGGTCCTGATCCTGCTGCCGGACCTGTCGCTTTGGCTGCCCTCGCTGATGTAGCGGGGGCGGACCTCCTGACCGAAGTCCCGCCCCGCGCGCCTTAGACCATCTCCACCGCAACCGCCGTCGCCTCGCCGCCGCCGATGCACAGCGACGCGATCCCGCGCTTCAGCCCCTGTGCCTGAAGCGCATGCACCAGCGTCACGAGGATGCGCGCGCCCGAGCAGCCGATGGGATGCCCCAGCGCACAGGCGCCGCCGTTCACGTTCAGCCGGTCGCGCGGAATGTCCAACTCGCGCATCGCCGCCATGGCGACCACCGCGAAGGCCTCGTTGATCTCGTAAAGGTCCACGTCCTTCGACGTCCACCCCAGCCGGTCCTGCAGCTTTCGGATCGCATGAACCGGCGCGGTGGTGAACCAGCCCGGCGCCTGCGCGTGGCTGGCGTGGCCAAGGATGCGGGCCATCGGCGCCATGCCCTTCGCCTCGGCGATGTCGCGCCGCGCCAGCACCAGCGCCGCCGCGCCGTCCGAGATCGAGGACGAGGTCGCCGCCGTCACCGTGCCGCCCTCGCGGAAGGCGGGTTTCAGCTGCGGGATCTTCTCGGGCCGGGCGCGGCCGGGCTGTTCGTCGTCCGAGACGTCGCCCAGCACCACGATCTCGGACGCAAAGCCGCCGCCCGCAATCGCCGCCTTGGCGCGGTCGAGGGACTCCAGCGTGTAGCCGTCCTGCGCCTCGCGGGTGAACTGGTAGTGCTCGGCGCAGTCCTCGGCGAAGGTGCCCATCGAGCGGCCCTTGTCATAGGCGTCTTCCAGACCGTCGAGGAACATGTGATCGGCAACGCGGCCGTGCCCCATCCGGTAGCCGCCGCGCGCCTTCTCCAGCAGGTAGGGGGCGTTCGACATGCTCTCCATGCCGCCCGCGACGACGATGCCCGCGCTGCCGGTCAGGATCGCGTCATGCCCCAGCATCACCGTCTTCATCCCCGAACCGCAGACCTTGTTCACGGTGGTGCAGGGCACCGCCTCGGGCAGCCCGGCGCCAAGCGCCGCCTGCCGCGCGGGGGCCTGTCCCAGCCCGGCGGGCAGGACGCAGCCCATCAGCGCCTCGTCCACGTCCTCGGCTGCCGCCCCGGCGCGGTCCAGTGCCGCCCGGATGGCGGCCGAGCCAAGCGCGGTTGCGGTCTGTTTCGACAAGGCGCCCTGAAACGCGCCCATCGGCGTGCGCGCGGCCCCGGCAATGACGATCTCGGTTGTCATGGTGTCCTCCCTTTGCGCCGAGACTGCCTGCCCCGGACGGGACAGGCAAAGGGTTTCGGCGCGGAAGGCGCGGGTCAGACGAGGAAATCGCTTTCCGTAACCCCGGTCGTGCCCGCAAGCAGGATGCGCATGTCGGTGCTGCCGTCACCGTCGGCATCGACCCAGACGGTGGTGTTGCCTCCGCCCTGCGTGGTGCGCAGCCCCGGACCGCCGGAATAGCCGCCAAGGATGCTGACCGACAGCGTGCCCGCGATGAGACCGGTGAAATCCAGCACATCCTCGCCCACGGCGAAGTCGAGGATGGTGTCCTCGGCCCCGGACGCGCTGTCCGACACGCGGCAGAAGACGAAATCGTCCTGCCCGCTGCCGCCGGTCATCTCGTCGATGCCAAGCCCGCCCTTCAGGGTGTCGTTGCCGTCGCCGCCGTCCATCGTGTCATTGCCGATGCCGCCGAACAGCAGGTCGTCGCCTTCGCCACCCTCCATGATGTCGGCACCGGCGCGGCCCGCCATCTCGTCATCGCCGGTCTGTCCGTAGATCAGGTCGTTGCCGCGACCGCCGTCCATGGTGTCTGACCCGGCGCCGCCTTCCATCGTGTCGCGCGAGCCGTCGCCGAACAGCATGTTGTCGCCGGAGTTGCCATAGACCCCGTTCTGCGAGCTGTTGCCGGTGCCCGCGAAGTCGCCGCTGCCCAGCAGGCGCAGGTTCTCGATGAAGCCGCCAAGGGTAAAGTCCGTCTCGGCGCGGACCTCGTCGACCCCGCCGCCCGGGGCCTCGACGATCTCGGCGCTGCTGTCGTCGACATAGTAAAGATCGGCGCCGCCGCCGCCAAAGACCTGCCCGACGACGCTGCCGCCGCGCCCGTCGTACACGTCGGCGCCGTCGCCAAGCTCGACATCGCCGACGATCGTGCCCGCGTTGACCAGCGTGTCGTCGAACTCGTCCAGTGCGACGGCCAGACCGACACCCGCGATCAGCCCCGTATTCACGATGTCGACGACGCCGTTGGAGTTGTTGGCCTTGATCGCCGCGTCGGTCGCCCTTGTGCTGCGGATCTCGCCGCTGTTGTGGACCGAACCGGACGACACGCTGAATTCGACGCCCGCGATGCCGGACACGAGGCCCGTATTGGTCACGCTGGCATTCACGGAACTGGTGAAGTAGATGCCCGCTTCGTAGAAGCCCAGCATCTTGCCGTGGTTTTCGACGATCCCGCTATTATAATCTTGAAGGTACGCGCCCCAGTTGCCAGAGACGTCACCGGCGTTCTGAAGCACGTTTCCCGATCCCTGCATCCAGATCGCAGAGTTGCCGGTGATATTCAAAGACCGCACTACGCCGTTCGACCCGATGTCGAGACGGTTGCTTCCATCGCCCAGGGCATCGTCGAACAGCTGGATCGCGTTGCTGTTCAAGGCGACGATGCTGCCGTCGACGCCGACTTCGTGCTCGTTCGCGACCGGGTCGGTCGCAAAGACCGCCGTTCCGGATTCGACAACCAGTTCCGCGTCGGACGAGACGTAAAGCCGTTCGGCGTCCATCAGATCCACAGCCACGCTGCTGTCTACCGTTATGATTCGAGTCATATCAATTTCTCCAAAGAATGCGGGCATTTGCGCCGGAAAATGGCGGGCCCGAGCGAGAGTTTAACATCTTTAGAAGGGTTTTATTACTTTAGCGCGATTATAGGCGGATTTATGCAAGCCAAAGATGTTGCAAGTGCAGCATCGCCCATCCACCGATCCGCCCGCAGCACAGACCCCAGCACCGCCCGCCGCGCGCAGCACCACCCACGGCGCCCGGGCCTGGCGTGGTAGGTGATGCAGCGAAAACCGACGCAGAACAGCCTGCACGCACACCGGGATCAGCCCATCCGAAACGACGGAAGTCAGCGGCGAAAAGCCGCGTGATCAGAGCATGTTGGCTGGAAAAGTGGCAGCCCGTAGGGGAATCGAACCCCTCTTTCCAGGTTGAAAACCTGGCGTCCTAACCGATAGACGAACGGGCCATGCCGTGGCGTGGGGAGCTATCTAGTTGAGGTCCGCAGTCGCCGCAAGAGGATTTTTTCGCCTTTCGGCACCTTTTTCATTCTGCCCTTGCGGCATCCTCCAGACGCAGCTGAACCGTCTGTCTTCCTTGCCAATGATTGACCTCCAGACGTCCCGCAAGGTGGAAGCGGGCGCCGCCGTGGTCCTCGAGCGCGGGGCCAAGCGGGCCGTCGAACGCGCCGAAACAGATCGAGTCGATCTTCGCGCCCATCCCGTCGTTGAAGCTGAGCTTCAGGTGCGATTCTCCGACGCGCTTGCGAAAGCCGATGGCGACGTCCGGAAAGGCGAAACGCGGGGCAGGGGCGCCGGCTCCGAAGGGGCCTGCGGCCTCTAGCTGCTCGATCAGGTCGATGGTCGCCGCGCCGGGCATCAGGATGCCGTCGACGTTCAGGTCACGCGGACCGATGTCGGCGGCGCCCTGTTTCGCCAGCATTTCGCCCAGCCGCTCCATCGCCGCCTCGATCTTCGGCTCGGCAACGGTCAGGCCCGCCGCCATCTTGTGCCCGCCGCCCTTTTCCAGCAGCCCCTCGGCGGCCAGACGGTGGATCGACGCGCCAAGGTCGATGCCCGAGACCGAACGCCCCGAGCCCTTGCCGATGCCGCCCTCGGTGCCGATCACGATGGCGGGGCGGTTGGTGGCCTCTTTCAGGCGCGAGGCGACGATCCCCACCACGCCGGGGTGCCAGCCTTCGCCGGCGGCCCAGACCAGCGGCCCGTCCAGTCCGCGCTCGGCCGCCTGTTCCAGCGCCGCGTCGCGGACGCGGTTCTCGATCTCGCGCCGTTCGGTATTCAGCTGGTCCAGCCGCTCGGCCAGCGCCTGCGCCTCGTGCGGGTCGGCGGTGGACAGAAGCCGTGCGCCAAGGTCGGCCGCGCCGATCCGGCCGCCCGCGTTCACCCGTGGCCCCAGCAGGAAGCCAAGGTGGTAGGGCGTCGGGGCGGTGTCCATCCGCGCCACGTCGCCAAGCGCCACCAGCCCCGGCCGCGAGCGACGGGCCATCACCTTCAGCCCCTGCCGCACCAACGCCCGGTTGACCCCGATCAGCGGCGCCACGTCGGCCACGGTGGCCAGCGCCACGAGGTCGAGAAAGCTCATCAGGTCCGGCCCCTTCACGCTTTCGGCGCGCAGCAGGCGGTTCGCCTCGACCAGCATCAGGAAGACGACGGCGGCGGCGCAGAGGTGGCCGAACTCGCCGTCCTCGTCCTGCCGGTTCGGGTTCACCACCGCCAGCGCGGGCGGCAGCGTTTCCGCGCCAAGGTGGTGGTCCAGAACCACCACGTCCGCACCCTTCGCCGCCGCGATGGGCTCGTGGCTGAGGGTGCCGCAGTCGACGCAGACGATCAGGTCGTGATCGCGGGCCAGCGCCTCCATCGCAGGGACGTTGGGGCCGTAGCCCTCGTCGATGCGGTCGGGGATATACAGCGTCGCGGCCAGCCCCATCTCGCGCAGCCATGTCAGCAGCAGCGCCGCCGAGGTGCCGCCGTCCACGTCGTAGTCGGCGAAGACCGCGATCCGCTCGCGGCGCTTCACCGCGGCAAGGAAGCGCGCGGCGGCCTTGTCCATGTCCTTCAGCTTCAGCGGATCGGGCAGCAGGTCGCGCAACGCGGGCGCAAGGTAGCCCGCCGCTTCCTCTGCCGGGACGCCCAGCCGCGCCAACGTGCGGCAGACCGGCAGCGGCAGTCGCGAGCCCTGCGCCATCGCTTCGGCCAGCCGTTCGGCCTCGACCGACAGGCCGACCCAGCGGCGGCCGGTCAGCGATGCGGATACGTTCAGAAAATCACCCATGACAGGGATGTCGCAAGCCGCGCGCCGATTGGCAAGCCGGGGGCTTCCCCGACGCCCCGTTCCGGCGCACCATGCGAAGGGGGGAGGACGTTGCCATGTCAGAGATGACGATCCGCGAGGCGCGGGTGCGCCTGTTCCGCGTGCCGCCTGCCGCGGCGCTGGAAGATGCGACCCACGTGGTCACCCATGTCGAGCTGATCACCGTGACCCTGCGGACCGACGCGCACGAGGCGACCGGGCTGTCCTATACCGCCGGGGTCGGCGGCTCGGCGGTGGCGGCGATGCTGCGCGACGATTGCCTGCCGCATCTGGTGGGGCGCGACGGCGGCGATGCGCGCGCGCTGTGGGCCGCGATGCGTGGGCATCTCTACCGCACCGGCTTTGGCGCGACGACAACGCTGGCGCTGGCGGCGATGGACACCGCGCTTTGGGAATTGAGGGCGCAGGCCGAGGGGCTGCCGCTGTGGCGGCTGGCAGGGGCCGGGACGCCGGGCATCCGCGCCTATGCCTCGCTGATCGACCTGTCGCCGCCGGACTCTTTGGCAGAGCGGCTGACGCAGTTGCGCGAGCAGGGCTACCGCTGGTTCAAGATCAAGGTCGGGATGCCGGACATCGCGGACGACCTTGCCCGCTTGACCGCCGCGCGCGAGGCGATCGGGCCGGACGACCGCCTGTCCATCGACGCGAACATGGGATTCGACCTTGAAGAAGCGGTGCGCCGGGCGAAGGCGTTCGACCGTTTCGGGCTGGAATGGCTGGAAGAACCGCTGCCCGCCGAGGATGTCGCGGGCCACGCCGCCCTTCGCAAGCGCTGCGGCATCCCGGTGGCGGTGGGAGAATCGCTTTACACGCCCGAGGAGGTCGCCCGCTATCTCGAGGCGGGCGCGGTCGACATCGTGCAGGCCGACATCGCCCGGATCGGCGGCATTACCCCGTGGCTCGCGGTGGCAAGGATGGCAGAGGCGGCGGGCCGCCCGGTCGCGCCGCATTACATGGCGGAATGGGCGGTTCACCTGCTGCCAGCGGCGCCGAACGCGCTGGTGCTGGAAAACGTGCTGGGCGCGGGGCTGGCGGAACTGGGCATCGCCGACCCGCCGCTGCACGTCGAGAAAGGCCGCGCCCTGCCGCCCGAGGGCGCGGGGCACGGGTTGCGGTTCCGTCTTGACGGCAACCCGCACGAGGTGCCGCTCGGACCGCCGCTGTTCACGCCGCAGCGAAGCCGGAAGTGACGTCCGCAGGCAGGCAGCCCAGCCCGGCCAGCGTGCGGCGCAGGGCGGTGTCGATACCGGTGTGCGGCTCTTCCCCGAGGAAGGCGACCAGCGCGCTGTTGTCCAGCCGCACCGGCACCTGCCAGAGATAGCGCATCTCGCGCAACTCGCGGAACGTGGTCGAGACCGGCGCCAGCAGCGGCAGCAGCGCCCACGGCATGCCCCGGATCGGCGCGTTCGGCGCGCCTGCCACGACGCGCAACCGCTCTGCGATCTCGACGCCGCGCTCGAACCAGTGGCCGCCAAAATGGAACCGGGCAAAGCGGGGCAGGTCCGGACGCTCCAGCAGCCGCGCGACGGTCTCGGCGAAATCCGGCAGATAGGCCCAGGCGTGGCCCACATCCCGCGCCCCGGGATAGACCACCGAGCGGACCGGCTTGTCGGGCTTCACCAACGCGTTGGAAAACCACGAGTTCTGCGCCAGATGTGGGCCGAAAAAGTCACCGCCGCGCAGGATCAGGACCGGCACGCCCTCGGCCCATGCCGCGCGTTCCAGCCGCGCTTCCAAAGCCACGCGGATGCGGCCCTTCTTCGTGACCGGGTCCTGCCTGTCGTCCTCGCGCAGCAGCGGGAAGGCGTCCGGCCCGTAGTTGTAGACCGTCCCCGGCAGCACCAGCCGCGCGCCGTTCTCTTTCGCGGCGGCGATCGAGTTCTCGGCCATCGGCAGCACCCGCTCGGCCCAGTTCTTGTAACCGGGCGGGTTCACCCCGTGAAAGATCACGTCGCAGCCGGTGGCCGCCGCCATCACATCGGCGCACAGCATCGCGTCGCCCCGGACCCAGTCCGCGCCGGGCAGCAGCGCTTTCACCCGCTCCGGATCGCGGTGCATCGCGCGGATCCTGTAGCCCCGCGCCGCCAGCGCCCGCGCCGTCTCGAACCCCACGCCGCCGGTCGCGCCAAGGATCAGGGCTATCTTCGTCGTCGTTTCCATCGTCGCCTCCATCAGGTTGATGCGAGCGAGGATGCGGCCAGGCAGGCCTCAAGAAAATTGCGATAATCCGTGGCTCTGCTATACGTAAATTTATGAGCCAGACACCCGCATGGGATCACTACCGCTCGTTCCTCGCCGTGGTCGAGCACGGCAGCCTTTCCGGTGCGGCGCGCGCGCTGGGGCTGACCCAGCCGACGCTGGCGCGGCACGTGGAACAGCTGGAGGCGGCGCTTGGCGCGCGTCTGTTCACCCGCTCGCCGCAGGGGCTGGACCCGACCGATCCTGCGCAGCGGCTGGTGCCGCATGCAAAGACGATGGCGGCGGCGGCTGCGGCGGCGTCACGGGCGGCGGACGGCGATGCCGCGACGCTGACCGGCACGGTGCGGATCGCTGCCAGCGACGTGGTGGGGGCGCTGGTGCTGCCGGGGATGCTGCGCGACCTGCGGGCGGCGCAGCCGGGGCTGAGTTTTGAACTGGCCCTGTCGAACGAGGCAAGCGACCTTTTGCGGCGCGAGGCCGATATCGCGATCCGCATGATACGTCCCGAACAGTCGGCGCTGGTGGCGAAACGGGTGGGCGAGGTCATGCTGGGCGCCTTCGCGCATCCCGACTACCTCGCGCGGCACGGCACGCCGGACATGCCGGACGACCTTGCCGGGCACGACCTGATCGGCGTCGACCGGGATCTTTCCGCGCTGAGGGGCCTTGACGTCACCGGCTTCCCGCTCGACCGCGCCAGCTTTGCCTACCGGCTCGACAACCAGATCGCCCATATCGAGGCGATCCGGCAGGGGCTGGGCATCGGCATCTGCCAGGTGGGCCTTGCCGCCCGCGCGCCCCGGCTGACCCGCCTGTTCGCCGATTGGGTGGCGATCCCGTTGGAAACCTGGGTCACGATGCACGAGGACCTGCGCGGCGACGCGCGGATGCGCGTCACCTTCGATCATCTGTGCCGGGAAATGGCCGCCTACTGCCGGATCGCCTGACCGCGCTTCTTTGGTCCTCAAATATCCCGGGGGAGGCCCGAAGGGGCGGGGGCGGAGCCCCCTTGTCCTTACAATGCGCCCCTTCGGGGCGACGCCGGAGCCCCCTATAACCCCGTTCGGCCTTAGCGCCCCGTCGCGGGACGCGAGACCGGGTTGCGGTAGCGCATGCGACGCACCGAGCCTGTCTTCGACCGCATCAGCAGCGTTTCGGCTTCAAGGAAGTCCGGCTCGCGCTTCAGCCCCTGCAGGATCGAGCCGTCGGTGACGCCGGTGGCGGCGAAGATGACGTCCTGCGTGACCATGTCGTCGCGGGTGTAGATGCGGTCCAGATCCTCGATCCCGGCCTTCGCGGCGCGGCCCTTCTCGTCGTCGTTGCGGAACAGCAGCTGGCCCCACATCTGGCCGCCCATGCATTTCAGCGCCGAGGCCGCCAGCACGCCCTCGGGCGCGCCGCCCGAGCCCATGTACATGTCGATCCCGGTGATATGCGCCTCGGCACAGTGGATCACGCCGGCCACGTCGCCGTCGGTGATCAGCCGGATCGCGGCGCCGGTGGACCGCAGTTCCGAGATCATGTCCTCGTGGCGCGGGCGTTCCAGCACACAGACGGTGATGTCGGACTGGTCGCAGCCGCGCGCCTTGGCCAGCGCCTTCACGCGTTCGGCGGGCGACATCTCCAGGCTGACGACGTCTTCCGGATAGCCGGGTCCGACCGCCAGTTTCTCCATGTACACGTCGGGCGCGTGCAGCAGGGTGCCGCGCGGGGCCATGGCGATCACGGTCAGCGCGTTGGGCATGTCCTTGGCGGTCAGCGTGGTGCCTTCCAGCGGGTCCAGCGCGATGTCCACCTCGGGCCCGTTGCCGGAACCGACTTCCTCGCCGATGTAGAGCATCGGCGCCTCGTCGCGTTCGCCTTCGCCGATCACCACGACGCCCTTGATATCCAGCAGGTTCAGCTGATCGCGCATCGCGTTCACCGCCGCCTGGTCGGCGGCCTTCTCGTCACCGCGGCCGATCAGCTTGGCCGAGGCCATGGCGGCGGCCTCGGACACGCGGGCGAGGCCCAGCGAAAGCATGCGGTCGTGGAAGACGATGTCGTTGTTCTTGTTGGGCATGGGAAACCTGCGTTATTTCAACTTGTTCAGATGCATTCGTAGCAGCAATGCATGACAGAACAAGGCGCAGGGGCGCCAGTTTCGTCGCTAACATTGGCAACAATCCCTGTTTGGACCGTGCAAGATGCCGCAGGGGCACGCCCGGCGGCGGTGGCGGGTGGGGCTCTGCCCCCGCCGCGCTTTGCGCGGCTCCCCCGAGGTATTTGCGAAGTGAAGAAGCAGCGGCCCCAAATGCCGGACCGATGCCGGACCGGTGCTTGACCGGTGCTGGACCGGTGTGGCGCGCGGGCTATTGTCGCGGGGGAAGCGGAGGGCGTCCCGGATGCAGCGAGCGGTCGATTTCGTGTCGCGTCACCTTGTGGCGGTCTCCTGCGGGATGTTCGCGGCGGGCGCGGGCGAGCGTGTGGTCGCGATGCTGCGCGACGGCGCGCCGGACACGTGGCGCGCGTTCTACCTGACCCATTACGCGGTGAACTACATCGACCACGGCTTCGCCAAACGGGCGGTGGTGGGGACGCTGCTGCGCCCGCTTGTCGGGGCTTTGCCGGTTGCCGGGCTGGTGGCGATGATGGTCCTGCTAGCGGCGGCGGCCCTGGTCGCGCTGGTATTGCTGCTGGACCGGGCCCTGCCGCATTGCGGGACGCCGGGGGCGCTGGCGAACCGGCTGCGCTGCGCCTTCGCCGTCGGCCCCCTCGGGGCGGTGCAGTTCGGGATGGAGGCGGGGCGCTTCGATCCGTTCCTCTACCTGTTGCTGGCGTTGGCGCTGTGGGCCGTCGCGCGGGGGCGCGCATGGGTTTCAGGCGCGGTCTGCGCCTTCGCGATCCTGCTGCACGAGGGGTTTGCCGTTTTCGGGGTGCCGCTGGTGCTGGCGGGCGGCTGGGCGCTGGGGCAGCGGGGACGGCTGGTTCCGCCCTTGGTGCTGTCGGGTCTCGCGGCAGGGGCGGTGGCGCTGTTCGGGAACTCGGAGGCGGCAGAGCACATGGCGGCGGGGATCGCGGGCCACGTGTGGGGCAGGGGGTTGCTGGACCCGAACCTTGGGCTGGCGGCGTGGCAGTACGGGGTGCTGGCGCTGTACTGGGCGGCGCTTGGCGCGGTGCTGGTGGTCTTCTACCGGGGGCGGCGGCTTGACCTGCTGGCGCTGGCGGCGCTGTGTCCGCTGGCGCTGAACGTGGTGGGCTGGGATGTAAGCCGCTGGGTTGCGCTGGCCTTCGCGGGGCTGCTGGTCAACCTTGGCTTCCAGCGGCTGGCGCTGGGGCGGGACTTGCCCGAACGCGGTGCGACGGCCGCGTTGCTTCTGTGCGTGCCCGCCGGCCCCATCGGGACCGGCGCGCCGTTTCCGTGGTGGTCCTAGACCTCTTCGATGCGGATCGCGATCGGTTCGCCTTCGACCACTCCGGTCTTGCCCATGCCCGCAAGCGCCGCGTCCAGGGCCGCACGGGGGCATTTGTGGGTGACGAACAGCACCGGCGCGGTGCCTTCGGCGTGGCTGTACTGACGCATCCGGTTGATCGAGACGCCGGCCTCGCCCAGCACCGCCGCGACGCGGGCCAGCGCGCCGGGTTTGTCCTGCAACTGCATGCGCAGGTAGAAGGCCGCAGGGGCCGCCGCCTTTGCGGGCACCGGCTTGACCAGCGAACTGGCGGGCTGACCGAAGGTCGAGACCCGGATGCCGCGCGCGATGTCGAGGATGTCGGACAGCACCGCGCTGGCGGTCGGGCCTTCGCCCGCACCGGCGCCGCGCATCACGATCTGACCCACCGCGTCGCCTTCCAGCACCACCATGTTGGTGCCGCCTTCCAGTTGCCCCAACGGGCTGTCGGCGGGGACGAGGCAGGGCGACATGCGCTGTTCCAGACCGCGACCGGTCATCTGGGTGACGCCCAGAAGCTTGATGCGATAGCCCATGTCGCGCGCCTGTTCGATGTCGGCGAACTCGATCCGCTGGATGCCTTCCAGCTCGACTGCCGCGAAATCGACCTGCGTGCCGAAGGCGATGGAGGACAGCAGCGAAAGCTTGTGCCCGGCGTCGATGCCGCCCACGTCCAGCGTCGGATCTGCCTCGAGATAGCCAAGCGCGTTGGCTTCCTCGAACACCTCGTCATAGGGCAGGCCCGCGCTTTCCATCCGCGTCAGGATGTAGTTGCAGGTGCCGTTCATCACGCCCATGACGCGCTGCACTTCGTTGCCGGCAAGCCCTTCGGTCAGCGCCTTGACCACCGGGATGCCGCCCGCGACGGCGGCCTCGAACCGCAGGGCGACGCCCGCGTCCTCGGCGGCGGTGGCCAGCGCCTGACCGTGCAGGGCCAGCATCGCCTTGTTGGCGGTGACCACGTCCTTGCCGGTGGCGATGGCGGTCTCGGTGGCGACCTTGGCCGGACCGTCCGAGCCGCCCATCAGTTCGACAAACAGGTCGATGTCGTCGCGGCGGGCCAGCGCGACGGGATCGTCTTCCCACGCGTAGTCCTTCAGCCGGACGCCGCGATCCTTGTCGCGGTTGCGGGCAGAAACGGCGACGACCTCGATCTCGCGGCCGGTGCGGGCGGTCAGCAGCGCCGCGCGGCGCTGGATGATCTTGATGACGCCGGCGCCGACGGTGCCGAGTCCCGCGATGCCGAGGCGAAGGGGGCCTGTGCCGTGCGAGGTGGTCATGGTGCCGGTCTCCCGTGTCCGTTGTGCAGTTGGACGGCACCGATAGCCTTATTGCGGATAGGGTGCAACGGGACGCCGCGGCGCGGCGAGCGTTACCGTACGGACTCGATCGGTCCCTCGGCCGAGCCAGTGATGAACTGCCGCAGGTACGGGTCGTCGGCGCTGTCCATTCCAGAGACCGGGCCGGTCCAGTGGATCGTGCCGCCGTGCAGCATCGCGACCTTGTCGGCGATGGCGCGGACGCTGGTCATGTCGTGGGTGATGGTCATCGCCGTCGCGCCCATCTCGACCACGATCTCGCGGATCAGCTCGTTGATGACGCCGGACATGATCGGGTCGAGCCCGGTGGTCGGCTCGTCGAAGAAGATGATCTCTGGTTCGGCGGCGATGGCGCGGGCAAGGCCCACCCGTTTCTGCATGCCGCCCGAGAGTTCCGCCGGGAACTGGTCGGCCACGTCCGGGGTCAGGCCGACGCGGCGCAGTTTCTCGATGGCGATCTCGCGCGCCTCGTCCTTGGGGCGTTTCAGCGAGCCGCGCATCAGCCGGAAGGCGACGTTTTCCCACACGGTCATGGAATCGAACAGCGCGCCGCCCTGGAACAGCATGCCGAAGCGGGCGAGGAAGGCGTCGCGCTCGCGGCTGGAGCGGGCCTTGGTGACATCCTCGCCGTCCAGCAGGATCTGGCCGCTGTCCGGGGTGACCAGACCGAGGATGCACTTCAGCGCCACCGACTTGCCGGTGCCCGAGCCGCCGATGATCACCATCGACTCGCCCCGGTCGATCGTAAGGTTGACCCCCCGAAGGACCTGCTTTGGCCCGAAGGCCTTGTGGACGTCGCGAAGCTCGATCATTCGGTGAAGAACAGCCCTGTCAGCAGGAAGTTGGAGGCGAGGATCAGCACCGAGGCGGACACGACGGCGTCGGTGGTGGCGCGGCCCACGCCCTGCGCGCCGCGGCCCGACCGCATGCCGTGATAGCAGCCCATGGTGGCGACGATGAAGCCGAACACGGCGGCCTTCACGAGGCCCGAGATCACGTCATCGGCCTGCAGGAAGTTCACCGTGGTCTGCACGTATGTGGCGCCGTTGAAATCCAGCCGCGTCACCGCGACAAGGTAGCCGCCCATGATGCCGATGGTGTTGCCCACGGCGGCAAGGAACGGCAGCGCGATGGTCGCGGCCAGCACGCGCGGAACGGTGAGGTATTTCATCGGGTTGGTCGACAGGGTGACCAAAGCGTCGATCTGCTCGGTCACTTTCATCGTGCCGATCTCGGCGGCGATGGCGGCCGAGACGCGGCCCGCGACCATCAGGCCGCCCAACACCGGGCCAAGTTCCCGCACCATGCCAAGCGCCACGATCTGCGGCACCACGGCCTCGGCGTTGAAACGTGCGCCGCCGGCGTAGATCTGCAGCGCCAGCGCGCCCCCGGTGAACAGGGTGGTCAGGCCGACGACGGGCAGGCTGAAATAGCCGATGAACATCAGTTGCGTCAGGAACTCGCGCCAGTAGAACGGCGGGCGGACGAGGTGCGACAGCGTGTTGCCCACGAAGATCGCCAGCCGTCCCAGCGCGGCGACAAGCGCCAGCGTGGACCGGCCGACGGCCGCGACGGGCGACAGGACGCTCACGCGGTCACGCTGGTATAGCGGCGGACGTAACGCGGGCCGAGCGCGGTCAGGATCTCATAGCCGATGGTTCCGGCGGCGTCGCCGATGTCGTCGATCCGCTGCATGGTGCTGAGCAGGTCCAGCGCCTGCGGGTCGCCGTCAAGGTCGGTGACGTCCACGGTGATCAGGTCCATCGACACGCGGCCGACGACCGGGCAGGGGGCGGCGCCGTGATACATCGCGACGCCCTTGCCGCTGAGCGCCCGGTGAATGCCGTCGGCATAGCCCGCCGAGACGGTGGCGATGCGGCTGGGCCGTTCCGCGATCCAGCTGTTGCCATAGCCCACCGGCTCGCCCGCCTCGACCTCGCGCACCTGGATCACCGGCAGCGACAGGCGGACGACCGTGGCGGCGTGCTCGAACGGCATGCCGCCGTACAGGCCGATGCCGGGCCGCACCATGTCAAAGTGGTAATCGCTGCCCAGAAGCGTGCCGCCGGTGGCAGAGATCGACCGGGGCACGCCAAGGCCGCGGGTCATCTCGTGGAAATTCTCAAGCTGGACGCGGTTCATCTCGTGGTCCGGCTCGTCGGCGCAGGCAAGGTGGCTCATGACCAGCTGCGGGCCCTGACGCATCGTGATGTCGCGCACCGCCGCCCATTCGGCGGGCTCCATGCCCAGCCGGTTCATGCCGCTGTCGAGCTGGACGCCGAAGGGCGCGCCCGGCAGCGCCTCGAAATGGCGCGTCATCTGCTCGATCGAGTTCAGCATCGGCACCAGCCCGAGGTCGGCGATGATGTCGGTGTCGCCCGCCATGTGGCCGCCATAGACGAAGATCCGTGCCGCGGGGCCCAGCGCCTCGCGCACCGCCGCGCCTTCCTCGGCGACGGCGACGAAGAAGGTGCGCGCCCCGGCAGAGGCCAGCGCCCGCGCGACGGGTGCCACGCCCAGCCCGTAGGCATCGGCCTTCACTGTGGCTGCGGTTTCCACCGTCGAGGGGCTGAGCGCGTCCAGCGCGCGCCAGTTCTCGGTGATGGCGTTCAGGTCGATGGTCAGGCGTCCGGTGCTCATGCCCCGCCTTTTGCCGAGGCGCGCGCGCCTGCGCAAGGGCCGGTTGTGCGGCGGCGTCGGGTGATCGCGGGATCGTGCCGGGGGTGTGCCGGAAATCAGGGCATCCAGGCGCCGTTCCGTTCCTGCCACATCTTCTCGCCGATAAGGCAGTCGGTGCCGTCCTCGACCGCCTTTTCAAGCCTCGGAGCGGCGGGCGGCGGCGGCGCCGAGACCATTTCCAGCACCAGCTTGCGGCGCACCGCGTCGGCGAAATCGTCCCAGTCCCAGACCGGGATGACGAAGGAACCGGGCCCGCCGATCACGCAGTCGCGGTAATAGGCGTCGAGGTTGTCGATGTTCCAGTTCGCGCCCATGCCTTCGCGCGTCATCAGCGGCAGGCCGTTGATAATGATGCCCTGCATCAGCACCTCGTCGCGGGCGCGCAGGACCTCCCAGCCTTGATTGTTCGGGCCATCACCCGATACATCAATAACTTGGCGCAATCCCATGAAATCGTTGTCGTCCAGGCTGTCGCGAGCGTGAAGAAGCGCGCCCGAGATCGAGGTGCGCCGCAGCGAGGGATTGAAGGACGAGGTGAGGGTTTCGGAGAACGCCGTCAGATCCTCGCGGGTTTCCAGCAGGCGCCAGTCGACGATGATCCTGTGCGCGCCCCAGCCGGCCCATTCCACGTAAGCCAGCGCCACCCGCTGCAGCAGGCCGGACTGCATCGCCTCGAACACCTCGTCCGAGTTCAGCGCCTCGGCATAGCCGCGCCGCTGGATCTCCAGCTCGCGCGGCGACATCGAGCGGCTGACATCGACCATCAGGATCAGTTCGAGATCGACCTCGGTCTTGCCGTCCGTCCAGTCCTGCGCCTGCGCCTGCGCGGGGCGCGCGACGGGCGCGGCGAGCAGGGCGAGGAGGCACAGGAGGTATCGCATAGGATGATCCTGCAAAGCCGCCCTGCAACCTGTCCAATCACAAACGCCGGAGCCGGGCCGGACAGGCTGCCGCGGCGGCAGCCCGCCTGTTTCGCAGGCAGACTGCGGCGGATCGGGCAGGCGGACAAACGCCGCTTGCCGGGCGCGGGATCACTCCACGGTGTCGGACAGCGGGCGCAGCTGCCGCAGATAGACCACCACCGCGTCAAGGTCGGTGTCCGTCATCATGGCGAAATGGCCGTAGGGCATCGGCGGACGCATCGCGCTGCCGTCCGGGCGGACGCCTTCGGTGATCATCGCCTTCAGCTCATCGTCCGAATAGCCCGCGATCCCGTCTTCATGCGGCGTCAGGTTGGACGCGACCGAGGTGCCCCACGGCCCGTGAAACTCGAACCCGCCGCGCCCGAGATCGGTGTCGATCATCGGACCCTGCGGCCCCATCGGCGTGTGGCATTCCATGCAATGCGCCAGCGGTCCCGCGACATAGGCGCCGTATTCCGCCGTGACGGCGGCCTCGGGCGGCGTGACGCTTTCGACCGGCGGTCCATAGGCCGGGGCGAGGGGGATGTTGTAGGCGGACTTTCCCGCGTCGTTCTCGACACCGGGCAGGGTGCGCAGGAACATCACCACCGACATCAGGTCGTCGTCGCCGATCCCCTTGTAGAAGGCAAACGGCATCGGCGGGCCGATCACCGATCCGTCCGGACGTATCCCCTCGCGGATGGCGCGGGCGAGTTCGGCGTCGGACCAGTCCTGCACGGCTCCGGCGGGGGTGATGTTGGGGGCGATGGCCGTGAACATCTCGTTCTGTTCCACAAGGCGCCCGGCAAGCTCCATGTCGGCGATGAAGCCTTCCGGCCCCATCGGCGTGTGGCAGTTGCCGCAGCCCATCGGGCCGCGCACGAGGTATTCGCCACGTTCGACGCTTGGTTCGGCATTGGCTGTCCCGGCGGTCGCCGCAAGGCAGACCGCAGCCAGGATCCGGCTGTGCATGTCAGACTCCTCCCAAACCCGCAGGCCCGGAATGCCCGGACCTGCGGTATTATTCTTATAATTTACAGTTGTTTATGGCAGGAGGATAACGCGAAATATTACCTTACGTCAATGTGGTTCAAAGTGCCCCTCGCGTCCGTCGACGCGAGGGGCGGCCCCGGGGAGTTGTTGTGAGTGGTGGCCCCCGGAAGACAATCGGCAAGGACGGCAGGCAACCGTCGAAGAACCGGACGGATCCGTCCCTTCCTTTTCTTCGCGCGCACCCCGGTATCCGGTTGGTCCGCGCGACCATTGTCCAAAAACGGCCGCTCTGCCGCCTTGCCGGCCGATGCGAAGAATGGGTTGGGTATTGGGTCCTTCGCATCGACACCGTGTAGATGGCACATGGCGGGGCGCCGGACTTTTTCTTACCGGCCAAAAATTTCGTCGCGTCCGCCAAACGCCGAGAAATCGCGCGCCGGACCGGGAAAATCCGCTTGGCGCGGGGTGTTGCGGCGGAAAAACCGTGGCCCCGTCTTGCCTTGGCGCGCCGGATCGGCAAGCTGACCGGCAGCATCCTGACGCCGGCTGGTCGCCGGTGGCTTCCCGATGCCGCCTGCTACGAGGAGAGACCATGCCCGCCCGTATTTCCCGCGCCGCCTATGCCGACATGTACGGCCCCACCACCGGAGACCGGGTGCGCCTGGCCGACACGGACCTGATCATCGAGGTCGAGAAGGACCTGACCACCTACGGCGAAGAGGTGAAATTCGGCGGCGGCAAGGTGATCCGCGACGGCATGGGGCAGTCGCAGGTCACCCGCGCGGGCGGGGCGGTGGACACGGTGATCACCAACGCGCTGATCGTCGACCACACCGGGATCTACAAGGCCGACGTCGGCCTGAAGGACGGCCGCATCACGGCGATCGGCAAGGCGGGCAACCCCGACACCCAGTCCGGCGTCGATATCATCGTCGGTCCCGGCACCGAGGCCATCGCGGGCGAGGGACGCATCCTGACCGCCGGCGGATTCGACAGCCACATCCATTACATCTGCCCGCAGCAGATCGACGACGCGCTGCACTCGGGCCTGACCACGATGCTGGGCGGCGGCACCGGCCCCGCGCACGGCACGCTGGCCACCACCTGCACCCCCGGCCCCTGGCACCTTGCCCGGATGATGCAATCCGCCGACGCCTTCCCGATGAACCTTGCCTTTGCGGGCAAGGGCAACGCCAGCCAGCCCGGCGCGCTGGTCGAGATGGTCGAGGCCGGCGCCTGCGCGCTGAAGCTGCACGAGGACTGGGGCACCACCCCCGGCGCCATCGACTGCTGCCTGTCGGTGGCGGACGACATGGACGTGCAGGTGATGATCCACACCGACACGCTGAACGAAAGCGGCTTCGTCGAGAACACCGTCGCCGCCATGAAGGGCCGCACCATCCACGCCTTCCACACCGAGGGCGCGGGGGGCGGGCACGCGCCCGACATCATCAAGGTGGTCGAACAGCAGAACGTCCTGCCGTCCTCGACCAACCCGACGCGGCCGTTCACGCAGAACACGCTGGAAGAACACCTCGACATGCTGATGGTGTGCCACCATCTCGACAAGGCGATCCCCGAGGACGTGGCCTTCGCCGAAAGCCGCATCCGCCGCGAGACCATCGCCGCCGAGGACATCCTGCACGACATGGGCGCGTTCTCGATCATCGCGTCGGACAGTCAGGCGATGGGCCGGGTCGGCGAGGTGATCATCCGGACGTGGCAGACCGCCGACAAGATGAAGAAACAGCGCGGCCGTCTGGCCGACGAGACCGGCGCGAACGACAACGTGCGGGTCAAGCGCTACATCGCCAAGTACACGATCAACCCGGCCATCGCGCACGGCATCTCGACCCAGATCGGCTCGATCGAGCCGGGCAAGCGCGCCGACCTCGTGCTGTGGTCGCCCGCCTTCTTCGGTGTGAAGCCCGAGATGGTCCTGCTGGGCGGCACCATCGCGATGGCGCAGATGGGCGACCCGAACGCCTCGATCCCGACGCCGCAGCCGGTCTACTCGCGGCCCATGTGGGGCGCCTTCGGTCGCTCGGTCGAGAACTCGGCGGTGATCTTCGCCAGTCAGGCGGCCGTGGCGAACGGGCTGGGCGGCCAGCTTGGCATCGCGAAGGAACTGGTCGCGGTAGAGAACACCCGCAAGATCGGCAAGTCGGACATGGTGATGAACGCCGCGACGCCGTCGATGGAGGTGAACCCCGAGACCTACGAGGTCCGCGCCGACGGCGAGCTTCTGACCTGCGAGCCGGCGAAAGAGCTTCCTATGGCGCAGCGGTATTTCATGTTCTGACCAAGGCGCGGGGCGGGGGCGTCCTGTGGTGCGGGGTGGCGTGGATGGGGTGGAGCCGCATCGTGCGTTTGTGGTGGCGTGATGGGGTGGAACCCCATCCTACGTGGGTGGCTGGCGGTTGTGGTAGCGTGATGGGGTGGAACGCCATCCTACGTGGGTCACTGTGATGCGCTTGATGGGGTGAAACCGATCAAAAACCCGCCCCACCAACAGGCGTAGGATGGGGTTTCACCCCATCTTGCTGGACCGACCCAACCCACCTCACCAAGACCCGTAGGATGGGGTTCCACCCCATCCAACCCACACCCCCACACGACGCGATGCCGTTCCAGCGCACTCACCCTCAACGCACAAAAACGTAAAAGGTCAGTAAATCTGCCATGTCTCTCGCGAATACCGGCTTCGCAGAGGCAGCATTTGTCGCTGCGGCGCAGCGAGGCTATTTGTTTGATCAAGGGAGGAAACCAGACTGTCACCCAGCGAGGTTTCCCATGGCAGACATTTACAGGCTGACGGGCATACCCCGTGAAACACCGGAAGAACGGAGCGCACGTGCAATGATGGACAATTTCTTCGCCAGCCTCGGACAAGGCTTCAACGCCTACCTGGCCTCTCGCTCGCGCATGGGCGAGATCCAGAAGCTGAATGCGAAAAGCGACAGGGAACTGTCCGCGATGGGCCTGAAGCGCGAGGATATTCCGCGCCACGTCTACCGCGACATCTTCTACATGTAAGGCCGTTTCGGCCTCTTGTGTCCGCGCCCGGATGCGCGGACACTCGCCCCGTCTGACGGGAGCGAAAACATGCGATACGACCTGGCCGCGGCCTTTCTCACCGCAGCCCTAGCCCTTGCCGCAGAGCCTGCCACCGCGCAGGGCGTGCGCCGATCCGGCCCGAGTTCCTCGACCGGACCAGAGACACCACCCGCCAATGCGCCGGACTGCCCGACCGCGGCCGATCTCGAAAAGGGGATTCGGCTGACCTCGGACGTGGGCGAGGTCGAGACGATCCGTCTCGACGATGACGGCAGCTTTGTCGTCCGGTTCGAGGATGCCGAGGGCAGCGGCGTGGTGATGCGGCTGGCGCACGGCCTGTACCTGACCAGATCGTGGTTCCTCGACGACGGGCAGGTCTCGTTCTGGCCCAGCCTGATCGTCAATTTCCCGGTCTCCGACGCCGAAATGCCGGACCCGGTGCCGGGCGAGGGCTGGGATGTCGACGTGGGACTCGGCGGCAGCGACTTTGCCGACGTGGCGGAAAGCCAGTCCTACCGCTTCGGCGAGCCCGGCCGGATCAGCTATGGCGCGTGCTCCTACGACTATATCCCCGTCACCGCCGTCTACACCGGCAGCCAGGAGCCGTTTCAGGACGTTTACTATTACCTGACGGAATTTGGCGTCTCTTACCTTGCCGAAAGCGGCTCGGTCGGGGTGGCGCCGGACCTTTTCACCAATCATATCAAGATCGAGGCGGTGGAATGACCACGAGCCATGCAAGCCTGGCAAGGCAGGTATCCGCGCGCGCACCTAGCCAAACCGTCGCGCACTGTGCAAATAGCGGGCAGTTTTCAAACTGCTTACGTATTGCGCAGGAGCGCCAAGATGAACACCACCTACATGCTGCCCTTCACCGCGCTGCGGCTGGGCCTCACCAACTTCCTCCGCCGCTTCGGTTCGACCGGCTACGAGGACCTGTTCTCGCTGTCCGACGAGCAGCTCGCTGTTCGCGGCTACACTCGCGAGGGCCTTGCCAAGCTGTCCATGACCGGACGCGCCTGGAACTGATCGCGTCGCGCCTGCGGGCGCGGAGCGATGTCCGGGGTTCGATCCGGACGACGGGAGGTGCGCGATGAGCGATGTCCTTCCGAAGGCGCTGGACATCCAGCGTGGGCCGCTTCAGGCCGAACCGTTCGACCGCGTGGTGATGACCTATGATGCGCGCCTTCTGCGCCGCAAGCGTCTCACCACTGCGGGCGGGTTTTCCTTTCTTGCCGACCTGTCTGAAGCCGTGAGCCTTGGCCATGGCGACGCTTTCGTGCTGGAAGACGGCCGCCTGATCGCGGTCGAGGCCGCCGCCGAGGGTCTTCTGTCGGTCACCGGCGACCACCTGCCGCGTCTGGCCTGGCACATCGGCAACCGCCACACGCCCTGCCAGATCGAGGCGGACCGCCTGCTGATCCAGCGCGATCACGTGCTGGCGGGGATGCTTGCCGGGCTGGGCGCACTGGTCGCCGAGGTCGACGAGCCCTTCACCCCCGAAGGCGGCGCATATGGCCACGGGCGGACGATGGGCCACGACCACGGCCATTCGCATGATCACGGTCACGCGCATTCGCATGTCCACCACCACGGGACACATACCCACGACGAGGATGACGACGCCGGGGAGGAGGAGTGAGCGGCCTTCTTACCCTGGTCCAGTGGATGTCGCCCGCGTTTCCGGTGGGCAGCTTCGCCTACTCGCACGGGCTGGAACAGGCGGTCGCTGCCGGTGAGGTGACCACCTCGGACGCCCTGGCCGCATGGCTGGGCGATGTGCTGACCCTTGGCGCGGGCCGGGCCGACGCGATCCTGCTGGCCTGCGCCTTGCGCGCAGAGGACGCCGCCGGCCTTGCCGCCACCGCCCGCGCACTGGCCGCGTCCCGCGAGCGCTGGGACGAAACCATCGCGCAGGGCCGCGCCTTCGCCGAAGCCGCCACCGCCACCGGCACGCCGGTCGATCCCTTGCCGTTCCCCGTCGCCGTAGGCGTCGCCGCGCGCGGGCTGGGCCTGCCTGCGGAACAGGTGATCGGCGTCTACCTGCACGCCTTCGCCTCGAACCTCGTCAGCGCGGCGGTCCGCTTCGTGCCGCTGGGACAGGCCGAGGGGCAGCGTGTGCTGTCGGGGCTTCACACGATGATCGAGACCGTGGCGTCCGAAGCCGCGGGGCAGGGCGCGGACGACATCGCCTCTTTCGTCCCGCGCGGCGATCTGGCAGCCATGCGTCACGAGACGATGGACGTAAGGATCTTCAGGACATGAGCGGAAACGGACCCCTGCGCGTGGGCATCGGCGGCCCGGTGGGCGCGGGCAAGACGACGCTGACCGAGCAACTGTGCCGGGCGAT
Organism: Maritimibacter sp.; assembly: GCA_017792445.1. Classification (GTDB taxonomy): domain Bacteria; phylum Pseudomonadota; class Alphaproteobacteria; order Rhodobacterales; family Rhodobacteraceae; genus Psychromarinibacter. Next base: position 3,691,082 of record CP051232.1, read on the forward strand.
GTCGGAAGACTATTCCGTCGCCGTCATCACTAACGATATCTATACCAGCGAGGATGCCGAGTACCTGATGCGCGCGCAGGCGCTGCCGCTGGAACGCATCCGTGGCGTGGAAACCGGCGGCTGCCCCCATACCGCGATCCGCGAGGATGCCTCGATCAACCTTGCCGCCGTGGCCGAGTTGCGGGCCAGTTTCGACGATCTCGACGTGATCTTCATCGAGTCCGGCGGCGACAACCTTGCCGCCACCTTCTCGCCGGAACTGGCGGACCTGACGCTTTACGTGATCGACACGGCGGCGGGGCAGGACATCCCGCGGAAGAAGGGGCCGGGGCTGACGCGCTCGGACCTGCTGATCGTCAACAAGACGGATCTGGCGCCCTATGTGGGCGTGGACCTTGACCAGCTCGAGGCCGACGCGCGGGTGGCGCGGGGAACGCGGCCCTTCGTGATGGCCGGGGTGAAGTCCGGCAAGGGCATCGCCGAGGTCGTGGCCTTCCTGAAGGAAGAGGGCGGGCTATAGCGGCCCCGTCGGGCGCTGTCGGCAGCGGAAGCAACGCTCCCGCTGCCGGTTTCTTGGTCCGGCAGGCTCAGGCCGATTTCGCGTAACCGCCGTTGTAGGCGTCGCTTTTGCGGCGGACCTGCGAATGTTCCACGATCCGCTCGCGCGCGATGCCCCGGAACTCTTCGATCGACGAATAGCCCTTGCGCTCAAGGTAGTCGCCAAGATCGGTCGTCAGGTCCTTGATGAGATTGACGCCGATGCCGCCGCTGCCCTTTTCCTCCATCGCGGCGGTGCAGATCTGCAGGTTGCCCGCGCCGTGCGCGATGAAGTTGAACGCCTCGCGGAAGCCCTTGATGCCGCCGATGCCGGAAATCGCCTTGTCCGGGTAGGCGCGCGAGATGTCGGACACGCGCTGAAGCGCCTGATGCAGGATCGCCAGCCCGCCAAGGCCGCCGGACGTCACCAGCCCGTCCACCTCGACCTCGAACTTGAAGGTCTCGGGGTCCATCAGCGGCAGCGAGGGGAAGGTGTTGCACAGCGAGATGCAGGACGCGCCCGCGTCATAAGCCGCGCCCGCCGCATCGACGAGCGTCGAGGTCGCGGGCGTCAGCTTGACCCAGACGGGCACGTCCACCGCGCCGGTCACGGCGCCGAGGATCGAGCGGATGATGTCCTCGTCATTGGCGATATGGGCGCCCATGTCCTTGCGATCCATGTGGGGGCAGGACATGTTCAGCTCCAGCGCGTCGCACCCGGCATTTACGACGGCCCGCGCAAGCTTGCGCCAGTTCTCCAGTTCTTCCTCGTTGCCCGCGCCCGCCATGATCGAGCCGATGACCATCCGGTCGGGGTAGGTGGTCTTGATTTCTTCCAGATCCGGAAGCCACTGTTCCAGCGGCTGGTCCGAGATCAGTTCCCAGTTCCAAGACGAATGCGACACGGTGTCGGCGCGCTTGTTGCGCGAGACATAGGGCTTCTCTTCGCTGGCGCGCTGGAAGATCGTCTTCGGCCCGGCGACGTTCTCGACCGGGTGCAGGCCGATCGTCTTGGTGACGACACCGCCCCAGCCGGCCTCGAACGCCTTGAGAATCTTGCGTTTGCTTTCCGTCGGCGGGGCCGAGGCCAGAACGAACGGGTTCACGAACTTTAGGCCGGTGAACTGTGTGGTAAGATCATACGACATGGCACATCCTCGGGTGGTTCTTGGTCAGCACCGTAATTTTTGACCAAGAAGTCAATAATTTTCGCGACGATCCCCGATCGCGGCCCCGAAACGGGCTGAGTGCAGGCGCATGTTGATCGAAACATGGGCAGTTGCTCGATCCGGCATGCACCCGCGCTCCGGGTCCGAGCGGCTTGGGGTTTCCCGACCTTGGTCTGAAAGATGCTCAGACGTCCGCAGGTGCCCGCCGTCGCGGGGATGCTCCAGTATCGGGCATACCAGCCCAGGAGAAATGCGATGAAACTCAGCCACCTGCTTCTTACAACCTCGCTGTGTGCCGTTGCCGCGGTGCCGGCCATGGCCCAATCCCGCACGTTCAGCTCTGTCGATGCAAACGGCGACGGACAGCTATCGCGCGCGGAACTCGAGGCCGCCTTCGGCCGACAGGGCGCGGGAAATATACTGAGACGCAGTGACCGTGACCGGAACGGCTTCGTCTCGGCGTCCGAAATCCAAATGTCGCATGATGACGACTCGAACGACGACGAGTCCGATGACGACCGCTACGACCGGAACAACGACGACGACAGTTCCGACGACGAAGGTGATGATCGCAACGATGACGAGTCGGACGATGACCGGAACGACGATCGGTCGGGCGACGATGATCACGAGGACGACGACAGCAGCGACGATGACGACGACGATGACGACGACGATGACGGGGACGACGACGAGGGCGACGACGACTAGTCCGCTCCGCTTCTGACGACCGCGTGTCCGCGCGCCGAGTGCGCGGGCGCGCCGCATCGTGAAAGGATCGCTCATGCAGATCGAACGAACGTCCTTCGAAAGACGGTTCTCGACTCCCATGTTTTCCTTCGAGGTCCACGGCCACGAAGCGATCAACGACGCCTTGATCGCAGACGGCAGGGCGTTGCGACAGCGGTGCGATGGCTCTGCGAAGTCGAACAGGGGCGGCTGGCATTCCAAGGGCAACCTTTTCACTGAGAAGGCCCCGTGCTTCGTGTTGCTGTCGGTCCTTGCCGCAGAGGCCGTGAAGCAGGCGACCGCTGCCATCGGCAAAGCCGATCTGGATCGCCTTCAACTGAAACTGTTCGGCTGGATGAACATCAACAGCGCCGGCGCCTATAACGCCCCGCACACGCATCCCGGCGCGCATTGGTCCGGAGTCTACTATGTCTCGCAGCCCGAGGCAGAGGACGCTGACTCTGGCCGGATCGAGTTCCTGGATCCCCGCTGTGACCTCGCGCACTGGCGTATTCTCGACGCGTCGGCGTTTCGGCCGAAGAAAAGCGTTCGGCCGCGCGCGGGCGAGATGATCCTGTTCCCGTCGTACCTCGTGCACTGGGTCCATCCGAACGCCACGGACGCCGAGCGGATCAGCATCGCGTTCAACGCGACGTTCTCGGAACCGGACAACGCGCGCTGACCTCAGCCGTCCGTGCGATCCGCGAACGCCTTCTGCGCCATTATAGCGGCTTCAACCCGGTTGCGGGCGTGCAGCTTTTCCAGAATGGCGGTCATGTAGTGCTTCACCGTCTTTTCCTTCAGCCCCAGCGCCTCGGCGACTTCCTTGTTGCTCTGACCCGTCGCGACGAGCTTCAGAATGTCTTCTTCCCGCTTCGTAAGGTCTTCCAGCGGTGATCGGTCCGCGTCGGTCTTGCCGCCCGTCATGAACGCCAGAAGCTTCGCGGCCAGTCCTGGAGAGACATCGGTTTCTCCGCGAACGACTTTCAGCAGGATGTCCCGCAGCTCGCGGGCCGAGACGCCTTTCAGGATGTAGGCCTTCGCGCCAAGGCGCAGGGCGTCCGACACGTCCTTGCCGTCTTCCGACACCGTCAGCATCGCCACATGCGCCGCCGTCTTTTCCGACGCGATCTGCGCGATGGTGGTCAGTCCGCCTCCGGGCATGGACAGGTCCAGCAATGCCACGTCCGGCCTGTGGGTCGCCGCCAGCCCGATGGCCTCGGCCGCGGACGAGGCGACGCCGACGACCGAGAACCTGTCATCCTCTTCAAGGCTTCGCACAAGCCCGTCGCGAAAGATCGGATGGTCGTCGGCCACGAGGATCGTGATGGTCACAGCGTTGCTCCTTCATGGGGGAGTGTGACGGACATGGTGGTGCCCTCGCCGGGCGCCGACCGTATGTCGAGGGCGCCGCCAAGCGAGACTAGCCTGTCCGTGATCCCGGTCAGTCCCTGTCCGCCGTCGGGCCGAAGTGTATTGGTGTCGGCGTCGAACCCGACCCCGTCGTCCGACACGGCAAGTATCAGGGCGTCCGGAGTCTGGCGCAGGGTCACGTCCACGGTGTCGGCCCGGGCGTGTTTGTACGAGTTTGCCAGCAATTCCTGCGTCACGCGGTACAGGGCGGACTTGGTCGGCAGACCGACGGCATAGGACGGATCGTCGCCTGTGCTGAAGGTCACCTTGGACCCGAACGCCTTGGTGTGATCCTCGATCGCCCGCGTGACGATATCCGATGGGGTCAGGTTGTCGATGTCCGGCAGCGCCAGCCCGCGCGAGATCGCCCTGAGTTCCGACATGGCGTTCACGACCGCGGTCCGCACGATCTCCGCATCCTCGGACTCGGCCAGCCCGGCCCCTTCGAGACGCAGGGCGATCAGCGACAGGTGCTGTGCGACGCCGTCATGCAGGTCCATCCCGATGCGCTGCATAACCCGGTCGGTCTGCGCGGTCGAGCGGCGGGCGGCTTCGATAACGCGGTCTTTCAGTTCCGTGTTCTCGCGAAGCTGCCGCCGAAGCCGCAGTTGCTGCGTCTCGATCAGCCGGCTTCCCGCGTGGACGATGCCGAACAGCAACCCGCCGCTTGCAAGGAAAACGGCGAATACCACCAGCCAAGTCTGACGACGGGCCCTAGCGATGTCTTCAATCAGCTCTTCCGCCCGCTGGTAGATTTCGAAGACCGACGTGACCTCGCCGGTGTCGAGGTTGCGGATGGGCACGTAGACGCCGAGCAGGGGCAGTTCGATACTGGCGCCATCTGTTTCGGCGTAAAGCTCCACGAACTCGTAATCTGCCGTCACCTCGCCGTCCCATGCGCGCGTCAGAGCGTCGGAGACCGGGAACGTCTGGTCCTCCAGCGTCCGGTCGAACGAGGCAAGGATGGTCCCGTCGCGAGACCAGACCTTGTAAGTCACGATCCTCTCCCGAAGGATACCGTCGACGAAGATCCGGGTCAGCTCGTCCTTGGCGTCCGGTGACAGCGTGTCGAAGGGGGTCTGCAGGAACGGTATCTGGGGAACGAGGCTTTCGAAATACAGCGCTGCAGCGGTCCCGTAGTTCTGCACGACCCCAGCCTCGATCTTGCGGCCCACCCACACCGCAAGACAGATCGCCGCGAGCACGAGGATGACGCTGCCTGACACCAGAAAGCGAAACGAGAGGGAAGCCTTGGCAAAAGCCTTGTTCAGGGCGAGCGACATGACTGGAAATATCCGCCACTTGCCGATGTGGGGCAATCGACCTTGGTCCGATGCTTGAGCGGCGAAGCTCTGCCAATCCCCCAAGGCGGAAACGGCCCCGGCGCATCGATGCGCCAGGGCCGTGTCGGCGTCGCGCTGGTCACGCGGCGCAAGGGGCAGAGGGTCAGGCCGTCAGGGCCAGAGCGCTACCGCCAAGCAGGGCCTGCACGACCAGCGTGATGGTCCAGAAGGCTGGATATTCCCAGCCGCCGTTCTCATTGGTGAACCAGAAGCCGTTCTTGCCGTGGGCAAGGATCGAGGCGCCCAGCAGCTTGGGGATCAGCAGGATGGCCACAAGGCTGGTCTGGAAACCGAGGATCAAGGCGATGCCGCCAAGCGTTTCGGCTGCGATGGTCAGATAGGCGAACCAGCCCGGCACGCCCAGCGAGGCAAAGCAGCCGACTGCGCCCTTGGGCGTGAATACGAAATATTTCAAGTAGGCGTGGGCCAGGAACAGGCCCCCCAGCACCGCCCGCAGCAGCAGGGTGGCCAGCGCGATGGCAGTAATGGAACCGGCGCCGAAGACGCCCAGGATGTTGGAAGAAAGGTCGACCATTGTCTTGTCCTCGTGTTTGCCGCTCTGTGCGACGTTTCTGAGGGCGGATGTACGGCTGTCTAATTGCGTATGAAATGGAGATTGTAGAGAGTGACTTTCTCTGAATTATTCTCAAATGCGCGGACGTGGGCGCAGCCCTGCTCCGGTGGTCTGACGCAAGCTCTCTATCGCGGATGTCTGCCGAGGGTGTCCGCAGGCGCCCGAAGCCGATGCGGCGCGGACCCGTGTCTCCGACGCCATCCCCGGCGCCCGTTTCCCCGTCCGACCCTTGTTTTTTAACCACCTTCCGGCAATGATCCCGCCAACGCCGCCGACAGAGCGGCCATCGCAGGCCCGACGCAGAAATGAAGAGTAGTTGCATGTCGCTTCCCATCGTCGCCTCCCTCTGGATCGGCGGCCGTCTCAGCTTTCTGGAACAGGTCTGTCTGAAAAGTTTCGTCGATCACGGGCACCGGACGATCCTGTACACCTATGGCGAGGTCGGCGGCGTGCCCGAAGGGGTCGAGGTGCTGGACGCGAACCTAATCTTCCCCAATGAAAATTACATCCGGCACGCCAAGTCCGGCTCTCCGGCGGTGCACGCGGACGCGTTCCGCTACCGGATGATCGAGTTGCAGAACGTGATCTGGATCGACGCTGACGTGCTGTGCATGCGGCCTTGGGATTTCGAGGATCAGTGGGTCTTCGGCTGGGAGAAACCGGACAAGCTGGTGTGTAACGCCGTGCTGGGGCTGCCGCGCTTCTCGAAGACGCTGAAGAAGCTGAACGAGCTGTGCGCGACCGAGTACCCGATCCCGCCATGGGCGCCGGATGAGGAACGCGCCCGGATGGAGAAGGCGGCGAAGGATGGCCGCCCCGTGCATGTCTCCGAGATGGAGTGGGGCGTGTGGGGGCCGGCTGCGGTGACCTATTTCCTCAACGAAACCGGCGAGATGGAGCACGTGCTGCCGCAGATGGCCTTCTATCCGATCTCGTTCAAGGACCGCCGCGACCTGTTGGTTCCGGGCAGCGTGATCGACGACCAGCTGACCGACGGCTGCTATGGCGTCCACCTGTGGAACCGCCGCCTGCGCCGCCGGATCGTGACCCATGAAAACGGTGTGCCCGATCCCGACAGTTTCGTGGGCCGCGCGCTCAGCCGTCACGGCATCGACCCGCGCGCCTTCCCGATCCCCGACGAGCCGCCCGCGCATGTGGTGGCCGAGCAGGCCGCCACCGCCCCGGCGCTGCCCGAGGCGCAGCCGGCCGCGAAGGCCGATCTGGTGTCGCAGACCGCGCATGTCACCGTCACGCCGCCCGCCGCGCTGGCGGACCTGCCGGTGATGGAAAACCGCCAGACGCCCGAGTACCAGCGCCGCACCGACGAGCTTGAAAGCCGGACCGGAACGATCACCGGCTGGCTGACGCCTCCTAAGACGGCTCAGAAGAACGACAACATCCTGATCGTCACCTCGATGAAGAACGAGGCGCCGTTCATCCTTGAATGGATCGCCTATCACCTTGGCATCGGGGCCACGCATTTCCTTGTCTACACGAACGACTGCACCGACAACACGAACGCCATCCTCGACCGTCTGCAAGAGCTTGGCTACGTCACCCGCGCGATCAACCCGTGGGATCCGGCGTCGGGCAAGAAGCCGCAGCACGAGGCGTTGAAGGACGCGGTCAAGCAGGACTGCTACAAGGCCGCCGACTGGGTGCTGACCATCGACGTGGACGAGTTCGTCAATATCCACGTGGGCGACGGTACCTTCGCGGACCTGTTCCGCGCAACGAACGATCCGAACGTGATCTCGTTCACGTGGAAGTTCTTCGGCAACAAGGGGATCGCGGAGTATCAGGACCGCCCCGTCACGGAACAGTTCACCGCCTGCGCGCCGGAATTCATCCCCAAGCCGCGCCTCGGCTGGGGCTTCAAGTCGATGTTCCACAAGTCCTCGCCCTACACCCGCATCGGCGTCCACCGCCCGTTGGGCATCGACGAGGATGACGTGGATCGGGTGCGCTGGGTCAACGGGTCGGGCCGGGCGATGCCGGACCAACTGCTGACGAACAACGGCTGGCGGTCGACCAAGCGGTCGCTGGGCTACCGGCTGGCGACGCTGAACCACTACATCCTGCGCTCGGCCGACAGCTTTCTTGTGAAGCGCGAGCGGGGTCGGATCAATCACACCGAGCACGATCAGGGGATCGAGTACTGGGCCCGGCGCAACTATGCGACCGAGACGGACGACCGGATCGTGGCCCGGCATGCGCTGATGCGGCCGATCCTCGATGGCTTCATGGCCGACACGGCGCTGGCCGCGTTGCATTCCGAGGCGGTGGACTGGCACCGCGCACGGATCGCGCATCTGAAGGGGCTGCCGGATTACAGGGCCCTGTATGACGACCTGCTGGACGACAGCCGCCCTGACGCGCTGTTCATCGACAAAAGCACCGAGGATCTGGCCGATGCGCTGTCCGACCCCGAGGAAGCTGCGCCCAAGTCCAGGAAGCCTGCGAAACCCGCGCCCAAGGCGAAGCCGCTTGCGGGTCTGATCCTGCCGAAGCCGCCCAAAAGCGCGGCGAAGACGCCGTTGCACGACCGCTTCGACGAGGCCCGCGCCCATGCCGCCACGAAGGGCGGCTTCCTGTGGGAAGGCGGCGAGAACGCCCTGATGTTCACACCGGGCTCGAAGCGGCTGATCGTCAGCTTCGACAACATCTCGAACGTGCAGGAAGAGGGTCAGCGCTGGCCATGGGGCTTCAAGCTGATGACCGGCGAGATGGGGGCGTCGGTGCTGGGCGTGATGGGAGCCAAACGGAACTGGTTCCGAAACGACTTCGTCCACGACGCATTCGAGACGCTGCGCGATCAGGGCTTCTTCGGGCAGTTCGACGACGTGCTGTTCTACGGCGCCTCGATGGGCGGCTTCGGCGCGCTGGTCTACAGCCAGTGCGCGCCCGGCGCCAACGTGCTGGCCATCGCGCCGCAATCGACGTTGGACCGCCGCATCCTGCCCGATGACGACCGTTGGGGCTGGACTGCGCGGCTGGACTGGGACGGACGCTTTGCCGACGCGGCGGGGGCGGCCGGCACGGCGGGGGAGGTGACGATCATCGCCGATCCGTACTTCAAACCGGATTACGATCAGGTCTCGCGCATCGCGGGCGACAACGTCACGTGGCTGCACACGCCCTTCATGGGCCACCAGTTGCCCAATGCCTTCGTGATGATGGGGATCCTGAAGCCGCTGTTGTTCGCCGCCGCCGAGGGCACGCTGACGCCAAAGCTGTTCTACACGGCCTTCCGCGCCCGCAACGATCTGCCGCGCTATCAGCACGACCTGCTGATGCACGCCGAGGCGCGGGGCAAGCTGAAGTCCGCGATCCGGATCTGCGAATACACGCTGAAAAAGCGCAACGCGAAGAACATCGCGGCGACGCTCGAACGGCTGCGCGCAGAGCTTGACGCCAAGGCGACGGAGGCGGCGGAATGAGCGGCTCGCGTCTGATCGTCACCTGCATGAAGAACGAGGGGCCGTTCATCCTTGAATGGATCGCCTATCACCGGTCCATCGGCTTCGACGATTTCCTTGTGTTCACCAACGACTGCGACGACGGCACCGTCGAGATGCTGGAGACCCTGCAGGGCCATGGCATCCTGTCGACGATGGACAACCCGTACCAGCGGATCGAAGGCGGCATGAACCCGCAGAAGGGCGCGCTGTTCTATGCCAACGACACCGAGCAGGTGGCGCGGGCGGAATGGGTCATGGTCTCGGACGTGGACGAATACGTGAACATCCACGCGGGCAATGGCACGCTGGACGCGCTGTGGCAGGCGGCGGGCGAGGATGTCGACAACATCTCGATGCAGTGGCGGCTGTTCGGCAATTCCGACGTGGACGGCTATCGCGACGCATGGGTGACAGACCAGTTCGACCGCTGTGCGCCCGCGTTCTGCCCCAGCCCGGTTCAGGCATGGGCGGTGAAGACGCTGGTGCGCACGACAGGCGGCAAGTGGCCCTGCGGGCGCTACAAGCGGCTGGGCGTGCATCGTCCGATCGACCCGGGCGCGGGCGCGACAAAGCACACCAACTGGGTGGACGGCTCGGGGCGGCCGGTGCTGCGCAAGTTCCGCGAGGATGGCTGGCGCTTTGGTACGCATTCCTATGGCTACGGGCTGGTGACGCTGAACCACTACGCGGTGCGCTCGGCGGACAGCTTTCTGGTCAAGCGCGACCGGGGACGGGTGAACCATGTCGACCGCGATCAGGGGCTGGCCTATTGGCTGCGCATGAATTTCAACATGGAACGCGACACATCGATCCGCCGCCACCTGCCGCGCGCGAAGGCCGAACTGGATGGTCTGCTGGCGCTGCGCGGCGTGAAGACGCGGCATGCCGAGGCGGTAAAGGCGCACCGCGGCAAGATCCGCGACCTGAAGGCGCGCGAGGATATGGCGGCATTCCATGCCGAGATCACCTCGGACCGGATGAAACTGATCTCGCGGCACCTGAACCTTCTGACCCGCGACCAGTTCAACACCGGCCCCGACGCCATCGCGCCAGAGGTGTTCGAGCGGATCGAACGGGTGCCCGAACTGCTGGCGGAGTGAGGCCGCGCAGAATTTTCTAGAAGATTGAATTCTCTAGAAAATTCCGGTCCCCGGCCTCATTCGTCGTCAAGCCACAGCGGCAGGCGGCCTTCGGCGGTAAGCGAGGTCTTCGCCGCGTTCAGGCGGCGGCGGAAGGCCGGGGCGTTCATCCGTTCCAGCACATGCGCGCAATACAGCGCCGTCAGGTACGGGCGGTGCATATCGTCCATGTAGAACAGCAGGTTGCGCAGGTAACGCGGATGGTCGCGGCGGCGGCGCAGCAGGGCATAGAAGCCCGGCTCGGTCAGGCGGCCTTCTGCGGCGTCCTCGACCACCTTGTGCAGCATGTCCATGTCCAGAAGCGCCCGCGCGATGCCGTCTTTCAGGTGGCGGCACTTCAGCCGCACGACGTTGTCGCCACGGAACAGGCTGGCGTGGACGGAATCCAGCATCTCGATCGGATCGTACAGCACAAAGGCCTGACCCGCGCCCTCGACCATGTCCGGGGCATAGCCATAGCGGTCGCGGAACTCGAGCAGGCGCGACGCGGGAAACCGGGTGTCCCACTCGGCGCGCTCGTGGTCCAGCGTGGCCTGCGGCGCGATGGCGACCACGGTGGCGCCGGGCGCCACCACCGAGAAAGCGGCGGCCGCGTAGGCGCCCATGCCGAGACCGAAGAAGGTGACGCGGTCGAAATCCTCGAAAAAGGCGGCGTCGACCATCTCGTCGAGGAAGTCGTACAGCGCCTGGCTGCGGAACCACGTGTCGTCATTGCCGGCGAAATGCAGGACGGACCAGTTCTTGTCCTCGGCGAAGTCCAATGCCAGCGGCATCCCGGTGTCGCTGAGGTCGAGCGTATCCTCGACGCGTTCGAAGCTGACCAGAAGCTTGGCGCCGCGCGGCAGGTAGGTGACCGAGTGATCGCGGTCGAGTAGGTACTGAAACCCTTCCGAGCCGATCTCTTGCTTGAGACCGTCCAGCATCTCGTCGGCGCTGGTAACCGGGGGGTCGATCATAGAGGCGTCTGCCATTCTTTTCCTGTAGCTGCCTACCGCTTGTGAACCACCAGCAGTTGGTCCCGCCGGCCCTTTATATAATGGGCGGGGAACAGGAAGCACCCGGAAATATCGGCCCGCAGCGCGTTCAGCGCATCACGGGTGGCGGCATCCGGGTGATCGAATACCCCGGTTTCCTGATAACCTTGAAAAAGGGCCGCAGTTTTGACCGAACCTTGACCTTCCAACGGCGTGGGCTGAAAGCGCAGATCCTCGATGACGTATAGCCCGCCCGGCGCAAGCCTGGGAAACAGCGCGGCGAAGGCGTTTTGCTGGTGGCGGCTGGCGTGGGTGGCGTCGTCGATGATCAGGTCCGGGGCCTGTTTCAAAGGCTTCGCCAAGGCGCCCGCATCCTCGAAATCGGTCGCGGTATAGGTGACGCGCGGGTCCGCGAAGGGCGCGTCCTCGCCCATGTCGAAGGCGGCCAGATGCGCCTTGGGGAAATACTCCAGCCACATCCGCAGCGTGGCCTCCGCCACCGCGGGGGCGGCGTCGGGGTCCTGCACGCCCAGCCCGCCGTCCAGCCCCAGAAGGGCGACGGTCATGGGCCGCTCGCGCAGGGGGTGGAACAGCATCTGGTACAGCTCGGTATAGCGGTGCTTGCGGCTGCCCCGGTCCGAGCCCGCGGCATCGGCGAGATCGGTCAGGTTCACCACGCCGCGCCCATGGCGGTCTTCCGGCTCCAGCGGTTCGGGCTCGGGGGCAAGGGCGGGCAGGGGGGCGTGCGCCGGGTCGATCCCGTGCTTCACCAGCAGCCGCCCGATCAGCGAGGCCGGGTCCGGCGTTCCGCCCTCGGATTCCTGCAACCGCTTGCGGATGCGGCGGCCGTAGAAATGGATCGAAAGGGTCTGCGGGGTGATGAACCGGTCCGCCTCGTTGTCCGGGCGCAGCATGATCCGCCGCTCGCGGAAACCGATCGGATACAGCGCGGCGCGGGGCAGCGAGAACCGGATCTCTCCGGTTTGCTGCAGGAACCACGTCAGCGCGCGCGGCCCCCACGCGCCCCATTGCTGATCGCCCACGCCGACGGGGCTGCCGGCGTCCTTTGCCTCTTGCAGCTTGCGCCGCTCGTCGGCGGGCAGCCACGGCGGGATCGCGTATTCGTCCGAGGTGAACTCGACCAGCTGCCGCAGCGTCTCGCTGTCTTGCGGCAGGCCCAGCACGCCGTTGTTGACGTGCTGTTCGGATTCCCAGCCATGGAAATGGCCGCTGTCGGTGGTGAAGGGGCGCACGCAGTAGGCGTCGGTGTCGGCCCAGATGATGTCGTCGTGCTGCGCCAGCATGTGATAGCGGAACCGGTCCGCCTGCGGCGCGGGGCTGCCGGTGCGGGTGTGGCGGATGGCGGTGTCCATCGGCAGGACGGCGTTCGCGTCGGCGACCTCGACCCCCTCGGGGATGTTCTCGACCGTGCCATAGGTGAACAGCTTCACGTGCTGGCCCGCGTCGAGGAACGACTTCAGGCAAAGCTGCTCCATGAAGCTGAGCGCCCCGCCGATCCACAATGCGCCGATCTGGTATTCGCGGGTCACTGGCCTGCCTCCTTATCATTCATCGGCGGGTATGCGATAAGGCCGACAACGGGCAGATGGATCGCAAATGCGCAGGGAAAAGGCAATCATTTCGGGGACAAGCGGGTGAGGGTTCTTCTGGTCTCGGCGGTCCGGGACGAGGGGCCGCATCTGCCCGAATGGGTGGCGCATCACCGCGCCCTGGGGGTGACGGATTTCCTGATCTTCTCGAACGCGTGCGGCGACGGCACCGATGCGATGCTGGATGCGATGGCGCCCCTTGGCGTGACCTATCTGCACAACCACCCGCCCGCCGGGAAATCGGTGCAGTGGAACGCGCTGAAAGAAGCCTGGGCGCATCCCCTGCGCAAACAGGCGGACTGGATTCTCGGGATCGACAGCGACGAGTTCGTGAACCTGCGCGCGCCGCTCGCGACCGTGCCCGATCTCGTGGCCGCGGTCGGCGGGGCCGAGGCGGTAGTGCTGCCGTGGCGCATCTTCGGCAGCAACGGGCAGCGGCGACTGACCGAGGCGCCGACAACGGAAACCTTCACCCGCGCCGCCCCGCCGGGCTGCGCCTATCCGGTGGGCGGGCGGCAGTTCAAGACGCTGTTCCGCCGCGACGGTCCTTTCGCGCGCCCCGGTGTCCACCGCCCGCGCAACAAGAAGGGGCAGGCGGCGCGCTGGGTCGATGGGTCGGGGCGGGCGCTGCCGGACTGGTTCGCCCAGAACGACCAGCGGATCACGCTGTTCGGGCTGCCCGAGGGGTCGGCGCTTGTGCAACTGAATCACTACTCGCTGCGGTCGGCCGAGGGTTTCATGCTGAAGCGCCTGCGCGGCTTGCCGAACCGCAAGCGCAAGGCCATCGACCTGATGTACTGGGTCGAGCGTAACTTCAACACGGTCGAGGACGTCTCGATCTCGCGCCACGCGCCCGCCGTTCGTGCGGCGCTGGACGAGGTGATGAGCCTGCCCGGCATGGCGCGGCTGCACACGGATGCGCTGGCGTGGCACCACGCGCGGTTCGAAGAGATGATGCGGGACGAGGCAGAGCTGAAACTGTACGGCCGCCTGCTTCTGGCCGCCGACAGCGCGCCCCTGCCAGACGACGACATCCGCGACCTTGTCGCCCGGTTTCAGGCGTTGAATGGCTGAGCCGGTGGTGCTGACCCGCAGCCTGACGGGCGGACGGCTGGGACAGGCGCCATTGCTTGAGGCGCTGCGCTGGCCGTCGGTCTTTGGCAGCGCGGTGCGGCTGTGGTTCGCGCGTGGCGTGCAGCCGGGGCTGACGCGCGACGCGGGCGACCTGCGGGTGCGCACCGCGACCACGGCGGGCGGTCATGTGATCGCGACCGCCGAGACGACGGTGGGCGAGGGCCCGCTGCGGGTGCGCCTTGGCGATGTGACGGGTGAACTCACGCCTGCCGCGCCAGAGACCGACCTTTTCGCGGGGCTGAACGTGCTTCTGGCGCAGCGCCATCACGAAGCTGCCGAGGTGGTCGCGGACTGGTTGCGCTATCACGTCGCCACGCAGGGCGCGCAGGCCGCCTTGATCCTCGACCGCACTCCGCCGGGCGACGACCGAGACGCCTTCGCGGCAAAGCTGGCGCGGTCGTTGGACGATGTGACCGGGCTGGCTCGGGTGGTCGTCGTGACCTCGGATGACCCCATGGGCGTGGCCGACGCGCCGGGGCTGGGCGACCCGTTGTCCGCGCCGCGCCGGTGGGACGGCGCGCCCCCGCCGGACCCGTGGCGCGCGCCGCTCGGGCAGCCCTTGGTGTTCGACGCGCTGAAGTGGCGGTTTCTGGCGGACGCGCGGGGCGTCGTGACCCTGAACCCGCCCGACCTGCTGCCGCCCGCGCCCGAAGGCGACACGGTGTTCGACGCCGCGCGCGGCTCGGACACCGGGCTGGTCGCGATCCGGGGCGAGCAGATCTTTCCGTGGCGGGTGCGCAAAAGCCTGCGGCCCGCGTTCGGCGACCACGTCTGTCGCGCGCAGCCGCCCGAGGGGGCGGGCAACCGCTGGGCCGCCGATCCGCGCCGCACCGGGGCCGACGCGATGTGGCACCCCGGCGGCATCGTCGGGATGCGGGCCGACGCCGAGGACATCCGCCGCTTCGACCGCTGCCAGAACGTGCTGTTCCCCGACAACGCGGTGCAGGACCTGATCGTGAAGGACCGGCTGGTGGGCGACCCCGCCCTGATCCGCCGCGCGGCCGGGCAGTTCGGGGCCGACCCGGTCCTGCCGCCCCAGCGCAGCACACCTGCCAAGGCGGCGACACCGCTGCCTCCCGCGCCGTCCGAGCGCACGGTGGTCGTGACCTGCATGAAGAACGAGGGGCCGTTTCTGCTGGAATGGCTCGCGTGGCACCGGATGATCGGGGTGGACGATTTCCTGATCTACACCAACGACTGCGACGACGGCACCGACAAGCTGCTGGACCTGTTGCAGGCGCGCGGGATGGTGCAGCACCGGCAGAACCCGTTCCGCGAGACCGGCGACAAGCCGCAGAAAGCGGCGCTGCGGGCCGCGTCGGACGAGCCGGTGGTGCAGCAGTCGGGATGGATCCTGCCGATGGACGTGGACGAGTTCGTCAACATCCACGTGGGCGAGGGGCGGTTGCCCGATCTTTACGCCGCGATCGGCGGCGCCAACGTGATCTCGCTGACGTGGCGGCTGTTCGGCAATGCCGACATCGACGCGTTCGAGGACGTGCCAGTCACCCGCCAGTTTCACCGGTGCGCGCCGCATCTGATCCGCCGCCCGCATCAGGCGTGGGCGTTCAAGACCCTGTTCCGAAACCAGAATCTGTTCGGCAGGCTGGCGGTGCATCGCCCGAAGAAGCTGAACCCCGAACGCGCCGGGCAGGTGCGGTGGGTCAACGGCTCGGGTCAGCCGATGCCGGAAAGCGTGTTGCGCACCGGCTGGCGCAGCACCGGCGAAAGCTATGGCTACGACCTCGTGACGCTGAACCACTACGCGGTGCGCTCGGCGGAAAGCTATCTGGTGAAACGCCGGCGCGGACGGGTGAACCATGTCGAGCACGACCAGCGCGAAGGCTACTGGTTCCGGATGAACAACAACGCCGAGGAAGACCGATCCATCCGCCGGCGCGACGCCGCGCTGGATGCGGAACTGGCGGCGCTGATGGCGGACCCCGAGATCGCCGCCGCGCATGCCGTCTCGGTCGCCCGCCACCGCGCGGTGATCGCCGACCTGAAGGCCGACCCCGATTACGCCGCGCTGTTCGACAGCCTGACGTCGCGGCGCATGAAACTTCTGTCCCGGATGCACCGTCACTTCGGCATGAACGTCTTCCTGAACGGCCCCTCGGTGATCCCCGACAGCGTGCTTGGTCCCGACACGCCGCCCGACTTCTTCTTCAACTGCGATCCGCCATCCGGACGGGCGGTGGACTGATCATGCCTCCGGTTGAAAAAAAGCCCGCAAGTTCCCCATGTTGCGTCCCGCCCGCGCGACGGGTATTTCCTGAATATTGCAGCGGATCGTGTTTCACCAAAGGAGGGGCGCCATGAAGTTCGGCAGCCCGGCCATAACGTTCGTCTATCACCTCGGTGTTCACTGCACCGATGACGATATGCTTGTGCGCTCGTTGCTGCAGGACGGGGTGGACCTTCAAAAGCGCAACATCATCGTTCCGCGCCCCCGGCGGTATCGCAAGACGGTCCGCGAGCACATGCACGAGTTCCGCGGCGACCCGATGCCCGACGCCCGCCAGCGCGAGTTGTATCAGCTGCTGCTGGAAGACTACCCGGTCGAGCGCGCGATCTTCAGCGATCAGGACTATCTGTCGCTGCCGCAGGGCGTGTTCGAGAAGAACCAGCTGTATTCCAAGGCCGGGTTCCGGTCGATGTGGCTGCGGTACCTGTTCCCCGAGAACCCGTGCGAATTCTTCATCGCGATCCGCAACCCGGCGACCTATCTGCCGGACGCGCTGAAGCTGAAGAACATGCCGGGCTACGAAGGCTTCGTGCGCAAGACCGACCCGCGCGAGATGCGCTGGACGGCGGTGATCGAGAAGATACAGGAATACAACCCCGACTGCCCGATCACCGTCTGGTGCAACGAGGACACGCCGATGATCTGGCCAGAGCTTCTGCGCGAGATCACCGACACCGACCTGACCGTGCCGTTCAAGGGCGACAACGACGTGCTGAAGGCGATCATGCGCGAGGACGGGTTCGAGAAGATGGAAAGCTATATCGCCACCCATCCGCCCGCGAACGAGATCCAGCGCCGCCGGGTGATCGCCGCCTTCCTCGACAAGTTCGCGCTGGACGACGCGATGGAAGAAGAGATCGACCTGCCGGGCTGGACGCCGGAATTGGTGGAGGAAGTGACCTCGATCTACGAGGACGACGTCTATCAGATCGAGCGGATGGCGGGCGTGACCTTCATCTCGCCCTAATGCGGGTTAGACGCCGACGTCGGGACCCATGCAGGTCAGCGGCTCGGGGCTGTTGCGGACCTCGTACAACTCGCGCCCGTTTTCTTCGCCCATGAAGATCGCCGACAGCTTTCCGCCGTCGTCGCTGAACTTCCAGCACTTTGGTTCCGGGCTGCCTTCGTAGACGAAGCAGATGTTGGCGTTCTCTTCGTACCAGTAGCCTTCCCAGCACTCGTCGCCGATATAGGCCCAGCGGACCTTGCGGCCGGGCAGGTATTGCTCGATCCCATAGGCTACGCCGCCGTCGTGGTAGGTCAGGGTGCGCCCCTCGACATAGGCCTCGAACTCGTCCGCGGACATGCTGTCAGCCGCCGCGGCCGGAAGGGCGGAGGCGAGAAGCAGGCAAAGCGTCAAGGTTCGGATCGGACGATGTGTCATGGCGGCAGAATGGCAGATTGTCCGGGGTCAGGCCAGAGCCTCGGGTTCGCCTGCGGCGGCGCTCCGCGGATCGTGACCCGGTTCCGGGTCGCTCGGTTGCCAGCGGCGGGCGCGGCGGTCCATCACCCGGCGCCACAGGGTCGGGAACAGCGCCAGCGTCGCCATCGCGGGGAGGCTGCGAGGCAGCATCGGCGCGACATCCGGCGCATCCAGTTCCAGTTCCGGATAGGGCCGCGACGGATGCGCGTGGTGGTCCGAATGGCGCGGCGCGTGCAACATCATGTGGCCGGTCATCCAGTGCGGCGCGTTCCAGCTGTGGCGCGGCCCCACCGGTTCGGGGCGGCCATCCTCGCGCAGGCGGCGGCGCAGCCCGTAGTGTTGAACGTAGTCCGACAGCAAAAGCTGCGACTGGGCATAGCCCGCAAGCCAAAGGTGCATCACCACGCCCCAAGGCCCCGCGATCAGCCCGGACAGGGCCAGCATCGCCACCCCGCCGCCGATGTAGACCGTGTAAGGATGGATCTTCTTCTGGCGCGAGCGGGACAGCCGCGCCGTCTCGGCCTTCATTCCGGCACGGAACGATCCGACCCACGCCCTTGGCAGGAACCGGTAATAGCTTTCGCCCAGCCGCGCCGAGTTCGGGTCGCGGTCGGTGGCGACATGGATGTGATGGACCAGCGGATGCGCCGAGGCGTGGTGGCCGAACAGCAGCGAGATATACACCCACGTCCCCAGCCGCCGCAGGCCGCGCCCGCCCCGGTGGATCAGTTCGTGAGCGTTGGAATTCGACACCTGCCCCATGAACATCCCCGCCGCGAGGAACAGCGCCACCTTTTGCGCCGGTCCCGTCGCGTCACCGGCCAGCGTGCGGACGGTCAGGAACAGCACGACGAAATGGCCCACGGCCAGCACGACGGACAGCTTGTCATGGGCGGGAAACTCGACCCCCTCGGCGGGGGCCGCGGCGGCGATCAGTTCGTCCAGCAGGTAGGTGAGGCAGGCCATGTACAGCAGCGCGGCCCAGATCCACGCGCCGCCCCAGCGATCACCGAACACAGCCCCCGCCGCGAGCAGGAAGACGGGGGTCAGGCTCGTCCAGGCAAAGACGAACCCGGCTGTGTCCGGACCCGGGCGCGCGGGTTTACCCTCGCGCGACAATCCGGGGCTGTCGTCCGTATTTCTGGTCATTGGGGCAACAAGATGGCGTGGATAAGGGTTACGCAGCGCAAGGCGGCAGACAGGCTTCGAATGGCAGGCGCGGCGGCCCGGAACAAGTGGTTAAGGCGTCGCGGGGCTTCCAAACCCCGGCGGAACCGATTACCTGAAACATCGTATCAGGAAAGGCGGCACATGTCCTTTTTCAAGAAGTTGAAGCAGCGGCTGACCGGGTCGTCCTCGAAGATCGAGCAGGGGCTCGATGCGATTGTCGAGGATGGCGGCGAAGAAGAGGTCGTCACCACCGCACCGGACGTGACGCCAGAGCCTGCGCCGCAGCCGGAGCCCGCACCCACACCCGCGCCTGCACCGGAGCCCGCACCCGCACCCGCGCCGGCCCCGCGGCCCGAACCTCAGTCCGCGCCTGCGCCTGCGCCGGACCCCCGGCCGCAGCCTTCCCCCGAGCCGCCCGCCGTCACGCCGAAACCGCTGGAAGTCGAACGCGCCGCCGAAAGCGCGCCCGAGGCGGCGCCTGAACCTGCGCGGCAGGGCCTGTTCGGCCGCCTGATGGGGCGCGCGTCGGAAAAGACCGTGGTCCGCCGGGTGCTGGACGACGACATGCTCGAAAGCCTCGAGGAACTCTTGATCACCGCCGACATGGGCGTCGACACCGCGCTGCGCGTGACCGCCAACATGGCCGAGGGACGCTTTGGCCGGAAGCTGTCGGTGGACGAGATCAAGGCGCTGCTGGCCTCTGAGGTGACGCGGATCATGGAACCGGTCGCCAAGCCGATGCCGCTGTACGCCAAGAAGCCGCAGGTGGTGCTGGTGGTCGGCGTCAACGGCTCTGGCAAGACCACGACCATCGGCAAGCTCGCCAGCCAGTTCCGCGCCGCCGGAAAGTCGGTGGTGATCGCGGCGGGCGACACGTTCCGTGCAGCGGCGGTCGAGCAATTGCAGGTCTGGGGCGAGCGCGCCGGAGTGCCGGTGATGACCGCGCCGCAGGGCACCGATCCGGCCAGCCTTGCCTTCGACGCGATGACCCGGGCCGAGGCCGAGGGCGCCGATCTGCTGATGATCGACACCGCGGGCCGCCTGCAAAACCGCGCCGACCTTATGGAAGAGCTGTCCAAGATCGTCCGCGTCATCCGCAAGAAGGATCCCGACGCGCCGCACAACACCCTTCTGGTGCTGGACGCGACCACCGGGCAGAACGCGCTGAGCCAGGTCGAGACCTTCCAGAAAATGGCCGACGTCTCGGGGCTTGTGATGACCAAGCTGGACGGCACCGCCAAGGGCGGCGTGCTGGTGGCGCTGGCCGACAAGTTCGGTCTGCCGATCCACGCCATCGGCGTGGGCGAGCAGATCGACGACCTTGCCCCCTTCGACCCCGAGGAATTCGCGGCGGCGCTGACGGGGCTGGACGTGCGCGGCTGATGTCCCGGGGCGCGCAGCGGGCCGTGCCATGAGGCGCTACCGCGTCCCGATCAGCCTTTCGACCAGCCGCAGCAACAGCAGCACGGCCAGCGTGATCGCCGTCGCCAGCGCCGCAAGCGGGATCTGCCCGGCGCCACAGGCCAGCCCGATGGCGCCGCACAGCCACATCGACGCGCCGGTGGTCACGTGGTGGACCTTGCCGCCCGCCGTGAACATCACGCCGGCGGCAAGAAAGGCGACGCCCGCCGTCACCGCCTGCACCAGCCGCAGGGGGTCGACCCGCAGCGCGTTGTTGCCGCTGTCCGGTGGACCGAAGGGCAGGGCGGCGATCTGCTGGCTGACAAGGATGAACAAAGCCGCCGCCAGCGAGATCAGGATATGCGTCCGCAGTCCGGCAGGCTTGCTGTGCCACTCGCGCTCCAGCCCGATCAGGCCGCCAAGGACCAGCGCACCGATCAGCCGGATCGTCGTGATGCCCCACGGCACCGCGTCGAAATTGCCGGAAAACTCGCGTTGCAACTCGTCCCACATCGCCCTGCGCTCCTGTTGTCGTGACCACGATACCACGGCGCGCGCGCATCCAGGCGGACGAAGCGCCGCATGAGTGCGTGGCTGCAATCGCTGGAAGGGACCGAGGCGGGGCACGCGCTGGCGCTGTGTCTCGCGTTGTTCGCGGCCCTGCTGCACGCGGTGTTCGGGGCGTTGCAGAAGGGGCGGCACGATCCGTGGATCTCGCGCGGGGCGATCGACGCGAGCTATGGCCTGATGGCCGCGCCCTTCGCGCTGTTCGTGGTGCCATGGCCAGAGCCGCATATGTGGCCGATCCTTGGCGGGGCGTTCGTGATCCACGTGGTCTACAAGCTGGCGCAGGCCTTCGCCTACACCAAGGGCGCTTACACCGTGGTCTACCCTGTGGTCCGGGGCACCGCGCCGTTCTTCGCCGTGATCGGGGCCTACCTGCTGTTCGGCGAGATTTTCACGCCGGTGCAGTGGCTTGGGGTCGGCGTGCTGCTGTCCGGGATCTTCGGCCTTGCGGTCTACAACCTTCGCACCCTTGTCACCGCGCGCGAGACGCTGCCCGCGGCGCTGACGCTGGCGGTGCTGACCGGCTCGACCGTGGCGCTGTACACGACCTACGACGCCTATGGCATCCGCGCGACGGCGGATCCGTTCACGTTCCTGGCATGGTTCTTCTTCATCGACGGTCTGTTCATGCCGGTGGTTGCGGCGCTGCGGCTGAGGACTATGTCGGAAAAGCCCGCCTTCGGCCCGCTGGCCGTTCGGGGCATCACCGGCGGTCTGGTCGGCTTCTTCAGCTTCGGCTCGGTCATGCTGGCCACCCGGCTGGACAAGGTCGGCGAGGCGGCTGTGCTGCGCGAGACCTCGACCGTCTTCGCGGCGCTGATCGGGTGGCTGGTGCTGAAGGAAAAGGTCGGGCCGCGACGTCTGATGCTGATGGCATTGATCGCCGCCGGGGCTGTGATAGTGGAGATGGGTGGCTAGGGCCACGTCGACGGAAAGGGACCGGAATGGCGGAAAAGAACATCTCGCAGGGGCTGAAGCTGGCGCTCGACATGGGGCCGATCCTTGCGTTCTTCGTGGGCTACCTGCTGTTGCGCGACCGGACCTTCATGATCGGCGGCGCGGAATATTCCGGCTTCATCGTCGTGACCGCCGCGTTCATCCCGCTGCTGGCGCTCAGCACGCTGCTTCTGTGGCGGCTGACCGGGACGCTGTCGAAGATGCAGATCGTGACGCTGGTGCTGGTCGTGGTGTTCGGCGGCATGACCGTTTGGCTGAACGACGAACGCTTCTTCAAGATGAAACCCACCATCATCTACGCGCTGTTCGCGCTGGTGCTGGGCTTCGGGCTGATGCGCGGCCAAAGCTACATGCAGTCGGTGATGGGCGAGATGCTTCCGATGGAGCCCGAGGGCTGGATGATCCTGACCAAGCGCGTCACCGCGTTCTTCGTCCTGCTCGCCGTTCTGAACGAGGTGGTCTGGCGCACCATGTCCACCGACGCCTGGGTGAACTTCAAGACCTTCGGCCTGACCATCGGTCTGTTCGCCTTCTTCATGCTGCAGGGCAAGCTGTTCCAGACCTACGGGATCGAGAAGAACGAAGCCGGCGAATAGCTGTCCGGACCCGTCCCGGACCGCCGATGACCGCCAGGTGATGCGGCGGCGAAGTCCCTACCGCATCCGCGCGACGGGATTGACGCGCAGGACCTGTGGGTCTAAGCCAAGAGCCGTGGCGATTTGTACACCGGATTGCGGGCCACGTTAAAAAATTCCGCTAAAGAGGTGTCGGACGGTATGAACCCCCGGCGCTGATTGCGGTGGGGGTTTTTCTGTGCGCGATTAGGAGGCGCAAGGGCATGAGCAAGAACTGGAACACGCGGACGAAACTGGTCCACGAAGGCATCCGCCGCAGCCAGTACGGCGAAGTGAGCGAGGCGATCTTCCTGACGCAGGGCTTCGTCTATGACACCGCCGAGCAGGCCGAGGCGCGGTTCATCGAGATCGGTGACGACGAGTTCATCTACGCCCGCTACGGCAACCCGACGGTCCGCATGTTCGAGGAACGCATCGCCGCGCTGGAAGGGGCGGAAGACGCCTTTGCCACTGCCTCGGGCATGGCGGCGGTGAACGCCGCGCTGACCTCGCTTCTGAAGGCGGGCGATCACGTCGTATCCTCGCGCGCGCTGTTTGGCTCGTGCCTCTATATCCTTGAAGAGATCCTCACCCGCTACGGCGTCGAGGTGACCTTTGTCGACGGCACCGACCTCGCGGCATGGAAGGCGGCGATCCGCGACGACACCAAGGCGGTGTTCTTCGAGACGATGTCGAACCCGACGCTCGAGATCATCGACATCGCCGGAGTGGCCGAACTGGCCCATGCCAAGGGCGCGCTGGTGGTGGCCGACAACGTCTTTGCCACCCCGATCTTCAGCCGCGCGGTCGAGCAGGGCGTCGACCTTGTGGTTTACTCGACCACCAAGCACATCGACGGGCAGGGCCGCTGCCTTGGCGGCGTGGTGCTGGGCTCGAAGGAACTGATCCGCAAGAAGGTCGAACCGTACCTGAAGCACACCGGCGGCGCGCTGTCGCCGTTCAATGCGTGGGTCATGCTGAAGGGCATGGACACGCTGGACCTGCGCGTGCGCGCGGCGGCAGAGGCTTCGCTGAAGCTGGCCGAGGCGCTGGAAGGGCACGAGAAGCTTGCCCGCGTCATCCACCCCAGCCTGCCGTCGCACCCGCAGAACGCGCTGGCCGCGTCGCAGATGGAAGCGGGCGGCACCATGCTTGCGCTGGATGTGAAGGGCGGCAAGGACGCGGCTTTCCGGATGCTGAACGCGCTGGAGATCTGGACGATCTCGAACAACCTCGGCGACTCGAAAAGCATCGCGACCCACCCGGCCACGACCACGCACCAGCGCCTGAGCGAAGAGCAGCGCGCGGCGCTGGGGATCACCGATGGCCTGATCCGCCTGTCGGTGGGGCTGGAAGACGCGGGCGACCTGCTGAACGACCTGACCGCGGCGCTGGAACTGGCCTGAGCCGCAACCGGGCCGCGCCCCACGGGGCGCGGTTCAGCCGTCGAGGCGGCGCAGCAGGATCTCGTTCGGATAGGCCTCGTCGCCGATCCTGAAATGCGTGCGCCCGACGATGTCGAAGCCCTGCGCGCGGTAGAAGCCGAGGGCGGGCGTGTTGTCCCACAACGTCTGCAGCCAGACCGAACCCGCTCCGCGCGCCTGCGCGACGCCCAGTCCTTGCGCAAGAAGCGCCTTGCCCAGTCCGCGCCCGTGATGGCGGGGCTGAACGTAAAGCGTCCGGATCTCGGTGTCCGAGGCCACGCCCTCGGGTGCGGGGCGGTCCTGCGTGACGCGGACGAAGCCGTCTATGCCATCGCGGTTCTCGGACACGATGACGCTTTCGCGCGGATCGCTCAGCAGCGTCTCGAACCGGTCGGCGGTGAATTCGGACAGCGCGAAGTCGGCGAAGAAACCGTTCACGCCGTTGCGGATATAGGTGCCGATCCAGACCTCGATCGAGATGGCGGCAAGGCTTGAAGCGTCGGCGCGCGACGCTGGGCGGAACTTCATGGCGGGCTCGTTGTTACCGGATCAGCTGCGGCCGGACCCGCATGCGCTGGCGCCGCTCTTGCGGAAGGTGGCGGTTCAGGCGGACGTTGATGCGTCCGAACACGAAGATGACCGCCAGCGTCAGCAGCACGAAGTAGAAGGCCACGATCGGATAGGGGATGAACGGGTTGAAGGTCTTGTCCGCGAAGTAGTTGGCGTAATACAGCGCGTCGCCCTTCTGCTGCCACGCCGGGAAGCCCGAGAAGAATACCAGCGTCGTCGCGTGAAACAGGAAGATCGCCTCGTTCGTGTAGGCGGGCCACCCGAGGCGCAGCATGGTCGGGTAGATCACCCGCCGGAACTTGGTCCAGCCCGACATGCCGTAAGCGTCCGCCGCTTCGACATCGCCGCGCGGCACCGACCGGAACGCACCATAGAAGATCTCGCCGGAATAGGCGGCGGTGTTCAGGAACAGCACGATCAAAGCCCCCAGCGCCGCGCTGGTGAACGGGTCGAAGATGCTGTTCCACTGCTTCAGCGACAGGAACAGGAAGTAGGCGAGGAAGAACTGGATGAACAGCGGCGAGCCGCGGAACACGAAGATGAACCACTCGGCCGGCTTGCGGACCCAAAGGTTGTCCGACGCCTTCGCCACGGCCAGCGCGATGGCGAGGAAGAAGCCGATCGTCAGGGCGAGGACGCCGTAGTAGATGTTCCAGATCAGGCCCGAACCGATCAGGGTGAACTGCTCGCACAGGGTGAAATCGGTCCGTGGCAGAAGGCGCTCGCCATAGCCGATGCTGCGCAGGCCATAGGCCTGGAAGGTTTCCCAGCAGCTCATAAGAACGCCTCCGAAGATACAGATTTTTCTAGAAAAATCTGGAAATCAGGATCTTCGAGAAGATCCTGTCGCGTTACGCGCCGGCTCATGCTGCCTTCCCCTGACGGACACCGCCCAGCGTCCCCTGACCGTGGCTTAGCCGCCGAGTGATCCGGGCCAGCACGATCTCTGACACCCGCGTGAAGGCGAGGTAGAACACCAAAAGCCCGATGAAGTACCACAGCCGCCAGTCGGGATGCGGGTAGGCGGTGAAGCGCGGGTTGGCCGAGCCGCCAAGCTCGCGCGCCCAATAGACGATGTCCTCGACCCCCAGCAGGAACAGCAGCGGCGTGGCCTTGATCAGGATCATCCACAGGTTCGACAGGCCGGGCAGGGCGTACATCCACATCTGCGGCACGAGGATGCGCCAGAAGGACTGGCGCGGCGTCATGCCGTAGGCCTCGGCGGTTTCCATCTGCGCGCGCGGCACGGCCCGCATCGCGCCGTAAAGGACATTGGCCGCGAAGGCTCCGAACACGATGCCGAAGGTGAACACCGCCAGCGAGAAGTTGTAAACCTCGTGCCAGACCTGCGGCGAGGTGGACAGCGGCAGCTTCGCCTGGGCGCAGACGATGAAGTCGTTGCCCTGCCGGATCGGCGCGTCCCAGTCGGGGCACTTGATCTGGTGGCGGATCCACTCCAGCCCCTGATCCAGCGCGATGACGAAGAACATGAAATAGACGATGTCGGGCACGCCGCGAACCATCGCCACGTAGATCTTGCCGAACCAGCGCAGCGGCAGGATCGGCGAGCGTGCGGCCATCGCGCCGCCGAAGCCGAAGATCAGCGCCACGGGGGCGGTGATGAAGATCAGCGCCAGAACCGTCAGGAACGAACCGTAGAACAGGAACTGCTTTCCCGTCGTCAGGTAGCAGGCCATCCAGGGCAGGTTTGAAAGCGTCGAGGGGTCTTCGCAAAAGCCAAACATCGGCGCGGCCTATGTGAGTTCGGAAATCAGGTGAGCGGCGACGCGGTCCGGCGCCTCGAGCTGGGGCAGGTGGCCCAACCCGGCTAGCGGTTGCAGCGGCACGCCGACAAGGTCGGCCAGCGCCCTGCCGCGGGCCAGCGGAATCCACGGGTCGTCCGCGCCCCACAGAACGGCGGCGGGACAGCGGAGGGTGCCGAACATCGGCTCGACCTCGGCGGTATAGGTTTCATCGGCCATCGCGAACTGGGCGTAAAAGGCGCGCTGCCCGGTGTCGTCAAGCCAGGGCGCCTTCAGCGCTGTGATGTCGTCTTCGGGCAGCGGGCCGGCCAGCGCGCTGCGGACGTAGGCATCGACCACCGCGGCATGAATATGCGGCGGCAGGCCGGTGAAGGCGTCGATGTGACGGCCGACATGGGCGAAGAACTCTGACCCCCACGGCCGCATCGCGACGACGTTCATCAGCACCAGTCGGTCGAAGTCGCGGTCATGCAGCAGGTGCGCGCGCAGCGTCACCGCGCCGCCGAAGTCGTGCGCGACCACGCGGGGTGCGTCGAGGCCAAGCTGATCCAGCATCTCGGCGAAGATCTCGCCCTGCACGTCCAGCGACGCGGGGCGGGGGCCGTCCATCTGCGACCGGCCAAAGCCCGGCATGTCGTACCAATGGACGCGGAAACGGTCGGCGAGCGCCGGGATCACGCGGTGCCACGCATAGGACGACCACGGCCACCCATGCGCCAGCACCAGCGGCGGGCCATCGCCCGCGGCACCGGCCCGGACCTGCCCGGCAGAGGTGTCGTATGTCCGGTCAAGCGTCCACATCGGCGGGCCCGTCGGTTGAAGCGGGGGCGGGCGCAGGGCCCGCCCCCGGCAAAGTGCCTCAGAAGGTCGAGGCGACTTCCCACTTGGTGATCAGTTCGTTCAGCGTTCCGTCGTCCTTCATGGACTGGATCGCCGCGTCGAACTTCTCGCGCAGTTCGGTGTCGCTTTCGCGCAGGCCCATGCCGACGCCGCCGCCGATCATTTCCTCGCGCTCCAGCAGGAACAGGTCGTCATTCTCGCCAGCCGCGGCGGCGAGGTAGGACTTGTCCGCCAGCACCGCGTCGGCTTCGCCGTTGCGGACGGCGGCGATGGTTTCCTCGGGCGTCGGGAACTCGACCAGCGTCCAGCCCTGCTCGGCCACGAAGGCCGCCTGGATGGTGTTGGTCTGGGCTGCGACGACGCCGCCTTCCACGTCCACGTCTTCCGACAGGGCGAGGTAGGCCGACGGATCGGGCGGCGTGTATTCCTGCGTGAAGTCAATGACTTCGTCACGCTCGTCGGTGATCGACATGCCGGCGATGATGGTGTCGTAGTTGCCCGACACGAGGTTCGGGATGATCGAATCCCAGTCGTTCGTCACCCACTCGCAGGTCAGCTCGGCGCGGGCGCACAGCTCGTCGCCCAGTTCACGCTCGAAGCCGTCGACTTCGCCGGCGTCGTTGATGAAGTTCCACGGAGGGTAGGCGCCCTCGGTGCCCATGCGCACCACGTCCTGCGCCATGGCCGAGCCGGCCGTGACGGCCAGTGCGGCGGCGGTGATCAGCAGCTTTTTCATTGCTTTCTCCCAGTTGAAGCTTGGTTTTCAGGCGGCCCGTGTGGCCGACAGAAACTGTTGCAGACGCGCGGTCTGCGGATTGCCGAAGACCGCGTCGGGCGGGCCTTCTTCCTCGATGCGGCCCTGATGCAGGAACAGGACGTGATCGCTTACATCATGCGCCAGCCGCATGTCGTGGGTCACCAGAAGCATCGTGCGGCCTTCCTCGGCCAGCGCCTTGATGACCTTGACGACTTCCTGTTCCAGTTCGGGGTCCAGCGCGCTGGTCGGTTCGTCGAACAGCAGCGCGCGCGGCTCCATGCACAGCGCCCGTGCGATGGCGGCACGCTGTTGCTGGCCGCCCGAAAGTTGCGCCGGCCAGACGTCGCACTTGTCGCCGATGCCGACCTTGGCAAGATATTCCCGTGCCTTCGCCTCGGTCTCGGTTTTGTCGCGGCCCAGCACCGTCACCGGCGCCTCCATGACGTTCTGCAGGATCGTCATGTGGGACCACAGATTGAACTGCTGGAACACCATCGACAGGTTCGTACGGATGCGCAGCACCTGATTGCGGTCGCCGGGGCGGCGGGTCGGCCCCGCGCCCTTCCAGCTGATCGGTTCGCCTTCGAACAGGATCTCGCCCGCCTGACTGTCTTCCAGCAGGTTGCAGCACCTGAGCAGGGTGGATTTGCCCGACCCGGACGAGCCGATGAGCGAGATGACATGTCCGCGCGGCGCCGACATGCTGACACCCTTTAGAACCTCGAGCTGACCATAGCTCTTGTGAAGATCGCGGATTTCTATAACCGGCGGTTGTTCCGTCACGCCTTGCCCTTGTTTCGGGTGTTCCCTGTCGTCTGATAGAGAATTAGGGCGCAATTCTTGAGCAAATGCAACGCGCAAAGGCACGCTGACGCCGGGGGATTGCCTGCGGTCAGTCGATTTTCCGGGCGGATGCCTTCGGAAAGGGCGGTGTCGGCACCGCGTAATAGCGGTCCGCGTCCAGAACCACGAAATCCTGCATGTCCAGCACGGCGCGGTCTTCGTCGGACAGAGAGCGGATCGCATCGGCCAGGGCCAGCCGCAGATCGCCCGCCGGATGTGTTCCGGCGGTGATGAAGGGCAGGCCCGGCGTCGGCGCGGTGCGTCCGACCTCGCGCAGGGCCGCCGCGACCTCCGGGTCCCAGCGGCAGATCATCCGCCACGTCTGCGCGTCGATGCAGGCCACGTCGGCCTCGCCCCGCGCCACCGCGTTGGCCGAGGCACGGTGCGCGCCGGTCAGCACGATGTCCTCGAAGCCCAGCCCCTCGGCGGCAAGGTAGTTGGCGGGCGCGGCCCAGCCGGACTGCGAGTTGCGGCTGTTGCAGGCCAGCGTCATGCCGGCCCAGTCATCGGGCCGGTCGCGGCCGTCGTCGGCGCGGATCACGAAAACGCTGTTGTAGTGGCCGGGTGGACAATCGGGCAGGCCGTAGTCCGCGGTGCCGACAAGGGTCACGACATCTTTCAGGCGATCGCGAAAGGGCAGGCCGCAGGTTTGGGACAGGGTCAGACCGGGGTCCATCCAGTGTGACCAAAGATCCTCAGGTTGCGTCAGCCGGTCGGGCAGCGACCAGCCGCGTTCCCCAGCGTCACGCCACATTTCGGACAAATTTGCACGAATCACACACCACAACTTCTGGTTGGCCGCCTCGGTCTCGGGGCGGTCGTACATCGGCAGGGCTGCGGTCATGCGTTGCGGGCTTCGACGCGCTGGCGGGCAAGGGCGCTGTCGCGGTCGTTGACGCCCAGAAGGTTCGCCACGAGACGCAGAAGCGAGGTCTCTTCCTCGTCCCGGACCCCGTCGGCAAGCACCACCGCCCAAAGCGCTTCGATGACCGCGGCACGGTCTTCGTACGCGACGGCATCCTTGATCGCGCGGGTGAAGCGGACGGTGTCGGGCGCTTCGGCCTCCAGCGCCTCGGCGTCGGCGCGAAGCTTCGGGGCCTCGAACGGCGACAGCCCGTAGCGCTCGGCCAGCAGGCGGTCGATCAGGCTGGCCTCGTCAGAGGCATATTCCCCGTCCGACCGGGCAACCCTGACAAGCAGCGCGGCAAGGGCCAGTCGCGCGTCAGGATCGGGAAGGGTCTGGGGCATCGGCTCTGTCAGCCGGCGAAGAAGATCTGCGAACATATCACCCGATATAGACCGCGAGTCACCGGCGGGAAAGTGCCTACACCGGGTCGTGAAAGGCGCTTTGAGTCGGGGATTCGTTTCGCAACTCGCCCTAAAAGCGAACAATCCGGGGAATTGTTGTTAGGGTCGTTAACTAGCGATGGGTCATCCGGATGGACATGCTCTGCAAAGCGTCCGTATCCGTTTTCGACAGCACCTGGATGCCGGCCGTGACGACATCAAGTTGTTGAAGTTTATCGCAAATTTCGTCGATCTCGACATCCAGATAATCACGGTCGGCGCGGGCGAAGCCACCCAGCGTCCGGCTGTGGTCGTTGTGGATGGAAGCAGTGAAACCGTAGTTCAGCCCGTAGTCACGTGACTGTTCCATGACGCCGCTTTTGTCCACGTGGCGCAGGTCGCGCCAGCGTACGAAACCGGTATTCTCGAAAGCCCAATGAACCGCCGGATCCTTGATAACAAAGCCATTTCTGGCATAGGCGTCCGTCCACTTCTCGGGGAAGGTCTGGAACAGGAAGGTGGGCGCGTTGTACTTAATGTGCAGGGCGATCGCGAACCCCAGGGGGCACAATTCGTCCAATTCAGACAACAGGCCGGCGATGTTCGCTCTTTTGTCCACGTTTCTACCGGGAACTCTCTATAAAGTTGCGTGTCTGCGCGGGATCGGCGTATGGTCCTGCAAGACGATTCCTACCGTCTGTTAACACAAAATCGCAATCATTTAATAAGAGAGCGGGTCTTATGGGGATGAACATGAGCTTTGACGTCGAGACCGACGTCTTCAACGATCTGTCGCCGTCAGGACATTTCCTGGCGCTGCGGATCGGTTTCGCATTCCCGATGTTCGAACAGAACGTGCTGCCCGCCGAGTGGGTGCAGCGCTACTCCGCGATGGGGTACGTGCTGTCCGACCCGGTGATGAACTGGCTGTACGCTGCGGACACTGACGCGACCCGCTGGAGCGAGATTGCGCTTCCGGATCCGCGCGGCGTCATGGACGAGGCCGCGAATTTCGGTCTGTCCTTCGGCGTGGCGGTCTGCTGCCGCGACACCGGCCCCCAGGGTCAGCGTAGTTTCGGCTCGTTCGCGCGCTCTGATCGCGAGTTCACGGACCCCGAAATCGAGGCCCTGACGCACAACCTGAAGACGCTGCATGATTCGCTTCTGCCGCCCACGAACCTGACGAAAGCGGAGCTCGAAGCCCTCGGAATGGTCAAAAATGGCCTTTTGATGAAAGAGATTGCAGATTTACTTGGCGTCAGCGAGGGGGCTGTGAAGCAGCGTCTGAAGAACGCGAAATCCAAGCTTAACGCTAAAACTAGTACCCATGCGGCCACCATGGCCACAACTTATGGGCTTATCTAGGATCGTTGCGCGCTTCGCGCGTGAGCGATCGTTCATGACGCACTGTTGATTAGTCATTAACAACCGTTCACAGAACGGGTTAAATCACTCTCCAAGAAGGAGAGTGACCAATGCGCCATATCACGTTCGACTTGTCGACCATGCACGAGCATGGTTCGGCATTCTTCGACTACCTCGGTTTACGAAAACGATTTTTCGTCGATATCCTGAATTGGGACATCCCGCACAACGACAAGTTCGAGATGGACCAGTACGACAATCCGACCGCCTGGTACTCGCTTTGCATCCACGACGGAGAGGTCATCGGCGGCACCCGCGTGATGCCGACCACCGCCCGTTGGGGGAAACACAGCTACATGCTGAAAGACGCGCGCGAGGGTGTTCTCGACAGCATTCCGCATGACGCGATGCCGTCCGACATCATCTCGCCCCTCGTGTGGGAGATGACGCGTCTGGTGATCTCGCCGGATCTGCGCCGCGCCGAAGATCGTGCGCGCTGCCTGCAGTCCGTCGGGCAGGGCCTGTACGACATCGCCGAGGCGCAGAACGTGTCCGAATACATGGGCATCTCGGCCGTGGCGCTGATCCGCGTCCTGCGCCAGCTGGGTTTCCCGCTGGAACGCATGGGCACGCCCTATCACGATGCGGCCGACCGCCGGAACTACACCGTCATGCGCATGCCGGTGCATCTTCAGAACCAGCGGCTGCTTGCCGCCGAGTGAACGCCAAAACGACAGACAGGTACGAGTACACTCACGGTTAACACTCACGGAAGCGCTGCCCGGCGCGCAGGTCCTCCTTCGCATGGTCCCCTCAGACCTGCGCGCCGGCACGTTCCATGACTTATGACCAGCAGCACGAATGACGCGACCCCAAGGGGCCGCGGCCTGTCGCAACCGCCTCAGACGAGGCGGGACATATCCTTTGCCGCGCGCACGAAGTCCGCGAACAGCGGGTGCGGCGAGAACGGCTTGGACTTCAGCTCGGGGTGGAACTGCACGCCGATGAACCACGGGTGGTCCTTCCACTCGACGATTTCGGGCAGGCGTCCGTCCGGCGACATGCCGGAGAAGCACATGCCCTGCTCTTCGAGGTTCTTGCGGTACTTGATGTCCACCTCGTAGCGGTGGCGGTGACGCTCGTCGATGGCGAGGTTGCCGTAGATCTCGGCGACCCGGCTGCCTTCGGCCAGCGTGGCGTCATAGGCGCCCAGCCGCATGGTGCCGCCCTTGTCGTCGCCGACCTTGCGGCTGACGGTCTGGTTGCCCTGCACCCATTCCTTCAGGTGATAGACGACGGGGGTAAAGCGCTTTGCGCCCGCCTCGTGGTCGAATTCCTCGGAACCGGCGTCCTTAAGTCCGCCCACGTTCCGGGCCGCCTCGATCACGGCCATCTGCATGCCAAGGCAAATCCCGAGATACGGCACCTTGTGCTCGCGCGCGAACTGGGCGGCGCGGATCTTGCCTTCCGTCCCGCGCTCGCCGAAGCCGCCGGGAACAAGGATCGCGTGGAAGCCTTCGAGATAGGGCGCGGGATCTTCGCGTTCAAAGATCTCGGCATCGATCCATTCGGACTTTACCTTCACCCGGTTCGCCATGCCGCCGTGCGTCAGCGCCTCTGCGATGGACTTGTAGGCGTCTTCCAACTGCGTGTACTTGCCGACGATGGCCACGCGCACCTCGCCCTCTGCGTGGTGCAGGCGGTCTTCTACGTCGATCCAGCGGTCGAGGTTGGGCTTCGGCGCGGGCGAGATGTTGAACGCATCCAGCACCGCCTGATCCAGACCGACCTTGTGATAGGCCATCGGGGCCTCGTAGATCGACTTGAGATCGTAGGCCGGGATCACGCTGTCGGGGCGCACGTTACAGAACAGGGCGATCTTGCCGCGTTCCTTCTCGGGGATCTCGTGTTCGGAGCGGCACACAAGGATGTCGGGCTGCAGGCCGATGGACCGCAGTTCCTTTACCGAGTGCTGCGTCGGCTTCGTCTTCAGCTCTCCCGAGGCGGCAAGGAAGGGCAGCAGCGTCAGGTGCATCAGGATGCAATCGCCGCGGGGGCGTTCCTGGCTGAACTGGCGGATCGCCTCGAAGAAGGGCAGGCCCTCGATGTCGCCGACCGTGCCGCCGATCTCGCACAGCATGAAGTCGACCTCGTCCTCGCCGATCGAGATCCAGTCCTTGATCTCGTTGGTGACGTGCGGAATGACCTGGATCGTCTTGCCGAGGTAGTCGCCGCGGCGCTCTTTCTCCAGCACGTTGGAATAGATCCGGCCCGACGAGACAGAGTCGGTCGCCCGCGCCGCGACGCCCGTGAAACGTTCATAGTGCCCAAGATCAAGGTCCGTCTCGGCGCCGTCGTCGGTCACGAAGACCTCGCCATGCTCGAACGGGCTCATCGTGCCGGGGTCGACGTTCAGGTAGGGGTCCAGCTTGCGCAGCCGTACGGTGAAACCTCGGGCCTGCAGCAGCGCGCCAAGCGCGGCCGAGGTCAGCCCCTTGCCAAGAGACGAAACCACGCCACCGGTGATGAACACAAAGCGCGCCATATGATGGAAACTCCCGTGAAAGCTCGTGAATCATGCAGGCGGAACGCCGTTGAAAAACGCTTACCCACGGGACTTAAGGTATAACCGATTCCCGCAGGTTGCGCAAGCAAACCGCTACATGGTGTAGAGGGGGAATTTTCCCCCTCAATCAGTTGTGGATATTGTCAGTCGGCGCGCGGCGGGGTCAGCGGGGCGTCGCCATCCGTCGGCGGCAGCAGATCGCTGGCCGGGGGCAGCGCGGGGCCGCTGTTCTCGTCAACCGGCGCGCTGGCGCCGCCGCCGAGGCGGTCGATGATCGAGGTGTCGTTCGAGTTGCTTGCGCCGATCACGGTCAGGGCGATCGAGGTCGCGATGAACGCGATCGCAAAGCCCCATGTCAGCTTGCCAAGCGCCGTCGCCGCGCCGCGGGCGGACATCACGCCGCCACCGCCGCCGCCGCCCATGCCAAGGCCACCGCCCTCGGACCGCTGAAGCAGCACCACGCCGATCAGGCACAGGGCAAGGATCAGGTGGATGACGAGGATGACGTTTTCCATGTGTCGGTCTCGGGCCTTTGGGCTTTGCAACGGGGGGTATCTATTGCGCCCGGCGCCATACTGCAACCGATAAAACCACCTGCGATGATCGCCGCATCTGCGTCAGCTGTCTTCGACGTCGTCCACGTCCAGCTGTCCCGACAGGCGGCGGCGGATGATCGACCAGCTGAGGCCGATTCCCATCACCGCCGAGACGGCGATGATTCCCAGCCAGACCATCGCGTCGGGATCCTCGACCGACAGCCAGCCCATGTCGATCAGCACCCAGACGATGGCGCCCAGCAGGGCAAGGATCAGCAGCGCGCCGAACACGCCGATGGACCGAAGCGTCGCGCGCAGGAAGATGATGTAGCCCACCAGAAGCACCAGACCCAGAAGCACGACGATGGACAGCCGCTCTTCGTAGGTCTCCAGCGCCCAACTGGTATAGTTCCACGGCGTCGGGTTGTAGGTGGCGATCACCAGCACGAAGGCGAATATCCAGCGGATCAGCAGGGGCATCGGTCGGAATTTCCTTTCGCATCCATGTGCGGGGGCGGGTTCAGGCTGTGATTGTCCGATTTGCGGCGCGGGTGTCCAGCGTCAACTGCGCGCTTGCGGGCAGGCGGCCCAATTATCGGTTTCGGTCCCGCGCGGCGGGCGCTATAGGGGGTCCGGTTTCTGACTCCGGTTTCTGATATCGAGGGGAATGGCTATGGCCAACGTCGTCGTCGTGGGCGCCCAGTGGGGCGACGAGGGTAAGGGCAAGATCGTCGACTGGCTGTCCGAGCGGGCAGACGTGATCTGCCGCTTTCAGGGCGGGCACAACGCCGGCCATACGCTGGTGATCGACGGCGAGGTCTACAAGCTGAACGCGCTGCCCTCGGGCGTGGTGCGCGGCGGCAAGCTGTCGGTGATCGGCAACGGCGTCGTGCTGGACCCGTGGCACCTGATCAACGAGATCGACTCGATCCGCGGGCAGGGCGTCGACATCACCCCCGAGACGCTGATGATCGCCGAGAACACGCCGCTGATCCTGCCGATCCACGGTGAACTGGACCGCGCGCGCGAGGCGCAGAACTCGGTCGCCAAGATCGGCACCACCGGGCGCGGCATCGGTCCGGCCTACGAGGACAAGGTGGGCCGCCGGTCCGTCCGCGTCGCCGACCTTGCCGACGACGAGACGCTGGAAAAGCGCGTCGACCGGGCGCTGGTGCACCACGACGCATTGCGGCGCGGGCTGGGGCTGGAGCCGGTCGACCGCGCACGCCTGCTGGCCGACCTGCGGGCGATCGCGCCCAAGATCCTCGAATACGCCGCCCCGGTCTGGAAGGTGCTGAACGAGCAGCGCAAGGCCGGCAAGCGCATCCTGTTCGAAGGCGCGCAGGGCGCGCTGCTGGACATCGACTTTGGCACCTATCCCTTCGTGACCTCGTCGAACGTGATCGCCGGGCAGGCCGCCACCGGCGTCGGCCTTGGGCCGACCGCCATCGATTTCGTGCTGGGTATCGTGAAAGCCTACACCACCCGCGTCGGTGAGGGCCCGTTCCCGACCGAGCTGGACGACGCCGACGGCCAGCGCCTAGGCGAGCGGGGCCGCGAATTCGGCACCGTGACGGGACGCAAGCGCCGCTGCGGCTGGTTCGACGCGGTTCTGGTTCGCCAGACCTGCGCCACCTCGGGCGTCAGCGGGATCTCTCTGACCAAGCTGGACGTGCTGGACGGGTTCGAGGAACTGAAGATCTGCACCGGCTACGAACTGGACGGCGAAACGCTGGACTATCTGCCGACCGCCGCCGAGGCGCAGGCGCGCTGCACCCCGGTTTACGAGACGATGCCGGGCTGGTCCGAGTCGACGGCCGGGGCGCGGTCGTGGGCCGATCTGCCGGGCGAGGCGGTGAAATACGTGCGCCGGATCGAGGAACTGATCCAGTGCCCGGTTGCGCTGCTGTCGACCTCGCCCGAGCGCGAGGACACCATCCTTGTCACCGACCCGTTCGCCGACTGATGGCGCTGAGCTACAAGGCCCGGCGGCGGCTGTCGCTTTTGTGGCTGCTGGTGGGACTGCCGGTCTACATCGTGCTGGCGGTCACGCTTGTCGGCCTGTTCGACCGGCCGCCATTCCTGCTGGAACTGGCGATCTACGTCGGGCTTGGCGTGATCTGGGCCTTTCTTGCGCGGCCGATCTTCAAAGGCGTGGGCAAGGCTGATCCCGACGCCGAAGACTGATACCGGCTCACACGATCTTCCAGAAGATCGTGTGGCGCAGAAATTTCTAGAAATTTCTGTGGCTTGCCGGGTTTTCCTGCGATCCTTGCGGGCGATCTGCGGGCATGAAAAAAGGCGGAGTGTTCGCACACTCCGCCCAGTTGGCTTGTGATAACACAAGCACACGAACACCTTGAAATAGGTTGGATCAGCCGGCGGCGGACCGCCGCTGAGCGTCATTGAAGCGGCTGTTCGGCGCGACCGTGAAGCGGCCACGCTCGACCCGCAGGATGCGGCCCTCGCGCAGCAGCACGCCGAAAGCGCGCAGACCGTCTTCGCGGCTGAAGGCGCCGTCCGGCAGAAGGCGGGCGACACGGCTCATGATCTGCGGGCGCGAGTTCGAGCTTTCGCCCTGCACCGCGCCGGCATAGGCCGCCGAGGCTTCAAGCAGTTCCTGCAGCCCGTCCGGCGCGGTCCGGTCGACGAAGGCCTTGAAGCCGTCTTCCGATACGTCGCCCTGACCGGCAGCCTCGGTCGCGTCCACGTCTTCAGCGCGGACACGGCGCGGGCGCACCGGGCGCGCGGCCTGTTCGGCGTCGGCGGCTTCCGAGCGGTCGATGCGCTGTTCCGACACCAGCATCAGCGGCGCCATCGGGCGCTTGCGGCGCGGGGCGTCGTCGGACGTGCTGACCGTCGGACGGCGCAGCCCAGAGGGGCGGTCGGCGGCAGGCTCGGGCTTGGGCGCTTCGGCCATCGGCTCGGGCTGGCGGTCTTCGATCTCGGTCTCTTCCAGGCGCGGGGTCTCGTCCTGCGCGGTCTCGTCGGTCAGCGCGGGACCGGCCGGGGCGCGAACGGCGCTGGCAAGGTCGTCGCGGTACTGGTTCATCGCGCGTTCGGCTTCGCGCTCGCGCTTGTTGGCGGCGCGTCCGCCATCGGCGCGCACCGCGGCCACGGCGGCCTTCAGGTGGGCGATGGCCGAGCGGCGGCGCTTGCTGTCGTTGTTGCGCAGTTCGCTGTCGGCCTGCGCCAGCAGACGGTCGACGGGCACGTCGCCGGTTTCGGCCTCGTGCGGGATGTCGGTCTCGGTGCCTTCGTCGTCCGCGTGGCGCTGCACCTCGGCGGCGGCGGCGGCAAGGTCGGCGGCCACGGCGTCGCGGTGGCTGGCACCGTCTTCGTCGGTCGCCTCGTCGTCCTGCCCGGCGCGCATCAGCTCGTCGATCAGGTCGGCTTCGTCGTCCTCGGACAGGCCGGTGTCGCCAAGGGCGGCGCGGATTTCGTCGCGGTCGCTCAGCGGCGCGGCTTCGTCGTCGTCCAGCGAGGTCAGGTCCTGAACCTCGGCGTCTTCCTCGACATACTGGGCGTCGAATTCCTCGCGCGACATTTTCAGGACGCGGACGCGGGGCGTCTCGGCTTCATCTTCGTCCTCGGCGGCGTCTTCCTCGTCGATGCGCTCTGCCGGGGTCAGCGACAGCGGCGGCAGACGGTCGTCGGCTTCGGCAGTCTCTTCGGCGGTCTCTTCGACCTCGTTTTCATCCTCGATCGCTTCCGCTTCGGGCGCGGCGCCGAGGATTTCGTTCAGGTCGAGTTCGATGTCGGCGAGGTCTTCGTCTTCCTCGTAGGCCTCGGCCACTTCGGGCGCGGCTTCGGCAGTCTCTTCCTCGCCGTCCTCTTCGGTCGCGCCAAGGTCCAGCGTCTCGACGTCGAAGCCTTCATCCTCGAACGAGGCTTCGTCCTCGGCGGTCTCTTCCTCGGCTTCGGCCACGGCCTCGGGCTCGGGAAGTTCGATGCCAGCGGTTTCCGGCAGTTCCAGCGCGATTTCTTCGGCTTCGTCCTCGGCGGTCTCGTCTTCGTCCGCCTCGATGGCGAAGGCTTCCGAGATGTCGGGCATGTCGGTCGCGGCGGGAATGTCTTCCGCCTCGTCCTCGGTCAGTTCGTCGTCGGGCATGCCGAAGGCGGCCAGCGCATCTTCGGCGGCGGGGTCTTCGGCTTCGGTCCACGCGTCAGAGACGGCGACGGCTTCGTCTTCGTCGTCCGCGTTGAGGTCCGGCTGATACTCGGGCGTTTCGGCCAGTTCGGCGGGCACGGCGGCTTCGGCCTCGAAACCCATGGCGGCGAGGTCTTCCATCGCCGGCTCGTCGTCGAGATCCCCGGCGACGTCATCGGTGGTTTCTTCAGCGGCGGTATCGTCCTCGGCGGCTTCGGAAACGAGGTCTTCTTCGTCCGCCTCGTCCTCGGTCACATTGGCGGGGACAACGCCCAGTTCCGCGGCGGCGACGGCATCGAGCATGCCTTCGTCATCGGCGGCCGATTCGTCGGCGACGGGGTTTTCTTCCTCGTCAGTCTCTTCCTCGGCGGGGGCGGTCAGGATGTCTTCGACCGGAGCGTTCGACAGTTCCGGGCGCTCGTCCTCGGCGAAGGAGGAGGCAAGCTGCGGCTCGGTCTGGGCGCGGGCCACGGCGGCGCGGATGCGGCGCAGTTTCTCGGCCACCGTTTCGGCGTGCGGGTCGACGGGTTCGGCAGGTGTCTCGGGCGCTTCGGGCGCGGCAGCCGGTGCTGCGGTCGCGGCCGGCGCTTCGGGGGCAGCGTCAGCGTGGGCGGCGACAGAGGCGGCCACGGTCGCGGCGACCATCGGGGCGGCGCCCATCGCGGCGGGGGCCGGGGTGGCAGCGGGCGCGGCTTCGGCAACGTCCTGCGATTGCTGGGGGACATCGGTATCGGCGTCGTCCGCCGGGCGCAGCAGGATGCCGTTCTTTTCTACCCGCGCCTCGACCCGGCGCTGGATCTCACGCTCGGCGATGCGGTGCAGCATCTCGGCGTCCGGCGTCGGCGGTTCGGCACCGAAATAGCGGTCGTCCGCGGCCAGGTCGCGGAAATATTCCGCGATGGATTTCATCGTCGAGAACGGCTCGTCAAAGCCCTCGAGCGTGCAGGAAAAGGTCCCGTAGGATACCGTCAGGATTTTGCTGGCGTTAACCATAAGAGTATCGCTTTCTCCCCGTTCAACACGAACATATTTACCATGCGGTGGTTCCGAATTCGGAACAGAACAGAGGTTATTGCGGTATTTTTTCTGGGTCAGATTGTGGCCTAACCCCAAATATCCCATTAACAATCGCATGAAAAATCCGTTTGTCCAATCACAGGTGCCGGTAACTTTGGTGGGGGGCGCCCCGCTGGAAAGCGCCCGGTTGCAGGAATCGCTTGCGCTTGCGCCGTTTCTTGTCGCGGCCGATGGCGGCGCGGCGCGCGCGATGGAGGACGGGCATACGCCCCAAGCGGTGATCGGCGACATGGACTCGCTTGGTCCCGGCCTGCGCGCGCAGCTCGATCCCGCGACGGTTCTGGAAATCGCCGAGCAGGACAGCACCGACTTCGACAAGTGCCTTGCCAACATTTCCGCGCCGCTGGTGATCGCGGTGGGCTTCACCGGCGCGCGGCTGGATCACGAACTGGCGGTCTACAACGTGCTGGCGCGGCGTCGCGCGGGCGCGGGCGCGGCGGTGGTGCTGGGCACCCACGACGTCGCATTCCACGCGCCGCCCGCGCTGCGGCTGGACCTGCCCGAAGGCAGCCGGGTGTCGCTGTTTCCGATGGCGCCGGTGACGGGGCGCAGCCGTGGCCTGCGCTGGCCGATCGACGGGATCGGGTTCGCGCCTGCCGGACGGTCCGGCACGTCGAACGAGGTCGCGGGCGGTCCGGTCGAGCTGGACCTGGACGGGCCGGGAATGCTGATGATCCTGCCGCGCGCGGCGCTTACACAGGTGGTCCGGACACTTTCGGGCGGCTGACCCGGTGTTCGCGGTAGATCACGTAAAGCCCCGCCGCGATGGTCACGAGGATGCCGGCAGCAGCCAGCCCGTCCGGCAGGTCGCGGAACACGATCCAGCCGATCAGGGTGGCGAAGGGGATCTCGAGATACTGCATCGGCGCGAGGGTCGATGTGGGGGCGAAGCGCAGCGACCACGTCATGACAAGGTGCGCCACGGTGCCGACAACGCCCATCGCCGCCAGCAGCCACATCTGGTTCCACGTGAGGTCGGCGGGGGCCAGCCCCTGCCATCCCATCGCATCGGCGGCGACGATCACCGGGAACAGCACGACGCAGGCCATGACGCCGCTGACGGCCTGCAGCGCCACCGGGTCGGCGGCCTTGGCGATGGTCCGGGTCACCAGCATGAACAACGCGAAGATCACCGCCACCGCCAGCGGCCACAGCGCCGGGGCGCCGACCTCGGCAAAGCTGGGCTGCACCACCATCATCGTGCCCGCGAACCCCACCGCGCAGGCGGCTAGGCGGCGGGGCCCCACCTGTTCGCCCAGCACCAGCCAGCCCAGCAGCAACATCAGGAACGGCATCACGAAGGCGATGGCGATGGCGTCGGCCAGAGGCAGGTACCGCAGCGCGATCACCACCGCCGCGATCCCGGCCACGTGCAGCACGGTGCGCAGGGCGGTCAGCCACAGCACACGGGCGGGCAGGGCGAAGGGCGATCCGTTGCGGCGCGCCAGCGGATAGAGGATCAGCGCCTGCATCGCGAAACGGGCGACAAGGATCTGCAGCAGGGGCACCACGCTGCCCAGCAGCTTGGCCAACGCGTCGCCAAGCGGCGCGAGCAGGCAGAAGGCCAGCATCAGGAGGATGCCAAGAAGGGGGCGGTCGGGGTTCATGGGGGCAGGCTTAGGCGGCTGCTGCGGGGAAGGGAAGGGCGCTTGGGTCCGGGCGCGCGGTCAGTCCGACAGGCGGCGGGCGATGTCCTCGGCGGCGCGGATCGCGGGGGCGGCGAAGATCTCGGCCGCGGCCTCGCGCCGGAACACGCGGCGGGACCACGTGATGTTGATCGCGCCCGGCACGTGGTTGCCCAGCCGGATCGGAACGCCCAGCGAATCCCGCGCGTCGTCGACCTTGGCGCGGCCCTCGTCGAAATTGCCGCCGAAGTCGGGGTCGCGCATGCCGTAGCCCTGCGCGCGGGTTTCGGACAGGACGCGGGCCACGTAGTCCGGGCTGCGCGCCAGCCGATCACCGGGCCGTTCCGAGCGGCGCAGGCGTTCAAGGATCGCCTCGCGCACCGCGTCCTCGCAAAAGGCGATATAGGCCCGACCCGAGGCCGAGCGCAGCATGTTGACCTGAAACCCCGCCGGGCCAAGGGGGATGTCCCCGAAATAGGCGCGGCGGGCGTTGGTCTCGATGACCTCCATGTAGGACAGGCGCGGCACGGCTAGGACCGAGGGCCATTTGACCTCGTCCGACAGGGCTTCGAGGATCGGCGAGGCGACTTCCATCAGCTCGTGCTCGCGGTCCATGCGGCTGGCGAGTTCAGACAGCGAGTAGGACGGCACATAGGCCGCGTCGACCATGCGCTGCCAGATCATGCCCTTTTCCTTCAGTGTCTTCAGGATGCGCAGAAGCGAGGCCTTGGGGATGCCCGACAGCCGGTGCAGGTCGTGCAGGGTCAGCGCGCCCGAGCTTTGCAGCAGTTGCAGCACCTCGAGCCCGCGGGCGAGCGCGGCGATGGACTTGACCTGCGGTTCCTTCATCGGGTCCTCCTTGCGGCAAAGCATGGGCCGGGCGTTGCACCCTGTGCAACGGGAAAGCGGCGCGGGTTGTCCTGCGGTCGCCGGTGCGGTTGTCTGGAGCGTGGGCAAGGGAGGCGCGAATGGACGGGGATACGGAAACGCACGAGGGCGGCTGCCACTGCGGCGCGATCCGCTATCGCACGACGGGGATGCCCGCCAAGACGGCGGTGTGCCACTGCCGCGACTGCCAGCTCAGGACCGGCTCGGCCTTCGGGGTGTCGGTCTATTTCGACAGCGACCGGATCGAGATCCTTCAAGGCGTCCCGCGCGGCTATCATTTCCAGTCGGAATCGGGGCGGTCTTTCGCCACGCAGTTCTGCCCAGAGTGCGGCACCACGCTGATGTGGGTGCTGGAGCTGTTCCCGGGCCGAACGGGCGTGGCGGGCGGCACCTTCGATCCGCCGAGCTTCTGGTATGACGTGGGGCGCGAGGTCTTCACCCGCTCGCGCGCGCCGTTCGCGGTGCTGGGTCTGCCCGACAGCAGCGAGACCTCGTCCAGCTATGCCCCCTGCGCCGCCGAGACGCCCTAGGCGTATTCCGGCTTTGGCTCGGTCAGCGGCGACAGGCCGGACGCGCCCCGGCGGAAACTGATCCGGTCGGCCTCGGCGAAGGCCAGCGTGGCGTCCTGCACCACCATCCGCGTGACGTCCAGCGTGTCGGCGGTGACGTCGAGCCGGGCGAAGTCGTTTACCTCGCCCCGCAGGCGGGACGACAGGCTGGTGCCGGAATGGACCTGCACCGGCCCCTCGGACCGGGTGCCGGTCAGGAACGGCCCGGCGCGCCAGCGGTGCAGGTGGCCGGAGAGCACGACATGCGTGTTGCACGCCGTCAGCCGCCGCAGCCCGCTGGAAGCGTGTTTCATCAGGGATTTGTCGACATCGTCTTCCTGCTCGAACGGGTGGTGGGCGAACAGGATGTTCAGCCGGTCGCGCGGGCCCTCGTCGAAGATCCGGCACAGGCGGTCCAGATCGCGGCTGCGGATCCGCCCGCGCTGGTGGCGGTGGGGGTCGACGGTGTTGCAGCCGACGACCGCGACCTTTTCGTTCACGAAGGCGGGCGCGAGGACCGGGCTGATCCAGCGGGTGTACTTGCGGTAGGGCCGCAGCACCCGCTCGCCAAGGTTATAGAGTGGCACGTCGTGGTTGCCGGGCACAGCCAGCCAAGGCGCGGGAAGCCGGTCGAGGAACGCGCGGGCCTCGCGAAACTCGGCAGAGCGGGCGCGCTGGGTCAGGTCGCCCGAGACGATGACAAGGTCGGGGTTCGCGGCGGTGACGGCCTGCAGAAGGGGCGCCAGAAGCTCTGGCCGGGCGCGGCCAAAGTGCAGGTCGGACAGGTGAATCAGTCGCGTCATGGGGTATTATGTAGGACGGTTCCGCGCCGGGGCTATGACCTGCAACGCCGTGTCGTTGCGGGTAATCGTGAACGGCGCCTTCATCCGGGCGATCTCGCCGTCGCGGACGACGTGCCGGAAGGGCTTGTCGGTTTCGATGGTGATGTCGCTGCCGGTGAACAGCTCGAAGTCGCGGCCCTTGCGCATGCCGGTAACGACCAGCCGGACCGCCTGCTTGATCATGTGCCAGCGACCCCGATCGCGCGAGACGTAGACGGCGAGGCGACCGTTCTTCACCGCGTCCGACCCTTCCAGTCCGAATTCCTCGATCTGGTAGTCGCTGTTGGCCACGAAAACGAGCGCGCTTTTCAGCTCGTGGCGGACACCGTCGACGGTGACGGTCAGGCGCATCCGGCGGTACAGGCGCAGCATCGCGGTGATCACAGACCAGTAGGCGGCGGCGCGGCTGCGGCCGAAGCGGCGATAGATTTCTTCCCGCTGGCGGCGGATCATCGAATAGATGCCGATCGAGCAGTTGTTCAGGAACAGCCGCCCGTTGATCCGGCCGAAGGCGGCGGGTTGCGGGGTGCCGGTGCGAAGGACGTCGATCGCGCCGTCCAGATCCTCGGGGATGCCGAGGCCGCGCGCGAAATAGTTGAAGGTGCCCGCCGGGATCACGCCCATCGTGGTGTCGGTGCCCGCCAGCGTCTCTGCCACCGCCGAGATCGTGCCGTCGCCGCCCACGGCGATCACCGTGGCCGCGTTTTCGTCGACCGCGTCCTGCGCCATCTGCTGAATCGAGCGGCTGCCCACAAGGCGCAGCTCTCCGTCGGGAAGACTGTCGAGATAGGCTTTCAGCGCCGCGCTGACCTGATCTTCGTCATCGCGACCGGATTTCGGGTTCATGATCGCGACGACCTTCCCGCGCGAGGCGGGTGCGATGTCGCCGGGGGCGAAGGTCTCGCTGCGGGGGAGTTCCAAGGCGGTGCCTTTCCATGGCGGGCTGTGTCCGGTTCTGGAACGCGGCGGCGCGGCGAGATGTTCCCGCGGGGTTGCACATGACGTCACGACCGGGGACACAATCGCGGGAGTGCTGACGAAGGGAATGCGCATGGCCGAGGACGGGCTGCCGGGGGTGGACCCGGCGCTGATCGAAGCA
The DNA here is from genome assembly GCA_017792445.1 of Maritimibacter sp. Lineage (GTDB taxonomy): Bacteria > Pseudomonadota > Alphaproteobacteria > Rhodobacterales > Rhodobacteraceae > Psychromarinibacter. The sequence goes on from CP051232.1 coordinate 3,735,725, forward strand.
ACGCACGGGTTTCGCGACCTCGTGGGGTATCGGCTGGTCGGCTGGGCCGAGGGCTATGCGCGGGTCGAACTGGATCTGGGCGACCAGCACATGAACCGCTATGGCATCGTGCATGGCGGGCTGCACGGCGTCCTGATGGATACCGCGATGGGCTTTTCCGGCAGCTACACCGGCGACCCGGACCGGCGGCAGCTGGTGATGACCCTATCGATGACGGTGAATTTTCTGGCCCCCGCGACCGGGCGGACGCTGATCGCCGAGGGGCGGCGCACGGGCGGCGGGCGGTCTTCGTTCTTCGCCGAGGCCACCGTACATGACGACACCGGCGCGCTTCTGGCGACCGCGACGGGCGTGTTCCGGTACCGGAAGGGCGGCGCGGGGTAACGGGGGGTTAAACCTTCGGGGCTAATCGGGGGACGTGTTCCGCGCCCTAGGAGGTCCCATGCCCCGTATCCTGACGACCCTGACCGTGATCCTTGGCCTTGCCGGCCTTGGACAGCCCGCGCTTGCCATCGGCGACTCGGTGGACGCCAAGCGCAAGATCAACATCGCAGGCGCACAGCGGATGCTGTCGCAGCGCATCGCGGGCAAGGTCTGTCTGGCCGCGCAGGGGATCGAGGTGGAAAAGAACGCCGACCTCGCCCGCGCCGCCGCCGACCGCTTTGGAACCGCGCTGGCGGGACTGCGCCTTGGCGATGCCGACCTTGGCATCGCGGCAGAGGGGGACACGTCGGTTCTGATCGCGCTTGCCGGGGTGGACACGCTTTGGAAGGACTACCTGTCCGCGATGGAGGTGACGCTGGAAACGCCCGCCACGCTGGGGCAGGTGTCGGAAAAGGCGCTGCCGATGCTGCTGGCGACGCACAAGGTGGTCGTGGCGCTGGAAACCGCGAACGCGGATACCTCGGTCGATCCTTTCCTTGCGCGTGCGCTGAACGTGTCGGGGCGGCAGCGCATGCTGACCCAGCGCGCGCTGGCAGAGGCATGTCTTATGTCGGCGGGCTATGACGCGCCGCTGAATGCCGCCTCGCTGAAAGCGACGATTGCCCTGTTCGACGACTCGCAGGTCGGGCTGATCGACGGCAACGGCGCGCTTGGGCTGGATCCGGCGCCGACGCCAGAGCTGAAGGCACAGCTTGAAAAGGTGGCAGAGCTTTGGGCCCCGATGCGCGAGATCCTGACCAAGGCCGCGAACGGAACGCCGCTGTCGGCCGATGAACTGGGCGCGCTCTCGGCGAACCTCGACACCGTCCTGAAAGAGGCCAACGTGGCGGTCGGCATGTACGAGGCGCTGTAAGCACACCGACGGGTGCCGGAAACCGTTACCCCATAGGCGGTTGCAAGGCATCCCGGCGCGGGTTGGCGGCGATGGTGGCACGCGGCCCGAGGACCGCGCCGGTCGCGGAATGCGGCGGGCCCGTGCGGGCAGGGCGCCATTGGCCGGATCGCGCGACATCGGCGCGGCCGGCGGCGACGCGGCCCGGGCCTGAAATCGGTGGTCGCGCACCGGACCGGGAACGGGCCATTTCGACTTGCGAAGCTACCGCGCGGGGCCTATTAGGGCGTCTGATTTTGCGCGGGCCGCGACCCCTTTTCCGGCGGCCCCACGGGAGAATGAGGACAATATGCAGGTCACCGAGACCCTGAACGAAGGTCTGAAGCGCGGCTACTCGATCACGCTGACCGCCGCCGAGCTGGACGAGAAAGTCAACGCGAAGCTCACCGAGGCGCAGCCCGAGGTCCAGATGAAGGGCTTCCGCAAGGGCAAGGTGCCGATGGCGCTGCTGAAGAAGCAGTTCGGCCAGCAGGTCATGGGCGAAGCGATGCAGGAAGCCATCGACGGCGCGATGTCCAAGCATTTCGAGGACTCGGGCGACCGCCCCGCGCTGCAGCCGCAGGTCAAGATGACCAACGAGGACTGGAAAGAAGGCGACGACGTCGAGGTCGAGATGACCTACGAAGCGCTGCCCCAGATCCCCGAGGTCGACGCCAAGTCGATCAAGCTGGAAAAGATGACCGTCGCCGCCGAGGACGAGGCTGTCGAGGAAGCTCTGCAATCGCTGGCCGCCAGCGCGCAGAACTTCGAAGCCAAGGACGGCGCTTCGGAAGACGGTGATCAGGTCGTCATCGACTTCAAAGGCTCGGTCGACGGCGAGGAATTCGAAGGCGGCGCCGCCGAGGATTATCCGCTGGTTCTGGGCTCGAACAGCTTCATCCCGGGCTTCGAAGAGCAGCTTGTCGGTCTGAAGGCCGGCGACGAGAAGAACGTCGAGGTGAAGTTCCCCGAGGAATACGGCGCGGAACACCTTGCCGGCAAGGACGCCGTCTTTGCCTGCACCGTCAAGGAAGTGAAGGCCCCGGTCGCCGCCACCGTCGATGACGAGCTGGCGAAGAAGTACGGTGCCGAAGACCTCGACGCGCTGAAGGGCCAGATCCGCGAGCGTCTGGAAGCCGAATACGGCCAGGCCGCCCGCGCGGTGATGAAGCGCCAGCTTCTGGATGCGCTGGACGAGATGGTGAAGTTCGACCTGCCGCCGACGCTGGTCGAAACCGAGGCGAAGCAGATCGCCCACCAGCTGTACCACGAGGATCACCCGGAAGATCACGGCCACGACCATGGCGAGATCGAGCCGACCGACGAGCACAACACGCTGGCCGAGCGCCGCGTGCGCCTTGGTCTGCTGCTTGCCGAACTGGGCCAGAAAGCCGAGATCCAGGTGACCGACGCCGAGATGACCCAGGCGGTCATGCAGCAGGCGCGCCAGTACCCGGGCCAGGAACGCCAGTTCTTCGAGTTCGTGCAGCAGAACCCGCAGATGCGCCAGCAGATCCAGGCGCCGATCTTCGAAGACAAGGTCGTCGACTACGTGTTCGAACTGGCCGAAGTCTCGGAAAAGCCGGTCAGCAAGGAAGACCTGCAGAAGGCGGTCGAGTCGCTGGAAAGCGACGACTGATCTGCCTTAGGGCACAATGATCGCAAGGGGCCGTCCGATGGGGCGGCCCTTTTGCTTGGCGCTTGGCGTTTCGGCCCGGTCGCCGGATCACGCGGCAATCAGCAGGCGCGGCGGCTGCGGGACAGGACCGGCGACGATGCCGATTTCGACCGCGAGGCCGCGCGCCTCGGCAAAGGTCAATGTCGGGCGCGCGAAGGCCGTGGCCGCGCCCTTGGGAAGCAGGCTGTCCGGCAGGGCGCGGTAGGTTCGGGCCAGCACCGCCGGAGTGTCGTCGCCAAGGTGCAGGCTTTCGGCCTCTGCCCCCTGCGCCAGCAGCACCTCGTGCCGGTCCAGCAGCAGATGGTGATAAATCACGTGCCGCATTGCCGCGATGTGGATGCTGCGGCCGTTGACCAGCGCCCCGGCGGGCACCAGAACCTCGGGGCTATCGAAGCCCAGTTCCGCCAGCGGATGCCGCAGCATCACGCGGTGGTCCTGCGACAGCACCAGCCGCGCGACATTGCCAAGCGCGCCGGGCTCCACCACGACCGGGGCAGAGGCCCCAAGCCCGACCTGTCTGCGATAACCGCACCACAGCAACGTCTGGGGGCCGTTGTCCACGGTCAGAAGGCGGTCGCCGGGGCGCAGGTACTGGACGGGGATCGGCCCGCGGGTCGTTTCCACACGGGTGCCGCGGGCAAAGCAGACGGGTCGCAGAGCCCCGGCGTCGCGCGAGCGGAACACCGGCGCGGGGCCGTCGCCCGCCTTGGCCGCGTACCAGCCGGCAAGGTCGAACCCCGGCGTCCAGACCACCTGCGCCGGATCGCCCTGCGGGTCGATGGCTTCGAACACCAGCGCGGGCGCGCCGCCCGACAGCCGGTCGGCACGGATCACCGTCGCGTCGGGGAAGGGCACGTCGCCCAGCGTCAGCCGCACGCGGTCGCCGGCGCCGAAGCCCAGCCGGTTCCGGTCCGGCAGGTCGATGGCCAGCCCGTGCGTCGCGCCGGGCGGGGCGTCGAACGAGCTGGTGCCGGTGCCGTCGTTCACGTTGCCGCCCGACGCCACGGCGAATTCGGTATCGAGCGCATAGACGGTGCGGGACATCGCGGGGCTCCTTTCCCACGCACAGTCGCCGATTTGTGCTTAACGCCCGATGAATGCGGATGGCCGCTTCTTGAGGTGGATCAAGGAAGTGGGCGGGGTGTGATTCTAGGCTGGGGACGACGCCGACAGATGGGGGATGCCATGCCTGTAAGCCACGAGCAGATTGCGCTGATCCGGTGGAGCTTCGACAAGATGCGACCGAAGCTGCAGCCGGCCTCGACCGAGTTCTACGAAAGACTGTTCGCGCTCAGGCCCGACCTGCGCGCGATGTTCCGCGAAGACGACATCGCCGGTCAGGGGATGAAGTTCATGACGACGATGGAGACGGTTCTGGACGGGATCGAGGTGCCGCAGGCGGTGGCCGGGCGCATCGAGGAACTTGGCCAGCACCACCGCCGGATGGGGGTGACCGCCGAGATGTTCGGGCCGATGGAAGAGGCCCTGATCGAGACGCTGCGCAGCGTCATGGGCGAGGACCTTGGCGCGGACGTCGAGACCGCGTGGCGCGCGGCCTATGCCGATCTTAAGGACGCGATGGTGAAAGCGGGCGACATTCCGGACTAGAGGCGGCTGTCGACGATCGGGTCAGCCAAAGAAAACGGGCCGCGCCTTGGATAAGGCGCGGCCCGTAATGTCTTGATCTAGCGAAGATTACTTGTCTTCGTCGAGATCCGGCTGGTCGTCGCCGGTCGAGTCGCTTTCCGGGGTCGAGACGGTCAGGTCGTCGTCGTCCGACGTGGCGGCGCCGATGTCTTCGAACAGTTCCGAAATCTCGAACTCGGCAGCGGCTTCCTCTTCGGCGGCCAGCTCCTGAATCGACTTGCCCGATTCCTGAAGCTCGGCTTCCTCGGTGGAACGCGCGATGTTCAGGGTGATCGTGGCTTCGACCTCGGGGTGCAGAACGACGGTGACGTCGCGCAGACCCAGTTCCTTGATCGGGTGACCGATGACGACCTGCTTGCGGCTGATCGACAGGCCTGCGTCGGCGGCCACGGCCTCGACGTCACGCGGGGTGACCGAACCGTACAGCGAGCCGGCATCGGAGGCGGAGCGAATCACGACGAACTTCTGGCCGTCGAGACGCGCGGCCAGATCCTCGGCCTCTTTCTTGGTTTCGAGGTTCTGGGCTTCCAGCTGGGCTTTCTGGCCTTCGAAGGCGGCGATGTTCTCTTTCGAGGCACGCAGGGCCTTCTTCTGCGGCAGCAGGAAGTTGCGGGCATAGCCCTCTTTCACGCTGACGACGTCGCCCATCTGGCCGAGCTTCGCCACGCGTTCGAGAAGAATGACATCCATTGTCTTGCTCCTTACTTCACGGCGTAGGGCAGCAGGGCGAGGAAGCGGGCGCGCTTGATGGCACGGGCCAGTTCACGCTGCTTCTTCGCCGAGACGGCGGTGATGCGGGAGGGCACGATCTTGCCACGCTCGGAGATGTAGCGCTGCAGCAGACGGGTGTCCTTGTAGTCGATCTTGGGTGCGTTCTCGCCGGAGAAGGGGCACACCTTGCGACGGCGGAAAAACGGTTTCGCGGCCATGGGTTAAGCTCCTCTCTTAGCGGCGTTCACGGCGACCTTCGCGGTCGTCACGCTTCTGCATCTGAACCGACGGGCCCTCTTCGTGGGCGTCGACCTTGATGGTCATGACGCGCATCACGTCGTCATGCAGGCGCATCAGGCGCTCCATCTCCTGAACGGCCGGCGCCGGGGCGTCGGTGCGCAGGAAGGCGTAGTGGCCCTTGCGGTTCTTGTTGATCTTGTAGGCCATGGTCTTCACGCCCCAGTACTCTTTGTCGACGACCTTGCCGTCGTTGTCGGTGAGTACCGATTCGAAGTGGTCCATGAGACCTTCGGCTTGCGCGTTGGACAGGTCCTGACGCGCAATGAATACATGCTCGTAAAGCGGCATGTTCACTCCATTTCTGTCGCGGGCGCATTTCATAGGTCCGGCCGGATCGTCCCTTCGCTGGCCGGTCCACGAGAGTCTGCGCCGATTAACGTGACGTTCGCGAAGGGAAGCCGCCTTATACAGCGCGGGGGGCGCGATGCAAGCCTTCCCGGAAAACCCCCGGACCGGTCGAAATGCCGCCCCAATCGGGGCTTAGCGCTGTCGGGGCCACTCAAGACGACTGACACGAGTACCTCGCTTGCCCGACTTCTCCATAAAGCTCCCGTCCAGCCTGACGCCAGACGCGCTTCGCCGACCGCCGCTGACCGTATCGGATACGGGCTGGGGCTACATCATCCGCTCTTCGCACCCCACCGGGGCGCTGCCGGAACGGGCGGTGTCGGGGATACGCGCCGGGGCGGTGGCGCTGTGCGCGGCGATCGCCCTGCTGCTGCCGGGCGGGCTGGCGCTGAAGGCGGTGCTGTGCTTGCTGGTGATGGGCGCGCTGCGGCTGGGGCTGCGATGGGTCAGGGTGCGCCGCGCCTACGAGGTGCAGGTGGACCTGCGCCGGCGCGAATTGCGGTTCGGCTTTCATGACGGCGGCGGCGGCGGTGCGTGGATTACCGACGACCTGCGGTTCGACGAGGTGGGCGGCAGCGCGATCCGGCGCGAGGGCGACATGCCGGGTCTGTGGCTGAAGCTGCGGTCCGGCGAAACGGTCGCCGTGGCGGTGGCGGGGCGCGAGGCGCTGATCGGCGTAAGCGACCGCCTGATGCGGGACGTGCTGCCGGTGGTGCGGCGCGAAATCGTCCCGGCGCAGGGCAACGGCGCACGGGCGCGCAGCGTGTTTCCGCCGCTGGCGCCGCAGGAAATGACCTGACCCAAGCCTGAGGCATCGCGGACCCGCGGATGACCGCCGAGATTGCATGGCGCGTCGTGGCGCTGTATTGGCGCGCGCAGTCAGACATTCAGCACAACCAGACGAGGGGGGCGGCATGGCGCGCGCATTCATCTTTCCGGGACAGGGAGCCCAGGCAATCGGCATGGGTCAGGCGCTGGCCGAGGCCTATCCGGCCGCGAAGGCGGTGTTCGACGAGGTGGACGCGGCGCTTGGCGAAAGCCTGAGCGCGCTGATCTGGGACGGCGACATCGAGACCCTCACGCTGACGAAGAACGCGCAGCCCGCGCTGATGGCGACCTCGCTGGCTGCGATGGCGGCGCTGAAGGCCGAGGGCGTGACGGTCGATGCGGCGGATTTCGTGGCGGGGCATTCGCTGGGCGAATACTCGGCGCTTGCGGCGGCGGGCGCGATCTCGATCGCGGACACGGCGCGGCTGCTGCGCACGCGCGGCACGGCGATGCAGGAGGCGGTGCCGGTGGGCGAGGGCGCGATGGCGGCGCTGCTGGGGCTGGACTTCGCGAAGGCCGCCGAAGTGGCCGAGGCGGCGGCGCAGGGCGAGGTCTGCGCGGCGGCGAATGACAACGATCCCGGGCAGGTGGTCGTTTCGGGCGCCAAGGCGGCGGTCGAGCGTGCGGTGGAGCTTGCCAAGGAGGCGGGCGCCAAGCGGGCGGTGATGCTGCCGGTGAGCGCCCCGTTCCACTGTGCGCTGATGGCGCCGGCGGCGGCGGTGATGGCCGATGCGCTGGCACAGGTGGAGATCGCGACGCCGAAGGTGCCGGTCGTCGCCAACGTCCGCGCCGAGGCGGTCAGCGAGCCGGAAGTGATCCGGCAACTGCTGGTGGAGCAGGTGACCGGGTCGGTCCGCTGGCGCGAGTCGGTGGCGTGGATGGTCGGGCAGGGCGTCACCGAGACGTGGGAGATCGGCGCGGGCAAGGCGCTGACCGGCATGGTGCGGCGGATCGAGCGGTCGGTCGCGACGAACACCGTGGGCACGCCGGAAGAGGTTCAGGCCGCAGCGGCTGCCCTGAAGGGGTAGGACGCGGCGCCGGCTGGGGGGCTCTGCCCCCGTCGCTTCGCGACTCCCCCGAGGTATTTGGAAAGAGAAGAACCAGGGGACGGTCCCGGCCTGTGCGGCGCGGGGCGTCCTATGCACTGGCAAAACGCATCGGGCGCTGCTAACCGGGGCGCAACTTACGAGACCGGAGGGACCTCATGTTCGACCTGACAGGGAAATCGGCGCTGATCACCGGCGCTTCGGGGGGGATCGGCGGCGGCATCGCCAAGGCGCTGCACGGCGCGGGCGCGACCGTGGGCCTGTCGGGCACCCGGACCGAGCCGCTGGAGGCGCTGGCCGCCGAACTGGGCGAGCGCGCTTTTGTGTTGCCGTGCAACCTGAGCGATCGCGACGCCGTTGCGGCGCTGCCGAAGCAGGCGGCCGAGGCGATGGGGGCGGTGGACATTCTTGTCAACAACGCCGGGATCACCCGCGACAACCTGTTCATGCGGATGTCGGACGAGGAATGGGACAGCGTGCTGGAGGTCAACCTGACCAGCTCGATGCGGCTGACCAAGGCCTGCCTGCGCGGCATGATGAAGGCGCGCTGGGGCCGGATCATCTCGATCGGGTCGGTCGTGGGCGCGGCCGGTAACCCGGGTCAGGGCAACTATGCCGCCGCCAAGGCGGGTCTGGTGGGCATGACCAAGTCGCTGGCCTACGAGGTGGCGAGCCGGGGCGTGACCGCGAACGTGGTCGCGCCGGGCTTCATCACCACCGCGATGACCGACAAGTTGACCGACGACCAGAAGTCGGCAATCCTCGGGCAGGTGCCGGCGGGCCGGATGGGGGAACCCGAAGAGATCGCCGCCGCCGTGCTGTATCTCGCCAGCCCCGAGGCCGGCTATGTCACCGGTGCGACCTTGCACGTCAACGGCGGCATGGCCATGTTCTGAACGGCCGGTACGGCAAGGGAGAAACCGGTTGCCTCTGTGCGGCGATATGCTATAGGCGGCGCACAATTTGGCTGGTATCCCTTGGAAAACCGGCAACTGTTGCTTGGCGGCAGGCAATGGTGAGGGCCCGATGGGGCAGCACATAATAAGCGGGTGTGGAACCCGGGTAGGAAACGAGGAAATAAGATGAGCGACGTCGAAAAGCGCGTACGGAAAATCGTGGTGGAACACCTCGGCGTGGAAGAAGAGAAGGTGGTCGAATCCGCTTCCTTCATCGACGACCTGGGCGCTGACTCCCTGGACACCGTGGAACTGGTGATGGCCTTCGAAGAAGAGTTCGGCATCGAGATCCCGGACGACGCCGCCGAGACGATCCAGACCTTCGGCGACGCGGTCTCGTTCATCTCGCAGAACACGGACTGAGGTCCCGTCCGCAACCGACGGACGAGCGAAACGTATAAGGCGCCCCCGGCCGGGCGCCTTTTTCGCATTGGCCGCCCGTGATGGCACCGCGGCCGGAGCCCTGCCGGATGTCGGTGGGCCCCGTGACCGGCGGGCGGCGATCCGCGCAGGATACAGGCACGCTGGGCCTTGCCCACGCAAGGTGCCGTTGTGTATCAGGTGGCGGCGGAACGACATGAGGTAGAGCAATGCGGCGAGTGGTCGTGACCGGGCTGGGGATGGTATCTCCGCTGGCCTGCGGTGTGGAGGAAACCTGGGCGCGGATCCTGGACGGCAAGTCCGGCGGCGGCGCTATCACGAAGTTCGATGCGAGCCGGGTGGCCACCACTTATGCGTGCGAAGTGCCGCTTGGTGACGGCACCGAGGGCACGTTCAATGCCGATGACTGGATGGAGCCGAAGGAACGCCGCAAGGTGGACGACTTCATCCTGTTCGGCATGGCGGCGGCCGATCAGGCGGTTGCGGACGCGGGCTGGACGCCGGAGGACGAGGAAGACCGCCTGCGGACCGGTGTCATGATCGGCTCTGGCATCGGCGGCCTGCAGTCGATCGAAGCCACCACAAAGCTGCTGATGGAGAAGGGGCCGCGCCGCGTGTCGCCGTTCTTCATTCCCGGCGCGCTGATCAACCTTGTCTCGGGGCAGGTCGGCATCCGCTATGGCTTCAAGGGGCCGAACCACGCGGTCGTCACCGCCTGTTCGACCGGCGCGCATGCCATCGGCGACGCGGCGCGGCTGATCCAGTGGGGCGATGCGGACGTGATGGTCGCGGGCGGCGCGGAATCGTCGATCTGCGAGATCGGGATCGCCGGGTTCAACGCCTGCAAGGCGCTGTCCACGAAATACGCCGAGACCCCCGAGAAGGCGAGCCGGCCCTATGACGCCGACCGTGACGGCTTTGTCATGGGCGAGGGCGCGGGCGTCGTGGTGCTGGAGGAATACGAGCACGCGGTGAAGCGCGGTGCGAAGATCTATGCCGAGGTGCTGGGCTATGGCCTGACCGGCGACGCCTATCACATCACGGCGCCGTCCGAGGATGGCGACGGCGGGTTCCGGGCGATGCAGGCGGCGCTGAAGCGGGCGGGTCTTGCGCCCGAGGCCGTCGACTACATCAACGCGCACGGAACGTCGACGATGGCGGACACGATCGAACTGGCAGCTGTCGAGCGTCTGCTGGGCGACAAGGCGTCCGCGGCGACCATGTCCTCGACCAAGTCGGCCACCGGGCACCTGCTGGGTGCGGCGGGGGCGATCGAGGCGATCTTCTCGATCCTCGCGATCCGCGACCAGGTGGCGCCGCCGACGATCAACCTCGACAACCCGGCGGTCGAGTCGAAGCTGGACCTTGCGCCGAACGCCAAGCGGGCGCGTGAGGTGAAGGTGGCGCTGTCGAACTCGTTCGGCTTTGGCGGCACCAACGCCTCGCTGGTTCTGGGGGCGCCGACCTGATGTGGAAATCGGTCGCTTCCAACGGTCTGACGCTGCTGATCGTGCTGTGCGTCGCGGCGGCGGGGGTGATCGGCTGGGGCCGGTCGCAGTACCTTGCCGAAGGGCCGCTGTCAGAGCCGATCTGCCTGCAGGTGGAAAGCGGCGCGACGATGACGTCGGTCGCGGAGGATCTGGCCGGGCAGGGCGCGGTGACGAATGCCCGGATCTTCCGGATCGGGGCGGATTACAGCGACAAGTCGGGTGACCTGAAGGCCGGGAACTTCCTGATCCCGGTCGGCGCCTCGATGGATGAGATCGTCGAAACGGTCACCGCCAGCGGTCGCAACACCTGCGGCACCGAGGTGGTGTACCGGATCGGTGTGAACCACGAGACGATCCAGGTGCGCGAGTTGGACCCGGCGACCAACCGCTTCGTGGAATTGGTGAATTTCGATCCCACCGAGGTCGAGACCGGGTCCGAGGTCGAGCTGTACGAGCAGTATCGCGACCAGACCGGCACCCGGTTCCGCGTCGTGGTGGCCGAGGGCGTTACCAGCTGGCAGATCGTGTCCGGTCTGCGCGAGGTGGACGTGATGACCGGTGCGGTCGACGAGATCCCGCCGGAAGGCTATCTGGCGCCCGACAGCTATGAGGTTGCGACCGGCGACGACCGGGGCACCTTGCTGGAGTTGATGCGGTCGCGGCAGGAAGAACGGATCGACGCCGCTTGGCAGAACCGGGCGGAAGACCTGCCGTTCGAGACGAAGGAAGAGGCGGTGATCCTTGCTTCTATCGTCGAGAAAGAGACCGGGGTTCCGGAAGAGCGGGGGCAGGTCGCCTCGGTCTTCGTGAACCGGCTGGAGCAGGGGATGCGGTTGCAGACGGACCCGACGGTGATCTACGGGATCACCAACGGGCAGGGCGTTCTGGGCCGCGGCATCCGCCAGAGCGAGCTGCGGGCCGAGACGCCGTACAACACCTATGTGATCGACGGGCTGCCGCCGACTCCGATCGCCAACCCCGGCATCGCGAGCCTTGAGGCGGCGATGAATCCGGAAGAGACGCCCTACGTGTTCTTCGTGGCGGACGGGACGGGCGGGCACGCCTTTGCCGAAACGCTGGCGGAGCATAACGAGAACGTCGCCAAGTGGCGCGAGATCGAGGCGGAACGCTCGGGGAACTGAGCCGGTCGCAAATGGAACGAAGAGCGCCGGGGGCCTTTGGTCATCGGCGTTTTTTGTTCTTCGGGGGCCGCTTGCCGTCAGGTCGGGTGGATGACGATCTTGCCCCGAACCTCGCCGCGCCCGGTGCGGGCGAGCGCTTCGGGCACCGCGTCCAGAGGCAGCACGGCTTCGATGTGGGGCGTCAGCTTGCCTTCGAGTGCGAGTGAGGCGGCGCGGCGGGTGAGGTCGCGGCCGGACGGGACCAGCAGCATGCCGATGGATTTGCCTTGCGTGCGGGTGACCAGACCGCCGGCAAGGAGGGCAAGCAGGATGCGGACGTCGCCGCCTACGGCGCGGTAGATGCCGCCGGGGGACAGGGCGCGGGCGATGCGGCGCGGGCCACGGGTGGCGACCATGTCGAGGATGCGGTCCCACCGCGCGCCGGTCGCGCTGAAGTCCTGCTGGCGGTAGTCGACCACCGCGTCGGCGCCGAGGCTGCGCAGCCAGTCGAGTTTGCCGGCGTTGTCGACCGCCGTCACATGGGCACCGGCAGCCTTCGCCAGTTGCAGGGCCAGCGGGCCGGAGCCGCCGCCGGCGCCGTTGATCAGCAGCCTTTGGCCTGCCGCGACGTTCTCTGTTCCCGCGATGGCGATGCCGCCGGGTTGCGGAAGGCAGGCGGCGATGTCGTCGGAAAGGGCGTCGGGCACGTGGGTCATCGCGGCGGCCGGGACGCAGGCATATTCGGCGAAGCCGCCTCGGGTCATGACGGTATCTCCCATGACCCGGTCTCCGGGCGCGAAGCCGGTGACGCCAGGGCCGAGCTTGTCGACGATGCCGACCGTGTCGGAGCCGAGGACCGGTCGTTTGGGTTTCATGAGACCGCCGACGAGGCGGGCGTAGAACGGCGCGCCGGTGAGGTATTCCCAGTCGGACAGGTTGACCCCGCAGGCGAGGACGCGGAGGCGCATCTCGCCCTTTGCCGGGTCGGGCTGGGGCAGGTTGGTCAGTTCAAGCCGTTCGGGACCGCCATAGCCGTGCTGGACGCAGGCTCTCATCCGTTCGGGCCGTCCGGCGGATCGGTGAAGACGCGGACCAGCATCGTGCCGACGACCCAGACGCCGAAGGTCCAGACGATGGTGGCGGCGGGGGTCATGTAGCCTCCGACGAAGCCTGCGAGGGCGACGACGACGCCGATGGCGCCGACCAGCCCGGTCAGTTCCTTGCGCTTGTGTTTCAGTGACATGGTGCGCTTCCTTTCCCGGACCGAGGCTATGCCGACGATGGGCGGGGTCCATGACGCAGGTCAACTGGGGGCGCGATGGTTAAGGGAGGGTTAGCGCGCGGTCCCGTAACCAATTGAAAACGATAAACTTCTTGACCTGCGGGCGGTCGTCGGGTAGGTAACGGGCAAGCTGGAAGAGATGGGCAAGCGGCCACGGGGTGATCCCGGGGGCCGCTTTTTCATGTCCGACTGCGAGCCTCGGACGGGGCGAGCCTCGGAGGGGGCGGGCAACTCATGACATTGATCAAGGTGACGGACGGCGGGCGGGCCGACGAATGCGTCGATCTGGCCGAACGGCAACTGATGGAGGCGCTCCGCGCGGTAGCGGAGGTCACGGAGAAGATACGCCGGCAGGAGTTCGACTCGCTGCCGGACATGCCGAAGGTCGCGGCCAACGCCTCGGCGGCGGCGCGGCAGTTGTTGACGGAGAAGAACCGTGTTTACGAGCAGCAGAAACGAACCGTCGGGGTCGTCCACGACTATGCGATCGACTTCGATGCCGCACGGGACGAGATCGGGCGCCGCCTGGCTCGTCTCCGAGCCGCCGGAGACGGCTGAAGCCTTTCTGTCGGACCTGAGCGAGGGTGCGCTTTTGGCGCTGCCCTACCTGTTCGAGTTCTGGGCGCTGCCGCATCAGTTGCCGCCCGAAGGGGACTGGCGGACATGGGTGATCATGGGCGGGCGCGGCGCGGGCAAGACGCGGGCCGGGGCGGAGTGGGTCCGCTCGGAGGTCGAGGGCGCCTTGCCGCTGGACCCGGGCCGGTCGGCGCGCGTGGCGTTGGTGGGCGAGACGATCGACCAGGTGCGGGAGGTGATGGTGTTTGGCGACAGCGGTATCCTTGCCTGCTCGCCGCCCGATCGCCGGCCTGAGTGGCAGGCGACGCGGCGGCGGCTGGTCTGGCCGAACGGCGCGGTGGCGCAGGTGTTCTCGGCGCACGAACCCGAGGGGCTGCGGGGACCGCAGTTCGACGCCGCCTGGGTCGACGAGCTTGCGAAGTGGAAAAAGGCGGAAGAGGCGTGGGACATGTTGCAGTTCGCGCTGCGGCTGGGAGAGCACCCGCGCGCGGTGGTGACGACGACCCCGCGCAATGTCGGCGTGTTGAAGCGGCTGCTGGAGACGGAGTCGACGGTGACGACGCACGCGGCGACGGTGGCGAACCGGGCGCATCTGGCCGACAGCTTCCTGGCGGAGATGCAGGCGCGTTATGCGGGCTCGCGGCTGGGGCGGCAGGAGCTGGACGGTGTGCTGCTGGAAGACCTTGAAGGGGCTTTGTGGTCGGGGGCGCGGCTGGAGGCGCTGCGGTTCGACGCGGTGCCGGAACTGGACCGGATCGTGGTGGCGGTGGACCCGCCGGTGACCGGGCATGCGGGCTCGGACGCGTGCGGTATCGTGGTGGTGGGCGCCACGCTGGACGGCGCGCCGCCGGACTGGCGCGGCTGGGTGCTGGAAGACGCCAGCGTCTCGGGCGCCAGCCCGCAGGCCTGGGCCGAGGCGGTGCTGGATGCGCGGGAGCGCTGGGGCGGGGACCGGGTGGTGGCCGAGGTGAACCAGGGTGGCGATCTGGTGGAGCAGCTTTTGCGAAGCATCGATCCGCTGGTGCCCTATCGCTCGGTCCGGGCGACGCGCGGCAAGGCGGCGCGGGCCGAGCCGGTGGCGGCGTTGTACGAGCAGGGCCGGGTGCGGCACCGGGCGGGGCTTGAGGCGCTGGAGGACCAGATGTGCCGGATGACGGCGCAGGGCTATCAGGGCAAGGGCTCGCCTGACCGGGTGGACGCGCTGGTCTGGGCTTTGCACGAGTTGCTGATCGGCCCGGCCGCGCGGCACCGCCGCCCCTCGATCAAGAGTTTGGGGTGAGCGCCGGTCCGGCGTAGCCAGCGAAAGGTCCGGGGGACCTTTTGAGGCGCGAACGGGCGGAGCCCCGGGAAGCCGGTTCTTGCGTGCGCGGGGTCGCGAGAGGGGGCTCTGCCCCCGTCGCGCTTTGCGCGACTCCCCCGAGGTATTTGGAAAGAGAAGAAGCGGACGCGGGGCCCTGGTTTCGCGGGGACGGGGAAATCTGGTCGGGTTCGGTTGCGGCGGCGTCTTCGGGCGGCAGGTCGCGGCTTGCCCGGTGATGCGAGGAGCGAGGATGTTCGAGTTTCTGAAGCGGCGGGCGGCCGGAGCGCCGGAGCGCAAGGCCTCGGCCACCGGGCGGGTGATGACCTGGTCCAGTGCCGGGCGGGTGGCGTGGAGTCCGCGAGACACGGCGACGTTGACGCGGACCGGGTTCGCGGCGAACCCGGTGGGTTTCCGGGCGGTGCGGATGATCGCGGAGGCGGCGGCGGCGCTGCCCTTGGTGTTGCAGGATGACGGGCAGCGGTTCGAGGCGCATCCGCTGCTGGAGCTCGTGGCGCAGCCAAACCCGGCGCAGGGGCGGGCGGAGTTGCTGGAGGCGCTGTACTCGCAGCTTCTGTTGAGCGGGAACGCGTATGTCGAGGCGGTGGGCGGCTCGGCCGGGCTGCCGTTGGAGTTGCACGTGCTGCGGTCGGACCGGATGTCGGTGGTGCCGGGGACGGATGGCTGGCCGGTGGCGTTCGAATACGCGGTGGGCGCGCGAAAGCACCGGTTCGCGGTTGGCGAGGGCGTTTCGCCGATCTGTCACATCCGGTCGTTCCATCCGCAGGACGATCACTATGGGTTTTCCCCGATGCAGGCGGCGGCGCAGGCGGTGGACGTTCACAACGCGGCGTCGCGCTGGTCGAAGGCCTTGCTGGACAACGCGGCGCGGCCGTCGGGGGCGATCGTCTATCACGGGGCGGACGGGCAGGGCGCCCTGGCGCCGGACCAGTACGAACGGCTGCAGCACGAGATGGAGGCCTATCATCAGGGCGCGGCGAACGCCGGGCGGCCGATGCTGTTGGAAGGCGGGCTGGACTGGAAGCCGATGGGGTTCTCGCCTTCGGATATGGAGTTCCAGAAGACCAAGGAGGCGGCGGCGCGGGAGATCGCGCTGGCGTTCGGGGTGCCTCCGATGCTGCTGGGGATCCCCGGCGATGCGACCTATGCGAATTACCAGGAGGCGCACCGGGCGTTCTATCGCCTGACGGTGCTGCCCTTGGCGGCGAAGGTGACGGCGGCTTTGGCGCACTGGCTGGGGGGATACGCGGGCGAGGCTTTGGACCTGCGGCCCGACCCGGACCAGGTGCCGGCGCTGGCCGCCGAGCGGGACCAGCAGTGGGCGCGGGTCGCGGGGGCGGGGTTCCTGACGGATGCGGAGAAGCGGGCGCTTCTGGGGCTGCCGCCGCTGGCGGACGGCGCGGCGGACGCGTGAACGGAGAGGTGCGGGCGATGATGGAGACGGGCGTGAGCGGGCTGGAGCACAAGTTCTGCCGGCTGGGCGAGGAGATTGGCGTCACGGACGGCACGGTGATCGAGGGCTATGCGAGCCTGTTCGGCGACCGTGACCAGGGGGGCGACGTGGTGGCCGAGGGGGCCTATGCGCGCTCGCTGGCGGCGCTGGAGGCGGCGGGGCGGCGGGTGAAGATGCTGTGGCAGCACGATCCGGCGCAGCCCATCGGGGTGTGGGACGAGGTCCGCGAGGACGCGCGCGGTCTGTACGTGAAGGGCCGGCTGCTGCCGGAGGTGGCGCGCGGGCGCGAGGCGGCGGCGCTGTTGCAGGCGGGGGCGATCGACGGGCTGTCGATTGGCTATCGCACGGTGAAGGCGGGCAAGGCCGACGCGGGCCGGCGGCTGTTGCAGGAGCTGGAGCTTTGGGAGGTGTCGCTGGTGACTTTCCCGATGCTGCCCGGGGCCCGGGTCGGCGCGAAGGGGGACAGCCCCGGTGCGGAGGTGCTTGCCGAGGTCGCGGACGCGCTGGTCGAGGCGCGCCGGATGTTGGCGGCGGGGCGGATGGAAGAGCGGCCCGGTGGGCCATCGCTGAAGAGGAGAGCGGGATGAGCGAGAGCGGGAATGGCGCGCCGGAGGCGTCGGCGGGTGCAGTGGTGAAGGCGGCGCTGGCGGGGCTGGTGCAGGATCTCGGGCAGTTCCAGTCCGAGATGAAATCGAAGTTTCAGCAACAGGAAGAACGACTGATGATGCTTGATCGGAAATCCCTGACCCGGGCGCGCCCGGCACTGGCGACCGCGGCCGAGGCCGAGGCGCCGCATCAGAAGGCTTTTGCCGCCTATGTGCGGAGCGGCGACGCGGACGCGCTGCGCGGGCTGGACCTTGAGGGCAAGGCCATCGCGGTGTCGGGGGATGGCGGCTATCTGGTCGACCCGCAGACCTCGGACCGGATCCGCAGCGTGCTGTATTCGACCGCATCGCTGCGGGGGGTCTCGACCGTGGTGAATGTCGAGGCGACGTCTTATGACGTTCTGATCGACACCACCGAGGCGGGCGCGGGCTGGGCGACCGAGACCGATCCGACCGCCGAGACCGGGACGCCCACGATCGAGCGCATCGTCATCCCGTTGCACGAGCTGTCGGCGATGCCCAAGGCCTCGCAGCGGCTGTTGGACGACAGCGCCTTCGACATCGAGGGCTGGCTGGCGGCGCGGATCGCCGAGAAGTTCGCCCGCGCCGAGGCGCAGGCCTTCGTGCTGGGCGACGGCGACGACAAGCCCACGGGCTTTCTGACCTATGACACGGCGGTGAACGGGACGCAGGTCTGGGGGGAGATCGGCCATGTCACGACCGGCGCGCCGGGTGATTTCGCGGCGGTCGCGGCGGCGGATGCGATCATCGACCTGGTTTATGCGCTGGGGGCGCAGTACCGGGCCAACGGCACCTTCGTGATGAACTCGAAGACCGCGGGGCGGGTGCGCAAGCTGAAGGACGGGGACGAGCGGTTCCTGTGGTCGGACGGGCTGGCGGCGGGCGAGCCGGCGCGGCTGCTGGGGTATCCGGTGCTGATCGCCGAGGACATGCCCGACATCGCGGCGGGCAGCCTGTCCATCGCCTTCGGCGACTTCGCGGCGGGCTACACCATTGCCGAGCGCCCGGACCTGCGCATCCTGCGCGACCCGTTCTCGGCCAAGCCGCACGTGCTGTTCTACGCGACCAAGCGGGTGGGCGGCGATGTCAGCGACTTCGAGGCGATCAAGGTCCTGAAGTTCTCGGCCTGATGGGTCAGGCTCCTGGCCGCCCTGCCGCATGTGCGGCGGGGCGGTGGGGGATGCGCCGTTCCCGAGGCTGCGTGTCCCTGTTCAGGCACGCGCGTGGGCGTGCTGGACCGGACCCCTGCCGCCGGGCGTGGCGGGGTCCCGAATGCGGAGACAATCCATGATGTTAGTGGAGCAGACCACGGTGCCCTCGGAGGCGCTGCCGGTCGAGGAGTTCAAGGACCACCTGCGGCTGGGGCGCGGGTTCGCGGACAGCGGGGTGCAGGACGGGGTGCTGGAGGGCTACCTGCGGTCGGCGCTGGCGGCGATCGAGGGGCGCACCGGCAAGGTGCTGCTGGAGCGGGTTTTCGTCTGGACGCTGTCCGGGTGGCGCGAGCTTGGGCGGCAGGCGCTGCCGGTGGCGCCGGTGACGGCGATCACCGAGGTGAAACTGATCGACCGGCATGGCGTGGAAACCGTCATCGCGCCGGAGAAGTACCGGCTTTTGCCCGACGCGCAGCGGCCCCGGCTGGTGTCGACGGCGCTGCATCTGCCGCTGGTTCCGACCCACGGGCAGGCGGAGGTGAGCTTCGTTGCCGGGTTCGGGCCGGCGTGGGACGACATTCCCGCCGATCTCGGGCAGGCGGTGTTCCTGCTGGCGGCGCATTACCACGAGAACCGGTCCGCCGTGATGGCGGGCGAGACGGCGATGCCGTTCGGGGTCAGCCTGTTGATCGATCGCTATCGCACCGTCCGGCTGTTCGGGGAGGGCGGGCGATGAGGCGGCCGGTGCTGAACAGGCGGCTTGAGGTGCAGGCCCCGGTGCGGGTGGCGGATGGCGCGGGCGGCTATGCGACCTCGTTCGAGGTGCTGGGCGAGGTCTGGGCCGCCGTGCGGCCGGGCACCGGGCGCGATGCCGAGACGGCGGGGCTGACGCTGGCGCAGGTGCCGCTGCGGATCACCGTGCGGGGCGCGCCGGTGGGCTCGCCGCAGCGGCCCGTCGCGGGACAGCGGTTGTGCGAGGGCGCGCGGGTGTTCCGGGTGCTGGCCGTCACCGAGGCGGATCCGGCGGGGGCTTACCTGACCTGCTTCGCGCGGGAAGAGGAGGTTCCGGCATGAGTTATGGCGTGGCGGCGGCGTTGCAGACGGCGGTCTTTGGCGCGCTGGCGGGCGATGCGGCGCTGAGTGCGGCGGTGGGCGGCGCGATTTTCGACGCGGCTCCGTCCGGGGCGGCGCCGCCTTTGTACGTGATGCTGGGGGCCGAGGACGTGCGCGAGCGGAACGACGGCTTCGGGCGCGGGGCGCGGCACGATTTCGTGGTGAGCGTGGTGACCGACGTGGCGGGGTTCCACTCGGCCAAGGCGGCGGCGGTGCTGGTGTCGGACATCCTGCAGGACGCCGGGCTGACGCTGACGCGCGGGCGGCTGGTGAGCCTTGAGTTCCTGCGGGCGCGGGCGCGGCGGACCGCGCAGGGCACGCGGCGGCAGATCGACCTGCGGTTTCGGGCGCGCGTCGAGGACGACTGAGTTTTCAAGAACCTGGAGTGACGGATATGGGTGCCCAGAACGGCAAGGACCTTCTGATCAAGCTCGACATGACCGGCGGGGGCGTGTTCGAGACCATTGCGGGCCTGCGCGCCACGCGGATTTCCTTCAACGCCGAAAGCGTCGACGTGACCAGCCTTGAAAGCCAGGGCGGGTGGCGTGAGTTGCTGGGGGGCGCAGGTGTGAAGTCGGCGCAGATCTCGGGGAGCGGGATCTTTCGCGACGAGACGACGGACGAGCGGGCAAGGCAGATCTTCTTCGATGCCGAGATGCCGGAGTTCCAGGTGATCATCCCAGATTTCGGCATCGTCGAGGGCCGGTTTCAGGTGACCTCGATCGAGTATGCCGGGTCGCACAATGGCGAGGCGACCTATGAGCTTTCGATGGCGTCGGCGGGTGCGCTGACCTTCACGGCGCTCTGATGGCGAACCCGTGGACGGGCGAGGTGGCGCTGGTGGTCGATGGCCGCCCGCGTGCGATGAAGCTGACGCTGGGCGCCTTGGCAGAGTTGGAGGCGCGGCTGGAGGCGGACACGCTGGTGGCGATGATCGAGCGGTTCGAGGCAGGTGCATTTTCCACCCGTGATGTTCTGGCGCTGGTCGTGGCCGGGCTCAGGGGCGGCGGCTGGGATGTGACGGCGCGGGACCTGCTGGCGGCCGAGATCGAGGGCGGGCCGGTGGGGGCCGCGAGGGCTGCCGCGCAATTGCTGGCGCGGGCTTTCGCTTTGCCGGACGTGGCCAAGTGACGGCGTTCGACTGGCCGGTGCTGATGCGGGCCGGTTTGCGGGGGCTGGGGCTGCGGCCCGCCGAGTTCTGGGCGCTGACGCCGGCCGAACTGGTGCTGTTGCTGGGCGGCGGCGAGTGCGGCGCTCCGCTGGACCGGGCGCGGCTGGACGAGCTGGCGCGGGCCTTTCCCGATCGGGTGAATGGAGGGACGGATGGACGAGTTTGACGCGCTCGACGAGCAGGTCGAGGCGCTGGAGACCTCGATGGGCGGGGCGGCGGCGATGGCGCGGGCGTTCGACGCCGAGATGCGGGCGATGGGAGAAACCATCGCCGGGACGGGGCGCGAGGTGCGCATTCTGTCCAGCGGTATCAGCCGGGGCCTGCGGACCGCATTCGATGGGCTGGTCTTCGACGGGATGAAGCTGTCGGACGCATTGAAGACGGTGGCGCGGTCGATGGTGGATGCAGCCTACAACGCGGCGATCAAGCCGGTGACCAGCCATTTCGGCGGGCTGCTGGCGAACGCGGTGGAAGGGTTCATTCAGGGCGGCATGCCTTTCGCGAAGGGCGGCGCGTTCACGCAAGGCCGGGTCGTGCCTTTCGCGAGCGGCGGCGTTGTCAGCGGGCCGGTGAATTTCCCGATGCGCGGCGGGCTTGGGCTGATGGGCGAGGCGGGCCCGGAGGCGATCATGCCGCTGGCGCGCGGGGCGGACGGGCGTCTGGGTGTTCGGACGGCGGGCGGCGGGCGCCCGGTCAACGTCACGATGAACATCCAGACGCCGGACGCCGAAAGCTTCCGCCGCAGCCAAAGCCAGATCGCGGCGCAGATGGGCCGGGCGCTGGCGCGCGGGCAGCGCAACCGCTGAGGAGGAAAAGATGGGATTTCACGAGGTACGGTTTCCCGCATCGCTGAGTTTCGGCTCGGTCGGCGGGCCGGAGCGGCGCACCGAGGTGGTGACGCTAGCGAACGGGTTCGAGGAACGAAACTCTCCGTGGGCGCATTCGCGGCGGCGCTACGATGCCGGGATCGCGATGCGCTCGCTGGATGATGTCGAGACGCTGATCGCCTTCTTCGAGGCGCGGCAGGGACAGCTGTACGGGTTCCGCTGGAAGGACTGGTCGGACTTCAAGTCCTGCGCCTCGTCCGGCGAGTCCGGTTTCGAGGATCAGGAGATTGGCGTGGGTGACGGCGAGACCCGGTCGTTCCAGCTGGTGAAGACCTACCAGTCCGGAGAGGTGAGCTATGCCCGGCCCGTGACCAAGCCGGTTGCCGGTTCGGTGCGCGTCGGGGTGCAGCGCAATCCGATGGCGGAAGGGGTACACTATGCGCTGGACCTGAAGACCGGTGTGGTGACTTTCGCCACGCCGCCGGACCTCGACGCGGTGATCTACGCCGGTTTCGAGTTCGATGTGCCGGTGCGGTTCGACACGGATCGCATTCAGGTGTCGGCGGCCAGCTTCAAGGCGGGCGACGTGCCCAGCGTTCCGATTGTCGAGGTGCGGGTATGACCGCGATTCCCGCCGATCTGGCGGCGCATCTGGCGACCGGCGTCACGACCGTCTGCCGCTGCTGGTCGGTGGTGCGGACGGATGGCGTGGTGTTCGGTTTTACCGACCACGACCGGGGGCTGGTGTTCGACAATATCGCATTCCGGCCGGACAGCGGCATGTCGGCGGCGGCTATTCAGGCGGGGACGGGGCTGTCGGTGGACAACTCGGAAGCCGTGGGCGTGCTGAGCGATGCGACGCTGACCGAGGCGGATATTCTGGCGGGACGGTTCGATGGCGCGGCGGTGACGGCGTGGCTGGTGAACTGGGCCGAGGTGGCGCAACGGGTGGTGCTGTTTCGGGGCGAGTTGGGCGAGTTGCGGCGCGGCTCGGGCGCGTTCCAGGCGGAGTTGCGGGGGCTGTCCGAGGCGCTGAACCGGCCGATGGGGCGGGTGTATCAGTCGGCGTGTTCGGCGGTGCTTGGGGATGCGGCCTGCGGTTTCGATCTGGACGCGTCCGGCTATGCGACGGAGCGGGCGGTCGAGGTGGTCGAGGACCGCAAGCGGTTTCGCTTCGCGGCGTTGGACGGGTTCGCCGACCGGTGGTTCGAGAAGGGCCGGCTGGAGGTGCTGTCGGGCGCGGCCAAGGGGTTGGCGGCGGTGGTGAAGAACGACCGGCTGTCGTCGGAGGGGCGGATGATCGAGTGCTGGGAGGCGATCCCGGCGGAGGTTCTGCCGGGCGACATGGTGCGGATCGAGGCGGGCTGTGACAAGCGGGCCGGAACCTGCCGCGCGAAATTCGACAACTTCCTGAATTTTCGCGGTTTCCCGCATATTCCGGGCGAGGACTGGCTGATGAGCTATCCGACGTCGGACAGCCCGAACGACGGTGGGAGCCGGCACGGATGAGCGGTGTCGGAGAGGCGGCGCTGGCCGAGGCGCGGCGCTGGATCGGGACGCCATACGTCCACCAGTGCTCGGCCCGTGGGGCCGGGGCGGACTGTCTGGGATTGGTGCGCGGCGTGTGGCGCGCGTTGTACGGCACAGAGCCCGAGACGGTGCCGCCCTACACCCCCGATTGGTCCGAGCCACAGCGCGAGGAGCGGCTGTGGCGTGCGGCCGTGGCGCATCTGGCGCCGGTGGCGGGGAATGCGGCGCCGGGGGATGTGTTGCTGTTCCGGATGCGCCGGATGGGCGTCGCGAAGCATCTGGGCATTGCCGCGTGTACCGGCGCGGCGCCGACGTTCGTGCATGCCTACTCGGGGCATGCGGTGATGGAGAGCCCGCTGTCGACGCCGTGGAAGCGGCGCATCGTGGCGCGGTTCCGGTTTCCGGAAAGGGGCTAGGGCATGGCAACCATTCTGTTGTCCGCGGCAGGGCTTGCGGCGGGTCAGGCCATTGGTGGCAGCATCCTTGGCCTGTCGACGGCGGTGATCGGGCGGGCGATCGGGGCGACGCTTGGGCGGGTGATCGACCAGAAGATCCTTGGCGACGGCTCGCAGACGGTCGAGCGCGGCAAGGTCGACCGGTTCCGCCTGACCGGGGCCAGCGAGGGCACGCCGCTGGCGCATGTGCATGGGCGGATGCGGGTGGCGGGTCAGGTGATCTGGGCCACGCGGTTCCGCGAGGACGTGCGCACCTCGGGCGGAGGCAAGGGCGGGCCGCCGAAGCCGAAGGTGCGGGAGTATTCGTACTCGATCAGCATCGCGGTGGCGTTGTGCCGGGGCGAGATTTCGGGCGTCGGGCGCGTGTGGGCCGACGGGCGCGAACTGGCGCAGGATGCGCTGAACATGCGGGTGTATCACGGTACAGCGGACCAGATGCCCGATCCGAAGATCGAGGCGGTGGAAGGCACAGGCATGGCGCCGTCCTATCGCGACGTGGCCTATGTGGTGCTGGAGGATCTGGACGTCACTGAGTTTGGCAACCGGGTGCCGCAGCTGAATTTCGAGGTGTTCCGGCCCGCTCCGGCGGGGCTGCCGGGGGTGGAGGACGATCCGTCGCGCGCGGTGCGGGCGGTGGCGATGATCCCGGGGACCGGGGAATATTCGCTGGCGACACAGCCGGTGAGTTTCGAGATCGAGAAGGGCGTCCACCGGTCGGCGAACGTGCATTCGCCGGTGGGCAAGCCCGACCTGCTGGTGTCGCTGGATACGTTGCAGGCGGAACTGCCGTCGTGCGAGGCGGTGTCGCTGGTGGTGTCGTGGTTCGGCTCGGACCTGCGCTGTGGCATGTGCCAGGTGCAGCCGAAGATCGAGCAGGACGAACAGGACGGCGGCGGGATGCCGTGGGTCGTGTCTGGCGTCTCGCGGTCCGGGGCCGCGCTGGTGCCGCGCGACGGGAATGACCGGCCCGTTTACGGCGGGACCCCGACGGATCTGTCGGTGATCCAGTCGATCCAGGCCCTGCACGAAGCCGGGCAGGCGGTGACGTTCTATCCGTTCATCCTGATGGAGCAGATGGCCGGGAACGGGCTGCCCGACCCATGGACCGGAGCGGAGAACCAGCCGGTGTTGCCGTGGCGGGGGCGGATCACGTTGTCCGCCGCGCCGGGGCAGGCGGGCAACCCGGACGGGAC
Organism: Maritimibacter sp.; assembly: GCA_017792445.1. Classification (GTDB taxonomy): domain Bacteria; phylum Pseudomonadota; class Alphaproteobacteria; order Rhodobacterales; family Rhodobacteraceae; genus Psychromarinibacter. The sequence goes on from CP051232.1 coordinate 3,760,241, forward strand.
CGCGGCTGCGGATGCGGAAGTGGCGGCGTTTTTCGGATCGGCCGCGGTCGGCGATTTCACCCAGACCGCGCAGGGCGTGTCCTATTCCGGCCCGGACGAGTGGTCTTTGCGGCGGTTCATCCTGCACTATGCCCATCTGTGCGCGGCGGCGGGCGGGGTGGAGGCGTTCTGCATCGGGTCCGAAATGCGGTCTTTGACGCAGATCCGTGGGGCAGACGGGTTTCCCGCCGTGGACGCGTTGTGCGCGCTGGCGGCAGAGGTGCGGGCGATCCTGGGGCCGGACTGCAAGATCGGCTATGCCGCTGATTGGTCAGAGTATTTCGGCTATCACCCGCAGGACGGGACGGGGGATGTGTATTTCCACCTCGATCCGTTGTGGGGGCATCCCGATATCGACTTCGTCGGGATCGACAACTACATGCCGCTGTCCGACTGGCGGGATGAGGACGGTCACGCGGATGCGGGCTGGGGGTCTGTCTATGACCTTGACTACCTGCGCGGGAACATCGCGGGTGGCGAGGGCTACGACTGGTACTATCCGCATGACGAGGCGCGGGCCTTGCAGTTGCGAGAGCCGATCACCGATGGCGCGTATGGCGAGCCATGGGTGTTTCGCTACAAGGACCTGCGGAACTGGTGGGGCAATCTGCATCACGATCGGATCGACGGGGTGCGGGGGCAGCTTTTGCGCAAGGGTGCGCGGCCGGTGGAGTGGGCGGTCGCGAATGGCGCGGCCATCGTTGCAGATGACGGGCTGCCGGTTTCCGGGGCGTTCGCCGCGCCGGTGCGGGTGACGGACGTCGCTGGCGACACGCATGCTGCGGCAGAGACGGCGGCCTTCGCGGCGGGTGACGGGCAGATGCTCCAGGTGTCGGTGGTGTACTCTGGCGGGGATGCGGGCTTGGTCCGCGTGGTGTTTGCATTCGAGGGAACTGTCGGCGGGACCGACTGGCTGGAACTGGTGGGCGCGCCGGGTGCGCTGGCGGTCGCCGGGCCGCATGGGCACGACGTTTTGGAGCTGGAGAACGAAGACCTTGGCGGGGGCGTGTTTGCGCTGCGGCTTTCGGTGATCTGGGGCGATTCCGATCCGGCTTGCGTGCTGCGCGTGGGGCCGGGGGACGGTGTTGCCGGGCGGTATGTCGGGCTGAACGGGGTGGTGCTGACCTCTCCCACCGGGTCGCCGACGGCGTGGGTGCCAGAGAGCAAGCCGATCTGGTTCACGGAGTACGGCTGCGCCGCGATCGACAAGGGAACGAACCAGCCAAACAAGTTCCTGGACCCGAAATCGTCTGAAAGCCAGCTGCCGTGTTTCTCGACCGGACGGCGGGATGATTTCCTGCAAATGCAATATCTTCGGGCGGTTACTTCATTTTATGCCTCAAGCGCGAACAACCCTGTTTCCAGTCTCTATGACGGCCCGATGGTGGATATGGCGCGGGCGCATGTCTGGGCGTGGGACGCGCGGCCCTATCCGCATTTTCCCGGCCTGACGGAGGTGTGGAGCGACGGCGGCAACTATGGGCGCGGGCACTGGATGAACGGACGCGGCGGGTCGCGGTCGTTGGCGGGCGTGGTGGCCGAGGTCTGCGGACGGGCCGGTGTTGCGGAATACGACGTGTCGGGGCTGTGGGGGCTGCTGCGCGGCTACATGGCGACGAGCGCCGACACCGGGCGGGCGGAGTTGCAGACGCTGATGCTGGCTTACGGGTTCGATGCGGTGGAGCGGCAGGGTGTGTTGGCGTTCCGCAGCCGCGACGGTGTGGTCTCTGCCGAGGTTGCGGCGGACGGGCTGGCGGTGTCGCCGGAAGCCGAGGCGGACATCGTGATGTTGCGCGCGCCGGGGGCCGAGACGGCCGGGCGATTGCGGTTGAGCTATGTCGAGAGCGATGCGGATTACGAGACGCGGGCGGCAGAGGCCGTGTTCCCGGACGAAGCGACGCAGGGCGTGGCCGGATCGGAATTGCCGCTGGTGCTGACCGCGACAGAGGCGCGGGGGATCGCAGAGCGGTGGCTGGCCGAGGCGCGGGTGGCGCGGGACACCGCGAAGTTCTCGTTGCCGCCGTCGCGGCTGGCGGTGGGCGCGGGTGACGTGGTGCGGCTGCCGTCGGGCGCGAGCTATCGCGTCGACCGGGTGGAGATGGCCGAGTACCAGATCCTTGAAGCGGTGCGGGTGGAGCCGGAGTTGTACGCTCCGTCCGATGCGGTGGAAGAGGTGGCGCGGCCCCGGCCATTCGCGGCGCCGGTGCCGGTCTACCCGCTGTTTCTGGACCTGCCGCTGTTGCGGGGGGACGAGGTGCCCTATGCGCCCCACGTGGCGGCGACGGCGCGTCCGTGGCCGGGGACGGTGGCGGTGTATGACTCGGCGTCGGACGAGGGCTATGGGCTGAACCTTTCGCTCGCCTCGGCTTCGGTGATCGGCGAGACGCAGACCGCCTTGGCCTCGGCGGCGCCGGGGGTTCTGGACCGCGGGGCGAAGCTGCGTGTGCGGCTGGTGAAGGGGGCATTGTCCTCGGCCAGTGTGACCGAGATGCTGAACGGCGCGAACGCGGCGGCGATCGGGGATGGATCGTCAGGCAACTGGGAGGTGTTCCAGTTCGCCGATGCGACGCTGGTGGACACGCGGACATGGGAGATCGGGTTGCGGCTGCGCGGGCAGGCGGGGACGGACGGGGTCGTGCCGGAGGTCTGGCCGGCGGGCAGCAGTTTCGTACTTCTTGACGGGGCGCCCCGGCAGATCGACCTCGCGTTGTCGAACCGGGGGCTGGCGCGGCACTACCGCATCGGGCCCGCGCAGCGGGGGTATGACGACCCGTCCTTCGTGCATCTGGTCGAGGCGTTCGACGGGATCGGGCTGCGGCCCTATGCGCCGGTGCATTTGCGGTGGGTGCGCACCGGGGGCGACGACGTGCTGACATGGGTGCGGCGCACGCGGATCGACGGGGACAGCTGGCAATCGGCTGAGGTGCCGCTGGCGGAAGAAAGCGAGGCTTACGCCGTACGCGTGCGGCAGGGCGGCAGCATCCTGCGGGAGGTTTCGACCGTCGCGCCGTCATGGACCTACACCGCCGCCGCGCGGGCCGGGGACGGTGTTGCCGGAAGTTACGAGATCGAGGTGGCGCAGGTGTCTGCGCAATTCGGGCCGGGGCCCTTCAGGAGGATCGTGATCGATGGATGAGACCTTGCAGCTTGCCTTGCCGCTTCTGCAGCCCGCGCAGGCGCAGAAGCATGTCACGGTGAACGAGGCGTTGGTGCGATTGGACGGGCTGACACATCTGACGTTGCAGTCGGTGGACACCACCGTACCGCCTGTCTCGGGCGAGGATGGCGAAAGCTGGGGCGTGCCTTTGGGGGCGGTCAACGCGTGGGATGGCCACGGGGGCGAGATCGCGATCTGGTCGAACGGGGGCTGGGTTTACGTGCAGCCCCAGACCGGATGGCGGGGCTGGGCGGTGGACCGCCATGCGGCGGTGCTGCACGACGGGGCGGGCTGGGTCAACGGCGGTGTCGCGGCCTCGGTCAACCGGGCGGTGTCGGCGCTGAACGTGCTGGAGTTCGATCATGTGCTGGCGGCGGGAGCGAGTTCCGTGACCGCCGGGGTGATCCCGCAATATGCGATGGTCTTCGCGGTGACGGCACGGGTAAAGACCGCGTTCACCGGAACGCTGAGCAACTGGGACTTCGGCGTGTCGGGGGCCCCCAACCGTTATGGCAGCGGGCTGGGGCTGGCGCAGGGGTCGTGGGTGTCGGGCATCACCGGGCAGCCGGTGACCTATTATGCCGCCACGCCGTTGGAACTGACCGCTAACGGGGGCGATTTCGCGGGCGGCGCGTTGCGGGTGGCGGTGCATTACTTCACCGCCTCGCCGCCGGAGGTCTAGGCCGTTGCTGCCGATGCTGCACGGAGACGTGACGGCGGCGGCCCGGGTGTTGCGCGGGGTTCCCGAGGGTGCACGGGAAGAGGTGCTGGAACGGTTGATCCGCTCTGCGACATGGGCGGCCGCCTATCGGCAAAGGCATGGGCGGCAGCATCCGTGCTGGGGCGACGGCACGCTGATGGCGGCGGCGCTGGCGCGCGATCCGGGGCCGGAGCCGGGGCTGGGCGACCCGGACTACTGCCGCTGTCTGGCGCAGGTTCTGGTCCGGCTGGCCGAGCGGCGGGAGGACGCCGGCCTAAAGGTGGTTCCGACATAAGAAGTTGGAATTGACAGCATCACGGGTTTGCGTTTGGTTCCGGCTCCCTATCTGGTGTAGAACACCGGCACGAGACGGAAGGATATCCCATGGCCGAAACCCGCAAGGCAGTCGCCGAACTCGACCCGGTCTGGACCCGTATCCGGGCCGAGGCAGAGCAGGCCGTGGTGGATGAACCGCTCCTAGGCGGGCTCGTGCATTCGTCGATCCTGCATCACGCCTCGCTGGAGCGGGCGCTGGCTTACCGCGTGTCTCTGAAGCTGGCGTCGGGTGAGATGTCAGAGCAGATCCTGCGCGAGATCGCGGACGAGGCGCATGCGTCCGACCCGTCGCTGGGCGTCGCCGCGCGGGCCGATCTGGTTGCCGTGTTCGAGCGTGACCCGGCGTGCCACCGGTTCATGCAGGCGCTTTTGTACTTCAAGGGCTTTCAGGCGGTGCAGTCCTATCGCGTCGCGCACTGGCTTTGGCAGGAAGGCCGCTATGACATGGCCTATTTCATCCAGATGCGGGTGAGCGAGGTCTTTGGCGTCGACATCCATCCCGCCGCGACGGTCGGCAAGGGCATCATGATCGACCACGCGCATTCCATCGTCATCGGCGAGACCGCGACGGTGGGCGACAACGTGTCGATGCTGCACTCGGTGACGCTGGGCGGCACCGGCAAGGAAGAACAGCAGCGCCATCCGACCATCGAGAACGGCGTGCTGATCGGGGCGGGCGCGAAGGTTCTGGGCAACATCACCGTGGGCCGGTGCAGCAAGGTCGCGGCCGGGTCCGTGGTGTTGCAGGACGTTCCACCGAAAAAGACCGTGGCCGGGGTTCCGGCGAAGATCGTCGGCGATGCCGGATGCGATCAGCCGTCGGTGTCGATGGATCACCTGTTGAGCGGCAATCAGTTGCTTGGGATGTGAGGGTTAGGCGGGGATGGGGTGGAACCCCATCCTACGGTTTTTGGGGCCGATGGGGATGTGGTGGAACTCCGTCCTACGCTTGGGTCCGGGGAGTGAGGTTTTATCCTTCTCGGGCTATGGCTCTCCGATAAGCTGGTCGTAGGCTTCCAGCGCTTTCACGCCGTACATGTAAGCCGGGCCGCCGCCCATCAGGGTGGCAACGCCGATCACGTCGGCGACGTCGTCCCGGGTTGCACCAGCCTTTGCGGCGGCCTGAACGTGGAAGCCGATGCAGTCGACGCAGCGCTGTGCAATGCCGATAGCGAGCGCGATGAGTTCCTTCTCGCGCAGGGTCAGGCTTCCTTCGCCCATCGCGCCACGGTGCATCGCGGTGAACCCGCGTCCGGCGGCTTCGTGGGTTTTCCGGTAGTCGGCGAGGTTGGCGCTCGTTTCGTCGAGGTGGTGTTTCCAGTCCATGAGACATTCCATGCGTTGAATGGGATGTGACGGGTCTAGCGCCGGTCTCGTGGAGGTGCCTTGAGGTGGATCAAGCTTTTCGGATGGGCGGGGATAGCGTTGGTGCAGGCCAAAAAGAAACGGCCCGCCGGATGGCAGGCCGTTCTTTTCGATCAGAGCGATTGGCGGTTTAGGCCAGCATCGCCACCGGGTTTTCGAGGTTGTTCTTGATCGCGGTCAGCAGTTCGGCGCCAAGCGCGCCGTCGATGACCCGGTGGTCGACCGAGAGCGTCACCGACATCACCGTCGCCACGCCAAGCTCGCCATCGTCCTTCACCACCGGCTTCTTCACGCCCGCGCCAACCGCGAGGATCGCGCCGTGGGGCGGGTTGATGACGGCGTCGAAGTTGTCGATGCCGTACATGCCGAGGTTCGAGATCGCGAAGGAGCCGCCGACATATTCATGCGGCGCCAGCTTGCGGTCGCGGGCGCGGCCGGCGAGATCCTTCATCTCGGCGGACAGGGCCGACAGGGTCTTCTGGTGCGCGTCCTTGATGACCGGCGTGAACAGGCCGCCGTCGATGGCCACGGCAACGGCCACGTCCGAGGGCGTCAGCTTGATGATCCGGTCGCCGGCCCAGACGGCGTTGGCCGCCGGGATTTCCTGAAGCGCGTTGGCGCAGGCCTTGATGATGAAGTCGTTGACCGACAGCTTCACGCCCTTGGCTTCCAGTTGCTTGTTCAGCGTCGAGCGGAACTTCAGCAGGTCGTCCAGCTGGATGTCGCGGCGCAGGTAGAAGTGCGGGATCGTCTGCTTGGCCTCGGTGAGGCGGCTGGCGACCGTCTTGCGCATGCCGTCGAGCTTGACCTCTTCGAAGTCGCGCCCCTCGTACATCTTCACCACCTGCTCGTAGCCGGGGCCCGCAGGCGCGGCGGCAGCGGCGGCGGCCGGAGCCGATGCGGCGGGTTTGTCGGTGGCCTTCTGCGCGGTGGGCTGGGCGTTCTCGACGTCGGCCTTCACGATGCGGCCCTTGGGGCCAGAGCCCTTGAGTTGGGTCAGGTCGATGCCCTTGTCCTTGGCGATCCGGCGCGCCAGCGGCGAGGCGAAGATGCGGCTGCCGTCAGAGGCTTCGGGCGCGGCGGGGGCGGCGCTGCCTTTCTCGGGGGCGGCCTGTGCCTCCTTCGGCGCCGGAGCGGCCTCGGCGCTTTCCGGTGCAGCGGCGGCGGGTGCGGCAGAGGCCTTGCCGATGTCGTCGGCGCTTTCGCCTTCGCCCAGCAGCACCGCGATCGGTGTGTTCACCTTCACGCCCTCGGTGCCCTCGTCGATCAGGATCTTGCCGACGACGCCTTCGTCGACGGCCTCGAATTCCATCGTCGCCTTGTCGGTCTCGATCTCGGCCAGCAGGTCGCCCGACGATACGGTGTCGCCTTCCTTGACCAGCCATTTCGCCAGCGTGCCTTCCTCCATCGTCGGAGACAGGGCGGGCATCAGAATTTCAGTCGGCATCTCTTTACTCCTCCACGAGCGACAGCCGGTCGAACGGCGCGCGGATCCGCGTGTCGCCACGGGACATTTTGGTCAGGGCTTTCTCGATCTTGGTGCGGTGCAGCGCGATCCACGTATAGACATCCTGATGCTCGGGCCGGGGCCCTGCGGATTTCAGAAGCCAGTCCGTCACCAGCGTTTCTGGGACGAGACCGCGGATGGTGCGGTCTCCGTCCTGGAAGCTGATGCGGTAGGCGCCCTGTTCCATGTCTATGCCGTGGACCTCCACTGCGTCATCCTCAGCGGTAGGTGACCGCCTTGACCGCGTCCATGACTTCCTTGGTGGAGGTCAGGGCGAGCTTTTCGAGGTTCGCGGCGTAGGGCATCGGAACGTCCTTGCCGGTGCAGTTGATCACCGGGGCGTCGAGGTAGTCGAACGCTTCCTGCATGATCGTCGCCGACAGGTAGTTGCCGATCGAACAGACCGGGAAGCCTTCCTCGACCGTGACGCAGCGGTTGGTCTTCATGATCGACTTCACCACCGTCTCGGTGTCCATCGGACGGATCGTGCGCAGGTCGATCACCTCGGCCGAGATGCCTTCCTTCGCCAGCTCGTCCGCTGCTTCCAGCGCGTAGGTCATGCCGATGCCGAATGACACGATGGTCACGTCATCGCCCTCGCGCCAGATCTTCGCCTTGCCAAGCGGGACGGTGTAATCGTCCAGCGCCGGAACGTCGAAAGAGCGGCCGTAGAGGATCTCGTTTTCCAGGAACACGACCGGGTTCGGATCGCGGATGGCGGATTTCAGCAAGCCCTTGGCGTCGGCGGCAGAGTAGGGCTGCACCACCTTCATGCCGGGGATGTGGGCGTACCACGCGGCGTAGTCCTGGCTGTGCTGGGCGGCCACGCGGGCGGCGGCGCCGTTCGGGCCGCGGAACACGATCGGACAGCCCATCTGGCCGCCGGACATGTACAGCGTCTTGGCCGCCGAGTTGATGATCTGGTCGATCGCCTGCATCGCGAAGTTGAAGGTCATGAACTCGACGATGGGGCGCAGACCGGCAAAGGCCGCGCCGACGCCGAGACCGGCGAAGCCGTGCTCGGTGATCGGCGTGTCGATCACGCGGCGGTCCGAGAACTCGTCCAGCAGGCCTTGCGTCACCTTGTAGGCGCCCTGGTACTCGGCGACTTCCTCGCCCATGACGAAAACGCTGTCGTCGCGGCGCATTTCCTCGGCCATCGCGTCGCGCAGGGCTTCGCGGACCGTGGTCGACTTCATCTCGGTCCCGGCGGGGATGTCCTTTTCCTCGGGGACCTTCACCTGCACCGGCGATTTCGCCTGTGCGGGGGCAGGGGCCTCGGCCGTCTCTTCGCTTTCGGAAGAGCTTTCTGCCGGAGCCGACGTTTCCGCCGCGCTCATGTTCTCGCCCTCTTCGCCGATGATGGCGATGGGGGTGTTGACCTTCACGCCCTCGGTGCCCTCGGCGATCAGGATCTTGCCGATCACACCCTCATCGACGGCTTCGAATTCCATCGTCGCCTTGTCGGTCTCGATCTCGGCAAGGATGTCGCCGGACGACACGGTGTCGCCTTCCTTGACCATCCATTTCGCCAGCGTGCCCTCTTCCATCGTGGGGCTGAGCGCCGGCATGAGAATTTCAGTTGCCATTCGTGGCCTCCCTAAAGTCCTTGCGCGCCGGCCTCAGGCCGCGTCGTCCTGCGGCAGTTCTTCGGCGTAGACATCCGTCCACAGCTCTTCGAGCGCCGGTTCCGGGCTTTCCTTCGCGAAGTCGGCAGAGTCGTTGATGATCTCCTTGATCTCTTTGTCGATCGCCTTGAGATCGTCCTCGCTTGCATAGTTGCCGTCGAGGATCAGCTTGCGCACCGCCTCGATGGGGTCGCGTTCCTCGCGCATTTTCTGCACTTCCTCGCGGGTCCGGTACTTGGCCGGGTCCGACATCGAGTGGCCGCGGTAACGGTAGGTCTTCACCTCGAGGATGTAGGGGCCGTCCCCCTTGCGGCAGTGCGCCACCGCCTTCTCGCCAGCGGCCTTGACCGCAAGGACGTCCATGCCGTCGACTTCCTCGCCGGGAATGCCGAACGCCTCGCCGCGGGTGTAGATCGCGGGGGTCGAGGTCGACCGTTTCTGCGACGTGCCCATGGCGTATTGGTTGTTCTCGATGACGAAGATCACCGGAAGCTTCCACAGCGCGGCCATGTTGAAGGCCTCGTAGACCTGGCCCTGGTTGGCGGCGCCGTCCCCGAAGTAGGTGTAGCAGACGTTGTCGTTTCCGTTGTACTTGTTGGCGAAGGCAAGGCCCGCGCCCAGCGGCACGTTGGCCCCCACGATGCCGTGGCCGCCGTAGAATTCCTTCTCTTTCGAGAACATGTGCATCGAGCCGCCCTTGCCCTTCGAGTACCCGCCTTCGCGGCCCGTGAGCTCGGCCATCACGCCCTTGGGGTCCATGCCGCAGGCCAGCATGTGGCCGTGGTCGCGGTAGGTGGTGATGCGCTGGTCGCCTTCCTTGGAGGTGGCCTCGAGACCCACGACCACGGCTTCCTGTCCGATGTAGAGGTGGCAGAAACCGCCGATCAGACCCATGCCATACAACTGGCCCGCTTTCTCTTCGAAGCGTCGGATCTGAAGCATTTCCCGGTAGTAGTTCAACAGCTCTTCCATCGAGGCGCTGTTCTTCTTCGCACGACTGCGGGTGGCCATGTCGGCGTCTCCTCCCTCTCTCGCGGCAATAGTTTAGCGTTAAACAATCCCATAACGCAGAGCCGCCGGCATTGCGACAGTAAATTTCCGCGACGGCCTGCCGGGCTGCTATGCGCAACAGGCATAACTGCACCGCAGACTGAGGATTTCAACGAGAAAATCGGGATGCGCCCTGCGGCGCGGGGGTCAGTGGACGATGACTTCGTCGTTGCGCACAAGGCCCAGAACCTCGCGCGCGCGCTCGTCCAGCAGGTCGAGGTCAAGGTACTCGTCGGACAGGCGGCGGGTCTTGTTGCGCAGTTCGGCAACTTCGATCTCCAGCGCGTCGACCTCTTTTTGCAGCAGATTGGCTTCCGCCTCGATCTGGATGCGGCGGAACAGGCCATAGTCGCCCTGCACGCTGGCGAAGGTGAAGTAGCTGCCCAGCGTGAAGACGACCGCGAAGAACGCGATCACGCCGAATGCCGGTGCCTTGCGGGGTCTGCCCATTAACTGCCTCGTATCGTCTCTTTCGGACGTTGGGGATGACAATCGCATACCGATAAGCCTTTGTGAATCCCTATAATGACGGGCAAGCTGCTTTGTGATCGCGTGCGTGAGGAGGATGCCGCATGTCCCGTCCAGCCCCGAGGTCCGAACTGGCCACCCACGTGGTCGAGAACCAGCCGCCGGCGCGCGTTCCCGCGCTGTGGGAGGACGACCTGCCGCTGCGGCAGGCGGTGGCGGCGGCAGGCGGGCAGGCGGATGCGCTGAAGGACTTCGCGGGCGTCTTGTCGGACCCCGCGATGATCGAGGCGGGGCGCGAAGCGAACCGCCATCCGCCCGAACTGCGCCTGTTCGACCGGGGCGGGCGGCGGCTGGACGAGGTCGCGTTCCATCCCGCCTATCACCAGTTGATGACCGCCGGAGCACAGGCCGGCTACAGCGCCGTCGCGTGGGAGCCGCGCCCGGGCGGCCACGTGACGCATGCCGCGATGGTCTATCTGCAAAGCCAGGTCGAGCCGGGCACCTGCTGCCCGCTGACGATGACCTATGCCGCCGTCCCGGCGCTGGCGGGCTCGCCGCTGGCCGATGCGTGGCTGCCGAAGCTGACCGCGCGCGCCTATGACCCGTCGGTTGCCCCGGTGGCCGGGAAACGCGCCGCGACGCTGGGCATGGCGATGACCGAGAAGCAGGGCGGGTCCGACGTGCGCGCCAACACCACCCGCGCTACGCCGGACGGCGACGCATGGCGGCTGACGGGGCACAAATGGTTCTGCTCGGCGCCGATGTCCGACGGCTTTCTGACGCTGGCGCAGACCGAGGGCGGATTGTCCTGCTTCCTCGTTCCGCGCTGGCTGGAGGGCGAACGCAACCGGGTCCAGATCCAGCGGCTGAAGGACAAGCTCGGCAACCGCGCCAACGCGTCGTCCGAGATCGAGTATCACGGCGCGCTGGCCTACATGGTTGGCGACGAGGGGCAGGGCGTGCGCAGGATCATCCGCATGGTGCATCACACGCGGCTCGACACCGCGATGGCGCCGGCGGGCCTGATGCGCGCGGCGCTGGCCGAGGCGGCGCATTGGTGCCGGCACCGCACCGTGTTCCAGAAGAAGCTGATCGACCAGCCCCTGATGCGGGCGGTGCTGGCCGACCTCGCGCTTGATGTCGAGGGCACGCTGGCGCTGGGGCTGCGGGTGGCGCAGGCGTTCGACACGGGCAGTGACGGCTTTGCCCGCATCGCGGTGGCGCTGGCCAAGTTCCTTGGCAACAAGCGCGCGCCGGGGATGATCTACGAGGCGATGGAGACGCTGGGCGGCATGGGCTATGTCGAGGACACGCCGCTGCCGCTGCTGTACCGCGAGGCGCCGCTGAACTCGATCTGGGAAGGCTCGGGGAATGTCATCTGCCTCGACATCCTGCGCACGCTGGCCCGCGATCCGGAAGCGGCAGGGGCGCTGACCGACGCGCTCGACGCCGCAAGGGGCGCAGACACCCGCTATGACGCCGCGCTTCGCGATTTCCGCGCCACGTGGCACGGCCTGCCGCCCGAGGCCGAGGCGCGCTTTTTCGCCGAACGCGCCGCCACGCTTCTGACCGCCGCCACGCTGACCGCCACCGCGCCAGAGGTCGCGGGCCCCTACATCGCCGCCCGTCTTGCCGACAGCCGTGGCCTTATCGCCGGCGCGGTCCGGGAAAGCGACGCCACCCCGATCCTCGCCCGCATCCTGCCCGACTAGGCCGCGGGGCTTCTTCTCTTGCCAAGTACCTCGGGGGAGCCGCGCAGCGGCGGGGGCAGAGCCCCCATGTCCTTACCCGTCCTTACCCGTCCTTACCCGTCCTTACTCGGCCACCATCCATTCGCCCTCGGGATAGAAGGCGTGGAAGGCGAAGGCGAACATCAGATCGTGCGGCACGTCCGCGCCCGAGGCGTCGCGGACCCGGATGCTGCCCACCTCGCGCCCCTTCGCGATCTCGCCGCTGTCCAGCGCCGAGGCCTGTCCGGCGGTCCAGCTGATCGTCACGCCCGCCTCAGAGATTTCGCCCGCCTCAGCCAGCCGGGGCAGCGGCCACGCCCGGTCGCCCACCCGCACCACGCGGGCGAGGGGCGGGATGCCGTGGGGCGGCATCTCTCCGTTGTAAAGGAAGGGTTTCGCCAGGCTGTCGTAACCCGCGTAAGGGTTGGTGCCATAGCGGCGGTCCCAGTCTGGTTCGGCCATCACCATGCCATCGGGATGCGCCGCGCGGAACTGGGCCCAGCCTTCCATCCACGACGGCAGCTGCGTCAGGCGGGCGCCAGTCAGCTCGCCCACGATCGCCTCTCCCAGCGCCTGCTGCCACCAGCTTTCGGTCTCGCGGTCGTACATCACCATGTCCGAGTTCCGCAGCTTGCCCGTCACCCCGAAGCTCAGGTCGCGGCCGTCGACGCGCCGGTGGAACACGAGGGCCGAGTTGCACAGCGGGCAGAAGGTCACCGCCACGGGCACATCGGCCACCGTGTCGTTCACGATCTCATGCCACGTCAGATAGCGGATCGGGTAGGCGCGGGCGGGCACGCCCGGCAGGTCCAGCACGATCACCGGCTCGCGGTCGCCCAGCGGCGGTCCGTCGGCGGCGGGCACGAAGACCGGCCCGTCCAGCGCGGGGATGCCGTCGCGGGGCGGTCCGCCCGACAGGATCTCGGTCCAGCTCTCGACGGTGGTGGTGGCGAAATCCGTGTTCGGCCACTCGGATCGCCAGAACGGCGGCTCTGCCGGGGCGGGAGCGGCGAGCAGCGCCGATAGAAGGGCAGCCAGCGCGACTGGCGGGAAGGGTCGAGGCATGTCGGGCTCCGTCCGAAGCTGTCTTCTGGGGCATCTAGGGTCAGGGTGACGCAGGGGCACGGTCAGGTCCACGCAATTCTGCGCCATCGCGCGGCGGCATGTCTGCTGGGGGTTGCAGGCTGCGGGCTTGACCCCGCGCGGGCGACGGCGGTTTATCGGCGGGCGGGCAGGGCACAGGGAGATTGGCCGGACGCGATGGCCAGGCAGGACGACAGGCGAGCGGGCGACACCGACTGCCCCTTTTGCTTCGGCAGCGGCACCGCCGATGGCGACCGCGTGGCCTGCCGCGATTGCGCGGGCACCGGCGAGCGGGGCGGGCTGTCGTGCGGGGCCTGCGATGGCGCGGGTGTCGTGACGGGACCGCTGCGCGGCCCTTGCGCCTATTGCGGCGGCAGCGGGCGCGACCCCCATGCCCGGCGCGAGCCGCCGCCGCTACGCCGCACGGGCGATCTGCCTGAACCGGAACCTCCCCTTCGCGCCCAGCCGGGCTGGACGCTGGCCAGTTTCGTCGTCGCGCTGGCCGTGGCGGCGCTGGTGTGGCTCGCGCTGTCGGCGAACGACTACCCCGAGGCAGAGGGCTGGATCCCCTACGCGGTCGCGGGCGTGGCGGGCGTGCTGGCGGGCCTGGTCTGGCGCGCCGCCGCAAAGCTGGTGGTCGGCGGGGCGGTCTTCGTGCTTGTCACGGACCTTGCCCTTGGGCGCATTCCGGGGTCGGCGGACTGGCAGGCCTTCGCCATCGGCATCGCGGCCACCGCGCTTGCGGTCTGGAAATGGCGGCTGGTGGGGGTCGCGGGGCTGATCCTGTTGAGTCTCGCCATCGCCGTCGCATGGGCGCGGGGCGTGCCCGTGCCGGATGTGCTGTCGCCGCTCTGGACCCGGCTGCGCGGCGGCTAGGCCGCGTCCGGGATCCCCAGCCGCGCCCTTAGGGCGGTCGGCACCAGCCGGGCCGAGGCCACGCGCGGCAGCGGCATCTCGGCAATCGTCCGGTCCTTGCCGTACAGCGCGATATACTCGGCGTGGTTGTCGAACCGGCGGCGGGTGACGGCGTCCACGAAGGTCTCTGCCGCCGCGCCGTTGGCAAGGATCGCGTCGTGGGCCTTTGTCTCGATATGGTAGTAGGTCACGCGGTCGGGCAGGGCGTTCAGCGGATCGAAGGTGATCGTCGTTCCGTTCACCAGCGCGCCCGCCGTGACCGCCAGCCCGTCGAGGATCAGCGCATGTTCGGGCGTCAGCACCAGATCGCGGTGCGGCAGGCCGCCGCCAAGCGCCCCGGCCCGGACGCGGACCGGCGCCATGCGCTCGCCCGAGAACAGCTTGTGCATCGTCTGCCGCCCGACCCAGCGGACCGGGACCGCGCGACCGTCCGCCGTGGTGACCAGATCGCCAATTTTCAGCGCCTCGACCGCGCGCTCGCCGTCGGGCGTGGCGATGCCGGTGCCTTCGGCGAAGCAGACGAGGAACGCCGCGGTATCGAGGTTCAGTGACGCGTAGTCCGGATAGGTCGCTTCGGGCAGGTGAACGCCCAGCACAAGCATGTCGCCCGAAATCTCTTCGACCACCGGATAGATCCTGCCGCCGTAGCTGGTCGTTCCGAGATACTGGAAATTGGCGTAGTCGATGTCGTCGAGCCGTGAAAACAGCACTTCCGACGTATTGAAGTACGCGCTGCCGTCGTCGTAGTCCGACAGCCAAAGTTCGGAAAGGTCGGCGTGCAGAAGGAACTCGCCTGCCTCGTACACAGTGATCGGAGTGCCTGCGGGAAGGACGTAATCAGCCATCGGACCTGTCTGCCTGTGTAAGATCGAGAAGCCGGACGCCACGCCGGGCATGACCGTCCGGGTGTCCGTTACGTATTTTACAAGTTAAACGGGTATCTGTCCCACCGGCTCTGCCATCGGCCGGCGGGTGTTACAAGTTTCCTACAGTAAGTATCTGGGAACGCTTGCAGGCTGCCGTCCGCCCCATCCATCGACAGGGCGGACGGGCAAAGGTCAGTCGATCACTTCGACGTCGGCCATCATGTCGGGCTGGCCGATGACGGCGCCGTTCGGGCCCTCGCCGCGCTTGATCGCGTCCAGCACGTCAAGCCCTTCGGTCACGCGGCCCACAACGGTGTACTGGCCGTTCAGGTGCGGAGCCGGGGCGAACATGATGAAGAACTGCGAGTTGGCCGAGTTCGGGTCGGCGGTGCGGGCCATGCCCACGACGCCACGCTCGAAGGGTTCGTCCGAGAACTCGGCGGGCAGGTCGGGGCGGTCCGAGCCGCCGGTGCCCGCGCGACGCATGTCGCCGCCTTCGAACTTGCCGAACTCGCCGTCGCCGGTCTGGGCCATGAAGCCTTCGATGACGCGGTGGAACACCACGCCGTCGTAAAAGCCTTCCTCGGCCAGCGCGGTGATCTGCGCGACGTGCTCGGGCGCGACGTCCTCCAGCAGGTCGATCTCGATGACGCCGTTGGCCTCGCCCTCGACGGTGATCCGCAGGCCGGTGGCGGCGGCGGGCAGCGCGAAGGCCGGGGCGGCCAGCAGGCAGGTCGCCAGGAACAGCTTACGCATCGGCGGCCACCTTGACCGACAGCATCTTGTCGGGGCTCGCGGGGGGCTCGCCACGGGTGATCGCGTCGACATGCTCCATCCCCGAGATCACGCGGCCATAGACCGTGTACTGGCGGTTCAGGAAGTGGTTGTCGGAGAAGTTGATGAAGAACTGCGAGTTCGCCGAGTTCGGGTTCTGCGACCGGGCGGCGCCCAGCGTGCCGCGGTCATGCGGGATGCCGGAGAATTCGGCGGGCAGGTTCGGCTTGTCCGAGCCGCCGGTGCCGGCGCGGCGCAGGTCGAAGTCCTTGTCGGTGTTGCCGTTGGCGACGTCGCCGGTCTGGGCCATGAAGCCGTCGATGACGCGGTGGAACACTACGTTGTCATAGGCGCCTTCGCGGGCGAGTTCCTTCATGCGCTTGCAATGCTCGGGCGCGATGTCGGTCAGAAGCTCGATCACCACGTCGCCGCCTTTCAGCGTCATGATGATGGTGTTCTTGGGGTCCTTGATTTCGGCCATGTCGGTCCTCTTTCACAATTCGCGCGCAAACTAGGCGCAACGGGGGCCGAGGAAAAGCGGGAATGGTCTTGTTTTCCGCCGCACCGCGGCGCACTACATCGGCAAGCGGATCGACCGAAGGAGAGCGGCATGAGCTGGAAAACCCTTGACGACATGGACCTTGACGGAAAGGTCGTGCTGACCCGGGTCGACATCAACGTGCCGATGGAAAACGGGAAAGTGACCGACACGACGCGGATCGACCGCATCGTTCCCACCGTGAAGGACATCCTCGAAAAGGGCGGCAAGCCGGTCCTGATGGCTCACTTCGGACGCCCCAAGGGCAAGGAAGTGCCCGAGATGTCGCTGCAACAGGTGGTGCCCGCGCTGGAAGCCGCGCTGGGTGTTCCGGTGACTTTCGCCGAGAACTGCATCGGCGGTCCGGCCAAGATCGCGGTCTCGAAGATGGAGCCGGGGCAGGTGGTCCTTCTGGAAAACACCCGTTTCCACGAAGGCGAGGAAGGCAACGACGATATGTTCGCCGCCGCGCTGGCGGCGCTTGGCGAGGTCTACTGCAACGACGCGTTTTCCGCCGCGCACCGCGCGCATGCCTCGACCGAGGGCATCGCCCGGCTGCTGCCGTCCTGCGCGGGCCGACTGATGCAGGCCGAGCTTGAGGCGCTGGAAACGGCGCTTGGCAATCCGCAGCGCCCGGTCGTGGCGGTTGTGGGCGGCGCCAAGGTCTCGACCAAGCTGGAACTTCTGTCGAACCTGATCGAGAAGGTGGACACGCTGGTGATCGGCGGCGGCATGGCCAACACCTTCCTCGCGGCGCAGGGCATCGACGTGGGCAAGTCGCTGGCCGAGCACGAGATGGCCGACACCGCGCGCGAGATCGTCGAAAAGGCGAACAGCACCGGCTGCACCATCCTGCTGCCCTCGGACGTGGTCGTGGCGCGCGAGTTCAAGGCTGGCGCCGAGAACGAGACCGTGCCCGCCGACGCCTGTCCGTCCGACGCGATGATCCTTGACGCAGGCCCCGCGACGGTGGTCGAGATCGGCGAAATCTTCGCGCAGTCGAGAACGCTGATCTGGAACGGACCGCTGGGCGCGTTCGAGATCGCGCCGTTCGACGCCGCGACGGTCGCGGCGGCCAAGAGGGCTGCCGAGCTGACGCAGGCGGGCGAGCTTGTCTCGGTCGCGGGCGGCGGTGACACGGTCGCGGCGCTGAACCACGCGGGGGCGGGCGATTCCTTCACCTATGTCTCCACCGCGGGCGGAGCGTTTCTGGAATGGATGGAGGGCAAGACTTTGCCCGGAGTTGCCGCCCTCGAGGGTTGATTTCCCGGCGCAGCTTATGTCTGATCCGCCTCGACAGACTTTTGACGAGAGGATTTGAGATGCGTCGTCTGCTTGCCGCAACCGCGGCAGTTTCCGCCCTTATTCCAGCGGCTTCCCAAGCACAGGACAAGGTCACGCTGTGGGACGTTCTGTCCCTCGACCGGATCGCCCAGTCTTTCCTGCACAGTGGCATCCAGATGCTGCGCACGCAGATGGACCTGCAGTACGGCGATCTGGCCGTCGATCTGCGGCGCAGCCGGGTCACCATGACCGACATCACCGCATGGCCGTTCCTTGACTGGGACGAATACGGCGAGTGCGAGATCAACATCGGCGCGCTGACCCTCGTCGGCACGCCGATCGACATCACCGACCGGTTCAACGGCAAGGCGCGGATCTCCGGGCTGACGGCGACGCAGGCCTGTTTCCCCTCGGAAACCCACATGGGCTTCGAGATGGCGGGGCTCGACACCCTGACCATCCCGCGCATGACCATCGATATGGACTATGGCATGCCGTCCTCGGACGCCTTGGTGCGGATCTTCGCCGACGTGGACGGCGTGGCGACCTTCGATCTCAGTGCCGACTTCTCGTATTTCTGGTTCGATGGGCGCGACGACATGGAAGAGCCGGACCCGGTCTGGTTCCTCGACACCGCGACCCTCTCGGTCGAGAACAAGGGTCTGTGGGACGCGCTGTCCGGCATCCTGCCGCCGCCGCTGACCGGAGAGAACTCTGGCCCCGCGATGCGCGAGATGGTCGTCAGCGGCATGACGGGCGGCGCGCCCGAAGCGCCGTCGCCCGCGATGAACGCGTTCCTCGACAGTCTTGAACAGGTCTGGCCGCAATTCGTCGCCAACCCGGAACGGCTGGTGCTTGAGACCGGGTTCGAGGGCGACGTCTATATCGACTTCGAGGCGATCGACGACGATCCCGACGAAATCTTCGTCCTGTTCGAGCCGAAGCTGGCTTTGGCGCCCGCGCGGGTGTCGGCGGCGGTGCCGGTTGCGCTGCTGGGTCAGGCGACCGGCGACGCGGCGGCGGATCTTTCGGACGCGGACAAGGCCACCGTGGGCGAGGCGCTGCTGACCGGCGTCGGCGCGCCGCGCAACGTCAGCGCGGGCGTCGCGCTGCTGGAGCCGCTGGCCGAGGCGGGCGACGCAGGCATCGCGCTGCTGTTGGCGAAGGCGCTGGAAGCGCGTGACCCGGACGCCGCCTATGAATGGGCGCTGAAGGCCGGGGCTGGCGGCGAGGCGGGGGCGACCGCGCTGCTCGACAAGCTGGAGAACACGCTGGACTTCGCGACGGTCCTGTCGCTGCAGGACAGCGTCTCGGGCGCCGACAGCCTGCCGTCCGACGCGCTGCAATCGCTTGGCGCGATCCGCGAGCAGGCCGCCATGCGCCTGTCGGGCCGTGGCGCGGCGCGGTCCTACGGGATCGCGGCGATGTACGCGATGCTGGCCTCTGCGGCAGGCGATCCCGAAGCCGCCGACATGCTGACCGAGATCGACGAACTGGTCCGCCTTGGCGGTGACGCCGCCGCCGCGGCGTGGTCCGGGACCGAGGCGCGCTATTCCGATCTCGCGATGGAAGTCTGGGTCGAACAGGACCTGCCCGCGCGTTTCGCAGAATAGGCGGGTTTCGCGACAATCAGGCGTCCGGCGCGGGATCAGACCCCCGCGCCGGGGGCGATTTTCAGAAAAATCCCGCGCATGCGGGACGTTAGCGATACCAGCAATTCCCCCTGTCCCGCACTTCCCGTAGACGGGTGCTGGACCGAGACAGAAGAGGAGCCCCGCGATGAAGGCCACCGGAACCGTCAAGAAGATCCTTGCGAACTACGAGGGCGAGAACCCCGGCGTCAAAGGCAAGCTGTGCCAGATGCTGATGAACGGCAAGCTCGCCGGCACCGGCAAGATGATCATCCTGCCCGTGGACCAGGGGTTCGAGCACGGACCCGCCCGCAGCTTCGCCCCGAACCCGGAAGGGTACGACCCGCACTATCATTACAAGCTGGCCATCGACGCGGGCCTGTCGGCCTATGCCGCGCCGCTTGGGCCGCTTGAAGCGGGCGCCGACACCTTCGCGGGCCAGATCCCGACGATCCTCAAGGTGAACTCGGCGAACTCGCTGATGTCCGGCACCTCGGGCAAGAACCAGGCCGTGACCGCCTCGGTCGACGACGCGCTGCGTCTTGGCTGCGCCGCCATCGGCTTTACCATCTACCCGGGTTCGGACATGGCGCTTGATATGTTCGAAGAGATCGTCGAGATGCGGAAAGAGGCCGCCGCCAAGGGCGTCGCCACCGTGATCTGGTCCTACCCGCGCGGTGAAGGCATCACCAAGGAAGGCGAGACCGCGATCGACGTCGGCGCCTACGCCGCCCACATGGCGGCGCTGCTGGGGGCGCACATCATCAAGATCAAGCTCTCGACCGACCACATCATGCAGCCCGAGGCGAAAAAGTCCTTCGAGGCCGCCGGCATCGACATCTCGACGCAGGCCGCCCGCGTGAAGGAATGCGTGCGCTCGTCCTTCGACGGCCGCCGGATCATCGTGTTCTCGGGCGGCGCCTCGAAAGGGGCCGACGCGGTCTATGACGACGCCCGCGCGATCCGCGACGGCGGCGGCAACGGCTCGATCATCGGCCGCAACAGCTTCCAGCGGTCGCGCGAGGACGCGCTGGAAATGCTGGGCAAGCTGGTCGACATCTACAAGGGCAAGGCCTGAGCCTTCTCCTGATCCGCAAGGACACGCTGCGGGGCTCTTCGGGGCCCCGTTCGCGTTCTGGGCCCTCCGCCGCGCCGGTTGTCTTTCCCGGCCCGCGATGGTCTGGTGCGCGCAAGCCAAACTGGACGCCAAACGGGAAGAGACCATGACCATCGAGACCACCCATGTCGGAAGCCTTCCGCGCGGAGACGCCCTGTCGGCGCTGCTGCTCGCGAAGGATAAGGGCGAGCCCTACGACAAGGCCGAGTTCGAGGCCGCCGTGCAGGCCGCGATCAACGAGGCGGTGAAGAACCAGATCGCCGCCGGTGTCTCGATCGTGTCGGACGGCGAGCTTGGGAAGGTCGGCTATTCCACCTACATGCAGGAACGCCTCAGCGGCTTCGGCGGCCACATCGACCGGAAGCCCGCCAAGGACCTTGCCGCGCATCCGGGGCTGGCGAAGAAACTCAGCGCCATCATGGGCAGCCAGGAGTTCACCCGCGCCTCGTGTATCGATGCGGTGAAGCTGGTCGACCTGCAACCCGCGCTGGACGACATCCGCCGCTTCAAGGCCGCGCTCGAAGCCGAGGGCAAGGGCACCAAGGCTTTCATGAACGCGGCCTCGCCGGGGCTGATCACCGCGTTTCAGGTGAACCGCTATTACCCGGACCACGAAAGCTATCTGTCGGCGCTGGTCGACGCGATGC
The DNA here is from genome assembly GCA_017792445.1 of Maritimibacter sp. Lineage (GTDB taxonomy): Bacteria > Pseudomonadota > Alphaproteobacteria > Rhodobacterales > Rhodobacteraceae > Psychromarinibacter. The sequence continues at coordinate 3,781,076 of CP051232.1, forward strand.
GGCCCGAGTACGAAGCGATCCTCGACGCGGGCTTCGATATCCAGTTCGACTGTCCCGACCTCGCCATGTCGGCGCACACCGGCTATCAGGATATGTCGCAGGACGAGTTTGTGAAGGTCGCCGCGATGAACGTCGAGGCGCTGAACGCCGCGACCGAAGGACTGCCCGCCGACCGGATGCGGATGCACCTGTGCTGGGGCAACTACGAGGGTCCGCACGACCACGATATCCCGCTTGAGAAGGTGATCGACGTGGTGCTCTCGGCGCGGCCCAGCACCATCCTGTTCGAAAGCGCGAACCCCTGCCACGAACACGAGTGGACCGTCTGGCGCGACGCCGAGATCCCGGACGACAAGATCCTTGCGCCGGGCGTGATCGACACCTGCTCGAACTATGTCGAGCACCCGCAACTGATCGCGCAGCGGCTTGGCCGGTTCATCGACATCGTCGGCGCGGACCGGGTGGTCGCCAGCACCGACTGCGGGTTCGGCACCTTCGCGGGCTATGGCAAGATCGACCCCGAGGTGACGTGGAAAAAGCTGCGCAACCTGCGTGCGGGCGCCGATCTGGCGGCCTGAGCCGGCGGGGCCGCCGGCTTTCCTAGCCCGCGTCGGGAATGTCGAAGTCCGGCGCGGCCAGTTCGAACCCCTCGAACCGGAAGGCGGGCGACACGGTGCAGCCCACCAGCGCCCAGCCGTCAGGGGCATGGGCGGCCTGCCAGTGATGTTTGGGGACGATCACCTGCGGTTGCTCTCCGGCGGCAAGGTCGGGGCCGAGGCGATGCGCGACGGCGGGGCCCGCGTCGGTCGCGGCAAGGCGCAGGGTCAGGGGCGTTCCGGCGTAGAAGTGCCAGATCTCGGTGGCGTCCACGCGGTGCCAGTGGCTGCGTTCGCCCTGTTTCAGTAGGAAATGAATGCAGGTTCCGGCGGGACGCGCATCGCCCTCGGCCGCCGCGATCCACGTCTGGCGGAACCAGCCGCCCTCGGGGTGCGGCTCCAGCCGCAGGTTCTCGATGATCTCGTCCGCCGTCATGGCCATTGCGCGCCTCCGTTGCCTGTCCTCAAGGGGTAGCGGGGCAGGGCAATCGCCACAAGCCGGGGAACCTCTGACGGCTCACGGGCGTTTCACCGCTAACTGACATTTTCGCGAGGATACCATGTATCGCACGACCCTTATCGCCATGGCCTGTCTGGCCGCCCAGCCGCTGATGGCGCAGGACGACACCGCCACCGAGACGCCGCCACCGGTGATCGAGGACAGCAGCGACGGCGACATGGCCTCTGACACCGCGCCCGCGGAAGAACCGGCGGGCATGATGCACAACGCGCCGCTCATCGCGGCCGGCGCGCTGGACGACGCCGCGATCTACTCGCTGGGCGAGACCTACGATCAGGCGATCTGGGACAGCGGCGAGCCGTTTGGCCCGATAACGACCGGCTGGAACGAGATCGGCGACGTCGAGGACGTGGTGCTGGACAGCTCGGCCATGGTGGTCGGCGTGACGGTCGACGTGGGCGGCTTCCTCGGCATCGGTCAGACCACCGTGCTTCTGCCGACCGACGATCTGCGTCTGGTGCAGACGCCCGAGGATGGCGGTTTCTACATCGTGACCCGTATGAGCCGCGAGCAGATCGAGGACGCGGAAGAGATCGAGACGCTTCTGGGCGAAGACTGACCTCTTCTTTGGTCTGAAAATATCCCAGTGGGGTGCGGGGGGACAGCGTCCCCCCGTCCGGATCGGATCGCCGCAGGCGGTCCGATTTACTGTTTCAGGATCGACGTTCCGGCGTAGATCGCGGTTTCGCCCAGCATTTCCTCGATCCGGATCAGCTGGTTGTACTTCGCCAGCCGGTCCGACCGTGCCAGCGAGCCGGTCTTGATCTGACCGCAGTTGGTGGCGACGGCGAGGTCGGCGATCGTCGCGTCCTCGGTCTCGCCCGAGCGGTGCGACATCACGTTGGTGTAGCGTGCGCGGTGGGCCATATCGACGGCCTTCAGCGTCTCGGACAGCGAACCGATCTGGTTCACCTTCACCAGCATCGAGTTGGCGCAGCCGCGCTTGATGCCGTCGGACAGGCGGTCGGGGTTGGTCACGAACAGGTCGTCACCCACCAGCTGCACCTTGTTGCCGATGGCGTCGGTCAGGGCCTTCCAGCCGTCCCAGTCATCCTCGGCCATGCCGTCCTCGATCGAGATGATCGGGTAGTCGTTCACCAGACCCTGCAGGTAGGCGACGTTCTCGTCGGACGACAGCACCTTGCCTTCGCCCTTCATGTTGTACTTGCCGTTCTCGTAATATTCGGTCGAGGCGGCGTCGAGCGCGAGGTAGATGTCCTCGCCCGGCTTGTAGCCGGCTTTCTCGATGGATTTCAGGATGAAGTCGAGCGCGTCGCGGGTGCCTTTCAGCTCCGGAGCGAAGCCGCCCTCGTCGCCAAGGCCGGTGGACATGCCGGCGGCCGAAAGTTCCTTTTTCAGCGTGTGGAACACTTCCGACCCCATGCGCACCGCTTCGCGGATGTCGGTGGCCGACACCGGCATGATCATGAATTCCTGGATGTCGATCGGGTTGTCGGCGTGTTCGCCGCCGTTGATGATGTTCATCATCGGCACCGGCAGCACGCGGGCCGAGGTGCCGCCCACGTAGCGGAACAGCGGCTGGGCGCAGAAATCGGCGGCGGCTTTCGCGGTGGCCAGCGACACGCCGAGGATGGCGTTGGCGCCAAGGCGGCCCTTGTTCGAGGTGCCGTCCAGTTCGATCATCGCGGCGTCGATGGCTTCCTGCTCGGTGGCGTCGAAGCCCACGAGGTTCTCGGCGATCTCGCCGTTGACCGAGGCCACGGCCTCCAGCACGCCCTTGCCCATGTAGCGGGACTTGTCGCCGTCGCGGCGTTCCACGGCCTCGTGCGCGCCGGTCGAGGCGCCCGAGGGTACGGCGGCGCGGCCCATGGTCCCGTCTTCGAGGATCACGTCGACCTCGACGGTGGGGTTGCCCCGGCTGTCGAGGATCTCGCGGGCGTGGATGTCGATGATGGTGCTCATGAAGCTCTCCGGCACGTGAATTGAGTCGGTTGAGCTATAGCAAACCGGGACGCGGGGGGTAACGGTGGTTTCCGTTGCGGCGGCCACACATCCCCAAAGGCGGGCGGAACGTCGCGGGTCGGCACGAAAAAGGGGCGCCCGAGGGGCGCCCCTTTCGAATGTCGGTACCCTGCCGGATCAGCAGGAGTAGTACATCTTGAACTCGACCGGGTGCGGCGTGTGTTCGAAGGCGTAGATCTCTTCCCACTTGAGGTCCATGTAGCCCTCGATCTGGCCTTTGGTGAACACGTCACCGGCCAGCAGGAAGTCGCAGTCCTTCTCCAGCTCGTCCATGGCTTCGCGAAGCGAGGCGCAGACGGTCGGGATACCGGCCAGCTCTTCCGGCGGCAGGTCGTACAGGTCTTTGTCCATCGCCGCGCCGGGATCGATCTTGTTCTTGATGCCGTCGAGGCCAGCCATCAGCAGGGCCGAGAAGCACAGGTACGGGTTCGACGACGGGTCGGGGAAGCGGGCTTCCACGCGCTTGGCCTTCGGCGATTCCGCCCACGGGATCCGGACGCAGCCAGAACGGTTGCGGGCCGAGTAGGCGCGCAGAACGGGGGCTTCGAAGCCCGGGATCAGGCGCTTGTACGAGTTGGTCGACGGGTTGGTGAAGGCGTTCAGGGCCTTGGCGTGCTTCAGGATGCCGCCGATGTACCACAGGGCCTCGTCGCTGAGGTCGGCGTACTTGTCACCGGCGAACAGCGGCTTGCCATCTTTCCAGACCGACATGTTCACGTGCATGCCCGTGCCGTTGTCGCCTGCGATCGGCTTCGGCATGAAGGTGGCCGACTTGCCGTAGGCGGCGGCGACCTGGTGGATGACGTACTTGTACTTCTGCAGCTCGTCGGCCTGGTGGGTGACGGTGCCGAAGATCAGGCCAAGCTCGTGCTGGCACGAAGCAACCTCGTGGTGGTGCTTGTCGACCTTCATGCCCATGCGCTTCATGGTCGACAGCATCTCGCCGCGGATGTCCTGCGCGTCGTCGATCGGCGGAACCGGGAAGTAGCCGCCCTTGACGCCGGGACGGTGGCCCATGTTGCCCATCTCGTAGTCGGTGTCGGTGTTCCAAGCGGCGTCGAGCGCGTCGACCTCGTAGGACACCTTGTTCATCGCCACAGAGTATTTGACGTTGTCGAACAGGAAGAATTCAGCTTCCGGGCCCATGTAGGCCGCGTCGCCGATGCCCGAGGACTTCAGGTAGGCCTCTGCCTTCTCGGCGGTGCCGCGCGGGTCGCGGTCGTAGGCTTCCATGGTGTCCGGTTCCACGACGGTACAGTGGATCGCCATGGTCTTCTCGGCGAAGAAGGGGTCCATGTAGGTCGACGCCGCGTCGGGCATCAGTTTCATGTCGGACTGGTCGATCGACTTCCAGCCGGCGATGGACGAACCGTCGAACATGAAGCCTTCTTCCAGGAAGTCCTCGTCGACCTGGTCGGACATGACGGTCACGTGTTGCAGCTTGCCGCGCGGATCGGTGAAGCGGATGTCGACGTATTCGACCTCTTCATCCTTGATCGTCTTGATAACGTCAGCGTTGCTCATTGTTTTTCCCTTGTCGTGGAACGGTATTCGGTTGTCTGAGATATTTCGGAACGCGTCTTAAAGCGCGTCTTCCCCGGATTCGCCGGTCCGGATCCGGATCGCCTGTTCGATCGAAGAGACGAAAATCTTGCCGTCGCCGATCTTGTCGGTCTTGGCGGCGCCGATGATCGCCTCGATCGCGGCGTCGACCTGATCAGAGGCCAGAACGACCTCGATTTTCACCTTCGGCAGAAAGTCGACGACATATTCCGCACCACGGTAAAGCTCGGTGTGCCCTTTCTGGCGACCGAACCCTTTGACCTCGATCACGGAAAGACCTTGCACTCCGATTTCCTGCAGGGCCTCCTTTACCTCATCAAGCTTGAATGGCTTGATGATCGCCTCGATCTTCTTCATGTGGTGCGACTCCCTAGATACCCTGCGGTCTGTGGTTCAAGATCATTTCTATTGGACCCCCACAATTCGCGAGGGTGACAGCCCAGCGTAGCACGTAGGGAAATCCGGGGTGGTGATTAAATTTTATGCGGTTTGATCGTTGATGCGTCAATATGGGAATGGGGAGGAAGTGAATCCGAATGACAATAGCGATTACGCCCGCAGAAATGCGCGAAGTCGAGGCAAAGGCGATCTCCTCGGGGTTGACGACCGGGCTTGGGTTGATGGAGCGCGCCGGCGCCAGCGTGGTGGAAGCGATCCTTGCGAAATGGCCAACGGACGTGGACGCGCCGCGTCGGGCGGTGGTGCTGTGCGGGCCCGGCAACAACGGCGGTGACGGGTTCGTCGTCGCGCGCCTGCTGCACGAAAAGGGCTGGACCGTGGTCGTCGGACTTTACGGCGACCCTGCGAAACTGCCGCCCGACGCCCGCACAAATTACGAGCGCTGGTGCGCCATCGGAACGGTCGAAAGCTTCCCGCCCGCGACCTCTTATGAACCGTTCCTTGGCGTCTACGCCCCCGGTGCGGTCTTCGTCGACGCGCTGTTCGGCATCGGCCTGTCGCGCCCGATCGACTTCGACCTTTTTACCGGCGTCTGCGGGCTGGTCGAGAATACCTTCGCGGCGAACTGGAACGTGGTCGCCATCGACATCCCCACCGGGCTTGACGCCGAAACCGGCGCGCTGCTGTGCGGTCCGCCGCCGCATCCCGGCATTGCCGCCGCCGCCGATCTGACCGTGACCTTCCACGCCCCCAAGACCGGACACCTGACCGGCGAGGGGCCGGCGGTCTGCGGCGAACTGGTGGTCAAGGACATCGGTCTGTGACCCGCCGCCGCTTCTTCTGACCGAAACTCTCCCCGCCGGAGGCAGAATGTCCGACACAGTCCCCGAAATCGGCGCCACGCCCGAAATGTGGGAGCGGCTGGCCAAGCGCTCTGACAACCACAAGTACGGCCACGGCCATGTGCTCGTCCTGAGCGGCGGGCCGGGCCGGGGCGGTGCCGCCCGGATGGCGGCGCGGGGTGCGCTGCGGATCGGCGCCGGTCTGGTGACGCTGGGCGTGCCGCCCGCCGCGCAACAGGAGAACGCCGCCCGGCTCGACGCGATCATGCTGCGCCGTGTGGCCGACGCCGCCGCGCTGACCGGGTTGCTGGAGGATCAGCGGCTGAACGCGGTTTGCATCGGGCCGGGGCTGGGCCTGACCGACGACCACGCCGCGCTTGTCGCCGCCGTGCTGGCCGCCGGACGGGCGACCTTGCTGGACGCGGACGCGCTGACGCTTCTGTCCCGCGACCCGGTGCTGGCGGACATGCTGCACGAGGGCTGCGTCCTGACGCCCCACGCGGGCGAGTTCGGACGGCTGTTCCCCGCCATCGCCGAGAACGTGCCCGACCGCATCGACGCCACCCGCGCCGCCGCGGCACAGGCGGGCTGCACCGTGCTGCTGAAGGGTGCGGTGACCGCCATCGCCAGCGCCGACGGCACCACCGCCATCCACCGCGCCGAAGGCCCGCGCGCCGCGCCGTGGCTGGCGACCGCTGGGGCAGGGGACGTGCTGGCGGGCTTCGTCTCGGGGCTGCTGGCGCGGGGCTTCGATCCGCTTCAGGCCGCCGAGACCGCCGCGTGGCTGCATGTCGAATGCGCCCGTGCCTTCGGCCCCGGCCTGATCGCCGAGGACCTGCCCGACATGCTGCCACAGGTCTTCCGCACGCTCGGTCTGTAACGGGTCAGGCTTGTTCTGCCCGGAAGCAGCTCTGTCAGAGGCTCCGACGCCTGTGGATCGCCCGCCGGTTCAGGCAGAGCAACTCGCCCCGCCCAGCACGCAGAACTTGGCGCAATGCGGGTGGTTCAACTGCACCGCGCCTTCGGCGTCGGCCAGCGTCTCGCCCAGCTCGAACTGCGGGTCATAGGGCAGAAGGGTGCAGGCCACCACGGCAGGGCGGGCGGCGCCCTTGCGCTTGACCACCATCCGGCTGGACGCGCACATCACCTGTTCGGGCGCCTTGTTCAGGATGCCCCAGCAGGCGGTGGTGATCTCGGGCACCTCGACGCGCTCGTCCATTTCGGGAAACAGAACCGTCTGGCCCGGGTCGGCAGCGTCGATGGCAAAGCCATGGCGGGCGTAAAACCCGGCATAGCCCGCGCGCGCCTCTGCTTCGTCCTCGTGCCACAGGGTGCGCCCGGCCACCGTCATCCGCGCGCCGGTGTCGCGCAGCCATTCCATCCCCTCGACCGTCTTCGCGAAACTGCCTGCGCCGCGTTCCTCGTCGTGCTTCTCCGCCGACCAGTGATCGACCGAGATCCGTAGAGTCAGGCGGTCGCCATACTCTGCCACCAGCGTCGCCAGCCCTTCGCGCACGCGGGGCCGCATCATCGGCCGCATCGCGTTGGTGAGGATCAGCACCTCGTAGCCGCGCACCAGCGACCGGCGGGCCATCTCGACCATCTCGGGGTTCATGAAGGGCTCGCCGCCGGTAAAGCCGATCTCGCGCACGTCCCAGTTCCGGGCCTCAAGCTGGTCGAGGAAATCGGACACCTCGTCGGCGGTCAGATAGACAAGCCGGTCGTTCTCGGGCGAGCTTTCGATATAGCAGTTCACGCACTCGATGTTGCACAGCGTCCCGGTGTTGAACCACAGCGTCTGCGGATCGGACAGCGGCACAGAGGCGCGCGTTTCTCCCTTCGCGGTCACGAAGGGGTCCGAGAACTTAGCATGTTCCGCGTTTTCGAGCGCCTGATCTTTCATTCCGTCTCCGCCGGTTTGCGTTTCATGACAGCTTAGTCCCCGGACATTCCGACGAAAACCCGCACAAATGGCGCATGTCGCGGTTGTGATGCCGCATCCTCGCGCTAGACTTGGCGGGAAGTTGTGATAAATCCAGCCCCGTTAGCGCTAACCACATCCCGGAAAGGTCGCTCATGGTCTCCCGCGTCATCCCTGTGGATCCCTTCGATCTGGTCATCTTTGGCGGCACCGGCGATCTGGCCCGCCGCAAGATCCTGCCGGGCCTCTACCGCCGGTTCTGGGCAGGCCAGATGCCCGAGGACGCCCGCATCGTCGGCTGCTCCCGTCACGACATGTCCGACAAGGACTATCGCGAGGAAGTCCGCGCCGCGATTCAGGAATTCGCGCTTGAAGGCAAGGACGACGCCGACAAGATCGACGCCTTCCTTGAAATCATCAGCTTCGTCGCGGTGGATGCTACCGGCGACAAGGGCTGGACGGAGCTGGCCAAGAAGGTGCGCGAGGACGTGGTCCATGCGTTCTATTTCTCGGTCGGTCCCAGCCTGTTCGGCGATCTGGCCGAGCGGCTGCACAAGTACAAGATGGCCGGCAAGGAGACCCGCATCGTGGTCGAAAAGCCCTTCGGCCACGACCTGAAGTCCGCCAAGGCGCTGAACGCGACGCTGCGCAAGTATTTCGCGGAAGAGCAGATCTACCGCATCGACCACTATCTCGGGAAAGAGACGGTGCAGAACCTGATGGCGGTCCGCTTCGGCAACGTCCTGTTCGAGCCGCTGTGGAACGCGCTGTACGTCGATCACATCCAGATCACCGTGGCCGAGACGGTGGGCGTCGGCGGGCGCGGCAGCTATTACGACAAGTCCGGCGCGATGCGGGACATGGTGCAGAACCACCTGATGCAGCTTCTGTGCCTGATCGCGATGGAGCCGCCGCACCATTTCGAGCCAGACGCGGTGCGCGACGAGAAGCTGAAGGTGATCCGCGCGCTCGACCCGGTTCAGCCCGAGGACATCGTGCGGGGCCAGTACGAGGGCGACGACAAGGTCGCGAGCTATTTCGACGATGTCGAGGACAACGGCTCGATCACCGAAAGCTTCATCGCGATGAAGCTGCACATCTCGAACTGGCGCTGGAAGGGCACGCCGATCTACGTGCGCACCGGCAAGCGCATGAAGGCGCGCGCCTCCGAGATCGCGGTGGTGTTCAAGCACCCGCCGCACTCGATCTTCGGTGAGAAGTCGAACGACCGGCGCGGCAACGTGCTGGTGATCCGGCTCCAGCCGAACGAGGGCATGAACCTGCGCGTCACCATCAAAGAGCCGGGGCCGGGCGGAATGCGCCTGATCGAGGTGCCGCTGGATATGTCCTTCGCCGAGGCGCTGGGGCCGGACGCGGGTGACGTGGCCGACGCCTATGAACGCCTGATCATGGACGTGATCCGGGGCAACCAGACCCTGTTCATGCGCGGCGACGAGGTCGAGGCCGCCTGGGCCTGGGCCGATCCGATCATCGGCACGTGGGAAGAGTCGGGCGAGCGTCCGAAACCCTATGCCCCCGGCACCACCGGGCCGGAGGAATCGCTGATGCTGCTGTACCGCGAGGGACGCCGCTGGCGCGACGTGAAGGCATGAACTTCGTCGAATACGCCGACCGCGAGATGATGATGATGGACCTTGCCAACAAGCTGGCGGGCGAACTCAACAGTCATCTGATGCACGACGACACGGCGACGCTTGCCGTGCCCGGTGGCACCACGCCGGGGCCGGTGTTCGACGACCTCTGCGCCGCGCGGCTGGACTGGGGCCGGGTGAAGGTCATGCTGACGGACGAACGCTGGGTGCCGGGCGACAGCGACCGTTCGAACACCAAGCTGATCCGCGAGCGCCTGCTGGTCAGCCGCGCCTCGTCCGCCAGCTACATCCCGCTTTATGCCGACGTGCCCGAGCCCGAGGACAAGCTGGAGGCCCTGCGCGAGAGGGTCGAGGCGGCGTTGCCGATCACCGTGCTGCTGCTGGGCATGGGCGACGACATGCATACCGCGTCGCTGTTCCCGCATGGCGACGGGCTGGCCGAAGCGCTGGCTCCGGACGCGCCGGTCCTGCTGCCGGTCCGCACACCGGACCAGCCCGAGGCCCGCGTCACCCTGTCGGCCCGCGTCCTGAAGGACGCGATGTCGACCCATATCGTCATCACCGGCGCCAAGAAGCGCGAGGCGCTGGAACGCGCCCGGAAAGAGCGTGACCCGATGGCCGCGCCGGTGATTTCCATCCTTCCCGAAGCAACGGTCCACTGGGCCGAGTAAAGCCGGGCAGAGCAAAAACGGGCGGAGTACAACCGATGTTCGAAGACCTGAAGTCCCACCTCGCCACTGTGAAAGAGCGCCGGATCCTGTCCCTGTTCGACGACGCAGACCGGGCCGAGACCTTCTCGACCACCGCGCTTGGCATGCTGTTCGACTATTCCAAGACCAACATCGACCTGCACGCCCGCGACCTGCTGCTGGCGCTGGCCGAGGCGCGCGGCGTGGCCGAACGGCGCGAGGCGATGTTCACCGGCGAGAAGATCAACGAGACCGAGGGGCGGGCGGTTCTGCACACCGCGCTGCGCAATCCCGAAGGCTCGGTGACGGTCGACGGCGCCGACGTGATGCCCGGCGTGCGCGAGACGCTGGGGCGGATGGAACGCTTCGCCGCCGATCTGCGCGGCGGCGCGTTCACAACGCCCGCCGGCAAGCGGTTCACCGACGTGGTGAACATCGGCATCGGCGGGTCCGACCTTGGGCCCGCGATGGCGGTGCTGGCGCTGGCGCCCTATGCGGACGGCCCGCGCTGTCATTTCGTGTCGAATGTCGACGGCGCGCATATCCATGATGTGACCGCCGGGCTCGATCCCGAGACGACGATGGTGATCGTGGCGTCGAAGACCTTCACCACCATCGAGACGATGACCAACGCCCAGACCGCCCGCGACTGGATCGCGGCGGCGGTGGGCGAAGACGCGGCGGGGGGGCATTTCGCGGCGCTGTCGTCGAACCTGGAAAAGACCGCCGACTTCGGCATCGACGAAAGCCGTGTGTTCGGCTTCGAGGACTGGGTCGGCGGGCGCTATTCCATGTGGGGGCCGATCGGCCTGTCACTGATGGTCGCGGTGGGGCCCGAGGACTTTCGCGAGTTCCTTGCCGGCGGCGCCGCGATGGACGCGCATTTCCGGGACGCCGAGGGCGCGGACAACATCCCGCTGATGCTGGCGCTTGTCGGCATCTGGCACAATCAGGTCTGCGGCCATGCGACCCGCGCCGTGCTGCCCTATGACCAGCGGCTGTCGCGGCTGCCCGCCTACCTGCAACAGCTGGAGATGGAATCGAACGGCAAATCCGTCTCGATGGATGGCGCGCGGCTGGACTACAACTCGGGCCCCGTGGTCTGGGGCGAGCCGGGCACCAACGGCCAGCACGCGTTCTACCAGCTGATCCATCAGGGCACGCGGGTCATTCCTTGCGAGTTCATGGTGGCGGCCAAGGGCCACGAGCCGAAGCTCGTCCACCAGCACCAGTTGCTGATGGCCAACTGTCTTGCCCAGTCCGAGGCGCTGATGCGCGGCCGGTCGCTGGAGGAAGCCACCGGGAAGGTCGCGGGCACGTTCGAGGGCGCCGAGTTGGAGCGTCAGGCCCGCCACCGCGTATTCGAGGGCAATCGCCCGTCCACGACGCTGGTCTACCCGCTGCTGACCCCGCGCATGCTGGGCCAGATCATCGCGCTGTACGAGCACCGCGTTTTCGTCGAGGGGGTGATCCTTGGCATCAACTCGTTCGACCAGTGGGGCGTCGAGCTTGGCAAGGAACTGGCCACCGCGCTGGGGCCCATCGTGGAGGGCAAGGAAAGCGCGGACGGGAAGGATGGCTCGACCCGGCAACTCGTGAATTACATACACCGTTACGCCAACTGAACCGGGTCGAACCGCCCCCTCCCGATCGGGAGCACGGTCGCTCCGCAATCGAGAGGGACGCGGAACGCGGCGGGACCTAAACAAGGGTTCCGGCTCCGCGCCTTATGCTCAGACACGAAGTGACTTAAGGTAAAGTTTCATCCTGGCTGCATGTTTTGCGGCGCGGATCGGCGACAAGTCGCTGATAACTCTCGCAGTCCCCGACGGCCGTTAACCTTACCGGCGATGCTGTGCCGAACGACGCGAATGTGTCTTGCAAACTCATTGAAATTTATGAATGATCCAGTCCGCTCGCGAACAGGGGGACGCTTGAGAGTGAAGGCCGAACTACATCCGAGGCAGGGCGCGCGGCTGGCTGCGCTTGCCAGCTACGACATCCTGGATACGCCCCCCGAAGAGGCATTCGAAGAGGTCGTCGGGCTTGTTGCGCGTATCTGCGAGGTGCCGATCGCGCTGGTCTCGCTGGTCGAGGAACACCGCCAGTGGTTCAAGGCGCGGTTGGGGCTGGACGCGTCCGAAACGCCCGTCGAACAGTCGATCTGTTCGCATGCGATCCTCGGCGACGGTATCCTGGAAATCGAGGACACGCAGACCGATCCCCGCAGCGCCGACAACCCGCTGTGCATGGGCGACCGCGCGTTCCGCTTTTACGCGGGCGCGCCGCTGATCACGCCGGACGGGTTGCCGCTTGGGTCGCTATGCGTGCTGGACTACACGCCGCGCAAGCTGACCGAAGTGCAGCGCGAGACGCTGCGGGTGATGGCTAAGCAGGTGATGGCGCAGCTGGACCTGCGCCTGTCGCTGCGCACCGCCGACACGCTGCGCCGCGAGATCGACCACCGGGTGAAGAACTCGCTGCAATCGCTGGCGGCCGTCGCCCGGTTCGAGGCGCGCCGGTCCAAAAGCGACGACGCCAAGCAGGCGCTGGAACGGGTCGGCCGCCGGATCGGCTCGGTCGCGGTAGTCCACGAACAGCTGTACCGCACCGGCACCGACCACACCGTCGCGCTGGACGCCTATCTTGAGAACCTCGCCCGCCACCTGACCGAGATCGCGCCGGATGGGATCACGGTCAGCGGCACCGCGCCGGCGGTTCAGATCGCCTCGGCCGACGCGGCGATGGTGGGGGTTCTGTTCAACGAGACCGCCGCCAACGCGTTCAAACATGCGTTTCCGGGCGAGCGGGAGGGGCACGTCCGCTATACGGCCGAACAGCTCGCCGACGGCCGGATCCGGTTCTCCTGCGAGGACGATGGCATCGGTCTGCCGGACGAGGCCGCGACGACGCGCGACGGTCTGGGCACGATGCTGGGCGAGGTGATCAGCCTCGAGCTTGACGGCATGCTGGATGTGACGCGTCTTGACCCCGGTCTTCGCATCACGCTCGAGTTCACCCCGAAAGAGCCCGGGTAGGGTGCGCATGAATGCGCACCGTACGTTGGGGTGCGGATCGGGTGTGGTTGGTGCGCATGAATGCGCACCGTACGTTGGGGTGCGGATCGGGTATGGTTGGTGCGCATGAATGCGCACCGTACATTTTGATGCGGATCGGGGGTGGTTGGTGCGCATGAATGCGCACCCTACGCGACGGACCGTAGGGTGCGCACTTGTGCGCACCGTACAAAACGCACACCACAAACCACACACCGGACAAAACCCGCGCGCGCCATACCTCTCACATCGAGAAATCCTGGAGCGGGTGAAGGGAATCGAACCCTCGTCTTAAGCTTGGGAAGCTCCTGCTCTACCATTGAGCTACACCCGCCCGGGTGAACGGGAGATAGCCCCTGCCGCTTTGCCAGTCAATGGGCTCGCGGACGCCGCAATACCGGGTGCGGGGCGCCGTCCGGACCGGGTGCACGGCACCGTGATCGCCGGTGCATTGCCATTCCGCCGCGGCGCCCGAATATGCCCGTCATGAGCATTGCCCGATCCCCCCGTATCACCCTGAACCGGCGTCTTTTTCTGGCCGCCTCCACCGCCGCGATCGCCGCCCCGTCGCTGGCCCTTGCGCAAAGCTACCGGGCCACGGTGAACGACTATGCGGACCGGCTTCACTCGGTGATCGTGCGCCGCGACGACGAGGAGATCTACACAGAGACCTTCGGCGGCCGCGGGCCGGACGGGATCGCCAACGTCAAGTCGGTGTCGAAGTCGCTGGTGGCCCTGCTGACCGGCATCGCCATCGACCGTGGGTTGATCGAGGGCACGGATGCGCGGGTGCTGCCGCTTCTGGGACGGCCCGAGACCGGGGACGCGCGGGACGCGCTGACCATCGACCACCTTCTGACGATGCGGACCGGGCTGGAAAGCGTCTCGGGCGGCAACTACGGGGCGTGGGTGGCCAGCGGCGACTGGGTCGAGGACGCGTTGGGGCAGGATCTGGTCAGCACGCCCGGCGGACGATTCATCTATTCCACCGGCGGCTGGCACGTGCTGGGCGCGGTGCTGTCGCAGGTGACCGGGCAAAGCCTGCTGTCGCTGACGCGCGATTGGCTGGGCGCGCCGATGGGCGTCGACTTTGCGCCGTGGGTGCAGGACCCGCAGGGCCGCTACCTTGGCGGCAATGACATGGCGCTCAGCCCGCGCGGGCTGGCGCGGATCGGACAGATGGTGGTGGATGACGGCATCTGGCAGGGCGACCGCATCGTGCCCGCCGCGTGGCTTCAAACAAGCTGGGAGCCGCGCACCCGGTCGCCGTTCTCGGGCGACCAGTACGGTTATGGCTGGTTCCTGACCCGGATGGACAACGCACAGGCCGCCTATGCGCGCGGCTACGGCGGGCAGATGCTGGCGGTGGTCCCGTCGCGGCGGCTGGTCATCGCGATCACGTCGGATCCGTCGCAGCCGGCACGCTCGGCGGGGTATTTCGGCGACCTCAGGCGGCTGGTCGAGGCCATCGCCTCGGAAGTCTAGCCGTAGTCTAGCCCCGCCGTCTGCGCCTGCGCCCGCCGTCCTCGCCGCCGCCGCCGACGTTGAAGCTGACGTCGGGCAGGGTAGCCACCTCTTTCAGGTGCGGGAACGGCGCCGTGGCGTGCGGGATCGCGTTGGCGGCGACGAAGTGTTCCTGAAAGCGCGGCTCGATGGCGGTCTCGACCTTGTGGATCTGGTGCACGCGCTTCTCGATCTCGGCCCGCGCCCCGAGATTGCACAGCGCGATCCGCGCCCCGGTCCCGGCGGCGTTGCCGGCCGAGGTCACGCGGTCCAGCGCGCAGTCTGGGATCATCCCCAGCACCATCGCGTGCTTGGGCGAGATATGCGCGCCGAACGCCCCCGCCAGCACGACACGGTCCAACGTTTCGGTCTGCAACTCGTCCATCAGCAGGCGCGCGCCCGCATAAAGCGCCGATTTCGCCAGCTGGATCGCCCGGATGTCGCCCTGTGTGACGCTGATCAGCGGGCCGCCCTCGGCGCGGCCGTCGTGGATGACATAGGCGTGCGTCCGTCCCTCGGCGATGCAGCGTTCGGTGCCGGTCTGCGCGGCCGAGCCGATCAGCCCACGCGCGTCCAGAACGCCCGCCATGCGCATCTCGGCCACGGCCTCGATGATGCCGGATCCGCAGATGCCGGTGACGCCGCTGGCCGCCGCCTGGGCAGCAAATCCGGCGTCATCCGACCACAGATCGCAGCCGATGATGCGAAAGCGCGGTTCCTTGGTGACGGGGTCGATCTCGACCCGCTCGATGGCGCCCGGCGCGGCGCGCTGGCCGGAACTGATCTGCGCGCCCTCGAAGGCGGGGCCGGTGGGCGAGGAACAGGCCAGCACCCGGCGCTTGTCGCCCAGCTGGATCTCGGCATTGGTGCCGACATCGACGATCAGCACGAGGTCTTCGGATTTCCACGGCTCTTCGGCCAGCGCCACGGCGGCGGCGTCGGCGCCCACGTGGCCCGCGATGCAGGGCAGGATGTAGACGCGGGCCGAGGGGTTCATCTCGGTCAGGTCCAGCTCTGCCGCGTCGAGCGACAGCGAGTCCGAGGTCGCCAGCGCGAAGGGCGCCTGTCCCAGCTCTACCGGGTCGAGCCCCACCAGAAGATGGTGCATCACCGGGTTGCAGACAAAGACGGTTTCCATGATCTGCGCCGCCGCGATGCCGCCCTCGGCAGCGATCTCGATCGTCAGGCGGTTGATCGCGTCGCGCACGGCCTTCGTCATCTCGACCGCGCCGCCTTCGTTCATCATCGCATAGGACACGCGGCTCATCAGGTCCTCGCCGAAGCGGATCTGCGGGTTCATCACCCCGGCGCTTGCCACGACCTCGCCGTTGCGCAGGTCGCACAGATGCGCCGCGATGGTGGTCGAGCCAAGGTCGATGGCCAGCCCGTACAGCCGCCCCTCCCAATAGCCGGGCCAGATGTCGAGGATACGCTCGCCCGCGTCGGCATGGCCCTTGTGCAGCGCGACAGTGACCTGCCAGTTCCCCTTGCGCAGCGCGGGCTGAAGCTTCGACAGGACGGGCAGGGGCACGCTCAGCCCCTCGGTTCCGATCTGCCACTGGTCCGCCAGCGCCCGCTTCAGCCGTTCGAGATCGCCCGAGGGCTCGTGCATGTCGGGTTCCTGCACCTCGACAAGATACAGCCGCGTCGCCGGGTCCATGGTGATGTCACGTACCGCGGCGGCCTTGCGGACGACCTGCTTGTGCACCTGGCTTTCGGGAGGGACGTCGATCACCACGTCGGACTGGATCTGCGCCTGACAGCCCAGCCGGCGGCCCTCTTTCAGCCCGCGCACCCGGTCGTACCGCTCTTCGACCGCGTTCCACTCGGACAACGCGTCGGGCTTGACGGTGACGCCGTGTTTCGAGAACTCGCCGTAAGACGGGTTCACCTGACATTTCGAGCAGATACCGCGCCCGCCGCAGACCGAGTCGAGGTCGACGCCAAGCTGCCGCGCGGCGGTCAGGACCGGGGTGCCAACGGGAAAGCGTCCGCGTTTGCCGGAGGGGGTGAAGATGACAAGCGGGTCCATGGCGCCTCGGACGGTTGCTGCGTCCGGCGGAGCATAGCGGCTTGGCGCGCGAGGGAAAGATGAGGCGGGCGGGAATGTTTGCCCGCCCGACCTTGCAACGGGGTGGCTACCGCAGGGCGCCCGCGGCCTTCAGAGCCTCGTACTTGTCCTGATCCCACCACCAGTAGTTGACGCCCCGGTCGTATTCCGGCTTCTCGTCCGGCATGCCGAACACGTCCCAGTAGGCCATCCAGTGCGTGCCCTTGTACCAGTTCGGCACCCAGATGTGCTTGGCCCGCAGAACCCGGTCCAGCGCCTTCACCCGCGCCGTCATCGACGGCAGGTCCCCGGCGGCGATGATCTGCTCGATCAGCGCGTCGACCACCGGATCTGACACGCCGGCAAGGTTCAGAGTGCCGGGCTGTTCCGCCCCGCGCGAGCCGAACAGGGTACGCAGTTCGATCGAGGGGCGCAGCGGCAGCACGACGCGGGCCATCATGATGTCGAAATCGAAGTTCTGCTGCCGCTCGACCTCTTGCGCCGGGTCGACGCGGGCATAGATCGCGTCGATCCCCACACGTTTCATGTTCTCGATGAACGGCAGGATGATCCGCTCAAGCGAGGCGCTGTCCGAGATGAACTCGACCTGCAGCCGCTCTCCGGCCTCGTTCACGCGGATGCCATCGGGGCCGACGGTCCATCCGGCCTCGTCCAGCAGGGCCGAGGCGGCGCGGATCGCGCTGCGGTCCAGTTTGCCCTCGCCCGAAAAGACCGCGGGCGTCACGGCGGGCTCGGTGAAGATCGTCTCGGGAAGCTGGTCGCGGAACTCTTCCAGGACGGCCAGTTCGTCGCCTTCGGGCAGCCCTTCGGCCTGCAGGTCCGAGTTTTCCCAGAAGCTGTCAGAGCGGTTGTAAAGCCCGTAGAACAGCGTCTTGTTGGTCCATTCGAAGTTGAACATCATGCCGATGGCTTCGCGGACGCGGGCGTCCTGAAACTTCTCGCGGCGCAGGTTCATGTAGAAGCCCTGCGCCCCGGACGAGCGGCCGTCGGGGATCGTCTCCATCTTCACCCAGCCGTTGTCGATCGCCGGGAAATCATAGGAGGTGGCCCAGATCGCCGAGGTGAACTCCTCTTGCAGCAGGTACTCGCCCGCCTTGAACGCCTCGAACTGGGCGGTGCGGTCGGCGAAGTACTCGTAGGTGTAGCAGTCGAAGTTGTCCTTGCCGATGGTCACCGGCAGGTCCGCGCCCCAGTAGTCGGGGTCCTTGCAATAGGTGATCGTGCGCCCGGGGCTGACCCGTTCGACCCGAAACCGGCCCGAGGTCACGGGGGCGTCGAGCGTGGATTCGTCGAACGGAACGTCGGCGTAGTAATGTTCGGCGAGGATCGGCAACTCCGCGGCCAGCGCCGGCAGGTCGCGGGTGGCCGCGCCTTCGGCGAAGGTGAATTTCACCGTGTGGGCGTCCAGCGCCTCGGCGCTTTCGATGTCCTCGAACAGGATGCGGTAATAGGGTTCGGCCTGTGTCTTGAACATCTCGAGCGAGAAGACGACGTCCGACGCCTCGATCGGCTCGCCATCGGAAAACCGCGCTTCGGGGCGCATGTTGAA
The DNA here is from genome assembly GCA_017792445.1 of Maritimibacter sp. GTDB lineage: Bacteria > Pseudomonadota > Alphaproteobacteria > Rhodobacterales > Rhodobacteraceae > Psychromarinibacter. The sequence goes on from CP051232.1 coordinate 3,799,381, forward strand.
GGTGGCCCAGCTTCGGTCGTCCGGATACTCGACGCTTTCGGCCACCAGCGCGTAGAACGACGCGGGCTCGTCCCACGACTGCACCATCAGGCTGTCGTGCAGCCGCTCCAGCCCCTGCGCCGGTTCGCCCTTCAGGATGAACATGTTGAGGCTGTCGAACGTGTTCGACGCCAGCGTGCCCCGGAATGTCATCGTGCCGCCCTGCGGCGCGTCGGGATTCACGTAATCGAAATAAGGGAAATCCGCCGGGTATTTCAGGTCTCCGAACGGCGACAGGCCATGCGAGACGATGGTGTCCTGCGCCTGTACCGAAAGCGGCAGGGCCAGAACGAGTGCGGGGGCGAGGGCGGCGAGAAACGCCGGGCGCGATATGGTCATGGGGCTCCCTGGTGTCTGCGGTTTCAAGACACTGTACCGGGTTTCGTCCGGCGTGGAAGCGGGGTGCGGTGTCACGTTTGCCGGAGGTGCCGCCGGGCGGGGGCTCTGCCCCCATCGCCTTCGGCGATTCCCCCGGGATATTTCCGGACCAAAGAAGCCGGATCAGTTCCCGGCGCGGTCGATCTCGCGCAGGATCGCGGCGGCGCGGCGGGCGCGTTGCAGGGCGGTCAGGTGACACAGCGCGGCATAGAGCCCAAGACCCCACGGCAGCACCCAGTCCCACGGCAGCAGGCCCGCCAGCAGCAGCAGGACGCAGGTGTAGATGATCCGCTCCAGCCGCTCGAACGCGTCGGGCCACGCGGTGTTGGACACCGGCGTCTCGATGGCGGTGCGGGCCTTGGCGTAGCTGGTGATCATCGCACCCGAAAAGCCCAGCAGCACCAGCGCCCAGTAGCCGGTGACCCAGCCGATGGCGAGGGCCACGACGAGTTCCTGATAGCGGTCGACCATCGCGTCGAAATAGCCGCCCAGCTTGCTGGACAGCCCCGTCTGCCGCGCCACCGCACCGTCCAGCGCGTCGAACACGAAGGTGCAGGCCAGCGTCAGCGCGTAGATCCAGTGCGACTGGTGCCAGAGATAGGCCGCCGAGACCGCGACGAGCAGCACAAGGCCCGCGCCCGTCACCTGGTTCGGGGTGAACCCGGCGCGGGCAAGGGGGCGGGCCAACGCCTCCCACATCGGGTCGATCACGTCCTTCATCAGCCCGTCGATCATGCCGCGCCCTGTCGTTTGTAGAGTTTCACCAGCGCCTTGCGGATGTGTTTCAGATCGTCATAGCGGCGCGCCATCAGGTCGCGCTGCTGCGGGTCTGGCTCGATCACCGGGGCGTCACTTTCGGCCAGCGTGGCGGCGGCGTCCCAGACCGAGGCCGACCAGCCCATCGCGGGCGCCGCCATCGCCGCCGCGCCGCGCATCCCGGCATAGGCGGTGTCGCGCACCTGCACGGGACGGTCCAGCGCCGCGGCCAGCGCGCGGACCAAATGCGGGTTCGCCACCGCGCCGCCCACCAGCGGCAGCGGGCCGTCGGTGCGCGCGCCGCGTTCCTTCTTCACAAGGTCGTAGACCCAGCGGGTGTTCAGCGCCACGCCCTCGGTCACCGCGCGTTTCATCTCGGGCGGGCCGTGGCGCAGGTTCAGCCCGTGGAAGGCGCCGCGCAGGCGTTCCTCGTCCACCGGAACCCGCTCGCCCGCCAGCCACGGCAGGAAGTACGGGTCGTCCGGCGCCGGCGCGCCGATCTCGCGGTAGAAGGCGGCGAGCGCTGCGTCGTCGTCGGACTGGCCGAAGGTGCGGGCCAGCCACGCCATCGCGGACCCCGCGACCTCTTGCGTGGCGATCAGCAGGGGACGGTGGTCGATCGACGAGGTGATCGTGGCGTAGGCGGCGAAGGCGTTCAGCACGCGGCGGTCGAAGAAGCCCGACACCCACGACGAGGTCGAGACGCACAGGTGCAGCGCTCCGTCCGCCACCGCGCCCGAGCCGATGGCGGTCACGCTGACGTCGCCGCCGCCGCCCAGCACCGGGGTGCCGGGACGCAGGCCAAGCTGCCCCGCCGCCTGCGCGGTCAGCCCGTCGACCACCGCCGCACCGTCGACGATGCGGGGCAGGCGGTCCAGCGGGATGCCGTAATGCGCGGCAAGATCGGGCGACCAGCCCTCGCGCCCGCGCCGGGTGTCCATCAGCCACGTCAGGTTGGCGCTGTCGGCGGTGGTCGTGACCGCGCCGGTGGCGCGCAGGATCAGCCAGTCCTTCACGTCCAGCAGATGCGCGGTGCGGGCATAGACCTCGGACTCGTTGGCGGCGACCCACAGCATCTTGCCGGGCGGGTCCATGCCGTTGTGCGAGGGCGCGCCGTTCGCAAGACGGATCGAGCGGGCGAGGAACCGCGCGCCATAGCCCGCGACCTTCGGAAAGCCGCCCGTCTTGCCCCGGATCAGCGCGGCAGAGCGCTTGTCGAGCCAGACCATCGCCGGGCGCAGCGGGTGCCCGGCCTCATCGGCGCAGACCAGCCCGCACATCTGCGCGGCGAAGACCACGGCGCCGGTGCGGGCGGGCAGGTCGGGAATTTCGGCCCCCAGCCGCGCGATGCCGCGGGCCAGCGCCGACCACCAGTCCTCGGGCATCTGCTCGGCCCGGCTTTGCGCGGGAAGGTGCAGCGGATAGCGCTCGGTCACCGAGGCCAGCACCTTCAGATCCGGCCCGACGGCCCCGATCTTGACGCCCGAAGTGCCGAAATCGGCGGCGAGGATCAGGTCGGGGTCGGTCACGCGGGCGGTCGTCCTGCTGGGGCTTGCCGGATTGGGGTGCCACGCAGTCGCGCGTTTGGCAACACCCGGGCTTGCAATCGCCGCCCGGCTTGCCGAAAGGAAAGACATGAAGCCGATGGACATAGTCTACACCTGGGTCGACGACAGCTTTCCGGGATACCTGGAAGAGCTGAACCGCTACGCGGACGATCCGCGCGACCTGAACCCCAACCGCACCCGCGACAATCTGGAGGTCGTGCGCTTCTCGATGCGGTCGGTGGCGCGGAACTGTCCCTGGGTGCGGCGGATCCATTTCGTCACCTGCCGCCCGCAGGTTCCGGCTTGGCTGGACAGCGCGCATCCGATGATCCGGGTCGTCCACCACGATCAGCTGATGCGGGCCGAGATCCTTCCGACCTACAATTCCTTCTGCATTGTCAGTCATTTGCACCTGCTTCCAGATGTGACGGATCAATTCGTCTACATGGAGGACGACATGCTGGCGATGGCGCCGGGCATGGTGGATGCGCTGTTCGCCGAAGACGGCCGCCCGCAGGCGCATCTTCAGCCGCTGCGCATCAAGCGGGACCTCGACCCGGCGAAGGCCAGCCCGTGGAACCTTGCTCTGGCCACCGCCGACCGGGCGCTGGCGGCGCGGTTCGGGGGCGCCGAGGCGCGGCGGCACATGATCCACGGGCCACAGGTGATGGACGTGGCGAACAGTCGCGCAATGTGCGCCGACTTCGCGGACGAGATCGCGACGACGCGTGCGTCGCGGTTCCGGGGCGGCGACAACGTGCCGCCCGAGGTGCTGAACCAGCACTACGGGATCGAGACCGGCGCCTTCGCAGAGGCGGGTTGGAGCCTGAGCAACGATCTGCAAGGCTATGTCTCGATTGAGAATTTCGCGCCTTGGACGTGGTGGCAGCTGAAGCGGATCAACGCGCGGAAGCCCTTGTCGATCACGCTGAACGACAGCTTCGGCGACCGGCCGAACCCGCGTGTCGTGGCAATGGTACGGGCGCAGCTGGAGCGCTGGTTCCCGGAACCCGCGCCGTGGGAGCGCGATGCGTAGCCTTCGGGCCATTGCGTCCGGAGGCGGATTTTTCTAGAAAAATCCAAGAAGCACGATCTTCTGGAAGATCGTGAAGATCAGGATTGTCCAAGGAATCCTGTGACCTCCAGCCGGGAGCGTCCGTCATGGATCAATCGCCGTCTCAGGTGCCGAAAGGCGGCCGCAAGGCCGGGATCTCGCCGCAGGCGCGGCGCCACAACGAGATGCGCAAGGCCGCCATCGCCGCGCATCCCGATCTGGCGCATGTCTCGGGCGCGCAGCCCTGGACGGTGCTGGCGCTGCCGGTGCTGCTGGCGTTGCACTGGGGTCTCGCGTGGGCGGTGTCGGACGCCGCGCTGTGGGTGATCTTCCTTGCCGCCTTCATTCCGGGGCAGTTGCTGATCCATTCGGCTGGCGGGCTGGTGCACGAGACTGCGCACAAGCTGATCTTCCGGGGCGACCGGGCGAAGCTGGGCTTCGACATGGGGCTGGAGTGGATCCTGTCGAGCTATGGCAAGCAGTTGATTTACCAGCACGAACACATCACCAGCCACCACCCCTATATTGGCGATTACGAACGCGACTACGAGCACGAGGACATCTGCGCCTTCCAAAGCCGGATGATGCTGCGCTCGGAGAATCCGCGCCTGCAGCACCTGCTGACCGGCCTGACGCTGGTGATCCACCTGCTGCCGCTGGGGCCGATCATCGGCGACGAGATCTTCCCGCGCCTGAACGCATGGATCACCGGGCGGCCGCAGAAGGATCCGGAACGGCATGTCGAGGCGACCAGCGCGCCCCTCTGGCAGAAGCGGCTGTTCATCGGCGTATCGCTGGCGTCGAACCTGACGCTGCTGGCGGTGTTCGGGCCATGGGCGCTGTTGTATCACCTGTGGGCGCTGTCGCTGTTTCTGGGCAAGTTCGGGATCTGGAACCTCGGCCAGTCGCTCAGCGAGCACGAGGGCACAGACGAGACCGCGCCGACCCGGTCGCGGTACGGTCCGATCAACTGGCTGCTGTTCAACACGGGCTATCACAACGAGCACCACACTTTCCCGAATGTCGCGTGGTCGCGGCTGCCGGAGTTGAAGCGGCAGGCGCCCGAGGTGTTCACCGAGACGGCGGACAAGACCTATTTCGGCTATTGGCTGGACCACGTGCGCGGCGATTTCACCGCCAGCCGGCGGACGCCGTTGCATGACGTGGACAACACCGCCCGCTGCGCGGGGCGGGTAGAGCCCGCGGAATAGGTTTTCCCTGACAGCGCTTAGGCTTGCGGTGCGAGGCTGCGGTAGATCTTGAGGTAATCCGGACCGACCTGCGTGACGTCGAAGCGGGCGGCCTCGGCGGTGGCCCAGCCTTTCAGCGTGTCCGGTGCGCTTGCCAGCGCGATCACCTTGTCGGCCAGCGCGGCCGGGTCGTTCGGCGGCACCAGCAGCTCCGCGCCCGGGCCGGTCAGGACCGAGGCGTAGCCTGCGTTCGCGGCGGCCACGGGCAGGCATCCGGCGGCCATCGCTTCCAGTAGGATCAGCCCGAAACTTTCACCATAGGGCGCGGGTGCGAGCAGCATGTGGGACCGCCCGAGAAGCGCGCGGGCCGCGTCGTCCTCCGGGCGGCCGATCACCGTGACCCGGTCCGATTGCGCCGCCTGCGCCTTCGCGCGCAAGGGGCCGTCGCCCGCGATGGTGAGGGTCGCGTGGGGCAGCGCCCGACTGATGCGGGGCCACGCGGCAAGCGCGATGTCGAGACCCTTGCGCGGTTCGAGCCGCCCGAGAAACGCAAGGTCCAGCCTGCCGGGATCGCGGGGCCGCGCGGCGGCGGTCCAGTCGGACAGGTCGATGGCGGGCGGCAGGATCTGCGGGTGCAGGTCGGGCAGCGCCCGGGCCAGCATGTCCAGCGGCGCCGGCGAGGGCACGACGATGGCCTCGCAGCCCGGCAGGATGCGGGTCGCGGCCGAGCGGATGAAGCGGTCGGTCATGCCCTTGGCGTTCGGCGCGGGCAGGGTGGCGTGGACCGTCGCCAGCGTCGGCAGGCGCAGGCGCGACCACAGCTGGCTGGTCAGGAACGGCGTCCACGGCGTGTGCATGTGGACGACCTCGGCCCCCCATGCGCGCAGGTCCTTCACGGCGGCGGCAAGAGCACGTGGCCCGGCGAAGGACAGCTCGAACTCGGTTCCGTGGGCGCCGATCAGGCGGCTGTGGCCCAGCGTGGTGATCCCTTCGTCGGTGCCCGGCGCCGCACCGGGCGGCGGTGGGCACAGGATGCGCGTCTCGTGGCCCTGCGCCGTCAGCCACCGCGACAGGTCGCGCACGTGGCGCTGCACGCCGCCGGGGCGGCGCATCTCGTAGGGGCAAAGCTGGACGATCCTCATTTCATTTCCGCAGGTCGCGGGCCAGCGGAACAAGCCCCTCGGCCACGTCCAGCAGGCTGTAGACCATCAGCGCCCAGACCGCCCAGCCAAGGTAGTCGCCCGAGAAGGCGAGGAACGGGATCAGTCCCGAGATCCCCGCGATGAAGGCGGGCAGCCAGTCGGCGGGCGTCAAAGGTTCGGGCACGCCGTCCTCGGGCCCTTGCAACCGGTCGCGGATCACCCGCGCCAGCAGCCGCGCCCAGCCCGCCATCGCGGCCAGCGTGGCCCAGCCGTCCCCGCCCAGCACCCGGGCGGCAAGAAGCCCGATGGCAAGGTACAGCAGGCCCCACTGGGTCATGTCGACAAGAAAGTCGAGGTCGCCGCCGACCTTCGACGTCCGCCCCGTCACCCGCGCCAGCGTTCCGTCGGCGCAGTCGAGCACCTGAAACAGCGCGCCCGCCAGTGCGACGGCCCACGGCGCATGGGCCAGCGGCAGGCCCCACGCCAGAAGCGGCATCGCCAGCGCCGTCGCCAGCGCAAGGAAGGACACCGCGACGGGCGACCAGCCGAGGCGCGCGAACACCCACACGAAGGGCAGCGAGGGCAGGCGATAGAGCAGGGCGATCGACCACGCCGTTCGCAACTCTTCCCGGAACCACGGTGCGCGGAGGTCCGCCGCAACCTGTCCGAAGGATGGCTTTTCCTGTGCTGTCACGGTCGTGCCCCGCCTTGATGCTTCCCGGCCCCTCACTTATCGTCCGCGCAACTTGCGCGGTCCGGACCGCGTCCGGGACCATGCGCGGTTTCTGCCGCAGATCGGGGAAAGAATGAAGGACTTAACGGCGATCATCGTCGCGGCGGGGCTTGGTGTGCGCATGGGGCCGCGCGGCAAGCTGATGCCGAAGGGGCTGATCAAGGTCGGCGGACGCCCGATGGTGGCGCAGTCGCTGGATACGCTGCGCGCCGCCGGGATCGGGCGTGTGCGGATCGTGACCGGCCACCTGAACGAACAATACGAAGAGGCGTTCGGCGGCGCGCCGGGTGTCGAGCTGATCCACAATCCGCTGTATTCCACCACCGGCAGCCTGCGCACGCTGGCCACCGCGCTGGATGGGATCGAAGGGCCGGTGGTCATTCTCGAGTCGGACCTGATCTATGCTCCCGAGGGGCTGGAGGCGGCGCTTACGGGCGGCAACCTGCTAGTGACCTCGGGGCCTACGGGCGCGGGGGACGAGGTCTATGTCTGGACCGATGCAGAGGGCGCGCTGATCGAGATATCGAAGGACGCAGCCGCACGGCCCGAGCCGCATTTCGGCGAACTGGTCGGAATCACCGCGCTGGATGCGGCGAGCGTCGCGCTGATGCGGGTCGTGGCCGAAGAGGTGCTGACCGAGACTCCCGCCGAGCACTACGAGGCCGGGCTGGTGGCGCTTGGCCGCAAGGTGCCGGTGCCCTGCGTCCGGATCGACGATCTGCCGTGGGCCGAGGTGGATGACGAGACGATGCTCGCCCACGCCGAGCAGGAGGTCTACCCAAGGGTCGCCGCCGCGCGCGAGGCGCGGATGGCCGGGGCGCGGACCTCGTGATCCGGGCCGTGCAGGCAGCGACGCGCCGCCTGCACGGGACCCTGACCCTGTTCGTTGCGCTGGCGCTGGCCCCGGTCCTGCTGGGCTGGGCGCTTGTCACGGCGATCGGTGGCGTTGAGAAGCGCAGCCTGCCGCGCGACGATCCGGCGACGACGCTGATCCTCGTCACGCTGGACGGCGTGCGGCCGCAGGAACTGCTGCACGGCGCCGATCCCTCGCTTGCGCCCGACCGCGCCGGTGAGCCGGTGATGCCCTTCCTGACCCGTTCGCTTGCGCCGTTGGGCGGCTTCATCGCAGGCGACGGGCGGTTCGGAACCGGGACGCCCTTCGCCACCAGCATGCCGAGCTATCATGCGATGTTCACCGGCCGGATGACGACCTGTCTCACCAACGAATGCCGCGAGCCGCGCGGCGAGGGGCTTCTGTCCCGGCTGGTCGATCTTGCGCCGGGGTCGGTGGCGGTTTTCGCCACGTGGACCCGGCTGTGCTTCGGGCTGCCGGCCGAGCGGCTGGCGAATATATCGGTCTGTGGCCGGGATCAGGCCTTCGCCTATCTGCGGCGCCACGGTGCGGCGGCGGATGTCGAGGGCAACGCCGACGCGATGATCTTCCGCGCGGCTCTGTCCCGGCTGCGGCTGGACCCGCCGAGTTTTCTGTACATCGCGCTGGATGAAAGCGACGGGGCGGGCCACTCGGGCGTGTATCCCGCCTATCTTGGCGTGCTGGCGCGCTATGACGGCTATCTCAGGGCGCTGTGGTCCGAGATGCAGGCGATGCGGGCGCGCGGGCTGAAGCCGGTGCTGGTGGTCACGACGGACCATGGGCGCGGCGACGGGGCAGAGTGGACGGGCCACGGCTTTACCATCCCCGCCTCGCGCGAGGGCTGGCTGTTGGCCGTCGGGCACGGGATCGCGGCGCAGGGGCGTGCGGCGGGAACCCGGCACCGGTCGCTGTTCGACGTGCGGCCCACGGTGGAACACCTGCTGGGGCTGGTGCCGCGGCGAAGCTTGTGGGGCGGTGTGATGACCGAGTTGCTGGCCTACCGCGGCTAAAGCTGGCGGACGTAGGCGACCGCGCCAAGGGAAAGCGGCACCGCGATGGCGGTGATCACGGCGGTCGAGGGTGCGACGGTGCCCTGCTGGCCAAGCGCCCAGAACACCTTGATCGACACCGTCAGGATATAGCCCCCGGCGGCAAGCGCGATCAGGCGCGGATACAGCATGCGACGGCCATCGAAGCCAAGCGCCGCGAAGGCCACCGCAAGGAAAGCCACCGCGCCGGGCAGGAACACCGCCAGCCGCCGCTGCCAGAGCGCGGTGCGGATGCCGGGCAGATAGTGGGTCGCGGTGGGCGCGCGCGCCAGTTCGCGCAGCTCGGCGGTGGACAGGATGTAGGGCGCGATGCCGAAATGCGCGAGCTGCGCGGTGGTCAGCAGCAGTTCCGTCTCGGTACTGCGCGCGGTCAGCAGGTCGGCGCCGGTGGCGGGGGTCCATTCGCTGACGCCTTCCAGCCGCCAGACATCGGGCGTGTCGGTCGGCACCGCGCGTTCCGCGCCAAGGACCGAGGTCAGTTCCGTCGCGCCGATGCCGCTGAACACCAGAAGATTGCGCATCTCGGGTTCGGTGCCGCGCTTCATGTCGGCGCGCATCGCGATATCGCCGCTGACGATCCAGCGCCCGTCCAGCCAGCGGTCGCGGTAGCGCTCGCCATAGTCGCCCAGCCCGGTCTTTACCTGCGCCTGTATCGCCTCGGGCCGCCACCGCGCCTCGAGCCCGGTAAGCAGGCCGCCAAGGATCAGCGCCAGCCACAACAGCGCCGCCAGCCGGTGCCCCGGCCCGGCGCCCGCCGTGGCGAGGATCACGCTTTCCAGCCGCATCCGGCGCGAGATTTCGGCAAGGAAGGGGCCGAAGAACACCGCGACGGGCAACATGCGGGTGACGATGTCGATCCCGCGCTGCCAGAGATAGGGCAGCAGGACCGAGGGCAGGGTGGTCTCTTGATAGGTGGCCTGCCAGCGGATCGACGGGAAGATCCGCGCAAGGTCGATGGTGTAGGCGACCATGGTCAGGATGAACAGAACCGCCAGCACCGCCAGCAGGTACTCGATCAGCGCCCGGCGGGTGGCGATGCCCAGGAACGCGGTCCGCAGCCGTTCCAGCACCTCGCCGCGGGCCCCGTAGTCCGGGGCGGTCGTCCTGCCCGCGCCCATCATCATCATGCGCGCCCGCCTGCGGGCATCACGATCCGTTCCGCCCGCAGCCAGACATATCCCAGCGCCGGAGCCAGCCCCATCGCGACGATCGCCAGCGCGGCGGGCCAGAACCGGATGTAGCCCAGCACCACGGCGTCGCCGAGGATCGCCCGGCTGGCCACGTCGCCCGCCAGCACCAGCAGCAGGCCGCCCGGCAGCGCCAGCCATCGCCCGCGCCGTGTGCCCGAGAAGGCGGCCGCCGCCACCGCGACCGCCGCCGCCACGGGGCACAGGATCGCGCGGGCCAGCATCTCGCCGAACTGGCGGGTCGGGCGGGTCAGGCGGCGTCCGTCGTCGCGGGTGATCGGCTCGCCCCAAAGCGGGCCGTCGTTCTCGAACAGGTAGCGCTCGGTCACGCGGGGGCTTTCATCCGCCTTCTCCAGCACCTCGTCGGTCGAGAAGGCCAGCTCCATCGTGCGCACGGTGATCCGCGCGAAGTCCAGCCCCGCCACCCCGGCGGTCGGCGCCTCGGTGGGGGCTTCGCCGTTGCGGCCGCGGAACTCGCGGAACTCTTGCAGGCGGACCACGTAGTTGCGGTTCTCGTCCGGGCCCACCACGTCCCAGTCGGTCGCCTGCGCCACGTTCCACGAGCCGCCGGGACCGGGCCTGTAGACGAACAGGCCGCCGTGCTGCGCGTCTGGGTCGTCGGTTGGGGTGGCGATAAAGGTGCGGCCGCTGATCTCGCGCACACGCCGGACCTCGGCGGGGTCGGAGAGTTCGGCGATCAGCGTGCGCGACCGCAACTCGTACAGCGCCAGCCGCTGCACGTAGTTCGACAGCGGCGTGACCAGGCCGGAGAACAGGAAGGACAGCGCGAAGCCCGCGCCGCCAAGGTACATCGCCAGCCTTGGGATCCGGGTCCAAGGCTCGGACGCGGCGGCGCAGATCACCAGCTCGTTCGCGTCGCGGGCGCGGGTGACGGCAAGGTAGATCCCGAGAAACAGCACCAGCGGCAGGGCGAAATCCACGATCTCGGGCGATTTCAGCAGCAGGATCTTCAGCAGGTCCAGCGCGCTGCCGCCCTCGCGCAGCACCTGTTGCAGGGTCGAGGTGAAGATGTCCGCGATGAAGATCGACTCGATCAGCACCAGCAACGCGACGATCGTGCGCAGCGCGCGCTGCCGCAGAAGCCGCGTCATCGGGCTGTGGAGTCGCTGGATCATCGCCATATCGGTCGCGTTTGGCCCTTGGCCTGGAATTCCCTACCGATGATGCGCAGATAAATGAGACGGATCAAACATCTCTTGTCATCAAAAGAGGTTACCGAGTGACATCAGCGTGACCAGCCCGGCGCCGGTCGCGATCCATGCATCGGTGATGTCCAGAAGCCCGCCCTGATGCGGCAGAACCGCCGGATAGTCCTTTACCCCGGCCACCCGTTTCAGGCGAGAGGCGGCAAGGTCCCCGGCCACCGTCAGCGCCCCCGAGGCCAGCGCGACAAGCATCGAGCCAAGCACGGGGAAGCCGCCCAGAAGCGGCCCCAGAAGGCCCACGGTCAGCATCAGCATCACCGCGCCCGACACCAGCCCCTCGACCGTTTTCTTGGGGCTGAGAACGGGGAAGGCCTTGCGCTTTCCGAACAATTTGCCGCCGAGCAGGGCGTAGCTGTCGAAGGTTTCGACCAGCAGGAAGGCCACCAGCATGGTCGCGGCCCCGCCTTGCAGCGCCGCGCCGGTGAAGACGATCAGCGGCACGCCGGGGAACAGGGCGAGGTCGGCGAAGGCCCGGGCCTTGCCCTCGGTCCGCAACATCAGCCGGACCGCCAGCAGAAGGCCCATCAGCAGGACCGCCCCAAGCGCCAGCGGGACGGGGTGGACGCGCGATGCCAGAAGCCCCAGAACCAGTAACGCCGCGCCCACGATCATCGCGGGCAACGCGCCGTGGATGCCCGCACGGGGCAGGGTGACGCGGGCGGCCTCGTAGCCGCAGCGCAGGGCAAGCAGCGAAAACAGCGCGACGATGGCGTAGGTGCCCAGTAGGAACGCGCCCGCCACGACGCCCACGATCAGGGTCTCGGTCAGCAGCACCGGGAACACGTCGCGCGCGGTGGACCGGGTCGCGGGCACGGCCATCAGGCCCAGCACGACGGCATAGCCCACGCCCAGAAGCGCAAGGCACAACAGCGCCAGCATCGTGGGCAGCGCCCCAGCATAGGCCACGCCGACCATCAGCGGCGGTGCTTCCGCACGACGCCCGCTTGCCACGCGCGCAGCGCGGGTGCGGCCAGCGAGTGCAGCCACAACAGCGCGGTCATCTGCGCGCCCGGCGCGACGGTGAACCGGCCCTTGTCGGCGCGCTTCAGGATCGCCGCGGCGACGTTCTCGGGCGTCCAAAGCCCGCCGCCGGCGGTGATCGCCTTGGTGACCGCGGGCTTGGTGCGGGCCTCGGCGGCCAGTTGCGGCGTGTCGGTGTCGGGCGGGTAGGCCAGCGTCACGCTGATCCGGGGCGCGAGTTCGACCCGCAGCACCTCTGCCAGCCCGCGCAGGGCGAATTTCGACGGCGCATAGGCAGAGTATCCGTAGATCCCGAAGAACGCCGCGCCGGACGACACGAAGACCAGCCGCCCGTCGCCCATCGCATCGGCACAGGCCTTGGCGAAATAAAGCGCGCCCATGTAGTTCGTCTGCATCTGCGCCTCGTGGGCGGCGATGTCCTGCGACATGAACTCGCCGGGCTCGGCGATGCCCGCGTTTGCGATGGCCCAGCCCGGCGCGCCGAAGTCGGCGATGGCCTGCGTCACGGCGGCCTCGCAAGTAGCGCGGTCGGCGACGTCGCAGGGATAGGCGCGGGCGTTCGGCATGGACGCCACCGCGTCCGTCAGCCGGTCGGCGTTGCGGGCGAACAAGGCCACGGGGTGACCGCGCGCGGACAGCTGGCGGGCCAGCGCAAGGCCGATCCCGCTGCTGCCCCCGGTGATGAAGGCCGGCCGGGTGGCCGTGCCCGTCACTGGCCGGCGTCCCCCGCGAAAGCCAGCAGCATGTCGTGCGCCTCGGGGTCGTCGACCTGCTCGGGCGGGTGCTTGAACAGGAAGGCGCTTGCCTCGGGCACCGCACCCTTCAGCCCGCGTTCCAGCGCGATGCGGGCGCAGCGGACGGCGGTGATTGCCATCGCGGCGGCGTTCGGGCTGTCTTCGACTTCCAGACGGACCTCCATCGAGGTCTTGGCGCCGCCCAGCAGCTGCCCTTCGATCCGGACGTAAGCGACCTTGCGGTCATGCAGCCACGGGACATAGTCCGATGGGCCGATGCGGATGTTGCCATCGGCCAGCCGGGCGTCCATCGCGGCCTGCACGGCCTCGGTCTTGGACTCGCGCTTCAGCGCCAGCCGGTCCATGTCCATCATGTTCATGAAGTCGGTGTTGCCGCCGACGTTCAACTGGTAGGTGCGGTCGATCTTCACACCGCGCATGTCGGCCAGATGCGCCAGCGTGCGGTGCACGATGGTCGCACCGAACTGTGCCTTGAAGTCGTCGCCAAGGATCGGCAGGCCGGCGCTTTCGAATTTCTTCGCCCAGGTGGGGTTCGAGGCCAGGAACACCGGGATGCCGTTCACCACCGCGCAGCCGGCTTCCAGCGCGCACTGGGCGTAGAACTCGACCGCTTGCGTGCTGCCGACGGGCAGGAAGATCACCAGAACCTCGGCCTGCGCGTCCTTCAGAGCGGCGACGATCTGGTCCTTCGACAGCGGCGGTTCGTCCGAGGGCACAAAGCTCAGCTCGGGCGGCTGGTTGCGCATGAAGGCCGACACGCCGTCAAGGTCGGGCCCGCGATGCACGCGGGCCGGCTGGTCGTCAAGCTTGTCCCAGAAGATCTCGGTACAGTTCGGGTCGGCCAGCACGGCCTCGCCGATGGGGCGGTTCACCTTGCGGCGGTCCACGTCGAAGCCCGCGACGATCTCGATATCCTCGGGGCGGTAACCGCCAAGCTCGGGAAAGGAGACGCCGACGGCATCCGCGCCTTTGACGCGGCAATAGGAAACGGCCTGGACGAGCGAAGAGGCGCAATTGCCGACACCGGCAATCGCCGTGCGGATACTGCCGCGCTGGGAGGTGCTCATGTATCCCTCGAAATTCTCGTTATTCTAGGCGGGGGTTTTGGCACGGTGGCGGGGCGGGCGCCAGTGGATTATTGCTGAAGTTCGCCACCCGAGACCGCGTAATACTCGGAAATCGCACCGGCTCCTGCCGGAAGCAGCCCGTGGACCGACAGTTGCGTCACGCGCGGCAACAGCCCGCTTTCGTCGACCTCGGCATAGGCATAGACGACCCGCGCCGTCTCGCCGCCGATCCGGCCCAGCACCTGCGCCTTGAACGGGCCGGTCTGAAGCAGCACCATCGACAGTTGCGGCAGCGGCTTCAACGCCACGTTGAACTGCCCGGCCGTGGCGCGGCGGCTGATGTTCACGCCGAAGGCCAACAGGCGCTCGATGGGTTTCAGCGGCTTTCGTTCGCCGTCGTCGGCATAGCGGCGCCAGTAGATGCTGACGGCATCGGGATAGGTCAGGGTGCCGGCGGCGTCATAGCGAGCGGCGAAAACGATGGTGTTCTCGTTGGTCGAACGCTGCAGAAAGAACATCTGGTTGGGGTCTTCCGGCACGGGCCAGTCCGGCTGAACCAGCGGCAGGCGCGGCTGGCGGTCGACGCGGATCGTCTGCAACCGCGCCGCCGAGGCCGCCCCGGGAAGGGAGGCCGCCGCGAAGGCCGCACCCGTGGTGCCGATGAAATGACGCCGGTCCATGGTTCAACTATAGCGCGGGCACGGGGGCAGGCGAGAGGATCGCGTGTTCCGGCCAGCGCTTATCGGCGGGCTTCTGCCTGTGGCGTCATAGGTCGCGGACGTCCGGCGGGGGCGTGTCGCTCAAGGCACTGAAAACGTTCAGGAACTTGCAATCTTTACCGGCAAGTCGCCATGAACCGCGGCGGCGGTCACATCGACCGCGCGCAGGATATCCTCGTCGCGGTGGGCGGCGGAGAAGAAGAAGCGGATGCGCGGCTGGTCCTTCGGCACACCGACCTGAACGATCGGCGGCGCGTAGATGCCGTGCTCGATCAGAACCTGACTGATCATCATCGTCTGCTCGGGCGTCTCGAAATGCAGCGGCACCACGGCCTCGCCGATGGCGTTGCCGGGCTCCAGCCCCGCCGCGCGCGCGGTGTCGCGGAACAGGCGGGACTTCTGTTTCAGCCGTTCCACCCGCTCGGGCTCGCGCCGCAGGATGTTCACCGCCGCGTTGGCCGAGGCGGTGGTCGCGGGCGACAGGCCCACGGAATAGACGAAACCGGGCAGGGTGAACCGCAGCCATGCGATCACTTCGGCATTGGCGCAGATGAAGCCGCCCGACGAGACGAAGCTTTTCGACAGCGTGCCCACCGACAGTTCGACCTCGGACGGGTCGATGCCGAAATGCTCGCAGATGCCTTTGCCGTTCCGGCCAAGCACGCCGTAGGAATGCGCCTCGTCCACCAGCAGCCAAGCGTCGTGGCGGTTCTTCATCTCGACCAGCCGGGGCAGGTCGGGAATGTCACCATCCATCGAATACAGCCCTTCGACCACCACCAGCACGTGCCGGTATTCGCCGCGCGCCGCCTTAAGCTGCGCTTCGAGGTCGTCGAAGTTGTTGTGCTCGAAAGTCCGGCACTCGAACCGGCCGGACTTGGCGCCCACCACGATGGAGTTGTGCGCAAGGCTGTCGATCAGCACAAGATCGCGCGGCCCCAGCAGGTGATTGATCAGCGACAGGTTGGTCAGGTAGCCCGAGATCAGCGACAGCACGTCGCCGACGCCGAGGAACTCGGCAAGGTTGCGTTCCAGCGCCCGGTGCGCGGTGCGTTCACCGCCGACAAGGCGCGACGCTCCGGCGCCCGCGCCGTAATCCTGCATCGCCTGGGTCGAGGCCGCGATGACCTCCGGATGACGCGCAAGGCCGAGATAGTCGTAATGCGCGAGGCTGACGTAGCCCTCGGGCTTCGAGGAATACATCTGCTCAAGCCGGTCCACGGGCACGAAATAGGGGTGACCCTTTTCGATGATGGACTTCCCTGCTAGCCGAAACCGTCGCTCTGCCACTGCAGAAAAGCTCGGGCGCTCCGGCTTGCCGTCTGAAACCATCAAAACCTCCTTGGACAGCGCCCTGCCCGGACTGCCCGTGCGTCTGCCTGTTTGCGCCAACCTACCGGATTTAGCAGCACTAACAATAGCCCTGCCGGATGGCACCGGCAAAAATCCCCGCGCCTTGCCGGGTTGTAACGCCCTGAAACACTTAGTGACGCGCCTGCATCGCCGCCGTCACGCGTGCCGCTGCGGCAAGGAAGGCCGTGATGTCTGCGGGAGAGACGTCGCCGATTACTCCGACGCGAAAGGTTGCGTGGTCTCGCATCTTTCCCGCGTAAATCGCGAAGCCTTCGTCCTTCAGCCTGTCATAGAACTGTTGGAAATCGAACCACGCATCCTCGGGTTCCCCAAAGGAAACTATGATCGGAGCCTGCGTCGCGGGGTCCAGCACCGGGCGAAAGCCCAGATCCGCCATCCCCTTGATTAACAGCGTACAATTTTCGGCATAGCGCGCGCGGCGCGCTTCGGGCCCGCCTTCCGCCTGCAACTCGTCCAGCGCCTGCGCCAAAGCCGCGATGACATGCGTCGGCGGTGTGAAGCGCCACTGACCGTCAGCGGAAAACTGCCGATCCTGGGCCGCAAGATCCAGTACAAGCGACGGCGAGTTGTGATCGTCACGCGACAACAGCGGTTTGCGGACGATGACGAAGCCCGCGCCGGGGACGCCCTGAAGGCATTTGTTGGACGATGCGGCCAGTGCCGCGAATCTCAGCGCGCCCGCGTCGCAGGGCAGCGCGCCGAAGGACGACATCGCGTCGACCAGCACTTCGGTTCCCGCCGCGCGGCAGATCTCCGAAATCTCGGCGATCGGGTTCAGCACGCCCGAAGTCGTTTCGCAATGCACGACGGCGGCGAAACGGAACGGCCCGCCGCTGGCCAGCGCCTCGGCCACGGCGGCGGCGGGCACCGGCGCGCGGTCGGGCAGGTCCAGCACGCTGTGGCGCAGGCCCATGCGGGCGCAGATCTCGGCGATCCGCTTGCCGTAGGCGCCGTTCGACACCACGAGGATGCCATCGTCGGGCGCGACCAGCGAGGCGATCATCGCCTCGACCGCGAAGGTGCCCGAGCCCTGCAACGGAACGGCGGTATAGTCGTCGCCGGCGTTTGCGATCCGCAGCAGACCCTGTCGCACCCCGGCGGTCAGCGCCTCGAACTCCGGGTCGCGGGACCCCCAGTCGCGCAGCATCGCGCGTTTCACGCTGTCGGTGGTGGTCAGCGGGCCGGGGGTCAGCAAAAGCGGCGTGTCGGTCATGCAAGATACTCGCGGAAGCGGCGGGCGACGGTTTCCGGCGTCACCTTGGGCCGGGGCAGGTTCTCGATCCGGCTGGGCGAGACCTTCAGATGCAGAAGGCGCGGGCCGGGGGTGGCAAGAGCAGCGCGCAGCAGCGTGCCTGCATCGTCAAGCGTGTCGGCGCGGCCCGCGAAGGCATAGCCGCAGGCGCTGGCGACGGCGGCGAAGTCGACGCCGGGCGACACGGTGCGCTGGCCGCCGGTGCTTTCGTGGATGCCGTTGTCGAGGATGACGTGGGTCAGGTTCGCCGGTTGCTCGGCCCCGATGGTGGCAAGGTTGCCCAGCTTCATCAGCGCCGCGCCGTCGCCATCCAGCACGACGATCTCGCGGTCCGTGTTCAGCGCCGCGCCAAGGCCGATGGCGCTTGCGCCGCCCATGGACCCGACGGTGTAAAGATGCGCGGGCGCGTCTTCGAGCGCATACAATTCGCGCCCGCAATAGCCGGTGGTGGCGATCAGCCCCGTGCCATCGGGCACCGAGGCACGGATGAGGTCCAGCACCTCGACCCGGCGCGGCGGTTCGGCGGCGGCGAAGGCGCCCTCGGGCGTGCAGGCGGGGCGCGCGGCGACCGGTGTCTCGTCCAGCGGCGACTTGGCCACGCCGCCCTTTGGCAGCACGAAACCGAAGGGCAGCGACGTCTCCGCCATCCGCGCCATCGCGGTGTCCAGCGCGGGGCCGATGGCGGCGGCGCTGGCCGGGAAGGGCGCGTTGGGCACCTGCATCAGATCCAAAAGCCCTTGCGTGATCTGGCCCATCAGCTCGTGCTGCGGCTCGTCGCCAATGCCGGGCTGACCGCGCCACGTGGTCAACACCAGCGTCGGGATGCGGAACGGAAAGTTCAGCGAGGTCAGCGGGTTGACCGTATTCCCAAGTCCCGAGTTCTGGCACATCACGGCCGTCTCGCGCCCGGCAAGCCATGCGCCGGCGGCGATGGCCACGGCCTCGCCCTCGCTGGCCGCGCCGACATAGGCGGTGTCGGGGCTGGAGATGACCGCGTTCATCAGCGGCGTCAGGAAGGAACAGGGAACACCCGTCCAGAACGAGATGCCGCGCTCGGCGGCGGCTGCGATGAAGTCAGGAGCGTCGATCATCGGGGAAGGCGAATTTTCTTTTGCATTCCGGGGGCCTGCAAGGCGGGCATCACATCGTGTTCCGGGCTTCGGAGAGGTCGGCAAGGTCGTTGACGTTGGCCCAGTTGCCGGACACGTAAATCGCCCGCACCGTTTCGCCGCGCGCCATCAGGCGGGTCAGCACGGCGGCCATGTCGGCCTGCGCCAGCACGCCTTCGGCCTCCATCCGGTCGAGTTCCGCGCGCAGCTTGGCGGTGCCGTCCGCCGACATGCCCAGCAGGCCGACCCACTGGCCGTCCGCCGCGTCCACCGCGCCGATCTGGCGGACCTTCGGCGCCGCACCGGTCGCGAACCCGCCCTCGTAGGGCGCGGAACAGGCCACCAGGTCGCGGTCCTTGTCGGTGCCGGTCAGGTTGGGATCGACCAGAACCACGAAATCCTCGGTCCGGTCGCCCAAAAGGCTGACGAAGAACGGCTGGAACACGATATCGCCGTAGCCAACGATGGCGGCCCCGGTCAGGGCATCGCGGGCGCAGGCGAGCGAGGCCGCCTCGCCGGTGGTGGCGTAGTCCGGGTTCAGCGCCTTCGAGATGTTCTCGCCCTCGACCGCGTCGTGGCAGTAGCCGGCGACCACGGTGACGTTCTTCACGTGCTCGCGCCGAAAGGCATCCAACTGGCGGGCAAGGATGGACTGGCCGCGCACGTTGACCATGCATTTGGGCCGGTCCTCGGTCAGCGCGCCAAGGTCGCTGCCGCGTGTGGCGGCGAGGATCACGGCGGACCGTTCGGGCTGCGCGGCAAGATAGACCTTCTCGGCCTCTTCCAGTTCGCTGGCATTGGCCAGCGCGAAGACGTCCTCGAGGGGCGCGACCTCGCTTTCGATTTCCAGCAGCGTCTGCTGTTCGAAGATCTTGCGGCTGACCTCGCGCATCGACTGGATCGCGGCGCGCAGGTTGTGGTTGGCCCAGATCACCGTCGACACGCCCGCGTCGCGGAACTGGTCGGTGGGCGTGCGGTAATACTTGGTCGGGATGACGATCACCGGGCAGCGCGAATGGTCCCACAGCCGGTTGAATTCAAGGATCTCGTCGGCGTCGCGCTTGCGCGAATGGATCACCAGAGCGTCGGCGCCCGCGTCGGCATAGGCGTCGGCGCGCTTCAGCGCCTCGTCCATGCCCTGACCCGCGATCAGCGCCTCAATCCGGGCCACGACCGAGAAATCCGGGTGTTCCTGCGTGTCCTTGCCCGCTTTGATCTTGCCGCAGAACTCTTCGATGTCGGCAAGGTCGTCGCCTTCGCTGAGGAAGCTGTTCGTCTTCGGGAAGATCTTGTCCTCGATGCAGACGCCCGCGATGCCGCGCTGGCACAGCTTCTTCACCAGACGGCGGAAGTTGTTGAAGTTGCCATAGCCGGTGTCGCCGTCCACGAGGATCGGCACGGTGGTCGCGTCGGACATGTATTCCAGCACGTCCAGCACCTGCGTCCACGACAGTTCGTTGTTGTCGCGCACCCCCAGCGTGGCCGAGATCGACAGGCCCGAGGCCCAGACGCCGCCGAAGCCGGCCTCTTCGACGATCTTGGCCGACAGGCCGGAATGCGCCTCCATCAGGAAGGACAGGTCCTTCGACTGAAGAAGTTCGCGAAGCTGGGTGAACTTGGAACGATCATGGCGTTGCAGCACGATGCGGGGACCTTTACGGAGGCGGACAACTCCCCTTGGTCTGACCCATCGGGGCCGCGAAGTAAATGGGAGGACCCCCCGACATGACCGACGCTAACAGGCCCTGCGCATGAGTGCCGAGTTGGTGGGCGAGTTCGCGCTTATCTTCGTCGCTCTGGCGCTTGGCGGGCTGCTGAAAGGCGCGGTCGGGGCAGGGGCGCCGGTGGTGGCGGTGCCGGTTCTGGCGCTGTTCTTCGACGTGAAGCTGGCGGTTGCCGTGATGGTGATTCCCAACCTTTTCAGCAACCTGTGGCAGGGCTGGCAGTATCGGAAATCAAGGCTGCCCCGCCCGTTCACCTTGGGCCTTGCCCTGTCCGGCGCGATCGGCGCGGGAACCGGCAGCGTGATCCTTGCACTGGTGCCGTCGAACCTGCTGCTGCTGGCGGTGGCGGTGACCGTGCTGTTCTACATCGCGTTCCGGCTGGCACGGCCCGACTGGGGGCTGAGCTATCCGGCGGCGCTGCGGGTCGTCTGGCCCGCGGGCTTCGTGGCGGGCAACCTGCAAGGGGCCACGGGCATCTCGGCGCCGGTCTCGATCAGCTTCCTGAACGCGATGCGGCTGGACCGGCTGGCCTTCCTTGCCACGATCTCGGTCTTTTTCGCGCTGATGTCGGTGGTGCAGATCCCGGTGCTTTGGGCCTATGGGCTGATGGACTGGCAACTGGTGGCATACGGCGTCGCCGCCATCGTGCCGCTTCTGGCCTTTATGCCGGTGGGCAACTACATCGCGCGCTTCGTGCCCGCGAAGCTGTTCGACCGGATCATCCTTGCCCTGCTGGCGCTGATCGCGGTGCGGATGATCTGGAAGGCGCTCGGGTAGGGCGCCTTCCGAGAGTCACCGCCTCAGGTGTCGTGCGACATCACCTCTTCCAGGTGGCTCGCACAACCGGTCAGGGCGGCATAGTCGTCCTCGACCACCGAGACGCCGAAGTTGCCCATGAAGCCGGCAAAGCGGCCCTTGTCGCGGAACGCCTCGTTAAAGCCGAACCGTTCGAGATAGGGGGCGAAGGCGGTGGCGACGCCGCCGATCAGGTAGATGCCGCCGAAGGGCAGCACGTTCAGCGCGAGGTTGCCGATGACCGAGCCGAACAGTCGAACGTAGACCTTCGCCGTTTCCTCGGCCCTCGGATCGCTGCCATCGGCGAGGCCCGCCATGATGTCGGCGGCGCGCTTCTCGCGCAGGTCGCCGGCCTCGTGCCCGACCCACGCATAGATCCGTTCCAGCCCGCGACCGGCCAGAACATCCTCGATGCCCGGAAAGCCGTGCGCGGTTTCGACGAACTTCGCCAGCCGCAGGTCGGCCTCGTTGCGGATCGGCATGTTGGCGTGGCCCGCCTCGGCGGGCGGAACGATGCGGCCGCGGCGGGTGTGATAGGCGGTGGCCGAGTTGAAGCCGGTGCCCGCGCCGACGACCAGACGGGTGGCATCGGGCGCGGCATCGGGCATCGGGATGATCGGGCGCAGGCTGTCGGGCGCAAGATGTTCCAGCGCGAAGCCCTGCGCCTGTAGGTCGTTCAGGATCGAGACCGTTTCGGCCTGCGCGGATTTCGCCACGCTTGCCGCGTCGATCCGCCAGTCGAGGTTCGTCAACTGCCCAACGCCGTCCCGCACCGGCCCCGCGACCGCCACACAGGCGCCCGAGCAGTCCACGCCGCCCTCGGCTTCGAGGAATTCGCGCAGGACCGAGTCGAGGCCGGGATAATCCGCGTTGCGGTAGCGGCGCACCGTTTCCGGTACGACGCGCAGGCGTTCGGCAAGGGCCACCCGTGTGTTGGTGCCGCCGATGTCGGCGACAAGCGAGTAGCGGTCGGGAGTGCGGGCCATGGGCTACCTCTTCAGCGCGGTCTTCAGCGCGTGATAGGACTGTTTCGGCGTCCGTTCCAGCGTGTCGAAGTCCACGTGGATCAGGCCGAACCGCTTTTCATAGCCAAGCGCCCATTCGTAGTTGTCCAGCAGCGACCAGATGAAATAGCCGCGCACGTCGATCCCTTCCGAGATCGCCTTCTGCACCGCGTCCATGTGGATGTTGAGATAGTCGATCCGGTGCTGGTCGTGGACCTCGCCGTTCTGGATCACGTCCGATGCCGACATGCCGTTCTCGGTCACGTAGATCGGAATGTTGCGGGCATAGGCCTGACCGACGCGGGTCAGCATGCCGTAAAGGCCCTCGGGATAGATCTCCCAACCCATCGTGGTCTGCGGCAGGTCGCCGACGCCTTCGTGCAGGTCTCCGGGAAGGCCGGTGTCACCGGGCGAGACAAGCTTGCGGGTGTAGTAGTTGATGCCCGCCCAATCAACGGGTTGCGAGATGGACTTCATGTCATCCTCCCAACCCTTCGGCATGTGCGCTTCCAGCATGTCCAGCACGTCGGGCGGATAGGTGCCCGAGTAGATGCCACTTAGGAACCACCGGTTGTAGATGCCGTCGTACATGCGCGCGGCGGCGGCGGCCTCGTCGGATTCGTCGGCGGGCAGAACGTATTCGTGGTTCGTCACCGCGCCGAGGTTCTTCATGCCCAGACCGCGCATCACCTCGATCGCGCGGCCGTGGCCCAGCAGGACGTGGTGCATCGCGCGGGCGGCGGCGCGGATATCGCGAACGCCGGGTGCATGCGCGCCCATGAAGTGGCTCAGCCACGCCACGCACCACGGCTCGTTGATCGGCGCGGCGGCGTGGACGCGGTCGCCGATGCGGCCCATGATGACCTCGGTGAACTCGCCGAACCATTCGGCAATGTCGCGGTTGCGCCAGCCGCCCTTGTCGACCAGCGGCGAGGGCAGTTCCCAGTGATACAGCGTCGGGAATGGCTTCAGCCCACGGGCCAGCATCGCGTCAACAAGGCGGTCGTAGAAGTCCAGTCCCTCGGGGTTGGGCGTGCCGGTGCCCTCGGGCAGAACACGCGCCCACGAGGTCGAGAAGCGGTAGGCGTCAAGGCCCATTCCCGCAGCCAGATCAAGGTCTTCCTCGAACCGGTTGTAGTGGTCGCAGGCGCGTGCCCCGTTCTCTGCGCGCACCACGTTGCCGGGGGTTGCGGCGAAGTCGTCCCATTGGGTGCGGCCTGCGCCGCCCTGTCCGTGGCCCTCGATCTGGTAGGAAGAGGTTGCGGCCCCGAAGATGAAATCCTTCGGGAAGTCGGCGCGGGTATGTCTCATGTAGTCCTCGTGGTTCGGGTCCGGACCGGGAGGTCGGTCAGGTGTCTCGGGCGGTGCGGGCCGGGGCCGGTCCGGTGGACTGGCCCACGGTCAGGTCGGCTTCAAGTAGGACCTGCTGCGCAGGCTGAACAGGGTTCTGTACCAACGAGATGACGCGCTCGGCGCAAAGCCGCCCCGCGTCGCGCACGGATGAGCGGGTTGCCGTGAAGATCGGCACCTCGCCGCGGTTCGACAGATAGCTGAGGTCGTCGTCGTGGGTGATGATCGACACGTCACGCGCCATTGCCAGCCCGCGCGCCTCGATCGCGCGGCGCACCCCGAGTGCGGCGATGATCGACGAGCACAGGAAGGCGGACGGTGGGTCGGCAAGGTCCAGCATCTCTCCGGCAGAGCGATAGCCGTAGGCCTCGGTCATCTCGTCGGAACGGATCAGGTCCGGGTCGGGGGCGATGCCGCGCGTGGCCAACGCCTGCGTGTAGCCGTCAAGGCGGCGGGCGGCGAAATCCATCGACACCAGCCCGTTGATCAGCGCGATGCGGCGGTGGCCGAGGTCCAGCAGGAACTCGGTCGCGCGGTAGAAAGCGCGCAGGTTGTTGACGTCGACCCAGTCGTAATCGTCCGCATGGCGGGACATGCGGCCGTGGACCACGAAGGGCAGGCCGATGTCGCGCAGCATGGCGATGCGCTCGTCGTCGGTGCGGGGGCCGTGTACGATGATGCCGTCCACGGACCGTTTCGCGGCAAGCTCGCGATAGGCGGCTTCCTCGCCGTCGTCGGGCACCAGCGACAGCACCATGTCGAAGCCATGCTGCAGATAGGCTTCGCCTGCGCCCGCCACGAAGTCGGCGAAGATCGGGTTTACCATCTCGTGCTTGGCGGAGACTGGAATCACGTGGCCGATCGCCATGGACCGGCCGGTCGCAAGGCTTTTCGCGCGGGCGTTCGGGCGGTAATTGTGCGCTTGCGCAGCTTCCAGCACTTTGCGGCGGGTGGCCTCTGCAACCTCGGGATAGCCGTTCAGCGCGCGGCTGACGGTTGTCTGGGAAAGTCCAAGGGTTTCAGAGAGTTGCTTGAGGTTCATGGGCAGCGGATTATTCGAGCGGCGCGCCGCGGACGACGCCAAAGCGCTTTGAGCGTATCTTTGACCCTAGAGCCCGCCGGACAGAAGGTCAAAGACTAAGCATTCTGCGGTGCGTCAATGCAGGTGCAGAAATAACTGTTACATTTTGCCCGTTTGACGAATCCCGGTTGACAGTTAATTACCAATCAAAGAGCCTTTCATCGCCCAAAGCGCTTTGGTGAGATCCGGCGCTTCGTTCAGTGGAAAGGCGCACAGCGCCGAACCGGGAGGGATACCCTATGAAACACGTACTTTATTCAGGCGCCGCAGCTGTCGCGCTGACGGCCGGCATGGCCAAGGCCGAGCAGCTGACGGTTTTCGGCCCGTGGCTTGGCCCGGACCAGGAGATGGTCGAACAGGTGCTTGGCGCCTTCGCCGAACAGTCGGGCCACGATGTCCGCTACGTCGGTTCGGACAGTTTCGAACAGCAGATCGTCGTCGACGCCGAGGCCGGCTCGGCCCCGAACATCGCGATCTTCCCGCAGCCCGGTCTGGCCGCCGACATGGCGTCGCGCGGGTTCCTGACGCCGCTGGGCGAGGACGTGGCAAGCTGGGTCGGCGAGAACTACGCCGCCGGTCAGTCGTGGGTCGATCTCGGCACCTATGAAGGCCCCGACGGCCCGGCGCTGTACGGCTTCTTCTACAAGGTCGATGTGAAATCGCTGGTCTGGTACGTGCCCGAGAACTTCGAGGATTTCGGCTACGAGATCCCCGAGACGATGGAAGACCTGAAGGCGCTTGAAGAGCAGATGATCGCCGACGGCGAAACGCCGTGGTGCGTCGGTCTGGGCTCTGGCGGCGCGACCGGCTGGCCGGCGACCGACTGGGTCGAGGACCTTGTCCTGCGCACGCAGCCGCCCGAGGTCTATGACGGCTGGGTCAGCAACGAGATCCCGTTCAACGACGAACGCATCGTCGCCGCGATCGAGGAATTCGGATCCTTCATCGAGGACGACAAGGTGTCCGGCGGCCGTGGCGCGGTGGCGTCGACCGACTTCCGCGACTCGCCCAAGGGCCTGTTCGACGTGCCCGCACAGTGCATGATGCACCGTCAGGCCTCGTTCATCCCGGCGTTCTTCCCGGAGGGCACCGAAGTGGGTGTCGACGCCGACTTCTTCTACTTCCCGGCCTACGCCGAGAAGGACCTTGGCACCCCGGTGCTGGGCGCCGGTACGCTTTGGGCGATCACCAACGAGAACGAGGCGGCGCATGAGCTGATCGCGTTCCTGCAAACGCCCGAGGCGCACGAGATCTGGATGGGCCTGTCGGGCTTCCTGACGCCGCACACCGGCGTGAACCTCGACGCCTTCGCCAGCGACAGCCAGCGCCAGATGAACGAGATCCTGCTTTCAGCCACCACCTTCCGCTTCGACGCATCCGACCTGATGCCGGGCGGCGTGGGCGCCGGCAGCTTCTGGACCGGCATGGTCGACTACGCGGGCGGCAAGGACGCCGAAGCGGTCGCGACCGAGATCCAGAACAGCTGGGACGCGCTGAAGTAAGCGGATCGCACCGCTGCAAGACAACCGTCCGGGCCGCTGATGGCCCGGACGATCCGGAACGGACCATCGGGGAGGACACGCCATGAGCCCAGCGTTGCAGGCGCTCGTCACAATCGTCGTCGGCGTGGGAGGGTGTATCGGGTATTTCTATTTCTCGAACCTGATCCTCGACAAGGTGATCTTCCCGGCTCGCGGCGTGAACATCGGCCGCAATATCAACCGCGCGAACATGGTGCGCCCGTGGCTGTTCCTGTTTCCCGCGATGTTCGCCCTGACGCTGTACCTGACCTACCCGGTGTTCGAGACGCTGCGCCTGTCGCTGACCAGCCGGTCGCAGGGCGGCGCGTTTGTGGGGCTTGAAAACTATCAGAAAATGTTCGGTGAGACGAAGTTCTGGGAAGCGGTGCGCAACAACTTCCTGTGGCTTCTGGTCGTGCCCGGCCTGTCCACCGCCTTCGGCCTGCTGGCCGCGCAACTGACCGACCGGATCAAGTGGGGCAGCATCGCCAAGTCGCTGGTGTTCATGCCGATGGCGATCAGCTTCGTCGGCGCCTCGGTGATCTGGAAATTCGTCTACGACGCCAAGCCGCTTGGGCAGGAACAAATCGGTATCCTGAACGCCATCTACCTTGGTCTCGGCGGGGCAGAGCCGCAGCAGTGGCTGACCATTCCCTTCTGGAACAACTTCTTCCTGATGATCGTGCTGATCTGGATCCAGACCGGCTTTGCCATGGTGATCCTGTCGGCGGCGCTGCGCGGCATCCCGGAAGAGACCATCGAGGCCGCGATCATCGACGGCGCGAACCCGTTCCAGATCTTCTTCAAGATCAAGGTGCCGCAGATCATGGGAACCATCGTGGTGGTCTGGACGACGATCACGCTGGTCGTGCTGAAGGTCTTCGACATCGTCTTCGCCATGACCAACGGGCAATGGCAGACGCAGGTTCTGGCGAATTACATGTACGACAAGCTGTTCCGCACCCTCGACTGGGGCGTCGGCTCGGCGGCGGCCATGTTCATCATGGTGCTGGTGACGCCGATCCTGATCTGGAACGTGCGCAACGCGCGCAAAGAAATGCGCTGAGGGCAGGGGGAACACGCAATGGACAATATCGCCGGTTCCAAATCCAGCCTGACATGGGCGGTCCACATCTCGGTCGCCGCGCTGGTGTTCCTTTGGATGCTACCCACCGTGGGCCTGTTCATCTCGTCCTTCCGCACCGCCGACCAGATCGCCGCGTCGGGCTGGTGGAAGGCCGTCTTCCCGCAAGAGCAGAACCTGACCCTGCGGACCGGGGACGCCGACAGCGCGGTGCGCGAGGGCGACCTGTACGTGATCGAGGGCAACCTGTTCGAACAGGCGGACCGTGGCGCGCTGACGGTGTCGGCGTGGGGCACCTCGGCTCGCGATTTTAGCGCCTACGAGGCGGGCGAGACCGCCGAGTTGCGCGGCGGCGGCACCATCACCGTGCAGGATGACGGCAGCTATCGTCTCGAAAGCGCCGAGGAACCTTCGGGGCGCGGCCAGCGGATCTTCGTGGTTTCTACGGTGCCGCCCGAGTTCACCATGTCGAACTACGACACGGTGCTGGGCAAGGACGTGGCCCAGAACATCGTGATCTACGCCATCGCCTCGCTGATCTTCGGCGGTGTGCTGTGGTACATCTTCCGCGATACCGAACGCGGCATCGGGCCGTGGCTGCCCTATATCGGCGGCATCCTTCTGTTCGCTGCGCTGATCGCGCTGTTCGGCCTGTCCTCGGGGCGAGCGGCGGGGGCGCAGACCACCGACAACATGAGCCGCGCCTTCATGTCGACGCTGACGGTGACGATCCCGGCGACGGTCATTCCCATCGTGATCGCGGCCTTCGCGGCCTATGCGCTGGCGTGGATGGACTTTCCCGGCCGCGCGCTGCTGATCGCCTATATCGTGGCGCTGCTGGTCGTGCCGCTGCAGCTGGCGCTGATCCCGCTGCTGAAGCTTCACCTGAACATCGGCATCGGCAAGGGCTATCTGGGCGTCTGGCTGGCGCACACGGGCTTCGGGCTGCCATTGGCGGTCTACCTGCTGCGCAACTACATGGTCGGCCTGCCGCGCGACATCATCGAAAACGCCAAGGTCGACGGCGCCACCGATTTCCAGATCTTCACCCGCATCATCCTGCCGCTGTCGTTCCCGGCGCTGGCCAGTTTCGCGATCTTCCAGTTCCTGTGGACGTGGAACGACCTGCTGGTCGCCAAGGTCTTCCTGATCGACGCCACCGGCGAGACGACCGTGATGACCAACCAGATCGTCGAGCTTCTGGGGACGCGGGGCGGCAACTGGGAAATCCTTGCCTCGGCGGCGTTCGTGTCGATCGCGGTGCCGCTGGTCGTGTTCTTCTTCATGCAGAAATACCTGGTCCGCGGCCTGTTGGCCGGGTCCGTCAAGTAAGGCAGTAAATCGTGAATCTCCTCGACCCCCAAATCCCGCAACCCGACAACTCCGCCTCGGACCCCGACTGGTGGCGCGGCGCGGTGATCTACCAGATCTATCCGCGCAGCTATCAGGACTCGAACGGCGACGGCGTCGGCGATCTTGCCGGGATCATCCACCGCCTGCCGCACATCGCGTCGCTGGGCGTGGATGCGATCTGGATCTCGCCCTTCATGAAGTCGCCGATGCTGGACTTCGGCTATGACGTCTCGGACTACCGCGACGTCGACCCGATGTTCGGCACGCTGGGCGACTTCGACGCGCTGATCGAGCGGGCGCACGAGCTGGGTCTGAAGGTGCTGATCGACCTCGTGATCTCGCACTCGTCCGAGGACCATCCGTGGTTCAAGGAAAGCCGCGCCTCGGCGGACAACGCGCGGTCGGACTGGTACGTCTGGGCCGACGCCAAGCCGGACGGATCGCCGCCCAACAACTGGCTCTCGATCTTCGGCGGCTCGGCGTGGGAATGGGACGGCGAGCGGATGCAGTACTACCTGCACAACTTCCTGACCTCGCAGCCCGACCTGAACCTGCACAACCCGGATGTGCAGGACGAGTTGCTGGATATCACCCGCTTCTGGCTGGAACGCGGCGTCGATGGCTTCCGTCTGGACACGATCAACTTCTACTTCCACGACAAAGAGTTGCGCGACAACCCGGCGCTGGACCCGTCCGAGCGGAACGACAAGACCGCGCCGGCGGTGAACCCGTACAACTGGCAAAACCACCTGTATTCCAAGAACCAGCCCGAGAACCTCGAGTTCCTGAAACGCTTCCGCGCCGTGCTGGACGCGTACCCCGGCTCGACCGCCGTGGGCGAGGTGGGCGAAGCGCAGCGCGGAATGGAGATTCAGGCGGCCTATACCTCGGACGGCGACAAGGTCCACATGACCTACGGGTTCGACTTCCTCGCCAACCAGCCGCTGTCGGGCGACCACGTGGCGCAGGTGCTGAACGATTACGAGGAAGGCATCGGCGACGGCTGGGCCTGCTGGGCTTTCTCGAACCACGACGTTGTGCGGCACCCGTCGCGCTGGCACATGGACGAGGCGGGGCTGCGTCTCGCGGCGTCGCTGCTGCTGACCCTGCGCGGCTCGGTCTGCCTGTATCAGGGCGAGGAACTGGGCCTGACAGAGGCCTATGTCGCCTTCGAGGATCTGCAAGACCCCTATGGCATCCGCTTCTGGCCCAAGTTCAAGGGCCGCGACGGCTGCCGGACGCCGATGGTCTGGAGCCGCGACAACCACAACGGCGGCTTCTCGGAAGCCAAGCCTTGGCTGCCGGTGGCGATGGAACACGTCAACCGCGCCGTGTCGGTGCAGGACGACGACGCTGGCTCGACGCTGGCGTTCTACCGCGCGATGATCGCGTTCCGCGCGCAGCACCCAGCCTTTGCGAAGGGCACTTTGACGGTCCATTCGGCGACGCCCGAGACGCTGGTCATGTCGCGCAGCCATGACGGCGAGACGCTGGTGTGCGCCTTTAACTTCGCGGGCGCCGAAGCGACGGTCGATCTGCCGGACGGCGACTGGACCCGCGCGGCGGATGCGCCCTACGATACCACGGAACAAGGTAAGACCGTGACGCTGGCCCCGCATGCGGCCTACTTCGGCGTCAAGAACGGCTAGGAGGAAGAAGAACCATGGCGGACCTCAAGCTGAAGGATGTCGGCAAGACCTATGGCGGTTCCGTCGAGGTTTTGAAGGACATCAATCTCGAGATCGAAACCGGCGAACTGATCGTGTTCGTCGGCCCCTCGGGCTGCGGCAAGTCCACGCTTCTGCGGATGATCGCGGGGCTGGAGAAGATCAGCGCGGGCACGCTGGAGATCGACGATATTCTGGTGAATGACGTCCCGCCCGCCCAGCGTGGGATCGCCATGGTGTTTCAGTCTTACGCGCTGTACCCGCACATGACGGTGCGGGACAACATGAGCTTCTCGCTGAAGATCGCGAAGAAGACAAAGGAAGAGATCGACGCCGCCGTGACGCGCGCGGCGAAGATCCTGCAGCTGGAGCCGTACCTTGACCGCCTGCCCAAGGCGCTGTCCGGCGGTCAGCGGCAGCGGGTCGCCATCGGCCGGGCCATCGTGCGCGACCCGAAGGTCTATCTGTTCGACGAGCCGCTTTCCAACCTCGACGCCGCGCTGCGGGTGGCGACCCGGATCGAGATCGCGCAGCTGAAAGAGTCGATGCCCGAGTCCACGATGATCTACGTCACCCACGATCAGGTCGAGGCGATGACGCTGGCGACGCGGATCGTGGTGCTGGCCGACAAGGGCATCAGCCAGGTCGGCACTCCGCTCGAGCTGTACGAGAAGCCCGAGAACGAATTCGTGGCGCAGTTCATCGGCTCGCCCTCGATGAACCTGCTGCCGGGCAAGATCGTCGGCACCGGCGCGCAGACCACCGTCGATCTTGATGGCGAGGGGACGGCGGTGTCGCACGTCCCCACGACCGAGGCCGACATGGGCAAGACCGTCAACGTGGGCATTCGCCCCGAGGACCTGACGATCGCCACCGGCGACCAGTACGCGGTCGACGGGCAGGTGGATATCGTCGAGGCGCTTGGCGAGGTGACGCTGCTGTATTTCGTGTCCGAGCGTGGTCAGGACCCGCTGGTCGCGAAGCTTCCCGGCATCCACGCCGACCAGCGCGGCCAGAACCTGCGGCTGACGGCGGACCCGTCGAAGGTGCATGTCTTCATGGACGGTAAGTCGCTGCTGTACCGCTAGGGCGCGCCCCGGAACAGCAGGTTGAACAGCGACAGGCCGACAAGGAACACCGCCGACCCGGCGGTCGCGACCAGCAGGCCCGTCCAGACGGTCGGACGCGGTGGCGGGATGTACCGGCCCATGACGGTGTGCGGTTTCCGTTTCATATCTGCCAGCTTGCCCTGAAATCGTTGCGACCCGGTTAAGCGTCCCCGTTAACGGCCCGTTAGACCTTCGGCCTGCATCCTGAGCGGGTGGAGATACGCTGGGACAGCCTGACCGAACGCGCGTGGACCGCCGCGCTGCCACCCAACGCCGGTGCGCTGCAGCAAAGCTGGCGGTACGGCGCGGCGGTGCAGGCGATGGGCGGCACCGTGCGTCGGGCAGAGCTTTGGCACGGCGGCTGCTTTCTGGGACTGGCGCAGGTGGTCGTGCGCCGTGTCGGGCCGCTGCGGCTGGGCTGGCTGTCGCGCGGGCCGGTCTGGCATGTGGCGCAAGGCGACACCTGCGCCGCGCTGCATGCCCTGCGCCGCGCGCTGCCCGGCGGCGGTCCTCGATTGCTGCTTTGCGTGGCGGAGGGCCGGGTGCCGGGCTCGCTGCCGCTGGTTACGCCCGTCTGCATGGCCGAGGTTCCGCTGGCCCCCGAGCCCGCGATCATGCGCCGCCGCCTGCATCAGAAATGGCGCAATCGGCTTGTCAAAGCGGAAGCTGCGGGCCTCAAGGTGTCCGTGACCGCACCTTCTGCCGCCGATCTCGACTGGCTTCTTTCCCTCGACCGGGCGCAGGCGAAGACGCGCGGCTATCGTGGCTTGCCTTCCGCCTTTCTTGCGGCATGGACCGCCTGCAAGGGGCCGCCGCCGCGCCTGTTTGCCGCCCGTCTGAAGGGCGACACGGTCGCGGCGATGCTGTTCCTCGACCATGCCCCCGGCGCGACCTACCACATCGGCTGGAACGGGCCGGAGGGCAGGGCGGTCTCGGCCCACCACCTTTTGCTGTGGCAGGCGATGCGCCATTTCGCGCGGCACGGGCGGGCGCGGCTGGACCTTGGTCCGCTCGACACGGTGAACGCGGCGGGGCTGGCGCGGTTCAAGCTGGGAGCGGGAGCAACGGCGCGCTGGCTCGGCCCGACGGCGCTGGTTCCGCCATGGCGGCGCGAAACCTCTTGCAAGGCTGCCCAAACCGCCGCAATGCTTGCCGAACCCTATTCGATTACGGACGACAGTTGATGCGCATGTTTTTGGTTTTGCTGGCGTTTCTGCCGGCTCCGGTGCTGGCCGATGGCTTGGACGGCCGGACCCTCAGCTTTCACATCGAAACGTGGGACGACCCGGATCAGCCGATGTTCGAGACGACGGTCCTGACCGCGCCCGTGGGGCCGCGCGTCGAACTGGACGTCGAGACGCTGGGCCGCAAGGCGGGCTTCGACCTGATCCCGCTGATGGTCGACGCGGATGCGGACTCGGTGACGCTCGACTTCTCGCAGACCGGCCCGCAAGAGTTCTACAAGGCCCGCTTCAACGGCTACGTCATCGACTTCGGCGACGGCTGCCCGGTGCTGACCGGCGCGCGCCTCGACCCCGAAGCGACGACGCTGCCGATCAGCGGCAAGCGCCTGCGGGTCGAGGATGGCGTGCTGTGGGTGAACGTCTCGGGGCTTGAAACGGACTGGAACCAGAAGGCGGTGATCCGGCTGGACCTGACGCCCTGCACCGGCGGCTAGGGCCGGGTCACAGCAGGTTCGGCAGCCACAGCACGATGCCGGGGAAGGCGATCAGCACCGCCACCGTCACCACGTCCGCGATGAAGAAGGGCGAGGCGCCCCGGAACACGTCCTGCACCGAGATCGGCAGCTTGTTGTCCTGCGCCACGCCCGCCACCACGAAACAGTTCAGGCCAATCGGTGGTGTGATCAGGCAAAGCTCGGCCATCTTCACCACGATGATGCCGAACCAGATGCCGCATTCCTCGGACGTCATGCCCAGCGCGCCGGGTTCGCCGCCGACCGCGCCGTTCAGCGCCAGCACCGCCGGGAAGGTCACCGGCAAAGTCAGGATCAGCATCCCGATCGCGTCCATGAACATGCCCAGCACGACATAGGCCAGCAGGATCATCAGCAGCGTCAGATAGGCCGGCTGGTCCAGCGAACCTATCCAGTCCGCGAAGGCCTCGGGCAGTTTGGCGAAGCCAAGAAAGCGGACGTAGATCAGCACACCCCAGATCATCGTGAAGATCATCACGGTCAGCTTCGCGGCTTCCATCAGCGCGCCCCGCAACTGGCCCCAGCGCATGCCCTGCCACAGCGCCATCACCAGCACCACGAAGGCCCCCAAGGCACCTGCCTCGGTCGGCGTGGCCCAGCCGAAATAGATGGAATAGACGATGATCGCGATCACCAGCAGGATCGGCGTGGTGCCGGGCAGCGACGCAAGCCTTTCGCGCCACGTGAAGCCGCCGACTGGCGGTCCCAGCGAAGACCGCATCCGCGCCAGCCCGATGATCAGCGCGGCATAGATCAGCGCCGAGACCGCGCCGGGCAGGAAGCCCGCCAGCAGCAGCTTGCCGACCGACTGCTCGACGATGATGGCGTAGATCACGAGGATCGCGGAAGGCGGGATCAGCGACGCCAGCGTGCCGCCCGCCGCCACCACACCCGCTGCAAAGCGCTTGTCGTAGCCGATCTTCAGCATCTCGGGAATCGCGATGCGGGCGAAGACCGCAGAGGTCGCGACCGATGCGCCGCTGACCGCCGCGAAGCCCGCGGTGGCGAACACCGTGGCCACGCCCAGCCCGCCGGGCAGCCAGCCGACCCAGCGCCGCGCCGCCTCGAACAGATAGCGGGTCAGACCGGCGTAATAGGCCAGATAGCCGATCAGGATGAAGGTCGGGATCAGCGACAGCGAATAGGTCGTGGACTTGGAATGCGGGATCTGGCCCGCCAGCTTCATCGCGGTGATCAGCCCCTTGTCGAACCCCTGCTTCGACATGAAGAACAGGCACAGGCCCAGAAACCCGATGAACGCCGTCGCGAAGGCCACGCGCACGCCGATCATCACCAGCACCACAAGCGCACCGGTCAGCCACAGGGACATGCGGAACACGTCCATGTCCGCCAGCAGCGCCTTCATGTCTATCAATGCGTCCACGCGGGCCTCGTCGGTCTGGCGGGGGTGGTCATTCCACGGTCTCCGCTTCGTGCGCGGCCTGCGTGGCCGGATCCTCGATCAGCGGCACCGCCACCGGTGCGGGGTCGTTGCGCACCAGCGCGCGGCCAAAGCCCCAGATCTGAAGCGCCAGCCGGACCCACAGCACAGCCAGCGCCACCGGCACCAGCAGCTTCGCGGGCCACAGCGGCAAGGCGATGTCGATCGAGCTGTCGCGCGACCACATCGGAGCGGACCAGTCGAACGAGCGCTGGAAGTGGAACCACGTGCCGTAGATCAGCGCGGTGGTCAGCAGCAGCATGAAGATCACCGACAAGAGCTCTGCGAACCACAGGCTGCGGCCGTGCAGGCGGCTGACGACGATGTCCATGCGGATGTGGCCGCCCTCGCGCTGGCAATAGGCAAGGCCGAGGAAGGCGAAACAGGCCATGAACTGCTGCGTCCAGTCGACGTAGCCCGGCACCGGCATCCCAAGGAACTTGCGGCCCAGCACGTTCCACACGGCCAGAAGGACAAGCATGAAGATCACGATGCCCCCGATCAGGTTCATCGTGGCCTCCAGCCGCAACCACGCGCGGTCGGCGCGCGACAGGGCCGTGTCGTCGGTTAGGACGGAAGATGAGGACATGCGCTTACGGTCTTGCAAATCCGCCCCGGGACCGGCCCGGGGCGGGATCGGGTTACATCCGCTCTTTCTCGAGCGTTTCC
This sequence comes from Maritimibacter sp., assembly GCA_017792445.1. Lineage (GTDB taxonomy): Bacteria > Pseudomonadota > Alphaproteobacteria > Rhodobacterales > Rhodobacteraceae > Psychromarinibacter. The sequence continues at coordinate 3,834,327 of CP051232.1, forward strand.
AGAACGAGGTCGTAGAGTTCCTGCGCCGGCAGACCCTGCGCGCTCATCTCTTCGATCCATGCGTCGTGGATCGGCTTGCCGGCGGTGTCGCGGAACTCGGCCAGAACCTCGTCCGAGATCTGCACCTTCTCGACACCCTTCTCGGCAAGAACCTCTTCCCAGCGGTTCAGCAGCTCGCCGTAGTTGTCGAGGTAATAGGCGATCGCCTCGTCGACCGACTCGTCAAGGATCGCGCGGTTCTCGTCCGACAGGTCGTTGTAGGCGTCGATGTTCACCACGACAGGGCAGTTCACCGTGCCGGGGTTCAGGTTCTCGGTCCACCAGTCGGCGATGTCGATGGTGCGGAACGACAGGTGCGCGTGCTGGGCGAAGGAGACCGTGTCGACGACGCCGGATTCCATCGCGTTGTAGGTCTCGGACGCGGTCATCGAGGTGGGCACGGCGCCCACGGACTTGAACGCGTCCCCGATGCCGCCGGTGGCGCGAACGCGCATGCCGTCGAAATCGGCCAGCGTGGTACGCGGATCGCCGGTGCCGACGATGTTGTACTGCGGCATGGGCGAGGTCATCAGAAGCTTCGCGTTCCACTGCGCCATCTCGTCCTGCACCGCAGGGTGAGCATAGACCGCGTTCGACACCGCGACCTCTTCCTCGAGGTTGGACACGCCCATGAAGGGCAGTTCCAGCACGGTGATCGCGCGGTTCTTGTCGCGGTGATAGCCGGCGCAGAACTGCGCCATCTCGAACGCGCCGATCGAGATGCCGTCGAGGTTCTCGGTGTTCTTCGACAGGCCGCCATAGGACACGTTCATCGTGAAATCACCGCCGGACTTCTCCTCTACGAGTTCGGCGATCTTTTCGATGTGTTCCGTAAAGGCGCGGCGCTGGCCCCAGACCGAGACATTCCATTCCACGGCGAGCGCTTCGCCAGCGAATGCAGTTGCAAGGGCCGCAAGCGCGACCTTGCCCATCAGATGGGTCATGGTTTCCTCCCTGTTTCGCGCGGGCATTCGCCCGTCATGACCGGCAGCCTAGTCCGGGAAAGCGCGGTTCTCCAAGCCAAAATTGCCTGACTGCGCCATGGCCGGATCACGCGGGTTTGAAGCCTGCGTGATCCGGGGCAGGGCGTGTCTGCCTATTCGATGGGCGGAACGGCTTTCAGATAAGCCGCAAGCGCGGTGCGGTCCTCTTCCGGAAGCTGGGACAGATTGCTGACCACGTCGGCCATGTGACCGCCGGCGCTGTCGAACATCGGGGTGAAGCCCGAAGTGAAGTATTCCACCAGATCCGCCTCGGACCAGTCGAGCGCGCCGGGGGTGATGTTCGGGATGGTGCCGCGGCCGCTGGGGTTCGGCGCGCCGCCCAGCCACTCGGATTTGTTCAGTCCGCCCAGTATGTTGCGCGAGGTGTGGCACTCGGCGCAGTGGCCCAGGGCCTCGGCGATATAGCGGCCTTGAGTGGTCGTCTCGTTCAGTCCGGCGGTCACGACATAGTCGTCGTTCTGGAACAGGAACTTCCACCCGCCCAGCGCGCGGCGGATGTTGAACGGAAAGCCGACCTCGTGCGGCTGGCTTGGCGTGTCGCTTGCGGGAAGCGTTTGCAGGAAGGCATGCAACGAGACGATGTCATCGGGCGTCGCGTGGACATAGGCGGTGTAGGGGAAGGCCGGGTAGTAATGGCTGCCTTCGGGCGAAACGCCGTTGTGCATCGCGTTGTAGAGATCCAGCGCGGACCAGTCGCCGATGCCCTGTTCGGGGTCGGGCGAGATATTGGGCGCGTAGAACGTACCGAAATCGCTTTCCAGCGGACGCCCGCCCGACAGGACCAGCTTGTCCTCGCCCGATGCTTCTTCGGGAGCATGGCACGAGGCGCAGCCGCCCGCGTAAAATACCCATTCGCCACGTTCGAGATCGGGTTCGATCCCGGCCAGAACCTCGGCGTCCGCCATGACGGGCCGTGTGACGTACCAGAAGACGGCCGCCCCGATGACGATCAGGACGGCCAGGATGGAAAATATGCGGCCCATAAGGTGCCCCTGTGTTCAAACCTCAGTTGGTCTGACGATAGGTCTGATGGCATCCGCCGCAAGCACCTCCGAGCGCGCCCATCGCACCCTGCACGCCTTCAAGCGAGCCCGCGGCGGCGGCCATCGCGTCGGCGGCCTCGGTCATCGCGGCGACCTTGGCGCCGATGTCCGATCCGCTTTCCCAGATCGCGGGCAGGGCCTTGGTGCCCTCGACCGAGTCCGCGTCGGACCCTTCCGGCCAATAGGCGGCCTGACTGATCGCGGCCAGCGCGGCAAGGTTGTCTGCGGCGGCCTGCGCGGCGTCGGCGTCGAACGCCACCTCGCCCTTGGCCATGTTCCCGAGGATGCCGAGGTTGAAGGCGTAAAGCTGCATGTGGGACTGCCGCGCCTTGATCGCGCCTTCGACGTTGGCGTGGCTGGCCGCGAAAACAGCGGTCGCGGCGAGTGTTGCTGCAATCCCGCCCAGCAAGGTGGCTCGCGTGAATGTCATTTCTGGCTCTCCCGTAAAAAGGTTTTGCTGTAAGAAAGGGTACCTGTGAAAAAATGAAATGACAGTCGCTGTTTTCGCGGCGTCAATGTGAGGAAATGCAGAGGGCAAACTGGGATGACCTGCGCTTCGTGCTGGCAGTGGCCGAGAACGGCTCTGTCGCGGCGGCGGCGCGGGTGCTGGGCGTGAACCACGCCACCGTGCTGCGCCGGATCGCGGCCTTCGAAGGCCGGCATGGCGGTGAAATCTTCGAGCGGACCGTGCGGGGCTATGCCGTGCCGCCCGAGCGCATGCGGCTGATCGAGGCGGCGCGCGATGTCGAGGCGGCGGTGCTGGCTGTCGACCGGCTGATCGAGGGGGCGCAGGCGCCGCTGTCCGGCGTGGTGCGCATCACCTCGACGGATACGCTGTGCAATACGCTGCTGCCGCGTGTTCTGGCGGATATCTCTGCGCAGGCGGTGGGGTTGCGGCTGGAACTGCAATGCTCGAACGCGCATCTCGACCTTGGCCGCATGCAATCCGACATCGCGGTGCGGCCCGCGTTGAACCTGCCCGAGGATCTTGCGGGCGTCTGCGCGGGTGATTTGTCGTTCGGGATATACGCCACGCCCGAAGGCGGCGAGCGCTGGGTCGCGCCCGCCCGTGTGCTGGCCCGCTCCGCCCCGGCGGAATGGGTGGCCGAGCATGTGCCCGCAAGCATGATCGCGGGCACGGCGGACAGTTTCGTCACGCTGCGCGAGATGGCCGCCACGGGCATGGGGCGCACGGTCTTGCCGGACGTACTGGGCCGTGACGATCCCCGGCTTGAACGGTTGGACGGTGTAATGCCCGAGATGTCGGTGCCCCTGTGGGTCGCGACCCACGCGGACCTGACCGCCAGTCCCCGCATCGCCGTGGTGCGGGACCGGCTGGTCGAGGCGCTGGCGGCGGCTGGTCTTTGACGGCTGTGCTCTAACGCACCACGCGGTTGGGCGCGCGCGCCCGGTCCAGCGTCAGCCAGTCGGGCCAGCCGAAGACACGCTCGTAGGCATAAAGCAGCAGGCAAATCACGATGATCGCCGCGACCAGCTTGACCCGCCCCCACGAGGGCGGGTTCTGCGCCCATCGTTTTGCGCGAAGAAACCACATCGGCGCTACAGTCCCGGCCCGAGGCGGATTGACGCCTTAACGCGGTTCACTAAGCTGCGACCGAGTTCATTCGATCCATTGTCAGAGCCATTCATCATGCTTCGTACCGTTTTCCTGCCCGCCGCCGTCTGCGCCGCCATCTGTCTTGCCGGTCTCGCGGCCCATGCCCAGCCCACCGAGGACGAGATCGCCGCCGCGCGGCTGACCTATATCGACGGCGATCACGCCGCCGCGCTCGAGGTGCTGATGCCCGCCGCCGAGGCGGGCGACGCCAACGCTCAGAACATTGTGGCCGATGCCTATGACAAGGGCAACGGATTGGCGCAGGACACCGAAAAGGCTTTGGAATGGTGGGAGAAATCGGCGGCGCAGGATTTTGAGCGCGCGCTGCACAACCTCGGCCAGCACTATGCGTCGTCAGACCCGGTCAAGTCGGCGTCCTACTATGAACGCGCCGTTGCCCTTGGCTATGATCATTCGATGGTGAACCTGGGTCGGCTGTACGAGAAAGGCCAGCTTGGCGAGGGCCCGGATCTGGAGCGTGCGGCGGAGCTTTACGAACAGGCGGTCGACCTTGGAAACGCGCTTGCCATGAACAACCTCGGCCGGCTCTACGTGATCGAGGATGGGCTGGGGCAGGACTATCCCTATGCGCTTGACCTGTTCTATTCCGCCGCCGAGGCGGGCAGCGTGCGCGGGCTGTCGAACCTTGGCGCCATGTACGCGAACGGCTACGGCGTGACCTACGACCCGATGGCGGCCATTGCGCTGTACCGCATGGCGGCCGAGCAGGGAAATTCGCAGGCCGCGGTCAATCTGGCCTACTGGCTGATCGAATGGGACTTTGGCTGGACCAACCCCGCCGAGGGCTGGGCGTGGTGCCAGATCGGGATCGAGCAGGCCGAGCCCGACGACCTTGCGGGCTACGAGGCCGACTGCGCGTATCTGGCGGATTTCGTAGACGAGGCGGCGATGGCCGCGGCGGAAGAGATCAAGCCGGGTCTTCTCCGGTAAACCGCACCTTGCCGATGAAGGGCAGGTTCCGGTTCCGCTGGCCATAGTCGATACCGTAGCCGACGACGAACTCGTCGGGGATCTCGAAGCCGGTCCAACTTGCCTTGATGTCCACCTCGCGGCGCGAGGGCTTGTCGAGAAGTGCAATGGTTTCAAGACGTTTCGGCTCGCGGCTTTGCAGCAGCTTCAACACGTGCGACAGGGTGAACCCGGTGTCCACGATGTCCTCGACCACAAGCACGTCGCGGCCCGCGATCTCGCCGCGCAGGTCTTTCAGGATGCGCACCTCGCGGCTGGATTCCATCGAGTCGCCATAGGACGAGGCTTCGAGGAAATCGACTTCGACCGGCAGGTCGATCTCGCGCACGAGGTCGGCGATGAACACGAACGACCCGCGCAGCAGCCCCACAACCACGAGCTTCTCGGTGTCCTTGAACCGCTCCTGGATCTCGCGGGCGAGCGTCTCGATGCGCGCGGCGATGGCCTTGGCCGAGATCATCGTATCGACCACGTAGTCGGGCTGAGACATGTAACCCCCTTGATTTCCCCGGCCGCGACCATACGACAAGACCCTGACACCTGAAAGCAGACACACGGCCACATGACCACGCATTCCGATACCCGCACGCTGCCCTATGACGCCCGCCAGATGTACGACCTTGTGGCGGATGTAGAGAAATATCCCGAATTCCTGCCTTGGTGCGCCGCCGCGCGGGTGCGCAAGGTGGTGCCCGCCGAGTACGGCAAGCTGATGGAGGCGGATCTGGTGATCTCGTTCAAGGTGTTCCGCGAGCGGTTCGGCAGCCGGGTGGAACTGCACGAGAATGACCTGAAGATCGTCACGGAATACATTGACGGGCCTTTCAAATATCTGAAATCGACCTGGAGCTTCCGGGACCTTGAAGACGGCGGCTGCGAAGTGTCGTTCTTCGTGGATTTCGAGTTCAGGAACTTCGTCCTGCAGAAAGCCATCGGGCTGGTCTTCAACGAGGCGATGGCCCGCATCGTCGCCGCCTTCGAGACCCGCGCGCGCACGCTTTACGGCTGAGGCCGCGGATTTCCCGGCGGCGGGAACCCTATCTTTACGAATTGCGGCAATAGCTTCCCCGACCGACGCGCCGAGGAGATTGCCGATGCATACCGACGACCTGGTGGAGTTCGTCAGAAACGCGCAACCGCTGGACGGGGACCGCGCGATGATGCGGCTTTCGTTGTTCGACTGGGCGATCTGCGGGTTCGCGGGGCGCGAGGCGATGGTGGCGCAACTGGTCGGCAACATGGTCGCGGCGGATGGTGGCGCGCCACAGGCCAGCCTGTTCGGCAGCTCGCGGCAGCTGCCGGCGCGGTCGGCGGCTTTCTACAACGGCACGGCGGCGCATGCGCTGGAACTGGACGACGCACACTATGCCTATCAGGGGCACCCCTCGGCCGCGGTAATCCCGGCGGCGCTGGCGGTGTCGGAACGCAGCGGCGCTGACGGGGCCACCTTTCTGGACGCCTGCCTGCTGGGCACCGAACTGGCGGTGCGGCTGGGCGTCTGGCTGGGACGCGGCCCGACAGAGGCCGGTTTCGACCTGACCGCGATCACCGGCGGCATCGGTGGCGCGGCGGCGGCGGCGCGGATCATGAACCTCGATGACGAAAAATACCGACAGGCCCTGAACCTTGCCGCCAGCCGCGCGGCCGGGCTGGGCTGCCAAAGCGGCACGATGGCCAAGGCGATGCAGGTTGGCGCGGCGGCTGCGGCGGGCGTCGAATGCGCGACGCTGGCCGGGCTGGGGATGAGCGCGGCGCCCAGCGCGCTGGTGGGCGACGGTGATTTCTGCGCGACGCTAGGCGGCGACAACGACCAGGGGGCGTGGAAGGGCTTTGGGACGGAATGGTTCTTCGACGGCGTGTCGCACCGGTTCCACGCCTGCGCACACGGCGCTCAGGCGATGATCGAAGCGCTGGAAACCCTTGGCCCACGGCTGGCTGGCGCCACGATCGAGGCGGTGGAAGTCGCGCTGAACCCCCGCTGGGTACTGCGCGACGCGCTGGCCGCGCCGCAGGACGGGCTTCAGGCCAAGTACAGCCTGCCGCATATCGCGGCGATGGTGCTGGACGGGGTCGACACGCGCGAGCTGGACAGTTTTTCGGATGCGGCCTCCGCATCGGCGACGGTGGCAGAGCTGCGCAAGCTGGTGACGATCCGCCCCGACGACTCCATCGCGATGCCGTCGGCGCAGATCAGCGTCAGCCTGTCGGGCGGGCGGACGATACAGGCGGTCAGCGATCTGGATCAGGCGATCCCGATGCAGGACCGCGCCACCAAGCTGCGTGGCAAGGCGCGAGCGCTGCTGGGCGACGCGATCCTGCAACCGTTCTGGACCGCGATCACCACCGGTCAGGCGCCCGAGATGCGCGCCTTCTGCCGCTGCATGGTCGGCCGCTTCCCGACCCCCGCCGCGACCCCGATGTAGCGGCGCGGGCCGGGGCTGGCGCTATCCGGTGGCTGCCCATGGCGCGGTGTGTACGGTTGCACGGCTTGGCGCACTTTATGCGCGTGCGCGGCAGAGCGCAGCGCGGTGCGTTCCGGAGCGCGGCAGGGCGCGGTGTGTACGGTTGCGCGGCCGGGCGCGTGGCGTGCCGGGGCAGCGGCATGGCGCGGCTTGTGACGGGGCGCGTCGGGGCGCGGTGCGTGCCGGAGCGCGGTTCGCGGCATGGCGCGGTTCGTGCCGGGACAGCGGACCGGGCACTATCCAGCCTTGCGCTGACGTTGACTATGCCTCCGTCAACACCTTCCTACCGCGCCGACGCCCGCAGGGCCGCAATCATCAGGTCCAGCGCGAAGTCCACGCTGGCCGCGCGTACCGCCGCTCGGCCCAGTGCTCCGAACTCGACTGTCTGGGTCTGAACCGCCAGCCCCGTCTGGGCGAGGCCGAAGCAGACGCGCCCCTCTGGCTTGTGCTCGGACCCGCCGGGCCCGGCGATGCCGGTGACCGAAACGGCCAGCGTCGCCTCGGACCGCCAAAGCGCGCCATGCGCCATCTCGCGGGCGACCGCCTCGCTGACCGCGCCGTGGGCGGTCAGGGTTTCCTGTTGCACGCCCAGCATCCCCCGCTTGGCGGCATTGGAATAGGTGACATAGCCCCGGTCGAACACGTCGGACGATCCGGCGATGTCGGTGATCGCGCCGGCGATCAGACCGCCGGTGCAGCTTTCGGCGGTGGCGATCATCGCCCCCGCCTCGCGCGCCATGGTCAGAAGGGTTTCGGCGCGGCTGCCCATGCTACATCCCCAGCAGTCCATGCGAGATGCCCGCCGCGACCGCGACGCAGATCGCCGCGAACACGCCCGCGATGACATCGTCCAGCATCACCCCCAGCGCGTCGCCGCGCCGGTCGGCCCAGCCCACCGGACCGGGTTTCCAGATGTCGAACAGGCGGAACATGATGAAAGCGCCGACCCAGCCCGGCCACGGGAACACCCACGCGCCGACATCCGCATGCCACAGCCCGGCCGACAGCGGCCACAACGCCAGCCAGATCCCCGCCACCTCGTCGATGACGATCTCGGAGGGATCGTGGTCGTCGCTGCCGCGCGTCGCCTCGGCGGTGGCCCACCAGCCGACCACGAAAACCAGCACCGTCGCCGCCGCGAACAGGGGAAAGCCGCCCAGACCGTGCAGCACCCACGCCACCGGGATCGCCGCCGCCGAGCCCCACGTGCCCGGCGCCCACGGCAGAAGGCCAACGCCGAAGAATGTCGCGATTGCCCGGCTCATGCGCCACCTGTCAGCAACGTGGTCGCCATGGCGGCGATGCCTTCCTCGCGGCCCGTGAAGCCCAGCCGCTCGCTGGTGGTCGCCTTGATCGACACGCGCCCCGGCTCGATCCCGAGGATCGAGGCGATCTTGCGCGCCATCGCGGCGGCATGCGGTCCGATCTTCGGGCGCTCGCAGATCAGCGTCAGGTCGATGTTCGAGATCGCATAGCCATGCGCCGTCGCCAGTTCGCCAGCATGGCGCAGGAAAATGGCGCTGTCGGCGCCCTTCCACTGGTTGTCGCTGGGCGGGAAATGCTGGCCGATGTCGCCCATCGCAAGCGCGCCATAGATCGCGTCGGTGATCGCGTGCATGCCGACATCGGCGTCGGAATGCCCCTTCAGTTCGTGGGTATGCGGGACCTCGATCCCGCACAGGATCACGCGGTCGCCGTTGCCGAACCGGTGAACGTCGAACCCGTTGCCGACCCTGATGTCCATGTTTGCTCCAAGAAAGGCTTCCGCGCGCTGGAAATCCGTCGCGCGGGTCAATTTCAGGTTCCGTTCCTCGCCGGGGACCATGACGACCTCTATCCCGGCGGCGCGGGCCACCTCGACGTCATCGGCGGCGGTCCCGCCGAACGAGGTATGCGCGGCGAGGATCGCGTCAAAGGCAAACCCCTGCGGCGTCTGCGCGCGGTAAAGTCCGCTGCGGTCCTGTAGGCCGGTGACCACGCCCTCGGCTCCGCGCCACAGCGCGTCGCTGACTTCAAGCGCGGGGGCGGCGCCTTGGGCGTCTTTCAGGGCGGTCAGCACGTCCGAGATGATGCGCTGGCTGACCAGCGGGCGGGCGGCGTCGTGAATCAGCACAGTGGCGCAATCGGCGTCCGACAGCGCCTGAAGCCCCGCGCGAACCGAGTCGCTGCGCGACTCGCCGCCCGCGACCGAGGTAACGTCGGGGAACTCGGGCGCGCGGTGCATTTCCTGTGGGTGCAGCACCAGAACGATACGGTCAACACCCGCTGCGGCGCGGAAGGCATCGAGCGTCCAGTCGATGACACGTCGCCCGGCAAGTGATTGCCATTGCTTTGCAATGTCCCCTCCGGCGCGGGTGCCCCGTCCGGCGGCGACGATGATGGCGGCTGTGACTGTCATGCGCTCCTCGATGCGGCCCCGAACTGTCTATTGCCAGTCTGCCGGGGTGACAATGGAGGACATTTTGCAGGCCGATGTGATTAAAAAATAGTCATATAGTGAATTGAATGCAGCAATGCGCGCGTAGGAATTGTAATCGAAGCGCTTGCAGAATAGCTACCAAACCAACCGCACAAGGAATAGGCAATTGACCATTCGATTGGCGACAGTACCCATAGACCCTCCGGTCCTGCTGGCTCCGATGGCCGGTATCACCGATCTGCCGTTCCGGCGGATCGTGGCCGGATTCGGTGCGGGGCTGGTGGTGTCCGAGATGGTTGCCAGCCAAGAGATGGTGCAGGCGAAGCCCGGCGTGCGCGAGAAGGCAGAGCTAGGGTTCGGCGAGCAGGCCACCGCGGTGCAGCTTGCCGGGCGCGAGGCGCACTGGATGGCCGAAGCCGCGCGCATGGTCGAAGCCAACGGCGCGCGCATCATCGACATCAACATGGGCTGCCCCGCCAAGAAGGTGACCAGCGCTTCGGGGGCAGGGGCGTCCGGCTCGGCCCTGATGAAGGATCTCGACCACGCGCTGACCCTGATCGAGGCGGTGGTAGACGCGGTCGACGTGCCGGTGACGCTGAAGACGCGGCTGGGCTGGGACGACGACATGCGAAATGCCGCCGAGCTGGCCCGTCGCGCCGAAGCCGCGGGCGTGCAGATGATCACGATCCACGGTCGCACGCGCTGCCAGTTCTACAAGGGCTCTGCCGACTGGGCTGCGATCCGGGGCGTGGCCGATGCCGTTTCGGTTCCGGTGATCGCCAACGGTGATATTCTTGGCTCTGACGATGCGCGCCGTGCGCTGTCGCTGTCGGGCGCTGCCGGAGTGATGATCGGCCGGGGCGCGCAGGGCCGTCCGTGGGTTCTGGCCGAGGTCGCCGCCGCCGTGTTCGGCGGCCCGCGTCCGGACGTGCCCGAGGGGGCCGCGCTGGCCGATCTCGTGGCTGAACATTTCGAGGCGTCGCTGTCGTTCTACGGCGTGGCGCTGGGGCAGAAAGTCGTGCGCAAGCACCTTGGCTGGTACATGGACACCGCACGCACCCCCGCCGGGCTGCGCCGCGAGGTGCTGACCGCCAGCGACGCGGCGCAGGTGCGCCGGCTTCTGCCCATGGCTTTCGATGCCTGCGAGGAGGCCGCCGCAGCATGACCGTCCGCACGCTTGGAGACACGATCTGGGCCTCGCTGCCCGTTCCGTCTTTCGTGGTCGACCCCGAAGACCGCATCTCCGAGGTCAACGCTCCCGCCGAGCAGTTCCTGAACACCTCGCAGCGGTCGCTGCTGGGGTCGCCCGTGTTCGACAAGCTGGCGATCGACGCGCCGCTGGAAGAAGCCTTCGGGCGGGTGCGCACCGATCTGTCGCCGCTGTTCATCAACAAGGTCGACGTGTCCGGCGGCAATGCCGCGCCGGTGCAGTGCAACATCCAGATCGCGCCGCTGATCGGGATGCCGGGGCATGTGCTGGTGGTGATGGAGCCGCGCCAGATCGCCGACCGGCTGGGCCGCGCGTATTCCGTGACCTCGGCGGCCAAGTCCGCCATCGGCATGGCCGAGATGCTGGCGCACGAGATCAAGAACCCTCTGGCCGGGATCACCGGCGCGGCGCAGCTTTTGTCGATGAACCTGTCGAACGGCGACCTTGAGCTGACCGATCTGATCGTCGCCGAAAGCCGCCGCATCGTGGCGTTGCTGGATCAGGTCGAACAGTTCGGCAACCTGCGCCCGCCCGCGCGCCGCGTGGTCAATATCCACGATCTCCTGGACCGGGCGCGCAAGTCGGCGATGGTCGGCTATGCCGCGCATATGAAGATCGTCGAGGATTTCGACCCCTCGCTGCCGCCGACCTACGTCGACTCGGACCAGATGCTTCAGGTGTTCCTGAACCTGCTGAAGAACGCCAGCGAGGCGTCGGGCAAGCAGGGCGGCACCATCCGGCTGCACACCTTCTATGACCTGTCGCTTCGGCTGCGCCGACGGGACGGGGCCGGCGGCGCCTTGCCGCTTCAGATCGAGATCATCGACGACGGCCCCGGAATCCCCGAGGATATGCAGGCCGACATATTCGAGCCCTTCGTGTCCGGCCGCGAGAACGGCACCGGGCTTGGGCTGGCGCTGGTAAGCAAGATCATATCCGACCACGACGGCTGGATCTCGGTGGACTCGGTGCCCGGACGCACCGTGTTCCGCATCTCACTTCCGATCGCACCCAAGGAGGTGCGGGACGAATGACCATCTCTGGCAAGGAGGCCAACTAATGGACGGTACAGTCCTGGTCGCGGACGACGACCGCACGATCCGCACGGTGCTGACGCAGGCCCTGACCCGAGCCGGGTGCAAGGTTCACGCCACGTCCTCGATGGTGACGCTGATGCGCTGGGTCGAGGAAGGGAAGGGCGATCTCGTCATTTCGGACGTGGTCATGCCCGATGGCAACGGGCTGGAGGCCCTGCCGAAGATTGCCGAGGAACGGCCCGGCCTTCCGGTTATCGTGATCTCGGCGCAGAACACGATCATGACGGCGATCCAGGCGGCCGAGAAGGACGCCTACGATTACCTGCCCAAGCCCTTCGACCTGCCGGACCTGATGAAGCGCGCCGCCCGCGCGCTTGAGGTCAAGCGCCGGGCGACTCCGAAGCGCGCGAACGAGGAACAGACCAAGGACGACTTGCCGCTGGTGGGCCGCACGCCCGCGATGCAGGCGCTGTACCGCCTTGTCGCGCGGGTGATGAACACCGAACTCGCGGTGTTGATCACCGGTGAAAGTGGCACGGGCAAGTCCTTGATCGCGCGCGCTATTCATGACTTCTCTGACCGCCGCACGCTGCCCTTCGTCGTGGCCAGCGCGTCGGATCTTGCGACGATGGACGGGCCCGCGACGCTGATCAGCCGCGCCAAGAACGGGTCGATCCTGTTCGACGAGGTGGGCGATCTGGACGACGACGCGCAGGCGCGGATCGTGCGGATGCTGGACAGCTTCACCGACAACGCGCCTCGCGTCATGGCGACCAGCCAGGCGGATCTGGGCAACAAGATGGAATCCGGCGCCTTCCGGCAGGACCTGTTCTATCGCCTGTCCGGCGTCACGCTGAACGTGCCGTCCCTGCGCGAACGGGTCGACGACATCCCGCTGCTGGCCGAGCATTTCCTTGCCCGGTCCGAACGCGACGGCCTGCCGGCCCGGCGGTTCACCGAGCAGGCGCTTGACCTGATCCGCGCCTATTCCTGGCCCGGCAACGTGCGCCAGCTTGAGAACACGATCCGCCGCCTGCTGGTCACCTCGGCCGAGGAAGAGATCACCCGCGCCGAGACCGAACAGGTGCTGGGCAACCAGCCCGCGATGGAGCCGCTGCAGGGCGGCAGCGACGGCGACAAGCTTTCGTCCAGCGTGGCCAAGCATCTTCGGCGGTATTTCGACCTGCACGGCGGGGTCCTGCCGCCGCCGGGACTTTACGCGAGGATCCTCCGCGAAGTGGAACTCCCGCTTATAGAAATCGCACTCGACGCGACCGGCGGAAACCAGGCCAAATGCGCCGATCTGCTGGGCATCAACCGGAACACGCTTCGTAAAAAGATAACGGACCTCGATATTCAGGTGACAAGGCGCCGCAAGTTGATGTAAAACCGCAACATAAGAGTGGCATTGCCGCCGCAGGCGGTATCAAAGACCACTCAATGTTGCGGTAGCGCCGCTTTCGGGCGGCTGGATAGTGAGGTGAGTCTCGTGCGCACAGCCGTACGACGTCTCAATTGGGAGCGTCTGAGCAGGCTCCGTCGACAACGCAGGGTTCAGAACGCCGCCACGATCGGGCTGGTGATCCTTGGGCCCGTGCTGGCGGCGGCCACCTTCCTTGTTCTTGGTCCTCTGGGCCAGGGCAACGGGTCGCTGGGCCTGCGGATCGTCCTTCTTGCGGACCTCGTCTATGCGATGGTGATCGCCGCGCTGGTGCTTCAGCGCGTGGCGGCGATGATCGCGGCGCGGCGGGCGCGCTCGGCGGGGTCGCGGCTGCACCTGCGGCTGACGGGCGTGTTCGCGATCGTGGCGCTGGCCCCGGCGGTGCTGGTAGCCGTGTTCGCGGTGATAACGGTGAATTTCGGCCTCGAAGGCTGGTTTTCGGACCGGGTGCGCACCGTGCTGGGCTCGTCGCTGAGCGCGGCGCAGGCCTACGAGGAAGAGCACCGGCAGGACCTGACGCAGGACGCCGAAGCGCTGGCCGAGTACCTGAACGCGGCGCGGCGGACGGTCGTGTTCGTGTCAGACGGGCAGTTGCGGCAGATCCTCACGCAGGGCCAGACGCAGATCCAGCGCGGACTGCGCGAGGCGTTCATCATCAATGGCGGCGGAGAGATCCGGGCGCGGGGCGAACGCAGCTATCTGTTCGATTTCGAAGAACCGGGCGCCGACCTGCTGGAACGGGCGCGGGCCGGCGAGACGGTCATTATCGAGGACTGGGACGTCAACGAGTTCCGGGCCATCGTGGCGCTGGACGAATACGTCGACCGGTTCCTGTACGTGTCGCGCAACGTCGACGGCGAGATCCTGCGCCTGCTGGACGACACGCGCGAGACGGTGAACCTGTACAACCAGCTTGAAAGCGACCGGGGCAAGATCGTTTTCGAGTTCGGGCTGGTCTACCTTGGCTTTGCGGTGATCCTCGTGCTGGCGGCGATCTGGCTGGGCCTGTGGTTCGCCGAACGTCTGTCGCGCCCCGTGGGCCGACTGACCGGCGCGGCGCAGCGGGTGGGCGCGGGCGACATGGATGTGCAGATCCGCGAAGAGAAGGGCGACGACGAGATCGCCATGCTGGGCCGCATCTTCAACCAGATGACCCGGCAGCTGAAGGCGCAGCGCGACACCATGCTGGAAAACAACGCCCAGATCGAACGGCGCCGGCGTCTGTTCGACTCGGTGCTGAGTTCGGTGACGGCGGGCGTCATGGGGCTGGACGAGCAGGGCGAGGTGACGTTCATCAACCGCTCTGCCGCGCGTCTTCTGGGGCTGGACCCCGACCTGCATTCCGGCAGCCTGTCGGACCTTGTGCCCGAGTTCACGCCGCTGTTCCGCCGCCTGCGCGCCGCCGTGGGCGAGACGGTGCAGGAAGAGATCAAGATGATGCGGAGCGGCAAGCTGGAGAACCTGCTGGTCCGGATGGCGGTGCGGACTTACGACGATGGCTCGCTTGAAGGCTACGTGATCGCCTTCGACGACGTGACCGATCTGGTCAGCGCGCAGCGGATGGCGGCGTGGGGCGACGTGGCGCGGCGCATCGCGCACGAGATCAAGAACCCGCTGACCCCGATCCAGCTGTCCGCCGAACGCATCCAGCGCAAGTTCGGGCGCGAGGTCGGCGATTCTGACCGGCTGGAGCAGATGACAGAGGTCATCATCCGCCAGACCAACGACCTTCGGCGCATCGTCGACGAGTTCTCGAAATTCGCCCGCATGCCGGAACCCGAGCGGAAGGTGGAAGACCTTGCCCGGCTGGTGCGGGACGCCGTGCTGCTGCAGGAGGATGCACAGCAGGAAGGCGTGACGGTGACCGCCGACGTGCCGTCCGACGCTGTCATGAGCGATATCGACGCCACGATGATCAGTCAGGCGCTAACGAACTTGATCAAGAACGCTGGCGAAGCGATTGAAAGCTATCGCGAAAGTTCCGGCGACGCCGACTATGCCGGCGAGGTGCGCGTCGCGATGAAACTGGGCCGCAATGGGGCTGTGATCACCATTGACGACAACGGCATCGGCCTGCCGCCCGACCGGTCACGTCTGTTCGAACCCTACGTGACCACCCGCGAGAAAGGGACCGGCCTTGGCCTGTCCATCGTGAAGAAGATCATCGAAGAGCACGGCGGCACGCTGGCTCTGGTCGATGCGGAACCCTTTACCCCGGGCGCCCGCCACGGCGCCCGGGCAGAAATACGCCTGCCGCTTGTGCCGCAGGAAGTGGCCCCACAAAAAACCGAACTTGCCGTATGAGGAAGCAGTTATGAGCGATATTCTTATAGTCGACGACGAGCGCGATATTCGCGAACTGATCTCCGATATTCTGGAGGACGAAGGCTATGCCACGCGGCTGGCCGCGAACTCGGACGATTGCATGGCGGCGATCAACACCGATCCGCCGGCGCTGATGATCCTCGATATCTGGCTGAAGGACAGCCGGATGGACGGGATCGACATCCTGAAGACGGTGAAACGCGACAACCCCGGCATCCCGATCGTGATCATTTCCGGTCACGGCAACATCGAGATCGCCGTCGCCGCCATCAAGCAGGGCGCTTATGACTTCATCGAGAAGCCGTTCAACATCGACCAGTTGATGGTGGTGATCGGCCGCGCGATGGAAACGTCGCGCCTGCGCCGCGAGAACAGCGAACTGAAGCGCCGCGACGAAGGGCCGACCGAGATGATCGGCAACAGCTCGGCCTTCAAGACGCTGAAGAACAACCTCGACAAGGTGACCAAGTCGAACGGCCGCGTGATGCTGACCGGTCCGGCGGGGGCGGGCAAGGAAGTGGCCGCGCGCTATATCCACGCCAACTCGAACCGGGCGCAGGCGCCGTTCATCACCGTCAACTGCGCCTCGATCGAACCCGAGCGGATGGAAGAGGTCCTGTTCGGTCGCGAAGGCGCCGACCGGGGTGTCGAGCCGGGCCTGCTGGAGCAGGCGCATGGCGGCGTGCTGTATTTCGACGAGGTCGCGGACATGCCGTCGGGCACCCAGTCGAAGATCCTGCGCGTGTTGGTCGAGCAGTCGTTCCAGCGCGTCGGCGGCACCGACAAGGTGCGCGTCGACCTGCGGGTGATCTCGTCCACCAACCGCGACCTTCAGACCGAGATCGACGCGGGCCGGTTCCGTCAGGAACTGTACCACCGCCTGAACGTGGTGCCGATCATCGTGCCGTCGCTGGAAGACCGCCGCGAGGACATTCCGACGCTGGCCGACTATTTCATCGACGGTTTCAACAAGACCCAGGGCTTGCCGCAGCGCGAGTTGTCCGAGGAAGCCGTCGCGCTGCTTCAGACGATGGTCTGGCCAGGCAACGTGCGCCAGTTGAAGAACGTGATCGAACGGGTGCTGATCCTTGGCGACGGCAGCGGTCCGATCTCGGCCGCCGAACTGCCGCAGTCCGAGCCTCAGGGGCAGGACGATGGCAAGGTTGTGCTGTCGGGCTCGCTAGCCACGCTGCCGCTGCGCGAGGCGCGCGAACTGTTCGAGCGGGAATACCTGCTGACCCAGATCAACCGTTTCGGCGGCAACATCAGCCGCACCGCCAGCTTCGTCGGCATGGAGCGCTCGGCGCTGCACCGCAAGCTGAAGTCGCTGGGCGTGGTGACCACCAACAAGGCGGGCAGCCGGATCGCGACCGTCGAGGAAGAGGCGCTGCGCACCGGCTGATACGCCGGTCGAAGTCACTCAATTGCCAGACAAGTTTGGAAGCGGCGCCATCAAAGCGCCGCTTTCGCTGTCTCTAACCTATGCCCGCGCGCCGGTGATCCCGGCGCCGTCTGGGCCGTCCCGCCGGTTTGGGTGTCGGGACGGAAGGGCTGAGGGAGCCGCTGCGGAGAACCGGGCGGACGGGTGAGAGAGACGGAGGCACTGGTCATGGTACAGACCACGGCAACGCTTGATGGCGTCGTAATCAACGAAATCGGCGGAATTCCCTTCGGGGTCGGACAGGACCTAAACGGCGACGGCAGCGTCGACTCGCAGGACGAGTTCATCGAGCTTTACAACACCAGCGGGTCGCCGGTGGATATTTCCGGCTGGCAGGTCTGGGAGGATAACGTCCTCAAGGCCACGATCGATCCGGGTACGACGATCGGGGCGGGCGAGTACTTCGTACTGGTCGACGGCGTCGACAACGCCAACCCGATTCAGGGCGTCAACGGCGCGGATTCGCAGTATTCGGATGGCGAACTGACGCTGTCGGATGGCGACGTCGTGATCCTCTACAACGCGACGGATGACGAATATGTCGTCTTTCAGGGCTCCAACGCGGACGGCGCCGACGTGACCGCTGCGGTCAACGCGCTGCTGGTGTCGCATCCCTCCGCTTCGCAGGTCGGTCCGACCGAGCAGGGCGTTTCCGACACCCCCGGCAATTCGACCAGCCGGGTCGAGGATGGCGACGACACATGGGCCGATCAGGCGATCACGCCGGGCGCTGCGAACTGTTTCCTGACCGGCACGCTGATCGCCACGCCCGAGGGTGAGCGCCCGGTCGAGGATCTGGGCCCGAACGATATGGTGCTGACTTCGGATGGCCGCGCGGTGCCGGTGCGCTTCGTGTTCCGGCAGGAGGTCCGTCTGCGGGGCCGGCTTGCCGCCCGGCTGGAACCGGTGCGCCTGCGCGCCGGGTCGCTGGGCATCGACTTGCCGAAGCGCGACCTTGTGGTGACCGCCGATCACGGCATCGTGCTTGACGATCTGCTGGTCAACGCTGGCGCGCTGGTCAACGGCGCCGAGATCGCCTTTGTCCCGCACGAGACGCTGCCCGCGCGGATCACCTACTGGCACATCGAAACCGCCACGCACGAGGTGCTTATGGCCGAGGGCGTGCCGGCGGAAAGCTTCGCCGACGTGACGGGCAGGGCCCTTTACGACAACCACGCCGACTATCTGGCGATGTACGGGGCCGAGCTGCTGATCCCCGAGATGAACCTGCCGCGCATCGCGTCGGCGCGGCTGTTGCCGGTCGCGCTGAAAGAGCGGCTGGACGAGAACGGCGCGCGGACAGACCGGGCCTCGGGCTGACGCGGCGCGGCTGCAACGCCGGGCGGTCCTTCGACGGCCCGGCGGCTGTGCGGCTCTCGACAGTGACCGGCGAACGGGGTAGCACCCCAAGGCATCGGGTTGAGGTCGAGGGACGTGAACATGATCCGCAAAGCAGCACTTTTGCTGACACTTCTGGCCGCCGCGGGCTGCGGTTCGACGCCGCCGGTGGCCGAGGTCACCTCGGCCGGCCAGCGCGAGATCGTCGGCACCAGCGGGGTGCCCGAACTGACCAAGATCTCGGCGCTGACGCAGGGCATCATCGGCCTGTCGCCCGCCATAGACCCCGAAGAGGCCGCGCGGATCGCGAAGATCGCGGTCGAGTATCCGCTGTTCACGCTTGCGCCGCGCTATGGCGCGGTCGACCCGCCGCTGGTCCACAATGTGAAGGTCAACATGGGCATCAAGCCCCGTGGCCTGTGCAAGGACTGGGCCGACGATCTTGAAGCGCGGCTGCGGCAGGAGGGCTTCCAGACCGTCGACTTCCACCGCGCCATCGCCAACGCCGACAACATCCGGATCGAGCATTCCACGGTCATCGTCAGCGCCAAGGGTGCGGCGTGGAACCAGGGCATCGTTCTGGACCCGTGGCGCGAGGGGCAGGGCGTGCTGTATTGGGCCCGCGTGCTGCAGGATGATCACTATAAGTGGATCGAACGGTCGGAAGTGTTCCGGATGAAACGGGAATGGGCCGCCAGCAAACCGCGCTGAGGTCCGGGCCTGCGATGGCACCGTTAACGCAATCGACCGTTTCTGCGGGCGCATTGACCCCGCCCGCGCCCCGTGCCATCGGTTGGCGACTGGGATGAGTTTGACGGCAAGCAAGGCGACAGGCGCATGAAAGTCATCATCTGCGGTGCGGGTCAGGTCGGCTGGCAGATCGCCCGTCACCTGTCGGGCGAACGCAACGACGTCACCGTCGTCGACAACAACCCCGACCTCGTGCGCCGCGCCACCGATACGCTGGACGTGCAGGGGATCGCGGGCTTTGCCTCGTATCCGGACATTCTGGACGCCGCCGGCGCGCGCGACGCGGACATGGTGATCGCCGCGACCCACTCGGACGAGGTGAACATGGTCACCTGTCAGGTGGCGCACTCGGTGTTCAGCGTGCCGAAGAAAATCGCCCGCCTGCGCAGCCAGTCTTATCTGAACGCGATCTACAGCGACCTGTACCGGCGCGAGCACATGCCGATCGACGTGGTGATCAGCCCCGAGCGCGAGGTGGCCGATGCCGCCCTGCGGAGGCTGAAGCACCCCGCCGCTTTCGACACCGAAAGCTTCCTTGGCGGCAAGGCGCAGCTGATGGGCATCGTGCTGGACGAGGACTGCCCGGTGGTGAACACGCCGCTGAAACAGCTGTCGGACCTGTTTTCGACCCTGCGGGCCATCGTGGTCGGCGTGCGCCGCTCGGGCCGGCTGTTCGCGCCGGAACCGAACGACCAGTTGTTCGTCGATGACGAGATCTACGTTTTCGCCCACCGCGAAGATGCCGACCGGGCGCTTGAAATCTTCGGCAAGGAAGTCGTGAAGACCCAGCGCGCCGTCATCGTAGGCGGCGGCAACGTGGGCCTTGCGGTGGCCAAGGCGCTGGAAGGCCAGACCGACCGGGTGCGGATGAAGGTCATCGAGAAAAGCCGCCCCGTCGCCGAACGCGCCGCAGATGCGCTTGAACGGACCATCGTTCTGCATGGCGACGGCCTGAACATGGAACTGCTGGAAGAGGCGAACGTCGCAAAGGCCGACGCCATTCTTGCGGTGACCGACGACGACAAGACCAACATCCTTGCCTGCGTGCGCGCCAAGGCCGCCGGGGCGAAGCTGTCGATCTGCCTGATCAACGACCAGTCGCTGTCGTCGCTGATGATCCCGCTGGACATCGACGCCATCATCAACCCGCGCACCACCACCGTCAGCTCGATCCTGCGCCACATCCGGCATGGACGTGTGCGCGAGGTCTATTCCATCGGCGACGCCGAGGCCGAGGTGATCGAGGCGCAGGTGCTGTCGACCTCGCCCATCGCCGGGCAACTGCTGCGCGACATCGATTTTCCCGAAGGCGTGCTGGTCGGCGGCGTGATGAAGGGCGGCGAGATGTTCCGTCCGGCAGGCAACATGCGGATCGACGAGGGCGACGTGATCGCCATCTTCTCGCTGTCGGCGGACGTTCCGGAGGTCGAGCGGCTGCTGCAGGTCTCGATCGACTTTTTCTGAGGCGCGGGGGCGATGCCTAGCCGTATCCTCGGACTTCCCCTGATCGTCCTGCTGATGATGATCGGGGCCGTGGCGATGTTCCTGCCCGCGATCTATGCCGGCGCGGTGCGGGACTGGGACAGCGCGCGGGCCTTCCTGTTCTCGGGCATCATCTTTATCGCGCTGTCGGCGATGATCGCGATCGCGGTCTCGAACTACGCCGTTCGGCGGCAGGCGCGCAGTCATCTTCTGGCGCTGCTTGCGGCCTACGCCGTGCTGCCCGCGATGCTGGCGGTGCCGCTGTACGAAGCGGTGGGCGACACCCGGTATTTCAATGCCTACTTCGAGATGGTGTCCTCTCTGACGACCACCGGCGCCTCGGTCTATCCAGAGCCGGGGCGGCTGTCGGGGGCGGTGCACCTGTGGCGCGCGCTGGTGGGCTGGATGGGCGGGTTCCTTGTCTGGGTGACGGCCATCGCGATCATGGCGCCGCTCAGCCTCGGCGGGTTCGAGGTGCTGGGCGACCGGGGCGAGGCGGCGGACGCGGGTCTGACGCAGATCCAGCGCGTCGCGGACCCGCAGATGCGGCTTCGGCGCTATGCCTACATGCTGTTCCCGATCTACTTCATCCTGACGCTGGTGTTGTTCGTGCTGCTGGTGGTGGCGGGTGACGTTCCGCTGGTGGCGATCTGCCACGCGATGTCGACGCTGGCCACAAGCGGTATTTCTCCGGTCGGGGGCACCACCGGCGCGCAAT
The DNA here is from genome assembly GCA_017792445.1 of Maritimibacter sp. Classification (GTDB taxonomy): domain Bacteria; phylum Pseudomonadota; class Alphaproteobacteria; order Rhodobacterales; family Rhodobacteraceae; genus Psychromarinibacter. The sequence continues at coordinate 3,855,644 of CP051232.1, forward strand.
CGGGGTTTGTGGGCGAGTTGATGATCTTCGTCTTCCTCGGCTTCGCCCTGTCGCGCCGTACCTTCGAACGCGAGGGCAACGTGCGCCGCCGCAAACGGATGCGGCGCGATCCGGAACTGCGGATGGCGGCGGGGCTGGTTCTGCTGGTGCCGCTGTTCCTGTTCCTGCGCCACTGGTGGGGCGCGATCGAGATCGAGAACGTCGGCGACATGGAAAACCTTGCCGTGCAGGGCTTCGCGGCGCTGTGGGGCGGCGTGTTCACGGTGCTGTCGTTCCTGACCACCACCGGCTTTGAAAGCACGCACTGGGATACCGCGCAGGCCTGGTCGGGGCTGGAGACGCCGGGGCTGGTGCTGATGGGGCTGGCGCTGATCGGCGGCGGCGTGGCGACGACGGCGGGCGGGGTGAAGCTGTTGCGGGTCTATGCCCTGTACAAGCACGGCATCCGCGAACTGGAGCGGCTGGTGCATCCCAGCTCGGTGGGCGGCTCGGGTGTCTTCGCGCGGCATCTGCGGACGCGGGGCGCCTATGTGGCGTGGATCTTCTTCATGCTGTTCGCGATGTCCATCGCGGTGGTGATGCTGGCGCTGTCGCTGACGGGCCTGAACTTCGACCAGACCACCGTGCTGACCATCGCCGCGCTGTCGAACACCGGCCCGCTTGCGGGCATCGCCGAGTCCGTGCCGATCAGCTATGCCACCCTAAGCGACGCCGCCAAATGGATCCTGACCGCGTCGATGGTGCTGGGCCGGCTGGAGACGCTGGTGATCATCGCGCTGCTCAACCCCGAGTTCTGGCGCAATTGACGCGACGGACTGCCCAACATTGGGCAAAACGCCCCGTTTTCAATCGGTAGAGAGCGATTTTTTGGGCTGGAATCCCGTTATGTTCCCGTACATACTCGAAACCACTGACAATAAGCGGGACAGTCCGCGGCAGAACGAAAAAGGGTAAAAAACCAATGGCTGCCGACAAGCAGAATTTGCAGGACGCATTTCTGAATCATGTCCGGAAGACGAAAGTCTCGGTGACAATTTTTCTTATCAATGGCGTGAAGCTTCAGGGTGTTATCACCTGGTTCGACAATTTTTGCGTGCTCCTCCGCCGCGACGGACAGTCGCAATTGGTGTACAAGCACGCGATCTCGACGATCATGCCGAGCCAGCCGATCAACCTGTATGATGGCGACGACTAAAGCTTGGGCGATCCGCATCTGACGTATGCCTGGGTTCTGCACCCGGACATCACCTCCGACAGAGACGCGCGCGAGGCTCAGCCCGCGCTGAAAGAGGCTGTGGCCCTGGCCGCGGCCTTGCCCGATCTGAAGGTGATCGGCTCTGAAGTCGTGCGTCTGCCGAAGGCGCATCCGGGGATGCTGTTCGGATCCGGCAAGGTCGAGGAACTGGGCAAGCGGCTGGAAGAGGCCGAGATCGACCTCGTGCTGATCGACGGTCCCGTCAGCCCGGTGCAGCAGCGCAATCTCGAGAAGGAATGGAAGGTCAAGATACTCGACCGGACGGGCCTGATCCTTGAGATTTTCAGCGACCGGGCGCGCACCCGCGAGGGTGTGCTGCAGGTCGAGATGGCGGCGCTGTCCTATCAGCGGACGCGGCTGGTGCGCGCGTGGACCCACCTTGAACGCCAGCGCGGCGGGCTTGGCTTTGTCGGCGGTCCCGGCGAAACGCAGATCGAGGCGGACCGCCGCGCGATCGACGAACAGCTTGTGCGCCTGCGCCGCCAGCTTGAAAAGGTCGTGAAGACCCGCGAATTGCACCGCGCCGCGCGCCGCAAGGTGCCGTTCCCGGTGGTGGCTTTGGTGGGCTACACCAACGCCGGAAAGTCGACGCTTTTCAACCGCATGACCGGCGCCGACGTGATGGCGAAAGACATGCTGTTCGCGACGCTGGACCCGACGATGCGCGGCGTGACGCTGCCCTCGGGCCGCGAGGTGATCCTGTCGGACACGGTGGGTTTCATCAGCGACCTGCCGACGCAACTGGTCGCCGCCTTCCGCGCCACGCTGGAAGAGGTGCTGGAAGCGGACCTGATCCTGCATGTCCGCGACATCAGCCACGCGCAGACCGACGAGCAGGCCGAAGACGTCGAGGCGATCCTGCAGGAACTGGGCGTCGGGGAAGAGACCCCGATGATCGAGGTCTGGAACAAGATGGACCTTGTGACCGGCGAACGGCGCGAGGCGCTGCTGGCGCTGGCCGAACGCAACGACCACGTGTTCCCCGTCTCGGCTTGGACAGGCTCGGGACTGCGGCGGCTGTTCGAGTCGGTGTCCGAGGCCTTGGAAGAAGAAAAGACCGAGCGCGAGTTGCATCTCGACTTCTCGGACGGACGCCGCCGGGCATGGCTGCACGAGGAAGGCGTGATCGAAGACGAGCGCCAGACCGACGACGGCTTCGACCTCAAGGTCCGCTGGACCGCCCGGCAGGAAAAACGGTTCCGCGAGCTCTAGGCGGAATTGTCACGGGACAGTCCGGGCGGGCTGGTCTAGCCTCGGGTCCGATCCGAACGGTCCGGAAAGGCGCGCCCGATGCGAGACTTGCCCGAAACCATCGACCCGCCAGAACATGACGAAGCCGGCGCGCACATGGAGACCAGCGTGCCGACGGCTGGCCCGGACACGCCGGTGTCCGAGCTGTTCGAGCGGCTCCGCGGCCAGCGATTCAAATCGGCGGCCACGGTGTTCGTCACCGACACCGACGACCGTCTGCTTGGCTATGTCCGGATCAACGACATCATCGCGGGGCATGACGGCACGCTGGCCGACATCATGGCGCCCGCGCCCGAGGCGGTGACGCCCGAGGCCGATCAGGAAGACATCGCGGCACTGGCGATGCGGCTCGACATGATCTCGGTCCCGGTGGTCGACGACGCGGGCCGTTTCGTGGGCGCGGTGCCGCCGGGCGAACTGTTCCGCATCCTGCGCGAAGAGCATTTCGAGGACCTTCAGCACGGCGCAGGCATCAGCCCGCACGAGGATGGCCCCGCCGCCTCGCTCCACGCGCCGCTGTTGGACCGGCTGAGGCGGCGGTTGCCGTGGCTGGTGTTCGGGCTGCTGGCATCGTCGCTGGTGACCATGGTGATGGTCGGCTTTGAAGAGGCGCTGGCGGCGAATGTCGCGGTGGCGTTCTTCGTGCCTGCGCTGGTCTACATCGCGGGGGCCATAGGGTCGCAGGCGGTTTCGGTCTCGGTCCGCGCCTTGGCCGAAGAGAAGATCGCCATCGGCAAGCTGCTGCGGGACGAGATGATCATCGGTCTTGGGATCGGCTTGTCGCTGGGAGTGCTGGCTGCGGGGGGCGTGCAACTGGTGTTCGGCGACGCGCTTCTGTCGCTGGCGGTAGGGCTGGCGATCCTTGGGGGCGGTGCGGTGTCGGCGGTGGTGGGTTTCGCGCTTCCGTGGACCTTCGACCGGCTGGGCGCGGACCCGGCGCTGGGATCGGGGCCGGTCTGCACCATCATTCAGGACGCCGCGAGCCTCGCGATTTATTTCCTGTCGGTTTCGGTTTTCGTGATGTGAAAGACTGATCCGATCAGGGGCAGGGGGCGTATCGGGTATTACACAGAACAAAGACAGAGCCGCCATGACCCTGCTCATTCTCTACGTGACGACCTGCGTGATCTTCCTTGCCCTCGACGCGGTCGGGCTCACGCTGATGATCCGCCCCGCTTTCGAGCGCCACGTGGGCGACCTGCTGGCCTTCCGGCTGGCGCCCGCCGCGATCTTTTACCTGTTCTACGTGGCCGTGCTGGTCTGGCTGGTCACTTGGCCCGCGATGACCGGCGACGTGCCGCTGTCGCGTCTTGTCCTGAACGCGGCGCTGTTCGGTGCGGTGGCATACGGCACCTACGAGTTCACCAACCTCGCGACGCTGAAGCCGTGGCATTGGTCGATGGTGGCGATAGACCTGACCTGGGGCACGCTGCTGACGACGGTCGCGGCGGTCGGCGGGGTCACGGTCACCCGCGCCTTCGCCTAGCGCCGGTTCTCGGTTAGTTGCGCGGCAGAAGGGTGGTTATGCCCACCGCTGCCGCGCGGGCCAGTTCGGGGTCAAGCGACATCGGGATGTATTCGCCACGCCGCCACAACTCGCCCAGATCGTCGTAGTGGCGGCTGAGCGGGTGGCCCGACTGCCCGGTGGCGATGATGAAGACCGAACTGTCCGGGTCGGCGAAGTCATAGACCCCGCGATAGCCCGCGCCGTGGACATTCTCGAACGGGTTGGCCCCGGTGCCCGAAGTCAAACCGCGCATCAGCGTCTGGTCCCCGCCCGAGGTGGACTGGCGGATGTTCACGATCCACGACAACAGCGGCACATCGCCCAGCACCGTATGATCATGCGTCGCCTCGTGCGCGTCGCCCCAGCGCAGCGATTCCAGCGAGCCGCCGTAGGACTCGGCGATCCAGACCAGCGCATCGTCCAGCGCGCGGCGGGCGATCTCGGTGCAGGTCTCGGTCGAAGTGGACTGGATCACGTTGCACCACACGCCCGCGCCGTTCACATCGCGGAACACGCGCTCGATGAACACCGGGTCGACATGGGTGTATTCGCGCGCCAGCGAGCCGATCTCGTCGCGGATCAGCCGGTCCTGCAGAGCGCGCATCCACGCGGCGTAGATCAGCGGCTCGGGCATGTGCTCGTTCATCTCGCCGTTCCAGTTCGCCAGAAGCTCCAGCGCCTCCTGACGGCGGCGTTCGGGCGTGCCGGCGGGGGCTGCCTCGTCCGAGTACCACAGATCGGCGGCGACCAGCGGCAGCAGCGAGCGGGCAGAGTAGGACACGGTATCAAGCTGCGCCTCGATGAAGCTTTCGCGGGTGTGGACCTCGCGTGCCTGCATCAGCCGCCGCCAGCGCTGGATTCGCTGGGTGTCGCCCCAGTGGTACGAGACGTGGTTCGGGAACGGACGGTTCACCGTCTTGTTGTTGGTGTTGCCAAGGATGCCGCCTGCCGGGTCGATGAATTCGGGGTTGGCGGCGTAGTTCATCCAGCCCTGCCAGCGGTTCTCGGGCACCCAGCCGGGCGAGGGGATGCGGCCGAAGGTCTGGTGGTTGGCGTCGCGGCGGGGCATCACGCCCACGGTCTTCATCGCGATGCTGTCGCCATCCGCCAGCGTCAGGTTCTGGCTGGGCGCCATGTACAGGGCGCCGGCCTCCAGCCCTTCCTCGACCGAGCGCGCCTGCATCAGCCGGATCGCGGCGGTCATCGACGTGTCCTCGGGTGACAGCGCGGTCCATGCCAGCGACATCACGTGGCCGGGGGGCGTGATCGCGGCAAGGCCATAGTGATGGCCGGGAATGACCGGGCCGTTGTCGGTCCATTGCAGGCTGATGGTGACCGGCGCCTCGTCCTTCACGCGGATGATCGTGTTTCGGGTTTCCATCGGCGCGAAGCCCTCTGGGGTGCGCACCTCGTTGGGATTGTCGGGGTTCAGCTCTTCGACGTACAGGTCCTGATCGTCGAGATAGGACGAGGTGATGCCCCAGCCGAAATGCTGCGACCGGCCCACCATCAGCGCCGGAATGCCCGGGATGGATCCCCCGATCACGCCGCCCGCGCCGAATTCCATCCGGGCGAGGTACCACGTCGACGGCGCCGAGAACCCAAGGTGCGGGTCGTTCGCCAGAAGCGTGCCGCCCGAGGCCGCGCGGCTGGGGGCGGTGGCCCATGCGTTCGAGGCGCCCGCCAGACCGCGCGGGGGGTAGGGCGCCAGCGGGTCGGTTTCGGGGGCAACGTCTGCGAATGTCTCGACGCCGGGGAAAAGGCTTGCGTATTCCGGCAGCGCTGCGATGCCGGCACCGGGGCTGTCGGGAAGGATGTCGCGCAGGCGGTCCTCGGGCAGCAGAAGCGAGGTCCGGGCGCGCAGGACCTCTTCGGCGATGTGGGACGACAGGCGCAGGCCCATCAGCTTGACCAGCGCGATGCTGTCGGCGGGCGCCCATGGCGCGATCTCGGGCGAGAACAGGAAGAACTCGGGCGCGCCGCGCCCCAGCGCGCTTTCGTTCACCTCGGTCAGCCTTGCGTTGACCCCGGCGGAATAGGCGCGCAGAGCCTCCATCGTGGCATCGTCCTGCACCTCGACCGACCGGACGGCGAGGTTGTAGATGTCCAGCCGCCGCATCAGCTCGTCAAAGCGGAAGGTCCGGCGGCCGAAAATCTCGGACAGACGGCCCTGCGCGGTGCGGCGCAGCATCATCATCTGCCAAAGCCGGTCCTGCGCATGGGCATAGCCAAGGCCGAAATAGACATCGGCGTCATTGGCCCCGAAAATATGCGGCACATCGGCGTGATCGCGCACGATTTCGACCGCGGCGGTCAGGCCGTCGACTTCGACCGTGGCGTCGTAATCGGGCAGGGACCGCGACGCCATGTAGTAGGCAAGCAGCATCGCGGCGATGGCGAGGCCCGCGACAACGGTGAATAGCCTCAGAAGCCATCGGAAGGCTGTCGCCATGGGAAGGGAATCCTCGGTTGACCGCGGGGGTGGGGCCGTTAGTTAGTCGGACCCGGATAACATGACAATGGGGAGAAGCGCGACATGGCCAAGGTGACATTTCTGGGACTGGGCGTCATGGGCTACCCGATGGCCGGGCATCTTGCCGCGAAAGGCCACGAGGTGACCGTCTACAACCGCACCTTCGCCAAGGCCGAGGCCTGGGTGAAAGAGCATGGCGGCTCTGCCGCGAAGACGCCGAAGGAGGCCGCCGAGGGTGCGGAGTTCGTCATGTCCTGCGTCGGCAACGACGACGACCTGCGGGCCGTCTGCACCGGAGACGACGGCGCCTTCGCCGGGATGGCCGAGGGCACGGTCTTCGTCGACCACACCACGGTGTCGGCGGCGGTGACGCGGGAACTGGCCGAGGTCGCCAAGGCTTCGGGCATCGCTTTCGTCGATGCGCCGGTGTCGGGCGGGCAGGCCGGGGCCGAGAACGGCCAGTTGGTGATCATGTGCGGCGGCACCGAAGAGGCCTATGGCCGCGCCGAGCCGGTGATGGACAGCTATGCCAAGCTGTGCAAGCGGCTGGGCGACAGCGGCGCGGGCCAGCTGTGCAAGTCCGTCAACCAGATCTGTATCGCGGGCTTGGTGCAGGGTCTGGCCGAGGGGCTGCACTTTGCCCAGAAGGCGGGTCTGGACGGCCGCGACGTGGTCGAGGTGATCGGCGGCGGCGCGGCCGGGTCGTGGCAGATGGTCAACCGCTACGAGACGATGCTGGACGACAAGTTCGACTTCGGCTTCGCGGTGGACTGGATGCGCAAGGACCTTGCGATCTGCCTTGCCACCGCCGAGGAAACCGGCGCCTCGCTGCCGGTCACGGCGCTGGTCGACCAGTTCTACAAGGACGTCCAGAATATGGGCGGCGGCCGGCACGACACCTCGTCGCTGATCTCGCGCCTGCGGAAGTTGGATGGGTGAGGTTTAGGAAACAGTGGCCGGTTGGGATCGGTCATTGTTTCGTTGAGAAACGGAAGGCGACGCTTGGGTACGAGCGTCGCCTTTTGTTTTGGGGTGTTCGGGAACCGTGTTGGTCGAGCATGGCCGATAGGCGCGACCATTTGGGCAAATCGCGGCGAAGGTCGGGGCTAAAGCCAAAGTAACCGATGCTGCAAGACGCACGAATGGCCACCCTCCACTGCGCGGCCAAAAGCGTGAGAAAATCAAAGGTGATTTTGCTAATGGTTTGAGGCGCATGGTTTTCCAGAGGTTTCGGAATGCTGCCTGCCGTTGGCGAAATGACCATATTGGCGCGTAGGTTTTGGCATCGGGCTTTGGTCAAACTTCAAGAAGTTCCTTTGTACCATCGGTCACGGTCTTTGCAGTCATGTCTTTGGCAATCAAGCCAAGCCATAACCTTGCGTAAAGGGGCTGCAGACACTATGTCTACAGCAGACCCTCCGCCTTCGGAATCCTGACGGCGCGGTCTGCGTTCGCTGTCGACAGACGGCAAAGGTAAGGAATATCACGATGACACCCATCGAGAAATTGAAGCGCGAGTTCGAGCTCGCGGCAGAAGACACGGATGTGCGCCTCGGACAGGCACGCGACCATCTCATCTGGACAAGGTGGGGGGGCGATGGAGACAAGTACAACGTTTACATCTTCTGGCTTTATGATGAGACCGGATCTGTAATTATGGTCTATCCAGATCACGTTAACGAATATACCACTTCGTCCGATTTTCTGGCGTCAATCGTAGAGTGGCGAGAGTTGTTAGAGTATAGCGAGCAAAAGAGCGAAGAATAAAGGCGGGGGAGGTAAGATGAAACGAATCCTTCAGCGGTGGCTAGAGATTGATAGTCTAAAAGGCGGACAGGAGTCCTTGCGTAGCGACGTCGATAATTTGGGCAAGGCGACAGAGCTACTCGTCCGCAACGAAGAAAAGAAGAAGCGTGCGAAGCGAGCGAGAATACTCAAGCAAGACTTAGACCGGCGGGCTGAGGCAAGGACAGTCTCAGAACCGGCGCTCAACGTTCTGAAGGGTGGCCGATCATGAACTACCGCGCCCTTGTCAAGCGAGCTGCCCGTATTGAGGAGGAAACGCACTCCGAGTATAAGGAGGCTGTTGAAGATGCTGGTCGAGCAAAGCGTAAGGCTATGGGCAGCAAGCGGAAACGTCTCCCTGAGCGAGATCGACTTAGCCTTTTCAAGAAGCAGAATGGACGTTGTGCATTGTCGGGCCAACCTCTTGAAGAGCGCTACACTGAGGACCATATAATTCCGTTTTCCTTCGGCGGCCCTGAAGATGTCAGCAACAAACAACTTGCAAATCGCATGCCAAACCAGAAGCGCGGAAACAGAGTGAAGACTAGTAAACTCTATCGCTTCCTCATTAACGGCTGAGATTGGCAAAAAGTTAAGCCTAATGTTTAATCGCCATCCTGCGGGGCGGCGATTTTTCGAAGTCATTCAGTTGAAGTCATTCAGTTCTTGTCGCCGGTGGAAGCGACGATCTGTGGATAGAATGGCTTGTAGCAGTGCGTGGAATAGCTGGAGCGAAGGTCCCCTCCTTCCGCGCAGCCGCCCCACACCCAAGCCAACACCCTGTCTCCTCAGTATCGACCCCAACGCCCGTCCCCCGCTTTCACGGGCGTGGCGTCACTTTGCGGCGCGCCAGGCGGCCAGCCAGATCAGCACCAGCGCGAAGCTGAGGATCGCGTTCCAGCTGGCCATCGACAGCGACAGGAACTCGAACGCCACCTGGTCGCAGCGGACCAGCGGCGGGCCGGCGTCGATGGCCGGGTTCAGCAGGTCGTTGATCGAGGTGTTGGTGATGCCGTCGGTGCCGGAGCACTCGGTGATCCCCTCCCACCAGTCGCGCTCGACCCCGGTGTGAAAGACGCCGATGGCGCCGGTCGCGAAGGCGGCCAGCGCGCCCAGAAGCGCCAGGACCCGCGCTTTCACCGCCAGGGCCAGCACCCCGATCGCGATGGCGATGGCGTGCGGCCAGCGCTGCCAGATGCACATCTCGCACGGCGCGAGGCCGAAGACATACTGCGAGATCAGCGCGCCGCCCAGCAGCGCGACAGAGCCCGCGGATGCCAGCAGGATAAGGGTTTTGCTTTGTGTCATAGGTATTTCACCGCCAGGAATCCGCCAAGCAGGATCACGACGAACAGCGTGAACATCAAGCCCAGACGGCGCTCGATGAAGTCACGAATGGGTGCGCCGAATTTCCACAAAAGCGCCGCGACCACGAAGAACCGCAGACCGCGCGCGATGATCGACGCCACGGTGAACACCGCAAGGTTCAGGCCCGTCGTGCCCGACAGGATGGTGATCACCTTGTAGGGGAAGGGCGTGACGCCCGCGATCAGCACCGCCCACGCACCCCATTCGTTATAGCGGGTGCGGAACTCGTCGAAATAGGCGTCCTTGCCGTAGAACTCCAGCACCGGACGGCCCACCGTCTCGAACAGACCGTAGCCGATGTAATAGCCCAGCATGCCGCCCAGCACCGAGGACACGGTGCAGACCCCGGCGATCAGGAACGCGCGGCGCGGCGTGGCGATGATCATCGGGATCATCAGCAGGTCGGGCGGGATCGGAAAGACCGAACTTTCGATGAAAGCCACGAAGGCAAGCGCCCAAAGCGCGTATTTCGAGGACGCCAGCGATACCGTCCAGTCGTAAAGCCGTCTGAGCATGTCCAACCCTGTTCCCGTTCCGGGCCCTTAATCCACGGTCCGTGGGACACGTCAACCTTGCCGGAGCGACGCGGCGGCATATCCTTAAGGGGCGTAACGTCAGGGAGACGGCCATGCGGTGGAAGGGGCGGCGCGGAAGCGTCAATATCGAGGATCGGCGCGGGCGCGGCGGTTCGGGGGTGCGGATCGGCGGAGCCGGGGGGCTGGGCGTGCTGGCCATCGTGGCGATCGGCTATTTTCTGGGCGTCGACCTCACGCCGCTGCTGGACGAGACGGTCTCGACCGCGCCCACCGGCGAAACCCGCGAGCTCAGCGCCGCCGAGCAAGAGGCCGGGCAGTTCGTCTCGGTCGTGCTGGCCGATACCGAAGAGGTCTGGGCCGACCTGTTCCGCACCCAGTTGAACGCCGAGTACGATCCCGCGACGCTGGTGCTGTTCAGCGGCGTGACCCAGTCGCCGTGCGGTGGCGCCTCGGGCGCGACGGGGCCGTTCTACTGTCCGGCGGACGAGAAGGCCTATCTGGACACCACGTTCTTCGCGACGATGGAACAGCGCCTTGGCGCCGGCGGCGACTTTGCCGCGGCCTATGTCGTGGCGCACGAGATCGCGCATCACGTGCAGGACGAACTCGGCGTTCTGTCGCAGGCCAACGCGCTGAGGGCGCAGGTCAGCGAGGCCGAGTCCAACGCGATCTCGGTCCGTATCGAGTTGATGGCCGACTGCCTTGCCGGGGTCTGGGCGATGCATGCCGACAGCCGGTTCGACATCATGCAGAACGGCGACCTCGACGAGGCGCTGAACGCCGCGCGCCAGATCGGCGACGACACGCTCCAGCGCAACGCCGGCCGTGTGCCTCAGCCGCACACCTTCACCCACGGCACATCGGAACAGCGGCGCCGCTGGTTCCAGACCGGCTTCGACTCCGGCCAGATCGGATCGTGCGACACCTTCGCGGCAGACACGCTGTAATCCCGTCCCGCCACCAGAAACCTGTTTACGCCCCGCACGCCGGGCTGTAATCGGAACGTCGGTGGCCCGAGTGGCGGAATGGTAGACGCAGCGGATTCAAAATCCGCCGGTAGCAATACCGTGGGGGTTCGAGTCCCCCCTCGGGCACCATGATCAATGCAAACAGCTGTCGTATAAGGCAGGCGAAACCACCGGCTTCTCCGCCGTTTCGCTGTTGGCGTCTCTGCCGCAATTGATAAGCGCGCTTGGGTGGTTGGCCGTCGTGCGTCGCGGGAAGGCTGTCTAGGCGTAGGCTGCCTAGAACGGCATGCATTGCCCGCTACGCGCCTGCGAGCTGAAGGCGCGCGCAGTGCAATCTGGTCGGACATGAAAAGTACAGGCGTGCTCCCATACCCTGTGCCAGACTTCCAATTCTTTGCAGATTGGCTGGTTTGCCAGACGTTTGGCGAACCGCGATGCCCGTGTAAGGGCATAACAACTGACTAGTAAGTCATTGAAAGGTAATGGAGGCGAGTACCGGAATCGAACCGGTGTACACGGATTTGCAATCCGCTGCGTCACCACTCCGCCAACTCGCCAGAGTGGAGTTCCGATTAGGTTCTCCGGCTGTGAAGGTCAAGCCGATAGTTTCGGTTGCGCGCGGTTCTTGTGGTGGCGGCGGGTGCGGGGCTGGGCCTAGAGGGTGAACACCGTCGAGCCGACGGTTTCGCGTGCTTCCAGCGCGCGGTGGGCTTCGGCGGCGTCTTCCAGCGGGTAGCGCTGGCCGATGGTGGCCTCGATCTCGCCTGCCAGCAGCTTGTCGAACAGGTGCTTTGCCATCGCCTGACAGCGGTCGTGGTCGGCGAGGAAGGTGAACAGCGTGGTGCGGGTCAGTTGCAGCGACCCGCGTGAGGCGAGGTCCAGCAGGTTCACAGGCGGCACCGGTCCCGAGGCATTGCCGAACGAGATCATCATGCCGACGGGCCGCAGGCAGTCGAGCGAGCGGTCGAACGTGTCTTTTCCGACGCCGTCCATCACCACGCCGACGCCTTCGCCGCCGGTGATCTCCTGCACGCGGGCGACGAAATCCTCGGTGGAATAGTTGATCGTGTGCGCCGCGCCGGCCTTGGCGGCGATGGCGCATTTCTCGTCGGTGCTGGCTGTGCCGATCAGCTCGATTCCTTCCGATTTCGCCCAGGCGCAGGCGATCTGGCCGACGCCGCCCGCCGCGGCGTGAAACAGCACGCGGTCGCCCTTGGCGATGGGAACGACGCGGTGGAACAGGTACTCGACCGTCATGCCCTGCAGCATCAGGGCGGCGGCCTGTTCGAAGGACACGCCGTCGGGCATCGGGCACACCTGGGCGGCGGGCATCACGCGCGCCTCGGCATAGGCGCCGGGGGGCTGGGCGGCGTAGGCCGCGCGGTCGCCGGGCTTCAGGTGGGTGACTCCGTCGCCCACGGCCTCGACCACGCCGGCGGCTTCCATGCCAAGGACCAGCGGCATCTCGGACTTGTACAGGCCGGTGCGGAAGTAGGTGTCGATGTAGTTCAGGCCGATGGCCTCGTGACGGATGCGGATCTCGCCGGGGCCGGGGGCGCCGACGGGAACGTCGATCAGCTTGATCTTTTCCGGACCGCCAATTTCCTCGATCGCCATCGCACGTACCATCGTCATCCTCCTTCGCTGGTCGGCGCACGGTAGGCGGGGCGCGGCGGGTCGGCAAGAGGGCCCCGTGGCCATGCCCCGGCAACTGCACTAGGTTTGCGTGAACCGGCCCGGGAATCGACGGGCCACCGGAGGACGACACCGCATGACCGCGCGTTTCAGCATTGCGCCGAACCCGACCGATCCGCGCCTGACGCGGGCGGTCGAGGGGGTGGATCACGAGGGCAAAGCCACCACGCTGAACGTGGTGATGGAGCGGCCCCTGACGATCTACCTGAACCGGCAAGAAATCGTCACCGCGATGACGATCGGGGATTACCCCGAGTACCTCGCGCTGGGATTTCTGTTGAACCAGGGGATGTTGCGGCACGACGATGATGTGACGGCTGTCGAGTTCGACGAAGAACTTGACGTTGTCGTGGTCCGCACAGCGCGCGAAACGGATTACGAGGACAAGCTGAAGAAGAAGACGCGCACCTCTGGCTGTGCGGTGGGCACCGTTTTCGGGGACATGATGGAGGGGCTCGACGGCGTGCGGCTGCCTGCGACGCCCGTGCGGACCTCGTGGCTGTATGCGCTGGCGCACGAGATCAACACCGCGCCCAGCCTCTATCTCGAGGCCGGTGCGATCCACGGCACGGTGCTGTGCCAGCAGGACCGGCCGCTGGTCTACATGGAGGACGTGGGCCGCCACAACGCGGTCGACAAGGTCGCGGGCTGGATGTTCCGCGAAGGCGCCGAGGCGGGGGACAAGATCCTGTACACAACCGGGCGGCTCACCTCGGAGATGGTGATCAAGACCGCGCAGATGGGCATTCCGGTGCTGGCGTCGCGGTCGGGCTTCACCGCTTGGGGCGTCGAGATCGCGCGGCAGGTGGGGCTGACGCTGATCGGGCGGATGCGCGGGCGGCGGTTCGTCTGCCTCTCGGGGGCCGAGCGGCTGGAGTGGGACGCGGACCCGGACTCGGTCGTCGAGGAAGACAAGAAACATCGCAGGAAAAGCGCACATGGCTGACATTCCCGGAGTGATCCTGGCCGGTGGCCTGTCGCGGCGGATGGGAGGCGGGGACAAGACCCTGTTGCCGCTGAACGGACGGTCGGTGCTGACCCACGTGATCGAACGCCTGCGGCCGCAGGTGGGGCCGATGCTGCTGAACGCCAACGGCGATCCCAATCGGTTCGAGGCCTTCGGGCTGCCGGTGCTGCCCGACACGCTGCCGGATCATCCGGGGCCGCTGGCGGGCGTGTTGGCGGGGCTCGACTGGGCGCAGGCGCAGGGGGCGTCGCAGATCGTGACGGTGGCGGCGGACACGCCGTTCTTCCCGGTCGATCTGGTGCGCAAGCTATCGGACGCCGCGCAGCGCGAGGCGAAACCGATCGCCCTGGCAGCGACGCTGGGGGACCGGGGCAAAGTCTGGCGGCATCCCACGTTCGGGCTGTGGCCGGTCTCGCTTCGGGGCGAGTTGCGCGCGGCGCTGGAGGACGGGGTGCGCAAGATCGTGGCGTGGACCGACACCCATGGCGCGGCCTCGGCCCTGTTTCAACCGGGCCGGATCGACCCGTTCTTCAACATCAATACGGCCGAGGATATGGTCGAGGCGGAAACGATCCTGCGGGAGGAGGCATGAGCGCGGTATTCGGCGTCGTCGGCTGGAAGAATTCCGGCAAGACCGGTCTGATGGAGCGGCTGGTGACCGAGATCACCGGGCGCGGGCTGAAGGTTTCGACCGTCAAGCATGCGCATCACACGTTCGACGTGGACCAGCCCGGCAAGGACAGCCATCGCCATCGGCAGGCCGGTGCGCAGGAGGTGCTGTTGGTGTCGGGTCGTCGCTGGGCCCTGATGCACGAACTGCGGGCCGAGGCAGAGCCGCCGCTGGAAGAGATGCTGCGCCATCTTGGGCCGGTCGATCTGGTGCTGATCGAGGGCTACAAGCGCGACAGCCACCCGAAGGTCGAAGCGCATCGGGTCGAAACCGGCCAGCCGCTGATCGCCGAGGGCGACCCGACGGTGAAGGCCATCGCCAGCAACGTCGCGCATCCGGGCATGGACCGGCCGGTGTTCGACCTGAACGACACCCGCGCCATCGCCGATTTCGTTCTGGAACAGACCGGGCTGACCGGGCTGCTTGAGACAGGCTCGTGAAGCCGCCGCCACTGAAAGACGACTGTTTCGCGCTGCCGCCGGGCGTCGCATGGACGCCGGTGGACGACGCGCTTGGCCGGTTGCGGGACCGCCTGCATGCGGTGACCGCAGTCGAGACGGTGCCGCTGGCGGACGCCTCTGGCCGGTATCTGGCAGAAGATGTCGTTGCGCAGCGGTCGAACCCGCCGACGCCGAACTCGGCGGTCGACGGGTACGGCTTCGCGGCGGCGTCGGTGGGAGAGGGCGTGCAGATCATGCCGCTGGTCGCCGGACGCTCGGCGGCGGGCGAGCCCTTGCCCGGTGCTGTCCCCGAAGGGCATGCGGTGCGCATCCTGACCGGCGCGGTGCTGCCCGAGGGCGTGGACACGGTGGTTCTGCAAGAGGATGTCACGGTCGAGGATGGCCGGATCGCGTTTCGCGGGCCGGTGAAGCCGCGCGCGAACACCCGCAAGGCGGGCGAGGATGTGGCGGCGGGTGACGTGGTGCTGGGGCAGGGCGCGCGGTTGCGGCCTGCCGAGATCGCCATCCTCGCGGCGACCGGGGTCCATTCCGTGCCCGTTCGCGCCCCGCTGCGCGTCGGCGTGCTGTCGACCGGTGACGAGATCCGCGCGGTGGGCGAGGACGCGCTGCCGCACCAGATCTGGGACGCGAACCGCCCGATGCTGTTGTCCTTGCTGGCAAGCTGGGGCTGCCGCGCGGTGGATCTGGGCCACGTGTCCGACGACCGGGCCGCGCTGGCCGAGCGGCTGAACGACGGGGCAGGCGAAGTTGACGTGATCCTGACCTCGGGCGGGGCGTCGGCTGGGGACGAGGACCACGTGTCCGCGCTGTTGTCCGAGACCGGAACGATGGAATTGTGGCGCATTGCGATCAAGCCGGGTCGTCCGCTGGCGCTGGGTCTGTGGAAGGGCGTGCCGGTCTTCGGTCTGCCGGGCAACCCGGTGGCGGCCTTCGTCTGCACGCTGGTCTTCGGCGGTCCGGCGCTTCGGCTGTTGGCTGGGGGAGGCTGGCGCACGCCTGTGGCGCTGACGGTGCCCGCGGCCTTCTCGAAAAAGAAAAAGCCGGGCCGGCGCGAGTATCTGCGCGCCCGTTTGGACAAGACCGGTGCGGCGGAAGTGTTCGGCTCGGAAGGGTCGGGCCGGATTTCGGGGCTGGCGTGGGCCGACGGGCTGGTGGAACTGCCCGATGGCGCGGCGGACATCGGGCCGGGCGATCCGGTGCGCTATATTCCCTTCGCGTCGTTTGGGTCTTCCTGACAACGCGCGGACCCCGGCCATCCCTTCGCGCGATAAGAAAAGGCCGCCCAAAGGCGACCCGTCATCCGATCCGTTTGTTGTGTGAAACGGGGGCTCAGCGGCCCCAGCTACGCACGACGCCGCAATCCATGTGCACGAACTTCGAGCCCGTGTAGCGGCCAACGCCACCGGCGCGGCAGGCTTCGGCTGCGCGGGCCATCTGGTCGACGCTGCGGCTGTCGAGGTGCAGGTCCGCGGCCTGGCCCTGCATGTGCAGCGAGTTTTTCGCGACTCCCGAGGAGCGGGCGCGAAGCATCGCGTTGGTCGCCGGCGAGCGGTAGCCCGAGAACAGGGTGTAGGGTTCCGAAACATCCATGAGATTGTGCGAGGCCGACATGATGTCGATCGTGCGCATGTCGATCATATGCTGTTCGTCGCTGCGCCAGTCGCGCATGAAATAGGTGATCTCTTTCATCACCTCGTTGATGTACTGACCTTCGATCCAGTAGATGCTGTCGACCATCTCGCCGGTGCGGCCGGAGTACATGCGGATGCGGCGAATGTCGCCCGCTCCGCGAAGAAACCCAGCTGCGTTCGAGAAGGTAGGCGCCGCGGTGACCGTGGTGGCCGCGAATGCGCCAAGCAGAGCACGCCTCGAAAGGCCCTTCGAGCTCGTCGTCATGGTATAAAGCGTCCCGTCGCTTGCCGTTGTCGCCGCTGTTACCGCGGCTGTGATTGCTGCCTCATCCCCAGGCGCATTGCAGTTTTGGCACAGGTCTGAACCTTTTCCAACATGCAGCTGGCCTGTGGTTCCGTCACATACACGGAATCGGCGGAATTCTGCGCAATCGAGGTTAAAATCCCGCTAACGCGGATAGTTGGCGGATTAGGATTGGACCGTTGCGTGATTGCACCAGTCATATAGCCTGACCAAAACGTGATCATTTCCTTCTCTTCGCCACAAGTTAGCTTGGTGAGATAGATACCTCTGCGACTCGCGTATTGGCGAAAGGACGAAGAATGCTGCCCCAGTTCCGGAAGACCCTTGGCCGCACGGCAATCGCCGTGCTGCTCGCAACCGCTGCAAGCCTCTCGTCGGCTCCCGCACAGGCACAGGGTCAGATCACGCCCTTCATGTCGGCGGTGGCCGAAAGCGCGGCGCTCGACAAGGAACTGGCGGCTTTCTACCGGGGCAACGGGTATGAACCCGTCTGGGTCGGGCAGGACGCCGAAAGCGAGGCACGCCGCACCGCGCTGCTGATGGCGCTGCAGAAGGCGGGCGACCACGCGCTGCCGGTCGACAGCTACAACATCCCGCAGCTTGAAGCCGCGATGCGGAACATTTCGACCCAGCGCGATCTGGGCCGCGTCGAGGTTCTGCTCAGCCGCACCTTCCTGAAGTACGCGCACGACGTGTCCTCGGGCATCCTTGAACCGAAGGCAATCGACGAGACCATCGTGCGCGAACTGCCGCGTCGCGACGGCGCCGAGCTGCTGAAGGGCATGGTCGACGGCAACCCGGTGACGTTCCTGCGTTCGCTGCCGCCGCAGTTCCCGGAATACACACGCCTGATGAAAGCGCGCCTGAAGATGCAGGAGCAGCTGCTGAAGGGCGGCTGGGGCCCGCGCGTCAACGCCGGCTCGCTGAAGCCGGGCGACAGCGGCGACGCTGTGGTGCAGTTGCGCAACCGCATGATCGCCATGGGCTACATGCAGCGCTCGGCCTCGATGGTCTATGACGCGGCGCTTCAGGAAGCGGTGCAGCTCTTCCAGCACGACATGGGCCTGAACCAGGACGGCGTCGCGGGCGCGACCACGATGTCCGAGATCAATGTCCAGATCGAGGACCGGCTGCCGTCGATCCTTGTTGCGCTGGAACGCGAGCGCTGGATGAACATCCCGCGCGGCGAGCGCCACGTCTGGGTGAACCTCGTCGACTTCACCGCCTCGGTCGTCGACCACGGCGAAGTGACCTTCAGCACCCGTTCGGTGATCGGCGCCAACGATCCCAGCCGTCGCAGCCCCGAGTTCTCGGACGTGATGGAATACATGGAGATCAACCCGTACTGGAACGTGCCGCGTTCGATCGCGACGGGCGAATACCTTCCGGCGATGATCGCCTCGGGCGGCGCTGCCGCAGGGCATCTTCAGGTGGTCGCCGGCGGCGGTCAGGTCATTTCGCGCGGTGCGATCGACTGGGCGTCCTACAGCCCGGGCAGCTTCCCGTTCAGCCTTCGACAGGCGCCGGGGCGCGGCAACGCGCTGGGGCTGGTGAAGTTCATGTTCCCGAACCGCTACAACATCTACCTGCACGACACGCCGTCCAAGTCGCTGTTTGCCCGCGACCGGCGTGACTTCAGCCACGGCTGCATCCGTCTGGCCGATCCGTTCGACTTTGCCTATCACCTGCTGGAACGCCAGACCGACGATCCGGTGAACTTCTTCCAGCGCATCCTGAACAGCGGTCAGAACACCCGTGTCGATCTGGAGCAGCCGATCCCGGTCCACCTTGTGTACCGCACGGCCTTCACCTCGCCGAAGGGACGGCTGAACTTCCGTCACGATGTGTACGGACGTGACGCCAAGATCTTCAACGCGCTGATGCGTGCCGGGGTGGCGCTGAACGACGTGCGCAGCTAAACCCTCAGGGATCACGGACGGCGCGGGTCGCTGGCCCGCGCCGTTTTCATGCGCGCCGGAGGTATCCATGCCCGCCCACACCATCGCCGAGATCGCAGCCGCCCTCGGGGCCGAGGCCCACGGGGCCACGGACCTGACCGTATCCGGAGCGGCCGAGCCGCAATCGGCGGGCCCGGACGATCTGGCGCTGGCGATGGACCCGAAATACGCGGACGGGCTGGCCGCCGGACAGGCGCGCGCGGCGCTGCTGTGGCCTGGCGCCGATTGGCAGGCGCTGGGTCTGGACGCGGCGATCACCGTCGGTCGCGCACGGATGGCGCTGTCAGGGCTGACGCGGATGCTGGATCCGGGGCCCGACCTGTCCGAAGGCATCCACCCCACCGCCATCGTGCGCGAGGGCGCGTCGGTCGGCGAGGGCGCCGCCATCGGGCCTTTCGTGGTCATCGGGCGCGGCGCGAAGATCGGCGCGCGGGCGCGGATCGACAGCCATGCCTCGGTCGGGGCCGACACCATCATCGGCGACGACGCGCTGCTGCATGCCGGTGCCCGGATCGGCGCGCGGGTGCGGATCGGCGACCGGTTCATCGCGCAGCCCGGCGCGGTCGTGGGCGCCGACGGCTTCAGCTATGTCACCCCCGAGAAATCCCGCGCCGAAGCCGCGCGCGAGACGATGGCCGGCGAGAACGACGCCGCCGCGCAGGCGTGGATCCGCATCCACAGCCTTGGCGCGGTGGTGCTGGGCGACGACATCGAGGTGGGCGCGAACGCCTGCATCGACGCGGGCACGATCCGGCCCACCACCATTGGCAGCGGCACCAAGATCGACAACCAGGTGCATATCGCCCACAACTGCACCGTCGGGCGCGATTGCTTGTTCGCGGCTCAGGTCGGCATCGCCGGGTCCGTGACCATCGGCGACAACGTCATTTTCGGTGGCAAGGTTGGCGTGGTGGACAACATCTTCGTGGGCAACGGCGTGGTCGCGGGCGGTGGCACCAATATCCTGTCCAACGTGCCCGAGGGCCGCGTTGTCATGGGCTATCCGGCGGTGAAAATGGACACCCATGTCGAGATGTACAAGGCGCTGCGCCGGCTTCCGCGCCTTGCAACAGAGGTCGCCGCGCTGAAGAATTCGGTTTCAAAACCGGACGCGAGCGATTAGATCAGCGCCCAACCGGGTGAGAGGACGCGCATGGCCGATACAATCAGGGATCGTGTCAGAAAGATCATCGCCGAGCAGGCGGTTCTGGACGTCGAGGACGTCAAAGGCGAGCAGACGCTCGAGGATCTTGGCATCGACAGCCTTGGGCTTGTGGAGTCGATCTTCGCCATCGAGGAAGAATTCGACATTCAGGTGCCGTTCAACGCCAACGAGCCCGAGAAAAGCGAGTTCGACATCTCGTCGGTCAGCGCGATCATCGCGGCCGTGGAAGGTCTGGTGAAAGACCAGCACGGATGAGACGGGTCGTCATAACCGGCGCGGGAACCATCAACGCGCTGGGGCAGAACGTGGCCGAGACCCTTGAGGCGATGCGCGAGGGGCGCTGCGGTATTTCCGAACTGGATATCCGTGACGTGGAACGCCTGTCCGTCCGTATTGGCGGCCAGATCAAGGGCTACGACGAGCACGCGCATTTCAACCGTCAGCAGATCGCGCTTTACGACCGTTTCACCCAATTCGCGCTTTTGGCCGCCCGGCAGGCGATCAGCCAGTCGGGGCTCGAGTTCATCGGCGATCTGGCGGCGCGGTCGGGCGTGGTGCTGGGCACTTCGGGCGGCGGGCTGCAAACGCAGGACGACAACTATCGCGCGGTCTACGAAGAAGGGAAGAACCGGGTTCACCCCTTCATCGTGCCGAAGCTGATGAACAACGCCGCGACCAGCCACGTGTCGATGGAGTACAACCTCAAGGGTCCGTCCTTCACGGTGGCGACCGCCTGCGCCTCGTCGAACCACGCGATGGGTCAGGCGTTCAACATGATCCGGTCCGGCATGGCCGACGCGATGGTCACCGGCGGCGCTGAGGCGATGCTGTGCTTTGGTGGCGTCAAGGCGTGGGAAGGCCTGCGCGTGATGTCCAAGGATGCCTGCCGCCCGTTCTCGGCCAACCGGTCGGGCATGGTGCAGGGCGAGGGCGCGGGGATCTTTGTGTTCGAGGAATACGAGCACGCGAAGAAACGCGGCGCTGAAATCCTTGCCGAAGTCAGCGGCTTCGCGATGACCTCGGACGCCAGCGACATCGTGATGCCCTCGAAGCAGGGCGCGGCGCGGGCGATCACCGGCGCGATGGCCGACGCGAAGATGAACCGCGACGAGATCGGTTACATCAACGCGCACGGCACCGGGACGGCGGCGAACGACAAGACCGAATGCGCGGCGGTGGCGGATGCGCTGGGGCCGAAGGCCGACAGTGTGATGATCTCGTCCACCAAGTCGATGCACGGCCACCTGATCGGCGGCACCGGCGCGGTCGAGCTTCTGGCCTGCATCATGGCTGTTCGCGACGGGATCATCGCGCCAACCATCGGCTATGAGGAACCGGATCAGGAATGCGCGCTGGACGTGGTCCCGAACGAGGCGCGCGAGGCGCAGGTCGACGCGGTCCTGTCCAACGCCTTCGCCTTCGGCGGGCTGAACGCGGTGCTGGCGCTGCGCAGGGTCTAGTTTCGCACAGCGATACCGCCACGAAAAAGGCGCCGCGGATTGCTCCGTGGCGCCTTTTCGTTTCTGTGATGCGTCCGCTTACTCGGTGGCGGTCGCCGCCGCAGCGTTCATCTCGGCGGTTTCGTCGAAGGCGGCGGTGAAGCCGGTCAGCGAAACGGGCAGGGTCACCATCTGGTCCGGCGCGGCGACCGGGCGGATCATGATCTTCGCCTCGTTGCCAGCCTTCAGGCCCTCGACGTCCGCGTCCGAAAACCCGAGACGGGCGAAGCAGCCGATCTGCGAGCACCAGGCGAACGGGTATTGCTTGGGCTGGGCGCTGTCGATCTGGAACGACAGCTGCGCCGTCAGCAGCGTTTCAAGCGGGGTAACCACGGTGGCGCCCGCGGCGGCCTCGACGGCGTCGTCGGTGATCGGGAAGACGTTGATCTCGGACACTGGGTTGCCGTTACCGTCTTCAAGAAGCTGGTACAGCTGGCACGGATCGTTGCCGGCTTCGGTGCGGATGCAGCGGACCTGCCAGTCGCCGTGTTCAGAGTGGGTGTAGACCGAGCCGGGACCGTCTTCGTTCGCGGCGTCGACGCCCATGTTCAATTCCATGGGGTCGGGAACCGGGGTCTCTTCGGTCGTGTCCTGCGCGAACACCGGGCCGGCGGCCACGATCAGGGCGAGCGGGAGGGCTCGAATCGGATGCTTCATTGGGTATCCATCGCTCTCGTGTGAATTTGTCGGCGCGGGTGTAGCACGGGGCGAAAAGAGTGTCAGTCCCCGTTTTCGAGACCGCCACGCGACACGCGAAATCCCACCGGTTTGCGTGTGCATCACATGAAAAAAGGGCCGTAACCGGCCCTTTTTCCACAATTTTTCTCTCCCTGCCGGACTGGCCGACGTGTTTTGTGGTTCGGACGCTAAGCGCTTTGTGCGCAACGGTCAATGGCAAAAACTTCACAATCCTCGGATGCTGCGTCTGCACGGGAGATGCCGCAGTTGCGGCCTGCAAAAAAGGCCGCGCCCAAGGGCGCGGCCAGTCTGACAGGGAGGAAGTCTGTCCGTTCCACTGGGGACCGGACACCTTAACTATGGCACTCATTTCTTAACATTGTATTTTCGGGTGGGACGCAGTTCGGGTCGGAGGGTGAACATTGGACGGTAAGGTGTTTCTGGGCGGCGGCGGCGCCGACTACGGCGTAAAGCAGGGGCTTCGACTGGACTACGCCAACCGGCACGGTCTGATCGCCGGAGCGACCGGCACCGGCAAGACCGTGACGGTGCAGATCCTTGCCGAAGGCTTCTCGAAAGCGGGCGTCCCGGTCTTCCTGTCCGACGTGAAAAGCGACCTTGCCGGGCTTGCGGTGGCGGGATCCGCCGAGGGCAAGCTGCACGAACCGTTCATGAAGCGCGCGGGCACCATCGGTTTCGACGACTTCGCCTACGAGGCCTTCCCGGTCACCTTCTGGGACCTGTTCGGCCGCAAGGGCCACCCGGTGCGCACCACCGTCGCCGAGATGGGGCCGCTGCTGCTGGCGCGGATGCTGGACCTGTCCGAAGCGCAGGAGGGCGTGCTGAACATCGCCTTCCGTCTGTCCGACGAAGAGGGCCTGCCGCTTCTGGACCTGAAGGACCTTCGCGCGCTGCTCGTCTGGGTTGGCGAGAACGCGCCCGACCTGTCGCTGCGCTATGGCCATATCTCGGCCGCGTCCATCGGCGCGATCCAGCGGCAGCTTCTGGTGCTGGAAAACCAGGGCGGCGCCGGGATCTTCGGCGAACCGGCGCTGGACCTTGCGGACCTGATGCAGGTCGACCCGGACGGGCGCGGGCGCATCTCGGTTCTGGCGGCGGATCAGTTGATGTCGTCGCCCAAGCTTTACGCCACCTTCCTTCTGTGGCTGCTGTCCGAACTTTTCGAGGAACTGCCCGAGGTGGGCGACCCCGACAAGCCGAAGCTGGTCTTTTTCTTCGACGAGGCGCACCTGCTGTTCGACGACGCCCCGAAGGCGCTGATCGACAAGGTGGAAACGGTGGCGCGGCTGATCCGGTCGAAAGGCGTCGGCGTGTATTTCTGTACCCAGAACCCCGACGATGTGCCCGAGGACGTGCTGGGCCAGCTTGGCAACCGCATCCAGCACGCGTTGCGGTCGTTCACCGCGCGCGACCAGAAGGCACTCAAGCGCGCCGCCGAGACCTACCGTTCCAATCCGCGCTTCGACACCGCCGAGGCGATCCGCGACGTGGGCACCGGCGAGGCGGTGACGTCGATGCTCGAGGACAAGGGCGCGCCCGGCATTGTCGAGCGCACCCTGATCCGGCCGCCCTCGTCGCAACTGGGCGCCATCACCGAGGACCAGCGCGCGGCGGCCATCGCCGCGTCGCCCTTCGCGGGCAAGTACGACAACGCCGTCGACCGTGACAGCGCCTACGAGAAGCTGACCAAACGAGCCGCCGACGCCGCGAAAGAGGCAGAGGCCGCGGTGGAGCCCGAGGCCGAGGCCGAGGCAGAACGCGAGTTCGACCACGCCCGGCGCTACGGCGGCGGCGCCTCGTCGCGCCGGTACGAGCCGTCCGGGAAGTCGCGGGGCAGACGGATCGAGAAGGACGACAGCTTTGGCGGTGCGATCTCGGAGGCGCTGAAGAAAGAGCTGCGCGGCACCACCGGCCGCCGCATCGTGCGCGGCATCCTCGGCGGGTTGTTCAAGGCGCGCTAGTCCTCGGCAAGATCCTGGCACAGACGCACCAGTTCGCGCCGCGCATCGTCTCGCAGCGCGTCCTCCAGCGCGGTTTCGGCCAGTCGCAGCACCGGCGCGGCGGCGCCGCCGAAATCGTCAAGTTCGACTGTCAGCCCTTGTACGTCGCAGGTGACAAGATCGACCTCTGCCGCCAGCGTGATGCGGGCGGCGGCGTCCAGCCCGATCCACGTGCCGGGAGAGGTGCGGCACCGCAGGTGCCCGGTCGCGGCGATCATCACGCGGTCCCCGTCAAGGTCGATGGTCGCGCGCGACAGCCGCGCGGTGTCCGTCCGGTCGATCGGAGACAGGTTGCGGCACGGATTGGCGCCGACGATCAGGTCGCTCAGCGGGTTCGCCGAGGCGGGCGCGGCGGCAAGCAGGGCAAGGATGACGGCAAGGCGCATGGGCGGTCTCCGTATGACCTGCCCGTCAAACTGACCCCGCGGCGGCTTGCGTCAATCCCGGACTACAGCAGCGGGCGGATCTTCAGCCGGGTGATCCGGTTGTCCTTGCGCTCTAGCACTTCGAAACGGAAGCCGTGGAAGTTGAACACCTGGCCCTGGTTCGGGATCATCTGCGCCTCGTGGATCACCAGACCCGCGATAGTGTTCGCTTCCTCGTCCGGCAGCGACCAGTCGGCGGCGCGGTTCAGGTCGCGGATCGTCATCGACCCGTCGATCAGATAGTCGCCCTCGTCGGTGGGCCGCAGCGGCGAGTCCTCGTCCATGTCGAACTCGTCGGTGATCTCGCCCACGATTTCTTCAAGGATGTCCTCCAGCGTGATCAGCCCTTCCAGCGAGCCGTATTCGTCCACCACCAGCGCGAAATGGGTGTGCTGGGCAAGGAACTGGCGCATCTGGTCGTCCAGCGTGGTGGTCTCGGGCACGAAGTAGGGCTTCATCGCCACGTCCATGACGTTGAAGTTCTCCAGCGGGTTGCCGTTGCCTTGCGGCTGGGTGGCGCGGGCATAGATCGCGCGCAGCAGGTCCTTGGCGTGGACCACGCCCACGATGTTCTCGGGCTCGTCGCGATAGACGGGCAGGCGGGTGTGGGCCGAGTTCAGGCACTGTTCCACCACTTCTTGCGGCGGCGCGTCGGCGTTCAGCATCTCGATGCCCGAACGGTGCAGCATGATCTCTTCGACGGTGCGGTCGGCAAGGTCCAGCGCGCCCAACAGCCGGTCGCGGTCTTCCTTTTCCACCGCGCCCTCGGTGTGGCCAAGAGTGATGGCGCCGACGATCTCTTCGCGCACCGCAAGGATCTGCCCCTCGGGATCGGCGCGGACCCCGAACACCCGCAGAATGGCGCGGACCAGCGCGCGGACCGCGCTGACGATCGGGTTCAGCACAAGGATCACGACGCGGATCGCCGGGGCCACGAAGGCGGCGGCGCGCTCGGCGTTGGTGATGGCATAGGTCTTCGGCAGCACCTCGGCGAAGATCAGAACCAGAAGCGTCATCACCAGCGTCGCGATGGCCACGCCGCTTTCCCCCAGCAGACGGGTGAACAGCGCGGTTGCCAGCGAGGTGGCAAGGATGTTGACGAGGTTGTTGCCCAGCAGGACCGACCCGATCAGCCGCTCGCTGTCCTCGGTGATGGTCAGCGCGGTGCGCGCGGCCTTCGAGCCCTTGTCGGCCTGCGAGTTCAGCTTGCCCCGCGAGGCCGCGGTCAGCGCGGTCTCGCTGCCCGAGAAGAAGGCCGAAAGGATAAGCAGGGCGAGGATGGCGGCAGAGGTGCCCCAAAAGGCGGCGTCGAGGGTCATGGTCCCGTGTCTTCGTTGATGTGTCCGGTTGTTATGGGTGCGGGCAGGGGGCGTGGCAAGGGCAGAGGCGTGGGTTGCCCGTGGACCGTGTGCGCCATCCCGCAGGCGCTTGCCACGGCGGGGGCAGGCAGCGGCGTTCTGACGTTTTCGTGAACGCGGCGCCGTGGTCGCGATGAGGATTGACCCGAGTCATTTAGTCGGATTTACACATCGCGCAGCAAGGAGGAGAGACCACTATGCTTCGTACCTGTTTTCTGGCCGCCACGGCCATCGCCGTTGCCGCCCCCGCCATTGCGGACGTCAATATCTATACGACCCGCCAGCCTGAATTGATCGAGCCCGTGATGGAGGCTTTCACCGAGGAAACCGGCATCGCCGTGAACCTCGCCTTCATCAACGAAGGCATCGTGGAGCGCCTGAAGGCAGAAGGCGACCGCTCTCCCGCCGACCTTGTGATGACGGTGGACATCGCGAACCTGAAGCAGATCGTCGATGCCGACGTGATCCAGCCGGTCGACAGCGAGATCCTGAAGGCCAACATCCCCTCGACGCTGCGCGATACCGAGGATCGCTGGTTCGCGCTGACCGCACGCGCGCGCATCGTTTACGCCTCGAAGGACCGGGTCGCCGATGGCGAGGTGACCACTTACGAAGATCTCGCCTCGGACAAGTGGGAAGGCCGCATCTGCACCCGCTCGGGCACCCACAACTATAACCTCGCGCTGCTGTCGGCGGTGATCGCGCACCACGGCGAGGACGCCGCGAAGGAATGGGCCGCCGGTGTCCGCGACAACCTCGCGCGCAAGCCGCAGGGCAACGACCGCGCGCAGGTCCGCGCGATCTGGGCGGGCGAATGCGACATCAGCCTCGGCAACACCTATTACATGGGGCAGATGCTGGCGGACGAGGAACAGCAGGAATGGGCCAACTCGGTCCGCATCGTGTTCCCCGAGTTCGAGGATGGTGGCACCCACCTGAACATCTCGGGCATCGCGCTGACCAAGGCGGCGCCGAACAAGGACGAGGCGATACAACTGATGGAATATCTCGCCTCTGACCACGCGCAGGCGATCTATTCCGAGGTGAACAACGAATACCCGGTGCTGGACAGCGCCAAGGTGTCCGATCTCGTGGCCAGCTGGGGTACCTTCACGCCGGACGTGATGGACCTGACCGAGATCGCCGATCACCGCCCGGCCGCGCTGCGGATCATGGAAGAAGTGAACTTCGACGGCTAAGGCTAAGGCCCGCGCCGAACCCGGTTCTGGCCCGTCCCCCTGTGGGGGCGGGCCTTTTCCATTCCAGCGCGCCCTGGTCGCGTAAGACGTGCGAAAGCCGTGCGTTCCGAAACTGCGGACCGCCTCAAGATAATCCCGTTCCGTCAATGTGATGAGGCCGAAATCCGCGCGGGCTCAGATCCCCTGAATCCGCCCCTTGCGCCGTTTGGCATATCATATACTATCTGCCTCGGGAGGAGATTTTCAGCGTGGAATCGACGGTCACTCACAAGCCGCTCGAGCGGCAGAGTCTGTCGGAACGCGCCCGCGAGGCGATCCGAGACCGGATCATCTCGGGGCAGTTTCCGATGGGCCGAAAGCTGCCCGAGGCCGAACTCGTCCGGCTGCTCGGCGTCAGCAAGAGTCCGATCCGCGAGGCGCTGATCCAGCTGGAACGCGAAGGTCTGATCGACCTGTCCCCGAACCGCACGACGCGCGTGTTCACGATGGGAGCGTCCGAGATCGCGGAACTGGGCGAACTGCGCCAGATCCTTGAAAGCGAGGCGCTGCGGCTGGCCTGCGAGCGCGACCCCGCCGGGCTGGCGGACAGCCTGCGCACCATCGTCGCCCGGATGGAGAAGGCGCTAGGCGCCAACGACACCGATGCCTACAAGCTGCTGGATTACGATTTTCACCGGGCGATCTTCGAGCACTGCGGCAACAGCTATGTCGAGGCGAACTTCCGGCAGCTGTCGTTCCGCGTGCAGGCGCTGCGCAACCGGCTGTCGCAAGACCCCGAACTGAACACGCGGTCGCTGCAGGAACACCGCCAGATGCGCGACGCGGTGATCGACGGGCGCTATGACGTGGCGCTGCAGGTGATGAAGCGGCACATCGCGGACACCACGACCAACTACCTGTCCCGCATTGCCGAACCGGCGTCTCCGGGCGGCGCGACCGAGAAGACGGCCCGCATCGACGCCGACGAGATGGCGCGGTTCTCGCGCGACGCTTTGACGGCGGTCGGGGCGGACGCGGCGACCACCGAGGCGGTGACCAAGGCGCTGATGCATGCCTCGCTTCTGGGGGTGGACACCCACGGGTTCCGGCTGTTGCCGCATTACCTGAAAGGCTTTCAGGGCGGTCGCATCAACAAGACACCGTCGCCCGGGATCGCGGGCGGCACCGGCGGCGCCTGTGTGCTGGACGCCGACGACGCCCATGGCGCGCTTGCCAGCTACGAAGCGGTGCGCATCGCGGTCGAGCGCGCGCGCCAGCACGGTATCGGCGCGGTCGCGATCCGCAACTCGTCGCATTTCGGGGCCGCCGGCGCCTATGCGGTCGAGATCGCGGGGCAGGGGATGATGGGCCTTGCCTTCTGCAACTCGGACGCTTTCGTGCGGCTGCACGGCGGCGCCGCGCGGTTCCATGGCACCAACCCCATCGCCGCCGCCGCGCCGGCCGAGGACGGCCCGCCGTGGCTGCTGGACATGGCGACCAGCGCGATCCCCTACAACCGCGTGCTTCTAAGCCGCAGCCTTGGCGTGCCTCTGCCCGCCAGCGTTGCGTCCGACGGTGAGGGGGTGAACGTAACCGATCCCCATGTCGTCGAGATGCTGGCGCCGCTGGGCGGGTCGCTGTTCGGCTACAAGGGCGCGGGGCTGGCCGGGTTGGCCGAGGTCCTGTCGACCGCCTTCGCGGACGCTCCGCTGAGCGCCGAGCTTGCGCCGATGATGTCGGACGACATGACGACGCCGCGCAAGCTGGGGGCATTCGTGATGGCGCTGGACCCGGACGCCTTCGGCGGCGCGCCTGCGTTCCGCGCCACGATCACCCGCTATCTCGGCGCGATCCGCCGCTCGTCCGCTGCGGCGGACGCCTCGGTGATGGCGCCGGGCGACCGCGAGTGGCGCGAGGCGGAACAGCGCCGGAGGATCGGACTGAAGATTGACGAGACGACACTGGACAGCCTCGGGACATTCGCCCGGGCCTTCGGTGTGGCTCCGCCGGGGAAAGTGTCCTCGGAGGAGTGAAACCAACTGTCGGAAAGGGAGGAAAATCCGATGACGAATAGATTGAAACAAACGACGATTCTGGCGGCCGCAGGTGCGATTGCCGTCATGTCCGTGGTTCCGGCCACGGCGCAGGAGGCCGACCGCGTCCTGAAGTTCGCCCACGTCTACGAGACCAGCGAGCCCTACCACACCTGCGCCGTCGACGCGAACGCGGCGCTGATGGAAGCGACCGAGAACCGCTATGGCATCGAGGTCTTCCCGGCCTCGTCGCTGGGCAAGGAAGTCGACATCAACGAGGGCCTCGGCCTTGGCACCGTCGACATCATCTACACCGGCCAGCTGTTCGCGGGCCGCGCCTATGGCCCGATCGCCATCGGCGGCGCGCCGTACATGTTCCGCGACTACGATCACTGGGAGGCCTTCACCAAGTCCGACCTGTTCGGTGAACTGTCGCAGGGCTACACCGACGCGACCGGCAACCACATCGTGGCGATGACCTACTACGGCAACCGTCACGTGACCTCGAACAAGCCGATCACCTCGCCCGCCGATATGGAAGGCCTGAAGATCCGCGTTCCGAACGCGCCGCTGTACATGATGTTCCCCGAGGCCACCGGCGGCAACCCGACGCCCATCGCCTTCGCCGAAGTGTATCTTGCGCTGCAGCAGGGCACGGTCGACGCGCAGGAGAACCCTCTGCCGACGATCCAGGCCAAGAAGTTCTACGAGGTGCAGTCGAACATCAACCTGACCGGCCACATCACCGACGCGCTGCTGACCATCGTCGGCGGCCCGACCTGGGACAGCATGGACGCCGCCGACCAGGAGGCGCTGACCGGCGTGCTTCAGGACACCGCCGTCTGCGCCACCGACGCGATCCGCAGCTCCGAGGCCGAACTGGCCCAGTGGTTCCGTGACGAGGGCGTCACCGTCAACGAGGTGGACCGCGGTCCGTTCATCGAGGCGGTGAAGGCCATGCACAACGGCGACATGGCGACCTGGGATCAGGAGACCTACGACAAGCTGCAGGCCATCGGCCAGTAAGCGAATGACGGGACTGGCGGGCGCAGACGCGTCCGCCGGTCGCATCCTGCGCCTTTCAGACCGGGACTCTCCATGACCGACCACAAGACCGACCCTATGGCCGACCCGGGCGCCGATCCCGCCGAGCCGCCCGAGATCCACTTCGAAGAACAAGAGATCGACCTGTCCGACCTGCGCTGGGACGACAGCCTTGTCTTCGTGATCTTCTGGGTGCTCGCCTTCGTCGTGTTCCTTCAGTTCTTCACCCGCTACGTCCTGAACGACTCGCTGGGCTGGACCGAAGAGATCGCGCGCTTTCTGCTGATCGGCGTCACCTTCACCGGCGCGGTCATGGCGGTGCGCAAGCAGTCCCACATCGCGGTCGAGTTCCTGTACCGCTGGACCCCCCGCACCGGCCGGATCGTCGCGCAGGCGATCATCGACCTGATCACGGTGGGCTTCTTCGGGCTTCTGACGTGGCTGACCGTGCAACTGGCCGGGCGGACCCGGCAGATGATGGTCTCGATCGACGTGCCCAAGTCCTATGTCTACTGGTTCGTCGCCGTCTGTTTCGCGGTGATGACGCTGTATGCGCTGATCAACGCGGTCCGCCATCTGCGCACCGGTTCCTCCAAACTCATCGACCCCCACCTTCACGCCGAGGGCGTGCCCCGTATGGACTAGGAGTTCCTCAGTTGGAAATCGCCCTTCTCTTCATCGCCCTGTTCGGGCTTCTCATTTTCGGCGTTCCGGTAGCCATCGCGCTGGCAGGCTCGTCGGCGCTGTACGTGCTGGTCAGCGGCTCGGTGCCGCCGATGGTCGTGGCGCACCGGATGATCAACGGGGTCGACAGCTTTCCGCTGCTGGCCGTCCCGTTCTTCATCCTTGCCGGCAACCTGATGAACACCGCCGGGATCACCGAGCGGATCTTCAACTTTGCCCTGTCGATGGTCGGCTGGATGCGCGGCGGTCTGGGCCATGTGAACGTCGGCGCCAGCGTCATCTTCGCGGGCATGTCCGGCGCTGCCGTAGCCGACGCGGGCGGGCTTGGCGCCATCGAGATCAAGGCGATGCGCGACGCCAAGTACGATCCCGAGTTCGCGGTCGGCATCACCGCCGCCTCGTCGACCATCGGGCCGATCATCCCGCCGTCGCTGCCGATGGTGATCTACGGCGTGGTCGCCTCGGCCTCGATCGGGCAGCTTTTCGCGGCAGGGTTCATCCCCGGCCTCGTGATGGCGGTATCGCTGATGGTGATGGTGGCGATCATGGCGCGCCGTCGCGGCTATCCGCGCGACCAGGCCTTCGTGTTCTCGCTGCTGTTCTCGACCTTCCGCCGTGCGTTCCTGTCGCTGCTGACCCCGGTGATCATCGTGGGCGGTATCCTGACCGGCGCGTTCACTCCGACCGAAGCGGCGGTGGCCGCCTGCGCCTGGGCGATGTTCCTTGGCCTGATCGTGTACCGGACACTGAACTGGAAGCGGTTCCTGCGGGTCAGCTTCGACACCATCGAGACGACCGCCGTCGTCCTGCTGGTGGTGGGCGCGGCGGCGATCTTCGCGTGGATCCTGACCTCGAACCGGGTGCCCGAGACGGTGGCGGCGCTGCTGCTGACCGCATCGGACCGGCCATGGGTGATCCTGTTGCTGATCAACCTGATCCTGCTGGTCGTCGGCTGCTTCATGGAAACGGTGGCCGCGATCACCATCATGGTGCCGGTGTTGCTGCCGGTGGCGGTGGCGATCGGCGTGGACCCGGTTCACTTCGGTGTCATCATGGTGCTGAACCTGATGCTGGGCCTTCTGACCCCGCCGGTAGGGATGGTTCTGTACGTGCTGTCGCGGATCGCCAAGATCCCGTTCGAGCGCGCCGTGGTCGGCACCGCGCCGTTCCTCGTGCCGCTGGTCCTGGTCCTGCTGCTGATCACCTACGTCCCGGCCATCACGCTGTGGCTGCCGACGCTGATCTACCGCTGACGAAACGCCGCGATCCGGACGGGCAGGTCGCCCGCTTCGGGTCGCGGGTCTTTCCCCGCGGTCCTGCGTCTCAGCGTTCGCGCATCGCGCGGAACAGAAGCATCAGCGCCAAGGTGGTGACGATCAGGCCGATCAGGTCTCCGACCCCGTAGACGACGGTGACCGAAAGCGGCAATCCCGGCAGCAGGCTGCCCGAGAACACCATCGACTGCCCGACCGAGTTCAGCACGGATGCGATCGCCCCCGCCAAAAGCAGCCACGTCCAATGGACGTTCGGGCGTCCGTCGGGCCGTTTGTCCGGTCGCGCCAGACGCATCACGCCGAAGGCCAGCGGGGCCGAAACCGCGCCGACCGCGATGGACAGCAGCAGCACCGGGTCGGTGACATGCGCAAGGTCGTGCGACGTGAACAGAAACTCGGACAGGAAGGCGCCGATGGCCAGTGGCACAATGGCGATCCAGCCCAGCAGCCAAGCCGCCAGCACCCGCACGCCGTGCGGCAGGTAAACGAGGCTGGCGTAGACCGTGATCTCGGGCATGTAGGCCGCCTGCACCGGCGTCACCAGCCAGGCGGTTACCCCGTGCGCCAGCAGATAGGCCAGGATCACGACAAGGAAGGAACGGGCGATCATGGCGCAATACGCCGCCACGCGTTCAGACTGGCAAATTGGGCATTGGGCATGTCGGGGCGGTCAGGCACGCGCCTTGGGTGAGGCGGGTCCGACGCGGTCGCTGCGCACCACGTAGGCGCGCGCGCGGGTGTCGGCGGCCCGCTCCAGCAGGCCAAGCCCCAAGAGCGTCCGCACCGCGCGGTAAAACGTGGCCTGCGGCACCGGCTGGACCAGTTGGTGATCGCGCAGTTCCGTCGAGCTTACGACATGGCCGGGGGCGGGGCTGAGGCTGTGGGCGGCCAGCAGAACGTCTCGTTCGATCCGGCTGAGGGTGGAAAGCCCCATGTCCGTTTCGAGCTGCAGAAGCATCTCGCGCAATTCGAAGATCGAGTTCAGTTTATCCATTCTACGCATCAGCTTGGCCCACGTGGCCGAGGCGCGAAAGAAGGGCCGGAAAACAATTTATCATTGTGATAATCTCTTGGCATTAATGACACGGCGTAGTAACCTTGTCGAAGGCGACATTCCGTGAGTGGTGAGCCAGCTTTCATTTCAGCAGTTTTGACCTCGGCAGTCCAATCTGCCGGGGTCCATTCGCTTTAATGTAACGAATTATTCACAAAACATCCAGCTTTTCGCGCATCCGGAACGGGTCCGGACGCGACCGCCGACCGCCGCCGGGCCGCGCCCCGTGAAGGGGTCGCCGCACCCGGTCCGGCAGTTGCCAACTTGTGGGATAAGTGGCGGAGAGACAGGGATTCGAACCCTGGGACCCCGTGAAGGGTCAACGGTTTTCGAGACCGCCCCGTTCGACCACTCCGGCACCTCTCCGCGAAGGGTCTGGCGGTGCACATAGGACAAGGCCGAAGTGCGCGCAACCCGATTTTCGCCGAAAGATGACATCTCCGCGACTGCCGCTTGGTAAGGTCCTTTCAACGTCTCCGGAGCAGGGGTAGGGTCCGCGCCAAGTCAGCCTTGAAAGGACCGCTCCCATGCTGCGCGCCGCCCTCGTTTCCGCCACCGTCGCCCTGATGCCCCTGTCCGTATCCGCGCAGACGGCGGGCGACGACGATCTCGATCCGCTGATGGAGGCGATGGGCATCTCCGAGGTGCTTGAGATCATGCGCGAGGAAGGCATCGCCTATGGCGGCGAGCTTGCCGCCGACCTGTTCGGCGGCGCCGGACCGGGCAACACGCCGAAAAGCTGGGCCGCGACGGTGGGCGACATCTACAGCATCCCTCGGCTGGAGGCCTCGGTGCGGGTCACGCTGGCAGAGGAACTGGCGGGCAGCGATACCGATGCGATGCTGGCGTTCTTCGAGTCGGACCTTGGCCAGCGGATCATCGGGCTGGAAGTCAGCGCGCGCCGCGCCATGCTGGAGGAAGACGTCGAGGACGCCAGCCGCGATCTGGTTCTGGACATGATCGAGACGCAGGACCCCCGGCTGGATCTGCTTGAGACCTTCACCGAGATCAACGACCTGATCGAGAACAACGTGGTCGGCGCGATGAACGCCAACTTCGCCTTCTATACCGGCCTTGCCGACGGCGGCGCCTTCGAGGACGAGTTCACCGAGGACCAGATGTTGTCCGATGTCTGGAGCCAGGAAGACGCGATCCGCGACGATACGGTCGATTGGGTCTATGCCTACCTCGCGCTTGCCTATCGTCCGCTGAGCGATGCGGACCTTCAGGCCTATATCGACTTCTCGGAAACCGAGCCGGGCGCGGTTCTGAACCAGGCGCTGTTCACCGCCTTCGACGATATGTTTGTCAGCGTGAGCCTTGCGCTTGGCCGGGCCGCGGCGGGGCACATGGCTGGGGAAGAGCTGTAAGCCGCCGCAGCGCGGCCACCGCGCCGCCGCGCAACCCCCGATAGGTCTTGACGCGAAGGGCTTTGTTGCGCATAAGCGCGGCTCTTGCGGAGCCTGCTTCGCGAGCCAATATGCAATTTCGCCAACAAGGCGCGCAGTTCGATGGCGGCCCAAGTGGCCCGGAACGCCCCGCACGGGGGGCCCCAGGACGCGGTTAGAAAAGGAAGACGACGATGTTTGCGGTCCTTAAGACCGGTGGCAAGCAGTACAAGGTGACCTCGGGCGATGTCCTGCGGGTCGAGAAACTGGCCGCCACCGCCGGTGAAACCGTTCAATTCAACGATATCCTCATGGTCGGCGACAAGATCGGCGTTCCCTTCGTGGAAGGCGCTGGCGTCCAGGCCGAGGTGATCGAACAGATCAAGGGTGAGAAAGTCATCCACTATGTGCGCCGTCGCCGGAAGCACAGCTCGAAGCGGACCAAGGGCCACCGCCAGCAGCTTACCCTGCTGCGCGTGACCGAGATCCTCGAATCGGGCGCCGACAAGTCGGGCATCAAGGCTGCCATCGGCGCCGGCTCCGTGTCGGGTGCCGCTGTCGCCGCCGCCGCACCGGCTCCGAAAGCCGAGAAGCCGGCGAAGGCTGCGAAGCCCGCCAAGAAGGCCGAAGCCGCCCCCAAGGCCGAGGGCGCCGACGACCTGAAGAAACTGTCGGGCGTGGGCCCGGCGCTTGAGAAGAAGCTGCTCGAAGCGGGTGTCACCTCGTTCGCGCAGATCGCCGCCTGGACCGAAGCCGATGTTGCCGAGTTCGACGAAAAACTGTCGTTCAAAGGCCGGATCGAGCGTGAAGGCTGGGTTGAACAGGCCAAAGAACTGGCCGCGAAGTAAGGAGAACTGACCAATGGCACACAAAAAAGCAGGCGGTAGCTCTCGTAACGGCCGCGACTCTGCGGGTCGTCGCCTCGGCGTGAAACTGTTCGGTGGCCAGGCGGCCATTCCGGGCAACATCATCGTGCGTCAGCGCGGCACCAAGTGGTGGCCGGGTGAGGGCGTCGGCATCGGCCGCGACCACACCATCTTTGCGACCGCCGAAGGCAAGGTGACCTTCCACAAGGGCCTCAAGGGCCGCACCTTTATTTCGGTGCTCCCGGAAGCCAAGGCCGCAGAATAAGCCGACACCCAGGTTTACAAAATCTTAAGGGGGATCGGCGACAAGCCGGTCCCCCGCGGCGTTTCAAGGACCCAAGGGGGAGGGGCCGAGAGAAGCCGGTTTTCATCACTGCATCCCGGGGAGGAGCAGATGAAGTTAGAGAAAGTGATTGATCAGCCCGTCGTCGAGGCGGAACGGTTCCTGCTGAGACCGCTGCGGCGGTCCGATGTGGGCCTGCTGAACCTGTACGCCGGCGACCAGCGTGTCGCCCGCAATACCACCTCCATTCCGCATCCGCTGCCGCCCGGCACGTCGGAAGCCTTCGTCGCGCGCAACCTCGCCGACGACCGGCCCGCCGATGTCTGGGCGATGGACGGCACCGCGTCCGGCCTGTCGGAACTGCTGGGGCTTATCAGCCTCAAGCGGATGGACCGCGATCAGTCGGAAATCGGCTTCTGGGTGGCGCCCGCCTTCTGGAACACCGGCGTCGCGACCGAGGCGGTCGAAGCGCTGGTGGCCGCGAACCCGCAGGCCAATCGCACGATGTTCGCCGCGATGTTCCAGGACAACCCGGCCTCGGCCAAGGTGCTGACCCACGCCGGGTTCGAGTACATCGGCGACGCCGAGGCGTTCTCGGTCGCGCGCAACGCGAACGTGCCAACCTGGACATACCTGCGGAAGCTGGACCGATGATCCCTGAAATACGGACGGACCGGCTGCTGCTGCGCCGGCTTCGTCCGGCGGATGCCCCGGCGCTGGCCGAGGGCATCGCGGAGTATGCCATCGTCAAATGGCTGACCCGCGTGCCGTGGCCCTATACCCTCAAGGACGCAGAGCAGTTCGTCGACATGGTGATCGCCGAGGACAAGGCGCATTACGCCGTGACCGAGAACGGCCGCGTGCTTGGCGTCGTCTCGACCGCGGACGAGCTGGGCTACTGGCTGCGCACCGACGCGCAGGGCCGGGGCATCATGTCCGAGGCTGCCGCCGCCGCGACCGACGCGCATTTCGAGGCGGGCGCCGACGTGCTGGTCTCCGGTCACCACCCGGACAACGCCCGCTCGCGCGCGATCCTCACGAAGCTGGGCTTCACCGACACCCACACCGAGACGAAGCAGTCGCTGGCGCTTGGAACCGTAAACATACAACGCATGAAGCTGACGGCCGACCGCTGGCAGCGCTTGAGGCGCGCTGCGGATTGACGTATCCGCAAGGCTCTGACGCACAGCGCGGGAAAGGCGCTTACTACCGATGAAGTTTCTCGATCTAGCCAAGGTCTATATCCGCTCCGGCGCGGGCGGGAACGGCGCGATCTCGTTCCGCCGCGAGAAGTTCATCGAGTACGGCGGCCCCGACGGCGGTGACGGCGGCCGCGGCGGCGACGTCTGGGCCGAGGCGGTCGACGGGCTGAACACGCTGATCGACTTCCGTTACCAGCAGCACTTCTTCGCCAAGAACGGCCAGGGTGGCATGGGCAAGCAGCGCACCGGCAAGGACGGCGACGACATCGTGCTGCGCGTGCCCGTGGGGACCGAGATTCTTGACGAGGACGAAGAGACGGTCATCGCCGACCTGACCGAAGTCGGCCAGCGGTTCCGCCTTGCCAAGGGCGGCAACGGCGGCTTCGGCAACCTGCATTTCACCTCGTCGACCAACCGCGCTCCGCGCCACGCCAACCCCGGTCAGCCGGGGGTCGAGCGGACGCTGTGGCTGAGGCTGAAGCTGATCGCCGACGTGGGCCTGCTGGGCTTGCCCAACGCGGGCAAGTCGACCTTCCTTGCGGCGACCTCGAACGCGCGCCCGAAGATCGCGGATTACCCCTTCACCACGCTGCATCCGAACCTTGGGGTCGTGGGCGTCGACAACGCGGAATTCGTGGTGGCCGACATCCCGGGCCTGATCGAAGGCGCACACGAGGGCCGCGGCATCGGCGACCTGTTCCTTGGCCATATCGAGCGCTGCGCGGTGCTGCTGCACCTTGTCGATGGCACCGCCGACGAGGTGGCCGAGGATTACGAGACCATCATCGGCGAGATCGAAGCCTATGGCGAAGGTCTGACCGACAAGCCGCGCATCACCGTGTTGAACAAGATCGACTCGCTGGACGATGAACTGCGCCAGATGCAGCGCGAGTCTCTGGAAGAGGCTGTCGGCGGCCCGGTCATGATGATGTCCGGCGTCAGCGGCGAAGGCCTGACCGAGGTGCTGCGCGCCCTGAAGTCGCAGATCGACGAGAACCGCCTGCGCTACAAGAAGGCCGAGGAAGCCGACGACGAGGAGGACGGGTCGTGGCAACCCTGACCGGCGCCTCGCGCGTCGTCGTCAAGATCGGGTCGGCCCTGCTGGTCGATTCCGCGACCGGAGCCCTGAAACACGACTGGCTGGAAGGACTTGCGGCGGATGTCGCGATGCTGAAGGCGCGCGGCGCGGACGTGATCCTTGTGTCGTCCGGCTCGATCGCGCTTGGCCGTTCGGTTCTGTCGCTGGGGACCGGCACGCTGCCGCTGGAACAGTCGCAGGCCGCCGC
The DNA here is from genome assembly GCA_017792445.1 of Maritimibacter sp. Taxonomy (GTDB): domain Bacteria; phylum Pseudomonadota; class Alphaproteobacteria; order Rhodobacterales; family Rhodobacteraceae; genus Psychromarinibacter. The sequence goes on from CP051232.1 coordinate 3,893,911, forward strand.
CGCCGTGGGTCAGATCCGGCTGGCGCGCGCTTACGAGGAAGTGCTTCAGCCGCATGGCCTGACCACCGCGCAGGTTCTCCTGACGCTGGAAGACACCGCCGACCGCCGCCGCTACCTGAACTCGCGCGCGACCCTGTCGCAGCTGGTGAAGCTGGGCGTGGTGCCGATCGTGAACGAGAACGACACGGTGGCCACGGACGAGATCCGCTATGGCGACAACGACCGCCTTGCCGCGCAGATCGCGGTCACGGTGGGCGCGGATGTGCTGGTGCTTCTGTCCGATGTGGATGGCTTCTATTCCGGAAACCCCAAGCTGGACCCGGACGCCACCCGGTTCGACGTGATCGAACACATCACCCCAGAGATCGAGGCGATGGCCGGCGACGCTGGCTCGGGCCTGTCCAAGGGCGGGATGAAAACCAAGGTCATGGCCGCGCGCACCGCGACACATGCGGGCTGCGCCATGGCGATCACCGAGGGCTCTGCCGTGCGGCCGCTGCAGGCGCTGGAAAACGGCGCGCCCGCCACGTGGTTCCTTGCCGAAGGCGACCCGCAAGCCGCCCGCAAGCGATGGATCGCGGCGATGAAACCGCGCGGGCGCATCGTCGTGGACGCGGGCGCGGCGCGGGCGCTGACGCGCGGCAAGTCGCTGTTGCCGGCGGGGGTCGTCGCGGTGGATGGCGAGTTCGGACGGGGCGAGGCGGTGGAAATCGCCGGGCCCGACGGCGCGCTGGCGCGCGGTCTGACGCGCTATACCTCGGAAGAGGCGGCGCTGATCGCGGGGCGGCAATCTGGTGACATCGAGGGCGTGCTGGGCTATCCGGGCCGCGCGGCGTTGGTGCACCGGGACGACATGGCCACTTGAGATGGCGGAATTTTCCAGAGAATTCAGAAGGTCATGATCTTCCAAAAGATTATGTGAACAAACGGAGGCGAAGATGAAGGATCTCGACGATATCCATCAGGTGATGACCGATCTGGGCCAGCGCGCCCGGGCCGCTGCTGCCGAGCTTGCCTTCGCCCCAGCCAAGACCAAGACCGCCGCGCTGAACGCCGCCGCCGATGCTGTCTGGGCGCGCCGCGCCGAGATTATCGAGGCGAACGCCAAGGACATGGCCTTCGGCACCGACAAGGGCCTGACGAAGGCGATGCTCGACCGGCTGATGCTGGACGAGGGACGCATTCAGGGCATCGTCGACGGCCTGCGCGCGGTGGCGGGGCAGGACGATCCCGTGGGCGAGGTGCTGGCCGAGTGGGACCGTCCCACGGGCCTGCATATCCAGCGTGTCCGCACGCCGCTTGGCGTGATCGGCGTGATCTACGAAAGCCGCCCCAACGTGACCGCCGATGCGGGCGCACTGTGCCTGAAGGCGGGCAACGCCGTGATCCTGCGTGGCGGGTCGGAGAGCTTCCACTCGTCGGGCGCGATCCATGCCTGTCTGGTCGAGGGGTTGAAGGCCGCCGGTCTGCCCGAGGACGCGATCCAGCGGGTGCCGACGCGCGACCGCGCCGCCGTCTCTGAGATGCTGACGATGACCGACTACATCGACGTCATCGTGCCGCGCGGCGGCAAGGGGCTGGTGGGTCTGGTCCAGCGCGAGGCGCGGGTGCCGGTCTTCGCACATCTTGAAGGGATCGTGCACATCTACGTCGACAAGGCCGCAGACCCGGCCAAGGCGATGGACGTGGTTCTGAACGCCAAGACCCGGCGCACGGGGATTTGCGGCGCGGCCGAGTGCCTACTGATCCACCGCGACGTGGCCGACACGCTTGGCGCGGATCTGGTGCGGATGCTGGTCGAGGCGGGCGTGCGGGTCCACGCGGCGCCGGAACTGGCGGTCGAGGGCACCGTGCCCGCCACCGACGAGGACTGGGGCCGCGAGTATCTGGACATGGACATCGCCGCGAAGGTGGTGGACGACATCGACGCCGCGATGGACCACATCCGGCGCTTTGGCTCCAGCCACACCGACGCGATCCTGACCGAGGATGACGACGCGGCGGCGCGGTTCTTCCAGCAGCTCGATTCCGCGATCCTGATGCGCAACGCCTCGACCCAGTTCGCCGATGGCGGCGAGTTCGGGATGGGGGCCGAGATCGGCATCGCCACCGGCAAGATGCATGCGCGCGGGCCGGTGGGCGCGGCGCAGCTGACCTCGTTCAAGTACCTTGTCACCGGCGACGGGACGACCCGCGCCTGACCGGGACGCGCCGCTAGAACCTCACGGTCGCGTCCGTCTCGCTAAGTTCGGCGGTCAGGGTGCGGCCAAGGTCTGCCGCGACGAGCGGGGCCAGCAGGAACTGCACCTCTGCCGCCGTCGCCCCATGGCTGGCGGCGGGGCGCGACAGGGCTTCCCACAGGTTGGATTCGATCCGCATCCGGTCGGCGGTGGCGGTCAGCCGCCATCGCGCCGCGTCCCGCGAAACGCTGACCGAGCCGCCGCGCGGCATCGCGCTTTCAAGGCAGTTGAGGGCGAGGAAGGCAAGCTTCACCTCGGCCCGCGGGGCGTCTTCGGTGGGGGTCCAGTCCACCTGCATCCGGCCGCCACGGGTCAAATCGCGCAGGATGTGCTGCACCTCGGACGCGCCAAGGGTCTGGTCCGGGGTGGCCGCGCCAAAGGCGACGCGGAAAAAACCGATGCGTGCGTTGGCATGGTCGACGCTTTGGGCGATCAGGTCGATTTCGGGCATTGACCCGGCCCCCGACATCGCCAGAAGCTCGACCCCGTTGGAGATCGCGCCAAGGGGCGAGATCAGGTCGTGGCAGATCCGCGACCCAAGCAGCGCGGTGACATCGGCGACCGCGCGGCTCATGTCATGGCCCCACAGGCCGGAAAGGACCCGATGAGCGACATCAACAGCCTGCTGGAACCTGGAATGCTTGTCCGCCATCCCGGGCAGCCGGATTGGGGACTGGGACAGGTCCAGTCCAATATCGGTGGCCGTATCACTGTCAATTTCCAGCACCAGGGCAAAGTCGTGATCGACGGGCGCCAGATAGAGCTGATGCCCGTCTTCGATGAATGATCCATTGGGCCCGCTATGGCTCAAAAAGGTTAACGGAACGCTAATGCTGCCCCCGGAACGGCAAAATCTTGCGCTTTGCGGCGGTCGGGCTGTAAAAGCCCGCCGATGACAGCGAACACGACCTTCCGCGCCGGGCAAAGGCCGACGACCGCGCCGACCTTCGAGGTCCGGCTGGCGCGCGGCGCTGACGAACTGCGCGCCGCGCAGGCGCTGCGCTACAGCGTCTTCGTCGAGGAACTGGGCGGCAGCGGCCCGATGGTCGACCACGAGGCGCGGCTGGAGCGCGACGAGTTCGACCCGCATTTCGACCACCTCCTGCTGTTCGACCACGCCCGCGCCGGGTCTCCGGTGGTGGGGGTGTATCGCCTGTTGCGCGACGATCAGGCAGAGCGGATCGGGCGGTTCTATTCCGAGACCGAATACGACATCTCGGTCCTGCAACGGTCCGGGCGGCGGCTGCTGGAACTGGGCCGGTCCTGCCTGCATGCCGAGTATCGCGGCGGCTCGGCGATGTACGAGATGTGGAACGGGCTGGCAGAGTACGTCCAGGCGCACCGGGTCGAGCTGATGTTCGGCACCGCCTCGTTCCACGGCACCGACGTGGGCCAGCTTGCGCCCGCGCTGTCGCTGCTGCATCACCGCCACCTTGCGCCGCCCGAGCTGCGCGCCCGTGCGCGGCCCGAACATTTCCAGTCGATGAACCTGATGGCCGAGGATGCGATCGACCGCGTCGCGGCGATGAAATCGGTCCCGGCGCTGATCAAGGCCTACCTGCGGCTGGGTGGCATGGTGGGCGAGGGCGCGTGGATCGACCATGACTTCAACACCACCGACGTCCTGCTGATCATGGACACCGCGCGGATGAACGACACCCGCCGGGCGATCTACACGGGCGGGCGGGACCGGTGAGACCGGCGGTCACCGTCACGTGGCGGTCAGAGGACGAACCGGAAACGCCGCCGATCTCTCGCACGGGCTGGCTGCGGGTCGGCGCGCGGGTCGCGGTGCTGGTCGTCATGCTGGCTGCGGGGCTGGTGGTGCTGGGCCTGTTGCGGCTGGCCGAGTGGATCCTGCGTGGCGGCGCGCGGGTCTGGTCGCCCTACGTGGTGCAAACCGTCTCGCGCGGGGCGCTGGTGGTGCTGGGCATCCGGCTGCGGGTGCAGGGGCAGCCGATGCGGGGACAGGGCGGCATGGTGGCGAACCACGCTTCGTGGCTGGACATCTTCGTGCTGAACGCCCCGGCGCGGGTGACTTTCGTGTCGAAGTCCGAGGTCGCGAACTGGCCCGGCATCGGCTTTCTCGCCCGCGCGACGGGTACGATCTTCATCGACCGCAACGCGCGCGACGCGGGACGGCAGCGCGACATCCTTGAACGCCAGTTGCTGCGCGGCGGTCAACTGGTGTTCTTCCCGGAAGGCACCTCGACGGATGGAAAGCGGGTTCTTCCCTTTAAATCAACGCTCTTTGCGGCGTTCTTCACGTCCGGCCTGCCGTCTGACGCAGCGGTGCAGCCGGTGACCGTGGTCTACGAGCCCCCGCGTGGCGAGGACCCGCGCTATTACGGCTGGTGGGGCGATATGGAGTTCGGACCGCACATGCTGAAGCTGCTGGCGGCGGCACGTGGCGGGGCGGCGACCGTGATCTACCACGCGCCGCTGGCGCTGGGGGACTACCCGGACCGCAAGCTTATGGCGCGGGAATGCGAGCGGCGGGTGCGCCGCGGCCTTGCGCTGCTGCCCGCGAAATAGCGGCTAGAGGATCGCCGCAGCCAATGCCTTCAGTGCGGCGGCCGGGTCCTCGGCGTCCCAGATCTCGGGGCCCATGCCGAAGAAATCGGTGAGCGGCGCCAAAGCCGTGACCAGTTCCGGTGTCAGGCCGCCTTCGGCCACGACCGGCACCTCGATCATCTCGGACCACCAGCCGAACAGCTCGGGCTCGGCAAAGCTGCCGTCTCCAAGCGCGGTGGGCACGCAGGGGCCGAAGCCCACGTAATCCGCCCCGGCCTCGCCCGCCGACATGCCGTCATGGCGCGACGTGCCGCAGAAGGCGCCGACGATGGCGTCCTCGCCCAGCACCTTGCGCGCGGCGCGGATCTGGCGGGCGCCGTCCAGCAGGTGCACCCCGTCGAGGCCCAGCCGCTCGGCCAGTTGCCAGTGGCGGTCGATCACGATCGGCACATCGCGGGCATGGGCCACCTCGCGCAGGGCGTCGCCCGCACGCAGCAGCCGGTCCTCGTCGTTCGAGGTCAGCGCCAGTCGCAAACAGGCCACGGGCACGGCGTCAAGGACGCCCGCCAAGAGACCGGGAAAGGTCGACAATTCCACGTCGCCCGGCGTGATGAGGTAGATCTGCGGCTGCTCGGTCTCGGCCATGAAGGAAGGCTCCCGTATTCGTCCGCGCCGCTATAGCCTGTCGCGCGGGGATTGGCCAAGGGGGCTTGATGCGGCGCGGACCGGCCGCGCCTTGCTCTCCCGGCCTTCAGGGCCTATCACCGCCGCGACTTTTCCGCAAAGCCCGCAGGTCCCGTGCAAGAACCCGTCTTCGTCCTCGTCCGCCCCCAGATGGGCGAAAACATCGGCGCCGCCGCCCGCGCGATGCTGAACTTCGGCCTGTCGACCATGCGCCTTGTCGATCCGCGCGACGGCTGGCCGAACCAGCGCGCGGTGGCGATGGCCAGCGGCGCGGCGGGCCGGGTGCTGGACAACGCGGTGATGCATCCGACCACCGCCGAGGCCGTCGCCGACTGCACCCATGTCTATGCCACCACCGCCCGCTCGCGCGATCTGACCAAGCGCATCCTGACGCCCGAGGCCGCGATGGCCGAGGCGAAGGGCCGGATCGCCAACGGGGAAAAGGTCGCGGTGCTGTTCGGCCCGGAACGCGCGGGGCTTGAAAACGACGACATCGCGCTTGCGAACACCATCGTCTCGGTCCCGGTGAACCCCGAGTTCGCTTCGCTGAACCTTGGCCAATGCGTGCTGCTGACCGCCTACGAGTGGCGCCGCCACGCCGTCGAGGCAGAGCCCGCGCGGATGGAATTCGCGGGCACCGAGGCGGCAACCGCCATCGAGGTGCAGAAGCTGGGCGACCATTACGAAGAGCGGCTGGACGAGGTCGGCTTCTTCTTCCCCGAGACAAAGGCCGCCGGGATGAAGCGCACGCTGCGCAACATGTGGGGACGGCTGGACCTGACCCGCGCCGACGTGCAGCTTCTGCATGGCGTCCTGCGCCAGATCCTGCGGCGGCGCGACGCGCTTGAACGTGACGAGGGGCAGCAATAGTCTGCCCGCGCCCCGGCACGGGGCGGGTTTCCAGTACGGCAGAGGTGTCATGAGCCAGAAACGGTCAATCTTCGAAGACGTGGGTGCCGAAAAGTCCGAGGCCCCGGCCACCCGGACAACCGGCGTGATCGACGCAGGCCGCCGCGACTCGCGCGGGGCGATCCGCGTTTGGCTGGCGATCCTGTTCGTGCTGGTCTTTGCGATGATCGCGGTGGGCGGGCTGACCCGGCTGACCGACAGCGGGCTGTCGATCACCGAATGGAACCCCGTATCGGGGGCGCTGCCGCCGATGAACGCCGCCGACTGGGAGTCGGAGTTCGAGAAATACCGCCAGATCCCGCAGTACGAATTGCTGAACAAGGGCATGACCCTGTCCGAGTTCAAGGCGATCTACTGGTGGGAATGGGGGCATCGCCAGCTTGGCCGCTTCGTGGGCCTTGTCTGGGCGGTGGGCTTCTTCGGCTTCCTCGCCCTGCGCCGCATCCCGGCGGGATGGACGCCGCGCCTGCTGGGCCTTGGCCTGCTGGGCGGGCTTCAGGGCGCGATCGGCTGGTGGATGGTGGCCTCGGGTCTGGAAGGCACGATGCTGGCGGTGGCGAGCTACCGGCTGGCGACCCACCTTGGGCTGGCGTTCCTGATCCTCGGCCTGATCGCGTGGTTCCGGATGCGCCTGAAACGGCCCGAGCGCGAGCTGATGCAGGCCCGCCGGGGCCGCGAACAGCTGATGCAGGGCTGGGCCGTGGCGCTGATCGTCGTGGCCTTCCTGCAGATCCTGCTGGGCGCGCTGGTCGCCGGCATCGACGCGGGCCGCAACTATACCGACTGGCCGCTGATGGCGGGCGCCTTCACGCCGCCGGGCATGTGGGACATCACGCCCGCGTGGCGCAACCTGTTCGAGAACGACGGCACGGTGCAGTTCTTCCACCGGCTGGTGGCCTACGGGCTGTTCGTGCTGGCGCTGGTGACGTGGTTCATTTCCCGCCGCTCGGCGCTTCAGGCCACCCGCCGCGCCTTCGACTGGGTCGCGGTCGGCGTGTTCGGGCAGGCGGTGATCGGCATCGTCACCGTGATGCACTCGTCGCCGCTGCACATCGCGCTGATCCACCAACTCGGCGCGGTGATTGTCTGGGTGCTGATCCTGCGCGCCCGGTTCCAGACCCTGTATCCCTCTGCGCAATCCGTGCGCGGCTGATCCCTCCAGACCAAGGACGCTTTCAAGCATGACCGCATTCGACGATCTCATGGCCCACCAGCGCGACACCGAGGCGCTGGCGGGCATCTCCGGCCGGCTGGGCTGGGACCAGGAAACGATGATGCCGCGCGGCGCCGCCGAGCAGCGGGGCGAAGAGATGGCCGCGATCGAAGGCGTGCTGCACGCGCGCCGCACCGACCCGCGCGTGGGCGACTGGCTGGACGCGATCGACGCGGGCGGGTTGGACGAGGTGGCGAAAGCCAAGCTGCGCCACATCCGCCGCGACTTCGAGCGCAACAGCAAGGTGCCGGCGAAGCTGGCCGCCGAACTGGCGCGCGTCACCTCTGTCTCGCAAGGCAAGTGGGCCGAGGCCCGCGCCGCCGAGGATTTCGCGGCCTTCGCCCCAGTGTTGGAACGTGTCGTCGGCCTGAAGCGCGAGGAAGCCTCGGCGCTGGCCGGGAACGGCGACCTGTACGACGCGATGCTGGACGATTACGAGCCCGGTGCGACCGGCGCGGGGCTGGAGACGCTGTTCTCGTCGCTGCGCCCCCGGCTTGTCGCGCTGCGCGAAGCGGTGCTGGGCGCAGAGCATCAGCCCGCGCAGATCGAAGGCACCTTCGAGGAAGCCGCCCAGCTTCAGCTGGCGCGCGAGATGGCGCAGGCCTTCGGCTATGATTTCTCTCGCGGGCGGATCGACAAGGCGGTGCATCCGTTCTGTTCCGGCAACGGCGCCGACGTGCGGATCACCACCCGTACCGCGCTGACCGACCCGTTCAACTGCGTCTACTCGACGATCCACGAGACCGGCCACGCCTGCTATGAACAGGGGATCGACCCCGATTTCGCGCTGACGCCGCTGGGGCAGGGCGTGTCGCTGGGCGTCCATGAAAGCCAAAGCCGGATCTTCGAGAACCAGCTTGGCCGCTCGCGCGCATTTACGGGGTATCTCTACGAACGGATGACGGCGCTGTACGGCGATCTGGGGATCGGGGGCGCGGATGCGTTCTACGGCACCGTCAACCGCGTCGCGCCGGGCTATATCCGGACCGAGGCGGACGAGGTGCATTACAACCTGCACATCCTGATGCGGTTCGATCTGGAACGGGCGATGATCTCGGGCGATCTGGAGGTCGCGGACCTGCCGGACGCGTGGAACGCGCGGTTCGAGAAGGACTTCGGCGTCGTCGTGGACAAGCCCAGCAACGGTTGCCTGCAGGACGTGCACTGGTCGGTGGGGCTGTTTGGCTATTTCCCGACCTACACGCTGGGCAACGTCTATGCGGGCTGCCTGCTGAAAGCGATGCAGACGGCGCTGCCGGATCTCGACGCACAGCTGGCCAAGGGCGACACCGCGGCGGCGACCGGCTGGCTGCGGGAGAACCTGCAACGCTTTGGCGGCCTGCGCGAGCCGCGCGACACCATCGCCCACGCCTGCGGATTCGAGCCGTCGGAACAGCCGCTGCTGGAGTATCTCGAGGCGAAGTTCCGGGGGATCTACGGGATCTGAGGCTTTGGGTGTGGCGGGGGCGCTGCCCCCGTCGCGCCTTGCGCGACTCCCCCGAGGTATTTGGAAAGAGAAGAAGGGCCGGGGTTACTGGGCCCAGTCAGGGTGGCGTTTTTCGATGAAGGCGCTGATCCCTTCCTCGGTGTCGCGGTTCAGCATGTTCTCGACCATCACCGCGCCGGTGTGGGCGTAAGCGGCGGCAAGGGGCATTTCGATCTGTTCGTAGAACGCGCGCTTGCCGATCCGGACGGCGCTGCCGAGTTTCGCGGCGACCTGTTCGGCAAGCGCCATCGTCTCGGCTTCCAGCCTGTCGGGCGGGACCACGCGGTTCACAAGGCCAAGGTCGCGGGCGCGGTCGGCTGCAAGGAAATCCCCGGTCACCAGCATCTCGAAGGCCTGTTTGCGGGGCACGTTGCGGCTGAGCGCGACCATCGGGGTCGAGCAGAACAGGCCGATGTTGACGCCGTTGACCCCGAACCGGGCGTCCTCGGCGGCCACCGCCATGTCGCAGGACGCGACCAGCTGGCACCCGGCCGCGGTGGCGAGGCCATGGACCTCGGCGATTACCGGCTGGGGCAGGGCGGGGATCGCCTGCATCACCTCGGCGCAGCGGGTGAAGAGATCGGCGAAGGCCGCGGCGCCGCCGTCGGGGGCCGCGCGGGCGGCGGTCATTTCCTTCAGGTCGTGGCCGGCGCAGAAGGCGCGGCCTTCGGCGGCCAGCACGACGACGCGGATCGTGGGATCGCTGGCCAGCGCCGCGAAGCCCGCCTTCAGTTCGGCCAGCATCGCGTCGCTGAGCGCGTTCAGGTTCTTCGGTGAGTTCAGCACCAGTCGCGCAACGGCGCCACGGTCCTCGCGTTCCAGCAAAGCCATCTTGTCCTCCGCCCTGTTTCCCCCGACCCTAGGCCGGAAGGACGCGAGGGGGAAGCATGACGAAGATGACGATCGAGGCGTTGCACGCCTTTATGGCGGAGGCGTTTCCGCAGGTCAGCGGGGATTTCACCGTCGAGGAGGTGGGCGACCTGCGCATCCGGGTGCGGATGAACATCGAAGAGCGGCACCTGCGCCCCGGCGGCACCGTGTCGGGCCCGTCGATCTTTGCGCTGGCGGATGTGGCGATCTACCTTGGGCTGCTGGCCGAGATCGGGCCCGAGGCGCTGGCGGTGACCACCAACTGTTCGATCGATTTCATGCGCAAGCCCGCGGCGGCGACGGACCTTGTGGCCGAGGCGCGGCTTCTGAAACTGGGGCGGGTGCTGGCGGTGGGCGATGTGCTGATCCACTCGGCAGGCGATCCGTCCCCTGTGGCGCGGGCCAGCCTGACCTATTCGATCCCGCCGAAGCGGTAAGGCCTCGATCACGGATCTTTGCCCGGCGCGTGGCTATCGCGGCAGCGCAGCATGGCGTAATGGAACGACATAGGCGTTCCGGAGATCCTGTTGAAACGACGTTCCCGCATCCTTCTTGGCGCATTGGCCGTGGTCTGCGCCCTGCTGTTGGCCGGAAGCTTCGCGGGGGCGCTGCACCCCTTGGGCGACTCGCTGGCGGTCTTTCGTCTGCATTTTGCCGCCGGGGTGGTGGTGTTTGCCTCGCTTTGGGCCGCGATGGGCCGCCGCGCGGCGGTGGCGCTGGCCTTCGTCGGCGCGTTCGCCGTGCTGCCGACCGCGTGGATGTGGGTGCGCCCGGCCGAGGCGGTGCCCGCCGCGACGCTGGTGCATTACCAGAAGAACCTGCTGTGGGTGCGGCGCGACATGACCAGGCTGGCCGCCGACATCCGCAGCGTGTCGCCGGATGTTCTGACGGTGCAGGAACTGACCGACGGCAACGTCGCGGTGCTGAACCTGCTGGCCACGGATCTGCCGTCGCAGCAGGTCTGCGATTTCGACCGGATTGGCGGCGTCGCGGTTGCCTCGCGGTGGGCGAAGGTCCCCGGCAGCGGCTTCTGCGACGAGGCGCACGGCGTCACCGGCATGCAGGTCGAGGCGCCGCAGGGGCCGCTGTGGGTGGTGTCGCTGCACCTGCACTGGCCGTTCCCCTACAGCCAGTCCGAACAGATGGAGGGGCTGTTGCCGATCCTTCAGGGGCTTGACGGGCCGGTGGTCATCGGTGGCGACTTCAACAGCGTTCCATGGAGCACCTCGGTCGCGCGCATCGCCGAGGCCACCGGCACGGCGCGGATCGGGCCGGCGCGGTCGACCTATCGCGAGTTCGAGCCGCTGGTGCCGCTGCCCATCGACCATGTGCTTGCGCCCGCGGGCCGGAGCGGCACGACCGAGACACGGCCGCGCCTTGGGTCGGATCACCTTGGGCTGGTGGCGCGGATCGCGCTTTAGCCGTCGATCTGGGCCGCCATGATCGCGATGGCGCGCTGGTAGACCGTGGCCGCGTTCCATTCGTTCAGGACCGGGAAGTTGACCTGACCCTCCTGATAGCCGCCGCCGGGCTGCCAGCCTTTCTGGCGCAGGTACCATGCGGTCGAGGCCATCGCGTCGGACAGGTTGTAGAGATCCACGCGCCCGTCGCCGTTGCCGTCGCGCCCGTAGTTCAGCGCGTTGCCGGGCAGGAACTGGGTGTGGCCCAGCTCGCCGTGCTTGGCGCCGACGGTGGCCGTCGTGATCGAGCCCTGATCCACCAGCTTCAGCGCCGCGATCAGGTGCGGGGTGAAGAAGGCGGGGCGGCGGCAGTCGTAGGCCAGCGTCGCGGTGGCCGAGACAAGGTTGGTGTCGCCCATGAAGCTGCCGAAGGCGGTCTCCATCCCGTGAATCGCGATCAGGACACCGGCGGGGATGCCGTAGATCCGTTCGAGGCTGGCGTAGAACTGCGGGTTCTGCGCCTTCAGCGACCGGCCGCGCTGGACAATGACGCTGGCGCCGCGGATCTCCATGAATTTCTCGAGCGTGTAGGTAAAGCTCTTCTGGTTGCGGTCGGCGGCGATGGTGCCGGTGTTGTAGCTGGCCCCCATCAGCGCGTTGATGCCGGCCTGACCGACGCCGTTCTGCTGCGCGACGCGGGCGAACTGGCCTTTCCACTGGTCGAAGCCCGCGGCGGTATTGCCGCAGCCGACGGATTGGGCGGCGGCGGGCGCGGCGAGGGGAAGGGCGCAAAGGAAAAGGGCAGCGAGACGGCGCATGGGGGCCTCCGGTTCGAAATGGCGTTGCCGGGACACTAGCGGCGGTGAATGGCTTTCGGTAGCCCTGTCAACGGGTTCAGGCGGGTTCTTGCAAGTTCGTGATCGCGTCGGGGCGGACCGGGCGCGCGCCATGCCCGGGAACATCGGGCTGGTGGGTTTCAGCCTTCGGGCAGGAATGCTAACCCGCTGTGGAACCGATGCCGGAGATCCGCGTGCCCAGCGACGACGTGAAAACCCAGTACGAGGTCTATCCCTATCCCGACCGCGATCCGGCGGACGAGGCGTCGCGGCTGATTACCGGCTCGCCCTCGTGGCCGCAGGAGATGGACCATTGGCTGTGGGGCGGCGCGCGGGACTGGTCGAAACCGCTGAAGGCACTGGTCGCGGGGGGCGGCACCGGCGATGGGCTGATCCAGCTGGCGCAGCTTCTGACCACTGCCGGGCGGCCCTATGAGATCACCTATGTCGACCTGAGCGCGGCGGCGCGGAAGATCGCCGAGGCGCGGGCGCAGGCGCGCGGGCTGACGGGCATCCGGTTCGTGACCGGCTCGCTGTTGGACGCGCCGGACCTCGGCCGGTTCGACTATATCGACAGCTGCGGGGTGCTGCATCATCTGCCGGAACCGGACGAAGGCTTCGCGGCTTTGTCGGCGGCGCTGGCCGATGGTGGCGGCATGGGGCTGATGGTCTATGCGCCATTGGGGCGGTCGGGGGTCTATCCGCTGCAATCTGCATTCAATACGCTGTACAAGGGTCTGCCGCCAAAGCAAAAACTGGCGATGGCGAAAGTGCTGTTCACCCGGCTGCCCGAGGGCCACCCGTTCCGCCGCAACCCGCATCTTGTCGACCACGAACAAAGCGATGCGGGGTTTTACGACCTGCTGCTGCACAGCACGGACCGGCCTTACACGATCAGCGACTTCGCCGCCGCGCTTGAACGCGCGGGGCTGGACCTGGCCGGGGTGCCCGAGCCCGCGCTTTATGATCCCGCGCGGCTGCTGCCGAAGGACCAGACGCTGCCCGAGGGGCTGACCGAGGTCGAGCGGATGCAGATCGCCGAAGACCTGCGCGGCACGTTCAAGACCCATGTCGTCTATGCCGTGAAGCAGGGCGCGCGGGTCGCGCCGCCGATGGGCAAGGCCTTTGCCGTGCCGCATATCCGGGGCGCCGATCCCCGACGCATCGCCCGGGCCGTGGCGCAGGACGGGCAGTTGCGGGTAACGGCGGGTGGCGAGAAGCACGCGCTGCGCATCGACCGGCAGGCCGCGCCGCTGATCGCCGCCGTCGATGGCCGCCGTCCCCTGTCCGTCATCGCCCAAGGCTGCCGCCTTGACCCGATCCGCTTTGCCGGGCTGTGGGGCCCGGTCGAGAAAGCGCTAAGCGGCTTCGGCCAGCTTCACTATTCCACACTTCTGTCCGGACCCCGTGCATGACCTACCAGCCCGAGCCGATCCTTCAGTCCCGCCTGTCCTATGCGCCGTGGCTTAGCCCGCAGGGGCACCGGCTTCCCGGCACCGACCGCTGCCCGCCCGAGCTGTGGCTTTGGGCGGACGAGGCCCTGGCGCCGCAAATGGCGCTGCGCGACCGGTTGCTGCGGGAGTGTCCGCAAGATGTGGTCGCGATGCTGCCGGAAGCCGAAGACGCGGCGGGCGAATTGCTGGACGAGGTGGTTGGCTGGCTGCGCGACCGGCCCGGCTATGTCGTGGGCAGGGATACGGTGACGCGGCCCGACGGGGTGTTGGTCGAGATCGACCACGATCAGCCGATGCACGCGGTGGCGCGGATGGTGCAGTCGGACCTCTGTATCCTGCAAAAACAGGGTGACGAGCATGTGCTGACCGCCGCCGCGCTGTGTTTTCCGGCGCACTGGAGCCTGCACGAGAAGCTGGGGCAGCCGATGGTGCTGATTCACCAGCGGATCGAACCCTATGACGAGACGGTCGCGCGCCGGGTGCAGCGGCTGTTCGACGGCTTGCGGGTCGAGGCGCCTCTGGTGCGCTCCAACTGTCTGCCGGATACCAATTTCGAGCTGTTCCAGTCAGGGCGGAAACCGTCCGGTTTCCAACGAAAGGGCGACGGCGCCCGTTTTGTCCGGCTGGAGCGTCAGACGCTTCGCCGCATCCCCGTTTCGGGCGCCGTCGTTTTCGCCATCCACACCACAATGGTGCGCCCGGATGAGCTCGACCCGTCGGAACGGGCCGATATGGACCGCCATCTGGCGGCCCGGCAAGCGTCCTAAGTGATCGCCTGAAGAATAAGGGGCATCGTGCAGATGCCCGCAGCCGCGGTCGAGCACGCCATGGTCGCGCCGCGCATCATGTTCTGCCCGTTGCGTTTCGCCATTTCGATCGCGGCGAGGGCCGGGGGCGCGATGCGCTCGATCTCGGCGCTCATGCGGTCCAGCACGGACACCCGTTCAGAGGTGCGGTGTGCGCCCTGCACGATCTGGGTCTGGATATAGGTCATCGCGCGGGCTTCGATGCCGTGCTTCTCGTCCACGCGCTGCTCGGCGGCGCGGATCGCGTCGATGCCATCGTCCAGGGTGGGAAGCTGCGCGACGCCGAACAGGCCGGCCCTCTTGAATTCCTCGCCTGCGTAAAGGGTGTCGTCCTCGCACCAGAAGACCAGCGCGGCATCCTCGGCCTCGTTCAGGTACTCGGTGACCTGCCAGCACAGCGCTTCCTTGGTCTCGTCACGGGCGTCGCATTGCGGCAGGTCCTGTCCGGGACGCTCTGCCACCAGCACGGTGATCGAGTGGGTGTGCGAGGTGAGGCGGGCGAGGATCTGGGTTTCCTGCAGCATCGCCGCCGGCGGGCGCGCCGCGTCGAGGAAGTGCGAAACTTCCAGCGGGCGGTCGCAGGCGGCCAGCAGAACCTGAATTTCGCCGCAGTCAAACAGAAGATAGGAGGGGTCGCGCGTGTCGATCCGTTTCGAAGGCAGGTCATGCGCTTCGAAGATTGTCGTCAGGTCCTCGACAAGCCGGGTCGCGTCATTGGTGACGGGGGCCCCGAACAGCAGGCTGGATTCGAATGTGACAGGTTTCGCGTCCATCGTGAGTTTCCTTTGACGTCCTATCCAAAAGTATAGGTTGGGAAATGTGCCCAGATTGCGGCAGCAGATTGGTTGCAGCGTGAAATTCCGCACAATCTGGAGTTGAAAAAACCCTTCAGATCACTGATTTCGTTCGGTATGCGGAAGACAGGCCCCGAGTCGGTCCATCGGACGCTCCAAGCCGAAACGAACGGGATAAAGCAGTATTTGGCAGTCCCGAAACGGATTCTCTGAGCACGTTAACCTTTGATCGCAAAACAAAGCCACGTTCTTCGCCCCATTAATTCCACACTTGTTGAGTATCAGTGAACAACGGACCCGATTTGGGGGGACTGAGAGCAAAATGAGAAAGACGCACACAGAA
The DNA here is from genome assembly GCA_017792445.1 of Maritimibacter sp. Taxonomy (GTDB): domain Bacteria; phylum Pseudomonadota; class Alphaproteobacteria; order Rhodobacterales; family Rhodobacteraceae; genus Psychromarinibacter. The sequence goes on from CP051232.1 coordinate 3,909,460, forward strand.
GCCCGCATCATGTACAAGGGAAAGGAAAATGTCCTTGCCCGTGTCGATCATGTTGCGCTCGCCGCGCTCGAGCGTCGCTTGGGAATCACCGTCGAGGAAATGGCCGAGGTCGAGGACAGCCAGCTTGTCATGACCGCGCCCGATCTGCGCGCCTACATCTCATTCTCGCCACGCCCCTTCGCGCTTAACCGGTTCCGTGGCGTGACCCGCCCGCCCGAGGACGAGGCCAAGCGGCGCGAGGTGCTGCGGCGTCTGGCGACGCATGAAAGCATTCTCAGCGTGGTGATCGTCGACCGGAAGGGCCGCGAGCCCGCGGCGGCCGGGCTGAAGATGCGGCTGACTTGGGAAATCGTGGACTACATCCTGTCGCTCGCCCCGGCGGACCTTGTCCTGTGTCCGGGTCTCGACCGGCTGATGACCGGCGAAGAGGCGGTGGGCTGGCTGAACGACATCGGCGACCGCGTGCCACAGTTCAATCTCGGCGGTGACAGCGAACGCCAGTGGCGCAAGGAAATCTTCCTGCACGATCCGGAACTCTCGGCACAGGCGTCGGCCTGGCTGCGTCACGAGGACGAGGAGAACGAGGAAGAGGAAGAGATCATCGGCGCCGCCCTGCGCGCCTTCCTCGATGACGATCCGGCGCCGGGACGCCATCACCTGTGCGACACGCCCGCCGGGCGGTCCGCGCTGTACGTGATGAGCCTGACGATCGGTCTGTTCGCGCTGCCCCTGGGCGCGGCGGCGTTGTCCTACAACGCCTTGTCGGGCGGCAGCGTGCGGATGACGGCCTACGCGATGGCGGCGACGGGACTGGGATCGGCGCTGGAAACGGCGCAGGTCTCGCAGACGCTGGCGACCTTCACCGGGTTCTTCTAAGCCCGGTCAGCCGTCCCGCGCCAGCGGGTGATGGTCCAGCACCAGCTCTTTCAGCCGTTCGTCCAGCACGTGCGTGTAAATCTCGGTCGTGGACACGTCTGCGTGGCCCAGAAGCGTCTGGATCGACACCAGATCGGCCCCGTTCGCCAGCAGATGCGTCGCGAAGGCGTGGCGCAGCGTGTGGGGCGTGACCTTGTCGGGCGACACGCCGCCCGCAACCGCCAGTTCCTTGATCAGCATGTAGAATCTGTGCCGCGTCAGGTGGCCGGACTTGCCGCGCGACGGGAACAGGAACCCCGAGGCCGAGCCGCCCTTCAGGCGTGCCTCTTCCTCCTGTTCGTCGCGCTGGCCCAGCCATGCCCGCAGCGCGTCGCGGGCGGGCGGCGACAGCGGCACCATGCGTTCTTTGCCGCCCTTGCCCTTCACCAGCAGCATTCGCGGATCGCCGCGCGCCGCCGAGACGGGCAGGGTGACCAGTTCCGACACCCGCATCCCGGTCGCGTAGAGCAGTTCCAGCAGGCAGGTGTTGCGCAGACGGTCCGATTTCGACCGTCCATGTTCCTGCGCCGCGCCAAGCAGCGCGTCGATCTCGGGCACCGACAGCGTCTTGGGCAGCTTCGCGTCGCGGCCCGGACCCTTGATCTGGATCGCCGGGTTCTCGGTGCGCCAGCCTTCCTCGAAGGCGAAGCGGTACAACTGGCGGATCGCCGACAGCCGCCGGGCGCGGGTCGATCGCGCCAGACCCTGCGCGTCGCAGAACACGAGGTAATCCTCGATATCGGCGCGGGAGGCGGTGGAATAGTCCAACTCGCGCGTCTCAAGCCAGCCGCCGAAGTTTTTCAGGTCGCGGGCATAGGCCAGCTGGGTGTTGGTGGCCGCATCCAGTTCAGCGGCCTGCGCCTCGAGAAAGGTCTGGACCCAGTACCGCGTCATGCTTCCTCGACAAGGATCATCGTCTGCAACGCAAAGCGGCGGGCGGTGTCCTCCAGCCCCACGGCCCGGAACAGGGCGATGGCTTCAGACAGCTTCTCGAGATCGCCGGCGGCGCCGTCGGCGGCCATGCGGATCGCGCGCAGGATCGCCTCGCCAAGATTGCCGCGCTGCACCAGCGGCACCAGCCGTTCGGGCGGCTGCGTCGCGCGGAAGCCATCGGCGATGGCCGCGGCGGTGGCATCGGGCGGCGCAACAACCGACAGGTCTCCGCGCGCGACGGCCTTCAGGAACTGCTCGCGCGGGTCCTGCGTCTGCCGGGCCTGCGCGACTGCCTCGTAGCCATCGGACAGAAGCCCCATCTCGAAGGCGATATGGCCGGCCTGACCTTCAAGCTCGTGCTCCGCCAGCGCGTCGGCGTAGATCCGGGCGAAGACCGGACGCAGCGCGGCGTCCTCCAGCGTGGTCCACATCGCGACCAGCGCCTCGCCGACGCCCTCGCCGGTTTCGCTATCCAATGCGGCGTCCAGCTTCTGCACGGCGGCCACGCGGTCCCAGACACCGCCCGAGGCGGCGGGCTTGCGCTCGGTATAAAGGCCAAGCAGGTGGTTCACGTCGATGGCACCCGAGCGGGCAAGGCGCTCGGCGGCCTCAAGCTGCGATTTCCAGCCGCTGGCCAGTTGCAGGTCGGCGCGGGCGAAGGGCAGGGGCAGGATATTGGTCGGGATCGGCTCGCCCACCGCTTCGTACAGGCGGTAGACCAGCGGGGTCGGACGAGCAGGCGGCGCAAGCTCTGGGGCGTCGGCGAAGGTCTCGGGGTCAAGGTAGCGGGCGAGGATCGCGTCCTCGGCCCCCGTCAGTTCCCCCAGCGCGCGCCCGGTCGCCAGCGTCACTGCGGCCGCCTGCCAGTCGCCGTTGCGGGCCAGGCAGAACACCGACGCCGCCAGCGAGGGCGACAGGTCCGGTGCATTGGCCATCAACTGACAGGCCGCGTCCTCGGTGCCGATCAGCAGGCTGGCGTCGAAATAGCGGGAAAACGTCTCGGGGTCGGTCGGACCGGCGCGTTCCAGAAGCGCCAGCGCCTGTTCCACCGCACCGATCGAGATCAGCGTGTCCACGCGGGCAAGGAACAGCGCGTTCGACGGATCGCTGTCGGCGGGCGGGTCGAGTTCCGCCAGCAGCAGCCGCAACAGCAGTTCCTGAAGCGCGGGCAACTGGCCGCCCTGCAATGCCTCGAACCTGGCGGCGAGGTCGGCAGAGGCGCTGTTGCCCCACAAATCGCGCGGCAGGCCGGTGACGGAAACCGGCAACAGCCCGACGGCATCGGTTTTGACCGCGCCCAGCGGCGTGACCGAGATCGCCTCGACCCCCGCGTTGTCGGTGGTCGACGGTTCGGGCGGCAGATCCAGACGGGACGAATCGTCAAGGCTGTCGGACAGCCAGTCGATCGCAGACATCGGCCCGCCTCCGGGCGCGGTCTGGGCCGTGGCCGGGCTTCCGGCGGCCAACATCAGCACCAGCCCGAGGGCCGTTGCGGTCGAAGTGCTATGCCCCATCCAGAATCACCGGCTGACTTATGTCCTCCTGCGTCGGGCTCATGTCGCCGAGATAGGCATACCCCGCCAGTCCGATCGCACCCAGCACCACGAGGATCAGGATGAGTTTGAACAGTGTCTTCATGGGGTCTCTGCCTTGTTTCGCCGTTCTCGGTCGCGGCCGCGCCGGATTTATATATGGCATTTCCCGGCATGACACGCCATTCAGTCCTGCGAAACGTGATTTGGGCAGGTGTGTGCCGTTTTGAAGTATCGGCTGAAGAAGACCGTCGTGCTGGTGGGGATGATGGGATCGGGGAAAACCGCTGTTGGACAGGCGCTGGCGCGCCTTCTGGGGGTGCCGTTTCTTGATTCCGACAACGAGATCACCGTCGCCGCGAACCTTACGATTCCCGAAATCTTCGAACGCTACGGCGAGCCGTTCTTCCGGCAGAAGGAAAGTCAGGTCATCTCGCGCCTTCTGGAAGGCGGCCCGGCGATCCTGTCGACCGGCGGCGGGGCGTATCTGTCCGGCGACAACCGCGAAATGATCTCGGCCCGTGGCGTGGCGGTCTGGCTGCGCGCGGACCTCGACCTTTTGTGGAACCGGGTGCGCCACAAGAACACGCGGCCCTTGCTGCGCACCGCCGATCCCTACCGGACGCTGGCCGACCTGTGCGAGCGGCGGCAGCCCTATTACTCGAAGGCCGACCTCGTGGCCGACGCACGGGCGGATTACGCGATCGAAGAAATGGCGCAGAAGGTGGCCGAGGTGCTGGCCTCGCGCCCGGACGTGCTGGAGGTGAAGGAATGACCGAGACGGTTCGGGTGGAACTGGGCGACCGCTCTTATGACGTGCGGATTGGCGAGGGGCTGATTGCCGGTGCGGCGGCCGAGATCGCGCCGCTGCTTGCGCGGCCCCGCGTCGCCATCGTGACGGATGAAACGGTGGCGCGTCTGCACCTTGGGCCGTTGCAAGAGGCGCTGAAGGCCGGCGGCATCGACAGCGTGGCGCTTGAGCTTCCGGCGGGCGAGGCGACAAAGGGCTGGCCGCAGTTCACCCGCACCGTCGAGTGGCTGCTGGAGCAGAAGGTCGAACGCCGCGACATCGTGGTCGCCCTTGGGGGCGGCGTGATCGGCGACCTTGCGGGCTTCGCGGCGGCGGTGCTGCGGCGGGGCGTGCGCTTTGTGCAGATCCCGACATCGCTTCTGGCGCAGGTCGACAGCTCGGTTGGCGGAAAGACCGGGATCAACGCGCCGCAGGGCAAGAACCTGATCGGCGCATTCCACCAGCCCGCGCTGGTGCTGGCCGACATCGGGGTGCTGGGCACGCTGACGCCGCGCGACTTCCTTGCGGGCTACGGCGAGGTGGTGAAGTACGGGATGCTTGGGGACGCCGCGTTCTTCGACTGGCTGGAGTCCAACGGCCCGGCGCTGGCCGCCGGGGACGTGGCGCTGCGGACGAAGGCGGTGCGGCGCTCGGTCGAGATGAAGGCCGAGATCGTCGCGCGCGACGAGACCGAACAGGGCGACCGGGCGCTTTTGAACCTCGGTCACACGTTTTGTCATGCGCTGGAGTCCGCGACGGGCTATTCCGACCGGCTGTTGCACGGCGAGGGCGTCGCGATCGGATGCGCGCTGGCCTTCGAGACCTCGGCCCGCATGGGGCTATGCTCGCAGGAGACGCCCAGCCGGGTGCGGGCGCATCTGCGGGACATGGGCATGAAGGTGGATCTGGCCGACATTCCCGGCGATCTGCCGGATGCCGACGGGCTTCTGGACCTGATGGGGCAGGACAAGAAGGTGGTCGACGGCCGCCTCCGCTTCATCCTTGCGCGCGCCATCGGAGAGGCCTTCGTGACCTCGGACGTCGACCGCGACCTTGTCAAAGGCGTGCTGGCCGAGGCGCTGGCCGCCCGCTGAGGGCGACCAGCCGGTCGGATCAGGCGGTAACCGCGCTGCGCTGCTTCATCGAGGCGTCGAGGCTCCATGCGCCGGCGCCCGCAAAGACGAAGTACAGGAACGCGAAGCAGTACATGATCGCCAGTTCGCCGCCGTTCAGGATCGGCATGAAACCGGCGGGCGCGTGAAAGCCCCAGTAGGCATAGGCCATCATGCCCGACAGGATGAAGGCCACCGGCCGGGTGAACAGGCCGAGGATGATCAGGATCCCGCCGACAAGTTCGAGAAGGCCGCCGACGCCCATCAGGCTGGCAAGCGGCGGCTGGCCCATTTCGCTGGCGGGGAAACCAAGGATTTTCTGGGTGCCGTGCTGGAGGAAAAGCAGGCCGGTGATGATGCGGAAGATGGACAGGACGCGGGGCGCCTGTGCGTTCAGGGTGTTCATGATGTCGTCTCTTCAGGTTGCTCGGTGCCGCATCGCGCGGCCTGCGGCAAACCTAGTGCAGTTCGTTTCGTGGAAATACGCACGTGACCGCGCAGTCGCCGTGCGCAGGCGATCAGAACCCCGGTCGCGCGGTCAACTGTCCAGCGCGATGGCGGTGAACAGCAGGACGAAGCCGATCTCGGTGTAAAGCGACAGCCCAGCCATCGCCGAGATCAGCGGATTGCCGGTCATGTCGGGCGTGGTCAGCACGATCAGGCAGATCCCGGCAGAGATGCCGAACACGGCAAGTGACAGTGACAACAGGCTGCGGCGCTGAACCACGGCCAGAACCGCAAGCGCGGCGAGGATCATGCCGAACGAGGTGACTGGCGACATCCTGTCGCCAACGCGGCTTTCGGTAGGGATCAGAAAACTCAGCCCGTCCGCATGTCCCCACAGGATCGCGGCATAGTTCGCGACGGCCAAGGCCAGTGTCGTCAGCGCAAGCGCATTGGAAACGACTTGGTCCCGCTGGCCTCCTGCGCGATGGATCATCAGCGCAAGTCCCAGCATCACAAACGAGAATGCCGTCAGTGGAACCAGCGACGCGGCCTCGCGGGTCGGACGTACAAGCTGCCAAATGTCACCCAGCCACCCGAATGCATAGATCAGACCCGCGCCGAGCGTCAGGCAGCCCGCCAAGGCCGGCGCTATCCAGCCGAACCGAACACTGTTTGCCTCGGATTCGTCGAGGGGGTCGTTCAATGGCATTTGGGGGTCTCCGTGGCGCGACTTGTACACTAGCATCACTACGCGGCAAGAAAAGACCCAAGTTCAATGTTATCAATATGATAATGGATGTTCATCACATTGAATCTCCTAGCAAAAGGGAAATCGAATGCCCCTACATGATGGGCCGTAAATTTGCGCGCTTGCGCAAAGAAAATGGCCAGAGCGCGAACTGCGGTCTGGCCATTCAACGTATCGTTTTGCGGGGGGCACCCGATGCGCTTCCGCGCGGTGGGCGTGTCTTAGAACGGGATCTCGTCGTCGATGTCGCCCGCCGGGGTCGGGCCGCCATAGCCGCCGCCACCGCCGCCGCCCTGGCTGCCGCCGCCATAGCCGCCACCGGACGAGCCACCGCCATAGCCGCCGCGGTCGTCGTAACCGCCACCGCCACCGCCGCCACCTTCGCCGCGACCGTCAAGCATGGTCAGCACACCGTCATAACCCTGAAGCACGACCTCGGTCGAATAGCGGTCCTGACCGGACTGGTCCTGCCACTTCCGGGTCTGAAGCTTGCCCTCGATATAAACCTTCGAGCCCTTGCGCAGGTACTGCTCGGCGATCCGCACCAGCCCTTCCTGGAAGATCGCGACCGAGTGCCACTCGGTCCGTTCGCGGCGTTCACCGGTGTTGCGGTCTTTCCAGGTTTCCGAGGTGGCGATGCGCAGGTTGCAGACCTTGCCGCCGTTCTGGAAATTCCGGACCTCGGGATCGCGCCCCAGGTTGCCAATCAGGATTACCTTGTTCACGGAACCGGCCATGCACAGCGTCCTTTCGTCGAATCCGATGTCGTCGGAAGCCTTGTTAGACCACCCGTCCAGTGTGAACAAATTGTTAATCCGGGCCCGGGGACGCAAGGGGTCGGCGGGCTCTTGCGCGCCGGAAGGGGGCGGACGCTGGCGGGGCTGGCGGATCGGCGGGAATTCGCTAAACTGTGCGGCAGAATTTAAAGGGACAGTCAGATGCGAATTTTCTGGGGGAGCATCTGCGCCGCCGCCATGTTCGGCGCAGGGGCTGCATCGGCCGAGGGCCTGAATTTCTCGTCGAAGAACCGGTTGGGCCTGTTCAGCTCGCAGACCAGCGTTCTCGATAACCGTGCGGCGACGCAGTACAAGAACTCGGTCCGGTTCCAGCCGAAGACCTTCGAGGAAGACACGTCGAGCGCTCCGGCCTTCACCGGCAAGTACTCGGGGCCGTATCTCGACATGGCACGCGCCGCCGCCCGCAAGCACGGCGTGCCCGAGGACCTGTTCCTGCGGCTCGTGCAGCAGGAATCGGGCTGGAACCCGTCGATCGAGTCGCACAAGGGCGCTTACGGTCTTGCACAGCTGATGCCCGCCACGGCGCGGACGCTGGGCGTGGATCACACCGACCCGGTGCAGAACCTCGACGGTGGCGCGCGCTATCTCAAGATGCAGTACGACCGCTTCGGGTCGTGGCGCCTTGCGCTTGCGGCCTATAACGCGGGTCCGGAGGCGGTCGAGAAATACGACGGCGTGCCGCCCTATGCTGAGACGACGAACTACGTAAAGGTCATCTGGGGCCACTAGGCCGCGCGCGGTCGGCTGCGCCTGACCCGGAAACCGCCGTCTTGGAGGCCGGGCAGGGGCCGGACCCCATCGGAGCCCGCTCTTGCGCTCGACGAAAACCATTCATGTCATCTCTGCCCATGCCGAAGGCGAGGTGGGCGACGTGATCGTCGGTGGCGTGCTGCCGCCGCCGGGCGACACCGTCTGGGACCAAAGCCGGTGGATCGCCCGCGACGGAACCCTTCGCAATTTCATGCTGAATGAACCGCGCGGTGGCGTCTTCCGGCACGTGAACCTGCTGGTGCCGCCCAAGCACCCCGAGGCGCAGGCCGCGTGGATCATCATGGAGCCGGAAGATACGCCACCGATGTCCGGCTCGAACTCGATCTGCGTGGCCACGGTGCTGCTGGATGGCGGGCTGGTCCCGATGGAAGAGCCCGTGACCCACATGGTTCTGGAAGCCCCCGGCGGCCTTGTCCGCGTGCGGGCGGATTGCCGCGATGGCAAGGCCCAGCGCATCCATGTCCGGAACGTCCCGTCCTTCGCGGCGGAACTGGACCGGAGCCTGGAGGTCGAGGGGATCGGGACGCTGAGCGTGGACACCGCCTATGGCGGCGACAGCTTCGTCGTCGTGGACGCCGCCAGGATGGGGTTCTCGCTGACCGAGGCCGAGGCGCATGACATCGCGACGCTGGGGGTCAGGATCACCAACGCGGCGAATGCGCAGATCGGGTTCGACCATCCCGAGAACCCGGACTGGCGGCACATCTCGTTCTGTCTGTTCGCCGGCCCGCTGGTCGAGGGCGCGGACGGTCTGGAAACCGGGGCCGCCGTCGCCATCCAGCCGGGCAAGGTGGACCGGTCACCGACCGGAACCGCGCTGTCCGCCCGCATGGCGCTGCTGCGCGCCCGGGGCGTGATGGGCGTCGGCGACCGCCTGACCGCCCGGTCGGTGATCGGGTCGACGTTCACCGGGACCATTCTGGAAGACACCACGGTCGAAGGACGGCCGGCGATCGTTCCCGAGATTTCCGGACGCGGCTGGATCACCGGCATCCATCAGAACATGCTCGACCCGTCCGACCCCTGGCCCGAAGGCTACCGGCTGTCCGACACCTGGGGCGCGCGCTGAAGGCGCCTGCACCCAACGTCCGTCCGGCATGTCCGCGCGCCGTTCTCGCATCGCTACGGAACAAACCCGCACCCGAAGGGTTCCCCATGGGAAGGGAGACATTCCGTGGCAAATTCCGATCTTTCATGGTCCGTTCCGGTCATGCGCGCCGGGTACATCGGGCGGGGGCTGACCTATCTTGCGGTCGCGGGCGTCTCGCTCTGGACGATCTTTCATGGCGGCGAGGCGCAGGGGACCGGCGAGTCCCTTGCCGAGCTTGACGACAGCGGTGCGGGCACCGTGGTTCTGGTGCTGATCGCGCTGGGGCTGTTCGCGTACCTGCTGTGGCGGCTTGTCGATGCGTGGTGGGACCTCGAGGCCTACGGCTCGGGCGGCAAGGGCTTCATTGCGCGGACCGGGATGATTGTTACCGGCCTGATCCACGGCGCGCTTGGCGTCGCTGCCGTGTCGTTGATCTTCGGCTCGGGCGGCGAGGGCGGCGGATCGAAGATCGCCTATTACACCGGGCAGGCGCTGGCGATGCCCTACGGCCGCTACCTTGTGGGCGCCATCGGGCTAATCACCATCGCGGCCGGGATTTTCTATGCCTACAAAGGGTTTGCCGAGAAGTACCGCGAGCATCTGCGCGGCAACAGCGTGACGCTTCACATGAACTGGGCATTGAAAGCGGGACTGATCGCACAGGGCGTAATCGTTGGCCTGATCGGCCTGTTCTTCACCCGCGCCGCGCTGTTCGGCGATCCCGAGCAGGCGGGCGGCATGGATCAGGTGTTCGAGTTCCTTGGCGCGCAGGTCTATGGCCAGATCATCGTGGCCGCCGTCTGCGTCGGGTTGCTGGGCTTCGCGCTGTTCTGCTTCGTGAACGCGGGCTACCGCATCATCCCGCGCGTCGCGGATGACGGGATCGAGACGCTTGGCGCCAAGCTGAAATCCCTCAAGGACGAGGGCCAGCGCCGCGTCACCGCCTGAGCCGGTGCGCTCAGGCGGCCCGCTTGCTGCGGCAGTAACACGAGGCGCGGATCGGGATCTCGGCCCGCGCCTGTGCCCTGTTAAGGGCTTGCCGGATGTGCAGGATCTCTACCGTCTCGCCCCGCCTCTGCAGGCATTCATGCAGCCCGTGAAGCGCCCAGACGTTCTGCGGGTTCTGCAATGGCCGGGGCAGGGTCGGGTCCAGCCCCAGATCGGCGCGATAGACGGCCTCGGCTTCGTCCCACTCGCCGGCCTCCAGCAACAGCGCGCCCAGCGCGTGACGCGAGGGCTGCGGCCAGGCCCAGGGTTCCTCGTACATCAGACCGTCATCGCGGCGGACCGCCTCGCGCAGATGCTCCAGCCCCTCGGCGGTGCGCCCGGCCTTGAAGTCGATCTCGCCCTTCATCATCGCCTGCGCCACGCCCAGCACGTCGCGGGCGGTGTTCTGGAACAGCAGCCGGTCTTCGGGGATCGCCGCCAGCGCCGCGTCGAATTTCCGCCCCTCGGCCAGCGCCTCGTCATGCCGCCCGAGGTTCGCCAGCGCCACCGCGCGCGCGTACAGCACCAGCGCCTGCGTTACTGCGTAAAGCTTTGTGTCGGTGGGGATTTCCTCTTCAAGGATCTCCGCCCACATGCCGAACCGGATCAACACATGCGGTCGCGAGGCGACGAAGGTCTCGAACAGTTCGGGGTAGACCCGCACCACCTCGTCGGGCACTTCGGCCCGCAGGCGGCGTGCGGCGTCGAGTGCGCGGGTCGGCTGGGCAAGGAACATCGCGCCGTAGAGTTCGAAGTGAAGGTTATGGATGCGGTAGAGCGCGTAGAAATTCGCGCTGCCCGCGTGATCCACGTACTTTTGGTCCACCAGCGAAGCGGCGTGGTTCCGGGCCACCACGTTCTGAAAGTCGCCGCACAGCACGTCGATATGCGTCGCCATGTGGACAAGGTGACCTGCATCCGGCACCAGACCCGTCAGCCGGTCGCCATGCGGCAGCGCCAGTTCCGGGGTCGGCGACATCTCCATCAGGTGAATGTACATGTGCAGAAGGCCGGGGTGATCCCATGCCTCGGGGCTTTGAAACGCACGTTCCAGCACCGCCTTCGCCTCGCCGGTCGAGGCCTGTTCGGCGGGCGCGCCGGTCTTCAGGTCCCACAGTTGCCACGGCGTCCGGTTCATCAGCGCCTCGGCGAAAACGAAGGCGATGTCCAGATCGTCGGGATGCGCGGTGTAGACCGGTCGCATGGACGCAGCGAAGCCATCGTTGAAGGGCTGGTAATCCTCGATGCCGGGGTCTTGCGGGTAGCGGTCGGCCAGCGCCTCGACCAGCGCGCGCTCGGCCCGCGGCAGGTCCAGCGCCAGCGCCGAGGCGAGGGCGGCGTGAGCGCGGGCGAGAGCGGGGCCCTTCTCCTCCTCGGAGAAGACCTCCCACGGCTTGTTGTAGTTGGGGCCGATGGCATAGGCGATGCCCCAGTGCGCCAACCCGCAGCCGGGATCGGCGGCGATGGCATGCTCGAAACAGGTGATCGCTTCTTCGTGGTTGTAGCCGAACAGCCAGACCAGCCCCCGGTCGAACCATCGTTGGGCGTCGCTGTTGTCGGTCACGGGCCGGGAATAGGTCCCAAGATCGAACGGATAGTCCATGCTGTCCCCCTGCATCGGCCGTCGATTGCCGTAAGTTTAATCGTGCCGCGAACCCCGGACCCGGCGCAAGCTGTTAGCGTATGACATAGGCGGCCTGCGCACCTGCCTTCAGCGTTTCGCCCAGACACGCGCCGTCGGTCGTGGTTTTCACGAGAAAGCTCTGTCCCTCGTAAGCCGGGACCGTCACCTGCGCCTCGGGCTCCAGCACCGCCGGCATCGGCAGCAGACGACCGTAGGGATCGACCCAGTACAACTGCAACGGCGCTTCGGGCCCGTCGTAGGTCACGGCAAGCTCGGTCTCGCCGCCATCGCCCGCCGAGGCGACGTCGCGGCCTGCGGGGCAGCCCGGCCCCGGCGCGGCTTCGGCCACGGGGGCAGGGGTGTGCAGGTCGACCGGTTCGGGGGGCTGCCCCTCGCGGTAGGTGCAGTCCTCGACCCGCAGCGCGGCGGCGGCGGTGCCGTTCAAAGCGATCTCGGCCACGCTGTCACCCACCGTCAGCGTCGCAAGGGTGCCGTTGCGCACGGCCTCCATCCCGTCGGTGGTCAGGCCAAGCCGGGTGCCGTCGGCGGTGACCTCGGCCTCTACCGGGTAAAGCGCCTCGTCGATGTCCAGCGTCACCTCGGCCCCCGGTGTGCCGGGAACGGAGGCCGCGAAGATCCAGGCGTCATTCAGCAGGATCATCCGGACCTCGGTTCCGTCCACGTCCCGCCGCGCGGCGCAGTGGCTGAAGGCGTCGCCTTCTGCCTCGACCACGATCTCCCACGTTCCGGCCATGTCGAACTGCTGTTGCGCAAGGGCAGGACCGCCGGCGCAGAGGGCCAGCAGGCAAAAGGGTCTCATTCGGCGGCCATGGTGATGACGGGCTCCATTCCGGCAAGCTCTTCATCCGACAGCCAGCACAGAACCCGGTGCCCGCTGTCAAGCTCGCGGTAGGGCGGCAATTCGGTTTCGCACTTGTTGCCTGCAACCTTGTCCTTCCACCGGCAGCGGGTCTGGAACGGGCAGCCGGGCGGCGGGTTCATCGCGGACGGGATCTCGCCCTCCAGCACGATGTGCTTTTTCTCGACCTTCGTGTCGGCGATGGGCACGGCCGACAGCAGCGCCTCGGTATAGGGGTGATACGGCGGGGCGAAGACCTGTTCGGTGGTGCCCGTTTCAACGATGTGGCCAAGGTACATGACCACGATCCGGTCGCTGAGGTAGCGGACGATGGACAGGTCGTGGCTGATGAACAGCAGCGTCGTCTTCTCGGTGCGCTGGATCTCCATCAGCAGATCGGTCACGGCGGCCTGCACGCTGACGTCCAGCGCCGACACCGGTTCGTCCGCCACCACGATCCGGGCGCCGCCCGCGAAAGCGCGCGCGATGCCCACGCGCTGTTTCTGTCCACCCGACAACTGGCGTGGCATCCGGTCCGCGAACTCGCGCGGCAGCTTCACGAGGTCCAGAAGCTCCAGCATCCGCTGGCGCCGCTCCGCCTCGTTCGCGCCGATCCGGAAGACTTCCAGCGCGCGCATGATCTGGCGGCCCACGGTCATCGAAGGGTTCAGCGTGTCGAACGGGTTCTGGAACACCATCTGGACATCCGAGACCGTGCGGGTGTCGCGCGCCTCGATCGCGGTGTCCTGAATTTCCTTGTTGTCGATCAGCACCTTGCCGTCCGTCGCCGTCTCCAGCCCCATCAGCACCTTGGCGAAGGTGGACTTGCCGCAGCCGGATTCGCCGACGATCGCCATGGTTTCGGACTCGCGGGCCTCGAAGCTGATCGACTCGTTGGCCTTCACCACCTTGCGGTGCCCGCCGCCGAACAGAGCGTTGGCCGCGACCTCGTAGTATTTCTTGAGGTTGTCCATCTTCAGGACGACATCGCCCGGCGCGGTCTTTTCCTGCGCCGTGCTGGCCTGGACCGGGGCATGCCAGTTGATCTCGTCGATCCGGCAGCAGCGCGAGGCGTGGCGGTCGTCGCCCGGCACCTGCCGCATCGCGATGTCGCCCGCGTCGCAGACGCCCTCTGCGAAGTAGTCGCAGCGCGGCCCGAAGTTGCAGCCCGGCGGGCGTTCGTGGGGCAGGGGGAAGTTGCCGGGGATCGCCCGCAGCGGTCGGGTGGTCTTGTCGGCGCCGGGCAGCGGGATCGAGCGGAACAGGGCCTGCGTATAGGGATGGCGCATCTTGTCGAACACGTCGGTGATCGAGCCGGTCTCCACCGCCTCGCCGGAATACATCACGCAGATCCGGTCGCAGGTCTCCAGCACAAGGCCAAGGTTGTGGCTGATGAACAGCATCGAGGTGCCGTACTTCTTGCCAAGGTCCTTCACCAGGTCCACCACCGCCGCCTCGACCGTCACGTCCAGCGCTGTGGTCGGCTCGTCAAGGATCAGCAGCGACGGCTTCGACATCAGCGCCATCGCGATCACGATGCGCTGCTGCTGGCCGCCGGACAGCTGGTGCGGGAAGGACCGCAGGATGCGCTCGGGGTCGGGCAGCTTGACGTCGGTCACCACCTCCAGCGCGCGGGCGCGGGCGTCCTTCTCGGACAGCCCCTCGTGGATCATCGGAACTTCCATCAGCTGCTTGCCGATCCGCATCGCGGGGTTCAGGCTGGCCATCGGTTCCTGGTAGATCATCGCGATCTCGCGGCCCCGGATCCTGCGCAATTCCGCATCGGTCATCGTGCCGAGGTCCTGCCCCTTGAACCGGATCGACCCGCTGACGATGCGCCCGTTGACGCCAAGGTCCTGCATGACGCCCAGCGCCACGGTGGACTTGCCGCAGCCGCTTTCGCCCACCAGCCCCATCGCCTCGCCCGGTCGGACGGAGCAGGAGAAATCCATCACCGCCGGGATCTCGCGCAGACGGGTGAAGAAGCTGATCGACAGGTTGTCGATCTTGAGGATCGGGCCGGTGTTCTCAGGATCCGTCATCGTGTTCCTTCCCGTTTCGGGTGGGGTGTCGAAGGTGCGCGCGGGGTGAATGCAACGGTGGCAGTTTGGGGGTGCGGGCAGCGTATGGACGCAAGGGTGGTGGTTTGGGGTTGTGCGCCGGGGGCGTACGCAGCGGTGGCGGTTTGGAGGTGCGCGCAGAGCGCGCACCCTACGGTGGCGGTTTGCGGATGCGCGCCCGGGTCCATAACGGAGCGTAGGGTGCGCGCTCTGCGCGCACCGCAATCGCCAACACCACGCCCCACACCCATCAATCCCGCATTCTCTCGTCGCGCAGGCCGCCGACCAGCAGGTTCAGCCCCAGAGCGTAGGGTGCGCGCTCTGGGCGCACCGCATTCACCAACACCACGCCCCACGCCCATCAATCCCGCAAGCTCTCTTCGCGCAGGCCGTCGGCCAGCAGGTTCAGCCCCAGCACAAGCGACAGCAACGCCAGCGCGGGCGTGATCGCCGGGTGCAGGTAGATCGACAGCAGCTTGCGCCCCTCGTTGATCGTGGACCCCCAGTCCGGGCTCTCGGGCGACAGGCCCAACCCGAAGAAGCCCAGCGTTCCCAACAGGATGGTCGTGTAGCCGATACGCAGGCAGAAATCGACGATCAGCGGCCCGCGCGCGTTGGGCAGGATCTCCCACAGCATGATGTACCACGGACCCTCGCCCCGGGTCTGGGCGGCGGCGACGTAGTCGCGGGTCTTGATGTCCAGCGCCAGCCCCCGAACGATGCGGAACACGGTCGGAGAGTTCACGAACACCACCGACACGAACACCACCAGCAGGTTCGGCGGGAACGAGATGATCCCCAGCGGGTCGGCGTTCCACGCGATCCCGAGATACAGCCACAGCCCCAGCACCAGCGTGATGCCGATATACACCGCGCGCTTTTGCGGCTGGGTGTGGAAGCGCGAGTTGAACAGCACGACGAAGAACAGGATCGGGAAGACGAACAGCACCGCCGCCATGTAGACGGGAATGCCCGTCGCCACGATCTCGGGTGTCACCAGCAGGTAGAACAGCAAGATCACCGGGAAGGCGAGGATCAGGTTCGCCGCGAAGCTCAGCACGGTGTCCAGCTTGCCGCCGTAATAGGCGGCGGGCAGCCCCAGCGTGATGCCGACCATGAAGGCGAATAACGTGGCGAAGGGGGCGATCTTGATCACCTCCCACGCGCCCGCGATCATCCGGCTGAACACGTCGCGGGCCAGGTTGTCCCCGCCCAGCAGGTAATAGGGATAATCGCCGTCCTCGGCCCCCGACAGGGGTGTGCCCGGAACCTTGTTCTTCATCCCCGACACCTGGCTCAGCGGATCGTGGGTCAGGATCAGGTCCATCGCGCCATAGATCCCGGCGAAGACCCAGAACATCACCAGCGCGAAGCCCAGCATCCCGATGGTCGAGTCGAACAGCTTGCCGTACAGGCCCAGCCGCCGCTTGAAGCCGAAGGACAGCACGAAAACCACGACCAGCGACAGCCACACCGGCCACAACCGCTGCGACAGGCAGCCAAGGATGCCCTTCGCCTCGTAGCCGGGGATCACCAGGCCGCCGACCAGGTAGGCAAGGCAGACCAGCACCGCCAGCCCGAACCCCGCCGTCACGCCCAGCCCGGCATAGTCCGACAGGCTGCGCGGTGCGGAAAGCGTCGGCCCGTCCGGTACCGGGCGGGTGGTCACCAGCGACAGCACCACCTGCACCGCCAGCGACACGACGAACACCGCCACCGCCGCCAGCAACAGCGGGTTCAGCACCGGGCCCATCGCCCCGGTCCAGCTCAACGGTTCCATGGGCACCTCCCGTCCGACGGCTTCTTTGGTCCGCAAATATCCCGGGGGGCCCGAAGGGCGGGGGCAGAGCCCCCTCGGCCTCCGGCGACCGGCGCCACGCCCGATGTTCGCACCTGTCGCATCACGTCACCCTGATCCGCGGATTGAGGAAGACATAGCCCACGTCCGAGATCAGCTGCGTGATCAGCACGACGAAGACCGACACCACCGAGACGCCCAGCAGCAACTCGATGTCGTTGTTGCCGGCGGCTTCCACCAACGTCCAGCCGAAGCCTTTGTAGTTGAACAGCGTCTCCACGATCACCACGCCGTTCAGCAACCACGGGAACTGCAGCATGATCACCGTGAACGGCGCGATCAGCGCGTTGCGCAGGGCGTGTCTCAGCACGATGGCGCGGAACGAGACGCCCTTCAGCCGCGCGGTGCGGATGTACTGGGCGGTCATCACCTCGGCCATCGAGGCGCGGGTCATCCGGGCGATATAGCCCATGCCGTATAGTGCGATGGTCAGCACCGGCAGGGTGAAATTGGCGAAGGTGATGTCGTCCATCGCGCTGGTCGCGGTGCCCTTGAACCATTTCAGCCCGACCGCCGACGAGGCGAAGACCGCGATGAAGATCACCCCCGAGACATATTCCGGCGTCGCGGTGGTCAGGATCGATACCGTCGACAGCGAGCGGTCCAGCTTCGAGCCCTCGCGCATCCCCGCCAGCACGCCGATGATCAGCGCGCCGGGGACCATGACGCACATCACCGCCAGCATCAGCCAGCCGGTCAGGCCCAGCCGCTTGAACACGATATCCTGCACCGGCTCGCCGAAGCGGGTGGACTGGCCCCAGTCGCCCTGCAGCACGCCGCAGAACCTGCGTGCGCCGGCCGGTTCCTCGCCCGTCCCGAAACAGCGTCCGCGCACGGTGCCGTCGGCGTCTTCGATGACATAGCCGGGCACAACGCCCAGCCATTCGCCGTACTTCACGAACAGGTTGCGGTCATAGCCTCGGTTGGCCAGCCACAGTTCGACCTGTTCGTCGCTCATGCGCTGGTTGCCCTCGGTCTTCGCGAGCTTTTCGAGGTTCGGATACAGGTTCGTCAGGAAGAAGACGATGAAGGTCAGGCAGATCGCCGTCAGGATCATGATCCCGACCCGGCGGAGGATGAATAACGCCATGGCGTCCCCTGTCTGGCTGGACCGGCACGCGCCTTTGCGGCGTCTGGTGCGGGCGGGGGCCCGCCGCGATCCGTTGGCTGGGTCGGCCGCGCCCGGTCGCCGGGCGCGGCCTGTCTGTCAGCGAAGGCTTACGCCTTGGCCCATTTGTAGTGGTGGTGTTCGAAGGTGATGTGCTGTTCGGCCCCCATCACACCCTCGACCGCATGGCGGTAAAGCGAGCGCCAGTAGGGCTGGATCGTCACGCCCTCGGACTGGATCAGTTCCTCGCACTTGGCCGCGACTTCGGCGCGCTTCCCGGCGTCGGCCACCGACAGCGCATCCGCCAGAAGGCCGTCGAACTCTTCGTTCGACCAGCCAAACTCGTTCCACGCCTCGCCCGAGCGATAGGCCAGGGCCCAGATCTGCACCGCAAGCGGTCGGTGGTTCCAGTTGGTCGACGAGAACGGGTACTTGGTCCAGTCGTTCCAGAAGGTCGAGCCGGGCAGGATGGTGCGTTTCACGTTGAAACCGGCGTCGCGCAGCTGGGCCGCGACGGCGTCGGTGGTGTTGCGGCGCCAGTCGTCGTCGATCGAGATGATCTCGTGCTCGAAATCGGCCATGCCGGCCTCTTCCAGCAGCGCCATCGCGCCCTCCGGGTCGTAGGCCGGATCGCCGATGTCGGCGTATTCCGGGTGCTTCGGACCTGCGTGGTGGTTCTGGGCGACCTCGCCCCGGTTGCCGTAGCCCAGTTCCAGCAGCACGTTGTTGTCGACCGCCATCGCGATGGCCTTGCGGACGCGGGCGTCGGCGTAGGGCATCTTGCCGTCGACCTCTGCCAGCTGGTTCGGCCGGATCACCAGGGTCGCCATGGTGACCACCTCGGTCTTCACAAGACCAAGCCCGTCCATCACGTCGATGAACTCGCCCACGGATTCATGGAGGAAATCGACCTCTTCTGACTCGATGGCCGCCAGCCAAGCGGCGGGGTCGGTGCCATAGTCGATGTACTCGATGCTGTCGAGATACGGGCCGCCGTAGACCTCGGTGCCCCACCACGCGTGATCCTCGTTCTTGGTCAGAACGCATTTCACGCCGACTTCGAGTTCGGTGATCAAATAGGGACCGGTGCCCACCGCGTTCATCACGTCGTTCGGATCGAAGGATTCATGAACGATTGCAGCAGGATAGTCGGTGAAGTTCGCAATTAGCGAGATGTCCGAGGCGGGCAGGTGCAGCGCCACGGTCATGTCGTCGACCACCTCGATCGCGCCCTCGATGGCGACGCCCGTGTCGGGGTCGATCAGTGCCGCCATGCGGCCGGCCATCGAGTTCGCCTCGACGTCCTTCTCGCACCAGCGGGTGATGTTGCGGGCCACGTCTTCGGCGGTGAACGGGTCGCCGTTGTTCCACGTGACGCCCGGGCGGACCATCAGCGTGTACTCGGTGGCGTCATCGTTGATTTCCCAGCCTTCCAGCAGCATGCCGCGGAACGTGCCGTCGTTGTTGTACTCGACGAGGTATTCCAGCGTGCCGCGGCACTGGTTCGCGATCTCGGACCAGTCCCACGTGCGGGTGTCCTTCAGTTCGCGCACCGACATCTGCACGCGCATGGTGCCGCCCATCGGCATGTCGCCCTGCGCATGCGCGGGCTGCGCTGCGCCGATCAGCCCGTATGCCGCGGCGGCGCCCACGCCCATCGAGGTGGCGCGTGTCAGGAATTCGCGCCGGTCCATCAGGCCGGCGCGGTATTCGTCCGCGTACATACGGGCAGCGGGGTGAATTCGCCCCTTGTCGCTGTGCAGCGTCATCGTTCTCTCCCTGTGAGACTCATGTCTTCGTTGGGAAGACGGCCGGTCCGGTCTACCGCAGGCGTCGTTCGGGTCGCGCGCGGTTGTTCCAGCGGCTGCCTCCTTGATCGCATCATTGCGCACGGTTTTCCGTAACGCGTCAACGTTCGCTTCCGGCGTGAAAAGGTCCAAAAGCGACATCAGCCTACAAGAAAAGCGACACGTGCCGACATTGCAAGCCAAATTACAATGACTTGTGGGTATGCGTTCGCGCCGGGGTCCAAGGCAAAGGACCGCCCGGCGGCGGCGCGGGCGGTCCTTTTTTGTTTGTTGCAGCGGCGGTCCGCGTCCCGGCGTCAGCCGAGCTTGCGGAACGTGGTCGGCGTCACACCGGTCTGTTTCTGGAACGCGCGGGTGAAATAGGCCGCCGAGTTGAAGCCCAGTTCGTCCGCGATTTCCTTCACCGGGCGCCGCGTCTCGGTCAGCAGGCGGCGCGCCTCGAAGTGAATGCGGTCGGCCAGCAGGGCCGAGGCCGATCGGCCACAGGCGATCTTGCAGCAGCGCGTCAGGTGCGTCGGCGTGACGCCAAGCTGCGCGGCGAAGTAGTTGATCGTCTGGCCGTGCTTGAAATCGCGCTCGACCATCGCCGAGTAGGCGGCGGCAAGGCGGCGGGCGGCGTCGGGATGCAGATCCTGACGGTCACCGCCGTCGACCTCGCGGTCCAGCCAGACCGACAGCAGGCCGGCATGGGCCAGCATCGCGCGGTCCTTGCCGGGGCGGTCCGACTTCAGCTCGTTCTGGATGTTCTCGATCATGTTCGAGAGTTCGGCCTGCTGCTGCACGTCGCGGAAACGCAGGTGCAGCGGTTCCTCCGGCAGGTTCAGGCTGCGGTCCGGCGGCAGATAGACGGCGGTGCCGAACACCTGTCCGGTCATCTCGTAGCCGTGCATCGTGTTCGCAGGCAGGAACACCGCGTGGTGCGGGCCGAAGCCGTGCGTGACGCCGGCGACGGTGATCCGTCCCTGTCCGCGGGTGAACCACAGAAGAAGCGGCTGCGCGTAAGAGCGCATGGCTTCGGTACGCCAGCGCGTTTCGGGCGTCACGCGCGGCAGATTCTCGATACGGAACCGGCGCGTCTTGTGCGCCATGTTAATATCGGGTCGGGTCTCGCTGAAAATCCTCATGGAATTCGATAATCGTCACTGTCCCAGGTGTCACAGTGCACTGTCCCACGAGAATGCCCGGAACGACGGCAGAATCGATCCGATGAAATGGCAGTCAGGGCAGCACGACTGTCGTCCATTGAGTCATCTTGGACCGAAACCATGTCCGTTGTCTCTTGGCGAATTGTCTTGTTGCGATTTTTCCGTCGGCAACTGCGGCTTTCAGGCACCGGTCGCCTTTCAGATAACCGATTAATTCCGGTGCGCCGATGGCTTTCGCGGAGGGCCAGGACGAATCGAACCCCGAGTCGAGGTTCCTTTGCGCCTCGTCCAGCGCGCCATCCGCCATCATCGCGTCGAACCGCCGGTCGATCCGGTCGCCCAGCCAGTCGCGGTCAGCGTCCAGAAGGACGGGCTGCGCATTTTCGATGGGTAACAGCGGCGGCGGGGTGTCGTCGTGCCACGCAGCGATGCCCCGGCCGGTCGTCTGCAACACCTCCCACGCGCGCTGGACCCGCATCGGGTTGCGGGTGTCGATCCGCTGGGCCGACGCGGCATCGAGATCGGCCAGAAGCGCCTCTGCTCCGTCCTTCTGCACGATCGCCGTGGCGCGGGCGCGGATTTCTGGCGGGGTCGGAGGGATAAGGGCCAGGCCCGAGGTAAGCGCGGTGAAATACAGACCCGTCCCGCCCACGATAACCGGCCGCGCCTCACCTTGAAGGATCGCTTGCAGGTCACGCAGCCAGTGTCCGACCGAATATTCTGCGTCGCCCGCGACATGGCCGTACAGCAGGTGCGGCGCCACCGATTCCTCGTCGCGTCCGGGTCGCGCGGTCAGGATGCGCCAGTTCTCGAACACCTGTAACGCATCGGCGTTCACCACCACGCCGCCCTGGCGGCTGACCACCTCCAGCGCCAGTGCGGATTTGCCGCTGGCCGTGGGGCCCGCGATCAGCACGGGGCGCTCGGCGTCGAGCGACTTCAGCCAGCCGTCGCGCATGGGGTCGGTTCCGGATTGAACATGGGGGCCTTTTCCGACATTTTGCCGGCGGAGTTAAGGGGCGACCAGGGGCGATGCCATGACCGAAGCCGCAGCGATGACGCCGGCCACCAAGTACAATCGTGTTTTGTTGAAGATTTCGGGTGAGGCGCTGATGGGCGACCAGGGCTATGGCCTGCACCCGCCGACGGTCGAACGCATCGCGAAGGAAGTGAAATCGGTCCACGACCTTGGCGTCGAGATCTGCATGGTGATCGGCGGCGGCAACATCTTCCGGGGCCTTGCGGGCTCGGCGCAGGGGATGGAGCGCACCACCGCCGACTACATGGGGATGCTGGCCACCGTGATGAACGCGCTGGCGATGCAGTCCGCGCTGGAAGGGCACGGCGTCTTCACACGGGTGATCAGCGCGATCCGGATGGACGAGGTCGCCGAACCCTACATCCGGCGCCGCGCGGTGCGGCACCTCGAGAAGAAGCGGGTCTGCATCTTCGCCGCCGGCACCGGTAACCCGTATTTCACCACCGACACCGCCGCGACCCTGCGCGCCAACGAGATGGCCTGCGAGGCGATCTTCAAAGGCACCAAGGTCGACGGCGTGTACGACAGCGACCCGAAGAAGAACCCGGACGCCAAGCGCTATGAAAAGGTGACCTACGACGAGGTTCTGCAAAAGCACCTTGGCGTGATGGATGCCTCGGCCATTGCGCTGGCCCGCGACAACTCGTTGCCGATCATCGTGTTCTCGCTGGACGAGCCGGGCGGCTTCCGCGGCATCCTTGCGGGGCAGGGCACCTATACCACGGTGCACGGCTAGGCCCGTGTCCGTCGGCGCATTCGCCTCGCGGGGCAGGGTTAACACCGGGGCCGGCGTGGACGGATTGTCGCCTGACGGGAAACAATTCCATGCCGCGTCCCTAGGCGCGGTGTGGCGCAAATGACTGGCATGAAAGCTATACATCCGGGGCTCTATGGCATATGACCCGGCAAAACGACGGCAGACTTTAACGGAACTCGCAGCATGTCCGAAGACTTCACGATCGACATCGACGACCTGAACCGCCGCATGGACGGCGCCATGACCTCGCTGCGGCAGGAATTCGCCTCGCTCCGGACCGGGCGCGCCTCGGCCTCGATGGTCGAACCGATCACGGTGGACGCCTACGGCTCGCAGACCCCGATCAACCAGGTGGGGACCGTCAACGTTCCCGAGCCGCGGATGGTGACGATCAACGTCTGGGACAAGTCGCTTGTTAACAAAGTTGAAAAGGCGATCCGTGAGAGCGGGCTGGGGATCAACCCCCAGATGAACGGCACGATCATCATGCTGCCGATCCCCGAGTTGAACGAGGAACGCCGCCGCGAGCTGACCAAGGTCGCCGGCCAGTACGCCGAGAACGCCCGCGTGGCGATCCGCAACGTGCGCCGCGACGGGATGGAGCAGCTTAAGAAGGGCAAGAACGAAGGCATGTCCGAGGACGAGCAGAAGCTCTGGCATGACGAGATTCAGGAACTCACGGACAAGCACATCAAGGCCGTGGACACCGCTCTTGAGACCAAGCAGGAAGAAATCATGCAGGTGTGACACCGTCACCCTGACACCGGGACGGGCCTGTTTTCGGTGGCCCGCGCCCGAGGCGGCCGGTTAAGGTCGTTCGGTACAAGACTTTTGACCCCAACGACATAGACCAACGAGGCTAGGAGCGAAGCAGATGGCGGAAGCACGCAGGACGGGCGCCGAACATGTCGCGATCATTATGGACGGCAACGGCCGCTGGGCGCAGGCCCGTGGCAAGCCCCGGCTGTATGGCCACCATGCGGGCGCGAAGCGCGTCAAGGAGATCGTGCGCGCCTGTCCCGACATCGGCGTCAAGTACCTGACCATCTTCGCTTTTTCGACCGAGAACTGGAAACGCACCCAGTCCGAGGTCACCGGCCTGATGAGCCTGTTCCGCCGCTACATCCAGCGCGAGGCGCGCGACCTGCTGGCCGAGGGCGTCCGCGTCCGCTTTATCGGCGACCGCCTGCGGCTGGACCGCAAGCTGCAGAAGCTGATGGACGAGCTGGAACTGCTGACCTCGAGGAACGACAAGGTCCACCTGACCATCGCGCTGAACTACGGCGGCCGCGACGAGGTGGCCCGTGCCACCAAACGGCTGGCGCAGGACGTGGCCGATGGCCGTCTCGACCCGACCAAAGTGGATGAGGAAACGCTGCCCAAGTACCTGGATACATGCGTTCTTCCGGACCCGGATCTGGTGATCCGCACCAGCGGCGAGGCCCGGATCTCGAACTTCCTGCTGTGGCAGTCGGCCTATGCCGAGTACGAATTCATCGACACGCTGTGGCCGGACTTCACCCCCGACATCTTCGGCGGAATCGTTCGCAACTTTGCAGGCCGCGAGCGCCGGTTCGGTGCCGTTCTGACATGAAATGGCGTGGGCGCAGTTGGGAGGACTTGCGCCCGAGGGTCATCACCAGTGGGGTGCTGACGCTTGTCGGGGTCACGGTCGTCTACGCGGGTGGCACGCTGTTCGCGATTGCGGCGGCGGTGGCTGTCGCGGTGATGCTGTGGGAACTGGCGCTGATGCTGGCGCCCTCGAAAGGGTCCGAAGCGCTGCAAGTGGCGCTTTTGGGCGCTGCCGCGCTGCTGATCGCCCGTTTCCTGCCGCCGATCTTCACCATTCCGCTGCTTGCCGCGCCCGCACTGGTCGGGGCGGGGCTTCTGAAAAAGCACGTGGCGATCTTCCTTGGATTCGGTTTCGCGATCCTCGTTTTCGGGCATGGCATGGTCTGGGCCCGCGACACGCACGGGCTGGTCTGGCTGCTGTGGCTGATCTTCACCGTCGTCGCGACCGATGTCGCGGGCTACTTCGGCGGCCGCTCGCTGGGCGGGCCAAAGTTCTGGCCCGCGGTCAGCCCGAAAAAGACGTGGTCCGGCGTTCTGTGCGGCTGGGCCGCGGCGGCGCTGGTGGCGCTTGTGTTTCTTCAGATCACCGATGCCGGGCGGGACCTGATCTGGATTTCGGTCCTTCTCAGTTTCGCGTCGCAGCTTGGCGACATCGCCGAAAGCGCGGTGAAGCGGAAGATGGACGTGAAAGACAGCTCGACCCTGCTGCCGGGCCACGGCGGCCTGTTCGACCGCTTCGACGGCCTCATGGGCGGCGCGCTGTTCATGCTGCTTGTGGCGCAATTCGTGGACGTTCCCGACCTTATCCTGTGACATGACCCGCCGCGTAACGATCTTCGGGGCCACTGGGTCCATCGGACAGAACACCATAGACCTGATCGACCGCGACCCCGACGGGTTCGAGGTCGTGGCCCTGACCGGTGGCGGCAACATCGCCCAGTTGGCCGCCGATGCGCGGCGGCTGAAGGCGCAGGTGGCCGTGACCGCGCACGAGGAGCGGTTGCCGGAACTGCGCGATGCGCTGGCCGGCTCGGGGGTCGAGGCGGCGGCGGGCGAGGGCGCCTTGATCGAGGCCGCCGAGCGGCCCGCGGACTGGATCATGTCGGCCATCGTCGGGGCGGCGGGGCTTTTGCCCGGCCTGACCGCGCTGAAGCACGGCACGACGCTGGCGCTGGCCAACAAGGAAAGCCTTGTGACCGCAGGGCCGCTTTTGATGCGGACGGCGGCAGAGCATGGCGCGACCATCCTTCCGGTCGACAGCGAACACTCTGGCGTGTTTCAGGCCCTGGTGGGCGAGGCCATCGAGGATGTCGAGCGCATCGTGATCACCGCCTCGGGCGGCGCGTTCCGCGACTGGCCGCTGGAGCGGCTGTCGGATGCCACGCCCGAGCAGGCCGCGACCCATCCCAACTGGGACATGGGCCAGCGGATCACCATCGACAGCGCCACCATGTTCAACAAGGCGCTGGAGCTGATCGAGACCAAGGAGTTCTTCGACGTCGAGCCCGCGCAGATCGAGGTCGTGGTCCATCCCGAAAGCCTGATTCACGCGCTTGTGGGCTTCCGCGACGGCGCGCTGATGGCGCATCTCGGGCCGCCCGACATGCGCCATGCCATCGGCTACGCGCTGCACTGGCCGCAGCGGGGCGACGTGCCGGTGGAACGGCTGGACCTTGCCAGCATCGCAAAGCTCACCTTCCGCGCGCCCTGCGAGACGCGCTGGCCCGCGCTGCGGCTGGCCCGCGAGGTGATGGAAACCGGGGGTCTGGCGGGGGCTGCGTTCAACGCGGCAAAAGAAAAAGCACTCGATGCCTTTATCGAAAAACGAATTCGATTTACTGCCATGTCGGAGATAGTCGATACAGTTTTGACACGATTGTCATCCGATCCGGGCCTTAGTTCGGCCCAAATCGACCTTGATAACGTCCGGCAAATGGATCATCTGGCCCGGGTTCGAGCCGCCGAGGCGATCCAAGAAAACATATAAGAGGCAGCAGTATTGGAACTGACGGATCTCATCCCGACCTTCGGCAACACGCTTTACACGGTTGGCGCTTTCGTCATCGCGCTGTCGGTGATCGTCGCAGTTCATGAATACGGCCACTACATCGTGGGCCGCTGGTGCGGCATCAAGGCAGAGGTGTTCTCGCTGGGTTTCGGCCCGGTCCTGTTCAAGCGCACCGACAAGCACGGCACCCAATGGCAGGTCGCGGCGCTTCCGTTCGGCGGCTACGTCAAGTTTCTTGGCGATGCCGGCGCGGCCAGCGACAAGGCCAGCGACGTGATGGACACGCTGAGCGATGCCGAGAAGCGGCACACCATGCACGGCGCGCCGCTTTGGGCGCGGATGTTCACGGTCGCCGCCGGTCCGGTGTTCAATTTCATCCTGTCGATCATCGTCTTCGCGGGCGTGATCCTGTTCACCGGCGTCGCCAGCGACCCGCTGACCGTGGGCCAGATCCGCGAGGTTCCGGGGCTTGAGGATCACCTTCAGCCGGGCGACGAGATCCTTGCGATCGAGGGTCAGGAAACGCCCGAAGTCGCCGAGTTCCGCGATTTCATCGAGACGCTGCCGGTGACAGAGACGCTTGCCTACACCCTGCGCCGCGACGGGGCCGAGGTGGAAACGACCGGGCCCTATCCGTACCCGGCGCTTGTCTCCGGTCTGACCGCCGGCTCGGCGGCGATGGAGGCGGGGCTGGAGAGCGGCGACGTGATCACCGCCATCGACGGCCAGCCGATCGTCAGCTTTGAAGAACTGCGCGTGGCGGTGGGCGAGTCCGACGGCTCTGAAATGACTTTCTCCGTCTGGCGCGACGGCGAGACCTTCGATGTGGGCCTGACCCCGCGCCGGATGGACCTGCCGCTGGAAGACGGCGGGTTCGAGACGCGCTGGCTGATCGGCATCACCGGCGGGTTGGTGTTCGAACCGATGACCGAAACGCCCGGTCTCGTCGATGCGGCGCAGTATGGCGTGAACCAGACGATCTTTATCGTGCGGTCCTCGCTGTCGGGCCTGTGGCACATGGCGAAGGGTGCGATTTCCTCGTGCAACCTGCGTGGGCCGATCGGCATCGCCCAGACCAGCGGCGCGGCGGCAAGTCAGGGGCTGGAAAGCTTCATCTGGTTCATCGCGGTTCTGTCGACCGCCGTCGGACTACTGAACCTGTTCCCGATCCCGGTGCTGGACGGCGGGCATCTGGTGTTCCACGCCTACGAAGCGCTGACCGGAAAGCCGCCCAGCGACCGCGCATTGCGCATCCTGATGACGATCGGTCTGGCGCTTTTGCTGACGCTGATGGTGTTCGCCCTGTCGAACGACCTGTTCTGCCCCTGATCGGGGCCGCCTAAAGCCATGCGGGGAGGGGGCCGATTCGCGGCCCCCCGAACCCTCTGGCAGACGTCGTGAAAGCGGCCCCTCGGTGCCGCATTTCCGCCCTAAACGCTCCCTAGTTACATCCCTGAAAGCAAAACGCTATCTCGGAGGCAGACATGCAAACCCTTCAGTCCGGCTACCGTGGTCTCACGCTGTTGGCCAACCTGAACTGGGATCGGATCCTGTTCGCTGGCGGCGCCGCCGGCGCGCTGTACGCGGCAGCCTTCATCATCTCGCTGTGATCATGGGCGAATAGCGCACAAGGGCACGGCCCGAACGCTATTTTATCCACAATATCTGGTAGTTTGCGCACCCATCGATAAGCATCGGTGGGTGCTTTTACGTTTTTGACTCGGCCTCTCTTTCGCGATAGCACACTGAAAACAACTAATTCGGTGGGATAGGGACTGATGAAGCGGGCACACCTCGCCACGCGGCGCAACGGCCAGATCGCCCAAGGCGGTATCCTCCGAGCATTTGCTGCCATTCTTCTCGCTTTTACTGTGATTTTTGCCGTTTCGGTGGACGAGGCTTCGGCCCAGACCTACCGCTTTGGCCGGATCGACGTTGAAGGCAATACGCGTATCGAGACTGGAACGATCCTGTCCTACGCGGGAATCAACCCGGGCGACGCTGTCAGCGCGGGTCAGTTGAATACGGCGTACCAGAATATTCTGGGCTCGGGGCTTTTTGAATCGGTGGCGATCGAGCCACGCGGCGGAACCCTTCTGATTTCGGTGCAGGAGTATCCGTCGATCAACCGGATCAGCATCGAGGGGAACCAGCGTCTGAAGGACGAGATCCTGCTGCCGCTGATCCGGTCGCAGCCCCGGCGTGTCTACTCGCCCAACGTGGCCGAAGCCGATGCGCAGACCATCGTCGATGCCTACGAAGAGGCGGGCCGTCTGGCCGCCACGGTGACTCCGGTGATCATCAAGCGGTCCAACAACCGCGTCGATCTGGTGTTCGAGGTCAACGAGGGCCGCGTGATCGAGGTGGAGCGCATCAGCTTCGTCGGCAACCGCGACTTCTCGGACCGTCGTCTGCGCCGGGTGCTTGATTCCAAGCAGGCGGGCCTGTTCCGTACGCTGGTTCAGCGCGACACCTTCATCGGCGACCGCATCCAGTTCGACCGTCAGGTGCTGACCGACTTCTACCGCTCGCGCGGGTATGTCGACTTTCAGATCCTGTCCGTCGCGTCGGAATTTTCCCGTGAACGCAATGCCTTCTTCGTCACCTTTACGGTGCAGGAGGGGCAGAAGTTCTCTTACGGGAACATCTCGGCCTCGTCCGATCTGCCCGAGATCGACGTCGCGGCCTATCAGGCGGCGATCAAGCTTCGACCCGGCCAGACCTACAGCCCGGTGGACATCGACACGACCATTGCGCGTCTGGAACGGCTTGCGGTGCAGCAGGATCTCGACTTCATCCGCGTTGACCCGCGCGTCACGCGGGACGACCGCAACCTGTTGCTGAACATCGAGTTCGCGCTGGTCCGTGGCCCGCGTATCTTCGTGGAACGCATTGATATCGAGGGCAACGCGACCACGCTTGACCGTGTGATCCGGCGCCAGTTCACCGCCGTCGAAGGCGACCCGTTCAACCCGCGTGAAATCCGCGAGGCGGCGTCGCGTATCGAGGCGCTTGGGTTCTTCTCGTCGGCCAACGTCACGCCGCGCGCCGGGTCCAGCCCGGATCAGGTGATCGTCGACGTCGACGTCGAGGAACAGCCGACCGGCTCGCTGGGCTTTGGCGCGACCTATTCGTCGTCGACCGGCTTCGGCCTGACCTTCAACTTCTCGGAACGCAACTTCCTTGGCCGTGGGCAGACCCTTGGGTTCGACATCGCTGCGGGGGCCGGAACCGGGACCTACGGGTTCAACTTCCGCGAACCGGCGTTCCTGGGCCGCAACGTGGCCTACTTCTTCTCGGTCAGTTATTCGACGGCGGACTCGGCGAATGACACCACCTATTCGACGACCGTGGGGAACATCACCACCGGCTTCGATTTCCCGCTGAACGAGTTCACGCGGATGGGGGTCAACACGTTCGGGCGCTTCACCGACCTGTACAGCGTGCCGACCGACTCGTCCGAGATCCTGCAACGCGAAGCGACGCGGGGCGGCGAATGGACGCTGGGTCTGGGCTATGACCTGACCTTCCGGACGCTGCGCACCGGCCTCGACCCGGACTCTGGTCTGGTTCTGCGCTGGAGCCAGGATTTCGCCGGCGTGGCCGGGGACGTGTCCTATGTGAAGTCCGAGATGCTGGCGGTGGCCGAGACCAAAGTGCTGAACGACGAAGTAACCCTGCGGGCGATCTTCGAGGGCGGCGCGCTGAACTCGCTCAACAACAGCTCGGACAGCCGGATCGTCGACCGCTTCACCCTGAACGGCAAGATCCGTGGCTTCGAGTACTACGGCCTTGGCCCGCGCGACAACGCGGCGGTGAACGAGGACGCGCTTGGAGGCAACTACTTCGCGGTCGCCAAGTTCGAGGCGGAATTCCCGCTGGGCCTGCCGGAAGAATACGGCATCCACGGCGGTGTGTTCGTCGACGTGGGTTCGGTCTGGGGTCTGGATGACGTGAATGGAACGGGGCTTGTCGATGACAGCTTCAACATCCGCTCGGTCGCCGGTATCTCGCTGTTCTGGGACACGCCGCTTGGTCCGCTGCGGTTCAACTACTCGAAAGCGATCAAGAAAGAAGACTACGACCGCGAGCGCGAGTTCGAACTGACGATCTCGACCCGGTTCTGACGCCATGGCGCGGTTGCATCGCGCAAAGCGCCGGAACGGCTTGCTTGCGGGTCTTCTGATGACATTCCTCGCCGCCGCCGGTGTTCCGGCGGCGGCGCAGGACGGCCAGCCGCCCTTTGTCGGCTTCCCCATCCTCACCCTTGATCAGGAACGGCTTTACGCCGAGTCCGAGGCCGCCGCGCGCATCATCGACGAGATCGAGCAGCGCGCGTCGGAACTGGCGTCCGAGAACCGCGCGATCGAGGCGGAACTGACCGCCGAGGAACTGGACCTGACCGAGAAGCGCGAGACACTGGCGCCCGAGGAATTCCGCCGTCTCGCCGACGCGTTCGACGAAAAGGTTCAGCGCATCCGGGCCGAGCAGGACGGCAAGGAACGCGACCTGCAGACGATGCGGGACGAGGAACGCCAGCTGTTCCTGCGGCGGATCACCCCCATCCTCGCCGAGGTGGCGCGCGAACGCGGCGCGCTGATGATCCTCGACCGCCGCACGGTGCTGTTGTCAGCCGAGACCGTCGACATAACCGAGGCCGCCATCGCCCGGATCGACGCGGTGTTGCTGGACGCGGACGGCAACCTGACCGAGCCGCTTCCGGCGTCTCCGGTCGAGCGTCCGGCGGATCTGCTGAACCCGCCCCAGCCAGAAGACGAGCCAGAAGCCGAGCCCGAACCCGTTTCGCCGGACGCCCCCGCTGCGCCCGAGGACGAAACCCCGGCGGACGGCAACTGAGGCTTTGCGCGGCAAATCTTGTTTAACCCCGGGTTGCTTGATAGAGGACGCGGGCCTTTAGAACTGTAGAAGGACGGCGTCCATGACCGATGCCCTTAAGACTGCCGACACGGACATGATCCAGCGGATCCTGCCGCACCGCTATCCGTTCCTGCTCGTTGACCGGGTGGTGGATATCGACGGCACCAACTCGGCCACCGGCATCAAGAACGTCACCTTCAACGAGCCGCATTTTCAGGGTCACTTCCCCGGAACGCCGATCATGCCCGGCGTGACGATCATCGAAGCGATGGCCCAGACCGCAGGCATCATGATCGGTGTCGCGAACGACATCACCGATACGAACCTGCTGATCTACCTGATGAGCGTCGACAAGGCCAAGTTCCGCCGCAAGGTGGTGCCGGGCGATCAGCTTAAGCTGCACATCACCGGCCTGCGCACCGGCGGCAAGGTTCTCAAGTTCCTCGGCGTTGCCGAGGTGGACGGCCAGAAGGCCGCCGAGGCCGAGTTCGCTGCGATGGTCGACCTGACGCCCGGAGCCTGAGCCATGAGCATCGACGCCACCGCGCGGATCCATCCCAGCGCCATCATCGAAGACGGCGCCGTGATCGGGCCGGAGGTCGAGGTCGGCGCCTTTTCGGTGATCGGGCCGAAGGTGAAGCTGCACGCCGGCGTGCGGGTCAAAAGCCACAACGTCATCACCGGCGACACCGAGATCGGCGAAAAGACCGAGGTCTTTCCGTTCTGCTCGATCGGCGACATCCCGCAGGACCTGAAGTTCGCGGGCGAGGATACCCGGCTTGTGATCGGCGCGCGGAATACGATCCGCGAGCACGTCACGATGAACCCCGGCACCGCCCACGGCGGCGGGCTGACCAGCATCGGCGACGACTGCCTGTTCATGGCGGGCGTTCACGTCGCCCATGACGTGCGGATCGGCAGCCGTGTGATCGTGGTGAACCAGTCCGGCATCGCCGGCCACGCCACCATCGGCGACGACGTGATCATCGGCGGCATCTCGGGTGTGCACCAGTGGGTGCGCATCGGCAAGGGCGCGATCATCGGCGGCGTGACCAAGGTCGCCAAGGACGTGATCCCCTATGGCATGGTTGACGCCGAGGCGGGCGAGCTTCGCGGGCTGAACCTTGTCGGCCTGCGCCGCAAGGGCATTGACCGGGCCGAAATCTCGGCGCTGCGGGCGGCCTACAAGGATCTAGGCGAGGGCGAAGGCAGCTTCCACGAGCGCGCCGCCCGTTTGATGGAAGAGACCGAAAGCGCCTATGTGCGCGAGGTCGCCGAGTTCATCCTCACCGACAGCGACCGTCACTTCCTGACCCCGAAGAAATGAGCCGTCTGGCGATCATTGCGGGCGGCGGATCGCTGCCCCTCAAGATCGCGGCTGCCCACCCCGAGGCGCTGTTCGTCGCCATCAACGGCGCCGGGGTGACGCCGCCCGATGGTGTCGAGGCGGCGGATGCCACCTATGAGAAGTTCGGCGACCTGTTTCGCAAGCTGCGCGCCGCCAATGTGACCGACGTGGTGATGGCGGGTGGCGTGGCGCGGCCGGTGCTGAACCCGGCGCGGTTCGACACCAAGACCATGATGCTGGCGCCACGCTTTCTGAAGGCGATGCAGGGCGGCGACGACCAGATCCTGCGCACCGTCGTTGCGGTGTTCGAAGAGGCCGGTTTCGCGGTGCGCGGCGCCTACGAGCTTTTGCCCGACCTGACCACCCCCGAAGGACGGCTGGCGGGCAAGAAGCCCTCGGCCAAGGACCTTGCCGACATCGACCGCGCGGTGGGCATCCTGACCGCGCTTGGCCCCGAGGACGTGGGGCAGGGCGTTGTGGTGGATGGCGGGCTGTGTCTGGGGATCGAGACGGTGCAGGGGACCGACGCGATGCTCGATTTCGTCGCCCGCACCCCCGCCAAGCTGCGCCGGGGCGGCGGGGTGCTGGTGAAGGCTCCGAAGCCCGGTCAGGACCTGCGGGTCGACATGCCGGCGGTCGGCCCCGCCACGATCGAGGCCGCCGCCGCCGCCGGACTGTCGGGCATCGTCATCGCGGCGGGGACCGTGTTGCTGCTGGACCGCGCCACCGTGACCGAAGCCTGCGCGGCGCGCGGCATGTTCCTGCTGTCGAGAGCGTTCTGATGCGCGTGTTCGTCCTTGCCGGCGAGCCCTCGGGCGACCGCCTTGGCGGGGCGCTGATGCAGGGCCTGAAACAGCTTGTGCCGGGGATCGCGTTCGACGGCATCGGCGGCCCCAACATGATCGCCGAAGGGCTGACCTCGCGCTTTCCGATGGACGAGTTGTCGGTGATGGGCATCGCCGAGGTGCTGCCGAAGTACCGCCACCTCAAGCGCCGCCTGAACCAGACGGTCGACTGGGTGATCGACACGAAGCCGGATGTTCTGCTGACCATCGACGCACCGGATTTCTCGCTGCGCGTCGCGTCGCAGGTGAAAGAGCGAAGCGATATCCGCTGTGTTCACTACGTCGCGCCGACGGTCTGGGCGTGGCGCGCGGGGCGGGCGGCGAAGATGGCGCGCTATCTCGACCAGTTGCTTGCGCTGCTTCCGTTCGAGCCGCCGTATTTCGAAGAGGTAGGGCTGCGCTGCGATTTCGTAGGGCATCCCGTCGCCGCCGAGCCGGTGCCCACCGACGCCGAGGTTGCCGCCTTCCGCGCCGAGGCGGGGCTGGGCGACGCGCGCACGTTGCTGGTGCTGCCCGGCTCGCGCAAGGGCGAGGTCGGGCGTTTGGCGCCGGTGTTCGGCGAGGCGCTGCGCCCGGTAATGACGCAACACCCCGACCTGCGCGTGGTCGTGCCCGCTGCGGATCACGTGGCCAGCGACGTGCTGGAGATGGTCAAGACGTGGCCCGGCGCGCCGGTGGTGCTGGACCCGCGCGGTATGCGCGGTGATGTCGCCACGGCCCGCAAACGCGCCGCCTTCCGCGCCGCCGACCTTGCGCTGGCGGCCTCGGGCACCGTGTCGCTGGAACTTGCCGCCGCGGACACGCCGATGGTCGTGGCCTATGACATGAACTGGCTGACGTGGCAGATCGCCAGCCTGATGGTGAAGCTCGACACCTACACGCTGGTGAACCTTGTCGCCGGAACTAAGGCGGTTCCGGAATACATGGGGCCCAACTGCCGGCCGCAACCGATTGCCGACGCGCTGAACCACCTGCTGTCGTCGCCCGAGGCGCTGGCAGAGCAGCACGGCGCGATGGCTGCGACGATGGACGCCCTCGGGCGCGGCGACGAGCCTCCGGGCCTGCGCGCCGCGCGGGCGGTGCTGGACGGGCTGGGCTGATCCGCCGCGCTTGCTGCGCTTGTCGGGCGGGCAGGGCGGCATATCTGTTGCCCCATGACCACCGACGCACTCGACAGACCCCGCTTCGCCCGTGACCGTTTCAACCCGCTGCCGGGATGGGACGGCAGCGACGGCCGCGCGCGAAAGGCCG
This sequence comes from Maritimibacter sp., assembly GCA_017792445.1. GTDB lineage: Bacteria > Pseudomonadota > Alphaproteobacteria > Rhodobacterales > Rhodobacteraceae > Psychromarinibacter. The sequence goes on from CP051232.1 coordinate 3,943,742, forward strand.
GGATCGAGATCGAGTTCGGCGGCCTGACCGAACGCGCGGCGGCGGAACTGGCGCAGAAGGAACTGGGCGGCACGCTGGAGGAACCGGCGCCGCAGTCCTTCGTGGTCAAGGAGTCTGAACTGGGCGATCTGGAGATCTACCTCGACACCGCGCTGCGCAAGAAATTCAAGGGCCAGTGGGCCCGCGCAGGGCTGGACGCCGGGCGGGCGGTCATCCCGGTCGAACTTGTGACCGCGCCGCTGGCACAGGACAAGCTTGGGCGGCTGGACGCGCTGATGCATGCGCTGAAGGCGGAAGGCGCGATCGGCACGCGGGGCGGGGTGCTTCTGGGCTTCGGGCTGCACCTGAACCCGGAACTGGCCGACAAAAGCGGTGCCGACATGCCCGCGACCGGCACCGCCTTCGCGTTTCTCGAGGAATGGTTCCGCCAGACCGACCCGGTCGACATCAGCCGCCGCCTGCTGCCCTTCACCGACCGCTACCGCCCGTCGTTGCTGGACGCGCTGGCCGAGCCGGGCGACCTGCCGGGGCTGTCCGGGTTCATGGAGATCTACCTTGACCACGTACACAGCCGGAACCACGGGTTGGACCTGTACCCGGCGATCCGCTGGCTGGACGAGCCTCGTTTCGTGGCGCGGCACGGCGAGGATTCCAGCGTGTCGGCGCGGCCGACCTATCACTACCGCCTGCCGGACTGCCGGCTGGGCGACCCCGATTGGACCGTGGCCTATGAGTGGAACCGCTGGCAGCTGGTCGAACAGGTGGCGCGGATGCCCGGCCTTCTGGACGCGCTGCGCGAGGACTGGCGCGGGCGGGGCTGGCTGCGGAACCGCGTGCGCGGCGGATGGGCGTCGGCCGTCGACGAGCGGCTGCGCGAGGCAGGGCTGATCGAAAGGGGCGACGCATGAGCCGCCCGATCATCGGCGTCACCACCTCGCAGCGGTCGGGCTGGCGGATCTTTCCGCTGGTGGCGCTGAACATCCACCTTGCGGGCGGGCGCGCGGTGCGCTGGGGCGTGAACCGGGCGCCCGATCTGGACGCGGTGCATGGCATCGTGATCGGCGGCGGCGACGACATCTCGCCGGATGTCTATGGCGGGCAGTTGATGGCCTCGGCCCGGCTGGACCCCGCACGCGACACGCTGGAACGCGCGCTGTGCTGCGCCGCCTTCGAACAGAACATCCCCGTGCTTGGGATCTGCCGGGGCAGCCAGATGCTGAACGTCGCGCTTGGCGGCGATCTGCATCAGGACGCGTTCTCGGTCTATGAGAACTCGCGGCGCTATAAGACGATCCTGCCGCGCCGGCGGGTGCAGGTGGTCGAGGGCACGCGGCTGGAAGGCATCGCGGGCAAGCGCGAGATGAAGGTGAACGCGCTGCACTCGCAGTCCGTGGCGCGGTTGGGCCGGGGGCTGGAAGTCGCGGCGCGGGACGAGGGTGGGATGATCCAGGCGATCGAGCGGGTGCGCGATCCCTTCGCGCTTGGCGTCCAATGGCACCCCGAGCACCTGTTCTACCGCAAGCGCCAGCGGGCGATCTTCCGGGCGCTGGTCCACGCGGCCGGGGCTTACCGCGAGACGCGGGACCAGTTCGCGGCGGTGGACCGGGGGATGCCCGTCACGGGGTGAACGGCCCTTCGGAGTCGCGGCAGGGACGGCCCTTTGGGCCGTGGCCTCCGGCGGGGATATTTATGGACCAAAGAAGCGGTCAGCCGCGTTCCAGCCGCTCGATGAGCGCGGGAAGGTCTGCGACGGTGTCGATCATGTAATCCGCGCCCGCCTCGCGCAGGACGCGCGCCGCGCCTTCCCTGAAGGTGTCCAGTTCCGCCTCGGAGCACTCGGCCAGTTCCTCGGGCGTCTTGCCGACGAAGTTGCCGGACAGGGCGAGACCCACGGTGACGCAGCCCGCCGCGCGGCCCTCGGCGATGCCGGGGGCGGTGTCGTCGACCTTGATCACCGCGTCGGGCGGGTAGACGCCGAGATCGACGAAGCACTTGTACATGCCCAGCGGTCCGGGACGGCCCTCGGACAGATCGTCCGAGCAGACGAGGTTGTCGGGGCTGTAGCCCTGCGCCGCGGCGACGGGCAGGACGCGCTCCATGATCGAGCGGGTGTAGCCGGTGGTGGAGCCGATCTTCATCCCGCGCCCGCGCAGGTAGGCCACGGTTTCCAGCGCGCCGGGGACGAGGTCGGCATAGTCGGCGGCGACCTCCTCGTTCATCGGCACGAAGACCTTGTAGACGCGGTCGACGTCGGCGTCGGTCGGCGCTGCGCCGTACTGGGCCTCCCATGCGGCGGCGATCTCGGGCATGTCCATCATCGCGCGGATGTGGTCCCACTTGGCCGAGCCCATGGGCCCGCGCGCCTGATCGATGGTGACCGGGATGCCGAACTGCTCGAACGCCTTCACGAAAACGCCCATCGGTGCGAACGAGCCGAAATCCACCATCGTGCCCGCCCAGTCGAACACCGCTGCCTTGAACTTGCTCATGCCGCCTCTGCCTGTTTGTTGCGTTCTTCCAGTGCCGCCGGAGGCGGCGCGGCGTCGGTGACGCCCATTTCTGCCAGCGTCTGCGCCACCGCCTGCACCACCTTGTCCATCACGGCCGCGTCCATCCGGCCGATGTGGCCAAGGCGGAAGCTGTCCACCAGCGTCAGCTTGCCGGGGTAGATGATGAAGCCACGCGCCTTCATGCCGTCGTAGAACGGCTGGAACGAAAAGGCCGGGTCGGCGGGGCAGAAGAAGGTGGTGATGATCGGCGACAGCCAGCGGTCTTCCAGCAGCGTCTCGAAGCCCAGCCCGCGCATGCCCTTGACCAGCGTATCGCGGTTGGCCGTGTAGCGCGCGCCACGCGCCGCGACGCCGCCCTCGGCCTCGTGGATGCGCAGCGCCTCGAGAAAGGCGGCGACGGCGTGTGTGGGCGGGGTATAGCGCCACTGGCCCGTCTTCTCCATCGTCGCCCATTGCGCGTGGAGATCCAGCGCAAGCGAGTGCGCGTTGCCCTTCGCGGCCTCCAGCGCCTCGGTGCGGACCAGCACGAAGCCGAAGCCGGGCACACCCTCGATGCACTTGTTGGCCGAGGACACAAGCGCCTGATACCGGATCTCGGTCGGCGGCAGGGCGATGGCGCCAAAGGCGGACATCGAGTCGATCAGCAATTCGCGGCCCGCCGCCTCGACCGCCTGCGCGATTTCGGGGACCGGGTTCAGGATGCCCGACGAGGTTTCACAGTGGATCGCGACGACATGGGTGATGGCGGGATCGGCGGCGAGGATCGCCGCGATCTCGGATCCGCGGGGCGGCAGGTAGTCGCCCTTGTCCAGCACCTCGACCGCGCGGCCCGCGTAACGCAGGCTTTCCGCTGCGCGCTGGCCGTAGGCGCCGTTGGCAAGCACCAGCGCCTTTCCGTCCTTCGGCACCAGCGTGCCCAGCATCGCCTCGACCGAAAACGAGCCAGAGCCCTGCATCGGTACACAGGTGAAGGCGTCCGGACCGTCGCCCAGCATCGCCACCAGCCGCGTCCGCAGTTCCGCCGTCATGGCGCGGAAATCGCCGTCCCAGCTGCCCCAGTCGCGCAGCATCGCCTGCTTCACCTCGTAAGAGGTCGTCAGCGGCCCCGGGGTCAGAAGGTAGGGCTCTCCAAGGCGGGGGGGCTCGAATGTGGGCATGTCTGGTCTCGGCGTCTTCGGAGTCGCCGTATCTATACAACTAGACAAGACTACGTGTCGAGAGCATGTGAACGGACGCTTGGCCCCAACGCGAAACGCCCGGGCCGCAGGGGCCCGGGCGCTGTTGCAAACCACCGTCAGGCGGGTGTCAGAACTTGACCGTCGCGGTCAGGCCGAAGGTGCGGCCGGGTTCGGTCAGCGGCGTCACGGTGGTGACGTCGATGCCGTCCGAGCTGCGCGCCGAATAGGTTTCGTTGAACACGTTGCGCACGTCGAAGCGGATCTCGAGGTTCTCGATCTGCGGCGGCGTGTAGGTCGCGTAAAGGTTCAGCACCTCGTAGCCGGGCAGCGGGATGGCCGCGTCATCGTTGTCCAGCGCGATCTCGGCGGACCCGCCGATGCCCCACTGGTCGTTGATGGCCCAGCCGGCTTCCAGCGCGAAGAGATGCCCGATCGGACGGCCGATGTAGTACGCGGTCGAGCCGATGGTTTCCTCGTCCAGTTCGACGTCGGCGAAGGTGTAGTTGATCGACGCAAAGCCGCTGTCCCAGCCATAGCGGAGCGCCGCTTCGTAGCCCTGCGAGGTCATGTCCGAGGTTTGGCCACGCGCGCCCGCGGTGGGCAGGACGGCGGCGATATCCTCGATATCGGTCTGGAACAGCGCCGCGCTCCAGGTCCACGGACCGCTGGCATAGCGCAGGCCTATACGGGCCGCTGTCGCGCGCGAGGGCTTCAGGCCGGTGTAGTCCCAGTCGGTGCCGAAGTTGATCAGCGCGGCCTCGCCCAGTTCGTAGCCGCCGAAGCTGGTGGCCCAACCGGCGTTCAGCGTCAGGCGGTCGCTCAGGATGACGTCGACCGCGGCATTCAGGCTGAAATCGCCGTCTTCGAATTCGCTGCCATCTGCGCCGGTGAAGGTGTTCCAGTCATAGCGGGCGCCGTAGCTGACCGAGAAGATCTCGTTCAGATCCTGCCGGGCCTGCGCGAAAACGCCGACGTTGGTCACCTTTTCCGTGCCCGAGCTGCCGAATGGCCCCGGCCCGCGACCCTCGCCCTCGGCGGTGTCGTGGTAAAAGTCGAGACCGGCGGTGACGGTGCCGTTGGCGATGGTGAACTCGTTCTCGAAGGTGCCCGAGAAGCTGGTGTTGATGCCGTAGACGCCGCTGACGTCGACTTCCTGCTCGTTGTAGGTCAGCTGGACCGTCGGGGCGAACCAGCCGGTGGGCGCTTCGTTGGTGTAGGTCAGGATGTACGAGCGGCGCTCGGACAGACCGTCGACCAGCACGTTCTCGCGGCCCGGCACCAGTGCGAAGTCGGGGCGCAGGAAGTAGATCCCGCCGGGACCGGGCTGCGCCATGCGTTCGCCGCTGTCCTTGGTGTCGGAGGCCGAGAACTCGAAGCGATGGCCGCTGTCGGTGGTGTAGGCCAGTTTCAGCATGTAGTCGTCGAAGTCCGCCTCGGTGCCGCCGATCACGGTGCCGTCGCCGTCTTCGTACGAGTCGCCGTCCTGACGCGTGGCGCTCAGCAGGTACTCGAACCCGCCCAGCTGGCCGAACAGCGCGAGGCTGGCGCGGTAGCCGGGGCCGTTGTCGTAGGCGCCGACCTTGAACAGGCCGCCGAAGGTGTCGCCGGCTTCCAGCAGGTCGCGGGCGTCCACGGTTTCATAGGCGATGGCGCCGGCCAGCGCGCCCGGTCCGGCGTCGGCGGGGGCGAGACCCTTGCTGACCTCGATGGCTTTCAGCAGGAACGGGTCGATCAGGACGTTGCCGGTGTGGTGGAAGGCCGACTTGTTCTGACGCGCGCCATCGATGGTGACCGACAGAAGGCTTTCCTCGATGCCGTTCACGAAGACCTTCTGCGCGATCGGGGTGCCGCCGCTGACGGTGACCGAGGATTCACCCGCGAACACGTCCTTGATCGTCGCCGGGTTGCGGCCCTCGATTTCTTCGCTGGTGATTTCGTCGTTGCCGAGGTTCGCCTGAGCGTCGGCGGCCTCGATCCGGATGGTGCCGAGGAAGGCGTAGTCTTCTTCGGAGTTCTGCGCCGAGGCGGTGCCAGCGGCGATAAGCGCGGTCGTGGCCAGAAGGCCCGCCAGCGTGGAGCGTGTCATGGATTGTCCCCCAGGAGTTTCCGTATTCTTGCTGGGGGCGGTCTGTGCACGCTGGCCTGGCTGTTGCCGGATTTCCTAGTGAACGACTCAGGTATTGGGAAGACGCGGAGATTGCACCGCGCGATGGCTGCGCGGGCATTGTTGCCAAGGTGTCACAATCGCGAGGATGCGGGTTTCGATTTGTGATATATGGCGGGGGTTTAATGCGGATTATTAACGCAGAGTAAGAACGTGGCCGTCGCTATGCCGTGCGGGGTCGTCACGCGTCGCTCGACCCTAGAAACGCCGCCAGTTTCGGCCTTAGCCACGCCCACAGGCCGGGGGCGCCGCGCGACAGGGGGCGGCCAATGCGGGTGTCGAGCTTCTCAAGCGTCACGTCATAGCCGCGCCAGCCAAGGCCGTTGCCCGCAAGGTTGGTCACCGGGCTTTGGAAGCGGTCGATGGCCTTGGCGAAGACGGCGTCCGGCGTCTCGGCGGCTTCGAACTCGTCCCAGAGCGCGCGGAAGTCGTCGCGCTGGTCGTCGGGCAGCAGGCCGAACAGGCGGTCGGCGGCGGCTTTCTCGGCCTTCTCCTGCGCCGCGTGGTCGACATTGCCGTGGATCGGGTGATCGCCCGCGTCGATCTCGACGATGTCGTGTAGCAGCAGCATCCGGATCACGCGGTCGATGCGCACCTCGGGCCCGGCCTGATCGGCCAGCACCAGCGCATACAGCATCACGTGCCACGAGTGTTCAGCCGAATTCTCGCGGCGCGAGCCGTCGATCAGCGGCGTGGCGCGGAGGATCGACTTCAGCTTGTCGGTTTCCTTGAGGAACGCGACCTGCGCGTCGAGGCGGGGGGAGGTGTCCGAGGCGGTCATGCGGGCATCTACGCGGGGTGCGGCGCAAAAGAAAAGACCCGCCGGGAAGGGCGGGCCTTTCTGCATGCGAAACGCAGGATGCGCCTAGCGCGTGCTTTCGGTCAGACGGCGGCGGACGTAGCTGTCGACGTGGCCGATCATCTGCTCCATGTGCGGATCCTCGAAGAAGTGGCCAGCGCCTTCGACTTCTTCGTGGGTGATCGTGATGCCCTTCTGCTCGTGCAGCTTGTCGACCAGCGCATGCGTGTCGCGCGGCGGCGCCACGCGGTCGGCGGTGCCGTTGATGATCAGGCCCGAGGACGGGCAGGGGGCGAGGAACGAGAAGTCGTACATGTTCGCGGGCGGCGACACCGAGATGAAGCCGGTGATCTCGGGGCGCCGCATCAGAAGCTGCATGCCGATCCACGCGCCGAACGAGAACCCGGCGACCCAGCAATGCTTGGCATTCTGGTTCATCGACTGCAGGTAATCGAGCGCCGACGCGGCATCCGACAGTTCGCCGATGCCCTGATCGTATTCGCCCTGGCTGCGTCCGACGCCGCGGAAATTGAACCGCAGCACGGTGAAGCCCATGTTGTGAAAGGCGTAGTGCAGGTTGTAGACGACGCGGTTGTTCATCGTCCCGCCGAATTGCGGGTGCGGGTGAAGGATGATGGCAATCGGAGAGTCCTTGGTCTTCTGGGGATGATACCGCCCCTCAAGACGGCCCTCCGGGCCGGGAAAGATAACCTCGGGCATTTGCCTCCTTCTGCTCCTTGCATTATGCCGCGGCTAATCTTGACGAAATTAGTCGGGCATCTTAGAACGCTTCTAAAACCTGTTGCGACAGCAGGCCGCTTTGGGTCAGAATGCAGTTAATGATCGTGTCGCGTGAGGTCAATGGAATAAGGGGGCTGTGAAGGCCATGAAACTGTCTACGAAGGGTCGTTACGCCATGGTCGCGCTTGCCGATCTTGCGCTGCAGCCTCCCGAATCGTTGTCCTCGCTGGGTGAATTGTCGAAGCGCCAGAGCATCTCGCTGCCCTATCTGGAACAACTCTTCGTCAAGCTGCGCCGCGCCGGGCTGGTGGAGTCGGTGCGCGGCCCGGGCGGCGGCTATCGTCTGGCAAAGCCCGCGTCCGATATCCGCGTGTCCGAGGTTCTGGGCGCCGTGGACGAGACCGTCAGCGCGATGCACACCGGCGCGGGCGCGTCGGGCGGCCTGTCGGGCAGCCGCGCGCAGTCGTTGACCAACCGGCTGTGGGAAGGGCTGTCGGCGCATGTCTACGTGTTCCTGCACCAGACCCGCCTTTCGGACGTGATCACCAACGATCTGGCGCCCTGTCCGGCGGTCCCGACCCTGTTCGCCGTCGTGGACGAGGACTGACGGGCCGGACTGCCTGCTGCAACTTACTGAACTAGAAACGGAAAACGCCGTGAAGCCACGCGCTTATCTCGATTGGAATGCCACGACCCCGCTGCGCCCGGAAGCGCGCGAGGCGATGGTGGCCGCCATGGAGATCGCGGGCAATCCGTCTTCCGTCCATGCCGAGGGCCGCAAGGCGAAGGCGCTGATCGAGAACGCGCGCAACCGCATCGCGGCCGCCTTCGGGGCGGATGGTGCCGATATCGTGTTCACCTCCGGCTCGACCGAGGGCGCGGCGCTGGCGCTGGAGGGTCGCGGGCTGCATGGCGCCGAGGTCGAGCATGACGCCGTGGCCAGCTGGGTCACGACCGATCTGCCGGTGGCCGCCGATGGTGCGGTGACCGTGTCCGACCCGGCTGCGTCAACCTTGCAGCTTGCGAATTCCGAGACCGGCGTTATTCAGACGCTGCCCGAAGGTCTTGCCGTATGCGATGCGACGCAGGCCTGGGGCAAGCTTCCGGTCGCGTTCAACTGGATGGGCTGCACGATGGCGCTGGCCTCGGCGCACAAGCTGGGCGGCCCCAAGGGCATCGGCGCGCTGATCCTGAAGCGGGGCACCGACCTTGCCGCGCGGATCAAGGGCGGGGGGCAAGAGATGGGGCGCCGCTCGGGCACCGAGAACGTCATCGGGATCGCCGGTTTCGCCGCCGCCGCAGAGGCCGCGATGCGCGATCTTGACGCCGGGGCATGGGGCCGGGTCGAGAAATTTAGAAATATTCTAGAAAGTGGCATTGTGGCCGCCGCGCCAGAGGTTATCTTAGCCGGAAAAGATTCATCCCGGTTGCCGAATACCGCGAATTTCGCGGTGCCGGGCTGGAAGGGCGAGACGCAGGTCATGCAGATGGACCTTGCGGGATTTGCCATCTCGGCAGGCTCGGCCTGCTCCAGCGGCAAGGTCCGTGCCAGCCGGGTGCTGCGGGCCATGGGATACGACGACGAGGTGGCGTCCTCGGCGATCCGGGTTTCGCTCGGGCCGGACACCACCGAAGAGGAAATCGGGCGTTTCATCGACGCCTGGACCGCGCAGTACCGGAAGTTCCGGCAGCGCGCGGCCTGACAGAAGGAAAGGCCAGGACATGGCGGAGAGCATGGAAGCACAGGTCAAGGAAGGCGTCGACCAGGAGACGGTGGATGCCGTCCGGTCGATGGCCGGCAAGTACAAGTACGGCTGGGAAACCGAGATCGAGATGGACTATGCCCCCAAGGGGCTGAACGAGGACATCGTGCGCCTGATCTCGGCCAAGAACGGCGAACCGGAGTGGATGACCGACTGGCGCGTTCAGGCCTTCGCCCGCTGGCAAGAGATGACCGAACCGACCTGGGCGATGATTGACTATCCGGTCATCGACTATCAGGACCAGTATTACTACGCCAAGCCCAAAAGCATGATGGAGAAGCCGAAGTCGCTGGACGAGGTGGACCCCAAGTTGCTGGAAACCTACGAAAAACTCGGCATCCCGCTGAAGGAGCAGATGATCCTCGCAGGTGTCGAGGGTGCCGAGGACGCGCCCGCCGAGGGCCGCAAGGTCGCGGTGGACGCGGTGTTCGACAGCGTCTCGGTCGGCACCACGTTCCAGGCGGAGCTGAAGAAGGCGGGCGTCATCTTCTGTTCGATCTCGGAAGCGATCCGCGAGCATCCGGAACTTGTGAAGAAATACCTCGGTTCGGTGGTTCCGGCCTCGGACAACTTCTTCGCCACGCTCAACAGCGCCGTCTTCTCGGATGGGTCCTTTGTCTATGTGCCGCCGGGCGTCCGCTGTCCGATGGAGCTGTCGACCTATTTCCGGATCAACGCCGAGAACACCGGCCAGTTCGAGCGCACGCTGATCATCGCGGACAAGGGCAGCTATGTGTCCTACCTCGAAGGCTGCACCGCGCCGCAGCGCGACACCACGCAGCTTCACGCGGCGGTGGTCGAGATCGTCGTCGAGGAAGACGCCGAGGTGAAGTATTCCACCGTTCAGAACTGGTTCCCCGGCGACGAGAACGGCAAGGGCGGCATCTACAACTTCGTCACCAAGCGCGCGGACTGCCGTGGCGACCGCGCCAAGGTGATGTGGACGCAGGTGGAAACCGGCTCTGCCGTTACGTGGAAGTACCCGTCGTGCATCCTGCGGGGCAATGAATCGCAGGGCGAGTTCTATTCGATCGCGATCACCAACAACTACCAGCAGGCCGACACCGGCACCAAGATGATCCACCTCGGGAAAGACACCCGGTCGCGGATCGTGTCGAAGGGCATCAGCGCCGGCAAGGCGCAGAACACCTATCGCGGCCAGGTCTCGGTCCACCCCAAGGCGAAGAACGCGCGCAACTACACCCAGTGCGACAGCCTTCTGATCGGCAGCGAATGCGGCGCCCACACGGTGCCGTATATCGAGGTTCGCAACAATTCGAGCCGGGTGGAACACGAGGCGACGACGTCCAAGGTGGACGACGATCAGCTGTTCTATTGCCGCCAGCGCGGCATGGACGAGGAAGAGGCCGTGGCGCTGGTCGTCAACGGGTTCTGCAAGGACGTGCTTCAGGCGCTGCCGATGGAATTCGCGATGGAAGCGCAGCAGCTGGTGGCGATCTCGCTGGAAGGCTCTGTCGGCTGATGAGCGCGCCGTCCGCCAGCGCGCGTCCGACGCTGACGCTGCCCGAGGCCGAGGCTGCCTGCCTGCGCGATCACTATCGCGCGGCGGGCATGATCCTCGAATACGGCAGCGGAGGCTCGACGGTTCTGGCGGGCGAGCTGGGAAAGACGGTGATCTCTGTCGAAAGCGATCTCGACTGGGTCGCGTCGATGGAGGCGTGGTTCGCCGACAACCCGGTGAAGGGCGATGTGCGACTGCACCCCGTCAACGTCGGGAAGACCGGGAAGTGGGGCACGCCCGTCGATGAAAGCGGCTGGCGCAGCTATCACAAGTACCCGGTAAGCGTCTGGGATCGTGACGATTTCAGGCAGCCGGACCTTGTGCTGATCGACGGCCGCTTTCGGGCGGCCTGCCTTCTGACCGTGATGATGCGGACGCTGAAGGCGGTGACGGTGCTGTTCGACGACTATGCCGAACGCGCCCGCTATCACGCCGTCGAACGCTGGATCAGACCCGTCGCGATGCACGGCCGGATGGCGGTGTTCGAGGCGTCGCCATGGACCATACCGCCGCGCGATCTGGCGGCGGTGCTGACGATATTCAACAGGCCGCTTTAGGCGGCTTCAGGGAACCGGGTGACAGGCGGAACGCTGCCGTCACCCACAGGAACAGGGCCGGATGGCCCACGCGATACGAGGAAGAAAAATGCTGGAAATCAAAAACCTGCACGTCAAACTTGAGGAAGAGGACAAGCAGATCCTGAAAGGCGTCGATCTGAAGATCGGCGCGGGCGAGGTCCATGCGATCATGGGCCCGAACGGGTCCGGCAAATCGACCCTGTCCTATGTCCTGTCGGGCCGCGACGGCTATGAAGTGACCGAGGGCAGCGCCTCGCTTCTGGGCGAGGAACTGCTGGACATGGAGCCCGAGGAACGCGCCGCCGCCGGCCTGTTCCTTGCGTTCCAGTACCCGGTCGAGATCCCCGGCGTCGGCAACATGACCTTCCTGCGCACCGCCCTGAACGCCCAGCGCAAGGCGCGCGGCGAAGAGGAAATGAGCGCCGCCGACTTCCTCAAGATGATCCGCGAGAAGGCGAAGACGCTGAAGATCGACAGCGAGATGCTGAAGCGCCCGGTCAACATGGGCTTCTCGGGCGGCGAGAAAAAGCGCAACGAGATCCTGCAGATGGCCGTTCTGGAACCGAAGATGTGCGTTCTCGATGAAACGGACTCGGGCCTTGACGTCGACGCGATGAAGCTGGTGTCGGACGGCGTGAACGCGCTGCGCGACGCGGGCCGTTCGTTCCTTGTCATCACCCACTACCAGCGTCTGCTGAACCACATCGTTCCGGACGTGGTGCACATCATGGCCGATGGCCGGATCATCAAGACCGGCGGCAAGGAACTGGCCCTCGAGGTCGAGGAAAACGGCTATGCCGACATCCTGAACGAGGTGGCGTAATGGCTTTGCCGCAAGTCAAACAGGATGCGACCGACGCCCGGCTGGCCGCGCTGACGATGCCCGAAGGCTCGGGCTGGGCGACCGCCGCGCGCGAGGATGCGCTGGCGCGGGTGCAGACCATGGGCCTTCCGGGCCGTCGCGACGAGTACTGGAAGTTCACCCGCCCGGACCTGCTGACCTCGGTCGAGCCGAAACCGGCGGCGATCTTCGCGAATGACGAAACGCCGCTGTTCAGCGAGATCGACCGGGTGCGGCTGGTGTTCGTCGACGGCGTGTTCGACGCCGCGCAATCCGACGATCCGGCGCTGGCAGGGGTCGAGATCGACCGTCTGGCCGACGCGACCCAGACCGACATTCACTGGGCGCGTGACGTCTATGGCGTACTGGAAGCCCGTGGGCAGAAACCGGTCGAACGTCCGCTTGCCGCGCTGAACACCGCCTTCGCGACCGATGGCGTCATGATCCGCGCAACCGGCAAGGCCAAGCTGCCCGTGTCGCTGGTCTACCTGCATCAAAGCGAAACCTCGGACGCGATCCTGCACCATTGCATCAAGGTCGAGCCCGGCGCGGAACTGACGGTGCTGGAAAACGGCCCCGCGGCAGCCCGCTTCAACAAGGTGATGGAAGTCGAGGTCGCCGACGGCGCCGCGTTCCACCACGTGCGCGCGCAGGGCCGCGACCACGAACGGCAGGCGGTGACCCACATCTTCGCCCGTCTCGGGACGGAAAGCACGTTCAAGTCGTTCACCATGACCTCGAACGGGATCATGACCCGGAACGAGTGCATCGTCGAACTGACCGGCGACGACGCCATCGCCCACGTGGCGGGCGCCTGCCTTGGCGACGGTGACTTCCACCACGACGACACCGTGTTCATCACCCACGACGCGCAGAACTGCGAGTCGCGGCAGGTGTTCAAGAAAGTGCTGCGCAACGGCGCGACCGGCGTGTTCCAAGGCAAGATCCTGGTACAGCCCGACGCCCAGAAGACCGACGGCTACCAGATCAGCCAGTCGCTGCTGCTGGACGACGACAGCAACTTCTACGCCAAGCCGGAACTCGAGATCTATGCCGACGACGTGCAGTGCTCGCACGGCTCGACCTCGGGTGCCATCGACGAGACGGCGCTGTTCTACCTGCGCTCGCGCGGGATCCCCGAGCCGAAGGCGCAGGATCTGATGGTGCTGGCCTTCCTCGCCGAGGCGATCGAAGAGATCGACAACAAGGCCATCGCCGAGGACGTGCTTGTGCGCCTGTCGGCCTGGCTGGAGCGGCGGCGCAAGGGCTGATGGCTCTGACGACCGACATCGTCGCGATGTACCGCCGCCCCCGGGCGGTGGTGCGTCGCCATCTGGCGGCGGGGCAGCGCGAGGACCGCGCGCTGTTCTACCTGATGCTCGCTTGCGCGCTGATCTTCGTGTCGCAGTGGCCGCGCCTGTCGCGCGAAGCCTATCTTGACGCCGAGGTGCCGCTTCAGGCGCTGCTTGGCGGTGCTCTGATGGCATGGATGTTCCTTGCCCCGCTGGCGCTTTACGCTCTGGCCGCGCTGACCCATCTGATCGCGATGATCGTGGGCGGGCAGGGGTCTTGGTACTCGGCCCGGCTGGCGCTCTTCTGGTCGCTGCTGGCGGCGGTACCGCTGTGGCTGCTGACCGGGCTGGTCGCGGGTTTCATCGGCCCCGGCCCGGCGCTCAGCCTGACGGGCGGGCTTGCGCTTGCGGTGTTTCTGCTGTTCTGGGGGGTGAGCCTTTGGGAAACGGAACGGACAGCCGAAGCCGCATGATGCCTGACGTGAAAACCCTGCTGGGCAACGTGTGGTCCAGCATCGCGAAACCGCGCGACGTGGCGCGCTGGGTGATGTCCTACGACCTGCCGGTGCGCTTGCGCTGGGAGGTGTTGCTGCTGGTCGTGGTGCTGAGCGTCATCGCGGCGCATGTCAGCATCGCCTATATCGCGCGGGCCGACGCTTTCGTGATGGGCGAGCTGGTGCTGAACCCGTGGACCACCGGCGTCCTGCAACTGACGGTCCTTGTGACCGCCGTCTTCGCCGTGCACCTGATTGGTCGCGCGATGGGCGGGCAGGGCGCGCTGGCCGATGCGATCCTGCTGATCGCGTGGTTGCAGTTCTGCCTTCTGTGCCTTCAGGTCGTTCAGACGCTGTTCTTGATCGTGATGCCGCCCATCGCCGGGCTGATCGGAATCGCGGGCTTCGTCCTGTTCTTCTGGCTGCTGTCCAATTTCGTGGCCGAGCTGCATGGCTTCCGCTCGCTTGGCCTTGTGTTCGCGATGATCATCGTCTCGCTTCTGTCGATCATCTTCGCGCTGTCCCTGATCCTGACCCTGCTCGGGGTCGCCGTACCCGGAGCCTCTTTCGATGTATGACGTCCAGACTGTCCGCGCCGACTTTCCGATCCTCTCGCGCGAGGTGAACGGCAAGCCGCTGGTGTATCTCGACAACGGCGCTTCGGCGCAGAAGCCGCAGGTCGTGATCGACGCGATCACGCAGGCCTACAGCCAGGAATACGCCAACGTTCACCGTGGCCTGCACTATTTGTCGAACCTCGCCACCGAGAAATACGAGGCGGTGCGCGGCACCATCGCGAAATTCCTGAACGCGGCCTCGGAAGACGAGATCGTGATGAACTCGGGCACCACCGAGGGGATCAACATGATCGCCTATTCGTGGCTGGGCCCGAAGATCAAGGAAGCGGGCGGCGGCGAGATCGTGCTGTCGGTGATGGAGCACCACGCCAACATCGTGCCCTGGCATTTCCTGCGCGAGCGTCACGGCGCTACGCTGAAATGGGTGGACACCGACGCCACCGGCGCGTTGGACCCGCAGAAGGTGATCGACGCCATCGGCCCCGACACGAAGCTGGTCGCGATCACGCAGGTATCCAACGTGCTGGGCACCGTGGTCGACGTGAAAGCCATCGTCGAGGCGGCACATGCCAAGGGCGTTCCGGTGCTGGTCGACGGCAGCCAGGCCGCCGTTCACATGCCGGTGGATGTTCAGGACATCGGCTGCGATTTCTACGCGATCACCGGTCACAAGCTGTACGGTCCCTCGGGGTCCGGCGCGATCTACGTCAGGAAAGAGCGGCTGGCCGAGATGCGCCCCTTCATGGGCGGCGGCGACATGATCCGCGAGGTGTCGAAGGACGTCATCACTTACGCCGACCCGCCAATGAAGTTCGAGGCCGGGACGCCGGGCATCGTGCAGATGATCGGTCTGGGCGTCGCGCTGGAATACATGATGGGGCTGGGCATGCAGAACATCGCCGCCCACGAGGCAAGCCTGCGCGACTACGCCGCGCAAAAGCTGGCCGGCCTGAACTGGCTGAACCTGCAGGGTACGACGGCGGACAAGGCGGCGATCTTTTCGTTCACGCTGGAAGGCGCGGCGCATGCGCATGACATCTCGACCGTGCTCGACAAGAAGGGCGTCGCGGTGCGCGCGGGGCATCACTGTGCCGGGCCGCTGATGGATCACCTTGGCGTCACCGCGACCTGCCGCGCGTCGATGGGGCTGTACAACACCACCGACGAGATCGACGTGCTGGTGGACGCGCTGGAGCTGTGCCACGAGCTGTTCGCCTGAGGCGGCGGAGAGCACGATCTTCTGAAAGATCGTTTTCGGCAATTTCTTCTAGAAGAAATTGAACAGGCAGAACTTTCTAGAAAGTTCTGCCACTTCAGTCAGGCTTACGCGGGTTTCTTCGCCGTCGCCAGCATCGTCATCTCGGGAATCATCGCCCCGACCGAGACATTCGCGAACCCGGCCTTTTCCAGCGCCGCCGCAAGGCTTCCCGCATCCAGCGAGGCCGCGTGGGGCGTGAACGCCGTATGCTGCAACTGCCACAGCGCGGTCAGCGCCGGTCCACTGCGGTCGGCCTCGACGATGAAATCATGCACCAGCAGCGTCGCGCCGGGTTTCATCACCTTCATCGCCGCCTCGAACATCGGCGCGTGCATCTCGGCCGGGACGCCGGACAGCAGGTAAGACATCAGCACCACGTCCTGATCGCCCGGCCAGTCGAACCCGGTGGCGTCCGCCTCGACATAGTCGATCCGGTCGGTCAGCCCGGCCTCGGCCAGTTTCTCGCGACCCACGGCGACAACGTTCGGGAAGTCCACGATGGTCGAGGTCAGATCGGGGAACGCCTTGCAGAAGGTGATCGAGAAGGCGCCGGTGCCGCCGCCCACGTCCAGCATCCGCTTCGCGCCGGACAGGTCCAGCCGCTTGGTCAGCGCCCGCGCCGGACCCAACGAGCCCGCATGCTGGCTGTCGGAATAGACCCGCGCCTCTTCCGGGTCCGAGAACCACTCGGCATAGGATCCCGTCGCGCCTTCGGGCAGCTCATCCTTCAGGGCCGGCACAAGCTGATCCATCAGCGCGTACATCTGCTTGCCGACCTGCAGTTCAAGGTAATCGCTGAAATCGTACTTCTGGCCCTTGACCAGAAAGGCGGCTGCGGCGGGGGAGTTCTCGTAGATGCCGTCCTTCACTCCGACCAGCCCCAGCCCCGCAAGCGAGGTCAGCAGGGTGCGGGTTCGTTCGGGGTGGATGCCGGATTTGTCGCCCAGCTCCTCGGCGGTCATCGGACCGCCCGCGAGATGGTCGAAAAAGCCGAACTCGATCGCCGCGAAAAGCGCCTTCGACCCCATGAATCCGAAAGCAATATCAGAGATTTCATGGGCTTCGGTGGCCAAGGTCATACTTGTCTCCTGTGTTGTGACGTGGCGACGTTAACAACCCGGGTCCCGAGATGACAGGTTTCGGGGGCCAATACCCATTGCACCGGTTCCAACTGCCCGATATAGGGGCAGCCAAGGCACCCGTAGCTCAGCTGGATAGAGCGCTGCCCTCCGAAGGCAGAGGCCATAGGTTCGAATCCTATCGGGTGCGCCAATTGCCATTCCGTCGAAGTCTGACAGACCTCGGGCCAACCGGCTCAGGCGCTGCGCTTTTGCGCGATTTCCGCAAGAACGTCGTCGGTGTGTTCGCCGAGCTTCGGGGCCGGCGCGCTCAGGCCGGGACCGTCATGGGCGAAGCGGAAGCCTGCGTTCATCACGCGGTCCGTGCCGCCGGGCAGGTCAAGGAACAGGTCGCGGTCGCGGATCTGGTCGAAGGCCAGCGCCTCGTCCAGCGCGCGCACCTTGCCTGCGGGGACACCTGCGGCGGACAGGATCTCTTCCCACTCCAGGGCGGATTTCTCGGCAAAGCGGGCGCGCAGGATCTCTTGCAGCGCCGGGTCATTGGCCAGCCGCGCGTCGCGGTCGGCAAAGCGGGGATCGTCAATGAGACCGGCAAGATCCATCGCGCGGAACAGGCGTTCGACCTGCACCTGCTGGACTGCGCCGATGGTGATCTCTCCGTCGCCGGTGGCGAAAGTGTCGGCGGTGGGCGCGCCGGAAAAACCCCGGTTGCCCGCCCGGACCGGTTTCTGACCCGACATCAGCAGCGGCCCGACGACCGAACTCATCATGACCAGCGTGGCATCCAGCATCGACACGTCGATGACCTGTCCCCGCCGCTCGGGGTCGGCCTGCCGCTGGGTGTAGGCGGCAAGGATCGCGAAGGCGGTCAACAGGGCGCTGTAGGTATCGACGATGGGAAAGCCGATGCGTTCGGCGGGGTCGCCCTCGTGTCCCGACAGGCTCATCAGGCCGGACACACTTTGGATCACCTGGTCGATGGCGGGGAAGTCCCGCATCGGTCCGGTCTGGCCGAAGCCGGAGACCGAGCAGTAGATCAGCGAGGGAAAAGCGGAGGTCAGGTCGTCCGCGCCAAGGCCCAGCCGTGCGGCGACGCCGGGGCGGAAATTCTCGACGAAGATATCGCAGGTTCCGGTCAGCGCGTGCGCCTGCGCGCGGCCCTCGGCGGTTTTCAGGTCCAGCACCACCGACCTTTTGCCCGCGTTTGCGCCCACGAAGGGTTCGGCCATTCCGGCGCGGCCCGGGGTGTGGGTGTAGAACCGCATCGCGTCACCTTGCGCCGGTTCGACCTTGATCACCTCGGCGCCCAGCAGCCGCAGGAACTGCGTGGCCAGCGGCCCGGCGATGACGTGGCTGAAATCCGCGATGCGGACACCGGCAAGCGGTTGCGCCATGGTTTCTCCTCCCTCCGGCTCGAGAGCCTTATAGTTTCAAATGGAAACCATAATGAGAGAGCTTGTCAACCCATGCCGCAGCGGGGCGGGGCTGTTCGGGCCGTGTCAGCCGGGGGCTTCGGACCGATTGTCGTCAATCACACGCCACAGCAATTCGAACAGCATGCCGCGTTCGGCGGCGCTGAGGGCCGAAAGCACCTGTTCCTGCTGTGCCAGCATGTCGGGGGTCATCGCCGCGCGCAAAGCCTCGCCGCGTTCGGTCAGATGCAGGGCGTTGAACCGCTTGTCGTCCGCTTCCTTCCGGCGCTCGATGATGCCGGTCTGTTCCAGATGGTTGACCACCTTGGTCAGCGCAGACTTCTTCAGTACGACGGTTTC
The DNA here is from genome assembly GCA_017792445.1 of Maritimibacter sp. Lineage (GTDB taxonomy): Bacteria > Pseudomonadota > Alphaproteobacteria > Rhodobacterales > Rhodobacteraceae > Psychromarinibacter. Next base: position 3,962,311 of record CP051232.1, read on the forward strand.
GGCCAGTTGTTTCTGGCTGATTCCGGGATTCAGGCCAATCAGGCTGACGATGGCGATCTCGCCACTGGCGACGTCGTGCCGTTCGAACAGGCTGGCGTTTTCCCGCGCCAGATGCGCGCGCAGCGCCCGCATGACGAAGAAGATGTCCTTCGCGAGATGGCCGAGAGAAACCTCGTCCTCTGGCGCCTCTGGTGCGGCCGCTTCCGTCATCTGGGTCCTTCCCGCGTTTTCCAGATCGGTAGCGGGGTGGTCCCTGGCTGTCAAACAAAGGGTGTTGACACAGGGATGATAATAGTTTCCAGATTGAACCAATGGATGAGCTGGGAGGACTCGCCGTGACCCCCGTGACAGAGCTGGAACGCGCTTTCGCAGAGCGGCTGGACGGACTCGATGCAGGCGACGCGCCCGTGGTCGGGCTGTTCGGCGCCGGTCTGCCCGCGACGCTGGTCCGCTCGGCCGGGGCGATGGTGGTGGATGTGAAGGCGCCGCCGCTGGCGGACGCAACGGACGGTCCGCGGGTGACGGCTGTCGATAGCGTGGCCGAACCCTTCCTTGACGATTTCACCGCGCGTTTCCTGCATCGCCTTGCCGCGGGGGCGTTCGACGCGCTTTCGCTGATCGTCTTCGCGCGCGGCGACGTGGCGGCGCTTGCGGCCTATCAATACGCGACAGAGATGCGGCGATTGGGAATGATCGAAGCGACGGGGCCACGGTTCCACCTGTGGAACATGGTGCATTCCGACAGCGCCGCTGCGGCGGCGTACAACCGGACCGAACTGGCGCGGCTGGATGCGGTGCTGGATGCGCTTGTATCGACCGACCGCGATTTCGCTGCCGCTCAGGCGTCTGAAGCGCGGCGCGCAGCCGCGTTGGCGCGGGTTCCGGCGGGGCCCGACGGTTTTGTCTGGCGCAACGCCGGGCGCTGGATGACACCAGAGGCGCACGCGGACCTGCTAAGCCAGCTTCCCGAGACCGCGCCCCCCGCATCCCTGCGCATCGCGCTGGTCGGGACGGCCTGCGATATCCCGGTGTTGCACCGGATCTGCACCTGCCATGGCAATGTCGTCGCCGATCTTCAGCCCTACGGCCACGGATGGGAGCGCGCCGGCAAGGACGCTCCGGACGCCGCCGCGCTGCTGGCGGCCATCGCGGCCGATCCGCTGCATGTGCGCGCCAACCCTCCGGCCCGCTATAGCCGGGCGCTGCGCGAGGCGGTGGCGGGCTGCGACGTGATCGTCGCCTCGGTCGACCGCAACGACGACAGCTTCGGCTGGGACATCCCGATGCTTGCCGCCCATGCGGCAAAGACGGGACGGGTGTTCGTGAACCTCGGCTTCCGCCCGTTCCGCCCCGGTGCGGACTGGATCGCGGCGGCAGAGACCACCTTGGCGGAGGCGCTGGCATGACGGCGGCAGCGGCGGCGACCGACTATCAGAAGGGCTGGCTGAAGGGGCTGCGCCAGCAGATCCTCGACGGTGCGTCCTTTGCCTTCGTGAACGCCGACACGCCGCACGAGTTGTTTCATTTCATGGACATGCCGATGGTCACCAACCAATGGTGGTCGGCGGTGATCTCGGCCAAGCAGCAGGCGCCCTACTATTTCGATCGCATGGAAGAGATGGGCTTTCACGCGCATTTGCCGCGTTATTCCAGCCTGCCGCTGGTGGCCGCGCTGGAAGGCGACCCGGATCGCCAGCCTTGGGGCGGGCTGCCCGCACCGGCGCTTTTGTGCGCGCGGCAAAGCTCGGACGAGCATGGGCGGATCTTCCAGTTGTGGTCCGAACTCAGCGGTGCGCCGCTGCATCTGCTGTCGGCGCCTGCGGTGCCGGACCCGGATCCCGACTGGTGGCTGAAGGCCCGCGACGGGTGGGAGGCATTCTATGGCGCGGACCGGCTGGACCTGCTGGTGGCCGAGATGCGCGACCTGATCGCAGAGATCGAAAGCCAAACGGGCCGCGGCTTCGACGAAGACGGCTTTGCCGGCTACATGGCGCGGATCGATGCGCAAGAGCGTATCTTCGACGAGGTCGCAACGCTGATTGCCGAAGCGCCGAAGGTGCCAATGCGCATCTCCGAGCAGATGCCGAACGTGATGATCCCCCAGTGGCATCGCGGCTCGGACTGGGCGCTGGACCATGCGGCGCGGTTCCGTGACGAGGTGGCGGAGCGGATCGCAGAGGGGCATGCCGAATGCCCGGACGAGCGCATCCGGATGATGTGGATCGGGGCGGGGCTGTGGTTCGACACATCGTTTTACCGCGCGTTCGAGGACAGCCACGGCGCGGTGTTCGCGTGGTCGATGTACCTGCCGTTCGCCGCTGACGGCTATATCCGCACCGATCACGGCGACCCTTTGCGGGCGCTGGCGGCGCGGGTGTGCTCGATGAACGAACAACTGCACCAACCGCCATGGGTGAACGCATGGATGGTCGAGCAGGCTAGGAAATTCCGCATCGACGTGGCGCTGATGCTGATCCCCGAACATGACCGGTTCTCGGGTTATGGCTCATTGTTCGCCAAACGTGCGCTGGAGGCGGCAGGCGTCAGGGTGATCGAGGTGTGGTCCGATATGGTCGACCCACGTCAATGGGACCGCGAGGCGATGGTCGCGCGGGTGGCTGCGGAACTGGACGACTACGCAAGGGAGGTCGCGTGATGGGCGCGCTGGACGGTCTGAAGATCGCCGATTTCAGCTGGGTGGGCGCGGGGCCGCGTTCGACCAAGGATCTGGCGGACAATGGCGCGACCGTGGTGAAGATCGAATCCGCCCGCCGTCTGGACCTTGGCCGCAAGTCGCCGCCTTTCGCAAAGGGCGAAAGCCGCAACCCCGACGCCTCGGCCTTTTTTGCGCAGACCAACACCTCGAAGCAAAGCGTGACCATCAACCTGTCCGACCCGAGGGGCGTGGACGTGGCGCGCAAGCTGGTCGGATGGGCGGACGTGGTGGTCGAGAATTTCGGGCCGGGCTTCATGGAGCGGATCGGGCTGAGCTATCCCGAGTTGCAGGCGATCAAGCCGGATATCATCCTTGCCAGCGTGTCGGTCGCCGGAAAGACCGGACCGCTTGGCGGGTTCCGGGGCTATGGCAACTCGGCCGCGGCCTATTCGGGCAGCGCCGATGTGACAGGCTGGCCGGGAAGCGACCCGCACATGCCGCCCTATGCCTATGGCGACGTGGTGGCGCCGATGATGCTGACCGTCGCGATCCTGTCGGCGCTGGAACAGCGTGATCGGACGGGGCAGGGGTGCCACGTTGATGTCAGCCAGATCGAGGCGATGGTGCATGTGGCGTCCGACCTCTTCGCCGACCCGCCCGCCGAGAAGCCCGCGAATTCCGATCCGCAGATGGCGCCGCATGGGGTCTATCGCTGCGCGGGCGACGATCAGTGGATTGCCATCGCCTGCGAGGATGACGGCCAGTGGCAGGCGCTGTGCGCGGTGCTGGATGTTGCGCCGCAGCATGGCTGGGAAACGGCTGAAGGTCGCCGCGCCGCAGGTGCAGCAATCGATGCGGCGATCTCGGAAGCGACTGAGATGGCGGATAAAACGGAATTGGAAGCGGCGCTGGTCGCTGCCGGTGTCGCTGCGGGCGGCGTTCTGGACGGGCGTGAACTGTCGGCGCATCCGGCGCTGAATGCTGCGCAGCATTTCGTGACTATTGACCACCCGGTGCTTGGCCCCTCGAAGATGCCCGCGCCGCCCTATCACCTGTCGCTGACCCCTTGGGCCGTCGGGCCCGCGCCGTGTCTGGGCGCCGACAACGATGCGGTGTTCGGGCGCCTCATAGGTCAGGACGACATGCGCCGTCTGGCGGATGAAGAGGTGCTGGCATGACCATGCTTCAGGGCACCAATGTTGTTGTTATCGCCGACAAACTCGCCGATTTTGGCGGCTCGATGCTGGCGCGGCTCGGGGCGGATGTGGTGCTGTTCAGTGCGGCGGACGACATGACGCGTGGGCGCGCCGCCGCGTGGCATCAGGGGATGCGCGAAAGCGCCGACGATACTCCGACGCTACTGGGCTGGGCCGACATTCTTCTCGACGACCGCCGCAGCGCGCCCGAGAACCCCGAGCGGGACGCTCTCGCTGCGCAGCATGACCGGCTGATCCACGTCGTCGTGACCGGCTGGCCCGAAGGGCAGCCACAGCGTCCGGTGACCGATCTTACGCTGATGGCGGCCTCGGGGCTGATGACGGTCACGGGCGAACCCGACAAGCCGCCGCTGCGACTGCCGGGCGAGCAGGCCTACGCGCTGACTGGTATTCAGGCGGCGACGGCGGCGCTGATGGGGCTTCGGGCGCGGCGGACCACCGGCAAGGGCCAGCGGATCACGCTGTCCGCGCTGCAATCGGCGGCGCTGGCGAACTACCGCGAGGCGGTCATGTACGACTGGACCGGGCGCATCGGTACGCGCCGTGGCAACATGCTGGTGCGCGGCAAGTCCGGCGTTCGGCAGGTCTGGCCCTGCGCCGACGGGCACGTGACGTGGTCGATGATCGACAATCCCGGCATGATGCGCGCCGTGGTCCGGGCGATGGAGGCCGACGGCGGCGCGGGCGAACTGGCGCAGGTCGACTGGGACGCGATCCTTGTGGCCGACACCGATCAGGACGTGATCGAACGCTGGCAGGACCTGATCGCCGCATTCTTCGCCCGCCACACCCGCGCCGACCTTGGGCGTATGTCGCTAGAGGCCGGCTGGGGCCTGTCGCCCATCACCAAGCTGGCCGAGGTGCCCGACAGCCCACAGATGCAGGCGCGCGGCATGTTCCACAAGGACGCCGAGGGCCGCCGCTTGCCGGGGCCGCTGTTCGCGGTTCATCAGCCGGGCGCGGTGGCGTCATGACCGTTCTGGCCGGTATCCGCGTTCTGGACTTCTCGCGGCTTCTGCCGGGGCCGTATTGCACGTGGCTCTTGGCCGATCAGGGCGCCGAGGTGATCCGCGTCGAGCATCCGCGTGAGCTGGCGAAGCAGGCGAAGGTGTTCGGCTGGGACCGGCTGGACGACGAGGGCCGCAAACGCCAGCGCGCGCGGGATATGCTGGCGCGGGGCAAGAAGTCGGTGAAGCTGGACCTTGGCGACCCCGCGGCGCAATCCGCGCTGCGCAGGCTGGCCGCGACGGTCGACGTGGTCGTCGAGGATTACCGCCCCGGCGTGCTGGCCTCGCTGGGGCTGGGCTACGACGATCTTAGGAAGGAAAACCCGGCGCTAGTGTTCACCAGCCTGACGCTGTGCGGCCAGACCGCTCCCTACCGCGACAAACCCGGCCACGACCCGGTGGCGCTGGCCTTGTCCGGTGTCCTCAGCCGCACCGGCGAGGATCCGGACGCACCCGGTCTGCCCGGCGTGCCCTCGGCGGATATCATCACCGGCAGCCATGCGGCGTTCGCGACGCTTGCCGCGCTGACCGAGGCGAAGCGCACGGGGCAGGGGCGGCATGTCGACGTGTCGATGACAGACTGCGCGATGACGCTGGTGTCCAACATCATCGCGCGGTTCGAGAACCCCGACGACGCCCCCGCGCGTGGCACCCGGCGGGCGGATCTGGGCCTGTGGGAATGCGCCGACGGTGCATGGCTGTGCACCACCGACATGGAGCCGCGCTACTGGGCGACGTTCTGCAAGACGATGGGACACCCCGAGTTCATTCCGTGGCAACTGGACCCCGCCCGCCGGGCCGAGATCCGCGACGGGCTTCAGGCCGTGTTCGCCACCAAGCCGCGTGATTACTGGCTGGAGGTTCTGGGACAGGCCGGCACCCAGTTCGCGCCGGTCAATTCGGTGACCGAGGCGCTGGACGACCCGCATCTGAACGCACGTGGCATGGTGGTGACGGTCGAGGCCCCCGGCGGCCCGCCGCTGCGCCAGCTTGGCGCGCCGGTCCGGCTGGGCGAGGCCGCGCCTGCGAGCGCCGCCGTCATGCCCGGCACGCATACGGTCGAGGTGCTACAAGCCATCGGCCTGACGGAACAGGAGATTTCGGCGCTGTCCCCGGAGGAGACCGCGCCGCAACAAGAGCGGGCGTGAAGCCTGCAACCATTGGTGCTTGAACCCTAAGGGAGGATCGACATGGGTAACCTCAAGCTTACATCCGCAGTCCTGGCCCTGTGCCTTGGCGCGGCTCCGGCTTTCGCGGCCGAATTCAACCTGACCTACGCCTCGCCCTACACCGAGACGCACCCCTACGGTGCCGCAGACGCGGAATGGATCGCCCGGATCGAGGAACAGTCCGGCGGGCGCGTCGACATCACGCCCTATTGGGGCCGCGCGCTGATCACCAGCCGCGAAGGGGTCGACGAACTGGCCGCCGGCGTCGCCGACGCGGCCTATATCGCGCCCATTTACGCGCGCTCGGGCTATGACATGAACCGCCTCGTGCCGGGCATGTTCTACGGCTACACCGATCCCGAGAAGGTGCTGGACGTCTATATGGACCTTGTCGAGGAATTCCCGGTGTTTTCCGAGGAACTCGAGGGCGTCCACGTGGTCGGCTACAACGTCGGTACTCCGATGCACCTGCTGCTGCGCGGCGGTCCGGTCAACACGCTGGACGATCTGAAGGGGCTGCGTATCCGTTCGGCGGTGGACTTCATCGGCCCGCTTGCCGCTTTCGGGGCCGAGGGCGTGACGATGCCGATGACCGAGACCTATCCCTCGCTTGAAAAGGGCGTGCTGGACGGCGTAATCGCTCCGTACGAGGCGCTGAAATCGCTGAGCTTCGCCGAGGTGGTCAGCTATTACTCCGAACTGCCGCACAGCCGGGGCGCCTATCCGTCGCGCGGCATCAATCAGGCGGTGTGGGACGGTCTGCCCGAGGACATCCAGAAGATCTTCGACGACAATACCGCGTGGCTAAGCGCGCGGACGCTGGAGCTGTCGCAGGAGGCCGAAGAGGTCGGCCGCGCCTATGGCGAGGAAGAGGGCGTCGTGTTCAACCCGGTCGACGAGGCGGTAGTGGCCGAATACGCCAAGGCCTTCGCCCCGGCGATCGCCGAGGTGGCCGCCGAACTCGACGGCATGGGCAAGCCCGGCACCGAGGTGCTGGAGAAGATCCGCGCCGCCTACGGCGAGTGACGCGCGCAGGCTTAGACCGAACCGGGGGCGGGCGCCGCCCCCGGACCGAAAAGCAACGGAGGCAGGGCGTGTTGAACGGGATCGACAGGGGAGTGGGCGCGCTGGTGCGCGTGGCGGCGTTCATCGGCGTGCTGTCGCTGGTGGCGCTGATGGCGCTGACGGTGGTAACCGTCGGCTTCCGCGCGGTGCGGATCGCGTTTCCGGGCACCTACGTTCTGGCCGAACTGCTGCTTATCCCCGCCGTCTGCTGCGCGCTGGCCTATGCCGCGTGGACCGGGGCGCACACGCGGGTCGAGTTGCTGACCCAGACCTTCCCGAAACGCGTGGCGCAGATCGTGCATGGGATCGTGCTGCTGCTCAGCCTCGGCTTCTGGGGCATCGTCGCCTACGCCGCGCTCGAGGAAGTCCTGCGCCGCAGCGCACAGGGCGAGACCTCGCCCATCCTCGACATCCCAGTCGCGCCGTTCAGGTGGATCATGTTCGCCGGCATCGTGCTGGTGATCGCGGTGATCCTGCTGCGCGCGGTGCAATCCCTTCTCGGCAAGGACGTGACCGAATGACACCTATCGCCGCCGGTTTCGTCGGCATCGGGGCGCTGTTCCTGATGCTCGCCTTCGGAATGCCCATCGGCTTTGCCATGGGGCTGGTCGGGGCCCTGGGCTTCGGGCTTCTGATCTCGTTCCACGCGGCCTTCATCAAGGTGGGCGTCGTGGCATTCGACCTTGCCACCAACTACGCCATCGGAACCGTGCCGCTGTTTCTGTTCATGGCGCATATCCTGTTCGCCTCGGGCATCGGGCAGGACCTGTATGACTTCGCCGCCCGTTGTCTTGGCCATCGCAAGGGCGGGCTGGCAATGGCGACGGTCGGGGCGTCGGCCGGGTTCTCGGCGGTCAACGCCTCGTCGCTGGCGACGACGGCGACGATGGGGCTTGTCGCCCTGCCGGAGATGCGCAAGCACGGCTACTCGGTCTCGCTTGCCTCGGGCAGCGTCGCGGCGGGGGGCACCATCGGCAGTCTCATCCCGCCATCCGGCATGTTCATCATCTACGGCATCCTGACCGAGACCTCGATCGGCGACATGTTCGCGGCCGGGATCATTCCGGGCGTGCTGCTGGCGGTGTTCTACATGATCTCGATCGCCATCCAGTGCCGGATGAACCCCGCCGCCGGTCCCGCCGGGCCGCGGTTCGGCTGGTCCGAGCGGCTGCGGGGCTTCCGCAAGACCGGCGACGTGATCTTTCTGTTCGGCTTCGTGATGGGCGGCATCATCTGGGGCTTCTTCACCCCGACCGAGGCCGGCGCAATGGGGGCATTCGGCGCGCTGGTGATCGCGGGCGTGCGGGGGCGGCTGGATTTCGGCGCGGTGCGGAAGGCAGCCTACGAGACGCTGAAGACCACCGGCATGATCTTCGGCATCCTTCTTGGCGCTCTGGTGTTCAACGCCTTCATCACGGTGACGACGATCCCGCTGAACATCGTGGGCTGGGTCACTTCGATGGACTGGCCGCCGCTTGCGATCCTTGTGCTGATCCTGCTGGTGTATTTCTTCCTTGGCATGATCCTTGACGCCTCGGCGATGATGACGCTGACGGTGCCGCTGTTCTTCCCGCTGGTGACCGGGCTTGGCTATAACGCGGTGCTGTTCGGCGTGCTGGTGGTGCGGATGACCGAGATCGCGCTGATCACGCCGCCGGTGGGAATGAACGTCTACGTACTGTCCGGCGTGGCGCGGGATATTCCCTTGTCGAAGATCTTCCGCGGCACCGCGCCTTTCGTGGTGACGGACGTGATCCACGTCGTGCTGTTGCTGGCTTTCCCGGCACTGGTGTTGTGGCTTCCGGGCCTGTGACCCCCAAAGCCCCAGTTTCGGCGTGACCTCGTGCCGGAACCATGCTCATTTCGGTGCATGATTTCCGATGCTGACCGCGATCTTCTGACCCGCATGTTCGACGCCGCCGTTGCCGCGGCGGACCCGAAACAGGCTATAGCCGCCGTGCTTCCCGCAAAGCCCAAGGGCCGCACCGTGGTGATCGGCGCGGGCAAGGGCGCGGCGCAGATGGCGGCGGCCTTCGAAGAGCTGTGGGACGGCCCCGTCGAGGGCGTGATCGTCACGCGCTACGGCTATGCCGCGCCGTGCAAGTCGCTGAAAGTGCTTGAGGCCGCCCATCCCGTCCCGGACGCCGCCGGGCAAGTGGCGGCGCGTGCTTTGCTGGCTGCCGTCGAGGGGCTGACCGAGGACGATCTGGTCGTCGCACTGGTCTGCGGTGGCGGCTCGGCCCTGCTGCCTGCACCGCCGGGCGCGTTGACGCTGGAAGACGAGGCGGCGCTCAATCAGGTTCTGCTGGCCTCGGGCGCGCCGATTTCGGCGATGAACGCGATCCGCAAGCAGGTGAGCGGGATCAAGGGCGGACGTCTGGCGGCGGCGGCCCATCCGGCGAAGGTGGTCAGCCTGATCGTCTCGGACGTGCCGGGCGACGACCCGGCGCAGGTCGCCTCGGGGCCAACGGTGCCGTGCGGACAGGACCGCGCCTCGGCGCTGCGGCTGGTGAAGTCCTACGGGATGACCCTGCCGCCGAAGGTCGCGGCCTTTCTCGAGGACGCCGCCGAGGACGCCCCGAAGCCCGACGATCCGGTCTTTGCCCGCAACGAGGTCCACGTCATCGCCTCTGCCGCCCGCTCGCTGGAGGCGGCGGCGGCTGTGGCCGAGGCCGAGGGGGTGAAGGCCGCGATCCTGTCGGACGCCATCGAAGGCGAGTCCCGCGAAGTTGGCAAGCTGATCGCGGCCCTGTCGCGTGAGGTTCTGCTGCGTGACCGGCCGTTTACCCGGCCGGTTGTCCTGCTCTCGGGCGGCGAGACGACCGTCACGCTGGGCAACGCCAAGGGCGGACGCGGCGGGCGGAATACCGAGTTCCTGCTGTCGTGGCTGTTGGAGGTCGACGGGATGGAAGGTCTGGCGGCGCTCGCCGCCGACACCGACGGGATCGACGGGTCCGAAGACAACGCGGGCGCCTTCGCCACCGGCGGCAGCGCGGCGCGGATGCGGGCGGCGGGCATCGCACCGGACGACGCGCTTGCCGCGCACGATGCATGGGGCGCGTTCGATGCGGCGGGCGATATCTTCGCGCCCGGTCCGACCGGCACCAACGTCAACGATTTCCGTGCGATCCTGATCCGCTGACCGGCCCTTCCGGGGCTTTGATTCGGACGGTATTTCAATTCCTTGCCGACTGAAGTCGACACAATCCCCGAACGGCATTCGGGATAAGGCCGGGCCTGCGAACAATTGCGCTGCCGGTGCCGCCAAATGCGGCGAAGGCGTGGCGGGCGACGGTGACGGCCCCCGAGATCGAACCGTTCCCGCGCCGCGTCCGGGGCGCCGAAAATCACGGTTTGTCGATGCCGAGGTGGATTTTCCAGTTTTTGCAGGGGCCTGCGCTTGGTTAATGCGCATTTTCGGTCGGAACGGACGGTTTCGCGTGTATCGGTTGCTGCCTCAATTGCGCAACCATTGGATGAATCCCGCATTGAAAACCAAGGAAAATCCCGGCCAAAGGTGACCGGAATTTGCCCCATTTCAGACATATTCACCTTCCGTAAGACCGTTCCCGCCCGCTAGCTTGGTCTTAGCTGCTTCGAAGAGGGGCGCCGTCCGGTGCTGCCGGACATAAGGCGCAAAGGGATCCGTTCATGACGTTCGACGACGTTCACATGCCGCTTGCGGCTTGCGATGATTGCGACACCGACCGCGCCGTTCGGGCGCCGGCCGACCCGGCACGTCGCGCCGGAAACGACAGCATGTCGGAAACGCCGTGCTTCACGCCCGGCACGATGATCGCAACCACACGGGGCGCCGTCGCGGTCGAGGATCTGCAACTCGGCGACCGGGTGATGACGCGCGACAACGGCTTTCAGGAAATCCGCTGGATCGGCTCGCGCGCGCTGGGGCCCGAGGACATGGCCGCCAAGCCGCACCTTCAGCCGGTGCTGATCCGCAAGGGCGCGCTGGGGAACGACCTGCCGTCGCGCGACATGTACCTCAGCCCGAACCACCGCGTTCTGGTCGCCTCGGAGATGACCGCGCTGTATTTCGAGGAACGCGAGGTGCTGTGCGCCGCGAAGCACCTGATCAACAACCGGGGCGTCCATCAGGCGCGTCTGGACCGGGTGACCTACATCCATTTCATGTTCGACCGTCACGAGGTCGTGCTGTCCGATGGCGCGTGGTCGGAAAGCTTCCAGCCGGGCGACACCGCGTTGCGCGGGATCGGCACCGCGCAGCGGCAGGAGATCTTCCAGCTGTTCCCCGAGCTTCGCGCCGCAAGCGGGCAGGCGGGCTTTCTCGCCGCGCGCCGCGTGCTGACCCCGACCGAGGCCCGACGGCTTCATTCGTGACGCGAAATTAATCCGGCCGCCCATGTGTTCCGCCAGACCGTGACGACCGGACCCGAGCCCCGCTGCGGTGGACTGCCACGGCGGGGCTCTCTTTTTGCGCCCGCACTGGACAGGTGGGGGTCACCGCGCCACATTCACCCGCAGAGTGGTTAGGGCAAGGGGCTTCAATGGCACGGGCGTGGCACCATCTTCCGGTTTCGGCAATCGCGGTTCTGTGGAACCTTCTGTTGCTGGGCGACTTCCTCGGGCTGCAACTGAAGGCTCCGCTGTACATGTCGTGGCTGACGCCCGATCAGGCGGCGTGGTTCGCGGCGACCCCGTCCTGGGTGCTGATCGTCTGGGCCTTGGCCGTGGCGACCGGGCTTCTGGCGTCGATCCTGCTGGTGTCGCGCATGGCGACGGGGGCGTTCTTCGCGCTGTCGTTTCTGGCCTGGTGCGCGGTTCTGGTGGCGTTGCAGGTGCTGCGTGACCCGCCGCTGTGGGACGTGATGGGCGACCGCAGCCTGTGGATGATCGGCGCGGCCATCGTTCTGGCCTTCCTGTTCTTCCTTTACGCCCGCTGGATGCACGCGCGCCTGCGCCACTGACCTAGCGGTTTCGCGCGCGCCACTCGGCCCAATCCTCGGGCGTGTCCAAGTCGGTCAGCGCGTGGCGGTCGGGCAGGGGCACGATCTCATGCCGCTCGCGTTTCAGCACGTCACGGCCTCCGGTATCGCCGTCAAGCGCCATCAGCGCCGCGAATAGCCTGCGTGGCACCACCGCCGGCGAGCCGGGGGTGCCATCCGCCCCTGCGGCCCGGATCACGCTTTCGCCGCCCAGCGCATCGAACTGTGCCGCCAGCACCAGCAGGTCACCGGTGTCTAGGTCCGGCATGTCGGCCATCACCATCATCGCGCCCGCCGCCGTGTCCGGCAGCGCCGCCAGCCCCGCGCCAATGGACCGTGACATGCCGTCGCCCGCGTCGGGCACCGTCACCCGCGTCTCGACCAGTCCATCCAGTTCCGCCGCGCGCGGTGTCGGCTTGGGCGGCAGCAGGGCGATCACCGGCAGGCCGGTCGCCACCGCCCGCCGCGCGCTGCGCCGCAGCAGCGTCTCGTCGCCGATCCGCTCCATCAGCTTGTCGCGTCCCTTCATGCGAGACGACGACCCGGCCGCGAAGAGCAGGATGGTGAGGGGGATCATCCTTCGGGGATCAACCCGCGCGGGCTGAACCGCAGGACCAGCACCAAGATCAGGCCCATGATGAACAGCCGCATGTGGGCCGCCGAGGCCAGCAGGTGCGCTTTCAGCCAGCTGCCGTCCGCCATGCCCGAGGTGACGAACTCCATCAGTTCGCGGCCGCGGGGTTCGACCTCGACCCACAGGTACCAGACAAGAAAGCCGCCCAGCACCGCGCCGAAGTTGTTGCCCGAGCCACCGACGATCACCATCACCCAGACAAGGAAGGTGAACCGCAGCGGCTGGTAGGTGCCGGGGGTCAGCTGGCCGTCCAGCGTCGTCATCATCGCGCCCGCGATGCCACAGACCGCCGAGCCCAGGATGAAGATCTGCAGGTGCCGGCGGGTGACGTCCTTGCCCATCGCCTCGGCCGCGACCTCGTTGTCGCGGATCGCGCGCATCATGCGGCCCCACGGCGAGTTCAGCGCCTTCTGCGACAGCCACAGCAGGATGGCGAGCACCACGACGAACAGGCCCGCATAGGCCAGTTTCACGGTGATCGACGAGGCGGCCACCGGGTCGATGCCCCATGCGCTCATCCGGGCGACGAAGGCGTCAGAGTTCTGCAGATCGACCTCGTAGGGCACGGGGCGCGGCAGGCCGATGACGTTTTTCACGCCACGTCCCAGCCAGTCCTCGTTCTTCAGGACGGCGATGATGATCTCGGCGATGCCCAGCGTCGCGATGGCAAGATAGTCGGACCGCAGGCCAAGGGCGGTCTTGCCGATGGCCCATGCCGCGCCCGCCGCAAGCAGGCCGCCCACCGGCCACGCGACAAGGATCGGCAGGCCCAGACCGCCAAGGTATCCGGTGGCGGCGGGGTTCACGGCCTCGACGGCGCCGACGGCAGGGTCGAACACCGCGCGGAAGACGAAGAAACCGACGACAAGGATCGCGGCCACGGCAAGGGCGCGGGTCCGGCCCTTGGCCATGCGCTTCCATGTCATGATCGCCGCCGCGATGGTCGCCGCGCCCAGCGCGAGACCCGCCAGCAGGCCCAGACCGCCTGCGGCCCACGCCTCGGCGACGGGGGGCATCCCCACCAGCACCGCCGCCAGTCCGCCCAGCGCGACGAAGCCCATCACGCCGATGTTGAACAGGCCAGCATAGCCCCACTGCATGTTCACGCCCAGCGCCATGATGGCGCTGATCAGGCCCATGTTCACGATGCCCAGCGCCACGTTCCAGCTGCGCTCGAAGCCCGACAGGATGATCAGCCCGAAGACGAGGGCGAACAGAAGGATTGCGCGCATGTTGGGGGTCATACCGCTTTCCCCTTGAAGATGCCGGTCGGGCGGAACAGCAGCACGATCACGAGGATCACGAAGCTGACCGCGAATTTGTAGTCGGTGGACAGAAGCTGCACGAGCCCGTCAGGCGCCCAGTCTCCCGGCCAGAGATAGGTGATCACCTTCTTCCACGCGTAGGTCACTGTGACTTCCGAGAAGGCGATGACGAAGCCGCCGACGATGGCCCCCAGCGGCGAGCCGAGACCGCCAACGATGGCCGAGGCGAAGATCGGCAGCAAAAGCTGGAAATAGGTGAATGGCTTGAACGTCTTGTCGAGGCCGTAGAGCACGCCCGCCACGGTCGCCAGCGCGGCCACGATGATCCATGTGATCGCTACCACCCGTTCGGGGTTGATCCCCGACAACAGGGCGAGATCCTCGTTGTCGGAATAGGCGCGCATCGACTTGCCGGTGCGGGTGTGATTCAGGAACCAGAACAGCAGCGCGCAGACGATCACCGCCGTGACGATGGTCAGGCCCTGGCTGGTGCGGAACACAAGGCCCTCGTCCAGCCCCGTCATCTCGCGGAAATCGCGGGCGTTGATGATGAACCGCGCGCCGTCGTCGAACCGCTGGTCGTCGGGGCCGATGATGAAGCGGACAAGGCCGTTCATCATGAACATCACGCCCATCGATACGATCACAAGGACCACGGGTTTCGCCTTCTGCTCGCGGTAGAAGGAATAGATCACCCGGTCGGTGCCCAGCAGCAGCAGCGCGGTCACGACGATGCCGATGGGCAATGCCAGCAACGCGGTGGGTAGCGGGCCAAGCGAGACGCCCATGCCCTGAAGCCACCACGTCGCAAGGATCGTCACCATCGCGCCGAAGGCCATGGTGTCGCCGTGGGCGAAGTTCGAGAACCGCAGGATGCCGTAGATCAGCGTCACCCCCAGCGCGCCCAGCGCAAGCTGTGCGCCGTAGGCCGTCGCCGGGATGATCACGAAGTTGGTCAGCGCCACCAGCGCGTTCAGCAGATCCATGTCAGCGGGCTCTCCGCACCAGTCTTGTCTCAGTCTTCCTGCAAGGCCCGAAACGCGGCGTGTCCGCCACCTCCCGCGCCCCGAATTGCACGTTTTGTTGCGGACGCGCCGCACCCGTGTTCCCGCCAGTTTCGGATGCCGCGCCTTCGGCGTCCAGAAAAATGGAAACCCGCGCCGTCATCCGGCTTCCCGGTCCTCGAACGCGCCACACTGGCCCGCGCCGGTGTCGATGGCCGGGTTCGAGATCAGCTGCTCGGTCCGGCGGTAATCGAACGCGCCGTCGGGCTTCAGGGTCCAGACGTGCAGGATCTCGACGCCGTCGGCGGTCTGACCGGCGGACAGCGACATCTGCCGGGTGCCGTCGTCGGAGGGCACCACGCTGACCTGCGGCATGCCACGGTCGCCCTCGAAGCCAAGGTAGGTCCGTCCGAACTCGCCGTTGCGGAGGATGGTGAAGGCGGGCAGGGGCTGCGCGGTGCAGTCCCCGGCGCGGCAGTATTCCGTCCACTCGCAGCGGGAGACCGACTCGATCCGCGCCGCGTCGGGCGCGCCGACCGGGCGCAGCAGCAGGACCGTTGCGACCACCGCCGCGATTGCCGCGATCAGCGCGGCCCCCAGCGCCTTCATCCGAGACCCTCGCAGGTCAGGAACAGCGCCTCGGCGTCACCCGCCTGCCGGATCAGCAGCGCGGCATCGCCGCCCATCGGGACCAGCACCTTGCTGTCCCAGACGAACGGGCCGGTCGCGCCGTTCTGCTGCGCCTCGTAGGTTTCGCCGTCCATCACCAGTTCGAAGGTCCGCAGGTCGCCGTCCTGCGAAAGCGGTGCGACGGTGAACTCCAGCGCCGATGTGTCGCCCGAGCAGCCGCCGGCGGCGTCGCACAGGGTCGCGGCGGTGCAGGACACCTCGTAGACCGAGCCCTCGGCCACCGCCAAACCGGGCAAGCCGTGCAGGGCGCAGGCGGCGGCGCATAGCAGCGCGGCGCCGCGGGGAATGCGGTCGGATGGGGTCATGAAAGCTCTCCTGAAATACGCCTTACCCGCCAAGGAAGCTGCGCCGGACTTCGGGGTCTGCCAGCAGCGCCGCGCCCGTGTCGGTGAACCTGTTGGCGCCCTGCACCAGCACATAGCCCTTGTCGGCGATCTCCAGCGCCTGCCGGGCATTCTGCTCGACCATCAGGATCGAGATCCCGGTGCGCGCGACCTCGATGATGCGGTCGAACAGTTCGTCCATCACGATGGGCGACACCCCGGCGGTGGGTTCGTCCAGCATCAGCACCTTGGGCTGGGTCATCAGCGCGCGGCCGACGGCGACCTGCTGGCGCTGGCCGCCCGACAACTCGCCCGCGTTCTGGCGGCGCTTGTCCTTGAGGATCGGGAACAGGTCATAGACCTGCTCCATCGTGGCCCGGATATCGTCGCGGCGCAGGAACGCGCCCATCTCAAGGTTCTCTTCCACCGTCAGCGAGGTGAACACGTTCGAGGTCTGTGGCACGAAACCCATGCCCTTGGCGACCCGTGCCTGCGGGGTCAGCGTCGCGATGCTTTCGCCGTCCAGCCGCACGTCGCCGCCGCGCAGGTCCAGCATGCCGAAAACCGCCTTCATGGCGGTCGACTTGCCTGCGCCGTTGGGGCCCACGATCACCGCGATCTGGCCCTTGTCGACGGCGATGGTGCAGTCATGCAGGATGTTCGCCCCGCCGCCGTAACCGCCGGTTATCGCGTCGCCGATCAGGAAAGGCTCGTCCGTCGCGCCGTGTTTGGCGTGGCCGCTGTAATGGCCCGGCTGCATCTCGCCCTCGGGCTGCGGGTTGGCGATGGACCGGTCCCGGTTGCCTCGGTCTTCCTGCCAGGAATTCTGGTTCACAATCCGGTCTCCACGATCGCCTTCAGCGCCTGTTCGTGCCGCAAGGCGTGGTCATGAGTCAATCGCTCCGCCTGCGCGACGGTGCGAACCGAAACGATCGTTGTTCCAAGAGCATGCAGCGAGACCAGTTCGACCAGCCCGTCCTCGGCCTGCCGCGTCGCGCGAGAGAAGGCGGGGAAGTCGTCGCCCGCCAGTGCGAAGCGGCCCAGTTCCTCGGATCCTTCGGGAGGCGGGGCCATGTCGTCGATCATGCCCGCCAATTCGCCCGCGCTCAGCGACACCTCGACCGTGTCGAAGACGGTGGGCACCTCGGCCACGATCATGGCGAGCGTGTCGGTCTCCCAGATCAGCGTGCGGGGGCCGTCGGGGCGGGCAGGGGTCAGGCCTTCCCACAGGGTGCCGTCCGGGCAGAAGGCCACGCTGCCGGCGATGTCGGTGCATTCTGCCGCGGTGGCGGGCGCCGCGGCAAGGGTCAGAAGCGTGGCGGCGGCGAGATTACAGAAGCGGCGCGTCCGCCGTGATGCGGAAGCCGCCGAGGAAGTCCTTGTGCAAGTCGCGGGCATTTCCATCCTCGATGCTGTTACCGGTGATCGTGATGAACTGTATCAGCAAATCGCCGCGCACGAGATAGGAATGCAGCAGGTTGAGCGGTTTCGTCCGTCCGGGGATGGAATAGGACAGGTTCCCGGCGATCTCGCCGTCCACCTCGCCGCCTTCAAGGCTGTCGACCTTGAACCGTCCGTCCTCGTCGCCCTGCTTGATCACGAGGTCGGTCAGGATCGCGTTCTCGATCTGCTCGCGCGAGACCTGTCCGGGGTTCACTTTCTCGACGATGACCTTGCCGAAGCTCTCGCCGCTGTTGCGGAACATCGCGACGCCCTCGGCCTTGCCCGCTTCAAGCGGGGACCAGACCTGTTCGCCGCCGCAGAAGGTCAGCTTGGAATGCACCTGCGCGCAGTCGTCGTCGCCAGCCTGAACGGCTCCGGAGAATACAAAAAGCCCAAGCGCCGCGGCGCGGATAAGTCGGAAAGTCATACGTGCCCCTCTTCGTTGCCTGCTACGGCGACGCGGGGGCCGCCGTCTTGTTCTTGAGACCGGTGCCGAGGTACGCCTCGATCACCTGCTCGTTCGCCTTGATCTCGTCGATCGTGCCTTCGGCCAGCACCCGGCCTTCGGCCATCACGATCACCGGGTCGCAAAGCCTCCCGATGAAGTCCATGTCATGCTCGATCATGCAGAACGTGTAGCCACGCTCTTTGTTGAGCCGCAGGATCGCGTCGCCGATTGTGTTCAGAAGGGTCCGGTTCACGCCGGCGCCGACTTCGTCGAGGAACACGATCCGTGCGTCCACCATCATGGTTCTGCCAAGCTCAAGCAACTTTTTCTGTCCACCCGACAGGTTGCCTGCCTTCTCGTCGGCAAGGTGATCAATGGTAAGAAATTCAAGAACTTCGTCGGCTTTCTTCGCCAGTTCCCGCTCTTCCTGCGCCACCGTGCCACGGTGGAACCATGCATTCCAAAGCGTCTCGCCTGCCTGATTTGCGGGCACCATCATAAGATTTTCGCGCACCGTCATCGACGAGAATTCGTGCGCGATCTGGAAGGTGCGCAGCAGGCCCTTGGCGAACAGCTCGTGCGGCGGCAGGCCGGTGATATCCTCGCCCCCCATCAGGACGCGGCCCGACGTGGGTTCAAGAACGCCGGCGATCACGTTGAAAAGGGTTGTCTTTCCGGCGCCGTTGGGTCCAACGAGCCCGGTGATGGAGCCTTCGCGGATCTCCAGCGAGGCGCCGTCGACGGCATGGAAGCCCCCGAAATGCTTGTGCAGGTCTTCGACGACGATCATGCGGGTCCGTCCGGTTGGTGCGCGGCCCGGAACATGCCGGACCGCGCTGTCAGTCTTAGCGGAATTCGACGGTCGAGTAGGCGCTGCCTTCGACCATGTATTCGCGGTAGGTGCCTGCGGCCTCGCCCGGGCCGATCAGCTCGACGTTGGTCGCGCCGACATAGTCGATCTCGCCACCTTCGGCGAGGATCTCCAGCGCCTTGGCCAGTTCACCCGGCAGGATCGGTTCGCCCGGAGCGTTCGCCACGTCCAGCAGGTTGGCGGCGGCGGCGGCGCTGGTGGCCTCGCCCCCGGCAGCCATCGCCAGCGCCAGCAGGGCGGCGGCGTCATAGCTTTCGCGGGTGAACGAGCTTTCGCCGTTGATGCCGGCGGCCTCGGTGATCGCAGCGAAGGCGTCAGCGCCTTCCCCCTGGCTCCACGGCACCGCGCCGAACGAGCCTTCCATCATGTCGCCCAGATCGGCGAGCAGCGCGTCGGCATACATGCCGTCGCCCATCATGAAGGTGTCGAACGCGCCGGTGTCGACGGCCGACTGGATGATGCCCTTGCCGCCTTGGTCGGCGTAGCCCAGCACCACCAGCACGTCGCCGCCAGCCGAGGCCAGCGTCGCGACTTCGGCCGAGTAGTCGGCCTTGCCGTCTTCGTGCGGGACGTTCGCGGTCACGGTGCCGCCGTTGGCTTCGAAGTTGGCGATGAAGCTGTCGGACAGGCCCTTGCCGTAGTCGTTGTTGGTGTAGGTCACCGCGACCGAGGTGATGCCCTTGGACTCGAGGATGTCGGCCAGCACTTCACCCTGACGGGCGTCGGACGGCGCGGTGCGGAAGAACAGGTCGTTGTCCTCGGCGGTGGACAGGGCGGGCGAGGTGGCCGACGGCGACACCATCGGGATGCCGTTCGGCACAGCGACGTTGGCCAGAACCGCACCGGTCACGCCCGAGCAGTCGGCGCCCATGATGGCGACGACGCCGTCCGAGGTCACCAGACGCTCGGCCGCGGCGGTCGCGGCGGCGCTGTCGATACAGGTCGAGTCCGCGCGGACCGGCTCCAGCATCAGGCCGTCGAGGATGCCGCCGGCGTCGTTGATCTCGGTCAGCGCCAGTTCGGCGCTGTCGGCCATCTGCGGGGTCAGCGATTCAATCGGGCCGGTGAACCCGAGGATGATGCCGATTTTCACGGCGCCCCCGTGGCTTTCGGCCTGCGCGCCACCGGCGGTCATCGCAGCGACTGCGGCCGTAGCCATAAGCAGCTTTTTCATGGAACTCTCCCTGTGAGTATAACTCTGGTGGGCGGCAGCGTAGGACGGCGCCGCGCAAAAGAAAAGGGCGGGAGTTAAGGGGTGGCGCTGCGTCGGGCGCGCACTGCTTCAGGCCGCTTGGGAAAGTGCGGAAGGTGCCGTAACAAGCTGGAACCGCATGGCTTTTCCATCCGCCGCCATGGACAGGCGCTGCATCTCGCCAAGCCCGGCGAGGGGGCGGACCACGGAAGTCACAAGCCGCGAGCGGATGTCGAGCAGAACCGATCCGCCGGGCCGGACCGAGGCGGCGAAGAAGTCGCGATAGGCATCTATGGGGAACAGGAAGCCGCAGGCAAGGAAGCTGACCGCAAGGTCGATGTTCCGCAGCGCGGTGATGTCCGCTGTTTGCGGGTTCAGCGTCCGCAGCCGGGAGGCGGGGCAGCCGTTCGCCAGCAGGAAACGCCGCGCCACCGCAAGGTCGGCGCAGGCGGCGCCGGTCTCGCTGAACCGCATGCGCCGTTCGTCGGACCGTTCCGTGTCGATCAATGTCAGCGACGCGCCCATGTCGGCCTGCGCGAACAGCCCGAAGAAGCCATAGCCACAGCCGATATCCGCGATGGTGCGCGGGGCGAGTTGCTTCAGCAGCGGGCGCAGGGCGCGGTATTCCAGAAAGACGGCGGCGGCGGCGCGGCGCAGCAGAGCGGGGCCAAAAGCCGTTGCAATGTCCAGCATCGGCGCCTCGTCGCCCCTGACCCATGTGCGCACGGCGCGTTTCCAATCCGGGACGTCGCCCAGAACCTCCGTCCGGTGCAAGGCGACCTGCGCGATGTCGCGCGTGTCGAACATCGACAGATCAAGCGACCGGATCGACTGGTTTTCCGCAAGCCGCAACAGAAGTTCAAAACGCGTCATGGGCCTTCCCTCCCCGAAAATCGGAATGTCCTTCAATTCCCCCGTTGTCGCAGCGGAATCGGGCGGAAAGACGGTGATTTGCGCCGATCCGGGGACAGTTTAGGGGCGATCGGGGCTAGACCGACAGGCGCGTGGCCTGGCTTCCGCGTTCGCGGTAGGGGGTCGTGCTGTAATGCGCGCGGTAGCATTTCGAGAAATGCGAGGGGCTCGCGAAGCCGCAGGCCAGCGCCACGTTGATGACGCTCATGTCGGTCTGCATCAGCAGGTTGCGGGCCTTCTGAAGCCGCAGTTCCATGTAATAGCGCTTGGGCGAGCGGTTCAGGTAGCGGCGGAACAGCCGTTCCAGCTGGCGGGTCGACATGCCGACATCCTTGGCCAGCGTCGCTGGGCTGATCGGCTCTTCGATGTTCTGTTCCATCATGTGGATCACCTGGCTCAGCTTCGGGTGCCGCACGCCGATGCGTGTGGGGACCGAAAGCCGCTGGGTGTCCTGATCCGTGCGGATCGTGGTGTAGATCAACTGGTCGGCGACCGCGTTCGCCAGCTCCTCGCCGTGATCGCGGGCGATGATCTTCAGCATCAGGTCGATGGACGAGGTGCCGCCCGCCGTCGTGAACCGGTTGCCGTCCATCACGAAGACGGACTTGGTCAGTTCGACCTCGTCGAATTCCTCGGCAAAGCTGTCCTGGTTTTCCCAATGGATCGTGGCGCGCTTGCCGTCGAGCAGTCCGGCCTTGGCCAGCGTGTAACCAGCGGTGCAAAGTCCGCCCACGGTCGCGCCGCGCCGGGCCTCGCGCCGCAGCCAGTTCAGCACTTTCCGGCTGGACGCCGCCTGTACGTCGATGCCGCCGCACACAAGGATGGTGTCGTCCCGCTGCAATTCGCCCAGATCGCTGTCGAGCTTGAACTGCGTTCCGGCAGAGCAGGCGGCGAACTCGCCGCCTTCGCCGACGAGGGTCCATTCGTACAGCGTCCGGCCCGCCATGCGGTTCGCGATGCGCAGCGATTCAAGCGCGCACGAGAAACACAGCATGGTGAAATTATCGAGCAGGACGAACACGAACCGGCTGGGTTTCTTGCCGGTGTCCTCTACCTCGACAATGTGGCGACTCAGCTCCATGTCTTCAGCACCCTTGCGCTAGGATCGGCAGACGGAAGCAGCTTTGCCGGACCCGCGCAAGGGAGCCGATGCACAAAAAACGGCACGCTGCGTCGGAAATGGGCGCACATTCCCGGTTCCAACGTAAACCTTCTGCCTTTATACGGAGGCACCTTTTTAGGCACACTTCGGAGGAAGACATGAGCAATTGGGACAAGTCTGGATGGCGCGCCAAGCCTCGGGTCCAGATGCCCGAGTATACGGATCAGGCCGCGCTGAACGCCGTCGAGGCGCAGCTGGCCAAGTATCCGCCGCTCGTCTTTGCCGGGGAATGCCGTCGTATGCGCGAGAAGCTTGCCGCGGTCTCGCGCGGCGAGGCGTTTCTCCTGCAGGGCGGGGACTGCGCCGAAAGCTTTAACGAGTTCTCTGCCGACAACATCCGCGACACCTTCAAGGTGCTGCTGCAGATGGCGATGATCCTGACCTTCGGCGCCAAGGTGCCGGTGGTGAAGGTGGGCCGCATGGCCGGCCAGTTCGCCAAACCGCGCTCGGCCCCGACCGAGTCCGTCGGCGGCGTCGAACTGCCCAGCTACCGCGGCGACATCATCAACGGGTTCGACTTCACGCCGGACGCGCGGATTCCCGATCCGAACCGCATGCTGCAGGCCTACACGCAGGCCGCCGCCTCGCTGAACCTGCTGCGCGCCTTCTCGACCGGTGGTTTCGCCGACGTGCACCGCGTCCATGCGTGGACGCTGGGCTTCACCGAAAGCGATGAGGCGGAACGCTATCGTGACCTCGCCAACCGTCTGCAGGACGCGCTGGACTTCATGAAGGCCGCCGGTGTCAACGACACGACCAACAAGGACATGTCGACCGTCGACTTCTACACCAGCCACGAAGCGCTGCTTCTGGAGTACGAAGAGGCGCTGTGCCGGACGGATTCGACCTCGGGCGCGCAGATCGCGGGTTCGGGCCACATGATCTGGATCGGCGACCGCACCCGTCAGCCCGACGGCGCGCATGTCGAGTTCGCCCGTGGCGTTCAGAACCCCATCGGCCTGAAATGCGGCCCGTCGACCACCGTCGATGACCTGAAGGTGCTGATGGACAAGCTGAACCCGAACAACGAGGCCGGGCGTCTGACGCTGATCGCCCGTTTCGGCGCCGGCTCGGTCGGCGACCACCTGCCGCGCCTTGTGAAGGCGGTGCAGGAAGAGGGCGCGAATGTCGTCTGGTCCTGCGACCCGATGCACGGCAACACGATCAAGTCGTCCTCGGGCTACAAGACCCGTCCGTTCGACAGCGTGCTGCGCGAAGTGCAGGAATTCTTCGACATCCACAACGCCGAGGGCACGATCCCCGGCGGCGTGCATTTCGAGATGACCGGCAAGGACGTGACCGAGTGTACCGGCGGCGTGACCGCCGTGTCGGACGAGAACCTGTCCGACCGCTACCACACCGCTTGCGACCCGCGCCTGAACGCAAGTCAGGCGCTGGAACTGGCCTTCCTCGTTGCCGAGGAAATCATCCAGCGTCGCGAACCGCAGCGGGTTGCAGCCGAGTAATCACGCGGGCTTCGGAAGAAGAAAGGCGCGGTGTCCTGACGGATGCCGCGCCTTTTTCGTTGGCCAATGGGGAAAGGGGTCAGGCGCAGGCGGCCTTCTCGGCCTCGGCGAACGCCTCTGCCGCGGCATCCAGCGTCAGCATGATCGACGCGTGCCGGTTCTTGAAGTCGCGAGCGGGCAACAGTACCTCGAGCCCGTCGAACGGCGCGTCCGGCACCGGGCCCTCGGACTTCAGCATCGCCTTCAACTGGTCGCGGGCAACCTCGACCTCGGCGCGGGTGCGGCCGATGATGTTGCGCCCGACGATCGACGCCGCCGCCTGACCAAGCGCACAGGCTTTCACGTCCTGCGCATAGTCGGTGATCCGGCCATCCTCGGTCGTCAGGTCGACGGTCACCGTCGATCCGCACAGCGGAGAGCGCTTCTTGACCGACGCCTGCGGCGCGTCGAGACGCCCGAGGTGCGGGATATCGGCTGCGAGCTCAAGGATCTGGCCCGAATACAGCTTGATGAGATCGGAGTCGCTCATGGCTTTTCCTGCTGGCTTGAACCCCCTACATAGGGCGGCGCAATGCATGAGGAAAGGGGTTCGGTCATGGCGTTCGATCCGTCCACGTTGAAATTCGACGACAAGGGCCTGATCCCGGTCGTGGCCCAGCAGCACGACACGGGCGAGGTTCTGATGGTCGCGTGGATGAACGCGGACGCGGTGGCGAAGACGCTGGAGACCGGGCGCGTGACCTATTGGAGCCGCTCGCGCCAGAGTTACTGGATCAAGGGCGAGACTTCGGGCCACGTGCAGAAGCTGGTGGAACTGCGGGTCGATTGTGACCGCGACTGCCTGCTGGCGCTGGTCGAGCAGGAGGGCCCCGCCTGCCACACGAACCGGCGCAGTTGTTTCTACACCGCGATCCGCGACGGCGAGGAAGCCGAGATCATGTCGCCGATGGTGTGACCGTCAGGCCGATCATCTTCAGCACATCGTCCGGCGACAGCCCGTCCTCGCGGTAGGCGCGGATGGCGCGGGCGTCGTCGCGCTTTGCCAGCCGCTTGCCGGTGTCGTCCCGGATCAGGGCGTGGTGATGGTATTGCAGGATCGGCAGCCCCAACAGCGCCTGAAGCAGCACGTGAATCCACGTGGCGGCGAACAGGTCTGCGCCGCGCACGACCTCGGTGATCCCCTGATCCGCGTCATCGACGACCACGGACAGGTGGTACGAGGTGCCCATGTCCTTCCGCGCAAGGATCACGTCGCCGATCTGCACGATCATGTCGTTGGCCACCAGAGGGTGAACGCCTGAGAACAGGGGCCCGGTCTCGCGGAAGGCGGGCAGGGCGTCGAGGTGGGCGGTGGCCCGCGTCATGTCGAGCCGGATCGCGTCGGTCGGTCCCGCCTCGGACATCGGGCGGCCCCGGCAGGTGCCCGGATAGATGACGCCGTCCGGCCCCTCGATGGGCGCGCCTTCCTGCGGGGCGGACAACGCCGCCCGGATGTCGCCGCGCGAGCAGTTGCAGGGGTAGCAAAGGCCCATCGCGATCAGCCGGTCCAGCGCCGCGCGATAGGCGGGCATCCGGTCGGACTGGCGCATCACCGGCGTGGGCCAGTCGAGACCAAGCCAGCGCAGGTCGTCGTAGATCTGCTGTTCGTATTCGTCCCGCGACCGGGCGCGGTCGATATCCTCGATCCGCAGCAGAAAGGTTCCGTCGTGCGCCTGCGCGCACCGATAGGCGGTCAGGGCCGAGAAGGCATGACCGATGTGCAGCGGCCCTGTCGGGGACGGGGCGAAGCGGGTGACGTAGCTCACGCCTTCTCGAACACGTAGACCGTCGACCCAAGGTCGATGCCGGGAATATGCGGTCCGTGTTCCTCGAACAGAAGGCTGGCCGTGCCGTTGGTCGTCCAGTCGCGCAGGGTCACCATGTAGTCGGGATCGGTCAGCGTGTGGTCGTTGAAGCTGAAGGCCAGCAACCCGCGCGGCGAGAGACCTTCCATCAGAATATCCAGCAGCTCGGCCGGACCCGCGCCCGAGCCGATCACGCCGCTGGCGGTGATGGCGTGGTACTTGCCAGAATCGAAGGGCAGTTCGGCGCCGGGATGGGCCTGCCACAGATCGCGATACACGCCCTTGTCGGCGGCCTGGGCCAGCATCTCTGCCGACAGGTCGGTGCCGTCGATCACGGTAAAGCCGTTCTGGATCAGCGCCGCGCCGGACAATCCCGTGCCGCAGCCGAAATCCAGAACCGGCTTGTCCATGTTCTGAATCTGCGCGGCCAGCGCGCGCGCCACCCGCATCGGGGTGGCATAGCCTTGGTCCAGCAGCTCTTCGTCATAGCTGCCGGCCCATTCGTCGTAGATTTGTTTCGCCTCCTCGGTGGACTTCACCGAATAGACCTTTTCCAGGTATGTCTTGCTCATACGCCCGAGTTAGCGCGTTTTGCGGCGAATGGTACAGGGCGGCGCCGGAAAACCCGGCGCCGGGTCCGGTGATGTCAGGCCGCTTCCGTAGCGGCGGCCAGCCAGTCCGTCCACAGCGCCTTGGCGCGGTCGGTATAGGCCTTGTAGCGCGCCGGGCGATTGCGGCGGCCGCCCTTTAGGTCGACCGGCGGGAACAGCCCGAAGTTGACGTTCATCGGCTGGAAGGTCTTGGCCTCGGCGCCGCCGGTGATGTGATGGATCAGCGCGCCCATCGCGGTCTCGGGCGGCGGGGCCTTGATCGGGCGGCCAAGGATCTCGGCGGCGGCCATGCGGCCTGCGAGCAGGCCCATCGCGGCGGATTCCACATAGCCTTCGACCCCGGTGATCTGACCGGCAAAGCGGATGTTGGGCCGCGAGCGCAGGCGCATCTGGTCGTCCAGCAGCGTGGGCGAGTTGATGAAGGTGTTGCGGTGAATACCGCCAAGGCGGGCGAACTTCGCATCCTCCAGCCCCGGTATCATCCGGAACACGTCGGCCTGCGCGCCGTATTTCATCTTGGTCTGGAAGCCCACGATGTTGAACAGCGTGCCCAGCGCGTTGTCGCGGCGCAGCTGCACGATGGCCCAGGGCTTCACGTCCGGCTGGTGCGGGTTGGTCAGTCCCACGGGTTTCATCGGGCCGTGGCGCAGCGTCTCGCGGCCCCGCTCGGCCATCACCTCGATCGGCAGGCAGCCGTCGAAGTACTTCGCGGTCTCGCCCTCGTGGAACTCGGTTTTGTCAGCTTCGATCAGCGCGTCGATGAAGGCCTCGTACGTGGGCTTGTCCATCGGGCAGTTGAGGTAGGCCTTGCGTTCTTCCTCGGTCTCGCCCTTGTCATAACGGGACTGGAACCACGCTTTCTCCATGTCGATGCTTTCGGCATAGACGATGGGGGCGATGGCGTCGAAGAAGGCAAGCGCATCGGCGCCGGTCTCGGCGCGGATCGATTCTGCCAGATTGCCCGAGGTCAGCGGCCCGGTCGCGATGATCCATTTGCCGTCCGAGGGCAGGGCGGTGATCTCGCCATCCTCGACCGTCACGCGCGGATGGGCGCGCAGCGTGTCGGTGACGGACTGGGCGAAGGGCTCGCGGTCGACGGCCAGCGCGCCGCCTGCGGGCAGGGCGTGACGGTCGGCGGTGGCCATGATCAGCCCGTCCGCCGCGCGCATTTCCCAGTGCAGAAGGCCCACGGCATTCTGTTCGTCGTCGTCTGACCGGAAAGAGTTGGAACAGACCATCTCGGCAAGGTTGCCGGTGTGGTGCGCGAAGGTGCCGACCTTGGGCCGCATCTCGTGGATGACGACGTCGACGCCGGCGTTCGCGGCTTGCCAGGCGGCTTCCGAGCCTGCCATGCCGCCGCCGATGATGTGGAGTGTCTCGCTCATGCGCTTCCAGATATGGCGCAATCCCGGCTTTGAAAACCGGGATTCGCTGAAATCAGAAAGCGGAGGGGATCAGGCGGCGTTCTTCTTGCTGTCCCAGACGCCGTTGAAGATGCTGCGCGGGTTTTCCGCCGGGCGGCTGGGGTCGGGCCGTTCGGACCCGGCAGTGTCGCGCGAGGCCACGCGGCGCGGTGCGACGACCACGTTGACCAGCCGCGGCTCGGCCAGCGTGGTGACCAGCAGCGCGGCCAGCAGGGTCAGGTCGAGCGCGAGAACGGGGATCACGTCGCCGCCGGAATGCGCGAGCCGGATCACGCCGGTCGCGAAGACGTACAGCGCCAGAAGGACGGCGGCGGGCCGGACGGCGGTGCGGAACAGCAGGGCGAAGGCGCCGACGGCAAGGTAAACGGTGGTCAGGGTGATCGCCAGCGGCGCGGCGATGACGCCGTTCAGCAACGCGGCGCCGCTTTCGGTGATGTGCAGCGCGGCGGCGGTCGCAAGGAAGAACGCGCCGATCAGAATGCGGACCAGCGTGGCGCCACCGGCCAGAATGGCGGAAAGCAAGTTGCGGGTAGAGTTCTGCATGACCGTTTTCCCGTTCCCAAAGGGCGGAGCTATCCGCCGATCCCTGCACCGTTAACCAGCGATTTGGCGGCGCGGGGGCGCGATTGCGGCAAGGCCGGGGCGCGTCGTGGAAAAATCGTGGTCGGCCCCGCCCCGTTGGCTGGGGCAGGGCCGGAAAGGTTTAGTAACCGAAGTCGATGAGCGCGGCGCGCTGCGCGTCGGAGATACGCGACTTCAGCTTGTCGCGCTTGCCGATCTCGTATTCCAGCCCGATGCGGTAGATCGTGGCGGTGTCGTCGATAGTCGAGCTGTCGCCGAAAGACACGCCCGCATCCAGCCACAGGTTGTCCGTGACCTCGACGCCCGCGCTCACGCCGTAGATGACCACGTCGTCGCCGTCGATGTCGAAATAGGCCACCTGACCGCCAACGCGGAAGTCAACGCTGGCGTTGAAATAGTATTGGCCGGACATGGCCACCAGCGTCAGGTCGGTCTCGGGCGCCGCGAACAGCACGCCGTCGATGTCGAAGGTGCTGCCGTCATAGTCGACGCCAAGCGTATAGGTCACGTCCTCGGCGTCCACGTAGGTGCCGATCGAGGCGTAGAACAACAGGTCCGGGCTGGTCTCGTAACCGGCATAGACGGCATAGGCGACATCGTCTTCCGAGTCGGGCGCATAGCCGACGGCGGCGCCGAAGGTGTAGGGCCCGGTCTCGTACTCGCCGCCCAGCGTGTAGGTGGCGAAGGTGTCGTCGCCGAACAGGTCGTCGGTGACCGACACGGCCTCGATATCGAAATAGGCGGTGAAGGCGGGCGTGAAGTCATAACCGATCGACGCGCCGTAGTAGAACAGGTCAGAGCCGTCGTCGATCAACACCGCATCGACGAACCCGCCGAAGGTGAAGCGGCCCTCGCGGGCTTCGAATTCGCCGCCCAGCGACGTCAGGCTGCTGGTGTCGCCATCCACTTCCAGCGAGCGGTAGGACAGGTCCGCACTGGCGTAGGTCCATTCGACGGCGGAGGCGGAAGCAGGGATCAGCGCCAGAGCGCTGGCAGTCAAGAGAAGTGCGTTTTTCATGATGTGGTCCCCAAAACGGTGGGAGGGTCAAAATATGGCGTTAAGTTAACACAACACAGACCGGACCCGAACAAAAAAAAATGGCCGCGCCCGTGGTTGGGGCGCGGCCGTGGATGAAAAAGCGACAGTCCGCTTATTCCGGGCCCTTTATTCCGGGCCCTTTATTCTGGCCGTCTATTCCGGGGCTTCGGTGTCCTCTTCGGACTGTTCCGCGATCCACGCGACCGAAACGACTTCTTCCCCCGGCGCGGTGTTGAACACTTTCACGCCGCCCGCGGCGCGAGAACGGAAGCTGATGCCGTCGACGGGGCAGCGGATCGACTGGCCGGTCGAGGTGACCAGCATGATCTGGTCGTCCATCTCGACCGGGAAGCTTGCGACGATTTCCCCGCCGCGCATCTGCTTTTCCCACGCCGTGACGCCAAGACCGCCACGCCCGCGCACCGGATAGTCGTGGCTGGACGACAGCTTGCCCAGACCTCCGGCGGTGATCGTGAGGATCAGGTTCTCGGCTGCCGACATCTCTGCATAGCGCTCGGGCGGCAGCGGGCTGTTGGCGTTGCCCTCGTCGTCCTCGGACGCCTCGGCATCATCCGCCAGACCCGCCATCGCGCGGCGCATCTTGAGGTACGATGCGCGTTCATCCGATTCCGCGTCGAAGTGACGGATGATCGACATCGAAACGACCTCGTCGCCGTTGTTCAGCTTGACGCCGCGCACACCGGTCGAGGCGCGCGAGTTGAACACGCGGACCTCTGGCACCGGGAAGCGGATCGCGCGGCCCGAGTTCGTCACCAGCATCACGTCGTCGTCTTCCGAGCAGATGCGGGCGTTGATCAGCCGGACACCTTCTTCCTCGCCCTCGAACTTCATCGCGATCTTGCCGTTCGATTTCACGTTGGTGAAATCGGACAGCCGGTTGCGGCGGACCGATCCCTTGCTGGTCGCGAAGACGATTTGCAGGTCGTTCCATTCGTTCTCGTCGC
Organism: Maritimibacter sp.; assembly: GCA_017792445.1. Classification (GTDB taxonomy): domain Bacteria; phylum Pseudomonadota; class Alphaproteobacteria; order Rhodobacterales; family Rhodobacteraceae; genus Psychromarinibacter. The sequence continues at coordinate 3,992,261 of CP051232.1, forward strand.
GATCCACCGGCATGATCGCCGCGATCGAAACGCCGGTCGGGATCGGCAGGATGTTGACGATGGCCTTGCCGCGCGCGGTGCGTCCGCCCGAGGGCAGGCGCCACGTCTTCAGCTTGTAGGCCATGCCGTCGGTCGTGAAGAACAGCAATTGCGTGTGGGTGTTGGCGACGAAGAGGGTCGTTACGACGTCCTCTTCCTTCAGCCCGCCACCCGACAGCCCCTTGCCGCCGCGCTTCTGTTCGCGGAACTCGACCAGCGGGGTGCGCTTGATATAGCCGCCCTGGGTCACGGTCACGACCATGTCCTCGCGCTCGATCAGGTCCTCGTCCATCATGTCGCCGGACCAGTCGGCGATCTCGGTGCGACGCGGGACCGCGAACAGCTCTTTCACCTCGGCCAGTTCGTCCGAGATGATCTGCATGATCCGCTCGCGCGAACGCAGGATGTCGAGGTAATCGCGGATCTTGCCGGCCAGTTCCTGCAGTTCGTCCGTGATTTCCTTGACGCCCAGCTGGGTCAGGCGCTGAAGCCGCAGATCGAGGATGGCGCGGGCCTGCGTTTCCGACAGGTTGTAGGTGCCGTCCTCGTTCATCTTGTGGCTGGGGTCGTCGATCAGCTGGATGTACTCGGCGATGTCCCCGGCGGGCCAGCGGCGCGTCATCAGCTTCTCGCGCGCTTCCGACGCATCGGCAGAGGCGCGGATGGTCGCGACCACCTCGTCGACATTCGACACCGCGACGGCCAGACCGCACAGGATGTGCGAGCGCTCGCGCGCCTTGCGCAGCAGGTAGGCGGTGCGCCGGGCGACCACTTCTTCGCGGAACGTGATGAAGTGGGTCAGGAAGTCGCGCAGCGTCAGCTGTTCTGGCCGTCCGCCGTTCAGGGCCAGCATGTTGCAGCCGAACGAGGTTTGCAGCGAGGTGAAGCGGAACAGCTGGTTCAGCACGACTTCGGGCGTCGCGTCGCGCTTCAGCTCGATCACCACGCGGACGCCGACGCGGTCGGATTCGTCCTGCACGTTGGCGATGCCGTCGATCTTCTTGTCCCGAGCAAGATCAGCGATCTGCTCGACCATCTTCATCTTGTTGACCTGATACGGGATCTCTTCGACGATGATGGCGAAGCGGTCTTTGCGGATCTCTTCGACCTTGGTCTTGGCGCGCAGCACGACCGAACCGCGGCTTTCGGTATAGGCCTTCCGCGCGCCGCCACGGCCCAGCATCACGCCGCCGGTGGGGAAGTCGGGGCCGGGCACGTATTCCATCAGCTGGATGGAATCGAGATCCGGGTTCTCGATCAGCGCCTGTGTCGCGTCGATCACCTCGCCAAGGTTGTGCGGCGGGATGTTCGTGGCCATGCCGACCGCGATACCGCCGGCGCCGTTGACCAGCATGTTCGGGAACCGCGCAGGCAGCACGACCGGTTCGGTCTGCTTGCCGTCGTAGTTGTCCTGAAAGTCGACCGTGTCCTTGTCGATATCGGCAAGGATGAAGTTCGCCGCCTTCGCCATCCGGACTTCGGTGTACCGGAAGGCCGCGGGCGGGTCGCCGTCCATCGAGCCGAAGTTGCCCTGACCGTCGAGCAGCGGCAGCGACATCGAGAAGTCCTGCGTCATCCGCACCAGCGCGTCATAGATCGCGGCGTCGCCGTGCGGGTGATACTGACCCATCGTGTCGGCCACCGGGCGCGACGATTTGCGGTAGGGCTTGTCGAAGGTGTTCCCGACCTCGTTCATCGCGAACAGGATGCGGCGGTGCACAGGTTTCAGGCCATCGCGCAGATCGGGGATCGCGCGACTGACAATTACCGACATCGCGTAATCGAGATACGCGTTGCGCATCTCGGCCTCGATGGTCACCGTCGGGCCTGTGGGTTCCGGCCGTTCCGGGGGAATTCCGTCTTCGTTTTCAGGGGTTTCTGGCGTGTCGCTCACGTGCCTACGCACCTTTCGCCTTGGCTCTATATCTTGTTGTCCCGCACTATACCCTGCCGAGGATATGGGGTTCAACACTGACTTTCATTTAAGCAAGCAGCCACCGGAACAGAGTGCTAACACACTGTTTTTGTTGCTTATTAAAGAATCTCCGGCATGCTTTTCATACAGGTGTCACATGGAGGCGCAAGTGAGCATGTCGGAAACCGAACTGATGCTGAAGGGATACGGACTGACCACGGCAGAGATTTTCTATCGGATGCCGGACTTCAAGAACGTGCTGAACACGTTCGTCTGGCAGGATTACGACCTGGCCCCGGACCACCCGAAGCTGTTCGAGTTCATCGAGTTCTGGCAGGACAGCATCGAGGGGCCGCTGCATTCGGTGCGGTTCACCCATCGCAAGATGATCCGGCCGGGCGAATGGCGCAACGTGGTGGGAGAGTTCACCTATCACTGAAGCCCCTTAACCGTCCGGTCCCGGTCATTGAATTTCCCCGATTTGCCAGTAGGCTGGCGGCAACTTGCATTTTCAGGGGACGTTTTCAGATGTCGGATGACAAGCAGGGCGGCAAGGATCCGTCCTTCGAGGATCTTGGCGCCGAGGCGCGCCGTCTGGGCGAGGCCGCGTCGCGCTTTGCCCGCGAGGCCGGTCGCTTCGGGCAGGCCCGTGGCCGCGAATTCGCGGGCGCCGCGCGCAGTGCTTTTGACGAAGGCTCGGACATGACGCGCTCGGCGGTTCAGAAAAAGCCGTTCCTCGCCCTCGCCGCGGCGACGGGAATGGGGATCGTCATCGGGCTGCTGCGGCGGCGCTGATGTTCGCGTCTTTGGAATACCGCATCAAGCATGCGATCCGCTCGGGCCTGACACAGCTGATCAGCGCGCTGGTCGCTGTTTTCTTCATCGTTGCGGGGCTGTTGTGCCTGCTGGTGGCGCTTTGGATCGCGCTGGCCGACGCGCATGGCGCGGTCTTCGCGGCGCTGGTCACCAGCGGGGCGCTGATGGGGCTGGGGCTTGTCGTGCTGGCGGTTGGCCTGCTGATGCGTCCGCGCCCGCTGCCGCCCGCGCCGCCGGCCTTTCCGGTGGCCGAACTTGTGGCGGCGTTCCTGCAAGGGATGCAGGCCGCGCGTGCGCCCGCGCCAGAGCCCAAGGAAACGCCCGAACCCGAGCCGGAAATGGACTGAGGCCGCCGGCGCTTCCGGCAGCCTCGGCCCGTCATGTCCGGATCAGGGAATGATGCGGGTGTACTTGGTGCCTTTCAGCGTCGCACCGGCGATCAGGCCGGCCTGACCGAAGATCACCGCGATGATCGGAAGCAACGCCGTGGTGGTGTCGGCCGAGAGGTTCTCGCCTTCCTGGTTCAGCGTGTATTCCACGTCCGCGCCCGCGGACCAGCCCGGCGAGCGGCGGAAGTTCTCCAGCGCGTCGGTGGTCATGAAGAACAGCACGTGGCTGTACTGCTGCGCGCCGATCTGAAGCCCGAATGTGCCGGAGGCGGCCGAGTAGTAATCGACGGTGGCCCCGTTCACCCGCAGCGCGCCGCGGCCATAGGAACCGCCAAGCCCGAAGCCGGCCTTCGTCACCAGCGGCATGACCAGCATGCCGACGGACTTGTCGCGAAGATCAACGGTTTGGGGATATTTGGAATAAAGGAAGTTCAACGTCTGGTCCACGCGGGCGTCGATCATCTGCCCCCCGTTGGAGCCGACGCCGTTGCCGCAAGCGGCCAGAAGGCCTGCACTGCCGAGACCCGCGATGAAACCGCGGCGGGATGGAATGGTCATGATAGCTGCCCTTGTACTGCCGGTCTGCCTGTCGCGCCCGTTGTTATGCGGCGCTTGACCGTGAGAATAGCGCAACGATTCCGTCCTGTCACCCGCGAGATGCCGTGCCACGCGGCAAATCGGTGTCTCAGGCGCCCGCTTTCAGCGCGCGGGCGGCCTCGGGGGCGAAATAGGTCAGGATGCCGTCACAACCCGCGCGCTTGAAACACAAAAGGCTTTCCAGCATCACCTTGGGCCCGTCGAGCCACCCGTTCTGCGCCGCGCCCTTCAGCATCGCGTACTCGCCCGACACCTGATAGGCGTAGGTCGGCACCTGAAGCTCGGACTTCACCCGGCGGCAGATGTCGAGATAGGGCATTCCCGGTTTCACCATCACCATGTCGGCGCCTTCCGACAGGTCGCGGGCGACCAGCCGCAGCGCCTCGTCCGAATTGCCGGGGTCCATCTGGTAGGTCTTCTTGTCGCCCTTCAGCGCCGCCGAGGCGCCCACCGCATCGCGGAACGGGCCATAGAAGCCCGAAGCGTACTTGGCCGCGTAGGACAGGATCGTCACGTTCTGATACCCGGCCTGTTCCAGCGCCATCCGCATCGCGCCGATGCGGCCATCCATCATGTCGGACGGGCCGATGATGTCGGCCCCGGCCTCGGCCTGCGCCAGCGTCATCTTCACCAGCGCCTCGACCGTGGCGTCGTTGACGATCTCGCCATCCACCACAAAGCCATCATGGCCGTCGGCGTTGTAGGGGTCCAGCGCCACGTCGGTCATCACCGCGATTTCGGGGACCTCGGCCTTGATCGCGCGGATCGCGCGGTTGGTCAGGTTGTCCGGGCTCCACGCCATCGCACAGTCCTCGGTGCGGTCCTCGGCGGCGGTGTAGGGAAACAGGCAGATCGCGGGGATGCCCAGCTTTGCCGCGTCCTCTGCCGCGCGCACCACCCGGTCTACCGTCAGGCGCGACACGCCGGGCATCGAGGCGATGGGCGTTTCGTCGTTCTCGCCATCGCGGATGAACACCGGCCAGATGAAATCGTCGACGGTCAGGGTGTTCTCGCGCATCAGCCGGCGGCGCGAGTCATGGGCGCGCATGCGGCGGAAACGGGCGGCGGGGAAGGGTGCGGGAGCGGTGACCATGGGGAAGCCTGTCGTCTTGCGATTACAAATCGAGCCTTCGCAGGGAATTAGCGGCACCTCAAGTCTAGGAATTGCCGCAGGACGGGTCTAGGGTCCGCGCAAGACAAGAATGGACGGCCCGACGTGGACTGGTACAGCACCGTTTTCGAGCTGATAGACATGCGGTCGTTTTCCAATCTCTGGTATTGGATCGCACTCGCCGTGGTCTGGTCATCGGCCAGCCACTGGGTGCTTGGCGTGCCCTATGATCTGGTGCTCAGCGCCGCGCGCCATGGCGGGCAGCGGCAGATCGACCTTGAAGACCTCGTGCGGATCAACTGCAACCGCATCCTGCATATCGGCGAGGTGTCAGGGATGTGGATCATCGCGATGTCCTGCGCGCTGCTGTCGGGGCTGGCGGTCACCGGGTTCTACTATTGGATCGAATTCGCGCAGGCGGTGTTCCTGATCCTGTTCCCGCTAGGCATCGTGGGCGTTCTGTCGATGGTCGCTGCCCGCAGCATCACCCTGCGCGCACTGACCGGAGAGGCGCTGCGCAAGCGGTTGCGGCTTCAGCGGCTGTTCACGCAGGTCATCGGCCTTGTGTCCATTTTCGTCACCGCGATGTGGGGCATGTGGCAGAATATGTCGCTGGGTGTTCTGGGCGGCTGACGGTGCCGCGCGGGCCGGCCCTGCGTCCGGCGCAAACCTGCCTGTTTGGCGGTTGACATGAACCGCTGGCTCGTTACCTGACCAAGGCCATGTCCCCGACCGAATTCATCACCGTTGGCGGCGCCCCCGAGGGGTATGACGCCCATCTCGTCCTTCGTGAACTGGAGCGCTCCGGCGGCCCGGTGATCCATGTCGCGCGCGACGACAAGCGGCTGGCCGCGATGCGCGCCGCACTGGAATTCTTCGACCCGCAGATGCCGGTGCTGAGCTTTCCGGGCTGGGACTGTCTGCCCTACGACCGCGTGTCGCCGCATGCGGACATTGCGGCTGCCCGGATGGCCGCGCTGGCGGGGCTGGTGGGCGGCATGCCCGCGAAGTTCGTACTGCTGACGACGCTGAACGCCGCGACCCAGCGCGTCCCCGCGCGCGAGGTGCTGCGCGAGGCGTCGTTCACCGCGCGGGTCGACGACCGGATCGACGAGGCGGGCCTGAGGAATTTCCTTGTCCGCATGGGCTTTACGCAGGCGCCCACCGTGATGGAGCCGGGCGACTATGCCGTGCGCGGCGGTATCATCGACATCTATCCTCCGGGCGAGGCCGGGCCGGTGCGTCTGGACCTGTTCGGCGACGTGCTGGACGGCGCGCGCCGCTTCGATCCGGTCAGCCAGCGCACGACCGAGAAGCTGGACGTGGTGGAACTGGCCCCGGTGTCCGAGGTGATCCTCGACGACGCCGCGATTACCCGGTTCCGCCAGAACTACCGCATCGAGTTCGGCGCGGCAGGCACCGACGACCCGCTTTACGAGGCGGTCAGCGCGGGGCGCAAGCATCAGGGGATCGAGCACTGGCTGCCGTTCTTCCACGAGCGGCTGGAAACGCTGTTCGACTATCTCCCCGGCGCGTCCCTGTGCCTTGACGATCAGGTCGCCCCGGCGCGGATCGCGCGGTGGGAGGGGATCGTCGATCAGTACGAAACCCGCCAGCATGCGATGACCCAGAAGAACCGGATCGACACGGTCTACAAGCCGTGCCCGCCGGGGCTTCTGTACCTTGACGAAGCGGCGTGGGACGCGGCTTTGGGCGCGCGGCGGGTGCTGCAATTCAGCCCGCTGCCGCAGGCCAGCGGGCCCGGCGTGGTCGATGCGGGCGGCCGGATCGGGCGCAACTTCTCGCCCGAGCGGCAGCAGGAATCGGTCAGCCTGTTCGGCGCGGTGGCCGATCACGTCCGCGCCCGGATGAAGGCGGGGCCGGTGATGCTGGCCGCCTATTCCGAGGGCGCGGCCGAGCGGTTGGGGCACCTGCTGGAAGATCACGAGATCACCGGCGTGGAACGGGTGTCGCGCGCGGGCGAGTTGGTGGACCTGAAAGGTCCGGCGCTGGCCGTCTGGCCGCTGGAGACCGGGTTCACCACCAACACGATGACGGTCATCGCCGAACAGGACATCCTCGGCGACCGCCTGATCCGGCAGCCCAAGAAAAAGCGCCGGGCCGAGAACTTCCTGACCGAGACGCAATCGCTGTCGCCCGGCGATCTGGTGGTTCACGTCGACCACGGCATCGGGCGCTACAAGGGGCTGGAGGTCGTATCGGCCCTTGGCGCGCCGCACGAATGCATCTGGCTGGAGTATGCGGGCGGCGACCGGCTGTTCCTGCCGGTCGAGAACATCGAACTGCTGTCGCGCTATGGCCACGAGGAAGGACTTCTCGACAAGCTGGGCGGCGGCGCTTGGCAGGCGAAGAAGGCGCGGCTGAAAGAGCGCATCCGCGAGATCGCCGACCGGCTGATCCGCGTGGCCGCCGAGCGCCATCTGCGCAAGGGCGCGATCATGGAACCGCCCAGCGGCATGTGGGACGCCTTCAGCGCCCGCTTCCCGTATCAGGAAACCGACGACCAGCTTTCCGCCATCGCAGACGTGCTGGGCGACCTTGGATCCGGCACTCCGATGGACAGGCTGGTCTGTGGCGACGTCGGCTTTGGCAAGACCGAGGTGGCGATGCGGGCCGCCTTCGTCGCCGCGATGAGCGGGCGGCAGGTTGCGGTGATCGCGCCGACGACGCTGCTGGCGCGGCAGCACTACAAAAGCTTCGCCGAACGCTTCCGGGGCTTCCCGGTCGAGGTGCGGCAACTGTCGCGCTTCGTCACCGCCAAGGACGCCGCCGACACCCGCGACGCGATCAGCCGGGGCACCTGCGACATCGTCATCGGCACCCACGCCCTGCTGGCGAAGGGGATCCGGTTCAAGGACCTGGGCCTGCTGGTGATCGACGAGGAACAGCACTTCGGTGTCGGCCACAAAGAGCGGCTGAAGGAACTGCGCACCGACGTCCATGTGCTGACCCTGACCGCGACTCCGATCCCCCGCACGCTGCAACTGTCGCTGACCGGCGTGCGCGACCTGTCCATCATCGGCACCCCGCCGGTCGACCGTCTGGCGATCCGCACCTACGTGTCCGAGTTCGACGCAGTGACGATCCGCGAGGCGCTGCTGCGCGAACACTATCGCGGCGGGCAATCGTTTTATGTGGTGCCGCGTATCAGCGATCTGCCCGAGGTCGAAGCGTTCCTGAAGGATCAGGTGCCCGAGGTGAGTTATGTCACCGCCCACGGCCAGATGGCGGCGGGCGAGCTGGATGACCGGATGAACGCCTTCTATGACGGCAAGTACGACGTTCTGCTGGCGACGACGATCGTGGAGTCGGGGCTGGATATCCCGACCGCGAACACGATGGTGGTGCACCGGGCCGACATGTTCGGTCTGGCGCAGCTGTACCAGATCCGGGGCAGGGTGGGACGGTCGAAGACCCGCGCCTATGCCTACCTGACGACCAAGCCGCGCACCCCGCTGACGCCGACCGCCGAGAAGCGGCTTCGGGTCCTCGGCTCGCTCGACTCGCTGGGTGCTGGCTTCACGCTGGCCAGCCAGGATCTCGACATTCGCGGCGCCGGGAACCTTCTGGGCGAAGAGCAGTCCGGCAACATCAACGAGGTCGGCTACGAGCTGTATCAATCGATGCTGGAAGAGGCGATCGCCAAGATCAAGGCGGGCGAGTTGGAGGGGCTGACCGAGACCGGCAGCGGCCAGTGGGCGCCGCAGATCAACCTTGGCGTCCCGGTGTTGATCCCCGAGGATTACGTGCCCGACCTCGACGTGCGTCTGGGCCTATACCGCCGCCTGTCCGAGCTGCACACCAAGGTCGAGCTGGAAGGCTTCGCCGCCGAACTGATCGACCGTTTCGGCAAGCTGCCGAAAGAGGTGAACATGCTGATGCTGATCGTGCGCATCAAGGACATGTGCAAACGCGCGGGTATCGCCAAGCTGGACGGCGGCCCGAAAGGCGCGACGATCCAGTTCCATCAGGACAAGTTCGCCAACCCGGCGGGGCTTGTGGACTTCATCAAGGCCCAGAAGGATCAGGCCAAGGTGAAGGACAACAAGATCGTCGTGCGGCGGGACTGGACCAAGACCAAGGACCGGATTCAGGGCGCGTTCAACATCGCGCAGGATCTGGCCAAGCACGCGAAGGTCGAGAAGACGAAGGCGTAGTCCTTCGCAGACTGCCATCCATCGGACAAAAAACTGCCCGTCTTTCCGTTAATATATCTTAAGATTTAGTTAACGGGAGGATTGAGAATGCGAAAAGTTCTAGGCTTGGCGTTATTGGTGGCGCTGTGCTGTTTGGCCGCAAATGCGCCAGACGCGGCTGAGGTTCAGGACAGATTATCCGCGTTGACGCAGGTTGAGGGAGCCGTTGCGGATCCCCAATTCAGCTTCGATGTCGCCCAGGCTTTCGATTGCCGGGATGTAAGCTGCAAGCGTCTCGGGTCCTGTGCGGAAGCTTGTTACAAGCTAAAGGTCTGTCGCCAGTACAAGCGCGACGGCGACAACGACGGGATACCTTGCGAGAACCTCTGTTCGCGACCTTGTCCTTAAAATGAAACGGGCCGGCCCATGTGGCCGGCCCTTCGATCTTACGCGGCCTTGTCGGCCTGTACGTGGGCGGTCAGCGCCTCGATGTCCTTGAAGAACATGTAGTTGTCGTTCGCGCCTGCGGGCCGGTCGCCAAGGAAGGCAAGCGGCAGTTTGCGGGCGGCGAGCGTGCGCTGCACGGTGTCTGCGATGCCGGTGGCCGGATCGAAGAAATCCGCGCTCAGCCGGGCCACGGGAACCGCGATGGCGCGGGCGCCCTGGGTCGAGGCTTCACCAAGCACGACCTGCAGGCCCGAGCCGCCGCCGAGGGGAACGCCGGTCTCGCCACAGGCGAGGACCGGAACGCCCCCGATGTTTTTTAGTACGTCTGCCATGTTGATACTCCTGTAGAGATTGCCCGGCGCATAAAGGGCGACGCCGGGACGATGTCGGATTCGGGAAAAGGAATTTTTCGAAATCGGTCGGTGAAACGCCCCGCGCGGCGGGACGTTCGGATGGGCGTTTTAGGGGTCAGCTGCGCTGCGAAACCGCGGACCGTGCGCCGGGATGCGCAGGGGCCGAGGGATGTGCGGCGGCGCCGGGAGAAGCGATCACGCTGCGGCCTTCCAACTTCATCTGAAGCAGCAGGAAGGACAGCGCGAATACGTAACAGATAGCCGCGCCCAGCGTCAGTGCAAGGGGCGTGCCATCGAAACTCAGGCCTATCGGCACCGCGATGATCACCGCGCCAACAGTGGCGATGGCGCCGATCACCGAGGCCCCAAGGCCCGCCATACGGCCCAGCGGTTCCATCGCGATGGCGTTCAGGTTGCCGATGCACAGGCCCGCCATCAGGAAGATAGACTGCAACCAAATCAGGAAGGCCGCGAAATACAGGTTGCCGCTCAGCGCGCCGGTGTAGACGAGCACGGTCATCACCGAGGACAGCACGATCTGTACCGACATCGCGACCTGGGCGATGCGGCGCATCCCGAAGCGCACGACGAGGCGCGAGTTCAGGAAACTCCCCACCGCCGAGAACAGGGCGATGGCGCCGAACCAGTAAGGGAACGTGTCCGCGCGGTCGAACACCTGGTTGAACACCGGCTCTGCGGTCGACAGCGTGGTGAACATCGCCGCGAAGACGAAAGCCTGCGACGCGATGGTCAGCGAGACGGTTTTGTTCGACAGGATCTCTTTCGCACCCGAGGCAAGGCTCGACGGCTTGAAGGGGCGGCGGTTCTCGGGGGCCAGCGTCTCGGGCTGACGGGTCATCAGCCACAGGCCGACGATGGCCGCGAAGCCGACGTAGCCAAGGAAGATCGCGCGCCAGTCGGCGATGGCGATGAAGAACTGTCCGGTCAGCGGGGCGACGGCGGGGACCAGCGTGAAGACCATCATGGTGAAGGACATGATCTGCGCCATGCGGCGGCCTTCATAGACGTCACGGACCAGCGCCAGCGCGGCGACGCGCGGCCCGGCGGCACCAAGGCCCTGCACCAGACGGGCGGCCAGCAGCAGTTCCAGCGTGGGGGCGACATAGCACAGCAGGGCGCCCACGATATACAGCGCGAAGCCCCCGATGATGATCGGCTTGCGCCCGAACCGGTCGCTGAGCGGGCCGGTGAACATCGTCGCGATACCCATGCCCAGCACGAAACTGGTGATGATAAGCTGCGCCTTGTTCGGGTCGTCCGGGGTCAGCGTGTTGGAAATCTCGGTCAGCGCCGGCAGCATCGAGTCGACCGCGAAGGCGACCGATGCAATCATCATCGCCATCAGGGCGACGAACTCGGGCTGAGACAGGGCTTTTCTGGTCATGGTGCCGAGTTAGCACCTTTTACGGATTTTGTAAGCCTAAAACATGTGCGGGGCAGATGAATGCTCTGTGCATATTTATCGGCATTCCGAAGAGCCCGCAGGAAATCAGTCGCTTGCGGCGGACTGTTCCATCAGCTCTTCGATCACCTGCACCCACAGCTCGGGCGGTTGTGCGCCCGGAACCGCGTGACGCTGGCCCACCACGAAGGTCGGCACACCGGTCACGCCATGTTCGCGCGCCCATGCGTCGCGGCCCCGGATCTCGTCGCGGTCGGCGTCGCCTTGCAGAAGTTGCCGGATCATCGAAGCGTCCAGCCCGTTGCTGTCGGCGATGTCGGCCAGCACGTCGATATCACCGATGTCGCGGCCTTCGTTGAAATATGCGCGGAACAGGGCCGAGACGATGGGCGTCTGGCGACCTTCCAAGCCGGCCCAGTGGATCAGCCGGTGCGCGTCCAGCGTGCTGGGGGTCCGCTTGATCCCGGCGAAGTCGATGTTCAGCCCGGCCTTCTCGGCGGCCTCGACCACCGGAGCATAGGCCTTAACCGCGCCGTCCCGTCCGCCGAACTTGTGCTCCAGGTACTCGGTCCGGTCCATGCCGCCCGCCGGCATCTCGGGGTTCAACTGGAACGGGTGCCACTCGATCTCGAACGGATGGTCGCCGATCTTCTCGAGCGCGCGGTCGAGGTTCGTCTTGCCGATATAGCACCACGGGCAGATCGGGTCAGAGATGATGTCTAGCTTGACCATGAGGGTCCTCCGGTCGCGGGGGTCGGGGGGAGGTTGTAGCGGAGGCAGGTGGCCGACGCAAACCCGCCCGGCACGCGAAGCGCCGGGCGGGTGCAAAGTCGGTCCGCAAGCCTTTGTCAGCGCGCGGAAATGGCGGATATCACACCAGCGGCACCAAAGGTACGCCGCAGGCGGTCAGCGCCAGAAGGCCCAACAGAGCGAGAGCGATGCGCATGATCATTCCTCCCACCACCAGACGAGCGGCTGCCAGTCAAGCCAGTCGCCGTAGATCGGGATGTGCTCGGGGAAGTGCAGTTCCTTCACATGAGCAAGGCGGCTGGTGTTGTACTGGTAGATCGGGATCACGTAGCGCCCGGCGGTCAGGATGCGGTCCAGCGCCTTGGTCGCGGCGACGAATTCCTCGTTCGACCGGGCATTCAGGATCGTGTCGATCATCGCGACGGCGGGCGGGCTGTCCATACCCATCCAGTTCTTCGTGCCCGGCTCGGTCAGCCCCTCGGGACCCCAGTAGTAATACTGCTCGTTGCCGGGGCTCAGCGACAGGGCCACGCGGTAGAAGGTCATGTCGAAGTCATAGACCTGCGTGCGCTCGTTGTACTGGGCGGTGTCGACCGGGTTGACCGTCGGGAAGATGCCGATCCGCTTGAGGGACTCGACGTAGATGTCGATGAAGGTTTGCGGCTCGGCGGCGCCGGTCTCCAGCAGGATCTCGAACTCGAAGGGATTGCCGGCCTCGTCGGACAGAACGCCGTCCTTCACGGTCCATCCCGCCTCGCGGAAGAGGTCCAGCGCCTTCGAGATATTGGCGCGGTTGCGGACCGAGCCGTCCGAGACGGGCAGGGAGTAGCCTTCCAGCGTACCCGGCAGCAGGTCGTCGGCGTAGGGTTCCAACAGTTCACGCACCAGACCCTCGGCGGGGCCATGGTCCATCGCCAGCAGCGAATTCGAGAAATAGGACGTGATCCGAGGGTTTTCGCCGCCGGTCTGCGTCTGGTTGATGAACTCGAAGTTGAACGCGTGGATCAGCGCGTCACGCACCCGCCAGTCCCCGAACTCGGGGTTGCGGGTGTTCATCACGAAGCCGGTGATGCCCGAGGGACGGCCATGCGGGACGATCGATTTGACCACGTCGCCGTTCTGGACGGCGGGGAAATTATACTGTTCGTCCCATTTCGCCGCGTTGAACTCGCGGTTCGAGTTCAACTCGCCCGCCTTGAACGCCTCGAACTGGGCGGTGCCGTCGGCGTAGAACTCCATCCGGATCTCGTCGAGCCGGGCGTGGCCCGCGGTCACCGGCAGGTCCTTGCCCCAGTAGTCCGGGTTGCGCTTGAGCGAGACGTAGCGGCCCGCCTCGAACCGGTCGATCACGTAGGGGCCGGTAAGGATCGGAATGTCGTTCAGGCCCGAGTTGGTGAAATCGGTGTCGTCCCACTGTGCCTTCTTCAGGATCGGGCGCAGGCCCATGATCAGAGGCAACTCGCGGTCGACGGTGTTGAAGGTCAGGCGCACCGTGCGCTCGCCCACCGCCTCGATGCTCTCGATCTTCTCCCACGCGCCAAGATAGCGGGGGTGGCCGATGGTGCCGAGGGTCTCGTAGGACCAGATCACATCCTCGACCGTGACGGGGCTGCCGTCAGAGAACGCGGCCTCGGGGCGAAGGGTGAATTCGACCCATGTGCGGTCTGGGTCGGTTTCGACCGATTCGGCCAAAAGGCCATACAGCGAGAAGGGTTCGTCCCAGTTCCGGGCCATCAGGCTTTCGGCTGTCAGAAACCGCAGCTGCCACGGCACCGAGCCCTTGCGGATGTACGGGTTCAGGCTGTCGAAGCTACCAACCTCGCCGGTGACGATCCGCCCGCCGGTGGGCGCGTCCGGATTGGCATAGGGGAAGGCCACAAAATCCGGTGGCAGGGCCGGCTCGCCATACATAGCTATGCCATGTTTCGGCTCTGCCGCCGCCAGCGAGGCGGAGAGGCAGAGGACCGCGGTCGCGAATGCTGCAACGCGGCTGAGGGGGCGGGGGCGGTTCATGTGCTCTGTGTTCCTTCTGCTCTCTCGGGAATTTTTGAGCAAATCTACCGACGTAACCGAGTCATTTCAAACTTTTACCTTTGACCACGCACATTAAGCGGCTATAAAGGGGGCACTGCTCGATAGGTTTCTTGCCTGTATGAAACCTGCCTCAATAACTGAACGCCCGCCTTGTGCGGGCGTTTTTTTTCGCCGCCGTGCGGCTTTTCCCCTTATTCGCAAGGCCCCGGTGCCAGCCGCGCAATCTGTCCCCGTCAGGCGCGAGTCCATCGGGCGTTCGATTCGCAATTTTCCCTTTCGGACGGCACGCTTGCCGGAACCTGCTATCAGTCCGGATCGGGCCGTCGACCAGTGCCGCAGCGTCAGCGCCGCGGTTCGTGAAGGGTCTTCACGGAACCTGTCCGCGCAATTGCCTCTTATCTTCGCAGATGCAGCATGGCAGGGTCCGTGCGAGAAACTTCACAGGAGGAAGAGGCATGTCTCTCAAGGGCAAGACGGCGGTCGTCACAGGGTCCAATTCGGGGATCGGTCTTGGGGTCGCGAAGGCGCTGGCACAGGCGGGGGCGGACGTCGTACTGAACTCCTTCACCGACCGTGATGAAGATCACCAGCTAGCCGCCGATGTGGCCAAGGAATTCGGGGTCAACGCCCGCTATATCAAGGCCGACATGTCGAAGGGCGACGAATGCCGCGCGCTGGTCGAAAAGGCCGGGGCCTGCGACATCCTCGTGAACAACGCGGGCATCCAGCACGTCGCCAATATCGAGGATTTCCCGCCCGAGAAGTGGGACGCGATCATCGCGATCAACCTGAGTTCGGTGTTTCACACCACCGCCGCCGCCATCCCGATGATGCGCAAGGCAGGCTGGGGCCGGGTGATCAACATCGCGTCCGCGCATGGACTGCGCGCGAGCCCCTACAAGGTGGCTTATGTCGCCGCCAAGCACGGTGTCGTCGGCATGACCAAGGTGGCGGGGCTGGAAACTGCGAAGGATCCGATCACCGTCAACGCGATTTGCCCGGGCTACGTGCTGACGCCGCTGGTCGAGGCGCAGATCCCCGATACGGCGAAGGAGTACGACATCTCCGAGGACGAGGCGATCGAGAAGGTCATCCTTGCCAAGCAGCCGTCGAAGGAATTCGTGACGGTGGACCAGCTGGGCGGGCTCGCGGTATTCCTGTGTTCGGATGCGGCGGCGCAGATCACCGCGACGACGTTGTCGGCAGACGGTGGCTGGACCGCGCAATAGATCCGGCCAAGGCCCCGCCGCGCCTTCGTGCGGCGGGTGAAACCCCGGAGGCAGGCGCATGAAAAAGCCGGCAAAAAAGCGGATCAACCTCGCGCTTCAGGGCGGTGGGGCGCATGGCGCGTTCACGTGGGGCGTGCTGGACCGGTTATTGGAAGAGCCGGAGCTTGAGATTGCCGCGATCTCCGGCACCTCGGCGGGCGCGATGAACGGCGCGGCGTTGAAATCGGGGTTGGTACGCGGCGGCGCCACGGCGGCGCGCGAAACGCTCGACTGGTTCTGGGAGCAGATGGGCGCGCTGGACGGCGACCAGTTCCCGGAGTGGGCGCGCGTGTTCTTCCCGGCGCCCGGCACCGTGTCCCGAATGATCGAGATGAGCCCGCTGTACGCGTGGCGCGACAGTGTCAGCAAGGTGTTCAGCCCCTACAGCTATGGCCCGTTGTACGACAATCCGCTGCGGCGCGTGGTCGAGCATCTGGCGTTTGAAGAGGTCTGTTCGGACGCGGGGCCCAAGCTGTTCGTCTGCGCCACCAATGTCCGCACCGGCAAGATCCGCGTGTTCTCGGGGCAGGAGATCACAGGCGACGCGCTTTTGGCCTCGGCCTGCCTGCCCAACATCTTCAAGGCAGTCGAGATCGACGACCCCGAGACGGGCCGGACCGAGGCCTATTGGGACGGCGGCTATACCGGCAACCCGGCGCTGTTCCCGATGTACGAACCGGACCTTCCGGCGGATGTGGTGATCGTGAACATCAACCCGCTGTATCGCGACGAGATCCCGGTGACCGCGCAGGAAATTCAGAACCGCATCAACGAGATAAGCTTCAATTCTTCGCTGTTGCGTGAACTTCGGGCGATCAGTTTCGTGCGCGAACTGATCGCCGAGGGGCGGCTGCCAGAGGGCAAGATGAAGGCCGTCCGGGTTCACATGATCGCCGACGACGCAACGATGAACGAGCTTTCGCAGGCGACCAAGATCGTGCCCGCGCCTTCGGTGCTTCTGGAGTTGAAACAAGCGGGACGACGGGCGGCGGACGGCTTTCTGTCGGCCCACGGGGACAAGATCGGGGTCGAGGCGAGCGTCGATATTCAGGCGATGTTCGGCTAGGCCGAGATCTTCTCGCGCTCGCGGGTCGGAACCTCTGCCGGTTCGATCTCGGGCACCTTGCCGTTCGGATAGACAAGGCCCGCCGAGATCACCAGCTTGGCCGCATCCTCGACCGACATATCCAGTTCGATGACCTGACTGCGCGGGACGAACAGCAGGAACCCCGAGGTCGGGTTCGGCGTGGTCGGCAGGAACACCGACATCAGGTCGTCCTCGTTCGGGATGCGCCGCTTCACCTCGCCCTTGGCGGTGGTCGAGATGAAAGCGATGGCCCAGATCCCCTCGCGCGGGTATTGCACCAGACACGCGGTGTCGAACGAGGTCTCGGCCTGGCTGAACACGGTTTCCGCGATCTGTTTCAGGCCGTTGTAGATCGATCTTACCACCGGCATCCGGTCAACGAGGCTTTCGGCGTAGTTAATCAGCGAGCGTCCGATAATCCCCTTTGCCAGCCAGCCGACGAGGATGGTGAAGACAAAGAAGACCACCACGCCCAGACCGCGCACGTTGACCGTCACATCGACGCCGAAGATCGTCTTGATGATGTTCTCGGGCTGATAGGCGTTCGGGACGAAGGGCAGCACAAAGCCGTCGACCCAGCCCATGACGGTCCACAGCAGCCACAGGGTCAGCCCGATGGGGGCGATCACGACGAGGCCGGTCAGGAAAGAAGTCCGAAGCCCACCAAGCATGGTGCGCTTGTGCCGTTGGGTCGGCGTTTCCCCGGGCGGGGGGAGGGGCGTTTTTGTCATTCTCTCGCAGCCAAGAGCGGTGTTACAGACGGAATGTAGGTCCGTTGTCCGGCGCAAACAACGGCTTCGGGCCCCTGCTGCTACAATATCTTGCGATCAGGCCTGGCGAGCGGTGATTTCTTTGGCGATCGCCGCCGCCAGACGCGCATTGTTGCGCACCAGCGCGATATTGGCGACCAGCGACCGGCCCTCGGTGATGTGGAAGATCCGGTCCAGCAGGAAGGGCGTGACGGCCTTGCCCTTCACACCCTGCGCCTCGGCTTCGCCATTCGCCTGGTCGATGGCCTTCGCCATGACGTCGGCGGGGATCTCGTCGGCTGCGGGGATCGGATTGGCAATCAGCTGACCACCCGCGAGACCCATCGCGGTGCGGGCGAGTTGCCCGGCGGCGATCTCGGCGGCGCTTTCCAGCCGCAGGGGTGCGGTCAGGCCAGAGCTGCGCGACCAGAAGGCCGGGATCTCGTCCTGCCCATAGGCGATGACCGGAACGCCATTGGTTTCAAGCACTTCCAGCGTCTTCGGAATGTCGAGGATCGCCTTCGGGCCGGCGGCGACCACGGTCACCGGGGTCAGCGCCAGTTCCTGCAGGTCGGCAGAAATGTCGAAGGACAGTTCCGCGCCCTTGTGTACGCCGCCGATGCCGCCCGTCGCGAAGACATGGATGCCCGCCAGATGCGCAGCGATCATCGTGGCGGCCACGGTGGTCGCGCCGGTGCGGCCCGTGGCCAGCGCCACCGCGAAATCGGCGCGCGACAGCTTCAGCACGTCCGTTGCCTGCGCCAGCGCATCCAGTTGATCAGAGGTCAGGCCGATGTGCAGCCGCCCCTCGATCACCGCGATGGTGGCGGGCACGGCACCCTCGGCGCGGATGTCATCCTCGACCTGCCGCGCGGTCTCGACGTTCTGGGGGTAGGGCATCCCGTGGGTGATGATCGTGCTTTCCAGCGCGACGATGGGTTTGCCGGCGGCTTTCGCCTCGGCGACTTCGGGGGAATAGTGCAGGTCCGTCATCCGGCGGCGCCTCCTGAAACGTGGGCAGCGGCGGCCTGCAGCGCGCGGTCGAGAGCCGAGGCGCTGTCGGCGCCGTCCAGCTCTGCCGCGATATGGGCCGCCATGAAGGTATCGCCCGCGCCGGTGACGCGCGTCACCAGCACCTCGGGCGGCGTGGCCGTCACCAGACCATCGGGTCCGGCGGCGGCGGCGGGGCGGAAGCCGTCGGTCACCATCACGCGGGCGGCGCCGCGTTTCTGCATGGCGCGGGCGGCGGTGGCGCTGTCGGGGAACGCCTCGGCGCAGATCAGGCCGGCTTCCTCCAGGTTCACGTATAGCGTCGCCCGGGGCGCGCGCAGAAGCGGCAGCAGGCGCTCGGCCTTGCCGGGGCTTGCGGGCGCGATACGCAGGTCGGCTGCGGCAAAGGCGGGGCTTTGCGCGATCTGGCCCAGCAGGTCTTCGGTCAGGTTGCCGTCCAGCGCGATCGGGCCGGGGTAGGGCGCGTCTGCGCTGCCCAGCGTGCCGTCGGTCAGGGGGCGCAGGATCTTCTCGCCCGCCTCTTCCAGCGAATGCGCGTCGGCGATTGCGGCGATCAGGCCGTTCGCGCCCTCGACCGCCATGTAGACGTCGGTCGGCAGGTCCTCGGAGCGGTAGACGTGGCCGGTGCCCATCCCCATGCGGGTGCAGGCTGCGATCAGCTCGTCACCCTCGGCGTCGCGGCCGATGGCTGTCAGCAGCTCGGCCTGAAGCCCGAACCGGCGCAGGGTCATCGCGATGTTCATCGCCACGCCGCCGGGAATGCGCGTGATCCGGCCGGGCACGTCGTTGCCAAGCTGCATGTGCCGCGGGCTGCGGCCGATCACGTCCCAGAGGACGGCGCCGATGCAAAGGATGGTGTCGCTCATGCGCCGCTTGTGGCAACCTGCGGGGCAGGGGGCAAGCCCCTTCCGCCCGCTCCTGACGGCCCATTGGCGCCTTTGGGGTTGCGCATCCTGCCGCGATCGCCTATGGGACGCCCACTTCACAGGCGGGGCTTGGGCCCTGCGGGGAGAAATCCCGCATGGTCCGCCGGTTGAGCATTTGCTTCAGACAGTCCCGCCGAGGCGCAAACCGGAAAGGAAATGGACATGGCGCTGCCTGAATTTTCCCTGCGTCAGCTTCTGGAAGCTGGCGTTCACTTTGGTCACCAGACCCAACGCTGGAACCCCCGTATGGGCGAGTTCATCTATGGCGAGCGGAACGGTATCCACATCATGGACCTGACGCAGACCGTCCCGATGCTGGACGCTGCTCTGAACGTCATCCGCGAGACCGTCGCCAAGGGCGGCCGCATCCTGTTCGTCGGCACGAAGCGTCAGGCTGCTAAGCCGATCGCGGAAGCCGCTGAGCGTTGCGCGCAGTACTACATGAACCACCGCTGGCTGGGCGGCACGCTCACCAACTGGAAAACCGTGTCGCAGTCGATCGCCCGTCTGAAGGACATCGACGAGCGCATGGCGCAGGGCGCCGAAGGCCTGACCAAGCGCGAGCGTCTGACCATCGAGCGTGACCGCGAAAAGCTGGAAGCCTCGCTGGGCGGTATCCGCGAGATGGGCGGCGTTCCGGACCTGCTGTTCGTGATCGACGTCAACAAGGAAGACCTGGCCATCGCCGAAGCCAAGAAGCTTGGCATCCCGGTCGTTGCGGTCGTCGACACCAACTGCTCGCCCGAGGGTGTGGACTATATCATCCCCGGCAACGATGACGCGGCCCGCGCCATCGCTCTTTACTGCGACCTGGCTTCGCGTGCGGCTCTGGACGGTATGTCGGCCCAGCTCGACGCCGCCGGTGTCGACGTCGGCGCTCTGGAAGAGTCGCCGGAAGAGATGCTCGACGAAGAGACCGCCGAGGAAGCTCCGGCCGCGGAAGAGCAGGCCGAAGCCTGATCTCCCGGTCTCCGGACCGTCACCGAAACGTCACCGCGGGCGGCTATGGCCGCCCACGGGACTTGATCCGTTCGATTTGAGGAGAGCCGATATGGCTATCACCGCTGCACAGGTGAAAGAACTGCGCGAACTGTCCGGCGCAGGCATGATGGACGCCAAGAAGGCGCTGGTCGAGAACGACGGCGACATGGAAGCCGCGATCGACTGGCTGCGCACCAAAGGTCTTGCGAAAGCCGCCAAGAAATCCGGCCGTACCGCCGCCGAGGGCCTTGTGGCCGTCGCCGTTTCGGGTGGCACCGGCGTGGCTGTCGAAGTGAACTCGGAAACCGACTTCGTTGCGAAGAACGCCGAGTTCCAGACCATGGTCAAAGGCATCGCCGAAGCCGCTCTGACGGTTGATGACGTCGACGCGCTGGCCGCTGCCGATCTGGGCGGCAAATCCGTTGCCGACACCCTGACCGACAAGATCGCCACCATCGGTGAGAACATGACCCTGCGCCGCATGGCGAAGGTTCACGGCGACACCATCTCGACCTACATCCACAACGCCGCTGGCACCGACATGGGCAAGATCGGCGTTCTGGTGGCTCTGAAGGGCGAGAACGAAGCCTTCGGCAAGCAGGTCGCGATGCACATCGCCGCCGCGAACCCGGCGTCGCTGTCCGAAGCCGATCTCGATCCGTCCGTGGTCGAGAAGGAAAAGCAGGTCCAGATGGACATCGCGCGTGAATCGGGCAAGCCCGAAGCCGTGATCGAGAAGATGATCGAAGGCCGGATGAAGAAGTTCCTGGCCGAGATCACCCTGCTGGGCCAGCAGTTCGTGGTGAACCCGGACCTGACCGTCGCCAAGGCTGCTGAAGAAGCCGGCGTCGAGATCACCGGCTTCATCCGCCTGGAAGTCGGCGAAGGCATCGAGAAGGTCGAAGAAGACTTCGCCGCCGAGGTTGCCAAGGCCGCTCAGGGCTAAGTCCTGTCGCACACCGATTGAAACGCCCTTCGGAGAGATCCGGGGGGCGTTTTTCTTTGCCTAACGTTCCAAGCAGCCGCGGACAGGTACGCGAGGGGCAGGGTGGCCGGACCCGCGCTTGTGGACCCAGCGTGTAGGCGTCGTTGCATGACGCGCGGGCGACACGCCTTTAGGACGTCGGCCCAGACACGAAAAAACGATGCAATCCGGGCGTGGACTGCATCGTCTTTTTCCAGAAGGCGCCCAGACAAATGGGGATGAGGACAAGACGCCTTATGTAATGTGCCAACCTGTCTGTGGAAAATACACAGACAGGCCGGCGTTCCGGTCTCCCGGTGCCAATCGGTAGTCCTTGAAATCCCAAGGCTTTCCCCACCAGCTGTTCCTTGGCTAATGCCACCACTCACGGAACATCTGTAATTTGTCCTTTCGCGTGTCTTAATGAAAGTAAGGGATTCCCTACCTTTCCGGCAGCATCCTTGCGCATCCCTTGTTTTGCGAGTGATTCCAATGGTTTTCAGCACGTGCCGGACGACCCGAGCCAGCTGACATACAGCCTCAGGTTTATCCGGTTCTCGAATTGGAAATAGTGAATCGCCGCTTCGTAACGTCACGTCACGAAGCGTGAGCGGTCAGGCCTCGATGCGGAAGATCTGGTTCTGCATGCTCGCCTTGACGACCGCCTGCGCGGTGGTCTCGACGTCCAGCGCCTCGCGGGCCAGACGCAGGTGCTTTTCGACCGTCGCGGGCGTCAGGCCCATGATCACACCGATATCCTGCGTTGTCTTGCCTTCGCCGACCCATTCCAGCGCCTCGCGCTGGCGCTTGGTCAGCGCCTTGCGGGTAAGCGGGAAGGGCAGGTTGAGGATCTTCAGGTGCAGAACCTTGTTCATCGCGATCAGCTCGCGCCCGTGCCGTTCCCAGATCTCGTCGGTCTCGTCCTGTCCGACGCCGGGTGCCGGGATCAGGCCGACAGCTGCGATATTGCGCGCACCAACTTCGGCAAAACTGATGGAATAACCAGCGGTTAGACCATGTTTTACATTGAACGCGACAACTTCCTGTTCCTTGGATGTCAGCGCCTCGGCATGCTCGGCAATCCAACCCCAGGAACACGCGCCGCTGTTCTCGGTGGCCCAGCGGACCATTGGCGCGTGTTGATACAGACCTTCGTTGATGAAGGTGTCCATATAGCCGGCGCCGATGTTGGTCAGGATCAGGAAATCGTCGCGCGCACCAAGAGAACTGCGCACCCGAGAGGACGCCATCCCATAGATAAGACGCGTAAAGCCGTAAGAGGCCATCGCGTCACAGTGCATCTGCCAAAGCTCGTCCATCGACGTGGACGAGATTACTCGTTCGACGTAGTCCAGCATCGTCATCCCGACTCTAAGCGGGGTCCTCATCCGGCCCTGTATCATTATGACTTTTGCCATCCGGTCAACCGCTTTCCTGCACGTTCCGGTTTCCCGCAAGGAGGCGCCGGTCGCCCTGTGGACGTCACCGCGGCGGAGTGTCAGACGCAGGCGGCAAGTAGTACACGCGTTCAATTACGTGGAGGTAATCAGGTGATCAAGCGGATTTGATGCGGCAAAACGGCAAAGGCGGGAACATGCGCGCCGTCCGGCAAATGCTAACGCCGTAAGGGATTTTTTCCACCGCTTGCAGTGTGGACAAGACGGCCGGACCTTATAGGCCCGGCATGTCTAATATTTACATAATACCGATTATCGGACTTAGCCCAGCGCGTAACCAGCGCCACGCACCGTGCGGATCGGATCTTCCCCGCCATGGATGCCAAGCGCTTTGCGCAGCCGTCCGATGTGGACGTCGACCGTGCGCGTGTCGACATAGATGTCCCGGCCCCACACGCGGTCCAGAAGCTGCTCGCGGCTCCAGACGCGGCCCGGCTTTTCCATGAACGTGGTCAGCAGACGGAATTCCGTCGGCCCCAGCTTCAGCTCCTTGCCATCGCGCGAGACCTTGTGGGTTTCGGCGTCCAGCAGGATGTCGGAGAACTCAAGCTGCTGCCCCACCGCCGCAGGACGCGTCCGGCGAAGCTGAGCCCGCACGCGCGCCATCAGCTCGATCACAGAGAACGGTTTGACCACGTAATCGTCGGCGCCGGTCTCCAGCCCGCGCACGCGGTCGACTTCCTCGGACCGCGCGGACAGCATGATGACAGGCACCGTGCGGGTCTGAGGCCGGGTCTTCAGACGTCGGCAGATCTCGATGCCCGAGACGCCCGGAAGCATCCAGTCCAGCAGGATGATGTCCGGGATGTCTTCCTCGACCAGCAAAAGCGCGTCGTCGCCGGTCCCGGCGCGCGCCACCTCGAAACCTTCCGCTTCTAGGTTGTACGCCAGAACCTCGCGTTGCGAGGGCTCGTCCTCGACAACAAGAACCTTGGGTTGCGCTGCGGCCATCAAACGACCCCGTCCGTGGACATGAAGGGCGTCTCGTCGCTTTTGTTGCGGCGCTCTTCCGGCATCTCGCCGGTGACAAGGTACACGACCTGTTCAGCCACCGCGGTCACATGATCGCCCATGCGTTCCATGTTCTTGGCGATGAAATGCAGGTGCATACAGGCCGTGATGTTGCGCGGGTCTTCCATCATGTGCGTCAGCAGTTCGCGGAACACGGCGTTGTACAGCTGGTCGACTTCCTCGTCACGCTCGATGACCTGCTGGGCCAGTTCGGCGTCGCGCTGTGCAAAGGCGTCCAGTGAGTCCTTCAGCATGGCCTGCACGTCGCGCGCCATGCGGCGGATCGCCGGCACGGCCTCGTCGACGGGGGCGAGGGTGGCCAGAACCGTGGTCCGCTTGGCGAGGTTCTTGGTGTAGTCCCCTACCCGTTCAAGGTTGCCGCTGATCTTCATCACCGACAGGATCGTGCGAAGGTCGGTCGCCATCGGGTTCCGGATCGCGATGATGCGGGCCGATTCCTCGTTCACTTCCTCTTCGATCGCGTCGATCTTCTTGTCGTTCTGAAGGATCTGGCCGGCCAGTTCCTGATCGCGGTCAAGGAAGGCCCGGACACCCTCGAGGATCGAGGCTTCGACCAGACCGCCCATCTTCATGATCAGCGCCTGAAGGCCTTCGAGATCGCGGTCGAAGGCGGTGGAGATGTGTTTGTCCTGCATTCTCTTATCCAATCCGTCCCGAGATATAGCTTTCAGTCCGCGGGTCCTTGGGGTTGGTGAAGATCTGGTCGGTCTCGCCGTATTCGACAAGGTTGCCGAGGTGGAAGAACGCCGTCTTCTGGCTGACGCGCGCGGCCTGCTGCATCGAGTGGGTCACGATGACCACCGAGTACTGGTTGCGCAGTTCGTCGATGAGATCCTCGACCTGATCGGTCGCGATGGGGTCCAGCGCCGAACAGGGTTCGTCCATCAGCAGGACTTCCGGCTCGGTGGCAACGGCGCGGGCGATGCACAGACGCTGCTGCTGGCCGCCCGACAGGCCGGTGCCCGGTGCCTGAAGGCGGTCTTTCACCTCGTCCCAGATCGCGCCGCGGCGCAGGGATTTCTCGACGATCTCATCCAGTTCGGCCTTGTTCTTGGCAAGACCGTGGATCCGGGGGCCGTAGGCGATGTTGTCGTAGATCGACTTGGGGAACGGGTTCGGCTTCTGGAACACCATGCCCACCTTGGCGCGAAGCTGCACCGGGTCGACCTTCTTGTCGTAGATGTCCTCTCCGTCCAGCGCGATTGTGCCCTCGACCCGGCAGACGTCGATGGTGTCGTTCATCCGGTTCAGACAACGCAGGAAGGTGGACTTGCCGCAGCCCGACGGCCCGATGAAGGCGGTCACGGTGCGGTCCTCGATTTCCACGTTCACGTCCTTGATGGCGTGGTTCTCGCCATAATACACCTGAACGTCGCGGGCGGAGATTTTGGTGTTCTGGGGCATGTTCTTCACGTTCTGGGCCGTCGTCGGCATTTCGGTCATGTTCATTCTTATACTCCTTACCAGCGGCGTTCGAACCGTCGGCGCAGAAGGATGGCGATGATGTTCATCGTCATGAGGAAGAGCAGCAGCACGATGATGCCGCCCCAGGCACGTTCATAGTAAGCCGGGTCCGCCCGCTTGGCCCATTCGTAGATCTGGGCCGGCATGGCCGAGTTCGGCGACAGGAAGCCCGCCGTGATGCCATCGGGGTAGTTCGAGGCGATGAAGCCCACCATGCCGATCAGCAGCAGCGGCGCGGTCTCGCCAAGCGCCTGCGCAAGGCCGATGATGGTGCCGGTCAGGATGCCGGGCATCGCCAGCGGCAGCACGTGGTGGAACACCGCCTGCGTCTTCGAGGCCCCTACCCCAAGCGCCGCATCTCGGATCGACGGCGGCACCGCCTTCAGCGACGCGCGGGTCGAGATGATGATGGTCGGCAGGGTCATCAGCGTCAGCACAAGGCCACCGACCAGCGGCGCCGACTGCGGCAGGCCGACAAGCTGGATGAACACGGCAAGGCCAAGGATACCGAACACGATGGACGGCACGGCGGCCAGGTTCGAGATGTTCACCTCGATCAGGTCGGTCCAGCGGTTCTTGGGCGCGAACTCTTCCAGATAGATCGACGCGGCGACACCGATCGGCAGCGCCAGCAAAAGCACCACCAGCATCATGAACAGCGAGCCCAGCATCGAAACGCCGATACCGGCCTGTTCCGGGCGGCTTTCCGAGGCGTCCGAGCCGGTGATGAAGGCCCAGTTGAACGCACGCTCCAGCCCGCCCTCTTCCGACAGCACGTCGACGATATTGAGGTGCTCGGCGTCAAGGTTCTTGTCGCGGGCAAGGTCATCGCGGGTGACGCGACCCTTCATGTAGCCGTCCACCCGGCTGGATGCCAGCACGCGGAAGGTCACTGTCTCGCCAATCAGGTCGGGGTTGGCGAGCACCGTGTTGCGGATCTGCGCGGCGGCGCCCGAGGACACCATCTTGCGCAGGTCGGCGCCGGACATCTCGGTCTCGATCCCGTGCTCGGCCACCAGACGCTCCAGCGCCTGTTCGATCAGCGGGTTGTACCCGAAGGTCGACACTTTCGAAATATCGGCGGGGTCGCGGTTGCCGTTCGGGTCCAGCGCTTCCGCTTCCAGGACCACGGGCATATCGAAAGACGTCTGCGTGAAGGCCGGGATGCCGTTGCGGACGATGGTCACCAGCAGGATCACAAGGAACACCAGCCCGATGCCGACGGCGGTCATGCCGTAGATCTTGAACCGGGTCTCGGCGGCGTTGCGGCGGCGGGTGCGGGCGTCCAGCGTGTACAAAGAGCTGGTGCGGCGCTCGTTCCCGGCGACGGAGTTCTGCGAGGTCGCGTCGGTCATTCGTACTGCTCCCGGTATTTGCGCACGATGTAGAGGGCGAGAACGTTCAGGGCGAGGGTGATGACGAACAGCGTCATGCCCAGCGAGAAGGCGACAAGCGCCTCGGGAGACGAAAAGTCAGCGTCGCCGGTCAGCTGCGACACGATCTTGGCGGTGACGGTGGTCATCGCCTCGAACGGGTTCAGCGAAAGCCGTGCGGCGGCCCCTGCCCCGAGCACCACGATCATCGTCTCGCCGATGGCACGCGATGCGGCCAGCAGGATGGCGCCCACGATGCCCGGAAGCGCTGCGGGCAGCACGACCTGCTTGACGGTCTCGGACTTGGTCGCGCCAAGGCCAAGCGCCCCGTCCCGCATCGCCTGCGGCACCGCGTTGATGATGTCATCCGACAGCGAGGACACGAAGGGGATCAGCATGATGCCCATCACCAGCCCCGCGGTCATCACCGACGAGGCCGCGCCCATCCATCCGGTGCCGTTCGGCCCGAAGACCTGCAACAGCAGCGGACCGACCGTCAGAAGCGCGAAGAGACCGTAGACAATGGTCGGGATACCGGCCAGCACCTCGATCAGCGGCTTGGCGAACGACCGCATCTTCGGCGACGCGTATTCCGACAGGTAGACGGCAGCGAAAAGACCGATCGGCACGGCCACCGCCAGCGCGATGATCGAGATGTACATCGTGCCCCACAGCAGCGGGATGATCCCAAGCTGAGAGCCACCGCCGAAGCTGGGCGACCACGTGGTGCCGAAGAAGAAATCCGACGCCGGGTACAGGGTGAAGAAGTCGATCGTGTTGAAGATCAGCGACAGCACGATGCCGATCGTCGTCAGGATCGCGATAGAGGCCGCGAGGATCAGCAGGTAGCGGATCGAGGTCTCGACGACGTTGCGGGCGCGGAAATCCTTGTGCGACCGCAGGAAGGCAAAGATGAACCCGCCGACCGCGATGGCAAGCACGACGACCGTCATCAGGATGTTGCCGGTCTTGCTTAGGTTCCGGTAGCTCTGGGCCGCGTCCAGCACCGGCTCGCTGACATCCGAGCCAAGTGCTACGCCGACCGAAGCGAGCAGGCCGCGCAGGTCGGTGTCCTCGGTGCTGATCTCGCTTACCTCGTTGGCCGGAATGGCTCCGCCGGCGACGGCAAGGTCAAGGCCGTTGGCCACCCGGCGCACATCCGACATCACCAGCCCAAGAGAGCTGGCTTCCGGGATCGCGGTGTCGGGGATGGTCGATGCGACCGAGTTGTTGATGACGATGGGCTGAATGATGAGCCAGCAGACCAGCACGAGAAGCGAAAACACCACCGTGAAGATGGCGACGCTCGACCCGTAGTAGCTTGGCAGGGAATGAAGCTTGCGGCTATCGCCGCCCGCGCTGGCCAGTGCGCGCTGTCGGCCCATGATATAGCCGACCACAGCAAGGGCCAGGATGATCAGAACGATCCAGAGGACGGGCATTAACGCAACCCCCAAGGCTTTCCGTCGTTGAATTCAGGTAGACAATGCAGAGGCGGCCACGCGGGCCGCCTCCTGACAAGGCCGAGGCCTTGATTACATGGCGCCGCCCATGGTCTTTTCTTCGGCCACGGTGGCCTGGGTGTCGGCCAGTTCCGGGTCCGACACGAGGCCGTAGTTGGCCAGCGGGCCCGACGGACCGGCGATGTCGTTGGACACGAAGAACTCGGCGTACTCTTTCAGACCGGGGATCACGCCGATGTGGGCCTTCTTGATGTAGAAGAACAGCGGACGCGAAACCGGGTACTCGCCCGAAGCGATGGTCTCGGTCGACGGCTCGACACCGCCCATGGTGGCGACCTTCAGCTTGTCGGTGTTGTTCTCGTAGAACGCCAGGCCGAACACGCCCAGGCCGTTCGGGTTGGTGTCGATACGAGCGAGGGTCTCGGTGTAGTCACCGTCGATGTCGACCGACTTGCCGTCGGTGCGGACCGCCATGCAGGCGCCTTCGGCGTCGTCTTCCGACATGCCGGAAGCGATGAAGGCTTCCATGGCGCCGGTGTCTTCACAGCCCTGCAGCAGGACCTTCTCTTCGAACACTTCACGGGTGCCGTGCTTGGTGCCCGGGATGAAGGCGGCGATTTCAACGGCCGGCAGGTCGGCGTTGGCGTCGGCCCAGGTCATGTTCGGGTTGGCGACGATCTCGCCGTCGACGGGCAGTTCGGCGGCCAGCGCGTTGAACCAGTCAGCCGGTTCGAAAGCGGTGAATTCCGGGCCGTTGATCTGGCTGGCGAAGACGATGCCGTCATAGCCGATGCGGACTTCGATGATGTCGGTCACGCCGTTGGCGGCGCAAGCTTCGATTTCTTTTTCGCGGATGGCGCGCGAGGCGTTCGCGATGTCGATGGTGTTCTCACCAACGCCTTCGCAGAAGCGCTTCAGACCGGCCGACGAACCGCCCGATTCCACGACCGGCGTCGGGAAGTCGAAGTTCTCGCCGAACGCTTCGGCAACGATCGAGGCGTAGGGCAGAACGGTCGACGAGCCGGCAACCTGAACGTTGTCGCGCGCGGCAGCCGCGGTCGCGGAAACGGCAGCGATCGCCAGGGTGGAGGCGGTCAGTTTCGCAAAGGACATTTAAAGCTCCTGATTGAGTTTTTCCGGGGGGTCCCTTCGGTGGCTTTTGCCCCCCTCGTGCGGCGGTCCCTAGCAACCGCGGCCCGAAGCTTTTGTGACACCTGCGTAACGGTTTTATGACAGTCGGGGCCTCTGCCCCTCGGGACGCCGCGTCACGGGCCGAATGGCGTTCGCAAGCCCTTGTTTTGTTTACTTCATGGCGATCGGGCACTTTTTGCCGATTTCCGGCTTCCGTGGCGGAAATCCGGAAGGCTGACACCGGGCGAAAGGCGGATTGCGACAGAATCGTCCGAACGAGTCGCGCGTTGGGGGAGCCTCTCGCCCTCTCAGGCGGGCAGCACCACGATAAAGCGGCTGCCCTGCCCTTTCTGGCTTTCGATTCGGAATCGGCCGCGGTGGCGGTTCACGATGTGCTTCACGATGGCGAGGCCCAGACCCGTGCCCCCCATCTCGCGCGAGCGGTGGCTGTCGATGCGGTAGAACCGCTCTGTCAGGCGCGGGATGTGCAAGGCGTCGATCCCTTCGCCATCGTCGCTGACCTCGATCCGAACCGCCGGGCCGCGCAGCATCGGGTCGCGTTCCTGCGGCACGATCTCTACGGTGACGAGGCCGTCGCCGTACTTGATCCCGTTTTCCATCAGGTTGGTGAAAACCTGCAGCAACTGGTCGCTGTCGCCCAGAACCTCCACAGGTTCCTCTGCGCCCACGACCTTCAGCGTCACGTCCGCATCGGCCGCCTGCGGCCCAAGCGTCATCGACGCCGAGGTCACAAGGCTGGCCACGTCGACCTTCTGCGTCGGGCGCACCCGTTCCTGGCTTTCGACGCGGGACAGCGACAGCAGGTCCTCGATCAGACGGCTCATCCGCCCGGCCTCGCGTTCCATGATGCCCAGAAACCGCGCCTGCGCCTCGAAGTCCTTCTTCGCCGGGCCCTGCAAAGTCTCAATAAAGCCGATCAGCGCGGTCAGCGGCGTGCGCAGTTCGTGGCTGACGTTGGCCACGAAGTCGCGCCGCATCTCGCCCGCCGCCTGCACGTGGCTGATGTCCTCCAGCGACAGCAGAACCCCCTGCCCCGCGGGCGCGGCGACGACGTTGTAGGTCACGTCCCGTTCGCCGTCGCGGGTCAGATACCGCGCCTCGCGCCGCTCGCCGGTCTTCAGCGCGGCCTCGACGCAATCCAGCAGCACCGGCTGGCGCAGGATGGTGATATAGTGCCAGCCTTCGGCGGCGGTGCCGAACAGCTGCGCGGCGGACGGGTTGGCCGATATCACCCGCTCGTCCCGGCCGATCAGCACAAGCGGCATCGGCACGGCGGCGAGGATGGGTGAGACCGGCAGTTCGATCATTTCGACGACGCGCCCATCGCGGCCTCGATGGCGGCGCGGAACTCGGCGATCAGCATGGTGACATCCTCGACTCCAACCGACACGCGGAAGAAGCCTTCGGACATGCCAAGCGACGCGCGTTCCTCGGCCGTCAGCGCCCGGTGCGAAGAACTCGCCGGGTGGCTGAGCGTGGTGCCGATGTCGCCCAGCGTCGGCGCGAAGGCGATGTTCGGAGCGGCCTGCACCAGCGCGTCGGTCGCGGCGCGGTCGCCGGCGATCTCGAAGCTGACCATGTTGCCGCCCCGCTCGCCCAACAGCGCAACCGCGCGGTTGTGGTCGGGATGGTCGGGCCGCGTCGGGTACAGCACGCGCTTGACACCCGGCATCCCGGCCAGCGCGTCGGCCAGCGCCCGCGCGTTCGCCTCGGCCCGGTCATAGCGCAGCTCGAAACTGTAAAGCCCCCGCTCGGCCAGCCAGCAGTCGAACGGGCTGGGCGTCAGACCCAGCGTGACGGCGGTGTCGTAGATCCGCTTGCGCTGCACCGGATCCTTGGCCGCGATATAGCCAAGCGTGGCGTCCGAATGGCCCGCCAGCAGCTTGGTCACCGAGTGGATCACGATGTCGGCGCCGTGGTCATAGGCCACCAGCCCGCGGGGCGTGGTGAAGGTGTTGTCGATGGCCAGCACGATACCGCGATCCTTCGCCAGCTTCGCGATGCCGTCCACGTCCGACACCCGCAGCGTCGGGTTGGACACGACCTCTAGCAGGATCAGCTTGGTCTCGGGCGTCAGCGCCGCCTCGATCGCGCCCACGTCGGTCGGGTCGGCCAGCGTGCTGGTGATGCCCATGCGCGGCAGTTCCTCGCGCATCATCCGCATCGACCGGCCATACAACTGGTTGCCGCCGACCACGTGGTCGCCCTGTTTCAGCAGCCCGTAGAACAGCGCCGTGACCGCCGCCATGCCGGACCCGACGATCAGTCCGCCCTCTGCCGCTTCGAGGCTGTCGATCTTCTGCGCCAGCACCTCGGCGTTGGGGTGGCCTTCGCGCGCATAGGTGAAGCCCTTGGCGCGCCCCTCGTACTGGTCGTCCAGCGCAGACGGGCTGGGCGAGGCATAGACCACAGAGGGTTGCAGCGGCGTCACCACCGCGCGGCTGGAGCTTTCGGGCCACGGGGTGCGGCGCACGATGGATTTGGGGGTATCGGTCATCGGAGTGCTTCTGGCAGGTGTTTGCGAAACTTCGGTTACAGAGCCCGAAGTTCCCTTTTGAACTTGCGCATGTTGTCGCGGTAGCGCTCGGCGGATGCAAGCAGGCCCTCGCGTGCGGCGTCATCCAACGTGCGGACGACCTTACCCGGCGCGCCCATCACCAGCGAGCCCGGCGGGATCTCCTTGCCCTCGGTGATCAGGGCCCCGGCGCCGATCAGGCAGCCCTCGCCGATCACCGCGCGGTTCAGAACCGTCGCGCCCATGCCGATCAGGGTGCCGTCGCCGATGGTGCAGCCGTGCAGCATCGCCTTGTGGCCGATGGTGCAGTTGGCGCCGACCGTCAGCGGGCAGCCGGGGTCGGTGTGCATCACGGTGTTTTCCTGCACGTTCGACCCCTCGCCGATCACGATGGGCTCGTTGTCGCCGCGCAGGGTACAGCCGAACCAGACCGACGCGCCGGACCGCAGGACGACCTTGCCGATCACGTTCGCATCGGGCGCGACCCAGACATCACCGTCCTCGGGCAACTCGGGCTCGAACCCACCCAACGCGTATAACGTCACAGCGCGGTCTCCTCGAATTCCATCTGCAGCCTGCGCACCACGTCGGTCAGCCCGGGCTGGCGCGGGCGGCGCATGCGCTCGGCGTTGATGATCGTCTGCAACTGGCGCTCGGTGGCGTCGAGATCGTCATTCACCAGCACATAATCGTAGCTGTCCCAGTGGCTTATCTCGTCCCAGCTGCGCTTCATCCGGCGCTCGACCGTCTCGGGGTCATCCTGCGCGCGGCTGATCAGGCGGCGGTGCAGTTCCTTGATCGACGGCGGCAGCAGGAAGATCGACAACACGCTGTCATGCAACGACGAGTTCCGGATCTGCTGCGCGCCCTGCCAGTCGATGTCGAACAGCACATCGCAGCCTTCGGTGATCGCCTGTTCCACCGGACCCTTGGGCGAGCCGTAGAAATTGCCGAAGACATGTGCGTGTTCCAGCATGTCGCCGTCCGACACCATGCGCTTGAAGCGCGTCTCGTCGATGAAATGGTATTCCCGCCCGTCCTGCTCGCCGGGACGCGGCGCGCGGGTGGTGGCCGAGACGGAGAAACGGATCGTCGGATCCCAGTCCCGCAAACGTCCGGCGAGGGTCGATTTGCCCGCGCCCGAGGGCGAGGACAGGATGATGAGAAGCCCGCGCCGCGCGGTCATGGCCTACTCCACGTTCTGTACCTGCTCGCGCATCTGATCGATGGTGGCCTTGAGGTCAAGGCCGACGCGGGTCAGCTCGGTCGACTGGGACTTGGAACACAGGGTGTTGGCCTCGCGGTTGAACTCCTGGCTGAGGAAGTCGAGCTTGCGGCCCACCGGTGCCTCCGAGGCAAGCAGATCGCGGGCGGCGGCAACGTGGGCGGTCAGGCGGTCGATCTCTTCGGTCACGTCGGTCTTCACCGCGATCACCGCCAGTTCCTGCGCCACCCTCGCGGGGTCCGCGCCCTCGGTGTTGTCCATCACCCGCGCGAGGTTCTCGCGCAGCTTCTCGGCCATCTGTTCCTTGCGGGCCTCGGCCAGCGTCGCGGCTTCGACGGTCAGGGACTCGATAAGATCAAGCTGCCCTTCGATCACCGATTGCAGCGCCGCGCCTTCGGTCCGGCGCATCTCGTCGAACGCCTTGGTCAGGTCCGGCAGGTCGGCGGTGATCGCCTTGGCAAGCTTTCCGATCTCGGTTTCCGACCCCTCGCTGACCAGCACCCCACGCATCGCCAGCACTTCGGCGGTCGTCGGCTTGCCCAGGTGGACCCCGGCAACGGCTGCGGCGGAACCGACCTCGGCCAGCTGTGCCAGAACACGGTCCAGCGTGGCGCGGTCGATGCGTTCGTCCGAGGCGCCCTCTTCCCGCGACAGCTTCAGGTTCACGGTGATGTTGCCGCGCGCCGCCACGGCGGAGACAGCCGCGCGCACCGCAGGCTCCAGCCCCTCGACCCAGTCCGGCATCCGCATCCGAACATCAAGGCCGCGCGCGTTCACGGACCGCATGTCCCACGTCCAGGTAAACCCTTCGCCCGCGCCCTTTGCTGCGGCGAAACCGGTCATCGACTTAGTCATGGCCATTAACCATTTGGAAAGTTCTTGCCTCCATTTCGCCTCAATCTGTGAGAGATTAAGGAAAGAGTAAGGAATCTGAAATAGCAGTTAACAAAAGGGGTCGCGGGCGACAATGCGCGCGTGGTCCCGGGGGTAGTGTGATGGAGCTTCGGCACCGGGGGTTTGAGAATGTCGTTTCGCTTTTCGGAAAGGCTGTACCGTTGAAATATCCGGCCATCGCGCAGGTCGACGCCTATTGGGAAGGGCTGCGGCAGGGCCGTCTCATGCCCGACCGGGCCGAGGTCGATCCGCGCGGGTTGGGCACGTCTCTGGAATACGCCTTCCTGATGGAACACGTGGCCCCCGGCATCGCGCGGGTGCGGATTTCGGGGATGCACCTGCGCGACCTCTTGGGAATGGAGGTCCGGGGCATGCCGCTGACCGCTTTCTTCCTGCCCGACGCGCGCGAGCGTATCCAGAAGGCCGTCGAGGCGGTCGTCACCGCGCCGCAGGTCGCCGACATCGCGCTGTCCGGCCAGCGTGGCATCGGTCGCCCTGCCCTGCCCGCGCGCCTGTTCCTTGCGCCGCTGACCAACACCGAAGGCCGGGGCACCCCGCGTATCCTTGCCTGCCTTGAAAGCCACGGCGAAATCGGGCGCGCGCCGCGCCGGTTCTCGGTCGATCAGGTCCAGATGCGCCGGATCGTGGCCACGGCACAGCCGGAACCGGAAGACGCGCGCGAGACCCAGCCTGTGCAGCCCGGCTTTTCCGAACCGGGCGCGACCTTCCGTGGCGGATCGCAGCGGCCGAACCTGCGGCTGGTGCAAAGCGACGACGACAGAGATTGAGGCGGGCGCGGCAACTGCCGGCAAGGCAGGCCCGCGAACGACGGAAGGCGCGGTACCGGTCCGGGTGCCGCGCCTTTTCTTACGCCGGCGGATCATGGGCATGCCCCGCACACACAAAAAAACCGCCGCACTCCCGGGACAAGGAGGCGGCGGCAAAAAGCGTCTGTTCGATCGGGCGCCGGTTGCGGGGGATGTGAGGCTTACCCCGTTGAGGCCAGGATCAGGCGAACTGGCCGACGCGCGAGAGTTTGGGACAGTGCGCGGGGACCGGCAGGATGACAGAACGCAGGCAGAACTTGGTGAATAGAACCTAAAGAATACCGGGCAGATTGAGACCGACCACCAGCATCAGGACCAAAGCGGCGGCGCCGGCGGCATCCTGAAGAAGGGTCGAAGAAGAACGGGTCACTACGTTTTTCATTTCATTGATCATGTCGATGTTCCCTGTTGTTGCTCCTTTGTTCTCATGCCGCGTTCTTTTTGTAAAGAACTTTATGAGAACATTCGCGAACAAATTGGCAGCGAAGGGCTAACCGACTGAAATCAAACGGATCGCTTTTTCCTGCTCCATCAGCCAAAGCAGTACACGCGCCGCCTGCCCGCGCGGGGTTTCCAGCGTGGGATCGTCATGCAGCAGTTTGCGCGCATCCGACTGCGCAAGCGCCATCAGCGCCGACTGGCGTTCCAGATCGGCGATGCGGAATTTCGGCAGCCCGGACTGCGCGGTGCCGATCAGGTCGCCCGCGCCGCGCATCGCCAGATCTTCCTCGGCGATGCGGAAGCCGTCTTCGGTCTCGCGCAGCGTTTCCAGCCGCCTGCGCCCGGTCTCGGTCAGGGGCGGCTGGTACATCAGAAGGCAGGTCGACGCCGCCTCACCCCGCCCGACCCGGCCGCGCAACTGGTGCAACTGGGCCAGTCCGAAGCTCTCGGCCCGCTCGATCACCATGATCGAGGCGTTGGGCACGTTCACGCCCACCTCGATCACCGTGGTCGAGACCAGCACCTTGGTCTCGCCCGCCACGAACCGCGCCATCGCGGCGTCCTTGTCGCGGGGCGGCATCTGGCCATGGACCAGCCCGACGTTCCCCTCGCCAAGCGCCGCGCGCAGAACCTTGAACCGGTCCTCGGCGGCGGTCATGTCGACGGTCTCGGATTCCTCGACCAGCGGGCAGACCCAATAGGCCTGCCGCCCCTCTTCCATCGCGTGACGCAGGCGTCCGACGACCTCGTCCATCCGCCCGGTCGACACCAGAACCGTGGTGATCGGCTTCCGCCCCGGCGGCTTTTCGTCCAGCACCGACACATCCATGTCGCCGTATTGCGCAAGGCTGAGCGAGCGCGGGATCGGCGTGGCGGTCATCACCAGAACGTCCACCGCACGACCCTTGGCGCCCAGTTCCATCCGCTGCGCAACGCCGAACCGGTGCTGTTCGTCCACGATGGCCAGCCGCAGGTCCTTGAACACGACATCACGCTGGAACACGGCGTGGGTGCCGACGAGGATCTGGATGTCGCCGCGTTCCAGCGCCGCCAGCTTGGCCTTACGCTCGGACCCTTTGTCGCGACCGGTCAGGATCTCCAGCACCACGCCCGCAGCCTCTGCCAGCGGTTGCAGCCCCTCAAGATGCTGCCGTGCAAGGATCTCGGTCGGCGCCATCATCACGCCCTGCCCGCCCGCTTCGACCGCGACCAGCAGCGCCTGCAACGCGACCAGCGTCTTGCCCGCGCCCACGTCGCCTTGCAGCAGCCGGTTCATACGCAGCGGCCGCGCCATGTCCTCGGCGATCTCGGCAATCGCGCGGGTCTGCGCGCCGGTGGGCGCATAGGGCAGCGACGCAAGCACCCTCTGCCGCAGCGCGCCGTCACCCACGGTCGGGATGCCCTTGCCCTTCTTTAACGCCGACCGCGCAAGTGCGAGGGTCAGCTGGTGCGCCAGCAGCTCGTCATAGGCCAGCCGCTGCCGTGCCGGGGAAGTCGCCGCGATCTCGGAAAGCCCCAGCGGATTATGCGCGGTATCGACGGCCTTGTGCCACGCGGGCCAGCCCTCTTGCGCGCGCAGACCGGGGTCGATCCACTCGTCCAGTTCCGCCACACGTGTCAGCGCGCTTTGCGCGGCCTTCATCATCGTGCGCTGGGTCACGCCGGCAGTCAGCGGATAGACCGGCTCGAACGGCGGGATCTCCTCGCCCTCGTCGGGCGGCAGCACGTGGTCGGGGTGGACCATCTGGGCCATTCCGTCGAACATCTCGACCTTGCCGGACACCAGCCGCCGCTCGCCCGGCGGCAGCTGTTTCATCAGCCAGTCGCCGCGCGCGTGGAAGAACACCAGTTGGAACGTCGTCTGCGCGTCCGTCACCTCGACCCGCGTCGGGGCCGAGCGGGTGCGGCCCGGCATGTGACGGCCCACCTCGACCTCGACCGTGACGGTGGCGGGCAGGTCCAGGCCCTGCACGGTGGCGCGGCGCTGGCGGTCGATGCCGGAATAGGGCAGCGTGAACACCACGTCGCGCGGCCGGGTAATGCCGATCTTCTCCAGCGCCTTCGCAACCTTCGGCCCGACGCCCTCCAGCGTCTCGATGTCCGCAAACAGCGGAAACAGGCGTTCGGGCCGGCTGCTCATGCGTCCCCGATCAGGGCCAGCCAGCCATCCTCGTCGATGGTTTCGACCCCCAAATCGGCGGCTTTCGTGGCCTTCGACCCGGCGCCCGGCCCCGCCACCAGCAGGTCTGTCTTGGCCGAGACGCTGCCCGAGACCTTGGCGCCAAGCGCCTCGGCCCGCGCTTTCGCCTCGGCCCGGGTCATTTTCTCCAACGTGCCGGTGAACACCACCGTCTTGCCGGCCACCGGGCTGTCCGAGGTCGCGGGCGCCGCCACGTCCTGCACATCCAGTTCCGCCGCCAGCCGGTCGATCGAGGCGCGCTCGGCCTCTTGATGGAACGTCGTCACAAGCGACACGGCCACGGTCGCGCCGATGCCGTCGATGCCGACAAGATCGTCCCACGCGGCCTTGGCGTCGGCCGGAACCGCCGGATCTTCCGCCCAGACCTTGTCACGAGTGGCGCTGATCTGGGCGCGTCGCCCCTCATCCGCGGCGTGCTGGCGTTCGCGCGTTACCGCGTCTTCGGCCTTCAGGTGGCGCTGCGCGGCGGGACCGGCGGCGTCGATGGCCTTGGTGAAAGTGTCCCAACTGTTGTAGTGGCGCGCAAGATCGGCGGCGGCGACTTCTCCGACGTGGCGGATGCCAAGCGCGAAGATGACCCGGTTCAGCGGGATTTTCCGTTTCTCGTCAATCGCGTTGAACAGCTTCTTTGCGCTGGTCTCGCCATAGCCGTCGCGGTTCTTCAGCCGGGCAAGGTTCTTCGCGTCGCGCCGTTCCAGCGTGAAGATATCGGCGGGCTCGCGGATCGGCAGGCCCTCGTCGGCATAGAACATCTCGATCTGCTTCGCGCCCAACCCGTCGATGTCGAAGGCGGGGCGGCTGACGAAATGCTTGAGTTTCTCGACCGCCTGCGCCGGACAGATCAGACCGCCGGTGCAGCGGCGCACCGCGTCGCCCTCTTCGCGCACCGCTTCCGAGCCGCATTCCGGGCAGACATGCGGGAATTCGTAGAGCTCGGCATTGTCGGGGCGTTTCGACAGATCGACATCGGCCACCTTGGGGATGACGTCGCCCGCGCGGTAGACCTGCACCCAGTCGCCCTCGCGGATGTCCTTGCCGTCGCGGATCGGTTCGCCCTTGGCGTCGCGGCCGGCGATGTAATCCTCGTTGTGAAGGGTGGCGTTCGAGACCACGACGCCGCCCACGGTCACGGGCGTCAGGCGGGCAACGGGCGACAGCGCGCCGGTGCGGCCCACCTGGATTTCGATCTTCTCCAGCCGGGTCCACGCCAGTTCGGCGGGAAACTTGTGCGCGATGGCCCAGCGGGGCGTGGTCGAGCGGAAGCCAAGGCGGCGCTGAAGCTCGAGATCGTTGACCTTGTAGACCACGCCGTCGATGTCATAGCCCAGCGTCGCACGCTGTTCCTCGATGTCGGCGTAATGCGCCAGCATCTCGTCGATGCCGTCGCAGACGCGGGTCAGCGGGTTGGTCTGAAAGCCCAGTTTCGCGAAGCGTTCAATCGCGCCCATCTGGGTGTCGGCCAGCGGTTCGCTCAACTCGCCCCAGGCATAGGCGAAGAACCGAAGCGGCCGGGCGGCGGTGATCTTCGGGTCGATCTGGCGCAGGCTGCCGGCGGCGGCGTTGCGCGGGTTGGCGAAGGTCTTGCCGCCGGTTTCCGCGTGGCGGGCGTTCAGCGCCTCGAAGTCGGCGTGGCTCATATAGACCTCGCCGCGCACCTCCAGCACCTCGGGCGCGCCTTTCAGCGTTTCGGGAATGTCCGCGATGGTCTTGGCGTTCGCGGTCACATTCTCGCCCACCGCGCCGTCGCCCCGGGTCGCGGCGCTGACCATCCGGCCGTTCTCGTAGCGGATGCTCAGGGACAGCCCGTCGATCTTCGGCTCGGCGGTATAGGCCAGCCCGCCGTCGCTGTCGCGCAGGCCAAGATAGCGGCGGACGGTGTCGTTGAAGTCGCGCACATCCTCGTCCGCGAAGGCGTTGGACAGCGACATCATCCGGACCGAGTGCTCGACCTTGGCGAAACTCTCGCTGACCGGGGCGCCGACCTGTTCGGTCGGGCTGTCCGCGCGTTTCAGGTCGGGGAACCGCTCTTCGATGGCGGCATTGCGCCGTTTCAGCGAATCGTAGTCCGCGTCCGATATCTCTGGCGCGTCTTCGGTATGGTAGGCGGCGTTGGCGCGCGCCAGCTTGTCGGCCAGCACAGCAAGCTCTTCCGCGGCTTCCGTTTGGCTTAGCTCTGCTACCGCTTTTTCAGTCGCCACCTTAAGGGCCCTCCCGAGTGCTTTCCGACTTGATAGGAGCGCACCCGGGAGAAGTCTATTCCGTGAGTTGGATCGTCTGCCCGATCTCGCCCGGCGTCACGCGCCGATGGCGATCTGGTCGTTCATTTCCGCAGGTTCCGGGTCACGCAATACATAGCCCCGGCCCCAGACCGTCTCGATAAAATTGTCGCCGCCGGTGGCCTGCGACAGCTTCTTGCGCAGTTTGCAGATGAACACGTCGATGATCTTCAGTTCCGGTTCATCCATGCCGCCGTAAAGGTGGTTCAGGAACATCTCTTTCGTCAGCGTGGTGCCCTTGCGCAGCGAAAGCAGTTCCAGCATCTGGTATTCCTTGCCCGTCAGGTGGACCGCCTTGCCCGCAACCTCGACCGTCTTGGCGTCAAGGTTCACCTCGATCGAGCCGGTGCGGATCACCGATTGCGAATGCCCCTTGGACCGGCGGATGATCGCGTGGATGCGCGCCACGAGTTCTTCCCGGTGGAAGGGTTTGGTCAGGTAGTCGTCGGCGCCAAAGCCGAAACCCTTCAGCTTGTTTTCGGTGTCGTCCGCGCCGGTAAGGATCAGGATCGGCGTGTCAACGCGGGCGATCCGCAATTGCCGCAGCACGTCGTGGCCGTTCATGTCTGGCAGGTTCAAATCAAGAAGTATGAGATCGTAATCATAAAGTTTCGCAAGATCGATCCCTTCCTCCCCCAGATCCGTCGCGTAGACATTGAGGTTGGCATGGGACAACATCAGTTCGATGCTCCGCGAGGTGGCTGGGTCGTCTTCCACAAGAAGGACACGCATGTTCGGCACTCCACTCTCAACCAGTTGCACTGAAACCGTCATAGGTCAGGAAAGGTTAACCACAGGTTACTTTGGTCCTTTAATATTGCCATTCGGTGGATGATTTACGCAAATTCTCTTAAGGTTTGAGGTTAACGCGGTGCAATTGAACTTCATTCGCTTAAGCAATTAAGTTCCTAACCTCTATCTTGGAAACGCCTTTCCACTTTGGCGTGTATTTTTGGGTGATTTTTCTTTCTCCGGCCGCGCGGTTCAGCGATATCTTTGCAAGGCGGTCGCCTTCAGCGCGGCCTCGCCATGCTTGTCCACCATCGCGGCCCAGGATTCGAATTCGTCCGCGCTGAGCCCGTACATCTTCAGCGCCTCTTCCCGCGTAATCAGCCCGAACGACACCCCCCTGACCACCGCGGCCTTGCGGCTTGCGACCCAGCGCCGGGTATTCGCGTCCGGCAGGTCGGCGCGGCTCATCGAGGTGCCATCGGGCAAGGTGACGGTACGCGGACCGTCGACTTTGCGCAGGTACATGTCAGTTCCCCTCAGATTTGACATGCCGAGATTGACCCACCCGCCTTAATGCCGCGTGAAGCCGGGTCTTGTTAGTCAGTCGCATTTTCCTATATTCCGGCGGACCGAAAGGGATTCCCGATGGCACTTGATGGCAACCTGAACTCGCTGGGCCTTGCGAAGGCACCGGAAGACACCCGCGTCGTCGTGGCGATGTCGGGCGGCGTGGATTCGTCCGTCGTCGCCGCAGAACTCGCGCGCGAAGGCTATGACGTGGTGGGCGTGACGCTGCAGCTGTACGACCACGGCGCGGCGCTGGCGAAGAAGGGCGCGTGCTGCGCGGGTATCGACATCCACGACGCCCGCCGCGTGGCAGAAGAGATGGGGTTTCCCCATTACGTCCTCGACTACGAGAACATCTTCAAGGACGCGGTGATCGACGAGTTCGCCGACAGCTATCTGGCGGGCGCCACCCCGGTGCCCTGCATCCGCTGCAACGAGCGGGTGAAGTTCAAGGACCTGCTGGAAACGGCGAAGGATCTTGACGCCGACTGCATGGCGACCGGCCACTACATCCAGCGCAAGATGGGCGCCAACGGGCCGGAACTGCATATGGCCGCCGATCCGGCGCGGGATCAAAGCTATTTCCTGTTCTCGACCACGCCGGAACAGCTATCGTTCCTGCGCTTCCCGCTGGGCCACCTCGTGTCCAAGGCGGAAACGCGGGCGCTTGCGTCGAAGCACGGGCTGGCGGTGGCGGACAAGCCCGACAGTCAGGACATCTGCTTCGTGCCAGACGGCAACTATGCCAGCGTGATCGAGAAGCTGCGGCCGGGTGCTGCCGAACCGGGCGAGATCGTCCACGCCGATGGCCGCGTTCTGGGAGAGCACCGGGGCGTGATCCACTACACCATCGGCCAGCGCCGGGGGCTGGGGATCGGCGGGCTGGAAGAACCGCTGTACGTGGTAAAGCTCGATGTCGACGCTCACCGCGTCGTCGTCGGTCCGAAAGAGATGCTTGCCACCCGCACCGTCCCGGTACGCGAGATCAACTGGCTGGGCGACGAACCCTTCACCAGCCGTCCGGAATGGCGCCTGTCGGTGAAACTGCGCTCCACCCGCCCCCCGCGCGAGGCGGTGATCCGCCCGCTGTCGGATACGACGGCGGAAGTGGAACTGATCGCGCCCGAGGAAGGCGTGTCGCCCGGACAGGCCTGCGTCTTCTACGCGAACGAGGGCAGCCGGGTGTTTGGCGGCGGCTGGATCTGGCGGGGCTACTAAGCCCCGCTTTTACGCGCCCTGCTGCGCCGCGATCAGGCGGATGCGCTCGATCATCGCCCGCAGGCCGTTGGACCGCTGCGCCGACAGGTGGTCGTTCAGCCCCAACCGGCCCAGTTCGGCGGCGGCGTCGACCTTCATCACCTCGCGCAGCGTCAGCCCGGCATAAAGCGCCTTCAGGATCGCGATCAGCCCCCGCACGATCATCGCGTCGCTGTCGCCGCGAAAGCGGAACACCGCGTCCGGCCCCTCGCCCTCGACCTCGGGCACGATCCAGACCTGACTGGCGCAGCCCTCGACCTTGGTGGCGGGCACGCGGAAGGCGTCTTCCAGCGGGTCCATCGCCTTGCCCATGTCGATGACGTGGCGATAGCGGTCTTCCCAGTCGTCGAGAAAGTCGAAGGTGTCGGCGATGTCCTCGAATTCCGGCGTGGCCATGCGTGAAGTCCTTTCCAGCGTTAGCGCCGAGGTAAGGGTCCATCGTGCAAAGGTAAAGGTGCTGCAGGCTTTTCAACGGGCCTTGATTGGGATAACCGGGAATGGGGCAGATACAGGGGTCGACATGCCGGCGAGACTGGTGATTTTCATGGTTCTGGGACTTTCGGTTGCCGGATGCGGCTCGATGTCTGAATCGCGGCTGAACCCGGCGAACTGGTTCGGCGGCTCGGAAACGGTGGAAGCCGACACCAGCAACCCCTATCGGGACCCCCGCCCCCTGATCGACGAGGTCACCGAGTTGCGGCTTGAGAAGATCCCCGGCGGCGCCATCGTGCGTGCGACGGGCATCGCCTCGCGGCAGGGCTATTACGACGGCGAGCTGGTTCTGGGGAACGGCGGCGTCGTGGTCGACGGGGTGCTGGCGTTCCAGTTCCGTGTCAGTCCGCCGGTCAGCGCCACGCGTGTCTCGACCGAGCGGTCGCGCGAGATCATCGTGGGGCAGTTCCTGTCGGATCAGGACCTGTCACAGGTCCGCACCATTCAGGTGAACGGCGCCACCAACGCGCTGGTCGTGCGCCGCCGCTAGACTTGCACCTGAGCCAGAAATCCGGCGCCGCCCGCATCCGCAGGCGGCGATCCGGTTTTACAGTTCGATAACGCCGACCTTCTCGCCCTTCACGGCAAGACCGATCTTGCCGTCGCACAGGCGCAGCGCATCCTCGCCGAACACCTTGC
The DNA here is from genome assembly GCA_017792445.1 of Maritimibacter sp. GTDB lineage: Bacteria > Pseudomonadota > Alphaproteobacteria > Rhodobacterales > Rhodobacteraceae > Psychromarinibacter. The sequence goes on from CP051232.1 coordinate 4,035,284, forward strand.
GGCGCCAGCCCTTCAGCGACAGCCCGTCCCGCTGCCCGGCGGCCAGCGCGTCGAGGTCCGAGGCGGTGGCGATCAGCTTCTGCGCCACACCGGCGTCGTCGGCCTTGGCCTTCAGCAACACGCGCAGCATGTCCGCCAGCGCCGGGTTCACCTGAAGCGAGTCGCGCCGGGTGTCGGGTTCCGGATGATCGTCGCGGGGGGCTTCCATGCCGGCTTTGACCGCCGCAAGGATGCCGTCGGCGATGTCGCCCTTCCGCGCCTCGCGCAGCAACAGCCGTGACCGGCTGAGATCCTGCGCCGACTGCGGCTTGGTCGAGGCCAGTTCCAGCAGCGCATCGTCCTTGTAGACGCGGTTGCGCGGGATGTTGCGGGACTGGGCGTATTCCTCGCGGAACCGGGCCAGCTCGCGCACCACGGCAAGGAACTTGCCGGATTGGGTGCGGGTCTTGATCCGTTTCCACGCATCCTCGGGATGGACCACGTAGGTCGCGGGATCGGTCAGCACCTGAAGCTCTTCCTCGACCCATGCCTTGCGGCCGGACTTCTGAAGCTGGGTGTTCAGGTACTCGTAAATCAGACGCAGGTGCGTGACGTCGGCCAGCGCGTATTTCTTCTGCGCGTCGGTCAGCGGACGGCGCGACCAGTCGGTAAAGCGCGAGGTCTTGTCCAGCGGCTGCTTGGCAATCTTGCGGACCAGCGTCTCGTAGCCGACCTGTTCGCCGAAGCCGCAGACCATCGCGGCGACCTGTGTGTCGAACAGCGGCTCGGGGATCACCCCGCCGTCGATGTAGAAGATCTCGAGATCCTGCCGCGCGGCGTGGAACACCTTTACGACGCCCGCGTCTTTCATCAGTTCGTAAAGCGGCGCCAGCGAGAGCCCCTCGACCAGCGGATCGACGAGAACGGCGTCGTCTTCGTCATCGCCGGGAATGGCCAGCTGGACCAGGCAGAGTTTCGAGTAATAGGTGCGTTCGCGCAGAAATTCCGTGTCTACCGTCACGTAGGGCGCGCGCGCCGCGCGTTCACAGAATTCCTGAAGCGCCTCGGTCGTGGTCAGTGTTTTCATGCTCGCAGGCTGTTTTCCCTAGTGTTTTACCATGTTTTCCGCCCAACCTCCCGCGTGATACGCCTGTCTTGCGGCAATGAAAAGCCTTTGCGGAAACTTGGACCGTTTCGCGCAAGGGCGCGCGACAACGAAGGGCTTCGCGCCCCATCACGGGGCGGTTGCGAAACGGATCAGAGGTCCAGACGGCTTCGGTCGCCCGCCGCGAACCGGCGCAGAACCGCCGGATACAGCCGGTGTTCCATGGTCAAGACGCGCGCCGCCAGCGTTTCCGGCGTGTCGCCCGGTTCGACCGGCACCCGCGCCTGGCCAAGGATCGGACCGTCGTCCAGTTCCGCCGTCACCTCGTGCACCGTGCAGCCGTGCCACTGATCGCCCGCCTCCAGCGCGCGTTCGTGGGTGTGAAGTCCCTTGTACTTCGGCAGTAGCGACGGGTGGATGTTCAGCATCCGGCCCTCGTAGGCCTGAATGAACCCGGCGGTGAGGATGCGCATGAAGCCCGCAAGGCACAGGATGTCGGGCTGGGCGGCGTCGATCTTCTCGCGCAGGGCCGCCTCGAAAGCCGGGCGGTCGCCCTTGAACGGGCGGTGATCGACGGCAAAGGTCTCGATCCCCATCTCGGCGGCCTTCACCAGACCGCCGGCCTGCGGGTCGTTCGAGCCCACCAGCACGGCGCGCGCCGGGTGGTCGCCTGTCATGCTTTCGACAAGGCGGACCATGTTGGACCCGCCGCCCGAGACAAGAATGGCGACACGTTTCACAGAAGCGCGCCGGTGTAGCGGACCCCCTCGCCCGGCTCGACCGAGCCCAGCACACTGACGGTCTCGCCCGCTTCGGCCAGCAGCGCGGCCAGCGGCTCTGCCCGGTCGGCGGCGACGACGACGATCATGCCGATCCCGGCGTTGAAGGTCTTCAGCAGTTCGGCCTGCTCCATGCCGCCCGTCTCTGCCAGCCAGCGGAACACCGGGGGAAGCTGCCACGACGACAGGTCGATGGTCGCGCCCATGCCCTCGGGCAGGACGCGCGGCAGGTTTTCGGTCAGGCCGCCGCCGGTGATGTGGGCCAGGCCATGCACGCCGCCCGCGCGGATCGCGGCGAGCGCGGGCTTCACGTACAGGCGCGTCGGCGCCAGCAGCGCCTCTCCAAGCGTCCCGTCCGAGAACGGCGAGGCGGCGTCCCAGCCAAGGCCCGCCAGTTCGACGATCTTGCGCACCAGCGAGTAGCCGTTGGAATGAACCCCGTCCGAGCCGAGGCCCAGCAGCACGTCGCCCTCGCCCACGCCGGCGGGCAGTTCGGTGCCACGCTCCATCGCGCCCACCGAGAAACCGGCAAGGTCGAAATCGTCCTTGGCGTACATGCCCGGCATTTCGGCGGTCTCGCCGCCGATCAGCGCGCAGCCGCTGGCGCGGCAGCCCGCGGCGATGCCCTCGACGATGCGCGCGGCGCTGTCGACGTCCAGCTTGCCGGTCGCGAAGTAGTCGAGGAAGAACAGCGGCTCGGCGCCCTGGCAGACAAGGTCGTTCACGCACATGGCGACGAGGTCGATGCCGATGGTGTCGACATTGCCGGTGTCGATGGCGATCCGCAGCTTGGTGCCCACCCCGTCGGTGGCCGCCACCAGCACCGGATCGTCGTACCCGGCCGCCTTCAGGTCGAACAGCCCGCCAAAGCCGCCCAGCCCCGCCATCACGCCAGCGCGGTCGGTGGATTTCGCGGCCGGTTTGATGCGATCGACGAGAGCGTTGCCCGCGTCGATGTCCACGCCTGCCTGGCTGTAGGTGATCCCGTTCTTGGTCATGTCTCGGCCCCGTCGCTAGTTGGCGCACGCGATAGACCAGCCGCAAGGGCAAGTCCATCCCGGTGCTTGCGTTCGTCGCCTCCGCGCGGCATTCCGAGGGCTGAGGCACCGGAAAGGGCGACGATGATCTACGAGAACGCGCAGGACTGGCAGGCGGCGGACCACCGGCGGGTGCTGCTGTTCGGGATGTCGGGCCTTGGCAAGACCCACGTGTCCAACCTTCTGCGCGACGCCGGAAGCTGGTTCCACTACTCGATCGATTACCGCATCGGCACCCGCTACATGGGCGAGCACATCGCCGACAACGCCAAGCGCCATGCGATGCAGGTGCCGTTTCTGCGCGACCTGCTGATGACCGACTCGATCTACATCGGGTCCAACATCACCTTCAACAACCTCGCGCCGCTGTCCGCCTATCTCGGCAAGCCCGGCGATCCGGCGAAAGGCGGCCTGCCCTTCGACGAATACATGGTGCGGCAGGAACAGCACCGCGTGGCCGAGATCGGCGCGCTGCTGGACACGCCGCGTTTCATCGACCGGTCCATCGACATCTACGGCTACCCGCATTTCGTCTGCGACAGCGGCGGCTCGATCTGCGAGGTTGTCGATCCGTGGAACCCCGACGACGAGATCCTGAACACGCTGGCGTCGGAAACGCTGATGATCTGGATCAAGGGCACCGAGGCGCATACCGAGGAACTGGTGCGCCGCTTCGACCGCGCGCCGAAGCCGATGTATTACCAGCCCGAGTTCCTGCACGACGCGTGGGAGCAATACGGCCGCGAGACAGGACTTGCGGAAGATGCGGTCGATCCCGACACCTTCGTGCGCTGGGCCTATGCCCGTGCGCTGGCCCACCGCCAGCCGCGCTACGAGGCGATGGCGAAGGGCTGGGGCGTGACCGTCAGTGCCGAGGACGTGGCCAATGTGCGCGATGCCGACGGCTTTGTCGCGCTGATTGCCCGCGCCCTTGAGGCCAGATGAATTCGCCTATATCTGTCGCACCTTTGATACGCATATCCAGGTAGCCGCAATGCCCATCACCCTTCCGTCAGACCTGCCCGCCTTCGAGGTTCTGAACCGTGAGGGCGTCATGGTCATGTCCGACATCGCGGCCGCCAAGCAGGATATCCGCCCGCTGCGCATCGGGCTGCTGAACCTGATGCCCAAGAAGATCCAGACCGAGATCCAGTTCTCGCGGCTGATCGGCTCGACCCCGTTGCAGATCGACCTGCAACTGATCCGCATGACCGAGCACCAGACCCGGAACACCGCGGCCGAGCACATGGAGACCTTCTATCGACCTTTCCAAGAGGTGAAGGACGAGAAGTTCGACGGCCTGATCATCACCGGCGCGCCGATCGAGCACCTGCCCTTCGAGGACGTCACCTATTGGGACGAACTGGTCGAGGTGATGGACTGGACCCAGACCAACGTACACTCCACCTTCGGCGTCTGCTGGGGCGGAATGGCGCTGTTGTGGCATTTCTGGAAGGTGCGCAAACACATGCTGGACGCCAAGGCGTTCGGCTGCTTCCTGCACCGCAACATCACGCCCGCCTCGCCCTATCTGCGCGGCTTTTCCGACGCGTTCCTCGTGCCGGTCAGCCGCTGGACCGAGATCCGGCAGGACGAGATCGACGAACACCCCGACTTGGTGACGCTCTTGGGGTCTGACCAGACCGGGCCCTGTCTGATCCAGGATCAGAAGCACCGCGGGCTCTATATCTTCAACCACCTCGAATACGACAGCGGCACGCTGAAGGAAGAGTACGACCGGGACGTCGCGGCGGGCGGCGAGATCACCCTGCCCCTGAACTATTTCCCCGATGACGACCCAAGCCAGAAGCCGACCAATCGCTGGCGCAGCCACGCGCATCTGCTGTACGGCAATTGGATCAACGAGATCTACCAGACCACGCCGTTCGACAGTGCGCAGATTGGCCGCCGCTAGCATTGCCCTGATCGCGGCGCTGGGCCTTGCGGCCTGCGCCGGGATCGACCGGCGCGCCGCCCGCAAGGAGGTGCTGGCCGAAGCGAACTATCCGCCCGAGGGTCAGTTCGTCGATGTTGCCGGACGGCAGGTCCACGTTGTGATCGACGGCCTGCCGGAAGGCGCCGGCCCCGATCTCGTGCTGATCCACGGCGCCAGCGGCAACGCGCGCGATTTCACCTTCCGCTTCGTCGATGCCGTGAAGGACCGCTACCGCGTGCTGGTTTTCGACCGCCCCGGCCTTGGCTACACCGACCGCGTGTCGGACAGCTTTGGCGGCGCCGCGAACACCCGCGCCGAAAGTCCGGCGGAACAGGCCCGGCTTCTGCAGGCCGCCGCTTTGGCGCTGGGCGCCGAAACCCCCATCGTGCTGGGCCAGTCCTATGGCGGCGCGGTGGCATTGGCCTGGGCGCTGGAGCGGCCCGACAATGTCTCTGGTCTCGTGATCGTGTCCGGCGCGTCCGAGCCGTGGCCGGGCCAGCTTGCGCCGCAATACCCCATCGTGGCCTCCTCGGTCGGCGGCACCTCGATCCCGCCGGTGCTGGCCGCGTTTTTGCCAAACGACCGCGCCGCGCTGTCCCTGTCGGCGATCTTCGCCCCCCAGTCCGCCCCCGATGGCTATGCCGAGCACATCGGCATCGGGCTGGCCTTGCGGCGCGAAACGATGCGCGCGAATGTGCGCCAGATCAACAGCTTGAAGCCGCATCTTAAGGTAATGTCCGAAGGGTATGGCGGCATCGACATCCCGGTCGAGATCATCCACGGCACCGCCGACACCATCGTCCCGATCGACGTCCATTCCGAGGTGCTGGTCGAACAGCTTCCCGACGCCCTTCTGACGCGCCTGCCCGGTGTCGGCCACATGCCGCATCACGTGGCGCAGGACGAGGTCATCTTCGTCCTTGACCGCCTGACCCGGCGCGCCGGATTGCGTTGACGCGCGCATTCGCGATACTGCGGGTGTAGATGTGAACGAGGTGAACATGTCCCTTCCCTTCGACGGCGCGATCAGCCGCTACTTCGAGAAAGAGGCGCCCAAGGCCGTCCGCGACGAGATCCTCGCCCACGAGGGAAAGACGGTGCTGGACGACGACTACCCGTATGACAAGCGGTTGGGCCGCGAGGAATACGAGGACACGCTCGAGGCGCTGCAACTGGAACTCGCCAAGTTTCAGGCCGATGTGAAAGCCACCGGCAAGCGTGTCGTCGTCGTGTTCGAGGGGCGCGACGCCGCCGGCAAGGGCGGCTCGATCAAGCGCTTCCGCGAGAACCTGAACCCCCGCGTCGCCCGCGTCGTCGCGCTGCCGAAACCCACGGATCGCGAGCGCGGCCAGTGGTACTTTCAGCGCTATGTCGAACAGCTGCCGACCGATGGCGAGATCGTCCTGTTCGACCGCTCGTGGTACAACCGGGGCGTGGTCGAGAAGGTCTTCGGCTTTTGCACCGACCCCGAACGCGAACGCTTTTTCCAGCAGCTTCCGGCTTTCGAGGCGATGTTGCAGCAGGAAGGCATCCAACTGGTGAAGCTGTGGCTGAACGTCGGTCGCGCCGAACAGCTGCGCCGGTTCCTCGACCGCGAGAAAGATCCGCTCAAACAGTGGAAGCTGTCGACCATCGACGTCGAGGGTCTGAAGAAGTGGGACGAATATACCGACGCCATCGGCGAGACGCTGAAGCGCAGCCATACCGTGCAGGGCCCGTGGACGGTGATCCGCGCCGACGACAAGCGCCGCGCCCGCATCGCCGCGATCCGCGCGGTGCTGTCCAAGGCTATGTACGCCGGCAAGAAGGAAAAGGTCGCCTGCGACCCCGATCCGGCCATCTGCGGGGGTCCCGAACTCTGGAATGGCTAAGCGCGGCTATCACCACGGCGACCTGCGCCGGGCCCTTCTGGATGCGGCGCTGAAGCTGATCGAGGAAAAAGGCCCCAGCGGGTTCACCTTGTCCGAAGCCGCCAAGCAGGCGGGCGTCACCCCCGCCGCCGTCTACCGCCATTTCGAAGGCCGCGAGGACCTGATCGCCGAGGCCGCGCTACAGGGGTTCGAGATCTTCTCGGACCTGATGGACTATGCGTTCGAAAGCGGCCAGCCCTCGGCGCTGGCCTCGTTCGAAGCGACCGGCCGCGCCTATCTCGCCTTCGCGAAGAAGTATCCGGGCCACTACATCGCGATGTTCGAAAGCGGCATCTCGATCAACCGCAGCCCCGAACTCGCCCACGCCGCCAACCGCGCCAATACGGTGCTGGAACGCGCCGCGGCGGTGTTGTCGGAACATATCCCGCCCGACCGCCGCCCGCCGGCGGCGATGTTCTCGGCGCATATCTGGGCGATGAGCCACGGGGTCGTCGAGCTATACGCGCGGGGCGCCGCCGGTCGAAGGTCGCCCTTCCCGCCCGAGGAACTGCTGGAAGCGGGCATCGGTATCTACCTACGCGGCCTCGGTCTGGTGCCGCCCGACAGCTAGGGCGTCAGTCGGGCAGACGCTCGTAGACGATCAGCAAGTCCGTCTCGCGCACCCGCTTCAGCCGGGGGTCCGCGTCCAGCAGCCGCACGAACAGGTCGTGACGGTCGCTTTGCCAGATCTGCGAGGACATCGCCAGATCGCCCGGCTGCAACCGCGCGACCTCGTCCGGCAGGTCGTTGACGTCCACGTAGCTTGGCAGCCGCTGCACCCGCGCCCGGTTCATCAGCGATGGCGTGATCGGGTCGAAGGCAAGGATGCCGGTCTTGCTGTCGGGCCGATAGCGCTGCAACTCGTGCCACAGCGCCAGCTCTTTCGGGTTCGGGAAGTCCATGATGATCCCGGTGATCGAGCGGTGGCTCAGCATCCCGAGGTTCAGCATCAGGACGGTCATCGCCATCGCCGGAATCCACGCCCTTGGCAGTTCCGACCGCAACAGCGGCAGCGCCCGGTTCAGCCCGTGGATCACCGCCGCCATAAGGAACACGCCCGACATGTCGTCATAGTGGTACCCCATGTTCAACTGGCGGAAATAGTTCACCGACAGGTTCAGTCCGATCAGCGGCAGCACCGGGATCAGCGCGCGCCACGCGAACAGCGGCAGCCCGGCCGACACCACCAGCAGCAGCCCGAGGTATTCAAGCTTCTTCAGCGGCAGGTCCATCGGGCCGATCCGGTCCAGATGGCCCCAGCTTTCGTCCTGGAACGCCGGCATCACCACCTTGAACACCACGGCGGCGACAATCGCCGACACACCCGCCACCAGCAGCATCATCCGCCAGCGCCCCAGCACGAAGCCCGCGTACAGCCCCAGCGACAGCCCCGCCAACGCGCCGTTTTCCTTGCACATGCAAATCGCCGCGAAGCAGCCCCAGAACGTCAGGTCGCGCCGGTCATGCAGCGCGATCAGCGCCAGCACGATCAACGGCGCTGTCAGGGTCGAGGGGTGGAAGTCGAACATCAGCGCGCTGTTCAACGGCTTGCTGAAGATCCCCAGCAGTATCACGAAGGCCAGCACGCCCCGGTTCGCCGCAAGATCCGGCGACAGGATGCGCCGCGCCAGCGGGATCAGCAGCAGGTAGTAGATCCCGACCGCCAGCCCCTGCACCGCCACCAGCCACAGCGCGGTGGGCTGGATCCAGTACAGCGGCACGAACAGGAACATGACGGGCGAGAAATGCTCGCCCATGTGCATCCGGTTCAGCACGCTGGAATGGTAGAACTCGCCGAACACCGTGTTCCAGACGAGGTTGGCGTAGATCGTGGTGTCGTAGGTGCCCAGATCGAAGGTGTAGTACTGGATCACCTTGGCATTCACGCACAACAGCACCAGCAGCACCGCCAGACCCTGCGCCAGCCGCCGCTCCCGCAGGCTGCCGGGCTCCGGCCAACGCCGCCGCAGGGCACCGATAATCGCTTTCGTCATGCACAGCCTCGCCGCCGTCAACCTCCGCGATAGCAACGCCGCCCGAGCCTGTCCAGCGACCCGCGCCAGCCGCGGCGAACCCGGCGGAAACCCGTCATGCATTTCGGCCATTGACCTTCCCTCACGGTCACGTCAACGTCGTGTGATCCGTTGGAGGAGGACGGAGGCCATGCCCGAAGCGCCAGTGCTTGAGTACGCCTGTACGCTTAGGGTCGAACTCGCACCGATCCGAGAAATGGGGTCGGGGCGCTTCGGGCAGCGCCGCATCATTCCCATCACCGGCGGCACCGTGACCGGTCCGCAGCTGAACGGCCGGATCCTGAACCTCGGGGCCGACTGGCAGACGATACAGGCCGACGGCGCCGCGCATCTCGACACCCGATACGCGTTCGAGACCGACGACGGCGCGCTGATCGAGATCGTCAACATCGGCACCCGCCACGGCCCCCCCGACGTGATTGCGAAACTCGCCCGCGGCGAAGAGGTCGATCCGGCGGATTACTACATGCGCACCATCGCCCGGCTCGAAACCGGCGACCCGCGCCACGCCTGGGTCAACAACACGCTGCTCGTTGGCACCGGCAAGCGGCTGGCCGACGCGGTGCAGGTGGATCTCTTCGCCGTCGCCTAGGCGCGGGCCCTGATTGTCTTCGGTCCAAAATATCCTGGGGGGAGCGCCGCAGGCGCGGGGGGCAAGGCCCCCTCTTGCCGCACCCCAACAGCAAAAGGCCCCCAAAGCAAAAGGGCCGCCCAACCGGACGGCCCTTCGCGAAAATTCTGCGAAACGCTTAACGCTTCGAGAACTGGAAGCTGCGGCGGGCTTTCGCGCGGCCGTATTTCTTCCGCTCGACGACGCGGCTGTCGCGGGTCAGGAAGCCCGCGGCTTTCAGCGCCGGGCGCAGCGTCGGATCGTACAGTTGCAGCGCTTTCGAGATGCCGTGCTTGACCGCACCGGCCTGACCCGAAAGACCACCGCCCTTGACGGTCGCCTGCACGTCGAACTGGCCGTCGACGCCCGCAACGGTGAACGGCTGCTTCAGGATCATCTGAAGAACCGGACGCGCGAAGTAGACGTTGATCTCTTTGCCGTTGACGGTGACCTTGCCGGAGCCCGGCTTGATCCAGACACGGGCAACCGCGTCCTTCCGCTTGCCGGTGGCATAGGAGCGGCCCAGTTCGTCACGGACGGGGTCGCGGTTGATGACCTCTTCGGTCTCGACGGCGGGCGCGGTGCCTTCGGCAACCTGGCCCAGCTCTTCCAGCGAGTTGACTTGCTCGGCCATTACGCGGTCCTCGTGTTCTTCTTGTTCATCGACTTGACGTCCAGAACCTCGGGGTTCTGAGCCTCGTGCGGATGCTCGGCGCCGGCGTAGACACGCAGGTTGGTCATCTGCTGGCGCGACAGGCGGTTGCCCGGCAGCATGCGCTTGATCGCGGCGGTCACGACACGCTCGGGGTGCGCACCTTCCAGGATTTCTTCAGCCGTCCGGGACTTGATGCCGCCGGGGTGGCCGGTGTGACGGTAGTACGTCTTCTCGGCGCGTTTCTTCCCGGTCATCTGCACCTTGTCGGCGTTGATGATGATAACGTTGTCGCCCATGTCCATGGACGGGGTGAAGGTCGCCTTGTGCTTGCCGCGCAGGCGCATCGCCACGATCGAAGCAAGACGGCCCAGAACCACGCCCTCGGCGTCGATCAGGATCCATTTCTTGTCGATATCCGCAGGCGTCGCGGTATAGGTCTTCATATCGGAACCTCGGTTACGGATGTGGAACGGGCCATGGCCCGCCCCGGAATTCGGATTGCGCGGTTATACACGCACCGATTTCCCAGTCAACGCCAGTTTGCCCGATAAAACCTATGTAAAACAGTGCCTTGCAATTATGGTATTATTATACCCCACCGTCAGACGCTGATCTGCTCCGGCGGATTGTCCAAAAGTTCGCGCAGTTTCTGCATCGCGCCTTCGAAGCGCGCCAGCCCGTGCCGCGCGTTGACCGAGATCCGCACCGCATGGGGCGCCCGCCCGTCGCGCAGGACGAACTCGTCGGCGGCGCGCACCTGCACCCCCGCGGCTTCGGCTCTCTGGCAGAACGCGCCCGCGCGCCAGCCGGACGGCAGGCCGAGGTACAGGAACGGCACGTCCTCGCGCCATGTCAGATCGTGACCGCCCAGCACGTTGACGGCGGCGCGGACGTAGTCGTTCATGGTCCGCCGCGCCTCGTCGATCAGCCGGTTCAGCTTTGGCGAATGCAGCAGTTCCACCGTCAGATCCGCCAGCGGCGCAGAGATGCCGAAGAACCCGTGTTCCGCCGCACGGCGCAGCCCGGCCCCTCGGCCAGGAGGCGCGACGGCGAACCCGATCCGCAGCGCCGGCGTCAGGTGTTTGGACAGCGAGGTGACGTACCACCCCTGCCCCGGCAGCAGCGCCCGATACGGCCGCCCGACCGGTGTCCCAAGGCGATAGCAGTCGTCCTCGACCAGTTGCAGCCCGGTGCGGCGGGCCACATCGACGATCTCCAGCCGCCGCCATTCCGGCGTACACAGGGTCGTCGGGTTGTGGACCTCGGGCGAGGTGCACAGCAGTTGCGCCCCATGCCGGCGCACCGCTTCCTCCAGCGCGCCCGGGATAATGCCGTGTTCGTCCATCGGCACCGCGACCGGTTTCGCGCGCAGCAGGTCGGCGGCCCGGCGGAAGCCGGGATACAGCATCTCTTCCACAAGGATCACCGGTTCGGGCCCGCTGAGGATCGCCTGCATCGTCAGCAGGATCGCGTGCTGGCCGCCATGCGCCGGCACCACGTCCGGTGCGTCCAGCGGGCCGAGATGGGCCGAAGCAAGCCACCGGATCGCGGCATCCCGCAACGGCGTGGCGACGCGGCTGGGATAGTCCAGCATATCCGACACACCGCCCTCTTGCCCGACCTTCACCATCAACTCGCGGATCAAGGCCACCTGCCCCACGTCCGGCAGGCTGGGACCGTACAGGCGCATCGGGCCGTCCGGCATCGCCTCGGCCGCGGGCTTTCGGCGCTCTGCCACGAAGGTGCCGCGTCCGACGGCGGCCTGCAGAAGACCCTCGTCCGTCAATTCGGTATAGGCCCGGGCCACGGTCCCCGGCGTGATCCCCAGCGTCCAGGCCAGTTCGCGGACCGGAGGCAGCTTTTGCCCCGCCGTCAGCGCGCCCGCATGCACCCCGTCACGGATCGCCTCGGCGACGGCGGCGTACTTCGGACCGGCACGTCCCTCAAGGCTCGGCTGCCAAATTGTATCCATTACAATCTTTCCCTCGACTTGATACACGCGCGATTGTACTCAATACACAGTGGCAACATCGCCCGATTGTGTCAATACAATTAGAAAGGACATCCCATGGCACAAGCTCACTCGAACGACGCCCTCGGCTATCTCTCCCGCCGTCCCCTGCCGCCGTTTTCGGCCGCGGCCCTGCGCTTCGTGGTGATGCTGGTGAAATGGGACGAGCGCCGCCGAACCCGCCGCTCACTCGGGACACTCGATCCGCATCTGCTGGATGATATCGGGGTGACCCGTGGCGAGGCCCGGACCGAGGCCGAGCGCCCCTTCTGGAAGGACTGACGGCCCGCGCCGACGATACGGTGGCCGCCGGCTTTCTACTCTCCCCTGTCTGGTGGCCCCACTTGGGGCGGGTCCCGTCCCGCCCCTTTTTTGATGCCCGAACTTCTTGCTGAAGCCGGTGGGCAAAGAGAAAACCAAAGCGCTTTCGGTTAGCGCTATCGTTCGTTACGCAGCGTCACGCTGACGTCGTAAATTAAACCCCAAAAAATGTCTTGATCGACTCGACGCATGCCCTTAGATGCCCGCCACGAGCGAGGGACCGATCCCAACTTACGGGCAGCGAAGGCTGCCACGGGGGGGCGCTAAGGAACCTCTGGATTCAATCTGCTGGCTAGAAGGGGACGTGCCATGGACGGCGCCAACCTCTTCCAACTGGGGATCGGTCTGGAGACAGGCGCCCACGAGGAAGATTCGTGTGTCCGCATTGCGGGCGCAACCGAAACGACCATTGAACGCGACGTGTTCGACGAAGACCGCGAGGATCACTTCATCCGCCGTGATGGCCGGGTGTTCGCCGGGACCCACCTGATTATCGAGGTGGTCGACGGCACCGGGCTGGACGACGAAGCCCGGATCCAGCAGGCCTTCCGCGACTGCGTGGACGAATGCGGCGCGACGCTGCTGCACATCCACACTCACAAGTTCTCGCCGCAGGGCGTGAGCGGGGTGGCGGTGCTGGCCGAAAGCCATATCTCGGTCCACACCTGGCCGGAGATCGGCTATGGCGCGTTCGATGTGTTCATGTGCGGCGATGCCCAGCCCTGGCGGGCGGTCGACGTGCTGAAACAGGCGTTCGACACGCCCGACGTTCGGGTGAAGGAACTGCTGCGCGGGGACGGGCTGGTCGAAGACGCCGCCTGAGCCGCAAAGCTTCGACGCAAGACCATTCAGAGACGCTCCTGTCGCACTCACGGGACGGAGCACGGGGTATCTGGGGTTACCCCGATCAGGCCACGCGTTGCGATTTGACGCGTGGCCGCCGCGGCCCGAGGGCCGCGAAGGGCGGGATGAGCGCTGCTTGCCATCGCGCCATAACGACCAGAGCGCCGGAAAGGCGACGGACAGAGCGCCAGCAAGGCGCCGACACGGGCGCGCGGGGATGACGCGCCCGACGCAACCTTGAGAGACGGGAAAACCCGCGCAAGGGACAGGCACAGGGTCGCCTGGCCACCGGTTCTGACCGGGTGGCCGGGCGGCCCTTTCCTTTTTCAGGCGTCCTTACCGCCCGCCGACGCCAGCGCGCGCGTCAGCACATCGTCCACCCGCGCCGACGCTTCGAGGCGTCCTGCCAGCACCTCGGCCACGGGCAGCCATGCGGCCTCGTACACGTCGTCGCGCGGCTCGGGCGTTCCCCCGCGCCATTGGCACAGGATCGCCACCAGCAGGTAATGGTGCTGCACCGCGCCGTCCTCGTCGCGCACGATGGTGTCGAGGTTATCCAGCCAGCCCACGGCCTCGGCCCGAACGCCGGTCTCTTCGTGCAACTCGCGCACCGCCGCCTCGGCGACCGTCTCGCCCCACTCGACGTGACCGCCGGGATAGCCCCACAGCCCCGAATCCGGCGGATTGCGCCGGCGCACCAGCAGCACCTCTGCATCGCGCAACACGACCGCGAGCGCGGCGAGTTTCGGTCGTCTGTCCATGCGCCCTGCTTACCCCGCCGCGCCGCCCTGCGAAATCGCCGATTCCGCCCCCGACCCGGCCTTGCCGGTTGACTTCCGCGCCGCCCGGCGCAACAGACCCGCAAAACACATGGGAGTTCCTATGACCGACATGACCGGATGGAGCGTCGAGCGTCTGCACGCCGACCACGCCCAGGCCCTGCGCGAGGAGCAGGTCCTTTACGACAACGAAACCGACCACCAGCGCCTGCGGGTGTTCGAGAACCCGACCTTCGGCCGCATCCTGACGCTGGACGGCGTGGTGCAGGTCACCGAGGGCGACAATTTCATCTACCACGAGATGATGTCCCACGTGCCGATCCTCGCCCACGGCGACGCCCGGCGGGTCCTGATCATTGGCGGCGGCGATGGCGGCATGGCGAAGACGGTGCTGAAGCACAAATCGGTGCAACACCTGACCATGGTCGAGATCGACGCGGGCGTGGTGGAGTTCTCGAAGCAATACCTGCCGAACATCTCTGACGGCGCGTTCGACGACCCGCGGCTGGAGCTTGTCATCACCGACGGCGCCGACTTCATGCGCGAGACGGAAGGCGGATACGACGTCATCATCATCGACTCGACCGATCCCGTCGGTCCGGGCGAGGTGCTGTTCACCGACCATTTCTACGGCCACGCCCACCGCGCCCTGAGCCCCGAGGGCATCCTCGTCACCCAGAACGGCGTGCCGTTCCTGCAGGGAGGCGAACTGACCAACACGATGCGCGCCTTCAAGGAACTGTTCCGCGACTGGACCTGCTACACCGCGACGGTCCCCACCTATGCCGGCGGTCCGATGGCCTTTGGCTGGGGCACCGACGGCAAGGCGCGGCACACCGACATCGACACCCTGCGCGAACGCTTCGAGGCCGCGGAGATCGAGACCGACTATTACACCCCCGACGTCCACCGCGGCGCCTTCGCGCTGCCGCCCTACATCGCGCGGCTGATGCCCTGACCAAAGGAGCGAGGGGCCAGCCCCTCGCGCTCCCCGAGGTACTTTGAAAGAGAAGAAGGCATTCGGGCGCTGCTTCTTCTCTTCCGAAATACCTCGGGGGAGTCGCACCGCAGGTGCGGCGGGGGCAGCGCCCCCTAGGTGCGGCGCGACAGGGTCAGGCGGATGCCGTGTCTGGACCGGACCGTCAGGAACGCGACCGGCATCGGATCGTCGCCTTCGATCCGCTCGAACCGGAACGCTTTCACCAGCAGCGCAAGCAGCAGCGGTCCTTCCGCCATCGCGAAGCCGGCGCCGGTACAGACCCGTTTGCCCGACGAGAACGGGATGAACGCATCGCGCAGGCACTGGCGGCCATTCTCGGTGCCGTAGCGGTCGGGGTCGAAGCCGTCGGGGTTGTCCCACAGGCGCTCGTGCCGGTGCAGGTGCCAGGGACTGAGGACGATCTGCGAGCCTTGCGGGATGTCCCGGTCGCGGAAGTGCTCGGGGCACGTGGTTTCGCGCACCATCATCGGCACCGGCGGGTAGAGGCGCAGAGCCTCGCGGAACACGTCGCGGGTCAGGCGAAGCTGGGCGATGTCGCTGAAGGAGGGCTCGGGCGGCAGCTCCGCCAGTTCCGCCGCCACGCGGTCCTGCACCTCGGGGTGCTGCGCCAAAAGGTACAATGCCCAGCCAAGGGCCGAGGCGCTGGTTTCGTGGCCCGCGAGGAAGAAGATCGCGACCTGATCGACCATCTCGGCGCTGGAGAAGCGTTCGCCGGTCTGCGGGTCGGCGGTGGTCATGATCTTGGTCGCAAGATCGTCGGGCGCCGTTCCCGCCTTGATCTCGCGCATCCGGTCGTCCGTCAGCCGCGTGATCAGCGCACGGATGGCGCGGGCGGCGCGCACCGTACGGCGGCGGTGAAAGCGCGGCAGCCAGCGCGGCAGCGGCACGAAGGCCGCAAGGTTCAGGATCGGTTGGGTGCGCTGGTAGTCGCGGAAGCGGCGGAACACTTCCGAGGCCAGCTCGTGTTCGATGGGGATCGAGAACAGGGTGCGGAAGATCACGTCGGCGGCGGCGTGGCTCATCTCTTCCTCGATCTCGACGGAGCCGCCCGCCCGCGCGTCAAGCCGCGCCACCGCCGCGCGCCCCGCGTCCAGCATCGCGGGGAAGGTATCGCGCAGGCGCCCGCCCTCAAACGCGGGGTCGATGATGCGGCGCTGGCGCAGCCATGTTTCGCCGTTGGTCAGGAACACCGACTGACCGAGCAGCGGGCGCAGCCCCTCTCCCACCCGGTCGGATTTCGGGAAATCCATCGGCCGTTCGTTCAGCACCTCGCGCACCAGTTCGGGCTGGTTCACAAGGTAGGACCGGAAGAACGGCGTGCGGAATTCGGCCATCCACGCGCGGTACAGACGCGCGGGCTGGGCCGACAGGATGTCCTGCCGGAACAGACGAAGGTAGCGCCAGAGCGACACGCGCCCGGGCCGGGACGGCGGTTTCGGCGGGATCATGCGGCCATGCTGGTGTGCGCGGAAACCGCCACGTCGATCCGCGAGCGCGAGGGCTCGCGGCCGGCATAGCGCTCGCCCAGCGTCATCGGCCCGGCGGTGATGCGGAAGTAGTCATAGTCGCGCGGACGGTCGAAGGCGCAGAGATACTGGAAATGCAGCCGGAAGAAACGCCAGCGCAGGGCTTTCCACGTCTCCTCGGACAGGGTCTGGGTGAAGGCGGCCGAGAAGACCAGCGGCCAGCGCTTGCCGCGCTCCGGCGCGACGCCGGACACCGCAACCGGGTCGCACAGCGCGAACGCGCAACCGTCGCCGGGCGCCGTCACGTCGATCCACGTCAGTTCCTCGCGCTGGCAGAGATAGTGCAGGTCCGCCCGCAGCCGGTCGGCTTTCGGCAGGAACGACACCATCGGCACCACCTGCCCCAGTGACAGGAACGACAGCGCGGGGCCGTTGGCGGGCGCCCGGTTCTGGCGGATCAGGTGGGCGAGGATCGACACGCCAAGGTGCGCGCCCGAGCTGTGGCCGACCACCAGAACCTCGTCCACGTCATCGTTCAGCGCGCGGGCGATGGTGTCTGTGAATTCGGCAAGGCGGGCTTCGAGGTCGTCGGGATAGGCGCCGTCCAGCTGGCAGGAATGGGCGTAGTCATGCATCAGGTAATAGGCGAACAGTTTGCCGTCGCGCGCTTTGAACCACCGCAGAACCGCATAGCCCGCGCCCAGCAGGCAGGCCCACCAGATCAGCGACAGGGCCACCGACCAGACCGCGACGCCCGCCGTGGCCCCGAACAGGCCAAGCGCCAGACCGGCCAGCCAGTCCAGAGCGCGGGTCACCACGGTTCCGGCCAGCGCGCCGATCACGAACGCCAGCAGCGCCTGTCCCAGCAGCATCGCCACCGGGTAGAGCGCGGCGATCACCGGGCCCTTCCGCATCCACATCAGCCGCCGCAGCGTGCCGCTGCCGATATAGGTCCATGCGGTTCGCGCCAGTTGCAGGTAGGTCGCGCCGATCCCGTTCGACATCGAGTCGCGCACGAGGTCGGACCAGACCAGCACCTCGACCTGCGCTTGCACCGGGTGGCCGTCCATCCGCGCCGCAACGTCCCAGCCATAGCGTTCGCCGCTGCGCGGGCTGATCCCGATCTCGTACCCGCTGATCCCGGCTTGGGCGGCGGATTCGGTGCGGTACAGTTCGCGGTAGCGGCGGGGGTGAATCGGGTCGTAGCCGGGGATGTAGAACACCCGGCGGCGTTTGACGGAGGCAGGCTGTGGGCCACTCGGATCATGAGCCATGGAACGGCCTTTCAGGTTCCGGACGAGCCTAGCGCAGAGGCCCGCGAAACATAAGCCGCCGGAAGTTTACCCCCGATGAACGAGCAACAAAGTGATGCAATTGCGCCGGATTGTTGCGGTGCAGATCCGGGCTTCAACCAATGGTGGCGAGCGCCGGGAACCTCTCGAGCAGCCAGAACGAGAAGGCGGTGAACTGGCCGGTCAGCATCATCAGGCCGACGGTCCACAGCAAAAGCCCCATCACCTTCTCGATCCGGTCCATGTGGCGTTTCATCCAGTTCATCACGCCCTGAAGGCGCGGGAAGAACAGCGCGACCAGCAGGAACGGGATGCCCAGCCCAAGCGCGTAGACGCCCAGAAGCGTCGTGCCGCGCACAAGGCTGGCTTCCGAGGCGGCCAGTGACAGGATCGCGCCCAGTTGCGGGCCGATGCAGGGGGTCCAGCCGAAGGCGAAGGCAAGGCCCAGCACGTAGGCCCCGAAAGCGCTGCCGCCCTTGTCGCCGGCCTCTACACGCAACTCGCGGTCCATGAAGCCGATCCGGTAGACCCCGATGAAATGCGCGCCGAAGACCATCACCACGATCCCGGCCCCGACCACGAACCATTCCTGGTTTTGCAGGAAGAAGGCTCCGAAGGCCGAGGCGGTGAACCCCAGAAACAGGAACACCGTCGACAGCCCCAGCACGAAGAACAGCGCCGCCAGCAGGACGCGGCGGCGGTCGCCGATAGAGCCCTGCATCTCTCCCATGCTGATGCCGCCCATATAGGCGAGGTACGGCGGCACGATCGGCAGGACGCAGGGCGACAGGAACGAGATGAAGCCAGCCGATAGCGCGACGATCATCGCGGGGATGAGGCTGGCGTCGAAGATGTCTATGCCGAACATGGCCGTCCCGGTTGCTGCTGCGTGTCCGCGTGTCGCGCCTGCATAGCCCGCGTCCCGCCCGGCGTCACCTGTCCCGAAAGTCACATCCCCGTGGACTGTTGCCTGCCGGACCGCACGGCCCTATCAGGCGGGCTATGGAGAACGAGATTTCTTTCGACGCCGAACTGGACGCGCGCGGGCTGATCTGCCCCCTGCCCGTCCTGAAACTGCGCAAGCGTCTTCAGGCGCTGACGCCCGGTCAGGTGATGCGGGTGCTGGCCGACGATCCGGTCGCGGTCGTGGATATCCCGCACTTTTGTTCCGAGGCCGGACACACGCTTCTGGAGAGCGCCGTCGACGGGGTGGAACAGGTCTATTTCATTAGGAAAACCGGCTGAAAAGCGCCGATCCGGCGATTTGCGTCTCTGGTGCTGCAAGGGCATTATATGGGCCAAGCCGACGCGATTTGGTCAGCGTCATAGCCGATGTCGATCTTTTGGGGGATCGCAATAAGTGACTGGGATTCCATCGGAAAACCGGAAAGCACTGAACGAGATGAGCTGGGAGGCCCGTCTTGAGAAAGCGCGTGCCAAACGCGAGGAAGTGCTGCGGGCGAAGGCTGCCGGGGAGTCCGCGGTCAAACCCCCTGTGGACAATCCCAAACCACGGCCGTCACTGAAGCCCGATCCTGTGGCTGAAAACGCGCCGCCGGACTCTCCTACTGCGCTATTTTCCACGGCTCCGGCCGCCCGGACCACCGCCGATCCAGCCGCGACGCGGCCGCCGGAACGGCCCTCCGAGCCAGCCCCCGAACGGGCCTCCAAACGGGGCCCCGAGGGCGCGGGCAAGCCCGCTGCGGCGCAGGCGGCGAAACCCGGCGCGATGGCTGCGCGCGAGTCGGCGCTCAAGCCGCTGTTGGACCGAAGGCGGGCTGCTGCTGCGGCGGCACCGAAGCCCGCAGCGCCATCGTCCCCGGCATCCGCACCGACGCCGACGCCTGCGGTTCCGCCGACCGCAGCGCCTGCGGTGGCTTCCACCGCGATGCCGTTCGACCGGAAGAAAGCCGACACGCGCATCCAGAAGCTCGCGCCCGCAGCACATCCGCCGCAAAGACCGCCACGGTCGAACCGGCGGCGCATGGTGAACGTGGGTCTGGGATTCTTCGCCGGATTGGGCGTTGGCGCCGTGGCGATGCTGCTGAAGTCGCCTGCCCCGCAGGGCGATCCCGTCGCCATGGACCAGACCCCGCCGCCCGCTGTCGAGGGCCGGGTTCTCGAGACCGCCGAACCGGACAGCATCTTCACCGAGAACGTCGTGCCGGACGGCGTAGCGACGGACGAGGTCGCAAGTGCAGGTGTTGTGGCTGAAGACGCCGTCAGCGACAGCGTCGTACCGGACGAGCCCGTCACCGAAGACGTTGCCGAGATCGTGCCTTCGTCGGAAAGCGAACCGGACGCGGCGGCGGAAAGCGTGCTGACCAACATCCAGCCGACTTCGGCCCTATCTGAGGCCCTATCTGAGGCCCCGTCAGAAGCGCCGGACGCCGATGTACAGCCGGACCTTCCGGGAGAGCCGGTCGTCGGCCTGCCGACCGGCGTGACCGCAGACACGCCGCCGGAGGACGCCGCGCCAGCCAAGGATCCCGTCGCGGACGTTCCCCCGGTCGACGCGCCGCCGGTCGAGACTGCGACTGTCGAAGGGCTTGCAGAGGAAAGCGCGACCGAGGAGGCGCCCGTCGCCGAGGCTCCGATCGCGGAAACACCCGTTACGGACAGCCCGGACGCGTTGGCGGAACTCGACGCCGGGCCTGCATCGCCTGCCCCCGACATTTCGCCCGCGCCCCCGGCTCCGGCCTCGGCGGATGCGCCGCCGCCGCCGCGCCCCACCGATCTTGTCGCTCCGGCGAGCCCCACCCGCCCGGTCGTCGGCCCCGCGCCGCTGCGGCCCGAGGCGGTGGCTTCGGCCACTTTGCCCACGCCACGGCCAACCGAGGGCGAAATGCCCCTGAGTGCCGAGCGCGGGCCCTTCACGCCGGACGCCGCCGCAGAGGACCGTCTGCGCGAACTTGGCCGCCCTGACACCCTTGAGACGGCCACCGACACCGGCGCGCTTCCGGTCCTGGCCGGCCTGACGCCGCCGGCGCAGGTGTTTGCATGGGCGACGCCGCCGGTGCTGGAAACGCCGGGCGCGCGCCCTGCCCCCGTGCTCGCCTCGGCCCCCGCCGATCCGCCGTTCCGCAGCGCCCTTGTCCTGCTGGGCGCCACCGGGACCAGCGGCCTCGCACCCGTTACCGACACCACCCCGCCCGAGCCGGTCATCGTCATCCCGAACAGCGGTGACCTGATGGTCTGGATCTTCGCCGAGCCAAGCGTCGACGAGGACATGATCGACACCACCCGGCAGGTCGTTGCCCAGCTTGGGCTTCCGGTCCGCCGGATCGTCCGTGTCGACTATCAGATCTCGGAAAACCAGGTGCGGTTCTACGACACGTGGGCGGCGGAAGGCGCAGGCGTGCTGGCGGACGGGCTTCATGCGGCGCCGAGGGATTTCGTCGGCTCGGGCTACAACCCCGACGGCGGTGTGCTGGAGATCTACCTGGCGAACGAGGACGCGGTACATGCGCCGTTCCGTGGCGCGGGCGGCACCGGCGCGTCGACCGGCATTCCCGAAACCGTCGAGGAAAAGCTGCGCGACAGCCTGCTGTCCAAGCTGCGCGACGAGTGATCCGGCGGGCTCGCGGCGTCAGACGTCTGCGGGGTCGATCAGTTCCAGACCGATCCAGTGCATCAGTTGGCCAAGCTCGGGTGCCGCGCCCTCCAGCACGATATGCCCCACCTCCTTGCCCGCGCAGCACAGCGCAACGACAAGGTTCTTGGTCATCGCGTCCAGGTCGAACGCGTCGATGTTGGTGCGCACAAGGCCGCCAAGCGGGCCGCCGATGTCGTCAAGGCTGATCCACGTCAGCACCTCGCCGCCGTCGATGAAGGTGCGCGGATCGCGCGGCGCGGTGAACCGGGAGGGCGCAATCAGCAGGTCGCCGCCCGCAAGGTCGCGCCGTTCGGTGTTGTACTTCGAGGGGTGAATCTCGATCCCGAAATGCTCAGAGATCGCGGCGCAGACCGGGGCGTTGAGTTCCGCGTTGCTCAGCGTGGCCGAGTCCATCGGGTGATCGCGCAGCGCAAGCAGCGCGGCGACGGTACTCAGGCGCGGACAGGGAAAGCGGTCGACACCCCAGAAGCGCAATTCGCGCAGGAAGGGCACTGTTTCGAACGGCCCCGCGTCGAAGCGTATCGCGTAATACTGACGGTCGCGTGCGTAGTGGAAGCTAATTTCCATTGAAGCTCCCCCTTTTGCCACCGTTCGAGACCGGCATGAAATCCCCGGTGGTGCCGCCGTTCGCCATGCTAAGCGCATGCTCCAGATCGGTGACCGTCTTGTAGGTGCCCAGCAGCACGTGAACGCCCTCGTCCGGGTGGTTGACCGCGAAAAAGTCGATCCGGCCCAGCCCGAAGCTGAGCACCGTGCGCGGCAGCGCCGCCAGTGCGGTCTGCATGTCGGGGTAGCGGCGCGAGATGACGCGCCGCCGCCCCTGCTCTACCACCAGCGCGTCAAGGTCGCGCAGCGCCGGGTGGCTGGCGAGCTCTGCGTCCGAGACGACATCCACCCCGCGCAAGTCGCGGTATTCCGGCAGCCGGGCTATCGCCTCGCCCGCCGTCATCGACCGGACCGAGCGCAGGACAAGCCGCGTGTCATAGCCATAGCCCCGGTACGCGGGCATGAAGGCCAGGCCGCCGATTTCCTGTTCTGCCGTGCCGCCACGGGCGCCGAAGACCGGGTCCAGCCCCAGCGACAACGCCGCCTCGACATCAAGGTCGATGCGGAACGCGCCGAAGTCGTCGGGCAGATAGGCCAGCATCTCGCGCATGGTCGGGAAACCGGCGGACCACAATTTCTTTTCCTTCCGCGCCCGCACCGCCGCAAGGAAGGACCCGCCCATGAAGTACTTGTAGGCCGCATTGGTCCGCCCCGACACGTCGCGCTGGATCTCGGGGCCGGTGGCGGACACGCTGGCGCCGTGCAGCCGTCGCAGAACGTGGAATTTGCGGGTGTGCGGGATGCTGAGCCCGGCCAGCGCCATCCGTGTGTGCAGGTGGTGATCGGAACTGAGAACGAGGCTTTCGTCGTAGCGCATCCGCTCCATCACGTCGCGGCGGTAGAAGCCGGTGCCATGCAGCGCCACCTTGCCGCGCCTGCGCAGCAGATCGTTGATGTCGCGCGACTGGCCGACGAAGGACTTCAACCCGCCGGTCCCCTCGTCGAACTCGATCCAG
The DNA here is from genome assembly GCA_017792445.1 of Maritimibacter sp. Lineage (GTDB taxonomy): Bacteria > Pseudomonadota > Alphaproteobacteria > Rhodobacterales > Rhodobacteraceae > Psychromarinibacter. Next base: position 4,058,218 of record CP051232.1, read on the forward strand.
CTGGAATGGCATCCGTGCGCGCCGTCATTGGTCGCAAGACAGTCCAGCTGATCCTCGAACCGCGACGGGAACGAGAAATCGTCGTCGTCGTGGATCGCGATGTAGAACCCCCGCGCGGCATCGGTGATCCGGTTGCGCGCGGTGGGGATCGACGGCTCGTCCAGCGACAGCAGACGGATATCCAGCATCGGAAACGCCGCGCGCAGCCTGGCCTCGTCAAGCCGCGCGTCGGGTGGCGTGCCGTTCTCGCAGATCACCACCTCGAAGTCCTGCACGGTCTGCGCGGCAAGGCCGTTCAGGCAATAGGCAAGGTGATCGCTGCGGTTGGTGCGGTCGATGGTGGCGATGGCGACAGTGATCGCGGGGCCGAAGACATCGGGGTTTCGATAGTCGGAATAGCGGAACGGTTGGCGGCGGAAGATCGACATATCCGCCAGCAGCGTCTTCTTGTGCTCTTCGGTGAACTGCCCCTGTGCCCGCGCGTCCGAAAAGGGATGCCGTTCGTGCAGCACCCGGTCCGAGCGGAACACATCCACCCGGCGGCCATAGCGCCGCAACCGCTGGCACAGGTCGTTGTCCTCGCCGCCGTAGTCGAAGTACCGGGTATCGAAACCACCGATCTCGATCAGCGCCGCGCGGCTGAACAGGTTGCAGCACCCCTCGCCCCAGCTTGGGCGCAGCCGCATCCGCGCGGGCTTGCCGTCCTCGTACTGAAAATCCGTCGCCTGCAGGTTCACGAATGCCGTCCGGCCGCTGGCCACTGTGCCCGCTAGATCGGCCAAAGTCTCGTCCGGCAGCAAAAGCTGCACGTCCGCGTCGATCTTCAGGACGACATCGTTGCTGGCCTCGGCGATGCCGATGTTGTTGGCTTCCGACAGGCACCAGCGGCTTGCCTCCACCCGCACGACGCGACAGCCGTCGACCGGGCCAAGCGGCGCGGCAGAGCCGAAGTCCACAAGAAGGATCTCGGTAATGCTGGGCAGCGCCTTCAGGCAGTCGATGCAGGTCTGAAGCCGTTCCAGTGACCAGTCGCGAAAAGGAATAAAAGCTGAAATCATAGGCGTCTCGCGGGACGTCGGTTCGGGCCTAGGCCTCGGAACTCAGGTACTGCTCGATGGTCGCGATCTCGGTGGTACAGAACAATTGTCCCGTCGGCAGACCGGCTTCGGTGGCGGCGGTCACCTCGGTCGCTTCCTCGGCCTCGGCCTCTGCATCGTCGGCTTCGGCCACCTCGTCGGTCTGGTCGCCGGCCTCGTCGGCAGCGTCCTCGTCACCGGCGTCCTGATCGCCGGAGCCCTCGATCAACGTACCAAGGTCCAATTCGGCCACGTCGTCGGCGGCGGGCGCCGGGGCGGTGACGATGGTGGGCGTTCCAAGACCGCCGCAGGCGATCACAAGGTTCTCCGCCCCGTCCGAGAACTCGATCGAGTCGGCATTGACCACGCAGGTCAGAAGCGTGGCGCTAGCCACACCGTCCAGCAACGCCTGCCGGGCCGAAGCGACGGACAGTTTCCCCTCGACCCCGGTGAAGGCCACGACGCCGCTTGCTTCCAGCAGGTCGAGGAATTCCAGCGTCTTGGCCATCAGGCTGTCGGCATCCGGTTCGCCCTCGAACAGATCCGCGCCGCACAGTTCCTGCGCGGTGCCGGTAATCGGCGCGATGGCGGCGGTAAGCGAAACGAGACCCAGCCTCGCATACGCAAGCGTTGTATTGAGTTTCCTGAAATCGGACATGCAAACACCCCTGACCCTACGTCGATGATTGCGGGATTTTGATCCAATTATCAACCGCCTCGCGCGTTTCGTGCAGGTATTGAACGAAGTTAACGCATTGCAGGGACTACCAGCGCGGTTCCGGCGGCAACCATGCGGCGAAAAGCACGGACGGGTGCGCCCCGGACAAAGAAAAAGGGCGGCCCGTTGGCCGCCCCTTCGTTGTTCCGTCATCCGGGCGTCAGCGGCCCATCGACCACCAGCCGCGCCGCTTGGGCTTGGAAGAGTCGTCCGCATCGGCGGCGTCTTCGGCCATTGCAGGCTCGGGTGTCTTTTCCTCGGCCACAGCCGGAGCGCCTTCGTCAGAGCCCTCGTCGGTCTCTTCAGCGGTTTCTTCTGCAGTTTCTTCCGGGGCCACTTCCGCGACCTCTTCCGCCACCGGCTCCGGCTCGGCTTCCGACACCGGCTCTTCGGTCACCGCTTCGGGCTCGGCCGGGGCTTCCGCCACGTCCTCCGCCACGGGCTCTTCCGCGACGGGCTCGGCTTCCACGGGCGCCTCGGCGGCTTCCTCGGTCACCGGCTCGACCACGGGCTCGGCCACGGGCTCGGCGGGCGCTTCCTCGGCCACCGCCTCTGCCGCTTCAGGCTGGGCGTCGGCGTCAGCGGTGCTTTCCTCGGCGGTTTCCTCGGTCTTCTCGGCAGACTTGCGCGAGCGGGACCGCGAACGGCGGCGCTTCTTGGGCTTCTCCTCGGCGGCTTCGGTCTCTTCGCCCTCGGGCTTGGCTTCAGCGTCTTCGGCGGCCTCTTCCTTCGCAGGCTTCTCGGCCTCGTCAGAGTCGCCGTTGTCCTGCGAGTCCTGACCGTTGCCATTCTCACCGGAGTCGCCGTTCTCGCCATTGCCGCTGCCACGACGGCGGCGGCGACGCCGACGGCGCTTCTTCGGCTTGTCGTCGCCGTTGTCGTCACTGGTCTCCTCGGTCTGGCTTTCTGCCTGATCCTCGGTGGTGTCCTCTTCCTCGGCCTCGTCGATATCGGCCATAAGGGCGGCGGTTCCCGAGACCACCGGCGCGGCTTCGGCCACGGGGCGGGTCGCGGTCTTGAACTTCTCGATGCTGAAGTCAGGCGAGATCAGGTGCGGGTCGGCCTCGATCCGGACCGACATGCCATAGCGGGCCTCGATCTGGGCGACGTGTTCCCGCTTCTGGTTCATCAGGAAGTTGACGATCCCGATGGGCGCCTTCAGCAGCACTTCGCGCGACTTGCGGCGGGTGCCTTCCTCTTCCAGCTGGCGCAGGATCGACAGCGCAAGGTTGTCGTCCGACCGGATCAGGCCGGTACCGTGACAGTGCGGACAAGGCTGTGTCGTCGCCTCGAGCATGCCCGGGCTGAGCCGCTGACGCGACATTTCCAGCAGACCAAAGCCCGAGATGCGGCCCACCTGAATGCGGGCGCGGTCGGTCTTGAGCTTGTCCTTGAACCGCTTCTCGACCGAGGCGTTGTTCTTACGCTCTTCCATGTCGATGAAGTCGATGACGATCAGGCCGGCAAGGTCACGCAGGCGCAGCTGGCGCGCGATCTCTTCCGCCGCTTCCATGTTGGTCTCGAGCGCGGTTTCCTCGATCGAGCCCTTCTTGGTGGCGCGGCCCGAGTTCACGTCGATGGCGACCAGCGCCTCGGTCACGCCGATGACGATGTAGCCGCCAGAGCGCAGCTGCACGACCGGGTTAAACATCGAGGACAGGTACGACTCGACCTGATAGCGCGCGAACAGCGGCATCTGGTCGGCGTAGTTCTTCACGTTCTTGGCGTGGGACGGCATGATCATTTTCATGAAGTCCTTGGCCACGCGGTAGCCGCCCTCGCCCTCGACGAGAACTTCGTCGATGTCGCGGTTATACAGGTCGCGGATCGACCGCTTGATGAGGTTGCCTTCCTCGTAGATCTTGGCCGGCGCGATGGATTTCAGCGTCAGCTCGCGGATCTGTTCCCACATGCGCTGAAGGTATTCGTAGTCGCGCTTGATCTCGGACTTGGTGCGTTTCGCACCGGCGGTCCGGACGATCAGGCCCGCGCCGTCCGGCACGTCGATCTCGGCGGCGATCTGTTTCAGCTTCTTGCGGTCGGCGGCGTTGGTGATCTTGCGAGAAATGCCGCCGCCACGGGCGGTGTTCGGCATCAGGACGCAATAGCGGCCAGCCAGCGACAGGTAGGTGGTCAGCGCGGCGCCCTTGTTGCCGCGCTCTTCCTTGACGACCTGCACCAGCAGGATCTGGCGGACCTTGATGACTTCCTGGATCTTGTACTTCCGGGCTCTCGGCTTGCGCGGGCGGCGAATTTCCTCGGCCACGTCTTCTTCGGCGACGGACTCGATTTCGGAATCAAGCTCGGTCGCGTGATCGACCGCGGCATAGGGCTGATCGTCGTCGCCGTTCTGCTCGTGCTCGTCGTCGTCATCGGCGCCGTCGTCCTCGTCATCAGAGGCCTCTTCGGCTTCCGCGACTGGCGCGTCTTCGGCCGTCGGCTCCTCGGCGGCGACGGTGTCCTCGGCGTCCAAGTCGACCGGGCCGGTCTCGGCGTCGTCATCCGAGCCGTCGTCAAGATCGACGACGCCCATGCCGGGAATGTCGTCGCTGGAAACGTCGCGGGGTTCCGACACCTCGCCGGTGGCGACGGCGTCGTCCGACTTCACGGCCTCGGCCTTTTCGGACTTCGGCTTGCGGCGCGAGCGCGACCGGCGCTTCTTGGGCGCCTCGTCCTCTTCGTCGTCCTCCTGCGCCGCATAGGCGCGTTCCTCCGCAAGCAGCGCTTCGCGGTCGGCGACGGGGATCTGGTAGTAATCGGGGTGAATTTCGGAGAACGCGAGGAAACCGTGCCGGTTGCCGCCGTATTCAACGAACGCCGCTTGCAGCGAGGGTTCTACCCTGCTGACCTTGGCCAGGTAGATATTGCCTGCTAGCTGGCGCTTGTTCTCCGTTTCAAAGTCGAATTCCTCGACCTTGTTTCCGTCGACCACCACGACGCGGGTCTCTTCCGCGTGGGTGGCATCGATGAGCATCTTCTTTGCCATGTAGTCCTTGAGCACCGCACACGTGGCCCGTCGCCCGGAGGCGCGGACAGTTTGTGGATCGGTGTTTTCTGGGCGAAATCGGGCACGCGACGCGACTCGATGACCGGCCCGTTGGCCAGCTCACCTGTCATGTATCGTCCTGCGCGCCTCATCGCGGTTCTTCTCCGGCGACCGTTATGCTGGCCGCCAACTAGGCCCGGCCGGTGTCGGCTTTGCGGGCGATTCCCCGGCCCCTGCGGGCCTGGTTTTGATCTCATGAGTTTCCCGGCGGGGGGCCGATGGTTGGAAAAACATGAAAATTCAATTCGGTAGGCGAACACGAAACTGTCGTTCGCATCGCTCTAACATGTAACATAAGGGCGAATGTATCGCCATTACAATGACGAATGTGATCCGATCGTCATGGTTCGGGAAACACTTGCTGCGGGTGAATGCCGTTCGGAAGATCGCGTCGCCTGACACGTCTTGGTGCGGCGTGGACTTACGCGACACACTTGTTCCGAATGCGCGCGGCGCTTTGCGTCGTCAGCCGGTAGGACCCGCGCACCGTTCCGGCGCGCGGATCCAGTTCAATTCGTCAAAGATAGTCGGACCGCTGTAGCCCGTACTTCGCCATCTTCTCGTTCAGTGTCCGGCGCGGCAGGCACAATTCATCCATCACCGCGACGATCGAGCCCTTGTGGCGCCGCATCGTGTTGTCGATCAGCATCCGCTCGAACGCCTCGACATATTCCTTCAGCGGCTTGCCCTCGGTCGTCATCACCGGCTGCTGCTCGTCGCTTTCGGCCATCAGCAACGAGGCGATGGTGCCGGTGCCGCGACGGTTTTGCAGCACCGCGCGCTCGGCCACGTTGATCAGTTGGCGAATGTTCCCCGGCCACGGCGCTTGCAGAAGCTGCGCGGCCTCCTGAGCGGACACCTGCGGCGCGTCGCAGCCGTATTCGTCGGCAAACTGTTCCGAGAAGTGTGTGAACAGCATCAGGATGTCTTCGCCGCGCTGGCGCAGAGGCGGCAGGGTGATCTTCATCGCGGCAAGGCGGAAGTACAGGTCGGGACGCAGCACGTCCTCGCAGGTCTTGCCCTGCTCTTGCAGGTTCGAGATCGCGACGATGCGGGTCTCGGCCGGCGTGCCCTGATCGTTCATCCACGACAGCAGCCGCGCCTGAAGCTCCTGCGGCAGCGCTTCGATGTCTTCCAGAACCAGCGTCCCGCCCCGCGCCTCTTCCAGCGCCGGAAGGCCGCTGCCGTCCTCGACCGGGCCGAACAGCTTGCCGGCCAGCGAGTCCTTGTCGTGCGCGGCGCAGGACAGCAGGACGAACTTCTTGCCCGCCTTCGCCCCCACCGCATGCAGCGCGTGCGCCACCAGCGTCTTGCCGGTGCCGGTCTCGCCGTCGATCAGCACGTGACCGTCGGCCTGCCCCAGATCGAGGATATCCTCGCGCAGACGCTCCATCACCGGCGACGCGCCGATCAGCTTCTTCATCAGCGTCGAGCCGTCCGACAGTTCCTTGCGCAGCGCGCGGCTGTCGAGGATCAGGCGGCGGCGCTGGGTGGCCTTCTTGGCCAGATCGGTCATCTTGTCGGGGTTGAACGGCTTCTCGAGGAAGTCGAACGCGCCGACGCGCATGGCCTCGACCGCCATCGGCACGTCACCGTGGCCGGTGATCATGATGACGGGAAGCGCGCTGTCCACGCTCATCAGCTTCTTGAGAAACTGCATCCCGTCCATGCCGGGCATCTTGATGTCGCTCACCACCGCGCCGGGATAGTCCGGTCCGAGGTTCTTCAGCGCGTCCTCGGCGCTGGCGAAGGTCTCGGTGTCGAAGCCGGACAAAGCCAGCCACTGACTGATCGACTGACGCATATCCTGTTCGTCGTCGATGATGGCGATCTTCATAGCCTGTGTCATTTAGTTCTTACCTCATTCGGCAGCCTTGACGTCCGCATCGATCAGCGGAAGTCGCACTTCGAAAACGGCGCCGCCCACCCGTCCGTTCCTTGCATATAGTCTTCCGCCGAGGTCCTTCACGATGCCCGACGAAATCGCAAGGCCAAGGCCGACCCCGTCGCCGGGGGCTTTCGTCGTGTAGAAGGGCTCGAACAGCGACTCGAGATCCTCGATACCGGGGCCGTTGTCGCGGACGGTGATGGTCGCGATCTGGCCTACGGTCAGAAGTATATCAATTGACGGGTCTTCCGTCTCTTTCGTTGCGTCCAATGCGTTGCGCATCAGGTTGATCAGAACCTGTTCCAGACGCAGCCGGTCGGCGAGGATCATCACGGGCTCGTCCGGCAACGAGCGGGTGATGCGGACCTTCCGGTTCTTCAGCTGCGGCTCCATCATCGACAAAGCCGAGGAAATACAAGCCCTTGCGTCCAAAGGCTCGACCGCGGTGCCGCCCTTTCGGGCGAAGCTCTTAAGCTGGCGGGTGATCGCGCCCATCCGTTCCAGCAGATCGTCGACGCGCTGGAAGCTGGTCAGCGCCTCTTCGGGGCGTCGGCGCTGAAGCAGCAGCTTCGCCCCGGCAAGGTAGGTTTTCATCGCGGCAAGCGGCTGGTTCAGCTCGTGGCTGACGCTTGCCGACATCTCGCCGAGAGCCGCGAGTTTCGAGCTTTGGGCAAGCGTCTGTTCGGCCACTTCAAGGTTCTTTTCGACCCGCTCGCGTTCGGCAATTTCCCGCTGCAGCGCTTCGTTTAGCTGGCGAAGTTCCGCCGTTTCCTTCTGGAAAAAGATCGACCGGGCCAGCGCGCGGCGGCTGGACAGGTAGAAGGCCCCGGCCAGCAGGATGGCGAAGAACATGATCTCCAGCGCCAGAACCCCGTTCACCCGCTCGCGCACGCTGGAATAGGTGGTGAAGGTGATCATGCGCCAGCCACGGAACGGGATCCGATTTTCCAGCCGCATCAGGGCGCTGCCGCGATAGAACGCCTCGGTCGGCAGCGCGGCCCAGTCGGCGGTGGCGCGGATGGCGCGTTCAATGGCCGACGGGGCCGAGCGCAGCTTCAGCGCCTCTTCCTCGGTTAGCCCGCGCCAGCGCGGTTCGGTCGACAGGATGATCGTGCCCTCGCTGTCGGTCACGATGACGGCGTCCGAAATCGTCGACCAGCTTTGCTCGTACTTGCGCAGATCGACCTCGACCACGATCACGCCGATCAGTTCGCCGCCCGCCTCGATCCGGCGCGAATACGAGAACTGCATCGCGCCACTGTCATTCTGGACCGCGTTGAAGACCGTCTCGTTCGACCGCAAAGCCTCGATAAAATAGGGGGCCTGACGATGCGCGGATCCGATCCGGCCCCGGTCGGTGGCAGCCACGGTCCGGCCGCTGGCGTCGAGCATCATGATCGAGGCGGCGCCAATCTCGTCCTTCACCGAGATCAGACGCAGCGAGGTCTGACTGAAGTCCGCCGAGTTCAGCGCGCCGATCAGCACCGGGTCGCGCGACAGCAGCAGCGGCACGATCGAGTTCCGCTGAAGTTCGCTTTGCAGGTTGCCGGCGTACAGCGTCTGCCGCACCTCGGCGCGGTTCTTGGTCGAGACGGTGTAGCGTTCGGTCAGGAACTGGTTAGTGAACCAGACCACGGCGACGGCGGCGCCGATGAAGACGACAAGCAACGCCCGCACCCGCCACGATAGCGCGGTGCGCACGGGGTCGTTGTGCACGTCTTTGGTCTCGGTCATTGCGTCAATCTAGAGCCACGGCGCACCGCGCTCAAGCGCAGGGCGATCAGGCGGGTTCCACCAGACCGGCGATTGCGCGGAAGACCGCCGCTCCGTCGGTGCCACCATGCGCTTCATCCACAGCCCGCTCGGGGTGCGGCATCAGGCCCAGCACCCGGCGATTCTCGGACAGCACGCCCGCTATGTCCGCAACCGAGCCGTTCGGGTTGTCGGCATAGGTGAATGCGATGCGGTCGTCGCCCTGAAGTTGCTTCAGCGTCTCGGGATCGCAGACATAGTTGCCGTCGTGATGCGCCACCGGCAGGTGGATCACCTGCCCGTCCGAATACTCGCGCGTGAACACGCTGTCGGTCGTGGCGACACGCAGGCCCACGCTGCGGCAGATGAACTTCAGCCCCGAGTTCCGCATCAGCGCGCCCGGCAGCAACCCGGTCTCGGTCAGCACCTGAAAACCGTTGCAGATGCCGATGGCGTGGCCGCCGGCATGGACGAAATCGATCAGCGCGCGGGTGATCGGCGACTGGGCCGCGATGGCGCCGCAGCGCAGGTAATCGCCGTACGAGAAGCCGCCGGGAACGCCCACGATGTCCAGCCCGGCAGGAAGCGTGGTGTCCTTGTGCCAGACCATCGTGACCTCGGCGCCAGCGCGCTCGAAGGCCACCGCAAGGTCGCGGTCGCAGTTGGAGCCGGGATAGACGATGACGGCGGCTTTCATGTGCGGTCTCCTCAGGACGAGAAATCGGTGATGACGGCGACGCCCGGCGGGGCGGGCGCGTCGAAGGCGGCAAGTTCGGTGCTGGCCTCTGACAGGCCGATGCGGCGGGCGATAAGCGGGGTCAGGTCCACCTGCCCGCCTTCGATCAGCGACAGAAGGCTTGGGTAACGGTGGGCCGGCATGCCGCGTGTACCATAGATCGCAAGCTGACCGGAATAGACGGCGTCCATCGGCAACGGCATCGTGACATGGCTTCCGGCGGGCATGCCCACCTGCACCATCCGGCCGAGTTTGCGAAGCGAAAGCAAAGCATTGCGGGTCGTTTCGGTGATGCCGAGCGCCTCGACCGCGACGTGTGCGCCGCCGCCGGTGATCTCGCGCAGGTGCGCCACCGGGTCGCCCTTCGAGGCGTCGATGGCGGCGTCCGCGCCAAGGTCCTGCGCGTGGTCCAGCTTTTCGCCCACCACGTCCACCACCGCGACCCGCGCGCCAAGGGCGCGGCCCAGCAGCATCGCGGACAGCCCGACGCCGCCGGTACCCCAGACGGCAAGCCATTCACCCGCCCGCAGCCCGGCGCGGCCGGTCAGAGCGTGCCACGCGGTCGTCACCCGGCAGCCAAGCGCCGCGGCAAGCGCCGGGTCCATGCTGTCGGGCAGCCGGGTCAGGTTCACGTCGGCATGGGCGACCGCGATCCGCTCGGCAAAGGCACCCGCCACGGTAAAGCCGGGGACGACCTGCGTGGGACAGGTGGTCTGGTTGCCGGACTGGCAGGCCGGACACTGGCCGCAGGCAAGGATGAACGGCGCGATCACGCGGTCGCCGCGTTTCCAGCGGGTGACGCGTGCGCCGGTCTCGACCACGGTGCCGCAGTATTCGTGACCCGGCACGTGGGGCAACACGATGTCGGGGTCGGTGCCGGTCCACGCATGCCAGTCGGACCGGCAGACGCCACAGGCCAGCACGTCCAGAACGACGCCGTCTTCCGGGCAGGTCGGGTCGGCAAGCGTCTGAACGTCCAGCGGTTTGCGATATTCTGTAAGGACGGCGGCTTTCATGCGGTCTGACCTTTCGTGCTCCGTTTCCAGCGCAGCAGGCGCAGGGTGCCCAACAGCGCGACGACCGACAGCACAGCGCCAATCGCCATGACGATGAGTCCGGCGGCGAAATTCACCAGCCCGGGCAGCAGGACGTCGGTCTTGCGGTTCGGGTGGTAGCGGATTTCCATGCGGTCACCCACGGCAAACCTGGCGTCGGTGTAGGACATGCCGGTGCTCGCCTCGGTCTCGGCGCCGTCGGTCCAGGTATAGCGGAACACCGGGCCATAGGTTTTCGAGCCCTTGCCAAACATCCCGTCGCCTTCCCACTCGTAGACCCGCACCACCTCTCCCTCCGCCGGAACGAAGGTCATGTGGCGCCAGCCTTCCCAAGCCACCAGGATCACGCCGGCAAGGACGAACAGCACCGGCGCGACCCAGACCAGCACCCAAAGACGCCACCCGATCTCTCTGCGACCATCCGGCGTCGTGCGCCACAGGAAGGTCCGGGAGGTCGGGACGACCATCTCAGCCGATCTCGATCTCGTAGCTTTCGATCACCGTGTTCGCGAGCAGCTTCTCGCACATGGCGGTGACATTCGCGCGGGCGGTCTCGGCGTCGGTTTCGGCAAGGTCCAGCTCGATCAGCTTGCCCTGCCGGACGCCTTCGACGCCGTCGAACCCGAGCGAGCCCAGTGCGTGCCGCACCGCTTCGCCCTGCGGGTCGAGGACCCCGTTCTTCAGCATCACCTGAACCCGTGCCTTCATGTGCATTCCCCCGGGGCCCCTGCCCGTCTTTCTTCAGTCAGCGAACCGCATGCAAGCGGTGTCGCTTTCAATTGATCAGATGCGGCTTCGTCGCGTGGGTGACGTTCGACGGAAGCACGCCAAGCCGCCGGGCGACTTCGGTGTAGGCGTCCGCGAGGTTGCCCAGATCGCGGCGGAACACGTCCTTGTCCAGCTTCTGGCCGGTCTCCATGTCCCACAGGCGGCACGAATCCGGGCTGATTTCGTCGGCGACGATCAGGCGCTGGAAGTCGTTGTCCCAGACGCGGCCGATCTCGATCTTGAAATCCACCAGACGGATGCCGACGGCCAGCATGACGCCGGACATGAAGTCGTTCACGCGCAGCGCAAGTGCCACCATGTCGTCAAGGTCCTGCTGGGCGGCCCAGCCGAAGGCGATGATGTGCTCTTCGGTGACCAGCGGATCCCCAAGCGCATCGTCCTTGTAATAGAACTCGATGATCGGGCGCGGCAGCGCGGTGCCTTCGGCGATGCCAAGCCGCTTCGACAGCGAGCCGGCGGCCACGTTGCGGACGACCACTTCAAGCGGAATGATCTCGACCTGACGGATCAGCTGCTCGCGCATGTTGATGCGCTTGATGAAGTGCGTCGGCACGCCGATGTTGTTGAGGCCCGTCATGAAGTATTCGGACAGGCGGTTGTTCAGAACCCCCTTGCCGTCGATGACGTCTTTCTTCTCGGCGTTGAACGCGGTGGCGTCGTCCTTGAAGTACTGCACCAGCGTGCCGGGCTCGGGGCCCTCGTACAGGATCTTCGCCTTGCCCTCGTAAAGCTTCTTGCGCCTTGCCATGGAATCTCCGATCGGATGGGGTAGGTGTCCCTTCCCTGAGCGGCCCCTATAGGCCAGAAGGCCGCACATCGCAAGACAAGCCGGGCCTTGCCTAACGCGGGTGCCGCGGGCATATGGGGAACGACCGGAACGAGAGCCCGAGAGGACCCGATGACCACCTTCGACGATCGCGAGAACGCCTTCGAGAACAAGTTCGCCCACGATGCCGAGATGCAATTCAAGGCCGAGGCGCGGCGCAACAAGCTTCTGGGCCTCTGGGCCGCCGAACTGCTGGGCAAGTCCGGCTCGGAAGCCGACGAGTACGCCAAGGAAGTGATCCGCGCCGATTTCGAGGAAGCCGGTGACGAGGATGTGTACCGCAAGGTGTCCGGCGATCTGCAAGGCAAGGCCGACGAAGCCACGATCCGCGGCAAGATGGCCGAGCTGATGACCGTCGCCAAGGCGCAGCTGATGCAGGAACTGCCGGAATAATCCGGACGTCCCCATGAACGACACGCGCCGGCGGCATCGACCGGCGGCGCGCTTCCGGATCTTGCGTCCCTGTCAAGGAACGCGCCGGACCACCTTCCCCAACCCGTCCTGTTAACCACCCGGCCCGTCTTTCACGGGTCTTAAGCCTTTGCGAAGGGCTTGTGGCGTATCGCACTCGCGGGGCTGGCCGGAGGGTTAGATGGCGCACCGCGCGGCGGCGGACACGACGACCGATACCGAGAACGAGGATGGACTGCGCGCGCTGCTGACGCGGCAGCTTATGCCGCTGGGGCTGCTGGTGGTCGTGGGCTACGTGCTGGTGCGGCAGGTGGCGGCGATGGATTTGCGGTCGGTGCTGGCGGCGGCGGGCGACATCGGTCCGGGGCAGTGGCTGGTGGCGGTGCTTGCCACCATCGGCAGTTTCTGGGCCTTCGGGCGGTTCGAATGGGTCATGCACCGGCTTGGCGCCACCGGCGCGCCGGAACGCTATGCCCAGATCGCCGGGATCGGCGCGGTGGGCGCGTCGCAACTGACGGGGTTCGGCCTGCTGACCGGCACGCTGGCGCGGTGGCGGATGTTTCCGGACATGACGGTCTGGCAGGCGACGCGGCTGACGGTCGGCGTCTCGGTCGCCTTCATGCTGTGCCTCTCGGTGCTGGCCGCGGCGATGCTGACGGTGACGCCGGTCCTTCCCGGCGGCTGGCGCGCGCTTGCCGCGGCGGGGGTGCTGGCGGCGCTGGCGCTGTTCGCGATGTCGCTTTGGCGGCCCAGGCAGCTGCTGCACATGCGCCGGGCCCTGCCGCCCATCCGGGCGCAGGTGCGGCTGATGATCTACACCGCCGCGGACACCGGCTTTGCCGCGCTGGCGCTGTACGCCTTGCTGCCGAAAGACGCCCTGCCCGCGCCGGACCTGTTCTATGCCGTTTTCCTGCTGGCGCTGTTCGCCGGGCTGTTCGGCACCACACCTGGCGGCGTCGGCCCGTTCGAATATATCTCGCTGACCTTCCTGCCCCACCTGCCCGAGCCCGAGTTGCTGGCCGCGATCATGGGGTTCCGGCTGGTGTATTTCGCCCTGCCCGCCTCTGTCTCGCTGCTGATCCTTCTAGCCGGCCCGGCGCTGCGGCGGCGCGAGGATACCGACAGGCCACGGCTGGACCCGGTGATCGCCGCCCATGTGCCGCCGGTCAAAGCGCAGGCGCTGGCCTACACCGCCCGCCGGGCCGAGGCGGGGCTGATCCGGCAGGGCGCGTTCGACCTGCTGTGCAACGCGCATCACCTGCCCCTGTCGATGGTGGCGCTGACCGGGCAAAGCCTGATCATGCTGTCCGACCCGCTTCGGCCCGGACAGGACCCCGCCGTTGCGCTGCAGGCGCTGGACCGCGCGGCCGAGGATCGGTTGCGGGTGCCCTGCGTCTACAAATGCGGCGGGCGCACCGCCGCCGCCGCGCGCCGGCTGGGATGGTCGGTGGTGCCCGTATCGCACGAGGCCTGGCTGGACCCGCGCCGGTTTGACCTTGAAACATCCTCGCGCAGGCAATTGCGGCGGCAGGTCCGCAAGGCAGAGAAATCCGGGCTGACAGTGGTGTCGGACTGGGGCGCGGCACTGCCTTTGGCGGAAATGCGGGCGCTGGCCGAGACGCGGACAAAGGCGCGGGGCTTCTCGATGGGCGTGTTCTCGGCCTTCTACGTGGCGGCGCAGCGCTGTCACCTCGCCTATGACGGCGACCGGCTGGTGGCGTTCCTGACCTTCCACGAAAGCCATGACGAGCAGACGCTGGACCTTGTCGTGCATGGCGCCGACGCGCCGCAGGGCACCATGCACCTTCTGGTGACCCGCGCGATCGAGGCGGCGGCGGCCGAGGGGTGCACCCGCCTGTCGCTGGCCGCCGTTCCGCGCGACTGGCCGCTGCCCAGGCTGCTGGCGCAGACGTTCCGCAGCATCTCGGGCTCGGATGGGCTGCGGCGCTTCAAGACCAGCTTCGACCCGTCGTGGGAGACGCTGTATGTCGCCGCCCCGACGCCTGCGAACCTGATGCTGGCGGCGGTCGATCTGGCAGACCGGATCACCCGCCCGCGCGAGGCCAAGACGCCACGCTGATGCCATAAACATGAGGTCAAACTCATCAGGATTATGACGATTATCAATTTGCGTCATGAAGCCACGAGTGGCATCAGCAGCCTCTATCGGGACGTGCGCTTTGCGCGGCCCCTTTCAGCATTGGAACAGTACCATGAGTGACGCCCTGTCCCGCATGCTTGCCGACCGCGAATGGATCCTCGCGGACGGCGCGACCGGCACCAACCTCTTCAACATGGGCCTGTCTTCCGGCGACGCGCCCGAGTTCTGGAACGTCGACGAGCCCGACAAGATCCGCGCGCTGTACAAGGGCGCGGTGGACGCGGGCAGCGACCTGTTCCTGACCAACTCGTTCGGCTCGAATGCGTCGCGGCTGAAACTGCACGACGCCGCCGACCGGGTGCGCGAGTTCTCGCGCGCCGCCGCTGAGCTGGGCCGCGAGATCGCCGATTCCGCGGGCCGCCCGGTGATCGTCGCGGGCTCGATGGGCCCGACCGGAGAGATCATGGCGCCGATGGGCAGCCTGACCCACGAGATCGCGGTCGAGATGTTCCACGAACAGGCCGAGGGTCTGAAGGAAGGCGGCGCCGACGTGCTGTGGGTCGAGACGATCAGCGCCCCCGAAGAGATGAAAGCCGCCGCCGAGGCCGCGAAGCTGGCGGACATGCCCTTCGTCGCGACGATGAGCTTTGACACCGCTGGCCGCACCATGATGGGCCTGACCTCGCAGGCCTGGGCGACGCTGGCCGAGAAGCTGGTGCAGGTGCCCGAAGCCTTTGGCGCGAACTGCGGCGTGGGCGCGTCGGACCTGCTGCGCACCGTGCTGGGTCTGTCCAGCCAGGGCAGCAGCATCCCGATCGTCGCCAAGGGCAACGCGGGTATCCCGAAATACGTCGACGGTCACATCCACTATGACGGCACCCCGGAATTGATGGCGGAATACGCGATCATGGCCCGCAACTCGGGCGCCACGATCATCGGCGGCTGCTGCGGCACCATGCCAGAGCATCTGGAAAAGATGCGCGAGGCGCTGGAGACGACGCCGAAGGGCGAACGCCCCTCGCTGGAGGAAATCGCCGCGAAGCTGGGCGGCTTCTCCTCCGCCAGTGACGGGACCGAGGCGGACGCCCCTGCCCCGGACCGCAGCCGCCGGCGCCGCCGCCGCGCGTGACGCGATGCGCCGCGGACCGGACACTGAAAGGCGGTCAGAACAGCTCCAGCTGGTCTCCCTTGCGCGGGGGGATGCGGAACTGCGTCGTGTCCAGCGGCGGCAGGTCGGTGGCCAGTCCCAGACGGCGGACTGCAAGGCGGAACCGCTGGTCGATCAGTTCGGCATAACCGCCCTGCCCGCGCATCCTGCGGCCCCACTCGGGGTCATAGTCCTTGCCGCCATGCGCCTCTCGCACCTTGTCCATCACCCGGTTCAGCCGGTCCGGGTAGGCTTCGGCCAGCCAGTCTCGAAACATCGGGCTGACCTCGTGCGGCAGGCGCAGCATGATCCAGCTTGCGGCGACCGCCCCGGCGTCGCGCCCGGCTTCGAGGATCTTCTCAAGCTCGGGATCGGTCAGCCCCGGGATCATCGGCGAGGCCATGATCCGCACCTGCACCCCCGCCGCCGCCAGCCTCTCGATCGCGCGCAGGCGACGTTCGGGCGACGGCACGCGCGGCTCCATCCGGCGGGCAAGGTCGCGGTCCAGCGTGGTGACCGAGATTCCCACCCGCACAAGGTTGTCGGCCGCCAGTTCGGACAGGATGTCTATGTCCCGCTCGATCAGCGTGCCCTTGGTCACGATCCCAACCGGATGCCGGAAATCCCGCAGCACCATGAGGATGCGGCGCATCAGCCCATAGTCCTTCTCTATCGGCTGGTAGGGGTCGGTGTTGGTGCCGATGGCGATGGTGCGCGGGCGATAGCGTTTCGCGGCCAGTTCCGCCGCCAGCACCTCTGGCGCGTCGGGCCGGGCGATCAGCCGGGTTTCGAAATCCAGCCCCGGCGACAGCCCGAGATAGGCATGCGTCGGGCGGGCGAAGCAGTAGATGCACCCATGCTCGCAGCCGCGGTAGGGATTGATCGACCGGTCGAAGGAAATGTCGGGCGACGTGTTCCGCGTGATGACCTTGCGCGGCCGCTCTTCCGAGACCTCGGTGCGCAATGGCGGCAGGTCCTCGTCCCGGTCCCAGCCGTCGTCGACGGCCACGGATGCCAGCCGGTCGAACCGGTTGGCCGGGTTGCCAAGCGCCGCGCGCCCTTTGCGCCGCTCTGCGGAAATCATGTGCGAGTCCATGGCGCGAAAATAGAACGTAAAGAGAACATCCGCCAGTGCAGATTGACGCCCGCGTCGGTCGCGGCACCCTTGATGTCGCAATCTGCCGAGTGCAGCGCGGCGAAATCGCACAAAAAAATATCAAACCCCCGGCGCGGATGCGCCATTTCGGAGAGCGTTCATGGCTGACGACGAAGAAGACATCATCCTCAGCGAACTCGACGACGAGGAACTGGTGCAGCAGATGCACGACGACCTGTACGACGGGCTCAAGGAAGAGATCGAAGAAGGCGTGAACATCCTGCTGGAACGCGGGTGGACCCCCTACAAGATCCTGACCGAGGCGCTGGTGGGCGGCATGACCATCGTCGGCGTCGACTTCCGCGATGGCATCCTGTTCGTGCCCGAGGTGCTGCTGGCCGCCAACGCGATGAAGGGCGGCATGGCGATCCTGAAGCCCCTGCTGGCCGAGACCGGCGCGCCGACCATCGGCCGCATGGTGATCGGCACCGTCAAGGGCGACATCCACGACATCGGCCAGAACCTTGTGACGATGATGATGGAAGGCGCCGGGTTCGAGGTGAAGAACATCGGCATCAACAACCCGGTGGAAAGCTACATCGAGGCCTGCGCCGAGTTCGACGCCGATATCCTTGGCATGTCGGCCCTGCTGACCACCACGATGCCCTACATGAAGGTCGTGATCGACGCGCTGGTGGAACAGGGTCTGCGGGACAATTACATCGTGCTGGTGGGCGGCGCTCCTTTGAACGAGGAGTTCGGCAAGGCCATCGGCGCCGACGCCTATTGCCGCGACGCGGCCGTGGCGGTCGAGACCGCGAAAGCGATGATGGCGCGCAAGCACAACCAGATGGCGGCGGGCTGAATATGACAGCCGGGCGCAGGCAATGCTTGCGCCCTTCCGCCCCCGGCCCCACATTTACCCTCAGGAGGTAACGGGATGCCGCTGGACAAATTCGTTCTACTGCTGGTGATCGTCGTCGCTGCGGCGGGGATCACAGTCTGGGTCGCCAGCCTTGTGCTGACGGCCTTCGCCGTGCCGGGTGCATGGCTTGCCTTCATCCCTGCCGCGCTGGTGGGTTACGTGGTCTGGCGCGTGATCGCCGACCGGATCGGGAACGCCGAGGACGACCACTATGACCATATCGAAAAGTGACATGCTGGTCGTGACTACCGACACGGTGGCGGGACAGGAGATAGCCGAGGTTCTGGGCCTTGTGCGCGGCTCGACCGTCCGGGCAAAGCATCTGGGCACCGACATCGTTGCCGGATTGCGCAACCTCGTGGGCGGGGAAGTGCGTGAATACGCGTCGCTTCTGGCGGGCTCGCGCGAGCAGGCGATCGACCGGATGATCGAAGAGGCGCACCAGCTTGGCGCCGACGCCGTGGTCGCGGCGCGCATCCAGACCTCGATGATCCAGCAGGGCGCGTCCGAGGTGCTGGCCTATGGCACGGCGGTCCGACTGAAGCGATGACCGCGCCCGCGCCGGACGACGCGACGCTGACGACGTCCGGAATGGCTGCCGGCGGTGGCGCGACCACCCTGCTGATTGCCTGCGGCGCGCTGGCCCGCGAGATCCTCGCGCTGATCGAGGCGAACGGCTGGACCCATCTCGACCTGATGTGCCTGCCCGCGATCCTGCACAACCGCCCCGACCGCATCCCCGACGCGGTGGAAGCCGCCGTGCTGAAGCACCGGCCCCGGTATGACGCGATCCACGTGGTCTATGCGGACTGCGGCACCGGCGGTTTGCTGGCCCGTAAATGCGCGGATCTGGGTGTCGGGATGCTGGAGGGTCCGCATTGCTATGCGTTCTTCGAGGGCAATGAGACCTTCCTTGCCCGGGCCGAGGACGAATTCACCGCCTTCTACCTGACCGATTTCCTTGTCCGCCAGTTCGAGGCCTTCGTCTGGAAGCCGCTTGGCCTTGATCGCCATCCCGAGCTGCTGCCCACCTACTTCGGTCACTACGAAAAGCTGGTCTATCAGGCGCAGACGGACGATCCGGCGCTGGACGCCCGTGCGCGTGACTGCGCCGCCCGCATGGGGCTGGCCTACGAACGTCGGTTCACCGGCTACGGCGATCTGGCGACGGCGCTGACCGGCTGGGCAGGTGAAAGCGTGGCGGATACCCGCAATCTCTGAACGGGTGAAACGGAAAGGCCCGCCCGGCTGTCGTGCCGAGCGGGCCTATTTGTCTACACCGTCTGCCGTGGCTGGCCGGTTGCCCGGCCCCGTGCAGAAGTTACGCCATCCTGTGATCCGGCGTGCGGGCGATGATCCACACCGCATGAACGATGCCCGGGATGTAGCCGAGGATCGTCAGCAGGATGTTCAGCCAGAAATGCTTGCCAAGCCCGACCTGCAGGAACACGCCGAGGGGCGGCAAAAGGATTGCGCAGATGATACGAATAAGGTCCATTGTCATGCCTCCTAGTTGCCCCCTCAACGTGGTGTCCTGCGATTTGGTTCCCTCGCGTCCGATTTGGTATGCGATTGCATACCATCTTCCCCCGCAATGCCTTTTCCGCTAAGAGCGCGATAGCCCCGCGATTCCAGCCATCGGAGACCCCATGACCAAGATCAAGGTGGACAACCCTGTCGTCGACATCGACGGCGACGAGATGACCCGCATCATCTGGGACTTCATCAAGCAGAAGCTGATCCTGCCCTATCTGGACATCGACCTGCTGTACTACGACCTGTCGATTCAGGTCCGCGACGAGACCGACGACCAGATCACCATCGACGCCGCCGAGAAGATCAAAGAGGTCGGCGTCGGCGTGAAATGCGCCACGATCACCCCGGACGAAGCCCGGGTCGAGGAATTCGGCCTGAAGAAGATGTGGCGCAGCCCCAACGGGACGATCCGCAACATCCTTGGCGGCGTGGTGTTCCGTCAGCCGATCATCTGCCGCAACGTGCCGCGCCTTGTGCCGGGCTGGACCAAGCCCGTCGTCGTTGGCCGCCACGCGTTCGGCGACCAGTACAAGGCCACCGACTTCCGGTTCCCCGGCAAGGGCAAGATCACCCTCAAGTTCGAGGGCGAGGACGGTACGGTGATCGAGAAAGAGGTCTACGACGCCCCCTCGTCCGGCGTGACGATGGCGATGTACAACCTTGACGAGTCGATCATGGATTTCGCCCGCGCCTCGTTCAACTACGGCCTGAACCTTGGCTGGCCGGTGTACCTGTCGACCAAGAACACGATCATCAAGGCCTATGACGGCCGGTTCAAGGACCTGTTCCAGCAGGTCTTCGAGGAAGAGTTCGAGGCCCAGTTCAAGGAAAAGGGCCTGTGGTACGAGCACCGGCTGATCGACGACATGGTGGCGTCCTCGCTGAAATGGTCGGGCGGCTATGTCTGGGCCTGCAAGAACTACGATGGCGACGTGCAGTCCGACACCGTGGCGCAGGGCTATGGCTCGCTGGGCCTGATGACCTCGCAGCTGATGACGCCCGACGGCAAGATCGTCGAGGCCGAGGCGGCGCATGGCACCGTGACCCGCCACTATCGCCAGCACCAGGAAGGCAAGCAGACCTCGACCAACTCGATCGCGTCGATCTACGCGTGGACCGGCGGTCTGAAGCACCGCGCCAAGCTGGACGAGAACATCGCGCTGATGTCCTTCGCCACCACGCTGGAGAAGGTCGTCGTGCAGACGGTCGAGGACGGGTTCATGACCAAGGACCTCGCCCTGCTGGTCGGCCCGGATCAGGGCTGGCTGACGACGATGGGTTTCCTTGAGAAGATCGACGAGAACCTGAACAAGGCGCTGGTCGGATAGGCCACGCTCTGCCCGCGCGGCTGTCCGCGCGGGCGACGCGACCGAGGTCCGGGGGACAATTACGGTTCCTTAACCGAACTCGTGCAGTGTCCACGCAAAAGCTGCGTGGTCTCGATGCCGATTGTCGCGATATACGAATGGGACCGGGTCAACCTGCCGGGGCACCTGACACAGTCCAACATCCTGTACGACATGGATGCCAACCACCCCAATGCGCAGTACTACGACCCGGCGCAGCCCACGTGGACGGGACATACCTATACCTACCAGGGCGGGGCGCCGGCGCAGCTTCACATCACCGATGACGACCCGTATTTCGAAGACGGCTATACGGAAACCGGCGC
This sequence comes from Maritimibacter sp., assembly GCA_017792445.1. Classification (GTDB taxonomy): domain Bacteria; phylum Pseudomonadota; class Alphaproteobacteria; order Rhodobacterales; family Rhodobacteraceae; genus Psychromarinibacter. The sequence goes on from CP051232.1 coordinate 4,078,992, forward strand.
GGCGCAGGTCCTGAACCAGGACGTCGTGCTGAACGGCAAGACCTACAGCGCAGGCGACGTGGTTCAGGCGGAATTTTCGCTGGTGGATGCCGCCGGGGTCGAGGTCTGGGTCATCCGCATCGGCGGCGAGAACGTGGGGTTCTCGGTCCCGTCATGGGTGACCAGCTTCCCGCCGGGTTCGACCTTTCACCCGGTCGAGTCGCGCGATGGCGACCCCGCCGGCAGCAGCGACAACACCTCGATTTCCGAGCTCTATGCCAACGTCGCCTGCTTCACCGTCGACTGCCCCGTCGCGACACCGTTCGGCGCGGTGCCGGCGGGCAAGCTGCGCACCGGGGACCGGGTTTCGACGCTGGACCACGGGCCGCAGCCGATCCTGTGGGCCGGTCGCAGCCGGGCTGACTTTCGCGGGCGCGAGGATGGCCGCAGGCCGATCCGGTTCGAGCCCGGCGCCCTTGGCCCCGGCACGCCGTCGGTGCCGGTGGACCTGTCGCCGCAGCATCGCGTGGTGATGCCGGATACGGCGGGCGGGATGACCTTCGCCCCCGCCTGCGGTCTGCTGCCGCTGCGCGGGGTTCGCGTGCGCCACGGCTGCGCCGCGACGGTCTATGTGCATGTTCTGATGCCTCGGCACGAAATCCTGGACTGCGCCGGGATGCGCGCCGAAAGCCTGTACCCCGGCCCGATGGCGCTGACCGCGCTGTCGCCCTCGGCCCGCGCGGGGCTTCGTCGGGCGTTGCAGGTCTATGGCCAGACGCCGGAAACCTACGGCGACCTCGCCTGCCCGTCTTTGTCGCGGCGCGAGGCTGCGGATTGGGCGCGGAAGCAGCGGCAGGTGGCGGACTGCCGCGAACATCATTGACGGGTCAGCTTGTCTGCCCTAATTGCCGCGTATGCGAAAGGATCTGCCGAACTCTGTCGAACACACGCCGCTGGACGATGTCCAGGGGCTTGGTATCGGTATCTTCCTGTGCGGGATCGGCGTCCACATCCTGACCAGCGCCGGCCTGATCACCGGCCAGACGGCCGGGATCGCGGTGATCATCTCTTACCTGTCGGGCTGGTCCTTCGGTGTGGTGTTCTTCATCGTGAACCTGCCTTTCTACCTGCTCGCCTATCGCCGGCTGGGGGCCGAGTTCACCTTCAAGTCGCTTTTGTCGGTCACCCTGCTGTCGGTCATCACCTCGGTCCTGCCGATAGGCTGGACGGTGGGAGATATGGCGCCGGGCGTTGCCGCCGTGGTGTTCGGCACCACCGTCGGCATCGGCCTGCTGGCGATGTTCCGGCACAACGGGTCACTCGGCGGGCTGGGTGTCGTGGCGCTGCTGGTGCAGGACACGACCGGCTTCAAGGCGGGCTATGTCCAGCTGATCGCCGATGCGGTGATCTTCGCAATCGGCTTTCTGCTGTTCCCGCCCACGGTGATCCTGTGGTCGCTGCTGGGCGCGGTGGTGCTGAACCTGACGATCGCCTTCAATCACCGCCGCGACCGCTACATCGCCACCTGATCCGCGTGGACTTTCTGCCAGCGCCGGATCGCCGCTGCCGCCAGCCGCGCGAGGTTGTTGCCCATGTAGCCCGCCACCACCTTGTCGCCGAACATCCCCGGCTTCAGGCGCGGGTCCGGGTTGCCCTGCCCCTGGGCCAAGGCCCCGAACATCGCGCGGTAGCCGCCGAAGTTCCACGTCATCCGGCCATAGGGCGCGTCCGACGCACAGGCGATCCGGGCCGCCGCCTCGGGCCCGGCGGCGGTATAGGCGATCAGGTCGCTTTCGATATGCGTGTCGCGCTTGGCCGACAGGACGTAAAAGATGTTCGGCACCTCCAGCCCGTAGGCGCGTGCCTTGGCGTAGGTCTCGTCCGAGTCCGGATAGGACGCGCCGCCACCGCCCATGTGGACCCCGATCACCGGCACGTCCGGGAAAGCCTCGGCCACCGCGCGCAGGTCCTCGGCCGGGGTATAGGGCGTGTCCGCGCCGAAATGAAACGCGGGCACCGCACCGCGCTCGACGATCCGCGCGACGGTGGTCATCACCGGCTCTGACGCCATGCGATAAGCGTTCTGGGCCGGGTTCATCTTGACGATGGCCATGCCCAGTTCACCGGTCAGCTGGTCGACCAGCTGCAGCGCACCCTCCAGCCCCAGCGCCTTGGGGTCGGTCCATCCCGCCGCGATGAAGCGCCCGGGAAACCGCTGCGCCGCGTCGGCGATATAGCGATTGGCGGCCAGCAATGCCTGGTAGTTCGCCGCCGGGTCGTCGCCGTATTCGGTCGCCGCCGGGTTCTGCCAGACCAGCGCCATGTCGACCCCCGCCGCGTCCATCTCGGCCACCGCATCCTCGGCCGAGATCGTGCGGCCATGGTAATAGTCGTCGCTCGCCGCGCGCCGTTTCCGCTGCCAGTCGGGCAGCCGGTCGGGGTCGGTGATATGCACGTCGCCGTCGATCACCAGATCGCCCGCGCCTTCCAGCCGCGCCAGCAGCGCGCCCATGTCCCTGGCCGTTGTCATGGGAAGCTCCTCCCTGTCCCTGCGGCAAGCCTACACGCATCGCGCCATTGGCGAAACGTGCTTCCCCCGCCCCCGTCTCCGGGCTAGGGGTCAGGGGAAGGAGCCTCCCCATGATGACCTACGTCTACCTCGTGCTCGCCATCCTCAGCGAGACCATCGGGACCACCGCGCTGCAGGCCAGCCAGCAGTTCACCCGGCCGATCCCAACGGTGGTGGTTTTCGTGGCCTATGGCGTCAGCTTCTACCTGCTGGCGATGGTGCTGAAGACGGTGCCCGTAGGCGTGGCCTATGCGCTATGGTCGGGGCTGGGCATCGTGTTTATCGCGCTGATCGGCTTTCTTGCCTTCAACCAGCGGCTGGACCTGCCCGCGATCCTTGGCATCGCGCTGATCCTGACCGGCATTCTGGTCATCCATCTGTTCTCTAAAACGGCACCGCACTGACGTTACGACGGCTTTGCGCCCAGAACATGCCGCTAGGGCTGGCCTTTCCGCCCGTCCCACGGTATCCGCGCGCCAACTCCCCTTACGGACACGACCCATGGACCTGCGTAACATCGCGATCATCGCTCACGTCGACCACGGCAAGACCACGCTTGTCGACGAACTTCTGAAACAATCCGGCGCCTTCCGCGAGAACCAGGCGGTCGCCGAACGGGCGATGGATTCCAACGACCTCGAGCGCGAGCGCGGCATCACCATCTTCGCCAAGCCGACCTCGGTGGAATGGAAGAACACCCGCATCAACATCGTGGACACCCCCGGCCACGCCGATTTCGGCGGCGAGGTCGAGCGGATCCTGTCGATGGTCGACGGCGTGGTGCTGCTGGTGGATGCCGCCGAAGGCCCGATGCCGCAGACCAAGTTCGTGACCTCGAAGGCGCTGGCGCTTGGCCTGCGTCCCATCGTGGTGCTGAACAAGGTCGACAAGCCCGACGCCGAGCCCGACCGCGCGCTGGACGAATGCTTCGACCTGTTCGCGAACCTCGACGCGAACGAGGATCAGCTGGACTTCCCGCATATGTACGCCTCGGGCCGCAATGGCTGGGCCGATGCAGAGCTGGATGGCCCGCGCAAGGACCTGTCGGCGCTGTTCAACCTGATCGTCAACCACGTGCCCGCGCCGAAGCAGGTCAAGCATCAGGACGACGACTTCCGCATGCTGGCCACCACACTGGGCTCTGACCCGTTCGTCGGCCGCCTGCTGACCGGCCGGATCGAGACCGGCCGCGTCAAGGTCGGCCAGACGGTGCAGGCTCTGTCCCGCATCGGCCAGAAGATCGAACAGTTCCGCGTCACCCGCGTGCAGGCCTTCCGTGGCCTTGCGCAGGCCGACATCGAAGAGGGTCTGGCGGGCGACATCGTCAGCCTTGCCGGGATGACCAAGGCGACCGTGGCCGACACGATCTGTGCCCTGGCCGTGGACGAGCCGCTGGACGCCCAGCCGATCGACCCGCCGACCATCACCGTGACCTTCGGCATCAACGACTCGCCGCTGGCGGGCCGTGACGGCAAGAAGGTGCAGTCGCGCGTTATCCGCGAGCGTCTGCTGAAGGAAGCCGAGGGCAACGTCGCGATCAAGATCAAGGACACCCCCGGCGGCGACGCCTTCGAGGTGTCGGGCCGTGGCGAACTTCAGATGGGCGTTCTGATCGAGAACATGCGTCGCGAAGGGTTCGAGCTGTCGATCTCGCGCCCGCAGGTGATCATGCGCGACGGCGAGAACGGCCTTGAAGAGCCGATCGAAGAGGCCACCATCGATGTCGACGACGAATACTCGGGCGCGGTGATCGAAAAGCTGACCGGCGCGCGCAAGGGCGATCTGGTCGAAATGCGGCCCGCCGGCGCCGGCAAGACCCGGATCATCGCCCATGTGCCCTCGCGCGGCCTGATCGGCTATCACGGCGAGTTCCTGACCGACACGCGCGGCACCGGCGTGCTGAACCGTGTGTTCCACGGCTGGGCGCCCCACAAGGGCACCATCCCCGGTCGTCGCGCAGGCGTGCTGATCTCGATGGAGAACGGCGAAACCGTGGCCTATGCCCTGTGGAACCTGGAAGATCGCGGCAAGATGTTCCTTGGCGCGCAGGCTCCGGTCTACACCGGCATGATCATCGGCGAGCATTCGCGCGAGAACGACCTGGAAGTGAACCCGCTGAAGGGCAAGAAGCTGACCAACGTCCGCGCCTCGGGCACCGATGAAGCGGTGCGTCTGACGACGCCGGTCACGCTGTCGCTTGAAGAGGCCATCGCCTATATCAACGACGACGAACTGGTCGAGGTGACGCCGAACGCGATCCGTCTGCGCAAGCGCTATCTCGACCCGCACGAGCGCAAGCGCCAGGCCCGCGCTTAACGATCCTAAACACAATTGCCCGGCATGGGGCGGGTTTGCTAACCTTGCCCCATGCCGAGCCATCGTCCGATATGGTCGCTGACGGCCCTTCCGGGCCTGCTCGCCGCACTATCCGGCGACGCCCTTGCGCTTGATTGCTTCGCCGACGGGCGCGTGTCCATTACCGGGGGCGAGCCCGCGTTGGAACAGCACGTCTGCGATGTCGTCGGGGCCGCCTTGCCCGAACTCGCCTCGTGCAATCTTCCGCTGACCGCCCCGTTATCCATCGAAGTGATAGACGACCTGCCGGGCGACTGTGTGGGCATGTACCACTGTGGCGAAGAGCGGATCGAGATCCTGTCGCTCGACGACACCGCCGCCGTCCGCTCTGCCGACAGTCCGCTGCGCGATCTGGATGACGCGGCTTTTCATGACAGTGTCATCGTCCACGAACTTGCCCACGCTCTGCACGATCAGGTCCCCTGCCCGCTGGAAAGCTGCATCGTATCCGCCGAGTACGTGGCCTATACGATGCAGGTCCGCAGCCTGACGCCCGACGCCATTGCCGCCTTCGAAGAACGAGGCGGCATCGAGGGCCGCGTGTCCCGCGACGATCTGACCTTGATGATGCTGTTCATGGCGCCGCACCGTTTCTCGGCGACCGCGTGGGCGCATTTCACGCAACGGCCCGACGGATGCGCCTATATCGGCCAGATCATGTCGGGCGCCATTCTTCTGGACAGCGAACGTCCCTGAGACGGAACGAAATATGCGCGGGCCCGAAGGCCCGCGCATTGTTCTAGGATCAATTCAATAAGGTTACCGGCGGGGATGACGCCAGCGTACCGGACAGATCAGTCGCAGACCGGGCAGCCGCAGCTGACTTCGCGCATCACCCAGTAGCCTGACGAAGCAAGCGTGCGGATCTCACGATAGACAGGCGCATAGTGGACCAGCTCGATGCGACCATTCTTGTGCTCGAACTGCTCCTTGGCAGGCTTCACCAGCTCTTTGTGCACGGAATAGGTGGCGGGCACCCAGACCTTGTCAAAGCAGCCGACAGTCTTGCCTTCCCAAGCCATCGCGGATCCCGAGGAGATGACGACAGCGGCAACCGCGGCGGTCAGGATCGATTTCATTTTGCAAACCTCCATTACCCAAAAAAGTAACGAAAATTTACCACGCTCGTTTTTGGCTAACCTAGGGGCAGCCGTTGCGCCAAAGACAATTGAAAGCGAAAATTGTACATATACTACCTTTTAGGGCTGTTATGTGTCGAAACGGCACCACATCGCCAGTAAGTGCCGCTGGGGCATTTTTTGCAATTGGCACCGCGCTTGAAACAAAGCCCGGAACACCCTGATGTTGTTCGATTTATGCAAACAAAAATCGAGTTGTCCTGTGGATGACTGGAATCACTGATTGGAAATCAGGCGCTTCGGTTCTGGGGAGAACTTGCGAATCTGTTGACGAAAAAGATCAATCCAAAGGGGATCCCGGTGATTTGCACCGGAACCGCACCAGTCCATGACACATGGCAAGCAATTTTAGCGAAAACGCAGCGATTTCCGAGGGCTGGCGGCAGCAAAACGATTCGCGCCGCGAGCCATCGCAAAAGTCAATCGGCCAGAGGTTGAAGGTCCCGGACTACACTTCCTCGACAACCACGAGGTCGCGTTCGCTTGCGCCTTTGGCGAAGCTCAGCGCCTCTTGGTAGCGGGGCGAGTTGTAGCATTCCACCGCCGCTTCGAGGCTTGGGAAGCGGGCCACGACGTTGCGCGGGCGGTCACGGCCTTCCAGCACGTGATAGCGCCCGCCACGGGCCAGGAATACGCCGCCATGGGCCGCGATGGCCTCGGTGGCGATGGCGGCGTACTTGCCATAGGCCTCTTCGTCAGAGACCGTCACATGCGCGATCCAAAGTGCACCCATCTCTCAAGCTCCCATGACTTCTGCGGCGGCGGCGATGGCCGCGTCCGCGTTCGTTACATCCTTGCCGCCGCCCTGAGCCATGTCGGGACGACCACCGCCGCCCTTGCCACCCAGTTCGGCCACGGCGGCCTTGACCAGATCCACGGCGCTGACGTCGGACACCAGGTCTTCGGTCACGCCCGCGGCCACGGCAGCCTTGCCGCCGGCATCCGCGATCAGCAGGATCGCACCAGAGCCAAGCCGTTGTTTATGCTCGTCGATCAGCGCCGGAAGATCCTTGCCGCTGACGCCCTGAAGCACCTGCGCAAGGAACTTGCGGCCATTGATCTCTTGCGCCTCGGGGCCTGCGCCCTGCCCGGCCCCGCCGGACATCGCAAGCTCGCGGCGCAGCTGCGCCAGCTCGTTGCTCAGCGACTTGCGCTCGTCCAGAAGCGCCTTCACGCGCGCCACGGCATCCTCGCCGGTGGTCTTCACCAGATCCTCGATCTCGGACAGCCGCATGTCGCGGCCCCGCAGTTCGGCCATCGCCGCCTGCCCGGTCAGCGCCTCGATCCGGCGCACGCCCGAAGACGACGCGGTCTCGGCGGTCAGCACGAAGGCCCCGATGTCGCCGGTGCGGGCCACGTGGGTGCCGCCGCACAGTTCGATCGAGTAGGTTTCCTTGTCCATCCCCTTGCCGGTGGGCGCACGGCCCATCGACACGACGCGGACTTCGTCGCCGTATTTCTCGCCGAACAGAGCCTGCGCGCCGATGGCGCGGGCGTCGTCCGGGGTCATGATGCGCGTCTCGACCGCCGTATTCTGGCGGATATAGGCGTTCACATCGCGTTCGACCTGCGCCACCTCGTCAACGGACAGCGCCTTGGAGTGGCTGAAGTCGAACCGCAGACGGTCCGGCGCGTTAAGCGAGCCACGCTGGGCCACGTGATCGCCCAGCACTTCGCGCAGCGACTCGTGCAGCAGGTGCGTGGCCGAGTGGTTGGCGCGGATCATGCCGCGGCGGGAATGGTCGACTTTCAGCGCCACCGGCTCGCCGGTCTTCAACGCGCCCTTCTTCGCGGTGACGAAATGGCCGAAAATCCGTCCGCCGCCAAAGCGTTGGGTGTCGGTCACCTCGGCCTCGACGGACCCGTCGGTCAACGAGCGGATGACGCCGGTGTCGCCCACCTGGCCGCCGGATTCACCGTAGAACGGCGTCTGGTTCACCACGACCCAGCCGCTTTCACCTTCCGGCAGGCTGTCGGTCAGCTTGCCATCGTTGATGATCGCGGTGACCTGCCCCTCGGCGGTCTCGGTGTCATAGCCCAGAAACTCGGTGCCGCCCTTTTCGTCGGCCAGTTCATACCACAGCGCAAGGTCCTTGGACTCGCCAGAGCCGGACCACGCGGCGCGGGCCTTGGCCTTCTGCTCGGCCATCGCGGCATCGAAGCCGGCGACATCCACGGTGCGGCCCTTTTCCCGCAGGGCATCCTGCGTCAGGTCCAGCGGGAAGCCATAGGTATCATACAGGCGGAACGCGGCCTCGCCCGGAAGCTCGGCGTCGTCGGCGATCTGGTCAAGTTCCTCGTCCAGCAGCTTCAGGCCACGGTCGAGCGTGGTCTTGAACCGGGTCTCTTCCAGCAGCAGCGTTTCCTCGATCAGCGCCTGCGCGCGGCCGAGTTCGCCATAGGCCTGCCCCATCTGCTGCACCAGCGCGGGCACCAGCTTGTGCATCACCGGATCCTGCGTGCCCAGCAGGTGCGCGTGGCGCATGGCGCGGCGCATGATGCGGCGCAGGACATAGCCGCGCCCCTCGTTCGACGGCATCACGCCATCGGCGATCAGGAACGAGGTCGAACGCAGGTGGTCCGCGATCACCCGGTGGTGGACGTTGCCGTCACCGTCCGGATCGGTGCTGGATGCGTGGGCAGACGCTTCGATCAGCGCGCGCATGGTGTCGGTGTCGTAGTTGTCGTGCTTGCCCTGCAGCAGCGCGCCGATGCGTTCCAGCCCCATGCCGGTGTCGATCGACTGCATGTCCAGCGCGCGCATCGAGCCGTCCTCGAACTGCTCGTTCTGCATGAACACGACGTTCCAGATCTCGATGAACCGGTCGCCATCCTCATCGGCAGAACCCGGAGGGCCGCCCCAAATGTGGTCGCCGTGATCGTAGAAGATCTCGGTGCAAGGACCGCAGGGGCCGGTCGGGCCCATCTGCCAGAAGTTGTCGGAGGTCGCGATGCGGATGATCCGGTCTTCCGGCACGCCGACCTTCTTCCAGATCTCGAAAGCCTCGTCGTCGGTGTGGTAGACCGTGGTCAGCAGACGCGACTTGTCGATGCCGAAGTCCTTGGTCAGCAGTTCCCATGCGAACGGGATCGCCTCGGTCTTGAAGTAGTCGCCGAAGCTGAAGTTCCCCAGCATTTCAAAGAACGTATGGTGCCGCGCTGTGTAACCGACGTTGTCCAGATCGTTGTGCTTGCCACCGGCCCGCACACATTTCTGCGCCGTGGTCGCCCGCACGTAATCCCGCTTCTCGACCCCGGTGAACAGGTTCTTGAACTGGACCATGCCCGAGTTCACGAACATCAGCGTAGGGTCGTTGCGCGGAACGAGCGGCGAGGACGAAACGACCTCGTGCCCCTGCCGGCGGAAATAGTCGAGGAAAGTCGATCGGATATCGTTCAGGCTGGCCATGTCGTGCGTACGGTCCGGGTGAGTGGAAACGGTCTGCTCCGTTTAGCCTTGCACCCGGAAACTGTCCACCGGCCATTGCCCTTCGCGGCGCCCGCCGGGGGCGCGCGATACCGGCGCGGTGGATCAGGCGGCGCGGCGGCGGGCCGTGTGGTTGCCGGGAAACGGGATGATGACCGCCGTCTGCCGCATCTGGCGCGGCGCGAAGGCTCCGCGTCCGTGAACGTAATCGCGGATCTGCGCGCGGCGGATCCCGAGATCCTGAAGCCCCTCGCGCGTCATCCCCTGAAGTTCGCGGATGGCGCGGCGTTTCTCAATTGCGTCGCGGGCCCAATCCAGAAGTCCTTGCATGTGCTATCCCTCTCAAAATGTCTTCCTTTGGGATATCGTATGTATATACAAAAGCAGAGGGCCGCAAGCGCGGCCCCCATACATCATCGACATTTCCGCCATGCGGTGCGCGTCAGTCTTCCATCAGCGCGTCGTCATCTTCCTGATCGCCGCCGCTCATGTCGAAGTCCAGACCGTGCGCCGCGCGGATCTTGTCTTCGATCTCGAAGGCCATGTCCTTGTTTTCACGCAGGAAGGTCTTGGCGTTCTCGCGGCCCTGGCCGATGCGCTCGTCCCCGTAAGAGAACCACGCGCCCGACTTCTCGACCACGCCGGCCTTGACGCCAAGGTCCAGAAGCTCGCCGGTTTTCGAGATGCCCTCGCCGTACATGATGTCGAACTCGACCTGCTTGAACGGCGGCGCGACCTTGTTCTTGACGATCTTCACGCGGGTCTGGTTGCCCACAACCTCGTCGCGGTCCTTGATCGCGCCGATGCGGCGGATGTCCAGACGGACCGACGAGTAGAACTTCAGCGCGTTGCCACCGGTCGTTGTTTCGGGCGAGCCGAACATAACGCCGATCTTCATGCGGATCTGGTTGATGAAGATCACGGTGCATTTCGAGCGGCTGATCGAGCCGGTGAGCTTGCGCATCGCCTGGCTCATCAGACGGGCGTGAACACCCACGGACGAGTCGCCCATGTCGCCTTCAAGCTCGGACTTCGGCGTCAGCGCGGCGACCGAGTCGACCACCACCATGTTCACCGCGCCCGAACGCACCAGCGTATCGGTGATTTCCAGCGCCTGTTCCCCGGTGTCGGGCTGCGAGATCAGCAGCTCGTCAAGATTCACGCCAAGCTTCTTGGCGTATTGCGGGTCAAGCGCGTGTTCGGCGTCGACGAAGGCGCAGACGCCGCCCTTCTTCTGCTCTTCCGCGATGCAGTGCAGGGTCAGGGTCGTCTTGCCCGAGCTTTCCGGGCCGTAGATCTCGACGATCCGGCCTTTCGGGATGCCGCCGATCCCCAGCGCGATATCCAGACCCAGCGACCCGGTCGAGGTCGCTTCGATATCGCCCAGCGGGTTGTCCGCGCCGAGCTTCATGATCGAGCCCTTGCCGAACTGCCGCTCGATCTGTGCCAGCGCCGAGTCGAGCGCCTTTTTCTTGTCGCTGTCGCTCTTGTCCATCATCTTCAGAAGTTCTGCCGTAGCCATGGTCGTTCGCACCCTTATTTCACAGCGCCTGCCCTGCGGCAATGACTGCCGATGTTCGCCTCTTGTTCCCGATATGGTATGGGAACAAAAAGAGCACATTTCAAGCAAAATCTTGTGGAACCGATGATGCGCGCAGATTGGTGAACGATTGGTTTACGGATGCCGAGGGTGGCGCAGAATGCTATAAGTTACGGAGAACGTTAACCTATCTGATGCGCCTAGCCGATCTGTTCCTGCACTGTCTCTGTCAGTTGCGCCAGCGAGAACGGCTTTGGCAGGAACACAGAGTTGGGAATCTTCGCCCGGTTGTGGGCGATGCTGTCCTCGGCATAGCCCGAAACGAACACGACGCGGGTGTCCGGGCGGACCTTCAGAGCCTGCTGAACCCATGTCGGGCCGTCCATTCCGGGCATGATCACGTCGGTCACGAACACATCGACGACAAGGTCTTCGTCCTCGAGCGTCTTCAGCGCGTCCTCGGCGCTTTCGGCCTCCAGCACGGTGTGCCCCCGCAGGCGCAACGCACGACCGGCGAAGGCGCGGACGGGGGCTTCGTCCTCGACCAGCAGCACCACGCCGCCATTTGGTCGCGTCGCGGGCCGTGCGGGATGGTCGCGGCGGTCGCTTCCCTTCAGGCCGACCCCACGGTGGGCGGGGAAATACATCGTGAAGACCGTGCCCTGCCCGACGACGCTGTCCGCGAAGATGAAGCCGCCCGACTGTTTCACGATGCCATAGGCCATCGACAGGCCCAGCCCGGTGCCCTCGCCCGTGCGCTTGGTGGAATAGAACGGCTCGAAAATCTTGGCGATGCGGTCTGCGGGGATGCCGGTGCCTTCGTCCTCGACAGTCACGGCCACGTAGTCGCCCGCCGGCACTTTCGCCCTGTCGCGCACCAAGGGCTCTGACAGGCGCACGGCGCGGGTGGCGATCTTGATGCGCCCGCCGTCCTGCATGGCATCGCGCGCATTGACGACAAGGTTCATCAGCACCTGTTCCAGCTGCCGCTTGTCGGCCCGGATCTGTGGCAGGTCGGGATCGTGGGTCCAGTCGAGATTGATCTTCTCGCCCACCAGACGGTTCAACAGATGCGTCAGGTCGACCAGCGTATCGCGCAGGTCCAGCAGTTCCGGCTGCATGTTCTGCTTGCGCGAGAACGCCAGAAGCTGCCCCACCAGCGCCGCCGCGCGGTTGGCGTTCTGGTTGATCTGGACGAGGTCGCCGTATTCCGGGTCGTCCGGTTCATGGCGCAGCAACAGCAGGTCGCAATGGCCGGAAATCGCGGTCAGGAGGTTGTTGAAGTCATGTGCAACACCGCCCGCAAGCTGCCCCACCGCTTGCATTTTCTGGCTTTGGACGAACTGGGCCTCCAGCGTCTTCAGCTCGGTCGCGTCGATCAGCACCGCCAGCAGGGACGCCGCGCCCCCATCGACCATCCGGCCAAGCGCCACCTGCAGGTACACGTCCTTTTCCGGCCGCGTCGCGCGCACCACTTCGGCCTGCGTACCCCCGCGCCCCTCGGACACGTCGCGCAGCCACTCTTCAACCGGGCGGCCCAGTCCTTCGACCGTGGCGGCGAAGTCGATTTCTTCCTCCTCCGGCAGCGCCAGCAGCGCCCGCGCCCGGCGGTTCGCCATCAGGATGCGTCCCTCCGCCGAAAGTTTCATCACCGGCACCGGCAGCGCGTCGGCATGGGTCATCGCGGTGTCGGGGGATTCGCCGGGCCAGACATAGGCCTGCCGCAAACCGCCCGGCTCGACGATGGTGACGATATGCGCGGCGACCTGTCCCTTGGCGGTGTCCAGCGTGTGCATCTGCCCGTTGCGCAGCGGCAGGTCCGTGACCAGCCGGTCCAGCGTCTTGGGCCGCCCGCCGATCAACCGCTCCATCGCCAGGTTCATCGCGACGATCGAGTCGGTGCGGGACAGCCGCATCATCGGCATTTCGATATCTTCCGCCGAGGCGCTGGCGTGTTCGTCGAGCCGCCAGATATGCCCGCCGGGCTCGGCCTTGGTGACGCTTAGGCGCAGAACGCCATAGGCGGTCGCCACGTCCTCGGCTGCGGTGCCCTGCGCGTCGGCGCGCGACCGAAGCCGCGAGATGACCTGCGCCGGCGCGGCGAAGTGATCTCCGATGGCGCCGGCCAGCGTTTCGGCGTCGCCGCCCTGATAGCGGGACGCGGCGGCGGTGTTGCGATAGACGATGCCGCCGTCTTCGTCGGTCAGGAAGGTCGGCACCGCATCGCGGCCGACAAGGGTGGCGATCGCGGCCATCACATGCGCCTGCCGCCCGCGATACCGCAGCACCAGACCGCCGATCAGCCCGCCCAGCATGGCCAGCGTCGTTCCGACCACAAGAAAGGCCAGCCCGGTGAAATCGCCAGAGAACAACAGCGCCAGCCCAAGACAGCCCGCAGCCGGCGCCAGCACGCGGCGCCAGTGCGGCGCGACCGTCAGCGCCATGCGCGTCAACGCGCCGGGAGGTCTTGCGACATCGGACACTCAGTTACCCCCGCTTCACGCGCGGAAGCTTGGCGGCAAATGGTTAATGCAATCTTAAGATCCGGTGGCGCCTAAGGCTCAGGAGGCCGAGAGCACGGCGACGAAGAAGCCATCCCCGCCGTCGACAGGGCTGAACCTTTGCGAGAAGGTCAGCGCCCAACCTTCGGTATCGTCAAGGAACTTTCCGATCTGCCCTGCATTCTCGGCGTCCAGCAGCGAACAGGTCATGTAGACAAGATGCCCGCCCGGCTTCACATGGCGCGATGCGGTGGTCAGGATCTCGGCCTGCATCTGGCACAGCGCGTCCAGCCGTTCGGGCGTCAGCAGCCATTTCGCCTCGGGCGTCCGCCGCCAGGTGCCGGAACCGGTGCAGGGCACGTCGCACAGCACAAGGTCGAACCGGTCGGACGCGGGCACCGATGCCTCGGTCACGATGGCCACGCCGGCTCGGTCGGCCCGCACGGGGATATCGCGCATCCGGCGGGGGTCGGTGTCGTGCGCGGTAACGCGCGCGCCCCGCGCGGCCAGCGCCAGCGCCTTGCCGCCGCCCCCGGCGCAGTAGTCCAGCACCCGGTCGCCGGGCTGCACCGGGACCGCCGCACAGGCGGCCTGACTGGACGCGTCCTGCAACTCGACCAGGCCGTCCCGGTACGCCTGCGACTGCGCCACCCGGCGCGGGTTGGCGGTGACTTCCAACGCCGTCTGGGCCAGCGGGCTTGGCCGGGTTTCGATGCCGTCGGAGGTCAGCACGCGCTGCGCCTCGGCCAGATCGCCACGGGCCAGGTTCACCCGCAGGAACACCGGCGCGCGGGTCCGGAGCGTTGCAAGTGCCGGTTCCAGAGCATCGCCAAGGCTGTCCGCCAACGGCGCCATCAGCCAGTCGGGCATGTCCAGCCGCACGGCCTTGGGCGCGTCCGCCAGATCGGTGCCGGTTTCGTCCGCCGCGACCGGCGCGGGCGCATAGCCCTCGCCGTTGAACAGGTCCGAGGGGTCCACCCCCTCGGCCCGCAGCGCGCCCAGCATCAGGCCGCGACCGGTCTCGGCCCCGCCCAGCCAGGCGAAGGACCGGCGGCAGCGCAGCGCGTCGTAGACGTGGTCGCGGATCGCCGCACGGTCGCCAGAGCCCGCATAGCGGTTCCGGCGCGCCCATGTGGTCAGCACCTTCTCGGCGGGCGCGCCCGACAGGACGTCGTCCAGCACGGCGATGGCCGCCGCGATGCGGGCTCCGGGAGTCATCGCGGGGTCGTCACATCAGGCGGTAGTTGGGCGACTCGCGGGTGATCTGCACGTCGTGGACATGGCTTTCCTTCAGCCCCGCACCGGTGATCTTCACGAACTGGCAGTTCTTCCGCATTTCCTCGACCGTCGCGCAGCCGGTATAGCCCATCGCGGCGCGAAGGCCGCCGACCAGTTGGTGAATGACCGCGCCGGCCGATCCCTTATAGGGCACCTGCCCCTCGATCCCTTCCGGCACCAGCTTGTCGCTGGCCGCGTCCTTCTGGAAATACCGATCGGCCGAGCCGCGCGCCATCGCGCCCAGCGAGCCCATGCCGCGATACGACTTGAACGACCGGCCCTGATACAGGATCACCTCGCCCGGGCTTTCATCGGTGCCCGCGATCATCGAGCCGACCATGGCGCAGGACGCGCCCGCCGCGATCGCCTTGGCGAAGTCGCCCGAGAACTTGATGCCGCCGTCCGCGATGACCGGAACGTCACCCGCCGCCGCCGCGCAATCCATGATCGCGGTCAGCTGCGGAACGCCGACACCGGCGACCATCCGCGTGGTGCAGATCGAGCCAGGCCCGATCCCGACCTTCACCGCGTCCGCACCGGCATCGACCAGCGCCCTTACCGCGTCGCCGGTGGCGACGTTGCCCGCGATCACCTGCACCTCGTTCGACAGCAGCTTGGCGCGGGTCACCGCATCCAGTACTCCCTTGGAATGGCCGTGCGCCGTGTCGACCACCACGATGTCCACGCCCGCGTCCACCAAGGCCTCGGTCCGTTCGAACCCCGAGTCGCCGACCGACGTCGCCGCCGCGACCCGCAGGCGGCCCAGCCGGTCCTTGCAGGCGGTGGGGTTCAGCACCGACATCTCGGTGTCTTTCAGGGTCAGCAGACCGGTCAGCTTGCCGGCCTCGTCGGTGACCAGCAGCTTCTCGATCCGGCGCGCCTTCATCAGCGAGATCGCCTCGTCCCGGTCAGCAGGTTCCTGCAGGATCGCCAGGTCCTTCGAGGTCATCATGACCCGAACCGGCGTGTCGTCCGAGGTAGCGAAGCGCATGTCGCGGTTGGTGACGATGCCGACCACGCGGCCCTTCTCGTCCACCACCGGGAAGCCGGTGAAATTGTAGCGGTCGATCAGGGCCTTGGCGTCTGCCAGCGTCTGATCCGCGCGCAGCGTCACCGGGTTGTAGACGATACCGCTTTCAAAGCGTTTCACCCGCCGGACTTCGCGGGCCTGCGTCTCGACATCGAGGTTCTTGTGGATCACCCCGATCCCGCCGGCCTGCGCCATCGTGATCGCCATGCGCGACTCGGTGACCGTGTCCATGGCAGAGCTCAGAAGCGGGATGTTCAGGGCAATCGACCGGGTCACATGCGTCCGGGTGTCCGCCGTGGACGGCAGCACGCTGGAGGCCGCAGGGACCAGCAGAACGTCGTCGAAAGTAAGGGCCTCGCGAATCTCCATGAGGGTCTCCTTTGGAGTTTTCGTTTTGGCAGTTTGCTATTTCACGCAAGCGGGAAAATGGAAAGGGCTAAAGCCGCGCCTCAGGCGACTGCCGCGTTTGTCTTGGGCGCAAGGCTTCCGCGCAGCCACATGCGCACGACTTTCGCCGCGATCCAAGGGATCAGCAGCGAGGCGGCGATCAGCGCGGCGAAACCGGGCCAGCGGAAGGCCTCGTGCGCAGGCGCCAGCGTCAGGCAAAGCCCGGCATACGCGGCCAGCGGGAAGGTGAACGCGCCCCAGAGCGGCGAGAAACCCGCCGTCGTCAGCCAGCGCGCCGACGCCAGCAAAAGCAGGATCAGCACCGAGGCCGCCGTGGCGAAGCCAAGCGCCAGCGCGCCCTGCCCGGTCAGCGCAGCCGCCGTACCGAACAGCGCCAGCGGCGCAAGGTGAATGGCAAGCAAAGGCCGCAGCGGCTCTGGCGCGCGGCGGGTCAGGAACTGGCGCAGGCTCAGGCCATAGATCACAGCCGCAACGGGGATTGTCGCGTAAAGCACCAGTTGCGACAGCCCCTCGTAGCCCAACGGCGCGGCGGCCAGCGGGGCCACGATGAAGCCCACGAAACTCAGATGCCACGCGGGCGTCACCGCGCGCCCCTCGGGCGGCGCGGCCAACAACAGACGCGCGATCCACACCGCCAGCGCCGCGTGCAGGGCCAACCCGCCGAACACCAGACCCGTGGCCAGCCCCGCGCTGAACGGCACCAGTCCGGCGCCGAGCAGCATCACCGACATCGAGAACGCCGACAGCCCCAGCCGCCCCGGCAGAACCGTCAGGTCACGCCCGACCACTTCCGGCGCGCTGATCACCTTCGCCACGTAGGCCGCGGCCAGCAGCAGGAACAGCATCGTCACGACACCGAACACAAGGTCGCTGATCGTCCCCGCCGCGTCCGAGAAGGCCGAGGCCCTGCGCCATGCAAGCGCCAGCCCGAACAGGCCCATCACAGGCGGAAACAGCGCGGGCGGAGTGCTGCGCCATGCGGGAGTTTTCTGGAACGGGGTCATCGGCGTCGCATTCATGCTTCGGAATGTGGTCACCTAACCGCCCCGCGCGCCGCTTGCCAAGGCGCAAGCCGTCGCACCCTCTTGCACGGACCCGCGATTGGCGCGAGCCTTCGGGCCATGAGCACACATGGATACGACAGCGGTCGCCTGAACCTGCCCTTCGTGGGCATCTCAACCTTCGGCAAGCGGCCCTATGTCGAGGACTGGGACGCCATCGAAGCGGATGTCGCCATCCTTGGCGCGCCCTTTGACGCGGGCACCCAGTGGCGCGGAGGCGCCCGGTTCGGTCCCCGTGCGGTCCGCGAGGCGTCGACACTGTTCTCGTTCGGCCACGCCGGCGCCTACGATCACGAGGACGACGCGACCTATCTGGGCGCGGACGTGCGGATCGTCGACATCGGAGACGCCGACATCGTCCACACCGACACCCTGCGCAGCCATGCCAATATCCGCGACGGCGTCTCGGCGATCCTGCGGGCGGGCGCGCTGCCGGTGGTGATCGGCGGCGACCATTCGGTCAACATCCCCTGCATCGAGGCCTTCGAGACCGCGGGCGATTTCCACGTGTTGCAGATCGACGCTCATCTGGATTTCGTCGACGAGCGGCATGGCGTCCGCAACGGACACGGCAACCCGATGCGCCGCGCCGCCGAGAAGCCCTATGTCACCGGCCTGACCCAGCTTGGCATCCGCAACGTCTCTTCCACCGCGAAAGAGGGCTATGCCGACGCTCGGGCGATGGGCTCGACCATCCTGTCGGTGCGGCAGGTGCGCAAGGCGGGGCTGGCGGCGCTCGACAGCGTCCCGAAGGGGGCGAAGGTCTATGTCACGCTGGATATCGACGCCTTCTGCCCGTCGATCGCGCCGGGCACCGGGACGCCCAGCCACGGAGGCTTTCTGTATTACGAGGTGCTGGAACTCTTGCAGGCCGTGGCGCAGCGCAACGAGGTGATCGGTATCGACCTTGTCGAGGTCGCGCCCGATTACGACCCCACCGGCTCGACCGCGATCCTTGCCGCGCAGGTTCTACTGAACTTCCTCGGCTTCATCTTCCACGCGCGGAAACCGGCGCAGCCGGTTTAATGCCCTTTCCTCTGCCGCCCGCAGGTCTATCCTAGGCGGTCTGACAAAGGGTGTGGGCGATGCGGGCTTGGGGTCTGGCGATCATTCTGGCGGCCACGGGCGGCGTGGCGCAGGCGGACGGGGCTTGGCCGTTCCGCGCAGAGGGCTGGGTGGCGCTTGGCGCGACCGACCGGATACCGGGTTCGGCCCCGTTCGTGGCGGGCGACCTGCTGTTGTCGCTGGGCGTCGGGCGCACGCCGCTGTCCTTTGAACTGGGCGCCTACGGCTACCTCGACAAGACCGACACTCCGCACGAGACCTATGGCGCGCTGGCGTGGACCTTCCCCGGCGCGAAGGTCTCTGCCGGCGTGGTGAAGCCCGCCTACGACAGCTTCGCCCCCTCGGCGCTGGACAAGATCCTGCCGACGCTGGGCGCCGAGCGCGCGACCATGACCCGGTCCGAGGCGACATGGGGCGCGATGTTCGACGGCTACCTGCCGCTTGGCGCGCGGGTCGATGCGAGCCTTGGCCCGGTCGATTTCGCGGTCTCGGCCCATCGCGAGAAAAGCCGGAAGGTCACCATCGTCGCGGTCGGCGCGGCGTGGTCGCAGGGTGCGTGGACCTTCTCGGGCGCGGTCGAGGGCGATCTGGACCACGACACCGGCACCCACGCCAAGCTGGCGGCGCTGTGGACGGGCGCGCGGATGACGGCGGGGGCTGCGGTTTTCGTGCGGGATTCGGCCACCCTGCCCGACCTGTTCGAGGTGTCCGGAAGCTACGCGGTGACGCCGGATTTCGGCCTGTCCGGCGTGGTTCAGGTGCCGCTCGACGGCTCTGCGTCGACGCTCGCGGTTTCGGGGCGGTATCAGTTGGCGAACGGCATCGGCGTGAACCTTGGCGCCGGGCTAGAGGACGGCGACGACACGGCGGTCAGCGCGTATCTCGATTGGCGGTTTTAGGGTTTCGTGTGGGGTTTGATGGGGTGGAACCCCATCCTACGCTTGTCGGTATGGGTTGGGTTGATGGGGTAGAACCCCATCCTACGCTTGTCGGTATGGATTGGGGTGATGGGGTAGAACCCCATCCTACGTTGGATCGATCGCATCGATGGGCCGGAACCGTAGGATGGGGTTCCACCCCATCTGCCCGCAACTAACCGCACCAACCGCCCGTAGGATGGGGTTTCACCCCATCTGTACCCGAATTAACCGCACGAACCGACCGCGCGACGGGGTCTCACCCCGCCCCGCATCAGGCCAGCCCGAGCTTCCGCTGCCGGGCATCGCGCAGGCGGGCGAAATCATCCCCGGCGTGGTAGCTCGACCGGGTCAGCGGCGTGGCCGAAACCATCAGGAAGCCCTTGCCATAGGCCGACTTCTCGTAACCCGCGAATTCCTCGGGGGTGACGAAACGGTCGACGCGGTGGTGCTTCGGCGTCGGCTGCAGGTACTGGCCGATGGTCAGGAAATCGATGTCGGCGGCGCGCATGTCGTCCATGACCTGAAGCACAGCCTGACGGTCCTCGCCCAGACCCACCATGATACCCGACTTGGTGAACATCGACGGGTCGAGTTCCTTCACGCGCTGCAGCAGGCGCAGCGAGTGGAAGTACCGCGCGCCCGGCCGCACCTCGGGATACAGGCCCGGCACGGTTTCGAGGTTGTGGTTGAACACGTCGGGCCGCGCCTCGACCACCACTTCCAGCGAACCCGGCTTCGACTTCAGGAAGTCCGGCGTCAGGATCTCGATCGTGGTGTCCGGCGCGCGCTTGCGGATGGCGCGGATGGTCATCGCGAAATGCTCGGCCCCGCCGTCCTCGACGTCGTCACGGTCCACCGAGGTGATCACGACGTGGTTCAGACCCAGCTTCGACACAGCGTCGGCGACGCGGCCCGGCTCGAACACGTCCAGCGCCTCGGGCGGTTTGCCGGTGGCGATGTTGCAGAACGAACAGGCTCGGGTGCAGACCTCGCCCATGATCATCATGGTCGCGTGGCCCTGGCTCCAGCATTCGCCGACGTTCGGACAGCCCGCTTCCTCGCAGACGGTCGTCAGCTTGTGCTCGCGCATGATGTCGCGCGTTTCCTTGTAGCCCGCGCTGACGGGTGCCTTGACGCGGATCCAGTCGGGTTTCTTCGGCTGGGCGTTATCCGGGCGGTGCGCCTTTTCCGGGTGGCGCTGATCGGGAATCTTCAGATCACGCATGGGACCTCCTCGCTGGATAGCTATGTAATGCATTTCCAACGGAAATCCCAACAGCCAATGCGTCGCTTTCCGACAGGCGCATGGCGGCTATGCAAATCGAACCGTGCCAAATCGCCAAGGTCGTGTTGCAGCTGCACAATCCCGACCGATAAGACATTTCGCAGATGCAGCATCACGACAGACGAGGACCCAGCGCATGAAAGCCGGTCAGACCCTTCCCAAGATCACCTTCCGCACCCGCGTTCGCGACGAGGCCGTTGGCGGCCCGAACCCGTTCCGCTGGCAGGACATGACCACCGACGACTACTTCAAAGGCAAGCGCGTCGTGCTGTTCTCGCTGCCGGGCGCCTTCACGCCGACCTGCTCGACCTACCAGCTGCCGGGGTTCGAGAACAACTTCGCCACCTTCAAGGATCTCGGCATCGACGAGATCTACTGCATGTCGGTCAACGACAGCTTCGTGATGAACCAGTGGGCCAAGGCCCAGGGCATCGAGAACGTGAAGGTCATCCCGGACGGTTCGGGCGAGTTCACCCGCCGCATGGGCATGCTGGTCGCGAAGGACAACCTTGGCTTCGGCATGCGCTCGTGGCGCTACGCCGCCGTCGTGAATGACGGCGTGATCGAAGCGTGGTTCGAAGAGCCGGGCCTGTGCGACAACCACGGCGAAGACCCGTATGGCGAGTCGAGCCCCGAGACCGTGATGAAGTACCTCGAAGAAGCGAAGGCCACCGCGGCCGCGTGACCCTGTGAGGGGCGCGCGCGCCCCGCGTGAGATGAGATACCGGCCCGGCAGTCCGATGGGATTGCCGGGTTTTTTGTTGGGTTTTGGGCGGATGGGGTGAAACCCCGTCCGACGTAATGCCGACCTGGGCTTGGGGAGATGGGGTGGAACCCCATCCTACGCGAAGCCCTGATCAAGCTTGTAGGATGGGGTTTTACCCCATCCCAACCCATCCCAACAAAGCCGCCCCAACGCGCCGGTCGGGCTTGCATCGCGCTCTGCCATTAACCACCCATAACCTCACCCTATCCCTTTCATAACCCTTTGAAATCGCACTTTGTCTCGACGCCGCCAAGCGCCGCGCTACCTCCTCCGCAAGCCAGACATTATCCAGCTTCGGAGGACACCCATGTCCAGAAAACTCACCACCACCGCAGGCGCCCCGGTTCCCAGCAACCAGGACAGCATCACCGCCGGTCCGCGCGGCCCGGTTCTGATGCAGGACTACCAACTGATCGAAAAGCTCGCTCACCAGAACCGCGAGCGTATCCCCGAGCGTACCGTCCACGCCAAGGGCTGGGGCGCGCACGGCGTCCTGAAAATCACCGGCGACATCTCGAAATACACCATCGCCAAGGCACTGCAGCCGGGCGCCGAGACCCCGATGCTTGCCCGCTTCTCGACGGTTGCGGGCGAGGCCGGCGCCGCCGACCATGAACGCGACGTGCGGGGCTTCTCGCTGAAGTTCTATACCGAGGACGGCAACTGGGACCTCGTGGGCAACAACACGCCCGTGTTCTTCGTCCGCGATCCGTACAAGTTCCCCGACTTCATCCACACGCAGAAGCGGCACCCGAAGACCAACCTGCGCTCGCCCACCGCGATGTGGGACTTCTGGTCGCTATCGCCGGAATCGCTGCATCAGGTCACCATCCTGATGTCGGACCGCGGCCTGCCGCAGTCGCCGATGCACATGAACGGCTACGGCTCGCACACTTTCTCGTTCTGGAACGCCGAAGGCGAACGCTTCTGGGTCAAGTTCCACTTCAAGACCGAGCAGGGCCACGACTTCTACACCAACGAGGACGCCGAGAAGGTCGTGGGCAAGACCCGCGAGGGCTATCAGGAGCGGCTGTACACCGCGATCGACGAAGGCGATTTCCCGCGCTGGAAGGTGCAGGTCCAGATCATGCCCGAGACCGACGCCGAGAAGACGGATTACAACCCGTTCGACCTGACGAAGGTCTGGCCGCACGCGGACTATCCGCCGATCGACATCGGTGTGCTGGAGCTGAACCGGAACCCCGAGAACTATTTCCAGGAAATCGAGTATGCCGCCTTCAGCCCGTCGAACGTAGTGCCCGGCATCTCGTGGTCGCCGGACAAGATGCTGCAGGCGCGGATCTTCTCTTACGCCGACGCGCACCGCTATCGCCTTGGGACGCATTACGAGCAGATGCCGGTGAACCAGCCGCGCTGTCCGGTGCATCACTATCACAAGGATGGTGCGATGAACTACGCAGGTCTTCAGACCGGCACCCCCGACGCCTATTACGAGCCGAACTCGGTCGACGGCGCGCCGGTCGAGGTTCCCGAGGCGAAGGAACCGCCGCTGAAGATCTCGGGAGACGCGGACCGCTACGACCACCGCACCGGGCATGACGACTTCACGCAGGTGACGGCGCTGTTCAACATCTTCGACGATGGCGAGAAACAGCGTCTTTATTCGAACGTGGCCGCGGCCATGGGCGGCGTCCCGGCCGAGATCATCGAGCGTCAATGCAAGCTGTTCGATCAGGTCCACCCGGACTACGGCAAGGGCGTGCGCGATGCGGTGAAAGCGGCGGACCCCGACAAGTACGACGCCAACGCCGTGCCGGTGACCGAGAAGACGCCGCAGCAGGCGGCCGAGTAATCTCTGCCCGCCACAGCGCGGCTTCGTGAAACGCAAAGGGCGCCCGTCCCCACGGGCGCCCTTTTTGCGAGCGTCGAAACGGTCGGGCTAGCCGATCATTTGCGCCTCCGTGCCCAGCGTTTCATAGTGCCGCTTCAGCCTTTGCAGCGCGATCTTCAGGACGATCTTCCCTGACCGCGCCGACCAGCCCATGCGCTTTTCGGCCTGTTCCATCCCTTCGAGGAAACAGCAGCACCGCAGCGCCACGTCGCCCAGCCCCGGCCCAAGTTCCTTTAGCGCCGCCGACACCCGGTCTCGGGCGCGGTCCGAACCGTTGCCGCAGCCGCCCGCCCCGAAACCGCCCCGGTCCGCGCCGGTCAGGAACCGTTCCCAGTTCTGCGCGACACGCGGGCCAAGCTGCGCCAGTTCGAAATCCTCGCGCAGCCGTTCTCCGGCCGTGACCAGATCCGGTTCCAAAAACGGCTGGCCGTCCTTGTCCCGGCGCCGCGCAAGCGCCACCAGCGGGCTTTCGTTGGCGTTGTACCGCACGCGCCTGCTTTTCCGCGCGCCTGGTTCCTCCGGCTCTCCCTGCCCCGTCGCGCCGTCAGCATAGTCCCGGTGTTGCTCTCCGAAGACCGAGGGCGCCTCGGCAAAGCCGCCTTGGCCTTCGTGTTCCGCCAGCAGGCGCTTCAACGCCGCGCGGCCCGCGGGCGTGATCCGGTAGCGGGACACGCGGCCCTTCGACTTGCCCTCGATCCAGTCCTTCAGCACGAAAGCCTCGGCGATGCCGGTGTCCAGCACCGCGGTCCGGACGCTGCGCCCGTCCGACAGTTCGCGGACCACGACCGCCTTCTCCATCCCCGGCGCCAGCGCCAGAACCGCGTCGGGTTCCGACAGGCGGCGCAGGATCCGCCGGGCTTCGCTGTTGACCTTCTCCTCGTCGGGCCACGCCCCGTTCCTGATGCGGCTGTCCATCTTCATCTTCCGGCTTTCCTTGCATGAAAGGTGGGGCTGCGACCGGGCGTCGGCCGCCAGCCTTGTGAATGCCCTGTCGACCACAGGGTCGTCGCGTCGGCCTTCGTTGCGCCTGACCTGGCGCATCACGGTGGACGCATGGCAGCCCGCAAGCCGCGCCAGCGCCCTGATCGACTGTCCGCATTCCGTATGCACGAGGTAGTGGCGCACATGGATCGGCAGCCAGTCCGGGAACGGGTTCCCGGATGCGGTTCCTCTGTTTCCGGTCATCGTGTTCGATGCCCCTGACGGTGGTTTCCTGACGCCTTGCAAAAGAGAACCGCGCGTCCCCCGCGCACCCCTCCAGCGCAAAAGCACTAACAACTTGTGGTGGAATTAGTTTCCAATTGGTTAATTTTATCCACAGGACGTAAAAACTGTCCCCAATTTGTGAACATTTACCTAACGCCGAGGACCGAAGCCCAGCGACGCAACACCTTACGCGGGTCGGTCATGCTGTCCGCCATCACGATGGAAACAGTGGAGAACGGCCATGACACGCTATCAGGACGTGGTGAACGGGCTGCGACGACCGCGGCTGCTGCTTGCGGCGGTCCGGTACGCGCTGGGGGAATACAACCGTGAGCGGGTGTTGCGCCGGGTCATCGGAACGATCGCCGCGCCGCTGCCCCGCCGGACAGTTCCCGCACTGCTGGCGCTGGAAGAAATGATGGACGACGCACGGCGGTCCGGCGACGCCTCTTATTCCGCGCCCCGCCATATCGAGGCGCTGACCGCGCTGATCGGCGAAACGCGTCTGCTGACCGCCGAGGCCGCGCGCGACGCGGCCGACGAACGGGAGCGTCCGGTGCCGGACATCCCCCGTTCCGCCGTGATCAGGTAAAGCTGTCGGGCATCGACGCCTTGCGCTCGGCCACATAGGCGGCCAGCGCCTCGGACACGGCGGGATCCATCTGCGGCTGCTGGTAGTCGTTCAGCAGCTTGCGCGCCCGTTCCGTCGCCAGCGCCAGCGTGTCGCGCGCGCCTTCTTCGGCCCAGGTCTCGAACGGCTTGTAGTCCAGCAATTCGCTGCGCCAGAAGGCGGTCTTGAAGTTCGCCTGCGTGTGGGCGCACCCAAGAAAGTGACCGCCCGGCCCCACTTCGCGGATCGCGTCCATCGCCTGCGCGTCCTCGTCCACGGCCACGCCTTTCGCCAGCCCGTGCAGCACGCCAAGCTGGTCGGCATCCATCACGAACTTGCGGATGTCGGACACCAGCCCGCCCTCCAGCCAGCCGCAGGCGTGCAGCATGAAGTTCACGCCCGACATCAGGCCCACGTTCAGCGAGTTCGCGGATTCGTAAGCCGCCTGCGCGTCCGGCAGTTTCGAGCCGCAAAAGCCCCCGGCCGAGCGGTACGGCAGCCCCAGGCGCCGCGCCAGTTGACCGACGCCGTAGGTGATCTGCGACGCTTCCGGGGTGCCGAAGGTCGGCGCGCCCGAGTTCATGTCGATCGAGGTCACGAACGCGCCCATGATCACCGGCGCGCCTTTGCGAACCAGCTGCGAATAGGCGATGCCCGCCAGCCCCTCGGCCAGCACCTGCGTCAGCGTGCCCGCCACCGAGACCGGCGCCATCGCGCCGCCCACGATGAAGGGCGAGACGATGCAGGCCTGGTTGTTGGCGGCATAGACTTCCAGCGCACCCATCATCGTCGCGTCGAAGGTCAGCGGCGAGTTGATGTTGATCAGCGAGGTCATCACCGTGTTCTGCTGGACGAAGTCCTTGCCGAACAGGATCTCGCACATATCGACCGAATCCTGCGCCCGGCTGGGTTCGGTGACGGACCCCATGAAGGGCTTGTCCGACAGCGTCATGTGCGCCAGCAGCATATCGAAGTGGCGCTTGTTCACCGCGACGTCGGTCGGCTCGCACACGGTGCCGCCCGAGTGGTGCAGCCATTTCGACATATAGCCCAGTTTCACGAGGTCGTGGAAATCCGACAGCGTGGCATAACGGCGGTTGCCTTCGAGGTCGCGAACGAAGGGCGGGCCGTAGACCGGCGCAAGCACAAGGCTGTTGCCTCCGATCTCGACGTTGCGGTCGGGATTGCGCGCGTGCTGGGTGAAGCTGCCGGGCGCGGTCGCGCACAGCTGGCGCGCCAGACCGCGCGGGATATGGACCCGCTCGCCCTGAACATCGGCCCCGGCCTCGCGCCACAGGTCCAGCGCGGCCGGGTTCTCGACGAAGTTCACACCGATCTCTTCCAGCACCGTCTCGGCGTTGGTTTCGATGATCTGCAGCGCTTCTTCGTTGAGGATCTCGAAGTTGGGGATGTTGCGCTCGATGAAGCGGGCGGCCTCGATGCGGACGCTGGTGCGTTCTGCCCGCCGCGCGGCGCCGCCGCCTCCCCGCGCCCTGCGGCGTGTGCCTGCCTCTGACATCGTCGTCCTCCTGTACCGAATTGGTCCGGTCATACCGCCCCCTGCGGCGGTGCCAATGGCGGTTTGCGTCGGAATAGTCGTGAAAGCGACATACGGGGTCGCGAAACGGCGTGTCGGACACTCTTGCGCCCGCTCCCGGCAATGCCTATTGGCATGCCATGACAGCTTCCCACGAACGCCTTCTGATCATCGACTTCGGCAGCCAGGTGACGCAGCTGATCGCGCGCCGCCTTCGCGAGGCGAATGTCTACTGCGAAATCCACCCCTTCCAGACCGTCGACGCGGCTTTTCTGGAGGAATTCAGCCCGCTCGCCATCATCCTGTCCGGCGGTCCGTGCAGCGTCACGGACGAGGACGCGCCCTTGCCGCCGATGAAGGTCTACGAGATGGGCGTGCCCGTGCTCGGGATCTGCTATGGCCAGCAGGCGATGATGCAGCAGCTGGGCGGCCGCGTCGAATCGGGCCACCACCGCGAATTCGGCCGCGCCTATGTCGGACCGACCGGCGCGCACACCTCTGACCGCATCTTCCGCGGGCTGTTCACCCACGGCAAGGAAGAGGTCTGGATGAGCCACGGCGACCGCGTGACGGCGCTGGCCCCGGGCTTCGAGGTCATCGGCACCTCGCCCAACGCGCCCTATGCCATCGTCTGCGACGAGGCGCGCCGTTTCTTCGCGGTGCAGTTCCACCCCGAGGTGCATCACACCCCGAACGGGCGGCTGATCCTGCAGAACTTCACCCGTCTCGCCGGCTTTTCGGGCGACTGGACGATGGGCGCCTACAAGGCGGAAGCGATCGCCAAGATCCGCCACCAGGTCGGCGACGGCAAGGTGATCTGCGGCCTGTCCGGCGGCGTCGACAGCTCGGTCGCGGCGGTACTGATCCACGAGGCGATCGGCGACCAGCTGACCTGCGTGTTCGTGGACCACGGCCTGATGCGCCAGGACGAGGCCGAAGAAGTCGTCAGCATGTTCCGGGACAACTATAACATCCCGCTGATCCACGCCGACGAGGCCGACCTGTTCTTGGGTGAACTTGAGGGCGTAAGCGACCCGGAAGTCAAAAGAAAGACCATTGGTCGGCTGTTCATCGACGTGTTCCAGAAACACGCGAGCGAGATCGGCGGCGCCGAGTTTCTGGCGCAGGGCACCCTGTACCCGGACGTGATCGAAAGCGTGTCCTTCTCGGGCGGGCCCTCGGTCACCATCAAGTCGCACCACAACGTCGGCGGATTGCCGGAAAAGATGGGCCTCAAGCTGGTGGAACCGCTGCGCGAGCTGTTCAAGGACGAGGTCCGCGCGCTGGGCCGCGAGCTTGGCCTGCCCGACAAGTTCATCGGCCGACATCCCTTCCCCGGCCCCGGCCTTGCAATCCGCTGCCCCGGCGAGATCACCAGCGACAAGCTGGACATCCTGCGCAAGGCCGACGCGGTCTATATCGACCAGATCCGCAAGCACGGCCTTTACGACGAGATCTGGCAGGCCTTCGTGGCGCTGCTGCCGGTCCGGACCGTGGGCGTGATGGGCGACGGGCGCACCTATGACTATGCCTGCGCGCTGCGGGCCGTCACCTCGGTCGACGGCATGACCGCCGACTATTATCCCTTCACCCACGAGTTCCTTGGCGAGACCGCCAACCGGATCATCAACGAGGTGAACGGGATCAACCGGGTGACCTACGACATCACGTCGAAACCTCCGGGAACCATCGAGTGGGAATGACGTCCCGCCGATGATCCAGCGCATCGCGAACCGAGTGCGGGCATGGGCCACCATGCTCGACGCCCAGATCAAGCGGACCCATCCGCTGCAACAGATCGGGACGGCCGAGGGCTACGAACTGGTTCACCTTGGCACCGGCTATGGCGGCTGGACGTTCGTGAACGACCCGGCGCTTCAGGGCGCCACCATCGTCAGCGCCGGACTGGGCGAGGACGCTTCGTTCGACGTGGAATTCGTGCGCCGCTATGGCGCGCGTTCGGTCATCGTCGACCCGACCCCGCGCGCGGTCGCGCATCACGCGGCGATCATGGGTCGGATCGGCCAGCCCCGCACCACGGACTATGTCGGCGGCGGTGATCAGCCGGTCGACTCTTACGATCTGTCAGGGGTTTCCGCCGAACAGCTGACACTTGACCAGCGCGCGCTGTGGAATGCCGAGACAACCGTGCGGTTCTTCCGTCCACGCAATCCGTCGAACGTCTCGCACTCTATCCTGAACTATCAGCATGCCTATCGCGACGACACCGACCATATCGAGGTGCCCGCCGTGCCGCTGTCGCGCATCCTGTCTGACCACGGCATCGCGGCAGACGGTCTGCCGCTGCTGAAGCTGGATATCGAGGGCGCCGAGGTCGAGGTGATCGAGCGTATGCTGGACGATGGAATCCGGCCCCGCCAACTGTGCGTCGAGTACGACGAGTTCAACGTCGCCACCCGCCGCGCCTTCGCCCGGATCGACCGGGCGCATGGGCGGCTGACGGACGCGGGCTATCGCTGCATCCACACCGACGGCAAGGCGGATTTCCTTTACATCGACACCCGCGTTTTCGGCTGAGCCCCAAGACAGGACGATCGCGGCCCGCTAGACTGGACCGATATTTCCAGCCCCACGGAGCCTGTCATGAAGTCCGTCGCCGCCATTGCCGCCCTGCTTGCCCTCGCCCCCGCCGCCTTCGCCGATCCGGGTTACTACGACGTGACCGGCGTCGCCTCGGATGACACGCTGAATGTCCGCGCCGAGCCCGACGCGGCCTCTGCCGACATCGGCGACCTGCCATTTGACGCCAAGGGCATCGAGGTGATCGCGACCGACGCCAGCGGCGATTGGGGCCGCATCGTCTGGGAAGAGGGCAGCGGCTGGATCGCGACCCGGTTCCTTGCCGAAGTCGCCCTACCGACGCTGACGGGCACCGCCCTGCCCGCGGGCCTGCAATGCAGCGGGACCGAGCCGTTCTGGTCGATCCGCTATGCCGAAACCGGTGCGGTCTATTCCGATGTCATGGGCACCGCGTTGAGCCTCGGATATGGCGGCGCGGCGGTGGCCGAGGGGTTCGCGACCTTCCCGGTTGCTCTCAGCCATGCGGGCGCAGGCTCTGGCACGCTAAGCATCGTATCGACCGCAATCTGCAGCGACGGGATGAGCGACCGGGATTATCCCTACACCGTCGCGCTGGTGCTGCAGACCGAAAGCGGTCAGCGGTTCCTGTCGGGGTGCTGCTGGCTTCCGCTTGATGCGGGGACAAACTGACGGGCCTTTCCCTTCCCCGCGCGATGGCCTACCCCTGTCCGGCACCCGGCGCGAGGGAGGACGTCCGTGCCCCGTAACACCACCATCGCCGCAACCGCGGCGGCCACCGTCGCGCCCGTACGCGCGGTGCCCGAAAGCGACCCGCTGCGCGCCGCGGCGTGGATGACCGGCGCGGTCATCGCGTTCACGTCTATGGCGATTGCCGGGCGCGAACTTGCCGGACAGCACGACACGTTCGAGATCATGGCCTACCGGTCGGTCTTCGGCGTGCTCATCGTGCTTGCGGTCGGCGGCATCGCCGGCACCCTGCGGCAAGTCACCCGGCGCAGCCTGCACGTCCACCTCGCTCGCAACATCAGCCATTTCACCGCGCAGAACCTGTGGTTCTACGCGATCACCGTGGCGCCGCTGGCGCAGGTCATCGCGCTGGAATTCACGTCTCCGCTCTGGGTCACGCTGCTGGCGCCGCTGGTGCTGGGCGAGATGCTGACCCGCGTTCGCGTCATCGCCGCCGCGCTGGGCTTCATAGGCGTGCTGATCGTCACGCAGCCGTTCGGGGGCCCGCCCCTTGGCGCCGGACAGGCGATGGCGGCGGCGGCGGCCATCGGCTTTGCCGGTTCGGCCCTGTTCACCCGCCTGCTGACCCGGACCGAAACGATCACCTGCATCCTGTTCTACCTGACCGTGATGCAAAGCGTTTTCGGCCTTGTCTGCGCCGGGATCGACGGCGAGATGGCGCTGCCGACGGCGCAATCGCTGCCGTGGCTGGCGGTGGTGGGCATGGCCGGGCTGACCGCGCATTTCTGTCTTACCAAGGCGCTGTCGGTCGCGCCGGCAGGGGTCGTGATGCCGATGGACTTCGCCCGCCTGCCGATCATCGGTCTGGTGGGAATGATCTTTTACCTCGAACCCCTCAGTTGGGGCGTCATCGCCGGCGGCGTCCTTATTCTTGCCGCGAACTGGATGAACATTCGCAGCGAGGCGGCCAAACGTCGCTAAGTGCGGCGTTTCGGTGACGCTGGGCGAGTAGTTTACGGGCGTTACCACTCTGACGTGGCGTCACAATTTGACCGCGCTAAAATGCCGCGTCTAGCCTCACTCACTAGACGAGCCGAAAAAGGTCGAGGGACGAGGATCAAATGAACAAGTTAACCTGCACCGCCATTACTCTGGCGACCGCCGGTACAGTCGCGAACGCGGGCGGCATCGAGCTGACGAACCAGTCGATCGCCGCGCTGTTTGAACAGGGCAACTATGTCGAGTTCAGTTTTGGCTCGATTAACCCCAGCGTAAGCGGCACGCAGGTCGGGACGATCCCGCCCGCACTTACGGGCAGTTCCTCCGGCGATCTCGCCGAGGGGCTGGAATACGTCGGCGTCGCGCTGAAGTTCGCGCTGACCGACAAGATCGACACCGCGCTTATCCTCGACAGGCCCTATGGCGCCGAGATCGCCTATCCCACCGGAACCGGCTATTTCGCCGGGGGCGCGATGGCGACGCTGCGCTCGACGGCGGTGACGGCCATCGGCCGCTACAAGTTCACCGACAACATCAGCGCTTACGCCGGTATCCGACAGCAAAGCCTGAACGCCGAGGCATTCATCCCGTTCGTGGCAGGCTGGACCGGCTCGACCGAGACCGATCACAGCTTCGGCTACCTCGTCGGCGCCGCCTACGAGAAGCCCGAGATCGCGCTGCGTGTGGCCCTGACCTATCACTCCAGCATCTCGCACGATCTTCCGACGACCGAAACCTCGCCGCTGGGCGCAGGCAACACGTCGATCATGGAAGTGAACACGCCGCAGGCGATCAACCTCGACTTCCAGACCGGTGTCGCCCCCGGCACGCTGGTGTTCGGCCAGGTCCGCTGGGTCGACTGGTCCGAGTTCGACATCTCGCCCGCCGACTACGGGACCCTGACCGGCGGTCAGTCGCTGGTGTCCTACGAGGACGATACCTTCACCTATACGCTGGGTGTCGGACGTCAGCTGACCGAGAACTGGGCCCTGTCCGGCTTCGGTGTCTACGAGCCCGGCACCGGCGGCTTCAAGTCGAACCTGTTCCCGCCCGATGGCCGGACCGCTGTCGGCGTGGCGGTGACCTATACGCAGGACAACTTCAAGCTTCAGGCCGGTCTGCAGCACGTCTGGTTCGGCGACGGCACCACGCAGGTGGGCGGCGCCCCCGCGGGCGAGTTCACCGAGAACACCGCCGTCGCCTTCGGCCTGAAAGCCGGCTTCAGCTTCTGATCCACCCGATGGATCGCGGAAGGGGCCCCGCCTGCTGGCGGGGCCCTTTTGCGTGGCAAGCGGGAAGCGGTGGCGGTTGACCGGGGGTGTGCTTGCAATTTTTGATAGCAACTCCTATCTTGCGTCCATGAACGGCAGGCACCGAAAAACACTCGTCGCTGTCTATACCGATCCGGTGCCCGGCACGCTGGCGTGGGAGTCCATAGAGAGCCTTTTGCGTGCCGCCGGAGCACAGGTGATCGAGGGGCGCGGTTCACGCGTGCGGTTCGTGAAGGATGGCGAGGTCGCGACATTTCATCGGCCGCATCCCGCCAAGGAAGCAAAGCGATATCAGGTGCGCGATGCCCGCGACTTCCTGGAACGTATCGGGGTGAGACCGTGAGCAACTCTATGACCTACAAGGGCTATTCAGCCCGCATCGAATACGACGACGACGATGGCATCTTCACCGGCCAGATTGCCGGCATCCGGGACCGCGTCGGGTTCCATGCGGACACGGTGGACGATCTCAGAGAGTCGTTCCGGGAAGCGGTCGACGACTATATCGAGACCTGCGAGAAGATCGGAAAAGAACCTCAAAAGGCCTATTCTGGGCAGGTCATGTTCCGGGTCAGCCCCGAGGTTCACCGCAAGGCCGCCATTGCAGCGGAGCTCTCTGGCAAAAGCCTGAATCAGTGGGCCGAGGAGGTTCTTAAACGCGCGGCTGGCTGACGGCAACCAAGTCGCCCCCATCCCCATTTCGCACGATCCGGGTCGCGCGTCCCCTGCTCGCTGCGGTACGTGGCGGTATGACGCAGAAATCCCTCTCTCCGCGCGCCTGGGCCGAACTGGCGCTTCTTGCCCTGATCTGGGGCGGCATTTTCCTGTCGGTGCGCGTGGCGCTGGACGAGATCGGGGTCGCGACCGTCGTGGCGCATCGCGTGTTCTGGGCGGCTTTGATCCTGTGGGGCGTCGTCCTGGTTCGTGGACTCGAGATCCCGAAGGGCTGGCGGACATGGGGCGCGTTCCTGATGATGGGCGTCCTGAACAACGCCCTGCCCTATGCGCTGATGGCATGGGGGCAGTTGCATATCGAAAGCGGACTGACCTCGATCCTGAACGCCGCCACCGCCCTGTTCGGCGTGGCGGTCGCCGCGGCGGTGTTCCGCGATGAACGGCTCACCGCGCGCCGGGTCGCAGGCGTGGCCATCGGGTTCGCGGGCGTTGTGCTCGCGATCGGGCCCGAGGCGCTATTGCGGTTCGAC
The DNA here is from genome assembly GCA_017792445.1 of Maritimibacter sp. Lineage (GTDB taxonomy): Bacteria > Pseudomonadota > Alphaproteobacteria > Rhodobacterales > Rhodobacteraceae > Psychromarinibacter. Next base: position 4,112,244 of record CP051232.1, read on the forward strand.
CTGCGCTCGCTGGGCCAGATCGCGGTGCTGGGCGGAGCCTTCTCTTACGCGCTGGCGGGCGCTTGGGGCCGCAAGACCCTGTCGCATCTTCCGCCCCTGACCGCAGCGGCCGGGATGCTGACCGGAGCCGCGCTGTTCGCTGTGCCCGCCGCCTTCTGGCTGGACGGCGTGCCACAGGCCAGCCTTGCCCCGAAAACCTTCGCGGCGCTCGCCTATGCCGCGGTGATCGGCACCGCGTTCGCCTACCTTCTGTACTTCCGCGTTCTCGCCATGGCGGGCAGCGGCAACCTGCTGCTGACAACGCTGCTGATCCCGCCCGTCGCGATCCTGCTGGGGGCGTGGGTGCTGGACGAAACCCTGCCGCCCCGTGCGCTTGCCGGGTTCCTCGTGCTGGCCGCCGGGCTGGCGATCCTCGACGGGCGCGTCCTGCGCATGGCGCGAAGGCCGCAGCACCCGCGCCCGTGACCTGGCCCAGCTTGACCCCCGCCCGATCTCTGCTAATCAGCGATGCAGGTCGGGCCTGTAGCTCAATTGGTTAGAGCAGAGCGCTCATAACGCTTTGGTTGGGGGTTCAAGTCCCTCCGGGCCTACCAAAAACCCGTCACAGCATCTCGCGCCAGAACAGCGGCGTCAGCAGGACGAAGACGGTGATCATCTCCAGCCGGCCCAGGAACATGCCCACAGACAGCACCGCTTTCACCGGGTCGCTGAGGCTGGCGAAGTTGCCGGCGGGGCCGATCAGCGGGCCGACTCCGGGGCCGACGTTCGCCAGCGCCGTGAGCGCGCCGCTGGTGGCCGTGGCGAGGTCGAGACCAAGGTAGGCCAGCACCAGGGACAATACGCCGAAGGTCACCGCGAAGAACATGAAGAACGCCACGACGGACCCGATGACGCGGTCCTCGACCGGGCGGCCTTCGTAGCGCACGGTGCCCACGATATGCGGGAAATGGATGCGGCGGATCAGGACAAGGACCGAGCGCGCGACAAGGATCCAGCGCATCGCCTTCGCGCCTCCCGCGGTCGAGCCGGTGCAGCCGCCGACCGCCGTCAGCAGGAAGAACGCCGCAACCGCGACCGGCCCCCACGTCGTATAGTCCGTGGTCGCATAACCCGTCGTGGTCACCACCGACACGACGTTGAACGCCACCAGCCGCAGCGCAACCCACGGCGCGATGTGGTCGGCGGTCGAGACCCACAGCGCCAGCGGCAGGATCACAAGCAGAAGGCTGACGATCATCAGTTGCACCTGCTCGCTGCGGAAGGTGCCGCGGTGGACGACGCGGATGTACCACGCGAAGGGCAAGGCGCCGAGCAGCATGAACAGCGTCGCGGCCCACTGCAGGAACCCGCTGTCGAAATGTCCGAAGGACGCGTCGTAGCCCGAGTATCCGCCGGTGGACAGCGTGGTCATCGCGTGGGTGACGGCGTCGAAAAGGTCCATGCCGCCAAGGATGTAGACCAGCGCGCACAGGCCCATGAGCACCAGGTACGTGGTCAGGGTGGCGGTGGCGAACAGCGTGGCGTTCCGAAGCTCGCGCTCGCCCTTTTCCGAGCTTTCGGTGCGAAACAGTTCCATTCCGCCGACCCGCAGGATCGGCAGGATCGCGATCGCCGTGACGATGAAGCCGATGCCGCCCACCGCCTGCAACATGGCCCGCCACAGGATGATCCCTCTCGGCGTGCTGTCGAGGCCGGACATCACGGTCGAGCCGGTGGTGGTGATCCCGGACATCGACTCGAAAAATGCGTCGATACCGGTGAGTTCCCAGAAATACAGCGGCAACGCGCCCGCGACGGCGGCCATGATCCAGACGCTTGAGGTGATGATGAAGGCATGGACCCGCCGCAGGCCGGTGATCCGGTTCCAGCTCGCCAGACACAGACCGGCCCCCACGAAGCCCGCCAGGGTCGCGGCTTCGAGAAACACGTCGCGCGTGGTCCCGAACAGCACCGCGTCCACCAGCATGAGGAAGGCGAAGAAGACGAGCACCAGCCCGTTTACGAAAAGAACGAAACCCATCCGGCCAAATGCCCTGGACCCATCCGATGCGGCGCGACTCGGCGCCTTGGGCGAGAGATATCCCGCAATCGGGTGCCGGTTGAAAGGGGGATCATCGTGTCTCTGTCCCGTAGGCGCGCCGCAGCTCGGGCACGGCCAGCGCCAGCAGCACCCCGGCGACCAGCACGAAAATCCACGGACCGATACGTTCGTAGCCCAGCACCCCGGCGACGCCGCCACCGAAGAACGCGGCCAGCGTGGCCAGATGCAGCGTCAGGCGGGCCCGCATCGCGGCCGACCGCGCGCCCTGCGACCGGCTGCGGCGCAGCACAGAGGCCAGTTCGATCCCGAGGTCGGTCGCGATGCCCGAAACGTGGCTGGTGCGGACGCGGCCGTCCGAGATCCGCGTCGTCGCCGCGTTTTGCAGTCCCATCAGAAAGCTCAGCCCGATCATCATCAGCCGTCCGCCGACCGCGACCGGAAAGGCTAGGTCCAGCGCGGCGAGGATCAGCAGCAGAACCGCTTCGGCCACGATGCTGAAGGCATAGACCCCGTGTATGCGCCGCGCCCGCCCGGCGTCGATCAGCATCGAAGACACCATCGCGCCCGCGACGAAGGCGGCCAGAAGTGATAGGAACCACAGGGCCGAGCCCCAGCGACCCAGCGCCAGCATGTCCGACGCGGTCGATACGTTGCCGGTCATGTTGGCCGAAAAATAGCCAAGCGCGCGGAACCCGGCTGCGTTCACCGCGCCCGCGACAAGGGCCAGCCAGACCGCCAGACGCAGGTCGATGGCGACGCTGCGATTCTTTCCGACATGGATCAGCATCCGGTTCCCGCCCCTCTGCGCACCTGCCAAGTGTCCGGGTTCACGGCGAAACTGGCGCTTCGGCCGTCATACCGCTTCTGCATGCCGCCCAGTTTTCAGGCAGCCCTGCGCCGTCCAACGGCATTCATCCGGACGTTTCGGAATTCCAAGCGTTATCAGCATTCTCTGTGGATAAGTTGCCAGTTGTCACACGGGCGAAACAAAGCCTAGTCTTTCTCCGCATACCAAAAAACCAACAACGGGGAATACTATGAAACAGGGACTGCTAAGCGCGGGAGCTTTGCTGTTGCTCTCGACCTCTGCCTGGGCCGCCTGCCCGGCCGTGACGCAGAGCGACATGATGGGCGTCGCCGCAGGCGCTTATCCGCAACAATATGATCTTTCCGAATTCGAAGCGGCCGCCGGCTGCGAAATGGAATTGTCCGCCAACCCCGAGATCGACGCGCTGAACGGCGAGATCCAGGGCAACCCCGAATTGCCGCCGCTGGCCGAGCGCCTGCCGGCCGATCCGCTGGTCGTCGTGCCCTACGACACCGTCGGCAGCTACGGCGGCACGCTGCACGCGCTGTCGAACGCGACCGAGGCCGGCACGTCCGACTTCCTGTCGGTGCGCCACGTCAACCTCGTGCGCTATTCCGACGACCTGAACACCATCGTCCCGAACGTCGCGAAGTCGTGGTCGTGGAACGACGACTTCACCGAGCTGACCTTCACCCTGCGCGAGGGCCACAAGTGGTCCGACGGCGCGCCGTTCACCTCGGCGGACGTGAAGTTCTGGTACGACAACATCTCGCTCGACTCGAAGGTCATCGAGCAGCCCAAGGACTATGTCCTTGTTGCGGGCGAGCCGATGACGGTCGAGACGCCGGACGACGTGACCGTGGTCTTCAAGCTGCCGTCGCCGAAGCCCGGCCTGCTGGCGCACTTCGCCACCAGCTTCGCGCAGGGCTTCCTGCCGATGCACTTTCTTGGCCAGTACCACCCGGACATCAACTCCGACGCCGATGCGCTGGCGCAGGAATGCGGGTTCGAGACCGGGCTGGAAGTCATCACCGCGTATTTCGGCAACTCGGACTGGACGGACACGCCCACCCCGATGCTGAACAACCCGGACAAGCTGACCTGCCTCGACAAGGCGACCTATCCGACGCTGGAAAGCCATATCTACACCAGCGACACCACCGAAGGCCGGACGCTGGTCGCGAACCCGTACTTCTTCATGGTCGACACCACGGGCCAGCAGCTTCCCTACATCTCGCGTCAGGACGAGCTTTACGCCAACGACAACGAGGTTCGGATCCTGAAGCTGGTCAACGGCGAGGCGGACTACAAGTCGCAGTCGCTGACGCTGGGCTCTGCCCCGCTGCTGCTGGATAGCGCCGAAAAGGGTGACTACACGATCCAGCTGAAGCCGACGATCGCGATGCCCGCCTTCTCGTTCAACGTCACCAGCGACGACGAGGCGAAGCGCGAGCTGTTCAGCAACCTCAAGTTCCGCGAGGCGATGTCCGTCGCCATCAACCGCGACGAACTGAACGAGGTCGCCTTCTTCGGTCAGGGTGTGCCGAAGCAGTACATCGGTTTCTCGCCGACCCCCGCCTGGGTCGATCCGGAGCTGACCTCTTACATGGCGCAGTACGATCCCGAGATGGCCAAGTCGCTGCTGGACGAGATCGGCATGGTCGACACCGACGGTGACGGCTTCCGCGAACTGCCCGACGGGTCCGCTTTCGTGCTGAACATGCAGTTCGCCACGCAGGGCATCGGCGGCGAAGTCGTCGAACTGGTCGCCCAGAACTGGGCCGACGTGGGCGTGCAGACCACCGTGAAGGAAGTGACCCCGGACGAGTACCGCTCGGCCCAGTCCTCCAACGCGCTGGATGTCGGCATGTGGGAAAAGGGCCAGCCGGTCGCCATCGTGCTTGGCAACAACGAACTGTGGGTGCCGCCGTTCGAGAACTACTTCGGGCACCGCGTCGGCATGCTGTGGGCCGAGTGGGTCGACAGCGACGGCGCGTCGGGCGTGGAACCGCCGGAGTTCGTGAAGTCGCTGATGGCTGACATCGCCGCCTTCCAGGGCGCCGAGCCGGGCACGGACGAGCAAGCCGAGATCGGTGCGCGCATGGCGGACACGATGACGAAGAACCTGCTGTTCATCGGCACGGTTCAGGCGCCGAACGTGATCTATCACCGCAACGCGCTGAAGAACGTCACCGAGTTCCAGACCCAGTCCTACGAATACTACCGGACCTTCCCGTACCTGCCCGCCCAGTGGTGGCTGGACGAGTGATCGGGTGTGATGCAATCCGCATCACCTGAGTGAAAAAAAGGCGCCGGGCAGCGAGAGTTGTCCGGCGTCTTATTGACCGGCCGAACGATTCCCGGGTTGGATTGTCGGAAAACACGACGGGGACGGATGTTACAATTCCTGCAATTCGCGACAGTGCGCGCGGCGATGGCGCTTTTCACCCTGCTGATGGTGTCGCTGATCGTCTTCACGCTGATGGAACTGGTGCCGGGCAACTGCGCCGAGCGCTATCTCGCCTTCAAGAACACCCAAGGCTCGGGCATCTCGGTGGCCGACATCGAGGCCGAAGAACGCCGGCTTGGGCTCGACCGCCCGTTCCTCGTGCGCTGGGGGTCGTGGGTCGGCAACGTGTTCCTCAAGGGCGAATTCGGCGACAGCTGCATCCTGCGCCTGAACATCAATGACCTTCTCGGAGACAAGTTCCTGATATCGCTGGGCATCTGTCTGACCGCCCTGTTCCTGGCCTATCTCATAGCGATACCCGTCGGCATCATATCGGCGTCGTCGAACAGCGCGCTTCTGAACGGCTCGCTGCGCTTTGTCTCGTACCTCGGCCTCGCCATGCCGAACTTCCTTCTGGCGCTGATCATCATGCTGGTCTCGACCGTGGTCTTCGGCGACTCGATGACCGGCCTGTTCTCGAACGAATACCGCAATGCCGACTGGTCATGGGCGCGTGTCGGCGACTTCCTGTCCCGGGCTTGGCTGCCGGTGTTCATCCTGGGCTGGTCGGCCACCGCCTTCGCGCTTCAGACCGTGCGGGCGCTGATGCTGGACGAGCAGGCCAAGCTGTACGTCACCGCCGCCCGCGCGCGCGGTCTGTTCGGCCGGCGGCTGCTGTGGCGCTATCCGGCCCGGCACGCGCTGGGACCGATCGTCAACTCGCTGGGCTTCGACCTGAACCGCATCTTCAACGAACTGCCCATCGTCGCGCTGATCCTGACGCTGACCGAGGCGGGCGCGCTTCTGCTGGAGGCGCTGGCGCGGTCGAACGACCAGCAGCTTGCCGGCGCGATCATCTTCCTGCTGACCGCCAGCATCGTCGCGGTGAACTTCATCACCGACATCGCGCTGGCCCTGATCGACCCGCGCATCCGCAAATCGGTGATGGGAGGCGCGGCATGAGCCAGATCGACCCCACCAAGCCGAACCTCGCCGAAACGACGGGCCCCACCGTCAGCGTCGTCGAGACCGAGGACGCCGTCGCGCGCCGCGCGAAAGAGGCCTATTTCACCGCCACCCAGCGCCAGCTGATCTGGGCGCGGTTCAAGAAGAACCGTACCGCGATGGTCGCCGCGACGATCCTTGTGGCGCTGATCCTCATGGGGCTGTTCGCGCCCTTCCTGTCGCCCTACGACCCGACCGTGGCGGGGCGCGACAAGGACTATCTGAACGGCGCACCGCAGATCCCGAAATTCTGCGACCACAACGGGTGTTCGGCGCGGCCCTTCATCTATGGCTTCAAGACGGAACGCTCGCCGGTGAACCTGCGGCTTGTCACCACGGTCGACACCGAGGACCGCCGCTATGTGCAGTTCTTCGTGACCGGCGACGACTACAAGCTGTTCGGCTTCATCCCCGGCTCGCTGCACCTGTTCGGCGTCGACGAGGGCTATATCCACCTGTTCGGCACCGACGATACCGGCAAGGACATCTTCAGCCGAACCCTGCACGCGATCTACACCTCGCTGGCGGTGGGCACGCTGGGCGTGTTGATCTCGTTCGTGCTGGCACTGATCATCGGCGGGGTCGCGGGGTACTTCGGCGGGGTGACCGACGGCATCATACAGATGGTGACCGACGCGATCCGGACCATTCCCATCATCCCGCTGTTCATGGCCATCGCCGCCTTCATCCCGGACACATGGTCGTCAGAGATGCGGTTTTTCTTCATCTCGATCATCATCGGGTTCATCAACTGGCCCACCCTCGCCCGCCGCGTCCGCACGCACCTGCTGGTCGAGCGGAACCAGGAATACGTGCTGGCCTCGCAACTGTGCGGCGCACCGGCGGGCCACATCATCCGGCGGCACCTGCTGCCGTCCTTCACCTCTTACATCATCGTCGACCTCGTGATTTCCTTTCCCTACATCGTGCTCTCCGAAACCGCGCTGTCCTTCATCGGCCTCGGCCTGAAGGACCCCGTCAACTCGCTGGGTGTCATGCTGCAAAACACCACCTCGGCGGACGTGCTGCTGAACTATCAGTGGTACTTCATTCCGGTGTTCTTCTTCATCGCGCTGGTGCTGGCCTTCGTCTTCGTCGGAGACGGTCTGCGCGACGCGGCGGACCCGTACGCGGGGCAGAAGAAATGAGCGCGCCCCTGATCGACGTCGACAACCTGACGATCCGCTTCCGCACCGACGAGGGCCTGATCACCGCGGTCGAGAACGTGTCCTTCGACATCGCCCCGGGCGAGGTGCTGGGGCTGGTCGGCGAAAGCGGCTCGGGCAAGTCGGTGACCGCGAAGTCGCTGATGCGCCTGAACAGCGGCAACGCCGAATACGACGACACCAGCCGCATCACGCTGAACGTTCCCGGCGAGCCGTCGCTGGACGTCCTCAGCCTCAAGCGCGAACGCGACATGAAGCCGGTGCGCGGCGGCGCGATCTCGATGATCTTCCAGGAACCGATGGCCAGTTTCGCGCCCGCGATCACCATCGGCGACCAGATGGTCGAACAGCTTCTGCTGCACACCGACATGAACAAGAAGCGCGCGAAGGAGATCTCGATCGAGATGCTCGACCGCGTGGGGATCAAGGAACCCGCCAAGCGCTTCGACCAGTACGCCTTCGAGTTCTCCGGCGGCATGCGGCAGCGGGCGATGATCGCGATGGCGCTGTCCACGAAGCCGAAGCTTCTGATCGCGGACGAGCCCACGACGGCGCTGGACGTGACCATTCAGGCGCAGATCATCGACCTGATGAAAGACCTCGTGTCCGAGTTCGGGATGGGCATCCTGTTCATCACCCACGACCTTGGCGTGATCGCCCAGACCGCCGACCGCGTAGCGGTGATGTACCTTGGCCGCATCATGGAGACGGGCGCGGTGCGCGACGTGATCCGCCGCCCGGCGCATCCCTACACGCAGGGCCTGATCAACGCGCTGCCGAAGCTCGACGATCTCGACGCGCCGCTGACACCCATCCCGGGCGACATTCCCAGCCCGCTGGAACGTCCCTCTGGCTGTGTCTTCCACACCCGCAACCCGAACCACGTGCCGGGGTCGCGCTATGAACGCGAGGTGCCGCCAATGACCGAGGTCTCGCCCGGTCACTTCGCCGCGCTGTTCCCCGAGGATGTGCCCGCCCTTCAGGAGCCCGTCCGATGAGCCGCCCCCTTATCCGCATCAAGGACCTGTCGATCCATTTTCCGCTGGGCCGCCGCCTGATCGGTCAGCCTCCGGTGCTGAAGGCGGTCGACGGTATCAACCTCGATATCCCCAAGGGAAGCTTCGTCGGGCTGGTGGGCGAAAGCGGGTCCGGCAAGACCACGCTGGGCCGCGCGATCCTGCGCGCCGCGCCGATCACCCACGGGTCGATCACCTATGACGATGGCCAGCGCACCTTCGACGTCGCCAACATCAAGCCGCGCGATCTGAAAGAGTACCGCCGCCGCGCGCAACTGATCTTTCAGGACCCCTATGCCGCGCTGTCGCCCCGGATGACGGTGCGCGACATCATCGCCGAACCGCTGGAGGTGATGGGCCTGACCAAGTCCCGCGCCGAGACCGACGAACGCGTCCGCGAGATCGCCGGCAAGTGCCGCCTGAACCTTGAACACCTGCGCCGTTATCCGCATGCCTTCTCGGGCGGTCAGCGGCAGCGTATCTCGATCGCCCGCGCGCTTGTGACGGGGCCGAAGTTCGTGGTGGCGGACGAGGCCGTGGCGGCGCTGGACGTGTCGATTCAGGCCGATATCCTGAACCTTCTCAAATCGTTGCAGCGCGACCTTGATCTGACGTTCCTGTTCATCAGCCACGATCTGAGCGTCGTCGCCCATGTCTGCGATTTCGTCGCGGTGATGTACCATGGCAAGATGATGGAACAGGCCCCGACCCGCCAGCTTTTCGCCGATCCGCAGCACGAGTACACCAAATGTCTGCTGTCCGCGATCCCGTCGCTGGACCCGGACGACCGTCGCCCGGCGCGGATCTACAACCCGGAAGAAACCGCCTAGCGCGCCATCACGAGGTCGATCTTCAGCCCGCCCAGCCGTTCGCTTTCGCCAAGAAACAACGAGCCGCCGTGCCGCCGCGCGATGTCTTGCGCGATGGCAAGGCCAAGCCCCACCCCGGTCCCCCGGTCCTGATTGCGTGACTTGTCGAGCCGCGAGAACGGCTTCAGCGCCTCTTCCCGCAGGTCCTCGGGAATACCCGGCCCGTCATCCTCGACCGAGATCCGGATCGCGCGTTCGGTGACCGAGATCCGCATTTCGCAGGTCTCGCCATAGCGCAGGGCGTTGCCGACGAGGTTCTCCAGCGCCCGCGTGATCGCGTGGGGCCGCAGCTTGGTCGTGGGGTCGTCCACCGCGTCGCTTACCGACACTTCGGTCAGCGTCACGCTGTCGCCCGCCCGCTCGGCCACCTCGCGCACCAGCGCCAGCGGGTCGCTGTCGACCGGCTCGCCCAGCGATTCCTCGCGCGAGAAGGCAAGAAACTCGTCCAGCAGCCGTTCCATGTCGCCGACATCGCGCAGCATCGCCTCGGCCTCTTCCTCTTCCTCCAGCATCGACAGGCCCAGCTTCAGCCGGGTCAGCGGGGTGCGCATGTCGTGGCTCACGCCCGACAGCATCATCGTCCGCTGCTCGATCTGGCGCTCGATCCGCGACCGCATGTCGACGAACGCGCTGCCCGCCGCGCGCACCTCGTTCGCGCCCGAGGGGCGATAGGGCACCATCCGCCCGCGCCCGAACTCTGCGGCGGCGGCGGCAAGGCGCGCGATCGGGCGCAACTGGTTGCGCAGGAAGACATAGGCGATCACCGACATCAGCGCGCCGGTCACCAGCATCAGCACCAGCAACTGGTGTGGATTCGAGGCCGACACCCGCCGCCGGTCGAACTCGGCCCGCATCGTGCCATGCACGGTGTCCAGCCATGCCACCGCCCGGCGGCTGGAGCTTTGCATGTCCACCGCCGCGACGCCGTCCATCTCGGCCCTGAGCGTGCGGATCATCGCGAGACCGGAGAAATCGTAAAACCGCCGTGCGTCGCCCTCGGGCGCGGTGGCGGGCACCGTGAACTCCAGCGCCAGCGGCGCGCCCAGCGACTTGGCCCGCGCCTGCGCCTCTGCAAGGTCGGGTGCCGCATCCACCACGCTGCGCACGAAACTCAGGTCCAGCGCGACGTTGCGGGTCATCTGCTCGGTCACGCCCTCGAAATGGCGTTGGATGAACACGACCGACACCACGAGTTGCAGCGTGATGATCGGCACCAGCAGGATCAGCGCCGCCCGCCCGTACAACGAGCGCGGCATGTAGGATTTGCCCCGGAACAAGCTCATGCGCTAGCAATAGCCCCGCAGGCCCCTCAGGAGAAAGCGACTTTCCGTGACCGAGATGGATTTCGATCCCGTCCCCGGCGTGTCCGAGGTTCTGGCGCCCGGCCTGCGCCGCGTGCTGGCCCCCAACCCGTCGCCGATGACCTTTCGCGGGACCAACAGCTTTCTGGTGGGCGAAGGCCGCGTTGCGCTGATCGACCCCGGCCCCGACCTGCCCGCCCACCACGACGCCTTGCTGGCCGCGCTGGCGCCCGGAGAACGGATCACACACATCTTTCTGACCCATGCCCACCGCGACCATTCCGCCTTGGTGCCCGCGATGCGCGAGGCCACCGGCGCACCCGTGCTGGCGTTCGGAGACGCGCTGGCCGGGCGCAGCCCGGTGATGCAGGCGCTGGCCGCAAAGGGGCTTGGCGGCGGCGGCGAAGGGCTGGACCTTGGCTTCCGCCCCGATGCGACACTGGCGGATGGCGACACCGTGTCCGACGGCGACTGGTCCCTGACCGCGTTCCACACCCCCGGCCATGCCGCCAACCACCTGAGCTTCGGCTTCGGCGACATTCTGTTCTCGGGCGACGTGGTCATGGACTGGGCCAGCACCATGGTCTCGCCCCCGGACGGCGACCTGACCGCCTTCATGGCCACCGCCGAACGTCTCGCCACCCTGCCCTTCACCCTGTTCCATCCCGCCCACGGCGCCCCCGTCACCGACCCCGCCGCCCGCTGCCGCTGGCTGATCGAGCACCGCCGCGCCCGCGAAGCGGCCATCCTCGAACACCTTTCCCAAGGCCCCGCGACGCCCGCCGAACTGACCCGGGCGATCTATACCGACACCCCGCCCGCGCTGCTGCCGATGGCGCAGCGAAACGTCTTCGCCCATCTCATTGATCTGACGACGAGAAAGCAGACAAAGGCCGAGCCTGCCCTTGCCACCGATGCGCGTTTTTCGCTGCCCGCAGGTAAATGACGATTCCACGAAAATCCCTCTGGACGCCCGGAATCCCCCTTGTTATAGGAGCCGCGTTGTTCCGGCGTAGCTCAGCGGTAGAGCAGTTGACTGTTAATCAATTGGTCGTAGGTTCGATCCCTACCGCCGGAGCCAACACTTCCCAAGATCGCGTATCAGACTGAAACGGCTCAGGCCGGCCAGAGGCGTGGCGGGGCGTCTCGTTTGCGCACCCGGCCTCGGCCTCGCGCGCCCCGCGTTCCCTAGAATCCCGATATCCGTTCGATGACCCAGAAGGCCGCGATGCTGCCGATGGCGTAGCTGGCGCCGCGGCGTAGGCCCTCGGCGTGGCGGGCGAGGACGGGCAGCAGCAGTCCGGCGATGGCGCCAAGGGCGAGGATCGCGAAGATGAAGGCCAGTTGGCCAAGTTCCACCCCGACGTTGAAGGCGAACAGGGCCAGCGGAATGTCCCCGGCGGGAAGGCCGATCTCGGTCAACGCTCCGGCGAAGCCTAGCCCGTGGATCAGCCCGAAGCCGAAGGAGACCAGCCATGGCGCGCGGGTCGTCAGCGGGTCGCGGCGATCCGGCGCCAGCGTGAGTTCATAGGCAAGGAACACGATGGACAGCGCGATGACGGCCTCGACCGGCGGCGAGGGTATGTTCAGCACGCCGGCCGTCGCCGCTGCAAGCGTGATGCTGTGCGCCAGAGTGAAGGAGGTCACCGCCCAGAACAGCCGCCGGTAGTCCGACACCAGCATCAGCAACGCCAGCACGAACAACAGGTGATCCAGCCCTCCGAGGATGTGGCTGAAGCCAAGCGAGACGTAGCTTTGCAGCACGTCCGCGACGCCCGCCTCGGCGGGGACGACAAAGGCCGGGTCGGTGGCGGTCAGCCGGTGGACCTGCGCCCGGCCCGGTTCCAGCTCGTAGCGGACCAGCGTGTCCGTGCTGCTGCGCTCCAGCCCCTCGATGTGGATGGTGCCGCCCGCCAGACCGCCGGGACAGTTGGCGATACCACCGGAAACCCACGCGCGGCCATCGAAGACCGGCGCTGTGGGCGATGCGTCACCGCAGCTTTCAGGCAGCCGCACTTTCAGCGGCATCGGCCTGCCGCCGATGTCCGGCGCGCGCCATGTCACGCGCCAGTTGTCCTGCCCCAGCGCGCGCAGTTCAAGATAGCCCGGGTCCAGCGCGTGGGCCGAGGCGATGGCGGGCAGGACAACCGCGATCAGCGCAAGGACAAGCCGTCTCATTCCGCCAGTACCTCGTCCAACGGCGGCAGCGAGACATTGTAGCGCGACAAGAGCATCTCTCCGAAGGCCGCGCTGGCCTCTTTCGCCTTCTCGGCGCGCCACGCGGTTTCGACCCGCGCGCGGACCTCGTCAAGCGCGGGCATGGCGCCCGGCACCCGGTCCGTCACCCGCACCAGATGCATGCCATAGCCGCTTTGCACCGGCCCCGCCCATTCGCCCTGAGGCAGTTCCGACAGCGACGCGGCGAAGCCAGCGCCGAAGCTGCGGTCGATCACCGGGGCGGCCATCATGCCGATGCGCATCGGCAGCAGGCTGGGCGCGGCAAGCGTCGCCGGGTCCGTACCAGCCCGCATCGCGGCAAGGATCGCTTCCGGGTCAGAGGCTTCTTGCGCGCTCAGTTGAAGCTGGTCGAAGGCCACTTCCGCCGGGCGGCGGAACATGTCGGGATGCGCGTCCAGATAGGCTTGCAGCGTCGCGTCGTCCGCGTCCAGCGCGGCGGCCCCGCCCTCGGCGAGGAATTTCATCTTCAGGTTCAGGCGCTGCCGGATCACCGGGTCGCCCCGCTCGAGACCCAGCGCAGTCGCTTCGCGCACAAAGGCCTCTTCCAGCGCCCAGGACTGCATCAGCGCGTCCAATTCATCCGCGGTCGGCGGGCGGCTCCATGTCTGTTCGAACCGCTGCGCGATGCGCCGCGCCTCGTCCGCGCTCAGCGTCAGCGCATCCGGTTCCGGCGGCGGAGGTGTGTCGTCGACCATGGCGAACAGGGCGAAAATGCATCCGCCCAGAACGAAGAAATGCACCAGCGGCGAACGGAGGATCGTGGAAAGGGACATAGGCTACATCTTAGCGGGATTTTGAAGGAAGCGGGCCGCGAAACGGGCGGTGCGTCAAGGTTGCATGGGCAGGCGCTATCCGTCCGAGGACGTGTCAGGCGACCAGCCGCCGACGGCCCGCGCCTGCGCGAGATACATCGCCACCGGCATCACCACGGCGGCATCCGCAAGACGTCCCGATCTGAGGACCGGTTCGAGGATGTCGGCCTGCGACCAGTCCTCGCGGGTGAAATACTGGCGCGCGATCGCCGCGGCGGCGACCGGGCGCGCGTCCATCAGGCGGACCAGCGTCTTCTGGATCTCGCCCTGCAGGTCGGGCGATCCCGACCCGCCGTGAATGGCAAGGGCCGAGACGACCTGTTCCAGCGTGTCGATGCCCAGAAGCGGGTTGTTCAGAACCGCGTCTTCCAGCCGCGCGATCCCGGCGGCGCCGTCGATCTCGATCAGCGCGGTCGCATAGGCGCCGAGAATGAAAGACCCGGTATCGACACGGCCCATGCTGTCGATGGCAGTGCGCAGCGCCGACCGGGCCTTTGGATCGTCGCTCAGGCCCAGAAGCAGAACCCGGATCGGTCGCAGCGCGAAGCCGTTCGGGTCGCGCACCCCGGCCAGCAGGTCGTCGACCGGGATGCGCAGGTCGATATCCCGCAGCATCTCGTAGGGCGCCTGATCGATCTCGCGCAGGGCAAGCGTGCGCATCGCGGGCGATGGATGGGTCTGAAGCCCCTCGAACAGCGCAAAGCGGTCCGGGTCATAGGGGCCGGTCCACCCTGCCCTTCGCGACAGGACCGTCTCGACCAGGTCGCGGTAGTCTGGCGTCAGGTAGGCCAGCCGCTCCCACCGCCCGGTCGAAGGCTCGTGTACGAACAGGACACCGTCTTCGGGGTTCAGGGCCAGCCTGCGCCGCGTGGCGCTGTCGACCAAAGCCCCGATGGCGACCGGTTCGCCGTTGTCGACCAGCGTCTCGACCGGGACATAGGCGAAGGGGTTGCCCGGCGCGTTTCTTGCGACAACCACGTGATCGCCCTCGACCAGCCAGTCGATCACCGTCTTCTCGGGCGCGTACATGTGAAACCCGCAGGCCCCCGCGGACCCGGCCAGAACCGCGCAAGCCGCGACCGTGCTCAATGTCCGTCGCGCCAGAGAACCAAGTGCTGTGCCGGGGATCGACATCATCGTCCTTACGGGTTTCGGTCTCATCCGGACGGACACGCCGCCCGGATGACACGGGATCATTCGGCCGGCGTGTACCAGATCGGCGAGGTGTAGGCGCGTTCCTGGTGGATCATCGGCACCTCGTCCGGCATCTGGGCGCCAAGCCGGACCACGTCATAGGCGGTCCAGCGCGGCGTCGGGATTTCCAACACGCGGGCATAATAGAACGCGGGCCGCGACGGGTCGAAGTCGGGATCGGTCCAGGCCGTGATCAGTTCGCCCGCCCCGATCGAGTTGGTCCAGGTCGCTTCGTCCAGATCGACGGTCGACCCGATCGGCGGCAGCTTTCCGTCGGCATCGGGCTCGCGATCTCCGGCCCAGACGACATCGTAGACCATTTCGTGCGTCTCTCCGGCGTCGTCCATCCAGCCTTTGACGATCTGGATGCGGTCGAGGTTCGCGCCGATGCTGTCCTTCAGCGCGCCGACAAGGAAGGTCGGAGCGGTCGCGCCATCCGGTGCGGGGCGCAGGTCGCCCCCCATCGGCACACCGCGCGCATAGCCCGCTTCCGCCGGCTGTCGCGACGTGGTGTCGGCCTCGTTGAAGTCCCAGCCGCCGAAGAAGCGCACCGTGATCCGCGGCCCGGTGGTGCCGTAGACCTCCTTGCGCTCCATTGCATCGAAGATGGCTTCCCGCGTGTTCTCGGACGCCCAAACGGCGGCATAGCCCGACGCGGTGGTTTCCCAGCCGAGGATGGCCAGTTCGCCGATGGCGCCGACGACATGCTTCCAGCGCTCGGCATCGGGCTCCACACCCGAGTGCTTGCCGAAGTAGTTGTCCTCTTCCCCCGTCGACAGGGCGGTGTGCGAGTCCGTCGAGCCCACCATGCCGAACTTGTAGGGGTTCACGCCGAATTCTTCCGCGATCGTAAGGCCGTTCTTCAGCGCCTCGCGGGCGTATTCGTACTGAAGCATCGACTCCTGCTTCGGGATCCCGGCCATGTTGCCGATATCCCATGTCTCGTAATCCGCGAATTCGTCATCCGGCGACAGCATGGGGTGCGTTTCCCCGTCGCCCTTCATCTGGGTGACCTCGTACAGCGGTTCCCACTTGAAGCGCCGTGCGAAATAGTCGCCGCCCAAGGGTTCGCCCGTGGCGGGGTTGGTCTCGACCGGGAACATCAGGCCGTTCGACAGGTTGCCGTTATGCGCCAAGGCAAGAACGTCGCCGCCGGTCTTTTCCTCGTAGGTTTCCATCCACGTCCAAAGGTCTTCCGGATTGGTGCTTCCCAGCGTGTCGAGCGGCAGCATCTGACGCGCATAGGTCCCGTCGTCGCGGAAGATGACGTTCCGGTGCAGGTTGTTCCCGGCTTCGGTCGAGGTCCATTCATACCCGATCAGCGCCGTGAACACGCCGGGTTCGTTGTATTCCTCGGCGATCTCGATGACCTCGTTCCAGACCGACTTGGCCAGCTTCGGGTCGACGAAGGCGGGCGGGATCGTGCCGTCCGACATCGCGTTGGTGATCTCAAGCACCGACGTGACCGCCTCGGGCCCGCCGCCTTTCACGCGGTGGTACCAGTCAAGGATCTGGGGGTCGGCCAGCATCTCGGGATTGCCCGCAAGCATTTCCGTCATGCTGCCCATCGCGTCGGAATGCTCGGTCACCGCCAGCCAGTCGAGCGGCCGCGACAGCTTGGCCGGCACGCCGTGGGACGCGATGACTTCCTCGCCGCGGGCAAACCGGTAGGCGTCGCGCGGCATGAGCGTCGCACTGTAGGCCGGCGCATCATAGGACAGCGCGGTGTGCATGTGCGAGTCGCCCCAAAGCGGCCGGATCGGATAGGACAGACCGGCATAGGGCGAATAGTTGCGCGCGGGATTGCTGTCGAAGTCATCCTCGGTGAGATACATCTCTCCGACCATGCCGCCCTCGGGGACGTCCTGTGCCTGCAGCGCCGTGGCGAGAATTGCGCCGGCGGCAAGTCCAAGCGTCGTCGTGGCAAGCAGATGTCGGCGTTGCAAAGCGATGGATGAAGGTTTCATGGCAATCCTCCCGAATGGAAATGTCGAGCCCTTAAAGCGTATCGCGTTAAGCTTACCCGCCAAAGATGAACCTCGGATACCTATTTGGCGTACCGAACGCCGTCAGAGGCAAGCAAGACAGGCGTCCCGTGAGACGGCGACGCCTGCCCGGCGGGTCTTGCGACCTTTTGACCGACCGCCCGCAGACGGGCGAGCCGGCCTGTGTCACTCTGGCGGCGTGTACCAGATCGGCGAGGTGTAGGCGCGTTCCTGATGGAAGCGCGGAATGCCTTCCGGGGTCATATCCGCGCCCAGCCGCGCCTCGTCATAGGCCTGCCAGGTGGGTGTCGGGATCTCGAGCACACGAGCGTAGTACACGGCGGGCACCGACGGATCGAAGTCCGGGTCGGTCCAGACGGTGCGCAGTTCCGGTGCGCCGATGGTGTTCGTCCACGTCGCGTTTTCAACATCGACCGTGTTGCCGACTTCGGTCGTGGCTCGCCCGTCCTCGCCGATCTCGCGGCCGTCGGACACGGCGACGTCGAAGATCCGCTCGTGGCGCTCGCCTTCCGTATCGACCCAGCCCTTCACGATCTGGATGCGGTCGAGGTTGCCCCACCATGCGTCCTTCAGCGCCCCGACCATGAAGACCGGCGCCGTCGCACCTTCGGGCGCGGGCTCGAGATCGCCGCCCATAGGCACGCCCTTGGCATAGCCGATGTCGATCACGTCGGGACGATAGGCGTCATCCTCGGCATAATCCCAGCCGCCGAAGAACCGGACCGCGATGCGGGTGCCGGTGGTCGCATAGACCTCTTTGCGCTTCATCGCGTCGAAGATCGCCTCGCGCGTGTTCTCGGTGGCCCATACCCCGGCAAGGCCCGAGGCCAGCACGTCGTATTCGAACGTCGACAGGGCTTCGTCCCCGCCGAACGCCTGGATCACGTAGCTTTTCCAGCGGTCCGGGCTGGGCTCGCCGGTGTCCATCTTGCCGAAGAAGTTCTCGTCGCGCGTCGTCGACAGCGCGGTGTGGCTGTCCGACGATCCGATCATGCCCATCTTGAACGGGTTGACCCCCAGCTTCATGAACTGCTGAAGGCCGATCTGCAGCGCGGTCCGGGTGTATTCGAAGGGCAGCATCTCGGGGGTTTTCGGAATGATGCCGCCGATGTCCGCCTTGTCCCACGTGCCGTAGTCGGCGAATTCGTCGTTCGGCGACAGGAACGGGTGCGCCTCGCTGTCGCCCTTGATCTGGGTGGTCTCGACCAGCGGCTCCCACCGCATCCGCATCGCGGCATACTCCGCGTCGATCGGTTCGCCATTCATCCGCTCCAGCGCGAACATCTTGCCGTTCGACACGTTGCCATTGTGCGGGATCGCAAGAACCTCGCCGCCGGTTAGGTCCTCGTAGTTCTGCATGTAGTCCCACAGCAGTTCCACGTCCTGACCGTCGAACAGCGAGAACGGCAACACCTGCGACACGCGGTCGGCGCCGTCGCGGAAGATCACGACGCGGTGCAGGTTGCCGGGGTCGACGAGCGTGCCGCTGAGCGTCCACTCGAAGCCCAGCATCGCGGTGAACACGCCGGGCTCGTTGTATTCCTCGGCGATCTCGATCTGCCGGTCCCACGTGTTGCGCTGGATTCGCGGGTCATCGATCACGTCGATGAACTGCGTCATGCCTTCGCGGCCCCACAGATCATAGGCGGCATAGCCGTTGCCTTCCTGGATCAGGTCGTAGAAGCGGCGGCCGTATTCGTTCTCCAGAAGCTCGGCATTGCCCTCGGCCAGCAGAAGCGGCACCCCGAGGTTCTCGGCATGGTCGGCGACCACAAGGAAATCGAGCGGGCGGACAAGTTGCGCGCGCTGGCCGGTGTTGCTGGTCACCAGTTCGCCGCGCGCGAAGCGATAGGCGTCTTCCGGTCCCAGCACGGTGCCGAACATGCCGGCATCCATCGAGAACGTGGTGTGAAGATGCGTATCGCCCCACAGAAGGCTGTCGGCAAAGCCGCCGCCTCGCGTGTTGCGCCCGGCATAGGGGGAATAGTCTTTCTGGATGCCGGCCACGTCTTCTTCGGATGGTCTGAGTTGGGCCTGACCCGAGGTGGCGACGGCCATGCCCAGCACAAGTCCGGTGGCCGTGGTGGCAAGCAGACGCCGCCCGTTTAACGCAAAGCCTGAATTCTTCATGGCAATCCCCCTGGCTGGAAATGTCGAGCTTCGTTTAAACGTATCGCGTTAAGCTTACTCTCCAAAGATGCATTTGAAATGACTCATTCGCGAAACCCGAGCACGAGACACGCAGGAATTGCAGGCGTCGCGTCGGGGCACGGCGTTCGCCTCTGAAGTTGTGCGACCATTTGCCCAAACGGAGAAAGCCCGGCGGACGGTTCTCGCTTAGGCTTGTCAGGCCGGCAGGCGGGCGGCGGCGACAAGCAGCGCAAACATCACCAGCGAGATTGCCGCAAGCCACGCTGCGGCCACCCGAAGCGCAACGGCGACCCCTTTGGCAGGGAACCGCTGACGCAGGTAATAGCTTAGCCCGAACAGGTAGAACGGCCCCAGTGCTGCCCCGAGAAACGCACCTGCCTGCGTGATGATCCAGTCCCGCGTCGGGCCCGGATCGGGCACCGACACCACGCCCAGCCCCCAGCCTGCCGCCGCGGCGACGACGCAGATCAGCGGCAACAGCCGCCCCGACAACAGGGCCGCCAACGCACACGCCGCGAAGGCTGTGGCGAACAGCACCGGATCGTAGGGTTTCGGACCGCCGCCGAACAGCAGCCCCGCGATCAGCGCCGCTCCGTAGACGGCGAAAGCCACGCGGGCGCGTTTCGGGTCCAGCCAGCCCAGCAGAAGACCAAGCCCCATGACCACCAGCGCCTGCGCCGGGGTGGACAGGGGGTGGACCAGACCGGTGTAGAACCCCTCGATCCCCGGAACGGGGGAATGCGCGCAGGCCGGCGCGGGCAGGATCGCAAGCGCGAGCCCGCCGACCCGCCGCGCGGACAGGATCATACGGCGCCGGTCAGGAAACCTACGCCCGCCAGCGAGATCAGCGCTCCGGCGCCGCGCACAGCGACCCGCCCGGCGGGCCATTTCACCAGCAACCCGAAGGCGATCCCGATCAGGTGCAGCAAGCCCGTCGCGATCACGAAGCCCACCGCGAAGGCGAAGGCGTTGGCCGTGGCCGGAAGCTCTGTGCCATGTGCGTAGCCGTGGAAGATCGCGAAGGCGCCGACCAGCACGGCCGAGACCCAAAGCGGCGGCCGCGCGGCAAGAACGATCATCAGCCCCAGCACGACCGCCGACAGCGCGATGCCGGTCTCGATCGCCGGAAGCGGAATGCCAAGGATGCCCATCACGGCGCCCAGGGCCATCACGATGGGAAAGACGACCGGCAGCAGCCAGATCGCCGGCGCTCCGAGGAATGCGCCCCACAGGCCGACCGCCACCATCGCGGCCACGTGGTCCCAGCCAAGGATCGGGTGCGTGAACCCGCTGACGAAGCCGCCGCCATAGCCTTCGCCCGTGTGGGCCAGCGCAGGCAGGCCGAGGCAGGACAGGACCACAGCCACAGAGAACAGGGCGATCAGGGTGCGAGAATACATCGGGGGCTCCTCCGGTATCGACTGCGGCCGGAAGAAACCCCGCGCCGCCAATGATTTGTTCCACGACCGGCAACCGGTCGGGCACTGCAACTGAACGTGCTTCGCCGGAGTATTGCGTGTCCGACCCGGCAGAGGTCAAGCGAAAGGCGGGAAGGTGCGGCGAAGCGGTCGGATGGCCCGGCTCCGCCCGAACCGCCCAACGATTGCCGGACCAGACAGCGCGATGCCCGCTAAATCAGCTTACCCCCCGCATCGGTCGCCGTCCGGGCAGATCGTATCGCCGCCGGGGTTCCAACCCCTACGCCGCCGCGATAGCCGTGGGGCCAAACCCACCGGAGACCGCAATGAAGCTATACGTCTACGACCATTGTCCCTTCTGCGTCCGCGCCCGGATGCCGCTTGGCCTGAAGGGGATCGACGCGGAAACCGTGTTTCTGCCGAACCACGACGAGGAAACGCCGATCTCGATGATCGGGGCCAAGATGTTGCCGATCCTCGAAGATGCCGACGGCCACATGGGCGAAAGCCTTGATATCGTCCACAAGCTCGATGGGCTGGCCGGCCCCCGCCTGTTCGGCGAAGACCCGACCCCCGCCATCGCAGACTGGCTGCGACAAGCCAACAGCGCGATCAACACGCTGGTCATCCCGCGCACGCCCGACCCCGTCTACCCCGAGTTCCGCGACCCCGAGGCGGTCGCCTATTTCACCGCCAAGAAAGAAGTCACCTTCGGCGACTTCGATGAACTGCGCGCAATGACCGAGGCCACCATCGCAGAGGTCGAGGCCGCGCTGGAGCGTCTTGTGCCGCATCTGCCGGACCCCGAAGGCGCGTCGATCGACGATATCCTTCTGTTCCCGGTCCTGCGCGGGCTGACCATCGTGCCCGGTCTGACCATGCCGGACGCCGTCGCGGCCTACACGCACCGCATGGCGGACCGGACGGGCCTGCCGCTTGTCGCGGAACTGCGCAAGGCGGCCTGACCCGGCGGGCCCGCGTCAGAACTCGGTGACCTGATAGCTTGCGCGGGCCAGCCAGTCCGGAGAGACCTCGACGCCCCAGCCGGGCGCATCGGTGACCGTCGCGAAGCCGTCTTCGATCCGGTAGGGATCGGTGGTGAACAGGCCCTCCTGCCACGGATAGTAGTCGCGCCCCTCGATGGAGAATTCGAGGTACTTGCCGGCGTTCGGGATCGCGCGCAGCAGGTGCATGGTGAACAGCGTCACCAGCGACAGGTTCGCGGCATGGGGCGTCACCGGCAGTCCCGCCTCGGCCGCCATCCGCGTTACCCGCAGCGTGCGGGAAATGCCGCCGATATAGCAGATGTCGGGCTGCACGATGTCGACCACCCGGTCGCGGATCATCAGCCGCCAGTTCGCCATCATGCAGTCCTGCTCGCCGCCCGCCACGTCGATTTCCAGCGCGTCGGTCACCTGCTTGGTCTGGTCGAACTCCCAATAGGGGCACGGTTCCTCAAAGTGGGAAATGCCGTTGTCCGCCAGCAGCTTGCCCACCTCGATAGCGCGGTCGGGGGAATAGCACGAGTTGCCGTCGACCAGCAGCGCCACGTCGCCCCCCAGCCGCTTGCGGACAAGCGGCACGATCTCTTCGGTGCGGCCCGGCCACTCGTCGCGGTTGCGCCCGACCTCCATGCCGACGCGGAACTTGAACGCGTCGAAGCCATGGGCGTCGCGCAAGCGGGCGAAGCGGTCGGCCTCGTCCGCGGGCGTGATGTCGCGTTTCATCGAAGAGGCATAGGCCCGCACCCGGCCCGGCGCACCGCCGATCAGTTCGCAGACCGGCTTGCCCTCGCGCTTGCCGCGCATGTCCCAAAGCGCGGTGTCCACCCCGCCCATCGCACGGCGCAGGTAGGCGCCCGGGAACTTGTGCTCGCGGTCGCGGACGGTGTCCATCATCTCGTCGATGTCGCCCGTGTCCATCCCAAGCGCGAAGGGCGCGACCTGACGGTGCAGCACCTGCGCGGTGATGTCGGCGTTATACGGCGCGACCTGCCCCCAGCCCTGCGCGCCGTCCTCGGCGGTGGCGCGGACGAAGCACACGAATTCATTGGTGAAAGTCTCAAGCCGCGTCAGTTTCATCGTCGCCCGTCCCGTCGTTCCTGTCTGCGCGAAGATGTAGATAACTTGGACGTGGGAGTATATCCATTTCCGGCTTCCGAGCGGCCTGTTCAGCGCTGACACAACAATGCCTCTCGCAACCGGGCCATTCCCCGGTTAGCGTCGCCGGTCAGAGCCCGCACCTCGGCGGGCGCGCAGGCAGACAGGTGCGGCAATGTCCGAGTACGACTTCATCATCGTGGGCGCCGGCTCGGCGGGGTGTGTGCTGGCGAACCGGCTATCCGAGGACGGGCGCTATTCCGTGCTTCTGCTGGAAGCGGGCGGCAGCGATCTGAATTTCTGGATCTGGATGCCCATCGGCTATGGCAAGACCTTCTACCGCAAGTCGGTCAACTGGATGTACCACACCGAGCCCGAGCCGAACCTTGACGGCCGCATCAGCTATTGGCCGCGCGGCAAGGTGATGGGCGGGTCCAGTTCGATCAACGCGATGGTCTACATTCGTGGCCAGCAGGAGGATTTCGAGGACTGGAAGGCGATGGGCAATCCCGGCTGGGGCTGGGACGACGTGCTGCCGTTCTTCCGCAAGTCCGAGACGAACGACCGTGGCGCGACCGAGGTCCGGGGCGGCGAAGGGCCCGTCCACGTGGCGACGATGGACCGCTATCTGCACCCGATGTGCGAGGATTTCCTGCGCGCGGGCGAGGAACTGCAATTTGCCCGCAACCCGGATTTCAACGGTCCGTCGCAGGAAGGCGTCGGCACCTACCAGAACACCGCGAAGGACGGCATGCGCATGTCGGCGGCGCGCGCCTATGTCCGGCCCGCCCGAAAGCGTCCCAACCTGAGGGTCGTCACCCGCGCGATGACCACGAAGATCCTGTTCGACGGCTCGCGCGCGACCGGCGTGCGCTATGTCCGCAAGGGCGCAGAGCACGACGTGCGCGCACGGCGCGAGGTGATCCTGTCCGCGGGCGCAATCAACTCGCCGCAGCTGTTGCAGCTGTCCGGTGTCGGGCCGGGCGCATTGCTTCGGTCGCACGGAATCGAGGTGGTCCGCGCCGCCGAGGGCGTAGGCCGGAACCTTCAGGACCATCTGGCGATCGACTATCTGTTCCGCTCGAAGGTGCCGACGCTGAACCAGCAGCTACGCCCGTGGCACGGCAAGCTGCGGCACGGGCTGCACTATGTCCTGACCCGGCGCGGGATCCTGTCGCTGGGCGTCAATCAGGCGGGCGGCTTCGTGCGCAGCCGGCCCGGTCTGTCGAAGCCCAACATGCAACTGTTCTTCTCTCCCGTCAGCTATACCAAGGCGGTGCCGGGCAAGCGGGCGCTGATGAGCCCGGACCCTTTCCCCGGCTTTCTCATGGGCGCGCAGCCGACCCGGCCCACCAGCCGCGGACATCTCGAGATCCGGTCGCCCGACCCGATGGCGCCCCCCGCGATCCATCCGAACTACCTTGGCACCGATCTCGACGTGCAAGAGATGCTCGAGGCCTCGCAGATCATGCGCCGCCTTGCCGAAACGCCTGCGCTGTCGCGGCTGATCGAGGCGGAACTGCTGCCCGGGCCGCAGGTGCAAAGCGACGACGAGATGATCGCCGACATCCGCGCCCGCGCCGGCACCGTGTTTCACCCGGTTTCGACCTGCCGGATGGGACCGGACCCGGTGCGGGACGTAGTCGATGCGCGGCTGAGGGTCTACGGGATCGACGGGCTGCGCGTGGCGGATGCCTCGATCTTCCCGACAGTCACCTCGGGCAACACCAACGCCCCCGCGATCATGGTGGGCGAAAAGGCGTCGCAAATGATTCTCGACGACCATCGCCCTGGTGGCTCGAATAAAGGGCCGGCCCGTTCCGCCGACGGTCAGTGCGTGCCCGAAACGCCTGTTTCCGCGTCGTTCCAGACCGCCTGAACCGCGCTTTCAGCGCCTGCCGTAGCGCCGTTTCCGGCGCATGTCCGTTCCGTATCCGGTTCTGTCGTTTTCAAGCGAAATGTCGCGACACGACGCTGCTAGGACGAACCCGAGTCAGGGCGTAGCCCGCCCTGCCGGAGTCACAACCACGGGCGTTGGCCAGAGCGTGCGACCACGCGTCCCCCGCCCGCCGAACCAAGGGCCGCACGGCACGCGGCCGCGGAGATTGGCAGAATGCAGGACACGCTTCGCGACCTGCTGGCCCGGCGCAAGCCCGGTCACGCTCTGGAACAGCCGTTCTACACCGACCCCGACCTGTTCCAGGCGGACATGGAGACGATCTTCTACCGCGACTGGCTGTACGCGATCCCGGCCTGCGAGCTGGAGAAGTCCGGCAGCTATGTCACGCACCGCGTGGGCGCCTACGGCGTGATCCTCGTGCGTGGCGCGGATGGCGAGATCCGGGCGTTCCACAACACCTGCCGCCACCGCGGCTCGGTCCTGTGCAAGTCGGCGAAGGGCAACTCGCCCAAGCTGGTCTGCCCCTATCACCAGTGGACCTATGAACTTGACGGCCGCCTGCTGTGGGCGCGTGACATGGGACCGGAATTCGACGCCTCGGCCCATGGGCTGAAACCGGTCGCCTGCCGCGTGCTGGCCGGGCTGGTCTACATCTGCCTGTCGGACAACCCGCCCGATTTCGACGCCTTCGCCGCGCTGGTGCAGCCCTATCTTGCACCGCACGACCTGACCGATGCGAAGGTCGCCTTCAGCTCGTCGATCATCGAGAACGGCAACTGGAAGCTGGTCTGGGAGAACAACCGCGAGTGCTATCACTGCGGCGGCAACCACCCTGCCCTGTGCCGCACCTACCCGGACGATCCGGACGTGTCGGGCATCGGCGACGGGCCGCCGCCCGCCCATATCGCCGCCCACTTCAAGAAGCTGGAAGACGCGGGCATCCCGGCGTCCTTCCACCTTGCCGAAGACGGCCAGTACCGCGTGGCCCGCATGCCCCTGAAGCCCGGCGTGAAAAGCTACACCATGGACGGCGGCACGGCGGTCACGAAGAAGCTGGGCCGCGTGCCCTTCGACGACGCGGGCACCCTGCTGAAGTTCCACTATCCGACGACGTGGAACCACTTCCTGCCCGACCACTCGATCACCTTCCGCGTGACTCCGGTGTCGCCGACCGAGACCGAGGTGCGCACCACGTGGCTGGTCCACAAGGACGCGGTCGAGGGCCGTGACTATGACCTGAAGCGCCTGACCGAAGTCTGGGTCGCCACCAACGACGAGGACCGGCAGGTGGTCGAGGACAACCAGCAGGGCATCAATTCGCCCGCCTACGAGCCCGGCCCCTACTCTGCCATTCAGGAATCCGGCGTGATCCAGTTCGTCGACTGGTACTGCGCCACCATGGCGGCGCGGCTTGACCCCGTCGCGCTGGCCGCGGAGTGATCTGATGAACCAGCTTGCCCGAGTTTCCGCCGCCGCGATCTGGAAGGACAGCGAGATGCTGGAATGCACCTCGGTCCTGCCCGAGGTGCCCAACACCCGCACCTTCACTTTCCAGTCGCCCTCGGGCGCGCTGTTCGACTTCCTGCCGGGCCAGTTCCTGACGCTGGAACTGCCGGTTCCGGGCGGCCCGGTCTGGCGCACCTTCACCATCTCCTCCTCGCCGTCGCGGCCGATGTCGCTGACGGTCACGGTGAAGGCGCAACCCGGCAGCATCGGCGCGCGCTGGATGATCGACCACCTCGAACCCGGCATGCGGATCAAGGCAATGGGTCCGGCGGGCCTGTTCAGCTACATGAACCACGAGGCGCCGAAGTACCTGTTCATCTCGGCCGGTTCGGGCATCACGCCGCTGATGTCGATGACGACTTACCTGTACGACGCCGGCGCCGAACCCGACATCGTGTTCATCAACTGCGCCAAGCGCCCGTCCGAGATCATTTTCCGCGAGCGGCTGGAGCACATGGCAAGCCGTCTGCCCGGCATCGACCTGCGCTGGGTGGTCGAGGAACCCGACCGCTATCGTCCGTGGACCGGCTATCAGGGCATGTTCAACCAGCTGATGCTGGGCCTGATGGCCCCCGATTATCTGGATCGCGAGGTGTTCTGCTGCGGCCCCGAGCCCTTCATGCAGGCCGTCCGCGACGCGCTGGCGGGCCTCGGCTTCGACATGGACCGCTACCATCAAGAGAGCTTTCAGGCCCCGGTCGAAACCGCGGATCAGGAAGCGCCCTTCGACGACGTCGTGCCGGAAGAAGACGCAATGGCCGAGGTGGTCTTCGCCGCGTCCGGCGTCACCGCACAGGTCCCCGAGACCGAGACCATCCTGGGCGCCGCGCGCGCCAATGGTCTCAACATCCCGTCGGGCTGCACCTTCGGGATCTGCGGCACCTGCAAGACCCGCAAGATCTCGGGCGAGGTCCACATGGTCCACAACGGCGGCATCTCCGAGGACGACATCGCCGAGGGATACATCCTCGCCTGTTGTTCGCATCCCATCGGGAAGGTCGAGGTGGAGATCTGACGAGCCGTCCGGCCTACAGGCCCAGCACCAGCGGACAGTGATCCGAGACCTCGGGGTCGTGGATCACGTCGAAACCGCGCAGGTCCCGCTCGCGGTTCACAAGCATATAGTCCGCGAACCGTCCCGGCTTCGTGTAGTGCGACGTGCGGGTCGTCTCAAAGCCGCGCCCGGTCACCAGTTCGGACAGACCGGCTTCGGCCAGGATGGCCAGCGTCTCGCTTCCCGGCTCGACGTTGAAGTCGCCGCAGACAACAACCGTGTCTTCGGGCCCGGACACCTGCCGTGACAGGTCGAGCAGCCGGCGGGCCTGCACCGCGCGTTCCGGCGTGTCCATCTTGCCGCGCAGATCGCGCAGCCCGTGCATATGCGTCACGCTGACGGTCCGGCCCGCGCCATGGTCGTACAGCCTCACCCCATGTGCGCTGCGGGAACGCGGGTGCGCGCCGAAACCATCGGGCGCGTAATCCTTGTGAACGAAGCCCTGCGCCTGACCGATCACCGGCAGCGCGCGATGCACGAAGGTCGCCAGTCCCCATTGCGACGGGATCGACCGGTCCGCGTCCCACAACTCGCCCTGCGCGGCCGGGCAGAACACCGCCACGTGATCGGGAAGCGCCCGCGACACGTCGCGGAACAGGTTGGCCCGCTGCGGCAGGACGTGATCGCCATCGCGATAGGTCAGCCAGTCCTTGTCCGACGCGGGGCTGTGCGTGACTTCCTGAAGGCAAAGAACATCGGGGGCGGACGCGGCAAGATAGGGCAACAGCACCTCGTGCAGCTTTCCACCCCAGCTGTTCAGACACATGATCTTCACGGCAATGCCCCCTCGCCTTCCCGTGGCCGACTATCGAAGCTTCAAAGCGGAACGGCAAGCTCGCCCCGCCGCGCCGGTTCGCATCGGCGCCAAGCCCATGGCAAACACCGATCCCCGGCCCCGAGGGGGCGGTATTCCATTCACCTGTTCGGAAAATTTGGTGCGGTCGAGAAGACTCGAACTTCCACGGGAGTTACCCCACAGCGACCTCAACGCTGCGCGTCTACCAATTCCGCCACGACCGCACTCTGAATTGGTGGCGGGGGTTTAACCGAGGCTTCGGGCGATGTGAAGAGCGATTTTGCACCCGTACGACAAAAAGCGCCGCGTGCCGTAAAGGCATGAAAAAGCCCGGGCCGCGCGGGGCGGTCCGGGCCATTCCGTCACCGATCAGACGATCAGTTGCCCGTGTTGATCACCGGCAGTTTGCCTTTCGACGAGGTGTTCTTCGCCGCCGAGGACGGAGCGCCGCCGTTCAGGCGATAGACCGCCTCGTTCACCAGCGCGCCGCGCACGCCGTCGGCGGAGCCGAACACCGGGGTCGCACCCGCGTCCAGCTCGTCGGTGGTCCAGACCAGCCAGTCAACGCCACGGTCCTGATTCTCGGACACGCCGAAGCCGTGGTACAGGTGGTGACCCATCAGCTCGCCATAGGCGGCCTCGTCCAGCGCGACCAGCACCAGGGCCGAGCCGAGCGCGACGGTCAGGTCATCCTTCTTATAGCCAACGCCCAGGCAGATCTGCGCGGTCGAGGCCAGCTGGCTGCGGTCGGTGCCGCTGTCGGTGATGAACTGGTCCACCGCGGCGACGACGTCGGCGCGGTCCTTGCCGGGCAGCATCGACACATAGCTTTGCACCACCGGACCCAGCGCCTCGCACTGTGCCTCGATGTCGGCCATGGTCACACCCTGCACGCCGCTTGCCAGCGCGGCCGAGGCGTCGATCGCTTCGGCGCGGGCGCCGCAGAACGCCTGGTTCAGCGCGGGAACCGGATCGGTCATACCCGCCAGCGTGATGCGCGGGCCGGTGACGTCAGAGCCCGAGCAGAAGTCGGCGAGGTTGCCCTTGCCGGTCGGCACCGGGATCAGCGGCAGGCCCATCGGCTTGTCGTTGCTGGCCACTTCCGGCGTGGCGGTTTCCGGCACGGTGACGGTCCCAAGGTCGGTGTCCATCGTCGCCACCGTGGGCGTGCTGGAGGTCGACCCGGACCCGGCAGGCGGGCCAAGCACCAGGTTGCGCTGCGACACCAGCAGGGCGCGGCTGCCCATCGGATCGGTGCTGATCAGCTGGGTGACGTCGTAGCCGCCGGCCTGACCACGGTTGTAGGCCGAAATCAGGATGTCATGCTCGACCGCGGTCAGCTTGCCGGTCTGCGGGAAGTTGAGGAACGCCTGATAGGCGCGCACGGCGGCCGCGGTGCGGGCGCCGAAGACGCCGTCGGCGTAACCTGCGTTGAACGAGAAGTAGTTCAGCGCGTTCTGGGTGACGCGATTCGCCGCGCGCTGCGGGCTGTCGGGCCGAACCACCACGGTGGTGCGCTTCGGCGGTTTGTTCTTGTTGGCTTCGTTCACCGCGATGCCGGTGATGACACCGCCGACGATGGCGCCAAGGATCGCGTCCCCGGCATCGGCTGCCGCACGCTGTGCCGGGCTGGCGAGCGTTGCAGCAATGGCAGCCACCGCAATCAGTTTTCTTATCAACATTCGGACCCCTCCTGGGACTTAAATCAACTCGGATACCCTCGTGTACCACATTAGTGTCGCCGGAGCAGCCGTTTCGGTGCAATACCGAAATACCCGACCTCTGGACTTTGTCCGTTTTTTCAGGTGAATGCGCGCCATGGTAGAATGGATCACCTCTGACGGTCCCGTCGGGTACGAGGACGCTGTTTCCGTTATGGAAACACGTGCCGCCGCAATCGCCGCCGGTGAGGCGGACGAGCTGATCTGGCTGGTGGAACATCCGCCGCTCTACACCGCCGGAACCTCGGCCAAGCCCTCTGACCTGACCGACCCCGACCGGTTTCCGGTGTACGACACCCGCCGTGGCGGCCAGTACACCTATCACGGGCCGGGACAGCGGGTCGTGTATGTCATGCTCGACGTCGGCCGCCGCGGCCACGACGTGCGCCGCTTCGTGCAGCAACTCGAGGAATGGGTGATCGCCACGCTCGACCGCTTCAACGTGAAGGGCGAGATCCGTGAGGGCCGCGTCGGCGTCTGGGTCGCCCGGCCCGAAAAGCCCGCCCTGCCCGACGGCGCCCCCCGCGAGGACAAGATCGCCGCCATCGGCATCCGCCTACGGAAATGGATCAGCTTCCACGGCATCTCGATCAACGTCGAGCCGGACCTGTCCCACTTCGACGGCATCGTCCCCTGCGGCATCACCGGCCACGGCGTCACCAGCCTCGTCGACCTCGGCCTGCCGGTCACGATGGACGACCTGGACGTCGCGCTGAAGATGACGTTCGACGAGGTGTTCGGCGGCTAGCGGCCCCGTGGCCTATTCCTCGGCGATGACGACTTCGGTGGGGAAGCAGGCCGCTTCCCGTCCGGGAGACACCATGACGCAATCGCAGATCTTCCGGATCTCGTCACCAGCGTCCTCGCTTACCTCATCCAGCTTGTCCGCTTCCTCGTAGCATTGCTCGATCGAAAGATCCGCAAGATCGGTGGACATGCCCGGAATCGGGAGCGATCTGCAGGCTTTCGAGCTCCAATTCTCAAGAGGTGGAAAGCCGGCCATCTCGCGAAGCTTTTCCATTTCCTCAAGCGTCATACACGCATCACTTATCTCAAGAACCGTGACGGCCACGACCGTGAGGGCGCCCACGAAGGGAGCGGCCTCCAACGGAATAGACCCAAGGTTGCGGACTGCACCGATGTAGGTGCGTCTGGCGATGCGTTCTCCAATGTCGTCAAACTGGCTTCTGACTATCTTTGCATCCGCAACCGCATCGGCATTGGACCGGATCGTCTTGTTGAGTTCGTCGACCCGACCCGTCAGCTTCCGCTTCTCCAGGTCCAGATCCGCGTTCCGCCGCTTGGTCTCTACCAGATCATCGTCCAGGCGCTTGTTGCGATTTTTCAGATCGCCATTCTCGCGTTCCAGCTCCACCCGCCGCTTCTTTTCCGCATCCAGTTCCTTGCGCGTATCGGCGAGCTCGGTTGCCACCCACGACCGTTGGAACAGCCGTTCTGCCAAGCCGGACACGAAGTTTCCCAACCCGCTGACGACGAAGCTCATGATGTTGACGAACAGCACGACCGTCAGGACCAGTGCCGACTTCAACAGCCGTCGCAACCATTTCGTCATGACTTCCCCTTTTCGCCGCGGGTCCCGTGCCGGGCTTTCATAGCTGTATCTACGGACATGCCTGGTGGAGGTCCCAGTACGTCGCGTCGCGTTCGAGGTTCGGGTTGGCATCGAACAGCTTCTTGGCCGTGCGCCCTTTGTCGTCCTCGGCGCAGGCCGTTTCCTGATCGGTGGCGGTATAGACCAAAGCCCAGAGTTCCGCGTCCTGCGCGTAGGCTGCAGCAAGCATCAGGGGCGTGATGCCTTCATCCGACGCCGCCGTCAGGTCGGCTCCAAGGTCGATCAGCATGGCCACCGACGCCAACTCAGGCGGCTGCGGGTCCGAGGTCGCCGGTCCACGAAGTGCGCGATGAAGCGGCGTGAACCCATCGCCATCCTCTTCGTTGATCTTGGCGCCGGAGGCGATCAGCGACATTATGACCTCTGGCTCTGCCACCTCCGCCGCGATGTGCAGCGCGTGCTGGCCGTCCGCGTCGACGGCAAGGGGGTCGGCTCCCGCTGCCAGCAACGCCCTGACCAGATCGGCGACGCCCCGGCGAGCGACGGCCAGGTGCAGCGGCGTCGTCTCACATCGCCCGAACAGGCACTCGTCGTCGCTGACGCCCGCATCAATTTCCGCGCCCCAGTTGACCAGCGCCGACACGTGTCCGGGCACATTTCCTTCCGCCGCCAAAGCATGAAGCGGCGTCCAGAGCCTTGCGTCCCGGACCTCGACGCTGGCGCCCATTTTCAGCAAGGCATGGGTCACCGCCGGGTCCGGACTGTGCATGACGGCCATGTGAAGCGGTGTCCGCCCCACCCCATCGCGGGCCATGAGTTGATCGTCGCCCGGGCAAACCGACATGGCTTCCGGCCCGGCATCGGCAAAATAGCCGGGATCCAGAGCATCGCATTCCGCGGCCGCCGCGACGGGTACACAGGTCAACACCAACCCGACGACAAACGCGGTCCTTTGTGAAATTCTCAATTTATTCGTCTCCAACTGACCGGTTTTCGTGGACTGAGTTCTTTATTCGGGGTTTTTGGCAATACAGACAAACTGGAACGATCATACAAGACAGTTCCGATGCTTAACGCGGCTCAGTTGCCGCGACGGCATTTTCCTCCCCGTCAGGTCCGGAATTCCAGACCGTATGGAATCCGTTAATTTTAATGAAACCTTTAGGCGATTTATAACGTTGTCAGGATGAACAGCAGGAGAGATTTCCAATGAACGCTCAAATGCTCTTTCTGACGATGGTCGGGCTTGGCATGGCTCTCATCGTTCCGATCGCCGCGGTGGCCGGCTAAC
The DNA here is from genome assembly GCA_017792445.1 of Maritimibacter sp. Lineage (GTDB taxonomy): Bacteria > Pseudomonadota > Alphaproteobacteria > Rhodobacterales > Rhodobacteraceae > Psychromarinibacter. The sequence goes on from CP051232.1 coordinate 4,144,658, forward strand.
GCCACTTATGCCAACGGGGGCTGCCCTAGCCCCCTGTCCCTGTCCCTTGACTGACGCCCCGGCCCTTGGCCGCGGGCGTTTTTTTTTGGCCACCCGCTGTCAGGCTCGCGGTTTCATCGCTTGCAGCGTGACGAAGGGCTGGTGGCCGAACAGGGTCCCCTCTTCCGCGCGCCGGTCGTGTTCCGCCAGCAGCGCATCCAGCAGGCCGGGCCCGATCAGTCCGGTCTCGACCATCTTGCGGCCGCCCATCGCGACCCAATTCCGCGCTCCGGTGCCCGTGGTGATTGTCCGGCTGGTCAGTGAGAAGCGCTCGACCGTCAGGCCAGCCGCCATCACAAGCGGGCGAAGCCGCGCTGTCAGATATTTGTCGGTCACGAAGTGCTCGGCGAAGTATTGGGCGCAAGCCTGCATCGGATCGGCAAATCCGTTTCCCAGCGACATCTTCTCGAAATCCGCGTCGCAGACAACGAGACGCCCGCCGGGTTTCAGGACGCGGGCCGCCTCGGACAGCAGACGCGCCGGATCGGGGACGTGGCTTAGGACCGTGTGCATCACCACGTTGTCTACGGACCCGTCACCGAACCGAAGCGCCGCGCCGTCACCCGTTTCGAACGACAGGCCCGGGACCGGGGTGCCCTTCTTCGCGGCGGCGATCAGCCCCTCGGAGGGATCGATGCCAATGACCGCCCCTCCCTTCGCGCGTGCCGCGATCTGGCGCGAGATGTCACCGGACCCTGCCCCGATCTCGATATGCACACCGCCATCCGGGAAATCGAGCCCGGCAAGGTAGTCGTCCACGATTCCGGCCATGACCGGTTCGTGGGCGCGGTTGTAGAGGACCGACACGACCGTTTCGACAAAGTCGCTGCCGTGGGCATCCACGTTCTGAAAAGGGTCCGCCATTCTCGCACGCTCCATTCCGGCACTCGGTGCATGGACCCTTGGGTATCATCGCAGCCCCCGCCGTGACAAATGCCGGCGGACACACCACCTGTCCGGGTGAAGATGTGGTATCCTTGATGTGCGAAGGCAGCGACGCAGGCAGAGACCGCTTATCCGAAAGGACGGTCCCATGATCATGCGCATCTTTCAGGTCCGAACCCGCCCCGGCAAAGAGGCAGAGTTCGCCACGTTCTTCCACGACACCGCCATCCCGCTGATGAAAGCCACCGACGGGATCGTCGAGGTTCTGCCCGGCGCGCCACGACCCGAAACCCCGCGCGAGTTCAGCTTCGTGATGGTCTGGCGCGACCTCGACGCGCTCAAGGCCTTCGTGGGTGAGGACTATGCCAGCCCGCACATCGACCCGGCAGAAGCCGAACTGGTCGAGGAACGGACGATCCGGCACTACGAACTGGTCGAGGCCTGACCGCCCTCAAGGCCCTCCCTCGCTCAGGTCTGCCGCGTCCCGGCCCGGCGCAGAAGGCCGAAAAGACCCAGCGCGGACAGCAACAGGCCCATCCCGGCGGGAAGCGGCACCGTCTCGACGACATAGGCGCGTTTCTCGGCATAGCTCGGGCCAATGTCGTTCCATTTGCCCGCCCGGTTCATTTCGAGAAAGAACTCGCCACCCGGAACGATGTCGTTCGGCTCGCCAAGCGCCCAGTTCGTGTAGCCCCATGCTTCGCCGTCGACCCAACTCCAGCCCGCGTCCGGCGCGGGCGCAAGCGGGTGCTGGATACCGCCCAGCCATGTCGCATCCGCCGCGGTCGACAGCAGCAGCCCCTGAACAAAGGCGTTCTCGGCGGCAGAGGTGATGCTGACAAGCGCCGATTTCGGTGAAAAGGCCTTGGCCGCGAGATAGGCGTCGTGCCAGGTGATCCCCGTCACCTCGATGATGTCGTAGCGATGCTTGTTGCCCGACCACGTCACCGTGGTCGCCTCTGCGTCGTGCGGACCGGCCAGCAGCGCCGCCGCACCAAGCGCCAGGATTGCAGCCGGTTTGGTAAACAGTCTCATCAGGAATTCCCCCCTCATCAAAACGCACCGATCGCCCCCTCGCCCGGCGAAGACCCCTGTGCCTCAGGTGAAATATCCGACGCTGCGCGGGGGATGACCCGTTTCGTGACGCCGGAGCGGGCGCACGGTGATTCCCTTCGCCGCCGAAAAACAGGACTGCGCGGGCCTTGTCCGGCCCGCTTCCCGTAACGGCATCGTGAGAACGGCGCCTCTTCGCCGCCAGTGTGCGACATTCAGGCCCGGTCACATTGACACAGATCAAATTTCGGGCGTTGCCGAGCGAGGGCCCGCCGACTAGAAACACATTCAATCGACGCGATCCGGGGTGACTCGGGTCGTGCTGGCAATAACTAACAATCGGAACCCAGGAGGCACGCATGGCCGACGCCGCCATCCAAGGCCACGGACACGAGGACAACCGCTCGTTCTTCGTCCGCTGGTTCATGTCGACGAACCACAAGGACATCGGCATCCTCTATCTCTTCACCGCGGCGGCCCTCGGCTTCGTCTCGGTCCTCTTCACCGTGTTCATGCGTATCGAGCTGATGAACCCGGGCGTGCAGCACATGTGCATGGAAGGGGCGCGGATCTTCGCGAACGCATCCGAGACCTGTACGCCGAACGGCCACCTGTGGAACGTGATGATCACGGGCCACGGCATCCTGATGATGTTCTTCGTGGTCATTCCCGCCCTGTTCGGCGGTTTCGGCAACTATTTCATGCCGCTGCAGATCGGCGCGCCGGACATGGCCTTCCCGCGGATGAACAACCTCAGTTACTGGCTGTTCACCGCCGGTGCGGCGCTGGCCGTGCTGTCGGTGTGGTCGCCGGGCGGCAACGACCAGATGGGTTCGGGTATCGGCTGGGTTCTCTATCCGCCGCTGTCGACCACCGAAGGCGGCTATTCGACCGACCTCGCGATCTTCGCGGTCCACCTGTCGGGCGCCTCGTCGATCCTTGGCGCGATCAACATGATCACCACCTTCCTGAACATGCGCGCCCCCGGCATGACCCTGTTCAAGGTGCCGCTTTTCGCCTGGTCGATCTTCGTCACTGCGTGGCTGATCCTGCTGGCCCTGCCGGTTCTGGCCGGCGCCATCACCATGCTGCTGACCGACCGGAACTTCGGGACCACCTTCTTCTCGCCCGCGGGCGGCGGTGACCCGGTTCTGTACCAGCACATCCTGTGGTTCTTCGGCCACCCGGAAGTGTACATCGTGATCGTGCCCGCCTTCGGCATCATCAGCCACGTGGTCGCCACCTTCTCGCGCAAGCCCGTCTTCGGCTACCTGCCGATGGTCTGGGCGATGATCGCGATCGGCGCGCTGGGCTTCGTCGTCTGGGCGCACCACATGTACACGGTGGGCATGTCGCTGACGCAGCAGTCCTACTTCATGCTGGCGACGATGGTCATCGCGGTGCCCACCGGCATCAAGATCTTCTCGTGGATCGCGACGATGTGGGGCGGCTCGATCGAGTTCAAGACGCCGATGCTCTTCGCCTTCGGCTTCATCTTCCTGTTCACCCTGGGCGGCGTCACCGGCATCGTCCTGTCGCAGGCCCCGGTCGACCGCGCCTACCACGACACCTACTACGTGGTTGCGCACTTCCACTACGTGATGTCGATCGGCGCCGTGTTCGGGATCTTCGCCGGCGTCTACTACTACATCGGCAAGATGTCGGGCCGTCAGTACCCGGAATGGGCGGGCAAGCTGCACTTCTGGCTGATGTTTATCGGAGCGAACGTGACGTTCTTCCCGCAGCACTTCCTGGGCCGCCAGGGCATGCCGCGCCGTTACATCGACTACCCGGAGGCGTTTGCCTACTGGAACAAGATCTCATCGCTGGGCGCCTTCCTGTCCTTCGCCTCGTTCGTGTTCTTCATCGGGATCGTGTTCTACACCCTGTACCGCGGCAAGCGCGTCTCCGAGGCGAACTACTGGAACGAGCATGCGGATACGCTGGAATGGACCCTGCCCAGCCCGCCGCCGGAACACACGTTCGAAACGCTGCCCAAGCAGTCCGAATGGGACAAGGGCCACGCGCACTGATCCGGCCAGAACGGCCAACCGGAAGGGCCTCGCGAAAGCGGGGCCCTTTTCATTTGGGGCAACGCTTGCGGCCGAGGTCCGGCATCCCGGCTGCGGCCAAAGGCAGCCAACCGGCACGGGAAAGCCCCAACTTGCGTCGCGACACCCAAAACCGTGACTGGACCCGCGCGGGGTCCGGGCTACCTCGCCCCGAACGACGGATCGCAAGCCGGTCCAGATGCATTGAACCCGCGCGCGAAGACACGACCCATATTTCAAAATGAGCGCCCCTCTCGCCATAGCTCTTGGACTTCTGCCGCTGCCTGCCCTTCTGGCGGGCCGAGCGCGCTGGCCCGGCTGGCTGGTGCTCGCCGTGGCACTCTTGTGGCTTGGCACCGCGCTGGCGACACTCATCGCGCTGCCGCGCCTGCAGCACGGCGCGGTCGGCATGGCGCCGATGAACTACTACGCCGTGATCCAGGGCCACTATGTCATCAGCCTTGCACTGCTGTTCCTCGCAGCCGGGGCGATCTATCTTGCCCTGTCGCGGTTCGGCGCGCTGATCCGTCCCGGCCTGTCGGCGCTGCTTATTTACGCGGCGCACGGGCTGATGCTGGTGCCCCTTTATATCAGCGCAACGATGGCGGGGATGACCCTGCCGCGCCGGTACGAGGATTACACCATCGCCTATGACCGCGCGAACGAGTGGGCCGAGTCCGCTATCCTGCTGGCGCTGATCGCCGCCGGGGGCTTTATCGTCCTGGCCTTCGCGGGCATCATCGTGCGGCTGCGCGGCGACGGCCCGGACGGTCCGCCCGATGCGCCCACCTGACCGACCTGCGCCACGCTGCCCACTGGTCGGACGAAACTTAACGGCTTAGACACGGCCACATGCCCTATCGCTGGACACACGGACACTCGGCCCCCCTTGCGGAACAGGCACCGGACCCTGCACCGGTCTGGACGCTGGACATCTGGCCGCACCGCTCGCTGTCGCCCGAGGGGTTCGTGGCCTTCTTCGGCATTACCTTCCTGATGGTGCTGGTGCCGCTGTTCTCGGTCATCGGCTCGCCGGTGCTGTGGGGGCTGTTGCCCTTCGTGATGGGCGCGCTGGCGCTGACATGGAAAATGATGCGCCACAACGCCCGCGACGCCGTCGAGAAGACCGAGGAACTGCTGATCTGGCCCGACCGGATGACGCTGGTGCGCAAGGACATCCGCAAGCCCGAGCGGCGGTGGGAAGCCAACCCCTACTGGATCCGCGTCGAGATCCACAAAAAGGGCGGCCCGGTCGAGAACTACGTCACCCTCAGCGGCGCGGGCCGAACCGTCGAACTCGGCGCCTTCCTCAGCCCCGAGGAACGGGCAACGCTGCACGACGAATTGCTCGAGCGGCTTGCACGGCTGGGCCAGCCGTCGCAATAGGGCCGTATGAGCCTGTGGATCGCCCTGCCCCTTGTCCTTGTCCTGATGGCCGCTGCCGGCATCTGGGTGCATCACCTGTTCGAGGGCGAATGGCTGCCCGCCGACCTGTGGCGCGAGTGGAAGCTGTCGCGCACCCCTCTTGCGACGCTGGACGACCGCTGGGCCGAAGCGGACCGCTCGGACATCGTGGTGACCCTGACCACCACCCCCAGCCGCATCGGCCTGCTGGAACCCACGCTGAAAAGCCTGCTGGATCAGTCGCGCCCGCCCGCCCGTATCGTGCTGAACGTCCCCGAATTCAGCGCGCGCGAGCAGGTGGCCTATGTGGTGCCCGAGGCGCTTGAGCGCCTGAAGTCGCTTCAGATCCGCCGCTGCGCCGATCTTGGCCCCGGCACCAAGCTGATCCCCTCGGTGCTGGCCGAGCCACCGGAGACGCTGTTGCTGGTGGTGGACGATGATCGCATCTATCCGCGCTGGCTGATCTCGCGGTACGAGACTGCGGTCAGAGAGGACCCCGACGTCGTCCATACCATGTCGGGCTGGATCGCCCCGGCTGACCTCACCGACCGGATGACCACCATCCGCTCGAACCTGTTCATGCAGCCCCCGGCCCCGATCCGCGCCAGCCGCCTGCGCCGCCCGCGCCCGGTCGACATCTTTCAGGGCGTGATGAGCTATCTCGTCCGTCCCCGGTTCTTCGACACCGCGCGGCTGGCGGATTTCTCGCAAGACCCGGCAGAGACGCGCTATGTCGACGACGTGCGGTCCTCGGCCCTGTGCAACGTGCCGATCCGGGTTCTGCCCGCGCCATCGCTGAGTTTCGTGCCGAAGGCGCAGGCCAAGCTGCTGCAAAGCACGCGGCTGGGACTGGTGAACCGGGTGCCGGGCGAAGGTCACAACCGCAACAACACCATCGCGCTGAAGCATTTCGCCGACCGTTGGACGGTGGGCGGGCCGAAGGGCTGACGCCTCAGACCAGACGCCGCGCGTGGTCCAGCGCCGCACCGGTCTCGTAATAGACCGACCGCAGGCGGGTGAACCGCTCGGCATAACGGTCGACCGGGGTCAGCGGCAGCGCGTCGGGATCGTCCCGCAACAGCGCCTGCGCGGCGGCGGTGCCGAACACCGTGCCCGGAGCGATGCCGCGCCCCGAATAACCGAAGATCGCGTAGGCCCCCGGCCCGAACCCGACCACCTTGGGAATGTGATCCGAGGTCATGCCGATCCGCCCGTGCCACGCATGCTGGAAGGTCAGCGTGCGGTCCTTCACCTGCGGGAACAGCCGCGCCAGCAGCTTCTTCGCAAATGCATCGTGGATCGGGCCAGTGGGCGCACGCCGGTTGCCCATCGCCCCCACGATCAGCCGCCCGGCGGCGTCGACCCGGAACGAGTTCATCACCATCGTGGTGTCCCAGCATCCCTCGCCCCCCGGCAGGATCTGGTCCCGCAGGTCCGCGTCAAGCGGCGCGGTGGCGTATTGCGAGAAGCCGACGATCGCGGCCTGCGGTCGGAACGGGTCGTCGATCCCAAGGTGATAGGCGTTGGTCGCCAGCAGCAGCTTCCGGGCCCGGACCGTGTGGCCGTTTGCGCTTAGACGCCACGTCTCGCCGTCACGGGCCAGCGCCGTAACCGGGCTTTGCGCGTGCAGCTTGGCGCCCGCAGCCACCGCCGCCCGCGCCAGTCCCCGGCAGTAGCCCAGCGGCTGCACAGTGCCCGCGCGCGAGTCCAGCAGCGCGCCATGGATCACCTCGGTCCCGACCCGCGCCCGCGCCTCGGCGGCGTCCAGCAGACGCACCGGCGCACCGATGCGGTTGCCTTGCCGAAACCGGGTCTGAAGATCCTCCAGCCCCTTTTCGGAATGCGCGCAATGCAGCGTTCCGGCCTGCACCGCCTCGCAGGCGATGCCGTGCTCTTTGACCTTGGCGAACACCGTGGCCGGTCCGGCGGCCAGCGCCTCCATCAGGCGCGCGGCAGGTGCTTCGCCCATCAGCGCGACGATCTCGTCCGGCGGCAGCCAAAGCCCGGCGTTAACCAGCCCGACGTTGCGCCCCGAGCCGCCATAGCCGATCCGCCGGGCTTCCAGCAGGCAGACCGACGCACCCGCGCGCGCCGCTTCCAACGCCGCGCTACAGCCAGTGAAGCCGCCCCCGATCACCGCAAGTTCGACCGTCGCATCCCCTGTCAGCGGCGGCGCCTGTACCGTCTCGGCACAGGTCGCCTCCCACAGGTTGCCCGGCTCAGATGTCAAACTTGACGCCCTGCGCCAGCGGCAGTTCCGCCGAGTAGTTCACCGTGCTGGTCTGCCGCCGCATATAGCCCTTCCACGCATCCGAGCCGCTTTCGCGCCCGCCGCCGGTGGCTTTCTCTCCTCCGAAGGCCCCGCCGATCTCGGCGCCCGAGGGGCCGATGTTCACGTTGGCGATGCCGCAGTCGGACCCGACCGCCGAAACGAAGGTCTCGGCCTCGCGAACGTTCAGGGTGAAGATGCACGATGACAGGCCTTGCGGCACGTCGTTCTGGATCGCAATGGCCTCGTCGAGGTCACTGTAGCCCATCACGTAAAGGATCGGCGCGAAGGTTTCGGCGCGCACGGTGTCGGTCTGCTTGGGCATCTCGACGATTGCCGGTGTCACGTAGGCGCCACCCGCAACACCCTCGGCCACCGCGCCGCCGTGGACGGTGCCACCCTCGGCCTTTGCGGCCTCCAGCGCCTTCATCATCGCGTCCTGCGCGCCCTTGTCGATCAGCGGCCCGACGAGCGTCGACCCTTCGCGGGGATCGCCGATCGGCAGCGAGGCATAGGCCTTCGCCAGCTTCTCGACCAGTTCGGCGCGGGTGCTTTCGTGTACGATCAGGCGGCGCAGCGAGGTGCAGCGTTGGCCGGCGGTTCCGACAGCCGAAAACACGATGGCGCGGATCGCCATGTCGAGGTCCGCCGTCGGCGCCACGATCATCGCGTTGTTGCCGCCCAGCTCAAGGATACAGCGCCCGAACCGCGCGGCGACCTTGGGGCCCACGATCTCGCCCATCCGGGTCGAGCCGGTGGCCGAGATCACCGGAACTTCACGCGCATTCACCAGCGCCTCGCCGATCTCGGGGCCGCCGATGGCAAGCTGCACCAGCCCCTCGGGCGCCTTGCCGAAGCGTTCGGCGGCGCGGGCGAAGATCTTCAGGCAGGCCATAGCGGTCAGCGGCGTCTTTTCTGACGGCTTCCAGATCACCGGATCGCCACAGACCAGCGCCAGCGCGGCGTTCCACGCCCATGGCGCGACGGGGAAGTTGAACGCGGTGATCACGCCGACCGGCCCCATCGGGTGCCACGTCTCGGCCATGCGGTGCCCCGGACGCTCGGAGGCGATGGTCAGACCGTACAACTGCCGCGACAGGCCCACGGCGAAGTCGCAGATGTCGATCATCTCCTGCACCTCGCCCAAACCCTCGGACACGATCTTGCCGGCCTCCAGCGTCACGATGGCGCCGAGTTCGTCCTTTGACTTCCGCAACTCTTCGCCGAACAGCCGCACCAGTTCGCCCCGTTCGGGCGCGGGTACCTTGCGCCACGCGGCGAACGCCTCTTGCGCCTGCGCGATGACGGCGGGCATCACGGTGGCGGGCGTCTGGTGGACCTTGGCGATCTCGGCCCCGTCGATGGGGCTTTTCACGGTAAGGGTGCCGCCTTTCAGCTCGTCGTCGCTCAGGCCGGCCTTTTTCAGGTCATCGAGGCTGTGCATGTCGTATCTCTCCAGTCTTATCCCCACGTCCGCGGCGCGCGTGGAGCGGATGCATCATCCAACCATCTTTATCCAAACGCGCGGTGGGTGCATAACGACAATAACTCGACCGGACTGGACAAAAACTCACATGATCGCGCCCCGCCGTTTCCTGCCGTCGATGAGTTCCCTGCTGGCCTTCGAGGCCGTCGAGCGGCTGGGCAGCGCCACCGCCGCCGCCGAGGAACTGTCGTTGACCCATTCCGCCGTGAGCCGTCAGCTGAAGGTGCTGGAAGGCCAGCTTGGCGTGCCTCTGTTCCGGCGAGAGCGGCACGGGATGGCGGTGACGCCCGCGGGCCGCGACTATGCACAGGCGGTGCGCGACAGTTTGCGCGGGCTGTCCCGTGCCTCGCTGAAGCTGCGCGCGAACCCTTCCGGCGGCAGCCTGAACCTTGCGATCCTGCCCGCCTTCGGAATGCATTGGCTTGCGCCGCGCCTGCACGCCTTCGCCAAGGACCACCCCGAGGTGAGGGTGAACCTGTCGACGCGGCTTGCCCCGTTCGAGTTCGACCGCGAACCGTTCGACGCCGCCATTCATTTCGGCCAGCAGGACTGGCAGGGCGTGCAGTACCTCGAACTCTCGCGCGAACGCGTGGTGCCGGTCTGCGCCCCCTCGCTGCTGCCCGGCCCCGCCGCGCCCGAGGCGCTGCTGGACCTGCCGCTTCTGCACCTCGAAAGCCGCCCGTCAGGCTGGGAGGAATGGTTCGCCGCCCACGATGCCCGCGCCGAGGGGCTGCGGGGAATGCTGTTCGACCAGTTCGCCACGATGGCCGAAGCGGCGGCGCTTGGATTCGGCGTGGCGCTGCTACCGGACTACCTTGCCGAGGCGGAAATCGCCCGGTCCCGCCTGATGCGCGCGGCCCATGGCGCGACCGAGGCGGCGGGGCGCTATTACCTCGTGTGGCCGCAGGGAACGCCGCGCCCCGCCCTGCAAGCCCTTGTTAAATGGCTTGAAACACAACCCAAAGACGAGTTTTCGGAAACGTTACGCCCGCTCACAGGTCATTGACCGACCGGTCAGGAATACATTACCACCCCTAGATTTTACCTTGCGTCAACGGTGCTGGCGCTGCGAAGGTCTGCCCACATTGATTTCACCGGCCCTTTGACCCCGGCACTTTAGCCGGGGACTGCAAGGCTTTGACTTTATTTTATGATGGGGGATCGACAGATGTCGATACAGTTCCAGTCACACGGCGGCGGCCGTCGCCAGAACCAGCCCGAGAAGCGCAGCGTCCTTGCCTCTGACGCGACCATACCAGCTGCAGGTGACGTAGCGGCAGACGCGCGCGGCGATCTTGGCTACCTTTTCCCGCCATCCGGGAATCCCGATCACTACCTGCCCGACACCGTCCTCGCAGAGCTCGACGAACTTGGCGACCTCATGGTGCCCGCTGCTCCGAACCCGGACGACCCGGCCCCCGCCGACATCACGGCGACGCCGGACAGCACGCTGCCGCCGGTGATGACCTACTGGGGTCAGTTTCTCGATCACGAACTGACCGCGCGCACCGACCGTGACACCGACTTCTCGAAGCTGCACGGCACCGGGCCGACCCACACGGCGGAAATGATCGAGCAGCAATTGAAGAACGCCCGTTCGCCGCGCTTCGACCTTGATAGTGTCTATGGCGGCCTGCCGCTGGGCAGCACGATGACCGCGGAGCAGGCGCGCGATACCGCCAAGGTCATCGCGGGGATGCGCCACCCGCATTACCGCAACAAGATGCGCGTGGGACCGACCGTGCCGCACGGCCACCTGCCCGACAACCTTGACCCCTACCGCGACCTTCCGCGCTTTTCGCAGGTCGAACCGCATGTGCGCGACGCGTTCCTGCGGCTTGCCGAAAGCCAGATGGAGCCCGCCGATTTCGAGGACTTCAAGGAAGGCTTGCCGAAGCGGGCCATCATCGGCGACATGCGCAACGACGAGAACCTGCTGATCGCGCAGTTTCACCTGAGCTTCCTGCGGTTCCACAACCGCGCGGTGGATTACCTCGCCGCGCATGACACCGGCTGGCCGGCGGATTATTCCTCGGCCAAGGCGCTGACGACGCTGCATTACCAGTGGCTTCTGGTCGAGCAGTTCCTGATGTCGGTCTGCGACCCGGCGGTGGTGCAGCGGATCAAGGACGACAAGGCGAAGCACTTCTTCGAGTTCCGCGACGCCTACAACGCCCGCAACGGCACCGACACGCTGGGCGACGTGATCCCGCTGGAGTTCTCGGCCGCCGTCTACCGGTTCGGGCACACCATGGTGCGCAACGCCTATGATCTGAACAAGAACTTCGGCCGGCCCGGCACCCACACCCACGACGCCAAGTTCGAGAGGATCTTCCTCAACACCGGCGGCGGCGGGTTCCGCGAGACCGCAAGCCAGGACAAGGCCGAGGGCAAGGCGCGGCTGCCGCAGAACATGATCGTCGACTGGTCCCGCTATGTCATCGCCGATCCCGACACCTCGGACGGCTTCCCGGCCCGCACCGCGCGCAGCATCGACACGCTTCTGGCGCCGCCGCTGGGCGACCTGGTGAACGAGGGCGACAAGGCCACCGACGCCGCGATGCGGGCGCTGGAACGGCAGTTGGCGCGGCGCAACCTGCGGCGCGGCTTCGCCTTGCGGCTGCCGACCGGACAGGCGCTTCACAAGCACCTGCAGGACATCGGCGCGGTGCTCAGCGGCCCTATTGCCGACATCACCACCGCGTTGGACAACAAGCCCGACCTCGCGGCCTTCCTTCAGGGCAGTGCCTCGAAGCTGCACGAGCGGACGCCCCTGTGGTTCTACATCCTCGCCGAGGCCGAGGCCGCCGGCGGCAACCATCTGGGCGAGGTCGGAAGCTGGATCACCGCAAGCTGCTTCCATGGTGCGTTGCTGGATGATCCGGAAAGCGCCGTTTCGATCGGGTTCGGCCCGTCGCAAAGCCCTCTCAAGGCGCCCGACGGCTCTGCGATCGACAGCATCGAGAAATGGATGAAATTCGCGCTGGTGCTGGAGTAGCGTCCTCTTCCACGGCACAGGCGCAAGAGGGGCGCCCATTGCGGCGCCCCTCACCTTTTGTACTTCCTTCGAGTGCCCTGCTTCGCACCGGATCGTGACGCCCATTTCGGCCCCACGAATCATGGCCCGCAACACCCCGCAGGTTCCCTTTCCGCATCAATCCGGATGACCGGCGCAGTCTGTTTCAAACGCTGCAACAGGCCATTGCCGTCGTACGAGATGATTAGGTATATATTTCAGGAAGTTGTCATGAAACGCGATCAAATCTCGACTGGGCGATTAACGCCGCCAAAGTCTCGCCCTAATATTGGCAACATCAAGGCATTTTCACGGCGTGCTGCTGCTTGCTGGGGGTTATTGCGCCGCCGGATTGAGTGTCTTTCAGGTCTATGGGGTTTACGGGGTTCTTGGGGGACTAACATGAGGGATTTGACCGGGGTCGAAGCCGATCTGGCTGACTATTCGGCTGTCATGAGCATGGGAGAGCCCCGTCTTGGCCAGCCGCGGCTGCGTCCGGACACGACGGCGGGCGGCTACATCCGCTCGCAGGGCAGCGCCGCCGGCGCTTCCGTTCCGACTTCGCTGCCGTCTCGCGGCGCGTCTGCCAACACGCCGGTCGCCCCGACGAAGACCTCTCGTCCGACCTCGTTCTACCGTGCCCGCGGCAAGCGCCTGCTGGACATCGCCTTCGTACTGCTGACCCTGCCCTTCACCCTGCCGCTGCTGATGATGGGGGCGCTGATGGTCGCCCGCGGCGGTGGCCGTATCATCTATGTGCAGGACCGCGTCGGTCAGGGCGGCAAGATCTTCCGCATGGTGAAATTCCGCACCATGGTGGCCGATGCCGACGAACGGCTGGAAGCCTGCCTTGAAGCCGACCCCGAGATGCGGGCCGAATGGGACCGCACCCAGAAACTGAAGAACGACCCGCGCATCACCCGCTACGGCAAGTTCCTGCGCCGCGTTTCGCTGGACGAGCTGCCGCAGCTGCTGAACGTCCTGCGCGGCGACATGAGCATTGTCGGCCCGCGCCCGATGATGCCGCATCAGGTCGAGCAATACGGCGACACCGGCCCCTACATGGCCCACCGCCCCGGTCTGACCGGCGTGTGGCAGGTGATGGAGCGCAACGAAAGCGACTTCACCAGCCGCGCCTTGGCCGACCGCGAATACGACATGACCTGCTCCGCCGCCACCGACCTGCGTCTGATTTTCCGCACCGTCGGTGTCGTGCTTCAGGGTACCGGCTATTGACCGCCGCCCCGGCAGACGCTTTCGCCAGACAGGCCACGCCGGGGACCTGAGGGCAGGATGATACGGACTCTCGTTTCACGTCTCGACCCTCGCGGCGACCGCTCCGGCGCTGGCGGCAACCGTCCGCCCGGCGGCGTGCCGCGTGAACACACGGCGCTGCCCGGCTCGTTTCCCGCCCTGACCGACCCGTCGCCGCCGCCCGCCTGGGCGCGTCTGCGCCGCGTCGCCCGCAGCCCCAGCTACGGCCCGAAGGCGAAGGTGCGGCTGATCTCGTGCCGTCCGACTGACCCCGCCGCCAAGGCCTTCGAACATCTGCGCGGCCACCTGCTGCGGTCGCTGCCCGGCAACCGGATGGCGCGGATCGCGGTGATCTCGCCAACGCCGGACTGCGGCAGCACCTTCGCCGCCGCCAACCTCGCGCTTAGCCTGTCGCGGATCAGCGCGTTCCGGACCCTGCTGCTGGACCTGAACCTGCCCGATCCGGGACTGGCCCGCGCCTTCGACATCAAGGGCACGGGCCCGCTGGAAGAGATGCTGACCGGCGCGCGCGCGCCAGAGCGCCACCTGTTCCGCATCGGCGAGACGCTGGCGCTTGGCCTGAACGACCGACCGGTCAAGGACGCCTCGGCCCTGATGCAGGGCGACGAGATGTGGGGTGTGCTGGACGGCATCCAGAACACGCTGGCCCCCGACATCACCCTGATCGACCTGCCGCCGCTTCTGCGCGACGACACCACCCGGCTTGTCCTGCCGATGGTGGATGGCGTCCTGCTGGTCGCGGACGGCGCCCGCACCACCAGCCGACAGATCGCCGAGTGCGAACGAAGGCTATGCGACCGCGCCCCGTTGCTGGGCGTGGTTCTCAACCGCGCCGCAGATGTACCATCGGGCTGACCTCACCCACCATGACTGCCCTCCACACCGCCCGACATCTTCTGACCTCCCTTCGCCGCCGCCGCTTCGCGCTGGTGGCGATTGCGCTTGTCGTAACCGCTTTCGTGCTGCAGGGCCCGAAGCTTGCGGTGATCTTCGCCGCCTGCGCGCTTTTGCTGATCGACCCGAACCGGCCCACGATCCACACGGCCGAGCAGATGGACCGCGAACTGGGCCTGCGCCCGGTGGTGTCGATCCCGCATTTCGCGAGCCCCGCCGAGAAGCTGCGCACCGACCGGCTGCACCGCTTCGTGCGGGTCGCCTCGATCACCGCGCTGCTGGTGTTCTTCGCGGACTGGCTGCTGCCCTTCCTGTAACGCGCCGAAGCGTTTGACTTCGCGCCGCTTTCCCGCGACCCTGCCGGCCACCGCGACGCAACCGACCGACCCGCCCCATGCGCTTCATCCACAGCTCCGACCTGCATCTCGGCCGGCGCTTCGCCAATATCCCCGAGCTGCCCGACACCAACACCCGTGGTCGCCTGATGGAAGCCCGGCACGGCGTCATTGGCCGTCTTGCCGCCGCCGCGCGGGACCATGGCGCGGAGCATGTCCTGTTGGCGGGCGATACGTTCGACACCGCGACCCCGTCCTCGATGGTGATCCGGCAGGCGCTTTCGGCGATGGGCGACGACCCGAACGTGCAGTGGTGGCTGCTGCCCGGCAACCACGACAATTTGCGCGACGCCGAACCGCTGTGGCAGGAAATCGTCCGCGACGCGCCTGCGAACGTCCACGCGCTGACCGAGGCCGCGCCGGTGCGATTGGCCGATGACGCGACGCTGTTGCCCGCCCCGGTCACGTTCCGCAATCCCGGCACCGATCTTTCCGCCGCGCTGGTGGCGATGCCCTCGCCCGAGGGCGCGCGCCGCATCGGCCTTGCCCATGGCGGCGTCACCGACTTCACCGAAAGCGGCGCGCATATCCCGCCCGACCGCGATCGCTCTGCCCGGCTCGATTATCTTGCGCTGGGGGACTGGCACGGGCGGATGGCCGTGGGCGACCGCATCCACTATCCCGGCACGCCCGAGCAGGACCGGTTCAAGCACGGCCGCCGTGGCGTTTGCCTTGCGGTGACGGTCGGCGGCGCGCTTGAGGTGACAGAGGTCGAAACGGGGCACTTCCTGTGGACCGAACTCGACCTGCCGCTTCACGCCGGTCAGGACGCCGCCGCCGCGCTGTCTGCGCTGCTGCCATCCTCGGGCCGCCGCGACACGCTGGTCCGCGTAAAGGCCAGCGGCTGGGCCGGACTGCCCGAGCAAGCCGCGCTGACCGCCGCCGCCGCGCACGCCGCGCCCGATTTCGCCGTGTTCGAGCTGGTGACGGCCGCGCTTGGCACCCATTACGAGACCGCCGATCTTGACGAGATCGACCGCGGCGGCGCCCTGCGCCTTGCCGCCGACCGCCTGCGCGCCGATGCCGAGTCCGAGACGTTGTCGCAGGACGACCGCGACATCGCCGCAGCCGCGCTGTCGCGCCTTTACGCCTACGTGAAGGACACCGCATGAAACTGCGCGCCATCACGCTAGAGAACGTCCGCCGCTTCACCGCGCCCGTCCGCGTCGCCGACATCGGCGACGGGCTGAACGTGTTGTCCGAGCCGAACGAGCACGGCAAATCCACCTTGTTCGACGCGATACAGGCGCTGTTCTTCAAACCGCACGGATCGCGCGACAGGGACATCACCGCCCTGCGCCCCCACGCGGGCGGCGCGCCTTGCGTGACTGTCGAGGTCGAGACCGGCGACGGCGTGTTCGCGATCAGCAAGCAGTGGCTGTCGAAGCCTTCCGCAACCGTGACGCGCAACGGCAACCTTGTTGCGCAGGCTGATCAGGCAGAGGCGTGGATTGCCGACCGTCTGGGTGGCGGCGCGGGCGATCCCTCTGGGCTGGTCTGGGTCCGGCAGGGCATGACCGGGCTGACCCTGGCCAGCAAGAAGGAAGAGGAAAGCGCGCTGGAAGCCCGGCGCGACCTGCTGTCCTCGGTCACCGGCGAGGTCGAGGCAATGACCGGCGGGCAGCGGATGGACAATGCGCTGCGGCGCTGCGAGGCCGAACTGGACGTCTATGCCACCAGCACCGGGCGCCCCAAGGCGAACGGCCCGTGGAAGGACGCACAGGACAACGTCGCGCGTTTGCAGGAGGACCACCGCAACCTGACCGCCACCGCCGAGGCGCTGCACGAGGCGCTTGACCGCCGTCGCCGCGCACAGCGCGCGTTGCGCGAACTGGAAGACCCCGAGGCCGTCGCCGCCCGCGCCGCCCGCTTGGAAGCCGCGACCGCCGCCCACCGCGCCGCCGAACGGCATGGCGCGCAGGTGGACGACGCGACCCGCGCTCGCGACGCCGCCCGGCTTACGCTGAGCGCCACGCAGGACACGCTCGACCGCTTCCGCGCGGCGCTTGCCGACCGGGCCGAGGCGCAGACCCAGTTCGACGCCGCGGATCAGGCCGCAACTGCCGCGAAGGCCGCTTACGAGAAGGCGCGCGCCCGCGCTGTCGAGGCCGGGACGGCGCTGGAGACCGCGAAGGCCGCCGAAACGCAGGCAGACGCCACCGCCCGCAAGGCGCGGCAGCAGCAGGCCGCCCGCGACGGCGCGGCACGGCGCACGGAACTGGCCTCGCGGATCGCCAAGGCGCAGGACCTTCGGGTCCAGATGGAAACCGAAAGCGCCGCCGCGAAGACCGGCCCGGACGCCGCCGCCCTGCGCGACCTTGAGGCGAAGGCGCAGGCCGTCGTGGTGGCCGAAGCCGCGCGCGCCGCGCAGGCGCCGCAGGTCACCGTGACCTATGACTCCGGTGCCGAGGGCCGCGTCAGCCGCGACGGCGTCGCGCTGGACTATGCAACCCCGCTCGCCATCGTCGGGCCCACCACGCTGACCCTCGACGGCATCGGCAGCCTCGATATTCAGCCAGGTGCTGCGATGGGCGACGAAGCCTCGGTAGAGACCGCTCGCCGCGCGCTGCAGCAGGCGCTCGATGCGCGCGCCCTGCCCGACCTCGATGCGGCCCGCAAAGCCGCCGAAGCCCGCGCCGAGGCCACCCGCCGCCATGGCGAGGCGGCGGCTGTCTTCGCCTCGCTTGCTCCCGACGGGCTTGAAGCGCTTCAGGCGGCGCTGGCCGCGATCCCCGAAGCCGCCGAGGACGACGACACGCCGGACACCGCCACCGCCGATGCCGCGCTTGCGCAAGCCGCCGAGGCCCGCGTCGCCGCGCAATCGGCCCGTGACGCGGCGAACGAGGCGCTGTCGGACGCCCGCGCCGAGGCGACCCGCACCGACACCGCCCGCACCGCCGCCGCCGACCGGCTGCGCCGTGCGAAGGAGGCCCTGGCGAAGCACGGCGACGCCACCGACGAGGCGCTGACCGCCACCCGTGCCGCCGCTGCCGCCGCTTTGGAACAGGCCGAGGCCACGCTGGACGAGCGCCGGCGCGCGGCGCCGGACCTTGACGCCGCCGCCGCAACGCTGGCCCGCGCGCAGTCCGTCGATGCGCAGGCCCGCGCCGACATCGCCCGGCTGAAACCCGAGATCGCCACCTTCGACGAACGCATCAACGCGGGCTCTGGCAACGCGGTCGAGGAACGTCTGGCCGAGACTGCCGAGCAACTCGAAGCCGCCCGCGCCCAGCTTGACCGGATCGAGCGCGAGGTGGCCGTGCTGACCCTGCTGAAACAGGTTCTGGAAACCGCGTGGACAGAAGCACGCGAACGCTATTTCGCGCCCATTGCCAAAGAGTTGCAGCCGCTTCTTCACATCCTGTGGCCAGAGGCGGAATTGCAATGGGCAGACGAGACCCTGCTGCCAGAGGCTTTGACCCGCGACGGGCAGGAGGAGAAGCTGAACATCCTGTCTGGCGGAACGCAGGAGCAGATCGCGCTGCTGGTGCGGCTGGCCTTCGCCCGGATGCTGGCACGGGGCGGACGCCATGCGCCGGTGATCCTTGACGATGCGCTGGTGTTCACCGACGACGACCGGATCGAACGGATGTTCGACGCTCTGCACCGGCAGGCGGGCGACCTGCAGATCATCGTCCTCACCTGCCGTCAGCGCGCCTTCCGCGACCTTGGCGGCCGCACCCTGACGCTGGCGCCCGCAGAGTGACCCCTGCCTGACCCCTGCGTGCCGCCGAAGCCGCCCCACGTTGACCCCACCCGCCCGATATGGTTCCTGACCCCACGGTCCCCTGACCCGGCCACAGACGAAAGCCCCGATGTCCCAATCCGCCTTCGGCAAGCTCAACGACCTTATCGGATTTCTGGTCCGCGAGGGCGGTTTCCTGAAAAGCCCGATCGTGCTGTACGCGTTCCTTGCCTCGGGCAGCCGGACGCTGATGATCTATGCGGTGAACCAGGCGGCGGCGCGCGGCGGGGCTGACCTGCCGATGCTGGGGCTCTTGCTGTTCGCGGTCGTGACCTCGCTGATCACCGCGCACTGGGCCCGCGTCACCGGCATCCGGCTGGTCGAGGCGATCAACCACCTGTTGCGCCGCCGCGTGGCCGATGCGGTGCTGAACGCCGATGTCAGCTTTTTCCAGTCGCGCGAGCCGGGTCAGGTCTATTCGACCCTGACCGGCCACACGATGATGGTGTCGAACACCATGACGCGGCTGGCCGACATGCTGCAGGCGGTGCTGCTGCTGATCTTCTGCTTTGGCTACATGGCGCTGGAAAGCTGGCCCGCCGTCGTCGCAAGCATCGTCTCGCTGTCGCTGGGCGTCGGTGCGTTCCTTCTGGCCGAGCGCCCGGCCCGCACCCTGCTGAAACGCGCCAACGACACGCGGGCCGAGTTCTATGACGCGATGAACGACCTGCTGCGCGGCTACAAGGAACTGCGGCTGCGGCAGGCCCGCCGGATCGACCTGTGGGACCGTGTCGACCGGGTGGTCGACGAAACCCGCGACCGCACCATCGCCGCCGAGCGGATCTTCAGCTACTCGGGCATCGCGGCCTCGGCCTCGCTGGCTGTCCTGCTGGTGTCCATCGTGACCCTGCTGCCGATGGTGACCGACGCTGACAGCGTGGTGATCCTACAGGTTTTGACCGTCGTGCTGTTCACCTTCGGGCCCATCGAGTCCGTCGTGTCCGGCCTGCCCGGCTTTGCCCGCGCCTCGGTCGCGTTCGAACAGATGAACGAGGTGCTGGCCGAGCTGGACGCCAACCCCGAAACCGAAGCCGTCCGCGCTGCGCAGGACAGCCGTCCGAAGTTCGACACGCTGGAGTTCCGGGGCATCACCGCCACCCTGCGCCGCCCGTCGAAGGCGCATGGCACCAAGGCGGACGACAGTTTCACGCTTGGCCCCATCGACCTAGTGCTGAAGCCCGGCCAGTCGGTGTTCATCACCGGCGGCAACGGCATGGGAAAATCGACCTTCATGCAGATCCTCACGGGCCTGCGCCACGCGGACGGCGGCCAGATCCTGCTGGACGGAGAACCGGTCACACGCGACAGCGTCGGGCACTACCGGGGCCTTTTCGCTGCCGTGTTTTCCGAGTTCTACCTGTTCCGTCAGCTGTACGGCCTGACCGAGGACGAGCGCGCCTCGCTTCAGCACCACATCGACGAATTGGGCCTGTCGCAGGGTGTCTCGATCGAGGGCGATGCGTTCTCGTCCCTGTCGCTGTCGACCGGGCAGATGCGCAGGCTGGCGTTGTCCATCGCGCTGGCGGAAGAACGGCCGATCATCGTGCTGGACGAGTTCGCCGCCGATCAGGATCCGGTCCGCCGCGCGTTCTTCTACGATGTGCTGGTGCCGCGTCTGGCGAAGAACGGGCATCTCGTGATCGCAGTGACCCATGACGAGCACTGTTTCGACAAATGCGACCGGCTGATCCGGATGGAGGATGGCAAGATCGTCCTCGACCGCCAGCCCGCAGCCGCGACGGCCTAGTCCATCGCCAGCCGCTGCCGCAGCGCCTGCGCCGCCTTCAGGTCCGCTGTCGGCGGGCCGCCCGGCTCTATCGCCGCCAGCCCTTCTTCCAGCCGCCGGATCGCATCGCGTACGCGCCCCTCGCGGCGCAGGTGACCCGCATAGCTGACCGCCGCCCGCAGCCGGTACAGACCGCTTCCCGCCCGGCGCGCGGATTCCATCGACGCGATGAAACCTGCCTCTGCCTGCCCCTCGCCGCCGCGTCCCTGATGCACCAACGCCAAAGCCTGAAGCCGCAGCAGATCCGGCTCGACCAGCAGCACGCCGGTCGCCGCGCCATGCGACAGGCCCTCGTCCGCCTGCACCAGCGCTTCGGCGGCGTCGCCGAGTTCCAGATGCGCCTCTGCCAGCCAGACGTGGAAGAACGGCACCGCCAGCGCCGCGCCGCTGGCGCGATAGGCCGACAGCGCTTCGGCGATCTGCGTCGTGCCTGCGGCGTCCCCCAGCCGGTCGCGGGCGCGACCAAGAAGACCCAGGGCGAAGGCCTGCCAGTCCGGCCAATCGCCCGCCGCGTCGTGGGCGGCCCGTGCCGCCGCCTCGGCCCCCACGGTTTCGCCAAGACTGTCCTGCATCAGCGCAGAGACAACGAGACAGGCCATCAGCGTTTCCGGATGGCCCGCGCCCTGCGCCTCGGACACCGCGCGGCGCAGCGCCTCTCCGGCCCGGCCCGGCGCGCCACGAAGGCACTGGACCCACGGATGCAGGCAGCGCCCCGACAGGCCGGGGTCGATGCCGAACAGGTCGGGCAGCGTATACAACGCCTCGGCATGGGTCAGCACAGCCTCTGCCGCGCCAACGCGACCCCGGAACAGCCGGGTGATGCCGGTCATGACCTGCCCGACGCCACCGGCCTCTGCCGGAAGCGCGGCGGTGCGGTCCCCGATAGAGGCCGCCGTGCGCAGGTCTCCCCGCCGCATCGCCGCGCGCCAATCCTGCCACTGGGCCTCGGCTGCCGGGCCTTGCGGGACATCGCGGCGCGGGGCCGGCGGCGTAGGCGTGGGCATCGTCACCGGCACATCGGGCGGCACCACGCGCAGCGTCCCCGCCACTTCGGTCAGCGCGTAATCCTCGGCCAGCACCTCGCGCATGGCGAGATCGGCCCGCAACTCGCCCGGCGCGGCGCGGTGGGCCACCTGCACCGCCGCCTGCAGCGACCGCCCCGCGACACGGCCCGACGCGGCGTCGAGCGCCACCAGCCCTGACGACAGCCCGCCGGCCGGATGCAGCATCCCGCCCTCGATGGGCAGCGGTTCGTCGGTGAGCATAAGCCCCGCCAGCGCGGCGCGGATCTCGGCCTCGGGGCCGCCGGTGAACAGCGCCACCACCCGGTCGCCCACCCCCGGCAGCATCCGGCCCTCCAGCCCCGTCACCGTGCGCTGCGCCAACGCCGCGAACTGCGCCTGAACACCCGCCAGCGTCTCGGGGTCGGTCGCGGGCGGCAGCGCGGCGATCTCGGGAAGGTGCACCACCAGAACCGCCGCGCCGTCGCGCGCCGAAGGCGTGCGGACCGGCTCGGGCAACGGATCGGAAGCGCGGATGCGCGCCGCCAGCGCCTCGGTCTCGGCAGAGGGCGCGGCGCCGGTCTCGCGGCTGAGGGCGGCGCGGCAGGTTTCGAACTGGCGCAGCGCGTCAGAGCGCCGGCCAAGGGCAGCATAAGCGCGGATCAGGCTGCGGTGAGCGGCCTCGCGCATCGGGTCGATGGTCAGAAGCTGTTCGGCGGCCAGCGCGATGCGCCCGGCGTCGCCCGCCTCTTCGCTGGCGCGCAGCTGTTCGTCCAGCGCGGTCAGCGACAGGGTCCTCAGACGCGCCCGCTCTGCCTCGAGCCAGTCCATGAACGCCTCGGATCGCAGCGAGAAGCCCTGCATGAACAGCCCGCCGCAGATCGCCGCCGCTTGTCGAAGGTCGCCCAGACTGCCCGCTGCGCTGCGCCGTTCCAGTTCGGTCACGTCGGCCACCGGCGCGGCGCCGGTCCAGCGGATGCGGTCCTTGCCCGCCTCGACCGGTTCCAGCCCCGCCTGCCGCAACGCCTTGCGCAGCACGGCCAGTTCCTGCCGCAAGCTGGCGCGCGCCTGTTCCGCCGCGCTGTCGGGCCACAGGATCTCGGCCACAGCGGTCCGAAGCAACGACCGGCCGCCGGACAGCACCAGGAAAGCCAGCAGCGCCTGACTGCGGCGGGACGGGATTCGCACTTCGGATCCGTCGGGCGCGGTCAGCCGCACCTCTCCCAACAACCTGATCTGCAAGCCCTGTCCGCCCTCCGCCATTCTGCGCGTCGCGCCACGGTCGACGGCGCGACCGGGGTTCAGACGAGTATGGCCCCGGCGGCGCGGGGCTCAAAGAAAATTTTTGCGGTGGTTTTGCGGTTGGGCGTCAGCCCGCGCGCTGCGCGGTGAGAGACCGCACAGGTTGTCTGAGCGCCATCAGCAGCGCCGCGAACAGCAGGTGCGCCCCGGCGAAGACAATTGCATAAAGCCAAAGCGCGTCGGCGCTGATCTCGGCCAGCAGGACCCGGCCGAACAGGACGTTGGTGGCCCCGTGCGCAAGCGCCACCACGAAGATGTTCATGCCCGCGACGCGCAGCGCCATGAAGGCCGTGGCAGTCCCGGCGGCAACGACCGCAGTCGGCATGCCATGAGGAAGATTGAACAAAGTCACCGCGATGGCCGAAGCGGCGAAGGCCAGCGGCAGGTTGTGGTGGAACACCTTCAGCACCGCCTCGCGGAAGAACAGATCCTGCGGCAGCGCGAAGATCAGGACCTGGATCGCCAGTGCCGCCGCCAACTTGGGCATGGCGGGGATAACGACGACGTAAGATGTGAAGATCGACGCGCAAGCGGCTGAAATGCCCCAGAGAAACGGCACGAACAACGCAAGCGCGAGCGTCCGTTGCCATGACCATCCGAGGTTCTCTTCCCCGTACAGCGCGCGTCCCGGCGCTCGAATCAAGTGCGCCGCGTCACGGCGAAGGATGGCGAGGGCGAAGAGACACATGGCGACCGCGAGGATCGAGACCGAAGCGAGGGGGGTCATGCCGAAGTCGCCACGCCGCAGCAGCTCGCCGAGCCCGGCGACGAAAAACAAGCATATAGCGAACGTTAGAGGCATGATCGTCCCGGGAGTGTCTTAATTGCCATACCAGACTGAAATCGTTTTAAGGTCAACCCATTTTCAGTTGTAGTCCGCCGAAACGCAGCGGCAAGGGCCGGTAAAATTGATCACGGCGGGTAAACAAATTCGAACCTATCCACAGGATTGCGTGAAAGGGTTAATATGCAACCTGGACGAGCAAGTTTTCAGGATCCGACCGAATCGTTTCCACAGGCGATACCGGCCCAACCGCCCGAATCCGGCGTTACAGCCCTTCGAACGCCGTCGATCTGACCGCCGGAAAACCTCGGAAAGCGTTATTTTCAAGGAGGCAGCGCCAGATCGTGCCTGCGTCGCGCGCACTGGCTTATTCCAATCGATTTAAGCCTTATTGGAACGATCTTCGACACAATCGCCATACTCTCGCCCCATTTCCGCCCCCGGCCCGCCCAATCCTGGTGCTCGATTGGGTGAAAAGCCCCCTGTGGGCATAAGCTTTTCCGCAGGGAGCATCGCGGTCGGATCGACCACCGCGAAGTGAGGAGAGCGAAACCATGACTTCCAAGCAGAGCCCTGCGCCGGACAAAGGCCCGGACATCCGCAGCGAACAGCCGACCCACACCCAGGCCCAGCCGAACCCGGACAAGCGCGTGTTCCGCCCCGCCGATCAAGCGGAAGAGACCGTGCGCTACAACGACTGGGCCAGCATCTAGGCTGATCCCGACGTTGCCGCTGGGCAGGGTCGCGGCAGCGGTCTAGACTGGGCCGCATGTCCGATCCCGTTTCCAGCATCCGCAACCTCGGCCCCGCGTCGGACCGCGCCTTTGCCCGCGCCGGTATGTCGAGCGCCGACGAGGTCCGCGACCTTGGTGCCGACGAGGCGTATCGCCGCCTGCTGGCCAACGGCTCCAAGCCGCATTTCATCGGCTACTATGCGCTGGTGATGGGGCTTCAGGGCCGCCCGTGGAACGACTGCACCGGACCGGAGAAGGACGCGCTGCGCGTCCGTTTCGACGCGCTGAAGGCCGGCACCCCTGCCGAGGGGTCCGCGGCGCTGGCCGCCGCACTGGACGAACTGGGCGTGCGTCTCTGACGGGAACTTCTGCGCTTGCCGCGACGTTCAAACGGCATGACGACAGAAACCACGAATATCCACACCGCCGCCGCCGCAGGCTCGATGCCGGCCCGCGATCTGACCCGCGAACTCGATGGGCTGGAAGCCATCGCGCACCGGATGGACACGCTGTTCCGCGTACCCGTGGTGGGCGTCCGGGTCGGACTGGACTCGATCCTCGGCCTGATCCCCGGCATCGGCGACACGGCGGCGCTGGCCCCGGCGGCCTACATCCTTTACCGCGCGCACGAGATGGGCGCGCCGAAGCACATGCTGGCGCGAATGGGCGTCAACGTCGGTCTGGACTGGCTGATCGGTCTGGTGCCGCTGGTGGGTGACCTCGCCGACATCGGCTTCAAGGCGAACCGCCGGAACGTCGCGATGCTGCGCCGGCATTTCGAGGCGTAGCGGTTGATGGGTCGGTAGCGGGGGTTGAAGCGCTGGTGTAGATGGGGTGAAACCCCATCCTACGCCGCCTTGCAGGTATGGTGGGGTTCAACCCCATCGTTACCCCACAAACCGACCCCGATCCCCATGTAGGATAGGGTTCCACCCCATCACCGCCCACCAACAAGCCGACCGGCCCAACGCAATCGTAGGACGGGGTGCCACCCCATTGTTACCCCACAACCCGACCGTGATCCCCGCGTAGGATGGGGTTCCACCCCATCACCGCCCCCCACAAAACCGACCGCCAAGAAGCCCCCGCCAAACGGCCCCCCACCACCTCCCCGCAAACGCAAAGGGCCGCCCCAACCGGGACGGCCCCTGTTCCGCGATGGCGGAAATCTCTTACCCGACGATCTCGATACCGGCGAAGAAGAAGCTGATCTCTTCCGCCGCGGTCTCGGGGGCGTCCGAGCCGTGGACCGAGTTCTCGCCGACCGACTCGGCGAACTCGGCGCGGATGGTGCCGGCTTCGGCGTCGGCTGGGTTGGTCGCGCCCATGACTTCGCGGTTCTTCGCGATGGCGCCTTCGCCTTCCAGAACCTGAGCGACGACCGGCGCGGACGCCATGAACTCGCACAGTTCGTCGTAGAACGGACGCTCGGCGTGGACGGCGTAGAACTTGCCGGCCTGCTCTTTCGTGAGGTGGATCCGCTTCTGCGCGACGATGCGCAGACCCGCTTCCTCGAACTTGGCGTTGATCTTGCCGGTCAGGTTGCGGTTGGTGGCGTCGGGCTTGATGATCGACAGCGTGCGCTCGATGGCCATTTGGTGTCTCCTTGCTACAAGGACCGGACAACGGCTGTCCGGCCCCGAAACTTTCATTGCGGGCCGGTTAGCACGGAGATTCGTCTTTGCAAAGCCCCGCCGCCGTCTCCGCACACCGCGTCCATTTCATCCCGACGCGACGATTTCACGACATCGGGCCCTAGTAGAGCACCTGTTCGTCCTGCCGCAGCGTGAACCCAAGGTTCTCGGCATTCAGGCAGGTCATGCCGCCATCTTCCGAGAAACAGGCCACCCCGCCGCGCGAATGGCTATAGCCCGGCTCCATCACCTGGATCGTCTCGTCGATGACCGTATCGTCGGTGCAAAGCACTTTCCCGCTGCCGGTGATGCCCACCTCGAAGGCATAGCCCCAGCCTGCCTCGCAATCCTGCGGCGGGTCGGCGAAAGTCAGTTCGCCGCCGTAGAGATCGCAGCGCACGTGGTTGCGTTCGCCGGTGACGATGACGCAGAACACCTCGCCCGCGCCCGACTGGAACGGCAGGTCCGGCAAGGGGTCGTCCTGCGCGGTGGCAGGCGTCGCGGCGGCGAGCAGAAGAACAGCAAACAGGCGCATCGGGGACCTCCGGACTTGCCCGAACCCTAAGGGCCCCCGCGCGCCATTGACAAGCGCCGCGCCGCACCGCATCCCCCGCCCCATGCTAAGGATCAACGACATCTCTTACGCCATCGAAGGCAAACCGCTGTTCGAGGGCGCCTCCGCCACCATCCCCACCGGCCACAAGGTCGGGCTTGTGGGGCGCAACGGCGCGGGCAAGACCACGCTGTTCCGCATCATCCGCGGCGAACTGGCGCTGGAAGGCGGCGACATCTCGCTGCCCGCCCGCGCCCGCATCGGCGGCGTCGCGCAAGAGGTGCCGGGCTCGGAGGTATCGCTGATCGACACGGTGCTGGAAGCCGACGTGGAACGCACCGCGCTGATGGCCGAGGCGGAAACCGCCACCGATCCGCACCGCATCGCCGAGATCCAGACGCGGCTGGCGGATATCGACGCGTGGTCGGCCGAGGGACGCGCCTCGTCGATCCTGAAGGGCCTAGGCTTCACCGACGCCGAGCTGCAGATGCCGTGCTCCGCCTTCTCGGGCGGCTGGCGGATGCGCGTGGCGCTGGCGGCGGTGCTGTTCTCGGCCCCCGACCTTCTGCTGCTGGACGAACCGACCAACTATCTCGACCTCGAAGGCGCGCTGTGGCTGGAAAGCTACCTTGCCCGCTATCCGCATACGGTGCTGGTGATCAGCCACGACCGGGGTCTGCTGAACCGCGCGGTCGACAACATCCTGCACCTCGAGGACAAGAAGCTTACCTATTACACGGTGCCCTACGACGCTTTCGCCCAGCAGCGCGCCGCAAGGATCGCGCAGGCCGAGGCCGAGAACGCCAAGGCCAAGGCCCGCATCGCGCATCTGCAAAGCTTCGTGGACCGGTTCCGCGCCAAGGCGTCGAAGGCGGTGCAGGCGCAAAGCCGTCTGAAGATGATCGACCGGATCCAGCTGATCTCGACCCCACAGGAAGCGGCGCTGAAGAAGTTTACCTTCCCCGAGCCCGAGGAACTGTCGCCGCCGATCATCAACCTCGAAGGCGTCGCGGTGGGCTATGGCGAGCGCACCGTGCTGTCGCGCATGACCCTGCGCATCGATCAGGACGACCGCATCGCGCTTCTGGGCCGCAACGGTCAGGGCAAGTCGACGCTGGCCAAGCTGCTGTCCGACCGGCTCGAGGCGCAGGCGGGCCGCATCACCAAGGCGCGCAAGCTGCGCATCGGGTTCTTCGCCCAGCATCA
Organism: Maritimibacter sp.; assembly: GCA_017792445.1. Lineage (GTDB taxonomy): Bacteria > Pseudomonadota > Alphaproteobacteria > Rhodobacterales > Rhodobacteraceae > Psychromarinibacter. The sequence goes on from CP051232.1 coordinate 4,172,170, forward strand.
GGTCGACGAGTTGCGCGTAGAGGAAACGCCGCTCGAACATCTGCGCCGCCTGCTGCCGGACGAGTTGCCCACGAAACACCGCGCCCGTTTGGGCGGCTTCGGCCTCGCGCCGCAGGCCGAGACCGAGGTGGGCCGCCTGTCGGGGGGCCAGAAGGCGCGGCTGTCGCTGATGCTGGCGACGCTCGACGCGCCGCATCTGCTGATCCTCGACGAACCGACCAACCACCTCGACATCGAAAGCCGCGAGGCGCTGGTCGAGGCGCTGACCGCCTATACCGGCGCGGTGATCCTCGTCAGCCACGACATGCATCTTCTCAGCCTCGTCGCCGACCGGCTGTGGCTGGTGAAGGACGGCCATGTCGCGCCGTTCGAGCAGGACCTCGAAGCCTACCGCGCGATGCTTCTGGCCTCGGACAAGCCCGCCTCGGACAAGCCGAAGGCCGCCAAGCCCAAGGCGGTGCCGCGCGAGAAGATCCTCGAACTGCGGTCCGAGGTGCGCAAATGCGAGGCGCGGCTCGAGAAGCTGAACGAGATGCGCGACAAGCTGGCGACCAAGCTGGCCGATCCGGGGCTGTACGAGCCCGAGAAGGTCGGCGAGATGGCGGTCTGGCAGAAGAAATACGCCGAGGTGATGGACGGTCTCGACCGCGCCGAAAGCCTCTGGCTCGCCGCGCAGGAAAGTCTCGAGGCGGCCGAGACCCGCGCCTGACCCCTTCGCTTCTTCGGACCGGAAATATCCCGGGGGGAGCGCCGCAGGCGCGGGGGGCAGAGCCCCCTCTTCCCCCGCAAGCCCCGCCCGGCCGCGCGCCGGGGCTGGACCTGTTCGCCGCATCGGATAAACACGGGATCATGGAACCGGCACAGCTCATCACCGCCTTCGTCACGCTGTTCGTGGTCATCGACCCGATCGGCATGGCGCCGCTGTTCGTCGCGCTGACGCAGGGCATGTCCGCGGACAAGCGCCGTGGCATCGCGTTGCGCGCCGCCGTCACCGCCATCGCGCTGCTGACCGTGTTCGGCCTGTTCGGCGAGCGGCTTTTGTCCTTCGTCGGCATATCGATGCCCGCCTTCCGCATCGCGGGCGGCGTGCTGCTGTTCCTGACCGCGCTCGACATGCTGTTCGAGCGGCGCACCAAGCGGCGGCAGGACAAGACGCATGAAGACGACGATCCCGGCGACGACCCCTCGATCTTCCCGCTTGCCGTGCCGCTGACCGCCGGGCCGGGGGCGATGGCGACGATGATCCTTCTTGCCGGCCAGACCGGCGCATCCTGGAGCTGGGTGCTGGCGGTGCATGTGGTGATGGTCGCGGTCGTGGCGATCTGCCTGCTTTTGTGGTTCGCCGCCGGCCTGATGGAACGCGCCTTGGGGCCCACGGGCATCAACGTGGTGACACGCCTGCTGGGGATGCTGCTGGCGGCCCTGTCGGTACAGTTCGTGCTGGATGGCATCCGGGGCGCGGGCTATGGGCCGTGACTGAGACAGGCTGACGCGCCCTGACAGTCGCGTGAACCCGCTGACATGGCGTCCGCGCGCGCCTATCTTCATGGGGAAAGGATTCCGCATGGATACCACCAGCCTCGGCAGTCTCGTCTACCTCGTCCTTCTGGGCGGCGCGCTGATCGCGTCCTACGTGTTCGCGCACCGGCAGAACATGGGGCAGATGCTGCGCAACATGATCCAGTGGGGGCTGATCTTCATCGGCGTGATCGCTGCGGTCGGGCTGTGGCAGGACATCCGCGGCGACATCCTTCCGCAGCAGTCCGTCTTTGCCGAGGCCGGACGGATCGAGGTGCCGCAGGCCCGCGACGGCCATTTCTACATCACCGCCTCGGTGAACGGGTCGCCCGTGCTGTTCGTCGTCGACACCGGGGCGACCGACATCGTGCTGACCCGGCAGGACGCGATTTCGGTCGGGATCGACCCGGACAGCCTTGTCTACTCGGGCCGCGCCGGGACGGCGAACGGCGTCGTCGGAACCGCCCGCACCACCGTCGATGAACTGTCGGTCGGCGGCATCACCGATCAGGGCGTAAGCGTCTGGGTGAACCGGGGCGAGATGAACACCTCGCTTCTGGGCATGGCCTACCTGCGCCGGTTCGAGCGGATCGAGATCGCCGACAACAAGCTGGTGCTCGAGCGCTAGGACGCCGCCGGGCGAAACGGACCCCGAAATGTCGCATCCGGCCCTCCACAGGCGGGCGGGCCTCGGTAAGCCTCCGGTCATGCAGGCTGGTCAGGGGAACGAACGGATGAAATCGCATTACCGCGTCGTGGTCATCGGAGGCGGCGTGGTCGGCGCTTCGGTGTTGTATCATCTTGCGAAATTCGGCTGGACCGACGTGGTGCTGATCGAGCGCAACGTTCTGACCGCCGGATCCTCGTGGCACGCGGCGGGTGGCATCCACGCTCTGAACGCCGACCCGAACATGGCGGCGTTGCAGGCCTATACCATCGACCTTCTGTCCGAGATCGAGGCCGAATCCGGTCAGGACATCGGGCTGCGCATGACCGGCGGGATCACCATCGCCTCGTCCCCCGACCGCTGGGACTGGTTGCAGGACGCCCATCGCACGTACCAGTCGATCGGGATCGACGATACCTACCTGATGACCCCCGACGAGATCGCCAAGGCGCATCCGGTGATGGATACCACCGGCGTTCTGGGCGGCATGTACGCCGCGCGCGAGGGTTACGTGGACACCACCGGCGTCGTCCACGCCTATGCCCGCGCCGCCCGCCAGCGCGGCGCCGAAGTGGTCGAGCACAACCGCGTCACCGAACTGCACCGCACGCCCGAGGGCTGGCAGGTGGTGACCGAGCAGGGCACGATCACCGCAGAGCACGTGGTGAACGCGGGCGGGCTGTGGGCCAAGCAGGTGGGCCGGATGACCGGGCTTGAACTGCCGGTCTCTCCCCTGTCGCACCACTACCTGCACACCGAGACGATCCCCGAGATCGCGGCGCTCGATCACGAGATCCCGATGTGCGTCGACCCCGAGGGGTTCTTCTATTCGCGCCAGTACCAGCAGGGCATGCTGATCGGCATCTACGAGGTGAACCACAATCACTGGATGATGGATGGCGCGCCGTGGAATTACGGCATCGAGTTGTTGCAGGAAGACCCCGACCGTATCGAGCACGAACTGACCTGCGCCTTCACCCGCTTCCCTGCGTTGCAGAACGTGGGCGTGAAGGACTGGGTCCACGGGGCGTTCACCTTCTCGCCCGACGGCAATCCTCTGGTTGGGCCGGTGCGCGGCGTGCCGGGCTACTGGCTGGCCTGCGGCGTGATGGCGGGTTTCCTGCAGGGCGGCGGCGTCGGCAAGACGCTGGCCGAGTGGATGATCCACGGCGAGACCGAGACCGACAGCTGGTCGATGGACATCGCGCGCTATGGCGATTTCGCGTCCAACAAGGAATACATCCGCCAGACCACCGGGCAGTTCTATTCCCGCCGCTTCGTGATGACCTACCCCAACGAGCAACTGCCCGCCGGGCGGCCCCTGAAGATGGCCCCGGCGCATTCCGAGATGGATGCGGCGGGCGCGCGATGGGGCGAAAGCTATGGGCTGGAGGTGCCGCTGTATTTCGCGCCCCGGGATTTCGAGGAAACACCGACGCTGCGCCGCTCGAACGCGTTCGACATCGTCGGCGCCGAATGCCGGGCGGTGCGGCAGGCGGCGGGGCTTCTGGACATCACCGGCTTCTCGCGGTTCGAGATCACCGGCCCAAACGCGGAAAGCTGGCTGAACCGGGTGCTGGCGGGCAGGATGCCCGCGCCCGGTCGCGCGCGGCTGGCGCCGATGCTGGCGCATTCCGGGCGGCTGCGCGGGGATCTGACGCTGTTCAACTGGGGCGACGGCTCGTTCTGGCTGATGGGCAGCTACTATCTGCGGAACTGGCATATGCGCTGGTTCGACGACCGCTGGCACGATGGCGTCATGATCCGCGACATCTCGGACGACTGGGTCGGCTTCTCGCTGTCCGGGCCGCGCTCGCTGGAGGTGCTGGAGCGGCTGACGGATGGCGAGGTCGCCCTGCCCTTCATGGGCTGCCGGGCGATGGACGTGGGTTTGTCGCGGGCCAAGGTCGGGCGGCTGTCGGTGACGGGCGAGCTTGGCTACGAGGTCAACGTGCGCGCCTCGGACCACATCACCCTGCGCCGCGCGCTGCTGGAGGCCGGGGCCGACCTCGGGCTGGTGGAATACGGCTATAACGCGCTGACATCCCTGCGGCTGGAAAAGAGCTTTGGCGCGTGGCGGTCGGAATACACGCAGGACCGCACGCCCGCGATGGTCGGGCTGGACCGGTGGATAGACTGGACCAAGGATGACTTCATCGGCCGCGAGGCGGCATTTTCCGCGCGCGACACCGCGCCCGAGCGGGTGCTGGCGACGCTGGAGATCGACGCGGATGGCGCGGACGCCAGCGGTTACGAACCCGTGTGGTCCGAAGGGGTCGTCGTGGGCTACGTGACCTCGGGCGGCTACGGGCATGTGGTGGAGAAATCGTTGGCGCTGGCGCTGGTCGATCCCGCCGTCGCCACGCCGGGCACGGCGCTGTCCGTGCATGTCGTCGGACAGGAACGCCCCGCCAAGGTGATCGCACCATCGCCCTATGACCCCGAAGGCCGTGCGATGCGGACGACGTGACCGCCTGCCCTGCCCCTGATACGACCCGCCTTGCGGGACCACACTGACCGGAGACCCTTTTTGACCCAACCAGACGCGATCATCATCGGAACCGGCGTGATCGGCGCCGCAACCGCCTTCGAACTGGCCAAGGCTGGCTGGAAGACGCTGTCGCTGGACCGCAACGCCACCGCGGGCCATGGCTCGACCGCCGGGTCCTGCGCGATCATCCGGATGCACTATTCCACGCTCGACGGCACCGCCTTCGCGTGGGAGGGCTATCACTACTGGCGTGACTGGGCCGAGTACCTTGGCCTGCCCGACGGCAGCGACCTTGCCCCGTTCCGCGAGACCGGCTGCCTTGTGATGAAGACGCCCGCGAACGATCACCTGTCGAAACACATCCGCTATTCCGCCGAGCTAAACATCCCGCACGCGGAATGGGGACCGGATGAGATCACCGCGCGGCTGCCGATCTATGCGCTGGACAGCTATGCGCCGCCCAAGGCGCGCGCCGACGCGGCGTTCGGCGAGCCCAATGGCGGGCATCTCAAGGGCGGCGTCTACTGGCCGAACGCGGGCTACGTCACCGACCCGGCGCTGTCGGCGCAGAACCTGATGGCGGCGGCGAAGCTGCACGGCGCCGAGACGCGGATGGGCGTCGAGGTGGCCGCGATCCTGCAGGAGAACGGCCGCGTGAAGGGCGTGCGGCTGGCGGACGGGGAAGAGATCCACGCGCCGGTGGTGATCAACGTGGCCGGACCGGGCTCGTCCCACATCAACGAACTGGCCGGCGTCACCGGCGACATGACCATCGCCACCCGCCCGCTGCGGCAAGAGGTGGTTCACGTCCCCGCGCCCGAGGGCTTCGACTTCGAGCACGACGGCACCATCGTGTCGGACAGCGACATCGCCTGCTATTGCCGCCCCGAACACGGCAACAACATCCTGATCGGCTCGGAAGACCCGGAATGCGACCCGCACGACTGGGCGGCGTCCGATACCGACTACAACCACGACTTCACCGAGCAATGGACGACGCAGGCGATGCGCTATGGCCAGCGGGTCCCCAGCCTTGGCATTCCCAGCCGGATGCGGGGCGTGGTGGACCTGTACGACGCCTCAACCGACTGGATCCCGATCTATGACAAGTCCGCCCTGCCGGGGTTCTACATGGCGTGCGGCACCAGCGGGAACCAGTACAAGAACGCCCCCATCGCCGGAAAGCTGATGGCGGCGCTGGTGGACTACTGCGAGGCGGGCAACGACCATGACGCCGCGCCCTTGCAGTTCCGCCTGCCCTATATCGACCGCAGCATCGACGCCGGGTTCTATTCCCGAAAGCGCCCGATCAATGCAGAGTCGAGCTTTTCGGTGCTGGGCTGAGCCCGAAACGCAAACCGCCCGGCCTTTTCGGACCGGGCGGCGTGTCTCACAACACCAGAGCGTGACGCATCACGCGGTCATGGTAGCAGTTGTATTGGCTCCACATTGCCCAGACCGCAGCGCGCGCAGCAGTTCGAGCAGTTGTAGCTGTCGTTCGGACCAACGCCCCAGTAGGTCTGCGACGAGCCGCGCACCCACGCGCCGTAGCAGATCAGTTCGTTGTAGTTACACGACAGGTTGAAGGTCGCATCGCCCTCGTTCGGGTCGATCACGTAGACCTGACCGTTGCCGGGCCACACGTGGTTACGCTCCTGGCTGTAGAACTCCAGGCTCACAGTGCGGTTGTAGTCGTTGTCGATTGTCCAGAAAAGTGTCGCGGCGGACGCCAGCGACGGCAGCACGGTCGCGAACAGCAGACCGGCCAGCATGATCTTGAGATGATTCATTGTCTAACTCCTTTACCCTCTCTTGCCCCTGCTCTGCCCCCGCGACGGCGGCAAACCGACCGGCCTTTTGCAAGGACGGTCCGGACCTCGGGCAATCGCAAATCCTTGGTGGGGGAAACGCACGCCCGGTTTGAACATCCCCAGCCGAGCGATTCTGGTCAACCGCGGACTGCTTCAACCCCTTCAATTAATTCGATAACCATCTGCATTTTCCGCCAGATAAGGGGATTTTGCATGACCGCGCGGCACACGCGCCACAGGTCGGGCGATGGGAAAACCACCCCTGCCTCCGCAGTGCCGGATTTGCACCGCATTGATGCCTGCTTAGAAACAATTTCCTAGGCGCACCCAAGGGTTGCACCGGCATTGTTTCAGCCGCGGAACCCCGTGGCGACGACGAATTTCTCAGAGGAATCCGACCGGCTTGCAGGCGGTTTGACGTTGGCGACCTTGTCGAACCGCTGCTTCAGAAGCGTCTGAAGGCTGCCTTCGGCTCCGCCCGCCAGCACTTTGGCGACAAAGGTGCCGCCCGGCTCCAGCACGTCGAACGCCAGTTCCGCGGCCGCTTCGCACAAAGCGACGATCCGCAGGTGGTCGGTCTGCTTGTGCCCCGAGGCAGAGGCCGCCATGTCCGACATCACCACATCGGCCGGGCCGCCCAGCCAGTCCTTCACCTTGTCGTCCGCGCCGTCTTCCATGAAGTCGAGCTGATGGATCTCGGCACCCGGGATCGGTTCGACCTCTTGCAGGTCCACGCCCAGCACGGTGCCCACCGCCTTGCCCGACTTCTCGCCAAGCGCATTCACGCGCTTCACCGCGACCTGACACCAGCCGCCGGGCGCGCACCCAAGGTCCACCACCCGCGCGCCGGGCACGAGAAAACGGAACTTGTCGTCGAGTTCGAGGATCTTGAACGCCGCGCGGCCGCGATAGCCCTCGGCCTGCGCGCGTTTCACGTAGGGATCGTTCAGCTGCCGTTCCAGCCAGCGCGTCGAAGACAGCTTGCGTCCCCGCGCCGTCTTCACCTTGACCCGAAGGTCCCGCTCTCCGCGGCCGGATGTCTTCTTCGCCACGACTGATCCCTCGATCTGATCCAGCAGGCTCCGCCGCGACGGGCGGATGTGATTCGGAAAGCCGGAGAATGCGCCATGAATACAGCCGCCGTCCACCCGAATTGCCGGATTCAGCAGAGGTGCCAGCGGCAGGCGGCAAAAACTGGCAATCACATAGAAATTCAATACTTTTCGACGTTATACTATCGGAAGTTGTAAATCCGGCGAAATTCCTGTGGAAACGCTGAGTAAAGAAAGCAGAAATACTCGCTGCAATAGTAAATATCCATTACATACTTAAGGCCATAATATTATATAAACTTCCAATTACCAAAATAAACCGCCCAATAATCGGATGCAACAACGGTTGGTTACCGATTGATTTCTTGCGAAGGGGGCTAAGATGGCGATTATCAGAGGCACAAGTGCGGGTGAGATGCTTTTCGGCACAAAGGCCGAGGACAACTCTATCGCCGGTAATGGTGGGAATGATCTCATATTCGGTCGGGGCGGCAACGATCTGCTGCTTGGCGGCAAGGGCAACGACGTGCTCTTCGGTCGCAACGGTCATGACGAGATGTATGGCGGCGCGGGCGACGACTATCTCAGCGGCGGGAACGGGCGCGACACGCTGAGCGGCGACAAGGGCAACGACACGCTGCGCGGCGGCAATGGCAACGATACCTTCGTGATCAATGCCAATCTGGCGGGAGACGGCGTAAAGCAAATCGCCGATTTCGACATCGACCGCTCTCTGCGCCGGATGACCTTCGACGACACGCTGGAGCTGTCAAACGCGGGCGGGCATTCCTTTGTGTTTCAAGAGACCGTCGACGGCAACATCGAGCTGTATATCGACGGCGAGCTGACCGCCGTCATCAACGGCTCGCGGGGAAGCACCTTCTCGGCCGCCGATCTTCTTTCGGCAACCGAGTTCAGTGGCGGCTCGCCCAGTTCGGTGTCGCTGCTGGATGCGGACGGGAACGCGATCAAATACACGATCTCCGGCACCAGCGAGGACGATCAGCTTTCCGGCGTGCCGGGGATTTCCAACACGATCGCTGGCAATGACGGCGGTGACCTGATCTCTGGGCGGGGCAAGGCGGATGTCCTGCTGGGCAACAGCGGCAACGACACGCTGATGGGAACGAACGGCAACGACACGCTTTTCGGCGGCGGTGACGACGACGATCTGCATGGCGGAAACGGCGCCGACCTGCTTAACGGCGACAAGGGCGCGGACACGCTGGAAGGCGGAAACGGCGCGGACACGTTTGTCTTCAACGTCAAACACGCCGGGACCGGCGTCGACACGGTTACGGATTTCGATCTTGCCGAGGGCGACACGCTATCGTTCATGAACGTCACCGGCACGCTGAGCGCAACGCAGGACGGCGCCGACGTTCTGATCGAGCATGACGGCGCGTTGCTGGTGGTCATCGAAACCACCGACGCGACCGACATGGCGGCCTTCGTGGACAACGTGTTCGTGTAAAGACACGACGGGCGGACGGCGCTTTCCTAGTAGGCGCCGTCCTCCAGCACACCGTCGCGGCTCATCTGCGCATAGAGGAGCCCTTCGCGCAGGCCCCGGTCGGCGACCGACAGCCGGTCGGTCGGCCAGACCCGCAAAAGCGCCTGCAGGATCGCCGCGCCCGACATGATCAGCGCGTGGCGGTCGCGGCCGATGCGCGGGTCGGCCCGGCGGCCAGCGGGGCCAAGGGCAAGATAGTCGCGGATCACCTTCTCGATCTGGTCCGAGGTCATCCGCAGCCCGTCGACCTTGTTGCGGTCATACCGCTTCAGGCCCAGATGGCTGGCCGCAACCGTGGTCACGGTGCCCGAGGTGCCGATGATCTGGAAGCCTTCCTTCTGCTGGATCTGCTCGTAGGGCGAAAAGTCGATCAGCTTTTCCTCGAAGAACCAGCTCATCAGCGCGTATCGCGCCGCGTCGTCGTCGACGTCGTGAAACTGGTCCCGCAGCGTCGCCACCCCCAACGGGACCGAGATCCAGTCGACCACCTTCGCATGGGCGAACGGGCTTTCCGTCGGCTTGAAGCCGCTGTGCAGCCGCATGATCGCACGCGGCCTGTCGAGGCGCGGCACCTGCGTCATGTCGATCCACACAAGCTCGGTCGAGCCGCCGCCGATATCGACCACCAGCAGTTGTTCGGTCTTGGTGGACACCAGCGGCGCACAGCTGACCACGGCAAGCCGCGCTTCTTCCTCGGGTTCGATGATTTCCAGCGCCAGCCCGGTTTCGTTCCGGATGTAGGACATGAACTCGCCCGCGTTGGTCGCCCGGCGGCACGCCTCTGTCGCGACCAGCCGCATGCGGCGGACGTCGTGTTTTACCAGCTTGCGCTTGCAGATCTTCAACGCCTGCACGGTCCGCGCCATCGAGGCGCGCGACAGGCGGCCCGACCGTTCCAACCCGGCGCCAAGCTGCACCGACTTGGAAAAGCTGTCGACCACGTGAAACTGGCTGCCCTTGGGTTGGGCAATCAGCATTCTGCAACTGTTCGTCCCAAGATCCAGCGCAGCATACAGTTCCGCCGGATCCGGACGTGCCGGTGCGGGTGGCTCGACCGGGACGGGCCCCGGGAGCGCGCCCCCACCACCGGCAGGACGCTTGGGCGCCATGATACCGCCCTCCAACTCTGGTTGAGATCAAGAGTATGGGGCGCGCATGCGAGTAGCAAGGAAAAGCAGCCGCCGGCACACATGTTTGTCATGAGGAATTATTCGGCAACCCGCGCATTCGGGTCCGGTGCCAAGGGGATAGGCACCAGGGCATCCGTCGCATCACGCGCATCGAGTGTCGAAATCCGCCGCAAATCAGGGCAGGCTCGCGCGTAGAACCAAATCAGGCTGAAGGAATCGCGCATGGCCCGTGTCACAATCGTCTACTGGCGGGACATCCCCGCGCAGGTGATCGTCGGCAAGGGACGCCGCGGCGCCAAGGCCCCGTTGCCCGAACGCTTCGAACAGGCGATCGACCGGGCAGCGATGAAAGTTGGTGCTCGGGACACGGACGCCTATCTGGCAGAGTGGCGCAAGGGAGAGCCTTACGAGGTGGATGCGCCCGACGACGAGGCCGCGACGGCGGAAGCCGCGCGCCTTGATGCCGAGTACGACAGCGGCCGGCTGAAGGCCCTGATCGAGAACGACGGATGGGCATGAGCCCGAGAGACTTAGGGAGGGCCGTGATGGCATTGCTCAAATTCCGCAGGAAAGACACCGAACCCCGGACCGGCGGCCCGGAGGTTCGTGCGTTCCTGCAGGGCTATTCGATCGAGGTCATGCCCCGCACCGCCGCCAAGGTCGAGGATTTCAAGGCGCTGCTGCCCGAGGGCACCCGCGTCTATATCGCCCATATCGAGGGCACTCCGATCGAAGAGATGGTCGCCACCGCGAAGCGTCTTGCCGAAGACGGCTATCCGGTGATGCCGCACTTCCCGGCCCGGATCATCAAGGACAAGGCGACGCTTGCCGACTGGATCGCCCGGTATCAGGGCGAGGCCGGTGTCGATCAGGCGCTGATGCTGGCGGGCGGCGTGTCCGAGCCGCATGGCGAGTTCCACTCGTCCATGCAGCTGCTGGAGACCGGGCTGTTCGACAAGGCGTGCTTCAAGCGCCTGCATGTCGCGGGCCACCCCGAGGGCAACAAGGACATCGACCCGGACGGGTCCGACCGCAACGTCGCCGACGCGCTGCGCTGGAAGCAGGCGTTCTCGGAACGCACCGACGCCCGGATGGCCATCGCCACGCAATTCGCCTTCGAGGCGGACCCGATCATCGCCTGGGCGAACCGCCTGCAGGCCGAGGGCATCGCCCTGCCCGTCCACATCGGCATCGCCGGTCCAGCGAAGCTGCAAACGCTGATCAAGTTCGCCATCGCCTGCGGCGTCGGCCCTTCGTTGAAGGTGCTGCAAAAGCGCGCGATGGACGTGACCAAGCTGGTGCTGCCCTACGAGCCCGACGACGTGCTGGCCGGTCTCGCCGCGCAAAAGGCCGCGAACCCCGGCTTCGGCATCGAGCAGGTGCATTTCTTCCCGCTGGGCGGCATCAAGACCTGCGCCGAATACGCCAACAGCCGCGCCGGAACCGCAGGAGCGGTGCAGGTGGCGCACTGATGCCATCGGCCTTCCTGTTCGACCTCGACGGCACGCTGCTGGACAGCGACCCATTGCATTGCGCGGTGTTCATCGAATTGCTCGCCGAGTACGGGCTTGAGGCCGACGAGGCCTTCTACCGCACACATATCCACGGGCGTCACAACAGCCAGGTCTTCTCGGAACTTCTGCCGTCCGAGGATCCGCACCGCATGGACGTGGAGAAAGAGCGCCGGTTTCGTGAAAGCCTTGCCGGCGTGACGGTCGACCCGATGCCGGGGCTGGTGCGGCTGCTGGATCGCGCCGCCACCGCTGGCGTTCCGGTCGCCGTCGCGACCAACGCGCCGCGTGACAACGCCGAGGCGATGCTGAACGCCATCGGCCTGCGCCATCGTTTCGGCACCGTGGTCAGCGCCGACGATGTCGACAACGTCAAACCCGCGCCCGACGTCTATCTGTCCGCCGCCGCTGGCATCGGCGCCGACCCGGCCCGGGCGCTGGCCTTCGAGGACAGCCCCTCGGGCCTGCGGGCCGCCCGCGCTTCGGGCGCGACGGTGATCGGCCTGTCCACCACCCTGTCCGACGAAGAGTTGCGCCACCACGGCGCACATCACGTCATCCGCAATTACGAAGACCCCGCGCTCGAGCCGCTGCTCGGCCTTTCCACAGGAGCCCTCTCATGACCCGCACAACCGTCGAGTCGAAGACCAAGACCGTCACCATCGGTTTTGACGAGCCCTTCTGCGTCATCGGCGAGCGCATCAACCCCACCGGGCGCAAGAAGCTGGCGGCAGAGCTTGAGATGGGCGATTTTTCGACCGTCGAGAAGGATGCGCTGGAACAGGTGGCCTGCGGCGCAATGGTCCTGGACGTGAACTCTGGCGCGGTCTTCACCAACAAGATGGCCGAGGACCCGCGCTACGCCGACAACAACTTTGTCGAGCCGATGCTGATGAAGCAGCTGATCGAGAAGGTGCAGGCGACAGTCGACGTGCCGCTTTGCATCGACTCGTCGGTGCCGGGCGCGCTGGAGAACGGGCTGGCGATGGCCGAAGGGCGTCCGCTGCTGAACTCGGTGACGGGCGAGGAAGAACGTCTGGAACTGGTCCTGCCGCTGGTCAAGAAATACAATGTGCCGGTGGTGGCGATCTCGAACGACGACACCGGCATTTCGGAAGATCCCGACGTGCGCTTCGCGGTGGCCAAGAAGATCGTCGAACGCGCCGCCGACTTCGGCATTCCCGCGCATGACATCGTGGTGGACCCGCTGGTGATGCCGGTGGGCGCGATGGCGTCCGCCGGGCAGCAGGTCTTCACCCTCGTCCGCCGCCTGCGCGACGAGTTGGGCGTGAACACGACCTGCGGCGCGTCGAACATCTCGTTCGGCCTGCCGCATCGCCACGGGATCAACGCGGCCTTCCTGCCGATGGCGATCTGCGCGGGCATGACCTCGGCGATCATGAACCCGGTGCGGTCGGTCGAGATGGAGGCGATCCGCGCCGCCAACTTCCTGATGAACAACGACCCGAACGGCGGCGAATGGATCAAGTTCTCCCGCGTGCTGGACGCGGTCGACGGCGGCGAAAGCTTCGTCGACGCCTCGAAAGCCGCGATGTCGGCGGGCGGCGGCCGGGGCGGTCGCCGTGGCGGACGGCGACGCGCGGGTTAAGGCCCGCTTAACCAATGTCTGCGACGATCCGGCCATGCGGAACCGGATCGTCGAGAAACCCATCGGACAGGACTGGCTGGACCAGATCTTTCGCAGCCGCGCGGCGATGAGCGGCGGCGTGGTGCGACGCCGGTTGGCGGATGTCGAGCGCGAGATCGGCGTGGCGACGCTGGAGCTTGAGGTACGGCGGCGCGGGTTTCACATGATCGAATGCAGCGACCAACTGGTGATCGCCTGCTGCCCGAAGCCGGTGAAGATCATCTGCTAAGCATCTAGAATTACGATCTTCTAGAAGATCGTGTTCACCATGAATTTCTAGAAATTCATGGAAAACAGGTTCTTCTGGAAGAACCTGCTACTTCGACCCGCCGCTTTCCGCCTTCTTCGCCCAGGCCCCGTCTTCCTGGCTCCAGTACTGCGCCGCGCAGCCCGCGCCGGTCAGCTTTCGCCACTGGTCCCGGGCGATCTCGACCGCCGTGTGGTCGTTGCCGTCAAACAGGATGCACACCCTTTCCAGCGTGTTGACCTCTTCCGGCGTGACCTCGGCCCCGTCCACCGCCATCACGCAGGCCGCCCCATTCGGGCTGTCGGCTTCGGTCGTCAGCAGCACCGGCTGGTCCTTGTCGAACGGACCGCCCGCCAGCCCATGCGGGAGGAAACCTTCGTCTCCCCCCAGCCACAGCTTGTCGTCCAGCCAGACCATCCGGTCCTTCGACCGTCCGCGCACCGCCACCCGCCAGCCCGCCTGCCGCGCGCGATCCAAGAGCGTCGGAAGCGTCGCCTCGAGCGGCGCGCGGGTCAGGTGGTAGAAATAGGCGGCGCCCATCCGGCTTTCCTGTCAGTGCGTTACGCGGCAAAGCTCACTTTTCGTAGCCGTCGGCGATCAACCGGTTCAGCGCCAGAACGCCCCAGCCGGTCGCACCCTTGGGGGCAAACTCGGTTCCCGCCGCGACGCTTGCCACACCGGCGATGTCGAGGTGGATCCACGGCACGTCCTCTTTCACGAAGCGCTGCAGGAACTGCGCCGCGGTGATCGAGCCCGCGGGACGGCCGCCGACGTTCTTCATGTCCGCGACGCGCGACTTCAGCTGCTTGTCGTAGGCCGGGGCCAGCGGCATCCGCCACGCGCCCTCGCCCTCGGCCTTCGCGGCCTTCAGGAACGCGTCGGCGATGCCGTCGTCGTTCGAGAAAACGCCCGCCATCTCGTGACCCAGCCCGATGATGATCGCGCCGGTCAGGGTGGCGAGGTTGATCATGCCCGTAGGCTTGAAGCGTTCCTGCGTGTACCAGAGCACGTCGCACAGAACGAGCCGGCCCTCGGCGTCGGTGTTGATCACTTCGACCGTGTCGCCCTTCATGGATTTCACCACGTCACCCGGACGCTGCGCCTTGCCGTCCGGCATGTTCTCGACAAGGCCAACAAGCCCCACGACATTGGCCTTGGCCTTGCGCAGCGCCAGCGTCTTCATCACGCCCGACACGACGCCCGCGCCGCCCATGTCCATCGTCATGTCTTCCATGCCGCCGGCGGGCTTCAGGCTGATGCCGCCGGTGTCGAACACCACGCCCTTGCCGACCAGCGCGAAGGGCGCCTCGTCGGCGCCGCCCTTCCACTGCATGACCACGACCTTCGACGGGCTTTCGCTGCCCTGCCCGACGGCCAGCAGCGTGCGCATCCCGAGCTTCTCGAGTTCGTCCTCTTCCAGCACCTCGACCTCGACCCCGAGATCCTTCAGCCCTTCCAGCCGTGCGGCGAATTCGGTGGTGGTCAGGATGTTCGACGGCTCGTTCACAAGGTCACGGGTGAAGAACACGCCTTCGGCCAGCGCCAGCACGCCCTCGGCCGAGACCTCCTCGGGTTTCGAGACCATTACCGTCACGCCGCCTTCGGCGTCCTTGTCCTTGGTCAGGTGGTCGGTGAAGTCATAGACGCGCAGGGCGACGCCCAGCATGACGTCCTCGACCGACTTCAGGTTGCCCGCGACCAGCAGCAGGGGCTTGTGGCCCTTGGTGCGGCCTACCGCAGCGCCGGCCTTGCGCGCCTCCGACGCGTCGGCGCGGCGCGACAGCTTCACCACCTGCACCGCGTCGGCGGCCATCCCCACCGGGAACGCAAGGTCGGCCGCATCGCCTTCCTTCAGGCTCTCGAACGCCTTCGACCCCAGAAACCGCTCCAGCGCGCCTTTCGTCAGCCGGTTCACCCGGCGCGCGGGCTGCGACAGCTTGCCGTCGGGCTCGCAGAACAGCACGACACGGCCTTCGAAACCGGCAAGCGCGTCAAGGTCGAGGGCGGTGACATCAAGGGAAATGGGGGCGGTCATACATGCGTCTCCTGGTAGGGTTACACCTTACCTATCCCCCGCACCCGGCATTTGCCAGTTATCAGTTTTCCCGCCCCGGCAACTGCATTAAGGTGGCTGGAAAAACCCCTCAAGGGCAGTCGGCGGTCGGAAAGTTTGGCGAGATTTGACAGATATATCCTGTCGCAGCTTTTGATGCTGTTCGGCTTCTTCGCACTCGTGCTGGTGCTGGTTTACTGGGTGAATCGCGCGGTCGTGCTGTTCGATCAGCTTATCGCCAACGGCCAGTCCGCCAGCGTGTTCTTCGAGTTCACAGCCCTGTCGCTGCCGAACGTGATCCGCATCGTGCTGCCCATCGCCGTCTTCGCCGCATCGGTCTATGTCGCGAACCGGCTGTCGTCGGAAAGCGAGCTGGTGGTGGTTCAGGCCACGGGCTTCTCGCCCTACCGCATGATGCGGCCGGTTCTTGCCTATGGGCTGATCGTGGGCGTGCTGCTGTCGGTGCTGACGCATCTGCTGGTGCCGCTTTCGATCACCCGGCTGGAACAGCGGCAGGCCGAGATTTCCGAGAACATCACCGCGCGCCTTCTCAGCGAGGGGCAGTTCCTGCACCCGACCGACGGCATCACCTTTTACATCCGCGAGATCACCGTCGACGGCGAGTTGCGCGATGTCTTCCTGTCCGACCGCAGCGGCGGGCGCGAGCATGTGACCTACACCGCCAGCCGCGCGCTGCTCTTGCGCTCGGACACCGGGCCGAAGCTGGTGATGTTCGACGGCATGGCGCAGGCGCTGAACGTCGAAAGCGGGCGGCTGGCGACCACCAGTTTCTCGGACCTGTCCTATGACATCTCAAGCTTCATCGGCGCGCTGACGCCGGGCGAGCGCGGGATCAAGGAACTGAGCACGCTGGAACTTTTGAACCCGACTCCGGCGCTTGAGGCCGAGACCCGGCGCACCGCGGGCCAGATGATCTACGAGGGCCACGGCCGGATCTCGCAGGCGCTGCTGGCGGTGGCGGCGGCGCTGGTGGGCTTTGCGGCGATGCTGGTGGGCAACTTTTCGAGGTTCGGGCGCTGGCGGCAGATCCTTGGCGCGGTGATCGCCATCGTGGTGGTCAAGATCATCGACAACACCTTCGCCGACATGGCGCGGGGCGACCCCTCGTTGTGGCCGCTGACCTATGGCGCGGCGCTGATCGGCTTCGCCCTGACGATGGCTTTGTTGTGGATCAGCGCGCGGCCCGGCCTGTTCGTGCGCCGCGACCGGACGGCGGACGCCGCCGGGGTGGCGGCATGATCCTGCATTTCTATATCGCGCGCCGGTTCCTGTGGTCGTTCCTGATGGTTCTGGGCGTGTTCGTGGGTCTGTATTTCCTGATCGACATGGTCGAGCAGGTGCGCCAGTTCGAGGCGGGCACCGTCGGCTTCGTGCCCATCGTGAAGCTGACGCTTCTGAACATGCCCGCCGGGCTTTATACCATCCTGCCGCTGATCGTGATCCTTGCGACGCTGACGCTGTTTCTGTCGCTGGCGCGCAGTTCCGAGATGGTCATCACCCGTGCCTCTGGCCGGTCGGCGATCCGCAGCCTGCTGGCGCCGGTGACGGTGGCCCTGCTGATCGGCGCCTTCTCGGTCGCCGTGTTCAATCCCATCGTCGCCTCGACGCAGAAGCATTACGAGATCCTTGCAGGCCGGCTGTCGGGCAACGACGCGTCGGTTCTGTCGGTCAGCCAGGAAGGGCTGTGGCTGCGGCAGGGCGGCCCCGAGGGGCAGACGGTGATCCACGCCGACCGCGCCAATCTCGAGGGCACGGTGCTGTTCGGCGTGACCTTCCTTGCCTTCGACCGCGACGGCCTGCCCCGCCGCCGGATCGAGGCGGAAAGCGCAGGTCTGACACCGGGCGAATGGAACGTGACGCAGGCGAAGGTCTGGGACCTATCCGACAGCGACAACCCCGAGCGGGACGCGATGGTCGAAGAGACGATGACGATCCCGTCCGATCTGACCTCGGAGCAGATCCAGGACAGCTTCGGCACCCCGGCCAGCGTGCCGATCTGGGAACTGCCGGGCTATATCGAGCAGCTTGAACGCGCCGGCTTCTCGGCCCGCAGCCACCGGGTCTGGCTGCAGATGGAACTGGCGCTTCCGGTCATGCTGGCGGCGATGGTGCTGGTCGCGGCGGGCTTCACCATGCGCCATACGCGTTTTGGCCGCACCGGGCTGATGGTCCTGCTGTCGATCGGGCTGGGGTTCGCGATCTATTTCCTGCGCAACTTCGCGCAGATCCTCGGCAACAGCGGCCAGCTTCCCGTGGGCCTTGCCGCGTGGACGGTGCCGGTGGCGGCGGTGATCCTGTCGATGGGCATCCTGCTGAACCTGGAGGACGGATGATGCGCCGCGTGTTCCGTCCCCTGACCGTTGCCCTGCTGGCGGGCTGGTTCCTTGTCCAGCCGTTGCAGTCGGCGCAGGCGCAAATGGCGACGCTGATCGCCGACAATGTCTCGTTCGACGGCGCCGACACGGTGCAGGCCTCGGGCAATGTCGAGATCTTCTACGAAGGCCAGCGCCTGCTGGCCGAGCGGCTGGTCTATGACGAGGCCGCGGACGAATTGCAGATATTCGGGCCGATCACGCTGATCGAGTCCTCCGGCCAGATCGTGACCGCCACCTTCGCAGAGCTTTCGGGCGATCTGAAAGACGGCATCATGCGCGGCGCGCGGGTGGTGCTGGAGGAACAGATGCAGGTGGCCGCGGCCGAGCTGGAGCGGGTCGAGGGCCGCTATACCCAGCTTTACAAGGCCGTCGCCTCGTCCTGTCAGGTCTGCGCATCGAACCCCACGCCGCTGTGGCAAATCCGGGCCGAGCGCGTGGTCCACGATCAGGAAGAGCGGCAGCTGTATTTCGACAACGCCATCTTCGAGGTCGCGGGCATCCCCGTCCTGTGGCTGCCGCGGATGCGGCTGCCCGACCCGTCGCTGCGCCGGGCCACCGGCTTTCTGATCCCCACGCTGCGGCAGAACTCGCAACTGGGGTTCGGCATCCGGGTTCCGTATTTCATCACGATGGGCGATCACACCGACCTGACGCTGGCGCCCTTCATCTCGGAAGAGACCAACACGCTGGAGGCCCGTTTCCGCCGCGCCTTCACGTGGGGCGACATCGTGCTGAACGGCGCGGTGTCGCGTGACAGCATCCTGCCGGACGAGACCCGCGCCTACCTGTTCGGGCGCGGACGCGCGAACCTGCCGGGCGATTTCAAGCTGCGCTTCGATATCGAACTGGTGTCGGACAACGGCTATCTCGAAACCTACGACTATTCCGACGCCGACCGCCTGTCGAACGGGGTCGAGATTTCGCGGACCCGCCGCGACGAATACATCGCGGCCAGCATCGAGACCCTGCGCACCTTGCGCGACAGCGAGGTTCCGATCGAGGATACGCTGGCCACCAATCTGATCCGCGGCACCTACATTCGCCGCCTGCCGCGCCTTTTCGGCGGTCAGGCGACGCTGGGCTTCGACGTGCAGGGCTACGAGCGCGAGGCGGACGCGGTGTCCGCCGATCTCGAACAGGCCTGCACCGACGCCGGGCTGACGGCTGCGGAATGCCTGTCGCGCGACGTTCTGCGCAGCACGGTCGAAGTGGGCTGGTTCCGCGACTGGACCCTGCGCAACGGCATGATCGCGCGGACGGATCTGGCGGTGGCGGGCGATTTCTACATCGTCGGACAGGACGCGGGCTTCGAGAACCGCCTGTACCGCATCACCCCCGCCGCCGCCGCCGAACTGCGCTGGCCGATGGGCCGGACCGCCGCGAACGGCGGGCGCGACATCATCCAGCCGGTCGTGCAGCTTGCATGGTCCGAAAGCTACGGCGACACCGTGCCGGTCGAGGACAGCTCGCTGGTGGAATTCGACGAGGGCAACCTGCTGGCGCTAAGCCGCTTCCCCGGCAAGGACGCCCGCGAGACCGGGCTGCGGGCCACTATCGGCTTTGCATGGACCCATTTCACGCCCTCCGGCCGGGAATACGCCCTGTCGATGGGCCGCGTGTACCGGACCGAGGATCCCGGCGTGTTCGGCGGCGCTTCGGGGCTTGAAGGCGCGACGTCCGACTGGCTGGTCGCCACCCGGATCGAGGTATCGGACCGGCTGAGCCTGACCAACCGGTCCCTGTTCGACGACACGCTGGATTTCACCAAGTCGGAATCGCGGTTGACGTGGTTCGGGCGCAAGGTGACCGCCTCGACCTCGTATATCTGGGTCGAGGCCGCCGCCGCCGAGGGCCGGACAGACGACGTCTCGGAATGGACGATGGCGCTGGGGTACGAGTTCGACCGGCACTGGACCGGCAACCTCGGCTATACCTACGACTTCGTGTCCAACAGCGCCGCGAAGGCCAACGTGGGGCTTGCGTACCGGAACGAGTGCGTCTCGGTGGCGCTTTCCCTCTCGCGTAAGTTCACGTCCTCGACTAATGTGGAGCCCGCGACGGATGTGGGGCTGACCGTGGCGCTTGCCGGCTTTGGCCGGGACGGGCGCCCCTACGCCCGCAGCTGTGCCGAAGTGAAGGGCTAGCGCGGCATGTCCCGCGCGGAAGGCCCCCTGAAAGACAGAGCAGACGGAAGACCGACCATGCCGATGCCCCGCCTCCTGACCGTGACACTGATCGCGGCCGCCAGCCTGCTGAGCGTGCTGACCGCACCCGCCGCGCTGGCGCAGAACCTTTTCGCGCCGATCGTGAAAGTGAACGACCGTGTCGTCACCGTCTACGAACTGAACCAGCGCACCCGCTTCTTCGAAATCCTGCGCGCGCCGGGCGACCCGGCAGAGCAGGCCTACGAGACGCTGATCAACGAGCGGCTGCAACTGGACGCCGCGGTTCGGCTGGGCGTCACCGCCAGCGAGGAACAGCTTCAGGCGGGCATCGAGGAATTCGCGGGCCGCGCCAATATGTCGGCCGAGCAGTTCCTGAACGCGATGGCGCAGGCCGGCGTCGACCGCGAGACCGTTTACGACTTCGTGCGGGCCGGTGTGATCTGGCGCGGCGTCGTCCGGTCGCAGTTCGGCCCGCAGGCGCAGGTGACCGAGGCCGAGATCGACCGCGCCATGGCCATGGCCGGCCCCGGCACTTCGGGCGTGCGCGTCCTGCTG
Organism: Maritimibacter sp.; assembly: GCA_017792445.1. Lineage (GTDB taxonomy): Bacteria > Pseudomonadota > Alphaproteobacteria > Rhodobacterales > Rhodobacteraceae > Psychromarinibacter. Next base: position 4,192,927 of record CP051232.1, read on the forward strand.
TCCGAGATCTTCCTGCCCGCGAACACCCCCGAGGCCGAGGCCACCGCGATGCGCCGCGCTTCGGAGATCGCGCAGATCACCACCATCGGCGGCTTCGCCAATGCCGCGCGCCAGTATTCCGCCGCGCCCTCGCGCGATGTCGGCGGGCGTCAGGACTGGATGCCGCTGTCGCAGCTTCCGCCCGCGCTGCGGTCGCAGATCCTCGGGCTTGCGCCCGGCGAGGTTACCGCGCCGATCCCGGTGCCGAATGCCATCGCGCTGTTCCAGCTGCGCGCCATCGAGGAAACAGGCGCCCCCGCCGAGAACCCGGTGGCCATCGAGTTCGCCCGCTATTTCATCCCCGGCGGCCGCACCGAGAAGGCGCTGGCCGAAGCCGCACGGATCGAAAGCGAAGTAGACACCTGCGACGACCTGTACGGCATCGCCAAGGGCCAGCCGCCCGAGCGCCTGCTGCGGGACACCCTCCCGGTCGAGCAGATCGCCGGTGACGTGGCCATCGAACTGGCCAAGCTGGACACGGGCGAGGTCTCGACCGCGCTGACCACTTCGGACGGTCAGGCGCTGGTGTTCCTGATGCTGTGCGGCCGCACGACCGCTCTTGCGGAAGACGCCGACCGCGAACAGATCCGCCAGCAGCTGATCAACCAGCGGCTTGCCTCTTACGCTGACGGCTACCTCTCCGAGCTGCGCGCCGACGCTTACATCGTCGAGCAATGACGACGCCTGTCGCCCTGACGGTGGGCGAACCGGCGGGGATCGGTCCCGAGATCGCGGTGGCCGCGTGGCAGGCGCTGCGCACGGGGGATGAACCGTTCTTCTGGATCGGCGACCCGTCTCACCTGCCCGCCGGCGCTTTGACGGCCGTGATCGCGGACCCGTCCGAGGCGGGCGGCGTCTTCGCCAAGGCGATGCCGGTGCTGCCGCATGCCTTCGACGGTCCCGTCACGCCCGGCACCGCGAACCCGGCCCACGCGCAGGGCGTGATCGACGTGATCGCCCGCGCGGTCGACCTTGCACGATCCGGCGCGGCGGCGGCGGTCTGCACCTGCCCGATCCACAAGAAGGCGCTGATCGACGGCGCGGGTTTCGCCTATCCCGGCCATACCGAGTATCTCGCCGCGCTGGCGGGGGTGAAGCGCGTGGTGATGATGCTAGCCTCGGACCAGCTGCGCGTCGTGCCGACGACGATCCACATCGCGATTGCCGACGTGCCGAAGGCGCTGACGGCGGACCTGCTGGAAGACACACTGCGGATCACCCACGCCGGGATGCGGCGCGACTTCGGCTTTGACGCGCCCCGGATCGCCGTGGCCGGTCTGAACCCCCACGCGGGCGAAGGCGGCGCCATGGGTTTCGAGGATGCCGCGCTGATCGCCCCGGTGATCGAGGAGCTGAAGGCCGAGGGCATGGCCCTCACCGGTCCACACCCCGCCGATACGCTGTTTCACGCAGCCGCCCGCGCCCGCTATGACGCCTGCGTTGCCATGTATCACGATCAGGCGCTGATACCGATCAAGACGCTGGACTTCGACCGGGGCGTGAACGTCACGCTTGGTCTGCCATTCATCCGAACCTCGCCCGACCACGGCACCGCTTTCGACATCGCGGGTCAGGGCATCGCGAACCCCACCAGCCTGATCGAGGCGCTGCGGCTTGCGCATCGGATGGCGGCGGCGCGAAAGGTCGCGGCATGAGCGCGATCGACAGCCTGCCGCCCCTGCGCGAGGTGATCGCGACGCATGACCTGCGCGCGAAGAAGTCGCTGGGGCAGAACTTTCTGCTGGATCTGAACCTGACCGCCAAGATCGCCCGCGCCGCAGGCGACCTGAGCGAATGCGACGTGCTGGAGATCGGCCCCGGCCCCGGCGGGCTGACGCGCGGGCTGCTTGCGTCCGGCGCGCGGCGGGTGCTGGCGGTGGAAAAGGACGCGCGCTGCCTGCCTGCGCTGGCAGAGATCGCCGAGGCCTATCCGGGCCGGTTGCAAGTCATCGAGGGTGACGCGCTGAAGGTCGACCCGCTGGCGCATCTGACGCCGCCGATCCGGGTGGCGGCCAACCTGCCCTACAACGTCGGCACCGAGCTTCTGGTGCGCTGGCTGACGCCGACCGAATGGCCGCCGTACTGGCAAAGCCTGACGCTGATGTTCCAGAAGGAAGTCGCGCAGCGCATCGTGGCGCAGCCCGGCTCCAAGGCCTATGGCCGCCTTGCGGTGCTGGCACAGTGGCGCTGTGAGACGCGGATCGCGATGGAACTGCCGCCCGAAGCGTTCACCCCACCGCCCAAGATCCGGTCTGCCGTGGTGCATCTGACCGCCCTGCCCGAGCCGAAGTTCGATGCCGACGCGGATGTGCTTCAGAAAGTCACCGCAGCCGCCTTCAATCAGCGCCGCAAGATGCTGCGCGCCTCGCTGAAGGGGCTGGCGCCGGATATCGAGGACCGTCTGCTGGCCGCCGGGATCGAACCCACCGAACGCGCCGAGCAGGTTAATCTGGAACGGTTCTGCGCCCTCGCCCGCGCCGTGGCCGGGACGTGATCGAGGTCCTGTTCGTCACCCACGCCGATGTCCGCATCGACCCCGATGTGCCCGTGCCGGATTGGGGCCTGACCGACCGTGGCGCCGCGCGGCATGGGCGGCACGCAAAGACGCTGGATACCGGGCCCGATGCGATCTGGTGCAGCACCGAGCGGAAAGCCATCGAGGCGGCGAATATCTACGCGGGGGCGCTGAACCTGCCCGTGCAGATGGACCCGGAGCTGGGCGAGAACGACCGCTCGGCCACAGGCTTCATGCCGAAAGAGCAGTTCGAGCGCGCCGCCGACGCCTTCTTTGCCCACCCCGATGAAGGCTATCGCGGCTGGGAAACCGCCCGCGCGGCGCAGTCCCGCATCGTGGCGGCGCTGGCGCGTGTCTGCGCCACGGACGCCAGGCGCCCGCTGATCGTCGCCCATGGCGGCGTCGGCGCGCTGTTGCTGTGTCATCTGAAGGGGGTCGCCATCGACCGCGCCGAGGATCAGCCCGGCGGCGCGGGAGGCAATGCCTATCGCTTCACCTGGCCGGAGAAGCGCCTGTTGCACGGGTGGCGCGACATCGCACCGGACATCGACTGACGCGCGGCCTTACTCGGCCGCGGTCGCGTCGGATGCGGGCTCTTCGCCGTTATTGCCGCTGTCGCCGGTCTCTTCGGTCAGCTTCGGCTTGCGGGCACGCGGCTTGCGCGCGGGCTTCGGCTCCGGCTTGCTTTCCGGCGTCTCGACAAGGCCGCTGTCGCCGTCGTTGCCGAAGTCGATCACATCGCCATTGTCGCCACCGGACTGCGCCACCTCGGCCTCGGCCGGTTTCGGACGCGAACGCCCGCGCGAGGGCTTTTGCTGCTGCGGTTGTTCGGCCTGCGGCTGCTGATCGCGCCCGCCTGCCTGACCGCCCGTCTGCCCGCCACCGCCGCCCTGAGCATTGTCGTCGCCCTGCGGCTGCTGGTCATTGCGGTTGTTGTGGTTGTTGTTGTTGCCGCCACCGTTGTTCTGCTGGCGGTCGCGCTGCTGCTGGTCCTGCTGCTCGCGTTTCTGGTCCTGCTCGCGCTGCGCCTCGGCCAGCATGCGGGTGTAGTGCTCGGCGTGCTGCTGAAAGTTCTCGGTGGCCACGCGGTCACCGGAAAGCTGCGCATCGCGGGCGAGCTGATTGTACTTGTCGATGATCTGCTGCGGCGTGCCGCGCACCTTGCCCTCGGGCCCCGAGCTGTCGAACACCCGGTTGACGATGTTGCCAACGGACCTGTTGCGCTGCTTGTTGCGCGAACGTGACTTGGACGATCTCATACTGTCTCTATTTCCAGCCTGATTGTTCTGGCTCTGCCTGGCCGCGCCGCGCCTATTCGCGGTGGGTCTATCCCAAGGGCCTGACGATTTTTAGGCTTGTCGGCGAGGGGGAGCCTTAACGGCGTCCCACCGCCCGCTTGGTCCCCGAGTAAGCACGGGATTCTGCATATGACAAGCCAAAAGTCGCAATATCCGGTAAATCCGAGCCGGATTCTGCACCTATGTGTCGCTCTGACCCTTCATTAGTGCCGAGACGACGCGGTGCCTGCTATCAAGATCGGTCCCGATGGCGACTGCGTCAAGGCCGGCGGCGGTGAATATTTCCCGCACCGGCTCGCCCTGCGTGGCGCCGATCTCGACCAGAAGACGCCCGCCGGGCCTTAAAAAGCGGGCCGCGGCGGCTGCGATGGTGCGGTAGGCGGACAGCCCGTCGCCGTGGTCGGTCAGCGCGCCTTCCGGGTCGTGATCGCGCACCTCGGGGGCAAGATTCGGCATTTCGTCCAAGGCGATGTAGGGCGGGTTTGACACGATCAGGTCGAAGGTCCCGGTCACATCGGCGAACCAGTCGCTGACCTGCAGGCTCAGGCGATCCGCGACGCCATGCGCCGCCGCGTTGCGGCCCGCCACCGCCAGCGCCGCCTTTGACACATCGGTCGCAACCCCGCGCGCGCCGGGCCGTTCCGCCAGCAGCGTCACCGCGATGCAGCCGGTGCCGGTGCCAAGATCCAGCAGATTGACGAAGGGCTTTTCCAACGCCAGCGCGATCAGGCTTTCGGTTTCGGGGCGTGGATCAAGCGTGTCGGCGGTCACTTCGAACCAGCGATCCCAAAACAGCCTGCGGCCAAGGATCTTGGCCACGGGCTTGCGCGAAGAACGCTGGGCAAGCATCTGTCCGTAAATGTCTTTCTGGCTTTCCGAAAGGGGCTGCCCAAGCTCCAGCGACAGCCGGTCGCGCGGGATGCCCATGGCGCCTGCCAGCAACGCCCGCGCATCGCGTTCGGGCGTGTCGATCCCGGCGTCGCGCAGATGTGCGATCCCCTCGGCCAGAGCGTCGCGCGCGGTGGGGCTCACGCCTCCATCTCGGCCAGCTTCGCCGCCTGATCGTCGGAAATCAGCGCATCTACGATCTCGTCCAGATCGCCCTGCATCACCTGATCCAGCTTGTACAGCGTCAGCCCGATCCGGTGGTCGGTCATCCGGCCCTGCGGGAAGTTGTAGGTGCGGATGCGTTCCGAGCGGTCGCCGGACCCCACCTGGCTTTTCCGGTCGCTGGCGCGTTCGCTGTCGATCCGCTGCCGTTCGGCGTCGTACAGCCGCGCCCGCAGCACGTTCATCGCGATCTCGCGGTTGCGGTGCTGCGACTTTTCCGAGGACGTCACGACGATCCCGGTCGGAATGTGGGTGATCCGCACCGCCGAGTCGGTGGTGTTCACGTGCTGCCCGCCCGCGCCTGACGACCGCATGGTGTCGATCCGCAGGTCGTTGGGGTCGATCCGGATATCCACGTCCTGCGCCTCTGGCAGCACCGCGACGGTGGCCGCCGAGGTATGGATGCGCCCGCCCGATTCCGTGGCGGGCACGCGCTGCACCCGGTGGACGCCGCTTTCGTACTTGAGCCGGGCAAACACGCCCTGCCCCTGAATGTTGGCGACCAGTTCCTTGATGCCGCCAAGCTCGGTCTCTTGCAGTTCGATGATCTCGAACCGCCAGCCCTTGTCCTCGGCATAGCGCTGGTACATCCGCAGCAGGTCGCCCGCGAACAGCGCCGCCTCTTCGCCGCCGGTACCCGGCCGGATCTCAAGGATCGCGGGCCGCTCGTCGGCGCTGTCCTTCGGCAAAAGCGCCACCCGCAGCGCCTGCTCGGCCTCGGGCAGCCGCGCCTTCAGGTCCGGCAGTTCCTCCTCGGCCAGCGCTTTCATCTCGGGGTCGTCCAGCATCGCCTCGGCTTCGGCGATATCATCGAGAAGCTGGCGATAGTCGGCGATCTGCTCGACCACCGGCTTCAGTTCGGCATATTCGCGCCCCAGCGCTGCGATGTCGCCAGAGCCCGCGGACATACGCGCCTCGACATACTCGAAACGCTCCCGGATCTGGGCCAGTTTTTCCATAGGAACCATGGCAGGCATGTCGCCGAAAGCCGCGTGCGCGTCAAGATACGCCGCATCTCGCCAGACGGTCGTGAATGGGTTACCCTAACGTCATGTTTCGCGTGTTCGCCTTCCTACTGCTGGCGCCGGGACTTGCCATGGCGCAAGAGGCCTTCAGCGGCTACCAGCCGTTGCCGGGGGTGGAATATTACTGCACCGATGCGACGGGCGGACGGAAGGAACTGGGCGATGTGATCTGCATCACCGCAGGCTGCGACACCTGGATGGCGCGGTGCGATATGTCGCTGAACAACCCGACATGGCGGCGGATACAGGACGGCTGTCCCGGCGTGTCACTCTACGACCGCATCAAGACGATGCAGCCACCGGTCTAGCCGCTTGCGGTTCACCCCCATGTCGCCGCGTCCGAAACGCAGGCGGGAATAGACCGCCAGCCGCGCGCCCTCGCCCTCTGGTACGGCGGCCACGGTGATGTAATCCGGGAAACCCCAGACCAGCGAGCGCGCCACGTAGGTGATCCGCCCGTCTTCGACGCTGCCCGCAAGCCGGGTTGTGCGGGGTTCCTCGCGCGCGACCTGATCGACCGCCGCCAGCAGCGAGGCGGGCGGCAGCGGGTAAAGCTTGCTGTCGTCGGGGCGCAGCAGGACGCCACCCTCGCCCGGGTCCGGGGCCTTCAGCGGGTCGACGTGCCAGGCGTCGGGGTCGGTCGGCGCAAGGCGCACATAGGCCATCGCGGCGGCAAGCAGCAGGACGACAAGGGCGAGGATCGTTTTCATGCGATCGAGGTTAGCCCGAAGGCGGCGCGAGGCAACCGTCGCCCCACGCCGTCAGCCCCGCCGGGTCCACGCCCACAGACAGAGGATCTCGGTCGCGACATGCGCCCCGGCCACCGCCGTAATCGCCGCCGGATCGAAGGGCGGCGAGACTTCCACGATGTCGCCGCCGACAAGGTTCACCCCCGCGATGCCCCGCAGGATCGCCGCCGCCTGCGCACTGGACAGCCCGCCCCAGACAGGCGTGCCGGTGCCCGGAGCGAAGGCGGGGTCGAGACAGTCGATGTCGAAGCTCAGATACGCCTTCGCGTCCCCCACCACGTCCAGCACCTGCGCGGCCACCGCGGCGGGGCCCACGCGATGCACCTCGGGCGCGTCGATCACGGTGATGCCCAGCGTATCGGGGTTATCGGTCCGGATGCCGATCTGCACCGAGTGCTCGACGTCGATCAGCCCCTCTTTCACCGCCTTGTAGAAGCCGGTCCCGTGGTCGAAGCGCGCGGTCTCGTCATCGGCCCAAGTGTCGGTATGGGCGTCGAACTGCACCAGCGCCAGCGGCCCGTGCTTCTTCACATGCGCCCGCAGGATCGGCAGCGAGATCGAGTGGTCGCCGCCCAGCGTCACCATCGCCGCGCCTTGCGACAGGATCTTGTCCGCGTGCGCCTCGATCACCTGCGGGATCAGCGCGGGCGCGGCATAATCGAAGGGCATGTCGCCGTAATCGGCGATGGCGAATTCCTCCATGATGTCGAAGCCCCAGCCATAAGGCGCGTCGGGCGATTGCAGGGCGCTCGCCTCGCGGATCGCCCGTGGTCCCAGCCGGGTGCCGGGGCGGTTGGTCACCGCCTGATCGAAGGGAATGCCCGTCACCGCGATATCGACGCCGGTCAGGTCCTTGGAGTACTTCCGGCGCAGGAAGGACGGCGCGCCGGAGAAGGTGTTCTCGAACGAATGGCCCCGAAACCCTTCGGCGGTCACCGCGCGGTCGGCGTGCGTCTTGGCGTCTTCAAGTCCCATGGGTCACTCCACCGGCTGGGCGCGCTCGACGAGGCGCGCGAAGAACGAGGCGCCCACGGGCGCGATCTCGTCGTTGAAATCGAACTTCGGGTGATGCACCGACGGGCCGTCGCCCTGCCCGAGGAACAGGTACGACCCCGGACGCGCCTCGAGCATGAACGAGAAATCCTCGGCCCCCATTTCCGCGGGCGCGTCGGTGTCCACGTTGCCTTCGCCCGCGACCTCGGCTGCGACCGAGGCGGCAAAGGCGGTCTCTTCGGCGGTATTGATCGTGGGGGGATAGCCCTCGATCAGTTCCAGTTCCGCCGTCACGCCGTAGCCTGCGGCGATCCCTGCCAGTTGCTCGCGGAACCGCGCCACGGTGCCGGACCGCACTTCGGGATCGAAACTGCGGATCGTCCCCGCGAAGGTCGCGACCTCGGGGATCACGTTATGAGCGCTGCCGGCGTGGATCTGGGTGATCGAGATCACGAGGTTCTTCATCGGGTTGGTCGCGCGGGTCACGATGGCCTGCGCCGCCTGCACCATCGCAGCGACCGCCGGGATCGGGTCCACCGCTTCGTGCGGGGTAGCGGCATGGCCGCCCTTGCCGGTCACCGTCACGATGAAATCGTCCACCGCCGCCATCAGCGCGCCGGGATTGGTGTGGAAGGTGCCCGTCTCGTACTGCGGCGCACAGTGCAAGGCGTAGACCTGCCCGATGCCGAAGCGGTCCATCACGCCTTCGGACACCATCGCGCCGCCGCCGCCGCCCTGTTCCTCGGCCGGCTGGAACATCAGCGCCACGCGGCCCCGGAAGTTGCGCGTCTCGGCCAGATACTTCGCCGCGCCCAATAGCATCGTGGTGTGGCCATCGTGGCCACAGGCATGCATCGCGCCCGCCACCTCAGAGGCATAGTCCAGCCCCGTCTCTTCCGCCATCGGCAGCGCGTCCATGTCGGCGCGCAGGCCGATCACCGGGCCTCCGCCATTGGTGGCGCCCTGCCCCTCGATGATCGCGACCACGCCGCTTGTGGCGATGCCCTCGTGAATCTCGTCGACGCCGAAGGCCTTCAGTTTCTCGACCACGAAAGCCGCCGTGTTGTGGCAGGCGAACTCCAGCTCGGGATGCCGGTGCAGCCATTGACGCCACTCCTTCATCTCTTCGGCGAAGTCGCCGATGCGATTAACGATGGCCATGTGGACTCTCCCGGCTCGGCTGTCGGATAACGGCGGCGACGATTCCAGAAATCCGGGGGGCCGACAATGGCGAAAGACAGCGATACGCTTGTGCATGACCCGAAGGGAGGCCTGCCGCGCCTGCTGGAGATCATGCGCAGGCTGCGCGATCCCGACACCGGCTGCCCGTGGGACATCGAGCAGGACTTCGCCACCATCGCCCCCTACACCATCGAGGAAGCCTACGAGGTCGCCGACGCCATCGAGCGCGAAGCGTGGGGCGAGTTGAAGGGCGAGCTTGGCGATCTGCTGTTCCAATCGGTGTTTCACGCGCAGATGGCGTCGGAACGCGGGCTGTTCGACTTCCACGAGGTCGCCGACACCATGTCGGACAAGATGGTCGCCCGTCACCCGCATGTGTTCGGCGACCAGACCGGGATCGACAGCCCCGAGGCGCAGACGGTGAACTGGGAGACGGTGAAAGCCGCCGAGCGGGCCGCCAAGGGCGCCAAGGGTGTGCTGGACGACGTGGCCATCGGGCTGCCGGCGCTGCTGCGGGCGCTGAAGCTTCAGAAACGCGCGGCGCGGGTGGGCTTTGACTGGCCGGATATCGGGCAGGTGCTGGACAAGCTGACCGAAGAGGCCCACGAACTCGCCGAGGCACGGGATACGCTTTCGCAGGCCGAGGTCGAGGAGGAAATGGGCGACTTCCTGTTCGTCGCCGCCAACCTCGCCCGCCACCTTGACGTCGACCCCGAGGCGGCGCTTCGGGCCGCGAATGCCAAGTTCACCCGCCGCTTCGCCCGGATCGAGGCGCTGTTGGCGGAACGCGGCAAGACCCCGGCGGACTCGACGCTGGACGAGATGGACGCTTTGTGGGACGCGGCGAAGGCCGAGGAAAAGGCGGCAGCGAAAGGCTAGGCCCTAGCGCCGCCGCGCCAGCTGCCGTTCGCGCAGGAAGGTGTAAAGCCCCGCCGCGAGGATGATCGCCGAGCCGACATAGGTCAGCGTGTCGGGCCGTTCTGCGAACACCAGCATCCCCAGCCCGGTGGTAAAGATCAGCCGGGTATAGCGGAACGGCGCCACCACCGCGACCGGTGCCGCGCGCATGGCCGAGGTCACGGCATAGTAGCCGGTGGTCGTCACCACGATGGCGCCCGCCACATGGGCCAGCCCGATACCGCTGACCACCGGCGTCTCGCGCATCAGAAGCATCAGCACCAGACCGAAGGGCATGGTCGCGGCAAAGCCCCATGTCGACAGGGTTACGGACGGCACCTCGGGAGGGCAAAGCCGGGTGTAGAGGTCGCGGAACGCCAGCCCGACCACGGCCACCAGCACGAACACCGCCGACGGCGCGAAGTCGGCCGACCACGGCCGGACCACCAGCAGCATGCCCGCCAGCCCGACCAGCACGGCGGCCCAGCGGCGGGGGCCGACCGGTTCCTTGAGGATCAGCGCCGCGCCCATCGTCACGATCAGCGGCGTGGTCTGCATCAACGCCGCCACCAGCGACAGGGGCGCATAGGTCAGGCCCAGCACCAACCCGAAGGCGGCGACGATCTCGAACAAGTTGCGCCGCACCACGGACGGATGCCAGAACCGCCGGTCCCAGACCCGCGCGCCCTGCAACCGGGCCAGCAGGACGAAGAAGGCGGTGCCGCCCACTGACAGCAGGAACATCACCTGCCCCGGCGGCTGGGTGCCGCCTGCCAGCTTCACGAACATGTCCGACACCGCCAGCAGCGCCATCGCCAGCACCATCAGCCCGATGCCGTTGGTCGAGGCGGATGCGTCGGGATGCGCCTCGACGCTCATTCCCGTGGCTTCTTCGGAACGCCGTACAGTTCCAGCCGATGGCCGCGCAGTTCAAAACCCAGTTTCTCGGCGATCTTCGCCTGCAACGCCTCAATCTCGGGGTCGCAGAACTCGATCACCTCGCCGGAATGGATGTCGATCAGGTGGTCGTGGTGCTCGCGGTCGGCGTCCTCGTACCGGGCGCGGCCGTCGCCGAATTCCAGCTTCTCGACGATGCCCGCTTCCTCGAACAGCTTCACGGTCCGATAGACGGTGGCAAGCGAGATTCGCGGATCGACCTCGCTGGCGCGCGAGTACAGCGCCTCGACGTCCGGGTGGTCGTCGGAGGCCTCCAGCACCTGCGCGATCACGCGCCGCTGGCCGGTCATGCGCAGGCCCTTGGCCTCGCAGCGCTGAAGTATCGTCTCGGTCACGGTATGCTCCTCGTGCCGGCTGTCTTAGGCGAACTGCGTCGCGGGCGGAACCCCCCGGGAAAGACGTGCCTCACATGAGGTCTGGCTGCCGCCCGACCCGCGCCGCCAGCTTCGCGACCGTCAGCCCCTGAACCACGATCGAGAACACCACCACCATGTAGGTGCAGGCAAGGATCAGCGGTTTCCACTCGCCATCCGGCAGCGACAGCGCCAGCGCGACCGAGATACCGCCTTTCAGTCCGCCCCACGTCATGATCGGTATGGTGCCCTGTTCGAACCCCCGGAACGGCCGCAGCATCAGCACCGGGACCGCGACGGCAAGTAGCCGCGCCGCCAGCGCCAGAGCGATGGACAGAACGCCTGCCTGCACGGTTGCCATGTCAAAGGCGATGGCGAAGACCTCGACCCCGATCATCAGGAACAACACCGCGTTCAGGATCTCGTCCACCAGCTTCCAGAAGGCGTCGACATAGCGGCGGGTGACCTCGCTCATGCCTTCGCGGGTGCCGATGTCGCCGATCAGAAGCCCGGCGCAGACCGCCATGATCGGCGCCGACACATGCAGCGCCACCGCAAGCTCGTAGCCGCCAAAGGCAAGCCCCAGCGTCAGCAGCACCTCGAGCGAATAGTCGTCGATCCGCCGCATCACACGGAACACCAGCCAGCCCAGCACCACGCCCAGCAGCGCGCCGCCGCCCGCCTCCTGCAGGAACAGCAGCGCCGTGTCTGTCAGCGCGCTGTCCTCACCGCCGCCCCCGCCGTGCCCTGCTCCGGCGAAGGCCAGACCCGACAGCGCAAGAAAGACCACGTAGCCCACGCCATCGTTGAACAGCGACTCGCCCGCGATCTTGGTCTCCAGCGATTTCGGCAGATGCGCCTCGCGCAGGACACCCAGCACCGCGACCGGATCGGTGGGCGAGATCAGCGCCCCGAACACCAGCGCGACAAGGATCGGCGCGCCGGTGATCCACGAAAACCCGAAGCCCGCCACCGCGGTCGATATCCCGACCCCGATCGTCGCCATAAGCACCACGGGCCGCCATTGCGCCCGGAGATCGGACAGCTTCACATGCAGCGCGCCCGCGAACAGCAGCAGCCCCAGCATCCCGTCCAGCAGCGCCTCGGAGAACTCGATCTCCATCACTTCCTGCCGGATCGCGCCGGTCATGTCGAAGCCGGGTAGAACCGCGTCCAGCACCATCACCGTGACCGAGGCCAGCAGGGCCACCACGAGGATGCCGATAGAAGACGGCAGCCGGAGAAAGAGGTAATTGACCGAGCCGAAGGCCCCGGCGAGGACGATCAGCAAGGCGGCGATCTGCAATGCGTTCATGGACTTGTGCCCGAATGGTTTTTCCGGTCCTCTAGCACGGCTGCCCGCCCCCCGGAACCGCATCCGGACCATGGCTGGTATAATCGCCGGCACCGGCCGGGCAGCGATTGGGAGGACTACATGCAGCGCAAAGACCATATCGACGCCTTCGGGGCGGTCACCCTGATCTGCTTTGCCGTGGCGCTGGGTTTCAATCAGGTGGTGGTGAAGATCGCCAACGACGGATTGCAGCCGGTGTTCGCGGCGGCGGTTCGTTCGGCGCTGGCGCTGCCGATCCTTCTGGTCTGGATCCGCCTGCGGGGCCAGTCGCTGGCGGTCGAACGCGCCGCACGGCCCTGGTGCGTGCTGATGGGCGTGGTCTTCGCGGTCGAGTTCGTGTGCCTGTTTCTGGCGCTTGACCTGACCTCGGTCGCGCGGACCTCGGTCATCTTCTATTCGATGCCGGTGTGGCTGGCGCTGCTGGCGCATGTACTGGTGCCCGGCGACCGCCTGTCGCCCCGCAAGGCGCTTGGCCTGACCATGGCGATGGCGGGCGTCGCGGTGGCCATCTTCTCTCGTGGGAGCGGCGGCGAGGCGGGGTTGGCGGGCGACCTTCTTGCGCTGGCGGCCTCGCTTCTGTGGGCGCTGATCGCGCTGCTGACCAAGATATCTCCTTTCTCGCGGATACCTCCCGCGCAGCAACTGACATGGCAGATCGCGGTGTCGGTCCCGATCCTGTTCGGCTTCGCGGCCTTCTTCGGCCCGGCGGTCCGCGATTTCGACGCGATCACCACAGCCGCGATGGCCTACCAGATCCTGTTGGTATCGGCGGGGTTCCTGCTGTGGATGTGGCTGATGAAGATCTACCCGGCGTCGGGCGTCACGTCATTCAGCTTCCTGTCGCCCGTGGTCGGCGTGGCCTTCGGCTGGCTGCTGCTGAACGAGACGGTCGGCTATGCCCTGTGGCTGGCGCTGGTGCTGGTGGCGGCGGGGCTGGTGCTGGTCAACAGGCCGCCGCGGTCAAAGGCGATGTCGGCCCAGACCGGCAGGTGATCCGACGCGCTGCGCGCCGGAAGCGTCTGGTCGACCCCGGCGTCGCGCAGTTCCAGCCCGTCGCTTAACGCGATGCGGTCCAGCGCCGCCACCGGACGCGCCGCGTGAAAGCTGCGGCCCGGCGTGTGGACGTGGAACCGGCCATCCAGCGCCTCAAGACCCGTGCGCGCGCGCCATTCGTTGAAGTCGCCAAGGATCACCGTGGGCCGGTCGTCGTGGAAGCGGTCGGCAATGCGTGCGAGTTGCCGCCGGCGGTCGCTGCGCAACAGGCCAAGATGCACCCCGACGATCCGCATGTCGCCAAGGTCCACCGCCACCGCACCGCGCGGTTCGGTGCCAGGAAGGTCGACGTGGTCGATCGACTTCGGCACCAGCCCCCGCCGCAGCAGGATCGCGTTGCCGTGCCAGCCCAAGGACACATCGTTGCGGGCGAAATGAACGGGAACGAAGTCCGTCTCGTATTCAAGCATGTCGCGCGGCAGAGCCGCGGGCCGCGCGCCAAGACGCTTGTCGGCCTCTTGCAGCACCACGACATCCGCATCCAGCCCGTTGATCACCGACAGGGTGCGGCCCGGATCGCGGCGACGGTCCAGACCAAGGCATTTCCGGATGTTGTAGCTGGCAATCCGCACTGGCGCGGCTCCTTGCTGTTCGGGGGCTCCCTAAAGCATCTAGGCGCGGTGACGCCGCAATGCAAAAGGGTGCGACGTCAGGTTCCGCAGAAGGTCTGGCGGACTTCCTCTTCCGGCGCGGGGGCGAGGGCGAGATGGGCATGCCCGACTGACAACTCGAACGGCGTGGACAAGGCGGCGTTCAGGGTGCGGAACGGCGCGTAGTCCCCGGCGACGGCAGCGGAAATCGCCTGTTCGACCCGATGGTTGCGCGGGATCACCGCCGGGTTGGCGGCGGCGGCGCGCGCCTTCCAGTCGTCCGGTCGGCGGGTTTGCCAGCCTTCGGCCCAAGCGTCGAACGCCTGCGGTTCGGCAAACTCGGCGCGGGCGGTATCGTCGGTCAGGCCCCGGAAGGTCCGGGTGAAATCCGCGCCCTGCCGCGCCATCGCGCCCAGCAGACCCTCGATCAGGGGCACGTCGTCGCGGCTGGCGTCGGCCAGACCCAGCTTGGCGCCGAACACCTCGATCCAGGTGTCCTGATAGATTTCGGGGAAGCGGTGAACCGCCTCGGTGGCCTTTTCGACGGCGGTGTTCTGATCCGAGTCGATCAGTGGCAGGATGGCGGTCGCCAGCTGCGCCATGTTCCAGACCGCGATTTCCGGTTGCTTCGCATAGGCATAGCGGCCGTACTGATCAATCGAGCTGAACACCTTGCCCGGGTGGTAGGCATCCATGAAGGCACATGGGCCGTAATCGATGGTCTCGCCCGCGACGCTGGAGTTGTCGGTGTTCATCACCCCGTGGATAAAGCCTACGCCCATCCAACGCGCCACCAGCCGCGCCTGCCGCGCGATCACCGCCTCCAGCAGTCCGAGGGCGTCGCCCGCTTCCGGGTAATGGCGGGCGATCACGTAGTCGGTCAGCGCCTCGATCGCTTCAAGATCCTGCCGGGCGGCGAAATACTGGAAGGTGCCCACGCGGATGTGGCTGGTCGCGACGCGTGTCAGCACCGCGCCGGGCAGCGCGCCGTTGCGGATCACCGGCTCGCCCGTGGTCATCGCCGCCAGCGCGCGGGTGGTGGGGATGCCAAGGGCGTGCATCGCCTCGGACACGATGTACTCGCGCAGGACCGGGCCAAGCCACGCCCGGCCATCGCCCCTGCGGGAATACGGCGTGGGCCCTGCCCCTTTCAGCTGAAGATCGCGTCGTATCCCATTGGCACCTATGACTTCTCCCAACAGGATCGCCCGCCCGTCGCCCAGCTGCGGGTTCCAGCCGCCAAACTGGTGGCCGGCATAGACCTGCGCCAGCGGATCGGCGCCCTCGGGCACCGCGTTGCCCGCCAGCGCGGACACGCCCTCGGGCGACCGCAGCGCTTCGGCGTCCAGCCCAAGCTCTGCCGCAAGGCGGTCGTTCACCTCGATCAGGCCGGGCTTCGCCACCGGCGTCGGCGCAAGACGGGAAAAGAACCGGTCGGGCAACCGGCCATAGCTGTTGTCGAAGGGCACATGCAGGGTCATGCGGTAAACCTAGGGCGCGGGGTGCGGCCTGAGAAGGGGTCAGGGCCGCCAGGTCAGGAAGTGATAACCGTCCCGGACCTTGAACCCGCGCCGCTGGTACAGCCGCAGGGCGGGTTCGTTGGCGGGATTCGCTTCCAGATGCAGGGCCTTCAGCCCGGCATGGGCCAGCTGCGGCATCAGCGCCATCAGCACCTCTGTCCCCATGCCCCGACCCCGCACGTTCTCGCGAATGAAGAACTCGTCGATGATCCCGTCCATGCCGCCGAACTCGATGGACCAACCGAAGCTGAGCGCGATGTAACCGACCGGCGCGCGGCGCAGTCCGATCAGCCAGACCGCGCCCAAAGGCGATCCGGCCAGCAAGGGCGCCAGCGCGGCGCGGCGGGTGGCGTCGTCCTGCTCGATCCCCTCGAACGCATGATAGGCGGCGACAAGCGGCAGCAGGCGGTCGAGGTCGTCTTCCCCGGCAAGATGAAGCTTGGCGCTCACAGCCGCGCCAGACGTTCGGTCAGCAGCGCGAAGAAGCCCTCGGCGTCGATATCCCCCATGAAGGTCGCGTTGGGCGCACGGTCGGTGACGCGCCACCAGTCGGCAACGGTCATGCCGCGGGTCAGGTCGGATTGCAGTTCGATCTCGACATTGATGTGCCGCCCGGTGAACAGGTCGGGCTTCAGCAGATAGGCGATCACGGTCGGGTCGTGCAGCGGGCCGCCTTCAGAGCCGTATTTCTCCATATCGAAGCGTTCGAAGAAGTCGGTCCAGCTGGCGACGACCTCGCCCACGTGACCCAGCGCGCGGAACGCCTCGATCCTTGGACGCGTGGTCAGGGCCTTGTGGCTGACATCCAGCGGCATGATGGTGATCTTGGCGCCGGATTTCATCACGATATCGGCGGCTTCCGGGTCGACGTAGATGTTGAATTCCGCCGCGGGCGTGACGTTGCCCACCTCGAAATAAGCGCCGCCCATCAGCACGATCTCCTGCACCTTCTCCTTGATGTCCGGCGCTTTCTGGAAAGCGGTGCCGATGTTCGTCAGCGGTCCCAGCGGGCACAGCGTCACGGATCCCGCGGGCTCGGCGCGCAGGGTTTCGATGATGAAATCGACGGCGTGGGCGTCCTGCACCTGCATCTTGGGATCGGGCAGCACGATACCGTCGAGACCGGTCTTGCCATGAACGTATTCGGCGGTGACCAGATCGCGGGCCATGGGGCGGTCGCAGCCCTCGAACACACGGGTCCCGGTCTTGCCCGCCAGTTCGCAGACGATCCGCGCGTTCTTCGAGGTCAGCGGCAGCGGCACGTTGCCCGCGACGGCTGTGATGCCCAACACCTCGATCTCTTCGGGGCTGGCAAGGGCGAGCAGGATGGCGACGGCGTCGTCCTGCCCGGGATCGGTGTCGATGATGATCTTGCGTGTCATGCGTTTTCCCTGATTTGGCCGGACACTGTCGAAGCGGCGGGCGGAAGTAAAGCGATGCCGCAAAGGGAAACGGCCGGGAGCGATACCCCCGGCCGTTTGTTGCGATCCGTTATCTCGGGTCGTGTCAGCCCAGAACTTCGGCCACCGCGTCCTTCAGCTTCGACGCGATCTCTTCCGCCTCTGCCTCGGTCAGGCAGAACGGCGGCGCGAAGCCAAGAATGTCGCCCTGCGGCATCGCGCGCGAGATCACGCCGCGCGCCAGAAGCGCCGCGTTCACCTTGGCGCCGATGGTGCGTGCGGGGTCGAAGAACACCCGGCCGTCACGGTTCTCGACGAACTCGACCGCGCACAGCAGGCCCTCGCCCCGGATGTCCCCGACGTTCGGATGATCGCCAAGCGCGTCGTTCAGCGCCGCCTTGAAATGCGCGCCCACGGACCCGGCGTTCGACACGAGGTTCAGCTCGTCCAGCAGCCGCAGGTTGGCGACACCCGCCGCCGCCCCGATCGGGTGCGCCGAGTAGGTCCAGCCGTGACCGATGGGACCGAACTTGTCGGTGCCCTCTTCCAGCACCTTCCACACCTTGTCCGACAGGATCGACCCCGACAGCGGCGCATAGGCCGAGGTCAGGCCCTTGGCGATGGTGATGATGTCGGGCCGGATGCCGTAGTGTTCGGACCCGAACATGGTGCCAAGGCGACCGAAGCCGGTCACAACCTCGTCCGCGATCAGCAGGATGTCGTGCTTGTCCAGCACCTCCTGGATCGCCTGCCAGTAACCGGCGGGCGGCGGTACAAGGCCCCCGGTCCCCAGCGCCGGCTCGCCGATCATCGCGGCGATGGTGTCCGCGCCCTCACGCTCGATCAGCGCCTCAAGCTCGGACGCGCAGTGGGCCACGAACTCGGCCTCGGACATGGACAGGTCGTCGCGGCGGAAATAATACGGCGCCTCGGTGTGGATCACCCGGTCCAGCGGCAGGTCGAACTTCTGCTGGAACGCGGCCAGACCGGTCAGCGAGCCGGTCATCAGGCCCGAGCCGTGATAGCCGCGCCAGCGCGAGATGATCTTCTTCTTTTCGGGCCGGTCGAGGATGTTGTTGTAGTACCAGACCAGCTTGATGTTGGTCTCGTTCGCGTCCGACCCGGACAGGCCGAAGTAGACCTTCGACATGTTCGACGGCGCGCGGTCCAGAACCATCTTGGCCAGCGTGATCGACGCTTCGGTGCCGTGGCCGACATAGGCGTGGTAGTACGCGATCTCCTTCGCCTGCTCGGCGATGGCTTCGGCGATCTCGGGGCGGCCGTAGCCGACGTTCACGCAGTAGAGCCCGGCGAAGGCGTCCAGCAGGCGGTTGCCGTCACGATCCTCGATATGGCAGCCCTTGCCGCCGGTCACGACGCGCTGCGGCAGGTTGCCCCGTGCGAACTCGGCCAGGTGGGTCGAGGGGTGGAAGAAGTTCTCGCGGTCCCAGCTTTCGAGTTGGTCGTTCTTCAGCATGTTGTCGTCCTTCATCTTGGTGTCAGCTCCAGTCGCGGCAAACGTATTTCAGTTCCATGAATTCCTGCATCCCCAGTCTTGCGCCCTCGCGCCCGAGACCGGACTGCTTGGCGCCGCCGAACGGGATCGGCGCGCCGGTGACCTTGGTGCGGTTGACCGCGACCATGCCGAACTGCAACGCGCGGCTCAGGCGGTAGATGCGCCGGGGGTTCAGGCTGTGGACATAGGCCACCAGCCCGTACTCGGTGTCGTTGGCGCGGGTCACGACCTCTGCCTCGGTGTCGAACGGCGCGATGGCGGCGACGGGGCCGAAGGTTTCCTCGCGCAGGATCTGCGCGTCCTCGGGCACGTCGGTCAGCACCGTCGGTTCAAAGAACAGCGGCCCCATCGCGTGACGTTTGCCGCCGCAGGCGAGCTTTGCCCCCCGCTCCAACGCATCCGCGACGTGGGCTTCCTGCTTGGCCACCGCGTTCTCGTTCATCAGCGGGCCGATGTCCGGGTCGTCCATGCCACGGCCCACGGTCAGCGCGGCGCTGGCGGCAGTGAACTTGGCGCAAAAGGCGTCATAGACCGACCGTTCCACGAAGATCCGGTTCGCGCCAAGGCAATCCTGCCCCGAGGTTGCCCATTTGGCTTTCATCGTCTCGGCGACGGCGGCGTCCAGATCCGAGTCCGCGAAGACGATCACCGGCGCATGGCCGCCCAGTTCCATCACCAGCTTCTTCACCGTCGCCGCGCTGTCTCGGTACAGCAGCCGCCCGACCTCGGTCGAGCCGGTGAAGGACAACGCCCGAACCCGGCTGTCCGAGGTCCACGCGGGCACGATGGTCGGCGCGTCGCCGGTCACGAGGTTGAACACCCCGGCGGGCACCCCTGCCCGCTCGGCCAGTTCCATCAGCGCGGTCGCGGAATACGGCGTCTCGGCCGAAGGATGCGCGACCACGGTGCAGCCCGCCGCCAGCGCGGCGGCGGCCTTGCGGGTCAGCATGGCGCTGGGGAAGTTCCACGGCGTAATCAGCGCGACCACGCCCACGGGTTCCAGCCACAGTTCGACCTCGGCATCCGGCAGGTGGCTGGTGACGCTTTCCACGTCCGGGCGCTTGGCCTCTTCCGCGTAGTACTCGACGAAGCTGGCGGCATAGTCGATCTCGCCCCGCGCTTCAGAGATGGGCTTGCCCTGCTCGGCTACCATGATCCGGGCAAGGTCTTCCTTGTGGGTCAGCATCAGGTCGAACCAGCGGCGCAGGATGGCAGAGCGGTCCTGCGGCAGCATCAGCGACCACGCGGCGAAGGCCTTCTGCGCGGCATCCACCGCCGCGCGCCCCTCGGACGCCGAGAGGCTGGCGATCTCGCCCACCACGGTGCCGTCGGCGGGGTTCTTCACCGGCAGCGTTGCGGCATCCGAAGCGCCGGTCCAGCGCCCGTCGATATACGAAAAGCTGCGAAAGAGTTTCGGGTCGTCCAGCGTGACGCCCGTCACGATGCGGTCCTGTCTCATGGCGTGCGGCCTTCCATCAGGGGTTTGCAATTCCCCGAAAACTATCCCGCCGCCCGCCGAAAGTGGGTCTGTTCTGCGCGGCTTGGACAGAGGATCTCTCTGCCATGCCGCAAAAGCCCGAGGAATCCTCGGTCAGACGTCCGGAATGGGGTTCGGGACGTCCTTGACCTGCTTTGTAACCACGTAGCCGAAATAGCGGTCGATCCCGATGGCGCTGTCCAGCAACTCGTCCATCAGCCGCTGATAGCCGTCGATGTCACCCACCACGAGGTGCAGCATATAGTCGACACCGCCCCCCAGCGCCCAGCAGCCGCGCACCTCGTCACGCGCGCGGATCGCGTCCTCGAACCGGCGAAAGTCGTCCGCCTTGTGGTTCGCCAGCGTGATCTCGACCATCACCTCGGTCACGGGCGCGATCTTGCGGATATCGACCATGGCGCGGTAGCCGGTGATGAAACCCGCCTGCTCCAACTTCTTCAGGCGCTCCCAGCAGGGCGTCGGCGACAGGTTCACCGCCTCGGCCAGCGCGACCTTGGTCATCCGCCCATTGGCCTGAAGCGCGCGCAGGATCGCGAAGTCGTAGCTGTCGAGTTTCGGGCCACGCATCATGCGGGCACACCCCTTTCGGTTCGCCTGAAGTCGGACGGTCTGATTGCCGCGTGACAGATACAGCCCTTACCGAGACCGCCCCGAAGGGTAAAGCCGGGCGCGTCAAAGCTGGGTCAGGCTGCCGGTGGCGAGTTCCATGATCTCGTCGGTGATCGCGTCCTGCCGCAGCCTGCGGGATTCCCCCACCAGATCCTCAAGCGAGCGGGTGACGTTGTCATGCGCGGCGATCATCGCGCGCATCCGCGCCTCGTTCTCGGCGGCGAAGGACAGCATCACCGCCTCGCTGATCTCGGCAAAGAGGTATTCATCCACCAGCCGCGCCAACAGGTCGTCGGGGTTCAGGGTCAGCAGCGGCTGAACGTTGGATTTCGGCGGCGGGAAGCGGGAATAGTCGAAGGGCACCAGACGCTTGACGCCGACCTCATAGCCCTCGGCCCCGCCCGGCGAGGCATGAACCAGCGACACCCCGGTCACGCCTCCAGTCGCAAGGCGCTCGAAGATCTCCTGCGCGATCCGGCCCGCAAGATGAGCGGTGCGATCCGGGTGCGCGATCATCGAGGCGGTCCAGTCCAGCGTCACGCGCCGCTCTTGCGCCGCCAGAAGCCCGCGATCGCCGACCATGAGCATATGAACCGGCCCCGCCACCTCCCCGGCGGCGTTACGCGCGACGGTCAGAACCTTCTCCGAGAAGGCCCCGGCGAAGCCCTGCTCGGCGCAGAAGACCACGATGATCTCGCCGCCCGGAGGACGGTCGCCGGCCAGCCGGGCGGTCACCGGGAAACTCATCGCATGGCCGATGGCGTCGCCGATGGTCGCGGCGTACATGCGGATCGCGTCAAGATGACGGTGCGCGTCCTGCACCCGCGACACCGCGATGCCGCGCATCGCCGCGATCACCGCCGACAGCTTGTGGACCGTCTCGATCCGGGCTTCGACCTCGGCAAGCTGCCCGCTCACGTCTCGGCCTCCCTGACCGCCACCACGGCGACCAGTTCCGCCACCAGCGCGCTCAGGCCTTTCCGGTCCTCGGCACTTAGTGTGCCGTCCGCGCGCAGGGTCGCCAGCACCTCGCCTCCTCGCGTGTCCAGCCAACCGGGCAGCCGTTGCCGCAGCGCGGGGACCGCCTCGACCGGCATGTCGTCCAGCACACCGTCCGCCAGCGCCGCCAACAGCGCGGTCTGATCCTCCAGCCGTAGTCCGGCATAGCGCGGCTGGCCCAGCAAAGCGCGAATGCGTTCGCCCCGCGCGATCTGCGCCTTGACGCGGGTGCTGGAGATGCCGCCGAAGCGGGTGAACATCTCAAGTTCCTGAAATTGCGCGTAATCCAGCCGCACTCGCCCCGCGACCGACCGCAGCGCGGGTGCCTGCACCTTGCCGCCGACGCGGCTGACCGACAGACCCACGTCGACCGCGGGCCGCTGGTTGGCGGCGAACAGCTGGGTGTTCAGCACCACCTGCCCGTCGGTGATCGAGATCAGGTTGGTGGGGATGTAGGCCGACAGGTTGCCGGCATCGGTCTCGGCGATGGGCAATGCGGTGATCGAGCCGCCGACGCTGCGCGGCAGCTTGGCCGCGCGTTCCAGCAGACGGGCGTGAAGATAGAAGATGTCCCCCGGATAGGCCTCGCGCCCCGGCGGCTCGCGCGTCAGCAGCGCCAGTTCACGGTGGGTAGCGGCGTGGCGGGTCAGGTCGTCGATCACGATCAGCGCGTCCTGCCCCTTGTCCCGAAAGCCCTCGGCGATGGTCATGCCCGCGAAAGGGGCAATCCATTGCAGCCCGGGCGCGCTGCCGGCGTTGCCGACGACGAAGATGCAGCGCTCGGGCGCGCCGTGTTCGCGCACCGCAGCGATCACCCGCTCCACCGCCGAGGCGCGCTGGCCGACGGCGACGTAGATACAGACCATGTCGGTGTGCTTTTGATTGATGATCGCCTCGACCGCGAGAGAGGTCTTGCCGGTCGCCCGGTCGCCCACGATCAACTCGCGCTGGCCGCGTCCGATGGCGAACATGCTGTCGACCACCAGAACGCCGGTCATCATCGGCTCTGACACGAAGTCCCGTTCGATGATCGTCGGCGCGGGGCGTTCGATGGGCAAGCGTTGTTCGGCCTCGGGCATCGGCCCGCCGTCCAGCGGGCGGCCCAGCGGGTCCAGAACGCGGCCCAGCAGCGCCTCGCCCACCGGCACCCGCACCACGTCGCCGCTGTCGGTGACCTGATGCCCCGCCTCGACACCGTTCACGTCGTCGAACAGCACCGCCGAGATTTCACCCGCGTCCAGCGCCTGCGCAAAGCCGGTCTGCCCGCCCTCGAACCGCAGCAGCGCGCCCAGCGGCGCCTCTGGCAGCCCCGAGATCCGGGCGATCCCGTCCGCGACCGAGGTGACGCGGCCGATGGTGCGGGCGTCCGCCGCCAGTTCGGCGCGGTCCACGGCGGCGCGGCTGGATTGCAGCCAGTCGTCCTGTGCGGTCGTGTCAGACATCGCGGAACAGCTCCTCTTGCACCCGGTCGAGGTCGGCGCGGAAATGGTTGCGGACGATGGCGTGCGGCGCGTCGAGTTCCAGCCCCGCGATCAGCGACGGATCGACGGTGACCGACAGCGCCACGCCGCGCCCCAGCACCTGCGCCAACCGCGCGTTCAGCGCCTCCAGCTCGTCCCCGGACAATTCGACCGCGGCGCGCACCGGCACCGGGCCTTCGGTGCCGATCCCGTCGCGGGTGGATTGCGGCAGGCGGGCGACGGCCTCGGCCAGCCCGTCGATGAACCCGGCGGCGCGGGCGCTGGCGGGCAACCGGTCCAGCAGACGGCCCGCGATGTTCAGCGCCAGTTCCGAGGCCTCGGTGCGCATCCCCGCCTCGGCGGCGGCCTTGCGGCGGGCGGCTTCGGCCCGCGCGTCGGTGCGCAGCTTGTCCGCCTCGCGCCGCGCGGCGTCCAGCGCCTTCTGGCGGTCGCGTTCCGCTTCGGACTGCGCCTGCTCCAGCATCCCGGCCCGTTTCGCCACCACGGCGTCGACCTGCGCCTTGGCGTCGGTCAGCGCCGCCTCGGCCTCGGTCCTTGCGGCGTGGGCGGCGTCCAGTTCCTTGGTCGCGGCCTCCTGCCGTTTCGCGATCATGTCGGCCACCGGGCGGAACAGGAAATGCGACAGGATCCACAGCAGGACGAAGGCGTTGACCGCCTGCAGTCCCAGTGTCCACCAGTCGATTGTCATCCCGCGCGGCCCCGGATCAGACGAAGGGGTTGGCGAACAGCACGAGAAGCGCGATCACCAGCGTGTAGATCGCCATCGTCTCGATCATCGCGAGGCCGACGAACAGGGTACGGCTCAGCGTGCCCGCTGCCTCTGGCTGGCGCGCGATGGCGTCCATCGCTGCGGCGACGGCGCGACCCTCGGCCAGTGCGGGCCCGATGGCGCCGAACGACACGGCAATCGCCGCGGCGAGGATGCTGACGATCTGGATCAGGTCTGAGGTCATGGCGTGGTGTCCTTTCCTGTGAATGACGGATCAGTGCTCGCCCATGGCGGCGCCGATGAAGACGGTCGCGAGAATGGCGAAGATGTAGGCCTGCACGGTCCCGGTCAGCAGGTCGAGCGCCATCAGCGGGATCGGCACGAGGAAACCGGCAAGCGACAGGATGATCCCCACCACGAACACGCCGCTCATCACGTTGCCGAACAGGCGGACGATCAACGAGAATGTGCGGGTGATCTGCTCGATCACGTTCAGCGGGATCATCACCCAGGAGGGCTCGGCAAAGGCGGACAGATAGCCGCGCAGGCCCTGATAGCGGATGCCGTAGAAAATGGTCGCCGCCAACACGATCAGCGCCAGCGCGGCGTCGGTCTCGATCATCGCGGTGGGCGGCTCGATGCCGGGGATGATCGCCGAGGAATTGGCGATGAACACATACAGGAAGATCGTCCCGATCAGCACCCGGAACGGCGATGGGTCGCGCTGCATGGTGTCACGGATCTGGTCGTCGATGACCGTCACGAACATCTCCAGCACCGCCTGCAGCTTGCCCGGAACCATCGTCAGCCGCCGGGTGGCCCACGCGGACCCGAGCCCGAGGAACAGCATGATGCCCCAAGTCACCACGACCGGCTCGGTGATCGGGACCGGGCCGATGTGGAACAGGGCGTGCATCGACAGGGGGTTTTCCATCACGGCGCTCCCTTCCGTACCGCCCGCGTCGCAAGCTGGCGCGCCAGCAGGACCCCCAGCGCCCCGGCCAGCAGCGGGATCGCGCCCAGCAGCGCCAGCCCGTACAGCCCCGCACCCAGCACCGCCAGACGCACCGCCTGCAACGCCACCGCGGCCCAGATCGACTTGCCCGAGACATACAGGGCGGTGACCCGTTTCAGGCTGGCGAAATGCAGGTAGCCCAGCCCAAGGCCGATGCCGAACGCCAGGATCGCGCCGGTCAGCGGGTCGTCGAACAGTGAGGTGAAAGCGGTCATTGGCGGTGCATCCATTTCCAAGCGGACCAAAGGCCGATGGCCGCCCCCAGCATGATCCCCGGCGCGGTGAAGAAGACCCCGGTCTCGAAATAGCCGTCGGCCATCCGCCCAAAGAACACGCCCAGCAGCGTCGGCACCACAACGGCCCAGCCCAATATGCCGATCTGGCCCAGACGCGCGCCCAATGACGGCTCGGGGTTCTCGGCGTGCATCTTCTCGCGCTCGGCCGAGCGGCGGGCGGCGGCGGCAAGACGGCTTTTCGGCTTGCGGCTCATGACCCCTCTCCGTCCTGCATCATCTTCGCAAGCTGCGCCGCGCCGCTTCCGGTCTGTCCCGGCCGCAGAAAGCGCATCAGCTGGCGCACCGCGCTGGCGTGCAGGCGCATCTGTTCCACCCGCTCGCGCCGGTCGGCGTCGGCATCGGCGGCGCGCAGGGCCTCGACCTCTGCTTCCAGGGTCGGAAGGTCGTCGCCAAGGATGCCTTCCCGGCAGGCGACGGCGACGCGGTTGCCATCCTCGACGGTCATCATTCCGCTGCGCAGCGCGCAATAGCGCAGGCTGCCGTTGGCAGTATGCCAGCGCATCACCGACGCGGGCAGCACCGTCAGGTATCCCGTGTGTCCCGGCAGGATGCCGAAGCTGCCGCTTGCGTCCTCTGCCCGCACCGACTGGACGCCCTGCTCGTCGACCAGCACGGTCATCGGGGTCGTCACGGTCAGGTGCAGGCCGGTCATGCGGCGGCCTCCTCTGCGGCTTTCTGCTTCTCGCGCGCCTCGTCCAGCGACCCGATCATGTACAGCGCGCTTTCGTCCCAGTCGTCGCATTCGCCGGCTAGGATCGCCTTGCAGCCGGCGATGGTGTCTTTCAGCGGGACCGAGCGTCCGGGAATGCCGGTGAAGGCCTCGGTCACCGTGAAGGGCTGGGTCAGGAAGCGTTGCAGCCGCCGCGCGCGTTCGACGATCCGGCGGTCGTCGGCGCCCAGTTCCTCGACCCCCAGAAGCGAAATCACGTCCTGAAGCTCGCGGTAGTGTTCGATGGTCTGGCGCACCGCGTTGGCCACGGCGACGTGCTCTTCGCCCAGGATCAGCGGGTCCAGCAGGATCGAGGACGAGGCGACCGGGTCGATGGCCGGGTACATCCCGTCGGCGGCCATGGCGCGCGACAGCACCACCATGCTGTCCACGTGCGAGGCGATGGTCATGACGGCCGGATCGGTGAAATCGTCGGCGGGGACATAGACCGCCTCGATGGCCGTGACCGAGGCGGTACCGACCGAGGCGATCCGCTCTTGCAACTGCGAGACCTCGGTGCCGAGCGTCGGCTGATACCCCACCCTTGACGGCAAACGGCCCAAAAGGCCCGAGACCTCGGCCCCCGCCTGCACGAAGCGGAACACGTTGTCCATCAGCAGCAACACGTTGCGCTGGGCGTCGTCGCGGAAATGCTCGGCGATGGTCAGCGCGGTCAGCGGCACCCGCCAGCGCGCGCCGGGCGGTTCGTTCATCTGGCCGTAGACCAGCACGGTGCGGTCCAGCACGCCGGCTGTCTGCATCTCGTTCAGCAGTTCGTGCCCCTCGCGCGAGCGTTCGCCGATGCCCGCAAAAACCGAGATGCCCTCGTAGGACGCCACCATCGCCTGAATCAGTTCCATCACCAGCACGGTCTTGCCAACGCCCGCGCCGCCGAACATCGCGGCCTTGCTGCCCTGCGCCAGCGGCGTCAGCAGGTCGAACACCTTGATCCCGGTGCGGAACAGTTCCGTCTCGCGGTGTTCCGCACGGAACGGAGGCGGGGCGCGGTGGATCGGGCTGCGCGGCACGTCATGCGGCAGCGGGCCGTGGCTGTCTCCGACGTCGCCCGCCACGTCCAGCAGCCGCCCCAGCACGGCGGGGCCGATGGGAACCTCGACCGGGCCACCGACCCGCTCTGCCGGGGTGCCACGCTTCAGGCCATTGGTCGCGCGCAGTGCGATGGTGCGGACGGTGACGTCGTCGATATGCGCCTGAACCTCGACGGTGACCGCGCCGATCACCGGATCGCGCAGCGTGAGCGCGTCGTTGATCTGCGGCAGGCGGCCACCTTCGAACGCCACGTCGACAACAGCTCCGCGGATCGCGACGACCTTACCGGGGCTGTCGGGGACAGGCATGGCGGCAACACTCCTTCGTCATCGGAAAAGCAATGTCACTCGTCAAATCGGCCCGGCGGAACTGTGTCCGGGAACAGGGCGAATGCCACCCTGAACGGTATGAAGAAACAATGCGTCAATTCGCCCGAAGCGCGCAATGGCCTATGTCCGCTCTTCCATGACGTCGCGTGACACGGCCGTCCACGGCGGATGGACAGGGCCGCCCGAACCCGACTAGGCTTGCCCAAGGGAGCGGAGGAGGACGCGCGGAATGAAACGCTTCGCGCTGGCATGCGCCGTGGTGGCGGGCGCCGCGCCGGTCATGGCAGAGATGCTGACCGGCGCGATGGACACGCTGCCGCCCCCCGTAACCGACGCCGACTACGCCGAGGTCTCAGAGGACAGGGCCGCGCTGGGGCAACTGCTGTTCTACGATCCGATCCTGTCGGGCAACCGCAACATCTCTTGCGCCACCTGCCACCACCCCCGTTTCGGCACCTCGGACGGGCTGTCGCTGGGGATCGGCGAGGGCGGCATCGGTCTGGGCCCGGACCGGACGCTCGACCCCGACAACCCGCCCGAGGAACGTATCCCGCGCAACGCCACCGGTCTGTGGAACCTTGGTGCCCACGAGTTCACCGTGATGTTCCACGACGGGCGGATCGAGGCCGACCCGACCCGCGCCAGCGGCATCCGCACGCCGCTGGAAGACGACATGACGATGGGGTTCGACAACATCCTGTCGGCACAGACCATGTTCCCGGTGCTGTCGCAGGACGAGATGGCGGGGCACTACGGCGAGAACGACATCAGCAAGCTGGCGCGTCAGGGCCGCATCACCGGGGACGGCGGCGCTTGGGACGTGCTGGCGAACCGGGTGGCCGCGATCCCCGTCTACCGGGAGATGTTCGAGGGCACGTTCCCCGAGATCGCCGCCGGGCGCGAGATCGCCTTCACCGACATTTCCAACGTGATCGCCGCCTTCATCGCCTTCGAGTGGCGGTCGGACGACAGCCCGTTCGACGCGCATCTGCGCGGCGAGACAGCACTGGACGGCGACGCGCTGCGGGGGATGGAGCTGTTTTACGGTGCGGCGGGCTGTTCCACCTGCCATGCGGGCAAGTTCCAGACCGACCACGGGTTTCACGCGATGGCGGTGCCGCAGATCGGCCCCGGCAAGCGTGCCCGGTTCGAAAGCCACGCCCGCGACGACGGGCGGATGCGTGTCAGCGGACGGCCCGAGGACGCCTTCCGGTTCCGCACGCCCTCGCTGCGCAACGTGGCCCTGACCGCGCCATACGGGCATGACGGCGCTTACCGAGACCTGGCGGCCTTCGTCGAAGCGCATTCCGCCGGGCCGGGGACTTACGACACGTCGCAGGCGGTGCTGCCCGAGATGCCGGGTGCGCATGACTGGAACGCCCTGCCCGATGCGGAGGCCCTGTCCGACGCCTACGAAGGCCCCGGCGTCGTGCTGCCGCCCGAGGACGTGACCGCGCTGGTCGCATTCCTCGAAGCGCTGACCGGCGCGGGCGCCCTGCCCGGCCGTCTTGGCGTGCCTGACGCGGTGCCCAGCGGGCTGGACGTCGACCGCTAGCGGCGGACAGTCACCGTCCCGTTCACCTGGACCGTTCTCCAGTCGGTCACGGTCCCATCCGGCCACGTGACCCGCACCTCGGCGCTGTCCGCCGTGCCGAGGCCGAAATGCAGCGGCACCGCGCTGCCGCCAGCATGGCCGCCGCCGACCGTGACCTCTTGCGTGCGGATGCCGGACGCGTCGCGCAACTCGACCCACGCCCCGACCGCGCGGGTGTTCGCGCCCTCGTGTTGCAGGTCCACGGCGACCCAGTTCCCCGCGCCCTCGGTCGTGTTCTGCCACAACTCCATCGGCGCGCGGCGGTTGATGACGACAAGATCGGCCAGCCCGTCACGGTTCAGGTCGGCCAGCGCCGCCCCGCGAGAACGATCTGTGGTGGCGATGCCCGCAAGACCCGCTGTCTCGGCGAAGGTGCCGTCGGGCTGCCCCATCAACAGGTTGTTGGGGTCGCGCATGGCAAGGTCGGGCATCTGGTCGACGTTGCCCTTGGCGATGAAAATGTCCGACAACCCGTCGTTGTCCACGTCCCCGAAGGCCGCGTGCCACCCGGTCGAGGGGCGTCCGTCGTCGCCGGTGAAGGGCCTGTGCGCGGTCGCGCCGGTGGCATAGGGCGCGCGTCGGTAGCCTTCGGACGTGGCGAATTGCAGAAGCTGGTCGCCCATCGACGTCAGCATCACCTCGGGGCGCCCGTCCCCGGTCAGGTCGCGGGCGGCGATGCCCATGCCCCAGATCGACACGTCCTCCCACCCGTCGCCTGCGTCGAGGAACCGGCCCTCCTCCGGGCGGTACATCTGTTCCTGTCCGCCACGCAGGTAGTAGTGGCGGTCGTTCGACAGCCACAGGTCCGCCCGCCCGCGCCGGAACCAGTCCGAGAACAGGATGGACAGGGTGCAATAGCCCGGCGACAGCGGCGCATCGGGGCCATAGCCCCGTCCGACCGGACGGTAGAGCATGCTGTCGTCGCAGGCTCCGAACGGCCCCTCGGGGTCGTCCCGGTCGACGTAGTTCCCGACCGCCAGCGTCGGCCAGTCCGCGCCGGGCTCCCATGTCGCCGAGAAGGCGGTGCTCCAGCGGTCGCCGGACACTAGGCCCCAGTCGGCGGTCGCGTCGGTGAAGCGGCAGTCGCCCTGCCCCTTCAGGAACACGTTCGGCCCCGCCCGCAGCACGGCAAGGTCCAAGAGCCCGTCACTGTCGAGGTCCAGCGGATAGGCTCCGGTGACCCCGGTCAGCGCCGGAACCTCTCCCTCGGTGAAGCGCA
Source organism: Maritimibacter sp. (assembly GCA_017792445.1). Classification (GTDB taxonomy): domain Bacteria; phylum Pseudomonadota; class Alphaproteobacteria; order Rhodobacterales; family Rhodobacteraceae; genus Psychromarinibacter. Next base: position 4,222,986 of record CP051232.1, read on the forward strand.
GGTCGCCGCCTGCCGCGGTCGTCGCGTTCAGAAACAGCCGGGCCGGGTTCTCGCCGCCCGCCGCGAACAGCTCGGGGAAGCCGTCGTCGTTGCAGTCGAACACAGCGACGCCGCCGCCCACGAAATGCTCCCACCCGCCGTCATAGACATGGGACACCGGCAGCGCGTCGCGGCGATCGACGAAAGACGGCGGTCCGGCCAGCGCGGGGGCGCAGGACATGGCCAGCACCGCCATCGTCAGGCTGTGTCGCAAGATCATGGCTCGGTCTCCTCCCCGGCAGGGCCACGGCCCTGACCGGAGTTCAGGCAAAACCGCGCCGGGGATCAACCCCCGATGCGCCGCAGGCATGCCATTGCCCGCGACACAAAGGCTGAAATTTGTTTTTTGAACGTCGCAAATCCTGTGCAATGTTAGCGATAGCCGGTTCGCAACCGGCCCGCCCCACGGGGCGGACAAACGGGAGGAGACAATGCGAAACATTCTTACACTGGCCGCCACCGCGGCCATGGCCGCAGGCTTTGCAACCACTGCCCTGGCCCAGACCGTCGGCGTGAGCTGGTCCAACTTCCAGGAAGAGCGCTGGAAGCGGGACGAAGGCGCGATCCGCGCGGTTCTGGACGCCGCGGGCGCCACCTACATCTCGACCGACGCCCAATCCTCGGCAAGCAAGCAGCTGGCCGATATCGAAAGCCTGATGGCGCAGGGCGTCGACGTGCTGATCGTGCTGGCGCAGGATACCGAGGCGATCATTCCCGCCGTGCAGGCTGCCGCCGACGAAGGCATCCCGGTCATCGCCTATGACCGTCTGATCGAGGACGACCGCGCCTTCTATCTGACCTTCGACAACGTCGAGGTCGGCCGGATGCAGGCCCGCGCCGTGCTCGAGGCGGCGCCGGAAGGCAACTACGTGATGATCAAGGGTTCGTCGACCGACCCGAACGCCGACTTCCTGCGCGGCGGCCAGCAGGAGGTCCTGCAGGCGGCAATCGACGAGGGCAAGATCACCATCGTGGGCGAAGCCTATACCGACGGCTGGATCCCGGCCAACGCGCAGCGGAACATGGAACAGATCCTGACCGCCGAGGACAACAACGTCGACGCCGTCGTCGCCTCGAACGACGGCACCGCCGGCGGCGTGGTCGCGGCGCTGACGGCGCAGGGCATGGAAGGCATCCCGGTTTCGGGTCAGGACGGCGACCTTGCCGCACTGAACCGCGTGGCGCTGGGCACCCAGACCGTCAGCGTCTGGAAGGACGCGCGCGAGCTGGGCAAGAACGCCGGCGAGATCGCGCTGGCGCTGGCCGGCGGCACCGAGATGGCGGATATCGACGGCGCCGAGTCGTGGACCTCGCCCTCGGGCACCACGATGACCGCGAAGTTCCTCGCGCCGATCCCGATCACCATCGACAACCTCGATGTCGTGGTCGACGCGGGCTGGATCGACATGGAAACCCTATGCCAGGGCGTTTCCGACGGACCGGCGATCTGCAACTGACGGCCCCTGCCTGACCTCAAGCGCCTCCGCCGGTTTCCGGCGGGGGCGTCCCGTTCCTTGTGACACCCGGACATACGCGATGAGCGACAGCACCCGATCCGTGAGCGAACCGACACGGACCACCAAGCGCAACCTTCTGGCGACGCTGGAAATCGACACCCGGCTTCTGGGCATGATCGGCGCGTTCATCGCCGTCTGCCTTGTGTTCAACTTCCTGACCGACGGGCGCTTTCTGACGCCGCGCAACATTTTCAACCTGACGATCCAGACCGTCTCGGTCGCGCTGATGGCGACGGGCATGGTCTTCGTGATCGTCACCCGCAATATCGACCTGTCGGTCGGCTCGCTGCTGGCGACCTGCAGCGCCATCATGGCGATGATGCAGACGGTCGTCGTGCCGAACGTGATGGGCTTCGGGCTGGAACATCCGCTGATCGCGCCGCTGGCGGTCATCGTGGGCCTTGCCGCCGGGGCGGTCATCGGCGCGTTTCAGGGCTGGCTGATCGGCTATCTCACGATCCCCGCCTTCATCGTGACACTGGGCGGGCTGTTCGTCTGGCGCAACGTGGCGTGGCACCTGACCAACGGCCAGACCATCGGTCCGCTGGACAACAACTTCCAGCTTCTCGGCGGCATCAACGGCACGCTGGGCGAAACCGGAAGCTGGGTGTTCGGCGTGCTTGCCGTGGCGGCGACGCTGTACGCGCTGGTCGCGGCGCGCCGGTCCAAGGTCCGCCACGACTTCCAGGTCAAACCGGTCTGGGCCGAGGTCGTGATCGGCGCGATTGCGACCGTCGCCATCCTTGGCTTCGTGGCGATCCTGAACGCCTACGACATCCCCACCCGCCGCCTGCAACGCAGCTTCGAGGATCAGGGCCTTGTCATGCCCGAGGGATACACCGCGGGCTACGGCATCCCCTATTCGGTGCTGCTGCTGATCCTCGTGGCGCTGGTGATGATGATGGTCGCCCGCCGCACCCGGCTCGGCCGTTATATCTTCGCGACCGGCGGCAATCCGGAAGCGGCGCAACTGTCGGGCATCAACACCCGCGCGCTGACGATCAAGGTGTTCATGATCATGGGCATCCTGTGCGCCCTGTCGGCCATCGTCGCCAGCGCCCGCCTGACCTTCCACACCAACGACATAGGCACGCTGGACGAACTGCGCGTCATCGCGGCGGCGGTCATCGGCGGCACCGCTCTGGCGGGCGGCGTCGGCACGATCTATGGCGCCATTCTCGGCGCGCTGATCATGCAGTCGCTTCAGTCCGGCATGGCGATGGTGGGCGTGGACGCGCCCTATCAGAACATCGTCGTCGGCATCGTGCTGGTGCTCGCCGTCTATGTCGACATCGTCTATCGCAAGCGCACGGGGAGCTGACCCATGGCATCCGAGATCGACCGCACCGGAACGCCGCTCGTCGAGCTGAGCGACCTCTGCAAGGCCTTCGGCGGCATCAACGCCGTCGACCACGTGTCCATCGACCTCTACCCCGGAGAGGTGGTGGGCGTGCTGGGCCACAATGGCGCCGGCAAATCGGTGCTGATGAAGATGCTGTCGGGCGCACTGTCGCGCGACAGCGGCGAGATCTGGGTCAACGGCGAGAAGGCCGAGATCAACAGCCCCCGCGACGCGCGGCGCTACCAGATCGAGACGATCTACCAGTACCTCGCCCTGGCCGACAATCTGGACGCGGCGCAGAACCTGTTCCTCGGACGCGAGATCGTCACGCCGCTGGGATTCGTGGACGACGCGAAGATGGAGGCCGAGACCCGCAAGATCATGGGTCGCCTGACGCCCAACTTCCGGCGCTACAACACGCCCGTTGCTGGGCTGTCGGGCGGACAGCGGCAGTCGGTCGCGATCTCGCGCGCGGTGTATTTCAACGCCAAGATCCTGATCATGGACGAACCCACCGCCGCCCTCGGGGTCGAGGAAACGCGGATGGTCGCCGAACTGATCGACGAGTTGAAAAAGCAGGGCATCGGCATCTTCCTGATCGACCACGACATCCACCAGGTGAAGGCCCTGTGCGACCGGGCCAGCGTGATGAAGAACGGCCAACTGGTCGGCACGGTCGAGGTCGACAAGGTCACCGAGGACGACCTGCTGGGCATGATCATCCTCGGCAAGAAGCCCGAGGTCGCGGCCTGAGCTGACGCCTCAGACGGCGTGCGCCAGCCCCGTCGCCGCGGCGGCAAGGTCGATGCGGCGGCCGGTGTCCCTGGCGAACAGGTGGATCTTGCCCGGCGTCGCCGCGACATGCACCGTCTCGCCAAGCTCGGAGGCGCTGCTGTCGGCGATGGCGATGGGCTGGCCCGCCACCTCGCCGTGGATGATCCGCTGCGCGCCCAGTTCCTCGACATGCTCGACCGCCACCGGCAGACCGGTGGACGCGAGGGACAGGTCTTCGGGGCGCAGGCCAAGCGTGACCGGACCGGCGTCGGTCGCAGCGGGCGCGATGTCGTGGCTTCCCACCAGAACCCTGCCCGCTTCGACGCGGGCGTCGATCAGGTTCATCGCGGGCGAGCCGATGAACGACGCCACGAAGACCGACGCGGGCTTGTGGTAGACCTCCAGCGGCGCGCCGATCTGTTCCACCCGGCCGCCGTTCAGCACCACCAGCCGGTCGGCCAGCGTCATCGCCTCAAGCTGGTCGTGCGTCACGTAAAGCGAGGTGGTGCCCAATCGGCGCTGAAGCCGCCGGATTTCGCCCCGCATCGACACGCGCAGCTTGGCGTCGAGGTTCGACAGCGGTTCGTCGAACAGGAAGGCGGCGGGCTGGCGCACGATGGCGCGGCCCATGGCGACGCGCTGGCGCTGACCGCCCGACAGGGCGCGCGGCTTGCGGTCAAGGTACGGGTCCAGTTCCAGCATCCGCGACGCCTCGGCCACGCGCTCGGCGATCACGGACTTGGTCTCGCCCCGGTTCTTCAGCCCGTAGGCCATGTTGTCGCGCACGTTCATGTGCGGATAAAGCGCGTAGTTCTGGAACACCATCGCGATGTCGCGGTCGGCCGGCTCCAGCCGGTTCACGACACGGTCGCCGATCCGCACATCGCCATGGGTGACGCTTTCCAGTCCCGCCACCATACGCAGCAGGGTGGACTTGCCGCAGCCCGAGGGGCCGACCAGCACGATGAACTCGCCGTCCGCGATCTCGATGTTCACGTCGCGCACCGCGTCGACGCCGCCGGCATAGGTCTTGCCCACGCTGGTGAGAGAGAGATGTGCCATCACTTGTCGCTTTCCGTCAGGCCCTTGATGAACATGCGCTGGAAGATGACCACAACCGCGACCGGCGGGACCATCGCCAGCACCGCAAGGGCGAAGGCTTCGTTGTAGTCGGGGATCTGGCTGCCGACCCAGACCTGCAGGATCGACTTGATCCCGCGCATGAGCGTGTAGAACGTCTCGTCCGTCGTCATCAGCAGCGGCCAGAGGTATTGGTTCCAGCCGTAGATGAACATGATGATGAAGATCGCCGCCATCATCGTGCGCGACAGCGGCACGAGGATATCGATGAAGAACTTCACCGGCCCCGCCCCGTCGATCCGCGCCGCTTCCAGCAACTCGTCCGGCACCGACTTGAAGAACTGGCGGAAGAAGAACGTGCCGGTGGCCGAGGCCAGCAGCGGCACGATCAGACCGGTGTAGGTGTTCAGCAGGCCCAGCGTCGACATCACCTGGTACGAGGGCATGATCCGCACTTCCAGCGGCAGCAGCAGCGTGGTGAAGATCGCCCAGAAGATCACGGTGGCGAAGCGGAAGCGGAAGTAGACCAGCGCATAGGCCGCCATCATCGACAGCACGATCTTTCCGACCGCAAAGCCGATCCCCATGATCATCGAGTTCATCAGCATCCTGAGACCGGTGACGTCGCCCGTGAAGCCTCCGCGCGCGGTCAGGACCTTGGTGTAGGTCGGTCCCGCGTTGTCGCCGGGGGTCAGGAACAGGCCGTTCGAGTGAATGTCGATCGCCGTGTGGGTCGAGGACATCAGCGCCATGAATACCGGCAGGCACAGAAACAGCGTACCGAGGATCAGGATCAGGTGGTCGAAGGGTTTGATTTTCTGCATCGGATCACCCGTAGTGCACGCGGCGTTCGAGGAAGCGGAACTGCACCACGGTGAGCGCCGCGACCACGATCATCAGGATCACCGACTGCGCCGACGAGCCGCCGATGTCGTTACCTTTGAAGCCGTCGAGATAGACCTTGTAGACCAGCGTCATAGGGTTGTTCGCGGGCTTGTCCTTCACGATCACGTCGATGATCGAGAAGGTGTCGAACATCGTGTAGGTGATGTTGATCACCAGCAGGAAGAACGCGGTCGGCGCCAGCAGCGGCAGGATGATGTCCTTGAACCTGCGCCAGCCCGAGCGCGCGTCGATCAGCGCCGCCTCGCGCACCGAGACGGGGACGGACTGAAGCCCCGACAGGAAGAAGATAAAGTTGTAGGGTATCTGCTTCCACACCGCGATGACGGTCAGCGCGAAGGCGGTGTCCCAATAGTCGATGCCGACCCGAAGGTCATAGCCGAAGGCGGCGAACAGCTTGGTGAAGGGCCCCATGTGCATGTCGAAGAACATCATGCCGATCAGGCCCGCGACCGGCGGCGCGATGGCGTAGACCGAGATCAGCAGCGTCTTGTAGGTCTCGGCGCCGCGGATCACCTTGTCGGCCTTGACCGCCAAAAGCAGGCCCAGCCCCAGCGACAGCGCGGTGACGACAACGCAGAACAGCGCGGTGAACCATGCGGTGCTGGCATACTGGCTGTTGGTGACGGCGTCGGTGTAGTTCTCGAACCCCACGAAGGTCGACCCGAAACCGAACGGGTCCTCGATATAGAAGGACGAGGTGACGGCCTGCACCGACGGCCAGTAGAAGAAGATGACGACGATGGCGAGCTGCGGCAGCAGGAAGATCCATGGCGTCAGCGGACGCGAGAACTGCACCCGCTTGGCGGGGTTCGGCGTCTCGGCGAAGTACCAGTCGCTTAGCCGCGCCGATAGGCTGCGGCGGGGGGCGTCGGGCATGTCGGCAATCGGGGTGTCGGTCACGGCGGGTCCAGCGGGTCTGATGGAATGCGCCCTGCCCTGTCGGTCTTCCCGAGGCGGTGGCGCTGTATAGGGGGAAGCCCGAACCGGGGTCCGGGCTTCCGCATGTCATGTCGCAGACGCGATCAGCCGGCGGTGCGGGCAAAGCGCTGCAGCAGGTCGTTGCTTTCCTGCTGGATGATGTCGAAGGCGTCCTGCACGCTGACTTCGTTCGAGAAGATGCGGTTGAACTCGCGCTCCATCACCGAACGGATCTGCGGGTAGAAGCCCATCCGGTAGCCGGCGGTCCACTCGCCAGCCGGCAGCTGAAGCTGCTTGATGCCGACTTCGGCGACGGGCTGCTCTTCGTAGTAGCCTTCCGACTTCGCCATCTCGTAGGCGGCTTCGGTGATCGGAACGTAGCCGGTGTTCTTGTGCCAGTAGACCTGCACTTCCGGCGAGGTCAGGAAGGTGAAGAACTGGGCGGTGCACTCGTTTTCTTCCGACGGCTTGCCGGCCATCGCGAACAGCGCGGCGCCACCGATGAAGGACTGCGTGCCAGCGCCTTCGATCGAACCCCAATACGGCATGAAGTCAGCCGAGAACGGGGCCGAAGCGGATTTCTGCAGGCCGCCGAACGAGCCGGACGAGCCGATCCACATCGCGGACTGGCCTTCTTCGAAGGGCTTCAGGTTGTCGGCCCAGCCAGCGCCGTAGAACCCGAAGTAGCCGGCGTCGGCCCACTCTTTCAGCTTCTCGAACATCATGACGGTGTTCTCGTCGTTGACGAGGATCTCGGTGCCGTCAACGCCGTCGTAGCCGTTGTTGTTGGTCGCGAATTCCTGGTTGTTCCGCGACTTGAAGTTCTCGACCATCATCCAGGTCAGCTGCGAGGCGGTCAGCGGCAGATAGCCGGCCTCGACGATCGCCGGGGCGATTTCCTCGAACTCTTCCCAGGTCTTCGGCGGCTCGACACCGGCGGCCTCGAAGGCTTCGGTGTTGTAGTACATGATCGGCGCCGACGAGTTGAACGGCATGCCGATGAACTTGCCTTCGCTGTCGGCGTAGAAGCCGCGGACACCGGGGATGAAGTCTTCGCGGTTGAACTCTTCACCGGCGGCAAGGATCAGTTCCTCGGCGGCAATGGTCGCACCCTGGGCGGCGATGATGGTCGCAGCGCCGGCGTCGAACACCTGCAGGATGTTCGGATGCTCGCCCGAACGGAAGGCAGCGATGCCCGAGGACAGCGCCTCTTCGTAGGTGCCGCGCGACACCGGCGTCAGGTTGCAGGTGTCCGTCTGGTCGTTGAACATCTGCGAGATCTCGTTGATGACCTCGCCGTTGCGGCCACCCATGCCGTGCCACCAGGAAATCTCGGTGGCGGACTGGGCCAGTGCGGAGGTGGCGGTCAGGGCGATCATCGCCGACGCCGTCGCGAATTTGTACATTTGTGCCTCACAATGAGTTGGTAAGCGTGGCGGCACCGCTAGCGATGCGATGTGACAAATGGCCTTCGGTTTTGTAACAGAACCCGGACAACCGCCGTCGCGGGCCGCCCTTGTCGCAACGGAAGACGCGCGGAGCCGCCGGTGCGGAACGGTCGTGCGCGCGGTTGGGCCCGGTCGGAACGGTCCCATGCCCGCGCCGCTGTCCAAGCGTTGCAGACAATCGCCACCTGCACCGTAAAGGCGAGCGTTTCCTTGAAAATGCCCCATCTGCCGTTAACAGTGTTCAGCAAGTGCAATGCCGCCGTGAGCGGCGCCGAGGTGAAGTCATGAGTGCGTTCGTCCAACACTTTCCGCGCAGCCTGCCCGCAGCGGTGCTGGCCGCGGGACTGGCCCTTGCGGCGCCGGATGCGGCGCGGGCCGACGGCGAGTTCTTCCAGCTGGATCTTTCTGAAAGCGCCGTCGACGGCGTGTTCGCGCTGTCGCGCGACCGGTTCAGCCTGAACGGTAACTATTCCGAATACGAAGGCGGCCACACGACCACGCTGAGCGTGTCCTATGCCTTCCCGGTGGACGGCGTCGGCACCTTCCGCTTCGGCCCCAGCGTCGGGCGTTCGGTAGACGACACCGACGGCTCGACCACCACCACCGCGGGCGCCCGCATTGTGTTCGAGCGCTGGATGCCCACCGATTTCGGCTCGCTGTTCCTGCTGGCCGAGTACAACACGATCGACAACAATTATTTCGGCCTCGTCCAGACCGGGTTCGGCTCGTCGGGCTTCTCGGCAGAGTTCAGCATCGGCGGCAGCGACAAGTACGACGCGACGACGCTGGCCGTCAGCAAGCGCCTTGGCGACAGCCCCGCCTACCTTCGTGCGGGCTATAAATTCGTTGCCGAAGAAGCATTCATCGGCTTCGCCATCAACACCTTCTGAAAGGGAACGCGTCATGGCTGACGTATCGCGAGACGGACGGATGTCCTTCGCAACCGCCACCTATGGGTTCGTCGTCGCATCCGTCGTGGTGCTGGGCCTCGCCGCCAGCGCGGTGTTCTGGTCGCGATCCGAGGCGGTGATCAACGAGGCGCTGGACCTCGCAGTCCGCCAGCGCACCGAAGCGGCGGGCGAAAGCTTCGCGCGGCTTTTGCACACGGACTGGACGGATCTGGCCTTCCTTGCCCGCGCGGCGGGCGGGGCCGAGGACGGCGACATCGGCGACCTGCTGGAAGGGGTCCGCGGCGACGGCGACCGGATCTCGTGGGTGGGATACGCCGACGTGGACGGCATCGTGCTGGACGCGTCGGATGATCTTCTGGTCGGTGCCGATGTCAGTCAGCGGCCGTGGTTCCGCAACGGCTTGCGCTCGGGCTTCGCAGGCGACGTGCATGACGCCGTGCTGCTGGCGCAGAAGCTGCGCCCCGAGGGCGGCGACCCGCTGCGGTTCATCGACCTCGCCCTGCCGGTGCGCAACGCGGATGGCGAGGTGCAGGGCGTCGTCGGCATGCATATCGACGCGGGCTGGGCCGAGCGGACGCTGACCGAGACGGGGCGGATGCTGGGCATCGACCTTTACCTGATCAACGCCGCCGGCGAGGTGGTGATGACCTCGGGCAACGCCGCGCCGGGCGTGGGTGAACTGAGCCTGCTGTCTGCCGCGCGTTCGGGAACCGAGACCGGCGGCCGCGAGACGTGGCCCGACGGGCGCGAGTATTTCACGACGCTGGTGCCGCAGGTGTCCTACGAGGATCTTCCCAGCTTCGGCTGGCGGCTGGCCGGACGGATCGACGCGGCCACCTTCCGGCCCGGGCTGAATACGCTGGTCGGCTCGGCCAGCGTCGCCATCGCGGTGGCTTTGGTCGCCTTGGCGCTTCTGTCGATTCTGTTCGTACGGATCTTCGTGAGGCCGTTCACCGGTCTGGCCGATGCCGCGCGGAAGATGGCGGAGGGCGAGGACACCTACCCGCCCGAAACTGGCGCGACCCGCGAAGCGGCGACCCTGTCGGCGGCGCTGTCGCGCCTGCAGGCCCGCCGCTCCGGTCCTAGCGGGCGATAGAGAACCTCTCGATCAGGTCACCCAGCAAAGCCGCACCCCGCACGTTTCCGACGCCGGGCGCGTTGCCTTCGGCATAGAAGCGCACGAAGAACGCCTCGCGCTGTGCATCGTCGGGCAGAAGCTGCACCCGCGCGCCGTCGCCCGTGGGCGCGATGACGTAGGCCGAGACCTCGCCCGGAACACCCTCGATCTCCAGCGTGCCGCGCGCGCCCTCGGGCACCACGGCGCCGCGCAGGCGCACGGTGTCCATCGTCAGCGAGGTGATCCACAGCGACCACTCGGCGCCCTCGGTGCGGAACGTCACGCGCTCGGGCTTGTCGGCCACGTGGACCTCGACCCGGGGCAGTTCAATGCAGGCAAGGCAGGTCACGCCCAGAACCACAAGGTTGTAGACGCTCCAGAACACGATGACCCATTTGCCGTCGCCCGCGTCGTTATAGGCGTAGCCATCGAAGAAGATGCCCAGCGTCAGACCGATGAAGGTCAGAACGAAGCCCAGAAGGAACGGCGCCATCAGTTCCCACTGAACCACCACCTTCGACCGGTCGCCTCCCTTGGCGGTCACCGAAAACTTGTGGCCCTTCGGCTTGAAAATCCCCGCCATCGCGGCGCGGGAGATATGGATCGACCCGATCAACTGGCTGACGTCGTGCAGGACCGGCAGCAGGATGCCGCCGCTGAGGAAGTTCATCGTGAACACGACCCACAGCCAGTAGCAGCCGAAATAGGTGATCACATCCGCAAGCTGCGCATCGACGACGATGGTGTTGAAGAACCAGTACAGCAGCGGAAAGACGATGGCCGCGATCCGGAACAGGAACGAGGTGCTCCAGTACAAGAACGAGTCGATGGTGCTCCACCGGTGGCGCCAGCTCAGCTCGTTCTTGCGGAACGGGCCCAGCGACGAGCGGACGATTTGCATCAGGCCAAGGCACCAGCGCGCGCGCTGGGTGATGTATTCCTTCAAACCCTCGGGCGCGAGGCCCTCGGTCAGCGGCTCGCCAAGATAGACCGTCTGGTATCCGTGGTTCTCCATCACCATGGACAGCATGAAATCTTCGGTGACGCTTTCGGTGCTGAAACCGCCGACCTCGCGCAGCGCGCTCCAGCGGCAGATCGACGAGGTGCCACAGCAGATCGCGATGCCCCACGCGTCACGGGACGGCTGGAGGTAGTCGAAGAAGAACCGCTGTTCGTCCGGGTACGACCGCGTCAGGCCAAGATTGTGCTGGATCGGGTCCGGGTTGAAGAAGTGCTGCGGCGTCTGCACCAGCCCGACGGTGGGATCGTGGAACAGCGATAGCGTGCGCGAGATGAACCCTCGGTGCGGCACGAAATCCGCGTCCAGCACCGCGACATAATCGGGCTGCACCGGATCCTCGGCAAGCCGGTCGAGCGCGTGATTGATGTTGCCCGCCTTCGCGCCCTTGTTGTCGGGCCGCCGCATATAGCGCACCCCCTGCTCGGCGCAGTAGTCGCGCAGCCAGTCACGGCGGCTGTCATCCAGAACGATCACTTCTTTGTTGAGGTGCCGCAAGGACTTGGCGCCGACGATGGTGCGCTCTAGGACGTCGAGTTCCTCGTTGTAGGTGGCGATCAGGATCGCGACGCGGGGTTCGCCCTGCTTCCACCACCAGTGCATGTTCTCGTCGGCTTCCTTCGACCGGTGCTTGATGCGCGACATGATGACGAAGGCACTGACAGAGCCGATCAGCGCCAGCAGTTCCAGCGTGAACAACAGCGTGCTGGCCACGAAGTCCAAGGTCAGGCCCGGAGGCGCCAACGTCTCGGTCGCGCGCCACCATGCGTACCGCAGCGCCAGCAGCCCGGCGATCGAGTACAGGACCGCCCGATGCGTGTTGTTGTTGCGGTCGACGAAGGACGGCAGGATCGCCGTGATCCCCGCGATAAGCGCAAGATGCACGGCGCTGGACCCCAATTCGCCCAGATGCGGAAAGAACTGCATGTCAGCCGCGGAACCAGTCGAGCGGCCGGCGGTCGAAGAAGGCGCGGCCGGTCTGGCCGATCATGCAGCGCGTCTCGTGGTTCGCGGCCAGCGCGGGCACCAGCAGCGCCACGTCGAAACGCTCGAGATGCTTCTGGCTGGGCGCGACCGCAAGGTGTTCGTACACGGTGGCGGCGCCAGAGCCGGCAAGCCGGGCGATGGTGGCGTCCATCACCTCGTTTGAACCGGACAGGCGGAAGCTGGCCTCCTGACCGATGTGCAGGCTGTTGTAGATCCGTTCCGTCACCGACAGCGTCACGATGGTCGCGTCGCAGTCCACCAGACGCAGGATCGGGTCGCCGCGCTGCACGGTCACGCCATCGGCTTGCAGGATCTCCCAGAACAGGCCGTTGATCGGCGCGGCGATTTCGCCGCCGGTCAGCGCGTTGACGCGCACCCTCTCGCGGCCGATGCGTTCGGCGATGGCTTTCTCGCGCGCCTCGGCCTGCGCCTTGGCGGTTTCCAGCCCGGCGATCACCGTATCCAGTTCGGTCGCGCGCTGTTCGGCATTGGGCGAGTCGTTGTAGCCGTCGCCAAGAAACACGCCGCGTTCGGCGGCGCGCAGGGCGATTTCCAGCACCTCGACCCGCTCGCGCGCGTGGTCAAGCACCAGCACCTCGGTCAGCGGTTCGCCCGGCAGGCGGTCCTGCATGTCGTCCACAAGGTCGATCACGCGAAGCTCGGTGTCGTCCGGCATCTCGCCGGATTCGAGATAGGCCAGCCGGATGCGGGCATGGGTCAGGCGGGCGCGGATTTCAGCCAGACGCTCGCCGTGGAAGATGCGGGTCCGCTGGTGCAGTTCCGCCTGCACCGCCTTCGTCGCTTCAAGGTCCGCGGTGACGCGGATCGTCTCGGCGGCGGCGAAGCGTGCTTCCATCAGCAGATCGTTCAGGCGGACGGTGTCGACAAGCTGGTCGGTGACATTGGCCACCACCTCGCCCGAGGCGATGCGCGAGCCGAAGGCGCGGTTGGGCAGTTCCAGCGTCCCGGCCACGTCGGCGCGTACGGTTACAACCGGAGCGTTCACGACGGCATCGGCGCTGGCGCCGGACATCTGTTCGCCGACGATGACCCAAACGGCCACCAGAGCAATGACAAGTCCGAGCAGAGGGCGAGCATATTTCATGGGTTATCCCTGAACCTTGTACCACACGGCGATCCGGCAGGCCTTCGGGCCAGGTGTTTCCGAATCGTGGTTAATTAGTAAATTTTCAATGTGGCAGGGTTTGGGCGGTCAGCCGCGGCTTTCTGCATGTGCGACATACGCAAGCATTTGAAGTGTCGCGGGAAAATATGGCTGCGTTGCAAAATCACCCGGCGAAAGTGGCACAATCTGGTCGGAAGCCACCTGAGCGATGGCCCGGTATCCCGGTTCGTTGCTGATCGCAGTGACCGCGCCGTCGGCCTCGACCCGGACGGCGACGTGGTCCGGCAGGTCCGCGCGCGCCAGCATCGTTGCCATCCCGGCAACCGCAGGGTGATCGCCCCTGCCCGACCACGCAAGGTAGATCGGGATGCGCAAGGCATCGTAGGACGAGCGGTAATCGTGGTCTCTCGGGTCCACGAACCCCTCGGGCGTGACCGTCACCCAATCCGGCAGCAGGCCCGTCGCCGCCAGTTCGGCCAGCAGCGTCTCGCCATGTTCGGCGGCGCGGGCGAGATCCGGCTGGCGGTAGGCGTCCGCCAGTTCCCGCATGGCACGCGGGTGATAGTAGGACGGGTTGACCAGCACCCTGTCGGGCTGGCTCACCGCCTCGGCGCCGGGCATCAGCAACAGATCGTCGGGACGACGGGGATCGGGTGCAAGGCACAACCCCACGATGTCGCGGGTGATCGCGGCGGGCACCTCTTGATCGACCGGCCAGCCCCGGTCCCGCGCCGCCCGCAGATGCGCCCACGCGCGCAGCAGGTCGCCGTCGGTGGCGTTGTGCCAGTCGGGGATGCTGTCGGGCCGGGAAGGGTCCCATTTCCACGACATCAAAGCGTCCTGCCGGTTGGCGATGTGGTCTCGGGTCCAGCGTTCCATGCGCTCGAACGCCTCGCGGTCGTCGAAGACCTCGGCAAGGATCTGGCCATAGGCCTGCCCCTCGGAATGGCTGATGCCGCCGTTGCCGTCGTCGATCACGCGCCCGTCCGGCGCGACGAAGCGGTCGCGCCAAGCCTGCCACGCGCCCGTCTGCTCCAGCCCAAGCGCGGGCCGCGCGACTGCCAGCGCCGCCATGCCCGTGATCATCGTTCTTCGCCTCATGATTGCATGAGATGCCCCGATCCGCGGCGCTGGCAAGGGGGTGTCAGTCGGCTTCGCGTACTTCCGCGCACCAATGGCGCGGCCCAAGGCCCCGATCCGGCCCCAGCGCGGTGAACCCGCCGTCCACCGGGATATCGCAACCGGTGATCCAAGAGGCCGCGTCAGAGCAGGCGAAGACCACCGCGTCCGACACCTCGGTCATCCGCCCGACCCGGCCCAGAAGCTTCACCTGCGCGCCCGCCGCGTCGGCGATGTCGCGGTCGCCGTCGGTCATCGCCTCCATCGGCGGGGTCCATGTCCAGCCCGGCGACACGCTAAGCACCCGGATGCCCTTGGTCCCAAGCTGCACCGCGCCCAGTTTGGTCAGTTGCGCCAGCGCCGCCTTGCTGACCGAGTACGGCCCCCGCGTGTGGTTGCCGGACTTGGCCGAGACGCTGCCCATCAGCACCACGACCCCGCCCGGCGCGGTCAGGTAGGGCCGCGCCTTCTGCATCACCATCGCAGCCCCCACCACGTTGACGTTCAGCGAGGTCAGCCAGTCGTCGCGCGTCGTGTCCATACCGTTGTCGAGATACGAGCACGCATTGTGGACCACGATGTCCAGCGTGCCGAAGCGGTCCTTGCAGGCCTCGAGCGCTATGTCGATCTGGCCGTCGTCGGACAGGTCCATCCGCTGATAGGCGGCGCCCTCGCCCAGTTCGCCAGCCAGCGCCGCGCCCAAGTCGTCCTCGATGCCGGTGATCAGCACCTTCGCCCCGGCGGCGTGAAGCCCCGAGGCGATGGCGCCGCCCAGCCCGTGGGTGCCGCCGGTGACCAGCGCCGTTTTGCCTGTCAGATCCATGTCGTACGTTCCGTTCCTTGCGGCCGCGCGGGCCGTGTTCCGTTCGGCGCGAGGCTGTCGCGTCAGACCGGCAACCGCAAGGGCAGAACGTCGGTCAGTGGGCGATCATCACGTGGCGGGCGACGGTGTAGTCCTCCAGCGCGTACATCGACATATCCTTGCCGTAACCGGATTGCTTCAGGCCGCCGTGGGGCATCTCGTTGACCAGCATGAAATGGGTGTTCACCCATGTGCAGCCGTATTGCAGCCGGGCCGAGATATCGAGCGCGCGGCCGATGTCTCCGGTCCAGACCGACGAGGCAAGACCGTACTGGCTGTCGTTGGCCCAGGCCACGGCGGTGTCGGCATCGTCGAACCGGGTGACCGAGACGACCGGGCCGAACACCTCGCGCTGGACGATCTCGTCCTGCTGCAAAGCCCCCGCGACCACCGTGGGGCGGTAGTAGAACCCGTTCCCCTCGTGCAGGTCGCCGCCGGTGGTGATCTCGATGTGCTTTAGCTCGGACGCGCGCTGCACGAAGCTGGCCACGCGGTCGCGCTGGCGCTGCGAGATAAGCGGCGGGATCTCGTTCAGGGTATCGTCCGCGTTGTCGTAGACGATGGAGGACACGGCGCCGGTGAGGTCGGCCACGAGGTTGTCGTAGATTTTCGGTCCGGCATAGATCCGGCAGGCGGCGGTGCAGTCCTGCCCGGCGTTGTAATAGCCGAAGGCCCGCAGCCCCTCGACCACGCGGCCAAGGTCGGCGTCGTCCATCACGATCACCGGGGCCTTGCCGCCCAGTTCCAGATGCGTCCGCTTCACCGACTTCGACGCCGCCTGCAGCACCTTCTTGCCGGTGGCCACATCGCCGGTGATCGACACCATATCGACCTCGGGGTGGTTGATCAGCGCGTTGCCCACGCTTGCGCCCTGCCCCACAATCACGTTCACCACGCCCTCGGGGAAGATGCCAGCGATGATCTCGGCCATCAGCAGCGCGGTCAGCGGCGTCTGTTCTGACGGCTTCATGACGACCGTGTTGCCGCCCGCCAGCGCCGGCGCCAGCTTCCACGCCATCATCATCATCGGATAGTTCCACGGCGCGATCGAGGCGACGACGCCGATCGGATCGCGCCGGATCATCGAGGTGTGCCCCTCCATGTACTCGCCCGCCACCGGGCCGTGCATGTTGCGCACCGCGCCCGCGAAGAAGCGGAAGCAGTCGGCGATGGCCGGGACTTCCTCGTTGCGCACCTCGTTGATGGGCTTGCCGCAGTTCAGCGCCTCGAGCTTCGCAAAGTCCTCGAGCCGCGCTTCGACCGCGTCGGCCAGCGCCAAAAGCAGGCCCGAGCGGTGGCCCGGCGTCGTGCGCGCCCAAGCCGGAAAGGCCGCGCGGGCGGCAGCGACGGCGCGGTTCACCTGATCCAGATCGGCCTCGGGCATCTTCACGATGACCTCGCCGGTGCGCGGGTTCAGGACCTGTTCCTCGGTCTCGGTGCCCGCTTCCTGGGCGCCTCCGATCAGCATCTTGGTCTGCATGGATTTCCTCCGTTACTTGCCCTGTCCGGCGACGGCTTCCGTCCCGCGGGTGAGATAATAGGCGCCCAGAATGGGCAGCATGGTGACCAGCACGACGACCATGGCGACCACGTTGGTCACCGGGCGCTCGCGCGGGCGCACCAGTTCCTCGAGCATCCAGATCGGCAGCGTCTGCTGCTGACCCGCTGTGAAGGTGGTGACAATCACCTCGTCGAAGCTAAGCGCGAAGGCCAGCATCCCGCCGACCACCAGCGCGGTGGCGATATTGGGCAGGATCACGTGGCGCAGCGTCTGGAACATGTTGGCGCCAAGGTCCATCGACGCCTCGATCAGGCTGCCGCTGGTGCGGCGGAACCGGGCGACGGCGTTGTTGTAGACGATGACGACGCAGAAGGTCGCGTGGCCCAGCACGATGGTCCACGTGCTGAACGGAATATCCGCGATGGAAAAGGCCGAGCGCAGCGCGATCCCGGTGACGACGCCCGGCAGAGCGATGGGAAGGATCACCAGCAGCGAGATCGTCTCGCGCCCGAAGAACCGGGTGCGGCTGACGGCGGCGGCGCAGAGCGAGCCAAGGATCAGCGCGATGACGGTCGAGATCGACGCGACCTTCACCGACAGCCCCAGCGCCTCCCATACGTCGGGGCGGTTCCACGTCACGGCGAACCATTTCAGCGTCAGGCCGGGGGGCGGCCACTGAAAGGATTTCTCTTCGGTCGTGAAGGCATAGACGAAGATCAGCAGGATCGGCAGATGCAGGAACAGCAGTCCCGCGGCGGCGGCGATCTTCAGGCCCAGAGAAGCGCGGTCAGAGTGCATCGAACGCCCCCATCCGCTTGGCGATGTACAGGTACACGCCCATGATCACGATGGGCACCACGGCGAAGGCGGCGGCCAGAGGAATGTTCCCGGCGATCCCCTGATGCTGGTACACCGCCTGCCCGATGAACAGACGCGAGGTGCCGATGATCTGCGGGATGATGTAATCGCCAAGGGTCAGCGAGAAGGTAAAGATCGACCCGGCCACGATCCCCGGCAGCGCCAGCGGGAACAGCACGTGGCGAAAGGTCTGGCCCGGCCGCGCGCCAAGGTCGCCCGACGCCTCCAGCATCGACACCGGCACCCGCTCCAGCGCGGCCTGGATCGGCAGGATCATGAACGGCATCCAGACGTAGACGAACACGATGAACGTCCCCGTGGTGCTGACCGACAGCGAGTTACCGCCCACCACCGGCAGCGCCAGGTAGGCGTCCAGCAGCCAGTTCAGGTGCAGCCCTTCCAGCGCCCAGGTCAGGATGCCTTCCTTCGCGAGGATCAGCTTCCACGCGTAGATTTTCACAAGATAGCTGGACCACAGCGGCATCATGATCCCGAGGTAGAACACCGCCCGCCATCGGCCCTTGGCGAAGCGGGCCGCGTAACAGGCGATGGGGAAGGCGATCACCGCCGAGGCCAGCGTGGTGCAGGCCGCCATCGTGACGGTGCGCACGATGATGTCGAAGTTCGCGGGGGTGAAGAGTTCGGCATAGGTGCGCAGCGTGAACTCGTAGTTGATCAGCCCGCTGAAGTGGTCGATCGAGAAGAAGCTTTGCAGCAGCAGCGCGAACAGCGAGCCAAGGTAGATGATCCCCAGCCACAGCACGGGCGGCAGCAACAGCAGCACCAGCAGCAGCTTCGGACGCCGCCACAGCGTGTCCGACAGCCGCGTCGAGACGCCGTCGCGGGCCGTCAGGGTATCGGTCGCCGCGCTCACGCCCCACCCCGCATCAGGTGCAGATCGCCCTCGGCCCATGCCAGCGCGACCGTCTCGCCCACTGTAGGACGGGCCGCGTCCTGCGGCAGAAGCGCCGTCATCCTCGTGCCCTCGACATCCAGCGTGACGCGGGTGCTGAGGCCCAGAAAGCTGAGCCCGGTGACCACGGCCTTCAGCGGCCCCTCACCGGCCAGCCGCACCCTTTCGGGGCGGATCGCGGCAGGGCTCTCGGTGCCGGTCAGCCGCGCCACCAGCGGCGCGGGCAGGACATTGGACGAGCCCACGAAATCGGCCACGAAGGGCACTTCGGGGCGGAAATAGATATCCTCGGGCGCGCCCACCTGAATGATCCGGCCCTCGTTGAACACGGCGACGCGGTCGGCCATCGACAGCGCCTCGCCCTGATCGTGGGTGACGAAAACGAACGTGATGCCAAGCTGGCGCTGAAGGCCCTTCAGTTCCTCCTGCATCTGTTCGCGCAGTTTCAGGTCCAGCGCGCCCAGCGGTTCGTCCAGCAACAGCACGCGCGGCTTGTTCACCAGCGCCCGCGCCAGCGCCACCCGCTGCCGCTGGCCGCCCGACAGCTCGGACGGCTTGCGCGTGCCGTAGCCGCCCAGCCGCACCATCTCCAGCGCCTGTTCCGCCGCCGCATGACGCGCCTTGCGCCCCTGCCCGGCGATCATCAGCCCGTAGGCCACGTTGTCGATGACGTTCAGGTGCGGGAACAGCGCATAGTCCTGAAATACCGTGTTCACGTGCCGCTTGTACGGCGGCAGATCGGCGACCTGCTCTCCGAAGATAGAGATGCGGCCCGAGGTCGGACGCTCGAACCCGGCGATCAGGCGCAGGCAGGTGGTCTTGCCCGATCCCGACGGCCCCAACATGGCGAAGAACTCGCCTTCGGGGATATCTAGGCTGACGCCATCCACCGCCTTCACCTCGCCGAAGTGGCGGGAGACGTGGTCGAAGCTCACGGCTGACATGAAAGTATTCCGGTCCTTGCCCGTGCCGCCACGCAATGCGGACGGCACGGGGGAGAGGTCAGGCGATCAGCGTCCGCCGATCACACCGATATAGTCGGACACCCAGCGATAGTAGGGCACGCATTCGTCCTGGCTTTCGCAGTTGGTCACCGGGGTCTTCCAGAACTTGATCTTCTCGAACTGGTCCAGACCGTTGGCGTCGCAGCCTTCCTGCGTCTGCATCCCGCGCCCGTCCGAACAGGCCGCCGGCACCGAGGGCACCGCGCCGAACCAGACCGACAGGTCGGATTGAAGGTTCGAGGCAAGCTGGTGCTCGAACCACATATAGGCGCAGTTCGGGTGCTCCGAGTCGACGTGGAGCATGGTGGTGTCGGCCCAGCCCGTCGCGCCTTCCTGCGGGATGACCGATGCGACCGGCACGCCGTCCGCCTGCAACAGGTTCACCTGGAACGGCCACGAGCCCGAGGCGGCCATGCCTTCGTTCTTGAAGTCGTCGATCTGGATGAAGGCGTCGTGCCAGTAACGGCTGACAAGCCCGCGCTGAACGCGCAGCAGGTCGAGCGCGGCGTTGTACTGGTCCTGCGTCAGTTCATAGGGGTCGGTGATGCCCAGATCCGGCTGGTGGTACATCAGGTACATGGCCGCGTCCGCGATGTGGATCGGGCCGTCATAGGCCTGCACCCGGCCCGAGTTGCTTTCGCCGTCGCCCAGCGTCGTTTCCTCGAAGACCACGTTCCACGAGGTCGGCGCTTCTGCGAAGACCTCGGTGTTGTACATCAGCACGTTCGGGCCCCACATGTAGGGCACGCCGTAGTGGGTGCCGTCCACCGTGTGCCACGGCGCTTCCTTCAGGCGGTCGTCCACCGTGCTCCACGACGGCACGAGGTCGATGTTGATCGGCTGCACCCGGTTGCCCGCGATCATCCGCAGCGAGGCGTCGCCCGACGCGGTGACAAGGTCGAAGCCGCCCTCGTTCATCAGCGCGACCATCTCGTCCGAGGTGTTGGCGGTCTTGACCGAGACCATACAGCCCGTCGCTTCCTCGAAGCCGGTCACCCAGTCGAAGTTGGGGTCGGTCTCGCCGCGCTCGACATAGCCGGCCCATGCGACGATCGACAGCGCGCCCTCGCCCTCGCCGATCTCGGTCATCTGCGCCAGCGACGTGGTGGCGACCGAACCGGCGGCGATCGAGGTCACGACGGCGGTGATGAAATTGGTCTTCATTGCGATCTCCCTGCGGGGTGGCCGCACCGGACCGGCGTCCGCGCAGGATCGCGCGGCCGGGTGGTATCGGCAGCCCAAGATACGTTTATGATCCACGACGCCGCTGCGCCGGGTGCGATCCGGGGGTCAGGAAACCGCCAAGGCGGCCCGGGCCCCATCCGCCGCAGGGAAACTATGCGAGCCGCATTCTGCATTCGCAAATTCAATATTCAGAAACGTGCGTTCGGAAATTCCGATAGCTCGGGCATGTCAAAGCCGCAGGTGCTTGCCTTCCTGCCCCATCCGCGCAAGCGAGATGAAATCCCGCACCGCAGGCGACAACGGCAGGCCCCGCCGCCACACCACCCCGACCTGCACGATGGGCAGCGCGCCCGACACGTCGCGGCTTTCGATCCGGTCCCCATCCAGCGACCATGGCCGATAGACAAGGTCCGGCAACAACGCCACGCCCGCGCCGGTGGCGACAAGACTGCGCACCGCCTCGACGCTGCGGGTGCGGAAGGCGATCTGCGGGCGTTGGCCGAAGGCCGACAACAGCTTGACCGCCTCTTCCTCCATCTCGTCGACGTTCAGCATGATCAGCGGCTCGCGCGCCACGTCGTCCAGCCCGATGCTTTCCCGCCCCGCCAGCTTGTGTTCCAGCGGCAGCCACAGGCGGAAGGCGGACACGTCGAGGATCTCGGACTGCAACGCCATCCGGTCGCGCAGGTTCGAGATCACCATGACCGCCACGTCCAGTTCACCACCGACCAGCAGGTGTTCCAGGTATTCGCCGCTGTCCTCCAGCGCCGAGACGTTCACCGAGGGGTTCATCCGCCGGTATCGCGCCAGCAGGTCCGACATCACGTAGCCCGCCATCAGCGAGGTGACCCCGATGTTCAACCGCCCCGAGGTCGTCCCCGGCGCCCGCTTGAACGCCCGGCGCGCGCCCGACACGTCCGACAGGATCTTGGTCGCGTGGCGCAGGAACTGGTGGCCGCTGTGGGTGATGTTAAGCCCGCGCGCGTGACGCTCGAACAGCGGCACGCCCAGATCGGCCTCGAGGTTCTTCAGCGCCTCGGTCACCGCCGACTGCGAGATCGACAACGACTGCGCCGCCCCGATGACGGACCCCGCGTTGGCGACCGCCACGAAATAGCGCAACTGCTTCAGCGTGAAGGACATATCAAGGGGCTCCTGCCGGGATCGTGCCCGCAGATTAAGCGCAGGCGCACCGCGCTCACAAGCGGGCGCGCAGGCAAGTATTGACACCCGCGGGCGGGACTGCGAACCAATAGGCGCACAAATGTTCGGATATGGAACTTTTTTCATGCTTTGGCAGGAGTTGAAACACCGGGATTTCGCGGATGGCGCGCTGGCCGACGCGGTGGCGCTGGTTCCCTGCGGCGCGACCGAGCAGCATGGCCCCCACCTGCCGCTGGGCACCGACACCTTCCTGTCCGAAGGCGTAGCCAAAAAGGTCGTGGCGCAGGTGACATCCGCGAGGGTGGTGCAGTTCCCGACCCTCGACCTCACCGCCTCGCGCGAGCACCACGATTTTGCCGGATCGGTTTGGATCGAGCCCGAAGAGCTGGTGGTGCAGCTCATGGCCATCGGCCGCGCGGTGGCGCAGGCCGGGATGCGGCGGATCGTGTTCATCAACGGCCACGGGGGCAACATCCCCGCGCTGCAGATCGCGTGCCGCCGGTTGCGGATCGACCATGGCCTGTTCGCGGTCGCCGCCGGCTGGATGACCCCGGGCATGCCGCGCGTTCCGGCAGATCTGAAATATCCCGACGACATCCACGCGGGCTTTATGGAAACCGCCGCGATGCTGTATCTTCGTCCCGATCTGGTGGACATGACCGCCGCCGCCGATTTCGTCCCTGCGTCCCGCGCGGTGGCGGAAACGAACACGCATCTGCGGCTGATGGGCCCGATCACCACCGGCTGGGCCGCCCGCGACCTGACGCCCGAGGGCGCGGCCGGCAACGCCGCCGCCGCCACCGCCGAGGCGGGCCGCGTGATCGTAGAAACCTGCGCGACCGCCTTTGCCGAGATGCTGGACGAGATCGCGGCGCACACGCCCGGCTTCCCGGCCACAACCTGAGACTTGACATGAATATCGACGCGCAACCTCTTGATCCCGATACCTTCAAGCCGTTCGGAGAGGTCGTGCAGCCCGGCCTTGGTGCGGTGAAGATGATCCGGGACGGCACCGTGCGCCTAAGCCGCCCCGAGGCCGCGTTGCCCCACGACGCAGCGGCGGACACGGCGGCGGTCGAGTTCTACGACTGCGCGGCCACCGACATGCCGCTGGTCGCCACCAAGGTCGAGCATCACCCGCATTCCATGCAACTCTTCGCCCCGATGCAGTCGACGCGCTGGCTGGTGGTCGTCTGGCCCGAGGGGCTGGAATCGACCCCCGCCGCCTTCGTCGCGCGGCCCGATCAGGCGATCCTGTATCACCCTGGCATCTGGCACCATGGCATCGTCGCGCTGGACCGGCCGGCGCAGTTCATCTCGTGGATGTGGCGCACCGGCGGGCCGACCGACACTGTCTTCGCCGACCTGCCCGCGCCGGTCTCGATCCGCTGGCCCGCCGCATGACCCGGCTGGCCGTCGATTTCGGCGCCCGTTTCGCCGACCTGTGCCTGACCGGCTCCGAAGGACGCCGCCTTGCGAAACAGCCCGTGCGGGACGATCCCGTCGCGGCGCTGCTGTCCGGCCTCGATGCGATGGGCATCCCGCCTGCCGCGCTGACCGAGGTCCGCATAGCAACCACCCGCCCCCTGAACCGCCTGCTGGCGCAGGAACGCGGGCCGGTGGCGCTGATCTGCACCAAGGGGTTCGGTGACGTGTTGGAACTCGCCCGGCAGGACCGCGTGGACCTCTATGCCCCCGTCGCCCGCTCTGCCGCGCCTCTGTTTCTGGCCCCGCGCGAGATGATCCATGAGATCGGCGGACGGATCGGCCCGGACGGGGCCGAGACCGCGCCACTGGACCTTGCCGCGCTGGACGGGATCGCTGCGGATCTGAGGAGCGCCGGTGTTCAGGCGGTGGCGGTGGCCCTGCTCTTCGCCCATGCGAACCCCGCACATGAGCAGGCGGTCGCCGCGCGGCTTGGCGAACTGCTTCCCGAAGTCGAGATCATCCTGTCGCACCGGGTCGACCCGGCGCCGCGCGAATACGAGCGGACAGTGGGCACGCTGATCGAGGCGTGGCTGCGCAGCACGGCGCAGGCCGAACTGGCCGCGCTGGACACGGGCCTGCGCGACGCGGGCTTCACCGGAACGCTTTTCTTCGGAGACGGGCGTGGGGTTGTGCGGGAACAGAACGATGCCCTTGGCGACCTAGTGTCAGTCCTTGCCAGCGGCCCAGCCGCCGCTGCACGGGGCGCGCTGGCCCCGTCCGAGGGGGACGCCGTTGTACTGGACGTCGGATCGCGCAGCGCGGACCTGATGCTGCTGCAGGACGGCGCCCCGGTGATGGCCGATCCGGGCCAGATCGCGGGGATTCCCCTGCGCCGCGACCTTGTGGACATGGCGAGCATTGCGCTTGGCGGCA
This sequence comes from Maritimibacter sp., assembly GCA_017792445.1. Lineage (GTDB taxonomy): Bacteria > Pseudomonadota > Alphaproteobacteria > Rhodobacterales > Rhodobacteraceae > Psychromarinibacter. The sequence goes on from CP051232.1 coordinate 4,247,136, forward strand.
CCTGCCGGGTGACGTTGCTGGACGGACGGCTGGTGCTGGACGCGCCCGATGCGCCAAGCCTCGATGACCTGCTGATCGCCGGCGGGCGGCTGCCGGGCCAAACGACGACCCCGGCCAGCCCCGCCCTGCTCAGCGCCGTCGCGGCCCGGCTGGCCGAGGAAGCCATCCGTTTCGCTACCCGCCGCAACGTCGACCCGGTGCAGACCGGGCTTGTGGTCTGTGGCGGCACCGGCGGGTTGCTGGCTGCCGACATCGCCCAGGCAACGGGCCTGTCCCGCGTCCGCCTGCCCCGGCACCCCGCCGCCGCCGGCGCGACCGGTCTGGCCTGCGCCCCCGACCGGCTGGAAGCGGGCCGCAGCGTGAACGGGCCCGTTGACGGTCTCGACGTCGCGGCGCTGTTCGGCGATCTTGCCACGGCGCTGGGGGTGACCCCCGACCTTTACCGCCTGTCCATCGCGCCGCGCCCCGAGATGCACCCGATGACGCTGGTCCTCGGACAGCCGCCGAAGACCGCGCGGGACATCCTGACGGCATGGCGCGACGCCTATGCCGCGCGGTACGAGATCGAACCGCCCGGCCCCGGCTTCATCGGTCGCGTCACCGCGATCCGGGACCAATCGCCCGAAACTGCAACCGCCGACACCACTGACAGCGCCCCGGTGGACGGCCCCGCGCTGGTGCAGACCGACGCGGGCGGCATCTGGGTGCCGGAAGGCTGGCGTCTGACCGCCTCCGCCACCGGCTATCTGCTGGAGGACCGCGCATGACCCCGCAGCAACGCAACCTTCAGCTTCGGCTCGACGGGCTGGCGCAAACGATGCAGGAAACGCTGATGCGCACCTCGGTCTCGCCGGTGGTGCGCGAGGGGGCGGATTGCGCCTCGGCCCTGTTCACCACGGGCGGCGAGCTGCTGGCGATGTCGAACGCCATCCCGCTGCTGCTGGGCGCGCTGCCCGGGATCGTCACGGCGGTGACGGCGGCTTTCCCGGTCGACACGATGGCCGAGGGCGACCTGTTCATGACGAACGACCCGTTCGGCGGCGGCACCCACCTGCCCGACATCGCCCTGCTGATGCCGGTGTTCCATGAGGGCCGCGTCATCGCGCTGGCGACCAGCCTGCTGCACCATCAGGACATCGGCGGGATGCGCGCCGGTTCGGTGCCGCCCGACGCGACCGAGATTTACCAAGAGGGCCTGCGCCTTCCGCCGATGCACGCCGGGACGAACGGACGCCTGACCGCCGCCACCACGGCGCTGATCCGCGCGGCGTCGCGGGTACCGGACGTGGTGCTGGGCGACCTCGACGCGCAGGCCGCCGCCGGGCGGCAGGCGGCGCGCGGGTTGCAGCGGATCGCAGGGGAAATGGGAACCGCAGGCTTTCTGGAGGCCGTCGCCGGGTTGCTGGACGCGGGAGAGGCTACCGTGGTCACCCGCCTTGCCACCCTGCCCGCCACCCAGGCCACCGGCGAGGATGGGCTGGACCCGAACCCCGGCCACGGCCCCGCCGAAGTCCGGCTGTCGCTGACCGTGGCGGACGGACGGCTGCACGCGGACTTCGCCGGCTCGTCGCCACAGGTGAAAGCGCCGATCAACTGCGTCGCCTCGGGGCCGCTGTCGGCGGTGTTCTACGCGCTGCTGACACTGCTCGGCCCCGACGCGCCACGGAACGGCGGCATCCTGCGGCGGCTGGACCTGACGTTGCCGCAGGCCAGCGTCGTCAACGCCGCGCCCCCGGCGGCGGTCAACGCGCGGACCAACATGGTGCGCTCGATCACCTCTGCCGTGCTGCAGGCGTTGGGCAAACTCGCGCCCGATGGGCTTCCGGCGGCGAATTGCGGCATGGCCTATGTCATCGCCTTCTCGGGCCGGAACGGGGATGGCACGCCCTTTCTCGCCACAGAGATCGTCGCGGGCGGCGCGGGCGGCGGCCCCGACCGGCCCGGCGCACCGGGCATCTCGACCGATGTCGGCAACGCGCGGAACACGCCCGCCGAGGCGCTGGAAGCGGTGCTGCCGATCCGGCTGGCGCGCGCCGAGCGGCGTCTGGGATCGGGCGGCGCGGGCCGCTTCCCCGGCGGCGATGGCATCCGGCGGGTGTACGAGGCGCTGGCGGACGGTATCTCGGTCTCGATCCGGGGCGAACGCTTCGCCCGTGTGCCCGAGGGCGCGCAGGGCGGCGGCGCGCCGAAACCGGCGGCGGCGCGGGTGATCCGGGCCGACGACAGCGTCGAGGAATTGCCCGCCCGGTCGGCAGTCCTGTTGAACACAGGCGACCGGCTGGAGGTCGAAAGCGCTGGCGGCGCGGGCTACGGCGCGGCGGGCTGAACGCCGCTTTTCCTGCAATTGCCGCCATTCTTACCGAGGCGGCGGCATCTGCTTATCCGGCAGGCAATCTCTGGCGCGAAGCGGCGGCGAAAACTGAATGGCGTTGACAGAAAGGCCTCGCGAGAGGTCAAATTATCGTACGAACATTCGATAATCGAACAACATGGGAGTTGAAACCGATGACGCTCAAGGCCACCACCGCCGCCCTCATCGCCCTGTCCGCCGCCGTCTCTGCCACCGCGGCCACCGCGCAGGAAGAAGTCCGCCCCGGCGTCTTCTTCGCCGGCGAGGTCGAGCCCGCGGACTCGCCGCGCGGCATGATGCAGGCGCTGATCTTCGACCTTGCGACCGCGTGGGCCGACTGCAATTCCGACGCTATGACCGGTGCGGTCGCGGAGAACGTGAAGTTCTCGTATCCGACGACGGCCTATGAAGGTCTGCCCACGATGCTGGAAGACCTGAACACCTTCTGCGGGATGGCGACCGACGTGTCGATCTACATGCCGGAAGACGCGTTCTACATCGACCTCGATGAAAGCCGCGTCGCGGTCGAGCTTCAGTTCCGCGCCTTCCAGCGTGGCGCGAAACAGGTGGTGAACGATGTGTGGGTCGCCTCGGTCGAGGATGGCAAGATCACGATCATCAAGGAATATCTCGACGGCCGCGTGAAGGACCTGCAGGCGCTGGGTGTGCTTCAGCTGGAAGAAAGCCCCGCCTTCCTGACGCCGTGGCCGCCGCGCACCGAGGAATGGGCCGAGTGCTTCCCGATCGCGAAGGCCGCGCCGATCAACACCTGCCCGCCGACGGAGTAAGGGTCGCGTTGTCGCGCATCTTCGGGCCCTGATCGGGCCCGGAGATGCACGACCTACAGGCGTGGCTTCACCGATCCGCCCTGAACATCGCCGCAATGTCCCGCCCGGCGGCACCGCCGGCCAGCGCCGACCCGCCCTCGCGTTCAGCCTGCCTCGGCGATCCGCACGAGGTTGCCCAACAGATGCGCTCGGGTCATCGCGCCGACCGAGCCGTGGCGGGGGGTGACATGGCCCGCGACGTCGGCCACGTCATCGGCGATATCCGACACCATGCCGCCGTCGACATAGGTGATCCCGACGCCCACCACCGCCGCACCCGGCCGGATCATCTCGGCGGTCACGAGATCGGGCTGACCCGCCGCCGAGACGACAACATCCGAACGCCGCGTGATCTCGGCCAGATCGGGCGAGCCGCGATGCAGCAGCGTCACCTCGGCATCCGTCTCGCGCAGCGACAGCAGCATGGCCAGCGGCCGCCCCACCAGCATCCCGCGCCCGATGATCGCCACCCGGCGACCGGCCAGCGGCACGTCATGAGCGCGCAGCAGATCGACGATCCCGGCGGGCGTGCAGGGCAGCAGCCCAGGCGTCCCGGCCAGAAGCCGGCCAAGGTTCATCGGATGCAGCCCGTCCACGTCCTTGGCCGGAGAGACCGCCTCGCCCACCCGGCCCTCGTCCAGATGCGCGGGCAGCGGCAACTGCACCAGCACCCCGTGGACCAACGGATCGGCATTCAGCGCCTCGACCTGTTCGATCAGCGCGTCTTCCGAGACGGTTTCGGGCAGACGAATGTCGTCCGACGCCATCCCCATCTCGGCGCAGTTCGCGTGCTTGCGCCCGATATAGGACTGGCTGGCCGGGTTGTCGCCCACCAGCACCGTCGCCAGCCGGGGCACGACGCCGCGCGCCTTAAGCGAAACGACACGCGCCGCCAGTTCGTCGAACCGGCGGCGGGCAAGGACGTCTCCGTCCAGAAGGATGGCGGTCACGCGATCACTCGAGCCCGATGGACGGGTCGATGAAGCGGTTGGTCACCACGTCCTCGGGGGTCACGTCCGGGTCGGCGCGTTCGTCCAGCCCCGGCTTCACGATCTCGAGGATGGCCGCCACGCGGTCCATGTCGAAATCGCCGATGGTGTCGTTGGTGCCGTTCCCGATGATGCCGGTCTCGGGCATCGTGGTCGCGGCATAGCTGACCAGCTCTGCGTCGGTCTTCCACCACGAGGTGCCGAAGCCGCCGTCGTTGAAGGCCACGATCACCTCGGACACCTCTGCCGGGTCCTTGGCGAAGTCGACGGCGGCCTGCTGCATGATCGGCACCAGCTTTTCAAGGCAGGGCGCGAGTTCGTCCATCCGATCCTTCGCGACCGACACCATGCCGGTGTAGTTCACGTAGCCAAGGTCGTTCAGCGTGACATAGCCGATGGGCTTTTCCCAGTTGTTGCCGTTCTCGAACTTGTAGACCTCGGAGGTCAGGAAGCCCTGGTTCAGCCACGTGCCGTTGTTGACCACGAAGTTCTCGCCGTCGCCCCGGTAGCCTTCGACAAAGGCGGCTTCCGGCACGCCCTCGTCCACCAGGAACTTGCCGAAGGTGCGGGCGATGGTCGAGACGTAGATCTTGCCGCTGTCGGCCTCGGCAAAGGCCTTCAGGTCGTCGATGGACGAAAAGCCGTCGGGATAGGTCGCCTCGTCCCACAGCAGCACGGTCGGCGCCACGTCGAGCGGCGCGAAGACGCCCACGGCGGGGAAGCGGCTGGAGAAGATGAACGCGTTGTCCAGTTCGTGATAGCCGAGATGCGGGCGCACGCCGGCCTTCGAGTTGCCCATGAACAGCGCCGAGAACGCGGTCTCGCCGTCGCCAAGGCCGATGCCGCCGCCGCCTTCAAGCACCTGAAGCTCGATCCCGGTGGACCCCAGCGGGCCCTTGTAGACGCCGGTCTCCATCGTGCCGCCCGAGCCGATCATCTGAAGTATCGGCCCATGCTCGGCCTGCATCAGCCAATCCTTCTGCAGGATCAGCGGGTTCGGGCAGACGTCGGCAAGCGGCGTGGTGTAATGTGTTTCGGCGAACTCGCCCGCGTGGGCGGCTCCGGCGACAAGGCCTGCGGCAAGGGCAAGCGTCATGCTGGTCTTCATCTGGCTGGTCCTCTCTGTTGTATGCGTTTGTTGTGGGTGACGCGGTCTCAGACCCGCCCGTGCCAGTCGGCGAACAGGCGGTTTCCGAGAAACTGGAAAAACAGGTAAACCGAGATCGACAGAAGCGACGACACGATCAGGGCGGCGTACATTTCCTCGTATTTGAAGTCGATCTTGGAGTTGATAAGCATCTGCCCCAGCCCGCCGGGACCGGCGAGGAAGAACAGCTCGGACACGATGGCCCCGATCACCGCAAGGCCCGCAGAGATGCGAAGCCCCGCGAACAGAGCGGGCGCGGCGGACGGGAAGCCCGCCTTCCACAGCGTGACCCACCAGCTGGCATTCGACAGCCGGAACAGGTCGATCACGCCCCGGTCAAGGCTTTTCAGCCCCAAAAGCAACGTCGTGGGGATCGAGAAGAAGGTGAACATCGCGACGATCAGCATTTTCGGCAGAAAGCCGAAGCCAAGCGCGCTTTGGATCAGCGGGATGATGGCAAGGATCGGGATCGATTGCAGCGCCACGAGATAGGGAAAGATCGCCCGTTCCAGAAGGCGCATGCGGAACATGAACACACCCAGCAGGATGCCGATGGGAATGGAGCAGGCCATGCCGGCGGCGGCGATCGAGATCGTCACCAGCGCGCGCTGGCCCAGTTCGGCCCATATCTCGGGCTTCGAGAACGCCATCTCCCACAGGCCCTGCCCGCTGGGCATCAGGAACTGGCGGTGCTCGGGCAGTCCGGCACGGGTCCAGGCGTACAGCGCCAGCAACGCACAGCCCAGCACAACGGGGGGCAGGAAGGCTCCGATCACGCGGCCCGCCGGGGTCGGCGGCGCGGGGTTCGGGACGGGCGCGTGCGCCGGAGGAAGGGCGGTATCGGTCATCAGGACGTCCTCTCGTCGGGCTGCATCAGCCCGCGCAGGCAATGCGAAATCTCGGCGCAGCCCTCGGTGAAGGCCGGGTCAAAGCGCAACTCGGCGTTGCGGGGTTGCGGCAGGTCGATGGCGTACTCGGCCTCGATCCGGCCCGGACGCGCGCCCATCACCACGACACGCGAGGACAGGTAGACCGCCTCGGGGATCGAGTGGGTGATGAAGAAGCCGGTGAAGCCCTTGGCCCGGTGCAACGCCGACAGTTCCTCGATCAGCCGTTCACGGTTGATTTCGTCCAGCGCGCCGAAGGGTTCGTCGAACAGGAACACCGTGGGGTCCAGCGCGAAGGACCGCGCCAGCGAGGCGCGCATCTTCATGCCGCCCGACAGCGCGCGGGGAAACCGGTCCTCGAACCCTTTCAGGCCCACGAGGTCCAACTGTTCCAGCGCCTTGCGCTTGCGTTCCGCCGCCGGGACGCCGCGCAGTTCCATCATCAGTTCCACATTGCCCAGCACCCGCCGCCACGGCAGCAGCGTCGCCTCCTGGAAGGTGAAGGCAAGGTGGTCGCGGTCGATCCGGACCGTGCCGCCGGTCTGCGGCAGCAGCCCCGAGGCGATCCGCGCCAGCGTGGACTTGCCGCAGCCCGAGGGGCCGATGATCGACACGAACTCGCCCGCCGCGATGGACAGGTCGATGCCGGTCAGCGCCTCGGTCCCGTCGGGATAGGTCATCGACAGGTCCTCGAACCGCAGCGCGACGGGGCGCGGGTCGGGCGCGCGGTCGGGCGACAGGCGATAGACGCCCCTGTGCCCGGGTTCGGCCGGTCTGGTCTGGGTCATCGGGCCCTCCACGTCTCAGTACTCCCGCATCTTGCGGCCGACCTTGTCGATGAAGCCGTCGATCTCGGCCTGCCCCACGCGGTCGATGTTGTAGAGCGCGTGGTAATCCACGCGCACCCTTGGATTGCACACGGCGCGCAGGAAGCGGGTGCCGTTCTTGCGGGGCGCATCCCCCAGCACCATGGCACGCCAGCGTTTCGAGCCATAGGTGGTGACGCTGGTCAACCGCTTGATGTTGGTCAGCCCCGGCCCCAGCCGGTTCTTCTGGAACACGAAGGACACCTCGGGCAGGAACACCCGGTCGAAATAGCCTTTCAGGATCGCGGGCCAGCCGAAATTCCAGACCGGGTGGCACAGCACCAGCGCCTCGCAGGATTGCAGCCGCGACACGTAGTCATCGACCGAGGCGCGGTTCTTCGGCACCTCGTGGTAATCGCTGCGCCCCTCGGGCGACAGCACCGGGTCGAAGCCGTCGGCGTAAAGGTCGAGGTCGTCGACCTCGTGCCCCGCAGCCGTCAGGTTGTCGACCACCGTCTCGTGCAGCCGCGCCGCAAGGCTGGTCTTCAGCGGGTGGGCATAGACTACGTGTACTTTCATTCCGCGCCCTCTCTGGCGGTTTCTCCGAACAGGTACGTGCGCCCTGCCACCGGCACCCAGTCCGGGTCCTCCCACGCGATCATCTTGCCGGGGTTCAGCAGCCCCCGGGGGTCGGTTTCCCGCTTGAACGCCAGCTGATCCAGGTCGGGGGCCTTCATGCCGCCCTCCTCCAGCGTGACGCGGTGCGGGTTAAAGACGGTGAAGCCGTCGGCCTCCAGCAGCGTCACCAGTTCCTCCAGCCGCGCCTCGTCGGTGTATTTCACCAGCGGCATCGCGACGGCGCGGACCTTGCCCATGATCCGGGTCAGTTCGAAATGCAGCCGCATCTCGTCACCGAACCGGGCCTTCAGCCGGGCCGCCTCTGCCGCAGGATCGTCGCCGAACATCATCTGCAGGTAGGTCGTATCAGGATCGACCTTCATCGCCCGCAGCGTGGTGTGGTTCCAGCCAATCTCGTACAACGGCGGCACCCGCTGTTCGCTTTGCCCGTCGCGGAACCGGATCGCGGCGCCTTGGGCCGTGGCGAAGGTTTCCAGCGCGGGCAGCGTCTGGCGCGAGACATAGATACCCACCAGCCCCTCGCCCTCGGTCAGGAAGGCGCGGTGACGCAGGAAGTAGCGTTCGGCAATGCCCGGCTCGAAGACCGAGATCATGCGGCACAGGATGTCGTCCTGCCCGCCCACCGCCAGCCCGAACCGCAAAGCGGCGGACAGGTCCGGCAGGCCGACCAGCACGCCGATCCAGTCGGACGCCGGGTCGATCGGCAGCTCCAGCCGGGTGATCACACCGTTCACGCCATAGGCATGGGCGGCCTTGTGGACGTCGTGCCCGTCCAGCTCGATCACGCGCGGCTCGGCCTCCATCGTCAGAAGGCGCAGTTTCAGGATGTTGGCGGGGTTCCGAAGGCCGCCCCACCGGATCGCGCCCACGCCGCTGGACCCGCCCGCGATGAAACCGCCGATGGTGGCGGTCGCGATGGTCGAGGGGAACAGGCGCAACTCCTGCCCCTTGGCGCGGCAGGCGGTTTCAAGGTCGGCCATCACGGCGCCGGGTTCGGTCACCAGACGGCCTTGGTGGATCTCGTGGCGGGTCAGTTCCGCCGTCGACAGGACGCAACCGCCCTTCAGCGGCATCGACTGGCCGTAGTTGCCGGTGCCGCCGCCCCGCACGGTGACCGGGACCGAGTGGGCGTAGCAGGTGGCGAGCACGGTGCGCACCTCGTCCTCGGTCCGGGGCGAGACGATGAAGTCGCCCGTCACCTCGGCAAGCTGGCGCTTCAGGATCGGGCTGTACCAGTAGAAGTCGCGGCTTTTGCGTTGCACCGGACCGGCGGCGTCTTCCAGCGGGATGCCCGCCGCCCGCAGCGCGGTCTTGCAGCTTTCAATGTCCGGACGGGTCATGCCATGTCTCCTTGCGTCACGGCGATGCTGCCGAAATCCTCTTTCAGCGGCGCCCCGTCGCGCAAGACCAACCGTCCCGCGACCGGCGCGGTCAGCAGGCCCGGCCAGTCGGCCGCCTGCACCAGCACCCCATCGGCCACCGCCCCCGGCGCGATGCGCCCGCCGTCCAGCCCCATCGCCCGCGCCGGAACACCCGCGATGGCGTCGATCCAGCCGTCCGGGTCCTGATCCAGATGCGCGACCGTCATCGCCTCTCCGAAAAGGTGCAGCAGATCGTAGTCGCCCAACGGGTAATAGGCGTCGGCCACGTTGTCCGCACCGAACAGCACCGGGATGCCATGCGCGCGCATCTCGTGGACGATGGTGATGCCACGCCGGACCGGCGTACCGTCCGGGCTGCGGTCCTGAAGGTAAAGGTTGGTGCGCGGCAACGAGGCGACGGCGATCCCGGCCTCTGCGATCCGGTCCAGCGCGCGGGCGCGCTCGGGCTCGGGTTGCAGCGACAGGGCGCAGCCATGCCCCGCCAATACGCGACCCTTGTAGCCGGTGGCCAGCACCGCCTCGGCCAGCACCGGCAGCGAGGCGGGTCCGGGGTGCAGCCCTTCGTCGATGTGGAGATCCACGTCGAGCCCATGCGCCTCTGCGCCTTTCAGGAAATCCTCGAACAGCGCACGGTCCGCCTGCCCCGGCGCGACGAAGGCGCCCAGTACGCCGCCCGCTGCCGCAACCTGACGGCAGCGGTCCGTGAAATCCGCGTCCTGCGCCCGGCTGAGCGCGCCAAGGGCGCAAAGCTGCACGGTCACGTCGCCCTCGGCCTGCACCGCACGCGCGGCTTGCCAGCCCGGCATCTGGTCGGGCGGGCGTGGGCAGTCGACATGGGTCCGCAAGTGGCGCGTTCCGGCGGCCGCGGCCTCGGTCACCGCGCGGCGCATGCGCTGAAGATGGTCGGCGCGGGTCCAATTGCCCGACACCTCGGAATGCAGCCGGATCGCGCCCATCAGCGTGCCATCGGCCATTCCGGTCTCGGACACGGTATAGGTCTTGTCGAGATGCACATGGGCGTCCGCCAGTCCCGGAAGCAGCGTCCAGCCCGCAGCCTGAACCCGGCGCGCACCGGCAAGATCGGCGGGCCTGCGAAAGCGACCGCCGGCGATCCCGATATCCGTGGTGCGCATGCCGGACGCGGCCCTGCCGGACGCGGCGCGCCCGTCCAGCCCCGACAGCAGCGTTCCGGGCACCGTGACGCCCGACAGCACGACGGGCGCGCCCGAAACGAGGGCATGCGCCACCGTCGCCCGTGTGCCGTCATCGTCTGTGCTGATCCGCATCGTGCCCCGCTGCATGTGTTCGATAATGGAACATTCGTTCGTTAGTAAGTATTCTCCGTTAGGATTGCCAACTGTCAAGAGCCGCCTCCGGCGCTTGACAACTTCCCGCACGGGATGCCTTTGTTTCAGCCCAATGCGGGAAGCACCCTGTCGCTTACCTGCCCGAACTTTTGCTGGGATGGCGTGTTGTTGAGCAGTTTCGAAACGACCACGGGTGCGGATGGCGACTCTGGCAAGGTGGACGAGACCGAGATCTCGCTGACCTTCCGCAAGGGGTTGCAGGTGATGATGGCCTTCGACGGCGACGACCGGCAACTGACGCTGGCCGAGATCGCGCGGAAGACCGGCCTGAACCGGTCCGTCGCGCGGCGGCTGGTGCGGACGCTGCTGCAGATGGGCATCCTGCGCGAGACGGGCCAGCGGTTCGAGATGACCGTGGGCGTGTTGCGGCTGGCGCGCGGCTTCACCGACGGGCACCGGATCGCGCAGATCATCCAGCCGATCCTGCGCCGCACGTCCGAGACGATTTCCGAGAATGTCTCCTTTGCCTTGCGCGACGGTGTTGACGCGACCTACGTGGCGCATGCGCAGGTGAAGGGCTCGTTCACCCTGAACCGCGTGGCGATCGGAACCCATGTGCCGCTGGCCAGCACCGCCGCCGGCCACGCGATCCTGTCGCATGTAGGCGCCGGCGACTGGCCCGAAGGCGTCGAGCGCAGCCCCGAGCTTGAGGATGCCATCGCGCGGGTGCATCAGCGCGGCTTCGCCTATCTGGCGGACGGGCTGATCGACGGCGTCAGTTCCGTGGCCTTTCCGGTATTCCGCGCGAATGGCGTGATCGAGGGCGCGGTGTCGATCCTGTTTCCCACCGACCGTTTTGATCCCGCCGAAATGCCCGGCTCCCTGATCGCTGAACTGCGCCAGTGCGCGGTCGATATCGGCACCAGCCTGTGACCGGGACTTTCCGGGGCGACGCCCTTGCGGACGGCATCCTTGACGCCCTGCGCGCCAACCCCGCTGCTGCGCGGGCCAGCCTTCTGGTGCTTCACGATGCCTCGGCTCCGCCCGCTGCCGCCTATGCCGCGCGGATCGAAAGCTTCGCGCCCCGCGCCGGGTTTCCGGTCACGGTGCGCGACTATCCTGCCAGCCTGACCGAGCTTCGCGCCCTGCTGGACGCGACACAGGGCGCCGTGCTGCCGATCCACCCGCTGCCGGGCTGGATCGACGCGCCGACACTGACCGAGATGCTTGGCCCGGACCGTGACCCCGAGGGGCTGCACCCGCTGCACGCCGGGGCGCTGGCGCTGGGACGTCCGGGCATCGTGCCGCCGACCGCCGACGCCGCGTTTCGCGTGGCCGAAGCCATTGCCGGGCCACTGTCGGGCAGGACCGCCGCCTTGGTCGGCGCCTCGCCCGTGGTGGGCCGCCCGCTGGCGCTGTTGCTGATCGCCGCCGGGGCCACGGTGCGCGTGGCGCAGGCCAGCACCCGCGACCTTGCCGCCGAGACACGAGATGCCGAAATCGTCTTCTCCGCCGTGGGCCGTCCCGGCCTGTTGGGGCGGGACCACCTTTGCAAGGGTGCTATCGGCATCGACATCGGGATCACCCGGCAGGGCGACCGGCTTGTGGGCGATCTGGACGCCGACAGCCTAAACGGACATGCATCGTGGCTGACCCATGTACCCGATGGCGTCGGCCCGGTGACGGTGGCCTGCCTGATGTGCAACGCCGCCCGGCTGGGCGGCGCTGAGGTCTGACTTTCAATCGGTTACAGCGCGAGGCTGAGACGCCGGATCAGGGATCAAGCCCGCTGTCCGCCGCTTCCTCGGCCTTGCCCTTGCGACCGCGCGGCCAGAAGGCCGAGGCCAGCAGCAACGCCGACACCGCAAGGAACGCCGCGCTGATCGGGCGCTCGAGGAACACCAGCGGATCGCCCCGCGCCAGCAGCATCGCGCGGCGGAAATGTTCCTCCAGCAGCGGGCCAAGGATGAAGCCCAGAAGCACCGGCGTCGCCGGAAAGCCAAAGCGCCGCATCCCATAGCCTACCACCCCGAAGGCCAGCACCACGAAGATGTCGAAAGTCGAGTTGTCCGCCGAATAGACCCCAAGGCAGATGAACACGAAGATGCAGGGGTACAACACGTGGTACGGGATACTCAGCAGCTTCACCCACAGCCCGATCAGCGGGATGTTCAGCACCAGAAGGATCAGGTTGCCGACCCAGAAGCTCATGATCAGGCCCCAGAACATCGTCGGCTGATCGTTGATCAGGTTCGGCCCCGGCGAGATCCCGTGCAGCATCATCGCGCCCATCAGCACCGCCACCACCGCATCGCCCGGAATGCCAAGGCTCAGCGTCGGGATGAAGGCGGCCTGCACGCTGGCGTTGTTGGCGGCCTCTGGCGCGGACAGCCCTTCCAAAGCACCGTTGCCGAACTTCTCGGGATTGCGCGAGATCCGCTTTTCGGCGGCGTAGGACATCAGCGAGGCGATCCCCGGCCCCGTCCCCGGCAGCGCGCCGACGAAGGAGCCGATGGCCGAGCCGCGCAGCGTCGGCGGCCAGATCTCGCGCCATTGCTGGCGGTCGGGCAGCATGTCCTTGAACCGGACACGGCCCAGCTTGTGCAGCGTGCCCGGCGGCTGGCCGATGTTGGCGATGATCTCGGCCACGCCGAACAGGCCCATCGCCACCGCCACAAGGCTGAACCCGTCGGTCAGCGGCAGCAGACCGAAGTCATAGCGGAACTGGCCGGTGTTCACATCCGTCCCCACCAGCCCCAGCGCGATGCCGAAGGCCACCATCGCCAGCGCCTTGAACGGCGAGCCGACGGTCAGGGTCGAGGCCGCGACAAGGCCCAGCAGCATGACCGCGAAATACTCGGCGGATCCGAAATTCAACGCCACCCGCGCCACCAGCGGCGCGAAGAACATCAACAGCACGATGGCGATGGACGAGCCGATGAAGCTGTTGATCGCCGTGACGAACAGCGCCAGCGGCGCCTTCCCCTGCTTGGCCAGCGGGTGCCCGTCCAGACAGGTGATCGCCGCCGTCGCCGTGCCCGGCAGGTTCAGCAGGATCGACGCGGTCGAGCCGCCGTATTGCGCGCCGTAGAAGATGCCCGCCAGCATGATCAGCGCGTCGGTGGGGTCGATGTAATAGGTCAGCGGCAGCGCCAGCGAGATCGCGGCCAACGCGCCCACGCCCGGTAACACGCCGACGATGGTGCCGACCGTCACGCCGATGAAGCAGAACAGCAGCGCAGACGGGCCAAGCGCCGTTTGCAGGCCAAGGCCCAGACCCTGAAGAATTTCCATCACAGTCCCACCATAGGTTCGATCGGCAGGCCCAGACCCCAGATGAACACAAGGGTTCCGAACACCGCCATGAATGCCGCGATCCCAAGGTCGGTCAGCCAGTTGCGGCCCCGCTCGCCCCGCGCCACGATCAGCACCAGAAGGATCGACGACGGGACATAGCCCACCCGGTCCAGCAGCAGCGCGAAGACAAGGATGCCTGCCACCGTGGCGACCATCGGACGCCAGACGGGGACGGCCTCGGGCGTCGGGGCGACGCCTGCGCGGACGTCCTCGACGGCCACAAGGATGCCGAGCCCAATCATGATCAGACCGATGCCCAGCGGAACGAAGCCGGGGCCCGGCCGAAAGGCGGACCCCAGCGGGTAGGTCAGTGCGATGGCGGCGACGAACGCTCCGAACGCCGCCACCACCCCACCGGCCATCAGGCTGCGAAGCATGGTGCCTGTTTCGCGCGCCATTGGCGGTCTCCGGCGGTTACTGCTTGAGACCGGCAGCGTCGACGACGCGGCCCCACTTTTCAACCTCGGAGGCGATGAAGGCCTTCGAGTCCGCCGGGGCCATGCCTTCGACAAGGAAGCCACGCTCGGCGAAGACCGCTTTCAGCTCGTCGGTGGCAAGCGCGGTCGAGACGGCGCCGTACAGCGTGTCCAGCACCTCGGGCGGGGTGCCAGCCGGGGCGAACAGACCCTGCCACGAGAAGGCGGCGTAGTTCTCAAGCCCGGCTTCGGCCATGGTGGGCACGCCTTCCAGCAGGAAGTGTTCCTGCGTGCCGGTCACCGCCAACGGGCGCAGAGTGCCCGCCTTCACGTGCTCGGACGTCACGAGGATGTCGCCGAACATCGAGTCGATCTGGCCGCCCAGCAGATCCTTCAGCGCGTCCGCACTGCCCGAATACGGGACGTGCAGCAGCGTGGTGCCGGATTCGAGACCGAAGAGCTCCGCCGCCATGTGCATCGAAGTGCCGACGCCGGGGGTTCCGTGAGTGAAGGTCTCGGGGTTTTCCGCCGCGAAATCGATCACGTCCTGGACGCTTTCGAAGTCGCTGTCCGACTGGACGACCAGAACGAGCGGCGATGAGATAACGATGCTGACCGGGTCGAAATCCTCGGTCGGGCTGTAGGGCAGATCGTCCCGCAGCACGGCGCTGATCGCGTTCGAGCCGGTGACGCCCATCAGCAGGGTGTAGCCGTCGGGATCGGCCTGCGTGACATAATGCGCGCCGACGGTGCCGCCCGCGCCGCCGCGGTTCTCGACGACGACGGGCTGGCCCAGCGTCTCGGCCATGGACTCGCCGATCTTGCGCGCCAGCAGGTCGGTCGAGCCGCCCGGCGGGAACGGCACCACGATGGTGATCGGGCTTTCGGGGAAGCTTTGCGCCATCGCCATCGGCGCCGTAAGTGTCATCGCCGCGAGGGCGAAGCCTTTGATGATATTCTTCATTTTGTCTTCTCTCCTGTTGGTCTTGTTGTCATGCCGCGCGTTTGAAGCGAGAGGCGCGGAACGGGTGCAGGTCGACTTCGGGCGACCGGCCCGCCACGAGATGTGCGATCTCTCGGCCGGTGGTCGCGCCGCCGCACATGCCGACATGGCCATGGCCGAAGCCCAGCCAGGCGTTCTCGAACCGCGGCGCGCGGTCGATCACGGGCATCGAGTCCGGCATACAGGGCCGGTGCCCCATCCAGGGCGTGTAGGTGTCTGCCTTGAGACTGGGGAAGACCTTGCGCCCGACGCCCAGCAGCGCCTCGGCGCGGGCATAGTTCGGCGCGGCCTTCAGCCCGGCGAATTCCACCGTGCCGGCAAGGCGCAGGCCCATCGACATCGGGTTGACCATGATGTTCTGTTCCACCGCCATCACGTTGCGGTTCAACTTGATGCCGGGGTCCGCGATGGTCACGTGATAGCCGCGCTGGCTTTCCAGCGGCACCTTCGCGCCAAGCTGCTTCGCCAGTTCGCCCGACCACGCGCCCGCCGCAACGACGACGCCGTCCACGGCGACCGTCTCGCCGCTATCCAGCGTCACGCCGTCGATCAGCCCGTCGGCGCTGCGGAAACCGGTGACGCGGTTCCTGAGATGCGCGGCCCCATCGGTGATCGCCTGTTCGTAGATCGCCTTCACCAGCGCTTCGGGGTCGGGGGTAGAGCCGTTCTCGGGCGCGAACTGACCGAACCCGAAGCTGCCGCGCAGGTCGGGCTCCAACTCGAAAAGCGCCTCGCCCTCAACGGGTTGCATCTCGACGCCAAGGTCGCGTCGCAACTGGGTTCCGAAGTTCCAGCGCTTTGCGGACTCGCGCGAAGAATAGACGTAAAGGCAGCCGTTCCGCCGCACCAGCGAGGACGCGCCCGCGCGTTGCAGCAGCGGCATGTAGCAGTCGAACACCGGGTTCAGCAGGCCGCGCATCGCGGTGGCGATCCGGGTGACCTCGGCCTCGGACATATGCCCCAGGAACCGCATCAGCCACGGCAGCACCGTCGGCAGGTAATGGGTGCGGATCACCAGCGGGCCATCGGGGTCCAGAAGCCACTTGGGCACCCGCTTCCACATGCCGGGCATCCCGACCGGCAGCACCGCGCTGGGAGACAGCGAACCGGCGTTGCCGAAAGAGGTCTGCGTCCCCGCTTCGGCCGGATCGAAGAACGTCACCGTGTGCCCGTCGCGTTGCAGCCACCCGGCGGTGGCGACCCCGACGATCCCGGTCCCGACGATTCCTATATGCATGAGGCCCCTTTTCTTTCGCTTGACTATCGGGGACCGCCAGCCACAAGACAAACGAATAGATTTTCTTGATCCATCAGGTTCTCTTATGACGGTCACGCTCAAGCAGATCCGCGCCTTTCAGGCCGCGGCGGACACCGGAAGCTTCACCACCGCGGCCGAGCGGCTGAACCTGACCCAGTCGGCGGTCAGCATGCTGATCCGGCAAATGGAAGACGCCCTTGGGCTGCCGCTGTTCGTCCGCACCGGGCGCGGCGTGGCGCTGACCGAGTTCGGGGCCGAGGCGCGTCCGGGCCTGACCCGCGCGCTGACCGAACTGGCCGAGGTGGCCGACGCCGCGCGCGGGCTGAACGATCTCAGGCGCGGCAAGCTGCGTTGCGCCCTGCCCCAGATCCTTGCCGCCGCCTGGCTGCCACAGGCGCTGCGGACGTTCCGGGGCAGCTATCCGGACGTGCGGGTCGAGATCGTGGATACCGTGACCGACCGCGTCGCCCCCTCGGTCGGCCAGAACGACGCCGAGCTTGGGATCGGGCCGGAACGGACCGTGCCGCCAGAGATACTGGCGACGCCCATTTGGCAGGTGCCGATCCACATTGCGCTCCCCGCCGGGTCCGAGTTGGCGCATGCCAAGGACTTCCGGTCGCGCGATGTCGCACGGATGACGTGGATTCACTACTCGGACGAATTCGGCGGCCTGATGCAGCGGACGATCCTGCAAGAGCCCGACCGCGATCACGGCCGCGATATCCGGGTCCGCAGCCTGATCACCGCGCTGTCGATCCTGCGGGACGGCCATTATGCCACGGCAGCCCCGGCCTATGCCGTCGCCTTCGCGCCGTTGTTCGGCGTGGCGTTCCGCGAGTTGGCGGATTACCCGGCGCCGCGCCGGTTCATGCTTTACGAGCGGAAAGACCACGCTCTGTCACCGGCGGCTCAGGCCTTTCGCGACTTCGCCATCGCCAACCCGCCCGAAGGCGCGCAAACCATCGGGTGATCAGCGGTCCAGCGCGATCCGCTCGGCCAGTGCGGCGCGCTTCGGGTCGGACAGGCTGACCGCAAGAGTTTCATCCGCTCCGCCGTCCCCGCCGGGAGGCGCACCGAAAAGGCCCGGACGCGGCAACAGGTCTTCGCGGATGATCCCGTCCGGCGCATCGACGCCCCAAAGGCGGGTGTCCGACCCGGCCTGACCGCCATCGCGGCACAGAACGACGGGGCTTTGATCGTTTCCCATCGCAATCCGGCCGAACCCCTTGGTTTCAAGCGCCGCCTCCCCGTCGGTCGCGGGCATCAGGCCGATGCCCCGCACGAAGACCGGCTCGGCCAGCCGCCAGTCGGGGCTGAACGCCCTGTCGGCACCGGTACGCGGCCCGAACCACGACCACCGCGCCGCGCCGCGCAGGTGCATGCCGCCATCGCGGGCGATGGCGACCACGGACATGCTGCGAATGGTGCCCGCCGCCTCGGGACGCAGGCGCAACGGCACCGGCGCGTCGGGGGCGATGTCGGGCAGGTCCATCATCGGCGCATGGGCCAGCGAGATCCACGCCGCCGCGAAGCCGTTCCGCGCCAGCATCTGCCGCACGCTTTCGCGGAACGGGAAATAGCCGTCCATCGTGTCCTCGAACAGGTCGCCGGACACCGGAACCACTTTCTGAGCTTCGTTTTTCATGCGTCAGAAAAGGTTGAAGTATTCGGCCTGCTCCCATTCGGAAACAGTCATCAGATAGCGGTCCCACTCGGCCCGTTTCAGATGCGAGAGATAGGTGACGAACCCGTCCCCAAGCGTCTGCCGGAACAGCGGGCTGGCCTCGAAGGTCTCGATGGCGGCGATCAGGCTGGGCGGCAGCTTGTCCGCCCCTTCATAGGGCTTGTCGGTCGCGGGCGGCGCCTTGGCCCCGCGCGTCAGACCGTCCAGCCCCGACAGGATCTGCGCCGCCAACGCGTAATACGGGTTGGCGGTGGTGTCGGGCGCGCGGTTCTCGATCCGGCTGGCGTTGTCGCCCGCGAACAATAGCGCGCGGATCATGGCGCCCCGGTTGTCGGTACCCCACTGGATGCGGTTCGGGGCCAGCTGGAACGGGGCATAGCGCTTGTACCCGTTCACCGTCGGCGTCGTCATCAGGCAGGCGGCGGCGGCGTGGTCCAAGAGACCCGCGATCCACGCGCTGGCCTCAGGCGTCGGAACGCCATCGGCGTCTGGGACGAATACATTGGCCCCCTCAAGCGTTTGCAGCGACTGGTGGATGTGCCACCCGTTCGCCGAAGCGTTCAGCAGCTTGGGCTTCGCCATGAAACTGCCGTGCAGCCCACGGCGCTGGCAGACCTCTTTGACCAGCGTGCGGAACAGCACCATCCGGTCGGCCTGACCCATCGGGTCCGAAGCGTCGAAGGTGAACTCGAACTGGCTGGGCCCCATCTCGATCTCCATCGAGCGGGGGGCCAGACCCATCACCTCGGCGGCGCGGCGCAACTCGTCCAGAAGATCCTCGGCCTCGCCATAGCGGGTCTCGGTCAGGTACTGGTAGCCCTGCGTCGTGTTGCGGGTCGTGACGGGCGCGCCGGGCATGGTGGCCTGCGTGTGGTCCAGGCCGTTGCCGGTCAATTCGTAGACCTGAAACTCGACCTCCAGACCCATGGTCGCGGCGAAACCGGCCTCGGCCAGCTTCTCGGTCGCCGTCCGCAGCACGGTGCGCGAGGCGAAATGGACCGCCGCGCCGGTGCGCTGGACCACGTCACACAGGATGATCGCCGAGTGCGGCGACCAGCTGAGCAGGTGAAAGGCGTCCGGGTCCGGCACCAGCAGCACGTCGCTGGCACCCTGAAAGCCAAGCCCGTCGACCTCTGCCGCGCCCGACCAGACGTCGAAAACGGTGCGGTGCGAGGTGTCCTTCAACAACAGCGTCGACGGCACACCGATGCCCGACGCGAAAGCCGAGGTCAGCGTCCGCGCGGCGATGGTCTTGCCGCGCAGGATGCCATGCTGATCGGGGAACAGCAGGCGGATCGTCTCGATCCCCTCGGCCTCGACCCGTTTCACGATCTCGGCGGCGCGGGCGACGGCGTCGTCCGACAACAGCCCTGCCCCGGCCAGCTTGCCCTGACCGATGGCGTCCCTGATGTTCGCGCTCATGCCGGGATCAGACCGTCGCGTCCCACGGGCAGGCCGCGCGCCGTTCCATGTCGGCGGCATGGCTTGCGGTTTCCCATTCGCTGGTGGTCGCGATGGCGTCGTTCGACAGCGGCCCCTTGATCGACGCGGCCGCGTCGTCACGCATCGGAAGCGCGCCGTCGCCGCCCTCTTCGCCAAGCGCGGCAATCATCTTCCGCAGCATCCGGCGATAGCGGATGATCGCCACGTCACTGCGGCCAAGATGTTCCTGCGTCCGGTCCTGGATCGCGCCCATGCCCTCGACCGCCCACTGGTCGTGAACGTTGATGTCCAGCCCCATGCCCGTATAGGTCAGGTTCGCCTGCTCTTCCGGGTTGTAGTGATAGTCGTTCGACATGTTCTTCAGCGGCGCATAGTCGGGCAGCCGGTGTTCCTTCAGCCGCTGCTCGCGCATCAGGTCCTTGTTCACCGGGTTCTGGAAGCTGGTGAACATCGAGTACCAATAGCAGGTCTCATCGTCGATCGGCACGTGCCACTGGGTGATCGTCATCTCGCGCGACATCGGGATGCAGATGGCTTCGGGGAAGATCTGGTTGGTGACGCGCACGTGGGTCAGTTCGTTCTCCATGTGGCGCAGGGCGATGATCTTCAGGCCATAGTCGGTCTCTTCGACCCGGATCTCGGGGCGCGGGTATTCGCGCAGGACCTGCGTCATCGGCATGTTGGTATGCGCCGCGCGGTCGCGGAACTGCTTGCCATAGCTGTCGTCGGGATCTTCGTCTTCCAGGAAGCGGTGCAGGAACGAGGCATGCGCCGGGTCGATGCCGATCTCCAGCGCCTGAAGCCAGTTGCATTCCCACAGGCCCTTGAAGGCGAAGACGTGGCTGTCGGGCGCGCGGAAGCAGTCGAAGTCCGGGAAGGCGGGCGGTGTGCCCGGCCCCATGTAGGCGAAGACGATGCCGTTGCGTTCCACCGCCGGATAGGACGGCCCGCCCTCGGTCAGGACGATGTCCTCTGCGTCTGGGCTGAAGCTTGGCGCCTCGTCGGCAGAGGCGTCGCGGGTGGCCAGCACCAGCTCGCCATCGGCGCCCTTCACCAGCGCAAGGCGTTCGCCCATCAGGTTCACCGCAAGCGGCAGGCCCCGCTTGAGCTCGTCGGTAAGCGCCGCGGGCTGCCAATAGCGCCGCAGCACGGCCCCCGCATCGCTGCCCGGGCCAACGCGCGTGATCTGGTCGTTCAGTTCCTGGCTGATCATGTGACTGGTCCTTTGTCTGGGCTGCGGGTCAGGCGGTGCCGATGCGCGCAAGGATGCGCCCGTCGGTTTCGATTACGGGTACCATAGGCACCTTGATCGCCTTGTACATCTGAGAACCTTCCGGTTCCGCGGGTTGTTCCACGCACTGTCCGGTCCGGTCGAAGTGCCAGCCGTGGAACGGGCAGCGCAGGCCGTTGTCTTCAAGCCGGCCATAGCACAGGTCCGCCCCGCGATGCGGGCAGTTGCGGCCGATCAGGCCCAGCACGCCCTCGTCGTCGCGAAACAGCACCAGCCGGGTGCCGTTGATCGTCACCGGAATGACCGGGCGTGGAATGTCGAGGTCGGTGCTGCTGGCGATCTGAACCCAGGCGTCCGGGTTGCCGTCATAGTCGGAAACGGCGGGCTGTGCAGTCTCGGTCATTCGGGTTGATTTCCTGTTGGTCGTGCGTTATTTGAACATATTGTCGTTTAATGCACGATATCGTGCCAGCACCGGAGTTGTCAACGTGAGCACCCGTGAAAACGCCTCGACTTTCGCCAAGGGACTAAAGGTTCTCAAGTGCTTCGAGACCGGCCAGCGCGGCATGACGATGGCCGACGTCGCGCGGCTGTGCGACTTCGACCGGGCCACGGCGCGGCGGCTGTGCCTGACGCTGATCGACTGCGGGTATCTGGTGCAGAATGGCCGGGCGCTGGAGCTGACGGCGAAGGCGCTGGCGATCGGCGCGGGCTACCTGACCAGCCACGACTACGGCCGCGCGGTGCAGCCGATCCTCGACCGCTTCGCCGAGGAACTGGACGGCGAGATCGCGCTTGCGGTGCTGGACGGGCCGCGCGCGATCTACGTGGCGCGCTCGGCCACATCTTCGGCGCGGGTGTCCTTCGGCTTTTCGGCGGGCAGCACCCTGCCCCTTCTGCCCACCGCCATCGGGCGGATGCTGCTGGCCCAGCTTGCGCCCGACGCGCTGGATGCCCGGCTTGCCGGGATGGACATGCAGCGTTTCACCGAACGGACCGAGACCGACCCGGACGAAATCCGCGCCCGTATCCGCGAAGCGGCAGCCGCCGGTCACTGTCATGTCGAGAACGAGTTCGAGATGGGCGCCGGAGCGCTTGCGGTGCCGGTGGGCCAGATCGGCGGCGTGCCCTCGGCGCTGGGAACCACCGCCACGGTCAACGCGATGGAAGACCCGGCCACCCGGAACCGCGTGCTGGACATCCTGCGCCGCGCGGCACTGGGCCTCGGCTACCAGCGCGGCATGGGGCACGGCGGTTAGAGGCTGGCGGTGCAACGAAAAAGGCAGGGAGCCTTGCGGTCCCCTGCCCTTGCTGTTTCCGGCCGCCCCCGAGGGGCCGGCCATGCGCCCCCGCGTCAGATCGAGAAGACGTCGAACGAGGACATATCGGCCAGAAGGTCGATCTGGTCGCTGTTGAGCGCCTCGTCGTAGATCTCGACATCCGCGATCTGGCCGTCGAACGGGTTGGTGAAGCCGGGCGCGCCGGTGGCCGAGCCCCAGCCAAGACCGCCGACCTGCAGGTACTCCTGGTTGGCGGTCCAGTCCATGTCGAAGCCCGAGTTCGATCCGATCACCGCGCCGTCGACGTAAGCGACCACGCCGCCCGCGCCGAAGGTCACCGCGACCTCGTATTCCTGCCCGGCGACGATGTCGTCGAAGGACATGATGAACTCGCTGCCGCCATCCTGCACCCGCAGCTTCAGGTCTCCGTTCTGCAGGTACGAGGCAAAGTGGTTGCCGCCGCCCGCGTAGCCCGAGGCGTCTTTCACCACCAGACCGGCCGTCGCGCCGGGATTGTCTGCGATAAACGAGAAGGCGATGGTGCCTTCCGGGATCAGGAAGGACGACTGGTGGGCGTACTGGTCCACGTCGCCGTTCGTGCCGTTGTAGTTCGACACCCCTCCTTGCGCGAAGATCGGATCCGGAAGCACCGGGGCGTCCGTGACGTTGACCGACACGGTCGCCGTGTCCGAGCCTCCGTTGCCGTCGTCGACGGTGTAGATGAACTCGTCGACCCCGGTGAACCCGGCGTCCGGCGTGTAGGTGACCGTGTCGTCCGCGTTCAGGACGACGCTGCCGTTGGTGGCCGTGCCGACCGAGGACACGGTCAGCGTGTCGCCGTCGGGATCGCTGTCGTTGTCCAGGACATCGATGACGACCGCCTGATCCGTCTGGGTGGCCGCATCGTCATCCGTCGCGATCGGATCGTCGGGCGACGGGGTTACTGTGACCGTGACGACCGTCTCGTCGGATCCGCCAAAGCTGTCCTCGATCCGCAGCGTGAAGCTGTCGGTTCCGAAGAAGTCGGCATCGGGCGTGTAGAACACCTCGCCACCGGCCCCGATGGTCGCGACGCCGTTGGACGGGCCGCTGACGACCGCGTCGACGAAGATCGCGTCACCTTCCGGATCGCTGTCGTTGTCCAGCGGGAACAGGCTGCCCGAGCCGTCCTCGGCGACTGTCAGCGTGTCGTCCACCGCGATCGGGTCGGCATTGACCGGCCCATCGGTGAACAGCTGCTCGATCTGGTCCTCGGTCAGCTCGACGTCGAAGATCCGCTTGTCCGAGATCGTACCCTCGAACGGAGCGTCGAACCCGGCCTGACCGCTTGCGCTGCCCCAGCCACGGCCGCCCCACTGGATCCACTCGACGTTCTGTGTCCAGTCCATCACCATCGGGGTGAAGGCGACCTCGGTTCCGTTCAGGAACACGCTGCCACCGCCCGGCCCGAAGGTCACGGCGACGTCGTACTCCTGCCCGGCAGAGATACCGGGGATCGTCAGGACGCTTTCGCTGGACCCGTTCTGGAAGCGCGCGACAAGGTTCGAGCCGTTCAGGAACAGCGCGAAGTGGTTGCCGCCGCCGGCGTAGCCCGAGGCGTCCTTCACGAACAGACCCTGAGCGCCGTTGGTGTCCGCCGCCTCGAAGCTGAAGGCGATGGTGCCCTGTTCGATCTCGTAGATCGCGTTGTGCGGCAGTTGCTGCACACCGCTGTTGGCGCCGTTGAAGGACATATCCCCCAGCGCCTCGTAGATCGGCGCGGGGAAGGACTGGATGTTGACCGTAACCGTGGCGGTGTCGGTGAACTCGCCGTCCGAGATGGTGTATTCGAACGTATCCTGTCCGGTCGCGCCGGGGTTCGGCGTGTAGGTAAGGGTGCCGTTGGCGTTGACCACGACCTGCCCCAGCGCGGGATCGGTCAGGTCGACGAGGTTCAGCAGATCGCCGTCGATGTCGGTGTCGTTGCCGAAGATGTTGATCAGCACCGGCTGGCCCGAGGTGGCCGACACGCCGTCGTCGTTGGCGACGGGCGGGTCGTTCTCGGGCGTCACGTCAACCGTGACGGTCGAGGTGTCGAAGCCACCCTGCCCGTCGGTCACCGTCACCTCGAAGCTGTCGCTTCCGGTGAAGTTGGCGTTCGGCGTGTAGGTCACCGTACCGTCGCCGTTCACCACCGCGACACCGTTGCTGGCGCCAGAGGCGATGCCGAAAGCGATCACCGTATCACCGTTGGCATCGGTGTCGTTGTCGCCCGGCTGGAAGGTGACCGAGCCATCTTCCGCGACCGTGATGCTGTCGTCCACGGCCACCGGCTCGGCATTGGGTTCGGCAGTTACGATGACCTCGACCGTTCCTTGCGCGGATTCGCCGGCACCGTCCTCTGTGATGTAGGTGAAGGTGTCGGTCCCGATGAAGCCCGCGTCCGGCGTGTAGACGACCTTGCCGTCCACGATCGCGGTAGTCCCGCTGGTGCCGTCCTCGACCGACAAGATGGTCAGCGTGTCGCCATCCGGATCGGTATCGTTGGCCAGCACGTCGATCTCGACCGGCGTATCGACGATGGCGTTCGTCGTGTCGTCGTTCGCAGTCGGCGCGTCGTTGACCGGGTTGACGGTAACGCTGACCGTCGAGGTGTCGACCCCGCCCAGCCCGTCGATGATGCTTACCGTGAAGCTGTCCGAGCCGTTGAAGTCCGGATCCGGCGTGTAGGTCACCGTTCCGTCCGCCTCGACCACAGCCGTGCCGTTCGTCGGCTGGCTCTGGATACCCGCGACCGTGACGGTGTCGCCATCGGCATCGGTGTCGTTCGCCAGCACGTCGATGTTGACCGCCTGATCCTCGTCGGTGGTCACCGCATCGTCATTGGCGACCGGATCGGTGTTGCTGGCCGAGGACGACCCGGCAAGCGCGGCGATCTTGGCAGAGTCGAGGACCCCGGCGTAGATCTGCTTGTCGGCGATGACGCCCTCGAACGGAGCGTCGAACCCGGGCTGGCCGCTTGCGCTGCCCCAGCCACGGCCACCCCACTGGATGTATTCGACGTTCTGTGTCCAATCCATCACCAGCGGGCTGTTGCCCACAAGGTTGCCGTCGACCCAAAGCTGCGAGCCATCCGGCCCGAAGGTCACCGCGATCTCGTACTCTTGCCCGGCCTGAATGCCCGGGAAGTTCATGATCGCCGAGGTCGAGCCATCCTGGAAGCGCGCCACCAGCGTATTGCCGTCGAGGTAGAGGGCAAAGTGATTGCCGCCGCCCACGAAGTAGCTTGCGTCCTTCACGAACAGACCCTGCGCCCCGTTGGTGTCGGCCGCGATGAACGAGAAGGCGATGGTGCCCGCCGGGATCTCGTAGATGTCGCTGTGCGGGATCTCCAGCACGCCGCCCGAGGTTCCGTTGAACTCCATCACGCCCGGTGCGTCGTAGACCAGTTCGGTTTCCAGCCGGACCATCAGCGGCGGCGAGGCCACGCTGATGTCGCCCGCGCCATTGACCGACACCGCGATGATCGAGTTGACGCCGCCATCCGGCGTGCCGTTGCCCGTGAGTGTTTTCAAGAGCGACAGCGGCACCTCGGCCTGCCCCGAGCCGTCAAGCGTGACGGTGGTCAGGACCTTGCCGCTCATCGCCTCGTTCGAGTGGTAGGGCAGTTCCGCCTGCGTCACATCGAACGGCGCGTCGCCGCTGGCGATGTAAAGCCGCGTGTCGGCCTGCAGCAGTTCGACCGTGCCGTTCGGCTCGCCCGTCACCAGAACGGTGAAGTCGGACGAGGTCAGTTCGACCTGATCGCCGTACAGCGTCGGCACCGCGTCGCCGGCCGAACCGACGATGCTGAGCGTCGGCGGAGTGACCGCGTCCTCGGTGGTGACCCGCGCCGCCGATCCGCCCAGCGAACCGGGGCCGCCCGTGATTACGCTTTCGTCGAACAGGCTGGCCAGCGAGACCTCGGTGCTGAGACCGTCGGTGAAGGTCACGGTGACCGTCGAGCCGATGAGTTCATACCCCGAGACAGAGCCCGCGTTGCCAGCACCCTCGACGCCCTGAATGTTGTTCGGGTCGATGTCGGTGGTAAAGGTGAACTGCTCGCCCGGATCGAAATCGGTGAACTCGATCGTCAGCGTGTCGAAGCCGCCGTTATGCGGGTCCGAGAAGGGATCGGACGACGGATCGCCCGGCACCACCAGCCCGGTAACGCCGCCGCCGGAGTTCGGCGTGAACGGCGAGGCCGTGGCATCGCCGCCCGCCCCGGTGGGATCGAAGACGATCTCGGGCAGGATGGCGCCCTGAAGGTTGAAGGTGACCGAGGCGATCTGGACGCCCGGTGCGCTTTCGTTGGTCAGGATGAAGCTGCTGCCCGCGAAGGTCGAGGCATCCAGCCCTTCGCCCGGCGTGACCTGCACCAGCAGCGACCCGCCCTCGACCTGATCGGTCGGCACAACGTCGACGATGAAGCTGCCAAGCGTCTGGCCCGGCGTCACGTTGCCCAGCAGGTCCGCGACCTCTCCGTCGTTCAGGGTGACCACGTAAGAGCCGTTGTCGTCCGGATCCCACGCCCCGCCCGGAGGCGTGATCTCGTAGGTCGCGGTACGCGGCGTACCGTCGGCGTTGACGTCCACACCCACCAGCGTGGCCGTGGCAACAAAGCTGATCGCACCCCGCGTTACGGTGACGTCGAAGTCGTCGAGGGTCGACACATCGATGCCGTTCTCGTCGTCGAACGTCACCTCGAACTGATAGGAGCTGTCCGGCGTCGTGACGTCCGGCGCGGTGAGGTTCGGCAGCGGCGGGGTCGTGTCCGGCTCGCCCGCAACGACCAGTTCGATCGCCTTGACGGCCGGGTTTTCAACGCCGTGCAGGAAGGACACGTCGACCGTGCCGTCGCTGACGAAGGTGTAGGTCACCACCGAGCCGACGTTGAAGTCGCCACCAAGGGCGTAGGGGTCGATACCGGCCAATTCCGGCGGGACCACACCGTCGACGCTGACGTCGAACACGCGGTCGCCAGACGGGTCGCCGCTGTCGTCGGCTTCGGGCAGGCCGGTAAAAAGCTCGGCAACGTAGATACGTAGCTCGACCAGCGTTCCGGCGGGTACGTCGAAGGCATAGGCCATCTCGCCGTTAGGATCGGCAGTGTCGGGAAGGTCGTAGCGCTCCACCTGCATGACCGCGGCGGTGATGCCGTACTCGGACAGGCCCGAGATATCGACGGTGTTGCCCGGCTCGTATACGTTGTTCGAGCCCTGATTGACGAGGTACGGCGAGTTGTTGGCGGCCGTGTCGGCGGTCCAGGCCGGACCGCCATCCGAAGAGGCCTGTTCCGTACCACCGGTATTGACCCGGTACAGCACGTCGCCGGGCTGGGGCGGCACGTCCTCGTTCACGGTCAGAGGCACGACTTGGGTGCTGGAAGAAACGCCGTCGGTCGCGGTGACTTCGATCGAGTAGGTGCCGTCATCCGGCTCGCCCGTGGTCCACGAGAAGCTGCCGGTGCCGTCGCCGTTGTCGGTGAAGGTGTAGAGACCCGGATCGACGGTCGAGCCGTCCGAGTCGTCGGTCACCTCGACAGACAGGGTGATCGCGTCGTCGTTGGCGTCGGTCGCGGAGATGCTAAACGCCGCATCCTCGCCCTCGGTGATCACGATCGGCGCGATGGCGTCGATGACCGGGGCCGCGTTCTCGGCATAGGTCAGGTAGACCGGCGCCGTGACCGGGCCAAGCGGCAGGTCGTCGTTCGCGGTGTCGATGACCGCCGCCACGAAGCCCAGCGGAAGCTGCGCCTCGTTCCACGGCAGGTCGTAGCCCGGCACCTCGGTGAAGTTGAACAGGCCGCTGATGTCCTGAACCGTCCCGTCCAGCAGGATGTCGACGGTCTGGAACTCGGTCGCGTTGTTCGCCGGGAAGTCCGACGAGGCAAGCGCGGCAAGCTGCGCGTCCAGCTGGTCAGCATAGGCACCGTCCGGGAAATTGTTCTCGAACGGCTGGATGATGCCCTTGGTCAGAACGATCCGGGCGGTCTGGCCCGCCTCGCCCTGCACGGTGACGGTCGGACCACCATCGGCGTAGGTGCCGACCCCGCCGGCATCCAGTCCGTTGACTTGCAACGTGACGCCCAGATCCGGGCTGTCCTGCGAGGCAAGGCCCTTGCTGCCGCCCTGATTGCTGGCGCCCATCAACTGGCCGGTGGCGGTGGTGCCATCTTCAAAGGTGATGGTGAAGGTCGAACCGATCAGCTCGGCCCCCGAGATGCCGCCGATGTCCCATGCGGGCGACGCCCCCGAGTCCAGCGTGCCCTTGTCGGCGCCGGCAATCGAGTTCGGGTCCATGTCGACCGAGAAACCGACCGTGTCGCCCGGTTCGAAGCCGCCATTGGTGCCGGTATCGAAGGTCAGACGCAGGCCCTCGAAACCGTCGATGCCCCCTGCCCCGATGTAGGACGCGGAAGACGGTGCGTTGACGCCGGTGCCGCTGTCCGTGTTGATCACAAGCTCTTTGCCGATGGTGTCGCCGGCAACCCCGAACGGATCGAAGACGCTGTCGGGATACAGCGCGTCCGTGACGTCGATATCCAGTTGGACGATCTTCTTGGTGCCGGTGTTGGTCAGCAAGAAGGCGTCGTCACCGAAGTTCGAGATCTGGACATCGTCGCTATCCACCGTGACGGCCAGCGTGGCCGCGCCTCCGGTCGGCTGCGGTGCTTCGCGGACCACGATGGCCGACAGCTTGGCGTTGTCGACGCTGGCCTGCAGCGTGATGTCCAGCTTGTCCAGTTCGTCGAACTGGTCCGGCGAGAATTCGTCGGGAAGCTGGATCACCACCGGCTGATTGATGTCACCCCCGGTCTCGGCAAGGATATCGAGGTCCGAGATAACGAGCTGGCCCTCGATGTAGACGTCGAACACCCGCTCACCGATGGCGGTGCCTTCCTGGTAGATCTCGGCGAAGTACAGCTCTACGGTGTAGCTGCCGGGATCGACCGGGATCGAGAAGGACAAGGGCTCGGTGGTCGGTGCGCCACCGAAGCGTTCGGTCTCGTACACGGTGTCGTTGAATGGCTCCTGGTCGGGCGTTCCGCCCTGCCCGTCCTCGAACACGGACCCGTTGTCGAAGTAGTTGTCGCCCTCGAAGTCGATGCCGTCCTGCGACAGCGCCGGGCCGCCGACGTTCACGGCAACGACGATCGCGGCCATGTCGTCTTCGGTCACGGTGGCCGAGGCAGTGGTGCCGTCGATGACGGCGGGCCCGCTGTTCACGCCGGTCAGGGTGACGGTCACGGCGTCATCGCCGTTGTCGATTGCGTCGTTCGGCACATTCACGGTGATCTCGCCGCCGCCGATGGCGATGGACTGCGTCAGGCCGGTCGTGACGGCGCCGTTGATGTCGACCGAGTACTCCAGTTCGACATAGGTCGACGGGTCGGTGTCGAAGGTGACCGGGAAGACCAGCGTGGTGAAGCCGGTGTCGCCCGCTTCCTCGACGGTGGCCGAGGCCGGATCGCCGATGCTGACCAGCGAGATTGGCGTGCCGCCGACGGCGACAATCTCGATGCCCTTGATCGCCGGGTTCTCGACCCCGTGCACGAACTCAAGGTTGATGGTGCCGTCGCTGACCACCGTATGGGTCACGATGGCGGCCTTGTTGAAGGTGCCGGCCAGCGCGTACTGGTCGATGTCCTGGAACGCGGCCGGAACCGTGCCGTCGACGCTGACGCTGAACACGCGGTCGCCCGTCGCATCACCGCTGCCATCCTCGTCGAAGATCTCTTGGTAGTTCTCGGCAAGCAGCAGACGGATTTCGACCTGTGTGCCGACGGGAACGTCGAAGGCGTAGGCCATTTCGCCCGCGGGATCCCCCGCGGCGTCCCAGCGCTCGATGCCATAGACCGCTTCCGGCGCGCCGTAGTCGGACACCTCGCTCAGGTCGATGGGTCCCGTCGCGACGCCGGTGTCCGGGTAGTCGTTGTTGGAGCCCGGATTGACGAGGAACGGCGAGTTCTCAGAGTCGGTGTCGGCGCTCCAGTTCGGGCCGCCGTCCGTGGCCGCCACTTCCGGGCCGCCCGCGTTGACGCGGTACAGGATGATACCGTCGACCGGGCCGTCATCGTTCAGGATGGTGATCGGCGTCACCGGCGTACCGATATAGGCATCCGCACCGCTGACCGAGACCAGCGCGACCTCGATATTCTCGTTGAATTCGGCGTCGGTGTCGCCGATCACCTCGATCTCGAAGGTGAAGTCGGCGGAGTTGCCCGCGATAGAGCCCGCAAGCGTGTAGACCCCGGTACCGGCGTTGAAGGTCGCGCCCGGAACGGTGAAGTCCACCTCGGGCGTCGCGCCATTGTTGGCGCCGCGGATCTCGAGATCGAAGAACACCGTCTCTCCGGACGGCACGACCTCGGACGACTGAACGGTCACGAAGACCTCGGTGACGCCGGCATCGCCCTCGGCGACGGCCTCGGGAACCACCGAGATGGCGGGCCCGCCCGGCGTGGTGTCAAGCGAGACGATCTCGACCGCGTTGATCAGCGGGTTCTCGACCACGTGGCCGAAGTCGATGTCGATGGTGCCATCGTCGACATAGCCGATCCACTCGAACATGCCGCCGACCTTGTGGCCGAACTCGGCAACCAGATCGATGTCATCAAGGAACAGCCCGTCCTCGATGGACACGTCGAACACACGACTGCCGATGGCGCTGGTTCCGTCATAGCCGTTCGCCATGAACAGACGCACGGCATAGTAGCCATCCGCCAGCGCCCCGTTGCCGAACTCAAGCCCGAACGGACTGCCCGCGTCGTTGCCGTAATACTCGTTGGTGTACAGGCCCAGCGGCGTCGATGCCGAAGGAGCGGACGCGTCAAGCCCGTTGTCCGATCCGTTCTGGGTGCTGGGCGCAGAAGAGCCGGTGATGACCGCGCCTGTCTGAACCCAGTCCGGGCCGCCGTCGATGGCGGCGACGTTGGTGTCGCCCGCGTTCCAGCGGTACAGGATCTCGCCCTCGGTGTAGCTGAGCGGCGTGCCGGTGATCTCGACGAAATCCCAGTCCGCGCCGAAGCTGTCGTCACCGTCCTCGGTGGTGGCCAGAAGGCCGACGAACGCGCCAGTGGTCTGCGCGCCGTTCTGGTAGGTCCCCCGGACCGCGCTGATCACGTCGGACGGCACTGCGATGGCGGCGGTCTCGACCCAGTCGGTGTAGGCGCCGTCCGTGACATAGCGCGCCCGCGCAACCGCGGTGGCCGCGCCCGGTGTCAGGTCAAGGTCGATGGCGACTTGCATGTTCGGATCGCCAAGGCCGACGATCGGCGCTTCGATTCCGGGAATTTCGACGAAGACGCTGGAGTTTACGTCGTTCTCTTCAACAAGAAGCTCGACACCGAACGTCGGCGTTCCACCGACGTCGCGCACGACCACGGCGGCCTGCACGAAGGTCGTCTGGTTGCCGGGGCCGACCACAAGCCCGTATTTCTCGCCGCCATCCCAGGTCTTTGTCTCGTTCAGCGAGTAGGCGAAGATGTTCTTGCCTTCCGACACGATGCTGATCGCGCCGACGTCGTTCTGAACGGCGAAGCCGATTCCCAGAACGTCACCCTGATCGTTGTCGATGCCTTCGGCCGAACCGCTGTTGGCCACGTCGATGCTGACCACGGTGGATGCGCCGCCAAGGTTCCAGACCCCGGCGTCGTAGAGCGCGAACTCGCCCGGAGGCGCGACCTGCACATCGGTCTCGTTGCGCCACACGGCGTTGATGCCGATGACCCCGAAAATGCTGTCGCCATCAGGAACCGCTCCGGGGGGCGTCGTTTCTGGGTTGTTTGGTTCGAAATGCCACAGCGCGGTGCCATCCGCGCCCACCCGCACGCCAAGGCCGTTGTCGGGGTCGCCCACGTGGCTGTCGAGCGTGTTGTTCACCCCGTCAAGGTCAAGGTCGGTGCTGGGATCGGCGGGCGTGCCGCCGGGCTGGAACACGGTGATGTTGTTCGCGCCATAGGTGGCGGCGAAGATCAGGCCGGCGAAGTCGTCGATGCCGTCGCCGTCGTTGTCGATCAGCACGTCGGACGAAAAACCGTCATCGCCAAGCGCCGTCACGCCCAGCGGCTGCGAACCGAAGCCGCCGATGGTGCCAAGGCTTTCGACCGCGTCGGTGCGCCCGTCGCCGTTGGTGTCGATGGGTTTTTCGAAATACAGGTTTCCATCGAAGGACGCGGCAATGATCGCGCCATCCAGCGCGCCGCCGAAGAAGGTCGCGGTGTATTCGGCCAGACCGTTGGTCGACGCGTTCACCGTCTTCAGCGAGCCGTCGTTGTTGTCGTTGAGCAGCTGGCTTTCCGGCGAATAGGCCGTGTTGTCCATGACGCTGGTGCCGTCATAGTAGGACGTCGGATCCGAGAGTGAGCTGCCGGGGTGCTCCCACAAGTAGCCGTTGACCACGTCGAAGAAATCGGCGGGCAGACCGGTGTCGCCGGTGACGTCCACCCAGTTCCCGTCACCCTGCTCTTCGTAGATGATCAGCAGGCTGGTGAGATAGGCGCGCGCTTCGGCCTCGTTCGCGAACAGCTCGACACCGTTGGCGATGACCGGATCGTCGCTGGTTGCGCCGGTGTAGGTGCCGTCGGGATTGAACGCCGCCTGGATCGCCTCGTGCGAGGCGCGGATCGGGTTGGCGTCGCCGCCATAGGGCCCGAAGGCGTCGGTCGTCTCGCCAAGATAATGCAGCTGGTCGCCGAAGCCGTCAGAGCCGCTTTCGTTGAACTGGTTCGTCGCGAATTCAGAGGTCCAGTCGTCCACGACCTGCCCGTCTTCCTGCGACAGCGGCTGGCCACCCCAGCCGCCGTTCGGGCCGTTGTCCCAGGTGAACACCTCGTTGTCCTCGGTCACCAGCACGTCGTACTGGTTGCGGAATCCGGGCGAGTGAACCGCCAACGGATTGTCGACGAAAGTCAGTTCGCCTCCGACGCTGACAAGCACCTTCTCGGTGATCTTCGCCATGTTCAGACCGTTGTGGCCGCCGGCGAAATCCGGATTGCCCTCTTGCCCGGCAGGACCTTCGTCGATGGTGTAATTGTCGGGAATCTCGGCGGGATCGAGGCCAAGATCGTTCACCAGATCCACGTTGTCCCGCGTCGGGTCGTCCAGCGTGGGCAGGTCCATCACGTACAGGTCGCCGTTGGCATCGGTGCGGATGTCAAAGCTTTCCAGCTCTGTCAGGTTGACCTTGAGGATGGTGCCGGACAGCGCATAGTCGACGGTTCCGGCAAAGTTGTTGCCGGGCGCGCCCTTGTTGGTGTTGCCGCCCTGCGCGATCCACAGGATCTCGTCGCCGGTGACCGGGTCGAACGAGATGTCGAGACCGTTTGTCGAGTGGTTTTCCTCGGACCGCGGCAGACCGCGAAGGATCGCCACGTTGGACAGGATGTTGCCGTCCGGATCGACGACGATCTTGTGGATCTGGCCCGAGTTGGTGTCGAGACCCGAGTCATTGCCCACCGCGATGCGCCAGTCCGAGGACGAGACGTACAGCACGTCGTTGCCGTCGTCGTCTTTGCTGACGACGATGCCGGTCACCTGCCGCTGCTGCGTGGTATTGAGGCTTCCGTCGTCGTTGTAGTTCTGGATCGTCTGCGGAATGACGTTCATCTGGGTAGTGCCCGTCACCACGAACTCGTCTGTGCCGTCCCCGTTGTTGTCATCCTGCCGTTCGATTTCGTAGCGGTAGACGTTCCCGTCCTGCTGCGTGACGTAGACAATCGGAGCGCCAGTCTTGCTGGTGTCCAGCGCGGTCGGATTGTTCGAGGACTCACCTTGAAGACCGGTCGAGCCGAAGGTGATCGAAGGATTGGTAAAAGCCATTTTCTACTCCAGGCAAGCAGACGAAATACTTCGCCGAAGAGACATTCCTCGGCGTTACATCAAATCGTGAGACGCTAGACGCGGCACGAAGTCGTGCGCGGATCAGCTGTCCGGTATGCGGATGATTTTCATGTCTCTACCCCCCAAGAAGAGCCATTGACCAAGATGCAAGAGCGGCCCCCACCGCCTTTCAGACCAAAATCGTTACTCTGTTGTTTCCAAATTGGAACCAATGAAATCAATGTCATCGAGCTCTCTACACACTCGAGACTATCGCAATTTAGTTAAATTCTAGGCGTCGATTCTTCTGTCTGTCAACGAAATCGCTAATGCCATTAATTTCGCATACTTAGGCCGGAAATTTGCCACAGTTCCATCGCGTTCCGCTGGCTGCGTCCTGCAGATGGCATGCATATTCCATCTGCACAGACCGCAACGGGAATCAGCAGATCGCCTATCTGGTGTTCGGACGCTGCCGACCAATCTCTACCGCTGATAGATTGTTGCCACTCGATAACAACCCAGCGCGCGGAGGCCGATTAACCCGCGGACGCGTCCGGTCGTGCCTCAGGTCATTGAAATCGAAACGGGAACCGACCGGAGTCAGACGTCGCGGCGAAGGCAGCCGTAGGTCGCATAGCCCCGTCGCAGGCTGGTCACCCGCGCGGTTCGCCCGGCTCCGGCCAGCCCGTGCAGCGTATCGGGCAGCGTATCGCGCGGCGCGACGTGGAACCGTGCCAGCCATGCCCTCAGCATGCGCTTGAACCACATCGGCAGCCCGGCCTGATCGCCGAAATCGACGATGTGCAGCCGACCTCCGGGCGCGAGATGGCGCAGCGCCTCTGCCAGCGCAGCCTCCCAGTCGGGGATCATCGACAAGCTGTAGGAGAACACGATGTGGTCGAACCCGCTTTGTCCGAACATCGCAACCGGGTCGAAGGAACAGGCGTCGCCCTGCCCCAGCCGCGCCGTGGTGCCAAGCTTCCGGCGGGCCGAGATCAGCATCTGCTCCGAGATGTCGAAACCATACAGTTCGGCCCCCGGATAGCGCCGCCCGATCGCGGCAAGGTTCCGGCCAGTACCACATGCGACTTCCAGCACCCGCTCGCCCGGCCGAACCTCCATTGCTGCGATCAGGTGATCGCGGCCCAGCAGGTAGTGCTTGCGGGTGATGTCGTAGAACAGGCGCTGGTAGCGATAGACGTCGTCCATCAACTGCCCGTGGGATGCGGCGTCGGTCATCGGTTCAGCCTCGCAGGCGGTACAGGTGGACGCCGCCGTAGATCGCCGAGCGGTCGGTGGCGAAAGCGCGCGACGAGGCTGCGGCGTCGTACTGCCAGCGGCTCAGGATCGCGGGCGGCACGCGGCCGGGCAGGATGTCGTCGGTGCCGCCGGTGCGGAACAGCACGCGCGCGCCGGGCATGGCGGTGCGGGTGATCTGGTCCCACAGCGCGGTCAGCTGGGCATCGGTCATCCAGTCCTGCGCATCCAGCAGGATGTAGACCGATTTCGATTGCGCCGGCGCTTCGGCGAGCACGTCGGTAATCGACCGGTTCAGCACCTCGCCCCGGTTCGCGCCTTCCCGCACGGCGTGGAAATGGCGCGGCTCCAGATAGGGCGGCACCGGGCCGGTGCCGTCCGGCCGGTAGGCGCGGGTCGCGGCCTGCCACGCGAAGTAGTTCTCCGAGATCGGAAAGTCGCAGAACAGCTTCCGCGCCCGCTCGGTCAGCACGGGGAGGATGTCGCCGCCCGCGTCGGCGGCCAGCTTGTCGTACTGCGCGGGCGGAATGCCCAGCCCGAACAGCGAGGCGCGGCGGCGGGCCATGGCGCGGACGAACCGCGACCGGAACAGCGGCGCGATCTGGGCATCGAAGAAGGCGCGCTGTTCGCCCAGTGTCCGGGCGGCCAGCAGCTTGCCGAAATCGACCCCGCCGACGCGGGTGACCACATGCACCGCGCCAAGGAAGCTTCCCAGCACCCCGAAGCGATAGAAACCGCGGGCGAACATCGACTTGCGCGACCGGAAGCGGACGCTTTCGTTCCAGAAGGCCCGCGCCTCGATGTCCATGCGCGGCAGCACGTAGCGGTCCAGCAGGTCCACATTGCCGGGCCGGTCGGCGTGGCCAAACAGGCTGTAGAACGCGGCGTGATCCGGCAGCGTCTGCGCCGCGCGCAGTTTCAGCCGGTTCAGTTCGACATGCCACGGAGACAGATCGACCGCGGTGATGCTTTGCGGTCCCGCCGTGAGGTAAGACATCACGTTGCACCCGCCCGAGGCGATGCAGACCACATGGTCGGCCTCGCTCAGCCCCAGCGCCTGCATGTCGCAGACCGGGTCCTCCCAGATCTGCGGGTAGACAAGGCCGCGGAACAGCCGGGCGAAGGCCCGCTCGGACAGGGTGCCGATCGAGAACGACCGGTTCTGGTAGACGGCCTCGCCGATGATGTTGCCGGTCGTGTCGCTCATTATGCGTCCTGTTCGTGGTTGTGACGGGCCGCCGCGCGGCTGCGCTTGCGCGCGCGCCGTTTCAGCATGCGGTCACGGCTGATCCGGGCTTCCCAGTCGATCAGACGCATCTCGCCCGCGTGGTTCTCGATGATGGCGGTGCAGCTTTCGACCCAGTCGCCGGTGTTCAGATAGTGGATGTCGCCGATGGTGCGGATGCAGGCGTGGTGGATGTGCCCGCAGATCACGCCGTCATGGCCCTTCTGGCGCGCGTCTTCCGCCAGCGCCTCTTCGAACTTGCAGATGAAGTTGACCGCCTGCTTGACCTGCTGCTTGCTCCACTTCGACAGCGACCAGTAGCGCGGCGACCAAAGCCGGCGGATCGCGTTGATCTTGGGGTTCAGCCAGATCAGCGTGGCATAGGCGCTGTCGCCCAGGTAGGCGAGCCAGCGGGCGTTCATCACCACCGCGTCGAACTGATCGCCGTGGGTGACGAAATAGCGTTTGCCGGTGGCGGTGACGTGGGTGTCGTGGGCCCTGACCTCGATGCCGCCGAAATGGATGCCGAAATAGTTGCGCAGCGCCTCGTCGTGGTTGCCCGGGATCAGCACCACGCGGGTGCCGCGATGGGCCTTTTGCAAGATCGCCTGCACCACCTCGTTGTGGGTTTCGGGCCAGTGCCAGCCCCGCCTCAGCCGCCAGCCGTCGACGATGTCACCGACGAGATAGATCGTCTCGGCGTCATGCGTGTTCAGGAACTCGACCAGAAGCTGCGCCCGGCACCCGCGGGTGCCCAGATGAAAATCCGACAGGAAGATTGCACGATCCGTCACCGCTCCGCTCATTCGTTTTTCTCGTTGGCGGGGGTGGTAGACCGGCAAGACTTCACCGACGTGACGGTTTTGTACCAATCACGTGACGATGCGGGTTGTGGTGAAAGGTGGCGGATGTAGTGAGGCGTGGGTGGGTGGTGGCGAGATGTGGTGTTGGGTTGGGGGTGGTGGGCTGTGATGGTTCGGTCGTGGGAATGCCTCAGTGTGGGCGTGTGGCGGTTCGGAGGAACAGTCGGAGCGGGGGCGCTTTCGGCCCTGAGCTGCCATTCGTCGCACATGCGAATTCAGCAACGTGGTGAACGGCAGTTTTGAAAGGCCAGATATCTTTGACCTTTTCGCGAGAAACTGACCTTATTCCTGAAATCATGATCGACGGGCACTGAAGTCGTCACCGGGAACAACGGAAAGCTCTTAGGAATTGGCACGTAGAACCGCAAAAGCTCTGGAAAAATGGGAAGTCGCAATTGTGAAAGCGATGCTGCAGAAGGACTACGTCCCGCAAGATGTTCATGCATATTTTTCTAGACCAACTCGCTCTGTGAACCAGGCTCGGATATCTCAAATCAAAGATGGGAAGCTGCACGCTGCTATCAAACCGGCAAGCGACGACGAACTGAACGCTTTTCTGAATGCATGGCCGGACATAGATCCAGCAACGGGGCTTCACTTGAAGGGCGACGAGTTACTGATCAAGGCTCGGGAAGCGATGATTGCGGCTGTTCATACTTTTAACAGTGCTGGACTGCATTTCCGTGCAGAACTGTTCATCGTCACAAGCGTCATTGCATGGACGTACCTGATGCACGCCTATTACAAAAGGGAGGGCGTCGATTATCGGAGCAAACAGGCTGGGGTTGTTAAGACAACAAGACATGGTGCGGAAATGTATTGGGAGCTAGGCCAATGCCTTTCTTACGGCGGGTGTCCGATCGAAAAAGGTGTCATAGATAACCTCAATTTTTTAACTGAGATCCGGCATGAGATTGAGCACAAGTCCACAGACCGCATTGACGATGCTCTAAGTGCGAAGCTGCAAGCATGTTGCATTAACTTCAATGACGCGATCAAAACCCTGTTTGGAAACGAATTTGCGTTGGAAAAACGACTGCCTATAGCGCTTCAATTCGTTACATTCGATGGAGCGCAGCGGGCCAGTTTAATCGGTCAGGACTTGCCGCCAAATCTAGCGGCTGCGATGGATGACTTCCACAGTAGGTTGACCGATGCAGAGCAAGCAGACCCGAAGTTCCGCTATCGCGTTGCCTTTGTACCCAAAGTGGCAGGAAAGGCTTCAAAATCTGATTTAGCTGTTGAGTTTGTCAAACCTGGCACACCCGAGGCAGAAAATGTAGAGAGAGTGCTACTGAAGGAAACAGAGCGACCCAAATATCGTCCCACAGAAATAGTTGCCAAGGCACAGGCGGCTGGGTTTCCACGGTTTGCCATCTTCGATCATACGCAGCTCGTTAATCAGCTTGATGCTCGCAATCGAGGAAAAGGCTATGGCGTAGAGATAGCGGGTCAGTGGTATTGGTACGATGCTTGGTTTGAGAAGGTTATGGAGAAACTCAATGAGGGATGGCGCCGTTGACTTACTGCAGCACAGGCGAGCGGATCAGCGGCGAACTTCCGCTCCCCGCCCTTTTGCACAAACCGCCTCGTCCTCGCCGCAAGAAAAAACCGTTTACCACGCAGGACAACTTCCCCCCAACACCACCACGCACCCCCCCACACCAAAAAAAGCCGCGCCGAGATCCGGCGCGGCCCTTCCGCTTAACAGCCCTCTAAAGTCACCCCGTCAGAAATGCACCGAACGCGCGGTGCCCGGCGCTGTGGTGGGCGGGGCGAACTTGGTCAGGTCGATGCCCTCGACGGCGGTCTTGTACTCATCCGCGCTCGGCGTGCGGCCAAGGATCGCGGACAGCACCACGACGGGGGTCGAGGCCAGCAGGGACTCGCCCTTCTTCTCGGCGCTGTCTTCCACCACGCGGCCCTGGAACAGGCGGGTCGAGGTCGCCAAGACGGTGTCGCCCTTCGCGGCCTTTTCCTGGTTGCCCATGCACAGGTTACAGCCGGGCCGTTCGAGATAGAGAATGTTCTCGTACTCGGTCCGCGCCTGCGCCTTCGGGAAAAGGTCGTCGAACTCGAAGCCCGAGTACTTCTGAAGGATCTCCCAGTCGCCTTCCTCTTTCAGCTCGTCGATGATGTTGTAGGTCGGCGCGGCCACCACGAGCGGGGCCTTGAACTCAACCTTGCCGCTGGCTTTCTCAAGGTTCTTGAGCATCTGCGCGACGATCTTCATGTCGCCCTTGTGAACCATGCACGAGCCGACGAAGCCCAGGTCCACCTTCTTCTCGCCGCCGTAATAGGACACGGGGCGGATGGTGTCGTGGGTATAACGGCGCGACGGGTCGGCGTTGTTCACGTCCGGGTCCGCGATCATCGGCTCGTCGATCTTGTCGAGGTCGACAACCACTTCGGCCACGTACTTGGCCGTCGCGTCGGGCGTCAGCGCGGGCTTCTCGCCGGACTTGATCTCGGCGATGCGCTTGTCGGCCTTGGCGACCAGACCGGCCAGCGTGCCGGCCGCGTTGTCCATGCCCTTGTCGATCATCACCTGGATGCGGTCCTTGGCCAGCTCCAGCGAGCCGATCAGCGTCTCGTCGTTCGAGATGCAGATCGAGGCCTTGGCTTTCATCTCGGCCGTCCAGTCGGTGAAGGTAAAGGCCTGGTCCGCCAGCAGCGTGCCGATGTGAACCTCGATCACGCGGCCCTGAAACACGTTGTCTCCGTGCTGTTCCAGCATCTGCTTCTGCGTCGCGTGAACCACGTCGCGGAAGTCCATGTGCGGCGCCATCTCGCCCTTGAAGGTGACCTTAACGGATTCCGGGATCGGCATGGTCGCCTCGCCCGTGGCCAAAGCCAGCGCCACGGTGCCAGAGTCGGCGCCGAAGGCCACGCCCTTGGACATGCGGGTGTGGCTGTCGCCGCCCACGATGATGTCCCAGTCGCTGACGGTGATGTCGTTCAGCACCTTGTGGATCACGTCGGTCATCGCGTGGTAATCCCCCTTGGGGTCCCGCGCGGTGATCAGGCCGAAGGTGTTCATGAAGGACATCAGCTTGGGGATGTTGGCCTGCGCTTTCTTGTCCCAGACCGACGCGGTGTGGCAGCCCGACTGATACGCGCCGTCGACGCTGGGCGAGATGACCGTGGCGGCCATCGCTTCCAGTTCCTGCGAGGTCATCAGGCCGGTGGTGTCCTGCGAGCCGACGATGTTCACCTTCACGCGCACGTCGGACCCGGCGTGCAGCACCTTGCCCGGCGTCGCGCCACGGGCGTTGGCGTTGAAGATCTTCTCGACCGCGGTCAGGCCCTGCCCTTCGTGGCTGACTTCCTTCGACGGCGCGAAGACGGCGGGCGGGGTCACGCCCAGCGTTTCGGCGGCAAAGGTCTGCAGCATCTTGCCGAAGACCACGGCGTAGGACCCGCCGGCCTTCATGAACTCGACCTTCTGGGGGGTGAAAGCCGACGACACGTCGGCCAGTTCCTCGCCATCCTCGCTGGTCAGCTTCTTGTTCTTGGTGTCGATCTTCAGCACGGTGCCGGTCTCGACCGAGTATTTCTGGTCGAGGATCGGGTTGCCCTCGTTGTTCAGGATCGGCTTGCCGTCGGCGTCCAGCTTCTTGACCCAGTTCTTCAGGTCCAGCCCGATGCCGCCGGTCACGCCCACGGTGGTCAGGAAGATCGGCGAGATGCCGTTGGTGCCCGCGACGACCGGAGCGATGTTGACGAAAGGCACGTAGGGGCTGGCCTTCTTGCCGGTCCACAGCGCCACGTTGTTAACGCCGGACATCCGCGACGAGCCCACGCCCATCGTGCCCTTCTCGGCGATCAGCATCACGCGCTTGCCGGGGTGCTGCAGCTTCAGCGCCTCGATTTCCTTCTGCGCGGCCTCGCTGATCATGCACTTGCCGTGCAGTTCGCGGTCCGAACGCGAGTGCGCCTGGTTGCCCGGCGACAGAAGGTCGGTCGAGATATCGCCCTCGGCGGCGATGTAGGTCACGACCTCGACCTCTTCCTCGACCTCGGGCAGCTTGGTGAAGAACTCGGCCTGCACGTAGCTTTCAAGGATTTCTTTCGCCACCGGGTTGCCCGCCTTGTAGGCGTCGGCCAGCCGGCCGGTGTCGGCCTCGTACAGGAACACTTGCGTCTTCAGAACCTCGGCCGCCTGCGCGGCGATGCCGGCATCGTCCCCAAGCGCGAGATCCAGCAGAACCTCGACCGAGGGGCCGCCCTTCATGTGCGACAGCAACTCGAACGCGAACGCCTGCGGGATTTCCGGGACCACGGCCTCGCCGAGGATGATCTTCTTCAGGAAGGCCGCCTTCACGCCCGCGGCGCTCGTGGTGCCGGGCAGCGTGTTGTAGATGAAGAAGTCCAGCGAGTCCTTGCGGTGCGGGTTGTCCGCATCCTCGATCTGCGTGATCAGTTCGGCGACCAGCGCGCCGTCGTCGATCGGCTTGGGATGCAGCCCCTCGCCTTTGCGCGTTTCGATTTCCTTCAGGTACTCGGCGTACAAGCTCATGGCGATCCCTACGATTCAGAGTTGGACTGGGCTGGAGCACCGGACGGCGAAGGCGTCCGGTCTACGGCGGCAAAATTCTGTATGCGGCAGTATACCAAACCCGAATCCAAGGCAAGAGACAAGGAAGGCGGTGCCCCTGCGGGATACTGCCGCAAGTGCCTGCGTGTCGAGGGAAGGCTTCCGAAAAGTCGCGCTTTCGCGCCCTGCCCCGCGCCAGCGCCGCCGCTTTGGCCGTCGGCACGGGGGTTCTGGCGCGAAACTGACCGCGGGGCGCACCGGACGCCCCGCGTGCCGCTACATGCGCCCGGTGAACAGAAGAGAAATCGCCGGGAACGCCAGCAGGATGCCCAACCGGATCACGTCGGTGATCACGAAGGGCACCACGCCGGTCATGATCTGGCCGATCGACACCCCGCGCGAGGCGCTTTTCACCATGAACAGGTTCATCCCCACCGGCGGCGTGATCAGGCCCAGCTCCACTGTCACCACCGCGATGACGCCGAACCAGATCGGGTCGAACCCGTTGGCAAGGATCACCGGGAAGAACACCGGCACCGTCAGCAGGATCATGGCGAGGCTTTCCATGAAGCAGCCCAGCACGATGTAGAACAGCAGGATCGCGAACAGCACCTGCCACGGGCCGAACCCGCTGTTGTTCAGGAAATCCACCAGCGCCATCGACAGCTGCGAGGTCGACAGGACGAAGCCGAACACCTCTGCCCCGATCAGGATCAGGAAGATCGAGCCGGTGGTGCCCACGGTCTCGATACAGGCGGCCAGCAACTCCTTGCGCGGCACCCGCCGCCACAGGGCGAAGACAAGCGCCAGCGCGGCGCCGACGCCGCCCGCCTCGGTCGGGGTGAAGAAGTTGCCGTAAAGCCCGCCCATCACCAGCCCGAACAGCACGAGCGACGGCGCGAACAGGCGCAGGATGTCCAGCCGGGAGTGGCTTTCGCCCTCCTCGGCGGCGGCGACCGCCGGGCTGCCCGGCGCGGGCTTCCAGATGCGGGCCATGATCAGGATCGTCACGATGTACAGGACGAAGGCCAGGATGCCCGGCAGGATGCCCGCAAGGAACATGGTGCCCACCGACTGTTCGGTGATCAGCGCGTACAGCAGCAAGGCGATGGACGGCGGGATCAGGATGCCCAGCGTGCCCCCCGCCGCCAGCGAACCGGTCGACAGGCGCGGGTCGTAGCCGTGCGCCTGCATCTCGGGATAGGCCACCCGCGTCATCGTCGAGGCGGTGGCCAGCGACGATCCCGACACGGTCGAGAAGATGGCGCTTGCCGTCACGCCCGCCGCCGCCAGCCCGCCGGACCAGCCCCGCGTCAGCAGCAGCGC
This sequence comes from Maritimibacter sp., assembly GCA_017792445.1. Lineage (GTDB taxonomy): Bacteria > Pseudomonadota > Alphaproteobacteria > Rhodobacterales > Rhodobacteraceae > Psychromarinibacter. Next base: position 4,290,193 of record CP051232.1, read on the forward strand.
GCCCTTGAACAGGTCCGCCGCGACGCCCGACCGCGAGATCAGGTTGCCCATCAGCAAGAACAGCGGCACCAGCGTGTAGGAATAGTTCGTCACCGTCTCGAAGGCGGCGGTCTTCAGCACGCTCAATGCGGGCGCGACACCGATGATCAGCGAGAAGCCCGCAAAGCCGACGCCGATCATGGCAAGCCCGATGGGCGCGCCAAGGATGACCGCCGCGAACATGACCACGATGGACAGGTATCCGATTTCCAAAGGCGCCATCACAGAAGCTCCACGTGTTCGCCGGTGTTCGTCAGAGCCTCGCGCAGCGCGACGATGGCAAGGGCGAAGCATTCGATGGAATACAGGCCGTAGATCAGGAACATCGGGATGCGCAGGTCCTGCGTTTCCTCGCCGCGCGAGAAGGTGGCGTGCGCCTCTTCCCAGAACTGCCAGCCGACAACGACCGCCAGCGCCACGACCCCGAAGAACCAGAACCGCGCGACATAGTTGCGCGCGCGTGTGGGCAGCCGTCCGACAAGGATGTCGACCGAGATCATGCCCACCTTCATCGACACCGCGATCGCGGCCAGAACGATGATACCCAGCAGGTAGGACACCTGCTCGATGGCGCCGGGGATCATGAAGTTCACCGCGGTGCCGGTCATGTCGAACACGGTCCGCGCGACGACGTTGAAGGCGACGATGCCCAGCATGTAGAGCAGCGCGATCACCGCGAGGGCGAGGCAGAAGATCTCGACCCACCTGACGATGCGCCCGAGCGCGGAGACAAGCATGGCTATTCCCGGAAGTTGGCTATGGAAAGGACCGGAAAGGCGCGCCCTCCCGGTCCGGGTTGTTCAAAGCGGGATCAGTTCAGTTCCGCTTCGCATTCGCTGACGTAGCCGACGACGGCTTCGTAGGTTTCGGTGCCCGGCAGGCCCTGCTCGTTGAGGAAGCTGATGTAGCTTTCGGTCGCCGTTTCGGCGGCGGCCTCGAACTTGGCGCGCTCTTCGTCGCTCAGCTCGATCACGGTGGATTCCTCGCGCAGGCGGGCCAGAGTGGCGGCGCCGGCCTCGTCATAGCCACGGCCCGCGGTCACGGCCCAGTCCATGCCGCTGTTGGCATCGACGGCGGCCTTGGCCTCGGGCGACAGCGCTTCGTACTTCGCCTTGTTCATCGTCGAGATGAACGCCAGCGCGTAGAAGCCGAAGATCGTGTGATACTCGGTCAGTTCATCCAGACGGAAGCTGTCGACGCTTTCCCACGGCAGCATGTAACCGTCGATGGCCCCGCGCTGCAGCGACTCGTAGGTGTTGGGCGCGGGCATGCCGACGGGCTCGGCGCCAAGCTCGGTCAGCAGCTCGCCCACCACCTGCGTCGGGCGGCGCAGCTTCAGACCGGCAAGGTCTTCCAGCGTCTCGACCGGCTTGTCGGCGGTGTGCAGGTGCCCCGGATCGTGGGTGTGGACGAACAGGATGTGGGTGTCGGCGTATTCCTCGTCCAGCGCGCCGGAATCGTACAGCATCTGGAACGCGCAGGATCCGACCGCGCCGGTGTCGAACAGGCCCGGCAGTTCCATGATCTGGCTCAGCGGGAAGCGGCCAGCCGTATAGCCCGGCACGGTCCACGCGATGTCGGCCACGCCGGTCACCGCGTTGTCATAGCCCGCGGCGGCCTTTCCCAGCGTCTGTGCCGGGAACACCTGCACGTCGACAGAGTCCCCACCGGCCTCTTCCACGGCGGCGGCCCAGTTCTCGAAGATCACTTCGTTCTGCCAGCTGGTCGCCGACATGAAGTGGGCGTAACGCAGCGTGTCCTGCGCGTGCAGCGGCGCGGTGGACGCAAGCGCGACGGCTCCGGCGAGTGAAAGTTTCTGCCACATGGGTGCGGGTGTCTCCTTGTCAGATCCGCGGCGCAGACTGGCTGGACGCGGTGCTTTGTTTTTCAGGTGTGCGATAATAGATCAAACGGTCGCTATTGCGCCCAAATGTCAACACGTCCCGCATCTTTAGGCCCGGCTTTTCTGAAAGAACCCTACGGCCCCGGCAAAACATGTGCAGAATGCAGACTGTCCAAGCGGGGGAGTGACGAAAAAAGTGGACGTTGAAATATCCAGCCGGGACATCTCGCTGACCTTCGCGAAGGGCATGACCGTTCTTCAGGCCTTCGGCGAATCCCGCGCGCGCCTCACGCTGGCCGAGATCGCGCGGCTGACCGGTATCGAACGCGCCGTAACCCGGCGACTGGTGCTGACCCTTGTGCATCTGGGCTATGTGCGGAAGATCGAGAACCGCTTTTCGCTGACGCCCCGCGTTCTAGTGCTGGGAAGCGGGTTCCTGCGCGGCAATGAATTCGGCCGCGTGATCCAGCCGCTGATCGAGATGTGCGCCCGCGAGCTTGGCTTCAGCGTGAGCCTCGCCATGCGCGACGGACAGGAAGCAGTCTATGTCGCCCAGTCTTCGCAGCAGAACGCGCGCTATACCTTCGGGTTCACGCTGGGAAGCCGCCTGCCGATCCTGTCCACCGCCATCGGCCGGATGCTGATCGCTTGGGGCGATCCGTGCTGGGCGGACGAGATGCTGGAGACGGCGCCGCTTCAGAAGTTCACCCCCGAGACGCTGATGGACCGCGACGCCATCGCCCGCTCGGTCGCCGAGATCCGCGCGCAAAGCGTCGCCATCGTCAGCAGCGAGTTCGAGGCGGGCGCGGTCGGCATCGCCGTTCCGGTCGGTGCGCCCGGCACCGCCGAGGCCGCGCTTGGCATTTCGGAGCCGCTCGCCGCCCTGCCCACGGACCGCCATCGCGCGCTGGCCGAGGTGATGCACGGCTACGCCCGCCAGATCGCCGAGGCGCTGGACTGACACCCGCGACCCGACGCCGCGCTGGCAGCGGTCCGGATTGAACGACTTAAACAGATGTTTTATACAGTCGTTTAAGATGAAACCACCGGCACCCACGTCCAAGGACCTTGTGATCGCCGCCGCCATCCGGCTTTTCGGCCGGCTTGGCTATGACGCCACATCGGTTCGCCAGATCACCGCCGAGGCCGGCGGACAGAACGCGGCGATGGTGAACTACTATTTCGGCTCGAAGGCCGGGCTGCGGCGGGCCTGCGGCGAGGCCATCCTTGCACGGGTCCAGACCGCGCTTCCGCCGGTCGTCGAGGACGTGGATGCGGCGCAGGCCGCGCGGCAGCTTGAGATTTTGCTGTCCGCCCTTCTCGATTTCATGACGCAGGTGCCCGAGGCCGAGGATATGGCGGCCTTCATCCTGCGCGAACTGAACGACCCCGACGGGGTTCTCGACCTGCTGTACCAAGGCATGATCGAGGACCGCCACCGCGAGTTGTGCCTGCTGTGGGGCCGTGCCACCGGCACCGATCCCGAAAGCGAACGCACCCGGATCGCCGCCTTCGCGATGCTGGGGCAGATCCTTTACTTCCGGATCGGCCGCCCCGTCGTGGTGCGCAGGCTCGGCTGGTCCGGCATCGGACCCGACGAGGCCCGCAAGATCCGCGGCGTCCTTACGGCGAACCTGCGGGCCTCTCTTGCCGCGCATGAAGGAGCGGACACATGACCTCGCTGATCTGTAGCCTCCCCCTGTTCTCGGCCCTGTTCACCGCCTGTATGCCCGCGCCGCCCCTGGCGACCGGCTATGTCGAGGGCGAGTTCGTGCTGGTGGCCCCGGTCGCCACCGCGCGGATCGAAGAGATGGGCCTTCGGCGCGGCGACCCTGTCTCGGCGGGCGACGTGCTGGTGCGGCTGGAACAGCAGGACGCGGCCATTGCACTGGCCGAGGCCGAGGCGGCGTTGGAGGCCGCGAAAGCGCGGCTTGCGAACCTTGGCGAAGGCAAGCGGACCGAGGAGTTGGAGGTCATCGAGGCGACCCTCGCCTCTGCCCGCGCGCAGGCCGCCGAGATCGCGAAAGAGGCGGCGCGCGTGAAAAGCCTTGTCGACCGCGGCGTATCGCCCATCGCGCAGTATGACGAGGTGCAGACGCGGCTGGACGTGGCGAACGCGCATGTGGTCGAGGTCGAGGCGAACCTCGCCGTGGCCCGCCTGCCCGCCCGTGACTACGAGATTGCCGCCGCCGAAGCAGAGGTCGCGCAGACGCGCGCGAGCGTCGAGGCCGCCCGGTGGCAGCTTGACCGCCGTACCGTCTATGCGGCGTCCGACGGCCGGATCCACGAAGTCCTGCGCCGTGTCGGAGAGATTGCCGGACCGCAGGCGCCGGTGCTGACGATGCTGCCCGAGGGGGCCGTGTTCTTGCGGCTCTACATGCCCGAGACGGCGATTTCCGGCATCGACATCGGCACCGCGCTGCGCGTGAACTGCGACGGCTGTTCCGACGACGCCCGCGCCACCGTCAGCTATATCGCGGACGAACCCGAGTTCACGCCGCCGGTGATCTATTCACTCGAGAACCGGCAAAAGCTTGTCTACATGGTCGAGGCGCAGCCCTCGGGCGACACCACGCGGCTGAAGCCGGGACAGATCGTCGACGTGGTGCTTGCGGACATTCCGGAATGAGCACGCCCGCCATCGAGGTCGAAGGTCTCGTCAAGCGGTTCGGGGAACGGACCGTGGTCGACCACGTCTCGATGCGGGTGGAAACGGGCGAGATCGCGGGCTTCCTGGGGCCCAACGGATCGGGCAAGACCACGACGATCCGGGTGATGTGCGGGCTGCTGACGCCTGACGCGGGGCGCGGTACGGTTCTGGGGCATGACCTGTCGAAGCGCGCCGAGATCAAGCGTCAGATCGGATACATGACCCAGAAGTTCTCGTTGTACGAGGACCTGACCATCGCCGAGAACCTCGCTTTCGTGGCGGGTCTCTACGGGCTGCGGCCGGTGCGCCGGTACGTGCGGGACACGCTGGCCGACCTCGGACTGACCGCACGGGCCGGGCAGCTTGCCGGTACTCTCTCGGGCGGCTGGAAGCAGCGGCTGGCGCTTGCGGCCTGCGTGATGCACCGCCCGAAGCTTCTTCTGCTCGACGAGCCCACGGCAGGCGTCGACCCCAAGGCGCGGCGCGAGTTCTGGGACGAAATCCACGAACGCGCCGAAGCCGGGCTGACGGTGCTGGTATCGACGCATTACATGGACGAGGCCGAGCGCTGCCACAGGATCAACTACATCTCGTACGGCAAGCTGATGGCCAGCGGCACGGTCGGCGAGGTGGTCGCGGGCGCGGGTCTGACCACCTACCTTGTCGAAGGCCCCGCGTCGGCGCAGGCCGCCCATGCGCTGGCGGGCCGCCCTGGCGTCGACGAAGTCACCCATTTCGGGGCGGCGCTGCACGTGGTGGGCCGCGACGCGGCGGCGCTTGGGCAGACCATCAAGGCCGCTTCCGCCGAGTTCGACATCCGCGCCGAGGTGGTCGAGACCAGCCTTGAGGACGCGTTCATCCGCTTCATGGCCGACGCGCAGGACAACATGGCATGAGCCGGTTCTTCTCTCTCGGCCGCCTCGCGGCGATGTGGCGGAAGGAATTGGTTCAGATGCGCCGCGACCGGATCACCTTCGCCATGATGCTTGGCGTGCCGCTGATGCAGCTTGTGCTGTTCGGCTTCGCGATCAACGGCGATCCAAAGGGCCTGCCCGCCGCGCTGGTGGCCCCCACGCAGGACCGCTACACCCGCGCCATCGTCACCGCGCTGGAACTGACGGGCTATTACCGCTTCGACCACGTGACCGCCTCTGCCGCCGAGGCCGAGGCGCTGATCGAGCGCGGCACGGTATCCTTCGTCGTCACCATTCCAAGCGATTTCGGGCGGCGCGTGGACCGGGGCGACAGCCCGGTGATCCTGATCGAGGCCGACGCGACCGACCCCGCCGTTGCCTCGGGCGCGGTCTCGACCCTTGGAACGGTGGCACAGCAGGCGCTGTTGCATGAACGCGGACTGGACGCACTTGCCGAGGAAGAGGCGCGCGGCCAGCTCGAAGTGATCGTACACCGGCGCTATAACCCCGAGGGTATCACCCAGTACAATATCGTCCCCGGCCTGTTGGGCGTCATCCTTCAGATGACGATGGTGATGATGACCTCGATGGCGCTGACCCGCGAGACCGAGCGCGGCACGATGGAGAACCTGCTGGCGATGCCCGCCACCGCGCTCGAGATCATGCTGGGCAAGGTATTGCCCTATCTCGGCGTCGGCGCGGTTCAGGTGACGGTGGTGCTGGTGGCGGCGCGGCTGCTGTTCGGCGTTCCGTTCGTGGGTGACCTGTCGCTCCTGCTGCTGGGAGTGCTGATCTTCGTGCTGGCGCTTGTGCTGTTGGGCTACACGATCTCGACCGTGGCGCGGACCCAGATGCAGGCGATGCAGCTCACGTTCTTCTACTTCCTGCCCTCGCTGCTGCTGTCGGGCTTCATGTTTCCGTTCCGGGGGATGCCCGGCTGGGCGCAGGTGCTTGGGGAACTGCTGCCGCTGACCCATTTCTTGCGGATGATCCGGGCGGTGATGCTGAAGGGCGCGGGCTATGCCAACGTGCAGCCCCAGCTTGCGGCGCTGATGCTGTTCGTCCTTGCCTTCGCGCTTCTCGCGCTCGCGCGGTTCCGCCGCACCCTCGACTAGTGCGCTGGCGATCCGGGCGGCCTAGGCTGCTTGCGACGGCGGTGCATCGTGGGAGGACGGTGAACTTGCCGGTCGAGACGCAGGCCCAAGCCCGGCACAAATAGGATCCGGCGCTGTTCCGCCCGGACCGGGCACGGGATGGCCGATGCGTCAATGGCTGACTGTTCGGGAGGGGAGCAATGAAGATCTCGTTTCACGGCGCGGCGCGGCAGGTTACCGGATCGTGCCACCTTGTCGAAGCGGCGGGCCGGAAGATCCTTGTCGACTGCGGCATGTTTCAAGGCTCGCGCGAATTGCATGACGAGAACGCCGCCGGCTTCGGGTTCGATCCTACGGACATCGACATCCTGCTGCTGACCCACGCGCATCTCGATCATTGCGGGCGCATTCCGCTGCTGGTCAAGCGCGGCTTCTCAGGCGAGATCGTGTCGACCTCGGCGACACGCGACCTTGCGAAACTGGTGATGATGGATTCTGCCTATCTTCATGAGGAAGAAGCGCGCCGCCATCACCGGCATGGCAAACGCGGCGGGCACAACGAGCCGTTGTACGACACGATGGATGCGCTGGACGCGGTCGAACGCTTCGGGCGGGTGGCGGTGTACGGCAAGACGCTGGACCTGTTCGACGGCGTCCGCGCGACCTTTCACGACGCCGGGCACATCCTTGGCTCTGCCTCGATCCTGCTGGACCTGACCGAGAGCGGGCGGCACCGGCGGGTGCTGTTCTCCGGCGACATCGGGCCGGACGACAGGCCGCTTCTGAACAACCCGTCACCGCCCGCGAATGCCGATATCGTGGTGATGGAAACGACCTATGGCGACCGGGACCACCGTTCGCTGGACGCCTCGGTCGCCGAATTCCACGATGCCATCGACGAGGCCGACCGGCGCGGCGGCAACGTGATCATTCCGACCTTCGCGCTGGAGCGTGCGCAAGAACTGATCTGGTTCCTGCGGCAAGGCATGGAGTCCGGCGCCTTCCGGCGGTCGCTTCAGGTGTTTCTGGACTCGCCCATGGCCATCTCGGCCACCCGCATCTTCGCCCGGCATCCCGAAGCCATGCGCCCCGAACTCAGCGAGATGATCCGCGCGGGGCGCGACCCGTTCCGGCTGCCCGGCCTGCACTTCACGCAAGAGACGCAAGAGTCGATGGCGCTGAACCGGATACGGGCGGGCGCGGTGATCATGGCAGGGTCCGGCATGTGTACCGGCGGGCGGGTCCGGCACCACCTTCGCCACAACCTGCCGAAGCCGGACAGCAGCGTGATCTTCGTGGGCTTCGCGGCCGAAGGAACGCTGGCCCGGATCATCATCGACGGCGCCCGCAAGGTGAAACTGTTCGGCCGCGAGATTCCGGTGAACGCCCATATCCACACGATCAACGGCTTCTCGGCCCATGCCGGGCGGGGAGACCTGAAGAAATGGCACGCGCGGTCGGGACGGCCAGAGCGGACCTTTTTGGTCCATGGCGAGCCAAAGGCGATGGACGCTTTCGCGCGGGAACTGGCCCCTGCGAAGGTCGAGCGTCCGGCAATCGGCGCAAGCTACGACATTTGACCGGCGGGGCGCGCCGAGGATCAGACGCCGACCGCCAGCCTCGCGGCGGCCAGGGTCTGTTCAAGTGTCGTCGCGGCGTCGATCCACGTCCAGTCAAGGGGGCCCGTCCCCCGTTCCGTCTGCCGGGCCAGCACTGACACGTCGGCATCGGACCAGTCGCCCGTCCGCTGCGCGATCCGCGCCTCCAGCTCTGCCACCGGCGCGTCAAGCCACAGGCCCTGCCCCGGCACGCCCAGCCCCGCCGCCAGATCCATCGCCGCCGCCCGCTGTGCCGGGTCTAGGAACGTGCCGTCGAGGATCACGCTGTGCCCCGCTTTCAGGATCGCCTCTGCCCGCGCGAAAAGACCGTCGTAGACCGCGCCCCGCGCGCCCTTGCTGTACCCCGCTTCGGGCAGGTGCGCGCCCTGCGCCACGCCGCTTGCGATCTTCCGCGCCTCGTCGGTGGACAGAAGGACCGCCCCCGGCGCGGCCCCAAGGCCGGGCGCAAGCGCGCCGGCAAGCACGGATTTGCCGCTGCCGGAAAAACCTCCGACCGCCACCAGCCGAGGGGGCTGCGGGTCAAGCGCCGCCAGCGCCGCGTCGATATGGCTGCCGATTCCTGCGCCCGAGGCACCCGGACGGTCCGTCGCCTTGTCGGTCTGCAACAACACCATCGCCCGGATCGCGGCGCGCACCGAGATGAAAAGCGGCAGGGCGGCCAGTCCCTCGTCCTCGGTCCCCTGCGCACAGGCGAGGTAGGTCGACAGCACGCGAGTCGAGGCCTGTTCAAGGCGACGCTGGTCGAGATCCATGATCAGGAAGGCGAGGTCGTATAGCACGTCGCAGGTACCCAGTTCCTCGCTGAATTCCAGCGCGTCGAACGGGACGGGTTTGCCCTCCACCACCACGAGGTTGCGCAAGTGCAGGTCGCCGTGCCCGCGGCGCACGTGCCCCGCCTCGGCGCGGCGGTCCAGAAGGTCGCCGCAGCCGTCCAGCGCAACACGCGCCGCGGCTAGGTAGTCGTCCACGCGGTCCGTTCCCACCGCCCCCGGAAACTCGGCGAAGACGCGGCCCAGTTCGTCAAGGATCTCGGCAATCAGAACGCGGCCCCTGCCCCGGCGCACCGGGGCCGAATGATGATAGCGCTGGATCATCTGCCCAACAGCAGCGGCCAGACGATTGTCGAACGCGCCCCGCGCGGCGATGGCCTCTAGCTCGTTTTCGGACGGGAAGCGGTTCATCCGCAGCACCCAGTCCACGACCGCCCCCTCGCCGCCAAGGCCCAGCCCGTCCGCGCCGCGCGTCACCGGCACCACGTCGCGATAGATCGTCGGCGCGTGGGGGGCGTTCAGCGACAGTTCGCGGTCCAGCATCTTGTGGCGCAGGTCGACAGTGGAGAGGTCCATATAGTCGTAATGCACCGCGCGCTTCAGTTTCAGCGCGGTGCCGCCGCACAGGAAGACCAGCGCGCCGTGGGTGTCGATGCGTTGGACCGGCCCTGCGTCGCCGCCGAACGCGTCCGGTGAAGAAAGAAAGGCGATGACGTCGCTTTGGTCGCTCATGCTTGCCCGCAGTCAGTTGTTCCGGCCCGTCCTCCTGTCTCCATCATGCAGGGTCCGGCGGGGATTTGGAAAAGGTTAAGCTGCGATCTGGCGCCGCAGCCTCCCCTCGCGCCGGTGGGCCCGGAGCGCTTGCGCGGCGGCGCTCCCCGCCAGCCGCCCGGGCCGCCGGCTGGTTGTCACCCAAAACAGGCCACCGACGATGGCGAGGTTCACCAGCCCGAACAGCACAGCCACGCCGAACGTCGTCTCGTAGGCTCCGGTTGCGTCGTAGAACACACCGCCCACCAGTCCGCCGATCCCGTGGCCGAACCACGCGAAGGCCAGGATGATGCCGGTGCAGCTTGCCCGGCAATAGGCCGGAGTCTGGCTGCGGATCGTGGTCAGGACGCCGGTCATCACGCCCGCGTAGCCGAAGCCGTAGATCGGGGCGAAGGTCAGCATCTGCTCCAACGTCACCAGTTGCGTAAAGACGAAGACCAGCGCCGTCTGCCATGCCGATGCCAGCAGGTAGGCGGGCAGCGCGCCGATCATGTCGGCCAGCTGGCCAAAGGCGACGCGGCCCAGGATGGCGGCGATCATCATGACGAACAGAATGCTGCCCGCCCCGGTGGCGCCGATGCCGCATCCCTGCGCCAGCGGGATCAGGTGCATCAGCGGCACCGACATCAGGCTGCAGCAGCACAGGACCGCAGCGCCCAGCACGATGACGGTGGTCGCTGGGCCCAGCGGCGGCGTGACCTCGACCGCCGCTGGGCCGGCGGAGGGCGCGACCGGCGGACGGCGCACCAGCAGCGCCAGCGGCACAAGCGTCGCCAGCGTTCCGATCCCCAACGCCGACATCGCGCCGCGCCAGCCCATTGCCTCGATCAGCATGGCCGAGATCACGGGCATGCCGCCCTGCCCCAGCGCCTGCCCGGCCGCGACCAGCCCGATAGCCAGACCGGCGCGCGTGCGGAACCAGCCGCCGACCAGCGCCATCAGCGGGGCGAACAATGCGCCACCGCCCAAGGCGCCCGCGACGAAGAACAGCGCATACAGCTGCCACAGTGCGTTGGCGCGCGACGCCAGCAGGATCGCCCCGCCGGTGACGATGGCCCCGGTCAGGGCCACCTTGCGGATATCCAGCCGGTCGGCGGCGAAGCCCATCACGATGCCGCCCAGCCCCAGCCCGATCAGGCCCGCGGTGTTGATCAGGGCGATCTCGCCCCGAGCCCAGCCGAACTGTGCTTCGAGCGGCAGGAAGAAGGCCGACAGGCCATTGACGAGCTGTCCCATGGAAATCGCCAGCATGGTCGATGCGATGATGACGATGATCCAGCGGTACATCGGTTCTTTTGCAGGTCTGTCGGTCATTGTTTCAGGTCCTCGTTCGCAGCCGGTCAGGCCGCGTCTTTGCGGGGAGCGGCAGCCTTGCCGCGCGGATGCAGCCACGCCGGCAGGAAGCCGTAGGCGTTGCCGATGCCTTCGGCGTCGACCGGTCGACCCAGATCGGCCAGCAGACGAGACAGACTGCCATTGTTGAACGCATCGAAGGTCTCGGTCGCGCCGCCGATGTGCTTACCGCCGACAAAGATCTGCGGGATCGTCACCGCACCGGTCCGCTGCGCCAGATCGCGGCGGATATCACCGCCCCAGCCGTTCTCGCGATATGCGGGCCCGTCGAGTTCGACGGAGCGATAGGCGATGCCCGCCGCCGCGAAGAGCTTGCGCACCGACCAGCAGAACTCGCACCATTCCAGCGCGAACAGCACGACGGGCTCGTCGGCGTTGCCGATGATTTCCTCGACATGCGCGGTGGCGGCTTCGGACGGCGCTTCGGGGGTCTGCCCGACCGGGGCCGGAGCCGTGGCGTCGAAGCGATAGCGCGGCGTCGACGCGGCGATTTCCTTCTCGTCCTCGGTCATCGTCTCTTCGATCTCGGCGAACAGCGGCGTCGACAGGTAGCGCTCGCCGGTGTCCGGCAGCATCGCGAGGATGCGCGACCCCTTCGGCGCGGTGCGCGCGATTTCCAGCGCGGCGGCAAAGGTCGCCCCGGCGGAGGTGCCGCACAGGATGCCTTCCTGCTGCGCCAGATCCTTTGCGCATTGCATCGCGTCGGCGCCGGGTACCGGCTGAAGGATGTCGATCCAGCCCGCCTTGATGACGTCGCCCGCCAGCTTCGGGATGAAGTCCGGCGTCCAGCCCTGCATCAGATGCGGGCGGAAGGCCGGGTGACTGGCGGCGGGGCTGCCGTCGGACAGGTATTCCTGCCCGATGCCGGACCCGATCAGCGGCGAGTTGTCGGGTTCGCAGGCGACGATCTTCGTCTGCGGGCTGCGCTTTTTCAGGACGCGGGCGACACCTTTCATGGTGCCGCCGGTGCCGAAACCGGAGACCCAGTAATCCAATGGCGCGTCCGCGAAATCGGCCAAAATCTCCTCGGCCGTGGTGGCAGAGTGAATGTCGGGACCGGCTTCGTTCTCGAACTGGCGGGCCAGAAACCAGCCATGCTTTCCGGCAAGCTCTTGCGCCTTGGCCAGCATGCCGGACCCCTTTTCAGAGGCCGGGGTCAGGATGACCCTGGCGCCCAGCATCCGCATCAGTTTGCGGCGTTCGACCGAGAAGCTTTCGGCCATGGTGACGACCAGCGGATAGCCCTTGGCCGCGCAGATCATGGCCAGCCCGATGCCGGTGTTGCCAGAGGTCGCCTCGATCACGGTCTGGCCGGGCTTCAAAGAGCCGTCGCGCTCGGCGGCCTCGATGATGCCCATCGCCAGCCGGTCCTTGACGGACCCGCCCGGATTGGCGCTTTCGAGTTTCACGTAAAGCTCCACGCCCTCGGGCGCGATGTTGTTGATGCGGACGACCGGCGTGTTGCCGATGGCGCCGAGGATGGAAGAATGGCGGTTGGTCATGTCGAAGGCTCCTAGATCAAAGGCAGAATGCAGTGTGCGATAACGGTCGCCGCACCGATGGCAGAGGCGGCGGCAAGGGCGGCTCGCGGCCCCGGCCGGCGGTCGCCGCGCGTCAGGGTGCGCCAGGGGCCAAGAACGCCCGGGCCGCCGCGCGGCGTGATGTCCGAGATGTCGTCGGGCACGAACATCTCAGTGCCCCCAGGTCATCCCCAGCCGCGACGCGGGGCTGGAGGGCTGCGGTTTCTTGGTCGCTCGGGGATACCAGGGGTTCCACGGCCCGATGCAATCGGCCGGGTCCGGGCGGGTGTTTGTGTTCGAAGAGTTCATGTCGGAATTCCTTTCCGTGTTCAGGCGGTTTTCTTGAGAGAGCTGCGCGCGCCGCCCTTCATGGTGTCGGCGACGGCGGTATAGGCGGCGACCCAGGCCTCCTGGACGGAGGGCCGGAACCGGTCGCCCAGCGTTTCGGAAAGCGCGTGGACCAGCGCGCCGCCCACGACGTCGTAATCGGCGTCCACGACACCCCAGCCGGTATGACGGCGGCCGAGATCCTCGAGCGGGGCGATGACGGGACGCAGGTCGGCGGCGTGCTTGACGACAAGGCCAAGTGCGGCGGCAAGCTTGCGCTGCTGTTCCTTGAGGTCCGAGCCCGCGAAAAGGCGGCGATAACCCGGCTCACGCCGGAACAGCTCGGTATAAAAGCGCCCGGTCAGCGCCTCGGGGTCCTGCGCGGCAACCGCCCAGGTTTCGCGAAGGAGGCGTACGTGTTCTGCTGTGAGGCTCATGGTGACATCCTTTTCTTGATGCCACCAACCTGAAGGGTCCCTGTTTCAGACGAACGTCCGCAAGGGGCCCTTCATGTTTCTTATGTTTCAGCCGGGGTCATAGATGTATCCCACGCCGCGCACGGTGCGGATCACTTCGGGGAACTGGGGGTTCACCTCGATCTTCTTGCGGATGCGGCTGATGCGGATGTCGATCGAGCGATCGAACGGGTCCCACGACCGGTCATGCGCGCCTTCAAGGATCTGGTCGCGGTTCAGCACCCGCCCTCGGTTGCGTGCGAACAGTTTCAGCAGGTTGAACTCCATCGAGGTCAGCGGGATCTCGGTGCCGTCCTCGTCGGTCAGCTTCGCGGCGTCTATGTCGAGCCATGTCCGGCCAAAGCGGTGGCGGCTGCGCTCTTGCGGCGGCGCCTCGGGCGCGGCGCTGCCGCGGCGGCGCAACACGGCCTTGATCCGCGAATGCAGCTCGCGCAGGTCCACCGGCTTGCCAAGATAGTCGTCGGCGCCCATCTCAAGGCCCACCACACGGTCCACCACCTCTCCGGCGGCGGTCAGCATGATCACGAAAGGGCCTTCATCGGCCTGCATCGAGCGCAGCACCGACAGCCCGTCCTCGCCCGGCATGTTGATGTCCAGCACCACGAGGTCGGGCGGATCTTCCGCCATCACCGCGCGCAACTGTTCGGCATTTCCGGCGGCGCTGACGCGAAGGCCGCGGCCGCCCAGGTATTCCACCAGCATCTCGCGGACATCGGTTTCGTCGTCGCAAACGATCACGTGGTCGCTCATTTGCGGCCTCCCTTCAGTCCCGAAAGCATCGAATGCGCCAGCTTGCGCAGTTCCGCCGGGGCGATCGGCTTTTCAAGATACGGGCGCCCCGCGCCGTTCAGGAACCCGCTGGCCTGCGGACTCATGGTGTCGCCGGTGACGAAGCCGATGCGCTGCGCCATGTGGGGCCGGGTCCGCAACACGGTCTCGTACAATCCGCGCCCGCCCATGCCCGGCATGTTCAGGTCGGTCAGTACCAGCGTGTAGACCTGCCCCGACAGCTTCTCGAGCCCCGCTTCCGCCGTGCCCGCGATGTCGACCGCGAAGCCTTCCTTCTCCAGAACTTCGCGGATCAGGTCGCAGACGTCCTGCTCGTCGTCGATCACGAGGATGCGGGCGTTGGTGGCAGAGGTCTCGGCGTCCTCGACCTCGGCCACCTGCCCATCTCCGCCGACCGTCACCGGCAGGTGGATCACGAACCCCGCGCCGCCCCCCGGTTCCGGTTCGAACCGGATCTGACCGTCATGGGCCGCGATGACACGGTGCGCCAGCGCAAGGCCCAGCCCCGTGCCGGTGCCGAGCGGCTTGGTGGTGAAAAGCGGGTCGAAGATGCGGCGGCGAATGGAGTCAGGGATGCCGGGGCCGTTGTCGGAAATGACCAGTTCCACCGCGTCGCTTCGTGCATCATGCCGCAGCGCGACGCGGATCAGGTCGCCGGTCCCGCTGTCGCGGATCGCCTGTTCAGCGTTGGTGATAAGATTGATGACCACCTGCGCCAGCTGGTGCGCATCGCCCCGGACCTGCGGCAGGTCCGGCCCAAGATCCGTCTGCACCTCGGTCGAAAGCCCGTCGGTCCCGTTCAGCAGCGCGTCGATCGCCATCTCGACGGTCTCGCCAACGTCGATCGGCACCAGCCGAACCGGCTGCTGCCGCGCCATGGCAAGGAAGGACTTCACGATCCGCGCACAGCGCTCGGCGGCGTCCGAAATCTTCTCGACCCGGCGCAGCGTCTCGGGATCGGTATTCTCTTCCCGCAGCATCAGCGCCTGCCCGACGACGACGGACAAGGGGTTGTTCAACTCGTGCGCGACGCCCGCCAGCAATTCGCCAAGCGCCGACATCTTCTCGGCCTGAAAAATCTGCTCGCGCTGTTCGGCAAGCTTGCGGCGCATCTCGACCTCGCGCGAGATGTCGACGGTCGAGGACACCATGACTTCTTCGCCGCGATAGTCGATCAGCCGCGCGGAGACGAGGCTGGGAAACCGGGCGCCATCCGGACGCAGCGAGGTGACATTCATATCATCCAGCCGTCCGTCCGGCAGCAGCGCGGTGATGAAATCCGCCCGCTCCTCGCGCGAGGCGAAATGCTCGGTGGTCTGCTTGGTGGTTCCCAGAAGCTCGGTCGCGGCGGGCGAGCGGTACAGGATCTGCCCGTCACCCACCCGCGACATGACGACGTTGGCCGGACAGGCTTCCAGCACCTTTTCCAGCAGTTCGTCCGCCTCGCGCGCGCTTTCGGCCAGCTTGCGGCGGGCGGTGATGTCGCGGATCGACAGCAGGAAGCCGCCGGTCGAGGTCTGCTGCATCTTCGCCTGAAACGCCGCACCGTTCGGCATGTCCATCTCGAAGGGCGGAACGTCCACCTCTCCCGCGTCGAGCTGTTCCTCCATCGCAGCAAAGCGCTGCGCCGCCGACGACAGCAGCACGCCCCGCGCCACGAACTCGCGCAGAAGCATGTCCCAGCTCAGCCCCGGCTCGAGGATATCGGCCAGCGCGTTGTTGATCATGCCCCGGAAACTCGCGTTGCACCGCAGAAGCGTCGCGTCCTCGTCGAAGATCGCAAGCCCCTGCCCCTGCGCGTCCATCACGTCGCTGAGAAGAACGGAATAGTCCAGGTCGCTTCCGTCGTCGCCCTGCGACATCGGAGAGGGACGCAGCGCCATGTCAGCGCACTTCCTGCGGCGCGGGCATGTCGGCCTCGAGGGCATAGACCTCTTCGACCGCGTTGCCGGACATTTCCACCTCGCCGACCGGTTCCAGCCGGAAGCCCTCGGGCAAGGTGTTGGCGGTGCGGCTGTCGATCACGATCCGCATCGGACGCGCCCAGTGGCGCAGCGTGCTGGCGTGGGTCACGGCGGGACCGAAGACATCGTAGATGTATTTCTGGACGCCAACGACCGATCCGACCACCGGGCCGGACGAGATCCCGACGCGGCAGGTCCACTTGATCGGGTGCGTCTCGTTGCGCTGGTTCAGGTAGCGCAGGAACCGCACCGAGGCGTTAGCGGCAGCGGCGCCGTGATCCTCGGCCGGGTCCGGCATCCCCGCCATCGCAATATAGAAGTCGCCCACGGCGCGGATGCGGACGCAGCCGAACTGCTCTCCGATCCGGTCGAAGGCGGTGTAGATGTCGTTCAGCTCGGATACGATGACCCCCGGATCGTGCTCGATGACCATGTCGGAAAAGCCCACGAAATCCAGGTAGATCGCCGATACCGGGTCATACAGCCGGGGCGTGACCACGCCGAAGGTCGTGTATTCCTCGTAGACCGAGCGCGGCATCATGTTCAGCAGCAGCTTCTCGACCTGCTCCTTCTCGCGCTTGATCTCGCGCGTGTTGCGCTCGACCATCATGGAATAAGAGTCGATCATCGACTCCAGTTCCTTGATCCGGCTGATGTTCTGACAGACGAGAACCGCGATGGGGTCCTCGCCGTCCAGCGCCTTGTTGAAAGCCAGCGCGACCGTCATCGTACGGCGGCGCACGCGAAAGGTCGTTTCGGTCGCATAGCGGCCGTCCTCGTTCAGCGCCGCCTTCAGCGGTTCGGGGTCGAGGCTCGCGAACAGCTCGGACAGGTGCTGACCGATTTCGATGTCGCCGAACCATTCCCGGAACGTATCGTTGTGGAACTTGATCCGGAACGTCTCGAGATCCAAAAGCGCGACGCCCACGCCGATGGCGCGAAGAAGCTGTTCGTTGATCGCCTCGATGGACATCAGTCGACCACCAGCCCGCGGCGGGACTCGAACGCGCCGACGATCGTCTGGATATCGTCCTCCGCCACGCCGTGATCGCTTAGGGTCTGGCGCAGGATCTGCTCCAGCTTGTCGAAATGCGCGTCGCCAATCGGCAGGCGGGCGTGCATTTTCTCGATCTGGTCGTCGGTATAGCTTGCCGGACCGCCCATCAGCGACGAAACGAACTTGGTCTGGTGATCCACGATGCGGCTCATCTCGACGTCGTCGAAGAAAGGCCCCACGTCGTCGTCATCCAGCAGCCGGTCGTACAGATCGAGGACGATCTTGCTGACGACCGAGAAGCCTCCGTACTTTTCGAACAGTGTCTTTTCCATACCAGTTCCCCATCCCTTCTTGGCGTTCGCCGGACCCGTTTTGCTTAGAAGACAGTGAATCATGGGCCGATGGTTTACGTAGGATCAAGCAATTTGCGTTCTCCCCAGCCGACACCGCCGGCGTTTCAGTCGTGTGTCGGGCAACACCCGCTTCTGTTTCAATTGTAACAGCTGGGCGGTTTGGGTCGAAAAACTGAAGCAAACCCGTGGCTTCAAAGACATCGGACCGAAACGCGGATCGGGGAAAACTGCTTCATCGAAACTGCAAACGATGGAGAGACATCATGAAAGCCAAGATCAACGACTTCCGCCGCACGATGGCCGAACGCCGCGAAGCCCGGCAGATTTACCGGGCCACCCGCCATCTGGACGCGCATATAATGCGCGACATCGGTCTGAACCGCGACGACTACCACGACCGGGTTCACCGGATCTGACGGTGCCGGGCCTTCCGGCGCGACCCCGCAAACAGCCTCCTCCCTGACTGCGCCTTCCGGTTCCCCCCCGGAAGGCGTTTTTCGTTTGGGTTGGCGGTGCGGCCAGAGCCGCCGGCCCAGACCCGCCGAACGGAAAAACGCCCCCGCAGGGTTCTGCGAGGGCGTGTCTCTGTGTTCCCCAACGTGTCGCGTCAGGCCGCCACCGGCATCTCTGAGGTCATGCCCGCGATCCACTTCTGGTTCGCCTTCATGTCCTCGTTCAGCTGCCGGTGCAGGTCCATCAGCTCGGGCAGCGTCCATTGCAGCGACGCGACCCGGTCGGTCAGGTCGAAGAACCGCCCCGAAAGCTTCATCCGAAGCGCCGGGAACTGTGCGACAGCGCCGCCGATGATGGCATTCGCAAGGATCTCTGCATCGCGCAGGGCGTCCGTGATGCCATGCGCGGTCGCCGGGTCGCGGAAATAGCCCGCGTCACCGACCAGCGCCCAGCCCGGCCCGGCGGATTGCCGGAAATAGCCGGGCTCTCCGCGAAACACGACCGGCGACGTGACCCGGCGCGCGCCTGCGATCTCGTCGGCGAGGACCGGCACGTTTCCGGCAATGAGGCCCTCCGGCGTGACGGACCCGAAGGCCTTCATCCTATCGGGCGTCACGCCGACGAAAACGCAGGAAAGCCCGTCGTTCGTCGGGATGATGCCGCCGATCGCGCCGGGCGCGTGGTGCCAGCGGAAACCCCGGTCGGGCAGCCCGTCGAAGTAAGCATAGGTGCAGGCGGTGGTGAACCGTGCCGTGCGGACCGTCCGCGCCTTCACCTGTCGCGCGACAGCCGAGCGGCGGCCGTCCGCGCCGATGACGATCCCAGAGAAGACATCTTCCGTTTGCCCGTTCGCACGGCGTAACCGGACGCCGATCACCCTGCCCGACTCGTCGTGCAGCAGCCCGGCGCAGCCGGTGCCAAAGCGGAACTCTGCACCCGCCGCCGCTGCCTCGCGCACCAACGCAAGGTCGAGACAACTGCGGCGTGGCGCATACAGGGCGTCGACGCCGCCCGAGGCGCGGATGTCGATGTCGATCTCTTCCGAGCCGTACAGGAACGTGGTGCGCCGGACGGCGGGCGTGCCCTCGGCGCGGATCGCGTCGAGAACGCCCCACTTGTGCAACTGGAACACCGCGCCCCGCATCAGCGCATGGGTCGACATGGTGTCGGTTCCCGGCTGGCCGTGATCGGCCACGAGAACCCGCGCCCCGCTTCGGGCCAGAAGCATGGCGGTCGAGGCTCCGGCGCAGCGGGCGCCGATGATGATTGCGTCGTACTGGGTGCGCTGGGTCATGGCTGGGACTCCTGTCAGGCTGCGCGAAGGTGGCGGTGAGTGAGATGGGTGGAAACGGCGGGTGCGAGGTCCTCGGCATCGCGGCCAACGCCGTCGATGAAGGCGGAACTGCGCCGTCGCATGTAGGGGAGCCCAAGGACGAAGAGACCGGGCACGGCGGTATGGCCGCCGAAGGTCGCGATCTCGCCGTGCCGGTCGAGGACCGGGATCTTCAGCCACGGATAGCAGCGGCGGAACCCGGTGGCCCAGATCACCGTCGAGATGCCGTTGGCGGCAAGGTCGATCCGGTCCGGACCGGCCGGCAGATCGGCAGGCACCGTCCAGGCGTCAGGCTCGGCTGGCGCGTCGATCCCCATGGCGTCCGCGAATGCGTCGATCCGCGTCAGCAGGGTTTGGCGACGGCGCTCGGCGGCCGCGCGCTCGTGGCTGAGGTCTGCGGAGAACTGCACGGCTCCCCGGTCGGCGTGCAACGCACGCCCGACGATCCGGACCCCGGACGCGGCCAGTTGGTCGAGGTCGATATTTCCCCCGGCCTGATCGCCGATCAATTGCAGTGACGGCTGAACCCGCAGGCGTGCCGGGTCCGCGCCTGCGGGCTGGCCCTCGTCCAGAAAGCCGCAGGCGTCGAGCCATTCGAACAGGTCGCGTCCACGATAACGGCGCGGCGTGCGGACGTGGCGACCAGCGGCCAGCGTCACCTCGCGGCCAGAGGCGCGGATCTCGGCAGCCAGTTGCACGCCTGTCGCAGAGGCGCCGACGATCAGCACGTTGCCCTTCGGCAGGCTGGACACGCCGCGATAGCCAGAGGGTGCGAGCTGGTGGACAGTGTCCGGCAGGCTTCCGGCCCACGACGGGACCGAGGGTTTGTCGCAGGCCCCGGTCGCAACGACGACGCTGCGGGCGATCCAGTCGCCGGTCGAGGTCTCGACCCGGAACCGTCCGCCCGTCTGACGGACCGCCAGCACGTCGCACCCGGTTTCGACCGGCGCGCCTATGTGGTCCGAATAGCCGGAGAGCACTTCCGGGAAGGCGCGTGCCTTGAGGAAATCGCGGGGCGCGTCCAGGCTGGGCGCCGGTCCCGGCAAGCGCATCATCCAGTTCGGCGTCAGCAGGCGCAGACCCGGCCAGCGTTCCGACAGCCAGCGTTCGCCGATCCGCCCACGCTCCAGCACGACATGATCGACGGCCCTGCGGCTCAGACAGTGGCTCATCGCCAGGCCGGCCTGGCCGGCTCCGATGATCAGGGCGTCGATTGTGCGGGGCATCTGAATGTCTCCGGGTTGCTTCGACCACCATCGTCGCGCCCGCGCGTTTCAGTCGGATGGCCCGGAGTTCCGTCAAAGGTTTCATATGTTTCCGCGCCAAGGCTCACCCATGAGAAAAGGCCCGCAACGGATGCGGGCCTTTCAGGGGCGTGCGAGGTTGGGAAGCGGCTCAGGCCGCAATCGGGAAGTCCCGTTCGACGTCGAACTCTTCCTCGTCGACTGGGAACCAGCTTTCGGAATTCCACCAGGACAGGAAGCTTTTGTAGTCGGCCATGAAGGGCAGATCGTTGAAGCCTTCGCCGTACGGGGTTTTCTTGTTCGTTTGCATGTCTTTCTCCAGTTCATGTGTGTTTGGTGTGGGGGTGCGCGATGGCACCCCCGGTTGCGGGTTCAGTTCGCGATGGCGGCCACAGAGACCGGGACACCGTTGGTGATGACGTCGAAGACCGCCGAGCGGGCCACCGACTGCTGCACGATCTTCTCGAGATCTTCCGCCGGGGCGTCGCCCTTGATGCGGAAGGTGGCGCGGATGCCCGAGAAGCCGTTGCGCACCGACTTGTCGAGGCCCAGCAGGCCCACGAGGTCGATGTCGCCTTCGACGGTGGTTTCCACCGACTGAAGCTTCACCTGACGGATCGACGCGATGTTGCCGATCCCGGCGGTGATGCAGGCGGACAGCGCGGCCAGCAGCATTTCCGGCGGCGTCATCCCGTTGCCCGTGGCACCAAGGACCTGCGGGTGATCGGACTCGACCGAGAAGGTTTCCTTGTGCTGCTGCTCGGCCATGACGCCGAAGAAGTTGCTGACGGAGGTGCGCGAGTGGTTGCCCGACAGCCATTCGCCATTCGCACGGAAGGTGAACTTGGCGATTTCGGGCTGTTCCTTCACGACGCCGAGGGTGGCGACGAAGGTCGGAACGTCGACGCCGTTCATGGCGACCTTGGCGGGCTTTTCGAGGGTAGTGGTCATTCAAATTCTCCTATCGGGGTATGTGGTCAACGGCTGCTCAGTGCCGATGAAGCTGTTCTAGGGGGCTCGTGTTTCAGTCCGCGGTCGCCGAATGTTTCACTGGTAACAGCCGCCGGTTTTCGGGATCGGAGGCGAATTGCGCGTGCCGGGAACGGTCGGGGTCAGGCCGCCTGCGCGGCCACGCCCCGGAGGATCAGTTCGCGGCGATAGGCGCTTGCGGCGATGCCGAACGACAGCAGCGCGGCGGCCAGACAGGGCCACGCCCCGATCAGCGTGTCGTGGGCCATCCCGAAGGGCGCGGCGGTCAGCTGCACCCGGCGCATCCGCAGCGTGTCGGCCTGCAGGCGCGCGACCATCACCAGACAACAGGCGGTGACGGCGAACAGCGTGGGCAGGCCCGACCATGTCAGGGCGCCGATCGCCAGCACCGCCGGCAGGAACACGTACCCCATGCGGCTCAGCCACGGACGGTCTCCGGCCAGCAAAGCCACGGTGGTCTGCATCGCGCCCGTCAGGCAGACGGCGGCACCGGTCTGCTGGCCCATCAGGGCATAGCTTGTGCCGAAGCAGCAGGCGGCGGCCAGCTGGGTGATCAGGATGGACCCGCGCCTGCGAAAAAGCGGCCAGACCAGCTGGCCGGCAAGCCCGGCAATCCCGAACACGGGGGCCATTTGCGAAGCGGTCATATGTGCTGTCAGGTCGATCATTTTCGATACTCCGGTTGCAGACCATTTGGTCTAGTCCGTTCATACCGTTTGGTCTGTTTCAGACGTAGAGCAGCTGGAGTTTCGTTTGTTTCGGACCGTGAACACGTCGAAACATGATTGAAACACGCGGTTTTCCGGTGGAAATCAAAGGACGGCCACGCTATACCGATCAGACTGTTTGGACTGGAAAGCAGCGATGAGCGCCAAGGGCGAACAATCGAGAGAGAAGATCCTGACGGCGACCAAGGGCCTTGTCATGCGCAAGGGCTTCGCCGGAACCTCGGTCGACGACATACTCAAGGCGACCGGTCTGTCGAAGGGATCGTTCTTCCATCACTTCAAGTCGAAGGGCGATCTTGCGAACCAATTGATACGCTGGCACTCCGCGCAAGACCTGAAGATGTTCCGGACCTTCATGGCGCAGGCCGAGGCCGCCCACGATGATCCGATGGACCAGCTTTTGCAGTTTCTGACAGCGTTCGAGACATATCTCAGCGACCCGGACAGCCCGCCGCGCGGCTGCCTGTACGCGCTTTACACCTACGAAGACGACCACTTCGAGCACGACGTGAAAGGTCATGTCGCCGAGGTGCTTCAGACATGGACGGCGATGTACATCCGCAAGTTCCAAGAGGTGATCGACCGCCGCCAGCCGGTCCGTCCGGTGACGGCGAAGCAATTGTCGGAGATGTTCGTCTCGGTGATCGAGGGCGGGCTGATCCTGCAGCGGGCCTATGGATCGCCCGGTCTGACCGCCCGACAGTCGGAACAGTTCAGAGAGTACCTGAACCTACTGTTCCCGGACGGGCGCGCCGTCACCTGATCCGCACCGGCGGAGCCCGTTGTCGTCAGACCCGGTGCCCGCCGCCCTCGACGATTTCCATCGCCCGCACCGCGAAGCGTTTCGCCAGCGGCCCAAGCCGCCCGGCATCGGCCCCGGCGGCGCTGCCTGCGCGGGCGCGGTCGGCGATGCCGACGAAGATCACCGCGAAGCGAAACAGCGCGAATACCTTGTGAAACGGCAGCAGCGGCGCGACATCGGGCGCACCCGCGTGATAGCGCGCGACGAATTCGGCCTCTGACGGGATACCTTCCGCCGCCAGGTCCAGCCCGAGGATGCCGCCATATTCATCCGGTGCGGAATGCCACGGCATCGCGCAAAACCCCACATCGGCCAGCGGATGACCCAGCGTCGAGAGTTCCCAGTCGAGGATCGCGACAACGCGCGGCTCGGTCGGGTGGAACAGCATATTTCCCATCCGGAAGTCCCCATGTGCCAGCCTGACCATGCCATCATCCTCCGGCATGTTGGCGGGCAGCCAGTCGGCCAACCGGTCGATCTCGGGGATCGGGTCGCTGTCGGACTCGCGCCACTGGCGGGTCCAGCGGGCAAGCTGGCGTCCGAAATAGTTGCCGGGCTTGCCGTAATCCTCCAGCCCCACGTCGGCGGGCCGGACCGAGTGCATCCGCGCCAGCGCATCGGCGAGGCCCATCCAGATGCCGCGCCGTTCGGCGGCGGGAAGCTCCGGCAGCGCACAGTCCGAAAACACCCGTCCCTCCACCCGCTCCATCAGGTAGAACGGCGTGCCCAGCACCTCTGCGTCCTCTTCGATCAGGATCGGGCGCGCGACCGGCACGCCAGCGGGGTGCAACGCACCAAGTACGCGGTATTCGCGCTCGATCGCGTGGGCGCCGGGCAGGATCGGACCCGCGGGTTTCTTGCGCAGGACCATCCGCGCGTCGGCATGTGTCACGAAATAGGTCGGGTTGGACTGGCCGCCCGAAATCCGCTCTACCTCCAGCCGCCCTGCCCCGAACCGTCCGTCGAGATAGCGGTGAAGCGCTGCGGGATCGAAATCAAGATCGCCGGACGCGGTCACGCCGCGCCCCCATCCGCCACGTCCCAAGACCAGAAGTCGCGGCCTTCGGCGGTCAGCGCGCGTTCCAGCACCATCTTGTGAACCTCATCCGCGCCGTCGACCAGCCGGGCCTGCCGCGCGTAGCGGTAGATCCATTCCAGCGGCGTATCGCCGGAATAGCCGCGCGCCCCGTTGATCTGGATCGCGGTGTCGGCGGCGCGGTGAAGCAGGTTGGCGACGTGGATCTTGGCCATCGACACCTCTTTGCGGGCGAACGAGCCCTGATCCAGCGCCCACGCGGCCTTCATCACCAGAAGCCGACCCAGTTCAATCTGCATGGCGAGGTCGCCGAACATCATGCGGATGCTCTCGCGTTCTATCAGCTTCTGGCCGAACCCTTCGCGCCGCTGGGCGTATTCGGTGGCGATCTCGACGCATTTCTTGGACAGGCCCAGCCAGCGCATGCAGTGGGTCAGCCGCGCCACGCCCAGCCGCATCTGGGTCACCTTCAACCCGTCCCCCTCGTTCAGCAGCACATTCCCGGCGGACACTTCCAGCCCGTCGAACGCCAACTCGCAATGGCCGCCGTGCTCTTCCGGTCCCATGATCGGGATCCGGCGCTTGATGGTCCAGCCGGGTTGGTCCGCGTCGAACAGGAAGGCGGTCAGCCCCTTGCGGGCGTCGTCCGAGGTTTTGGCCACAAGGATGAAATGCTGCGCCTCTGCCGCGCCGGTGATGAACCACTTCTGCCCGTCGATGACATAGCGGTCCCCGTCCCGCCGCGCGGTGGTGCCGATCATCGACGGGTCAGAGCCGCCACCGGGATGCGGTTCGGTCATCGCGAAGGCCGACCGTACCTTGCCCTCGACGATGGGCGCCAGCCAGCGCGCCTTTTGTTCGGGCGTGCCCGCCGCTTCCAGCACCATCATGTTGCCGTCGTCGGGCGCTGCCGCGTTGAACACCACCGGCCCGAAGATCGAGCGCTGCATTTCCTCGTAGCAGACCGCCATGCCGACGCGGCCAAGGTCCTGCCCGCCGCTCTCTTTCTTCAGTTGCAGACACCACAAACCTTCGGCCCGTGCCTTCTCGCGCAGGCGCTCCAGCGGCCCGACGGCGATGTTCTCGTGAGCGTCATAGTTGGCGCGGTCGGCCTCGACCGGCAGGATCTCGTCCTCGACGAAACGGGCGATGCGCGCGCGGAAATCCTCGACGCGCGGTGAAATCGTGAAATCCAAGAACAGGCTCCTCCCTCTGCCGGCCCCGGCGGTGCTGGGCCGCCGTGTTCGTGGAAGCCTAGCAGAAAGAAACCCGCCGGGTCTTGCCCCTGTTGCCTGCCGCAAGGGCAAGCGTCAGAGGTCGGCCGAAGTCGCCAAAGTCAAAGCCCGTTCCGCGTCAGCCTCGCTTCGCGGGCATCCGGCCAAGACGGCGGGCATTCGCGCGGGTACGGCGGCGATAGGGCTTCACGGCGGCTTCCACGGTGTCGAAGGGCGGGCGGAAGGCGGTCACGGCCCCGGCGCGCAGCAGGTCGTGCCACGCCTCGACCTTTTCCAGCACCATGCGGTTGCCCTCGGTGGGCGATACCGGCCAAAGACCGGCCATCCCCATCATGCGCATGGCAATAACGCTTTGCGCCTCGGCCGTCATCGCGAGAACGCTGATCCAAAGGCCAAGGACCCGGCCGGGATGTGGGAACATCAGGCGGCGCCCCCGCAAAGGCGGAACGTGGTTTCTTTACGGCTCGACATGGTGTCGCCCTTTCGTAGACGCCTCCCCGAGCCGGAATATAGCCCGTCGGATCGCGGCGCCGAGTCCCTGCCTGCGCATGGCTGCCACCCGCAGGCGGATTACAGCTTGCCCATGACCTTCTGATTGAAGCCGTAGACCTCGCGCTTGCCGCCGAAGGGCACAAGCTGCACCTCGCGGGTCTGGCCGGGCTCGAAGCGCACGGCGGTTCCGGCGGCGATGTCCAGCCGCAGACCCTTTGCCGCGTCGCGGTCGAAATCCAGCGCGCTGTTGGTTTCGGCAAAGTGATAATGGCTGCCCACCTGCACCGGACGGTCGCCGGTGTTGGACACGGACAGCGTAATCGCCTCGGCCCCCTCGTTGAGGGTGATCTCGCCGTCGGCGGTCATGATTTCACCTGGAATCATGCGGGGTCTCCTGTGAGGAAAATCGTCATTTCAGCAGCCATCATCCCTTGGACCCCGGCCACTTGTCGCCCATCAGCTTGGGCAGAACCAGACCGACGCAGGCGCCCAGCATCAGCGGGATCGCATCGCCATCCGAAAAAAGCTCGGCAAGGATCGCGGCGGCCAGAAGGCTGGCCAGCACCGTGGCAAGACGCAGCTCGCCACCGGAAAAGCGGATCTCGGCCATGAACAGGTTCTCAAGCCCGCGTTTCACGTAGGGCTCGGCCTTGTCGACCAGAACCAGCGCCAGGACGCCAAGGATGAAGGTCAGGATCATCGCCGCCTCCGTCAGCGGATGGGATGGTGCACCGTAACCAGCTTGGTGCCGTCCGGGAAGGTCGCCTCGACCTGCACGTCATGGATCATCTCGGCGATGCCTTCCATGCACTGGTCGGCGGTGACCACATGGGCGCCCGCCTGCATCAGGTCGGCGACCGTGCGGCCGTCGCGCGCGCCCTCGACCACGAAATCGGTGATCAGGGCGATCGCCTCGGGGTGGTTCAGCTTCACCCCCCGTTCCAGCCGGCCCCGTGCCACCATCGCTGCCAGCGATACCAGCAGCTTGTCCTTTTCCCGCGGCGTCAGGTTCATGTGTCCTCCGTCAGATCTGCCAGACGCGGGGCAAGGGCCCCGGTCTCAGGGTCATAAGCACCTGCGCCACCAACCGGCGCAGGGGAAATCCATCTTGGGCCAGCGCGCGCACGACGCACTTGCCATCCCAGCCGCTTGCCGCCGCCTCGACGCCGTCGGCGTCCAGCACCGCGCGCACCCGGTTCAGCGCATCCTCGGCGCCCTTCGCGACAAGCGCAACCGTCGCAAGCGCCCGCGCGCCGCCCAGAACCGCGTGCCCCGGTCCGGCCGCCAGCGCGGCATCGGTCAGGCGCAGCGGCTCCAGCAGCACCGGCGCGCCGTCGCGGGTCACTTCGCGGCGGTCGGTCACGTCCAGCGTGGTCAGCGTCTCGCCCATCGCGGCGCGGCCCAGCACCAGCGTCTCGACCGTCAGGCAGGTGGCGTCGCCCGCAAGCGCGATACGGGTCCGCCGATGCAATGCCGAGCGTTGGAACAGGATCGTTTCCTGCGGCAGCCAGTCGACCGAGGCGCCCGCGCCCGCGCGGATATCGACATCCAGCGATGCGTGCCCGGCAGAGGCGGCATAGGCGCGCTCGGCGGTCTGGGTCGTTGCCGTCACCCGGCAGCCCGCCCCCACGTCGAGCGAGAACCGCATATCGTCGCCGCCCGTCAGACCGCCTGCGGTGTTCAGAAACACCACCTCGGGCGTTTCGGAATGCGCCCGTGGCAGCATCGCCTTGGCCGAGCCCGACTGGTGCAGGTCCTTCAGCCGCACCCTGCCCCGGTCCATTGCAAAGGACACCGCCGCCCGGCCTCGGGCGCGCTGCATCTGCGGAGCGGAAAGGGTTTCGTCGTACATCTGGCGTTCTGTCTTTGGCGTCCAAGGCTTAGGCGGCGGCTCGACCGCCCGCAATCGCCCCGCTGAATGCCCCGGCCCGATGCCCGGCGCGCCCGGCGGAGCGGGCTGATTTCCCACGCAGATTGCCCAAACCCGGGGCGGTTTGTGAAGCCCTGCCGTGAAGACCGGTTTCGGATGGCGCCGCCTGTGGCTTTGCGCTATGGCCTCGGCCATGACCGAAAGCCTCACGATCCGCCGCCCCGACGACTGGCACCTGCACCTGCGCGACGGCGCGATGCTGGAGGGCGTGCTGCCCGAAACCGCCCGTCATTTCGCCCGCGCCATCATCATGCCGAACCTCGTGCCCCCGGTGGTGCGGGGCGACGACGCCATGGCCTATCGCGACCGGATCATGGCCGCCCTGCCCGACGGCATGGCGTTCGAGCCGCTGATGACGCTGTACCTGACCGAGGCGACCGATCCCGCCGACGTGGCCGCCGCCGCGGCCAGCGGGCTGGTCAAGGCGGTCAAGCTGTACCCGGCCGGGGCGACCACCAATTCCGCCAGCGGCGTCAAGGACTTCGACAAGGTGCGCGGGGTGCTTGAGAAGATGGCCGAGATCGGCCTGCCGCTGTGCACCCATGGCGAAGTGACCACGCCCGAGGTCGACATTTTCGACCGCGAGGCGGTGTTCATCGACCGCGTGCTGGACCCGATCCGCAAGTCCACCCCCGGCCTGCGCGTGGTGATGGAGCACATCACCACGAAGAACGGCGTCGACTACGTCAAATCGCAGGACGACATGGGCGCGACGATCACGACGCACCACCTTGTCATCAACCGCAACCACATCCTCGTGGGCGGGATCAAGCCGCACTACTACTGCCTTCCGGTGGCCAAGCGCGAAGAGCATCGCGTGGCGCTGGTCGAGGCGGCCACCAGTGGCGCGGGCCCGTTCTTCCTTGGCACTGACAGCGCTCCGCATATCGACGCGCTGAAGGAACACGCCTGCGGCTGCGCCGGCTGCTTCACCGCGACCAACACCCTGTCGGTGCTGGCCGAGGTGTTCGAGAAAGCGGGCGCGCTGGACCGGCTGGAGGCCTTCACCTCGCTGAACGGTCCCGCGTTCTACCGCCTGCCGGTGAACGACGAGACGGTGACGCTGACCAAGGGCGGCGCCGTGGACTATCCCGCGAAGATCGAAACCGGCGCGGGCCCGGTGACCGTGTTCGACCCCGGTTTCCCGCTCCATTGGTCCGTCGCGTAACAACAGCCCCCACACGAAAGGCAGCCCCTGATGATCCCCACCTCGTTCCCCTCCAAGGAAGAAATCGCCCGCCTGTCGGCGCAGATGCTGCTGGAGATCGGCGCGGTGGATTTCAATGCGCGCGAGCCTTTCACCTATGCCTCGGGCCTTAAGGGTCCGACCTATGTCGACTGCCGCCGCATCATCTCGTTCCCGCGCGTGCGGGCGACGCTGATGGATTTCCTTGCGGTGACGGTGATGCGCGAGGCCGGGTTCGAGGCCTTCGACAACGTCGCGGGCGGCGAGACGGCGGGTATCCCGTTCGGCGCGATGGTGGCGGAACGCCTTGGTCTGCCGATGACCTACGTGCGCAAGAAGCCCAAAGGCTACGGCCGCAACGCGCGGATCGAGGGCGTGATGACCGAGGGCCAGCGCGTCCTGCTGGTCGAGGACCTGACGACCGACGGCGGCAGCAAGCTGTCCTTCGTCGACGCGATCCGCGACACCGGCGCGACCTGCGGGCATACAGCGGTGATCTTCTACTACGGCATCTTCCCGGAAACCGTGAAAACGCTGGGCGATCACGGCGTTGCGCTGCACTCGCTTTGCACCTGGTGGGACGTTCTGGCCCACGCTCGCGAGATCGAGGCGTTCGACACGGAGACGCTGGCCGAGGTCGAGGAATTCCTCACACAGCCGCGCGCCTGGCAGGCTGCGCACAAATAATCACACACCGGCAAGACCCCGCCGGTTCGCGTGTGGACCTTTTGTGAAAAGATCCTCCACAGAATCGGGTCGATGGTCTATATGTGGTCTCAACGCGGGCGGGTCTTGCCAGATCTGGAAACACGCGACCTCGGAGGCAGCACAGCGGCGGGTTACCAACCGGGTTATCCCCGCATTTTTCCAGATAGGACGAACCGTCCGGCTAGGCTATGAGGGCCGAACCGACGGGACAGAGGTGAGGAATGAACGAGATAACTGCCATCCGGCAGACGGGTAGCGAGTCCGACAACGGCACCGAGCAGGCCGAGGACACTCTCCCGCACAACATCGAGGCCGAGCAGCAGCTTCTGGGCGCGATCCTGACGAACAACGAGTCGTTCGACAAGGTCAGCGCCATCGTGAAGCCGCAGCATTTCTACGACCCCGTGCACCAACGCATTTTCGAGGTGGCCGCCGCGCGGATCGCCAAGAACGCGCTGGCCTCGCCGGTGACGCTGAAGGCGTTCCTTGAAGACGACGAGGGTCTGAAGGAACTGGGTGGCGGTGCCTATCTGGTGCGTCTTGCCGGTGCGGCGATCTCGACCTTCGCGGTGCGCGACTATGCGCAGATGATCTATGATCTCGCCATCCGGCGCGAGCTAATCAGGCTGGGTCAGGACATCGCGGCGAAGGCGAAGAAGGTCGACGTGGCGTCCGAGCCCCGCGAACAGATCGTCGAGGCGGAACAGCAGCTGTACACGCTGGGCGAACAGGGACAGGCCGAGCGCGGCTTCCAGTCGTTCCTGCGCGCCGTCACGGACGCGGTGAACGTGGCGAACGCCGCCTACCAGCGCGAGGGCGGCCTTGCCGGTGTCTCGACCGGCCTGATCGACATGGACAAGAAGCTGGGCGGCCTGCACAAGTCGGACCTTCTGATCCTCGCCGGTCGTCCGTCGATGGGGAAAACCTCGCTGGCCACCAACATCGCCTTCAACGTGGCCAAGGCCTACAAGAAGGGCCTGCTGCCCGACGGCACCGAGGGTACGGTGGATGGCGGTGTCGTGGGTTTCTTCTCGCTCGAAATGTCGGCGGAACAGCTGGCCGCGCGTATTCTTGCGGAGGCCTCGGAAATCTCGTCGCACCAGATCCGTCAGGGCGACATGACCGAAAGCGAGTTCCGCCGCTTCGTGGAAGCCGCGAAATCGCTGGAAGCCTGTCCGCTTTACATCGACGACACGCCCGCCATCCCGATCAGCCAGTTGGCGGCGCGCTGCCGCCGTCTGAAGCGGACGCACGGGCTGGACGTTATCATCGTCGACTACCTGCAGCTGGTGCGCGGCCAGTCCGACAACCGGGTGCAGGAGATCGCGGAAATCTCCATGGGTCTCAAGGCCGTGGCGAAGGAACTTAACGTGCCGGTGATCGCCCTGTCGCAGCTTTCGCGTCAGGTCGAAAGCCGCGAGGACAAGCGGCCGCAGCTGTCGGACCTTCGGGAATCGGGCTCGATCGAGCAGGACGCGGACGTCGTGATGTTCGTGTTCCGCGAGGAATACTACGTCGAACGCGAAAAGCCGTCGGACGACAAGCTGGAAGAAATGGCGGCGTGGCAGGAACGGATGAGCCGCCTGCACGCCAAGGCCGAAGTCATCATCGGCAAACAGCGTCACGGTCCCATCGGCACCGTGGAGCTGAGCTTCGAGGCCCAGTTCACCCGCTTCGGCAACCTGGTGAAGCCGTGGCAGGACGGCGGCGGCCACGGTGGCGACGACTACTGATACAAAAGGCAGACCAACGAGCAGACGACAACGGGGAGCCCCAGCGGCTCCCCGTTTTTCTGTTCGGCTGTGGATCGTGACGCGGCGGGGCCGATCTTGCGCCGGCCCCTGCGGGCGTCAGTGAACTGCGGCCGGCTCCGTCACCGTGTCCTGCGCGGCGTCTTCCGCATCCGCCTCGGCCCGTTCGCGGGCGTTCCAGCGGATCGAGGACCACAGCGCGAACCCGATCATCGCGGCACCGCCAAGGCCGGTTATGACCTCGGGAATATGCACCTGCGACTGCGCGAACATGATGATCGACAGCGTGAAGATCGCGTAGAACGCACCGTGCTCAAGGAAACGGTACTCGGCCAGGGTCCCGTTCTCGACCAGCATGATCGTCATGGACCGCACGTACATCGCCCCGATGCCAAGGCCGATGGCGATGACGAACAGGTTCTGGCTTAGCGCGAAGGCCCCGATCACCCCGTCGAAGCTGAAGGACGCGTCCAGCACCTCGAGGTAAAGGAACGCGCCAAGACCGCCACGCACGGCCGTCTTCTGCGCCTCTTGCGTGCTGTCCAGAAGGCCGCCCACGACCTCGACCAGCAGGAAGGTCAGCAGGCCCCAGATGGCGGCGCTGAAGAACACCGTGCGCTCGGCGCCTTCCAGCAGGCTGGAGAAGCCCATCACGAACAGCAGGGCGATCGCGACCTCGACGCCGCGGATGGTGGCGTATTTGGTCATCCGCGATTCCAGCCAGCGCACCCAATGCACGTCTTTCTCGTGGTCGAAGAAGAACGACAGGCCCACCATCATCAGGAAGGTTCCGCCAAAGGCCGCGATGGGCAGGTGCGCCTCGTGCATGATCCGGGCGTATTCCTCGGGCTGCCCGGCGGCCAGCACGATGGCTTCCCAAGGGCCGATCTTCGCGGCGATCACAACGATCAGCAGCGGGAACACGATCCGCATGCCGAACACGGCGATCAGGATGCCCCAAGTCAGGAACCTGCGCTGCCATTCCGGGCGCATGGTCTTCAGCTTGTTGGCGTTCACGATGGCGTTGTCGAAGGACAGCGAGATTTCCAGCACCGCCAGCACGGCGCAGATGAAGAGGATCGAGCCGGTGCCCGCAAGCGTCCCCGTGGTCTGCCAGCCGAGGAAAGCGCCAAGCGCAAGGCCGGCGGCGGTCACCACGAAGGCCCACTTGAGGTACGAAAGCATGGATCGCTGACCCACGGCACCTGCCGCGGTCTGGCCCTGGGGGCGAGTTCCTTGTGTCATGTTGAAGTGTATCCAGGCGGCTGGAACAAAACTGGTGCCGACATCACGGAAGCGCCGCCACTTCCGCCAGAGGGGCCCGGTCACCGGTTATACGCGCCAACGGCCGCCATGCGGCACGGGCTGCGTGCCCGCGAACCTAGGTTACCTTAAGGGACTTAGCAACTGGCATTTCGCGGTTTTGGGGCAGTCATCCGGGGGCCGTTGACATTCGCGCCGCGATGGCAGAGCGTGCGGCTACATCACCAGGGGCGCCCCGAGCGGGGCTGAGATGCGCGACGATGCGCGAACCCTTCACAGCTGATCTGGGTCATGCCAGCGGAGCGAGGTTCTTATGTTCATAGGCGCGCAAGTGTCGCTGTATCCGATGACGTCCGATTTCGTGGATGTCATCCTCACCGGCCTAAAGGGGCTGGATCCCTACCGAGATGATCTGCGGATCGAGACGGACGACATGTCGACCCTGATGGTCGGCGCGCCGGGCCCGTTGCTTGACGCGATCCGCGACCTGTTCGCCGCCGCCGCGCGCCGGCCCGAACACGTGACGATGCACGTCACCCTGTCGCGCGGCTGTCCGGGCGAGCCGGACGATCCCACCTGCCGGTGCGAGACCTTGACCCGCGCGCAACACCAGTCGCTCGACCAGCGGCAGGCCGAGGCGCGCGCCGCCGTGGCCGAGGCCCCGGTGACCGGCGTGGGCATCGACGTGCAGTTCTCGCTGTACGTGCTGGGTCAGGACCGGCACATGGACGAGATCTATGGCTGCATCGACTTCCTCAAGGCGTCGGGCACCTTTCTGAAGTCCAAGAACTTCTGCACCCGCCTGCGCGGCGACGCGGGCGCGGTGTTCGAAACGGTGCGGCAAGCCTTCCTGCGCTTCGGTCCGGCAGAGGGTCACGTGACCATCGACCTGACCGCCTCGGCCAACTCTCCCAGCCTCCGCTGATCCCCGACCCTGCCGCGACGTGCGCCGCAGGGCGTCCGCGCGCCCGGAGCCTTTGACGGAGCCGCCATGCCCCGCATCCTGCCCGCCCTTCTGTTCGCCGCCCTGCTGCTGGCCGCGTGGGAGATCTATTGCGCCACCGCCGATGTGTCGCCGCTGGTGCTGCCACCGCCCAGCGGGGTGCTGCGGGCGCTGGTCGTTCAGCGCCACCAGATCCTGCATCACGCGGGCAGCACGATCCTTGTGGCGGCGCTGGGGTTTTCGCTGTCGGTGTCCTTCGCCTGCACCGCCTCGGTCGCACTGCATTTCGCGCCATGGCTCAGGCGCGGCGCGATGCCCCTGCTGGTGGCCAGCCAGACGGTGCCGCTGGTCGCGCTCGCGCCGCTGATGATCCTGTGGTTCGGCTTCGGCTTGCTGCCGAAGGTGCTTCTGGTCATCCTCGTGACCTTCTTTCCCATCCTCGTCAGCCTGCTGTCGGGATATGCCCGCGCGCCGGGCGCATTCGTCGACCTGCTGTCGTCGATGGGTGCGGGCCGGTGGCAGGTGTTCCGCCGGGTGACGATGCCATCGGCCCGGCCCGCCTTCTTCGCCGGGCTGAGGATTTCTGCCACCTACGCCATCGTGGCGACGATCTTCGCCGAATACGCGGGCGCGCGGGCCGGGATCGGGATCTTCATCCTGACGGCCAAGAACAACTTCCGCGCCGACCTCGTGCTGGCCGGGGTCGTTGTCTCTGCCGTGTTGACGCTGGCCCTGCTGGGCGCGCTTCATATCATCGACCGCACCACCGCGCGCCGGTTCCGGGAGGCGTCCGATGCTACGCGTTGAGGGGCTGACGATCCGCGCGGGTTCGCGGGTTCTGGTGGACGATCTGGCGCTGGCGATACCGGACGGCCGGATCACCTGCCTGATCGGCCCGTCGGGCTGCGGGAAGTCATCTGTTATCAAATGGCTGTCCGGCATTCTTGACAGATCGCTCGAAGCATCGGGCCGCGCGTTTCTGGACGGGCGACCGGTGCCGCGACCCGACCCCGCGCTGGCGTATCAGCCGCAGCAGGACGCGCTGTTTCCATGGCTGACCGTGGCCGAGAATGCCGGGCTGGGACTGGAGATGCGCGGGCAGTCCCGCCGCGACGCGCGCGCGCGGGTGCTGCCGCTGTTCGCGCCCTTCGGGCTTGAGGGATGCGCCGACGCCTTCCCCGCCCAGCTGTCCGGCGGGATGCGCCAGCGTGCGGCCTTCCTGCGGACCATCGTGCAGGACACCCGTTTCGTGGCTCTGGACGAACCCTTCTCGGCGCTGGACGCCGTCACACGCCTGCGGATGCAGGACTGGCTGTGCGCCCGCCTGACCGAGACCCCGCGCGGCGTGCTGATGGTCACCCACGACCTGCACGAGGCGACGCAGATGGCCGACCGCATCCTCGTCATGTCAGCCCGGCCCGGCCGCATCGTCGCGGACATCCCCCTGACCACCCCCCGCGCCGCCCGGACCGAGGCGGCGCTGGCCGACACCCGATCTACCCTGAAATCCCTGTTGCTAAAGGAGACCTCATGATCCGCACCCTCCTCACCCTTGCCGCGCTGGCGGCCCCCGCCGCCGCGCTGGCGCAGGACGCCGTGACCATCGCGCTGGACTGGACGCTGAACACCAACCACGTGGGCCTGATCGCCGCCCGCGACCGGGGCCTGTACGAAGACGCCGGGCTGGCGGTGGACATCCTGCCCTATTCCGACACCAGTTCGACCGCGCTGCTGGCCGCCGGGGCCGCCGATTTCGCCTATATGACCTCGCTCGGGTTCATGAGCGCGCGGGCCGGTGGCGCCGATCTGGTGGCGCTGTGGGTGACCATGCAGCACGAGACCGGGCGGCTGGTCTACAACGCCGACAATACGGCGATCACCCGACCCGCCGACCTGTCGGGCAAGACCTATGCCGGGTTCGGCAGCGACTGGGAACACGCGCTGATCTCGACCATGATCGAAACCGATGGCGGCGATCCGGTCTATGACACGGTGACGCTGGGCACCGGCGCTTACGAGGCGCTGGCCACCGGCGCGGTCGACTTCACTCTGGAGGTCGCGACGTGGGAAGGCGTGAACAGCGAACTGCTGGGGCGCAACCAGTCGTCCTTCGCCTATGCCGACTTTGGCATCCCGGATCAGCAGAACGGCTATATCGGCACCCGCAGCGCCTACCTGTCGGACCACGCCGACATCGTGGCGCGGTTCATGCAGGCGACGCAGCAGGGCTACGAATGGGCCGCCGCGAACCCCGACGCCGCCGCCGCGCTGATGATCGCCGCCGGGGACTTTCCGAACGCGGCGCTGGTCGAGGGCTCGATGCAGGCAATCACCGAGGGCGGGTTCCTGACCGATGGCGACACGCCCGTCGGAACCATCGACCCGACACGGGTAGAGCGGATGGCGAAGTTCCTGTTCGACAGCGGTGTCCTGAAAGGCACGGACGGGCAGCCGCTGGACTGGCCCGGCAGCGTGGCGGACTGGTACGATCAAAGCTGGATGTCGCGGTGATCCTGAACGCCGTCCTGTTCGGCCACGGCAGCCACGAGGCCGCGTGGCGGCACCCGGCGGCGCGGGCGACCGCGACGCTGGACGACTGGATCGCCCATGGCGCCGCCGACGGGTACAACGTGATGCCGCCGCTTCTGCCCGACGGTATCGCGGCGTTCGGCAGGCACGTGGTCCCGCACCTGCGGGTGCGCTGACCCGCAGGTCAGCCGTGGATCGCGAAAGGCTCCATCTCGGGCCAAAGCGCGTCGGGCACGGGATCCGCGATGGTCGCGAAATTCCGCGTAAGGCTTGAAGGCTTCGATGACCCGATCAGCACGCTGGCCACCACCGGGTTGCGCAGCGGGAAGGTCAGCGCCGCGTTGGCCAGCGTGACACCGTGGGCGTCGGCCACCGCCTCCATCCCGCTGACCCGTTGCATGACATCGTCGGACGCCTCGGCATAGTTGAACGTGGCCCCCGGCTTCGCACCCGTGGCAAGGATGCCCGAGTTGAACACGCCGCCCACCACCATCGCGGTGCCGCTGTCCTCGCACATGCCCATCAGGCGTGTGCAGGCCGACCGGTCCAGCAGCGAATAGCGCCCGGCCATCAGCAAGCAGTCCAGCCCGACCCGTTCCATGACGTTGATACAGGCGTCGACCTGGTTCACGCCCAGCCCGTAAGCCCCGATAGAGCCTTCGGATTTCAACCGCTCCAGCGCCTTGATGCCGCTGGTCGCGAAGGTCTCGAGATGCGCGGCATAGTCGTCGCCCCCGAAGGTGCCGCTTTCAAGGTCGTGGACATAGAGGATATCGACCGAGGGCAGACCCAGCCGGTGCAGGCTGTCCTCCCACGACCGCATGATGCCGTCGTAGGAATAGTCATAGCGCACGTTGAACGGCAGCGCGTCGGCAAAGCCGTTGTCGGGCAGCGGGCCGTCTGTGACCGGCGACAGCAGCCGCCCGACCTTGGTGGACAGCACGAAGTCGCCGCGCGCTTTACCCTGAAGGTAATCCCCCAGCCGGCGCTCTGACAGGCCCTGCCCGTAGTACGGCGCTGTGTCGAAATAGCGGATTCCGGCGTCCCACGCGGTGTCCAGCACGTCCATCGCCTGCGCCCGGTCCACGGGGCGATAGAGGTTGCCGATGGGCGCCGCGCCGAAGGACAGCTCTGTCAGTTCCAGCGCCGTATTGCCAAGCCTGCGCGTCTTCATGCGGGCTCTCCGTCCAGCTGGCGCGAGACGGTGCGGATGATGCCGCGCAGTTCTCCCAGCCCCTTGAGACGACCATTGTACGAGTAGCCGGGGTTGGTGACCTTGTCGATGTCGTCGCCCAGCAGGTGACCGTGGTCGGGGCGCATCGGGATATCGGGGCGGCGGCCTTCGGCGGCGGCGGCGCGTTCCTCGCGCAGCAAAGCCTCGATGATCGCGATCATGTCGCCGCGCCCTTCAAGGTGGTCGTCCTCGAAGAAGGACCCGTCCTCCTCGACCGTAACGTTGCGCAGGTGGGCGAAGTTGGTGCGCGAGGCGAATTCCTGCGCCATCGCCGTCAGGTCGTTGTCGGAGCGCGCGCCGTAGGATCCGGTACACAGGGTGATGCCGTTGTGCGGGCTGTCGACGGCGGCGAGGATGTTGCGCACGTCCTCTGGGGTCGAGACGACGCGCGGCAGGCCGAACAGCGGGATGGGCGGATCGTCGGGGTGGATGGCCAGCAGGACGCCCGCCTCTTCCGCGACCGGCACGACCTCCTTCAGGAAGGCGATCAGGTTGCCCTGCATCGTTTCGCGGTCGATCCCCTTGAAGCTGTCGATCAGCGCGGCGATCGAGGCGCGGGTCTGAACCAGCGCGCCGCCGGGCAGGCCGGCGATCACGTTTTTCTCCAGCAGCAGCTTCTCGTCCTCGGACATCTCTGCGGCGCGCGCCTCGGCGCGGGCGACCAGCCCCGCGTCATAGTCGTCGGACGCGCCGGGGCGGTTCAGCACGAAGACGTCGTAGGCCACGAAGTCCACCATCTCGAACCGCAGAGCAAGCCCGGTGCCGGGGGCTTTCCAGCGCAGGTCGGTTCGGGTCCAGTCGACCACCGGCATGAAGTTGTAGCAGACCACCGGCACACCAGCGCGGCCCACGCGCATCAGCGTGTCCTTCCAGCGTCCGACTGCCTCTGCCGCGCCCTTGCCGCCGCTTTTGACGCACTGTTCCATCGGGATCGACTCGCACACGGTCCACGACATGCCGGCGGCCTCGATCATGGCCTTGCGCTTGGCGATCTCATCCTCGGGCCAGACGGTGCCGTCGGGGATCTGGTGCAGCGCGGTGACGATGCCGGTGGCACCGGTCTGGCGCACGTGGCTCAGCGGGATCGGGTCGGGCTCTCCGTACCATCTCCAGGTTTCCTGCATTCACCCCTCCTTGGTCATGCGGCGCAGGCAGGCCAGAACGCCCTGCGTGCGGATATCGGTGTAGGCGGCGGTGAGGTCCGCCGCAAATGTCTGGTCCGGCGTCGTGCCGAACACGCGGGAAAATCCTAGGAACCGGCGCACCACCTCGTCGGGCGGCAGCGTGTCCTGATCCGGCGCGTCCCAGTCGTGGAAGGCGGGGTCGTGGATCGCGATGCCCTGCCCCTTTTCGTTCGTCGCCGCACAAGACCGCAGCCACAGCGCCAGCGCCAGCATCGGCGCGGTGTGCGGCTGGCCCGCCGCGCGCAACTCGCGCAGCGGCGCAAGGATGCGTTGCGGCACCTTCTGCGACGCGTCCGAGGCGATCTGTTCCGCCTTGTGCTTCAGCGACGGATTGGCGAACCGCTGCCGCAGCCCCACCACGTAGGCCGCGCCGTCGACCTCGGGTCGCAGCGTCGGCCCCACCTGCCGCCAGTAGAGGTCGATGAAGTCGCGCACCTCGGGCACCGCATAAACGGCGTCCACCGTCGGCAGCCCGGTGGACTGCCCGATGGCGGCGATGGCGGTGTGCGCGCCGTTCAGCATCCGCAGTTTCATGTGCTCGAACGGCTCGACATCGGCCACGAACTCGGCGCCCGAGCGTTCCAGCGCCGGGCGCGGTCCGGCGAAGTCGTCCTCGATCACCCAGCGGAAGTAGGGCTCCGCCACCACCGGCCACGCGTCGGCGACGCCCAGCACCGCCGCCACGCCGTCGCGGTCGGCGTCGGTCGTGGCGGGCACGATGCGGTCGACCATCACGCAGGGACAGCGGATCGCGTCCCGAATGTAGTCCGCCAGCGCCGGGTCGCGCCGCGCCGCGAAATCCGCCAGCGCACCGTGCAGGATGCGCCCGTTCGACGGAAGGTTATCGCACGACAGCAGCGTCAGCGGCACTGCCCCGGCCGCCTGCCGCTGGCGGATCGCCTCGGTCAGGTAGCCGTAGATCGTGCGCGGCGCATGCGCGTGCGCAAGGTCGTGGGCGATGTCGGGGTGGTCGGTCATCAGCCGCCCCGTGGACAGGTCGGCGAGATAACCCTTCTCGGTCACCGTCAGCGTCACGATCTTTACGCGCGGATCGGCGAGCGCCGCCAGCAGCGCGGCGGGGTTTTCGGGCGCGACCAGCACGTCGAGGATCGAGCCCACCACGCGCAGCGTCTCGCCCTGCCCGTCCCGCTCGCAATAGGTGTACAGGTTGTCCTGCGGCGCAAGCGCGTCGCGGGTGGTCGCGCTGCGCAGCGAGGCGGCGACGATGCCCCAGCCGGTTTCGCCCCGGTTCAGGCAGTCATCGACGAACACCGCCTGATGCCCCCGGTGAAACGCGCCCACGCCAAGGTGGACGATGCCGGGCGTCACCGCGCTGCGGTCGTACCGCGGGCGGGCGACGCCCTCCGGCAGGCGGTTCAGCGCCGCGTCGTTCAGTCTGTCGGTCATGCCGTCCCCCTCAGCCGAACTGCAGGCCGCCGTTCATGTCTATGGTCAGCCCGGTCATGAACCCGGCCAGCGGAGAGGCAAGGAAACGGACGGTGTGCGCCACCTCTTCCGGTTCGCAAAAACGGCCCACGGGGATCGCGGCCAGCTGGCGCGCGCGGTCCTCGTCCGACAGCTGGTTCATGATCATCGGCGATACGACATAGGCGGGCGCGATGGCGTTCGCGGTGATGCCGGTGCCGGTGAGTTCCCGTGCGGTGGAATAGGTCAGCCCGACCAGCGCGGCCTTCGACACGGAATAGGCGGTGCCCGCCGTCAGCCCGCCCGACTTCCACGCGTAGGACGCCATGTTGATCACGCGGCCCCAGCCCGCGTCCTTCATCCCCGGCACCACCGCCTGCGTCAGCAGCATCGCGGCGTCGAGGTTGACAGCCATCAGCGCGTGCCAGTCCTCCAGCGTTATGCCGGCAAGCTTGTGCGGCGTCAGGATGCCCGCGTTGTTGACGAGCACGTCAATCCGCCCGTGCGTGTCCAGAAGCTTCGCCGCCAGCGCCTGAAGCCCCGGCCCGTCGGACAAGTCGGCGACGGCGGCGGTGCAGTTGGGGCCGATCCCGGCGCACAGCGCGTCGAGCGCCGCAGCGTCCCGGTCCAGCGCGATCACCTGCGCCCCTTCCGCGGCCAGTGCCGTCACAACCGCGCGGCCGATGCCGCCGCCCGCGCCGGTCACCAGCGCGGTCTTGTCCTGAAGCTCCATGAAGTTCCTCCCAGTGGTCCTTTCGGTCTGCCCGCTCAGACGGGCAGTTGTTTCCTGTCCTCTTCCGGCATCTGGTCGAAGATGACGAATGCCATGTCGAGGTGTGTGGCCAGCGCCTCCTCCGCGCCGTCCACATCGCCCCGGTCCAGCGCGTCCAGCACCGCGAGGTGCTCGGTCAGGACGTCGGGCAGACGGTCCGCCTGCGCCCAGTAGCGGTAGAACCGGGTCAGCGAGACCTTGGCCGCCTGAATCGCGTCCCAGACGCCGGCGCGGCCCGAGAACCCCGCAAGCGTCCGGTGGAATTCTTCGTCCGCGTGGAAGAAGCCGTCGGGGTCTTCCGCCTCGATCACGCGGCGCTGATCTTCGACGATGTCGCGCAGGGTGCGGCTCATCTCCGGGGTCCAGACCTTCGCCGTCTCGCGCAGCAGCGCCAGTTCCAGCGAACGCCGGATGAAGTGGCTGTCGCGCAGGTTGCCAAGCCGCAGGGGCGCCACGTAGCTGCCGCGCTGGGGCAGGATGTCGACCAGCCCTTCTTCGGACAGACGCTGGATGGCCGAGCGGACCGGCGTGCGGGAGACGGCGAACTGCTTGCAGATCGAGTTCTCGCTGATCGGCGCGCCCGGAGCCAGCCGCACCTCGATGATCGCGCGGCGCAGGACGTCATGCACCTGATCCGAGACCGAGCCGGTGCGGCCAAGGACAAGCTCCAGCTCTTCCAACCCCTGCGCGCTTGCGCCGAACAGCTTGCCGCGCGGGCCCTCTGGCGGTGGCTTGGTCATGGCGGCGATCCTCTGGTGTCGTCGGGTTCAGCTAAGTGCAGCAAGTTTTGACTTGCAAGCTTGTATACAAGCATACTAGGGTCCGACAAGCGAATGCAAGTGGACAATGGAGGGTCCACTGAACCCGGGGGCGGATTGTCCGCCCCGGTTCGACAAGGAGGAGATCACCATGAAAACCCTGAACCGCAGCGTTGCTGCGATTGCCCTTCTGTGCGCCGGCGTCACCGCAGCGGGCGCTGCCGACGACAGCACGCTGGCGCTGGTCCCCGGCGGCCCGCACCCCTATTTCGCGGCGTGGGAACAGGCCGGCCTCGACGCCGCCGCAGACCTTGGGCTGGGCGAAGCGACCTACAAGATCCCGCAGAAGTGGGAACTGGCGCAGCAGAACCAGCTTCTCGAAAGCCTTCTGAGCCAGGGCTACAACGGCTTCCTGATCTTCCCGGGCGACCCGGTGGGCGCCGTATCCACCGCCGAGGAACTCGCGGGCTTCGGCGCTCCGGTCATCGCCGGCGCGGGCTGCTACAAGGACCCCTCGCCCGCCGCCTTCTGCCTTGGCACCGACACCGGCAAATCCGCCTATCTCGGCGCGAAAGAGCTGATCAAGGCGATGGGTGACGGCGAGAAGCGGATCGTCCACTTCACCGGCTTCCTTGTCGACCCGAACACCCAGCTTCGCATCGACGCCGTGGTTCAGGCCGCGGAAGAGGAAGGCGCGACCGTGGTGCAGGTGATCGCCGACATCGACGCGCCGGAACCGGCGGAAGAGAAGATCAACGCCTATCTCGCCGCCCACGCGGACGAGGTCGACGGCATCATCGCGACCGCATGGGTGCCCGCCGTGGTTGCCGCCAACGCGCTGCGCCGCATGGGCGACGACCGTATCCACATGGTCGGCATCGACCATGACGAGGCCGTGATCAACGCGATCAAGGACGGCGTGATCGACGGCACGATGATCCAGAACCCCTATGGTCAGGGCTATATCGGCGCCTACGCGCTGGACAAGCTGCGGTCGGGCTGCACCGTGAAGGACGATGCGCCCTTCGGGTCCAACGCGCTGACGACCAAATTCATCGACAGCGGCACGGCCTATGTCGATGCGTCGAACGCCGACAGCTATCTCGACACGATGCGGGCCGAGACGGACAAGATCCTCGCTGATTTCGACGCCACATACCTGAACTGCGAGTGACGCCAAAACGGGGCGGCGCTCGGGTTCTCCCGGCCCGGCCGCCCCGCTCCCCAGCCGCCGGTGCCTTGCGCGCCGGCGGTGCATCTTTCCGACGCACGAGATCCGCCGCCCCATGACGCTGCAAGACGCCACCTATTCCTCCGGCACCGACGACAGCCCGCTCGGCCCCCGCACGGGCCTGTCGCGCAGCCGGTTCTTCCTGTCCAACGAGTTCGGCCTGATCCTTCTGATCGCGATCTTCGCGATCATTTTCGGCTTCGCGACCAAGGGCTTCTTCTCGCCCTTCAACCTGTTCGCGCTGGGGCGCAACTCGGCCGTCAACATCATGATCGGCCTGTCGATGATGAGCGTCATCGTCACCGGCGGCCTGAACCTTGCGGTGGGCGCGATGGGCGTCTGCGCCGCGATGGTCTGCGGCTGGATGATCGAGAGCCTTGGCATCCCGTGGCCGCTGGCAATCGCGGGCGGGCTGGCCTTCGGCGCGTTGCTGGGCTGGATCAACGGATGGACGGTGGTGCGCACCGGCCTTCACAGCTTCATCATCACGCTGGCGACGATGAGCATCTTCTTCGGCGTCATGATCTTCCTGACCAAGGCCGAAGCGTTCCGTGAACTGCCGCCCGTCTTCACCGAGTTCGGCCGCGCCCGCGTGCTGGGCTATGTCTCGCCCCTGCTGCTGGTGACGCTGGTGGTGGCGGTGCTTCTTGCATGGCTCTATCGCGGCACCGTTCTCGGGCGCGAGATGCTGGCGGCGGGCGCGTCGCCCGCGGCGGCAGAGCTGTCGGGCATCCGCGTGGGCCGCATGGTCATCCTGTGCCACATGCTGTCGGGCGCACTGGCGGGCATCGCCGCGCTGATGCTGGTAGCCCGCAACGGCGCCGCGATTCCGTCGATGGCGGGGCAGCTGGGACAGGACTGGCTGCTGCCCGCCTTCCTTGGCCCCGTTCTGGGCGGCACGCTGCTTCAGGGTGGCAAGGTGTCTGTGCTGGGCACGGTGCTGGGCGCCTTCCTTGTGACCATGCTGACCAGCGGCCTTCTGATGCTGCAGATCGGCGCCTTCTGGGTGCAAAGCTTCCTTGGCCTGATGCTGCTGGTCGCCGTCCTGCTGGACAAGGCGCGCCGTTCGTACCTTGCCCGCCGCAACCTTGCCTGAGACCGGAGCCGGACCCATGCAACAGATCTCTCGCCTGTCCCGGACCGACTGGTTCGGCCCGCTGCTCGCCACCGTGCTGGCCATCGCCATCATCGGATCGCTCAGCAAGAACTTCCTGTCGCCCTACAACATCCAGATCCTGCTGCTGGCCATCGCGGTCAACGCGCTGATCGCCTTCGCGCAGATGATCA
This sequence comes from Maritimibacter sp., assembly GCA_017792445.1. Classification (GTDB taxonomy): domain Bacteria; phylum Pseudomonadota; class Alphaproteobacteria; order Rhodobacterales; family Rhodobacteraceae; genus Psychromarinibacter. The sequence continues at coordinate 4,334,186 of CP051232.1, forward strand.
TCATCGCCATTGGCCAGATGAACCTGTCGGTGGGCGCCATCGGCGGGCTTGCCGCGATCTCGTTTGCCGGGATGATGGAGGTCTGGGGCCTGCCCGCCCTGCCCGCCGCCCTGCTGGCGCTGGTGATCGGGCTGCTGTGCGGCGTGCTGAACGGCGTGCTGGTGCGGATCACCGGCATCTCGGCCTTCGTCATCACGCTGGCGACGCTGTCGATCTACAAGGGCATCAACCTTGGCATCACCGAGGCGCAGCCGTTCTACGGCGTGCCGGCGGCGGTGAAGGCCTTTGGCGCGGCGACCATCCTCGGGCCGATCCCGTGGCTGCTGGCGCCGACCATCGCGGCGACCGTGGCGCTGTGGTACATGCTGCGCCGCCTGCCGGTGGGCCGGTTCATCCTTGCGGTCGGCAGCAACGACCACGCCGCCGGGCTGTCGGGCATTTCGGTCGGGGCGACCGTGGTGATCGCACATGGCATCTCGGGCTTCCTCGCCGCGCTGGCGGGCATCCTCGTGGTCGCGCGACTGCAGATCGGGCAGCCGTCGATCGGGGACGACTGGCTGATCCTGTCCTTTGCCGCGCCCGTGATCGGCGGCGCGGTGCTGGCGGGCGGACACGTCAGCGTCACCGCAACCGCGCTGGGTGTCGTCATCGTCGCGATCATCACGCAGGCGCTGGTACTGTTCTCGATCGACCCGTTCCTTGTGCAGGTGGTGCTGGGCGCGCTGATCCTTGCCGCCGTCGGGCTGAACAAGCTGCGCGCCCGCGACACCGCGAAAGGAAGCCTGTGATGACTCCCATCTTCGAAGCCAAGGGCATCCAGAAAGCGTTTCCCGGCGTCATGGCGCTGAAGGGCGTCACGCTGTCGCTGTTGCCCGGATCGGTCCACGCGCTGCTGGGCGAGAACGGCGCGGGCAAGTCGACGCTGATCAAGGTGATCACCGGCGTCCACCAGCCCACCGCCGGCACTTTGCTGCTGGACGGCCAGCAGGCGCAGTTCCACAACCCGCGCGACGCCATCGCCAAGGGCATCGGCGTGGTCCACCAGGAACGCAACCTGTTCCCCCGCTTCTCGGTGGCCGAGAACATCTTTCTGGAACAGATCGGGTCCAGCTATCTGACACCCGTCGACTATGCCCGCCTGAACCGCGAGGCGCGGCGCTGGCTGGACGCGCTGGAGCTCGACATCGACCCCGCCACCCCAGTGTCGGAGTTGTCCGTCGCCCGGATGCAACTGGTCGAGATCGCCAAGGCCCTGTCGCTGCAAAGCCGGGTGCTGCTGCTGGACGAGCCCACCGCCTCGCTTACCACCTCGGAAACCGACCGCCTGTTCCAGATCGTCCGCCGCCTGCGCGACGACGGCACCAGCCTTGTCTTCGTCAGCCACAAGCTGGAAGAGGTGCAGGAAATCTGCGACCGCGTGACCGTTCTGCGCGACGGGGCCAACGCCTGCGACAGCCGCTCGATGGAGGGGGTGACGCGCCACGACCTTGTGCAGATGATGATCGGCCGCGCCGAGGGCGAAGGCGCATGGCGCGCCCGCGACACCTCGGCCCAGCCCGAGGTGCTGGGGCTAAGCGGCGTCTCGACCGAACTGGGCCACCGCGACGTGTCGCTTTCTGTCCGCAAGGGAGAGATCGTGGGCCTCTACGGCCTGGTCGGCGCGGGCCGGACGGAACTGGCGAAGTCGATCCTCGGCCAGTCCGCCGTCACCGGCGGCGAGGTGCGGGTCGACGGCAAGCCCGTCCGCATCCGCTCGGTGTTCGAGGCGATCCACACCCACGGCCTTGGCTACGTCAGCGAGGACCGCAAGACCGAGGGCCTGATCCTGCAGCATTCGGTGCTGGCCAACGCGGGCGTGCCGATCTGGCGCAAGCTGGGCGGCGCGCTGGGGACGCTGACCGACGGCAAGATCCGCGACGCGGTGCTGCCGTATCTGCGCAAGCTCGAGGTCAAGACCCCCAGCCTCGCCCAGACCGCCGCGAACCTGTCGGGCGGCAACCAGCAGAAGATCTCGGTCGCCAAATGGCTGGCGGCGGGAGTCCGGTTGCTGATCGTGGACGAGCCCTCGGTCGGGATCGACATCAAGACCAAGGCCTACCTGCACGAGCTGCTGCGAGAGCTGGCGGACAACGGCACCTCGATCCTTCTGATCACCAGCGACCTCCCCGAAATGATCGCCGTCGCCGACCGCATCGTGGTGATGGACGGCTACCGCGTCACCGGAGAACTGCCCAACACCGGGGAGTATGACAGCGTCAGCCGCGCGGTGATGGACCGGATCCATGATATGGGGGAGGTTGGGTAGCGGTAGGGTTGTGGTGCGGTTTGGTGGTTGGGCGATGTCGACCCAAAGCCGTCGTTGGAAAGTGCCGCAGCGAATGTCCGCTACGCGCCGTTGTTGCAGGGCGAAACCTGGGCCGCTTCGGGCAATCGCGCGCACAGCTATGCTTGCTAGTCGTTGCTCCGAGCAGTGTGTCCTGAGTGTCGAACTGAAGATAGCCACGCAGCAAAAAACTCGTGCCCGAACGCACTTTTAGGTTTGTATGGCCGTCAGAATATCTGGTCACGTGACCCGCCCCACGCGATATGCATGGGAGCCAAATCTCCCGTATCCTCTGTTTCCAAGACAGAAAGCGGTGCGCGTGCCCGCGCCGATGGACAGCCAAAAACCCTGCATCCGCGATACTTCTTTTCAGTTTGCAACCGGCGGTTACCCTAACGTTAACTAACAACGATTCGTGGGGAGCACGGAAATGGTTAGCCTGGTCTGCCGCTTAGCGCGCTACGTTCTGATCAGCTGCATTGCTGGTCTTGCCGCCGTTACGCCCCCGACATCCTCCGCCGAAGCCCAGGAGAGCGTGAATGTCGCTTTCCCCGCGGGGCAAACGGGCACCACGATTAACGGCACGATCATCGGGAACGAGTATATCGACTATGTGCTGCGGGCGCGGGGCGGGCAGACCATGTCCGTCGCGCTGACGGTGACGGGCTCGAATGGGTTCGGCAGCGCCTTTTTCAATATCCTTCCGGCGGGTCAGGACTTTGGCGGGCCGTACATAGGCAGCACCGATGACGACAATCGGGCCGAGGTGGTCGTACCCTCTGATGGCGACTGGGCAATCCGGGTCTACCTGATGGGCAACGACCGGGACACCGGCAAGACGGTTGGTTTCTCGATTGATGTCGACATCTCATCGGGGCCCTCGGGTTCGGGGACGGCCAGCCCGGCGCCCCCGGCAGACATGCTACCGGAAGAGGACTTCTTTGTCGTGCGCCTGTCCAGTGCCGGTGGGCATCTCAACGTCCGGGACGCACCGTCAGAGACGGGATCGCTGGTCGGTACGATTGCGAACGGTATCAACGTCGCGAATGTGGGCGGCTGCACGGTGACCGAGGGGGCGCAGTGGTGCGAGGTGCAGGCCGAAGGCGGTGGCATCCGGGGTTGGGTGGCAGCGCGCTTTCTGGCGCTGCCCGGCCCGGCCGGCGGCGAAGCGACGGGCGGCGGAAACGTCGTGACCATCGCCGGGGTGCCGGAGAACGACTTGCTGAACGTCCGCAACGGGCCGGGCACGGGATACGACATTGTCGGGGCGCTGGGGAACGATGACCGTGTCGTCAACCTAGGATGCCAACCGGTCGACGGCGGAACCTGGTGCGAGATCGAGATGCTTACCGACATGCGTGAGCGTGGCTGGATCAACGCACGCTACATCGCGGCTCAGGGCAACGCTCCGGCCCAACTTCCCGACGCGGCGCGGGTGGTGCGGGTGCAGTTCAATGCCGGAACAAGCGGGACCGAGTTCACCGATGAACTGGGGCCGGGTACGTCGGTGACTTATGTGCTTGGGGCGTCCGCCGGGCAGGACCTTTATTTCCGTCTTGCGACCGACGCGAACGGCGTTTCCTGGCGGCTGTACAACCCGGACGGATCGCTTCTGGACGAGGGCGCACCTTCCAAGGCGTACCGTGGCGAGCTTTGGCAGACCGGCGACCACAAAGTCGAAGTCATCAATCGCGCGGGTGGCCTGCAACGGTTCAACGTCATTTTCGGGATCGAATAGACGCCCGGCCGCACCCAGGGATCAACAGGAGAGAGAAGACATGGCCCATATCGTGAAGACCTTCGCAGGGGTGGCAGCGCTTGTCGCGCTGGCTGGCTGCCTCGAGACGCCGACGGGCGGCGACATGATGCAGCCGGCGCCCGACGCCCCGCCATTCATCGAAGGAAACTACGGCGCAAGCGACGCCGCTGTTGCGGCCTGCCGGAGCCTGCTGGCGTCGCAGACGGCCGGAGGGGTCACGGTCGTCGGGTCCGAGTTCTCGGAAGCCAACAGCGCCGTCTACATGCGGGTCGGCGAGAACGGAGCCCCGTGGCGCTGTCTGGTGTCTGACGATGGCAGCAACCCGTCCCTGATGTTCGTGGGCAGCGAAGGCGCCCTGTAACACCTGCCCGGTTCCCGCAAGTTAGGGCGCCGGAGCTTTCCGGGCAAACGAGGGGAGATGACATGGGCACTATCTGCAAGTGGGTCGTTCGCATTTTCGTGGTGCTCTACGCATTGGCACTCGCCCTTCTGCTTGTCGGGACGTTCGGCCTGTTCGGGCAGGACCGGGATCCTCTGGCCGCAGTCTTCCTGATCCCGCTGGGTCTGCCGTGGGTCTACATGGTCGACCTTTTTCCCGAGGCGCTGCGACCCTGGGCTGCGGCGCTTTCGCCATTGCTGAACATCGCGATCATCGCCTTTCTCTGCCGCATCGTGCGTCAACGGCGGACCTGAAAGAGAGGCTTAGCCACATCACCGCAATCTGCGGCAGAACGAAAGCCGCAACAGAATAGGGAACCCAAGTCATGACAATCGACATCCCTCATATGATCGCCACGGCCATCGTGATCTTCGTCGTCGTGTTCGGCATCAGCCACCTGCCAGCGGCAGAGACCATGTCGAAGGGGCGAAAGGCGCTACTGACCTTCGTGGTCCTGTTCGTGGTGCTGATGATCATGAATATGGTATGGCCGTCCGGAACCGAGGTCTGAGATGCCACCGCCGGCGGGTCTGGTCAGGCTTGCGCGTGGCCGGCCGCGCGACTTGCACGACCAGATGCGACGGGCGTGACAAACGCTATCTTGTGAGAAGAAGGCGTCTAAGGGCGCCTTCCTTGGTACTGCCATCCTGCCGCATCCTTCGACACGGTCCTATCCCGCATCGCGCGTTCGGTACCCAACACGCGCACCGGCGCGACTTGGTCGCAACTCATCTCCGTCATGGCATAGGTCGTTGAGTTAGATCGAAAACGGGCACGCCGCCGGTCTCCACATCCGTTTGAAGGTCGGCAAGATCCGCGAGCAGCCAGATTGGTGCCGAGCGCAGCGAATGACCGCTCCCCGCCCTCAGACGCCCCCCTCAATCCACATGAAACACCTCCTCCATCCCGGCCCACCATTCGCCCTCGGCGCGGGTTTCCAGGGGGACTTGCATCGGGTCGGTGATTTCCCACCAGCGTTTGGTTTCGGGGTCGGCGGCGATCTTGGCGGTGTCGGCCTCCCAGTCAGCGCCGTGGTATTCCATGTAGGCGAACAGCAGGTTCTCGGGGCGACGCAGGAAGATCGTGAAGTTGCGGATGTTGCTGGCGGCGATGCGGTCCAGCACGCCGGGCCAGACCTCGGCGTGGATGCGGGCGTATTCCTCGATGACCTCGGGCTTGATGCCGATGACCTGTCCGATGCGGATCATGTGCGGGCTCCTTACAGGTGGGTGGTGAATTCGGCGACGGCGCGGCGGGCGATTTCGTCCTCGTTCCAGTCGATGCCGATGCCGGGGGTGTCGGGGGCGCGGGCGTGACCGTCCTCGATCCGCAGGCGCTCGCCCACGATGTCGTCCAGTTGCGGGATGTATTCGACCCAGACCCCGTTGCGGACGGCGCAGACCAGCGAGGCGTGCAGTTCCATCAGGAAATGCGGTGCGACGGCAAGGCCATGGCATTCGGCCATGTGCGCCACCTTCAACCACGGGGTGATGCCACCGATCCGGCCCGCGTCGACCTGGATGACCGAGGCCGCGCCGCGCGCCACGTAGTCGGCGAAGTGGCGGATCGAGTACAGGCTTTCCCCCACCGCCACCGGCATCGGTGCGACGCGGGCAAGCTCGGCGTGGCCTTCGACGTCATCGGCGGGCAGCGGTTCCTCGATCCACGCAAGGTCGTGCTCGGCCAGCGCCAGCGCGCGGCGTCGGGCCGCGTCGCGTCGGAAGGCCTGGTTGGCGTCGGTCATGATCTCGTAGTCGGGACCGACCGCGCCCCGCACCGCGCGCAGCCTTGCGGAATCCTCGGCCGCAGCGGGCTTGCCGATCTTCACCTTGCTGCCCTTGAAGCCCCTCTCCTTCGCCTCCAGCGCATCCTCGACCAGCGCCTGCACCGGCAAGTGCAGCCAGCCGCCCTCGGTTGTGTAGCAGGGTGCCGAGGGTTTCGCGCCGCCTGCCAGCCGCCACAGCGGCAGCCCGGCCCGGCGGCAGCGCAGATCCCACAGCGCGGTGTCCACCGCCGCCAGCGCAATCGAGGTGATCGCCCCGACGGTCGTGGCGTGGGTGAAGAATTCGAGATCGGTCCAGATCGCCTCGACCTCCTCGGCCTCGCGGCCCAGCAACCGGGGGGCAAGGTGGTCGGACAGCAGCCGCATCACGGACGAGCCGCCGGTGCCGATGGTGTAGGAATAGCCCTGCCCGACCGCGCCGTCGCTGTCGGTGATCGTGACCAGCGGCGTCTCCTGGCTGACGAAGGACTGGATCGCGTCGGTGCGCTGAACCTTCGGCGCAAGGTCCACCATGCGCAGGGTGATTTTCTCGATAGTTGCCATTGCCTCGGCCGCCTCCTCACGGCCGGGCGCGGCGGGCGACCGCGCCCCTCCTCCACGTCTGACGCTAGAGGCGCGGAGGTCGGGATGCCACCGGGTTTTCAGGATGTTGGCAGAGCGCCGCCCGTCTTCGGACGGTCAGGGGCCGGCTATTCGGTGGTGATCGTGTCGCGCAGCAGCGCGCGGTACCGGGCAAGGTTGCCTTCGAGGTGCTGCTCCATCGCGGCCTCGGCGGCGGCGGCGTCCTGATAGATGATCGCCTCGACGATCTGCCGGTGCTCCTGCAACAGCGCGGGATTGCGGGTGTAGACGTGGCCGGCAAGGCTTTTGCCAAGATCCTGACGCGGCACCATGCCGGTGCGGATCAGGTTCAGGAACTGCGGGAAGAAGGTGTTCTGCGTCGCCTCGGCGATGGCATAGTGAAAGCGATAGTCCGCCTCGCGCGTGGGTTCGTTCTTTCGGTAGAACTCGGCGACCACGTTGTTGGCGTCCAGGATCGTGTCGATGTTCGCATTGGACCGCCGCATCGCTGCCAGCCCGGCGGCGCGCACTTCGACCGCGCCGCGGATCTCGAGCAGTTCGATGACGCCGGTGATCCGCCCCGTGGTGAGCCCGGTCAGGGATTGCCCGTCCGAGACGGGCCCGCGGTCCAGCGCATAGACCCCCGACCCGCGCCGCGCCTCCACCAGCCCCTCGATCCGCAGCGCGGCCATCGCCTCGCGGACGACGGTGCGGCTGACGGAATGGACACGCGTCAGCTCGGCTTCGCTGGGCAGCTTGTCGCCCGGCTTCACCGCCCCGCTCACGATCCGTTCGCGCAGCAGTTCGCTCAGCCGCGCTGAAAGGGATTCGGTCTTTCGCTCTGCCTGTTCCACGCCAACCCGCCCTGTGACGTCCCAAACCGGTTTGGGCACTCATACAAATATGGCCGGTCCGGTGCGAGCGGTCAATCCAGAGTGCAGACAGGTTGTCGAACCAGACAGGCTGGAATCGGTACGCAAGCCAGAAAACCAAGCCTAACCCATTGCCAAAAGTCAAAAAAATGTTGTCACAAGCAGACTTACAAATCTCTAAATTTGTCAGTTGACTTGCATTAAGCTATCATACAACTCTTGTCCGAAATGACGGTATGGCCAGGGAGGGGCCATGTTGATCAGCGATCCATCAGCCGCGATCTGCCGCTACGGAACCCCGCGTTCCGGGCATCGCGCCTGTGGCAGACCCGCGCCCCGCGCGCGGGTCGCCACCCACCCCGACCGGAACGACGCGATGCCATGACATCACACGACCTCGGCCCGCCCGGAGGAGGGGCGCGCCGCCAACAGAAAGGGAGGACCAATGAAACGACTACTTGCCTGCGCCGCCTTCGGGGCGATGCTGATGACCTCGCCGCTAAGCGCACCGTCCGCCGCATGGGCGGAGACGCCGGCGGACCAGCTTATCGTCGCCTGGACGCTGAACAACGTCCTGACCATGGACCCCGCCGCCATCACCGGCAGCGAAACGGTCGCGGTTCTGAACAACCTGTACGACACGCTGGCGCAACTGGACCCCGAGACGAACGAGCTGATCCCGCGCATGGCGGAAAGCTGGGAGTTCTCGGACGACAACATGAAGGTGACGTTCAAGCTGCGTGAAGGCGTCAAGTTCGCCTCGGGCAACCCGCTGACCGCCGAAGACGTGGCCTACAGCCTGAAGCGCGCGCTTCTGTTGAACCTGCCCTCTTCGTCGAACCTGAAAAGCCGGGGTTTCCTGCCCGAGGATGCCGACAAGTATTTCGTCGCCGAGGACGAGACGACCTTCGTGATGAACCTGCCGCAGCAGGACGACCCGAAGATCCTGATCATGGAACTGACGCAGGCGGGCGCGGGCTCGATCGTCGACAGCAAACTGGTGATGGAGAACGAGGTCGACGGCGACTGGGGCAATGCCTGGCTGACCAACAACTCGGCCGGCTCTGGCGGCTACGTGCTGACCCAGTGGCGGTCGAACGAGTATATCATCCTGACCCGCAACGAAAATTACTGGGGCGAGATGCCCGAGATGGCGCGTGTGCTGATCCGGCACCTGCCCGAGTCGCAATCGCAGCGTCTGGCGCTGCAACAGGGCGATATCGACCTTGCCTACTCGCTGGCCGCACCCGACCTCGCGGCGCTGCAAGAGGAAGAAGGCATCACCATCGAAACGGTGCCAAGCGCCGGGTTCTACTATCTCGCGGTGTCGATGAAGGACGAACGGTTCGCTAACCAGAAGGTGCGCGAGGCGCTGCGGTACCTGATCGACTATGACGGGGTGAACTCTGCCGTCATGCCGTTCTACGGGGTCAAGCATCAGGGGCCGCTGAACTCGGGCGTGTTCGGCGCCATCGAGGAACCGGGCTACACGCTGGATGTCGAGAAAGCCAAGGCCCTGCTGGCCGAGGCCGGGTATCCCGACGGCTTCGACACCACGCTGCGCGTGATCTCCGAGCAGCATTTCCTCGACGCGGCCACCGCAATTCAGGGCACGCTGGCGCAGGCCGGGATCAACGCCGAGATCATCACCGGCGACGGCGGCCAGATCTATGGCGCGATGCGCGAGCGGAACTTCGAACTGCTGGTCGGACGCGGCGGCGGCGGGCAGATCCCGCACCCGGAAAGCAACCTGCGCGCCATGGCCTTCAACCCCGACAACGCGGACGAGGCCAAGCTGACCAACTATCAAGGCTGGCGCACCAGTTTCTACGACGAGAAGCTGAACGACATGATCGGCACCGCGTTGCTCGAGACCGATCAGGACAAACAGCGGGCGATGTACGAAGAGGTTCAGCACTACATGGCCGACCTCGTCATGTCGATCCAGCCCTTCTCGGAACGCGTGGTCACCGCCGCTTACCAAAGCGATGTCAGCGGCGTCATCGTGAACCCGTGGGTGTCGCGTTTCGAAGGTGTCGAGAAGGACCGCTAGGACCTTCTCCGGACCAAGGCCGGGGGCGGTGTTCGCGCCCCCGGCCCCACCCCAACACAGACAAAGGCGCAGGGCATGTGGCGTATGAAGGGCCGGACCCGTTCGGCTATGGGACAGGCGACGACGGTTCTTGTCACCCTGTTCGGTCTGCTGGTGCTGACCTTCGTGATCGGTCGCATCATGCCGGTCGATCCGGTGGCGGCCATCGTGGGCGAGGACGCGACGAATGACGTCTACGAGAACGTCTATCGCAAGCTGGGCCTCGACCGGCCACTGTACATCCAGTTCCTCTATTACATGCGGGATATCCTGACGCTGGACCTTGGCGTGTCGATCCGCACCGGTCGCCCGGTGGTCGAGGACGTGCTGCACGTCCTGCCCGCCACCATCGAGCTGGCCACCTTCGCCATCATCGTCGGCGCCGGTCTGGGCGTGCCGATGGGTGTGCTGGCCGCCGTGAAGAAAGACCGCTGGCCGGATCACGTGATCCGCATCATCAGCCTTTTGGGACATTCGATGCCGATCTTCTGGATCGGGATGATCGGGCTTTTGATCTTCTACGCGGGGCTTGGCTGGGTCGGCGGGTCCGGACGGATGAGCCAGTTCTACATCGGGCTGGTGCCCGAAAAGACCGGCTTTCTGTTCATCGACAGCGCGCTGGCCGGAGACTGGGACGTGTTCCGGAGCGCGCTGAACCATGTGATCCTGCCCGCTTCGCTGCTGGGTTACTCGTCGTCCGCCTACATCACCCGGATGACGCGCAGCTTCATGCTGGACCAGATCAACCAGGAATACATCACCACCGCCCGCGTGAAGGGGCTGAGCCGGCCCAAGACGATCTGGCGCCACGCCTTCGGCAACATCCGCGTGCAGCTCGTGACCATCGTCGCCCTCGCCTATGGCTCGCTTCTGGAGGGCGCGGTGCTGATCGAGACGGTTTTCGCGTGGCCCGGTTTCGGCAGCTACCTGACCGCCAACCTGATCATCGGCGACATGAACGCCGTAATGAGCTGCGTGCTTGTCGTGGGCCTGATCTTCATCTCGCTGAACCTGCTTTCCGACGTGCTGTATCGCGTCTTCGATCCGAGGACCCGCGCCGAATGACCCTTGCGACGGACACCACCCGCCCGCGCCGCATGCCGCAATCCCTGATCGCGGCGAGGAATATCGTCGGCTTCCTGCTGCGCAGCCCGACCTCGGCCTTCGGTCTGTTCGTGCTGGCCGTGCTGATCCTGACGGCGATCTTCGCGCCGCTTCTGGCGACCCACGACCCGTTCCTGCAAGACCTGCAAAACCCGCTGCAACCGCCCGGCGACGGGCACCTGTTCGGCACCGACGAACTGGGGCGCGACATTTACAGCCGCCTTGTCTACGGCTCGCGCATCTCGCTGATGATCATCTTCCTCGTGTCCATCGTGGTGGGGCCCATCGGCCTGTTCGTGGGCGCGATCTCGGGCTATTTCGGCGGCTGGTGGGATACGATCCTGATGCGGGTGACCGACATCTTCCTGTCCTTCCCCTCGCTGATCCTGTCGCTGGCCTTCGTCGCGGCGCTTGGCCCCAGCCTGAACAACGCGATCATCGCGATCTCGCTGACCGCGTGGCCGCCCATCGCGCGGCTGGCGCGGGCCGAGACGCTGACCTTCCGCTCTGCCGACTACATCTCGGCCGCGCGGCTGCAGGGCGCGTCCTCGGCGCGGATCATCTGGAAAAGCATCGTGCCGATGTGCCTGCCCTCGGTGCTGATCCGGCTGACGCTGAACATGGCGACGGTGATCCTGACCGCCGCGGGGCTTGGCTTTCTCGGCCTCGGGGCCAAGCCGCCGACCCCGGAATGGGGCGCGATGATCGCCACCGGCCGCCGCTACATGATCGACCACTGGTGGCTGGTCACCTTCCCCGGCCTCGCGATCCTGAGCGTCAGCCTTGCCTTCAACCTTCTGGGCGACGGGCTGCGCGACGCGCTCGATCCCAAGCAGATGAACAAGAGGTAAGGCCATGACCGACCCGATCCTCGACATCGAGAACCTGAGCGTCCGCTATCGCGGCGCCACGGAACCGGCGGTGCGCGGCGTGTCCTTCTCGCTGGGGCGCGAGCGGCTGGGCATCGTGGGCGAAAGCGGCTCTGGCAAGTCCACCGTGGGCCGCGCCATCCTGAGGCTGCTGGACAGCGCCGAGATCACAGCGGACCGCATGCAGTTCGAGGATGTCGACCTGCTGAACGCCTCGGAACGGCAGATGCTGAAGGTCCGGGGCCGCAGGATGTCGATGATCCTGCAAGACCCCAAGTTCTCGCTGAACCCGATCCAGCGCTGCGGCGATCAGGTGGCCGAGGCGTTCCGCACCCATGTCCGGGCCTCGAAGGCCGAGGCGCGCGCCAAGGTGATCGAGATGCTGAACGCGGTCCAGATCCGCGACCCCGAGCGGGTGTACCAATTGTACCCGCACGAGGTGTCGGGCGGCATGGGCCAGCGGATCATGATCGCGATGATGCTGCTGACTGACCCCGACCTTGTGATCGCGGACGAACCGACCTCGGCGCTGGACGTCACCGTGCGGCTTCAGGTCCTGAACATCCTTGACCGGCTGGTGCACGAGCATGGCATCGGCCTGATCATGATCAGCCACGATCTGAACCTTGTGCGCAATTTCTGCGACCGGGTGATCATCATGTACGCGGGCCGGGTGGTCGAGACGCTGGCGGCCTCGGATCTCGACAACGCGCAGCACCCCTACAGCCGGGGCCTGCTGGCGGCGCAACCGCGCATCGGCGGCAGCCGCGGCCCCCTGCCCGTGCTGGAACGCGACGACAGCTGGATGCAGCCGGAGGTGCGGTCATGAAGCCCATCGCGGTGAAAGACCTGTGCATGTCCTTCGGCGCCGTTCAGGTGCTGCATGACGTGTCGTTCGACGTCGCCGCGGGCGAGTGCTTCGGGCTGGTCGGCGAAAGCGGCTCGGGCAAGTCCACCGTCCTGCGCTGCATGTCGCTGTTGCAGGGCCAGTGGACCGGCGAGGTTTCGATCGGCGGCGTCCGGGTTCGGGACATGCCGCTGAACGACCGCTGCCGCATGGTGCAGATGGTCTTTCAGGACCCCTACGGCTCGCTTCACCCCCGCCATTCGGTCGCGACGGTACTGTCCGAGCCGCTGAAGATCCACGGGCTCGACCGTGCGAACGAGAGGATGGCGCAGGCGATGATCGACGTCGGGCTTCCGGTCGATTTCCTCGACCGCTTCCCGCACCAGCTTTCGGGCGGACAAAGGCAGCGCGTCGCCATCGCGCGGGCGCTGATCCTGGAACCGGACGTGGTGCTGCTGGACGAACCGACCTCGGCGCTGGACGTCAGCGTACAGGCCGAGATCCTGAACCTGCTGTCGCGGCTTCGGACGGACAAGGGGTTCACCTACATCATGGTCAGCCACGACCTGTCGGTGGTCGATCACATGTGCGAACGCTTCGCGGTGATGCAGTCCGGTCGGATCGTCGAGATCCTCCCGCGCGAGGCGATCCCGACCAATGCGGCGCGGGATCCCTATGCGCGCGAACTGATCGGCGCCAGCCTTGCCTATGAACGCGCGGTGTAGCGGCGGTCGGGGCCGCGGGCGACCGCCCTGCCCGTCCTACCCGGCGTCCGGCCGCACGCGGTACACCCGCCAGATGTCGTTCTCTCCGACAAGGTCATAGCGGTCCTCGACATCGTCGCCGTAGGTCTCCCACAGCAGCGCGGTGGCGTCGGAGAAACCCAGCTTGGCAACCATCACCACCTCGGCCTCGGCCAGAAATTCCCCGGCCGGAGGCAGCGTACCGTCCGAGATGTTGCGGCCCGGATGAAACCAGATGTGGATGCCCGCCAAAGGCGGCGCGCCGACGAACATCGGGAACGGGTTCAGGAAGTCGAAAGCGATGATCCGCAGGTCGGTCAGGTCGTTCTCTTCCAAAAGCGTCACGCCCTGCCCGATCATCTCGAGCATCTCGCCCTGCGAATAGATGTGGGTGTGCCGCTCCGAGCCGATCAGCCTGCCAGCCACGAAGGCCTGCTCTGGCGCCTCGGCTGCCGCGACGACGGACAGTGCGTTGCTGCGGGTGTCGCCGACATAGTAGGTCTCGAACCCCGGATAGCCGATGGCGACCGACTGTGCGTTGGCATTTCGCGCAAAGGTCAGCGTCGACATCGCCATCTGCGCCATATGCGGCACCGCGAAGACCACAAGCAGCAGCACCGGAAGCTCCGGGCGTGGCGGCCCCTGATGCATCCGAGCGCCGTACAGGAACAGGAACGCCAGCAGAAGCGGTCCGTTGTCGTGGTGGTTCTGGCCAAGGATGATCATCCCGGCCAGCGGCACGAACAGGAACACCGCGATGTCGAAAAGGCTGGGCCGCGTCACGGTCAGCAGATAGGCCGCCATCACCGCGACAAGGAAGAACTCCAGCGCGTTGTTGACGATCAACCCTATGAACCCGCCGCGCACGACGCCCGAGGCCGCGCCAGCCTCGCGGATGTCGTTGATGTATTCCACGATCCCAAGACCGGCGAGGCCCGACAGCCCGACCAGTACAAGCGCCGCCGCCCCCGCCGCGAAGGCGGTCCAGCGCAGACGCGGCGCGATCAGGAAGGCCATCGCAAGGAAAGCGCCGCCGAAGGCAAAGTACGTCACCTTCAGCCAGAACAGGAAGAACAGCAGCACCGCGACGAACGCGACGTCCAGCGCCGTGCGCCAGCGCGGCCGCATCGCGTCGCGCGGCTCGATCCCCAGCAGCAGGATCGTCGACAGGATCGGCCAGCCCCACCGGTTGTAGTGCATCGACTGGTTCGACCATGTCCCCGGCATGCCCGGCTCCATCGGCACCACCAGCAGGCAGAACACCCAGATCGAGAACAGCGCCGACAGGATCGCGCCGACGCGCGCCTGCGCCATGATCATCGCCATCGGGGTGACGATCACCGCCAGCAACACCGACGCGAACTCCATCGCGCCGCCGAACTGGCCCAGCGTCTGCCACCCGATGTAGGGAAGCCAGTAGGACATGAAGCCCAGGGGCGACTTGAAGTCGACGCTGGGCCACTGGCCTTCCGCGATGCGATACGCGCCTTCAAGCGCGACAAGGACGTCGCCCACGTAGGCCGCGGAATAGGTGGCGCGCGGCAGCAGAAAGATCGCCGACAGGATCGCGGCGACGACCGCCAGCGCGAGCCACGCAAGACCATAGGCCCGGTCAAGCCGTCCCAGCCCTGTGGCCGGGACGCCCTCGGTCAGACCAGACGCCCGCGCCACGATCCGTGTCACGCCGCGCTCTCCAGCCGGTCCACAAGCTGCGCGCCCAGACGGCGGCCTTCGCGGATGGCATAGTTGGTGCCCCGGTCCTCGGGATAGATCTGCGCCATCGAGCAGATCCACAGCCCCTGTTCGGGCCCTGCTTCCTCGGGGATCTTGCTGCCGTAGGACTTGCCGACCACCGGCTGCGACCAGCGTTCGCGCCACAGGTGGTACTTGTGGATCCAGTCCTCGCCGAACTCGGGGAACATCTCTTTCAGGTAGGGCAGCGAGAACTCCAGCGCCTCGTCCGCGTCCATCGCGTACATCGCGTCGGTGTGCGGCAGGTACTTCGACAGATAGACGATGTGGCTGCCGCCATAGGTCTCGGCCCGCTCGAAGTTGGTATGCTCGATCACCGCGACGAAGGGGAAGCTGGGGTCGTTGACGTTCAGCCAGTAGGTCTCGGACAGCGACCGCTTCAATTCCAGCACAAGGCAGACGTTCGACAGGTAGTCGATGCCGTTCAGCTTTTCGATATAGCCCGGCTCGGCCCAGCCCTTCACCATCTCGCCGATCAGCGGCAAGGCCGGCGTGGCGACGACCTGATCGTAGGTCTCTGTCCCGCCGGGGGTCGTGACCTGCCAGCGCCCCTCGCCGTCGGGCTGCACCTCGGAGACCGGCGTGTTCAGCAGGACGCGGCCGCCGTTGTCCTCGACGATGGCGGCCAGCCGTTCGGCAAGACGCACGAAACCGCCGGTCAGATACGCCAGCCGCTCTTCGCCCGCCTGCCCGCGGCTGGACCCGCGCAGCTTCAGCTTGTTCCACATCCACACAGCCGAGACCTTGTCGGCATAGGGCCCGAACTTGCCTTCCAGCAGCGGCTTGAACACCACGTCGAAGACCCGCTGCCCGGCCATGCTGCGAAGCCAGTCATAGGCGGTGATGTTCTCAAGCTGCTTCCAGCTTTCGATCTTGCGCACTTTCAGCGTCAGCAGACCCAGCCGGATGCGGTCGGGGAAGGACAGCGCGGTGAACTTCAGCAGGTCGAACGGCGTCGACAGTTTGAAGAACTTGTTACCGTAGTACATCCCGGTGTTGGTCGGGTTGATCACCACAGAGTCGGTCATGCCGACCTCGTCGATCAGGTCCATCACCGCCAGATCGTTGGTGAACCAGTGGTGATAGAAGCGGTCCAGCCGCTCGCCGCCCACGTCGAAGGCCGCCGCGAGACCGCCGACTTCGGCGGCCGCCTCGTAGACCGTGACCGTGTGCCCGGCCCGCGCCAGTTCGTAAGCCGCCGACAGCCCGGTGAAGCCCCCGCCGACAACCGCGACGGATTTACTGTTACCCGATTTCATTCAATCAACCCAATTTCTCAAGATGCATCCTGCGGTGCCCGCGCCCCCGGCGCGGCAATCACCAGCCACAGCCCGCCCACAAGGGTCGCGGGCAGCCACAACGCGGCGTGAACCAGCAGCGCATAGGCCGTCGCTGCAGACACCGTGCTGCCGATCGAGGTCATCGCCTGGATCACGAAGTAGTCGAAGGTCCCGGCATAGCCCGGCGTGCTGGGGATCAGCGTTGCGAGCGTCCCCACCGGCAGCGCCAGCCAGCCGCCCATCGGGTCGGCGATGGCGGGAAGCGATTGCGCGACCGAGTAGAACACCAGCCCCTCGAACAGCCACGCGGCCAGGGACCATGCCAGCAGACGCGGCATCACCGCCCCTTTCGAAAGCCAGATCGCGGTCTCCAGAACGCTCGTCGCATGCCCCTCGACCCAGGCGCCAACCTTCGGCGACAGCCGCGCCAGCAGCCGGACGCCCCAGTTGACCAGCGGCCGGAATACCTGTGGGAACAGCAGCACCAGCAGAATGCCGAAGGCGATCGCAAGCAGCGCCCCCGCGCCCAGCCCCAGCAGGGCCATGGTGTCAGGCTTGAAGTACAAAAGCGCGCCGCCCATCAGCATCAGCAGCACCAGCAGGTCCAGCAGCCGCTCGACCACCAGCGTCGCCAGCACCTCGGCGCCGCCGACGCCGATCCGGCGGCGGAACGCGAACACCCGAAGGATGTCACCGGCGCGGAACGGCAGCACGTTGTTCGCCGCGATCGAGGCCATGAACGGCCCCGCGCAGTTGCCCCACGTCAGCGCCGGGTTGTCACGCAGCAACATCGTGCGCCACCGCGCGATCCGGCAGGCGTAGCCGGTGAAAAAGACGCCCACCGCGATCACCAGCCAGCCGATCCGCGCCTGGCTCAGGTCGTTCACGAAAGTCTCGAAGTCCAGCTGACGGATGATCAGCCAGCAGAAGAACGCGGCGACGGCGAAACCGACAGCCAGATGGCGGGCTTTTCCGGCGGTCATTCTAGTCTCCTACCGCCGTGGCGCGGTCCAGCGCCGGCACCGGCCGCGGCGTCGCGCCACGGGTCTCGAAGCCGATCCGTTTCTGCACGATGTACAGCGGGCGGCGCTTCACCTCGCGGTAGATCTTTCCGGTGTATTCGCCGAGAATTCCAAGACAGACAAGCTGCACGCCCCCGATCAGAAGCACCGCGATCATCAAAGCGGTCCAGCCTTCGACGAAATTGTCGGTGAAGATCCGCATGAACAGCGCGTAAAGGATGCCCAGCACCGCGAAGAAGGCGAACAACACGCCCAGCGTGATCGCCAGCCGCAGCGGCACGGTCGAAAACGAGATGATCCCGTCCGCCGCGAACGTGATCATCTTGCGCAGCGGATATTTCGAGGTGCCCGCATGGCGCTTGGCCCGGCGGTATTCGATGGCGGTCTGCTCGAACCCGACCCACGACACCATGCCGCGCACGAAGCGGTCACGCTCGGGCATGCTTTTCAGGGTGTCGACCACTTGGCGGCTCATCAGACGGAAATCGCCCGTGTCCAGCGGGATCGGAACCTCTGACAGGCCGTTCAGCACACGGTAGAAGGCCCGAGCGGTCTTCAGCTTGAACGCGGACTCGCCGTCGCGTTCGCTGCGCGTGCCATAGACCACGTCGAACCCTTCGCGCCACTTGGCAATCATCTCGGGGATGACTTCGGGCGGGTCCTGAAGGTCAGCGTCAATCAAGACGACCGCATCACCGTCCGCTGCATCAATTCCCGCAGTAACGGCGATCTGGTGACCAAAATTACGCGCGAAACTCAGAACGCGAAGGCAATCATGCTGCCCCGCGAGTTCCTCTAGAATCCTAAGAGTGTCATCCTGACTTCCGTCATCGACACAGATAATTTCAGTTCGGCAGTTATGAAAACCTTCCGAGACCGAGATTAACTTGTCGATCGTGACAGCAATGACTTCCTCTTCGTTGTAACAGGGGACAACGATAGATACTAAACTCTGCGTGCCCCCCAGGGCATTCCTACTCATGAAATCAGTCCAAATCCTGCCGCAATTGCCTTAATTTAGCTTTAGTTACCCTGCCCATCAAGCGCGGCGACTTTGCGTTACCCGCGCCGCTAGACTTGGCCCACCAGCCTTTAATCTCATAAATTTCAGCTATTTAAGGGCGCCGTGTCGGTAAGAGATGTGCTGCGGCAGGCTTCGCTGCACCTGCATAACTTTCCCGCGCGTAAGCCCTTAAGCCGGTCAATGCCCGGAAATTAGGCATCACGGCCCGCCTCGCCCGGCGAAGAACAGCCCTCGGGCGAGACAATCTATAGTCATTCAACTGTATTGAAAACGAGATGCGTTCGCCGCACCTTGCAGCCCCGGCAAATCGCGCCGGCCGCAGGTCACGCAGGACCGGACGGACCGCTTCAGGTGTAGTCCGGCACCAGACCCATGCGACGGGCAGCGGCCAGCTGGTACAGCGGATCGCCGTACAGCTTCATCTCTTCCTGACAACTGAAGGTGATCGACAGGTCGTGCTCGTCATAGGACTGCGCGGCGGCGGCGTTGATCTCGTCCCAGCTTGGCACCGGAAGCTTGCGCCAAGAGTCCAGCGTCTCAGGCGATGGCAGCGACGGGAAACCCATCGAGCCCATCAGCGAGGCGACGCCTTGCCAGAAATGCCGCAGCAACACGTCCGGCGTCGAGCAATATGGCAGAACGATCCGCATCCAGTGCATCCCCGTCACCGCATGAAGCGCACAGAAGTCCTGCGTTGCGGTGAACAGCGCAATCGAGGCCGAAGCCATGCGCGCGACAGTCTCGTCATCCACCTTGATCCAGTCGACCACGGGCGCGAATTCGGGCACTTCCCCGACCGCCATCATGTTGTGCCACAACAGCTCTCTCTGCGGCAGGCTGTGCAGCACGTCGATCGCGGCCACGCGCGCCAGAACCTCTGCCGGGTCTTTCGTCAGCGGTTCGGCTTCGGTGGATTTCGGCATCTCCAGCCAGCAGGCGGACCAGTAGGCAAGCGAGATCGCGACCTCCTTCGCGTCCTCGCGCAGCAGCGCATAGGCCATCCGCATCAGCGCATGCAGAGCGCTGGCGCCCACACCCGGCGACAGGCGCGGCAGATACTCGGCCAGCGCCGTCTCGATGCCCAGCCGATCGACCTCGGCGATGAAGAAATCCCGCAGGTCGGTTTCCCGGTCGCGGTGGCCGATGGCGGTTTCCCACGTCTCGGCCGTCAGCGGTCCCTGCCGCTCGGGCGGACCGAACAGCTTCTTCTCGTCCCGATAGTGGTCGAACCAGTCATTCATCCGCGCCGCGTCGCCGCCGATCCGGTGCAGCGCGACCAGCACCATCGGGGCGTGGTTGGCGTAGGTCTTGTAGAACTCGGAATGATACTCCGGCATCTCCGCCATCAGGCGGTCCAGCGCCGCCGTGTCGTGCATCTGCGGTCGGTCGAGAGCCATCGGAACCTCTTTCGTCGTGCATTGCGGGGTTGCCCAAAGCCTATCCCCTCAGGCGCCCCGCGCACAGGGGGGCGCGAAGCGGCCCTGTCAGGCGCCCTGCGCGTCACCGCCTCGAAATCAGGGAAAAATCGCGGTCGTTGCAGCCGGGGCAACGCGCCTGTTCCGAAAAGGGTGCGCAGCGGAACGTGCCAACGGCCCACAGGCGCTGAAATTCTCGCCGTCGAACGCCGCAGCGCCGAACAATTGTGCGCCCACTGTATTAAACACTTACCGCCGTTAGCGTTGCCTTTTAGGCATCGCGCTTCGGATCTAGCGTCACAGCGCCACCTTCAGGAAACGCTGCCGATGCCCGCCTCTTTCGTTCACGTCCACCTCGTCGCGCTGCGCTATTTCAGCGAAACTGTCCGCTCTGGCTCGATGCGGCAGGCGGCCGAGCATCTGTCGGTCGCAGCCTCCGCCATCAATCGACAGATCATCAAGCTGGAGGACCAGCTGCAATGCCGCCTGTTCGAACGCCGCTCGGAAGGCGTCCGCCTGACCGCCGCGGGCGAGGTGCTGTACCAGTACGTGCAGCGGCTGGATCAGGATCTGGAACGCGCCATTGCCCAGATCGACGACCTACGCGGCCTACGGCGGGGCCATGTCCGCATCGCCTGCGAGGCCGGGATCGGACGCGATTTCCTGCCGCCGGTGCTGGCCGCGTTTCACGAGGACCACCCCGGCGTGACCTATTCGGTCGAGATCAAGTCGGCGCTCGATACGCTTGCGCAGGTCGCCGCCGACGAGATCGACATCGGCATGGCGATGATGCCGCCGATCCGGTCCGACGTGCAGATCGCAAGCCGCGCCGAGATGCCGCTGGGCGTGATCACCCGCAAGGGCTCGGCCCTTAGCGAACGCGCGGCGCTGCGGCTGCACGACATCGCGGGAGAACGGTTCATCCGCGCCAAGGACGGCATGGGCGGCGGCACCACGTGGCAGCAGCAAATCGAGCAATCGGCGCCGCAAAGCTCTGTTCTGGAGACGAATTCGCCCGACATCATGACGGTGATGGTGAAGGCCGGGCTGGGCGTCGGCGTGCGCAGCCCCATCGGTATCGTCAACGACCTCGAACAACAGACGCTGGCCTTCGTGCCGATCCACGACCCGCTGGCCCCGTATCCCTCGCTCGGCATCTACGTCCGCCCGCAGCGCCTGCTGTCAAGCGCCGGGGCGGTGATGCTGGAGCTTCTGAAAGACGCCCTGCCCGAGTTCGCGGCGCGGGTCTGGAACCTGACCGGCCAGCCGGTGCCGCCGGACGGGATCAGCACCGGAGCCTCGTGACCGCCACGCGTTGCCCGGATGGCAACGGGGTGTCCGATACTGGATGCTATGTCGCTGCACCGCGGCGCGGCAGAATGAAGGAAAGCGCGCGGCGCATTCGCGCGCGCGACACGATCCTTCCGGAGCCTTCGATGAACATTGCCGTCCCGCACCGTCCAGACACCCGCGCCGAGACGCGCCTTGCCGAGCTTGCCCGGCGCGCGCGGTCCGACCTTGCGATGCTGGATTACGCCACCCGTCCCTGGGTCCTGCCGCGTCAATGGAACGGGCAGACGATCCCGGATGTGGTGATCATCGGCGCCGGGCAATCGGGCCTTGTGCTGGGACACGCGCTGAAGCGGCGCGGCGTGGGGAACATCCTGCTGCTGGACCGCAACCCCGAGGGCTACGAGGGCGTCTGGGAAACCTATGCCCGAAACTACGAGATCCGGTCGCCCAAGACGATCACCGGTTCCGACCTCGGCATCCCCTCGCTGAGCATCCAAAGCTGGTTCGTCGCGCGTCACGGGCAGGAAGCGTGGGACGCCATCGACCGCGTGCCCCGCGTCGACTGGATGAACTATTTGCGCTGGTACCGCGACATCGCCGACCTGCCGATCCGCAACGGCGTGAACGTGGTGGACGTGGACTATGACCCCGACGGCGTCACGCTGACGACCGCCGAGGGCGAGACGATCCGCACGCGCTATCTGGTGCTTGCCACCGGCATGGAGGGCGGCGGCGACTGGGTGGTGCCCGACGCGATCCGTAACGCCCTGCCCGATCACATGTACAACCACTCGTGCGAGGTCTACGACGCCGACCGCCTGCGCGGCAAGGACGTGGGCATCCTCGGCGCAGGGGCGTCGGCCTTCGACTCGTCGGTCGCCGCGCTGGACGCCGGCGCACGCCGGGTCGACACCTTCATGCGGCGGGCGCAGATCGGGCTTCTGGACCTTGTCCGCGAGTTCGAAACCGGCGGTTACCTGAACCACAGCCACGAGCTGTCCGACCAGACCAAGTGGGAGCTGGGAACCTTCCTGACCGGGCTGTCACAGGCGCCTGCGGAACATCATTTCAACAAGGCGCTCAGCTTTTCCAACTTCAAGTTCTGGAACGGCGCGCCTTGGCAGGCCGTGGCCTATGAAGACGGCAAGGCCGTCATCACCACCCCGCGCGGCACCTTCCGGCTGGACCACGTGATCGCCGCAACCGGCGTCACGGTCGATCTGACCATCCGCCCCGAGTTGCGCCGCCTTGCGGGCGATGCACTGCTGTGGCGGGACCGGTTCACGCCCCCGGACGGCGACATGAGCGCCGGGCGGCTGAAGCTGCCCTATCTCGACCGCGACTATCGCCTGCAACAGCGCGAACCGGGCGCCGCGCCGGGGATCGAGCGGCTGTTCATCTTCAACGCGCTTGCGACTCTGTCGATGGGTGGGCTGTCGGCGGTGTCGATCAGCGGCCACCGCTTCGGCGTGCCGAGGATCGCGACCGGCATCACGCGGGCGCTGTTTCTCGAGCAGGAAGACCAGCTGATCCCGACTCTGCGGGAATTCGATACGCCTTCGATCCAGCTGACCCCCTATGCGCGGGCGATGCTGGGCATGGACGACTGAACGACCACGACACTCACGGAAAACGAAGATGCCGCCCCCGGGTCTGGGGGCGGCATCGTCATTTCCAGAAAGGCGCAGGCTCAGGCGGCGACGCGCAGCCCCCGCACCTTGTCCATGAAGCGCAGGACCCGGTCGCCGTCGACTGCGTTCCACGTGTCGCCATCGACTTTGAAATGCGTACCGATCACGCAGCCGTCCGCCACCGAAAGAATGTCGGTCACGTTGTCGATGTTGCAGCCCGTGTTCGCCATGATCGGCGTGTCCGGCAGGGCCTTCCGAACCGCGCTCAGATGCGCCGCGTCCACCGGCTGCCCGGTGATCGGGCCGGACACGAGGATCACATCCGCCAGCGACGAGAACACCGCGCTTTTCGCGCGC
This sequence comes from Maritimibacter sp., assembly GCA_017792445.1. Taxonomy (GTDB): domain Bacteria; phylum Pseudomonadota; class Alphaproteobacteria; order Rhodobacterales; family Rhodobacteraceae; genus Psychromarinibacter. Next base: position 4,357,352 of record CP051232.1, read on the forward strand.
TCGGCCACGGTGCGGCTGTCCAGCGAGGATGCGAACTCGGCGTTGATGTTGAACAGAAGCGTCAGGTCATCGCGGCCAAGGTTGCGGCGCAGGCGCAGCGCCTCGCCCGCATCGGGCTTCCACAGGCCCATGTCGGACGCGAAGAGCCCGGTGAAGATCTCGCGCGCAAAGCTCGCACCGGTGGCGCTGGCGATGGCGACGGTGGCCATCGGGTCCCACAGGAAGTTCACGCCGAACGGCACCTTAAGCATCGGCTTGATCGCCGACACCACCGCCGTCATCGCGGCGATGGATTCGGGCGCGGCCTTCAGCTGGTACGGGCGGTCGTTCTCGTTGCCGAACATGATCGCATCGACCCCGCCCGCCTGCAGCTTCTCGACGTCCGAGGCGACATCGTCGATCAGCTTCTGCATGCCGCCCGCCGCGTCATAAAGCGGGCTGCCGGGCAGCGCGCCGATATGCGCCATGGCGACGATGGTCTTGTTGGAGCGGGTAAAGAGATCCATTTGCGTTCCGGACTTTCTAAGAGATTACGAAGGGATCACCACCCGCGTGCCGGCCCGTGCTAGGGCCTCGGCAATGTCGTCGGGGGGCGGGGCGTCGGTGACAAGCACGTCGACCGAGCCGAAGTCTGCAACGCGCGACATCGCGCGCTTGCCGAATTTCGAGGAATCGCACAGCACGACAACCTGCTCGGCGCGGGCCATCAGGGTGTGCTTCACTTCCGAGTCCTCTGGAGAATAGTCGGAAAAGCCAGAGCTGTCCGCGCCGGACACGCCGATGAAGGCGCGGTCCATGTAATAGTTGCCGATCCCTTCGACCGCCTGCGGGCCGATGACCGACAGTTCGGGCGCGCGCACCCGGCCGCCGGGCAGGTAGACGGCGCAGCCGGCCTCGGCCAGCACCGACGCCGCGCGGACGCTGTTGGTGATCACCCGCAGCCCGTCGACCTCGGTCAGCCGCCGCGCCAGTTCAAGCGTCGAGGTGCCCACGTCGATCCCGACCGCTTCGCCGGGGCGCACCATGCTTACGGCGATCTCGGCTATGGTGGATTTCTTGTCGGAATGTTCGCTGAGGCGTGCGTCGAAGGCGGGTTCGGGCGGCTCGGCCGCGGGCTCCAGAAGATCGGGGCGCACCGCGCCGCCGTGGGTCCGCTTCAGACCGCCGCGTTCCTCTAGCTGGCCGATGTCGCGCCGGATCGTCATTCCCGAAACGCCCAGCTCCTCCGCCAGATCGCCGATCGAGATGAAGCCGTCCCGCTCGAAAGCGGACATGATCAGCGACTGCCGCACCGGCGCTGGCATCCGGCCTCGACCACGTTTCGCCACAGCGACCTTCAGCTCGTCCTCGCCTTCCGTATCCATCCGATTATCCCGATGACCTTCTCCCTGCCCGGCACACTAACATGTGGCATTCCGTTAATGAAGGTTGTATTTTGTTAAATTGTGTTACGCGCTTGGTTCGGGCCTCTCCGGATCGGTCAAAAGGACAGGACATGCCTATGAATCAGACGGAAACAGGATCGGAATTCGCGGGGAAACGAGTGATCGTCACCGGCGGCTCCACGGGAATCGGCGCAGCCATCGTGCGCGCCTTCCACGACGCGGGCGCGGTGGTGCGGATTCTGGACCTCGACACCGACGGCGCGGGCGTGCTGGCGGAGGAACTGGGCGAGACGGTCACGGTCGGCAAGATCGACGTGCGCGACCGAAGCTCGGTCGAGGCGGCGATGGCGGCGGCAATCGCGGAACTTGGCGGGCTGGACGTGCTGTGCGCCAACGCGGGCGTCTCGACCATGCGGGCGGCCTGCGACCTGACGGACGAGGACTGGGATTTCAACATGGACGTGAACGCGCGCGGCGTGTTCCTGACCAATCAGGCAGCGTGCAGGCACTTCCTCGACACAGGCCACGCGGGCTGCATCGTCAACACCGCCTCGCTCGCCGCCAAGGTCGGCGCGCCGCTGCTGGCGCATTACTCGGCCAGCAAGTTCGCGGTGCTTGGCTGGACACAGGGCGTCGCCCGCGAGATGGCGCCGCACGGCATCCGCATCAACGCCGTGTGCCCCGGCTTCGTCCGCACCGGAATGCAGGACCGCGAGGTCGAATGGGAAGCCTCGCTGCGCGGCATGACCCCGGACGAGGTGCGGCAGGACTACGTGAACCAGACGCCGCTGGGCCGGATCGAGACGCCAGAGGATGTGGCGGGCGTGGTGGTCTTCCTTGCCTCGGACGCGGCGCGGTTCATGACCGGTCAGGGGATCAACGTCACCGGCGGCGTCTACATGGGATAGGCACGGGCGCCCGGCCCTAGCGGTCGGGCATCCGCCACACTGGCTTAAGTGCCTGATACAACGCGCGGAACTTTGCATAGCCCGCGTCATAGACCGCACGGTTTTCCGGGTTCGGCGCCAGCGTTTCGCCTGCTACGGACAGCCGGGACACCTCGGCCCAGTCGCTGACCACCCCTGCCCCGATCGCCGCCACGAAGGCCGCGCCGCCGGACGAGCCATTGTCGCTTTTCAAAAGCGTCACCGGCAGACCGATTACATCGGCGACGATCTGCATCCAGACCCGGCTGCGCGCGCCGCCGTCCGAGACCAGCACCCGTTGCGGCGGGTTGCCGATTTCGGTCAGCACTTCAAGGTGATGGCGGAACCCATAGGCCACCGCCTCCAGCAGCGCGCGCCACAGGTGCGCCTTGCCGTGGCTCAGCGACAGGCCGGTGAACGTGCCCCGCGCCAGCGGGTCGTGGATCGGGGTCTTCTCGCCCAGGAAATACGGCAGGCACAGCACGCCGTCCGCCCCCGCAGGCACGGTGGCGGCCAGCTCGTCCAGCCGGGGATGCGGGCTGTCTTCGTCGTCCAGCAACGCGGCCAGCCAGTTCAGCGCCGCGCCCGAGGCCGCCATGCAGCCGTTCGGGGCGTAAAACCCCGGAACAAGGTGGTAATCCATATACAGCCGCGCGTCGGGCCGGGCCGTGTCGGTGGCCACCACCACGTCGCCCGCACCGCCGAATTTCAGCAGCACGTCCCCTGCCCGCGCGATCCCCGCCGCCAGCGCCGAGGCGATGTGATCCGCCGCGCCGCCCATTACCGGCAGTCCCTCGGGCAGGCCGGTCTCTGCCGCTGCCTCTGCCGTCACATGGCCGATCACCTCGTGCGACACCGCGATCCTTGGCAGCGCGCTGGCTGGAAGGCCGGCAAGCGCCACCAGTTCCGGGTCAATAGTGCGGCTGGCAAGATCGGTGAACCCGGCCTCAAGCGCCCAGTTCTGTTCCACCCGAAGGTCGCCGGTCAGGCGCATCGCGATGTAATCGTACGAGCCGCAGACCTTGTCGATCCGGGCGAAGACTTCAGGCTCGTGCTTGGCAATCCACCGCAGTTTCGCGGCGACAAGCTGCTGGTTGATGCCGTTTCCGGTGCGCTTCAGGAAGGCCGCTTCATCCAGTTCGGCCTGCAATTCCTCGACCTCTGCCGACACCCGACCGTCGCTTTGCTGGATCGAGGGGCGCAGCACCACGCCGTCCTTGTCCAGCAGCACCACGGCAGGCAGCATCCCCGTAACGCAGATGCCTTTCACCTGCGCAGGCTCCGCGTTCTGCATCACTTCGGCCAGCACCGCGCGGGCGTTCGCCCACCATTGGGCCGGGTCCTCCTCTGCCCAGCCGGGACGCGGCGAGGACAACGTCACGGGCCGCGAGGCCGAGGCGTGAATGGCGCCCATCGCGTCCATCCGGATCGCGATGGTCGAGGTTGTTCCGATGTCGAGCCCGATCACGTCAGCCATGCGTCCGCCTCACACAAGCGCACAGTCGCGCGCGATCACACGGCCGCCCCGCACCGAGACGCGCTGCATCGGCACGCCCGCGACTGCCTCTGCGACGCAGCTTGCGCCTACCAGAAGCATGTCGGCCCGCGCGCCTTCGGTCAGGCCGTAGTCGGTCAGCCCCAGCAGGCGCGCGCCTGCGCTGGTAGCCATGGACAGCGCGACCTCCAGATCGGAATCGTCCCTGAAATCCTGCATGTAGGCGATCAGCCCTGCTCGGCGCAGCATGTCGCCGTCGCCATGCGGGCTCCATGCGTCGCGGATGTTGTCCGAGCCCGCGACCACTTCGACACCCGCCGCGCGCAGCATCGCCACGGGGGGCATCGCGACCATGCGGTTCGGCCCGTTGGTCACGATGGACACCCGCGCCTTCGCCAGCGCCTCGACCACCGCGCCGACGCCCGGCAGGCCAGAGCCGAGCGCGAAGGCATGCGACACAGCGACCTTGCCCTTCAGGCCAAGCGCCTCGGTCCGTTTCGCGATCTCGGCCAGCTCGAACAGGCCCAGTTCGCCTGCGTCGTGCAGATGGATATCGACACCCACGCCGAAGCGGTCGGCCAGCCCGAACACAACGTCCAGATGCCCTGCGACGTCCCGGTCGATGCCCGCGGGGTCCAGTCCGCCGATCAGGTCCGCACCGTTCGCCAGCGCGTCGGCCAGCAGGTCCGCGACCGGCGCATCGCGCAGGATGCCGTTCTGCGGGAAGGCGACGATCTGCACATCCACGAGATCCGCGACCGCCTCGCGCAGTTTCAAAAGATCCTCCAGCCCGCTCAGCCCCAGATCGCCGTCGATATCCACGTGGCTGCGGATCGCCTGAGTGCCATAGCCCGCAACCTGCCGCACCAAAGCGTTCCCCCGCTCGAAGGCAGACAGCGGCAGCGAGGCGCGCTGGCTTTTCTCTTGCGCGATGCGCTCGGCCACCGTCGCCCCCGGCAGGTGCGACTGGAACGGCAGGCCCAGCAGGGTCTTGTCGAGGTGGATATGCGCCTCGACCAGCGGCGGCAGGGCCACGTGGCCGCGCATGTCAAACGCGTCCGGCAGCATCCCGGCGGGCAGGATCGCGGCGATCCGCCCCTCGGTGAAGGCGATGTCCGCAAGCGCGCCGTCCGGCATGGCCACCGATCCTAATCCGGTGAGTGTGTCCTGCGTCATGCTGCGTCCGTCCCTGTGGTTCTGCGAGGAATCATGCGCCGAGATGATACCGAATGTGAAGATTTGGGAAGTCGAATGTCGCGGTCAGCCTCGCAAGACGCCGTTCCGGGCCCCGATGAAGATGCGGCAGCCGGGCCTGCAACTCGCAGGCGAGCGGCTTTTTGTAGAAATGAACGCGATTCAATCCGTTCTGGGAAAGCGGCGATTCGACGGTCGTTCAAAGGGGGCTTTCGTGTACGCACCCAACCGCAATTTCGACGCATGCGATTGTTTTTATGTCATATTCCCAGAAACAAGCGCCCAAAGTTCATCTATCGCACTTCCATCGCCTTGAGACAGCACGCACCGCGGACTTCGCGCGACGCTGCATTGTTAACCATCTCGACCAGGCGTTTCGCTGAAGCAACGGGCAAATGCCCCGTGAGGTCACTGACCTGCCCGACGTATCGTGCTTTTTCGTTGCGTTCTGTTCATTTGTGATAACCTTCGAACAAGACCCCCGCGACCTGCGGGGCCAAGAAATGAGGATACGGACGGCATGGCATCTGATGCCTTGAACTGGTGGTCTTACTCGACAGCGCAATTCGCGGAACGCGACTTGTCCGACGCGGTAGCGTTGCTTCCGATCGCAACGGTCGAACAGCACGGGCCGCACCTGCCGGTCGGCGTGGATTCCATGATCAACGCCGGAATCGTCGCGCGCGCGATGAAGAAAATCGGCAACGATCAGAAGGTCCTGCCGCTGCCGATGATGCCTTTCGGCAAATCGACGGAACACCTCGCCTATCCCGGCACCCTGACGCTGGACTGGGAACTGGTGGCACAGGTCTGGTTCCAGCTTGGCGAATGCGTCAACCGCACCGGCTGCCGCAAGATCATCCTGTTCAATTCGCACGGCGGTCAGGTGGCGCTTAGCCAGATCGTCGCCCGCGACCTGCGGGCGAAGCTGGGCATGATGGCGGTCGCCGCGACGTGGTTCCACATCACGCCGATGGATGACCTGTTCTCTCAGGAAGAGCAGAAGCACGGCTATCACGGCGGCGAGATCGAGACGAGCGCGATGCTGGCCTTGCATCCCGACCTTGTCGACATGAGCCGCGCCGAGGATTTCCGCCAGCTGTCGATGACGATGGAGACCGAAAACGAGATCCTCGCCCCCGGCCTGATGGCGTGGATGGCCGAAGACCTGCACGGCTCGGGCGTCAGCGGCAACGCCGCCGCGTCGGACGCCGAGCGGGGCGAGATCCTTGTGGATCGCGCGGCGGACCGGCTGATCACCCTGATCCGCGAGACCGCCGCCTTCCCCATCGACCGGCTGGAACAGCCCGCAGACTATCAGGTGGTGCAGAAATGAGCCGCGACTACCTTCGCCTTCAGCAGCTTCAAGCGCACTACGGCAAGTCGCTGGCCGCAGACGACATCTCGTTGAACATCGACAAGGGCGAACTGATCGCCCTGCTCGGCCCCTCGGGCTGCGGCAAGACAACGACGCTGCGCATGATCGCGGGCTTCGTGCAACCGACCTCGGGCGAGGTGGTGATCGACGGGCTCGACGTGACCCGCATGGCGCCGCACAAGCGCAACATCGGCGTCGTGTTCCAGTCCTACGCGCTGTTCCCGCACCTGACCGTGCTTGGCAACGTCGCCTTCGGCCTGTCCATGCGCGCGATCCCCAAGGCGCAGCGGCTGGAGCGCGCCCGCGCGACGCTGGACCTCGTGGGTCTCGGTCCCTTCGCCGACCGCTACCCGGCACAGCTTTCGGGCGGTCAACAGCAGCGCGTGGCGCTGGCCCGCGCACTGGTGATCGAGCCGTCGGTGCTGCTGCTGGACGAGCCGCTGTCGAACCTCGACGCCCACCTTCGCGGCGAAATGCGCAGCGAGATCAGGTCATTGCAGAAGCGTCTGTCGATCACGACCGTTTTCGTCACCCACGATCAGGCCGAGGCTCTGGCGATGGCCGACCGGGTTGTCGTGATGAGCGCGGGCCGCATCGTCGAGATCGGCGAGCCCCGCGCGCTGTGCGACCATCCGGGCCACGAATTCACCGCCTCGTTCCTTGGCGAACGCACCGTGGTCAACGGGCAGACGCTGGACGGGGTGTTCGAGGCGCCGGGCTTCCGGCTGGAAGGCGCGCCCGCCGGATCGACCCGTGCGATCCTTCGCGCCGCGCGGCTGCGGTTCGATGCCTCCGCCGGGCCGAAGGTGTCCGATGGCACCGTGCAGGCCACCGCCTATCTCGGCGACACGGTCGAGACCGACGTCACCGTGAACTCTGCCCGCGTGCGGCTGCTGACGCCGTCGGACCAGCCGGTCCCGCCGGTCGGCGCCGCGTGCAGCATCCATGCGCTGCCGGGCAGCGTCACCTTCATCTGAGACTGAACGACATAACCGACAGGGAAAGAAGATCATGACCAAACTGAACAGACGGACATTCGGCAAACTCGTGCTGGGCGCGGGTGTGGCCGCTCCCTTCCACTTCACCCGCACCGCCATCGCGCAGCCGAAACCCGGCGACGAGCTGGTGGTCGGCATCTGGGGCGGCGCGCAGGAACGCATCGTGCGCGCGATGATCGAGCCGCAGCTGGTCGACAAGTACGGCTGCACCGTGTCCTACGTGCTGGGCGGCACCGGCGAACGCCGCGCCCGCGCCTATGCCGAGCGGGGCCGTCCGAGCTTCGACATCGTGTACCTGAACATCTACGAAAGCCGTCAGGCCGTGACCGACGGCGTGACGCAGGCGCCGACCGACGCCGTACCGAACTACGAACACCTGTACGACGCCGCGAAGATCGGCGGCTACGGCGTCGCGTTCAACCCCTGCACGCTGGTCTACAAGGGCGAAAAGGCCTCGGCGCCGATCACCTCGTGGGAAGACCTGTTCAACGAGGAATGGGCGGGCCGGCTTGCCGCACCCTCGCTGCCGGGCATGCAGGGCATGGCCGCGCTGCTGATGCTGGCCAAGACCTACGGCGGTGACGAGTTCAACGTCGACGTCGGCTTCGAGAAACTGGCCGCACTGAAGCCCTTCGCCGCGATCCAGACCTCGGCCGAGTCGGCGTGGCAGATGTTCGAACAGGACATCGCGGACATCACCGTCGAGTTCGGATCGCTGGCGCAGCGCGCCAAGGAATCGACCAACCCCGAGATCGTCATCGCCGACCCGACCGAGGGCATGTGCGCCGCGATGAATTTTGCCTGCATCACCACCGGCGCCCCGAACCAGGTGCTGGCGGAAGAGTGGATCAACCTGCACCTCTCGCCCGAGGTCATGCAGGAATACATGCGCGAGACCTACTACTCGCCCACGGTCCGCAACGCCGAGATCCCCGAAGAACTGGCGGGCAAGATCATGACCCCCGAGCAGGTCGACAACCTGGTCGCCTTCGACTGGGAGCACATCGCATCCCAGCAGGCCGCCTGGACCAGCCGCTTTACCCGGGAAATCGCAGGGTGAACCTGTCTCGCAACGTCGGCCGGAGCCTCGCGGCTCCGGTCACCCTTTGGCTGCTGGCCGCCTTCGCGATGCCGCTTGGCGTCGTGATGCTGCTGTCGCTGCACGAATACTCCGACATTTTCGGCCCGTTGCTGCGCCCCCCGAGCCTGGAACAATTCCGGCTGGTGCTGGGCGACAGGTTTTATCTGGGCATCCTGTTCGAGACGCTTTTGCTGGCCGGCGGCGTGACGCTGGTCTCGGTGTTGCTTGGATATCCGCTGGCCCTTTGGCTGGTCAGCGTACCGACCCGCTGGCGGTCCTTGGCCTTCATGGTGATCCTGATCCCGCTGTTGACCAACGTCGTGGTCCGCTCGCTGGGGATCGTGCTGCTTCTGTCGCCCGACGGGATCCTGAACAGCATTTTGGGCTTCGTCGGCATCGGCCCGTTCCGCAACATGCTGTACAACCACTTCGCGGTGATGGTCGCGCTGGCGCAGGTGTTCATGCCCTTCGTCGTGCTGGCCCTGTATGACGTTTTGCAGGGCACCAATCCGCGTGTGAAGGAAGCCGCCGAAAGCCTTGGCGCCTCGCCCTCGATGGTGTTCTGGACCGTGCGCTTCCCGATGGCCCTGCCCGGCCTGCGCGCGGGTATCATCATCGTGTTCCTGATGGCCTCGACCGCCTATGTCTCGGCCACCATCCTTGGCGGCGGACGGGTGCTGACCTCGGGGCTTCTGGTCTACCGCGAGGCCATCGTGAACCTGAACTTCCCCACCGCGGCGGCGCTGACGCTGGTGATGACGGTCGCAAGCCTTGCGTTCTCGGCACTGGTCATCCTTGTGTTCAAATACCTGATGCCGTGGATGAACACCGCCCGGAACAGCGGCCGCCCGAATGCGACCCTGCCCGCGATACCGGCACCGCTGATGCGCGCGCAGGAAATTCTGGGGCCGGTGATCTACTGGATCCTGCTGATGGCCGCGATCGGCCTGCTGCTGATGCCGCTGTATCTGGTGGTCGTCCAAAGCTTCAACGACGTGCCGCAGGCCTCGTCCGCGCGGTTCCGGGGGTTCACGACGAAATGGTACGAGATCGTCCTGACGAACGGCAACTACACCGACGCCTTCCTGAACTCGGTCAAGCTGGCGGTGTCCGCCACGGTCATCGCGCTGGCGCTGTCGATCCCGGCGGCCTTCGCGCTTAGCCGGTTCCGCTTTCCGGGGCTGACCATGCTGGCCGTGTTCTGGGCGCTGCCGCTGTCGCTGCCGGGCGTGGCGATCGGGGTGGGCATGCTGAAACTGCTTAGCATCTTCATCATCCTGCCGCCGTTCCTTGGACTGCTAGCGGTCCATGTCGTGCTGGTCATCCCGTTCTGTATCAGCCTGCTGGTGGCCTCGGTCCAGCAGCTTGACCGCAGTCAGGAAGAGGCCGCGGCCTCGCTGGGGGCGAACGGGGTGGTGCGGTTCTTCCGGATCATCCTGCCGGGCCTCGCGCCGGGTCTGGCGGCAGCTTCGATCATGGCGTTCCTGTCGAGCTTCGGCGAGGTCACGGTGACCGGCTTCCTGACCACCGCGCGAATGACCACCCTGCCCGTCCGCATCTACGCCGACGCCAGTTTCATGCTGGAGCCGACGGTCCACGCGGTGTCGGCACTGACCATGGTGATCACGCTGGTCGCGCTGGCGGTGCTGAACAAGATCTTCCGCGTCGACAGGCTGTACGCCCGCTGATCGCACCCGCACCAACCACAAAAGGCCCGGATCGACGTCCGGGCCTTTTTACGTTCGATGGCGAAGGTCAGGCCTTCGACAGGTGTTCCGCCAGCAAACGCGGCAGCAGCGCGCCCATGGTCTGTTCGATGGTGTCGACCATCACCATCGTCTGGTGGTCCACCTCGATGTTCAGCCGGTCGCCCGGCCGATAGAGCGAGAAGGTCGTCCGTTCCACCGTGTCGGGGATCAGGTTGATCTGGAACACGTCGCCCGCCTCGCCGCCGGCCTGCTTCTCGGCCACCGTCAGGCTGCACCCGTTCACGGCCAGGAACCCGCGCGGGAAGATGTACTTGGACCACTCGGGCGCCACCCGGAACCGGATGAAGGACTGCGGCGCGTCGGTGACGATCTCGACGATCTCGGCGGTGGTCGCGATATGGCCCGCGATGTCGTGGCCGCCGTTTTCCTCGTTCGGCTTGGCAGAGCGCTCGACGTTGACCACGCCCCGCCCCGCGATGTCGCCAAGGTTCGTCCGGTCCAGCGTCGCGTCCATCGCGTCGAAGGTCACCCCCTCGCCGTCGATGCCGGTGACCGACATGCACACGCCCTCGATCGAGACGCTGGCGCCAAGCTCAAGCCCGTCCAGAAGCCGGGGCGTGAAGCCGATGCGATAGGTGTTGCCGCCCGGATAGGGCGTGACTGCGGATACCGGCCTTACGGCCTGAACGATGCCTGTGTACATGGATGCCTCCGGGGATACCTGCCCGAGATACGACCTCGCCCGCCGGGCGACAAGGTCGCAATAGCGGCGTCAGCGCACAGGCGGGCCACCTTTCGCGAACAGCCCCGATGCCGTTCTGCGTCCGGGCGGATCAAAGCCCGAACAGCTTCTCCGCATTCGCCCGGTGCGGCACCTTGCGGCTGTCCAGCAGCTTCAACCGCCCGGCCATGTCGCCGATGTTGTGCGGATAGTCCGAGCCGAACAGCATCCGCCCGGCCCCCACCGTCTCGATACACAGGTCCAGCGCGCCGCCGGTGAACACGACCCCGTCAAGATAAAGGCGGTCGAGGAACTCGGACGGCAGATGCGGCGTCCCGGCGCGGCAGGCCGGGATGTTCTCGTGACAGACGTCGAGCCGCCCGATCAGGAACGGCAACGCCCCGCCGCCATGGGCAAGGATCATGCGGATGTTCGGGTAGCGTTCGAAAAACCCGTCATACAGCATCCGGCTGATCGCAAGCGTGGTGTCGAACACGAAGCCGATGGGCGGTGACAGGTTGTACTCGGCCAGCCCCAGCGCCGCCTCTCCCGGCGGAACCGAGGGGTGCAGGAACACCGGCAGGCCCGCAGCATCGATGGCCTGCCAGATCGGCGCATAGGCCGGATCGGTGAGCGGAGCGCCATCGACCGTCGCCACCGCGATCACGCCAGAGGCGCCCATCGCGACCGCGCGGGCCAGTTCCTCGACCGCCGCCGCCGGATCGGTCCACGGCAGCGCCGCGAACCAGCGCAGGCGATCGGGATAGGCCGTCTGCGCCTCGGCGAAGGCGTCGTTCATCAGGCGCGCGGCCCGGCGGCTGAGATCCCGGTCGGCGAAGATCGCGTTGGGAGACGTCAGCGAGATCACGGCCATGTCGACACCAGCGGCGTCCATGTCGCTGATCCGCTTGTCGAAATCCCACATCGGCGGCAGCAGCGTGAAGAACGGCACGCCGTCCTTGTCGATCACTTCGCCGCCGCCCGGCAGCGTGCGGAAGGTATACTTCGGCCCGCCCTCGCGGCGCAGCATCGCAAGGTAGTCCTCGGTCACCATGTGGGTGTGGGTATCGACGATCATTCCGCGGCCACCTTCAGGCTTGCCCCGCGCACGAGGTCGATCAGCCCCGCTGGATCGCGGGGCAATGTGTCACCGCGCCAAGCGATGTGGTTGTCGGGTCGGGCCAGCACCAGCGCCTCGGTGAAAGGCTCCGGCGCGTCAGCCAGGTCGATCACCACCAGCGGCAGACCGGCGGCGCGGGCGGCAGCGGCCAGCGGCTGCGCATCCACCGCGCGGTCCGTCCGCACCAGCGCGAAACCCGCGCCCTGCACATCGTACAGCCACCGTCCGTCCGCCATCTGTATGTTCGGCAGCCGCGCGCCCGGAACGGTCGAGGCGGTGAAGCTGCCCATACCATAGGGCGGCGGCGTGCCGTCCCCGGAGATGAGGGGCGAGCCTTCGTAGTAGTAGCCGAAGTTCAGCCCCGCGCAGCAGTATTGCTGGACATTGAGGTCATACAACTCGCGCCCGACCCGCGCGCGGGCGGCGTCCCCTTCGGGCGTGTCCGCGTCGATCTCGGGCGGCACCGCCTTGCGCTTCCGCGCCATCTCGTGCGCGTGGTTCATCGCGAAGTGCGAGACCTGTTCGGTGATCGGCAAACGCTCGGCCTCGTGCGCATCCAGCGCCGGTTCCCCGGCCCAGCCCGCGAAGACGCCGCCCATGTGCATCGCAAGGTTATGGGCATCCGCGATCCCCGCGTTCATCCCGTAGCCCGCGTAAGGCACCCAAAGATGCGCCGCGTCTCCGCAGATGAACACATTGCCGCGGCGCAGACGGTCGGCGACAAGGCGGCGACCGAACCAGTCCTCTTTCGACAGCACCTCGTACTCGAACGTCTCATCCACACCAAGGATCTGCCGGATCGCCCAGTCCCGGTCGACGCTGTCGAAATCGGCCTCGTCGTCCTTGAGATAGTTGTGCAGCAGCCATGTCTCGCGCCCGTCGATGGAATAGACGACGCCGGCCCGCACTGGGTTGTAGGCGAACATGCCCCAGACCGGAGGCACCTGCATCCGCTCGATCAGGCCGGGCGCACGGATATAGGTGGACTGCACCCGCTGCACCACCGCATCGCCGTCCAGCGTGGCGCCGATGTCCTTGCGCACCTGCGACCGTCCGCCATCGCAGCCGACAAGGTAGCGCCCCCGCGCGGCAAGCGTCGTGCCATCCGCGCAGGCGACCGAGACGGCGACGCTGGCGCCGTGGTCGGCAAAGCCCGTCACCTCGGCCTCGTTGACGATGCGGATGCCGGGACGTTCCAATGCGCAGGCGAACAGGATCGGTTCGAGGAAGATCTGGTTGATCCGGTGCGGCGGCTCGGGCGTCGGCCAGTCGGTGTCCGGCCCCGGATCGCCGCGCCTGCGCCCGGCGGTCGAGGGGATCGGGATACAGGTTATCTCGCGCCCTGTGACCGTCGTGCGGTAGCTGACGCTGTGCGGATAGTCCTCGGGCAAGCCTTGCGCGCGGATCCGGTCGGCGATGCCGAGGCCACGGAATATCTCCATCGACCGCGCCGCGACGTGGTTGCACTTCACGTTCGGCGGCTCTCCGGCCCGGCGCTTCTCGACGATCAACGACGACACGCCGCGCCGGTCCAGCTCCATCGCCAGCGTCAGGCCCACCGGGCCCGCGCCGACGATGACGACATCTGCCGACAGATCCGTCATTTGATGCCGAACACCTTGCGGGCGTTGTCCTCGTAGAAAGCTTTCAGCACCTCCGGGGCGACCGGCATCGCGTCGAGATAGGCGGTTTCCTCGACCACGTACTGCCACGGGTAGTCCATCGCGTACATCACCCGGTCGGCGCCGATGACGTCCTGTACGTACATGATCGGCTTTGGATCGCCGACGCCGGACGAGGTGTAATAGAAGTTCTCGCGCAGATAGTCCGACGCTTTGCGCTTCAGTGGCTGCGCGCCCGGACAGCGGTTGGAATTCGAGATGCGGGTGTGCATGAAGTCGATCCGGTACAGCCAGAACGGCAGCGCCTCGCCGGTGTGGCCCAGAACGATCTGCAGCTTGGGGAAGCGGTCGAACAGGCCCGACACGATCAGGCGCAGCGCATGCAGGCCGGTCTCGCAGGCAAAGCCGTAGACGGCGGCATCCAGTCCGCGCGACAGGAACGGCTCCAGCATCTGCGGCGACGGCGTGTTCGGGTGCAGGTAGATCGGCACGCCAAGCGCCTCTGCGGCCTCGAACACGGCCCAGTATTTCTCGTCATCCATGTATGTGCCAAGCGTGTGCGAGTTCAGGATGCCGCCGCGCAGACCCAGCTTGGTCACGCCGCGCTCCAGTTCCTTCGCCCCGCCCTCGGGGTCCAGCGGCGAGAAGGCGGCGAGACCGACATAGCGGTCGGGATGTTTCGCGATCCCTTCCGCCAGTTCGTCGTTCGCGCTGATCGACAGGCTGGTCGCGGTCGCCGGGTCGAACAGTTGCACGCCGGGGGACGACAATGACAGCACCGCGATGTCGATGCCGGCGCGGTCCATGTCGGCCAGCCGGTCCTCGCCAAGGTCCACGATGCGCCGGTTGTGCGCCCGCGCGATGTCGTTGTCTCCCGCGAAGAAGCCCCAGAGCGTCTGGAAACCTTTTTCGTTGATGGTCTTGTCCCGGATCTCGGCGCGGTAGAGATCCATGATCTCCTGCGGCAGCCAGGCCTCTTCCGTCGCGATGCGCTTGTACGGCGGATTGGGGTTATGTGCGGGCATCGGAGGCTCCATTCTGCAGAGTTTTTCGGGAAAGATCGGGGCTGGCGGGCGCGCGGCGCGCCAGCCAGGCAAAGAGGACAAGCAGGGCGATCCCCGCAGCCGCGGCGACCATCGCGACCGGATGCGACGGCGGCACGAAGGCGGTGGCGCAGAACAGCACAAGACCACCCGCCGCCGCCAGAAGCCGTCCCGCCCCGCCGCCGAAGGCGGTCTTGCGGGCCAGAACCTCGGCCAGCACGTGCCCGCCCGCGTAGACGGTCACGCAGGACACGGCGATCTCAAGCCACGCGCCATCCATCAGCAGCGCCGGGTTGAAGGCGAAGACGAAGGGCAAGATGTAGGCCACGAAGGCCAGCCGCACGCCGGTCACGCCGGTCTGCCACATATCGCTTTTGGCGATCGAGGCGGCGGCATAGCTGGCGATGGCGACAGGCGGCGTCAGCATGGACAGCAGGCCGAAATACAGGATGAACAGGTGCGCCGAGGTGATGTCGACCCCGTGCCGCACCAGCGCCGGGGCCAGCAGCACCGCGACCACCACGTAGACGCCCGAGGTCGGCATGCCCACGCCCAGCACGATGGCGATCACAGCCGTCGTCGCCAGAAGCGGCAGGCTGCCGCCCAGTTCCGCGATCTTGCCAAGCGCAAGGGTCAGGGCAAAGCCCAGCCCGGTGACGTTGATCGTGCCGATGATGATCCCGGCGACGGCGCAGACCAGCAGGATCGGCACCAGCGTCTCGCCCGCCTGCACAAGGATCGCGGGCAGCTGCCTTGCGCCCGACAGCGCCTTGCGCCCGGTCAGCAGGTACAGAGCCAGCGCGCCAAGCGAGGCGTACAGCGCGGACTTGCCCGGCGCGTAGCCCAGCCAGAACAGGAAATACATCAGCACGCCCAGCGGCAGGACAAGCGGCGCGCTGCCTTTCAGGGCGGCCCCGATCTTCGGCAGCGACTCGCGCGGCTCGCCCACAAGGCCGTTGGCGGCGGCGTAGCTGTCCACCTGCCGGTACAGCAGAACATAGTAGAACGCGGCCGGCAGCAGCGCGGCGACGACGACCTCGGCATAAGAGATCTGCAGGAACTCGGCGATGATGAAGGCGGTGGCCCCCATCACCGGCGGCGCGATCTGCCCGCCGTTCGAGGCCACCGCCTCGATTGCGGCGGCGTGGCGCGCGGGCCAGCCGCTTTTCTTCATCATCGGGATGGTGACGACCCCGGTGGACATGACGTTGGCGACGGTCGAGCCCGACAGCGTGCCGAACAGCGAAGAGGCAAGGATCGCGACCTTCGCCGGTCCGCCCCGCCGGTGGCCCATCGCGGCCATCGCAAGGTCGGTCATCGCGGCCGATCCGCCCACCGCGGTCAGCACCGCGCCGAACACGATGAAGCCAAGGATCTGCGTGGCGCCCACGCCCAGCACCAGCCCCGGCACGCCGTTCGAGTCGTTGTAGACGTACAGCAGGTAACGCGGCGGCGTGAGATACGCGGCCTCGAAGATCCCCGGCGCAAGGTGGCCGATGAAGCCGTACAGCATGAAGCCCGCGCCCAGCAGGGTCAGCACCAGCCCGCAATGGCGCCGCGTGGCTTCCAGCAGGCCGAGAATGCCAAGGACGGCGGGTACCCATTTCTCGGGGCCGCGGTTGATCGGGTCGAGCAGCCAGTCCTGATAGTTCAGCGACAGCCACCACCAGCCGGCCATCGCCGCAAGCCCCAGCGCGACGTCCATGGCCACCGGCACCGGCGGCTGCGGCTTGAGCAGCAGCGCGGCGAGGATGGTCAGGCCAAGGATCACCGCAAGGTACTGCTCGGTGATGTAGACCTGTCCGAAAACCTCGGGAAGGTTGAACGTCCAGGCGATGCCAAGCAGGGGAAGGCTGGCGGCCAATAGGGCGGCGACTGCGCGCATTCGGGTCTCCGGGATAGGTGTGCGCCGACGGTCCGGCGGCACCGGTCATCGCGTTTCGGGGGGCACGTCTGACCGGCAGCCGGGGCGGTCCCGGCTGCCGTCGTGGGTCACTCGGTAAAGGTGGCTTCCCGCGTGTCGTTCTCGTCCGACCACAGGCCCTTCTCCTTGAAGAAGGCGATGGCGGCCGGGTGATACGGCACGGTGTTGCTGGCGTTGCCCATGTCGTCCTGAGCGCCGCCGCGCAGTGGAGGATAGTCCTCGCGCAGTTGCGGGAAGGCGTCGTACAGCGCGGTGAGGATGGCGGTCGCCTCCTCGTCGGACAGCGAGGCGCTGGTCGTCAGGAAGATGTCGTAGGCCGAAATGACCACCGGCTCGGTGATCTCGGGCATCGCCGGGTTCGGGCCGACTTCCAGCGGGTAAACGCCCGGCAGGTTCTCGTCGAAGAAGGCGGTCGTCGCGTTCTCGCCGGTCAGGCTGAGATAGCGGATGCCGCCCGGAATGGTGGCGTTGGCCTGCTGCGTCAGCGGGATGCCGATGGCGGCGGCGGTGGCGTCCACAGAGCCCTCGACCAGCGCGTCGAGACCGGCGGCAAGGCCCGAAACCTCGACCGCGACGACGTCCTCAAGCGCCAGCCCGCCGGCCATGAGCGTCGCCTTGTTCACGGCGGTGACCCCGGTCAGGGCCGTCATGTCCACCACGGTCCGCTTGCCGGCAAGATCGCCGACCTCGGTCATCCCGTCATTGGCACGGGTGATATAGGCCTGCCGTAGCGGCCAGAGCCGCGCCAGAACGCGCAGGTCCGACAGCGCCTCGCCCGAGGTCTCGCCGGTGTACCAAGCGCCCGCGTCGATGGCCGAGTTCAGGCCCACCGTCACCTCGCCCGCCGAGATCAGCGGAAGATAAACGGACGAGCCCGTAAAGGGCTGCACCGTCACCGGACGCTGCAAGGCGTCCTGCAAGGCGGCGGCGATGCCGCTGCCGATGGTGTAGTACAGCGAGCCTTGCGGGTTGGTGCCGATGGTCACGCGGCCTTGCGCCGCCGCGTCGCCGCTCACGAAGCCAGTGGCCGCGACAATTGCCGCCGCAGCGGCAATTCCCTTGAAAATAGATTGCATGTCATTCCTCCCTGCGTCCCCCCTCCGGCGGTCACCGGGCCGGCGGAACTTGAGCAAGGCTAGACCGACGCCCTTGATAACAAAACTGAATTTTTATAAGGTATTCATGAATTAATTAAATGAATGTGCGATGCCGGTTTCCAGTCTCACTCTCAAACAGCTTCGCGCCATCCAGCAGGTCTACCGCACCGGGCAGGTCTCGGCGGCGGCGGATACGCTGAACATCACCCAGTCCGCCGCCAGCGTGTTGATCCGGCAGGCCGAGACGGCGCTTGGCGCGACCCTGTTCGACCGCACAACGCGGTCCCTGTCGCCATCCGAGGCCGGGGAAAGCGTCATCGGACTGGTCGAACGCATCCTCGGCGACCTGTCCACGCTGGAAGAGACGATCCGTGGCCTGCGCGATCTTGAACGCGGGCGCATCCGGCTGACGGCGACGCCCGCGACGGGGCTGACGCTGCTGCCCGAGACGGTGCGGCGGTTCCGCGCCGCCTACCCCGCCGTGAGCCTTGTCATGGACGACTGCGCGCCCGACCAGTTCTATTCCAACATCCTGGAACAACGCGCGGATTTCGGCATCGGCACCGAACCTGCCGACCAGTCCGCGCTGGACTGGGAAAGCCTGCACTTCGACCCGTTGTGCATCATCTGCTCGGAAGAGCACCCTTTCGCATCCCGCGAGGCCGTTGGCTGGAAGGAACTTGCGTCCGAGCCGCTGATCCTGTCGCGGCGCGACTACGGGGTGCGCGGCATGGTCGAGACAACGCTGGCGCGGCTCAGCATCCGGCCCAACGTGGTGGCCGAGGTCGGCTTTCTTGGCAGCGCGGCGTGGATGTCCTCGTGCGGGATCGGGCTTGCTGTTCTGCCCGCGAGGCTGGCGCATGCGCAGCCCGCGCCCGGCGTACAGGTCGTCCCGCTGGTCGACCCTGTGATCCGGCGCGCCGCCGGGCTGGTCAAACGGCGCAAGCACAGCCTGTCCCACAGTGCGGAACGTTTCGTCGAGATGCTGGCGGAAGACCTGAAAGGCTAGGTTGGACCGGTCCGCCGGACGCCCCCGAGGCGCAGAACCCGCCGAATGTGCCCAGACTCTGAGCAAAGACGGTTTTCCCAATGGTCAAAAGCACTTGGCCCGCGATGCGAAACTTACGCAATGGTAGTACTCGTTAACGTTGTTGACTTTAAAAAGAGCCAAAGATTTAATCAATCGCGCTGGCATATCAGGCGGAGCTGAATAGACGAAAAATTACTGAATAAATCCGCCGAGCCGGCTGTTTTTGGGAGGAAAAGCATGTCGGACGAATTGGAAAAGCTTAGTGAAGTTGTGTCTTCTCGCAGGGATGT
Source organism: Maritimibacter sp. (assembly GCA_017792445.1). Classification (GTDB taxonomy): domain Bacteria; phylum Pseudomonadota; class Alphaproteobacteria; order Rhodobacterales; family Rhodobacteraceae; genus Psychromarinibacter. Next base: position 4,376,365 of record CP051232.1, read on the forward strand.
GCTGAAGACATTGGGAGCGACCACGGTCGCGGGAGCGCTTCTTGCAACGGCGGGATTTGACCCGGCGATGGCGCAGGAACTCATGGCCGCCGGATCGCCCCTCAAGGCCGGGATGAGCAACGCGGGCCTTCAGGCCACGTGGTGCGCACAGGGCAAGCAGGCCGCCGAGGCCTGGGGCAAGCTCATGAACGTCGAGGTCACGTGGTTCGACGGCGAGTTGTCGGCAACCAAGCAACGCGCGACGATCGACAACATGGCGGCCCAGCAATGGGACATCGTGGCGATCCAGACCTTCGGGATCGGGACGCTGAACGACCCCGTCAGCAAGATGATCGACGCGGGCACGCCCATCATCGCGATGGACACGATGATGGCGCCCGAAGGACAGCTTGCGCTGCACACCTTCATCGCACCGGACAACGTGTTCATGGGTTCGGTCACCGCGCAGGCGCTGTTCGACTCGATCGGCGGCGAGGGTCAGGTGGTCATGACGCAGGGCGCCCTGGGGCACACCGGCGCGCAGGGCCGCGCCAAGGGCTTCAAGCAGATCCTTGCCAATTACCCCAACATCGAGCTGGTCGACGAACAGCCGGCCGACTGGGACGTGACCAAGGTGGCGCGGATCTGGGACTCGCTGCTGACCAAGTTCCCGGACCTGAAGGCAGGCTTCTTCCACAACGATGACATGGCGCTGGCCGCCAACAACGTCATCAAGGCGAAGGGACGCGAGGGCATCAAGCTGTCGGGCATCGACGCCATGCCGCCCGCTGTGAACGCCGTTCTCGACGGCACTCTGGTCGCGACCGTGCGCAACCCGTCCTGCCGTATCCACGGCTGGGCCGTGGCTGCGGGCGTGGCGGCGGCCGTCGGTGGCGAGAAGTCCGGCACGGACATCCCGTCCTACATCTGGGCGGATGGCCCGGTCATCACGCAGGACACCGCCGCGGGCCATCTGTGGCTGCAGAAGAACTTCCTGATCTAAGATCGTGGCGGAAGACAGTCTGTACCTTTCCGGCGGGAGGGCTTCGGCCCTCCCGTCTGAGAACGCGCCGCCGCTTCTGGAGATGCGCGCGGTCACCAAGCGGTTTGGCGGCGTCGCCGCCCTGCGCAACGTGGATTTCTCGATCCTCGAAGGCGAGGTTCACGGCCTCGTCGGAGAGAACGGCGCGGGCAAGTCGACGATGATGAAGATCATCGCCGGGGTTCACGCGGATTTCGAGGGCGAGATGTTCGTGGGCGGCAAGCCCGTCCATTTCCGCTCGGCGCGCGAGGCGCTGGATGCCGGCATCGGCATGGTGCATCAGGAACTGTCGGTGGTGCCCGACCTGACCGTGGCCGAGAACGTGTTCCTTGGCCATCAGCCGGTCATGGCGGGCGGTCTGATCGACTGGCGCAAGATGAACCGCACCGCTCGGACGCAGATCGCCAGCCTTGGACTGGACATCGACCCGACCACCCGGATGGGCGCCCTGCCGGTCGGTCTGCAGCAGCTGGTCGAACTGTCCCGCGTGCTGTTCTCGGGTGCGAAGATCATCATCCTCGACGAGCCGACCTCGGCCCTGTCCCCGCCCGAAGTCGAGCGCCTGTTCGGCGTTCTGCGCCAGCTTCGGCAACAGGGCCGCAGCCTGATCTTCATTTCGCACTTCCTCGACGACGTGCTGGAAATCTCGGACCGCGTGACCGTGTTCCGAAACGGCGAACGGGTAACGACGTCTCCGGCCGCCGCGCTGACGAAGGACGAGATCATCAGCCAGATGATCGGGCGCGGCTCTGCCGAGATGACCATGGGCGAAGAGGCCGAACTGGAAGGAGACGACGCCAAGCCGGTGGTGCTGGAGGTGCAGAACCTCAGCGATGGCAAGGGGTTGGCGGACGTTTCTCTGGCAATGCGTCAAAACGAGATTCACGGCGTCTACGGCTTCATGGGCTGCGGTCAGATCGAGCTGTCGCGGGCGCTGTTCGGCAAAGGCAACCTCCGCGGCGGCACCACGATCCTTGACGGCAAGCCGGTCCGGTTCCGGTCCACCGCCGCCGCGCGTCGCGCCGGCGTGGCCTATGTGCCCGAAAACCGGGGCATGATGCTGTTCCGGACCGAACCGGTGTTCAAGAACGTCTCGATCTCGATCCTCGACCGGATCAACCGGATCATGCTGCGCCCGAATGCCGAAAGGCGGATCGCAAAGAGCCATATCGAGGATCTTCAGATCCGCCCGCCCCGCACCGACATCGCGCTTGGCAACCTGTCGGGCGGCAACCAGCAGAAAGTGGCTCTGGCCAAGTGGCTGACCCACCTGCCCAAGGCGCTGATCCTCGTGGAACCGACGCGGGGCATGGATGTGGGCGCGAAAGAGGATGTGATCCGGATCGTGAAATCGCTGCGCGACAAGGGCGTTGCGATCCTCGTGCTGTCGACCGAGCCCGAGACGATCCTGACGCTCGCCGACCGCGTCACCGTCATGAAGAAGGGCCGCGTCGCGCGGGAATTCACCACAGGACATTTGGAAAAGGCAGATTTGCTGTCGGCCGCCTAGGGCGGACGGGCAACAGGGACAGGCATGGCAGACACAACCCAAACCAATGCAGGCGGCGGCCTGCGCAGATTTCTGGCCGAGCAGATGCGCAACATCGCTCCGGTCTTCACGCTTCTTATCCTGATCGTGTTCTTCTCGGTGCAAAGCCCGGTGTTCTTCACGCTGGATAACGCGCTGAATATCCTGTCGAACTCGTCAATCACCGGGATCATCGCGGTCGGGCTGACCTTCGTGATCCTGACCGCCGAGATAGACCTGTCGGTCGCGGCCATTGCCAACGCGATCGGGATCACGGTCGCCTATTTCACGCTTCAGCCCGAGTACGTGAACATCAACACGTGGCCGATGTACGGGATCCTCGCGATCATCTTGACGCTGCTGGCGGCCTTCGGTCTTGGCTCGGTCACCGCGTTCGGGGTCACCGTGATCGGCATCCCCTCGTTCATCATGACGCTGGCGATGATGCAGATCGCCGACGGAATCTCGGCGGTGCTGGTGCGCGGGCAGATCGCCTATAACTTCCCAGAGTTCATCACGCTGATCGGGTCCGGGCGATTGTTCGGGCTAAGGTATTCGATCATCGTCTGTATCCTGTTCCTGCTCGTCGCCCATATCGTGCTGAAATACACCCGCTTCGGGCGCTACGTGTACATGGTCGGCGGCAACCGCGAGGCGGCGGAATATTCCGGCGTGAACGTGCGGCTGATCATCGCCTCGGTCATGATCATCTCGGCGGTCTGTTCCGGCATCGCGGGCATGATCGGCGTCGCCTATTTCGGCTCGGCGCAGCAGAACGGGTTCAACGACTTCCTGCTGACGGCAATCGCGGCGGTGGTGCTGGGCGGCACCAGCCTGTTCGGCGGGCGCGGCGGCATCGGCAACACGGTGGTCGGCCTGTTGGTGCTGGGCGTGCTGAACAACGGGCTCGACCTGATCCAGATCGACAGCTTCCTGAAGATCCTGATCCGCGGCCTGATCCTTCTCGCCGCCCTTGTCATCAACGTCTACGCGCAGCGCCTCAAGGAATCGGCGGGTTAGCGGGAGAAGCCACAATGATGAAGAAGATCCTCAATGCGCCAGCCGACTATGTCGACGAGATGCTGGAGGGCCTGTGCCTTGCGCATCCCGAGTACTACGCCCAGCCCGAACGGCGCGTCATCGCCCGCGCGGGCGGCGCGACCGAGGGCAAGGTCGGCATCGTCACCGGCGGCGGCTCGGGGCATCTGCCCGTCTTCACCGGCTATGTCGGCAAGGGCCTGCTGGATGCCTGCGCCATCGGCGACGTGTTCGCCTCGCCGTCGTCGGACCAGATGGCCGAAGCCATGCGGCAGGCCCACGGCGGCGCGGGGGTGCTGCGGCTGTACGGAAACTATGGCGGCGACGTCATGAATTTCGACATGGCGGGCGAGATGCTGGAGTTCGAGGACATCGCCTCGACCACCGTGCTGCTGGCGGACGACGTTGTGTCCGCTCCCTTCGCAGAGCGGCAAAAGCGGCGCGGCACCGGCGGCATGGTCTACGCGTTCAAGATGGCCGGTGCGCGGGCCGAGGAGATGGCCGATCTCGAAGAGGTCACCCGCGTCGCCCAGAAGGCCGCCGACGCCTGCCATTCCATCGGCATGGCGCTGACTCCCTGCACCGTGCCGCAGGCGGGCCGCCCGACCTTCGACATTCCCGACGGGCAGATGGAGATGGGCATGGGCATCCATGGCGAGCCCGGCATCTACAAGTCCGGGATCAAGCCCGCCGACGCCATCGTGGACGAGATGATGGCCAAGCTGGCCGAGGACCGCGCGTTGAACGGCCGCCTGTCGATCATGGTCAACTCGCTGGGCGCCACACCGCCCGAAGAGCTGTACATCATGTACCGCCGCGCCGCCGCGATCCTGAAAGACGCGGGCGCGACGGTGGTGATGCCGCTGGTCGGCCGCTATGCCACCTCGATGGAGATGACCGGCGCGACGATCACCGTCTGCCATCTCGACGACGAGCTAGAGGCGCTGCTCATGGCGCCCTGCGACTGCGCCTTCTGGCGGGTCTGACGTGGCCGGCTTCACCACCGACGACCTGCGCGCCGCCGCCACGAAGATCGCGGCGCATGTGCAGGGCGTGGCCGACGAGTTGAACGCCGCCGACGGCCAGCTTGGGGACGGCGATCTTGGGATCACGGTGTCGAAGGGCTGGGCAGAGATCGCCTCTGCCGCCGATGGCTTGCCAGACGATGTGGGGATGGCGTTTCTGGACTGCGCCAAGGCGTTTCAGAAGGTCTCGTCGTCCTCTTACGGCACGTTGACCGCCACCGCTTTCATGGCTGCCGCGAAGGCCAGCAAGGGGCGGACCGAGGTTCCCTTCGCCGAGATCCCGGCGCTGGTCGCCGCCGCCCGCGATGCGATGATGACGCGCGGCAAGGCGGACCTGGGCGACAAGACGGTTCTGGATGCGCTGGACGCCGTGGCGCAGGCGACGGAAGGCAAGGAGGACCCCGCGACGCTGCTTGCCGCGGCGCGCGACGCGATCACGCAGGCGCTGGACACCTTCCGCCCGCAGGAAAACCGCGTCGGCCGGGCGCGCATGTTCGGAGAGCGCAGCAAGGGGCTGGACGACCCCGGAATGCTGGCGCTGGCGCGGGTTGCCGAGGGGCTTTGATCGCCCGCCGCGCGGCGCGGGCCGCCCCACCCGCGCGCCGGTGGCCGACCGCAGGCGTCCGGGCGGGGCGTCAGGACTTGGACGGAGTCCCGTCCAGACGCACGATATGCGGCATGTCGGCGGACAGCGACGGCGCATAGCGGCGCAGCACAAGCGGATCGTGTCCCGGAATATAGTGATCCGCCGACGCGGCCAGCGACCGGATCAGCCCGAACCCGTCCAGCATCTCTGCCACGTTCGACACGATCGGAAAGGGACGCCCCTGATCTATGTTGGCGTAGTAGTGGCTGGCATCGGACGCCAGCACCACCCATCCCCGCCGCGTCCAGACGCGGACGATCTGCAAGCCCTGCGAATGCCCGCCAACAAGGTGCACCGTGACGCCGGGCGCGACCTCGGACGTGCCGTCGTGGAACTGCACCCGGCCATCGAACACGCGCCGCACCATCGCGGTGACATCGTCGACCGTGAACGTGCTGCGCAGCATGGGGTGGCACATGCAGGGGCCGGTGCAATAGCTCATCTCGCGGGCCTGCAGGTGATAGCGGGCGTTCGGGAACAGGTCGTGGTTGCCTGCGTGGTCCCAGTGCATGTGGGTAATGATCACGTCGCGCACCGTGTCGGGCGCGATCCCCAGCGCTGTCAGCCCGTCCTCGACCGGAAAGACGATGCCCCTGCCCCGCGCCGCGCTTTCGCGGGCGTCAAAGCCGGTGTCCACCACGATGGTCCGTCCGCCACCGCGCAACACCCAGACGAAGAAGTCCATCGGCATCGGGGCGTCGTGCAGGTCCGCCGGTTCCTTCAGCGGCGGGATGAAGTTCTCGCGCAGCAGGCGGTCATCGTGCCGGCCGTAGCGGATCGCGTGGACCTCGTACTCGGGCACTCCGGTCGCGGGGCTCACCGCCGCGCCTCCGCCAAGCCGTGTGACCTGGATGTGTCGTCCGGCGTCATCCGCAAAGGACAGATCGGTGTTCGCATCAACGGTTTCTCCTCCCAAAGCGCCGCCGACCCGGCAAGCCGGGACGGGATCAGCGTAGCAGCGCGACCACATCTGGCAATGGCCCCGCGCCCGGACCGCCCCCGCCATCAAAGGAGACAGGCATGACCGAAGGCACCGTCTACGAGGCACTTACCGTCGACACCCTGCCCGCCCGCCTCGAACGCGTCGCGGCGCTGGTGGCGCAGGTCGGAGCGGGTGACTGGCAGGTCGAGGAAGTCGGCGACGGCAATCTGAACCTCGTGTTCATCGTCAGCGGCCCGCGCGGCAAGGCGATCGTGAAACAGGCGCTTCCTTACGTCCGTCTTGTCGGCGACAGCTGGCCCCTGCCCCTGTACCGCGCCTTCTACGAGTACCACGCCCTGACGCGGCAGGCCGCCCGCGACCCCGGCTCGGTGCCGGTGATCCATCACTTCGACAAGGATCAGGCGCTGATCGTGATGGAGTACCTTTCGCCCCACGTGATCCTGCGCCGCAAGCTGATCGCGGGCGAGCGCGTGGCGGGGCTGGCCGCCTTCCTGGGGCGTTTCTGCGCCCGCACCGCGTTTCGCGGATCGGAACTGTCGATGGCCTCGCCCGACAAGAAAGCCGACGTCGCGCTGTTCGCCGGCAACGTCGAGATCCCGGCCATCACCGAGGCGCTTGTCTTCACCGATCCCTATTACGCCGCCGAGATGAACAGCCACACACCGGGGCTGGAGCCGGTGATCGCCCGGCTGCGCGGCGACGTGGCGCTGAAGGTGAAGGCGCAGCAGGCATTGCAGCGTTTCGTGTCGAACACCGAGACGATGGTGCATGGCGACCTGCACTCTGGCTCGATCATGTCGACCGCCGTCGACAGCCGCGTGATCGACCCCGAGTTCGTTCAGTACGGGCCGTTGGGTTTCGATATCGGGATGCTGTGTGCCAACTTCCTGATGGCTTATTTCAGCCAGCCCGCGCACCGGGGCGACGATCTGTCCGCCTATCAGGACTGGATCCTCGGCGTGATCACCGAGGTCTGCGAGACGTTTGAAACCGAGTTCCGCCATCTCTGGTCGACCGAGCGCACCGGCATCCTGTACCCCGCCGCTCTGTTCGAGGATCAGGGCCACGACAGCGCCCCTGCCTGCGACGCCGTGCTGACCGGCCTGTGGCGCGACGCGTGGACGGTCTGCGGCATCGAGATGCACCGCCGCTGCCTGTCGCTCGCGCATAATGCCGATTTCGAGGACATCCCCGACCCCGCCATCCGCGCCCCGCTGGAAGCGCGCAACCTTCTGCTGGGCGCCGACCTGATCCGCTTGGCCGATACGATCACCGCCGCCGAAGAGGTCTGCGAACGGGCGCGCAGATACAATGTGACGGACGTGATCTGACCGCCGCGCGTCCGGCAACCAGCAGGGCAAGCGGGCCGGCAAAGCGCCGGCCCGGATGCGGTGTGGCTTAGGTCACCAGATCAGAGCCGGTGTACATGAAGTCGCCGCTGGTGAGGTCCAGACCGTAGACGCCGTTCAGCAGGCCGACGAGTTCGGTCGAGCCGCCGTCCGACAGGTAGATCGCGGTGCCTGCGGTCAGACCTGCCTGATCCTCGACCAGTACATAGTCGCTGGCAGCGCCCCAAAGCTCGACATGGTCCTCGCCAGACACGAAGTCCCAGACGAAGCCATAGTCGTCGTCGCCATCGGTGCCATAATAGGCATCGCCGGAGTCGCCGAAGACGAAGGTGTCGCCGCCATCCCTGCCCACGAACACATCGATCTCGCCCGAGCCGGGGTTGGCGTCGCCGGTATCGACCGCGATCAGCGTGTCCGCGCTATCGGTTCCCTTGACGATGTCGCGGCCGGTGATCTCGGTCACCGTGATGTCGCCGAAGGACACGTCGTTGTAGTGGGCGTTCAGATAGACGCTGCCGGTCGCAGGCTCGTATTCCATGCCGAAGGTCTGGATGCCCTGCAGGGTCCAGCCCGCGGGTTCGGAGGTGCCCTCTTCCCACACGCGGATGCTGTACAGGCGGTCGTAAAGGTTCACCTGCTCGACCTGCATGACGATGTTGTATGTCAGGTCCTCGTCCATCGAGATGCTCTGCGACCCGAGCGTGCTGAAGAAGTTCTCGGACGGGTGCAGGGTCAGCGTCGCGACACCGTTGCCGTCGGTGTCAGAGAACACGAAGGCCGCGCCCGGTTCCCAACCCGAATGCGGCTGGAAGCCCCCGACCGGATCGTCGGTGTGCCCGTTCCAGAGCATGCCGATCCCGAAGGCGCCGCCGTCGCGGCCGCGCGGGTCCTGGTTCAGCAGGTCGTGCGGCGTGACGGTCATCGCCAGTTGGTAGTTGTCCCAGCTTTCGTCGCCGAAGGTCAGCAGACGGTCATAGCCAAGATCCACCGGACGCGCCCCGAGGCTGCCGATTTCCCACGTGCCGTCCACGACCTGCACCACGTCTTCCAAAGACCCGGCGGATTGCCAGTCGATGCTGTAGTTCGGGCTCCAGACGTTGCCGGACTCGTAGTCGATGGTCACGTTGCGGGTGATCACGTCGCCCGAAGTCATGACCGCCGTGATCGCCACGACGTCGTCCGTGGCGGACCCGTCCAGTTCGGAATAGGCGATCTCGACGTTGAAATCGCCCTCGTCGTGCAGACGGCGGGTATCTTCGCCAATCGCCAGCCCGCGCGCGGTGCCGCCGTTCAGCGTATAGCTCAGCGACGCGACATCGCCGTAGACGGTGCCGAGGATGTTGACCCAGACCTGAGTTTCGCCGACGGCACCAAAGGTCTGTTCCGACCCGTACCACACGTCGATGGCGCTGGAGGTCAGGATCTCGACCGTCGCGGTGTCGGTCAGGTCGCCGTCGCTGACGGTGTAGACGAACGTATCGGTGCCCTGGAAGCCGGTGTCCGGCGTATAGGTCCAGGTGCCGTCGCCATTGTCCACCAGATCGCCATTCGACGGGGTGCCTATCGACTCGACGAACAGATCGTCGCCGTTCAGGTCGTCGTCATTCGCCAGCAGGCTCGCCGCCGACAGGATAAGCGGGGTGTCCTGCTCGGTATAGAACGTGTCGTCCGACGCCTCGGGCGCGGTGTTCACCGGCTCGTAATCGGCATCCTCGTCCACCAGCGGCGCGCTGTCGAACTCGACATAGTCGACATGCGCCGTGAAGCCCTGCGCGTCGCCGACATTGCCCGCGAAGACACCGGCCGAGGTCACTTCCAGCCCGTGCGAGAACGTGCCGCCCGTGGTCCAGTTGCTGCCATCCGCCGAGTACTCGAAGGTCCACTGGTCGCCCACGCGCGCCAGCCGCAGGAACGGCGCGCTGTTGCCCGGCACCGTCACCTGGAACTCGGACGACGAAACGCCGTTCACCGTCGAAGCGCCGAAGGCATAAAGCCTGCTGCCATCGTGATAAACGTCGAACCGCAGCCAGTTCTGCGCGTCCTGCTCCACGATGAAGCCCTGCATCTGGTACTGCTGGGACGGCATCGACAGGAACCTTGCCTCGACGGCAAAGTCCTCGTCCGGGATCGACTGCATGACGCGGGCCGAATTGTTGGTGCCCCAGACGTCATGGTTGCCGTCGGGCGTGATCAGCGACAGGAACGCATCGGTCGCGTTGGTCGCAAGCGCCGAAGAGGTGCCGGCCGGCCCCTCGCTCCGCCAGGCCGGGTCCAGCGTCGCGCTCGAGAAATCGTCGGACACCACGTCCGGCGGCAGCGCGACCGAGATCGAAACCGTCGCCGTGTCCGAGAACTCGCCATCGGTGACGGTGTAGGTAAAGCTGTCGTCCCCCTCGAACCCGCCATCGGGCGTGTAGGTCCACGTGCCATTGCCGTTGTCGACCAGCGTGCCGTTCGTCGGCGTGCCGACAGTGTCGATGGTCAGCAGATCGTCATCCGGGTCGCTGTCGTTGCCCAGCAGGTCATTCTCGGACAGCACCAGCACGGTGTCGGGATCGGTCTGGAAGTCGTCATCCGCCGCCACCGGCGCACGGTTGCCGTTCAGCGCGCCGTCCTCGTTGATGATCGGGTCCGCGCTGTTCTCGAAATAATCGAGCTGCGCGGTGTAGCCCGGCGGCTCGTTGCCCTGATACGGCGCGGTGCCGGCGAAGGCGCCGACCTCGGTGACCGTCATGCTGCGCGTCAGGGCATAGGCCTGCTGCCAGTTGGTCCCGTCAGAGCTTGTCTCGAAGACGAAGTCGTCCCCGGTCCGCGTGATGCGGAAGGCGGCGACCTCTCCGTCGGCGATGTTGCCGTCGAACAGCGGATAGGTGGTCGAGCCGTCCACGATCAGGCCGACGATCAGGGTCAGGCCAAGGTGGGTATAGGCAAGGTCGAAGCGGATCCAGTTGCCTTCGTCCTGCACCACCAGAAGCCCGTGCTCCTGGTACAGTTCCTCCGGCTCGTTCAGGAAGCCCGCGCTGATCTGGAAGTCGCCGTCGGCCACATCCTGCATCAGCCGCGGCGTGGTCATCACGTCGGACGCCGAGACCGCGATACCCTGCGGCGAGTCAAGCAGCACGACCGCATCGGTGTCGATGGTCGCAAGCGTGGCCGAGCCGGTGATGCCCTTGAATTCCCAGCCATTATCCAGCGACGTGCCCGAGAAGTCATCCGAGAAGGCATCGAAGCCCGACGGCGGCCGCACCGAGACAGTGACCGTCGCGGTGTCCGTGTCTGTGCCGTCGCTGACGACATAGGTGAACGTGTCCGTCCCCTCGAACCCGCTGTCCGGCGTATAGGTCCACGTGCCGTCCAGGTTGTCGATCAGCACACCGTTGGACGGGGTGCCGACGGACTCGATGGTCAGCGTGTCGCCGTCCGGGTCGGTGTCGTTCGACAGAAGATCCTCCGCGGTGAACACAAGCGCGGTATCGGGCTCGGTCGCCAGCGCGTCGTCGGTGGCCTCGGGGGCGCTCGGCGGTACGAAGTCGCCATCCTCGTTCAGGATCGGGTCCGAAGCGAACTCGACATAGTCGACTTGCGCCGTGAACCCGTTGGCATCCTCGGTATTGCCCGCGAAAACGCCGAAGGACGTGGCTTCCAGCACATGCGCGACGCTGCCCGCGACGGTCCAGGCAGAGCCATCCTGCGAGTATTCCAGCGTCCAGAGATCGTCTGCCCGCGTCAGGCGCAGATACGGCGCGGTGCCGCCCGGAACCGTGACCTGGAACGCCGTCGACGATACGCCGTCTACCGTGACCGCCCCGAAGGCGATCAACTGCGAGCCGTTCCAGTGCGTGTCGAAGCGCAGCCAGTTGTCCGCGTCCTGCTCTACCAGCAGACCCTGCATCTGGTACCGCTCGGACGGGGTGCTCAGGAACCGGGTCTCGACCGAGAAGTCCTCGTCCTCGATCTCCTGCATCGCGCGGGCGGCGTTGTTCTCGTTCCAGATGTCGAAGTTGCCGTCCGGTGTCACCAGCGACAGGAAGGCGTCCGTCGCGTTGGTCTGAAGCGCGGACGATGTGCCGACCGGGCCCTCGAAGGTCCAGGCCGGATCAAGCTCGGCGCCCGAGAAGTCCGAAGAACTCGGACCCGGAGCCGGGATGACCGTGACCTCGACCGTGGCGGTGGAGGTCGTGCTGCCGTCGCTGACGGAGTAGGTGAAGGTGTCGGTGCCCTCGAAGCCGGTAACCGGGGTATAGGTGATGGTCCCCGTGCCGTTGTCGTAGACGGCGGTGCCGTTGGTGGGTTGCGTTGCGACGCCTGTGACCGACAGCAGATCGCCATCGGGGTCGGTGTCGTTCAGCAGCAGGTCGGCCACATCGATGACCAGCGGCGTATCTTCGTCGGTCGTGACGGCGTCGTCCACCGGGGTCGGCGCGGCATTCGTGCCGCTGGAAACCCCTGCGAGCGTTGCGATATCCGTCGAAGACAATGCGGTGTCATAGATCTGCCGGTCGGCGATCACGCCTTCGAAGGGCGCGTCGAACCCGGTCTGGCCGCTGGCGCTGCCCCAGCCGCGCCCGCCCCACTGGATCACCTCGACGTTCTGGGTCCAGTCCATCACCAGCGGGCTGCTGCCCACCATGACGCCATCGACCCACAGCGCCGAACCGCCAGCCCCGAAGGTCACCGCGATCTCGTATTCCTCGCCCGCGACGATGCCGGCGTGGTTGATGTAGACCTCGGACGACCCGTCCTGGAACCGCGCGCGCAGCGTGGTGCCGTCAAGGAACAGCGCGAAGTGGTTGCCGCCGCCGACGTAGCCCGAGGCGTCCTTGGTGAACAGGCCCTGCGCGCCGTTGGTGTCCGCCGCGATGAACGAGAAGGCGATGGTGCCCTCGGGCAGCTCGTAGATGGCGCTGTGCGGGATCTCCAGAACGCCGCCCGCAGTGCCGTTGAACTCGGTGGCGCCCGCGGCGGAATAGACCGGGTCCGGCACGCCGCTGACGGTGACCGTGACCGTCGCCGTGTCGGTGCCGCCGGTGCCGTCCTCGACCGCGTAGGTGAAGGTGTCGGTGCCGAAGAAGCCCGCGTCGGGCGTGTAGGTGATGGTGCCGTTCGCGTTGACCACCGCCGCGCCGTTGCTGGGCGCCGCGCCGATGCCGGTCACCGTCACCGGATCGCCGTCGGCGTCGTCGTCGTTGGCCAGCACGTCGATCACCACCGGCACGTCGCGGCTGGTCGCCGCGGTGTCGTCCGCCGCGACCGGGTCGTCGGCCTCGGGGTCGACGGTGATCGTCACCGTCGCGGTGTCGGTGCCGCCGAGGCCGTCGCTGACCTGGTAGACGAAGCTGTCGGTGCCGTTGAAGTCGGTGTCCGGCGTGTAGGTGAACGAGCCGTCGCCGTTCAGCACCAGCGTCCCGTCGGTCACGTCGGTGACGACGCTCGCCGACAACGGATCGCCGTTGCCGTCGGTGTCGTTCGCCAGCACGCCCGCCGCCGCCACGGTCAGCACGCCGTCTTCGGCGATGGAATAGTCGTCGGCCACCGCCTCGGGCGCGACATTGGCTTCGGTCAGCACGCTGACCTCTACCGTCGCGGTCGCCGTCAGGTCGCCGTCGCTGATCGTGTAGGTAAAGCTGTCGTCGCCCGCGGTCCCGGTCGAGGTGTAGGTGACGGTGCCGTCGCCGTTGTTCACCACCGTGCCAAGCGCGCCGTCGGTGACGATGGTCACGGTCAGCGCGTCGGGGCCGTCGAGGTCGCTGTCGTTGCCCAGCACGTCGATCACGACGGCTTCGCCCATGACCACCACGTTCTCGAGGTCGTCCTCGGCGACCGGCCCGTCGTTGACCGGCGCCACGGTGACGTCGACCACCGAGGTCACGACGCCGCCGACGCCGTCCTCGACGGTCACGGTGAAGCTGTCGGCGCCGTTGAAGTCGGCGTCCGGGGTGTAGGTGATCGTGCCCGTGCCGTTGTCGTAGACGGCGGTGCCGTTCGCCGGTTGGGTTGCGACGCCGGTGATCGACAGCGGGTCGCCATCGGGGTCGGTGTCGTTCAGCAGCAGGTCGGCCACATCGATGACCAGCGGCGTGTCCTCGTCGGTGGTGACCGCATCGCCCGTCGGGGTCGGCGCGCTGTTGGTGGCGCTGGACGATCCCGCCAGCGTCGCGATGTCGGTGGACGACAGCGCCGCGTCATAGATCTGCCGGTCGGCGATCACGCCCTCGAAGGGCGCGTCGAACCCGGTCTGGCCACTGGCGCTGCCCCAGCCGCGCCCGCCCCACTGGATCACCTCGACGTTCTGGGTCCAGTCCATCACCAGCGGGCTGCTGCCCACCATGACGCCATCGACCCACAGCGCCGAACCGCCAGCCCCGAAGGTCACCGCGATCTCGTATTCCTCGCCCGCGACGATGCCGGCGTGGTTGATGTAGACCTCGGACGACCCGTCCTGGAACCGCGCGCGCAGCGTGGTGCCGTCAAGGAACAGCGCGAAGTGGTTGCCGCCGCCGACGTAGCCCGAGGCGTCCTTGGTGAACAGGCCCTGCGCGCCGTTGGTGTCCGCCGCGATGAACGAGAAGGCGATGGTGCCCTCGGGCAGCTCGTAGATGGCACTGTGCGGGATCTCCAGAACGCCGCCCGCAGTGCCGTTGAACTCGGTGGCGCCCGCGGCGGAATAGACCGGGTCCGGCACGCCGCTGACGGTGACCGTGACCGTCGCCGTGTCGGTGCCGCCGGTGCCGTCCTCGACCGCGTAGGTGAAGGTGTCGGTGCCGAAGAAGCCCGCGTCGGGCGTGTAGGTGATGGTGCCGTTCGCGTTGACCACCGCCGCGCCGTTGCTGGGCGCCGCGCCGATGCCGGTCACCGTCACCGGATCGCCGTCGGCGTCGTCGTCGTTGGCCAGCACGTCGATCACCACCGGCACGTCGCGGCTGGTCGCCGCCGTGTCGTCCGCCGCGACCGGGTCGTCGGCCTCGGGGTCAACGGTGATCGTCACCGTCGCGGTGTCGGTGCCGCCGAGGCCATCGCTGACCTGGTAGACGAAGCTGTCGGTGCCGTTGAAGTCGGTGTCCGGCGTGTAGGTGAACGAGCCGTCGCCGTTCAGCACCAGCGTCCCGTCGGTCACGTCGGTGACGACGCTCGCCGACAGCGGATCGCCGTTGCCGTCGGTGTCGTTCGCCAGCACGCCCGCCGCCGCCACGGTCAGCACGCCGTCTTCGGCAATGGAATAGTCGTCGGCCACCGCCTCGGGCTCGACATTGGCCTCGGTCAGCACGCTGACCTCTACCGTCGCGGTCGCCGTCAGGTCGCCGTCGCTGATCGTGTAGGTAAAGCTGTCGTCGCCCGCGGTCCCGGTCGAGGTGTAGGTGACGGTGCCGTCGCCGTTGTTCACCACCGTGCCAAGCGCGCCATCGGTGACGATGGTCACGGTCAGCGCGTCGGGGCCGTCGAGGTCGCTGTCGTTGCCCAGCACGTCGATCACGACGGCTTCGCCCATGACCACCACGTTCTCGAGGTCGTCCACGGCGACCGGCGCGTCGTTGACCGGCGCCACGGTGACGTCGACCACCGAGGTCACGACGCCGCCGACGCCGTCCTCGACGGTCACGGTGAAGCTGTCGGCGCCGTTGAAGTCGGCGTCCGGGGTGTAGGTGATCGTGCCCGTGCCGTTGTCGTAGACGGCGGTGCCGTTGGTGGGTTGCGTTGCGACGCCGGTGATCGACAGCGGGTCGCCGTCCGGGTCGCTGTCGTTCAGCAGCAGGTCGGCCACGTCGATGACCAGCGGCGTGTCCTCGTCGGTGGTCACGGCGTCGCCCGTCGGGGTCGGCGCGCTGTTGGTGGCGCTGGACGATCCCGCCAGCGTCGCGATGTCGGTGGACGACAGCGCCGCGTCATAGATCTGCCGGTCGGCGATCACGCCCTCGAAGGGCGCGTCGAACCCGGTCTGGCCGCTGGCGCTGCCCCAGCCGCGCCCGCCCCACTGGATCACCTCGACGTTCTGGGTCCAGTCCATCACCAGCGGGCTGCTGCCCACCATGACGCCATCGACCCACAGCGCCGAACCGCCGGCCCCGAAGGTCACCGCGATCTCGTATTCCTCGCCCGCGACGATGCCCGGATAGTCAATGAAGCTTTCCGTCGTGCCGTCCTGAAAGCGGGCCCGAAGGGTGTTGCCTTCGAGGTAAAGCGCGAAGTGATTGCCGCCGCCCGCGTAGCCAGAGGCGTCCTTTGTGAACAGGCCCTGCGCGCCGTTCGTGTCGTCCGCGATGAAGGAGAAGGCGATCGTGCCTTCCGAGATCTCATAGGCCGCGGTGTGCCCAAGCTCCTGAACGCCGGAGGCGGCGCCATTGAACTCTGCCACGCCGGGCGCGGAATATACCAATTCAGTCATCTGCTACCCCAAGATCTCAAGCTATCCGAAACAAGGACAATTGCCGTTCAGCGCGCCCGGTGCGCGGGAAAATGATTGCATCCGGAGCCTGCGCCGCCGGAATGCAGGTCAAACGCCGAATGACACCGCACATCACGCGCAGCGCCGCACTCGACGATCGCCGAATAGATTTGTACAAAACGAACCCACACCCAAAATAAAGCCGATCAAAAACCGGCCGCCCCAGGAAGTCTTTCACTTCTCGCCGAGCATTTTCCTCAAGAAATTCGGGGCAATCAAGGCCAGTTCAAAGCAACGTGATTGACCAGCGAAGGGCTACTTTTCTACCTACGCTTGAATTACCAGACCTGAAGTCGGAATCGACGCACCGACGCTAAATCACATGGCCTGAAAAACCGCCGCATTCCAGCAAGGTGGACTCGGAAGACCCTTAACATGTGATTTTCCACAGGGTCACCTTAGGATAGATTTCACCTTAAAGTAGTATCTGACACCCAAAACCAGCGGTCATTCTTCCGACAGGCGAGGCAACAATATGCCGATACCCGCAGGATTGGTCGAAGACAGAAACCAATAGACGCTTAATTATTGGGCGCGCCCTTCCCGACCACGTCAATGCGCCATTTTCGCGCCGGGCGGTGCCAGCAGCGGACAGCCGGAGAATCTCTCCGCGCCCCAAACGCTGCCACCTTGGGTCATCCCCTAGATATTCTCGGGCGTGACGATCTCGAACGGTACCGTGCGCTGCAGCGTCGGCCCGGTCGTCCCGCGCTGACTGACGTCGATCATCGTCTGAATCAGCGTCTGCGAGGTCTCTTCCAGCGGGTGACACAGGGCGGCGGTCACAAGCCCCTCGGTCAGCCCCTT
Source organism: Maritimibacter sp. (assembly GCA_017792445.1). Lineage (GTDB taxonomy): Bacteria > Pseudomonadota > Alphaproteobacteria > Rhodobacterales > Rhodobacteraceae > Psychromarinibacter. The sequence goes on from CP051232.1 coordinate 4,393,162, forward strand.
CCGGGTCTCGGGGCCGATGTCGCGGCAGATCACCCGGATTTGCCGCCGACGCTCTTCCGGCACCTCGCGCAGCGCCCGCAACACGCCCGAGATGCCGCCGCCGACGATCAGGATGCCTTTCACGTCGTCATGCTTCGCGATCAGTTCACGCACCATGGTGTAGGCCTGAGCGCTGTCCTCGTGGGTCGGTTCGCTTTCGCCGACGATCAGCCCCGGCGCGTGCTCGCGGATGTACGAGCGGAAGGCGGCGTCGGCGACGTCCTGACACTGGTAGCGGTGGTTACCGATAAAGACCGCGATGCGCCCGTCGTCGCGCGCCATCTGCGAGATGAAGAAGGCGGCGGTGCGCCCCAGTTTCCAGTTGTCGGTTCCGACGAAGGCCGCCCGCTCGGGCGCGGACTGGTCGGTGATATAGGTCACGACGCTGGTGCCCTCGTCATGCAACTCGCGGATCGCCTGCCCGATCAGCGGGTGGTCCGCGGCGATCAGGGCCACCGCGTCGCATTCCTTGCCAAGCGCCCGCAGGCGGCCGGCGATGTTCGCGGGCTCCAGCCGGTCGACGAAATCGACAAGGCAGTCGACCCGCTCGTCACGGCGCGTCGCGGCGGCCTCGCGGATCTTGTCGCCGAAATAGCGGTACAGCTCGCGGGTCGATTGCTGCAGCAGGAATCCGAAGCGGTAGTGCGGCAAAGCCCCCTCGCGGCGGGCCGTCAGAACGCCTGCGCCGTAGAAGCCGATTCTCTGCGCGGTCTCCTGAACCTGTTCGATCGTGGCGGCGCGCACGTTGTCCGCCCCGGCAAGGATACGGTTCACGGTCGAGATGCTGACCCCCGATTCACGCGCCAAGTCCGCGATTGTGATCCGCTTTTTACCCATGACACTCCGCGCCATCTCATTTTGACATGATACGTAATGATACTTTTGTATCAAAAGATAGCAAGAACAGTTTCATCGTTGGCGGACACTCGCTATCCCTCTGCTCACCCGGCACCCGGAGGAGGGTCGGACCGGGCACCGAAACGGGAGGATATCCTTATGAACATGAACTCGCGCCTCGCGCGTGGCCTGCTGGCATCCGCCGCAATCGCACTCACTGCATCCACCGCCTTCGCAGCGGACATCTTCGTTATCGGCGGCAAGCCGGACGATCCGTTCTGGTCGCGCGTCAAGAAAGGCGCCGAAGACGCTGGCGCCGTCGCCGAAGCCCAGGGCGGCTCGGTCACCTGGCTTGGCCCGCAGAACTACGACAACCTCGGCCCCGACGCCGCGGAACTGATCCGTCAGGCAATCGACCAGGGCGCTGACGCCATCGTGGGCCCGAACTGGGTGCCGGAAGCCATGGACCCCGCCTTCGAGGCCGTGGTCGACGCGGGCATCCCGCTGGTGATCTACAACGCCGGCGGCCTTGAGGCCGCGGACCGCCTGGGCGCGATGAACTATGTCGGCGCCGTCGACTACAAGTCGGGCTATGCCGGTGGCGAGTACCTTGGCAACGCCGGTCACAAGAACGGCGCCTGCGTGAACACCCTGCCGGGCGCGGCGAACATCGAAGCCTTCTGCGCCGGTTTCAACGACGGGCTGGAAGCCGCCGGCGGCTCTGGTTCCGTACTGCAGCTGCCCGCCACCGCTTTCGGCGATGCGACCGCCGTGGCACAGGCCGTGCGCGCGCACCTGCTGCAGAACCCCGAGATCGACGCGATGTTCGCCATCGGCGACGGCGACACCAACGCCACCGTCAGCGGCATCCAGCAGGCTGGCAAGGGCGGTTCGGTCCATGTCTGCGGCATGAACTTCAACGACTCGATCCTCGCCAACATCCAGGCCGGTACGCAGGCCTGCGCCATTGACCAGCAAGGGTATCAGCAGGGCTTCTTCGCCGTGTCGATCCTGAACAACTTCGTCAACTACGGCGTGACCATCCCGACCCGCGAGATCCTGACGGGTCCGGGCGTGATCGACGCGTCCAACGTCGAGCAGGTCATCGCGGGCGTCGAGGCCGGCGCGCGCTGATCCTCCCCCACCCCGGGCCTCTGGCGCCGGGGTGACCACGGACGGCGGCCACCCGAACACCGCGGGCGGCCCCGCTTCGGGACGCCCGGCTCGCACGCGGGCCGGGCGACCGACGAAATTCGCAACAGGAAACGCACAGATGTCGATGCAATCAGAAGCTGGCGGACCCGGCCTATCGCTGGGAAGCCTCGTCCGGCGCCCCGAGACCGGATCCCTGATCGGGTTTGCCGTCGTCTACGTCTTCTTCGCCGTGCTGGGCGGCGCCGTCTTCATGGGCGCGCCCGGCTGGTCGAGCTGGCTGAACATCGCGGCCGAGGTGGGCATCATCGCCCTGCCCGTCGGCCTGCTGATGATCGCCGGCGAATTCGACATCTCGGTCGGCGCGGTGGTGCCCGCCGCGTCGATGACCGCAGCGCTTCTGTCCGGGCACTATGACCTACCCGCCTATGTCGGCATCCTCGGCGGTCTTGGCGTCGGACTGGTCGTGGGCTTCTTCAACGGCCTGCTGGTCACGCGCACCTCGATCCCGTCGCTGATCGTCACCATCGGCGTGATGTTCGCGGTGATGGGCCTGACGCTGGGCTTCGCGGTGATGCTGACCGGCTCGACCAGCGTCGGCTACGTGCCGGACCCGCTGACCAAGACGCTGCTGGGCACCTTCGTGAACGGCATGTTCAACGTCGCGATCTTCTGGTGGCTGGGCTTCGTCGCGGTGTTCTTCTTCTTCCTGCACGTCTCGCCCAAGGGGAACTGGGTATTCGCCCTTGGTGGCGACGCCGACAGCGCCCGCAACGCCGGCATCCCGACGCGCAAGCTGACCATCGGCCTGTTCATGGCCTCGGGCTTCTGCGCCGCCTTCGTGGGCGTGGCGCAGCTGATGACCTACCAAAGCGCGCAGGTCGCGGGCGGGCAGTCGTTCATCTTCAACTCGATCATGTGCGTCGTCATCGGCGGCGTGCTTCTGACCGGAGGCGCGGGCTCGATCATCGGCGTGGTGCTGGGGACGATGACCTTCGCGGTCGTGAACCAGGGCATCTTCTTCGCCGCGCTCGATCCCAACATCGGCTCGATCATCATCGGCGCGCTCCTGCTGGCGGCGGTTCTGTCGAACGACAGCTTCCGGACACTCGCCATGACCTACGCAACCAAGAAGAAGTGAGGACGGACCCATGGAAATGATCTCTGGCCTTCTTCGCAGTCCCGCAGCGGCCTCCATCGTCAGCCTGATCGGCGTGCTGGTCTTCTATGTCCTCATTGGCGGCGTCGACCTCGGCCAGCTGCTGGGCGCCGCAAGCTGGGTCAACTACGCCGCCCGGATCGGCATCGTCGCGGTCGCTGTCGGCCTGCTGATGATCTCGGGCGAGATCGACATCTCGATCGGCGCGATGATCCCGGCAGGCGCGATGACCACCGCCATCATCTCGGGCTACTACGAAATGCCCATCATCTTCGGCATCCTCGGCGCCATCGGCATCGGCGTACTGGTCGGACTGTTCAACGGCTTCCTCGCCGTGCGGACCACCGTGCCGTCGCTGATCATCACGCTGGGCACGCTGGTCGCGATGCAGGGCATCGTGCTGGCCGGGTCGAAGCTGCTGACCGGCGCGGCATCCGTGCCGCTTACCGCCCCAGCGTGGTCCAAGACGATCTTCGGCGACCTGATCTTCGGCGGCAGCCACCAGACCGTCATTATCTGGTGGGTCGTGATCGCCGCGGTGTTCTGGTTCATCATGCACCAGACCAAGTACGGCAACTGGATCTTCGCCATCGGCGGCGACAAGGTCAGCGCCCGCAACGCCGGTATCCCGGTCGACCGCATCACCATCCTGCTGTTCGTCGGCACCGCCACCGCCGCCTCGTTCGTCGGCATGTGCCACGCCATCCTGTTCAACTCGGCGCAGGTGTCGGGCGGCATGAACGACATCTTCAACATCATCGTAAGCGTCGTGGTCGGGGGCGTGCTGCTGACCGGCGGCTTCGGATCGATCACCGGCGTGTTCATCGGGACGATCACCTTCGCGATCGTGAACAAGGGCATCGATTTCACCGATATCGACCGCAACTGGTCGAACCTCATCATCGGCGTGATGCTCCTTGTCGCCGTCGGGATGAACGAGACCTTCCGCAAACGGGCGATGAGCGCCGTCAAGAAGAAGAAAGGCTGACCCAATGTCTGACGCAAAAGTGGTTCTGGAACTGAAGAACGTCGACAAAAGCTTCGGGCCGATCGACGTGCTGCACGAAATCTCGCTGAAGGTGCGCGAGGGCGAAGTCCTCTGCCTGCTGGGCGACAACGGTGCGGGCAAATCGACGCTGATCAAGACACTGGCGGGCGTTCACGCCCCCACCCGCGGCGAGATCCTGGTCGATGGCCAGCCGGTCAGCTTCGCCGGCCCGCGCGACGCACAGGATCGCGGCATCGCCACGGTGCACCAGTTCGGCGGCACCTACCCGCTGCTGTCGGTCGGGCGGAACTTCTTCATGGGCGTCGAACCCACCAAGGGCATCGGCCCGCTGCGGGTGTTCGACCGCAAAACGGCGAACCGGATCGCGGTGGAAGAGGTCCAGAAGATGGGCATCACCCGGATCGACGACGGCGACCGGCTGGTCGGCGGCCTGTCCGGCGGCGAGCGCCAGTCGCTTGCCATCGCCCGCGCCGTCTATTTCGGCGCCCGCGTGCTGATCCTTGACGAACCCACCGCCGCGCTTGGCGTCAAACAGGCCGCGCACGTGCTGCGGATTGTGAACGAGGCCAAGAAGCGCGGTCTGGCGGTGATCTTCATCACCCACCAGGTGATGCACGCGATGACCGTGGGCGACCACTTCGCGGTGCTGATCCGCGGCGCCATCGCCGCCGATTTCCGCAAGGGCGAGAAGACCCGCGAAGAGATCACCGACCTGATGGCCGGCGGCGAGACCATGGCGGACCTCGAGGCATCCATCGAGGGCTACATGGAAACCCACGACGGCCACCCGCCGCACGTGACTCCCGCACAGTAGACATCCTCCCACGCGCGCCGCGCCGGCGGCGCGCGCACCCAACGCAACATCCCGGAGGCTCGGACATGAAGATCGCCCTCGACCCGTTTATGCATCGCCACCTGTCGCTCGAAGAGCTTCCGTCGAAGGTCAAGGACCTTGGCTACGACTGGATCGAGCTTAGCCCGCGCGGCGACTTCCTTGAGTGGTTCAAGGCGCCCCGCGTGTTCCCAGACCGGGTCAAAAGCTTCAAGAAAGCGCTGAAGGACGCCGATGTCGGCATCGCCACGCTGCTGCCGATGTACCGCTGGGCCTCGAACGACGAGGACGAGCGTCAGGCCGCCGTGCGCCACTGGAAACGCGCCATCGAGATCGCGGTCGAGATGGAAGTGGACACGATGAACTCGGAATTCGGGCGCGGTCCGCATCCCGACAAGGGCACCTGCTATTGCTGCCACACCGGCAGCATGATCGAGGCCTGCGAGGACGCGTGGTGGCGGTCGATGGAGGAACTGGTGCCGATCTTCGAGCGCGAAGGCATCAACCTGCATATCGAACCGCACCCCGAGGATTGGGTCGAGACGCTGCAGCCCTCGGTCGACCTGATCCGCACCGTGAACAGCCCGCGGGTCAAGTTCCTGTATTGCTGTCCGCACACCTTCTACTTCGGCGACGACGTGGTCGCGATGCTGCGCGAATGCGCCGACGTGCTGGCGCATGTCCACATCGCAGACACGTTCAACCACAAGGCCAGCTCGGGTCTGCGGTACATCATCAACCCGCCCGGCTCGACCGCGCGCGTGCACCAGCACCTGAACATCGGTCAGGGCGAGGTGCCGTGGGACGACTTTTACAAGACCCTCGCCGAGGTCGGCTTCGACGGCATCATGACCGCCTGCGTCTTCGCATGGGAAGAGAAGGCCGACGAAAGCGGCACCTTCATGCGCGCAGAGATGCAGCGCTACGTCGACAAGTATTTCAAGTGAGGTCCGGGCAATGGCACTGAACGTAGGCGTCATCGGCACGGGTATGATCGGACAGGATCACATCCGTCGCCTCACCCGGGTGCTGGCCGGGGCCACCGTCACCGCGGTGACCGACATCGACCGCGACCGCGCGGGCTCTGCCGCGCCGGAAGGGGCCGAGGTGTTCGACACGCCGCAGAACCTGATCCGCTCGGACAAGGTCGATGCGGTGGTGATCTGCTCGTGGGGCCCGGCGCACGAGGAACAGCTTCTGGACTGTATTGCCGCAGGCAAGCCGGTGTTCTGCGAGAAGCCGCTGGTGACTTCGGAAGCCGCCGCGCTGCGGGTGATCGAGGCCGAGGTCGCCTATGGCCGGCGGCTGGTGCAGGTGGGCTTCATGCGCCGCTTCGATGCCGACTACCGGCGGCTGAAGGCGGTGATCGACCGGGGCATGCTGGGTGCGCCGCTGATGTACAAGTCGGTCCACCGCAACGCCAGCGTGCCCGAGGGGCTTTATACCTCGGACATGCCGCTGAACGACACGCTGGTTCATGACGCGGATATCTCGCGCTGGCTGCTGTCGGACGAGATCCGGGGCGTCGAGGTGCGGCTTCCCCGCCGCTCGACCCGTGGCGGCGAACTGCGCGACCCGACCATCGTGCTGCTGCACATGACCAGCGGCGTGATCGTCGACGTCGAGATTTCCGTGAACATCGCCTACGGCTACGACATCCGGGGCGAGGTCTCTTGCGAAATGGGCATCGCCGCCCTGCCCAACCGGCCCGCGACCGTGATCACCGACACGCACGGCATCCGGCAGGCGATCCCCGAGGACTGGCGCGAGCGGTTCATCGAAGCCTACGACCAAGAGTTCCGCGAATGGATCGTCGCCGCCGGAAACGGCACCGCGACCGGTCCATCCACCTGGGACGGCTATGCCGCCACGCTGACCGGCGACGCCGCGCTGCGGGCGGTGGCCTCGGGCGGCTTCGAAGCGATCTCGATGATCGACAAACCCGACCTTTACGGCGCGGCGGCGGCCAGCGCCGCGGCCTGACCTGAAACCCTGAACCACGGGATACCGGCATGATCAACGGCGAGCGTACAATTCAACGCCCCCTGCGCTGGGGCATGGTCGGCGGCGGCCGCACCGGACAGGTCGGCTACAAGCACCGCACCGGTGCGCTGCGCGACGGCACCTATCAGCTTGTCGCGGGGGCCTTCGACCTCGACGCCGAGCGCGGCCGCGATTTCGGCACCGCGCTGGGGGTGGAGGGCGACCGCTGTTACGCCACCTACCAGGACCTGATCGCGGGCGAGACCGCGCGCGAGGACGGGGTGGACGTGGTGTCGGTGGCGACGCCGAACTTCACCCATTTCGAGATCACCAAGGCGCTGTTGAACGCGGGCATTCACGTGATCTGTGAAAAGCCGCTCTTTTTCACCGTCGCCGAGTGCGAAGAGGTCAAGGCGCTGGCCAAGGAGAAGGGCCTGATCGTCGGTGTGACCTACGGCTACACCGGGCATCCGCTGGTGCGCCAGATGGCGGCGATGGTGGCCAAGGGGATGCTGGGCGAGATCCGCATCGTCGATCTGGCCTACACTCACGGATTCAACGCGGGCGACGACACCAACGCGGGCGAAGCGGTCAAGTGGCGCACCAACCCCGAGACCGCCGGTCCGACCTTCGTGCTGGGCGATATCGGAACGCATCTTTACTATCTGTCCGAGATCGTTCTGGGCGACGTCCGGGTCGAGAAGCTGCTGTGCGACCGTACCGCCTTCATCCCGTCGCGCGCACCGCTTGAGGATCACGCGACCGTCCTGATGCACTATTCCAACGGCGCGCGCGGGCGGCTTTGGGTGTCGTCGGTGGACGCGGGCAACATGGGCTCGCAGCGCTATCGCTTCGTGGGGTCCAAGGCGTCGCTTGTCTGGTCCGACAGCCACCCGGACCAACTGCTGTACCAGGTACAGGGCGAACCCGAGCGGATCCTGCACCACGGGATGCCCTATCTCGAAGACGAGAGCCTTGCCTGCGACCGGATGGGCGCGCTGCACACCGAGGGTCTCGGGGACAGCTGGTCGAACATCTACCTCTGGATCGCTCAGGCCATCGACGCCCGGATGCGCGGCGACGACGCCTTCCTGGCGAACCATCACTATCCGGGCATCGACGCCGGCCTTGAAGGCGTCCGCTGGCTGGAGAACTGCGTGCGGTCCGCCGATCAGGGCGCCGCATGGGTCGACTTTGAATAACCGTCTCTGTTGAAGGAGCTGGAGGCATGAAACTTTCGATCTGCACCGATGTGATGGGCAACCTGTCCTTCACCGAGATGCTGGACAAATGCGTCGACCTTGGCGTCGAGGGCATCGAGATGACGGGCGGCGGCTGGTCCCCCGCGCCGCATTTCCGGGCCGAGGACCTGCTGGCCGACAAGGGGCTGCTGAAGCAGAAGATGGCCGAGATCGAGGCGCGCGGGTTGCAGATCGCCGCGCTCAACTGCTCGGCCAACCCGCTGGACCCCGGCGCGATGGGCGAACGCCACCGCAAGGAGATGGAGGACACCTTCACCCTCGCGGGAGAGATCGGCGTGAAGAAGATCGTCACCATGTCCGGCCTGCCCGAGGCGGCGCCCGGCGACATGGTCCCGAACTGGCTGGTCTACACCAAAAGCTGGCCCGACGAGATGCCCGAGCGCGACCGCTACCAGTGGGAAGACCGCGCCTTCCCGTTCTGGCACGGGCTGGTCGAGCACGCGACCAAGGTGGGCGTCGAGAAGATCGCGCTGGAAAACTTCTCGGCCATGCTGGTCTGGAACCCGGAAACGCTGTTCCGGCTGCGCGACGAGGTCGGTCCTATGGTCGGCATGAACCTTGATCCGTCGCACCTGTTCTGGAAGGGTGCCTGCCCTATCGCCGTCGCCCGCGCGCTTGGTCCGGCGATCCACCATGTCCACGGCAAGGATACCCGCATCGAGCGCGGGCTGGCCGACGTCAACGGCCTGCTGGAGCTGAAAGACGTGACCGACGTCGCCAACCGCAGCTGGAACTACGTCGCCGTCGGCGCGGGCCACGACCTGCAATGGTGGAAGGAGTTCTTCTCGGTCGTGGGCATGATGGGCTACGACGACTGGGTGTCGCTGGAGATGGAGGATTTCACCATGTCCACCGAGGCCGGCATCCAGTCCTCCATCGACGCGCTTCAGGCCACCATCATCCGCTGAGGAAGACCGGAACATGCGCATCGGCGTGGTTGGATACGGAACGGGCGGGCGGCACTTTCACGTGCCGTTCATCCTTGCCGCGCGGGGCGTGGAACTGGCGGGCGTGGTCGCGCGTGCGCCGGCCACCGTCGCGGCGGTGCGATCCGACCTGCCGGGCGTCCCGGTCTTCGCAAGCCTGACCGACATGCTGGCCGCGGGCGTCGACGCCGTCACGATCACCACCCCGCCCCAGACCCGCCGCGCGCTGGTTCTGGAGGCCATCGCCGCGGGCGTGCATGTGATCGCCGACAAACCCTTCGCCCCCAGCGCCGCGGCGGCGCGCGACCTTGCACTCGCGGCGCGGGACCGGGGCGTGACGCTGGGGGTCTACCACAACCGGCGGCTGGACTCGGACATTCAGACGCTGAAGTCGGTTCTCGATGCGGGGCGTCTGGGCAAGGTCTGGCGGCTGCACTCGCGGATGGATTTCGACGATCCCGCCACGCTGGAGGCCGGGCCGACCGGCGGGCTGCTGCGGGATCTGGGCACCCATCTTGTCGATCAGGCGATCTACCTTCTGGGGCCGGTCCGGTCGGTCGACGCGCAACTGGACATGGTGGACCTGCCCGAAGGCGCGACCGACGCCGGGTTCACGCTGACGCTTCGCCACGACAGCGGCGCGCACAGCCATATCAGCGCCTCCAAGCTGAACCGCCTGCACATGCGCGAGTTGCGCGCCTATGGCTCGGACGGCAGCCACGTGGCGCAAAGCACCGACGTTCAGGCACAGGCGATCTTCGCGGGCAAGCCCCCGGCCGAGGATCGCGACGGCTGGGGGTTCGAGCCGGAAAGCCACTGGGCCACCCTGCACACGGCGTCCGGCGCGACCCGGGTGCCAAGCGCGCAGGGCGCTTACTTTCGCTATTACGAAGCTTTTGCCGACGCCGTCCGCACCGGCGGCACCCCACCTGTCACCGCCGCCGAGGGGATCGCCGCCCTTGCCGTTCTGGATGCGGCCCGCACCAGTGCCGAAACCGGACAGGTCGTCGGCGTCGACCGGGAGATCTCGGATGTATAAGTTCATCATCACCATCGACCTTCAGCCCGGCACCCGCGACAAGGTGCTGGCCGCCGCGCCCGAGGCGCAGGCCGCAACGCGGGCAGAGCCCGGCTGCATCGCCTATGACTTCTACACCTGCACCGACGATCCCGACCGGCTAGTCTTCGTCGAAAGCTGGGTGGACCGGGCCGCGCATGATTTCCACATGGAACAGGAACACACCAAGCGCTTCATCGCGTTCCACGAACAGTTCAACCGCGCGCTGACCTTTGAAACCATCAACGCGGATGTGCCGGAATGAGCGATCTTCCCGTCACCGTCACCTGCGCGCCCTGCTGCTGGGGCGTCGACGACGTGTCGAACCCGCACCTGCCCGCGTGGGAGAAGGTGCTGGACGAAGCCGCCGCCGCCGGGTTCGGCGGGCTGGAACTGGGGCCCTATGGCTACATGCCGCTGGACGTGCCCCGCGTGTCGGACGCTCTGGCGCAGCGCGGTCTGAGCATCGTGGCCGGGACGATCTTCGACGATCTGGCCGACCCCGCGAACCGCGACACGCTGCTGCTGCACACCCGCGAGATCTGCGCGCTGATCACCGCCCTGCCCGCGCCGCCCTCGCACGACGGCCAGCGCTTTGCCGCGCCCTACCTGACCGTGATGGACTGGGGTCACGACGCGCGCGACTACGCCGCCGGCCATTCCGACCGCGCGCCGCGTCTGGACGATGCGCAATGGTCCGCGATGATGGACAACATCCGCGCGATCTCGGAAGCCGCGCGCGACGAATACGGCGTCCGCGCGGTGATCCACCCCCATGCGGGCGGCTATATCGAGTTCGAGGATGAACTGGACCGCATGGCCGCGGACATCGGGCCGGAAACGGCGGGGCTGTGTCTGGACACCGGGCACCTCGCCTATGCCGGGATGGACCCGGTGGCGACGCTGGACCGCTATTGGGACCGGCTGGACTACATCCACTTCAAGGACATCGACCCGGCGGTCTTCGACCGGGTCATGGGCCAGCGCATCCGCTTCTTCGAGGCCTGCGCCGTAGGCGTCATGTGCCCGATCGGCAAGGGAAACATCGACTATGCCGCCATCCACCGCCTGCTGCGGGACCGCGGGTATGGCGGCTACATCACCATCGAGCAAGAGCGCGATCCGCGTAATCAGGCGTCCGTGCTGGACGACCTCGCGGCCTCGCGCCGGTTCCTTTCGGACACGGGATTCTAAGCCATGACCAAGACCTTGGACGTCATCACCATCGGCCGCGCGGGCGTCGACCTGTACGGCGCGCAGATCGGCGGTCGGCTGGAAGACATGGGCTCGTTCGACAAGTACATCGGCGGCTCCCCGACCAACATGGCCTGTGGAACCGCCCGGCTGGGCCTGAAGTCCGCGCTGATCAGCCGCGTGGGCGACGAGCATATGGGCCGCTTCATCCGCGAGGAACTGGTGCGCCACGGCGTCAACGTGGACGGGCTGAAGACCGATCCCGACCGGCTGTCGGCGCTGGTGATCCTTGGCATCCGCGACCAGGAACAGTTCCCGCTGATCTTCTACCGCGAGAACTGCGCCGACATGGCGCTGTGCGCCGATGACGTCGACGAGGGCTTCGTGGCGCAGGCCCGCGCGGTGGTGGCGACAGGCACCCATCTCAGCCACCCGACGCCCCGCGCGGCGGTGCTGAAGGCGCTGGAACTGGCGCGCAAGCACGGGGCGCGGACGGCGCTGGACATCGACTATCGCCCGAACCTGTGGGGCGTTCTGGGCCATGGCGAGGGCGAAAGCCGCTTTGCCGAAAGCGCCGAGGTGACGGCCAGCCTGCAAGAGACGCTGCACCTGTTCGACCTGATCGTCGGCACCGAGGAAGAATTCCACATCGCCGGAGGCTCGACCGATACGCTGGAGGCTCTGCGCAATGTCCGGAAGGTCTCGGACGCGACGCTGGTGTGCAAGCGCGGGCCGATGGGTGCCACCGCGTTCGAGGGCGATATCCCGGCAAGCCTTGACGACGGCCAGACCGGGCCGGGCTTCCCGATCGAGGTGTTCAACGTGCTGGGCGCGGGCGACGGGTTCATGTCGGGGCTGTTGAAGGGCTGGCTGGACGGTGAAAGCTGGCCGGTGACGCTGAAATACGCCAATGCCTGCGGCGCCTTCGCGGTGTCGCGTCACGGCTGCACCCCGGCCTATCCAAGCTGGGAGGAACTGCAATTCTTCTTCCAGCGCGGCATCACCCGGCCAGACCTGCGCAACGACGCGGAACTGGAACAGGTACACTGGGCGACCAACCGCCACGGCGACTGGTCCAGTGTGAAGACCTTCGCATTCGACCACCGGCTGCAGCTTGAGGAGATGGCAGGCTATACCTTGGCAAAAGGCGGCGCGTTCAAGGAGTTGTGCCTTGAAGCTGCGTTAAAGGTTCAAGATGGTCAGGGCGGCTATGGCATCCTGTGCGACAACCGCATCGGCCGCAGCGCCCTGCATCGCGCCTCGGGTTCGGGGCTGTGGATCGGGCGGCCCACGGAGCTGCCGGGTTCGCGACCGATCGACTTCGAGCCCGAGCTCGGCCCGGATCTGGGACGCCTGCGGGAATGGGCGCGCGAGAACGTTGTGAAGCTTCTGGTGTTCTGCCATCCCGACGACGACGACGAGACCCGAGCGCTGCAGGAACGCCGCGTGCAGCGGCTGTTCACCGCCGCCCGCCGCAACGGACTGGAATTCCTGCTGGAGGTGATCCCCTCGAAGGTCGGCCCGGTCGATGACAGCACGACGGCGACGCTGATCCAGCAGTTCTATGACGCGGGCGTCTATCCCGACTGGTGGAAGCTGGAGCCGTTCCGGACCGAGGCCGCGTGGGCGAATGCGGTGGCGGCGATCGAGCGCAACGACCCGCGGACCCGCGGCATCGTGGTGCTGGGCCTCGACGCGCCAGAGGCGGAACTGGCCGAGAGCTTCGCGCTGGCCGCGCGGCAGCCGCTGGTGAAGGGCTTCGCCGTAGGCCGCACGATCTTCGGCGATGCCGCGCGTGCGTGGATGAAAGGCGAGATGTCGGACGCGGACGCGGTGGCGCAGATGGCGGACCGCTATGCGAAACTTTGCGGGATCTGGGACGCGGCGCGGGCGGAGGCCCGTCTGAACGCGGCGTGAGGCCGGACCGGAGTCAGGGGGCTCTGCCCCCGCCGCGCTTCGCGCGACTCCCCCGGGATATTTTGGGACAGAAGAAGCTTCTGGCGAAGACAGGAAAAGGGAGGTGGCCATGGGGACGATCCGGCTGACGGCGGCGCAGGCCATGGTGAAGTGGCTTTCCGTGCAGATGACCGAAGAGGGCGAGCGCTACGTCGACGGCATGTGGGCGATCTTCGGTCATGGCAACGTGGCGGGCGTGGGCGAGGCGCTGCACGGCTATCGCGACGTGTTCCCGACATGGCGCGGGCAGAACGAGCAGACCATGGCCCACGCCGCCATCGCCTATGCCAAGGCGAAGAAGCGGCGCCGGGCGCACGCGGTGACCTCGTCGATCGGGCCGGGCTCGACCAATCTGGTGACCGCCGCCGCTCTGGCGCATGTGAACCGCCTTCCGCTGCTGATCGTGGCGGGCGACGTCTTCGCGACGCGGCGGCCCGACCCGGTGCTGCAGCAGGTCGAGGATTTCGACGACGGCACGGTCAGCGCGAATGACACGCTGCGCCCGGTCAGCCGGTATTTCGACCGGATCACCCGGCCCGAGCATTTGCTGACCGCCCTGCCCCGCGCCCTGCGGGCGATGACCGATCCGGCGAACTGCGGGCCCGCGACGCTGGCTTTCTGTCAGGACGTGCAGGCCGAGGCCTATGACTGGCCGGAAACCTTCTTTGAGCCGCGCATCTGGCACATCCGCCGGCCCGCACCGGATACGGGCGAACTGGAGCGGGTGGCCGCGACGATCCGGGCGGCGAAGAACCCGGTCGTGATCGCGGGCGGCGGGGTCATCTATAGCGGCGCCGAAGAGACACTGGCCGCTTTCGTCACCCGCCACGGGATCCCGGTGGCCGAGACGCAGGCAGGCAAGTCGGCGCTGGCGCAGGACCACCCGATGAGTTTCGGCGCGTCCGGCGTGGACGGCTCGGCGGCGGCCAACGCGATTTCCGAGACGGCGGACGTGGTGATCGGCGTGGGCACGCGGCTGCAGGACTTCACCACTGGCTCGCGCACGATGTTCGGCGCAGGGGCGAAGCTCGTGTCGATCAACATCCACGGCTACGACGCGGCGAAACACGGGGCGGAAAGCCTTGTGGCCGATGCGAAGGTGGCGCTGGAGGCTCTGAGCGATGCGCTGGGGGACTACAGGGCCGATGCCTACGATCCCGAGATGCGGACGGACTGGCTTCGGGCGGTCGACGCCTATTGCGCCCGGCCCGACGATCAGGCGGCGAAACCCACCGACGGGCAGGTGATCGGCGCGGTGCAGCGGGCCACGGGCGAGACCGCGGTCGCCATGTGCGCCGCGGGGACGATGCCCGGCGCGCTGAAGCTGCTGTGGCAACCCAGCCAGGGCGGCTATCACATGGAGTACGGCTATAGCTGCATGGGCTACGAAGTGGCGGGTGCGATGGGCATCAAGCTGGCCACGCCCGAGCGCGAAGTGATCTGTTTCGTGGGCGACGGCAGCTACATGATGGCGAACAGCGAACTGGCGACGGCGGTGATGCGGCGGGTGCCGTTCACCGTCGTTCTGACCGACAACCGCGGTTACGGCTGCATCAACCGGCTGCAGACGATGGGCTGCGGCGGCGAGCCTTTCAACAATATGTATGTCGACTGCAACGTCGAGGTGCAGCCCGAGATCGACTATGTCGCCCACGCCGCCAGCATGGGCGCGCATGCGGTGAAGGCCGCCGGCACCGACCAACTGGAGGCCGAGATCCGGGCCGCGCGCGACCGCGACATTCCCACCGTGATCGTGATCGAGACCGTCGCGAAAGACTTCCCCGGCACCGGGCTGGAAACGCGCGCGGGCGCGCACGGCTTCTTCTGGGATGTCGCCGTGCCCGAAGTCTCGGACCGCCAGAAACAGCGTGACCGCTACGAGGGCTATCTCAAGCAGATCGCCCATGCGCGGCTGACCAACTGAGGAAAGGAGCCGGAATGGCCGACCTACTGAAGAAACCCTTCGGCGCCCACGGCAAGGTGCACGAGATCACGCCGCAGTCGGCGGGCTGGCGCTATGTCGGGTTCTCGCTGTACCGGCTGCGTCCGGGCGAAACCGTGTCCGAGGCGACGGGCGACCGCGAGGTGATCCTTGTGATGGTCGAGGGCAAGGCCACGATGCAGGCGGCCGGGCGGGACTGGGGCGAATTGGGCGACCGGATGGACGTGTTCGAGAAGACGCCGCCGCATTGCCTGTATGTCCCGAACGGCGAGGAGTGGCAGGCGACGGCGACCACCGACTGCACGCTGGCGGTCTGCTCGGCCCCCGGCCATGGCGGCCACAAGGCGCGGCGGATCGGGCCGGACGGGATCACCCTGACCCGGCGCGGCAAGGGCAACAACACCCGCTTCATCAACAACATCGCGATGGAGGCCGAGGACTATTGCGACAGCCTGCTGGTGACCGAGGTGTTCACCCCGGACGGCAACTGGTCGAGCTATCCCAGCCACCGTCACGACGAGGACGACTATCCGAATATCACCTATCTCGAAGAGACCTATTACCACCGCCTGAACCCCGGCGACGGGTTCGGCATCCAACGGGTCTATACCGAGGACGGCGTGCTGGACGAGACGATGGCGGTGAAGGACGGCGACGTGGTCTGCGTCCCGCGCGGTCACCACCCCTGCGGCGCGCCCTATGGCTTCGAGATGTACTACCTCAACGTGATGGCCGGACCGCTGCGGAAGTGGCGCTTCATCGCGGACCCGGCGGTTCAGTGGATCATGGACCGCGACGCATGATCCCGAGGGCGCTGAACCAGAAGACAGCGCGCGACCTGCCCTTCGAGGCGTTTCTGGACCTTGCCGCCGGGATCGGATGCGTGGGGGTGGAGCCGCGGAACGACCTTGGCCGTCCGTTCTTCGACGGCATCGCGCCCGCCGAGGCGGCGGCGATGGCGAAGGCGCGCGGGCTGCGTTTGCTGGGTCTGTCCGAGGTCTACGGGTTCAATGTCTGGGACGACACCCGCGCGTCGCAGATCGGGGCGCTGCTGGATGTGGCCGAGGCGGCGGGAGCCGAGACGATCAGCCTGATCCCCAGCGTCGACGACCGCCCGACGCGCGCCCTGCGCGACGTGATGCGGGACATCCTTGCGCTGGCCGAGGGCCGCGCGGTGCTGCCGCTGATCGAGCCCATCGGTTTCGCGTCCTCCACCCTACCCCGCAAAGCCGAACTGGTCGACGCGATCGAGGCGGTCGGCGGCACCGGGGCGTTCAAACTGGTGCACGACACGTTCCAGCACGTCATCGCGGGTGAGACCGAGCTTTTCCCGGA
The DNA here is from genome assembly GCA_017792445.1 of Maritimibacter sp. Classification (GTDB taxonomy): domain Bacteria; phylum Pseudomonadota; class Alphaproteobacteria; order Rhodobacterales; family Rhodobacteraceae; genus Psychromarinibacter. Next base: position 4,409,845 of record CP051232.1, read on the forward strand.
ACACACGGCCATCGTGCACGTCTCGGGCATTTCCGATCCGACGGTCGCCCTTGACGCGGAACAGGACGGCCACCGCGTGCTGGTGGATGCCGGGGACCGCTGCGGCAACCGGGGCCAGGCCCGGGCGCTGCTGGACGGCGGCTATGCCGGCGCGTTCTCGTTCGAATGCACCGAGCCGGGCCTGATCGCGCGGCCCGTGGCGGCAGAGATCGAGGCGTCGTTCCAGCGTCTCGAGGCATAGCGGGGCGTCGCAACGCCCCGCCCCATGGTCAGCAGTTGCGCGCGCGTTCGATGACGGTGGCCAGCACCTCGTCCGCGTCGCGGGTCCACCAGTTGTCGGCCGAGAAGATCTCGACCTCGACGAAGCCGTCGAAGCCCTGCGCCTCGACCATGGCGCGATAGGCGGCGATGTCGATCACGCCGTCGCCCATCATGCCCCGGTCCAGCAGCAGGTCCCTGGTCGGGACCAGCCAGTCGCAGATGTGGAACGCTAGAAGACGGTCACGGCCCGCGCGGGCGATCTGGGTGGCGATCTCGAAGTCCCACCAGACGTGGTAAACGTCCAGCGCCACGCCGATGCCGTCGCCCAGCCGGTCGCAAATATCCAGCGCCTGCCGGGTCGTGTTCACGCAGGCCCTGTCGCCCGCGTACATCGGGTGCAGCGGCTCGATGGCGACCGGCATGTTCACGGTGCGGGCATAGTCGAGCGTGTCGGCCAGCCCCTCTTCGACCAGCGCCTGCGCGGCGGGGAGGTCCCTGGACCCCTTCGGCAGGCCGCCCACGACCATGACAATGCAGGCCGCGCCGATCTCGGCGGCTTCGTCCACCGCGCGGCGGTTGTCGTCCCTGACCTTCCGGGTCAGCGACCCGTCCTCGGTGTACCAGCCGCCCCGGCACAGCCCGCTGACGCCCAGCCCCGCATCGCGGATGGCACGCGCGGCAGCGGTCGGACCCATCTCTTGCAGCTTGTCGCGCCACGGGGAGACCGCGCCGATGCCGTGCCGCGCGCAGCCTTCGATGCACTGGGCCAGCGTCCATTGCTCGCGCACGGTCGCGGTGTTCAGCGACAGGCGGGATGCGTCTACGCCGGTCATCTCAGACCTCCACGCCGCGGGCGGCGAAGACCGGCCGCGCGCGGGCGGCGGCAAGGTCGGCGTCGGGGAACAGTCCCGCATCGTTGGCCAGCCGCACCAGTTCGGCAAGATGCCGGGTCGAGCGGGTGCTTTCCTGCCCGCCGATCATGGTGAAATGGTCCTGATGCCCGTTGAGATAGGCCATGAACACCACTCCGGTCTTGTAGAACCGCGTGGGCGCCTTGAAGATATGGCGCGACAGCGGGACCGTGGGACCGAAGGCGTCGCCATACCGGTTCATGTCGCCCTGCCCCAGCGCGGTCAGCGCGCGGGCGGCGGCCCCGGCGATGGGATCGAAGATGCCCAGCAGCGCGTGGGAATAGCCCTGATCGTCCCCGGCGATGAGGTCCGGGTAGTTGAAGTCGTCCCCGGTATACATGCGTACGCCGTCCGGCAGGCGGCGACGCATGTCGATTTCCTTCTCGGCGGACAGAAGCGAGATCTTGATGCCGTCGACCTTCGAGGCGTTCGCCTCGATGATCTCAAGGCAGGTGTCCATCGCCGCCATGTGGTCGCCCGAACCCCAATAGCCTTCCAGCGCGGGATCGAACATCTCTCCCAGCCAGTGCAGGATCGCGGGCTGTTGCAGGCCCGACAGCACACGGTCGTAGACCTTGGCGTAGTCCTCGGGACCCTTCGCCGCCTTCACCAGCGCGCGGGACGCCATCAGGATGACCTGGCTGCCGGTCGCTTCCACAGCCTCGCACTGTTCTTCGTAGGCGGCGATCACCTGCTCGATGGTCGCGCCCTCGGGCGAGATGTGGTCAGTGCCCGCGCCAGAAGCGATCAGGTGGCCGCCGGATTTCGCCAGCGCGACGCTGCGCTGGATCAGGTCCAGCGAGGTGGGCCAATCGAGGCCCATGCCGCGCTGCGCGGTGTCCATCGCCTCGGCCACGCCGAAGCCCAGCGACCACAGGTGCTCGCGGAAGGCCAGCGTGCGGTCCCAGTCGATCGGACAGTCGAGCCATGGGTCGGCCTCGGCCAGCGGGTCTGCCACGACATGCGCGGCGGCGAAGGCGGTGCGGGTCCAGCCGTCGGACGCCACCGGCGCGGGGCCGTCCTTCAGCGTGACAGCGCCGCCGGGAAGGTTGAGTGTCGTGCTCACAGCCCCAGGTCCTCCAGGTCGATCCAGCGGCGTTCGCGCCAGCTTTGATAGCCCGCCTCGGCCAGTTGCACGCCCTTCGCGCCTTCGGCGAGGGTGTAGGAGAACGGCGCGTCCTCGACGACGTGACGCAGGAATTGCTCCCACTGAACCTTGAAGCCGTTGTCGTACACGGTGTTGTCCGGCACCTCTTCCCAGCCGCCGAACAGGTCCAGCGGTTGCGGTTCGTCGGGGTTCCAGACGGGTTTCGGGGTGTTGACGCGATGCTGCGAGTAGCACTTGTGCAGCCCCGCGACGGCGGACCCATGCGTGCCGTCGATCTGGAATGTCACAAGGTCGTCGCGGCGGACACGGGTGCACCAGCTTGAATTGATGTGGGCCACGATGTCGCCTTCCAGCAGGAAGGACGCATAGGCCGCGTCGTCGGCGGTGGCGGTGTATTCCTTGCCCTGCTCATCCCAGCGCGCGGGAATGTGGGTCGCGCCAAGGCAGCTGACCGACTTCACCGGCGCGACGACGTTGTCGAGCACATAGCGCCAGTGGCACAGCATGTCCGAGATGATGCCGCCGCCATCTTCCGAACGGTAGTTCCACGACGGACGCTGCGCGGGCAGGAAGTCGCCCTCGAACACCCAGTAGCCGAACTCGCCCTTCACGCTCAGCATCCGCCCGAAGAAGCCGCTGTCGCGCAGGCGCTTCAGCTTCAGCAGGCCCGGCAGGTCCAGCTTGTCATGGACGATACCGTTCTTGACGCCTTTCTCCTTGGCATAGCGGGCGATATCGACGGCCTCGGCCAGCCCTTCGGAGACCGGCTTCTCGCTGTAGACATGCTTGCCTGCGTCGATGGCCTTCTTCAGCAATTCGGGCCGCAGCTGGGTCGAGGCGGCGTCGAAGAAGATCGTGTCGTCGGGGTTGGCAAGCGCGGCGTCCAGATCGGTGGTCCAGCGCTGCACGTTGTGCGTCTTCGCCAGCGCCTCGATCTTGTCGGCGTTGCGGCCAACGATGATCACGTCGGGCACTAGGTACGAACCATCCTTTAGCGCCAGACCGCCCTGATCGCGGATGGCGAGGACCGAGCGGATCAGGTGCTGGTTCATCCCCATCCGCCCGGTCACGCCGTGCATGATGATGCCGATCCGTTGTTGTCTCATTTTCTTCGGTCCTTTCAGAGATTTGTCTGTCGTGTCAGGGGTGGCGCAGCCGGGTGGCCGCGCGGGTCATCATGGGTCCTGCGCCGGACGTCGCAGGTAACAGGTCAGCATTTCCGAGATCATCGCCGCGCGCTGGTCCAGCCACGCCTCGTCGATCGGCACCTTGAAGACGGCGCGCAGCGTGTGCTTGTTCGAGACGGGGAAGTAGCAAAGCGAAGCGATGGTGATGTACAGTTCCACCGGGTCGACATCGTCGCGGATCTGCCTCGCCGCCGCGCCGCGTTCAAGAAACTGCCGGATCGAGTCGATCAGCGGCGACTGGATCTCTGCCACGTCTCCGATCTGCCGGATCGCATTGCCGCCCAGCAGGTTCTCGGTGTTCAGCATCGAAACGAACCATGGCTTCGATACGAAGTGGCGCAGGGTGAAGCCGACCAGTTCGCGCACGGCTTCCTCGGGGCTCAGGTCCTCGAGTTTCAGCTTTCGTTCGCCCTGCCGGATCTGCACGTAGCTTTCGCGCAGCGCCGCCTTGTACAGTTCCTCCTTGTCGCCGAAGTAGCTGTAGATCATCGGCTTCGACACGCTGGCCTTCTCGGCGATGGTGTCGATGCGCGCGCCGGCGTGGCCGTGCGCCGCGAACTCTGCCAGCGCGGCTTTCAGGATCCGGCGTTTCGACGCGGCAGCGTCGCGCTTCACGGGTTTGGGTGCGGATTGGTTCATGGCTTCCTGCCCTCCGGTTGCTCGGTCGGGCCGCGTTTCGTACCGATCACCTTGCCGACGGCGCGCCGGGTGACGGGCATCGACAGGACGATGCTGAGCGCGATGATCACCACGAAGGCCAGCGAGATCGGCCGGGTGAAGAAAGGCTCGAGCGACCCGTTAGACAGGGTGAGCCCACGCCGCAGGGATTTGTCCAGCAAATCGCCAAGAATTATGCCCAGAACCAGCGGCGCCATGGGGTAATTCATCTGCCGCAGGACGAAGCCGATCAATCCGAAGGCGACCATCACCCAGATGTCGAAGACCCGTTGCGTCAGGGCGTAGGGCCCGATGACGCACAGCGTGAAGACCACGGGCATCAGCAACTCGCGCGGGATGCGCAGGACAAGGATGAACAGCCGTGTCAGCGACAGGCCGTAAATCGCGATCGCGATGGTCGCGAGGATCAGCATGGCCGCGATCGAGTAGATGAACGTCGGCTGCTCGAACATGATCATCGGGCCGGGCCTGACGCCATGGATGAACAGCGCCGCGATCAGCACCGCCGCCGGGGCCGAACCGGGCACCGCAAGGGTCAGCGCCGGGATCAGCGCGCCCGGCACAACCGCCGAGTTCCCCGTCTCTGCCGCCGTCAGCCCCTCGTAGGAACCCTTCCCGAACTGGTCCTTCTCCTTGCTGCTGCGCTTGGCGGCGGCGTACGAGGCCCAGGCCCCGATATCCTCGCCCACGCCGGGGATGATGCCGACAAGGGTGCCGATCACGCCGGACCGGCCGATGGTGATCTTATAGCGCCACAGATCGGACAGACGGGGAAGAACGCGGTCTTCCTTCAACTCCTCGGTCGAAAGCTCTGCCTTGCGGCGCCACATGACGGTCAGAACCTCGGCGAACCCGAACGCGCCGACCATCGCGGGGATCAGCCCGATGCCGCCGTTCAGTTGATCGAAGCCAAGGTTGAAACGGACGTGCGCGTGGATGCCCTCTGATCCGACCATCGCGACCATCAGGCCCAGAAGCCCCGCCATGTAGCCCTTCAGCGGGCTCACGCCGCCGGTCAATTGGCCGGAGATCACGATGCCGAACACGGCGAGCCAGAAGAATTCGAACGAGCCGAAGTCCAGCGCGATGGCGGCCAGCGCGGGCGCAAGCAGGACCAGCAGCAGGATCCCCACCAGCGTGCCCATGGCGGACCCGGCGGTGGCCAGCGCCATCGCGTAGCCCGCCTGCCCCCGTTGCGCCAGCGGGAAGCCGTCAAGCGAGGTCGCGGCGGATGCGGGCGTGCCGGGGATGTTCAACAGGATCGCAGAGCGCGAGCCGCCATAGATCGCGCCCACGTACATGCAGATCAGCACGAGGATCGCGCTGTCGCGGTCCAGCGTGTAGGTCAAGGTCGTCAAGAGCGCCACGCCCATGGTCGCGGTCAGGCCCGGAAGGCTGCCGACGAGGATGCCCAGCAGCGTGGCCCATGCGACGTGGAACAGGCCCATCGGGGACATGAACTGGCCCAGCCCGGACAAAAGTGCGTTCAGCGCCTCCATCACGGCAGCCTCACAAGGAAGCCGTAGCGGAACAGCGCGGCGACGCCCACGGCGACCGCCACCGCGAAGACAGCGACGAAGATCATGCGTTTCGCGTTTCGGGCCTGCGGCTCTGCCGGTTGCCACGAGAACCATCCGGCGAAGACGAAGATGTACAGTGCCGCCGCCGCGGCGAAGGGCAGCGTGCCGACCAGCAGCAGCGCGAACACGCAGCTCCATGCGGCGGCGAAGCCGAAGTCCGTCCAGTTGCCTTGCACCCCGGATGCGTCGGGCGCCGTCTGGCCGCGCGTCGACAGGGCCAGCAGCACGGCGCACAGCATCATCGCGGCGCCAAGGATCATCGGAACGAGGCCGGGAATGCTGGCCGGATGGATCTGCCGGATCTCAAGCCGGTCCATCACGAAGCCTCCCCAACTCATTGCCGCGCCAAGCGCGAAGAGAGTGGCCGCGGTGATGCGGTCAGCGGCGGGTGTGTCGAAACGCATGGTATTGCCTTCTGGAAACGCCGGCGCGGGCGGATGCGACGGGCCGGGGTGTCCGCGCGCGGCGCACCGCGCGCGAACCCCATTCGCTTACATGCCTTCGGGGCAGTCGATGCCGATCTCGGACGGATCAAGCACCGCCTCGCCCCGCGTCACGCGGGCACAGGCCTCGGCGATGACGACCGGCATCGCTTTGTCCATGGCTTCCTCGCCGAAGCTGGGCGCGAACACGGCGCCGCGCTCGGTGGCGTAGGTCATCAGCGCTTCCGAGTTCATCACCTTTTCGGCCCAGATCTGGTCGACGGTGTCATAGACCTCCTGCGGGGCGCCGGTCGGGATGAACACGCCGAAATAGTCCGGCGCGACATGCATGTCTGGCAGCCAGTTGGTGATCGGCGGGATCGGGTCGAGCCCCTCGATGATCAGTTCGCCGTCCGACAACACCGCCAGCGGGCGGATCTTGCCGGCGCGGATCATCTCGGTCTGCTCTACCGCAAGCTGGGTGGTGACCATCGTCTCGCCCGCCGCGGTCGCCAGAACCGCCGGGTTGCCGCCGTCGTAGGTGACCATGCGCGCCAGAACGTCGCCGCCCGCCGCTTCGTTGATCGCGGCCAGCGCCATGCCGCCCGACGAGTTCACCCCGGCGGTGCCGACGGTGACCGAGTCGTCCGACTTCATCGCTTCCAGCAGTTCGCCGAAGTCCTGATACGGGGCGTCGGCATTGACCGAGATCACCGGCACGTTCGCGACGTGCAGGTAGATGTGGTAATCCTCGATCGAGGTATCCTCGACCAGCCCCGTCACCGCGTAGGTGGCGTTGTTGGCGATGGCGTTGGCGGTCCAGGTGTAGCCGTCGCGCGGTGCGTCGAGCGCGGCCTTGGTGCCGATAGAGCCCGAAGCGCCGGGCTGGTTCACCACCACCACCGGCGTGCCGAGTGCCTCCTCCAGGATCGGCGCGACGACCCGCGTGACCTGATCGGTCGATCCGCCAGCGGACCACGGGACAATGATGTTGATCGGCTTGTCGGGCTGCCACTGCGCGAGTGCGGGACCCGCGGTGGCGGAAATCGCCAAGACCGCGGCTCCGGCGAGCCGCGCCAGATTCTTGGTAAGCATGATTCTCCTCCCATATGCTACCTACTGGTAGGTAACTAAATCTTCGCAAATCCGTCAACGCCCTGCTGGCGGACAGAGGCCAGGGAGACAGGATAAGGAGGATGCGAGAGGTCAGCGCGAACGGCGTTTTCTTCCGTCTTTTTTGCCGGTTATTATCTTAACTTCATTTTGCGCTTAACGGTGAAATCAGCCTGCCCGCACTCCGTGTGTGGGATGCGGGCCAGCCTGAAGGACGACTTATTCCGACGGCATAAACCCGGCGATAAGCTGCCGTAGCCCGATTGCCGTGCCGAAGGCGATCGCCGCAACCGTCACCGGCGCAGAGGCCGCGAGGACAGAGAATGCGGATAGCCCCTGCCCCACGGTACATCCCATCGCGACGGCCGCACCGACACCCATCAGCACCGCGCCAAGGATCTGCCGGCGAAGCTCGCGGGGATCCTCGCAGGCTTCCCAGCGGAACCGACCATTGACCATGCTGCCCAGCAGCGCGCCGCAGATGACACCGGCGACCGAGCCGACGCCGAAGCTGACGGTACTTCCGGACGAGGTCATCAGGTACAGGATCGTATCGCCCAGCGGCGCGGCGAAGGTGTGCGACACCACCTCGGGCGCGGCGAAGCCGGTCGCGGCGATCCAGCTTGTCCCCACCCACGCGCTGACGATGGCCAGTCCGACCGCCAGCGACCACGCGATAGCAGAGGGTTTCGCAAGCATCTCGGCATCCCACAGCGACGCGGCGAGAATGACCGCGCCGATCACCAGCCCGACCAGCGGCAGGCCAAGGCCGGTCAGCCCCGACAGGTGGTGTGCGATGCCGGGCACCGCCCCTGTTATTTCTTCTTGCGGGAAGACCCAGACGCGCAGTTCCGCCAACGGGCCGGACATGGCGACATAGGCGGACAGCCCCATCACCAGCACGATCACGAAGGCGCGGATGTCGCCGCCGCCAAGCCGCGCCAGCGCGCCGAAACCGCAGTTCCCGGCCAGCGCCATGCCATAACCGAAGGTGATGCCGCCCGCGATGCTGGCCAGCGGGTTCCATGCCAGACGCAGATAGGCGGACTGTTCTACAGAGGCCCAGCCAAGCGCCTGCGCGGCGAATGTTCCGATGACGGCGGCGCCGATGGCGACCCCCCACATCCGCAATCGCAGCAAGCTGCCGCCGTACAGCGCATCCTCGATCGCACCCAGCGAACAGAAACGACCCAGTCGGGCGGCGAGCCCCAGAAGGACGCCACCGAATACCCCGACGAGCGCCGCAGCGAGCGGCTCGCCCAGCACCTCCAGCATCTGATCTCCTCCCTTGCGCCGGTCAGACGCCCGGCGCTTATCTGCGACAGAACAGGTCGTAGACGACGCTGATTATTTGGGTCGTGCGGTCATCCGTCAAGCGGTAGTAGATTGCCTTGCCCTCGCGCCGGGGCTTCACCAGCCCTTCCAGCCGCAGCCGGGTCAGCTGTTGCGAGACCGCCGCCTGCCGGGCCGAAAGCAGGTCCTCCAGCTCGGTCACCGACTTCTCGCCCGTCGCGAGATGGCACAGGATCATCAGCCGGCCTTCGTGGCTGATCGCCTTCAGGAAGTTCGCTGCAAGCTCTGCGTTCTCGGCGATACGATCCATCTCTTCCGGAGTCGTGGTCTCCGAAATCACGGGCAACCGCCCCTGTTGGTCGGTTTCGTCGTCGGTCATCGCCCCGTGGTCGGGGCCGCTTGCATCGATCGGAGTCATGCCGCGCAAAACACTACCCTCCGGCGCCATAGTCAATGCCTGCATCGTCCAACATGCGCTGAAGCAGGCCCCAGAAGAAATCCTCGCCCGGGTAACCTTCGATCCTGCTGATTTCGCGACCATTTCTGAGAAGCACGAAAGTCGGCGTGATCCTGAGCGGCCCGGCAAGGTCGACGTTTTCGGGCAGCGGCTCGTGAATATCGACGCGCAACAGCGGCGCCGAACGGCCCTCTGCGGTCTTGGCGTACTCCGGCGCGACGTCGGCATCCCACCGGGCGCAGTAGATGCAGCCCCGCTGTTCGCCCATCAGCAACAGCGTGTCTTCGCCCGCGGCCATGGCGCCCCCCGGAAACAGCAGGCCCATGATGACGAGCAGTCGAGCGAGGAATTGACCGATCATATATAAGGATCATAATATGTTTATCTGAAGCCGACAAGCGAACCCGGGGGGAGAATGTTCGACGTCACGCTGACCGGGGCGCTGATCGCCGGTTTACTGTCATTCCTGTCGCCATGCGTGCTGCCGATTGTGCCGTTTTACCTGTCCTATCTTGCAGGTGCGGGAATCAACGCGCTGCAATCCGGCGAAGAGCTTCCGCCCGGCGTCCGCAAACGCGCCGTTCTGGCCTCGATCATGTTCGCCCTTGGTGTGGCCACGATCTTCGTCGGCCTTGGCGCGGCGGCCACCGCCTTCGGCCAGCTTGTGCGCGAGTGGTTCGACGTTCTGCGCTGGGTCGCGGCAGCGGTGATCATCGCGATGGGGCTGCATTTTCTTGGCGTGATCCGGATCGGCATCCTGTACCGCCAGTTCAACACCGGTGCGGGCGACACCAACAACACCAGCATCCTGGGCGCATACGTGATCGGGCTGGCCTTTGCCTTCGGCTGGACGCCCTGTGTCGGCCCGGTGCTGGCGGCGATCCTGTTCATGGCGGGCGGGCAGGAAACCGTCGGCGAAGGCATGCGCCTGCTTCTGGTCTACGCCATCGGCATGACAGCGCCCTTCGTGCTCGCGGCCGCGTTCATCCGTCCGTTCCTGAACTGGATGCGCCGTTTCCGCAAACACATGGCGGCGATCGAGAAGGCGATGGGCGTGCTGCTGATCGTGTTCGGCATCCTGATCGCCACCGAAACCGTCAACTGGATCGCGAACTGGATGGTCGGCTTCTGGCCGGGCATCGGTTGAGCAAGGGAGGAAGCAATGAAACGTTACCTGATCGCGCTTGCCGCAGTCTTCTGGGCCGGCGCCGCGCTTGGCGCGGAACTCGGCGATGACGGCCTGCACAAGGCCGACTGGATGCGTGACACGTTCAAGGACCTGCGCGAGGACCTCGCCGAGGCCAATGCCGAAGGCAAACGCCTGATGGTGATCGTGGAACAGCGCGGCTGTATCTACTGCACGAAGATGCACGAAGAGGTGTTTCCGCGCCCGGAAATCGCGGAGTACATCAACGCGCATTACTTCGTGGTGCAACTGAACCTGCACGGCTCGACCGAGGTGATCGACTTCGACGGCGAAGCGCTGGAAGAAAGGGCGCTGACACGCAAATGGGGCCTGCTGTTCACCCCCACCCTGCTGTTCTTCCCCGAGGACGTCGCCGATGGAACCACGGGCGCTCAGGCCGCCGTGGCGGTGATGCCGGGCGCCTTCGAGGCGGGCACGACGATCGACATGCTGACCTGGGTGGTCGAGGAACGCTATCTCGACGACAGCGAGGATTTCCAGCGCTACCACGCCCGCCGGTTCGAGGAACGCCGCGCGGCCGGAACCGAGTGACGTTTAACCCATCATATTATTCATTCCTATGAATTTGATGTTGCGTATTGGGCCGACACGCGTCTAAGCTTTCCTTCATGAAGACGGGAGGAGTCATGAAAACAACTAGCTTGCTGGTTGCGGCGGGAGTGTGCCTTGCAGGCGCCGCGCTCGCCGGACCGCCTGCCCCCTCGGACGTTGTGTACGAGGATGGGGCAGTCGCCATGTCATTGACCGGGGTGCCCGGCGATCCGGAAAACGGCCGGTCGATCATGAACAAGGGCGCGGGCAACTGCATCGCGTGCCACGAGGTCACCGCGCTGGCCGATCTGCCGTTCCATGGCGAGATCGGGCCGATGCTGGACGGCGCCGCCGACCGCTGGACCGAGGCCGAACTGCGCGGGATCGTCGCCAACGCCAAGGTCATGTTCCCCGAGTCGATGATGCCGTCGTTCTACCGGACCGACGGCTACATCCGTCCGGGTGACGCCTACACCGGCAAGGCGGCCCCGACGCCGCTGGAGCCCCTGCTCACCGCGCAGGAAATCGAGGACGTGGTCGCCTTCCTCATGACGCTGAAGGAAGAGTGACCGAGGCAGGAATGGGAGGAACATCCATGAGTTACACAAGACGTCAGACGCTGGCCATCGGGCTGGGCGCCGCCACCGCGGCCCTGCTGCCCTATCGCGCCGCGCTTGCCGCCGCTGAGGACGACATCGCGGCCTTCACCGGCGGCGCCGAAGTCGGCACGGGCGGCATCACGCTGACCGCGCCCGAGATCGCCGAGAACGGCAACACGGTTCCGATCGAGGTATCGGCCCCCGGCGCGGTGTCGATCCTGATCCTCGCCGCCGGCAACCCGAACCCGGGTGTCGCCACGTTCAACTTCGGCCCGCTTTCGGCCTCGCAGACCGCTTCGACGCGGATCCGCCTCGCCGGGACGCAGGACGTGGTCGCCGTCGCCAAGATGGCCGACGGCAGCTTCGTCAGCGACCGCAAGGAAGTGAAGGTCACCATCGGCGGCTGCGGCGGCTGAGTCAGGGAGAGGACTAGTAAAATGGCAGAAGGTGTCAAACCGCGCGTCAAGGTGCCCAAGTCGGTCTCGGCCGGTGAAACCATCACCATCAAGACGCTGATCAGTCACCAGATGGAATCGGGCCAGCGCAAGGACAGCGACGGCAACGTCATTCCGCGCTCGATCATCAATCGCTTCGTGGTCGACTTCAACGGCGAGAACGTCATCGACGTGACCCTCGAACCGGCGATCTCGACCAACCCCTACTTCGAGTTCGAAGCGACCGTGCCGGAAGCGGGCGAGTTCCACTTCACCTGGTACGACGATGACGGCTCTGTCTACGAGACCGTGCAGGAGGTTGCGGTCAACTGATCCGCCGACGGCAGCCCCGGCGGGTCACCGGCGGGGCAACTCAAGGGAGGAAAACATGAAAAAAGCCTACGCTCCCGGTCTCGGGACAGCGACCGCTCTTGCAGCGGTGCTGGCCCTGACCGGACCCGCCCTCGGCGACCCGGACGACGACGCGCTGGTGATCAACGGCGAGACCGAGATCATCACCGAGGCTCCGGCCCCCGAGCACATGGAATACATCGACACGATTTACTCGGGCTGGCGCTTCCGCACCGATGAGACGCAGGCGCTGGAACTCGACGACTTCGACAACCCGGCGATGCTGGCTGTCGATGCGGCGATCGACATGTTCGGGACGGTCGAGGGCGCTGCCGGCGAAAGCTGCGCGTCGTGTCACGACGATCCGGAAAGCTTTGCCGGTCTGGCCGCGCATATGCCCAAGGTCGACGAGGACGGCAAGCTCGTGGTGATGGAAGACCTCATCAACGAGTGCCGGACCGACCGGATGCAAGCCGACGAGTGGAAGTGGAACAGCCTCGACATGCAGTCCATGGTCGCGCTGATCGGACTTCAGTCGCGCGGCATGCCGGTTGACGTGGCCATCGACGGCCCCGCCGCTCCCTACTGGGAGCAGGGGAAAGAGATGTACTACACCCGATACGGCAAGCTCGAACTGTCCTGCGCCAACTGTCACGAAGACAACTGGGGCAACATGATCCGGGCCGACCACCTGAGCCAGGGCCAGATCACCGGCTTTCCGGTCTACCGCCTGAAGCAGGCCACCCTGATCTCGCGGCACAACCGCTTCAAGGGCTGTATCCGCGACACGCAGGCCGAGACCTTCAAGGAAGGCTCGGACGAGTTCCGCGCGCTTGAACTCTACGTCGCCTCGCGCGGCAACGGCCTGTCTGTCGAGACCCCCGCGGTTCGTCAGTAAAAGAAAGCCGCGCTCCGACAAGGGCGCGGCTTTCTCTGCCCAAACGAATGCACATATGCGAATGTTAAAACAACACAGAGGCGCCAGATGATCTCTCGTCGAGACTTTCTGCAGGCCGCCATGGCGTCGGCGGCGCTGTATGGCGGATCGGGCTTCGGGAACTGGTCCCGGCTCGCGGCCCAGCAGGCGCTGTCGCAGGATGACCTCCTGTCCTTCGACAGCTTCGGCAACGTCAGCCTGATCCACGTCACCGACATCCATGCCCAGCTGAAACCGATCTGGTTCCGCGAGCCCGAGATCAATCTCGGCGTCGGCCCCAACAAGGGCGAGGTTCCCCATATCACCGGCGCCGACTTCCGCCGCCTCTACGGCATCGACGACGGAAGCCCCTCGCACTATGCGCTGACCTACGACGACTTCACCGCGCTCGGCAAAGCCTATGGCCGCATGGGCGGGCTGGACCGGGTCGCCACCGTGATCAACGCCATCCGCGCCGACCGGCCCGACGCGCTGTTGCTGGACGGCGGCGACACGTGGCACGGGTCCTACACCTGCTATCACACGCAGGGGCAGGACATGGTCACCGCGATGAACGCGCTGAAGCCCGATGCAATGACCTTCCACTGGGAATTCACGCTGGGCACAGACAAGGTTCTGGAACACGTGAACGCCCTGCCCTTCGCGGCGCTTGGCCAGAACATCTTCGACGCCGAATGGGACGAGCCCGCCGAGAACTTCAAGCCCTACGAGATGTTCGAGCGCGGCGGCGTCAAGATCGCCGTCATCGGGCAGGCCTTCCCCTACATGCCGATCGCCAACCCTTCGTGGATGTTCCCCGAATACAGCTTCGGCATCCGCGACGAGCGCATGCAGGAGATGGTGGACGAGGTTCGCGGCATGGGCGCCGAACTGGTGGTCCTGCTGTCCCACAACGGCTTCGACGTCGACAAGAAGATGGCCGGTGTCGTGACCGGCATCGATGTGATCCTGTCGGGCCACACCCACGACGCCCTTCCCGAGCCCGTGCTTGTGGGCGAGACGATCATCGTGGCCTCTGGCTCCAACGGCAAGTTCGTCAGCCGCGTCGACCTTGATGTGCGCGACGGTCAGATGATGGGCTTCCGGCACAAGCTGATCCCGATCTTCTCGGATGTCATCGCGCCCGACCCCGAGATGACCGCCGTCATCGACGAGATCCGCGCACCGCATCTGGCGCAGCTGGAAGAGGTCATCGGCACCACCGACAGCCTTCTGTACCGCCGTGGCAACTTCAACGGATCGTGGGACGACCTGATCTGTCAGGCTCTGCTGGAAGAGCGCGAGGCGGAGATCGCCCTGTCGCCCGGCGTGCGCTGGGGACCCAGCCTGATGCCAGGCGACGCGATCACGCGCGAAGACATCTGGAACGTCACCTCGATGACCTACGGCCAGGCCTATCGCACGGAAATGACCGGCGAATTCCTGAAGGTCGTGCTGGAAGACGTGGCCGACAACCTGTTCAACCCGGACCCCTATTACCAGCAGGGCGGCGACATGGTGCGGACGGGCGGGCTTGGCTACCGCATCGACATCACCAAACCGCAGGGCGAGCGCATCAGCGACATGACCCTGCTGAAATCGGGCGAGTCCATCGACCCGTCCCGCAGCTACGTGATCGCCGGCTGGGCCAGCGTGAACGAGGGCACCGAGGGCCCGCAGATCTGGGACGTGGTGGAAAGCCACATCAAGCGGATCGGCACGGTGACACTCGATCCCAACACCAGCGTCCAGGTCGTGACGGGCTGAAGTACGGAGATGAAGTCATGAGCAAAGACCACAAGGCAACGACCTCGCGCCGCGGCTTCCTGAAGTCCGCCGTGGCCGCCGGGGGCGCGACGCTTGCCGCCGGGGCCGCGCGCGGCGCGGAAGGCGATCCGGCGATCCTGGAGTTGCAGGAATGGAACCAGGTGCTGGGCGACGGCGTCGACGCCCGCCCCTACGGCACGCCCAGCCAGTACGAGGCGCATGTGAAACGCCGCAGCGTCGAGTGGCTGACCGCCGACCCGATCTCGTCGGTGAACTTCACGCCGCTGCACGAATTGGACGGCATCATCACCCCCAACGGCGTCTGCTTCGAGCGTCATCACGGCGGCATCGCCGAGATCGACCCGGCGCAGCACCGCCTGATGATCAACGGTCTGGTCGAGCAGGAACTGGTCTTCACGATGCAGGACCTGATGCGCTATCCGCGCGACAACCGGGTCTATTTCCTCGAATGCGCGGCGAACTCGGGGATGGAATGGCGCGGCGCGCAGCTGAACGGCTGCCAGTTCACGCACGGCATGATCCACAACGTGATGTATACCGGCATCCCCCTGCGCTACATCCTCGAAACCGCCGGGCTGAAGACCAACGCCAAGTGGATCCTGCCCGAAGGCGCCGACGCGTCGGGCATGACCCGCTCGATCCCGATCGAGAAGGCGCTCGACGACTGCATGGTCGCGTTCAAGATGAACGGCGAGGCGCTGCGCCCGGAACAGGGCTACCCGCTGCGGCTCGTGGTGCCGGGCTGGGAAGGCAACATGTGGATCAAGTGGCTGCGCCGGATCGAGGTGGGCGACGAGCCGTGGCATCACCGCGAGGAAACGTCGAAATACACCGACCTGCTGGAAAACGGGCAAGCGCGCCGCTTCACGTGGGAGATGGACGCCAAGTCCGTCATCACCAACCCGTCGCCGCAGGCGCCGATCCTGCACGGGCCGGGACGCACCACCATCACCGGTGTCGCATGGTCGGGCCGCGGCTCGATCCCGCGGGTCGATGTGACTATCGACGGCGGCAAGAACTGGCACGCGGCGCGCATGTCGGGGCCCAGCTTCGACAAGTCGATGCACCGCTTCTACTACGAGTTCGACTGGGACGGCTCGCCGCTGTTGCTGCAGTCACGGGCGCATGACAGCACCGGCTATGTGCAGCCGACGAAGAACCAGCTGCGCGAATGGCGCGGGCTGAACTCGATCTATCACAACAACGGTATCCAGACATGGTACGTCAACGAGCAGGGGATCGCCGAAAATGTCGAAGTCTCTTAGTAGCCTGCTGATCCCCGCAGTCGGCGGGGCGGCCCTTGTGCTTGGCGTCTCTTACGGCCTTGCGACCCGCAGCTATCGCGCCGACGTGGCCGAGCTTGCCGAAAAGCAGGCCGCAGCCGCCGAGCAGCGCGCAGCCGCCGAGGCCGAAAAGGTCGCGGCCCTGACCATGCAGGTCGAGGAACTGAATACCTCGACCACCGACCTGACGACCCAGATCGAGGAACTGAAGTCCAGCGTCGTGCCCGCCGGGCTTGGCGACCCTCTTCCCGAGGGCGAGACCTTCAGCCTTGGCCGTGCGGCCACCTCGGACGAGGTCGCGGCGTGGAACATCGACATTCGCTATGACGGTCAGGGCCTGCCAGTCGGATCGGGCGACGCGCTGACGGGCGAAGAGCTTTACACCGACAATTGCGCAATGTGTCACGGCGACTTCGGCGAGGCCATCGACCGCTGGCCGGTGCTGGCCGGGGGTGAAGGCACGCTGGACGGTGAGGATCCGGTGAAGACGATCGGCTCTTACTGGCCGTACCTGTCGACGGTATTCGACTATGTCCACCGCGCCATGCCCTTCGGCAATGCGCAGTCGCTCAGCGATGACGACGTGTATGCCATCGTCGCCTACCTTCTGTACCTCAACTACATCGTCGAGGACGACTTCGTCCTGTCGAACGAGAACTTCACCGAAGTCCGCCTTCCGAACGAGGACAACTTCTACATGGACGACCGCGCCGACGGCGAGCTTGCGGCGTTCTCGGAAGACGCCTGCATGGAGAACTGCAAGGAAACCGTCGAGATTACCGCCCGCGCAGCGGTCATCGACGTGACCCCGGACGACGCCGCCGCACGCGAACGGCTGGAAGCCGCGGCAGCCGCCGCGACCGACGGCGCGCCCGAAGCCGATGCAGCGGCGGAAGTCGAGGAAGCCAGTGCCGAGGCCCCCGCCGACGAAGCCCCCGCAGAGGAAGCGGCCGAAGAGATGGCGGCCGAGGCGGATGACGCGATGGCTGCCGATCCGGAACTGATCGCAGCGGGCGAGAATGCCTTCAAGAAGTGCAAGGCCTGCCATCAGGTCGGCGAAGGTGCGAAGAACCGCACCGGCCCGATGCTGAACGACCTGTTCGGGCGTGTCGCGGGCAGCATCGACGGCTTCAAGTACTCCTCGCCCTTCGCAAAGCTCCACGACGAGGGCTTCACGTGGACCGAGGAAACGGTGGCCGAGTTCCTTGCGAAGCCGAAGGACTACATCAAGGGGACCAAGATGTCCTTCGCGGGCTTCAAGGACGCCGAGGACATCGATGCCATCGTCGCCTACCTGCGGACCTTCGACGAATGACCGCCAGGACGGCGTCCCTGACCGTCGCGCTGGTTGCCGGGTTCGGCCTTGCCGGACCTGCGCCCGCCGACGACATCGGGGACGCCGCGCGCGGCGAGGCGTTGTTCGGCCTTTGCAAGGGTTGCCATCAGGTTGGGGCCGATGCGTCGAACCGCATCGGCCCGATCCTGAACAATATCTTCGGACGCCGCGCCGCGACGGTCGAAGGGTTTCGGTATTCCAAGGCGTTCGACCGTGCCGGGTCCAAGGGGCTGGAATGGCACGCCGACACGCTGCACGCCTTTCTCGAGTCCCCCCGGGCCATCGTGCCCGGAACGCGTATGAGTTTCCGCGGCATGGACGACGCGCAAGAGCGCGCCGACCTGATCGCCTATCTCCGAACCTTCTCGGCCTCGCCGGCCAACTACCCGGAATCCGATCCGACCGCCCGTCCCACCGACCATGACCTCGACCCGGCGATCCTCGCCATCGAGGGCGATGCGGAATACGGCGCGTATCTCTCAAGTGAATGCACGACCTGCCATCAGGCCAAGGGCGGCGACGAGGGCATCCCCTCGATCGTCTACTGGCCCGAGGAGGATTTCGTCGTCGCGATGCATGCCTACAAGACCGGATCCCGCACGCATCCCGTGATGAACATGGTTGCCGGGCGGCTCGGAGAAGAAGAGATCGCGGCGCTTGCCGCGTATTTCGCGGCCCCGGACGACTAGGGGCGAAAACAGGGAGGAGACAATGAAATTCAACAGACGCACGTTCGTGGCGACTGCCGGCGCGGTATTGGCCGCGCCGATGGTTCAGGCCGCGGCGCACGGGATGCCCCGTGTCGTGGTGGTCGGCGGCGGCGCCGGAGGAGCGACCGCCGCGCGCTACATCGCGAAGGACTCGAAAGGCGAGATCGACGTCACGCTGATCGAGCCGTCGCGGACCTACTACACCTGCTTCTTTTCCAACCTTTATCTCGGCGGCTTCCGCGAGCTTGACAGCCTTGCCCATACCTACGGCACGCTGGCCTCGGAATACGGCATCAACGTCGTCCACGACTATGCCGTCGGGGTGGACCGGGACGCCAAGACCGTAACGCTCGCCAGCGGTGCCAGCCTGCCCTACGACAAGCTGATCCTGTCGCCCGGCATCGACTTCGTCGACGGCGCGGTGCCCGGCTGGGACGTTTCGGTCCAGAACAAGATGCCACACGCCTTCAAGGCCGGTTCGCAGACCGAGCTTCTGAAGGCGCAGGTCATGGCGATGCCCGAGGGCGGCACCTTCGCGATGATCGCGCCGCCCAACCCCTATCGCTGTCCGCCGGGACCGTACGAGAGGGTGTCGATGGTGGCGTGGCAACTGAAGCAGACCAACCCCACCGCCAAGATCCTGATCGTCGACCCGAAAGAGAAGTTCTCGAAACAGGGTCTGTTCGAGGAAGGCTGGCAGAAGCACTACGGCGGAATGATAGAGCGGATCGGCCCGGATTTCGGCGGCAACAACGTCTCGGTCGATGCGGATGCGATGACGATCGACATCGACGGCAGCGTCGAGAACGTGGACGTCTGCAATGTCATCCCCGCGATGAAGGCCGGCCATATAGCCGAGGTCGCGGGCGTGACCGACGGCAACTGGGCGCCGGTGAACCCGACCGACATGTCGTCGAAGGCGGACCCGGACATCTACGTGCTGGGCGACGCCAGCCAGCAGGGCGACATGCCCAAGTCCGGCTTCTCGGCCAACAGTCAGGCCAAGGTCTGCGCCAACGCCATCCGCGGCGCGCTAACCGAAAGCCGCGTGTTCCCGGCCAAGTACACCAACACCTGCTGGTCGCTGATCGCCGTGGACGACGGCGTCAAGGTCGGCGCCAGCTACGAGCCGACCGAGGAAAAGATCGCCTCGGTCGAGGGCTTCGTGTCACAGACCGGCGAAGACGCCGCGCTGCGCAAGGCCACTTACGAGGAATCCGTCGGCTGGTATGCCGGCATTACCGCCGACATGTTCGGCTGACGCCTCCCAGGTCCGGCCCTTCGCGGGGCCGGACCACCCTGCCCCGAAACACTTTGAAACGCACCGGAAAGGACCGCGCCATGAAACTGCTTCTCGCCCTAGCCTCTGCCGCCACGCTTGGTCTTGCGCCGTCCGTCTTCGCGCAGGACGCCATCACCTACGATTATGCAGGCAGCTTCGACGACGCCACCTTCGCGCTGGAATCGGCCATCGTCGACCACGGGCTGGTGATCGACTACGTCAGCCACGTCGGCGACATGCTGAACCGCACCGGCGAGGACGTCGGCAGCGACGTGATGCTGTTCGAGGCGGCGGACATCTACATCTTCTGCTCGGCCGTCGTGTCGCGGCAGGTGATGGAGGCGGACCCGATGAACATCGTTCACTGCCCCTACAACATCTTCGTCGCCGAGATGGACGGCAAGGTGACCATCGGCCACCACGACTATCCCGACGGCGCGATGGATGCGGTCGAAGAGCTTCTGGCCGGGATCGTGAAGGACGCGATCGCCGAATGATCCTGCCGCCGGGAGCCCCGGATTGACGCAGATCATGCCAACCGCCGTAGCTGCCGGGTAGCCTGCGGCGGAACGAAAGACGCCGGATGCTGGAAACCCTGATCGACACCTATGGCGAGGCGCCGCTTCTGGGCGCGAGCGGCCTTGCCGTGGGGCTTCTCTTCGGGGCGGCGGCGCAGCATTCCCGCTTCTGCCTGCGCGCCGCGACCATCGAGGTCGCCGAGCGCCGGCCCGGAGAGCGCATGGCGGTCTGGCTTCTGGCCTTTTTCTCGGCGCTTCTCGCCACGCAACTCGCCATCCTTACCGGGGTTCTGGACGTCTCCGGCGCACGGCAACTGGCCGCGACGGGCAGTCTCAGCGGCGCGGTGATCGGCGGGCTGATGTTCGGCGCGGGGATGATCCTTGCCCGGGGCTGCGCAAGCCGCCTGCTGGTGCTGTC
This sequence comes from Maritimibacter sp., assembly GCA_017792445.1. GTDB lineage: Bacteria > Pseudomonadota > Alphaproteobacteria > Rhodobacterales > Rhodobacteraceae > Psychromarinibacter. The sequence continues at coordinate 4,430,228 of CP051232.1, forward strand.
GGGCACCGGCAACATGCGCGCCCTTGTCACCGGCCTGATCGTCACGCTGGTCGCACAGGCCTCGTACCGCGGCATCCTTGCCCCCGCGCGCGAGGCGATCGCGGCGCTGTGGACCGTTCCCGGCGGCGGGTCGCGGGATCTTGCCGCCCTGCTGGGCCTGCCGGGCTGGGCCGCGACGGCTTTCGGCGTGGCCGGACTGCTGGCAGGGCTGGAACTGGCGCGACGGCACCGCGTGCGCGTCAGCCGGGTGCTGGCCGGCGGTGTCGTGGGCCTCGCCGTCGCCCTTGGCTGGATGGCGACCTACGCCATCGCGTCCGTTTCGTTCGAGGTCATCCCCATCGCCTCGGTCACCTTCACCGGGCCGTCCACCGATACGCTGATGGCGCTGGTCGCCGAGCGGAACCTGCCGCTGTCCTTCGGCATCGGCCTTGTCCCCGGCGTCTTCGCGGGCTCGGCCATGACGGCGCTTGCGACCGGGGAATGGCAGATCCAGCGCTTCGGCGCCGACACCCCGATGGAACGCTACCTTGTCGGAGCGGTGCTGATGGGCTTCGGCGCGATGCTGGCGGGGGGATGCGCCGTCGGCGCCGGCGTTTCAGGCGGCGCGATCCTTGCGCTGACGGCGTGGGTGGCGGTGGCGTCGATGTGGGCCGGTGCGCTGCTGACGAATGCCCTGCTTGGCCGTCACAGCGCCCAGCCCACCCTGTCCTGACCCCTACTCCGCCGCGTCGAAGCGATAGCCGTCGCCGTCAGCCGCCACGCGGCCAATCCCGCCTCCGGGCAGGTGGAACCCCGCGACGGTCCGATCCTCGGCCACCAGCCGGTCGAACAGCGCCACCCGCGTGGCCGCCGCAGTCCCGGGGTCCTGATCGCTGCCAAGCTTCCAGCCCGGCCAGCCGAAGGAGATATGCGGGTTGGCGATGGCGTCGCCGGTCACGAAGACGCCGCCTCCGTCACCTACGATGTCGAAAGACATATGCCCCGGCGTGTGCCCGACCGTCGCGACGGCGGCGATACCCGGCAGCACCTCGTCGCCATCGTCGAAAAAGTCGATCCGGTCCTCCAGCATCGCCAGTCGCCGCGCCGCGCCCACCGCGAAAGCCTGCCGCTCTGCCCCGATCTCGTCCACCGTCTCGGGCCGGGTCCAATAGTCCCACTCGGCCCGCCCGATGCGGTACTCGGCATTCGCGAACACGAGATCCTCGAAGTCGTCGATGATCCCCCACAGGTGATCCGGATGCGCATGCGTGAACAGCACATGCGTTACGTCCTCGGGTGACACCCCGGCTGCGTCGAGACTGTCCAGCAGCGAACCGGCCGAGGGCATGAACTCTCCGCCCGAGCCCGCGTCGAACAGAACCGTCATGTCGCCCTTGCGGAACAGGGTAAGGTTGCAGGGCGGCTCGTAGGATCCTTCGCCGAACCCGTAGCGCGAAGCGACCTCGGCCTTCTCGGCGTCGGTCAGTTCGCTCAGCACGAAGGCGGGCGGCAGGACAAGGTTGCCATCGCTGACCGTGGTCAGGGTTCCGCCCGCCACCGCCACATTCGCGACCGCGCGGGTCGTAAGGGCGGGCAAGACGGCGCTTGCGGCCATGGCGATGCAAAGATCACGACGATTCATGCCGGTTTCTCCTCCCAAAGAAATCACAAATTCGCTTTGGTGAATGTTATAGAGAGAAACCCGCCCCGGCCAGCGGCAATGCGGCAGTTCCTTCGTTTTCCGTAACGCCCTAGCCCGCCTTCAGCCCCACCAGCCGGAACAGCGCCGCGGGCCGGTGCCGGCCTCCGGTGGTCTTGCGCTTCAGGTCCTCGATCTCCCAGTTCGCGTCGATCCACTTGCGGAAGTTGCGCTTGTCCAGCTCTTGCCCCTTCACGATCTCGAACACCGACTGCGCCTGCGCCAGCGTGAACGCATCCGGCAGGAAGGCGAAGACGGCGGAAGCCTCGTCGGTCAGCCGCGTCTCGACCATCCGCGCAAGCGCCGCGCGGGCATCGGACAAGATCGCGGCATGGTCGAAGGCAAGCGGCGGCAGGTCGTCCAGCGGGAACCACTGGGCCTCGGCCGCGTCGCTTGAGGCGACAAGCGCCACCCGATCCATCGGCACCAGCGTCGCGAAGGCCACGGTGATCACCCGTTCGCGCGGGTCGCGATCCGGTCGCCCATATGCGCCGATCTGAAAGAACGGCAGGCCATCCAGATGTTCGGGATTGATGCCGGCCTCTTCCGCCAGTTCCCGCCGCGCGCCGGTTTCCAGATCCTCGTCCATCTGCACGAAGCCACCGGGCAAGGCCCAGGAGCCCTTGAACGGCTCTGCCGCGCGCTGGATCAGGGCCACGTTCAGCCGCCCCTCGATGATCGAGAAGACGATGACATCCGCGGTGACCGCCGGATGGGGATAGTCATAGGTATAGGGCATCGGAACCTCTTTGTGTGGACGGGACACTATTTTCGTCCGCCAGCCCTGTAAAGACCGTGCGGAATCGGCCGCCAGAGCCGGCTCCCCTACCCCGAAAGCCACCAAAACCACGCCGTGAGTCGCGGTTTCAGGGCATCCCGGGTGGGTAATTCCATCCGGAATCCGCCGCTAGCCCTCAAAATCTCAAACTTTTTTACATTTCTTATCAGCGCTTTACCGGATTTCCGGACAAGGCCTTCATTAAGTGTGTTTACAACACTTACTGTTAGTGTAAAAACTACATCATCAAGACGCAGACAGACAGACACACCAAACCAAACACCCAACACCGAAAGGAAAATCAAATGTTCAAGATCGCCCTGACCGCCGCCGCCTTCGCCCTGACCGCCGTCTCCGCACAGGCCGCCACTCCCGCCGACGCCCTCGCCTTCAACACCCTCGCCGACCTGGCCCCCGTCGCAGCCGAAACCAACGAAAGCTTCGAGACCGCCTACTACTGCGAATGGGTCACCGTCTACGACTACTACGGCAACTGGATCACCGTCTGGCAGTGCTACTGAGCCCGACCGAGCCCAACCCCTCAACCCTCCGAAACCAAACCGAAACCAACCCAACTCTGAAAAGGAAATCCAAATGTTCAAGATCGCCCTGACCGCCGCCGCCTTCGCCCTGACCGCCGTCACCGCACAGGCCGCCACCCCCGCCGACGCCCTCGCCTTCAACACCCTCGCCGACCTGGCCCCCGTCGCCGCCGAAACCAGCGAGAGCTTCGAGACCGCCTACTACTGCGAATGGGTCACCGTCTACGACTACTACGGCAACTGGATCACCGTCTGGCAGTGCTACTGAGCCCGACCGAACCCAACCCCTCAACCCTCTGAAACCAAACCAAAACCAACCCAACACCGAAAGGAAATCCAAATGTTCAAGATCGCCCTGACCGCCGCCGCCTTCGCCCTGACCGCCGTCACCGCCCAGGCCGCCACCCCCGCCGACGCCCTTACCTTCGACACCCTCGCCGACCTGGCCCCCGTCGCCGCCGAAACCAACGAAAGCTTCGAGACCGCCTACTACTGCGAATGGGTCACCGTCTACGACTACTACGGCAACTGGGTCACCGTCTGGCAGTGCTACTGACCGCCCCCGAAACGCCCCGTCGATCCTCCTCCCGGATCGACGGGAGGACCCCGAAAGGAAAACCGCAATGTCCCTGAAATGCCTCGCCAACGTCCTCTCGCTCTCCCTCTCCCTCACCGCCGCCGCCCACGCCTCTGCCCCGACCGACCTCGCCGCCTTCGACCAGGCAACCGACACGACCGTCGCCCAGCCCGAGCTCCTTCTGACCGCCAGCACCTGCGAATGGGTCAGCGTCCTCGACATCTACGGCTTCGACTACAACGGCAACATGGTGACGATCTGGCAGTGCAATTGACCCGACCCTTCCCTCCCTCCCCAACTTGACGGCCCGCCTCGATTGCGGGCCGTTCTTTTGTCGGCCCCCCGCGACCCTCGGCAGAGAGGACGCTTGAAACCGGCGCCACGCGGTTGCTAGGTTTCCGCGGGAAGGAGCATCGCACGATGGCCACGGTCTTCATCAGCCACGCCAATCAGGACGATGCCCTCGTCGGCAATCTGCTGGACTGGCTGCACCGCCACGGCTTCCGCGATACCTTCGTCGATCACCTCGACATTCTGGGCGGCGAGAACTGGACCGACCGCCTGCGCGATCAGGCCGCGTCCTGCCGGGTGGTGATCTGCGTGATCACCGGCCACTGGCTGTCCTCGTCCGAGTGCTTCAACGAATTCCAGGCCGCGTGGTACATGGGCAAAAGCATCCTGCCGGTGTTCCTTGTCGACCTCGCCGCGCCGCCGGACGGAGAGCCGGGGCGCCGCCTGCGCCGGGTGCTGGCCGAGACGCAGGGCGTCGACATGCGCAATGCGGTCGCGGAAGACGGCGCGCTGCGGCTGGACGCCGACCACACCACCGCCGACCTGCTGGCCCGAAGCCTGCGCGCGTTCGGCGCACAATCCGAGATCGGGCTGGACCCCACCGCCTTCGCCACCGACCCCGCGGCGCGGCCCACGCCCTTTCCCGGCCTCGTCTCGTTCGGCGACACCGACGCGGACGCGGCGATCTTCTACGGCCGCTCGCGCGAGATTGCCGAGGCGATCGAGGAACTGCGTTCGATGCGGGCCAATGCCGACCGGCGGCCGCTGGTGATCCTCGGCGTATCGGGGGCCGGCAAATCCTCGGTCCTGAAGGCGGGCATCCTGCCCCGGCTTCGGCGCGAGACGCAATCGTGGCTGCCGCTTCGCGCCTTCCGCCCGGGCATCGACCCGCTGGGGGCTTTCGCCGAGGCGATCTCGCGCAGCTTCGCGGACCTCGGCGTCACCGTTCCGCCCGGCCAGATCCGCGGGGAATTGGGCCGCGCGATCCAATCCGGCGGCCTGCCCGACGTGTTGAACGGACTTGCCGACCGGCTTCGCACGGCGGCGGGCGCGCCGAACGCCACCATCTTGATCGCCGTCGATCAGGCCGAGGAACTGCTGCGCACCGCCGGAGAGGCCGAAACCCAGCTTGGCACCTGCCTGTCCGAGGCGCTGTCGGGCCGGCGCGGCTGGCTGGTCGCCCTGACGATCCGCACCGACAGCTTCCCCGAGTTGCAGAACCATCCCAGCTTCCGCGATCTCAAGGCGCGCGGATACGACCTGCGGCAGTTGCCGCCGTTCCGCTTCGCCGATGTGATCGAGGGACCGGCGGCGCGCTACGGGGTGCAACTGTCTCCGACCCTGGTCGACGCCTTCATGGAGGACGCGCCGGAACGCGACGCGCTGCCGCTTCTGGCCTTCGCGCTGCAACGCCTGTGGGATCAGTTCAGCGCCTCGGAAGAGTTGCGGCTTGAGGATTATCAAGCACTTGGCGGCATGTCGGGCCTGATCGCCGACGCGGCGGAAAAGGCGTTGATCGGACAGGTCCCCGGCGCCGAGATGATGCGGCTTCCCAGCGCGACCGAACAACAGCAGCGCGTGCGGCTGGCCGAGGACACCTTTGTCCCGGCGCTCGTCGACGTCGCGGAAGGCGGTGGAGTCACCCGGCGGACGGCAGACTGGAGCGCCTTCACCGAGGACCAGCAGCACCTGCTTCTTCAGTTCGAGGCATGGCGGCTTGTGGTCCGGCGCGGCGCGGGCGCCGAGGCCACCGTCGAGGTCGCGCACGAGGCGTTGTTCCGCGAATGGAGCCGGATGCGCGACTGGCTGGAGCCTGAAATCCACCGGATCGAAGTGCTGCGGGACACCGCCGACGCGGCGCGGCTGTGGGACCAGTCGGGCCGCCCCGCGGTGCTGCTGAACCACCGTGGCGCGCGCCTTGCCGAAGCGCGGGCGCTGCTGGCGCAGGACCGCTACTCCGACCGTCTGGGCGCGGCAGAGCGCGCCTATATCGAGGGCTGCGCGCGGCTGCGTCGCCGCACGCGGTTGACCGTGGCGCTGGCGGCGGGGCTGGCCCTGGCGGCGGTCGGGCTGGGCGCGTGGTCTTACATGCAGTCCGAACAGCGCATGATCGCCGAGCGCCGCGCGGCCTTCGACGAACGGGTCGCCGCCGCGACCGGCGTGGCGGACATCAGCACGCTGGAAAGCTTCACGCATTACATCCTGAACGACCCCTACGCCCGCTCGCGCGAGGATCGCTTCGGCGTTCTGCGCGGCGTGCTGACCGGCGCAACCGCCGCGGTCGATCCGCAATACGCGATCGCCGAATACGCGGTGGACGCGGTGGACGTGCCGCAGTCCTCGGTGTTCGAGTTGGAATATTCCGCCGAGCGCGCCGTCGACACCCGCCTGTTCCCGGTCCTTTGGCGATCGACCGCGAATGCGCTGGCGGAATATCGGGGCTTTCCCGCGCCCGGGCATTTCTCGCTGATCGAAAACCCCGACTATCCCCCCGGCCGCATCGTGATCCGCCGCGCGGGAGAGGTGGTGTTCGACGCGATGGCGCCCCTTACCGACACCCGGCACATGCTGGATGTGCGGACGCTCGACCGTGACGACCTGCGCCGGTTCTTCGAAGAGAACGCCGCCGCCTTCACCCCGGCAGAGCCCGCAACGCAGTCGCCGGACTACTACTACGTCCCCGACTGGAGCGTGCCGCTGTGGAACGCCGGGCGGGATCGCAACGCCAACAGCCGCGTCCTGCCGCCGGGCGTCGACTTTACCATGATGCTGCGCAACCTGCTGCTGGACCAACCCGCCATCGTGCTCGACGAGGTGGCGCTGGACGCGGTCCTGACCGCGCTGCCCGAACGGTTCGATACGGCGGTGCAGGAGTTTCTGGCGATCCGTGGCGACCGCGCGACAGAAGATGTGCTGGGCTGGATGCGGTCCGGCCATTCCCTTGCCAACCTGCCCTTCGCGCTGGGAGCCTTGACATCGGGCGGCGCTGAAATCGCACAGGTGTCGGACCTTGGCGGCGCGGTTCTCGACCCGCCCGTGCCCGCCAATGTCGCCGAGCTTCTGCCGCCGCCGTCCGATCCTTCGCCCGATCCCTCCGAGGCGGATTCCGAGGATACGGCGGCCCGCGATGCCTTGCGCGCGCGTCAGGCGGATCTGGCCGACAGCCTGCGGCACGTGAGCTTTGAGGCCTCCGCGATCCGCGTGCTGGCGGCCCCGCCGGGCGCGGACATGCGGGCATGGTCCGCCCTGCAAACCGCGCTTTACCACGACAGCTCCGGCCGCCCGTCCGAGACCTTCGAGACCGCCGCCGATATGCTCCGGGCACGGCTGCTGCGGGAGTTCGGCCTGACCGGTGTCGAGGTGTCGCTCTCTGCCGACGCCCGCATTCCGCCGGGCCATGTCGCGGTCGAAACCCTCGATACCGACTGGACCGAGGCAGTCAGCGTAGATGCGTCCACCGATCCGCAGGCCATCGCCGCCGCCGTTCTTGCAAGCGCCTATGACGCGGTGGCGGCGGGGCCGCATCGTTTCGTCCAGCCTCAAACCATGCCCGGCTATCTCGACGCCGCGTCCTCCGCCCGGCGCAACTGGGCGCTTCGGACCTTCTCGCGCACCGACCTCGCCCGCCTGTCGGCGGCCCTGATCGCCCCTGACGCCGCCACGACAGAGCCACCGAGGGCTGCGCCGATGCTGCGGTTCGACTGGCTGCTGGGCGGGCTGGTGTTCTCGGCCGCCGCCAATGGCGAGTTCGACGGCGCCGCGCACCTCGCCCTCTGGCGCGACCTGCTGCACGGGGACGCCAGCGCCCCGCCTGCCTCTGGTGTGGCGGACGACGTCATGCGGGGGATCGAGCACCTGATCGCCGACGAGATCACTGCCGCCTCCACCGCCTTCGCCGCCGCCGCCACATCGGACCCGGCAGCAGCGCGGGCCGCCTTCGTGGCCCGCTATGGCGCGGCGGAGACCGACCTGTTGCGGGCCCGTTTCCAGTCAGGTTGCGAGGATCCGGTTCGCCCAACGCTCGGTGCGCTTGAAATCGCGCAATTGGAGAGGCTTGTCAGCCATTCTTCAGACACCACATCAAGCGAAATCCCCCCTGAAGAGCTTCTGCACCTCGGCCTGTGCCTGCTTGGCGCCAAGGCGGTGAATGACCATCCCGGATGGCTGGAAGACGCCCTGTCTTTCGCTGCCACGGTCGGCGATCCGGACCGCCTGCAACCGACGCGGGCCGGCTGGCTGGGACGCGCGATCTGGCAGGCACACGATCCCCTAGCCGACGGCGCGGGCGCGCTTGCGGTCGGGCGGCGCTTCATGCTCAGCGGGCTGGACCGCATCGACGACCTGAGCGTTCTGTATGTCGTCGCCTCGCAGCTGGCGGGCGACTGTTCTGTTCGCGCCGACACCCGCCCCTGCATGCGGCGGGTGATGGAGATGGCCGAAACGACCGGCAAGCCGATGCTGGCCATCTACGCCGCCGAGTCCCTCGCCGCCTCGATCTTCCAGGACGACCGCGCGCGGGTGGCCGCGATGCTGGACCTGTTCGAGGCGACCTACGGACAGTCGCCCGACCTTGGCGCACAGGGCGACCCCGCGTGGTTTCAGGCTTATGTTTCGTACCTGCGCGGGCTGCTTGCCTTCGCGGGTGGAGAAGCCGGATCCCGCGAATGGCGCAACGCCCGAATCTATCTGACCGAGGCGATGGAACACCCCGCGTTCCGGATCTACCTTGTGCCGCTGCTGGCCAAGGTGGTCGACGCGCTGGACGGCCACGCGGCGGCGGAGAAGATCACCAATCTCGCCCTGCTCGCCGCCCCGTTCAGCGGTGCGCCCCCAAGCGAACTGGCGAACCTCTACACCCAGCGCTTCTCGGTCTCGATTCAGGCCGGACACGGCGAGGACTTCCTGCCCGAGATGGAACGCCTGACCGAAGCCACCGGCTGCGCCGACGACTTCTCGCCCAACTGCGTGTCCCCGTGGATCTGGCGCGCGGTGGCGCAGGCGGTCTATCGCTACAAGGACTGGGAAACCGTTGCGCGCCGCGTCACCGCCAATGTCGATCACCCCTATGCCGTGCTGGTGTCGCTGATCCTGAACGCACAGGGCGGCGAAAGCGCCGGCGCGCCCGCCCTGCTGCGGCGCAAGTGGGAGGACATCGACACCACCCAATGGCCGAAGCGGATCGAGTTGGAGGACGAGGCCGTCTGGCGCGAGATCCTGTTGGGCTACGCGGTCGGTGAATTCGTCGAAGGTCTGGAACCCGATGCGCTGTATGCCGCGCTTGAGGACCCGGAGGCCTTCGCCGCGCATCCTTTGTCGCAACTCGGCCTGCCGCGCGGCGAGATGCTGACCGAAGCCCTGTTTTACAGCGCGATGCTGGCCTTCGCAGAGGGCGACCGGCAATCCGCCCTCGACCTTCTGACACGCGCCCGCGAAGCCGATTACTGGCTGGCGCTGGAACACGCGCTGGCGGTGCCGTTGCTGGACCAGTGGTCCGAGTAGATCCACGGTCGCCCGGCAAGGTCTGGCATCGGCGGTCATCTGGAAAAGGTGCGGGCAGGACTTGCGAGACACAGGAGACCTTGAGGTCGCGCAAGTCCCGCCCGCGTCAGTCCGGCGGACGGATCAGAGAAGATCCATCAGCCGCGGGAGAAACAGGATCGTTTCCGGCACGTAGGTGATCAGCAGCAGCACCGCGATGGCCGCCAGGAAGAACGGCAGCATGTGCTTCACCATCCGTTCGATGGGAATGCCCAGCACGATAGAGCCGGTGAACAGCGCCGTCCCGTAAGGCGGCGTGATCAGGCCGATCACAAGGTTGAAGGTGGCGAAGACCCCGAAATGCACCGGGTCGATCCCAAGCTCGCCGGTCAGCGGCATCAGGATCGGCAGCACGATGAAGATCGCCGGCAGCATGTCCATGAACAGGCCCCAGATCAGCAGGAACACGTTGATGATCAGCAGCACGAGGATCGGGTTCTCGGTGATCGCGAAGATCGTCCGCGCCACCAGCGCCGGCACCTGTTCGGACGCCAGCACCCACGAGAACACGTTCGACGCGCCCGTCAGCATCAGCACCGCCGCCGACAGCGTGGCCGAGCGCAGGAAGATCCGCCACAGCAGTTTGGGGTCCGGTTTGAACTTGGTCTCTGCCAGCAGCAGGACAAAGCCCCAGCCCACCGCCGCCGCCGACGCCTCGGTGGGCGTGAAGATGCCCGACAGGATGCCGCCAAGGATGATCCCCGGCATGGCGAGGAACGGCAGCGAGGCCAGAATGATCCGCACCGCCTCGCGGGCGGTCTTCTTGCCGCTGCGCTCGATGTTCTGGCGCCGGGTGGTGATGAAGACGGCGATGGCCATGGCGATGGCGACCAGCAGGCCGGGCACGAGGCCGCCGATCAGCATGCCGCCGATCGAGGTGCCGGTGACCGCGCCGACCAGCACGATGGGGATCGACGGCGGGATGATCGCGCCCTTGATCGAGGTCGACACCGTCAGCGCCGCCGAGAACTCGCGGCTGAAGCCCGAGCGGGTCATCATCTCGGTCTGCATCCGGCCAAGCGCCGCGATGTCCGCGATGGACGAGCCCGAACAGCCGCCGAACAGCATCGAGGCAAGGATGTTCACATAACCGGTGCCGCCCCGCAGGCGCCCCACCAGAAGCTGCGCGAATTTCAGCAGCCGGTTGGCGGTGCCCGAGGCGACCATCAACTCGCCCGCCAGCATGAAGAACGGGATCGCCATGATGGTGAAGAAGTCGATGCCGTTGAAGAATTGCTGCGCCACAAGGTACAGCGGCTCTCCGGCCAGCACGAAATACACGATGCAGGCGAGGATCATCGCGAAGGCCAGCGGGAAACCGGCGATGGTCAGGAAGCCGAAGGAAACCAGCATCCAGGCGAAGGCGGCGTTCATTCGGTGACCTCCTTGACGTCTTCCTGTTCGTCGACGCGGACGGCAGGGGGCAGGAACTGCTTGAACAGCAGCATGAGAAGCATCGCGCCCGCACCCAGCGGCACGGCGAGATAGATCCAGAAGTAAGAGATGCGCAGCGCGGGCGTCTTCATCCGACCGTCATGCACGGCGACGTCGATGCCCTGCCACAAAAGCACCACCAGCGTGACCGCCATGCAGACCGACAGGAAGCGGCCCAGCCATTTCTGGACACTCTCCGGCATCATCGAGGTGAAAACCGTCAGACGCGGATGTTGGTCGGCGCGCAGGGCGACGGCGCCGCCGATGAACGCCATGTAGATCATGGTATAGCGCGCCAACTCTTCGCCCCAGAAGAACGCGACGCCGAAAACCGAGCGCCCGATCACCAGCGTCAGCACGACGATTACCATCAGCAGCAGCGCCAATACGACGAGATTGCTGAAAACAAGCTGGAAAAACCGGTCCAGCGCCCGGATTGGCCCGTTCGGCCCCATGGTCTTGATCCCTTTTCCGGAACGAGGGGCGCCGCCCGCGCGATACGCGGACGGCGCGCGGACAGTCTCAGAACTGGGCTTCGTAGCTTGCCATGTGATCGAAGAAGCCGGTCACGAACTCTTCCCCGAACTGCTCGATCGCCCAAGCCTTTGTGGGCTCGATGGTGGCCGAGCGGAAGGCCTCCAGCTGGTCCGGCCCGAGGGTGTGAACCTCGACGCCCTCGTCGCGGATCGTCTGCACGCCCAGCAGGTCGTTGACCGCGCCGATGCCGTCATGGGCAAGGCTGGCCTCGGCGTCGGCGGCAATGATCGCGGTGCGGTCCTCGTCGCTGAGCGACTGCCACCACTCCTCGTTGGTGATCACGGCGCCGACGGTCATCACGTGCTGCGTCTCGGTCATGTGGCCCTGCACCTGATAGAAACGTTGCAGGATGATGTTCGAGGGCGGGTTCTCCTGCCCGTCGACCACGCCGGTCTGAAGCGAGGTGTACAATTCCAGATACGGGATCGGCACCGGCGTCGCGCCAAGCGCTTCCATCATCTTCTGGTGCGGCACCACTTCCATCGTCCGCATCCGCAGACCCGCCATGTCCTCGGGCGAGGTCACGGGGGTTTCCTTGGTCGTCATGTTGCGGAAGCCATAGGGGTGCAGCGAGATGATGCGGATGCCGGTCTCGGCCGCCACGTCGTCAAGCAGCTTGGCGATGAACGGGTTGTCACGGTGCATGGTCGCGTTGAAATGCGCGCGGCTCTTGAACAGGAACGGCATGTCCACGATGCCCAGCTGCGGATAGCCCAGCGAGGCCAGAACGCCCGAAGCGATATTGGCGAAGTGCAGCGACCCGCGCGACACCTGCTGCACCATCGCGCGCTGGTCGCCCAGCTGACCGTTCGGATACAGTTCGATGTCGTAGGCTTCGCCGGTGTTCCGCTCGACCTGCGATTCAAGCACATGCATGTAAGCGGTCACGGGCGCCGTCGTGGGATCGTCGGGATCGGTCCAGGTTGCCTTCAGCTTCTCCTGTGCGGCCAGCGGTGCGGCGACAAGCAGCGTCGAGGCCAGGAATGCAGCTTTCAGTCCGAGTTTCATGTCGATCGTCCTCCCTTTGTCCGGGTCTCTCCCCCGGACGGTGTGTGTCGGCGCCGGCCGGCTCCTCTCCGGAAAACGGCGCCAGTGGTTATCCGCCGGGCCCTAGGCCCGGTCCGGAATGAGTTTGCCGGGGTTCATCAGTCCCAGCGGGTCAAGCGCCGCCTTGATGGCGCGCATGATCTCCAGCCCCTCGCCGTGCTCGTCGGCAAGGTAGCGTGTCTTGTGCAGGCCCACTCCGTGCTCGCCCGAACAGGTGCCGCCGAACCGCAGCGCCCGGCGGCTGACCCTGTCGGCCAGCGCGTCGGCACGGGCGCGTTCGTCGGCGTCGTCGGGGTCGAACACGATCCCAAGATGGAAATTCCCGTCGCCGACATGGCCCACGATGGGCGCGATCAGGCCGCTGGCCTTCACGTCGGCCTGCGTTTCCAAAATCACCTCGGCCAGATGCTCGATCGGCACGCAGGCGTCGGTGCCCATGTTGCGCGAGCCGGGTTTCAGGGCGATGCAGGCCTCGTAACAGCTATGCCGCGCGGTCCAGAGCGCGGTGCGCGCCTCGGGCGTCTCGGCCTCGTCCCACGACACCGCGCCGTTGTCCTCGGCCAGTTCCCGGAAAAGTCCCGCCTGCTCGCGCACCGCCTGCGGCGTGCCGTGGAATTCCACGAACAGCGTCGGCAGCGGCTGCATCTTGTCCAGCTTCGAGTATCGGATGCAGGCGTCGGCCTGCACCTCGTCCAGCAGCTCCAGCCGCACCACCCGAAGGTCCATCTGGCGCGACAGCGTTGCGGTCGAAACCGCGGTCTCCAGCGACGGGAACTGCGCGACCGCGCAGACCACGCCCTCGGGCTGGCCCGCCAGCCGGATGCGCAGTTCGGTGATGAAACCGAGCGTGCCTTCAGACCCCACGTACAACCGCGTCAGGTCGTACCCCGTCGCCGATTTCCGCGCCCGCGTGCCTGTCCGCACGATCCGCCCGTCGGGCGTGACAACGGTCAGGCCCAGAACCACCTCGCGCATCGTGCCGTAGCCCACCGCGTTGGTGCCCGAAGCCCGCGTCGCGGCCATGCCGCCCAGCGTGGCGTCGGCGCCGGGATCGAGCGGGAAGAACAACCCGCTGTCGCGCAGGTGCCGGTTCAACTGCATCCGGGTCACCCCGGCCTCGACATGGCAGTCAAGCGAGCCCGGCGACACGTCCAGAACCCGGTTCATCCGGGTGAGGTCAACGCTGACCCCGCCGCGCACCGCCGCGACCTGCCCCTCAAGCGAGGACCCAGCGCCGTAAGCCACCATCGGGATGCGGTGGGACGAACAGATCGCGGCCAGCGCGGCGACCTCTTCGGTGGTCTCGGGATAGGCCACGAAATCGGGCATCCCGGCGTCCGGCAGCCCCTCGCCGTGGCTGTGGTGCGTGCGGTCGCCGCTAGAGGTAACAAGGCGGTCGCCCAGCAGTTGGGTCAGCTCCGCTTCGGCCCGGTCGAGATCGGTATCCATCAGCGCCTCAGGCATCGCTTGCCTCCGTCGCGACGGTGGCGGTCAGCAGCCGGTGCAGCGCCAGCATCCCCGGATCGTCCTGCCCGACCGTGCGGTCGGCGAACATCCGGGCGCGGCCGATGCGGTTCGGGCGGTCGCGGAACGCGGCCAGCGTCTCGGACGCGGCGTCCATCGCCACCTGCCCCAGTCGCGCCGGATCGTCGATGCCGCGCGTTGCGGTGACGATGGCGTCCAGCATGTCGACCATCGTCTTGTCGCCCAACTCGGCCCCGCCCCGCGCAAGCATCCGGTCGCGCACGTCGGCAAGGTGGTCCGACAGTTCGGCCCACGGCAGTTCTTCCTTCCCCTTCAGAGGTTTTGCCAGCGTCATCATCGCGACGGTCACCAGCGTTCCAAGGCTTGAACCCGTCGCGCCGGAACAGGTGCGGGCAAGCGCGGCAAAGGCGTCGCCAAGGTCGCGGTCCTCAGGCTTCGCCCCGGCCAGCGCATCGAACAGGCGGCGCACGGTGACGCCGGTGTCGCCGTCGCCCATCCTGGCGTCGGCAGCGTTCAACTCGGCCTCGGCCTCCCGTGCGGCGGCGGCGGCGCGGTCGATGGCGGCGTTCAGTGCGGATACGGTCAGGCCCATCGGATCACACCTTCCAATAGCGGCAGTCGGAGGGCGCGCGAAGCAGCGCCTCGCGGGCGTCGTCGAGATACATCATCGACATCGACAGCCCGCCCATCTCCATCGAGGTGGCGAAGTGGCCGACAGCGGGAAGGACCACGTCGATGCCCTGCTCTTTCAGCTTCGCGGCGGCGCGGCGATAGAGGATCAGCAGTTCCTCCAACGGTGTCGCGCCCAGCGAGTTCAGCATCAGCGCCACCCGCTTCGTCGGCGCGGGCACCGGGTCGGCCAGCAGGCGCTGGATCATCTCGTCGGCAAGATCGTCGGCGCTGCGCAGCGTGTCGCGCCAGATGCCGGGCTCGCCATGGATGCCCATGCCCAGTTCCATCTCGCCCTTCCCCAGTTCAAAGGACGGACCGGCCGCGCCGGGAATGGTGCAGGCCGAGGTCGCCATGCCGATACTGCGGGTGTGCGCGGCGGCGTCTCGCGTCGTGGCGGCCACGGCGTCAAGGTCATCGCCCCGGTCGGCGGCGGCGCCCGCGATCTTGTACAGCAGCACAAGCCCGGCCACGCCCCGGCGCTTGGCGGCCTCTTCGGGCGAGCCGCTGGCGATGTCGTCGGTGCCCAGCACCGTCTCGCAGCGGATACCGTCAAGGTCGACCATCTCGGCGGCCATGTCGAAATTCATCCGGTCGCCGCCGTAGTTCCCGTACAGCAGCAAGACCCCCTGCCCCTTGTCGGCGGCGCGGATCGTTGCTTCGCACGATGCGACGGACGGGCCGGCGAACACATCGCCCACGGCGCAGCCGTCGATGAAGCCGGGCGCGGTGTAGCCGACGAACAGAGGGAAGTGCCCCGAGCCGCCGCCGGACACGATGGCCACGCCATCCCGTCCGCCCTTCGCCAAGGTCACCGCACGCCCGTCGCGTGTCAGCCGGGGGTCGGTCAAAATCAGGCCGTCCAGCAGCTCATCCACGTAGGCGTCTGCGGTGTTCATCACTTTTGCCATTGCGTCCTCCCTTACGCGCAAGCGGGTCTTCCAGGGGTGGTACAAGGCGCGCCCTCCTCCGGGCGCGCCCCGTCCGGGTCAGGCCGGTTCGGCGACCTTTTCGTATTTCAGGACTTCCGGCAGAGCGGCCTTGATCTTGGCGGCCTGCGCCTCGCTGGTCTTCGGCATCGGCGCGCGCGGCAGGCCCGAGTCCACACCCTGCAGCGACAGCGCGTATTTCACGTTGGCCGGCAGGTTGTCGGCCGAGATCGTGTTCCAGAACCGCAAAAGCGCCTCGTGGATCTCGCGGCCCAGCTTGTGATTGCCCGCCTGCACCGCGTCCCACAGCGCCACGCAGGCACCGGGAACGGCAGCCGGGTTGGCGGCGATGGTGCCGTGCGAGCCCATCGCGAACGACGGGTACAGCAGCGCGTCGACGGCCGAGAAGATCAGCGCATCGTCCGGCGCGGTGATCATCAGGTCGGCAAACAGCTTCAGGTCGCCCGCGCTTTGCTTGACGCCCTTCACGTTCGGGATCTCGTTCATGATCTTCACCAGAAGATCGGGGGCGAGATAGTTCCACGGCACCACGTTGTAGATCAGGATCGGCAGATCGGTGGTGTCGCTGAGCGTCTTGAAATGGTTGTAGGTCGCGGTCTCGTCCGGCTTGAACACATAGTGGACCGGCGTGATCTGCAGCGCGTCGATGGCGTATTTCGTCATCAGCTTCGCCTTGTTTGCGGCGTCGCGGGTCGAGTTGGTGATGATGCCGGCAATCACCGGGACCTGACCCTTCGCCTCTTCGGCGCAGATCTCGGCCACGCGCTCCAGCTCGTCCGAGGTCAGGGTGTGGCCCTCGCCGGTGCTGCCGCCGAAACAGATGCCGTGGACGCCGCGCGTCAGCACGAACTGGACGTTCTGGCGCAGCGCCTTTTCGTCAATCTCGCCGCTTGCGTCGAAGGGCGTGACGATGGGCGGGATGATGCCGTAGATCTTCTTGCTCATGGGGTTCCTCCATTCCCGTATTTCGGAATGAAGGCTAGGAGCGAACCACGAAAACGGTCAACGGCATATTTCCCTTGAATACCACAATGCGGGATAGGATATCGTCAAATCAGCCTAATATATTGCTTTCCTTGGTTTTATTATTTCGCAGCGTTCGGTAGTTTTGCGAGGCGTACCGCAATATAGTAAATCCGCATCCCGCAATATGGAATAAACCGGGGATTGCTCACGCTGCACCTGCAGCATACTATCCCGAATTGTGGAACGGAGGAGCCAATGGAAACGAAAAGCGTGAAGACGCTGGGCAAGCTGGTCAGCGTGCTGGACTGTTTCTCGACCACAGAGCGCACGCTGACCGTGACAGAGATCGCGGACCGCACCGGCCTTCCCCGCTCGACGGCGCACCGCTCGATCCTCGCGCTGAAAGAGGTGGGCTTTCTGGAACAAGAGCGCGCGCGCGACGAATACCGGCTGGGCATCCGCCTGTTCCAGTTCGGCGCCACCGTCCTCAGCAACATGGATCTGCAACGCATGGCGCGCCCCTATTGCGAGGCGCTGAGCAGTCTCACCAACGAGTCCGTGCACCTGTGCGTGTTCGACGGCGAACGCATGGTGTTCGTGGAACGCGCCACCGGCGGCCCGACCGGCGATCAGAACGACATGATCGTGATGGAGATTTCGCCCTGCTACTGCACCGGGGTCGGAAAGGCGGCGCTGGCGTTTCAGGACGAGGCGACGATCAACCGGGTGATCTCGGCCGGACAGGACCGCTTTACCCAACACACAATCGTCGACCCCGACGACCTGCGCCGCGACCTCGCCGATATCCGGGAACGCGGCTATGCGCTGGACTGCGAAGAGCACAAGCTGAACGTCCGCTGCGTTTCGGCCCCGATCCGCAACTCGGCGGGCCGCGTGTTCGCCGCGGTGTCGGCCAGCGGCCCGGCGCGGCGGATGACGGAAGAGAACCAGCACCGGCTGGCGCCCTACGTCGTCAGCCACGCCGAGGCGATCTCGCGCAAGCTGGGATGGAACCCCGCAACCCCGGAGGACGGGGGCGCGGCCTGACCGCCGTGCCTCAGGCGGCGCGCGGCGACCGTCCGCCCGCCCACAGGCCGAACACCAGCACACCCAGCAGGACCAGCCCCGCCGCGCCCGCCAGCAGGCTCATCGAACTGCCGACCGGCCAGACCAGCGCTGCCGTTTCCAGAAGCGCCACCAGCAGGAAGCCCGCGCGGTGCACCACCGTCAGCGGCTGGATCATCCACCCGGTCAGCGCCGTCCCGGCCGCGAAGGTTCCCGCAAAGGCCGCGATCACCGCCAGCACGATGTTGACCGGCGTGCCGATCAGCAAAAGCTCGGGCGCGTAGACGAACAGGAACGGCGCAACCACCTTCACGAACCCAAGACGGATCGATTCCATCGCCGTCTCGTTCGGCTCTGCCCCGGCGATCGAAGCGCCCGCATAGGCGGCCAGTGCGACCGGCGGCGTGATGGCGGACAGAAGCCCGTAGTAGAAGATGAACATATGCGCCGCGATCACCGGCAGGCCGAAGGTCTCCAGCGCCGGGGCGATCAGGATGGCCAGCAGCAGGTAAGCCGCCGAGGTCGGCATCCCCAGCCCCAGCACGAAGCTGGCGACCATGGTCAGCAGAAGCGTCAGCAGCAGGCTGCCGCTGCCCACGTGGAGGATCAGCGAGGACATTTTCAGCGCCATGCCCGTCAGGGTCAGGACGCCGATCAGCATCCCCGCGATGGCGACGGCGGCGACGACCGGAAGCACGTTCTTCACCGTCTCCATCATTACCTCGACCATCCCGACCGGGCCGATTCGCGTCTTGGGCGAGAAGACCGAGACGATCAGCGTCGCGATCAGGCACAGCACGGCGGCGGCCGAGGGCGTGTAGCCCACGGCAAGGAACACGACGAGGCCCACCAGCGGGATCAGCAGGTGCCCGCGCTTCAGAAGGACCTCTTTCAGCTGCGGGATGTCGTCGGCCTCGGCGCGGCCGAGGTTGAATTTGCCCGCCTCCTCGCGCACGCCCACCAGCAGCGCAAAGACATACAGCAGCGCCGGGATCAGCGCGGCGGCGGCGATGGTGGCGTAGGGCGTCTGGGTGAGTTCTGCCATCAGGAACGCGGCGGCGCCCATCACCGGCGGCATGATCTGCCCGGCAGAGGACGCGGCGGCCTCGATGGCGCCCGCGACCTTGGGACGATAGCCGGTGCGCTTCATCAGGGGGATCGTGAAGGTGCCGGTGGTCACAACACCCGCCACCGCCGATCCGTTGATGGACGAGAACATGGTCGACGAGATCACCGCGGTCAGGGCCGGACCGCCCTGCACCCGTCCCGTCAGCGCGTGGGCAAGGTCGACGAAGACCTGCCCCAGCCCGGTCCGCAGCAACAGCGAGCCCAGCAGCGAGAACAGAAGGATGTACTGCACCGCGACGCCCATCGGCAGGCCGAACAGCCCCTCGGTCCGCAGAAACAGGTTCGAGGTCACGCGGCCCAGCGAATAGCCTGCGTGCCCGTAGGTGCCGGGGATCAGGTAGCCGAAGAAGGCATAAGCCAGCGCGATGACGCCCAGACCAACCATGACCCAGCCGATCAGGTAGCGCGCCAGCACCAGCACCGAGACGGTCGACACCACGAACAGGAAGATGTCCGTCGATCCGGCGATGCCGCCCGACCGGACGATATTCAGGTAGTTGACCCAAAGATACGGCCCCGGCAGCAGCACCGCCGCCGCCAGCAAGTAGATCACCAGCCGCCACGGCCAGAAGGTCCGTTTCGCCGCGACCACCACCAGCCCCGCCGACACCATCAGTGAGAAGAATGTCGACCGCAGGACCAGCGCCGTGATGTCGCCGAACCACGCGGACCAGATCACCAGCGCGCTTACGAGTATGGCCAGAATGGCAAGGACGCCGGTGGCGATCCGGTGCTCCCAACGCGGCAGATGCTCGTCCGGGAGAATGCTGGTGATATCGGTCATGGGGGATCTCTTGGTTCGGTCTTACGTGCATTCCCTCGAACGCACGAGGACGGGGCCGCTTCCGGCCCCGCCTTCAGTCAAGTCGGTCGGGGCTTACTTCGACGAGAAGTAGGCCTCGGCGCCCGGATGCAGCGCGATCGGCGTAGCGGTCGCGCGCTCCATCGAGATCTGCCCGGCGGCCGGGTGGACCTTGCCCAGCGTCTCGAGGTTGTCGAACAGCGTCTTGGTGATCGCCTCGATCAGTTCCGGGTCGGCATCGGCGCTGGTGAACAGGATCGCCGGGTCGCCAACCGCGGCCACGTCGCTTTCCTGCCCTTCGTAGGTGCCGGCAGCGATGTCGATGACCTCGTAATACGGATAATCCGCGATCAGCCCTTCCATGTTGGCCGCATCCACCGGGATCAGGTTCACGTCCTCGGTGGTGAACAGTTCGATAAACGCCGACGCGGGCGTACCCGCAAGGATGATCGAGCCGTCAAGCTGGCCGTTCTTGATGGCGCCCGTCGCCTCGCCATAGCTGAGGAACGACACGTTGCCGATGTTGAACGCGTCCTCGTGGGTCAGCAGCCGCTCGGCGAAGACCGACGAGTTGGACCCCGGAGGGCCGATAGAGATGTTGAGGTCGGCGAGATCCGCGATCGAAGTCGCGCCGCTTTCGGCGGTCGCCGCGATCTGCAGTACGGCGGGATAGAGATAGGCGATCGCCGCCACGTTTTGCGCATCGCCGTCAAAGGCGCCTTCGCCGGCCAGCGCTTCGTACAGCACCGATGCGGAGGAGAAGCCCATGGTCATCTCGCCCGCGGACACGCGGCGGATGTTCTCGATGGACGCCCCGGTCACCTCGGCGTTCGCGGTGACGTTGTCGAGCATGGTGTTCAGCAGATCGGCCATGCCTGCGCCCACGGCGTAGAACACGCCGCCGGTGCCGCCGGTGCCGATCGACACGCGCTCTTGCGCGGTGGCCGGCGCGATGGCCGAGGCCATCAGGACGGCGGCGAGGGAAAGTTTCTTGAGCATCGGGTGACTCCTCCCAAGTCGAGTTTCAAAAACTAGAAAGCTGTCGTATCAGAGCACAAGTAGCCCACCCTAAGCGAATGCCTGCAAATTCATTTGCCGAACGAGAATTAAGTTTTGGCTATACCCCACGCCAAAAAAGCCGCCATCCCATTAGTTCTGCACATGAGAGCTATTGGTTTCTCGTATGAATACACCCCGCACGCGACGTGCCGCGACGGCAATCCACCGCGTCATTACGGGATCGGCATGCGCCTCAGACCGGCGGCCACATGCGGCTGAACACGCCGTCGCGCTTCACCAGCCCGTGCATCGCCGCCGCCCCGGCGTGCATCGCGATCAGCACGATCAGCACGGATTTCGCGGTGTCGTGAAACCCGCTGGCCGCGTCGGCAAGTTCTTTGTTGCGGCCGATGATGCCGCCGATCAGCGGATCCCAGAACTCCATCGGGAACCCGCCGGCCTGAACCCGCACGATGCCCGAGACGACCAGCGCGACAAGCGCCGCGTATAGCAGCCAGTGGACCACGCTTGCGATCAGCGCCTGCCCGCGCGACACGCTGGCAGGCAGCGGCGGCGGCGGCGCGGCCAGCTTCACCGCCAGCCGAAGCACGACAAGCAGCAGAATGATCGGCCCGATGTTCTTGTGATACAGGAACAGCCCGTTCTGCACCGGTCGCGACAGCCCGTCCTGCACCATGATCAGCCCCGCCGGGATCGTCGTCAGCACAAGGACCACCGTCAGCCAGTGCAAGATGCGCGACGCACGCGAATAACGGGTCGGAAAAGAGGCAGATTGCACGTTGGCCATGGCGCGGGGCTCCTGCTCGGCATTCATACTATTGTCACAGACGAGTGAGTTCGGGCCAATAGTCAAGTCGGTTCGCTTGACTGTAGGGTAGAGGGCGGCATGTCGCTATTGATGAGTATCCTGTCACACCAGACGCCCGAGACGTCTCTGCCCGCCGGTGCGCGGACGCCCCTGGCCAACATGTTCCTGCTGTCGGTCGCACTTTCTGTGCTGCTGTTCGGCCTGTCGTGGTGGCTGGCGGGCGCGCGAACGGTTCTGCCGGTCGTCTGCTTCGGGCTGGGCGCGGCGGTGTCCGGCGTGTTCCTGCTGCGCCACTGGCCCGCGCACCGGCTGGGCTACGCGAATGCGCTGACGCTGGGACGGCTGGCGCTGACCGCGCTGATGCTGGTGCCGCTGGCCGATCCCCGGCTGACCGAGGGCGCGACCGGCTGGCTGGTGTTCTGCCTCGCGCTGTTCACCCTGACGCTCGACGGGCTGGACGGCCCCCTCGCCCGGCGCAGCGGCCTTGCGGGACCTTGGGGGGCGCGGTTCGACATGGAAGTCGACAGCATCTTCGCGCTGTTGCTGGCCGGTGTGGCGTGGCGCAGCGGCGCGGCGGGAAGCTGGGTCCTGCTGCTGGGCAGCCTGCGCTATCTCTTCGTCTTTGCGGGCTGGTTCTTTCCGTGGCTCGACGCGCCGCTGCCGCAACGGTTCCGGCGCAAGCTGGTCTGCGTCGTGCAGATCGGAACGCTGGTGGGCCTTTTGGCCCCCATCGTGCAGCCGCCCGTCTCGACCGCCGCCGCGCTGCTGGCGCTGGCGCTTCTCGCGTGGTCTTTCGCGGTCGACGTGATCTGGCTGGCGAGGCGGCGTTGACCGCAACGGCGCGCCGCTGGCTGGCGCTGATCCTGTCGCTGGCGCTGATCGACCTGCTGCTGATCCTGCCCAACCACCCTCGCGCGATGACGTGGGAGGCGCTGAAGCTGGTGCCATTGGAACTGCCGGTGCTGATCCTCGGCATGGTGGCCCTCGGGATGCGGTCGCGGGGGCTGGCGTGGATCGCGACCGGCTTTCTGATCTTCATGACGCTCTACAAACTGGCGGACCTTGCCATCTACATCGCCTATGGGCGCGGTTTCGATCCGCTGGCGGACATGCACCTTCTGCGCGCCGGTGCGATGCTGCTTGACGGCAGCACAGGGCTGCTTGGCACCGTGGCGCTTATCGGCGCGGCGCTGCTGCTGATCGCGGGCCTCGTCGTCCTGACCTATCGCGCGCTGCGTGTCTGGGGGCGTGCCGGGGCAAGTCTTCCGCGCGGCCTTCGGATCGCGGCGGGCGGCGTCGCGGTGGTGTTCGCCCTGCTCTGCGCGACCGAGATCCGCACCGCGCTGAACGGCTGGAAAGGCTGGCAGCCGCCCGGAAGCGCCTTCACCACGCGACTGGCCGCCGAGAACATCCGCGACTTCGGACGCTCCCGCGCCGCGCAGGCCGAGTACCGCCGCGCCGCGTCCGAGGATGCGTGGAGCGGGCGCGAGGACATCTTCTCGAAACTCGGCGGGCGGTCGGTGGTGATCGTCTTCATCGAAAGCTATGGCCGAACCGCCTTCGTGAACCCGCTGTATTCCGAACGCCACGCCGTGACGATGGCGGCCGGGGAAGAAGATCTCGCCGCCGCAGGGCTTGCGGCGCGCTCCGGCTGGCTTCGCTCGCCGGTGCAGGGCGGCCAAAGCTGGCTGGCCCACGCCACGCTCGCCACGGGCACCGAGGTCAGCGACCAGCGCCGCTATCGGGCGCTGCTGGCCAGCGCACGGCAGACGCTGTTCACCCTCGCCGCCCGCTCGGGATACGAGACGATGGCGGTGGCCCCGGCCATCGTGCTGGACTGGCCCGAAGGTCCGGCACTGGGCTTCCAGCAGATCCGCGCCGCCGCCGATCTCGGCTATGAAGGTCTGCCCTACAACTGGGTCACGATGCCGGACCAGTACACGCTTGCCGCCTTCGACCGCGAGCCCCCGGCGGACAAGCCCCGGCTGGTGGAGATCGCGCTGATTTCCAGCCACGCGCCGTGGACGCCGGTCGCGGAACTGGTGCCGTGGGACGCGGTGGGCGACGGCAGCATCTTCAACGATCAGGCGACCGCCGGGCCGACCCCGAAAGAGGTCTGGTCGAACCGCGACAGTATCCGCGAATATTTCGGACTGACGCTCGACTATTCGCTGAAGACGGTGCTGTCCTGGGCCGCGCTGCCACGAGACGATCCGCCCCTGATCATCGTGCTGGGCGATCACCAGCCGGTCGAGTTCGTGGCGCAGGGCGGCGGCAAGGACGTGCCGGTCCACCTGATCGGTCCGCCCGAGGCGCTGAGCCTGTTCGACGACTGGGGCTGGACCGAGGGACTGACCCCGTCGCCCGACCTCGAGACCTGGCCAATGCGCGCGTTCCGCGACAGATTTCTAAGCGCGACCAGTGCGTTGCCCGCCGACCTTCAGGCGGACGGCTCATGAGGTGGCTGCGCCTTCTGCTGCCGCTGGTCCTGATCGGCGCCTGCCTTTACCTCGCCGACGGTCAGGACGTTTGGCGGCGGCTGTCGGCGCTTTCCCCGGGCTGGATGCTGGTCACGCTGGTGCTGCTGAACGCAGTGACGCTGCTGTCGGCGATGCGTTGGCGGGTGACCGCCGCGTCGCTGGGGCTCGCGATGCCATGGTGGGACGCGGTGCGCGAATACTACCTCGCGCAGTTCGTGAACCAGACGCTTCCCGGCGGCGTCGTTGGCGATGCCGCCCGCGCCGCCCGCAACCGCAAGGGCGGTTCGCTGGGCCGCGCAGCGCAGGGGGTCGTGCTGGAACGCGCGGCGGGGCAAGCGGGGATGGCCGCCGTCCTGCTCGCGGGGCTCGCCGGACTGGTGCTGCGACCGTCAGACGACCTGACCATCTCGCGTCTGCCCGCCGGGGCGTTGCTGCCGCTGGGCGCCTTGGCCCTGATGCTCGCCGCCCTTGCCGCGCTGGTCTTCGCCCGCGCCGGTCGGCCAACCGGGTGGCGCGCCGCCGCCCGCGACGCGCTGCTGCGACGGCTTCCCGTGCAGGCGGCACTGTCGCTGGCCATCGCGGTGCTTATCGTCGGCGCCTTCGTCACCGCCGCCCGCGCCAGCGGCAGCGCCCTGCCCCTGGCAACCGCCGCCCTGATCGTTCCGCTGATCCTGACCGCGATGCTGCTGCCCGCGTCTGTCGCGGGCTGGGGCTGGCGCGAAGGCGCGGCGGCGGCGCTGTTCCCGCTTGCGGGTCTCGGGGCCGAGGCAGGTCTTGCGGCCAGCATCGCGTTTGGCATCGCCGCCCTGATCGCCGCCCTTCCGGGGGCCTTCTTCCTGCAACGGGGGCCACAACATGCCAAGCCGGCAGTGGCCGGCATTGCCACCCCCCATGAATAGCCTAGTCTTCTTTGAAACAGTGAGGTTCACATGCCAGTTCTAGCCCCTTCCCGCCGCCTTTTCATCGGCGGCTCTCTCGCCACCGCAGGCGCCGCCCTGCTTTCGCCCCGACGCGCCATGGCCCAAAGCGCCGCGACGCTTCAGCTGTCGTGGCTGCACTCTGTCCAGTTCGGCGGCAGCTACATCGCGCAGTCGAAAGGCTACTGGACCGACGCGGGGCTGGACGTCTCGCTGCTTCCCGGCGGGCCCAACGCGCCCGTCGAACCGCCGGTCGTCGCGGGGACGGCGCTGGTCGGCATCTCTGCCGCCGACTACACCGCCGCCGCGGTGAACCAGGGCGCGCCGTTCAAGATCATCGGCGTCGCGATGCAGAAGAACCCCTTCGCCATCGCGTCGCTTCCCGACAACCCGGTCAACAGTCCCGCCGATCTGGTCGGCAAGAAGATCGGCATGGCGCTGGCCAATACTCCGGTGCTTGAAGCGCTTTGCACGGTCAACGACGTGGACATTTCGCAGATCGAGGTGGTGCCGACCCAATACGACGCCGCCCCGCTGGTGCAGGGTCAGGTCGACTGCCTGCTGTGCTGGGCCACCGACCTTCCCGTCGCGATGGAAACGCAGGGCGTCGAAAGCGTGACCATGCTGCTGGCGGACCACGGCTATTCCGTGCACTCGCAAACCTACATCGCCACCGAAGACAGTCTTGCCAACCGCCGCGAAGACCTGGTCGCGCTGATGACCGGCGAGGTGCGCGGCTGGGAGGACTATCAGGCCGACCCAGCGGCCGCCGCCGCGCTGACCGTCGAGATGTTCCCCGACGCCGGTCTCGACCTGCCGACGCAAGAGCTTCAGGCCGACCGGCAGGTGCCGCTGATGTTCTCGGACCTGACCGACGCCGAGGGTTTCGGCTGGTTCACCGACGAGACGGTCGCCGCCAATGTCGAGACGCTGGACCTGCTGGGCACTCCTGTCTCGCCGGACCTCTGGGACCGCTCCATTCTGGAAGAGGTTCATGGATAACCACCCGGTCACGGCGCGGCTGGCCGCAAGCCCGGCATGAGCGCCCGGCCCGACATACGACTGACCGGGGTGTCCAAAAGCTTCGGCGCGGCCCAGCGCAGTGTCGAGGCGGTCGCCTCGGTCGATCTGACGCTCGCGGGCGGGCAGATGACCGCCCTTGTCGGCCCGTCGGGCTGTGGCAAGTCCACCTTGCTGCGGCTGATCGCGGGGCTGGACACGCCGTCCACCGGCACGATCACCATCGGCGACGAGACCCCCGACACGCTGCGCCAGCGTGCCGGGCTGGCAGTTGCGTTTCAGGACCCGGCCCTGCTGCCGTGGCGCACCGTGGAAAGCAACGTCGCGCTTGGCCGGGCGCTGGCCCGGCGGCCACGCGATCCGGATCTGGTGCGCGACCTGATTGCCCGCGTCGGGCTGTCGGGCTTCGAACAGCGCCGCCCGGCCGAACTGTCTGGCGGGATGCGCCAAAGGGCTGCCATCGCCCGTGCACTGGCCGGAGAGCCGGACCTGCTGTTGCTGGACGAACCCTTCGCCGCCGTGGACGCGCTGACCCGCGACCGGCTGAATGCCGAACTGCCGCCCCTGTGGGAAGCACGCGGCGCGACCTCGGTGCTTGTCACCCACTCGGTCGCCGAGGCGGTGCGCCTGTCGGACCGCATCCTTGTTCTGACCCCGCGCCCGGCCAGTGTCGCCGCCGACATCCCGGTGCCGCTGCCGCATCCGCGCGACGCCGCCGTGCTGGCCTCTGACGCCTATCGCGACCTGTGCGCCAAGGTGACCGACGCGCTGCGCGACCACCAGTTCCCCGAAAACCTCGCCGCTCAATGACCATGGGCGACGCAACCGCGCCCGAGGGCCCGGCCGCGCAGGCGCGGGCGAAGCTGCTGCCGAAAGGCGTCGGGCTGCTGCTGGCGCTTGCCGCGTGGGAGGCCGTCGCCCGCATCACCGCAGGCGGGTTCGTCATCGCGGCGCCCAGCGAAATCGCCTTCTATATCGGCGCCAACACGGGCCTGCTGCTGCGCGCGCTGGGAACGACGCTGTGGTCCGCTGCTCAGGGCTTCGTCTGGGGCAATCTTGCCGGGGTGCTGCTGGCGCTGGTGGCCGTGCTGGCCCCGCGCAGCGAAAGGCTGCTGTCGACCCTCGCCCTGCTGATCTTCTGCCTGCCGCTGGTCGCCACCGGGCCGATCCTGCGGGTACTGTACGGTCCCGGAACCGGCCCGCAGGTCACGCTGGCGGCGCTGGCCGTCTACTACACCACCTTCCTGCCGGTCCTCGTAGGCCTGCGCGCCGCCCCGCGCGGCTGGTTCGACCTTGTGCGCAGCTACGGCCGCAGCCGGTGGACCGAGATGTTTCAGGTCAGACTGCCCGCGGCCCTGCCCTATGTCGTCGCGGGCTTGCAGATCGCCGCCCCCGCCGCCTTCCTTGGCGCAATGGTGGGCGAGTTCACCGGCGCAGAGCGCGGGCTGGGCGTGCTGACGGTCCGGGCGCTGCGGGCGCTGGACCTGCCCGCGACGTGGAGCATCGCCGCCATCGCCGCGGGCGTGTCCATGCTGGCCTTCGCGGGGGTCGGCGCGCTTGGGCGGCGGCTGGACCTTGCCCCGCCCGAGGTGCTTCTGGCGCCCCCCACCGACACCCGGCGGCGCGCGTGGAGCGGGATTGCCGAGGCGCTGCTGGCCGCCGCCGTGACGCTGACCGTCTGGAAAGGCAGCATGGAGCTGTTCGCCCTGCCCCGCTTCTTCGCGAAACGGCCCGAGGATGTCTGGGCCTATCTCGTGACCTCTCCGGGGGCCGAGGCGCAACGCGCGCGCCTGTTCGGCGCGTTGGGCGAGACGCTGGCGCTGGCCGGTCCCGGCTATCTTGCCGGGCTGGTTCTGGGCGCGGGGCTTGCGATGGGGCTGACGCTGCGCCCACGGCTTGCCGGGGCCGTGATCCCCGTGTCGATCGCGCTGCGCTCGATCCCCATCGTCGCCACCGCGCCGCTGATCGTCTGGGCGCTGGGACGCGGCGCGACCGGCACCATCGCCGTCGTCGCCACCATGATCTTCTTCCCCACCCTGATCGCCTGTCAGCACGGGCTGGCCCGCACACCGCGCGCCGTGCTCGACCTGTTCGACGTCTACGCCACCGGATCGCTGCGCCGGCTGGCAAGCGCGCAACTGCCCGCCATGCTGCCCGCCTTCTTCGCCTCGGCGCGGATGGCCATTCCCGCCGCGATCCTAGCCGTCACCACAGCCGAGTGGCTGGCCACCGGGCGCGGCATCGGGGCGCTGATGGCGACCGTCGCCTCGACCTCGGACTATGGCATGCTGTGGAGCGCCATCGCCCTGATCGGCCTTGCCGCCGTGCTGGCCCATGCGCTGGTGGTCGCGCTGGAACGGATCGTGCTGTCGCGCACCAGCGCCGAGCAACTCGCCCGATGAAAGCCTGCGCCTTCGCGATCCCCGGCGACCATCGCCAGAAAACCGGCGGGTATATCTACGAACGCCGCTTGTTGGAGGAATTGCAGGCCGCGGGCCGCACGGTGGACCATATCGCCCTGCCCGCCGCATCCGCCGCCGCGGGGCAATCGGCCGACCTGCGTGCTTCGGTGACGGACAGGCTGCGCGACCTGCCCGCCGACGTGCCGCTGATCCTCGACGGGCTGGTGTTCGGCGCGATGCGAACCGGCGACCTTGCCCGCCTGCGCTGCCCCGTGATCGCGATGCTGCATCACCCGATGGGGCTGGAGGACGGGCTGCCGCCCGACACCGCGCGGCATCTGCTGGCGCAGGAGACCGCAAACCTCGCCCTCGCCACGCGGATCGTCGTCACCAGCCCGCATACCCGCGACACCTATATCGGGCTGGGCGCCGATCCCCAACGCATCACCGTGGCGCCTCCCGGCTATGACGGGCCGCGCGACCTTCAGCGCGTCGACGCCGGGCCGCGTATCCTGTCGGTCGGGCTGCTCGCCCAGCGCAAGGGGCACGACGTGTTGATCAGCGCGCTGGCGCAGGTCTCCGATCTCGACTGGACCGCCCGCATCGTCGGCAAGACCCATGACCCGGCCATCGCGGACGCGCTTGCGGCGCTGATCGGCGAACTGGGCCTGACCGGGCGGGTGGTGCTGACCGGCGAACTGTCGGACGCGGCCTTGGCCGACGCCTATCGCAGCGCCCTCGTCTTCGCGCTCGCCACCCGATACGAGGGTTATGGCATGGCGCTGGCAGAAGCGCTGACCTACGGCCTGCCCATCGTCACCTGCGCGACCGGCGCGGTGCCGGGAACCGTGGGCGACGCCGCGTTGATGGCCCCCGCAGACGACCCCGACGCCTTCGCCGCCCACCTGCGCCACGTGCTGAGCTCTAAGGACGTGCAAGACGACCTCTCGGCCCGGTCCCGCGCCCTTGGCCGCGCCCTGCCGCGCTGGCAGGACACCGCGGCGGTGATGGGCGCCGTTCTGGACGGGCTTTGACGCCGGGGCGGACACGGTCCGCCCCAAGCCAGACCGTTTTTACTTGAACGAGATCTGCGACAACTGAAGCTCGCTGTTCGTTCGGATCGTCGGCGTGAAGTCCAGACGCGGGCTGACGCGGCTGAAGCCCACCATGTCGAACAGAAGCACGTCATAGGCCTTGTCATAGACATACCCCATCACGTCGCTCCACAGCCCCTCGCGCTCGGCGCCCGTCGCAGCCGTGGCGGCGGCGATCATGTCGTCGAGTTCGGGCACCTTGATGATCGATTGCAGACCCTCGCTGGCGTATTTGAAGAACATCGAGAACACCGGATCCCCGTTCGCGTTGTCATGCATCGCGGCGACGATGAAGGGCCCGACTTCCTCGGGATAGGGCGCGGTGTAGTACTGGTTCCACTCGCCGACCTCCATCATGTTGAGATCCACGTTCAGGCCCACGTCTTCCCACATCGCGGTCAAAGCCTCGAGCGTCTCGACTACGTTGCCCCAGTTGTTGTTGCGGCCGATGAAGGTGATCTCGGCGCCGACGTCGACACCATCGGCCTTCGCCTCTTCGATCAGCGCGCGGGCCTTGTCCGGGTCGTAGGGATAGGGTTCCAGATCCTTGTTGTAGCCCAGCGTGGACGGCGGGACGATCGACGTCGCCAGCAGCGTGCCGTCGGCGAGGATCGTGCCGATGAAGGCCTCTCGGTCCACCGCGTAGTTCATTGCCTGCCGCACCCGGATATCATCCAGCGGCGCGCGTTCGGCGGACAGGCGGATGTAGACGGTTTCCGAATTCGGGTACGAGAAATCCATCTCCGGGTTCACCGCGTCCTGCAGCGCGATGTTCGGCGCGATGTCGGCCTCGCCCTGTTCGACCATCGCGGCGCGCACCGCCGAGTCGGGGCGGAAGACATAAGTCGCGCCGGTAACCGCCGGTGTGTCGCCCCAGTAGTTCTCGTTCAGCGTCAGCTTGATGTTCTGACCCCGGTTATACTCGGAGAAGATATAGGGACCGGTGCCCACAGGCATGTCGACATGCGTGGTCAGGTCGGTCTCGGACGGCATCACGGTCAGGGTCGACATCAGCAGCGGCAGGATCGGTTGTGCCGGGTCCACGGTGATGTCGATGGTCGTGTCGTCGACGACGGTCGTGGTGAACTCCATCCCGCCATAGAACTTGGCGCCGGTCTGGCAGACGATGTCCTTGGACTTGTTGCGCTCGATCGAAAAGGCCACGTCGGCGGCGTCGAACGGCGTGCCGTCGGTAAAGCTGACGCCCTCGCGCAGCTTGAACCGCCAGGTGCCGTCGCCCATGTCCTCCCAGCTTTCGGCAAGGCGCGGTTCGAGCCCGACACCGGGGACAAGCTCGGTCAGGGTTTCCGACACGTTGCCCAGCAACACGCGGCCGATGTTCGACTGCGCCGCGTTGCACGGGTCGACGTTTTCAAGCTCTTCGGACAGTACGATGGTGACTTCGCTGTCCTGCGCCTGCGCGGCGACCGCCGCCGTCGACGCCAGCAAGGCGGCTGCGATTAACTGATATCTTTGGGTCACTTGGATCCTCCCTTTACCCAGGTCTTCCGGATGCTCCGCCGCCTGCCCCTGGCGCATGGCCGGACAGGCGGCGGGTTCTGCCGGCCATGGAAACCGGGGACAGGGTCGCGCCCGTCGCGGCCCCGGCACTCACCCGCCGACCGCTCCGCACATGCGACCCGCTCCTCCAGCGAACCGCCCCCTTCCCGATTGGCCCGGCCGGCCCGAAGGCACGACCGCAGACAGAATCTACAATCTGGTTTACACCATCTTAATCTTGTTTATTTCTGTCAACCTGAATTGCGCAATGCAGAAATCTGTCACAAACTCCGCCCATCGATCCGCGGGCGGAGGGGGCTGGCGGACGCAGGGGAGGAAAAGGCAAGCGATGAAAGTGACGGCGATCGAGACGATCTGGAACCCTGCGTGGTCCAACTTCCTGTGGGTGCGCGTCGAGACCGACGAAGGCATCACCGGGCTTGGCGAGACCTTCCGCCACGCCCAGCCCATCGCGTCCTACCTGCACAGCCAGATCGCGGGCTACCTGCTGGGACGCGACCCGCGCGCGACGAATGCCCATGCCGACGCGCTGCTGAACCACGGCGGCAACCGGTTTTCCGGCTACCCGACCCGGTCGGTCGAGATCCGCGCCAACTCGGCGGTCGACATCGCGTTGTGGGACATCCGGGCGCGTGCCCTGAACGTGTCGGTCTGCGAGCTGATGGGTGGCCCGGTGCGCGACAGCATCCCGATCTACAACACCTGCGCCGGTCCCGGCTATAACTGGGCCGCAGGTCAGGCCCGCGCCCGGATGGCGGGCGACGGTCAGGCGGCGGCGGGGAACGTCACCGACGATCTGGACTGGCAGGAACGCGACCCGGCCGGGCTGGCGGAATCGCTGCTGGACGAAGGCATCACCGCAATGAAGATCTGGCCTTTCGACAAGGCCGCAGAGGCCACGCGCGGGCATCGGATCAGCGGCGCGGATCTGCGCGACGGGCTGCAAAAGCTCGACGCCATCCGCACGGCGGTCGACGACCGGATGGACGTCATGCTGGAATATCACGGCCTGTGGCGCCCTGCCCCCGCGCGGCGCATCCTTCAGGAAACAGACCGCTTCAAGCCGTTCTGGCACGAGGACATCGTGTCGATGACCGAGATCCCGGCGCTCGCCGAGTTGCGCGCGCAGTCCACCACGCCCTTCGCAGGCAGCGAGAACCACGGAACCGCCGTCTGGGTCCGCGATGCACTGGCGGCCAAGGCGCTCGACTACGTCCACTACGACATCGGCTGGATCGGCGGCCTGTCCGAGGCGCTGCGGGTGGCCTACCTGACCTCGGCCCACGACGTGATGATCGCCCCCCACGACTGCACCGGACCGGTCGTCTGGATCGCGAACCTGCACTTGTCCTTGGCGATGCCGAATGCGCTGATCCTTGAAAGCGTCCGCGCCTTCTACAAGGGGATCTACCCCGAACTGGTCACCCACCTGCCGCAGATCGCGAATGGCACGGCCACGGCGATGGACGGCCCCGGACTTGGCACCGAGCTTTCCGACTTCGTGCTGAGCCATCCCGACACGCAAATCCAGCGCAGCGCCCTGTGACCGCCACACCCCACCGAGGAGCAACCCGATGAAGATCCATTTCGAGTGCAGCCCGAAGACCCGCCCCTCCATGCAGTTCGACGCCAAGGCCGTGGATGCGATGCTGGCGAAGACGCCGGGGCTGGCCGATGGGCTGGAATTCACCTTCAACAGCGACCCGGCGCAGTCGGACGCCTACCTTGCCGACGCTGACGTGCTGGTCGTGTCGAACCCGGTCGACCTGTCCGGCCTGGACCACCGCGCGCCCAAGCTGCGGTGGGCGCAGGTCATGAGCGCCGGGGTCGAGAAGGTGATCGCCCATATCCCCGACACCGTCCAGTTCACCAACGCCCGTGGCGCCCACACCGCCCGTGCGGGCGAGTTCGGCATCACCACGCTTCTGATGCTGAACAACCGCATCCCGGCCTTCGCCACCCAGCAGCGCGAGCGGGTCTGGAAGCAGTCGCCGCAGGCCATCGTGGCGGGCAAGACCGTGACGATCCTTGGCCTTGGCGCCCTGGGGTCGGCCTCGGCCAAATGGGCGAAGCTGTTCGGCATGCGCGTGGTCGGCGTCACCCGCTCTGGCAGGCCGCATGAACATGCGGACGAGGTTCACGGGATGGACGGCATGGCCGCCGCTTTCGAGAAAAGCGACTTCGTGCTGATCACGCTGCCGCTGACGCCCGAAACCAAAGGGCTGGTCAGCCGCGAGATGCTGGACCACCTGCCCGCCCATGCCGGGGTGATCAACATCGGCCGGGCCGAGGTGATGGACTACGACGCTTTGGCCGACAAGCTGCGGGACGGCTCGTTGTCGGGCGCGGTGCTGGACGTGTTCCCCGAGGAACCGCTGCCCGAAAGCTCGCCTCTGTGGTCGGTGCCGAACCTGTTCCTGACACCGCATTCGGGTCTCGACGACCCGGAAAGCTTCGCGATCAACTGCCTCAAGATCTTCGCGGAGAACCTCGAAGCCTTCAAGGCCGGCGCCCCGCTGAAGACGCCGGTGGACAAGGCCGCGGGGTATTGAGCGTACCCTACGCACCGGTTGCGCGTGGTGACCGGTGCGACACGCGACTTGGCGACGCGGTTGTTGTCCCAAGCGGCAACTTCCTGCATATCTGTAAGCCAAGTACAGGGAATTGCCTTATGACCGCGCCGACCACTTCGCTGAGCCAGGACATCTATCAACGGGTTTCCAAAGCGATTTCCGACGGCGAATGGCTGCCCGGTGAACGCCTGCCCAGCGAGGAAGCGCTGTCCAAGCGCTATGGCGTCTCGCGCCCGGTGCTGCGTCAGGCGCTGGCGCAGTTGCGTGCCGAAAGCAGGCTGATGTCGCGCAAGGGCGCCGGGCACTACGTCTGCGAGGTGAACGACGGACATGCCTATGATTTCGGGGCGTTACGGAATGTTCCCGATGTTCGCCACTTTCTGAATTTCCGCGCGATCGTCGAATCCGAGATCGCCGCCGACGTGGCCGAACAGGCCAACCCGCAGGTGTTGAAGGATCTGCGCGAAAAGATGGCCGCGCTGGAAGCCTCGATGGCACGGGGCGGCCCGTCGATCACCGAGGACATCGCCTTTCACCTTGCGCTGGCGCGGGGCTGCCGGAACCGGTTCCTGCGCAGCGCGCTGGAAAGCCTGACCGACCAGATGGACGTCGCGACACGGATGAACCGCGACCTTGCCCCCAGCCCGCTTCCCGAACGGTTCCGCCAGATCGCGTCCGAACACCGTGCCGTGGTCGACGCGATCGAGGCGGGCGACCCGCAGGCGGCCCGGCAGGCGATGCATGCTCACCTCACCGCCGGCATCCAGCGGCTGTTCGGCAGCTAGGACCCGCTTTCGGGCCAGTCCAGCGCCCGCAGGTCGGCGGCAAGCGCCTGCGATCCGGCGGCAAAGATCCACCCGCCGCGCCGGGTCGGCGCATAGGGACTGCCGTCCGCCAGCTCCACATGTCCGCCCGCCTCTTGCAGCAACAAAACCCCGGCGGCGTGGTCCCACACCTTGACCGAGGCGTTCACGCTGAAATCGGCCTGCCCCATCGCCAGCATGCGGTACTCGTGGCACGAACAGCGCAGCGAGCGGGCGGCGCGGACGTCCGCCACGGCGCGCAGCGTTTCGATGCGTCGCGGTCCGGTGGCAAGGTCCAGCGGCACGGTGCCCTCGGCCTCTGCCAGCCCGGCGCAGGACCGCGTCGCCAGACGCCTGCGCCGGCCTTGGGCGTCGACGAACTCTGCCCCCTGCCCGCGCCGTGCGATGGCCCAGTCGTCCATCACCGGATCGTACAGCAGGCCGAACACGGTCTGCCCCTTGTGGACCACGGCGAGGATGATGCCGAAGACGGCCACGCCACGCGCGAAATTGAACGTGCCGTCGACCGGGTCGATCACCACGCAGGTCTCTGCCGTGGCGACATTCGACAGCAGGTCGGGATCGTCGGCGACCGCCTCTTCGCCCACCACCGCGCAGCCCGGCAGGATCGAACGGGCGCCCTCTGCCAAAGCCACCTCGGCTTCGCGGTCCGCGATGGTGACAAGGTCGGGCGCGTCAGCCTTTGTGTCGATCTCTGACGCGTCGAGGTTGCGGAAGCGCGGCATCACGATCTCGCGTCCCACCCGCCGCACCAGCGAGACGAAGGCCTCTGCCGTCACCTCTGACTGAAGCTCGTCCAATGTCGTCATCTCGATCTCCGATCAAAGCAGCCGCAGGGGTTCGAAGTGGTGCATATGCTCGAAATTGCAAAACTCGACCCGGCCAAGGCGGATGTCCTGCAACCGGCCACCCTGCCGCGCGAAGACATCTTCGGACAGCGCGCAGACGTCTCGGGCCTCGTCCTCGGTCAGCCAGCGCAGCAGATAAGCCAGCGTGATGTGGAAGGTATAGGTATCGAACCCGCGCGAGGTCAGCCCTGTCGCCTTGCGCAGAAGCGTGCGGGTCTCGCGCAGACCCGTCTCGTCCGGCCCCACGCCGTCCACGGTCATCGAGTGCCCGGCGAAGACGTTCAGCGCGCGGATGCGGCGGCTGCCCGGCAGATCGACACCCTCTAGCCGGTCCAGCAGGATCCGGGACACCTCATCGCGTGGCGTGGCCGTGTCGACGCCTTCCGGCCAGTCGAACAGATGCGCGGACGGACCGGAAATGCCCTGAAACACCGTCATGTGCAGCGAGGACGGCGGCAGGAACGTGAACGCCCCGGCATGCGCTCCGGCGGCGAGTTCGGTCTGGATGTCAACCAGCGCGGCATGGGCGTCGCTGTCGGGGTCGATGTGGCAGATCATCGTGTTGCCCGGCCAGAGGTGCAGAGTGCCGTCCGGCATAAACTTGCGGCCCTCCTTGGCGTCGGACACCCCCGGCGGCAGCGGGTCGTCGGACAGTGTACCGGTGAGGTAAGCGATGGGCTCGGGACGGAACTGCGTCATGTCGGTCTTTCTTCAGGCAGGTATCGGTGCCGGGGGCGCAGAACGCCTTTGTCGGCGGCAAACGTCGGTTAAACGCGATACGTGTCAGGCGCGTGTCGCATTCGGCGCGGCAAGGGCGTCGCTTCATTGACGTGCATCAATCCGCTGCGCCGCCCGGTGCGCGACACTGGGCGCACACTCAGGGGCCGCGCCCCTTGCCGGTTTGAAGGAACAGCCGCCCGTGGCATCGAAGCTGCCCGCCATCGCGACGCCCCATGCCGTGCCGCCAGAGGCGGTGCTTGCGGAACTGTCGGTATCTCCCGAAACCGGGTTGACCCCGGCGGAAGTCGCCCTCCGCCTGACGATCCATGGCCCGAACCGCCTGCTGCGCCAGAAACCCCGTAGCCCTTGGGCGATCCTGCTGCATCAGGTCCGCAGCATCATCGTCTGGTTGCTGTTCGCCGCCGCGCTGTTCTCGTTCATCGTGGGCGATCTTGTCGAGGCGGCGGCGATCATGGTCGTCCTTGCCCTGAACACCGGCATCGGCTTCGTCACCGAGTTCCGCGCGGCGCGGTCGATGGAAGCCCTGCTTCGGTTCGCAGAGGTGCAGACCCGCGTGCGCCGCGACGGCGGGGCGCGGATGGTCGATGCGCGCGACCTCGTGCCGGGCGACATCGTGATCCTCGACGCGGGCGACATGGTGACGGCGGACCTGCGGCTGGTCGAGGCGTCGAACCTGCAATGCGACGAGTCCGTGCTGACCGGCGAGTCCGTGCCTGTCGACAAGTCTCCCGACCCGGTCCCGGCGGACGCGGCGCTTGGGGACCGCGCGGGCATGATGTTCAAGGGCACCGCGATCACCCGCG
The DNA here is from genome assembly GCA_017792445.1 of Maritimibacter sp. Lineage (GTDB taxonomy): Bacteria > Pseudomonadota > Alphaproteobacteria > Rhodobacterales > Rhodobacteraceae > Psychromarinibacter. The sequence goes on from CP051232.1 coordinate 4,466,766, forward strand.
GCTCTGGCGAGGCAGTCGTCGTAGCCACCGGCATGGCGACAGAACTGGGCCGGATCAGCAGGCTGGTTCAGGACGCCGACGCCGAGGTGCCGCCCTTGGAAAAGCGGCTGGAACACCTTGGGCAGTGGCTGGTCTGGCTGACCCTCGTGCTGGCCGCGGCCACCACCGCCGCGGGCATCCTGCGCGGGCACGAACTGACCGAGATGATCCAGACCGGCATCGCGCTGGCCGTCGCCGCCATCCCCGAGGGGCTTCCGGTTGTCGCGACGCTTTCGCTTGCACGCGGGATGTGGCTGATGGCGCAGCGCAACGCGATCGTGCGGCGGCTGTCGTCGGTCGAGACGCTGGGGGCGACCACCCTGATCCTGACCGACAAGACCGGCACGCTGACCGAGAACCGGATGAGCGTGGTCGGCTACCTTCTGGAAGGCGAGGACATGGACGCCGCGCTGGTCCCGTCCGACCGCGTGGCGGACGCGGCGCGCTGCGCGATGACCATCGGTGCGCTGTGCACGACCTCCGAACTGGGCGACGGCGACCATGTGACGGGCGATCCGATGGAGATCGCGTTGCTTCGCGCGGCGCGGTCATCCGGTCTTGCAGACAGCCGTTTCGGCCCGGAGACCGAGGTCGCGCAGCATGCCTTCGACCCGGACCGGCGGATGATGGGGTCGGTCCACGCGGACGGCGGCGGCTTCTTGGTTGCCGTGAAGGGCGCGCCAGAGGCCGTCATCGCCGCCTCGGCGCAGGTTCTGGGCGCCGAGGGCCCGCGCGCGCTGACCCCCGGGGACCGCGCCGAGTGGACCCGCCGCAACGATGCGGCGGCGGCCTCTGGCCTGCGCTGTCTTGGGCTTGCGATGAAACGCACCGAAAGTGCCAAGGCCGAGCCCTACGAGGGTCTCGTGCTCGTGGGGCTCGTCTGCCTTGAGGATCCGTTGCGCGCTGACGTGCCCCCGGCCATCGCCGCTTGCCGCGACGCGGGTATCCGGGTGGTGATGATCACGGGTGACCACGCCGCGACGGCGACGCGGATCGCGCAGGACGCGAAGATCTGCCGTGACGGGGCCGAGACGATACAGGGCCACGACCTTGCCGGGTTCGACCCGGCGACAGCCGACCCCGCAACGCTGGCGCGCGTGCTGGGGGCCGATGTCTTCGCCCGTGTCGCCCCCGAGACCAAGCTGGCCATCGTCGCGGCGCACCAGAAGGACGGCCAGATCGTCGCTATGACCGGCGACGGGGTGAACGACGCGCCCGCACTGAAGAAGGCCGACATCGGCATCGCCATGGGCCAGCGCGGCACGCAGGTGGCGCACGAGGCGGCGCACATGATCCTGCGCGACGACAACTTCGCCACCATCGTCGAGGCGGTGCGGCAGGGCCGCGTGATCTTCGGCAACATCCGCAAGTTCGTCGTCTACCTGATGTCGTGCAACCTGTCCGAGGTTCTGGTGGTGGGTCTTGCCGTCGCCTCGGGCCTTCCGGCCCCGCTGCTGCCGCTTCAGATCCTGTTCCTGAACCTCGTCACCGACGTGTTCCCCGCCTTCGCGCTGGGGATGGGGCGCGGCGATGGCCGCGACATGCACCGCCCGCCCCGCAACCCGTCAGAGCCCATCGCAGGTCGCGTCCAGTGGCGGCAGATCGCCGTGCTGGGCCTGTTGCTGACCGCCTTCACGCTGGGCGCCTTCGGGCTGGCGCTGTACCGGCTGGGGCTGGACCCTGCACCCGCCGTCACCGTGGCTTTCCTGACCCTTGCGCTGGGGCAGTTGTGGAACGTGTTCAACGTGCGGGCGTCCGACACCCGGCTGCTGGCGAACGATATCGTGCGGAACCCCTATGTCTGGGGCGCACTGGCGCTGTGCGCCGTCCTGATCGCCGCCGCCGTGGGGCTGCCCCGGCTGGCCGAGGTGTTGCAACTGCCCTTCCCGGGGGCCGCGGGTGTGCTGCTGGCGCTTGGCATGAGCGTCGGGCATTTGCTGGCGGGTCAGGTCTGGCTGCGTTTCACCCGATGATCCGCAAGACAAAACGGGCGGGCCCAATCGGAGGGCCCGCCCGGTTCCGCCAAGGCGGCGCGGGGGTTACCCAGCCGTGCGTTCGGCCTCGGCGACGTTCATCTTCACCGCGAAGAAGCTGTCCGGCGTGCAAGAGATCGAGTCGATCCCCGCATCCACCAGCACCTTCGCGAACTCGGGATAGTTCGAGGGCGCCTGTCCACACAGCCCGACCTTCGCACCCGCGTCATGCGCCTTGGAGATCACGGTCGAGATCATCCAAGTCACCGCAGGGCTGCGCTCGTCGAACAGATCGGCAAGCTGTTCGTTGTCGCGGTCGATCCCGAGGGTCAACTGCGTCAGGTCGTTCGACCCGATCGAGAAGCCGTCGAACCGCTTGGCGAACTCTTCGGCTAGGATCACGTTGGCCGGGATCTCGCACATCACGTAGACCTGCATCCCGTCCTTGCCGCGTTCCAGCCCCTCGGCCTTCATGACGTCCAGCACCTTGTCGGCCTCTTCCGGCGTACGGCAGAACGGGATCATCACGATGATGTTGTCGAAGCCCAGTTCCTCGCGCGCGCGGCGGATCGCCTTGCACTCCAGCTTGAAGCCGTCGGTATAGCCCGGATCGTAGTAACGCGACGCGCCGCGCCAGCCGATCATCGGGTTGTCCTCGTGCGGCTCGAACTGGCGGCCGCCCAGAAGGTCGGCGTACTCGTTCGTCTTGAAGTCGCTCATCCGGACGATGACCGGGTGCGGGTGGCACACGGCGGCGATGCGCGATAGCCCCATCGCAAGGTGGTCGACGAAGTAATCGGACCGCTCGGCATAGCCTGCCGTCAATTGCGCGATCTCTTCCTTCGCGGCCTTGTCCTCCAGTTCGTCGTACCGCAACAGTGCCAGCGGGTGGACCTTGATCGAATTGGCGATGACGAACTCCATCCGCGCCAGACCGACGCCGTCGTTCGGCAACCGCCACCAACGGGCCGCGGACGAGGGGTTGGCCATGTTCAGCATGACCTTCGTCTTCGTCTCGGGGATCGTGGCGAGGCTGGTCGTCGTCTCTTCGAAATCGGCGATGCCCGCGTAGACATACCCCTGATCGCCCTCGGCGCAGCTGACGGTGATCTCCTGCTCGTCATGCAGGAAATGGGTCGCGGTCCCTGCCCCGACGATGGCGGGAAGCCCGAGTTCGCGGCTGACGATGGCGGCGTGGCTGGTGCGCCCGCCGTGGTCGGTGATGATCGCAGAGGCGCGCTTCATCACCGGCAGCCAGTCGGGGTCGGTGGTGCCGGTCACAAGGATGCCGCCATCGACGAAACGGTCGGCGTCGGCGATATCCTCGATCAGGCAGACCCTGCCGGTGGCGACAGAGGTGCCAACCGACAGGCCGGTCAGCAGCTTCTCGCCCTTGGACGTGATCATATAGCTTTTCAGCGCGCCGGTGTCGGCGCGGGACTGCACCGTCTCGGGCCGGGCCTGCACGATGTAAAGCTTGCCGGTGACCCCGTCGCGCGCCCATTCCATGTCCATCGGCGTGCCGTAGTGCCTTTCGATCTCGACCGCCTGCCGCGCCAGTTCCAGCACCTCGGCGTCGCCCAGCACGAACCGCCCGCGCTCGTCGCGCGAGGTGGGCACGTTCCGCACCGGCTGGCCGGGCACGTCGGAATAGATCATCTTCTTTTCCTTCGCGCCGAGCGTCCGCTCGATGATCGGCGTCAGCCCCTTGCGGTCGATGAAGGGTTTGTAGACCTGGTATTCGTCCGGCGTCACCGTGCCCTGCACGATGTTCTCGCCCAGCCCCCACACGGCGTTGATCAGCACGACGCGGTCAAACCCGGTCTCGGTGTCGATCGAGAACATCACGCCGGATCCACCGATGTCCGAGCGCACCATCTGCTGCACGCCGATCGACAGCGCGACCTGCGAATGGTCGTAGCCGTGGATCATCCGGTAGGTGATCGCCCGGTCGGTGAACAGCGAGGCATAGCAGCGGCGGCAGGCGTCCAGCAATGCACCCTCGCCCGAGACGTTCAGGAAGGTCTCTTGCTGGCCCGCGAAACTGGCGTCCGGCAGGTCTTCGGCGGTGGCGGACGAGCGCACGGCGACGGAAAGGTCGTCGGTGCCGCCCCGCCGCGACAATTCACGGTAGGCCTCGACGATGGCCGCGCGGACCGCGTCGGGCCACTTGCCCGCGACGAAGGCCTTGCGGATGGTGTCGCCGGCCACCTGCAGGGTGATCCGGTTCTCCGACAGCGCCGCGACGGTGTCGGCGATGACCTCGCCCAGCCCGTTGTGTTTCACATAGGTCCGATAGGCGTCGGCGGTGGTCGCGAAGCCCGGCGGCACGTCGACGCCCAGACCTCCGAGCGTCTGCACCATCTCGCCCAGCGACGAGTTCTTGCCGCCCACCAAGGCCACGTCCTCGCGCCGCAGTTCCTCGAAGAAGATGGCGTGTTGAAGTGTTTGCTGACTGTCCATGATCAATCCTCCCGATTTCTCATCGCGCGGAGTCTCTCACAAACAGCGAGGCCGGGCCTTGATCGGCGTCAATCCGAAGCGCGTTTGCGTCGGAACGGTTCAACCGGGCGGAGTTTTAGTGCGCGCAGCGGCTGACACACTTAATGCGACACTTTAAGTATCCCATTTAGGTATTGGCTTTAAATAAATATATTTGTGACGCGCAGCAAGGATCACGTCTTGCCGGCATCCTTGGGTGGCGCAAGAAGATAGGTGTCCATGATCCAGCCGTTTTCGTCTTTTGACGCCACCCGCTGCCGTTCGATGTCGTCGCAGACGTCGCGCAGCTTGCCGGAGATCAGGATCTCGTCCTCGGTGCCGACATAGGCCCCCCAGTGGATCTCGATATCGCCGTCGAGCGCCCGAAGCCCTGCCTGCGTGTCCAGCATCACCACGACATTGCCGCCGGTGTCCGGCATGCCCTTGGTCAGCAATCGGCCCGTGGTAACGGTCAGCGGCTCGCCGATCCGGTTCAACGCGACCTTGTGGCGCGCGGCAAGCGCAGAGACGCTGCTGATCCCCGGAATGACCTCGTAATCCAGATCGAAGGCGTCGGTGGCGGCGATGCTTTCGAGGATGCCCATCGTCCCATCATACAGAGACGGGTCGCCCCAGACGAGGAAAGCCCCCGTCTCGTCCTCTCCGATCTCCTCCGCCAGAAGCCGTTCGTAGATGCGGCGGACCTCGTCGCGCCACGCTTTCACGTCCGACTTGTACACGCCCGCCTTCGACCGCTCGGGGATGTCGAATTCCACGAAGCGATAGTCGTCGCCCTCGATGTAGCGCCCGCAGATCTCCTGCCGCAGATGCAGCAGACCGGCCTTGTCGGCCCCCTTGTTGGGCAGGAAGAACACCGACGCCCGGTTCAACGCCTTGACCGCCTGCACCGTGATGTACTCGGGATTACCGGCCCCGATCCCGATTACCAAGATGCGCCGTCTCATCGCCACTCCCCGTCCGCTCCACCGCCCGGTCATTCCCTGTCGGGGTGGAAGCGTCAAGCGGCAAGGCGGAGTTACGTGCACACAGCACAGGACGCGCAGGCAGCGTCAATCGCCCCCCCTACGCCCCGCGCGCCTTCACCACGGGACTGTCGCCCCGTCGTAGTTGATGTGCATGCCGCTTTGTTCGGGCGTTGCGTTGGCGATGACCTGGCGCATCTGGCTTACGGACTCTTCGGGCAGCAACTCTCCCGCGTAGTCCGACATGCGCGTCTGCACGCGGCCCGGGCGGAGGGCGAGGCAGATGCAGCCCCATGGCTTCCACTCTGCCGCCAGCGAGCGCCACAGCTGGTTCAGCGCGGCTTTCGAAGCGCGGTAAACGAACTGGCGTTTGCCGGTGTAAGTGCCGTTCGACGCCGCGAGGCTGGAGATCTCGACCAGCGTCTTCTTCTCGCCGGCCTTCAGGTTCTCTTCAATCAGCGTGGCAAGCCGGAACGGCGCCCAGGTGTTGGTCAGCATCATCCGCTGCCAGTGCGCCTCGTCGATCTCTTCCGGCGCAAGCTGCTGGTCGTCGCCATAGCCCGCGTTCATTATCGCCACGTCGATGGCATGGCCCTTCAGCCGGGCGGCGACGTCGGCGACCGAGGCTTCGTTCAGCCCGTCATAGCGCAGCTCGCGGGTGCCGGGGCCAAGGTCGACGATGTCCATCGGCTTGAACGGTGTGCGGTTGGCGGCAAGGACTTCCCAGCCCTCGGCGGCGTATTGGCGAGCGAATTCCAGCCCGATGCCACGGTTGGCGCCGGTGATCAGAACGGTAGGCATCACTTCATTCCTTTCGCGAGGGCGATCACCACGGGACATCCAGCCCGTCGTAGCCGATGATCCGGCCGGCATCCGCCGGCGTCAGCCCTTCGACCACGCGTTTCATTCCGGCGACGCTTTCCTCGACCGCAAGCCCCTGCCCGCCGGTCATGTCGGTCGCCACGAAGCCGGGGCGCAGCAGCACGCAGGTCAGGCCCTCGGGCTCCCACTCCAGCGTCAGAGCGCGCCAGACGGCGTTCAGCCCGGTCTTCGAGGCGCGGTAACTGTACTGGGTGCCCCAATCGTTTGCCTCGATGGAACTCATCAGGCTCGACATCGCGGTGACGATGCGTTTTTCGCCCGCCAGCAGGTTGGGCTTCAGCGCGGTGGCCAGCGCGAGCGGGCCGAAGGTATTGGTGCCGACGACCTTGAGGAACTCGTCCTTCGTGACCTCGGCGGGCTTTGCCTCAAGGTTGATGGCGATGCCCGCGTTGGCGATCAGCACGTCGATGGGCCGCCCGTTCAGCGCCTGAACCAGCGCCGCGATCGAGGCGGGGTCGGTCACTTCCAGCGGCAGAACCTCTGCCCCGGTGGCGCGCAGCGCATCAGCGGCTTCGGGGCGGCGTGCGGTGCCGATGACGTCCCAGCCGTCGGCGGCGAATTGTCGGGCGAGCTCCAGACCGATGCCCCGGTTCGCGCCCGATATAAGGATGGTGGCCATCCGGTGCCTTTCGTCCTGTTGCGTCGTTCCGCGCGGACGTGTCTGATTCGACGGCTCCGCGACTTTGGTGTGTCATCGGTATTCCGATGTCATACCAAACGACAAGGAAAGCCGTCGGACACCGGCCTTGCACATCGCCCAAGCGCACAATCGCAAGGCAGTTTGGCACGGCTCTGGCCGGTTGTGCAGCGAAAACAGGCACAAGACCGGGATCACGCGGTGTGCAGCTGGTATGCCAAATCTTTTCAGCGCACCTTTCCGAACACACGCCCCTTTGAACGACATTAATCCGGACAAGTGAATGGCAATGGTACCCCATCTGCGCCCCGTGGACCCCGCTCCGTCGGGCGCTCCGCAGACCCTGATCGAACTCGCCCACGCCGGGGTGACATTCCGCACCCGGACCGGCGAGGACCTGACGGCGGTCGAGGACTTCAACCTGCGTATTCAGGACGGCGAGATCGTGTCGCTTGTCGGCCCTTCGGGCTGCGGCAAATCGACGGTGCTGCGGATGCTGGCCGGGCTGCAAGAGCCGACCAACGGCGACATCTGGATCGGCGGCGGCAAGCGGCGGCGCGGGTTCTCGGAGGTCGCCATCGTGTTCCAGCGCCCGACGCTGCTGCCTTGGCTGTCGGTACTGAAGAACGTGCTGTACCCCGTCCGCGCCCTGCGCCGGACCACCGCTGCCGACCGCGCCCGCGCGCAGGAATTGCTCGAGATGGTCGGGCTGGGCGACATGGGTGGCCGGATGCCGCACGAACTGTCGGGCGGCATGCAGCAGCGCGCGTCCATCGCGCGGTCGCTGATCCTCGATCCGAAAATCCTGTTGATGGACGAACCGTTCGGCGCGCTTGATGCGCTGACCCGCGAAGACATGCAACTGGACCTGCTCGACATCCATGCCTCCACCGGCAAGACGATATTGCTGGTCACCCATTCGATCAACGAGGCGGTGCTGTTGTCGGACCGCGTCGCGGTGATGTCGGCCCGCCCCGGACGCCTGCAAGAACTAATCGACATCGACATCCCGACACCCCGGACGCACGAAACCTCGGCGCATCCCGCCTTTCACGACTACACCCGCCGGATCCGCGACAACATCTTCGGACCGAACGCAAGGAGCCACGCATGAGCCCCGCCGCCCGCAAGATCGTCCTGCCGATCCTCGCCTTCGCCCTGTTCATCGGCCTGTGGGAACTGATCAGCGTGTCGCTGGAGATCCCGGTCTACCTGCTGCCTTCGCCCAGTGCGATCTGGGAGGGCGGCGCGAAACTTGGCACGTCGCTGTTCACCAACACCGCCGTGACGCTGAAGACGATCCTTCTGGGCTTTGCCCTGTCCTGTGCCGTGGGCATCCCGCTGGGGGTGCTGGTGTCGGTCAACCGCCTGACGTCCGAGGCGATCTATCCGCTGATCGTGTTCCTGAACGCGATCCCGATCATCTCGATCGCGCCGATCCTCGTGGTGATCTTCGGCACGGACGAGACGACGCGGCTGATCATCGTGACGCTGACCGCCTTCTTCCCGATCATGGTGGCGACGGCGACGGGGATCATGGACACGCCGCAAGAGATGCTGGACCTGTCCCGCGTCGCGGGCGCCGGTCCGCTGACCGAGATCCTGACGATCCGCCTGCCCCACGCGGTGCCTTTCATTTTCGGCGGCCTGCGCATCGGCGTGACGGTGGCGGTGATCGGCGCTGTGGTGGCAGAGTTCGTCAACGCCAACCGGGGGCTGGGTTATCTCGTCACCTCCTCCACCGCGCAATTCGCGATCCCGACGGCGATGGCCTGCGTGGTGATGCTCGCGGTGGTATCGGTGATCCTCTACGAGGCGGTGAACTGGACCCACCGGCTGCTGTTCGGCTGGTCGCTGCGGAACGATCCGGGGAAATAGTCCGGCGCCGCTCTACAAAGAACGCCGGGCCGTGGGGGCGGCCCGGCGATGCGCGGCGGCCTTTGGCCCTGATGCCGCGCGGGTGTCTGGTCGTCCCGGCTCAGGCCGCGTCCCGGTCCAGGTCCGCCTCGGGGTTCAGCTCTTTGTCCGTCAGCGAGATCCAGTACGCCGCGCCATGACACAGCGCCTCGTCGTTGAAGTCGTAATCGGGCCGGTGATTGCTCGTCCATTTCGGGTCGTCGCCGTTGCCCATCATCACGTTGCACCCCGGCCGTTGCAGCAGCATGAAGGCAAAGTCATCGGCTGCGTTGATCGGCGGATTGTCGGGGTCGACGTTCTCTGCCCCCACCAGCGCCGAGGCGGCGGCAACGGCCTTGTCACGTTCGGCCAGCGTGTTCACCAGCGCCGGATAGCCCCGCTGATAGTCGATGGTGGCCGTGCAGCCCGACATCGCCGCCGCGCCCTCGGCCACATCTTTAAGCCGCTTTTCGATCGTGTCCTGCACCGCCGGATCGTGGATGCGCGAGGTGCCGTGGATGCGGATGTCAGAAGGGATCACGTTGTTCGCCGTCCCCGCCTCGATCATGCCGATCGACAGCACCGCCGAATCCTGTGCCGAGACATTGCGCGAGATGATCCCGTGAATGCCAAGGATGGTGTGCGCCAGCGGCACGGTCGGGTCGGTCCCCTTCTCGGGCGAGCCACCATGCCCGCCGGTGCCGTGCAGACCGATCACCCAGTGATCCACGGCGGCCAGTTGCGGACCGACGCGGGTGACGAACTTGCCCACCGGGATGCCCGGCTTGTTGTGCAGCGAATAGACGGCGTCACAGGGGAAGCGCTCGAACAGGCCGTCGTCGATCATTGCCTGCGCCCCGGCGCCGCCCTCTTCGGCGGGCTGGAAGATACAGTGCACCGTGCCCCCGAAATCCGGGTTCTCGGCAAGGTAGCGGGCGGCGTAGAGCAGCATCACAGTGTGCCCGTCATGGCCGCAACCGTGCATCTTGCCCGGTATGGTCGAGGCATGGGCGAAGGTATTGCCCTCTGTCATGTTCAGCGCGTCCATGTCGCCCCGGAACCCGATGGACCGGTTCCCCGGACGCTTGCCACGGATCGAGGCGACGACCCCGGTGACACCCAGTCCCGCCTCGAACGGGATTCCCCACTCGGTCAGCTTGTCCTGCACCAGTTGCGAGGTGCGGAATTCCTCGTAGCTGGTCTCGGGGTGCATGTGGATGTCATGGCGCAGGGCCGTCATCTCGGCCTCCTGACTGCGCAGGGTTTTCATCACCTTGTCCAAATCCATACCGTTCTCCTTTCGGGACTGTCGCGGGTGCACGTTTTTTGTGCCGTTCGACCGGAACGCACCGCGCGGGGGCGCCTTTCAGTGGACGATACACCATCGGTACTCTACTGGTATGCCAACGCCACACAAGACCCGGCGACGCGAAATCCGACAACAGGAGAAATGAATTGATGAGACTTCCCACGACGATCGCTTTGTGCGGCCTCGCGATTGGTGCGTCGGCCCAGACGGCCGCTGCCGCCGACCAGGTCGACTTTCAGCTCGACTGGACTCCGGGTGGCATTTCGGCGGCCTATTACCTTGGCGTCGAGAAGGGCTGCTTCACGGATCAGGACATCGACGTCACCATCTCGCGCGGCTACGGCGCTGCGGACGCGGTGACCAAGGTCGCGACCGGCGTCGCGGATTTCTCCGTCACCGACCTTGGCGTGATCATCGGCACGATTGCCGAAAGCGGAGCGCCCGTGAAGGCGATCATGCCCATCGTGGCGCAGTCGCCGATGGCCATCGCCGTCATGGCCGACAGCGAGATCACCGAGTTGAAAGACCTCGAAGGCCACTCCATCGCCTCGTCCGTGGGCAACGCCGCGATGGAATTCCTGCCGCTGGGCATGGACGCCGTCGGCGGCGATATGTCCAAGGTCGAGATCATCACCGCCGAAAGCTCGGCCCTGACCGGCCTGCTGCTGCAAAAGCGGGTCGACGCGCTGGCCAGCTACATCACCTCGGTCAAGCGGATCGAGGCCATCGCAGCCCAGTCGGGGCTGGAGGTGCGCGGCATCCACTATGGCGACGCGCTGGACATCTACAACGCGTCGATCTTCACCTCTGACGCGATGATCGCCGAGAACCCGGACCTTGTGAAACGGTTCATGGCAGCCGTCGAGTGCACCTATGACGCCGCCCGCGCCGACCCGGCGGCGGCGGTCGACGCCATCGTTGCGGGCGTCGAGGGAATGCAGCGCGAGACACAGACCGACATGGTGCCCTTCTCGTTCGGCTTCGCCTTCGACAACCCGGTGTTCGAGGCCAACGGATATGCCTTCGACATCGAACGCGTCGCGCATAACATCGCGATGGTCGACAAGGTCACGCCGCTGTCGCGCGACCTGACCCCCGAGGACGTGGTCTACGTCCCCGCCGAGTAAGCCCCCCGCCGGCGGCGCGCGGTTTTCCCGTTCGTGCGCCGCTGGCCCTGACGATACGGAGTTTCCATGCCGCTCATCACTGCCCGGTCCAACGGTGTCTTCACCATCTCGGCCACCCCCTTCGCCGAGGACGGATCGCTTGACCTCGACAGCACCGACCGCCTGACCGACTTCTATGTGCAGGAGGGCGCAAGCGGGCTGACGATCCTTGGCATGATGGGCGAAGCGCCCAAGCTGACCCAGCCCGAGGCGCGGGCCTTCGTGGAACGGGTGATCGCCCGCGTGCCGGACCTGCCCGTCGTGGTCGGCGTTTCCGCCTCGGGCCTTGCCGCGATCTCGGAACTGACCAAGGCCGCGATGGACGCGGGCGCCGCCGGCGTCATGGTCGCGCCGCCGCCATCGCTGACCACCAACGAGACGATCGAGGCGTATTACGCCAATGTCGTCGATGCCATCGGAACCGACGTTCCGCTGGTTCTGCAGGACTTTCCGCTGTCGACCACCGTCCCGATCTCGACCGCCACCCTTGGCCGCATTTTCGAGGCACATCCGTCCATCGTGATGCTCAAGCACGAGGACTGGCCGGGGCTTGCGAAGATCTCGGCGCTGCGCAAGGCCGAGGCCGAAGGACGCCGCCGCACCGCCATTCTGTGCGGCAACGGCGGCATGTTCCTGCCCGAGGAAATGGCCCGTGGCGCCGACGGCGCGATGACCGGCTTCTGCTTCCCGCGCATGATGGCCGAGGTCTGCAAGCTGATGACCGCGGGCAAGACCGAACACGCGCGCGATATCTTCGACGCCTACCTGCCGCTGGTGCGGTATGAACAACAGCCGGGCGTCGGGCTGGCAGTGCGCAAGTACGTGTTCCACTCGCGCGGGGTCATCGCCTCGTCGAAGATCCGCGCGCCCGGCGCGCCGCTCGCCCCCGCCGCGGTGGCAGAGGTCGAGACTCTCATCAAGCGGCAGGAAGCACGGCTCGCCGAACTTTGCGGCTGACCAGGGATCAGGCCCGGCTGGAATAGCCTTCAAGCTCGCGGTCGGGCATCCGCAGGCAGGCCGCCAGCGCCACCGCCATCATCAGGATCGCCGGCACCACCAGCGTCCAGGCCGGCCAGCCCGCCCCGCCGTCGCCATCAAGTCCCCCATCAAGCCCCGAAGCCACGGCGGCAAGCCCGGCGGCGGACGCGCCGACGGTCGCGCCCATCGCCCGCATGAAGCCCATCACCCCCAGCGCCGCGCCCATGTTCTCGGGCCGCGCCGCGTTCTGCACCGCCAGCAGGAAGATCGGGTACATGATGCCGACACCGATCCCCAGCGAGAACGACCCGACCTCGACCATCGCAAAGCTTCCGCCCGCGCCGATGACGACGGCCAGCAGAACGCCTCCGACGACCGCGATGCTTGCCCCCGCCATCATGATCGGGCGATAGCGCGGGTCGCGCAGCAGCAGGCGCGGCGGCAGGTACGGGCCCAGCATCACGCCGCTGAGGAAACCAAGGATCGCCACCCCCGCCTCGGTCGCCGTCATCCCGAAGGCCGAACGCCAGTACAGCGGCAGGTAGATCGCCAGTCCGATGTTGGTCCCCTGCGCGCAGAACAGCGCGACCGCGTTCAGAAGGATCGTCCGCTCGGTCAGCACGTGAACCGGAACCAGCGGGTCGGCGGCTCGGGTCATGCGATAGCCGAAGCCGACCCAGAACACCGCCGCCGCGGCAAGGAACCCCAACGCCATGGCCGCATTCGCCGCCGTGCCGGTCGCGTTGTCCAGCGCGAGGATTGTCGCGAACGTCGCCAGCGACAAAAGTCCCGCGCCCAGAACGTCGATCTTCCGCGTCCGCCGCGCCGCGCCGGTGCGGTCGGCCGTCAGGATCATCACGGCGACCAGCGCGCCCAGCGGCAGGTTCAGCCAGAAAACCGCGCTCCAGTGCAGGTTGTCGGCAAGGATGCCGCCCGCGACCGGCCCGAACACCGAGGACACCGCATAGATGGTCGAGATCCCGGCGGCGAACAGCGCCCGCTTGCGCATCGGCACGAGGTCGGCGACGACCACGAAGGGCAACGCGATCAGCCCCCCTGCCCCCGCGCCCTGCAACGCCCGCGCGGCGACCAGCAGCGCAAGGTCGCGGGCCAGTGCCGCGGCGACCGAGCCGATGACGAACAGCCCCACCGCGATGAGCAGCGCGCGGCGGCGCCCGTGGATGTCGGCGAAGGCGCCAAGAATCGGCGCCGTCGCGGTCGCGGCCATCAGATAGCCCGTGGCGACCCAGGGCAGCAGACGCCCGCCGCCCAGTTCGGCGGCGATGTCTCCCATCACCGGGCCGATGATCGTCTGTTCCAGCGCGGCAAGGAACAACGCCAGCAACGCCGCGACAAGCATCAGGCGGCGGCGCTGGGGAAGCTCCGTTGAAAGGTCGTCCGTCAAGGCGTCTGGTATCCGGTCAGGTTCTGCGGCCGAGGATATAGTCGATGATCGCGTCGCGCACGTGGTCAAGATGCGCACCCATCAGGTCGCGCGACCGCTCGGGGTCGTCGCCCGCCACGGCCCGGATCAGCGCAAGGTGCTCTTCGGCGCCGGGCTTGCGGCGGTGCGAGATGCGCGCGGTGTTGAACAGGTGCGTCCGGCGGCGCAGGTCGCGGATCGCGGCCACGATCATCGGATTGCCCGCCGCTTCTGCGATGGTGTTGTGAACAAGGTCGTCGACGTCCCAGTGCTCTGAGGTGCTGACCTCGGCCGCGTCGCGCAGCGCGATGATCGCCGCCTCGACCTTCAGCAGCGTCTCGGGCGTGATGCGCCCGGTGGCGCGGCCCGAAACCTCGACCTCGAGGATGCGGCGCATGTCCAGAAGGCTGACGTAGCTTTCGACGCTGAGTTCGGCCACGACCAGCATGCGACCTTGCCGGCGCGACACAAGCTGTTCCGCCTCCAGCCGTCCCAGCGCCTCGCGGACCGGGGTGCGCGAAATGCCCAGCACCTCGGCCAGCCGCCGCTCTTGCAGGACCTGCCCCGGCTTCAGTTCGCCCGACAACATCCGGTCGAGGATGCGCCCGTAGGCGAAGTCGGCAAGGCTGACGCCCGCCTCTTCCACCGGCAGTTCTCGGACTGCGCTTGCGTTCAGATCCTCCATTCGTCGTCCTTCCTTTCCCGGCCAGCGGCCCTTGCCGCTCAAAAAAGCGGCAGGTGCCCACAAGAACCAAATTCGTACTCGCACCGCGCCTTGACGCCTCGCGTACCATCGGTATGCCATTGGAGCACCTAATGGAAGATGTTTCGCGCGCGAAACGCTGCGCGCCCACTTCCCCGCTTCCCACCGGCCGCCCGAACCCGCGGCCTTCCAACGACCGGAGCCTTCACATGGCCATCACGCCCTGGCGCGCAACCTGTATCCAAGTCGACAGCAAGCTCGCCTTCCCCGCCGAGACCAAAGAGGCCGCCTGGGCCGTCATCAACGGCAATATCGACGTCGCCCTCGCCGCCATCGAGGCCGCCTGCGACAGCGACACGCCGCCGAAACTGGTGGTTCTGCCCGAGTTCGTCTTTCAGGGCCCGCAACGCAGCCTGCCCGCAAGCGTCTGGATCGAACGCGCCTGCACCACGATCCCGGGCGCGATCACCGACCGTCTGGCCGAGGTCGCGATCAAGCGCGGCATCTATATTGCCGGCAACCATTTCGAGGTCGATCCGAAGTGGCCCGACCGCTATTTCAACTCGTCCTTCCTTCTGGACCCTAAAGGCGAAGTGATCCTGCGCTACCGCCGGATCAACACCGGCAGCTGGACGTCGCCGCACGATATCCTTGACGAGTACCGCGAGGCCTATGGCGAGGAAGGCATCTTCCCGGTGGCCGACACCGAACTCGGCCGTCTGGCGATCTTCCCCTGCGGCGAGGTCTCGGTGCCCGAGATCACCCGCTCGTTCATGCTGCGCGGCGCCGAGGTCATCCTGCACCCCGACAACGCGCCGGTCAGCACGCTGGCGGATTGCGCGAAACGCTGCCGCGCGGCAGAGAACATGGTCTATCTGATCTCGTGCAACCTGTCGGGCACCGCGGGCTTCTCGGATACGCTGACCGGCGGGCACTCGATGATCGTCGATTATCGCGGCGACCTGATCGCCTTCGAGGAAAGCGACAAGGCGTCGAATGCCTGTTCCGCGATGATCGACGTCGAGGCGCTTCAGGCGGCGCGGCACGACACCGGGATGGCGAACGGCCTGATGCGGTCGCGGTTCGAGATGTACCGCGACTATTACGGCAGCGCCGATTTCTACCCGGCGAACGGTCTGGCCGAGGCCGCCGTCGAGACCAACGACGATTTCGCAGCGGTACATCAGAAGGCGCTGGCCAACATGTCGGCCGCCGGCGTCCTGCGCGACTGACCGCGCTGGTCAAACCCATTTCGCGGGCGCCCGCCACGACGCGGCGCCCGCGACGCCGGCCAATCGGACGGCCCCAACTCCCCCACTACTCTCTGAACGAAACAGCCGCGCGGCGGGAATGCTGCACGGCAGCATCGGGTGCGTCGAGATCCGCGATTACGGCTGGACCGACCGCCGGCTTCACCGCAAGATCGGCCGATAGTTCAAATCCCGCGGCTGTCCAGTTCAGCCGCACCCGCGCAGCCCCGATTCCTTTCCCGCTGCGAGCGATTTTAGACATTGGCCGTCTGGCAACGCCGAAATTTAAGGCAAAACGCGCATCGCTCCCGTCCCTGCGCGCACCGGTCCCGGTTTCCTTTGTGACGTGTTTATCGCTGGCATACCATGTGAATGCCAACTCAACACCGATGAGAAACCGCCTGCATCCGGGCGCCAACGAGAGGCCAGCCAAATGAAACACTTTCTGCTCCGCACACTTTCCGGCGTCGCTCTTGCCGGGGGGCTGGGCCTGACGCCCGCCTTCGCTCAAGACCTTACAGATGTCAGCCTGCGCCTTGCATGGGTGACCGGCGGGGTCGACGCCCCGTTCTTCGTCGCCAAGGAAAGCGGCTATTTCGCCGAGGAAGGTCTCGACGTCGAGATCGTCGACGGCAACGGCTCGACCGGCACGATCCAAGCCGTCGGCAACGGCGACTTCGACATCGGCATCGCCGGTCTCGGCGCGCTGGCGCAGGCCCAGAAAGCGGCCGGTGCGGATACCATCATCGCCGTCGCGGGCCTGATCCAGAAAGACCCGACCTCGATCATCTCGCTGGAAGGCTCGGGCATCGCCTCGCCGAAGGATATCGAGGGCAAGCGCCTTGGCACCGACGCGGGCAACTTCGAGGACGGCATGATCAAGGCCTTCGCCGAAGCGAACGGCATCGACCTGGAGAAGGTCGAAGTGATCATCATCAACGGCGGCAACGACCGGGTCGCGCTGCTGAAAGGCGACGTCGACTTCATCAACGGCTGGGCCAACCCGGACGGCGACAAGGTCGCCGCGATGCACCCGATCGAACCGCCGCTGCTGTTCGCCGACTACGGCGTGAACATCCTTGGCTCGTCGGTCATCGTGCGGAAGGACTTCCTTGCCGAGAACCCCGACGTGGTCTCAGGCTTCCTGGAAGCGATCATCAAGGCGAAAGCCGATGTCGAGGCCGACCCGGAAGCCGCCC
This sequence comes from Maritimibacter sp., assembly GCA_017792445.1. Classification (GTDB taxonomy): domain Bacteria; phylum Pseudomonadota; class Alphaproteobacteria; order Rhodobacterales; family Rhodobacteraceae; genus Psychromarinibacter. The sequence continues at coordinate 4,483,685 of CP051232.1, forward strand.
GTGACGCGATCATGGCGAACCGCCCGGACTCGGACCCGGAAGCGATCCTCGAGCAGATCATCGTGATGAAGAAGTACGAGCACACCGCCGCGACCGAAGACATGCCCTATGGCACCGTCGCGCTGGAAGACATCGAACTGACCATCGACCTGCTTGAGAAATACTCGGGCATGGAGCCGGGCCTGACCCCGGGCGACATCTACACCGACGCCTATCTCCCCGCGGCGATGAACTGATCGGTTCATCTCCGAACTCGAACCGTGGGGTGGTGCGTCCACCCCACGGCCCTTTGTGCAAGTAACGACAGAGGCCACCTTGGATCTCGGACTGAAAGACCGCCACGCGCTTGTTCTCGGCGCCACCGGAGGGCTTGGCAAAGCCACCGCCCTCGCTCTTCTGGCCGAAGGCGCCAGCGTCACCTTCGCGGGCCGCGACGAAGCAAAGCTTGCCGCGCTGCTGGGCGAATTGCCCGCCGATCAGGCGGAGCGTGCCAATATCGCGGTGGCCGACCTTGGCGACACGACGGCGCCTGCGACATTGGCGGCGGCGGCGCGCGAACCTACGGGGCATGTCGATATCCTCGTCAACAACTCCGGTGGCCCGCCGCCCGGCCTGCCCACCTCGGTCGATCCGCTGGTGATGCAGGAACACTATGCAAAGATGGTCACCCCGCTGGTGACGCTGACGCTGGACCTGCTTGGACCCATGCGCGCGAAGGGCTGGGGCCGCATCCTCACCATCGCCTCGTCCGGTGTCGTCCAGCCGATCCCGCATCTGCCGGTGTCGAACGCGCTCCGGTCGTCGCTGGTGGGCTTCATGAAAAGCCTCGCCGGTGAAGTGGCGGGAGACGGCGTGACGGTGAACATCCTCGCCCCCGGCCGCATCCTGACCGACCGCGTGATCTCGATCGACACAGGCGCGGCGGCGAAGACCGGCAAACCGCTGGCGGACGTACAGGCGGCATCCGCCGCGACGATCCCGGCGGGGCGCTATGGCAGCCCGGAGGAATTCGGCGCGGTCGCGGCCTTTCTGGCTTCGGCGCCCGCCTCATACGTCACCGGCAGCACGATCCGCATCGACGGAGGCATGATCCGCGCGGTCTGACCGCGCCCGTACAAGAATGGCGCCCGCCCGCCGGACGCCACCACTCACACCAAGGAGCGGTCCAATGGACCCGGACAACCAGCAATGAACGCACTCCCATCGCCAGACAGCCTGTCCACTCCCGCCACCGACACCCTGACGTCCACGGGCGCTGCGCACGTCTCGATCAAGGGCGTCACCAAGGTGTTCAACGGCCGCAAGGGCCGGGTTCAGGCGCTTGAGCCGGTCGACCTCGACATCCGCCGGGGCGAGTTCGTCTCGATCCTCGGCCCGTCCGGGTGCGGCAAGTCCACCCTGATGATGCTGCTGTCCGGTCTGCTTCCGGCCAGTTCCGGCCAGATCACCGTGGACGGCAAGGAGATCAACGCCCCCAACCCAGAGGCGGGGATCGTGTTCCAGAAGGACGTGCTGCTGGACTGGCGGTCGGCGCTGGAGAACGTGATGATCCAGGCCGAGATCCGCAAATCGGACAAGGCCGAGGCGAAGGCCCGCGCGATGGAACTGCTGTCGATGGTGTCGCTGGACGACTTCCACGACGCCTATCCCAGCGAGCTTTCGGGCGGTATGCGACAGCGGGTCTCGATCTGCCGGGCGCTGCTGCACAAGCCGCCGCTGATGCTGATGGACGAGCCCTTCGGCGCGCTGGACGCGATGACGCGGGACCAGTTACAGCTTGATCTGCTGAAGCTGTGCCGCGACGACGACATGACGGTCTTCTTCATCACCCACTCGATCCCCGAGGCGATCTTCCTCAGCGACCGCGTCGTGGTGATGACGCCGCGCCCGGGCCGGGTCGAGCGCATCGTGAACATCGACCTGCCCCGACCTCGCCGTCTCGCCATGCGCGAGGATCCGAAATTCATCCAATACGTCCACGAGCTGACCGGCATCTTCAAAAGCCTCGGCGTCTTCCGGGAGGAATAAATGGCTATGGCATCCGCAACCGAACCGCAGCAGGACGGGACACGCGCCCTCGCCCCCGTCCTGAAAGTGCTGAATGGCGTGCCGCTGGCCGTCTGGACGCTGATCGGGCTTCTTCTGTTCTGGGAGGCCTATGTGCGGCTGGCGAACGTCCCGCCCTTCATCCTGCCCGCGCCCTCGGCCATCGCGCAGGAATTCCGAGCTTATGGGCACCGGCTGTTCCCGAACGCGCTGGTGACGATGTTCGAGGTCGTTTTCGGGTTCACCTGCGCCGTACTGATCGGCGTGCCGCTGGCGGTGGCCATCGTCTATTCCAAGTTCATCCAGAAGGGTGTCTATCCGCTGATCGTCGCCAGCCAGACGATCCCCAAGGTCGCCATCGCGCCGCTGCTGCTGACCTGGTTCGGCTATGGCATGACGCCGAAGATCGTGATCGTGATCCTGCTGTCGTTCTTCCCCATCGTCATCAATTCGGTGATGGGCCTGCGGTCTGCGTCTGACGAGATGATCCACCTTGCCCGCTCGATGGGCGCGAGCGCCTGGCAGACGTTCTGGAAGTTCCGCCTGCCCCACGCGCTGCCGTCGATCTTCGCGGGGCTGAAGCTGGCCACGGCGCTGTCGGTGATCGGCGCGATCGTCGCCGAGTTCATCGGGGCGGACAAGGGTCTGGGCTATCTGATCCTGATCGCCGGATCCAACTTCGACGTCGCCCGCCAGTTCGCCGCGATCATCTGTATCGCGCTGATCGGGATGTGCTTCTTCTTCACCCTCGAGATGGTGGAACGCTTCGCGATCCCGTGGCGGAACAAGTCGGACGTCTCTGGCGAGGCGTAAGCCGTTCTGCCTGGAGTGAAGCCGATACGACAGGCCGGGCGATCACCGCCCGGCCTTTTTCGTGCGGCACCGGATTGGGGATTGCTGACCCCGCCCGCGCGAATGCCGTGCTCGGAAACGGGGGCAATTGCCAACCCCGAACGCAGGCTCGAAATCCCTCGGGCCGGGTGTCGCGAAATGGCGGATCATTGCAATCCAGCCTTCGCCCCATGGCGCAGCGCGGCTTCGGCGAAGTCCTGAATTTCTTTTACACACGGGCGGGGCTTTCCTAGTGTTCTTGGCATCCAACCAAGGAGACCCGCATGAATTCCGTCCGGAGCCTGCCTGCAATCGTCTCTCTGATCGTCACGCTGCCCGCCATGGGCCATGCGCAGGACAGTTCTGCGCCACGTGTTTTCAATGACTTCCTGAACGTCTCGGTGGACGCGAACATCACCCATCTGGAAACCACGGTCGGGGCGGTTTCGATCAAGTGCGAAGTGGATTCGTTTTTCAGTTCCAACGGCGGTTCAGGCAGCCACGAGGTCGTGGGCGAGGCGATGTTGATCCTGCACGGCGGCATGTTCGACGTGGGCGGACGTTCGATCGAAGAGGCCATGCTCCAGAAGATCCCCTATACGGAATTTCGGCGTCTCGACTTGGTTTTCGGGAACGGCGGTACGCGGCAAATTGTCGAAACCTTCGACCTGACGCTTGGCCCCGTTCACTCGCCCTCGCGGATCGAGGAATGGAGCAACGGCGGCTGCTTTCTGGAGCTGTTTCACGAATCCGAGACCTCGGGCATGTCCGAGGCCGAAATGATCGAAATGGTCTCGGACGAGTTCTACGGCACTTTGCCCGCAAAATGCGATGCCGCCACGCCGACGCGATTGTTCAACTGCCTGCGGCCCGGCACCAGCCTTGAAAGCGCCGTGTTCTCTTTCGCACGTGAATTCTAGCGCGGCGATATCAAGGCTTGGCGGCGTGACGCAGGCGCGCGCCGGGTTTTGTCTTTTGCTGGCGTCTCTGGCCGGGTCCGTGGGCATCTCGCATGCGGACGAAGAGACCCGTGTCAGCGCGACACTCGGCTTTTCCGGTTGGGGCAGCGACGCGGGCACGACGAGACGCGGGGCGATCGGCTTTGAGGGCTGGGGCGCCGAGACGGCGGCACGGCAGGCCGCCCTTGCCTTCACGGGGTTCGGAGGTCCGGACCCGGCGGTCGATGGTGGTCTGACGTTTGCGGGTTGGGCCCTGACCAAGGACGGCCCCAAAGCGGACCTGACCTTTTCGGGCTGGGGCATGACCCAAGAGGCCCCCAAGGCAAAGCTGGCGTTTTCGGGCTGGGCCAAGGATGGGCCGACAATCGAAACCTCGCTGGCTTTCGCGGGCTGGGGAGCAGACACGGCGCGCGTTCAGGGCCCGCTGTCCTTCTCGGGGTTCGGCGACCCTTCGGACGCGCCGGCCATGGCGCTTGCCTTTGCGGGCTGGGCGATGGACCAGACGGAGCTTTCGGGTGCCGTGAGCTTCGCAGGCTGCATCCGGGACGAGACCATCGCCCCCCATCCCCCGCTGCCACCAGAGGTCGTGCGGGCGCATTTCGCCAGCACCGACAAAGATCCAAATCTGGATCTCGAGGGGAACTGGCGCATCACGTGGGACGACGCGCCGATATCCTCGGCCTTCGTGACACTGACCAAGGGCGGCAGCTGGTCCTGCGTGCCGGGCGGGGACGGCTGTTGGTACGCGTTCTCCAGAGACCCGAGCGCGCCATGGCTTATCGATATGTATATTCCCGAGCTCACGCTGTTCGAAAGCGAAGCCACGATCGGGCCGGGCCGCCAGTTCAGCGCGCAGTATTACTACCAAGTGCTTGGCCACTGGGGCGGCACCTCGAAGGGCGTAGCCACGGAAAACACCATCGTCGGTCAATGGAGCTATGGCGACGAAGGCGGTCGCGAGGTCTGGACGCGCGTGCCCGGCACCATCACGGCGGCTGCCGGCAGCGACGGGCGCGTGGCGCCCCTTGGGCAGGCGGTTTCGGTTGTCACCGAATACGTCGACGCGACCTACACGATGCGCGGAAACCGCCCGGAAGCGTCGCTTCGCGTGCTGGGCGATCAGCTTTGGGGTGTTCAGCGGTACTGGATTCCTGCCGATAGCGATATCGAGATCGGCAGGGTCTGGTACATGTGCGCGGACTGGGCCGAAACGGGTGAAGTCTACGACGGCCACGAAGGCTGCTTTTCCAGCGGCGGCGCGGTCGGGCTGCGATTTGACCTCAACATCTGGCCCGACGCCAAGCCGGGATGGCATTACCTTTATGTGAACGACGTCGCGATCCCGTTCGAACTGGAAATCCAGGGTTATCCCGAGTGCGGCACCTAAGGGCCTAGGCTTGCTCGGAGAGATCCGGGAGCACCACCAAGGAAAAGCCCCGCCCCTGCCCGATGACGTCGAAACATCGGACGGGGACGGGGCGTCCCGGAACCATGGGGCTTCAAACGGGCGAGCGTGTGGAACCCGGCCCCAGGTTCAGAGATCGAGGACGAGGCGTCCGGACTTGCTGCCGGAACAGCAGATCAGCATGACCTTGTTCGAGGCGCGCTCGCGGTCGCTGAGGATGTTGTCCTTGTGGTCAGGTTCGCCTTCGATGACCCGCGTCTCGCAGGTGCCGCAGACACCGGAGCGGCAGGAATAGGCGACGCGGATGCCATTCTCGGTGAGGACTTCCATGATCGTGCGCCCGGCCGGAACCTCGAACTCCTGCCCTCGGCGCTTGAGCACCACGGTGAAGCTCTCGGTCGAGGCTTCGAACTCGTTCTTGAAGTGCTCGACGTGGACGGCATCGGGGTCCCTGCCCTTGGATGCGTCGGTGAAAGCCGCGATCATCGGTTCCGGGCCGCAGCAATAGATATGCGCGTCGGGCGCGGCGGCGGCCACGCGGGGGGCGATGTCCATGACCGTGCCGGTCAGCGCATCGTCATGCAGGTGCAGCACCCCGTTCGAGGCGGCGGCCAGCGCGCGAAGCTCTGGCAGGTAGGCGGCCAGCGCCTCGGCCCGGAAGGCATAGTGCAGTTCCCACGGGGTTCCTCGCGCGGCGCAGGCGCGGATCATCGACAGGATCGGCGTGATGCCGATGCCGCCCGCGAAGAAGGCGAAGCGCGGGGCGTCGGCCAGCGGGAAGGTGTTCAGCGGAGCCGAGACCTGAAGCGTCGCCCCGACGCGAAGGTCCTCGACAAGGAACGCCGACCCGCCACGGCTGGCGGGATCGCGATTGACCGCCACAAGGAAGCGGTCGTCGTCGCCGGGCGCGTTGACCAGCGAGTAGCTGTTCGACAGGTCCCCCGGCAGCGCGAGGTCGATATGGGCCCCGGCCTCGATCCCGTCGAGCCGGCCACCGTCCAAGCGGCGAAGTTCGATCTCGCGGATGGTCTCGGCGAGGTAGCGGATCGCCGTGACGCGCAGCGTCAGGGGGCCGGTGTCCTGTGCCGGCGCTGTCGCGCCGGCACGGATGGTTTCCTGCATGGTCATGCCTTACTCGGCCGCCGAGAGGTTCGGCTTGTAGCCCTTGGCTTCGGCCATCTTCTCTTCGTAGCCGTCCAGCCAGTCGGTGCCCTTCGGCACGATGATGTCGCCGCCACGGGCATTCTGGGCGTATTCCGGGTGATCCACGAAGTCGGGCAGCTTCTTGCTGTCGCGCCATTCCAGCGCGGCGTCGAGCATCACGCGACGGGTGAGGATGACCATGCGGTCCGACGCGGCGAGGTGCTCCATCGTGCGGTCGACCACATGGCCCATGCTTTCCTGGATCGCCTGATCCTGAAGCGGAACGCCGACGATGCCGGTGTAGCTGTCGCCGTTGCGCTGCCACTCGCGGTCGATGCCGTAGTCGTTGGTGGCATCCTTGACCGGACGCCAGCGGCCTTTCCAGTCGGTCGTGGTGGGCAGGTATTCCAGCGGGCGTTCCAGACCGCCGACCGGGGTGCCGTCAGCGTATTTCAGCTTTTTCTTGCCGCCGCCCTCGGCCCGCGACAGGTCGATGTTGAAGATCATCGTCGAGTCGTCGTCGATGGGCACCCACGCGTTGACGGTCTTGCTGGCCGCAAGGCCGCCGCCACCGGGATAGGTGACCCAGAACGGGTACAGATAGCAGGCGTAACGCTGGTGCTCGTGGCCTTCCATCGCGTCACGCTGCGCCGAGTACATGGTGCCGAAGTTGGTCGTGGTGACGTTGATCTTGGGCGACTTCTCGGTGACCGTGAACACTTCGGGGTCGGACAGGTCGAGCTTTTCGCCGTCGATGCCGCCCACGTGCAGGAAGCCAAGGTGCGAGGTGTCGATGTCGCCTTCCAGCGCCTGCATGTAGTTGCAGTCGCGGTGGGTCAGCGCGATGTTGCGGTCGTCGCCCTCGCCCATGATGGCGTCGATCTCGGGCAGCGGCGGCGGGTTGTCTTGACGCTCGCCGAAGTAGGCGAAGACGATGCCGCCGGATTCACAGGTCTTGTAGGCATAGGCCGGGGTGCCCGCCGGGTACTTGTTCTTGTCCTCGAGGTTCGGCTGGTCGAGGCACTTGCCGGTCACGTCGAACTTCCAGCCGTGATAGGCGCAGCGGATGCCGCCTTTCTCGTTGCGTCCGAAGAACAGCGACGCGCAGCGGTGCGGGCAGCGGTGGTCCATGACGCCCACCCGGCCCTCGGTGTCCCGGAAGCCGATCAGCTTTTCGCCGAGGATCATCAGGCGCACCGGGTCGCCGTCGGCGACAAGCTCGGACGACAGGCAGACCGGGGTCCAGAACTGGCGGAAGAATTCTCCCATCAGGGTTCCTTTGCCCACGGCGCAGAGGTCGACGTTTTCTTCAGCTGTGATCATCTTGGTTCTCCTAGAGTTCGACGGTCGAGGCCGGATCCTCGGTTCCGGCGGAAAGGGGCACGAGCACACCGGCCCGTTCGAGATTGGCCCGCGCCTGCGCGATGGCGGCGTGGGTTTCGCTTGCGTGTTTCATCGGGGCGTCGCGGAAGCGGTCGGGCGGGTAGAAATGCGCGTCGGCGTAAAACGGGACGTACATCTCGTAGCGGGCGCGCAGGTGCGGGTTGGACAGGCCGGTGTCGTTTCGGCGGTCAGCCCGCAGGCGCTCGATGTCGATCATGGCCGAGACAGAGGTCCCCTCGGCGTCCCCTTCCTCGAAGGCCAGCGTTTCGCCCCAGTGGTCGAGGATATGGGACCGGCCGCCGGTGAAGGTGCCGTCCGGCGAGAAGCCGATGGGCCCGGCGACATTGGCCGAAACCATGTAGGTCATGTTCTCGGCGCAGCGGGCCAGCTTGGCCGCCTCTTGCGCCGCGGAATAACGCGAATTCGTCGGATGCAGGATCACCTCGGCCCCGTTGAACATCATGCAGCGCGCGACCTCGGGCACCGTGATCTCGCCACAGGCGATGACGCCGATCTTGCCCAGAGGCGTGTCGGCGACCGGAAAGACCTGATCCTTCGGCGTGGCTTTCATGTAGTCGGTCATGAAGTCGTGGACCGACGGGAAGGCCGCTACGTTCACGCGGCGATAGCGATAGATGATGTCGCCGTCGGGGCCGATGATGATGCAGGTGTTGAAGTAGCGGCCCGGCCATTCCTCGGGCGCTTCGAACACGTTGCCGGCGATGTAGATGCCTTCGCGTTTGGCCAGCGCCTGAAGCGGTTCGGTCAGAGGACCGGGCACCGTCGAACAGGCGCGGCGGATCCAGTCCTCGACCGCCATGCCCAACGGCGGCCCCTGCATGCCGAACTCTGGGAAGACGACAAGATCGGGACGGTCGGGCCCGGCAAGCGCGGCTTCGATCAGTCCGATCATACGCGCCTGATTGCGGGCGATCGCCGCCCAGCCGCCCGCGTCGTCGGCAGCCTGACAGGCCCGTTCGCTCTGCATCTGGATGCAGGTCGCGCGCCAGGACGGTATCGTCATCGGGTCTCCTTCCGGCGTCTTAGCCGTGTATCAGGTGCCAGCTGCGCACCACTGGTATACCATTAGTCTGCCGCCCTCGGAACCCGAAATCAAGCGCCTCCCGATGCCGACCGCTGCCGGGGGCCGGAATGCGATGCGTTGCCTAAAAAATCCGCAGTTCAACGCGTCTGCCGTCAAACGCGGGGCAGAAGGAATCCCGCGACGGGATACCAAGGGCATTCCGGCGGTTCCAAAACAGGCAAAGGGTTGCTAGAACGTTCGGCACGAGGAGAGGCTAAGGACTACAGGCAGATGGAAACCAATGCGGCGCTGGACGTAACTGCGCTCCACGACAAACCGACTCGGACCAACGAGGTTTACGAGCAGATCATCGACATCCTGATCCGTGGCGAGTTGCGCCCGGGCGATGTCATCGTCGAACGCCGCATGGCCGAACGCCTGAATGCCTCGCGCACCCCGGTCCGCGAAGCGCTAGGCCGGCTCGAAGCCGAGCGGATGGTGCTGCGCCAGCCCGGTCGCGGCGTGACGGTTGCGCCCTTCTCGACCGAAGCCTTCGTCGAGGTGCTGAACATCCGCCAGCTTCTTGAATCCGAAGCCGCCCGCCTTGCCGCCGGACAGATCCCGCCCGAAACGATCTCAGAGATCCGCGACGCGATGAAGGCGCTGTCGGAAAAACCCGAACCGACCCCCGCCGAGGTCTGGGAGACCGACAACCTGCTGCACGGCGCGATTGCCGAGGCGTCGGGGAACGAACTGATGGCCGCGATGATCCGCGACCTGCGGCGCCGGACCCATGTGTTCAACGCCTTCCGCAACCCGAACAAGCACGTCTACCAGTATGACGAGAACGCCAAGTTGCTGGACGCGATCGAGACCGGCGACGGCGAGACCGCGCGCGCGGCGATGACGCAGCATATCGAGACGGTGAAGGTCGCGATCGTCAGCCGTCTGGCGGGGCTGACGCGCTGATGCTGGCGGGCGCCCTGCCCGCCAGACCCTTGTTCCACATCTCTTTGCTCAGGCCGTCCGGCGGGCATAGGTGCCGGGCGTTTCCGCGCTGACGCTGGTGCCGTCCCAAACCCGCACGCCATTCACATAGGTCGCCGAAGGGATCGCCGCGAAGGTCATTCCGTCATAGGCGCTCCAGGCCGAGCCTTCGGGCGTGCGCGCGGAATCATAGACGATCTCGCCCGGCGTCAGCACCGCGATGTCGGCGTCGCAGCCCGGCTCCAGTCGGCCCTTGGTTTCCAGTCCGAAGAAGTCCGCAGGCCCCTCGGCCAGCAGCGCGGCGGTCAGCGAAGCGGCGGCCTCGACCGATCCGGTGCGGCGCAGCGCCTCGGTGTAGAAGCCCGGCAGCAGCGTTTCGAGCCCCGGCATGCCCGCCGCCACTTCAAAGATGTTTTCGGACGCCTTCCGCTCAAGACCCCAAGCCGAGTGGTCCGAAGAGACGAAAGCCGCGCCGCCGTCCTCGATCACCTGCCACAGCGCATCGCGGACGCCCGACCGGATCGGCGGGTTCACCTTCAGCTTCGGGCCAAGCGTCGGCATATGCTCTTCCGCGTCGAACAGCAGGTAATGCAGGCACATTTCGGCGCTCGCCTTCTCGCCCCGCGCGGCATGTTCCGCAACAAGGTCGAAGCCCTCGGGGATCGAGATGTGGACGATATGCGCGTGGCCGCCCAGCGATGCGCCGAGTTCGAGGAAGGTCGCCGTCGCCGACATCTCGGCCACCGGCGGACGCGAAGGAGAGTGATCGAGCGGCGTGGTGCGCCCCTCGGCTCGGAACTTCGCCTCGGTCGCGCGGACGACCTCTTGATCCTCGTTGTGCAGGCCGACGGGAAGGCCGGTGCCGTCGAGCGTTTCGAAAAGGGTCAACACCGCGCCGGACCCGATCCGGGGGAAGCGGTGGGGATGCGCCTCGAAAGACGAGATCTTGAAGGCCGCCACGCCCGCTTCGACCAGCCCGCTGATGTCCGCAGTGTCGGGGTCGGTCGGGATGGTGGCGTACAGCGCGACGTTGGTGTGGGCCAGCTCTTCTATCGCGGCGACCTTCTGGTTCAGCAGGTCGACGGTCGTGATCGGATCGGGATGGTCATAGGGCATGTCGACGATGGTGGTGACCCCGCCGATGGCCGCCGCCCGGGTGGTCGGCGCGATGCCGGGAAAGCCCCATTGGCTGCCCGCATGGGTCTGACCGTCGATGGCGCCGGGCAGGATCAGCGCGTCACCGTGGTCGGTGGCTTCGGCGGCGTCGGGCGCCTCGCCCTCGCCAAGCGACACGATACGGCCACCGGCAATGCCCAGCCAGCCCTTCGTGACGCTGCCACCGGGCAGCACTAGCCGCCCCTTCAAGACGAGATCGAGCATCCCTGCCCTCCTTGGTTTCCATCCGGCACATGCCGCGGTGCGCCTGCATCCCCGCCCAAGGGGCTTGCGTTGCTGCGGCAAACGTGGAATCCCTTTGGCATACCAGATGTGTGCATAGTCGATGCCACCCCGTCAACCCGTCCCGGACCACTTCCAGCGAGACCCCATGATCTACGATCTCACAACACTTGCGCTGCTGCCAAACACCCTTGGCGCGGTCATGCCGCTGCTGCCTGAAACCTATGCCGGTTTTTCCAGCACCGGCCGCGTCCTTGGCGCGTTTTCCTGCGACTTCGGCGTGCTGAACCGGTTCCACTTTCTGACCGCCTACGAAAGCACCGAGGCGCTGGCCGCCGAGCGCGCGCGGCTGATGGAGACCGAGAACCCCTATGGCATCGGCGAATACCTCGGCGGCGTGAACAGCACGGCCTACAAGCCGTTCTCGTTCTGCGCGGATATCGAGCCGGGCGCCTACGGCCCGTTCTACGAGTTCCGGACCTACAGCATGTCGCCCGGCGGCGTGCCGCAGACCGAAGAAGCCTGGGGCAAGATCATCGAGCGCCGCAACGAGATGTCGAAGCTGCTGATGGTGATGGCCTCGATCGAGGAAGGCCCGCAGAAGATGGTGCATATCTGGCCCTACAAAGCGCTGGAGGACCGCGTCGCGGCGCGGGCGCAGGCCGGCAAGGAAGGCATCTGGCCGCCCCCCGGCGGGTCGGACTATCTGACCGGCCTGCAGTCGGAACTGTTCCTCGCCACCGGGTTCTCGGATCTGAAATGACGCCCGGCGACCTAGCCGTTCTGGCGCGGGCGGGGGTCACCCTGCCGCCCGCCCAGCCGCCGGTCGGAACCTTCGTCGCGGCGGCCGAGATCGGTGGGCTGCTGCATGTCTCGGGTCAGGCGCCGCTTGACCCCGATGGCGTGCCGCTGCGGGGCCGGGTTGGCGAAGAGGTGGACGCAGCCGAGGCCCGCGCCCGCGCGCGGCGCACCGGGCTTGCCCTGCTGGCGGCCATCGCCACCGAGCCGGGGCGGCTGGCCCGCGTCACCCGCGTCATCCGACTGCTGGGCATGGTCAACGCGGCGCCCGAATTCACGGCGATCCCCGAGGTTCTGGACGGCTGTTCAGAGCTTTTCGACAGCATTTTTCCGGACAGCCATGCCCGCACCGACGTGGGCTTGCCAGCGCTGCCGAACAACATCACGGTCGAGATCGAGGCGGTCTTCGCCCTCGCGCCCAGGACACCGGACCCGCAATGACCCGCGACATCGTCGTCATCAACCCCAACAGTTCCGGCACCGTGACGCAGGCCATCCGCGACACGCTTGCGCCGCTGGACCCCCGGTTCCGCTGCCTCGACATTGCCGAGGGACCGGCGACGATTGTCACGCAGGAGGACGTGGACCGCGCGGGCCCGCGCGTCGCAGCCCTCGCCGCGCGCCAATCCGAGCCAGGCGTCGTCGTGATCGCCTGCTTCTCGGACCCCGGCCTTGCCGAAACACGCGCGCGGCTGGACTGCCCGGTGATCGGGATACAGGAAGCTTCGGTCGCCGCCGCGCTGGCGCTGGCGCCCCGGTTCGGGATCATCGCGCTGTCGGAAGCTCCCATCGAGCGCCACCGCCGGCGGCTTGACGCGATGGGCGTCCTGCCGCGTCTGGCGCTGGAGGTCGGGCTGGGCGGCGTGTCCGCCCACGACGCCGGCCATGACCCTGCTCTGTACCCCGAGATCCTTGCGGCGGGCGAGCGCCTGAAGGCCGCCGGGGCCGGCGCCATCATCCTTGGCTGCGGCGGCTTCGGCCCCCGCCGCGCGACCCTGCAAGGCGACCTTGGCGTCCCGGTCATAGACCCGGTGCTGGCCGCGGGCGCGGTGGCCGTGTCGGTGGTGTAGGAGACGGTCTTTCGCCTAGTCTGGCTGCGCCTCTGTCGCAGCCGAGAAACGGACGATCGTGTCCGCGGACTTTAGCGTAGTAGGACGGTGCGCGATCAGCACCACGGTACATCCCACCGGGCGCGCGGCCAGGGTCTCCTGGACCAGCGTTTCAGACAGCGGATCGAGCGCGCTGGTCACTTCGTCGAGGATAAGCAGGTCCGGATTGCGCAGCAGGGCCCGCGCCAGTGCGATGCGCTGCCGTTGTCCGCCCGACAGTTCTGACCCATTGTCGGTGATGACGGTTTCATAGCCGTCTCGGGTGTTCATGATGAAGCCATCCGCATTCGCACGCGTCGCGGCTTGCCGGACCGCCTCCTTCGATGCGTCACGCTTTCCGTAGGCAATGTTCTCGCCGATGGTTCCGTTGAAAAGGTAGATGTCCTGCGTCACGACCCCGATCTGACCAAGCCAATCCCCAAGTCTGTACGCGCCTATGTCTCTGCCATTGGCGGTGATGCGCCCATCCGTCGGCACCGACATGCGACACAGCAGGTCCACGAAGGTCGACTTGCCGGAACCCGACGGCCCGGCAATCCCTGTGACTTCTCCCCTCGGGATACGAAAGCTTAGGTCTTCGAGCACCGGACCGTCCGTGCCGTCGTAGCGGAACGATAGCCCATCGACGGCGATATCGGTTTCCAGACCGGTGAAGGGCGTGGTTCCCGCAGGACGTTTGGCCCCGTCGGCCAACCACGGAACAATCGCATGAATTGCAGCAACTTCGGCCAAAAAGTTCACGCGGATTCCGACTAGTTCGCTGGCGCGTGGCATCAGGCGGCGCAGGATGATGATGAAACTCACGAATGCAGGGATCGCCACAATCGACATGCCCAGCCCCACCAAGGCAAGCAACGTGATCAACAGCAAGATCAGCAGTTCCGTAACCGGCTGCACCGCGACAGAGATCGTCTCTTGCCGGACATTTGCGCGCTGAAGCCGGTCGAAGGCCTCGGAAAACCTTTGGTGCTCGTATCGCTCGCGTCCGAACAGCCTGATCGTCTTGAGCCCTGCGATTGTGTCCCAGATCCGCACCGTCAGTTGCTGCTGGCTATCGACGACGACATGGCCCAGCCGCTCGATCCGGGTGACCAAAAGGTGCACGACAGCCGCGATCACCGCCGCGCAGACAAGAACCAGCACCGTCAGTTGCCAGGACAACGCCAGCAGCAGGAACAGGAAGAAGCTTGCCGCCAGTAGTTCGCTGAAGGACGTAAGCAGCGACAGCATCGCGTCCACTGCCCGCCACGCCTGGTTTTCAAACGCATTCATGATCTCGCCGGAGGTCTTGCCAAGCTCCCGCCCGCCCCCGTTCAGCAGGCGGGCGAACATCCTGCCCTGCACCCGGTCGTTGACCGTGGCGTCGTATCGTATCCAGAAATAATCGCAGCAGAACTGGGTGACGTTCTTCGCGATGATGGCAGCGACGATGCAAAACAGGAGGACGCGGACTTGCCAGTCGTCTGGAAATCTCTGCAGCAGGACGTCGAGGTGATCCGAAAACGGGTACTCGGCCCAAGAGACATCCTGCCCGGCAATGATCGTGTCGATCAGCGGCACAAGCAGATATAGTCCCACGCCCTCGAAGACGGCGGCCACGACGCTGAGGGCAAGAAGAACCAGAACGAACCAGCGCAATCCACCCAATGAGTTGAACAGGATCAGGACGGCTTGAAGGTTCGACAGGCGCCCGTCTTTCATACCCGACACAGCATCGCAAAATCAAGAGACGCAAGGCAAATGGAAGCGGCCACAGCGCAAGTCTTTATGTTCGGGGAAGAGAGAGCGACCAAGGTAATTCCGCAGCCTGAATATCGTTCAGATCAACCGTATCAGCTTGGCTGCCCCTGACAAGAGCGCCGCGCAGCGATTGCGTCGTGGCCTCTGATGTATTGGCTCGCCGGCGCACATTCACAGGTTTGGATCGGTTTTCACAGGCTAGGGTTGCCTATTCCCGCCTCCACCTTCGTCCGGCGTGTCGGCGCGCCAGACCGCGCCCTTGTCGCCAGAGGAAGTAATTGCCCTTCGGTTACGTCGCAGTATATCTTCCTAAGACGTAGGCTGTAACCACGTCATTATGGTGCGCCTTCGCTTGAGTGCTGCCATCTCCGGTGACGTGAGAATTATGCGATACTTTAGGCCCTGAGTAACGAATTGAAGCCTCTTGTTTCCATCGTGGTCCCTGTTTTTAATGCGGACCCCTTCCTTACGGCCTCGATCAAATCCGCCTGCGACCAAACCTATAGAAACATTGAAGTTATTGCGGTTGACGATGGGTCTTCGGACGCTAGCGCAAGTACCCTCGCCTTACTCGCAAGTACTTATCCACAAGTCCGATGGATACCAAGCCAGCATCTTGGTGTTTCCAGCGCACGGAACATCGGCATGAACGCGGCGAAAGGTGACTATGTCGCTTTTCTCGACGCCGACGATCTTTGGCATCCAACGAAGATTGAAAAACAGGTCGCTGCGATGGCGAAACATCGCAATCAGCCGGATTGGGCCGCCTGCTATTCGCTGTTCAGGATCACCGACCGTAGCGGAAAGGTACTCAAGAACGGCCCCACCCGATACTCACGGGGCTATCTGTATGGCAGCCATCTGGTCATCAACCACATAGGAAATGGCAGCAACCTACTGGTCCGGCGCGACGCGGCACTTGCTGTCGGAGGGTTCGATACGGCCCTGAGCCATTGTGAGGACAGGGATTTTCACCTTCGGCTGCTCAAGCATTTCCGGATCGATGTCGTGCCGGAGTTCCTGACGGGCTATCGAAGACACTCGGATTGCGCGACGCTGCACCACAGCGAGATGGCAAGGTCGCTGATCTTGGTGATCGGCACCTCCGCGAACGAGCCTGGCATCCCGCCCGGCCTTAGACGCGCCGCGCTCGCCGCTGCTCACAATTACGCGTGGCTCAAGTTCCTGAAAGACGGAGCGATCAAGGAGTGTTCGGCGTCGCTTTCAAGCTTCCTGCGAAGCGACCCCCGTGGTGCCGCACAAGAGATCGTGTACCGCCTAAAGAACCGTTTCAAGGCAGTCAGGGATGGGTTCGGTGCCAAGGCGCTTGATCCGAAGCGCGAGACTGCGCCGGAGTTCTTCGACCTCGATCCCTGTGACGGAGTTCTGGCCGAGGAGACCGTCAAAAACACTCGCAAATTCGAACGCCTTCAGGATTTCGATGCGCAACTGGAGCGCCTGTTTGCTCACGAAATCGGCGAACCGGCCCAAGCCTCTCGGGTCGACACCGAACAGAAATATGCCTTACAGGGCCGGAATTGATCAGGTGTTGACCGGGCGGGCTTGTTCGGCCCGGCCTCCCCTCTAAAACTCTTTGATATCAGACCAAGAGGACCGAAAAAATCGCCGAAGTCGCCTTTATCATCCCGGCCTACAACGCCGCTCTGCATCTGAGCGAGACCATTGAAAGTGTTCGGGCGCAGTCCGTCGAAGATTGGGAAATCGTGATCGTCGACGACGGCTCGGCGGATGCAACCGCTGACTTGGCGCGGGACTGGGCGGGGCGCGACAGCCGGATCAATCTTGTTCAGCAAGAGAACGCCGGCGCCAGCGCCGCACGGAACAGCGGGATGAAGGCGACAACCGCCACGTATGTCGTTTTCCTGGACAGCGACGATTGGGTTTCGCCGGACTTCCTGAAGAAATTGCTGCCGCGTGTCACGCGACGGAAGCTGGACGGCGCCTTCTGCGCTGCGGTTGATGTCGACGAGCATGGAGAGCGGGGCAAATACTGGCAACCGGTCCCGCGGCAGGAGTTTTTCAACACCACGGCGCACGACTGCCCGATCGCCGTCCATTGCGGCCTCCTTCGCCGGTCGCTTGTCCTCGAAGTCGGCGGCTGGGATGCCACGTTGAAGACCTGCGAGGATTGGGACCTTTGGCAAAGGCTTGCGCGCTCCAAGGGCAAGTTCGCGAACACGTCCGAAGTTCTTGCGTTCATTCGCCTTCGCCCCGGTTCGTTGTCCCGATCCGCCGCTCACAACCTTGCCGCCGACGGGGCCAAGGTCATTCGCCGCGGCCACCAGCCCGACGCCCGCGTTCCGGATCCCGATCCTCAATGGGCCAAGGGCGCACCGCCGGAAGCCATGGCCCACACGCTTGCCATGCATCTGACATGGGCGGCCATCCTCGACATCGCGACAGGAGGCACCGGCAAAGAGATCCTTGACGACGATTGTGATTTTGCAAATGCCGACATCACGCCCTATGGGCTGGGCGCGACGATCCACGATGCGATATCGCACGGGACCGGAGAGCTTCAAAGCGATTGGTCGGACTATTGGCCCCGCATCACGGATCTTCTCGAAACCATCGAAGACCGCTGCGGCGACCCGAAATTGAAGCAACGCACGCTTCGCTTGCTGGAGACGCTTGTGTTCCGCCACGCGCATCTGAGCGAACCGACGGCGATCGGCGGCACGTACTGGACGTCGATCGACGTGATCGATCCGATATCATCGCTGGACGTGCCGCCCGGCCACGATCAGGCGGCCATTAACGTGTACCGCAAGGATAAGCGGTTCGGGACGGTAACGCTCGACGTGCGGGACGGCCATGTCGCGGCGCAGCGGATTTTCGACGCCGTGGCCGAGCGGATGGGCGGACGCATCGCGGCGCACGTTCTGCGGAAGAGAGGCCGGGACGCGTTGCCACTGATGGGGCCCATGGCAAAGACGGTGTTCCGGCGGTCGTTCGTCCGGTTTGCCGGCTACCTGAGCCAGCTCGAACCTGCCTCGCGGCGGGCTGCGCTGCGCCAATTCGCGATCCTGCACGGCGAGGAATTGGTAAAGGCATCAGGCATCCTGCGAACCGCCGAGGAACCGGATGCGGACACCTCCACCCTCTCGCCAGCTAACGTAATGGCAAAGAACCGCCAGCATACGGTCACGGTGACGTCCGATTACGGAACGGACTACTGGGAGGGGATCTTTTCCACGCAGGATCCGTGGGACTACACCAACGCGTACGAGCAGACGAAGTACCAGCAAACCATTGACGCGCTTCCCAATCGCCGTTTCGGGCGCGCGCTGGAACTTGCCTGCGCCGAGGGCCACTTCACGCAGCTTATCGCACCGCTGGTCGACGAACTGGTCGCAACCGATATCTCAGAGACGGCGGTGCAGCGGGCGGCAGAGGCGTGTTCCGCGCATACGAACATCCAGTACCAGACGCTCGACCTCATTCGCGACCCGGTCCCCGGGAAATTCGACCTGATTATCTGCAGCGAGGTCCTTTACTATTTCGAGCGCGGTTCCGAGATCCGCTCCCTTGCCGAACGTCTTCAGAAACACCTCAACCCCGGTGGCCTGATCCTGATGGCGCATGGCAACGTCGCCGCCATCCGTCCCGAAGAAACCGGGTTCGAGTGGGGGCACAACTTCGACGCCCGCTCGATCGGGAAGATCTTTTCCGACACCGACGGCCTGCAACTGGTCAAGGAGTTCAGAAGCGATCTTTACCGCATCCAACTTCTGGAAAAGACGGAGGGCTCCAACACCACCGTTTCCGCACCCTCTATCATCGACATCGAGCGTGCCGAGGACCTGAACTTCTATGTTTCGTCCCAGATTGAATGGAACGGTTGCGCGCGGTTCAAGCAGGTGGAGGTCACCGACCGGCTGCCGATCCTGATGTACCATCGCGTCGCGAATGAAGGGAATCCGGGGCTGGACCCGTATCGTGTCACCCCCGAGCAATTCGATGTGCAGATGCGTTATCTGGCGGACAACGGCTATCACGGCATCACGCTTGACGCGTGGCGGCGGTCGACCGAACGCTGCCGCGGCGTACCCGGCCGTGCGGTTTTGATCACTTTCGACGACGGTTATGTCGACTTCCGCGAGCACGCTTGGCCAATCCTGCAGAAGTATGGGTTCCCTGCCACGGTCTTCGTCGTGCCCGGGCTGGTTGGGAAAGCCGCGGAGTGGGACAGCAGGTTTGGCCCACCGGCGCCTCTTATGAACTGGGAACAAATCCGCGAACTCGTCGCAGAGGGCGTGCAGATCGGCTCGCACACAATGACGCACCCTCTCCTCACCACGCTCTCGCACGACGAGGTCGCTTCGGAAGCGCTAATGTCGAGGACCGAGATCGAGCAGCAGATCGGCCATGCGGTCGACACCATCGCTTACCCCTACGGCGATCACAGCGAGATAGTCGAGCGGATCTTCGAAGATAACGGATATGCGATGGGTGTGACCACCAGCGGGATGCCGGCGAACGTGTTCGACCGTCATTTGCGGATAGGACGAATGGAACTATCGCCGACGGACGGGCCCGACGAAATGCGGGCAAAACTGCCCGCGCCCCGTCAGACGAACGCGCTGAGGCACCGGCGCGTCGCCCTGAAACAGGCAATGCGCAAGTTTCACAGCCGTTAACGGCTTATTAGGAACTTGCGCGCTATGGAGGGATCAGGACGTGCTGCGGCTTTGTGAAGGGGCGGTTAAAAAGCCCCTTCTCCGCTTAGCACAGTACGGCCGGTGCGAAGGATGATCCGCATGTCGCTATTGAAGGACCAATCACGGACGTAGCTCTCGTCCAGCTTACAACGCTCGGCAAAGGTCAACCGATTGCGGCCCGAGACCTGCCAAAGACCGGTGATCCCCGGACGTGCGCTGAGGTACGACGACATCCTTGGGCCGTACAGGTCGACTTCCTTCCGCGTAACCGGGCGGGGTCCGACGACGCTCATGTCCCCGCGAAGAACGTTCACGAACTGCGGGATTTCATCGAGACTGCTTTTGCGGAGGAAATGACCGATCAGCGGGATAATCCGAGGGTCGTTCCGAAGTTTTCGGGTCGTTTCAAACTCTATTCGCGCCGTGGGGTTCGCAGCCAGATGGTCTTCCAGGATCTTGTCTGCGCCGACTTTCATCGTGCGAAATTTGAGGCAGTCAAACCGAGCCCCTTGAAACCCGATGCGCTCGTGTCTGAAGATGATCGGACCCGGGCTTAGCAACCGGATCAACACCGCGATAGCGACGAACAGAACCGCTCCTGCGGCGATCGCAAGGCCACTGAAAACCAAATCGAAGAGCCGTTTGGAAAACCGTCCTGCAGGCTGACTTTCCGCTAACGCAGCAGTGCTACAATTGAAGCAGGGACTGTTTCCGTTACACAGCGGGCAAGCCGCTCCTGCGGATACAAACGTCAAATCCATACTACCCTCATCCACAAATGATTCGTCCGGCAGTTGGCCGCCGTTAATTATTCTTGCTGCAACGATAGGTAGGCTTGTTGTGATTATCTCATTTAAATAGCTTCATTAATTTATTGGCAAACAGTTTCTGGCAGGCCGACGCCGGAGCCGCCGAAAACCGACCATGCTGCGTCGCAGCGCCCCTCTGAGGGCAGCGCGAGGGCAAGATGGCTAAAATTAGGCAGAAGCTGGAAAATCTCCGGGCGCCGCTTTGGCTGCGACGGCCGGATCGATTGCTTTAAGCTTGGATGAATTTTTCTTTCAGACCGTTACGGCGATCGGCAAAAGGCGCAAGGGCAGCCGGGCGCGCCCGATAGGCCCGCCACGACCGCAGTCCCGGCACGCTAGGAACAGCCGCTCAGTCCGCCGATGCGGACACCGCGTGAGGACCTATCCGCGCTTCAAGACCCTTCTTCCGGGCCAGGCCCAAGAGGATCTCGTTGATCTTCGGCTCCATGCCCGCGACCGACCAGCGGGACAGATCGACCGCTCGCGAGGCACGCGCCATCCTCTCTGCAAGGCCATGCTCGCTCAGCAAGCGTTCAATCACATTCTCCATATCGTCGAACGCCTTCATCCCGACGACAAAGCCGTTCTCTCCGTCCTGAACGATTTCTTCGATACCCGGCAGGTCCGAGACCACGACCGGCTTCCCAGCAGCCACGTACTGAACGACGACGCGCGGCAGACCCTCGCGCAGCGACGGCAGGACGCAGATGTTAGCAGCTGCAATCCACTGCTCGACGTCTGAACGGAAGCCCATGAACCTGACGCTGTCCCCGACACCCAGGTCCGCCGCTTCCGCCTTCAGCTGATCTTCCAGTTCGCCTTGCCCAAACAGGCACAGCGACAGATCCGGGTGGCGCCCGACCAAATTGGCGAAGATCCTGAGGAAGGCGCTGTGTTGCTTACGCTCTTCAAGCGACGCAACGAAGACAATCATGCGTCCCGTCGGACGGCCATAGGGCACCGAGGCCAAGCGGAACCGTTCAAGGTCCATTCCGGAATAGACGATGTGATGCTGGTCAGGCTTGCCCAGACCGGCTGCAATGCCCGCATCCCGCATCCCCTTGGATACGGATATGAAGGCGTCCGTATAGGGCGCTACAAGACGTTCCATCGCAAGATAAACTGCCCGTTTCGGCGCAGACACGTTCAGAAACGGCAGGATATGAACGCCATGCACAATGATCGGCACCTTTGCACGTCTGGCGGCATAGCGGGCCAGAAATCCGGCCTTCGACTGGTGCGTGTGAACGACGTCCGGGGCAATCTCCCGAAAAATCCGTGTCAGGCGAAAGATGGCCTTTGCGTCGGCGACGGGTGAAATCTCTCGCAGGAGGATCGGCTCCTGCACGGTCTGCACCCGGTCATCGACCGTCGCCAGCGTCGATTGATCAACGTCGCGCCCGAAGACCAGCCACACGTCATGTCCACGGGCCGCCTGCGCATTGCAGGTTGCGATGGTGTTCTCCTCTGCGCCCGCGCGCAGCAGGCAAGTGATTGCGTGAACGATCCTCACTTGCGCGCGCCACCCAGCGAAAGGGACCGGGCACGGGACGCAAGATGGCGGGCGTGGGTCAGAAACGTCTCGGGCCGAGCGGTGACATAGGAAATCGCGAGGTAAAGCCGGGCTTTGCGCAAGGAGCCGTCAAGCGCGATGGCCTTGCGCAAATGAGCGCGGGCAGAGGCTTTGTCGTTTAGCCTGAAGTAGTGAACTGCCGTCTTGAACTCGATCTGTGCCTCACGTTTCGGCGCCACGCGTTCGAGGTCAGGCTGCAGGTTCAGCATGATCTTGGTGATCTCACGCTTGCAGGCGATATTCTCCAGCCCGTAGGTCACCGAGCCAAGGCTTCCCTCCCATGCACGCCTGCGCACCAGCGCCTCGCGGATATGCTGCGCCCGCGACGTAGTCAGGATGCGAAGCCAGAATTCCTGCTCTTCGTTGAATCGCAGGTTCTCGTTCATCAGACCAGCGGCCCTGACCGCCCCGGCGGACACTACGGCGCACGACGGCAGGATCGGCCCGCCCCGGACGAAGATCTTCGCAAGCTGGTTGGTATCGTCCGCATCCACATGCGTGCAGACGGTGCGGCGGTCGTCGTAGTCCTGCGAGAAGGTCACGAAGTCGCAATAGATCAAGCCAACACCCGGATGCTTTTCCAGCACTGCCAGCTCTGTCTCCAGCTTGTGCGGCAGCCAGATGTCGTCGCCATCGAGAAAGGCGATGTGACTGCCCTTTGCGATCCGCAAACCGTCGTTACGAGGCGCGGCGGCACCACCGCTGTTGGTCTCGCGCCGGACGATCCGGACCTTGGATTGCCCCTTTGCCGCTTTCTCCGCCGCCTCCACAGAGCCATCCGTCGACGCATCGTCCACCACGAGGATTTCGGCGATGCTGTCAAGAGCGGTCTGGGCCAGCACGCTTTCGATGCATTCTGCGATGCAGTCCTCCTGGTGGTAGGAGATGATGATGACTGTGAAGCTAGGCGACGGCATGTATCTGAGTTTCCGACAGCAAATCGTCATAGAGGCCGAGGTATCGCTTCGCCACCGCCTCTATAGAATAGAACTCTCGCACCCGGTGCTGTGCTTTTGCGCCGACGTTATCCAGCGCGGCGTCTTCCATCGACAGCGCCGCCTCCAGTTTGGCCCGAAGCGCGTCGGCGTCGCGGGGCGCTCCATAAAGCCAACCGGTCTCTCCCTGAACTATCAGGTCCGTGTTGCCCGAGACGCTGGACGCCACTTGGGGCACGCCGGCGGCCATTGCTTCCAGCAACGCATTGGACATGCCCTCGGCCAGCGCGGGCAGAACGAAAAGGTCAGAGGCGCCAAGGTAGCGCCCGACGTCCGAGACCCGCCCCACGAACACGGCTCGACCGTCAAGACCGACCGATTGCGCCATGTCGCGGTGAACATCCAGCAGGGCACCGTCGCCCAACAGCGCAAGTCGCGTCGGAAAGCGGTCATAGGGGATCTGCGAAAGTGCCGTCAGCAACGTCTCGACGTTCTTTTGCCGCTCCATTCGCCCCACAAACAGCAGCAACCGCTCGCCCGGCAGAACGCCGAGTTCGCCGCGCAGGGCCGCTCGTTCTTCGGCTGTGATCGGGGTCACGGGTTCAACCCCGTTCGGGATAAGCTGACAGCGCGGCTCGGGGATACCGAAGGCCCGCGTGTCGTCGTACATTTCCTTGCTGATCGACACGATCCGCGTCGCATCCCTGGCAATCTCTTGCGCGGCGACTTTCCCCCAGACGAATTTCTTTCGCTCGAGGCTATAGAAATCAAGGTTCTGGCCCGCCGTTCCCAGCTTGACCAGCGACGGGACTCCAAGACGTTTCGCGGCACGCACCCCGACCCAGGCGTTCAGTTTCGCTTGGTGACAGTGGATCAACGAGATTTCACCCGCGTGCTGCGTGATCCACTTCTGCGCCGCCAGCATCCATTTCACCGAAGAGAATATCCTGCGCCCACCCATCTGGGGCGGGGACGGCACCCGAAGCCGGTTGATCGGAATGCCGTCCACAATTTCGTGCTCCGGGATGCCGTCGGTGCTGACGCTGGTCAGGATCTGGGGCCGCTCGCCCATCGCCTTCAGCGCCCGGCTCAGGCGGAGGCACTGCTGTTCGGCGCCCCCGAACACTTCGGGCATCATCTGACAACTGAGCATCAGGATTCCGCGACCGCCGGTGTCAGACATAACCAAACTTCCTTGCGGTGCGGCCACAGACGCAGCGAAGTGCAGCGGAATGCGCCATCGGAAGCCGCGGGACCGGCTTCGGCGACAGCGAAACGACCTGCGGGGCAAGTCGCGTGCGGTTTCCGCCGACGTTGTGCCCAGCCTCAAAGGCTTTGCCGTTTGTCACGGCGCGGCCGAGTTCACCGGTCTCTAGATCTGCGAATGTCCCGATGCGGCCTAGCACGGTCGCGGGGTCGCGCTGGAAATCCTCATAGCGCACGTGCATGTACCGATCCGGCCCTAGGGCCTGACCGATACGCTGCGAAATCTTGTTAGCGAGCATCCAGCCCATGACGGGTCGCAGGGTATCGAAGGGCCGAGGTTTGCGGCGGCCTTCCAGCACCCAGTTGGACCCGGACTGCAGGTAAGAATTGGCCACCGCTCTCGGATCGCGGGTCAGGTGCAGGACGCGAACGTCAAGACCGCCCAACCGCGCAAGCGCGATGGGCCGGCCAGCCGCGTCCTTTGCCGATTTGGAACTGTCCACGATCACTTCGGCATCGTGCTTGGCCGCCACGTGGTTGAACAGGCTGAGTGCATAGGCCCGGTAGGCCGTGCAGTCGCCGTCTGCGATGTGACCCGCGATCAATTGGTCGAGATTGGCCCGCGACTCGACCCGGCGCACGACCTCGCCTTCTCCGTCTGGCCTGTCCGCAAGCCAATCCCCGTAGACCGGGCAGTCGCGGAAGATCGCGCCACAACTGCACGTCAGCGTGGTATCGGCCGCGTCATCGTGCAGGAAAGTAAGCTCGCCTGTCGACGCCACGTCCGGGTGGCCGTTCAACACCATGTCCATGATCGTGGAACCCGAGCGGCTGTATCCGGCAATGTAGAGAACGCGAGGCGTCTTTCGACTTTGCATCTGGTCCTGAGGGGAGCGGTCGTGTCTGGGCAACGTTAACTTATGGTAATTACGATGTCAGGCGCATTCCGGAAAACAGCGCCGTATACGTGGGATTTGATCTTACGATGAACAACTTAGCGCATTCCGCGCATCATCAACGCTCAATCCCTCGGCATCCTGAAAGAACCCGCTCGGTTTGATGGCTGCCACCATCACATTTGCATGCCTGCCGCGCACCGACGCCGCCAATCACCGAAGGGGCAGTTGCATCCGGTTAAGTTTCCGTGAACGCTAAGCCCATCATTCGGCACCATGCCGAAGGTCCGCGAACGCGCTTGAAAACCGCCGGAGTGGACGGATGAAGGAATGCATATGCTGCCACATTTCCTCGTAGTCGGCGCAGAGAAAGCCGGGACCACGTGGCTCTATGATGTCATGCGCGGGCACCATGCCCTGTTCCTTCCCGACACGAAAGAGGTGCACTTCTTCAACCGCCGGGATTCGAACCTGATCGAGACCGACAACTTCGAGCGTCGCGGGCTGGACTGGTACGAAAGGCACTTCGCGGCGGCGGCTCCTGACCAGATCCGGGGCGAGGCCACCCCGATGTACATCTGCGACGAAGACGCACCCGACCGCATCCGGAAGACTCTGAAAGATCCGCGGTTCATCCTGCTGCTGCGCGACCCGGTGACGCGAGCGATCTCGCACTACCGGATGGCGATAGCAAAATCCCATATCGACACCCCGCTCGAAACCCTTATCGACGCAGGCGACGCGCGTGTCCTCGAGCGCGGTCTGTATGCATCGCAACTGGAACGCTGGTTTTCGCTGTTTTCCCGCGAAAGCACGAAGGTCCTGATTTTTGAAGAGGTCATGGCCGCGCCCGAGACCGCGATGACGGAGATCGCGGACTGGTTCGGGATCGACCCCGAGCCGTTCATGGAGGCGCGGCTTGGCGAGCGCCGGAACGAGGCCAGCGGTTATCGCAGCGCCTGGGCCTATAACGCCTCTGTCCGCGGTGCCCGCGCCCTGCGCAATTTCCCCGCAACGCGCGGGATCGCCAAAAGGCTGAAGGCGATCGGCGTCTACGACTTTATCAAGTCCGCGAACCGGACCGCCCCACCTGAAACGAAGATCACCGCGACGGACCGTACGCGGCTTTGCGACTATTACCGCGACGACGTCAAACGCGTCGCCGCTTTGCTTGGTCGCGACCGACTTCCATGGGAGTGCGCCGCGCCGGCGGTGCCGGCGGATGGTCAGGACGTGAGCGAACTGATTTGAAGATCGACGTGAGACGAGTGGTGAAATGGTAACCTACGGAGTTTCAGAGCCGACCTCTCCGGCCCGTCGGGTGTCCACGCCACACGGGGCATTCAACGAACTCATCTATGTTCACCAAGTTCCGTTGCCCGGAAGCGCTGCGAACACCGTGCAAGTGGCGAAGATGTGCGATGCCTTCACCCGTGCGGGCGCGAAAACGACGCTTGTTCAGCCTGCGCCGCCCCCCGATGCCGGCCACCGCCTCGCTGCATTCTACGGGCTGTCACACCCGCCGAAAGTCGCGGCGGGCTTTGCCCCGAAGCTACCCGGCCGGATGCTCATGTTCGGCCTCAGCGCCTGCCTGCGGCATGCCAGCAGGCGACACTCGCTGATCTACACACGCTCGATCAGCGTGGCCTATATTGCGGCGCGGCTGGGATATAACGTCGCCATCGAGATGCACGAGCCTCTTTGGGGCGACAAACCAAATGATCGCAAACGGTTCGAGAAACTCATCCAGGCGCGCGCGTTCACCTCTCTGGTCGTGATCAGCGAGAAGCTGGCCGACTGGTACGCCGAAACCTGCCCGGCGCTGGCCGGGCGCATCATCGTCGCACATGACGGGGCCGATCCGGTGACGAAGTCTGCCTCCCCCTTGGACCTGCAGGGAGACTTCCGCATCGGCTATACCGGGCATCTCTACCCCGGAAAGGGCATGGAGTTGATCGCCGCGATCGCGCCGCTTCTGCCGGACGCCCAACTGCACGTCGTGGGAGGGCGGCCCGAAGACATCTCGTATTGGCAGGATGAGTTGGCGAAAGTGGGGACCGGCGGGAACATTACGTTCCACGGGCACCAGCCCCATTCTGAGGTCGCGGGCTATATCGCCGCCATGGACATCGTGCTCGCGCCATATCTGAGGTTCGTTCAGGGGCTTGGCGGCAAGGGCCGCAACCTGTCCGACTGGATGTCACCGCTTAAGCTGTTCGAATATATGGGACACGGCAAAGCCATTGTCTGCTCCGACCTGCCGGTCCTGCGCGAAGTTCTGACTGACGGCGTGAACGCCCGCCTTGCAAACCCCGATGCCCCGGAAGAGTGGGTCAGCGCGATCCGAGCGTTACATTCCTCGCCAGAGACGCGCGTGGCGTTGGGCGCTCGGGCCCGCGTCGACTTTGTCGAGAAGTACTCTTGGGACAGGCGGGCCGAGCACATTCTTGACGGGTTGCGCATGGCCCTGACCTGCTCCCCTGAAAAGTCCGCGGTTTGAGGTTAGCCTGTTCTCCACACGAGGAGACAGACAATGCGGAAAAGCCGTTTCAGCGAAGAGCAGATCATTGGCATCCTGAAGGAGCACCAAGCCGGGATAGGCGCCAAGGAGCTCTGCCGGAAGCATGGCATCAGTGATGGCACGTTTTACAAATGGCGTTCGAAGTATGGCGGCATGGAAGTGTCGGAGGCCAAGCGGCTGAAGGCTCTTGAGGCCGAGAACGCGAAGCTCAAGAAGATGCTCGCGGAGCACATGCTGGATGTCGCCACGCTCAAGGAAATGCTGGGAAAAAACTTCTGAAGCCCGGTGCAAGGCGACGAGCAGTGGACTGGGCCATGACAGAGAAGAGCTACAACCAGCGACGGGCCTGCGCTTTGGCCGGGGTTGATCCGCGCGTTTACAGGCGGCGATCAACCAGACCTGCGGACACTGAGCTGCGAGAGAGGCTGAAGGAGCTGTCCAGCGAACGGCGTCGCTTCGGCTATCGGAGGCTGCACCTGCTTCTTGGCCGCGAAGGCTGGAAGGTGAACTGGAAGAAGCTCTACCGGATCTACCGAGAAGAAGGCTTAACAGTCCGTAAACGGGGCGGTCGCAAGCGGGCCCTGGGGACCAGGGCGCCCATGGCGATCCCGCAGGGGCCGAACCTCCGCTGGTCGCTGGACTTCGTGTCAGACAGCCTGTCCGATGGTCGCCGCTTCCGGGTGCTCTGCGTCATCGACGACTTCAGCCGGGAATGCCTGGCCGCGGTCGTGGACACCTCGCTGTCAGGGCAGCGCGTTGGGCGTGAGCTCGACAGCATCGCTCGAGTGCGCGGCTATCCCTGCATGGTAGTGAGCGACAACGGCACGGAGCTGACCTCGAACGCCATCCTCAAATGGCAGGAGGAGCGCCGGGTCGAATGGCACTACATCGCTCCGGGAAAACCGATGCAGAATGGCTTCGTCGAGAGCTTCAATGGACGTCTGCGTGACGAATGCCTCAATGAGCACCTGTTCGCCAATCTGCGCCACGCCCGCGACCTGATCGAGGCGTGGCGCGACGACTACAACCACCACCGCCCCCACACGAGCCTCGACGGGCTCACCCCGTGGGAGTATCACCAACGGTCAGTAGAGGACCAAACCCTGAACAGAGCTAGCTAAAGAACGCGGACTCTATGGGGAGCAGGTCACCGGCAAACGACCCGAAGGACACCGACAAATGAACCAAACGACCGCGCCCGCCCCTCCGAAACCGACTGGCTGGCGGAAGAAATGGCGCAATGCAGGAAGTTCTCAAAGCCTTTGCCGAATTTCTCAGAACGGCGCCACTAGTCACCGGTAGAAGGCTTTTTTCTTCGGATCTTAGAAATCACGAAGCTCCTAAGCCAACCGCCGTGCAGACCCAGGGCCCAGTTCGGCAACAGGAGGATTATCGGTAGCGCCAAGGCCATCGCTATCAGCACGATGCCGCCCTCTGCCCAGAACCCCGCGCCCAACTGCTCGGATGTCCAGCGCCCCAACCAAGCCATTAGTGATACGATCGCTGCCGCTGTGGCAGCGGGAAGCAGGGTCTTGAGCGTTCCCGCCAACCGCATGCGCTGCAGCCGACCGATCACAACAGTGAACACCGCGAAGTTCAACCACGCCACGCCCGTTACGGCGCCAGCTACGAAACTCAAGCCGTACGGCGCTGCGAGAATGCAAGACACCACAAGGGCGAGGAGATTGAAGAACTGAAGACCCGTTAGCACCCACAAGTGCGCGCTCGCTTGAAACAGCGACGAGTTGATACGGTTTGCCGTTCTCGGGAGTATGCCGAGACCCAGCAATGCGAATGGCAGTGTCGCGGCAGTCCATTGGTCGCCAAGCAGCAGCATCACAATCCACTCGGCGAGAAAATAGACTGGGACGGTGATCAATGAGGCGACGAACGCTGCTCCCGCCATCGCCCGCCCATAACCCACTTCCAAACGTTCTGGCGAATCTTGGATTTTGGAAAGTGCCGGGAAAAGCACAATGTCAAATGTCTGGCCTAGCCGTTTAGTTTGTTGAATAACGAGTTGGTAGGCTCTGGAGTAGATCCCGAGCGCCTCGCTGCCAAGAAACCGTCCGATTACAACATAGTCGGCCTCTCCAGCGAAGCGTGCCACCACGGTCGAGCTCGAGAACCCCAGTCCAAATCTCAGGAGCCTTCGGGCCGACGACCAACTAAAGCGAAACCCAAGTAATGGCGGATAATAAAGGCTATACAGAAAAAGCGTGACAAGCGACTGACCCATTTGTGCGATCACCAGCGCCCAGACGCCCCAGCCCAGCCATGCAAGTGGCAGGACAACCGCCGAATACCCCAGGACCACCGACGCTGACGCGACTTTGGCCGCCATCGAGAAATGCAGGTCGCGCGACATGCGTGCCTTGGCCAGCGCGGTAAGACCTTTTACGAGGAAGATAATCGCAACGGCGCGGAGGTAGGGCACGATCTCGGGCATCGCGAACAGTGCGGCGATAGCGTCCGCGAAGAGCCAGACCAGCACTGTGAAGGTGGTGGCGAGGCAGACTGACAGCGTTTGCGCCGTCATCATGTCTACGCGATCGATATCCTTCCGTTGGATCAACGCAGGTGCGAGGCCGACGTTTCCGAGTATTTCCGATATGTTGACGACGGTCATGACCGCAGCGAACAGGCCGAACTCTGAGGGCGTAATGAGACGGGCCAATATGACCAACGTCCCAAGACGCACCAGAGCCTGCATCCCGGTGCCCAGCGCGATCCAACCCAGTCCGCCGAGAAGCTTGTCGGACAGGCTTCCGCCGCCCTTGCCTTTGTCAGTCAATTCGATGCCACCGTTGCGATTTCCTGCCTAAGCGGCTCGGCGTGGTTCTCCTGAGCGGCGGCACTCTCAACGGCATCCTCAATACTCCGTCCATCCCGCCGGACCGCTCGGACAATCGGCACGGTCAGGACAACGACCGCAAGTGTGACCGGTAAGACCGGCGCGACAGGAGTTTGCGGTTCATCCGGTTCAGCACGATCCCGTGCGGCGTCACCCCTGCCCGTTCCAACATCTCTAGGCCTTGCAGGATCTTGCTGCGCGGCGTGCGGTTCCAGTTGACGACGTACAGGCAGGTATCCGCCGCCTGAGCCACGGCGATTGCGTCCGACACGGCCAGAAGCGGAGGCGTATCGATGACGACCAAACCGTAGTGTTCGCGCGCCGACTGCATCAATGCGCCAAATTCTTCAGTCGCGAAAAAGTCGATTGGGCTGTCGACGCCATGACCGACCCCAAGAAACCCGCCACCGATGGGCTCGGACTGCTTGATCGTCCAGTCGATTTCGTTTGTTGCGTCGGCTTTCTTATCGTTCTGAAGCGTCTTGGTAAGGGCCGAGGTGCGGAAGTCCCCGTCGATCAACAGCACCTCGTCTTTGCTTTTGGCGAAGCTGCGGGTCAAAGCGAGCGCGACCGAGGTCTTTCCCTCCCCCGGCACGGCAGAGCATACGGCGACGACCCGTCCGGGTTTTCCGGGTGGCGGCAGCGACAGCGACAGGCGCAAGTCGTTGACAGCCTCGAAGTGCATCCGGTCCCGCGGGTTTACCAGCCGTGCGATCTTATGGTTTCGGTTCAACATGCCGACTTTCGGCAGTTCGCCGACGACCGGGTAACCCGACACCGCCTCCATCTCTTTGGTCGAGCGGATCCCACGGTTGAAGCTCTCGCGCCAGAACACGAAGAACATCCCAAGAAAAAGGCCGCCGACCGCGCCGACCGCGATCAGCCGCTTCTTCTTGGGCGAGGACGGGCCGAACGGCGTGATCGCCTGCGACAGAACGCGGGCGTCCGCACGATGCAGACCGTCCTGCACAGAGATCTCTTTCAGCCGCGACAGGAAGTACTGGTAAAGTTCACGGGTCGCTTCGACATCATTGGTCAATTGATCGACCACAATCCGGTTCTCCAGCCGGTCGCCGGTTGCGTTGAACCGGCTGTCTTCAAGCTGACGTTCCGCATCCCGAAGCTCTTGCTGCAATTCGGTCACCCGGGTCGACAGCCACTCGACGCCCTCCTGCGTCGAAAGTGACTTCAACTCGATCTGCTGGTCGAGGTAGGAGGCTGCGATCGCATTGGCGATCTCGGCCGATTTCTCGGCACCCGAGGTGACGACGCTGACCTCGATGATGTAGGTAAGCGGTTCGTTCCGAACCTCGATGCTGTTCATCAAAGAAGATACCGCAACATCGCGACCTCTGGCCCTGAAGAGATCGGCCTCGTCCGCCGGCACATCTTCAGGATCGGTCCAGGCGAGGTAGTTGAACTCGGTGTCTTCGATCAGGTTCAGCCGGTCCACGACCTTGCCGAGAAGTTCCCTGCTTTGCAGGATGCCAACCTCTGAGTTTAGCGACGACTGGTTGACTGCGAAATCTTCGGTCGGGCTATCAAGATCGACGAACTGGTTCTTCCGCGTCTCGATCAGGATGGTCGTATACGAGCGATAAAGCGGGGTCGCGACGTAATTGACATAGTACCAGACCAGTCCCACCGACACAGCGACGGCCAGAAGTAGGATCAGCGCATTGCGCGCCAGCGCCCGGAAAACGTCGGACAGGCTGATAAGGTCGGGATCCGGGTTGATCCGGGCGGACAGCGGCCTGATGTCGACCCGTGATCCCTGCGCAAGGTCTATTCCGGGTTTTTGCTGCACTGTCTTGCCTCAAGGTTCATGATGCATTCCCACCTCATGCGGCGGCCCGATTGCCGGGCGCACGAACGCCGCAGAGCGTGTCGTAGAGTTCCAGATGCTTATCGACAGCATAGCCGATGTCATAACGGTCCGCGAATGCCCCGTTGTCTCGACGTCCGTCGGCGATGCGGATGAGTGCCTCGGCCATCTGACGTGTGTCGTGCGGGTCGAAGGTCGGTTGATCGGTACCGGCAACCTCGCGCAGCGTGTCGATTGCGGACACGGCGACCGGAAGTCCGGCTGCCAGCGCCTCGACCAGCGCATTGCAGAATCCTTCAAACACCGACGGCATCACGAAGCCGTCCCACTCGTAGAGCCTTTGGTACACCGCTTCGCGGGCAATGCCGCCGCAGAAGGTGACGGAGCCAGCCACGCCCGCTGCGGATGCTGCACCTTCCAGTTCCGCGCGGAGCTTTCCGTCGCCAACGATCTCCAACCGTATGTCCCGTCCCGACTGGCTGCGTGCAAGCGCCAGCGCCTCGATCAGGCGCCGCTGGTTTTTCTGAGGCACAAGCCGCCCGACGTTGCCGATGACGACCGGCGCGTTCCCGGCGGGGGCCGTCCGCGCGCCGGACGGCGCATGCGCCCGCACTCGCCGCAGATCGACACCGTTATATATCCGCTGACGCTTGTTTTTGGTCAGCCACCCTTCAAGGCGAGAGAACGACTGAAGTGTTGTGTCGGAATTGCAGACGACACGGGATACGAACGGGTAGATGATCGGGTTTATGACGCGTTGGTGCCACGGCAGAAAGCGATGGTCGTTGTGCTCGGTCTTGACCAGCACCGGCCGGGGTTTCATCCCAGCTGCGATCCTCGTGCACCAAAGGGCCGAGACGGTGTGGTGCATGTGCACAATGTCGGGCTGGACGTCGCGCATCAGGTCTCTCAACCGGCGAATGGCCGGTTTATCGAAGGCACCATCCGCCTTTATCTGCCGTACGTCAGCCGCACGTCCAACAGCGGGATGATCGCTGCGCTCGTAGAAGCTGGCGATCACCATGCCCTGACGTCGGTCCGAGATCGCCAGAGCCAGTTCCAGCGGGATCGACTGCTCGTCGGCGGCATTAACCACATGGAGGACCTTCACCGCAGGACCCCTCGTATGGTGCAGCGAAGCGTGACGCAGCCATCAGCGGCATTCCGGGGCACCGGAAGCGCCCGATGAACGGTCGCCCCATCGAGGCAAGTGGCGCTTGGCTTCAAAGTGCCGAACGGAGAAAAGTCGGGAATGTGCATTTTCGCGCGAAGCTGGTTTTGCCCCTCTCACGGAACCGTTTAACTCTCTTTGATTTTGTCCATCATCGCAAGGGACCGGCAAAATTGCCGTTCAAATCGTGATAGTTCGGTCGAAAGTGCTGCCAATTCGATCAAGGCGCGCTCGCTTTGGCACAAACGTGCGCCGGGCGCTTTCGCCAGCTTTCAGCAAAGGCACAAGACGTATACAGTTCGATGGGGCGTCAGCGTTCCGTCCGCACAAGCAATCGGTGCCACATCGCCTTGGATACGAAAGACCGATCCCTCTCCGGGGCCTACGCATGGATCCCCATCGCCTTGGGCATCAGTTCCGGGCTCATGTTCTTTTACGAGGACGTAAGCGCCGGTGGCGTCCGCATTCGCGTATTCGACGTTGGCGTTCTGCTCGTCGCCGGGTTCACCCTGCACATCCTCATCCGCAAGGGCGTGAGACGTGACTGGGGCGCCTTCCTGACCGTGTATGGCTTGTACACAATCTATACCGTCTGCAATGCCGCCGTAATGACCGGAGCGAAAACTGCGATCAAAGAGGCCATCCAGTTCGGCCTGTTCGCTGTCTTTTTCCTCGCTGTCGCGAAATTCGTCGCATCCCCCAAGGCAACGTGGCGCTTCGCTTCCTGGTTTTTGGGCTCGCTTTGGCTGTTGGCGTTCTGGAACGCCGCCTATCACCTGTCGCTGGGCAGCATCTCTGGCTGGAAGAACTTGGGCGACATGAAGGTTACGCACGGCGTAGTTCTGATTGTCATGGCAGCAATCGCACTGGCGTTGCCCACGCGGCTGAAGAGAACGCAACGGCTGCTATGGTGGGGGCTGTTTCTGGTGGCCGTGCTGTTCCTGTTTCTCGCCGGCGAGCGAAAGGCGTGGCTCGCCGCGACGCCATCTCTACTGCTGATCGTTCTGCTGTCAGATGCCGGAGGGCTTCGCTGGCAAGCGGTAAACAGGATCCTGATCGTTGCTGTAGGGTCGGCCCTCGCGGTTCTCGCGATCTTCTCGCTGGCCCCGTTCGTTCCCTATATCGACAAGCAGCTGACAAGCATCGGCGACCTGATCGGGGCACTCGCGGGGACCCAGACGTCGGCAACATCGACCCTGTCCAACCAGGGCCGGCTATTTTCGCTCAATTTCGCGATCTCGCAGTTCATGGAACATCCGGTGTTCGGCATCGGTCTCGACAACTATCTGCGCGTCGTTCAACGCCTGCCAATCGAAGAGCACCTGCAGAAAGCGCCCCACAACGAGCTTTTGCGTATTGGCTCGGAGATGGGCATCGTCGGCTTGCTGACCTACGGGCTGATGCAAGTGACCATTGCGGTGAGGCTGGGCATGCTGTCCTACGCCATTCAACGGCTGACCCCGGACGAACGGCTGCGCCTGCGGATTGCGGGCGGCATTTTCGCCTTCGGGTTCATCGTGAATATCTTCCTCGCAGGTGGCGGCCTGAATGTCTTTTTCTATGTCCTGCCCGCGGGTCTTGCCTATTCTATGCGCATGCCACGACGGGCGCCGGCCCGTATGCGCAAGGTTTCTGCGCGAAAATCTGCGCAGCAAGCCCCCGGATTGACCGCCAGGGCCTAAACACAAAACTTCGACACATCCACGTCACTCAGGCGCCTAAAATCACCGGCCCCTTGAACTGGTTGCCAAACCAGCAAACCCGCGGTTCGGTCGCAGCTTCGGTGCGACTGGCCCCGGTGAAGCAAGGGATGTCGGACGGATGATGATACGAAATGCAGAGCCGAGATGTGCCTCCAGCCTGCACCGCCGGGTGGATAGTGGAAACGCCGACGGGTGGTTCCAAGTCACCGGCTGTCGACCTCACCTGCCCTGCCCGACCGTGTCCCGCCCGCTCCGGGAGGTGACAACATGGTGACATCACCCGCACCGCAACCGGACCAGATCAACAACGTCAGCGATTTCGGAACCGTCGGCGACGGAAGCTATCATTCCGTACGGGAATGGCTCGTCGGCGGCGCGCTTGATATGGGCTACGAGAACCTGCGCGCCATCCAGCAGGACTATCCATGCGTGACCTCGCTGGACGACAGCATCGACCGCATCGCGATCCAGACCGCGTTTGACGCACTTCCCGATGGTGGCCATATCCAGTTCGAGGCGGGCGCCAATTACATTTTCGACGCTCCGGTCCTTGTCGAAGGAAAATCCCTGAGCGCCGACATGACCGGCGCCACTGTGACGATGGCGGCCGACAGTTCTTACAATGCCTTCCGGATCGCTGGCACGGACGCAGAGAAGCTTGAGTTCGTGACATGGACCGGCGGCACCATCGACGGCAACAATGACGAGATCGACTGGCCCGGCTCGGACCGCCCGGACACGGAATTCATCGTGATCGGTGACGAGACCGACCGCGACTTGAGGGATACGCCTGATATCTGGCGCTATGAAGGCGAGGTGGTCGACCACAACACCGCGCTGTGGAACTCGTATCAGGTCTTCGGCAACAACGGCTTGCTGGGCATCCACAACGCGGAAACCGCCCTTGTCGACGGTGTCACCCTGATCGACCCAGTGTCCGACGGGGTTGTCCTATCCAACGTGGTGGATGGGACGATTGCCAACAGCCTTGCCTACGGCGGGGCACCGCTTGAGTTCATGGAGACTCTGGAACTGTACGGGCGCGGCACCCAAAGCACGTATTTCAAAGGCCGGCAGGTCGAAACCGACACATTCGACGGTGGTACGTTCACCGTCATCAACTCCCACACCAAGGGCGGCAGCATCGGCATCGCGATGTCCACGCCGGGGCAGCAGGACGTGCTGCCCAATTCCAAGATCGTCGTCGAAGACTCGTCGGTGACGAACGCCCTGATGGAAGGGATCCACATAGAGCACTCGACCTTCGTCGAGATCTACGGCACCGACCTCATCCGCACCGATCTTGAGTTCAGGACGAACATCCACATCGGCAACGGTACCGAATACGCCATTCTCGAAGACGTTCAGGCACTTGGCACCTACATCACGTTCCGCGAGGCGAGCAATCTCGTGGAAGGCAAGGTCATCAACACTACGGTGATCAACGACGACCCCAACATCGCGAATGCGATCCAGAACGCGACCCATGTCATCGGGTCCTACGTCGAAACGGCGGGCGAGGCCGCGATCCTTGCGGACAACGTGATCGACACGACAATCGCCCGGTTTACCACGACAGGCATACGCAAGGCCTATGTGGTCGAAGGTGTGACCATCGACAACGCGCTTGGCGGTGGCGGCGGCATCGGCATGGCGAACTACACCGGCGGAGAAATCGTCAACTCGACCTTCAGCAACCTGGAGCGCGGGTTCCTGCTGGTCTCGGGCAGCGTCAAGGTGACGGACAGCGTCTTCGAAAACATTCAGACGAACGCGATCCAGCATACCGACGTCGGCACCATCGAGATCTATGGCTCCACCTTCATCAACTACGGCACCGAAGCAGTTGAAGAACTGAAAAGCCACGCGGTCACCGGGTTGAGGACGTATCACACCGCAGAAACGATCATCATCGACGACAGCACCCAGTTCATCAGCGACGCCGAGAATGCCGCGTTCCGGGAAACCGATGAAATCCAGATCGTCGAGGCCGTCGAGGTGGCCGCGGAAGACTCGGGTTTCACCAGCGGCACGGCAGATGCGATTGCCGCAAGCGAGGATGAAAACCGGATCGACGGATCGGCGGGCGACGACACGATCCGGGGCCGCAATGGTGACGATCACATCTACGGCGACGACGGCAACGACCACATCCGAGGCGGTGCGCAGAACGACCTGCTGGACGGCGGACAGGGCAATGACTCGCTTGCGGGCGAGAATGGCCGAGACACGCTGATCGGGGGTGACGGCGACGACACGCTGGAGGGCGGCGCGCACAACGACGAGATCCACGACGGTGACGGGAACGACCGCATCCACACCGGATCGGGCGCAGACACCGTCTATCTTGGTGCGGGGGCCGATACACTGGTCTTCAAAGCCGCAGATGTCGGTCAGACCGACCGGATTTTCGGCTTCAATGCCGCCGAGGGTGACGGTCTTGATCTGACCGGCCTGTTCGAAACGACCCCCGGTGTCCCGTTCGACTTGGGGGACCACGTGACCATCGTAGACAAGGGAGACGGCGTGTTCGTTCTGTTCGCCGATCGCGACGGAGCCGCCGGCCCGGAAGATCCCGTCAAGCTTGCGGCGTTCTACGACACGCTCGGGGGACTTTCGCTCGACCTGTTGGTCACAAGCGAACAGGTCGATTTCTGATCCCCAGGATCCACGGCGCCCTGCGCGGCAACGGCTCCAACCCTTCACAAGCGCCCGGCTGGACACTTTTCGCCGAGCGCCTGCGTAATGGCCGCCGATGTCCCTACGCCAAGCGCTTCTGTCTCTGGCTATCGTGCAAACGACCACTTTCGCCCCTGTGCCTTGACACACCGGCATCGCGCAACACGGTTAGACCATAGCCCGCGGTTGATATCGTGGCCCGGATGCAGGCAACTCGAGAGTGTCTCTGATCATGCAGGACGTAGTCATTCTCGGCGGAGGCGTGTCGGGCTGCATCGCGGCACAGCTTTTGGCGTCGGAAGGTCTAGAGTCCGCTATCGTCGAACCACTGGCACGGCCCGGCGGCAACCACCAAAGCTGGGACCACGACGAAATGACCTTCGATGTCGGTTCGATCTTCTTTCGGACCGGCACGCCGTTCCTTCGGATGTTCCCTTTCCTTGCCGACATCTGCGTCCCCGTGAAGCCTGCCTTGCAGCGGATCGTGGACGATGGCGGGCTTCTCACTTATCCCTTTGACTTTCGGGGCGATTTTGCCGACCGGGGCGCGCTTGAGAAGCTGATGATCCTTGGCGACATCACGTGGAACAGGCTTTGGCAGCGGCGGCCCGGAACCGCCCGAGAGTTTGTCCATCATCGGATGGGCAGTCGGTTGGGCAGGACGACAGGGCTGCTGACCTATATGGAGCGTATGTTCGGCGAACCCGCTGACAGCCTGAGCATCAGCCTGGCGGACAAGCGTATGGGTCAGGTCTCGCGCGCTTCGACGCTGCGCAAGATCCGCAAGCTGATCCGGCAGGACCCCGCCCGACGAGCGAAGCCGCCGCAACACATGGTGCGCCCGCAGGCCGGGTTCGCCGCCATGTACCGGCAGATTTACCAGCACCTCGAAAGCCAGGGAGTCCGGATAGACCTGGACTGCGCGATAGAGAGCATTCGCCGTAGCGGAGACGGGTTCACGATCCAGACGGCTGACGGCATTCAGCAGGCGCGCGCCGTAGTGAACACGATGCCGCTGAATATACTGTGCAACCTTGCGGATATTCCGGTCGCGAGGGCGCTGCCGCAGGTCTCGCTCAAAACGATATGCTGCAGCTTTCGCGGCGATCGCAATTTCGATGGCAACGTGCTTTACAACTTCCTATCGACCGGGATGTGGAAACGCATGACGGTTCATTCGGACTTCTACGGAAAGACGCCCGACGGACGCGCCTATATGAGCGTCGAGTTCCCTTACAGATCTGAAATCGCCTCGGACATCGCGCTGCTTGAAGACCTGCGCTCCTCGACCCGGAGCGTCGGTCTCTTCGACGGCGACCTGCAGATGGCGGGGTCTCATGTGACGCCCTACGCCTATCCGGTCCCGACGATCGCGAACGAACGCACCTCGGCCGAGATGCTGGAGGCAATCACTGCCTTTGGTATTTGCAGCGTAGGGCGGCAGGGACGTTACGATTACATCCCGTCCGCCAACAAGGCCGTCAACGCCGTGACCCGAATCCTGAACGCATCGATGACGCGTCCGGAGGGGACCCCTTGAACCATCACCCCCGCTCACCGCGCCGGGTGCCGCCATCCGTGCGCGCCCTTGCCGTCAGCCGCGCTCGGCGGGGGCTGTGGTGCGGGGTCGGCGGATCAGGGATTGCAGCGTGTAGACCAGAACGGCGAAGCCGACTGCGCCGGCGGCGGCGATGCCAAGCAGTACGATCCAGTCGATCGGGCCGCCCATGTTGGCCAGTTCGGAATGCGTCATGTGCAGCACGAACCAGACTGCCGCCACCGCGCCCACAGGCATCGACAGCTGCGCCAGCAGGAACTTGCGCCAGCTGATGCTGCGGTCCCGGATCAGGACATAGAGATAGGCCAGCGTCACCAGAACGGCGGCGGCGACCATGCCCCAGAACAGGGCGCGTCCGAAGATTTCCTCGAAGACGGCGATCAGGGTTTCGAATGTAAGGTCTTTCATGTCCCGCCCTCCTCAGGCCTTGCCGCGCAGCATCGCGTTATACGTCGCCTTCAGCGCGACTTCCTTCATCAGCCAGCTGATCCACAACTCCTCGAGCGGCGCGATGATGCCCGGGAAGGACGGCGTCAGGTTGTTGTCGTAGTCGAACTCGACCAGCATCGCGCGGCCGATCCGGGTGATCATCGGGCACGACGTGTAGCCGTTGTAGGTCTCGGTCGGATCAGTCCCGGCGATGGCCGAGACGATCTGGTCCTCCACCACCGGCACCTGCCATTTGACCGAGGCGGCGGTCTTGCCCTTCGGCACGCCGGCCACGTCACCCAGCGCCCAGATCTCGGGATAACGCAGGTGGCGCAACGTGGCCTTGTCGGCCTCGACCCAGCCCTGATCGGTCCACTTGTCGGCCCATGACAGGCCCGACTGGCGGATCACCTCGGGCGCGCGCTGCGGCGGGATCACGTGGATGTAGTCATAGTCGATCTCGGCATCGCCTGTGGGCGTGGCGAACGTGGCGCGCCGCGCGCCGGGGTCGATGGCCTTGAGGACATGCGAGTAATCGGGCTGGATGCCACGGTCGCCGAAAAGCATCCGCACCTTCTCGGACACGATGGGCACCCCGAACAGCGTGTCGTTCTGCGCGGCATAGGTGATGTCCATCTTGCCGCGCGTCCCGGCCCGGCGAGCGAGATCGTCGATCAGGAAGGTGTGCTTCAACGGCGCGCCCGCGCATTTCATCTCGGTCGCGGGGCGGGTGAAGACGCCCATCCCCCCGGTCTCGATGAAGGCCGAGGCGGCCTTCCACGTGGCGGCGGCGTATTGCGGGCCGGCGTAAAGCGCGCCGATGCCGTTCTCGCCGACCATGTCCAGCGAGAAGCCCTCGATGGCGTCGTGATCCAGCACGAGGCCCGGCGCGACGACGAGGTAGTCATAGGACAGCGTCTGCCCGCCCTCGGTCGAGACCGTCTTTGCCTCGGGGTCGATGGCCGCCGCTTTCTCGGCGATCAGGGTGACGCCCTTCGGCAGCCAGTCCGTCGTTTCGGACACGACGTAGCCTTCAGGCTTCAGACCCGCGGCCACCAGCGTCAGGCCGGGCTGGTACAGGTGCGCCTTGCGGGGGTCGATCAGCGTGATCCGCGCCCCGTCGAGGCGGCGGACAAGCCGGTTGGCAAGGGCTGTTCCCCCTGCCCCGGCGCCGATGATGACGATGTTCGCATTGGTCTCGACCGGCGCGGCCGTGGCCTCTCCGGATGCAGCGGCCAGCGCCGCCGCACCCGCGGCCAGCCCAAGGAAACCACGACGGTCGACGCGATGATCAAAGCTATGTGGCATCGGCGTTCTCCTCTCTCATATTAAAAATTGGGAATGTGTTTGGACACATTCCAGCCCCAAGGCGCAAAAACCGGGGCTCTCGTCCCGTCCGGCGCCGCCGAAGTCCCGCTCCGGCGGCGCGGGGGCGGTCAGTCGAGCGGTTCGTCCTCGCCCGCCATCCGCGCATCCTCGCGCATTTCCAGCCACATCGAGTTCAGCACAGCGAACATCGCGGCAAGCGGAAGGCCAAGAAGCCAGGCAAAATACCACATGGTGAGTGTCCTTTTCAGTAGACGCTATCGGCGTTTTCGGTCACGTCGGCCTCGGTCACCTTGCCCCACAGGACTTTGTAGACCCATGCCGTGTAGGCCAGGATGATCGGCATGAAGATCACGGCGCAGACGAGCATCACGAACAGCGTCTGGTGCGAGGACGAGGCGTCCCACACGGTCAGCGAACTGTCGGGATCGACCGTCGACGGCAGGATGAACGGGAACATCGTCAGACCGACCGAGGCTATGATCCCGGTGATCGCCAGCTTGGAATACAGCAGCGTGCTGACCTCGGCGCCCGCGCGCAGACCCCGGACGGCAAGCGCGATACCCGCGAACCCCATCAGCGGCGCGACGGCGATCCACGGACGCGCGGCATAGGCCGCGCCCCACGATCCGCCACGGGCGATCTCGGAATACAGCGGGTTGGACGGGCCGTCCGGCACGATCTCGGACACGAAGGAATAGCCGTCGATGCCCAGCATCAGCCACAGCCCGGCCAGCGCATAGCTGACCGCCGCCGCCAGACCCGCAACGGTCCCGATGGCGCGGGCGCGCTGTGCGACGGGCCCCTCGGCCTTCAGCCCGAGCCATGCCGCGCCGTGCATCAAGAGCATCGACAGCGACACGACGCCGGCGAGAAGCGCGAAGGGGTTCAGCAGGCCGAACAGCTTGCCAAGCGCACTTCCGTCATACATCGGCATCAGGTCGGCGGTCAGGTGAAACGGCACACCCTGCAACACGTTGCCCACCGCGACGCCGAACACCAGCGCCGGAACCGCGCCGCCGACGAACAGCGCCCAGTCCCACGTGCTGCGCCACGTCGCGCTGTCGCGTTTGGAGCGATACTTGAACCCCACCGGCCGCAGGATCAGCGCGGCGAGGATCAGGAACATCGCAAGGTAGAAGCCCGAGAAGCTGACGGCGTACAGCGGCGGCCACGCGGCGAAGATCGCCCCGCCGCCAAGGATGAACCACACCTGGTTGCCTTCCCACACGGGGCCCACGGTGTTGATGACCACCCGCCGCTCGGTATCGGTATGGGCCACGAAGGGCAGCAGCGCGCCCACGCCCATGTCGAAACCGTCGGTCAGCGCGAAGCCGATCAGCAGCACGCCCAGCAGCAGCCACCAGATCACGCGCAGGATCTCGAAAGAGATGAGTTCATACAGGATCATGTCTCTTACTCCGCGGGGGTTTGGGCAAAGGGACCCTTGCCGTCATGGGTGCGCAGGCGATGCTCGTGGCGGTCCATCCACGCATCCGTGGCGTCGACGTCCATGTAGGGGCCCTTGCGGATGTACTTCAGCATCAGGCCCATCTCGACGACGAACAGCACCGAGTAGAAGGTGACGAAGCCGGCAAGCGTGAACAGAAGATCCCCGACGCTGAGATGGCTGGCCGACAACGCGGTCGGCAGCACGCCGTCCACCGTCCACGGCTGGCGGCCGAACTCGGCCACGAACCAGCCCAGCTCGGCGGCGATCCATGGCGCCGGGATGATGAACACGGCGGTGCGCAGCGCCCAGCGGGGGAAGCGCATGCCGCGAAACGAGGCGCGGTAGAAGAAGTAAGCCATCACCGCGATGAACGAGAAGCCCAAGGCCACCATGATCCGGAACGCCCAGAACAGAGGACCAACGCCGGGAATGGTGTCAGCGGCCGCCAGCGCGATCTGCGCATCGGTCGCGTCACGCGGATCGTCGACGTAGCGTTTCAGCAGGAACGCGAAACCAAGGTCTTCGGAATGCGCCTCGAAGGCCGCGCGGACCTCGGCCGGGGCGTCCGCCCGCTGTTCGCGGATGGTCATCAGCGCGTCATAGGCAAGCAGGCCGTTGCGGATCTTGTCTTCCGCCTGTTCGACAAGGTCGTTGATCCCCGGGATCTCGGTGTTCAGCGACCGGGTGCCGATCAGCCCCATCACCCACGGGATCTCGATGGCGTAATGCGTCTCGCGCGCCTCGCTGTCGGGAAAGCCTACGGCGGTGAACGGCGCCGGCGCGGGATGCGTCTCCCACATCGCCTCGATTGCGGCGAGCTTCATCTTCTGGGTGTGGCTGGCCGAATAGCCGGACTCGTCGCCCAGCACCACGACCGATAAGGCCGAGGCCAGACCGAAGGCCGCCGCGACCGAGATCGAGCGGCGGGCAAGATCCACGTGCCGCCCCTTCAGCAGGTACCAAGCCGACACGCCCAGCACGAAGACCGACGCGGTCACATAGCCCGCCGAGACGGTGTGCACGAATTTCGCCTGCGCCACCTCGTTGAAGACGACCTCGAAGAAGCTGGTCATCTCCATCCGCATGGTGTCCGGGTTGAACACGGCCCCCACGGGGTTCTGCATCCAACCGTTCGCGATCAGGATCCAAAGCGCCGAGAAGTTCGAACCAAGCGCCACAAGCCACGTCACCACAAGGTGCGCGGTTCTCGACAGCTTGTCCCAGCCGAAGAAGAACAGCCCGACGAAGGTGGCTTCGAGGAAGAAGGCCATCAGCCCCTCGATCGCCAGCGGCGCGCCGAAGATGTCTCCGACGTAGTGGCTGTAGTAGGACCAGTTCATCCCGAACTGGAATTCCATCGTGATCCCGGTGGCCACGCCCAGCACGAAGTTGATGCCAAAGAGCGTGCCCCAGAATTTTGTCATCTGCCGCCAGATCGGGCGGCCGGTCATGACATAGACCGTCTCCATGATCGCCACGACGACGGACAGGCCCAGCGTCAGCGGTACGAACAGGAAGTGATACATGGCCGTCATCGCGAATTGAAGTCGCGACAGTTCGACGAGTCCGAGTTCCATTTCGGTTCCTCCTTCCCGCAGGGGCGAAAGTTGCCTCGCGGATGCAGATTATCGTCTTATATGCACTTTAAAGAATGTGTTATTGATCCAGATCAACGCCGGAATTTTTGTGCCCGGCACGTCTGAAAGGGGCGCGAAGGCCAATGAAACAAGGGCCAGGCGCATGTGCGCCCGGCCCCGTTTGGTTACAGCTGACGGGTCGAGAAATACCAATCGACGGTGTCATACCCCTCGCCGAGTCGCGCCTCGGCGGCGTCCGGGGTGGCGGGCGTCGGCACGATCACCGGGTCGCCGGGCACCCAGTTCTCGGGCATGGCGCAGGCGTTCGCGTCGGCGGTTTGCAGCGCGACCAGCAGGCGGTGGATCTCTGCCACCGAGCGGCCGGCGTTCATCGGGTAATAGACCATCGCCCGCAGCACGCCCTCGGGGTCGATGATGAAGGTCGCGCGCACCGCCGCGGTGTCAGACGCGCCGGGCTGGATCATGCCATAGGCGGCGGCCACGGTCATGCTGAGGTCCGCGATGATCGGGAAGCGCACCTCGACACCGAACTTCTCCTTGATGTTCCGCACCCATGCGATGTGCGAATAATGGCTGTCGATCGACAGGCCCAGCAGTTCGGTATCCAGCGCGGCGAATTCTTCCTGCCTTTTGGCGAAGGCCATGAACTCGGTCGTGCAGACCGGCGTGAAGTCGGCCGGGTGCGAGAACAGGATCAGCCACTTGCCGCGATAGTCGGCCAGCGTCCGGCGGCCATGGGTGGTCGGAGCGTCGAAATCGGGGGCAGCTTCGTTCAGGCGGGGCATCGGGATGGGGGTTTGGTCGGTCATCGCTTGTCTCCTTCGATGTGCTTGCGTCGTCTCGATGCAGCAGAGATAGCCCCTCCCCTGTTATTATAGAAATTGATATA
Organism: Maritimibacter sp.; assembly: GCA_017792445.1. Lineage (GTDB taxonomy): Bacteria > Pseudomonadota > Alphaproteobacteria > Rhodobacterales > Rhodobacteraceae > Psychromarinibacter. The sequence continues at coordinate 4,528,615 of CP051232.1, forward strand.
AATTTCGATCTTGATAGAATATCTCTATGATCCCAATGCCCGCCATCACCCTCCGCCAGCTGCGGTTCCTGCTGGCCGTTTCGGAAGAGTTGAACTTCTCGCGCGCCGCCGAAGTCTGCGGCGTCACCCAGCCGACGCTCAGCGCCGGGCTGCGGGAACTGGAAGAGCGGCTGGGCGTGACCCTTGTCGAACGCTCGCGCCGGTACGTGATCATGACGGACACCGGGGCCCAGATCGCCGAGCGTGTGCGGGCGCTGCTGATCGGCGCGATGGAGATCGAGGAACTCGCCGCCGCGCATCTGCGGCCCTACGAGGGCGACCTGCGGCTGGGCGCGATCCCCACGGTCGGCCCGTTCCTGATTCCGAGGGCGCTTCCGCTGATCCGCGAACGCCTTCCCAAACTACGGCTGTTCCTGCGCGAGGAGCTGACCGACAGCCTGCTGGACGCCGTCGAGACGGGCCGCCTTGACCTGGCGGTGATCGCCCTGCCCTACGACATCGGCGGGTTGCAAAGCATGGCGCTGTTCGACGACGGCTATACGCTGGCCGCGTCGGTGCAGCGGACAGAGCCGCCGACACTGGAGGGCGGGCAGCTTTTGCTGCTGGAAAAAGGGCACTGTCTTCAGCGTCACGCCCTGTCCGCCTATCCCGAGCGGCACCTTGTCCGCGACGAGACCTTCGCGGCGACAAGCCTGACGACGCTGGTGTCGATGGTCAGCGAGGGGCTGGGGATCACCCTGCTGCCCAACCTCGCGGTGTCCTCGGGGTTCGTGGCGCAGTACAACATCGCCCTGACCCCGCTGCCCGACGCATGCCCGCGCCATGTCGTGCTGGTCTGGCGCAAGACATCGCCGCGCGCAGAGGTCTTTGCGGAAATCGGTGAGGTGCTGCGCGCGTCGTATCTTGCAATTCAAAAGCAGGCGCACGGCGCGTGACGCGGCCAAGGGCCCCGCGCTGCCGGTTGCCGGGCTATGCCGCTTTCAGAAGATCGCGCAGGGCCGGTTCCTTCTTGGGCTTCCGGTCGATCCTGCGCAGCAATTCGGCCAGTTCGGGCTCGTGTACGGACTTCGCGGCGGACTTGGCCGAGAACCAGCGGCGCTTGCGCTCTTTCCGCTCTTTCCAATCGCGTTTCAGCTTCTGGACGATCATCGGATAGACGCGAACCCGGCAATGCACGACCGAGCCGTCGTCCATCACCTTGTCGTAGTGATAGCTGCCGATGGACTGGCGCGAGATGCGGCCCTTCGCGCCCGCCTCTTCCAGCGCCTCGATCTCGGCGGCGGCCCATGGTTTCTTGCCGTCCATCGTCCAGCCCTTCGGCATCACCCAGCGCCCGGTCTCGCGCGAGGTGACCATCAGCACCTGAAGCTCGCCCTTGCTGCTGTAGCGCAGCGGCAGCGCCGCGATCTGTTCCGCGGGCTCGGTCATGCCTCGGCCTTCCTCTTGCGGCGCGGGCGGTCCTTGGGCGGCGCGTCCGCCTGCGGGCGCGCGATGCGGCTGGACAGCAGGTCGCCCGCCTCTTCCGCGATCGGATAGGCGATGAAGCACAGCGCCGTGTTCACAAGCTTCAGCGCGCGGATCGTTTCCTGATGCAGGTTGCTGGTCTCAAGCGTTTCGGACCCGCCCTGCCGCAGACGTTCAAGGTGACGCTCTTGCAGATCACGCTCGATCTGGCGGACGCGGTCCTTCTGTTCCAGCAGTTGCCGCGCCACGTCGGCGTCGTCCGACATCAGCACATCAAGCGCAAGCTGCGCATTGGCGACGACGAGGTCGTGGAAATCCTCAAGGTCGCGCCAGCCGTCCTTCGAGAACGACAGCCCCTCGGTCCGCATCCGGCGGGCCATGCCCATCAGGTCGGTCGAGATCCTGTCCCCCGCGTCTTCAAGGTTGTTGGCGACCGAGACAAGGTCCATCGCGCGGCGGCGCTGATCCTCGGACAGGTCGCGTTCCTGCAAACGGGCAAGGAACAGCTTCGACTGGAAATGCATCCGGTCGACGTCATCCTCGGCCAGCCGGATCGCGTCGGCCACGTCATCGTCCCACTCCCGGTACAGGGCCAGCGCGGGCACCAGCATCGCCGCGACTCTTTCCGCCATGCGCAGCGTCTCGCGCCCCGCCGCGGCCAGCGCGCGTTCCGGCTGGTCCAGCGCGCCCTGGTCCAGCGCGGGGATCGGCGCGGTCAGGTCGCCGCCCGTTCCGTCGCGCAGCGCGCCACCGACGGCGCGGGTGACCATGCCGGTCAGCGGCAGGCCCAGCACCAGCAGCACCGCGTTGAACGCGAGGTGGAAGTTGATCACCTGCCGGTACTCCGCAGCCCCCAGCGGCGACAGGTCGGGTTGCAGGAACACAAGCGCCGCCAGCAGCAGGATGGCGCCGCCGCCGCGCAGAACGAGGTTCGACATCACCACCCGCCGCGCCGCGACCGGCATCGACAGCGTCAGGATCACCGGGATCATCGCCCCGCCAAGGTTCGCGCCCAGCACCATCGCCGCGCCCGCCGACACGGAAAGCACGCCCGCCGCCACGAAGGTCACGAACATCAGCACGGCGGCGAGGCTTGAATGCACCGCGTAGGCCAGCACGCCGCCGATCACGAAGGCCGAGACCGCGTCGCCCTCGAGATAGCCGACCAGGGTCGCGACGACGGGGCTGTCTTTCAGCGGTTCGGTCGCAAGCTGGATCATGTCGAGCGAGACGAACACCAGCGCCAGCCCGATCAGCACCCGCCCCGTCTGCCGTACCGCCCGCCGCCGGGCGCGCAGGAACATCAGCGTCCCGGCCAGAAACAGCAACGGCTCGATCCAGTCGGCGCGGACCAGAAGGATCTGCGCCGCGATGGCCGAGCCAAGGTCCGCCCCCAGCAGGATCGCCAGCCCGCCCGCAGCAGCCAGCCCGCCCGATATGGTGAAGCCCGCGACGATAAGGGCGACGGCGGTCGAGCTTTGCAGAAGGATCGCCGCCAGCAGCCCGCTTCCGGCGGTCAGCACCCGCGAGCGTTCGGACCGGCGCAGGGCAAGGCGAAGCTGTGGCAGGAACGCACGTTCCACCCCCGTGCGGATCAGCCGGACGGACCAGATCAGCAGGGCGGCGGCGCCCGCGAGATGCAGCAGGAACAGCATCATGCCGGCACCCGCCTGACCGGGTCCGCCGCATGCCCTTCAGGACATGCGCCCGCCCGGTTTCCCAGTCTGCGCAGATCGCCGTGCGTGATGCTCACCTCGTTGCCTTCCCGCGTCAAAGCGGACTCGTTGTATCGTTGATCTGCAAGGATAACAGCAAAGTTGCGTGGATATTTCAACAAAAACGACATGAAAAAAGTGGCAATGCCCTCGAAATCTTTCTTGATGGGATACCCGATGTCAAATTAACAATGCATTAAGACAGGAGTCTGAATGGCACTTACCGAAGACACCTTGGAGCAGCCGCGCGCCCGATTGCGGAAGTCCGAGAGACGCGAGCAGATCCTGATGGAACTGCGTCTGCACTCTCACATCCGCATCTCGGACATCGCCGAGCGTTTCGGGGTTTCCTCGGAAACGGTCCGCCGCGATCTCGACAAGCTGTCGAAGGACGGGCTGATCAACCGCGCCCACGGCGTCGCCTCTGCCGCAAGCCGCCACTATCCGGATTTCAATGAACGCAGCCGCGCCCGGCTGGCCGAGCGCGAGGCGATCGGACGCCACGCCGCCAGCCTTGTGGAACCGGGCGAGACGATCCTGATTGATTCCGGGTCCACCACCGTCGAACTGGCCCGGTTCCTTGCCTATAACAACACCCCCTGCACTGCGATCACCAACAGCCTGACGGTGGCGATGACGCTTGGCGCCAGCGAGGCCGCCGAGGTGATCCTGTGTCCCGGCGACTACCTGCCGTCCGAGGCGGCGGTGGTCGGCACCGACACGCTGGAGTTCATCGACCGCATGCGCGTCGACCGTTGCCTGATCGGCGCGTCGGCCCTGACCGAGGAAGGCGTTTCGGAAACCGTGCGGGGGTTCGCGGCCGTCAAGCGCGCCATGCTGCGCAGCGCCGGGACGTCGCATCTTCTGGTGGACAGCGAGAAGTTCGGCCGCGTCGGCATGAACCGCGTGGCGCGCCTGGACGAAATCAATTCGGTCGTCGTCGACCGGACGCCCGACACCGGCCTGGAGGAGGCCATGTCGGCAGCAGGAGTAGAGATACTCGTAGCGGCCTGATCCGAACACCGGACAGGCCGGAACAGATGGGCGGAAAGCCCGGCATGGAATGGGAGGAGAATCCATGATCGACAAGCTGAAACTGCCGCTTGCAGGCGCATTGCTGGCGTCGGCGGCCCTTGCCTGGACGCCCGCCGCGGCGCAGGACTGCCCGCGCGGCGATCTCGACGCGCGCTATTGCGACGAGGATGGCGACCTGGTCGCCGATATCCCGACCGACGAGTCGCAACTGATCGACCCCGACACCCTGATCTTTGCCTACACGCCGGTTGAAGATCCCGCCGTCTACAAGACCGCCTGGTCCGACTTCCTGACCTATCTCGAGGAAGTCACCGGCAAGGACGTGATGTTCTTCCCGGTCCAGTCGAACGCCGCCCAGATCGAGGCAATGCGCTCGGGCCGTCTGCACATCGCGGGCTTCAACACCGGGTCCAACCCGCTGGCCGTGAACTGCGCCGGGTTCCGCCCGTTCACCATCATGGCGTCCGCCGACGGAAACTTCGGCTACGAGATGGAGATCATCACCTACCCCGGCTCGGGCATCGAGAAGGTCGAGGACATCGCCGGCAAGCAGCTGGCCTTCACCTCGCCGACATCGAATTCTGGCTTCAAGGCGCCGTCGGCGATCCTGAAGGCGGATTACGACATGATCCCCGACCGCGACTTCGAGCCGGTCTTCTCGGGCAAGCACGACAACTCGATCCTCGGTGTCGCGAACCAGGACTACCCGGCGGCCTCGATCGCCAACTCGGTCATGAACCGGATGATCGAGCGCGAGGTGATCTCGGCCGATCAGGTTGTGTCGCTGTACAAGTCGCAGACCTTCCCCACCACCGGCTTCGGCACCGTCTACAACCTGACGCCCGAGTTGCAGGAGAAGATCAAGGAAGCGTTCTTCACCTTCGACTGGGAAGGCACCACGCTTGAGGCCGAATTCTCGAAGTCCAACGAGGCACAGTTCCTCGAGATGAACTACAAGGACTTCTGGGACGTGATCCGCAAGATCGATGCGGCCAACGGTGTCAGCTACGCGTGCGAATGACGCACACCGGGCGGTCCCCCAAGGGACCGCCCGACCCTTCAGAAATGCAGAATGTCATCAAGATGCGGGAAACGCCCATGTTGCGGCTTGAGAAGCTGGTCAAGACATACAAAACCGGCGACCAGGCGCTGAAAGCGGTCGACCTTGAGGTTCCGAGCGGCCAGGTTCTGGCGCTGATCGGACCCTCGGGCGCCGGTAAATCCACCCTGATCCGGTGCATCAACCGGTTGGTCGAACCCACGTCGGGCAAGGTCTGGCTGGGCGATACGGAACTGACCGGCCTGTCGCAGTCGGCCCTGCGCCGCGCGCGCCGGAAGATGGGCATGATCTTCCAGGAATACGCGCTGGTGGAACGGCTGTCGGTGATGGAAAACGTCCTGTCCGGCCGGCTGGGCTATGTCGGGTTCTGGCGGTCCTTCACCCGCCGCTATCCCCAGGCTGACGTGGACGAGGCGTTCCGCCTGCTGGACCGCGTGGGGCTGTTGCATATGGCCGACAAGCGCGCCGACGAACTGTCGGGCGGCCAGCGTCAGCGGGTCGGCATCTGCCGCGCGCTGATCCAGAACCCCGAGCTGCTGCTGGTGGACGAACCCACCGCTTCGCTGGACCCCAAGACCAGCCGCCAGATCATGCGACTGATCTGCGAGCTGTGCGAGGAACGCGGGCTGGCGGCGATCATCAACATCCACGACGTCGCGCTGGCGCAGCGCTTTGTGCAGCGGGTCATCGGCCTGCGGTTCGGCGCCATCGAATTCGACGGCAAGCCCGACGCCCTGACGCCCGACGTGCTGACCACGATTTACGGCGAGGAAGACTGGGAGGCCACGATCCAGAAGGTCGAGGAAGACGAGGTTGCTGCGGAATGAGCACCTCGTCCCTGCACACGCACCGCGAACTGGACGACATGCTTGGCACGCGGTGGCGCAAGCCGAAGCTGGTCAAGCAGACATGGCTGCGATGGGTCCTGTGGATCGGTCTTGTCACCTATCTGATCGCTGCCGTCCTGACGATCCCGGTGGACTGGAGCCGCGTCTACGAGGGGCTGGACCGGGGCTGGCAGTTCGTGCTGGCCTTCATGACGCCCGACTTCGTTACCCGCGCGGCGGACATCCGCGACGGCATGCTGGAATCGATCATCATGACCATCGCGGCCTCGGTGGTGGGCATCGCCATCTCGATTCCCATCGGACTGGGCGCCGCCCGCAACATCGCGCCGCTGCCGGTCTACATGATCTGCCGCGGCATCGTGGCGGTCAGCCGCGCGCTACAGGAAATCATCGTCGCGATCCTGCTGGTGGCGATCTTCGGCTTCGGTCCGCTGGCGGGTTTCCTGACCCTGTCCTTCGCGACCATCGGCTTCCTGTCGAAGCTTTTGGCCGAGGACATCGAAAGCATGGACCGCGTGCAGGCAGAGGCGATCCGATCGTCGGGCGCAAGCTGGATGCAATGGATTAATTATGGCGTCCAACCGCAAGTGATGCCAAGACTTATCGGTCTTTCGATGTATCGCCTGGATATCAACTTCCGCGAAAGCGCGATCCTTGGCCTTGTCGGCGCGGGCGGCATCGGGGCGACGCTGAACACCGCGTTCGACCGCTATGAATACGACACCGCCGCGGCCATTCTCATCATCATCATCGTGATCGTCATGGGGCTGGAATACCTATCCGGCCTGATCCGCGCGAGGGTTCAATAATGCCTGTCTACGAAACCGCGGGCAGCCCGCCGATCTGGCGCCGCCGCAACCGCAATCAGGCGCTGGCCCACTGGGCGATGTGGCTGACCGGCACGGCGATCTTCGTCTATTGCTGGATGCAGATCTCGGGCGCGACCACGTGGTTCTTCGTCTGGGACGCGCCGCGTATCGCGGGCGACATCTGGGACCGGGCGACGCCGCCGAGGTGGGAATACATCACCCAGCTTGGCCGCCCGATCTGGGACACGCTGAACATCGCGACGCTGGGCACCATAATCGCCCTGTGTTTCGCGGTGCCGGTCGCGTTCCTTGCCGCGCGCAACACCACGCCCTCGCGCTATATCGTCCGGCCCATCGCGCTGCTGATCATCGTGTCGACCCGGTCGATCAACTCGCTGATCTGGGCGCTGCTGCTGATCGCGATCATCGGCCCCGGCGTCTTTGCCGGTGTCGTCGCCATCGCGATCCGGTCGATCGGGTTCTGCGCCAAGCTGCTGTACGAGGCCATCGAAGAGATCGACGAGACGCAGGTCGAGGCCATCACCGCCACCGGCGCCAGCCGCTGGCAGGTCATGGCCTATGGCATCGTCCCGCAGATCCTGCCCGCCTTCGCCGGCATCGCGGTGTTCCGCTGGGACATCAACATCCGCGAAAGCACCGTGCTGGGCCTTGTCGGCGCGGGCGGTATCGGGCTTCAACTGAACGCCTCGCTGAACGTGCTGGCATGGCCGCAGGTCAGCCTGATCCTGTTGGTGATCCTTGCCGCCGTCGTGATCAGCGAATGGGTCTCGGCCAAGGTCCGGGGTGCGATCATTTGAGACGGATGACCGCCGAGGGCGCGCTGGCCGCCTACGAAGCCGCGCGCCCTCGCCTTCCCCGCGCCGCGCCCGGCGGCCCTGCCCGCAAGGCCGCCCATCTTGGCGAGATCGCCGAGGGCTTCGACGCGTTCCTGCTGGACGCTTTCGGCGTGCTGAACATCGGCGAGACGGCCATTCCCGGTGTCGCCGACCGGATCACCACCCTGCGCGGCGGCGGGCGGCCCGTCATGGTCCTGACGAACGCCGCTTCGGTTCCGGCAGATGCGCTGGTCGAGAAATACGCCCGGCTGGGGTACGACTTCGACCCCGCAGAGGTCGTGTCCAGCCGTATGGTGTTGCTGGACGCGGTGCGCGCCGCCCCGGCCCGGCACTGGGGCGTGATGGCCCAACCGGACCTTCAGGGCGAGGATCTGTCCGGGCTCGACCTGACCTATCTGGGCGACGCTCCGGCGGGCTACGACGAGGCCGAGGCGTTCCTGTTCCTGGGCAGCGGCAGCTGGACCGAGGCGCGGCAGGACCGGCTGGAAACCGCGCTGCGCCGCCGTCCGCGACCTGTCTGGGTCGGCAATCCCGACCTTGTCGCACCGCGCGCCGACGGCTTCTCGGTCGAGCCCGGCTTTTACGCCCACCGCCTTGCCGCGATACCGGGGGTCGAGTTGCAGTTCTTCGGCAAACCCTTCCCCGGCATCTTCGAGCAGGCGCTGGAACGGATCCCGTCCTCGATCCCGCGCGGACGGGTTCTGATGGTCGGGGACAGCCTGCACACCGACGTTCTGGGCGCGCAAAGCGCCGGCGTCCGGTCGGCGCTGGTCACCGGCTACGGGTTCTCGGCCGGGATCGCCTTGACGGACGCCATCGCCGCGACCGGGATCGCGCCGGACTACATGGTCGAACGCCCCTGACCGGGTTTTCGCACGCCGCCCAGCGCGGCCCGTCTTGCCCAGCCTCTTCCCGAAAAGACCCATAAACGCGGTCAACCGCGCAAAGCTTGTCGTGCGGACCGCGGCAACGCGCCAGACGGCCGCGCCAGCAGGCTTGGCCGCCGCGCAATCTCGTCTACCGCCCATATCAATCTGTCCGGATTTGGTGACTTCGTCGCTTGCAGGAATAGGTTCACCTGCCTGACTGACGAATCTCCCAAAAGGAACACCCTCCCATGAGCCACGTTCGCGGCATAGAACACGTCGGCATCACTGTCCCCGATCACGCCAACGCCGTCGCGTTCCTCAAGGCGGCCTTCGGCGCGGAAGAGATCCTGTCCCAGACCGATGCGCACGGCGGCCCGTTCACCGCACAGGACGTGGGGCGGATGAACGGATTGCGCGCGGGGACGCGGATGATGCACGTCTCGATCCTGCGGCTGCGCAACGGGGCCAATATCGAAGTCTTCGAGATCGACCGCCCCGGCGGCACGTCCGAGACCAATATCTCGGACCTCGGCATCAGCCACATCAGCATCAATGTCGACGACGTCGACGCCGTCGCCGACGCATTCACCGACGCGGGCGGAACCCTTCTTAGCAAGCCTTACGACCTTGGTCCGCCGGAAGACGGGCCGGGAAATCGCGGCGTTTTCGGGCGCACGCCCTGGGGCCTGCTGATCGAGATGCAGCAGTTCGCCTCTTCCCTCGACTACCTGCCCGGCGCATCGTCCGGTCGCTGGTTTCCGAAACCCTGATGGCACGCGCCACGACAACCCATGCGAGGACACCCATGACACTTGAAGGCAAAACGGTACTGGTAATCGGTGGCAGCTCTGGCATCGGCTTCGGTACCGCCAAGGCGGCGCAGGACGCAGGCGCCGAAGTCACCATCGCCTCGCGCACGGCCGAGAAGGTTTCGTCCGCCGCCCGGAAACTGGGGGCCGAGGGCGTTACGCTCGACACCGGGGATGCGGCCGGGCTGGAGGCCTTGTTCGCGGCGCGCAGTTTCGACCACGTATTCTGTTCCGCCGCCAGCACGAAGGTCGCCGCGGTACGCGAGCTGCCGCTTGAGGATGCCTATGGCTCGGTCGACTCGAAGTTCTGGGGCGCCTACCGGGTCGCGCGTGCAGCGAATATCCGCGAGGGAGGCTCGTTGACGCTGGTTTCGGGCTTCCTGTCCGTGCGCCCCAAGGCGGGCGCCGCCATTCAGGGCGCGATCAACGCGGGGCTCGAAGGGCTGACCCGCGGGCTGGCGCTGGAATTCGCGCCGGTACGGGTCAACTGCATCTCGCCGGGGCTGGTGATGACCGAGATGTACGACGGTCTGGAGGGCGACGGCCGGAAGGCCATGTTCGACGGCGCAGCGGCGCGCCTTCCGGTGGGCCGGGTCGGCACGCCCGAGGATGTGGCCGTGCAGGCGCTGGCGCTTATGACGAACCCCTACATGACCGGCACCACCATCTTCGTCGACGGCGGCGGCGCGATTGCCTGATCCGACGACCTGACGGCGTCAGGTGGACAGCCCGGCACAGGCCTCGGCAAGGAAGTTCAGGAAGACACGCACCCGTGGCGAAAGCAGCCGACGGCCCGGATAAACGACCGTCAGCGTCACCGCGTTGACGTCGAACACCACGTGGCGGCCGATTTCCACCAACTCGCCACGGGCGATGTGGTCGCGGCAGTAATGCGCCGGCAGCGGCGCGATCCCCGCCCCGCCAAGCACGGCGGTGCGGACGACGAGCGGGTTGTTGACGTGGGCGATCCCCCGGTGAAGGTCCAGCGACACCGCCCGGCCGTCCTCGTGCACCGGCATCTGGTCGTTTCCATAGCGGGTCTCGCAGATCTGGACATGGGCACGGATGTCGGCGGCGGAATGGCCGATATCATGTGCGGCAAGGTAGGACGGGCTGGCGACCCAGATCAGCTTTCCGGTGATCAGGGTCCGGGCGATCAACTCGCTGTCGTCCAGCGGCCCGACGGCAACCGCGAGATCGACCTGGTCGCGCAGCAGCGACACCCCGTCGGGGGTCAGGATAAGATCCACGACGAGCTTGGGATAGGCTTTCTGCAGCCCCGCCAGCCGGGGCGCGACGACTTCCTGACAGAAGGCCGTCGGCAGCGCCACGGTGACGCGGCCGGTCGGTTCCGCCGTCATCCCCGCCATTGTCGCGTTCGTCTCGCGCACCTGATCCATGATCAACTGGGCCTGCCTGTAGAAGGTCTCGCCCTCGCTTGTCACCCTGAGGTTCCGAGAGTTCCGGTCCAGAAGACGCAGCCCCAAACCGTGCTCCAGCCGGGTGACCGCGTTGCTGACGGTGGATTTGGGCATGCCGATCGCGTCGGCGGCGGCGGTGATCCCGTTGTGGTCGACCACCGCGACGAACACCGGCACGTCGTTCAGGCTCCAGCTCATCGAAACGCTCCTTCCCGTCAGGTTCGGTCCGGCCAGCATAGCGACCGCGCCAGATCGTTCAATAATCTGAACGCAACGTCCATCACAGCCCAATTGTTCGCCTTACCGAAAGACGATAGCACCGTCGCGAACAGGAAATCCGGCATCGCGTGACTGCCGGATCAACGCGTCCGCTTAACCGGGGCGCCGCTGAACCATCGCCGCAGCCTTGTCAAAGCGGCCGGTTCCGAGACGACACGTCTACCCAACAGGGAGGAAACGCCATGGGTATCTTCAACAAACTGACCGTCTCTGCGCTTGCAATTGGCCTTGGGGCCGGCACGGCATCCGCTGACGAACTGAAGCTTGCTGACTTTCAGCCCCCGACCCACTTCATCGTCGAAAAGGTCTATACCCCCTTCGCCGAAGCCGTCTCGGAGGCCACCGGCGGCGACGTGACCGTCGAAGTGTTCATGGGCGGCGAACTTGGACCGGGCCCTGCCGAGCAATACAACCGCGTGGTGGACGGCGTGGCCGACATCGCCTTCTCGCTGCCGGGCTACACGGCGTCGAACTTTCCCATGACGCTGCTCGCCGAACTGCCGGGCGTGATCGACGCCGAGACCGGAACACAGCAAATCGTCGAACACCTCGACATGCTGTCCGACGAGTACCGCCGCGTGCACCTTGTCGCGCTTTGGAACAACGCGCCGAACCTGCTGCTGATGGCCGAAAAGCCCGTCGAAACGCTCGACGACCTGTCGGGCCTGAACATCCGCGTGCCGTCGCGCAACGCCGGTCTGGTGGTGCAGGCGTGGGGGGCGAACCCGGTTTCGATGCCCGCCCCCGAGATTTACAACGCGATGCAGACTGGCGTGATCGACGGCGCGATGATCGACGCGACGACCCTGAACGCGTTCAAGCTGGCCGAAGTCACCACCTACGTGACGCAGGGCATGGACAGCACGATCTCCGAGTTCTTCATGATCATGAACCGCGACGTGTTCGCCGATCTCGACGCCAGCGCGCAGGACGCGATCACCGAAGCCGGCAAGCAGGCCGCCCTGAACGGCCACTCCGCATGGCAGACCGCGGCGGAAGGCGCCCTTGATGCGTTCGAGGCGACCGAGGGCAAACAGGTCATCACCCTGTCCGACGAAGAGGCAGCCCGGTTCAACGCCGCGTCCGAGGCCGTCGTCGCGCAGATCATCAGCGACGCCGAAGCCGAGGGCATCGCGGCTCAGGCGTATATCGACGCTCTGAAGGGCAACTGAGCCTCATGCTCGCATCCACGCTTCGCGCCTGGTCGGTTTATACCGGCCGGGCCACCCTTGTCCTTGGCTGGGTCGCCGGACTGCTGCTGGTCCTGATGACCGCCCTGATCACGGCCGCCGTCATCATGCGCTATGCGGTCGGGCAACCGATCCTTGGCGTGAACGAGATCGTGCAACTGAACGCGGTCGCGCTTGCCATGCTGGCCCTGCCCTACGCCACCTACTCGGGCGCGCATGTGCGGGCCGATATCTTCGATCCCGCGCTTGGCCGCTGGGGCCGCTGGCTGGCCGACCTGCTGACCCGCGCCGTGACGGTCGGCGCGCTGTATTTCCTTGTGACCCGTGCTTGGGACAAGGCGCTGGACGCGCGCGAGTTCGGAGACGCGACGAACATGCTCAACCTGCCGATCTGGCCATTCTACGGGCTTATCGCGCTTGGCATGGCGCTGTGCATTCTCGTCTTCGTTCTGGAGTTCGCCACCATCCTGCTGACCGGTCACCCGAAGGGAGAACTCCCGAATGGCTGACCTTACGATCGGGCTGCTGGGTTTCGTCGCGCTGTTCGTCCTGATGGTGCTGCGCACGCCGGTCGCCTTCGCGATGCTGCTGACCGGCTTTTTCGGGACATGGCTGCTTGACGGCCTGCGCCGGGCCGGGGCGGTTCTGATGACCGAAACCTACTCTGCCGTCGCCAACTATTCCCTCATCGTGGTGCCGATGTTCATCCTTCTGGGCAACGTCGCATCGGAAAGCGGGTTCTCGCGCGGGCTGTACGATGCGGCCCACGCGTGGGTCGGCCGGTTCCGGGGCGGTCTGGCCTCGGCCTCGGTTATCGGCTGCGCCGCGTTCTCTGCCGTCTCGGGCTCGTCAGTGGCCACCGCCGTCACGATCGGCAAGGTCGCCCTGCCCGAGATGAAGCGTCTCGGCTACGGCGCGTCCCTGTCGACCGGCGCGATCGCGGCGGGTGGCACGCTGGGCTTCCTGATCCCGCCGTCCACCGGCTTCGTGATCTACGCGATCCTGACAGAAGAAAGCATCGGGCGGCTGTTCATGGCGGGTATCCTGCCGGGCCTGCTGATGATGGTGCTGTTCACGCTGGCGATCTGGATCGTCACGCTGCGGGACCCCGCCGCCGGGCCGCGCGGAGAGGCGGTGCCCTTCGCCCAGCGCTTCGCCCTTCTGTTCAAGGCGCTGCCCCTGATCGTCGTAATCGTGGTGTCCATCGGCGGCATCTACCTTGGCGTCTTCACCCCGGTCGAAGCATCGGGCGTGGGCGCGGCGCTGACCATCGTGCTGGCCTTCGCAACCGGCAGCCTGTCGCTGTCTGGACTGCGGACCGCGGTGATGGCGACGGTTTCGACCTCGTCCATGCTGTACATGATCGTCATCGGCGCGAATGTCCTGAACCCGTTTCTTGCACTGACCGGGGTTCCCGCCGGGCTGGAGTCCGGGCTGGCCGCGCTGGGGCTTGGTCCGTATGGGACGCTGTTCGTGATCCTGCTGTCCTACGTGGTGCTGGGCATGTTCCTTGACGGCCTCGCCATGCTGGTGATCACGATCCCGATCTATTTTCCGGTCATCACCGCGCTTGGCTTCGATCCGATCTGGTTCGGCGTGGTCGCGGTGATCGTGATCGAGATGGGGATGATCACGCCGCCCGTGGGACTTAACGTCTTCGTGGTCAGGAACGTGGCCGGAGACGTCTCGCTTGGGACCGTGTTCCGCGGCGTGACGCCCTTCCTGCTTGCGATGGTGGTCTGCCTGCTGCTGATCATCCTCGTGCCCGAGATCGCGCTTCTGATCCCCAACTCGATGTTCAACTGACCGGTCCCGCCGCGGCGCGACGCGACCGGCGGCGGGACATACCACAACGACAGACCGGAGGAACTACCATGTCCGATCCCACCAATCCCAGCTTTGATCTTGCCCACCTTGGCCATGTCGAGATGCTGACCGACCGTTTCGAGGACAGCCTCGGCTTCTTCACCCGCATCTACGGCCTGAAACTGTCCGGCCAGGACGAGACCTCGGCCTATCTGCGGGCGTGGGACGATTACGAGTACTGCACCCTCAAGCTGACCCGCGCGGAAACGACCGGGGTCGGCCACATCGGCTATCGCGCCGCATCGTCCGAGGCGCTGGACCGGCGGGTGGCCGCGATCAAGGCGTCGGGCTATGAGGTTCTGGGCTGGAACGAGGGCGACCTGTCGCACGGCCGGGCCTTCCGCTTTCAGGACCCGTTCGGCCATGTCTTCGAGATCTACTATGACACCCGCTGGTACGAAGCGCAGGACGAGGCCGAGCGCGCCGCTCTCAAGAACACCGCCTCTGCGTTCGAGGGCGCGGCCCCCCGCCGGATCGACCACCTGAACCTTCTGTCCGAGGACGTCACCGAGTTCCGCCGCTTCATGGAAACCTGTCTTGGCAGCCGGGTGACCGAGTACATCAAGCTGGACAATGGCAGGTTGGGCGGGTGCTGGTTCACCGTGAACAACAAGACCTACGACCTCGCCTGCACCGAAGAGCACGGCGGCGGCAACGGGCGGCTGCACCATGTCACCTATGCAACCGACCAGCGCGAAGACATCCTGCGCGCCGCCGACATCTTCCTGCAGAACGGCGTCCACATCGAAACCGGCCCGCACAAGCACGCGATTCAGGGCACGTTCTTCCTGTACGTCTGGGAACCGGCCGGCAACCGGGTCGAGCTTGCCAACGCAGGCGCCCGGCTTGTCCTTGCGCCGGACTGGAAACCCGTCGAGTGGACGGAAGCCGACCGCAAGAAGGGGCAGGCCTGGGGTCTCAAGACGATCGAGAGCTTCCACACCCACGGCACCCCGCCCGTGCCGAAATAAACGCCCGCGCGGCGCAGGCATCTTCCGTCCTGTGCTAAACCTGCGACGGAACTGCCGCGCCCGTGCGTTTAGGCCAAAAGACATGGAGATCTACATGACGAGAACGCGAACCCTCGGCATCGCTGCGTGCGGTGCCGTGGCCGCAGTGGCCGGCATCTGGCTTGGCTATGGCGAAGTATGGGGCCAGAACGGCAATTTGCAGACCCCGCCGGTCGACATCACGATCAGGGACGATCTGCAGGTTGCGCCGGCCGACCAGCAGTCTCAGCAAATTGTCGCTGCCGCGCGTGCGTTTCTGGACACTCTCAGCGAGGAACAGACGCAACAGGCGCTGTTCGACTTCGCGGACAATACGCAAAGGTCGAACTGGTCGAACTTTCCCGATGGTCCCGTCGTGCGCAAAGGCGTCATGCGGGGCGATCTTCAGGCCGACCAGCTGGACGCGCTGGACGCCCTGCTGCGCACGGTGATGAGCGAGGACGGCTACCGCAATATCCTGCTTCAGCTTGCGGCTGAAGAAACGCTCGACACCGGCGGCGGCGGTCCGAACTTCGGGGACGAGTACTATTACGCCTCTTTCCTCGGAGAGCCGTCGACCGATGCGCCCTGGATGTTCCAGTTCGGTGGACATCATCTGGCGATCAACGTCACCGTGGCGGGCCCCGACCTGACCTTTTCTCCGATGCTGACCGGGGGCGAGCCGCTCAATATCGAATTCGACGGCGCGGATGTCTTCATCACCGAGGCCGAAACCCGCGCCGCCGCCGCCCTAATGGACAGCCTGACGGTGGACCAGAGGGCCATGGCGATCCGCAGCGACGAGATCATCAACCTGCTGCTGGGCCCCGGCGCGTTCGGGACCGTCCTTGCCCCCGAGGGGATTCAGGCGACACAGCTTGACGACGCGCAGCGGCAGCTGTTGCTGGACGTGATCGCGGCCCGTCTGGGTTTCATGAACGACGACGATTTCGCGGCCAAGATGGCGGTTATCGAGGCCGATCTGGACGCGACTTGGTTTGGCTGGTGGGGCCCGGTGGACGAACTCGGCGCGGCCTACTTCCGCGTCACCGCGCCCTCGGCCATCATCGAATACGCCCCCCAGAACATGCGCGGCGACATTCCGACCGACCATGCCCACAACATGTACCGCGATCCCGGCAACGACTACGGCATCGCGTGGATCGCCGAACCGTGATGCGGGGCCTTGCCATGCTGCTTGCGCTGGTGGCGGGCATGCCCGCGCTGGCGCATCCGCATTTGTACGTGGATCAGCAGGTTCGGCTGTCTCTGGGCCTTAGCTCTGCCGAAGCCGTCCTGACCATCGTGCCCTCGGTCGAGGACGGAGCGGCGATCTTCGATTACATCGATGCCGACGCAAACGGCAAGATCGACGCCGCCGAGACCGCTGGCTTCGGCCAACAGGTCACGGCGGCCATCCGGCTGATCGTAGACGGGACCAGCATACCTTTCGCGATCACCGGCACGACACTGGCCGACCGCGCCTTGCTTGCCGCGGGGGCTGGCCGGATCGAATTGCAAGCCACGGCAGAGTTCGCCCTGTCGGGTCCGGGCCCGCATGACGTGGAATTCGCCGTCTGGTTTTATGCATTCGACCACGACTGGTTCGTGCAGCCCTTCTACTTCCCCGACTTGGTCGAGGCCGCCGGCTACCCTGATTTCACCCGTTCGGAAGACGGCAGCCGCGTGACCTTCCACATCGAACCCACGGCGGCGGACCCCGGCGGCTTGTAACCCGCCGGGTCTGACGGCGGGGCCGCCGCAGGCGAAAAGTGATTGCCGACCTCCGGACTGGATATCGCCGCCCGTTGGAATAGTAAGGGGCGCTTCACCGCCTGCGTTTCTCAGCTTGCTGCGTGGGCCAGGATCCACTCGGCCCGTTCTATCAATGGTGCATCCACCATTTTTCCATCCACCTGCACCACCGAGCCCTTGGCCGCTGCAAGCGCCGTAAGCACGCGGCTGGCCCAGCCACGTTCATCTTCCGTGGGTGTGAAGCCGCGATTGACGATGGCAACCTGCGCCGGGTGAATACACAGCTTGGCCGCGAACCCGCAGGATCGTGCGTGTGCGACGTCGGCGGCGATTTCCATCTCGTCCTTCAACGCCATGGTCACCCCGTCCACGGGCGGCGGCAGGTCCGCCAGACGCGACGCCAGCACCAGTTCGACGCGGGCGGCATCAAGCACGGGGCTCCCCGGCGGCACCCGGGCGTCCGTGCCGAAGTCGAGGTTGCCGAAGGCGAGCCGCCGAACGCCCGCTGTCCGCGCGGCGCTGCGGGCCTCGGCGATGCCCGCAACCGTTTCGACCAGGGCCACCAGCCCGCAGCCGGGCAGCGCCTTGGCCGCCTGTGACAGGCTCGGCGCGTCGGATTTCGGCACCATGACGCCTGCTGTTTGCACCTCCGCAAGCATGGCTACGTCATCCGCGAACCACGGAGTGTCCGCCCCGTTCACCCGCACCAGCGCCGTGCCGCCGCTTTCGAGCCAATGCCGCACTGCCGTTCGCGCCGCGCCCTTGTCGTCTGGTCCGACGGCGTCCTCGAGGTCAAGGATCAGGGCATCCGCTTCGGAGGCTGCGGCCTTGGCGAACCGGTCCGGACGGTTGCCCGGCACGAACAGGTAGCTTTTCGGAATGCGCGTGACGTCGGGCATCAGAAAAAGGCTTCCGCCCGCATCGCAAGTTCGCCATCCGGTCCGCGCGCCCAAAGCGACAGGTCGTCCGGACCCTCGCCGCGCTTGGCCTCAATTCGGAACGGGCGTGTCACGAAAAGCGGCGCCATCCCCCGGAAGGTGAACTGACGAAGACGCAGACCCGGGCGGCAACGCGTCGCCAGACCTTGCAGCAGCGTGGCCGTCAGAGGTCCGTGCACCACGAGGTCGGGATAACCTTCGTCTTGCTGCGCGTAGGTGCGGTCGTAATGGATCCGGTGCCCGTTCGAGGTCAGTGCGGAATAGCGGAACAGCAGGGTGGGATCGGGCACGATCTCTTCCGACCATTCCGCCCCGTCCGGCGCGGCGGCAGGCTCTGGCGGCTGAACCGCGGGATCGGGCGGCTCTCGATAGACGATGTCCTGCTCTTCCTCGATGCAAAGCACCCCGCCCTGCGAAATCCGGTGCTGGACGGTGACGAAACACAGACGCCCCGCGCGGCCCGATTTTTCGCTCACATTCTGGATGCGGCTTTCCTTGCGGGCGGGCTCTCCGATCTTCAGCGCCCCCGGATACGAAATCCGCCCCCCGGCCCACATCCGGCGCGGCAGGCCGGTTTCCGGCAGGAAGCCGCCCCGCTTCGGGTGACCATCGGGGCCAAGCGAAGACCGTGGCAGGAATGGGTTGAAATACATCCAGTGCCAGCCCGGCGGCAACGGATCGCCTTCTGCCGGGACGGCGCCCAGATCGAGCGTTGCGGCAAGCTGCGCCGCGGGTTCGGGCCGGATCGGGGCGTCGGCGGTTTCGCGGCGGCCGATTGCCTCGGCCGGGGTGTGGTCCATGACGTCATTCAAGGTGCTTGCTCCCGCAGTCGCCGCGCAGGCGGTTTCAGTAAATGGCCCGTTCGGCGATCAGGTCCCGGATCCGGGCCTGCGCCAACCCGAGAAGGTCGCCGAAGACATAGGCCTCGTGTTCGCCCAGCTCCGGCGTGCCGCGGGTCATCCCCGGCTGATCGCTCCCCGAGAACCGCGCCGGGAACCCCACGGCGGCGCGCGTGGCCCCGTCGGTCTCGGTCACGTCGACGATGGCGCCCCGCGCCCGCATGTGGGGGTCGGCGACGATATCGGATGCGCGCCAGGACAGATGCGCCGGGATGCCCGCCCGCTGCAGCGAGGCGGCGGCGGTTTCGGGCTGTTGCGTGCGGCTCCAGCCCGTCACCGCCGCATCGACTTGGGCGCGATTGGCAACGCGGTCGGCGGCGGTGCTGAACCTTGGATCGCGTCCCAGTCCGGGCTGCCCCATCAGGGCGGCCAGCCTGTGCCACGCGGCATCCGTGCCGACCGCGAGACTAAGCCAGCGGTCCGCCTCAGCCGTCGGGTACAGCCCGTGCGGCGCGCGCTGCGGGTCGTCGTTGCCCATGCGCTCGGGCGCGGCACCCGCGCTTGCGGCGGCCAACGCGTCGCCCACCAGCGACGAGGCCACCTCGCGCGCGGCCACGTCGACATGGCTGCCCTTGCCGGTGCGGCGGCGCTTGTGCAGGGCGGCAACCGTGGCGAGCGCCGCGTTCATGCCGACCGAATGGTCCATCACGTGCCGCATCTCGACCGGCGGCCCGTCGCGGTAGCCGGACAGATAGCCCAGCCCGCCCCAAGCGCCGAACAGCGGGGCATATCCGGCGAAGTGACTGTCCGGCCCGGTCTGGCCCGAGGACGAGACCGAGACCATGACGATATCCTCGCGGACCCCGCGCAGCGCGTCATACCCAAGGCCCAGCCTTTTCATCACGCCCGCACGGAAGCTTTCGGCGGCGACATCGGAAACGGCGACCAGCTGTTTCGCCAGCGCGACGCCATCGGGATGTTTCAGGTTCAGCCGCACCGACAGCTTGTTCGACGCCACCTGATCGAAGGTCGCCGGTCCCGCGCGGCCATAGACCGCGTGCGGCTTGCGGAAGATGTCGGGCCGCAGGGCGGTTTCGATCTTGATGCACTCTGCGCCCAGTTGCGAAAGCATGTGGGTGCAGAACGGTCCTGCGGCATGAACGGTGAAATCGGCGATGCGTATGCCTTCAAGGGGTCGCGTCATGCCTGCACCTTTCGGGCTTCACGCGGCGGGTGCGCGACCAGCAGATGCTGATCGGCCCCCGGCGCGGGCGCCGCCTGAGCCACCGGCAGCGGTTGCGCGCCAAAGCGGAACGGAGCCGACTGAACCCGCACATTCTCTTCGCCGGGCCCGGCGACCTCGCGGAAGATCCCGCGCGCCGTTTCCTGACGGCCGGCAAGGATCTCGTCCGGCGTGTTATAGGGCGCCATCGGCACCCCAAGTTCCTGCGCGCGCGCCACCAGATCCGCGACCGGCTGGTCGCTTGCCCAGTCGCGGATGTTGGCGTTGATCGTGTCACCGCGGCTGCTGCGCTCGGCGGCGTCGCGCAGCGCCGGGTCGGTGGCCCAGTCGGGCCGCCCCAGCAGGTCGACGAGCCCCTCCCACTGGCGTTCTTCCAAAGTCAGGAGTTCGACGAACCCGTCGCGGCACTCGATGACCCCGCCATAGCGGAACGACCGGGTCGAGCGATGCTCGACCGAGCCGTCGCCGAAGCGCTGAACGGCGAAAGCGCCCACCGCGACATTGGCGTCCTGAACCGAGGCATCGACGAATTGCCCCTGCCCCGACCAAAGCGCCGACAGCCCGGCCAGCGCCGCGGCGACGCCCCCCTGCATTTCGGCAAAGTGGCCTGCAATCTTCAACGGCGGGCGGTCGGGGAACAGGTCCGCCGACAGACCGTTCGGCAGCAGGAACCCCTCGCCACCGGCATGGATCATGTTGATCTCGGCGCCGCACCAGCCCGCCTTGGGGCCCTCTGCCCCGAATGGCAGGACCGACAGGTGCACAAGATGCGGGTGACGGGCAGCCACAGAGGCAGGGTCAAGCCCCTGCCCCGCGCGGTCCGCCACAGGCGTATCGTCGATCAGGATCTGGGCCGCCGCCACGAGGCCATGGAACGCCTCGCGGTCGACGGGATCGGCGAGGTCGCACAGCACGCTGCGCTTTTCAGCCCCGAGATAGGCGAACAGCGCGCTGCCGCCCCCCGGCAGGAACGGCGCTTCGCGCCGCAGCGGGCTGTGATCCGGCGGTTCCGCCATGAAGACCTCGGCCCCCATCGCGGCCAGAAGCCTTCCGGCGTAGGCGGCGGCCACGCCCGAAGCGCGCTCCACCACCCTTATGCCGTCCAGTGGTCTCGGATCCTCCATTCCGATCGCCCCCGGCCCGTGTTCAGCGCACGACCGGCAGCTCGAGATCGAGCGCGGCGCCGTCGAAGAACACCCGGGTGTTCGGGTCGCGACTGGGCAGAATGACCGTGGCCAGACCGGGCGTGGTGATCTCGCCGCGCTGGTTCTCGCCCCAGATTTCCAGATCGACCAAGGCGTGGCCGTCCTTGGTGTACTTGCGCGCGACCTTGCCTTTGCACCAGGTGCTGTCGCCCATCGTGTTGAAGCGCCGCATCTCGGTGCGCACCCGCTTCAGGAAGGCGGCATCGCCCATCCAGTTGGTGACAAGCGAGGCCATCCACGACGACCGCTGCGGGCCGTAGTCATAGACGCCAGGAACGCCCACCTCTTTCGCGGTGCTCTCGCGGTGGTGGCCGATGCCCGTGTACTCGATGCCGCCGCCCGCTTCGGGGTTGCGGAAGAAGTGGCCGGGGTGCTTCATCGCCGCCTGGAACACGACGCCATGGGTGTGGCCGCGCCCGCAGCCGACAAGGAAGCCCATCGTGTCCATCAGCGACAGCGGGCCGCGCACGATCGGGTCCAGCGTCTCGCCCTCGGTCACGTCTTCCCAATACCGGACGTTGCTGCCACGGATGCGTTCGGGCTCGCGCAGGATCGCCTCGTCCAGCGCCTCGTATTCCTCGGCGGTGTATTCGTGGGTCTTGATGTCCTTGTACTTGCCCGCGTCGCGCGCCGCCTTGCGTTCGTGCCGGGTGCAGGTGCCAAGCGCGCGGGCGACCAGTTCGCCACGCTGGTTGGAATAGCTGGCTTCCACGTATTGCAGCACCAGCCGGCCCGAGAACTTGCTTTCCTTCTCCTCGACGCCGACCACGCGCTCGATCGCGCTGATGCGGTCGCCGGGGCGGATGTGGCGGAACAGTTCCCAGTCATTGCCGGCATAGAAGCCGTGAACCCCCGGCAGCCCCCAGCGCGTGCGCCCGACCCAGCCGAATGCCATCGGGAACATCGGATGCGCCACCTGCCCGCCATAGCGCGAGTTCCGGCCGTATTCCTGTTCGCGGTACATCGGGTTCAGGTCGCCGATGCCATTGCACCAGTTGCGCAGCGTGTCGGTGGTCGCGTCCTGCAGGTACGGCCCTTCCGGGCGCAGTTGCAGCCCGATCATGCCGCGCGCCGCGGCAACCGCCTCGTCGGTGATCTTGCCTTCTGCCGGCGCGCCGCCGACGTCTGCGTTCTTCTTGTCCATGGTGTCTGCGGTGGTCACGAGACTTGCCTCCCTGTCTGTATCCATTGTCCTCCGGATCGGGCGTGTAAGGCCCCCTATCTGATCCGTCAGTCTGGATTTTTGATGCATTATTTTCACAGACCGGTCAACGCATGACAGGCAAAATAATGCATTTTCTTGCGGGTATCCTTAGTTTATTGAGGAAATACAGGCATCAGACGACGCGAAAGGTCGCGCCGCTCGCCATTATAATGCATTTTTACGGGTCAGAAATCGACGTTGGCAGCCGTCGTTATCTGGGCGTAACGCTTCAGTCCCGACAACGCGTGCTCATGCTCGTCCCGGGTTGCACCGGCACAGCAGTCTTCAAGCAGAACGCAGTCGTAATCCCGGTCGTGCCCCTCGCGCACGGCCGCCGAGACGACACCGTTGGTCGAAACACCCGACAGAATCAGCCGCCCCACGCCCTGCGCCCGCAGCAGCGGTTCCAGCTTGGTGCCGTAGAACGGGCTGACGCGATGTTTGACGATGTCGGGATCGCCCGGTTGCGGGGCGAAGCCCTCGTAGACCTCGGTCCCCCAGCCACCCAGAGTGAAAACGCCATTGTCCCGCGCCTTCGAGAAGACCGGCGAGCCCGGCGGGCATTCCGCGTAGTCCGGCGAAAACCCGACCCGCACATAGCCCACCATCACCCCTGCCGCGCGGGCGCGGCTGATGGCCAGTTTCGTCGCATCGTAGACGCCATGCTCTTCGCACAGCGGGACATAGCTTTTGCCGCCCATACCGTCCGGGTGAACGAGGTCATTGAGCATGTCCATGACCAGAAGGATGCTTTTCGGGGCCATCGCCGTCTCCTTGCTTTCAGCGTTCCGATGTCGAACCCACACCGGAACCAGAGACGGATGCCCGGGCTACTCGGTGTAGCTTTCCTTGAATTCTTCCCAGCCGGCGCGGATATGCGTGCGCAGCGCGCTCAGCATCTCGCCCTCGTCCCGTGCGAGGATGGCGCTGAGCATCGCGCGATGCTCGGCCGAGGCGCGGTCGATGCGGTTGTCCAGCTTGTTGATCAGGTCGAACGGATAGCGCGCCCAAAGCGCGCGGACGAACCGCAGGGTCTGCGGCAGGTCCGCCGCCTGATACAGCAGCTCGTGGAAGCGGTAGTTGATCGAACGCACCGCATCTCGGTCGCCCTTCTCCGAGGCGTCTTCGATCTCGCTCTGCAGCGCGGTGAGTTCGTCCAATTCCTTCTTGCCAAGCCGCGACATCGCCTTGAGCGCCAGCTTGCATTCCAGCGTGACGCGCAGGTCCACGATCTCTTCGGTCGCGTTCATGTCGAAGGGCGCCACCACGGCGCCGCGATGGGACGAGCCCAGCACGAAGCCCTCGGCCTCCAGCAGCTTGATCGCCTCGCGCACGGGGGTGATGCTCATCCCCGTCATCTCGGCGATCTGTGCCTGTTTCAGCTTGGATCCGCGCGGGAACTGGCCGGAAATGATGCCTTCCCGCAGGAAATCCGCGACCTGCTCTTCCTTGGTCTGTGACTTCAAACCCTTGGCCTTCCGTGACTTCTGGCCGACACGTATAGCACGCCCCCGATGGGATGATGCAATATTTCACTGCCCCGCCTCCCGAAGCCGCACCGGAGGCACGTCCAGCCGCAGGATCTGACCCGCGCGGGCCGTATCAAGCGGCGGATATAGCTCGGTCAGGCGCGGGTCGTGGGCGGGAAGGACATGGTCGTCGCTGTCCGCCAGCTCGCGAATGCGGTCATGCGCGGCGATCATGTCGGACAGGTTGAAGGCCACGGCGAAGGGCACGCCGCGCTCGTATTCCTCGTAATAGTGCAACGCATCCGAGGCCAGCACGACCCAGCCGCGCCGGGTCCGGACCCGCACCACCTCTTGTCCCGCGCAATGGCCGCCGACCCAGTGGACCGTCACGCCGTCGGCGATTTCGGCTTCGTGCCCGTGCAGCGTCAGGCGGTCGGAATGCAGCAGGGACACCAGCCGGCTGATCTCGTCCGGTTCATAGGCGCGGCGGAACCACGGCTTTTCCATCCACGGGCCGGTGACATAGGCCATCTCTTCGGCCTGCATATGGAAATGCGCGGCGGGAAAAGCGTCCAGAAAGCCAAGGTGGTCGTAATGCGCATGGGTCAGGATCACCGTGTCCGCCGTCGCGGCATCGACGCCCAGCATGGCCAGCGCGTCCACCGGGCTTAGCAGGTGGCGATGGCCGTGTTTCGCTGCCTTGGCCGGATCCATGCCGGTGTCGACAACGATTGTCCGGTCCTGCCCGATCAACACCCAGGAATAGAAATCCAGCACCAACGGCGCAGCGGGGTCGGACTCCAAAATGAAGTTGTTGCCCCGCGTCCGCGTGTCGTTCACCGCGTGGCGGATGGCATAGACCTCGTATGTCGGCTGCCCTGTCATCGCCGCCTCATGCCGCCGAGGCGCTGGCGCCGAGGTAGGCGTCGATCGCCGCCTGCCGCGCTGTCGGGTCGCGCAGGGTTTCGGCGCCTTGATGCCCGACAATCCGCCCCGAGCGCAGGAAATGCACCTCGTCGCACAGGCGGATGGTCATGGCCAGGTTCTGCTCGACCAGCACGATGGACAGGTCGGTTTCCTGCCGGATCGCCCCAAGGCGATCGAACACCCGCCGCACCAGAAGCGGCGCAAGGCCCAGCGACGGCTCGTCGAGCAGGAGTAGCCGAGGTTCCGCCATCAGCCCGCGCCCGATGGCGAGCATCTGCTGCTCGCCGCCAGAAAGCCGCCACGCCGAGCGGTCGGCTTTTTCGGCAATCTCGGGGAACAGGTCCAGAACCATCTCCATCCGCGTCTTCCGCCGCGCGCCGGGCAGTTGGTAGCCGCCCAGCACAAGGTTCTCGCGCACCGACATATGGCCGACGATCTGCCGCCCCTCGGGCACGTAGACGACACCCTGCGCCACGCGCTTGCGGGCCGGCATGTCCGAGATATCGGCACCCCGGAAAGAGACCTTGCCCTCGGCCGGGATCAGCCCTGCGACCGCTTTCATGATCGAGCTTTTGCCCGCGCCATTGGCCCCAAGCAGGGCCACCACGCGCCCCTGCCCGACCGAGAAGGTCACGTCCTCGACCGCCTGCGCCCGCGCGCCGTAGAACACGGAAAGGTGTTTCACCGTCAGCACATCAGTCATCGTCGCTTCCCAGATAGATACGGATCACGTCGGGGTCGCGCCGCACCTCGTCGGGGGCGCCACAGGCGACGAATTCGCCGAAATTCAGGACATAGATCCGGTCACAGATCGACATGACGAGATCCATGTCATGCTCCACCACGACCATCACCAGCCCGCCAGAGCGCAGCTTTTGCAGGGTCTGCATCAAGTCGCGGGTTTCCGAGTTGTTCAGCCCCGCCGCCGGTTCGTCCAGCAGCAGCACGTCTGGCTTGCCCACGATGGCGCGGGCGATCTCGACCAGCCGCAGCATCCCCGGCGGCAATGCGTCGGGCAGGCTGTGCGCCGCGTCGGCAAGACCCAGATCGGCCAGCGCCCCCATCGCCGCACGCTCCATCTCGGCCCGCTCGGCGCAGCCGCGCGGCAGCGGCAGGAAGGCGTTCAGCCATCCCGTGTCATGGTTGCGCGCGACCCCGATCATCACGTTCTCAAGAACCGTGAGGTCGGGGCTGAGCGCGACGTGCTGGAAGCTGCGAACGATCCCCTTGCTGGCGCGCGCGGCGGGCGACAGGCCGTCAAGGCTTTGTCCGGCGAAGGCGATCTGCCCCTCCTGCGGCGAATAGGCTCCGGTCAGGCAGTTGAACAGGCTGGTCTTCCCGGCGCCATTGGGACCGATGAGGCCGGTAATCTCGCCGGCACGGAACGAGACATCCAGCCCCTTCAGCACCTTGATGCCGCCGAAGGACAGGGAAATCCCCTGCCCCGTCAGCGCGTTGGTCAGGACGTCCATCACGCGCCTCCTTTCCGGCGACCCATCGCCTGTGTCAGTTGCGGCAGGTAGTGGCCGGCAAGGATGACGCCCAGCAGCGCCACGCCATACAGCACCGGGATCCACGCCCCCGAGGCCGACAGGAACTGCGGGATCAGCGTCAGGAACGCCCCGCCAATCAGCGCCCGGGGAAACGTCAGGCCGTAGACGCTGACCACCGAGCCCACGAGCAGGAAGATCGCGGCCCAGAAGGTGAAGCCCGACGGCGACACGGTCGAACCGGCGAAGGCCAGCATCGCCCCGCACAGCGCGGCAATCCCGCCCGAGATGCCCATCACCGCGATCCGGGCCCAGACCCGCCGGGTGCCGAACGCGTCCGCTGCCGCCGGGTGCGACTTTGCCAGCAGCAGGGTCAGCCCCTGCCGCGAATGCCGCAGCCGCGACAGCCCGTAGGTCACCGCCAGCAGCACCGCCAGCGCGGCGTAATATCGTTGCAGCGACATTTTCACGCCCGGCACCAGCGGCTTGGAGACGTAAAGACCCTCGTAGCCGCCGGTCAGGCTGTCGGCGTTGTTGATGATCTCGGGCACCGCCAGCGCCAAAGCCAGCGTCGACACGGCAAGGTAGATCCCCGACAACCGCCGCGAAGGCCAGGCGAACAGGATGCCGGCGACCACGCCAAACGCCAGCGCAAGCGGCACGCTGAACCACAGCGGGATGCCATACCGAGTGTCCAGAATGGCGACCGTGTAGGCGCCGACCGCAGAAAAGAACGTGTGGCCGATGGACACCTCGCCGCCGTATCGGACAAGCACGCTGACCGACAACACGCCGATGGCGTTGGCGAAACAGACGCCCAAGGCGAAGACCCACGAGCCTCCGACCACCATCGGCAGGCACAGAGCGATTGCGATCAGCAGCCACGTCCCGACCCGCGCCGACACCATGCCGCGCAGGCCGGACCGGTCCACCGAAGACAAACCAAGGGTTGCGTTCTGGTCAGACACGGAAGCCCTCCACCCTGGCAAGAATCCCGTTCGGGAAGATGTTGAGCGCCAGAAGGATCAGGCCCAGCAGGAAGGTGCTGGAATATTCCGGCGATACGTAGAAGGTGAACAGGTTCATCAGAACGCCGACCAGGATGCCGCCGACCAGCGCGCCCGGCAGGCTGGCGAACCCGCCGATCACCGCCGCCGCGAAGGCCTGCAACATGAAGGCCGCGACCGTCGTCACGCTGAGGAAGGTTGTCGGCACGATCAGCAGCGCGCCGACCACCCCCAGGATCGCCGCGACGATCCAGGCGAACAGGTGAACCGAGCGCAGGTTCAGCCCACAAACTTCTGCCGCAAAAGGGTTTTCCGAGATGGCGCGAAAGGCGATGCCCAGCTTGGTGAAGTCGATCACGAAGAACAGCGCGCCGATGGTCACGACCGCCACGGCAAGCACGGTCAGGTCATAACCGGTGATCCGCAGGCCCAGAACGGCGGTGCTGAAACGCGGCACCGGCAGGTCAAGGCTGACGATATCCGCCCCGAAGATCAGCAGCGTCGCGCCCTGCGCGATCAGGCCGATCCCCAGCGTCGCGATGGTCGCGGTCAGGTCGGATTCGAACACCAGCGGCGACACGATGGCATAGGTCAGGAAGGCGATGGCGATGACCGCGAGGATCGTCAGCAGCACCGCCGCACCCCAGGACAGCTCTAGCAGCACACCGCTGGAAAACCCGTAGATCAGGAAGGCCGCGAAGCCCGCCACGTTGCCGTGGCTGAAGTTCACCACCTTCGAGCACTTGAAGATCATCACCAGCCCCAGCGCGCCCAACGCGTAGAGGCAGCCGGTGATCATCCCCGACCAGACCAGCGGAAAGAGATCCTGAAGCAGCCCGCTCATGCCGGCTCGACGGACATCGACCCGTCCTCCACCAGCTGGATCACGCAGGGAAAATAGCGGTCGCCAAAGCCGCGTTCGACGGCGCGGGCGTAATAGCTGCGCGCGGTTTCCGCGGCTGGCAGGTCCAGCCCCAGTTGCGCTGCGAGTTCAAAGACATAGTCGATGTCCTTCACAGCATAAGCGGGCGAGAACGCCTTGGCCGGGAAGTCGCGCGGCGCCATCGCCTTGCGGCCGTGGTTGCGCAGAACGAAGCTGTCGCCAGAGCCCTTCGACACCGCGTCCAGCAGCGTCTCGGCCTCGACGCCGGCCTTTTCGCCCAGCACCATCATCTCGGACAGGGCCACGGTGTTGGCGAAAACCAGCATGTTGTTCGCCAGCTTCAGCACCTGCCCCGCCCCGATCGCGCCGCCGTGGGTCACGTCGGTGGCGATGTAGTCCAGCATCGGACGAATGCGGTCGTGCACCTCTTCCGCGGCGCCGACCATGATCGACAGAGCGCCTTTCTGCGCCGCCTCTCGGGTGCGGGCGACTGGGGCGTCGGCGAAGGCGATGGCCTTTGCGGCCAGCGCCTGCCCGACCTTGCGGGCGGTGGCGACGGGCGTCGTCGACAGGTCTACCACCGCAGTTCCCGGCGCGGCCGCCGAGGCGATCAGCGCTGTGACCTTCTCGACCTGCGGGCCGCCGGGAAGCGACAGGAAGATCACATCCGCTTCCGCCGCCAGCGCCTCGACCGACGCCGCTCGTTCGGCCTTGGTGTCCGACAGCGCCGCCAGAGCGTCGTCCGAAAGGTCGAAGACCAGCACGCGGCCGGGATGT
The DNA here is from genome assembly GCA_017792445.1 of Maritimibacter sp. Taxonomy (GTDB): domain Bacteria; phylum Pseudomonadota; class Alphaproteobacteria; order Rhodobacterales; family Rhodobacteraceae; genus Psychromarinibacter. The sequence continues at coordinate 4,557,563 of CP051232.1, forward strand.
TTCAGGGCCATGTTGCGGCACATCGGGCCACCCATGACGCCAAGACCGATAAATCCGATTGTCTCTGCTGCTGCCATTGTCTCAGTCCATCAACATGCCGCCGTTCACGTCGAGAACGGTGCCGGTTATCCAATGCGATTGCGGGGACGCGAGGAACAGGATCGCCTGCGCGATGTCCTCGGGCTGACCGAAGCGGCCCAGCGGAACGCTTCCGTGGGGCGACGGGGCCGCGCGCTGGGTGACGGTCTCCCACATCGGGGTTTCGACCGGGCCGGGCGCCACGGTCGAGGCATAGACCCCGTGCGCCGCACCGTTCTTGGCTACCCATTTCATCAGCCCGTGCACCGCCGACTTGGCCGCGACATAGGACGGGCCGGACGCCACGCCGCCGATCTTGGACGCGATGGACCCCAGCGCGACGATCTTGCCCATGCCCTGCTCGGCCATGACCGGAAAGACTTCGCGCACCGGGTTCACGACGCCCATCAGGTTCACGTCCAGCATCTGCCGCCATTCGTCGTCGGTCGACTCGACCAACGGACGGTGCGAGATCGCGCCGGCACACAACACCAGCGCATCGATGCTGCCATGCCGGGCTTTCACGCCTGCGACCAGCGCGGTCGTCTCGTCCCGCGAGGTGACGTCGTACCTGTGATAGTGGATGCCTGCCACGCCGTAGTCCGGCGCTTCTGCGATGTCGGTGGCGATCACGGTGGCGCCGGCGTCGGCGAAGGCCAGGGCCGTTGCCCTGCCGATGCCCCCGGCCGCCCCGGTGATGATGGCGACCTTGCCGTCAAGGCGTGCGGGTCCGCTGACCGGAATACTGCTCATCTTTCCTCCCAGGATGTTCGTGCAGTCGATGGAAACGGTGGCCGGCTCCTCACCCGGCCACCGCCGCTTTCATCAGACTACTGGGTTTTCGCGCCGTCAAAGACGACGTCGGGATAGGGGCGGAATGCCTTGACCAGGACAAAGCCGTCCCCCTGCGCCTGGATGATGCCTTCCTGCCGGGTGCCGCGATGGTCGCCCGCCTCGAAGGACACGCCCCGCGCGCCGCCGACGCTGGCATCTTCCAGCGTCTCCAGAGCCTTCATCAGGTTCTCGCGCGTCAGCTCTTCGCCAGAGGCCAGCAGCGCCTCGAACCCCTTGTGGAAGATCGCCGCGTTGCTCCAGCCGTTCAGACCGAAAACGCCCACCGGATCGTCCGGATAGTATTTGCCGATCGAGTCGCGATAGGCGGCGATCTCGGCCTCGTCGCTGGACACCGGCAACAGCCACGACGAGAAATGCACACCGTCCAGCAGGTCGCCCGCAAGCTTCAGCGTCGACGGGTCGGCGGTGAAGAACGGCGCGAACCATTCGGCATCGACGCCTTGCAGGTCGGCGGCCTTCAGCGCCGCCGCCAGGTTGGCGTTCGAGCCGAACAGGATCACCGCCTCGGCGCCCGAGTTAGCGACGCGGCGGATGTGGGGGCTGAAGCTGGTGGTCTTGACGTCGAAGGGCACCGATTCAGCCGGCTCCATCCCCATCTCGGCCATGTAAGCGTCGAACCCGCGCTTGGCCGACTTGCCAAGTTCGTCGTTCTCCCACAGCAGCGCGATCTTGGTCAGGCCAAGGTCCTTCACCGCGTAGTCAAGGTTGGACGCCGCCGACCAGCCGTAGTCCGGCAGCAGCGGGAAGATGTTGGGCTCTACGAAGAAGGCGCTGGCCCCACCGATAGGCCCCACCACCGGCAGCCCGACCTCTTTGGCGTAAGGGATGACCGCGACGTTGGTCGCCGTTCCGATGGGCGCGGACAGCGCGAAGATGCCGTCATCCTCGACCATCTGCCGGGTCACCGCCACCGAGCGCGCCGGATCATAGCCGTCGTCCTTGGTGACATAGTTGATGGTCCAGCCGTCGATGCCGCCGTTTTCGTTGAGATTGCGGTAATAGGCTTCCGCCGCGTGGGTCAGGATCGCGTAGAACGGAACCGGGCCGGTGACGGGCGTGAACGCCCCGATGGTGACGACCTTGTTTTCGGGATCGATCCCGGCCTCCTGCGCCAAGGCCGGCACCGCCAGCCCCGCGACCGAAAACATCAGGCCCGCGACGAGCCCCTTTCCATAGTCCAGTGGCATTCTCTCTCCTCCCTTGAGATTCAGCGTTTTCGGAGACGGTAAGAGCAAGACAACCCCTCGGTCAATGCAAAATGCATTTTATTTTATGTGTCGCGGAGCGACGCAGGTATTCGCGCTTGATTTAGAACTGTTTTTTATCGACGCGCAGATCGACCGACGGCTTTAAGAACGCTCTTCGGCATAAATAATGCATTTTCTTGCTTGTTCGCAGCGCCAGGATTTGCAATCTCTTCCACAGCCGACAGCGCCCGGACGCGCGGCAGGAAAAGGAGATTGAGATGCAGAACGGCGTGCTGGCCGGCAAGACGGTCATCGAGCTCGGCAGCATGATTGCCGCCCCTTTCGCAACGCACATCCTGCAACAGCTTGGCGCCGAGGTGATCAAGATCGAACCGCCCGGCGGAGAGACCACGCGCAAGCTGGTGCGCGGCGGGCCAAGCGGCAGTTACCTTGCTTTCAACCGGGGAAAGAAAAGCCTGTGCCTCGACCTTCAGTCGGACAGCGGGCGCGAGGTGTTTCAAAAGCTGGTGGCCCGCGCCGATATCGTCGTGCAGAACCTGTCCCCCTCTGCGGCGCGCAAGCTGGGCACCACCTACGAGGATTGCAAAGCCGCCAATCCGGACATCGTCTTCTGCCACATCAAGGGATACGGCCCCGGCCCGATGGAGGAAGAGGTCGCGTCAAACCCGATCGCCGAGGCCGCCACTGGGGTTATGTTCTCGAACCGGGTCGATGGCCGGCCGTCGCGGCTTGGCCCGTCCTATCATGACCAGTTCGCCGGCTGTTATGCTGTGATCTCCGTCCTGTCGGCGCTGTTGTCGGGCGACCCCGCCAAGCGCAACATCGAGCTTGGCCTTTACGAGACCGGCCTACACATCGCCGCGCGCGACCTGCTGGGCGTGCAGTTGAAGTCGCAGCTTCTGGGGCGGCCGGAACAGGAACCTTCAGCCGAGTTCAGCATCCCCGGCTACGGCGCCTACGAGACGGCAGATTCGCGGTGGATTTACCTTGTGATGCTGACCGACGATCACTGGCGCCGGTTCTGCACCGCGCTCGGCATCGCCGAGGACCCCGGTCTGGCGACCCTGCGCCAGCGCCGCCGCGCCCGGCCGCAGGTCGAGGACATCGTCGCTTCCGCCGTCAGCGCTATCCGATACGACGACCTTGCCGGGCGGCTTACGACGGCGCGCGTCGGCTTTAACGAGGTCCTGTCGATGGACCGCGTGCTGGACGCTCCGCAGGCCCGCGAACCCGGAAAATGCTCGGACTTCGAATTCGGCGACTACACGTTCGAGGGGCCCGACTTCCCCCTGCCGGCGCAGGTGCGCCAGGACGGATTGCGCGACGCACCTCCCCTGCTGGGCGAGCACAGCGCCGAGGTGTTGCGCGGCCTCGGCTATGCGCCGGACGAGGTCCGCGAGTTTCTGGCCAGCGGCACCGCACGCGCGCCGGATGCGACGCAGACACTTTGGGCGAAACCGGAAAGGCCGAAGGCGGCAGCGCATAGCGACGGATAGCGACAGGCGTCGCGTGCGTCCTTTGGCGCTGCTGCGGGTTCAGCCGGACCGGCGTCCCCTACCCGCCCTCACGGCTCGATCACGCGCTGCGATATGGCGGTGCCGTCGGCAAGGTCCGAGGGCGGGTACAGGACAACCTGCTCTCCCTCGGACAGGCCGTCGAGAACCTCGGCTTCGCTGCCGTTGTCGCGGCCAATCGTGACGGGGCGAAGCGAGGCGGTGCCGTCGGTCAAGACGAACACGGCCCAGCCGGGGCCGTTCCGGAACAACGCGCTGGACGGCACTATCAACGCGTCCTCCGCAGACCAGACCACGATCCGCGCCTCGACGGCGAAGCCGTGGCCAAGCCCCTCCCGGTCGTCGGGCGGCGTTGTCAGGTCGACGACGACGGTCACGCGCTGTTCCTCTACGCCGAGGGCCGAGACCTTCGTCTCGCCGAACGGCTCGACCAGCGTCACGACGCCGGACAGGGATGCCGCGCCGCCCCAATTCTCGATATCCACTTGATTGCCAAGCTGCACGTTGATCGCGTCGGGAGAGATCAATTCGACCACCACCTCCAGCCCGTCGCGGATATCCCCGACCACAAGGATGGGAGCCCCGGCGGCCAGCGTCGTCTCGTCCTGATGGATGACCTGAAGAATGACGCCGTCCGTGGGCGCGCGGATCGGCATCACCTCTCCAAGCCGCGCTTCGACGGCGTCGTAAACGCCGGGATCGTCGAAACCGATCAACTGCGCCCGCGCCCTGCGCAATTCGGCCTGCTGCTGTTCGATTGCCGCGGCGGCAGTGTCGAGCCGTGCCTGCGCCGCGCGGGCGGCGTTCTGCGCCCGGTCAAGCGCGACGGGGCTTGCGGTGCCGCTTTCGGCAAGACGCTCGGTCCGCTCGAGATCGGCTTGGGCAAGGTCGGCATCCGCGCGCGCGGCTTCCAGATTGGCCTCGGCGACGTGCAGGGCGGCTTCTGCGGCCTCGACCGCGGCCATGGCCTGACCGCGCGTCCGAAGATCAAGCGCCGCGGGATTGGCGGGCCGCATGCGCGCGACGACCGTCTCGCCCTTCCGGATCGGATCTCCCGGCATCACCTCGACGCGCAACAGGCGTCCGTCCATCGGTGTCGAAACCACATAGGCGTCGCGCACCCGCGTCTTGCCCTGCTCGTCCACCGTCAGCCGCATCGCGCCCCGTGTCACCTCGCCAAGGTCGACCATCGTCGCGCGCGGCCAGAACGCGAAGGCGAAGCTTGCGGCCAGCAGGATCGCGGCAGCCAAAATGAGAACCGAGCGAGACAGTTTCCTGCGAGCCATGATCTAATCCCTTGATTTCAGGACGGTCACGAGATCCATCCGGTTCAGGTCGCGCTCGACGAGGAGGCCAGAGACGACCGCCGCGACGATGATGAAGGCCGCCGAGAACCCGTGACTGAACGGATCGAAATAGGCGGGTATCTGGTACAGTTCGGACGAAAACCCGCGCGCAATCGCGAAGGTCAGCGCGTAGCCCACAAGCGATCCGACCGGCAGGGCGACAAGCGTGATGATCGCCAGTTCTCCCAACAGGACAAAGGCCGTCTCTCCCTTTGAGAACCCCATGACCCGCAACGAGGCAAGGTCGCGCGAGCGCTCGTTCTGAGCGATCCGGGCCGCGTTGTAGACGATGCCGAAGGTGATGATGAACGCCACCGCCCCCATGATGTAGCGCGCCGATCCGGCGCCCTGATCCATCAGCTTCTGCAAAGACGCCCGCGCGTTTTCGGACACGCTGACGCCTGCGACGGTGGGCATGTCCTTGAGGTGCCGGTAAACCTCGTCGGCCCGTGCCTCGTCGACGCGCAGACGTGCGCCCGAGATACGGCCGGGTTCGGACATGACCCCGTTGAGGGCGGCCATCTGCATGTAAGCGGGCGCTCCGATCAGGGTGCTGGCGACGCGGGTCACCGGCACTTCCAGCACCGGCTGACGGCCCTCGGTGACCTCGATCGTCAGAATGTCGCCCGGCGCGACGGCAAGGATCTCGGCCAGCGCCTCGCCAAGCACGAGCCCCCGGGCCGGCAGCGGAATGGCGGCATAGCGGTCGTCGATCGCGCGGGTCATCTCGGGGTCCGCGATCATGCCCGAAACGCTGCCGCGATATTCGCGGCGACCGAACTTGAGGGTGGCCGCCACTTCCCGGAACGGCTCGACCGCGATGACACCGGGAATGCGGGCCAGCTCGAACGCCGCCTTTTCACCCAGCGGGGTGTGGAAGAACACCGTGGCGTCAGAGCGGTCGATCACCGAAAAACTGATGTCCATCATCCTGTCGAAGGACCCGTAGATCGTGGTCATCCCGGACGCGAGCGCCATGCCGCCCGCGATGCCCGCCGACAGCGCCATGGCGCGCCACGGCGACCGGGCCAGCCCTCGCAGCACGATCCGCGTCGGCTGGTCCAACCGACGCCCCACCGGGCCCGCGAAGGTCACCGTTTTCGAGTAATCGGCGGGCGCCGGGGGCCGCATCGCCTCGGAAGGGGTCAGCGCGAAGATCCGTCTCAGGACAAAGACGCTTCCCGCCGACGCCGCGGCGATGCTTGCCGAGACGCCGATGACGAAGGCCGTCGGATCGGGACGGAACACGAGGAAGGGGAAGTTGTAGAAGGTGGTGTAGATCGGGATCATCGCGCGCCCGGCAAGCACGCCCAGCAGGCAGCCAAGCGCCGCCCCTGCCCCGGCGATCAGCAGGACAAGCTTGACGTAATGCGCCCCGACCTCCCTGTTGGTATAGCCGAACGCCTTCAAAAGCCCGATCTCCTCGCGCTCGGACTGCACGATCCGGTTGACCACGATGTACAGCAGGAAGGCCGCCACAGCGATGAAAAGCGGCGGCACCGCCCGGGACATGGTGGCGAGGCCGTCGATCTCTTCGGTGACGAACCGGTCGGACACCAGATCGCTGCGCCCATAGGCTCCGGTGCCGCCCCATGGCTTCAGCACCCTGTCGACCGCGTCGATCACCGCCGCCTCGGAACCTCCGCGCGAGATCGACAGCAGCGCTTCGTTGAATGCCCCTTCCATGTCGAAAGCCGCCGCAAGCGCCGAGCGCCGCATCCAGATAACGCCATAGCGCGCCGGGTCGGGCACCATCTCGCCGGGGGCGGCAACGAACAGGAACTCGGGCGACTGGGCCAGCCCGACGATCCGGATGCTGCGGCGCGACCCGTTCATGGTGACGTCGATCCTGTCGCCGATCACGTAGCCATGGGCGGCGGCGAAACCCGACAGCAAAAGCGCCTCGTCGCGGTGGTGCTCGGCCGGAAGGCGGCCCGCCGTAAGGAAGACGGTGTTCAGGACCTGCGCGCCGCTGTCCGGCAGTCCGACGGCCTGCGACTGGACCGGAACGGGGTCGCCGGGAATGTCGATCAACGCACGGCCCACGGCCCGCCCCGTCACCCGCGCGACGCCCGGAATGTCGGCGAGCCGGGCCAGCACGGCGTCGGGCGCGCGGACAACGGGGGCGAAGACATCGGCGAGGTTGTTGCGTTCGTAATAGGCCCTGCGTGTTTCTGTCAGAGAGGCGACAAGCCCGGACATCATGACCTGAAGCATCACGCCCGTCGCGATGACCAGCACGATGGCGACAGCCTGCCCCTTTATCCGCCAAAGGTCGCGGAACAGTTTTCGGTCGAGGGGGCTCACCACTCGATCTCCGCCGGTTTCAGGCGTGCCTCGTTGACCTGCACCTGCCCGATCTGCCCGTCCACCAGCCGGATGACCCGATGCGCCATGTCCGCGATGTTGGCCGCGTGGGTCACCATGAGAACCGTCGCGCCAAGCTCGGCGTTCACATCGTTCAGCACCTCCAGCACGGCGCGGCCCGTGGCACTGTCAAGCGCGCCGGTCGGTTCGTCGCAGAACAGAACATCCGGCTGCTTGGCGATTGCGCGGGCAATGGCCACCCGCTGCTGCTCGCCGCCGGAAAGCTGCGACGGGAAGTGATCCAGCCGCTTGGTCAGTCCGACCAGGTCCAGCGCCCTTTCCGGCGGCATGGGGTTTTCCGCGATCTCGGTCACAAGCTCGACGTTCTCGCGGGCCGTCAGGCTGGGCATCAGGTTGTAGAACTGGAAGACAAAGCCCACGTGGTCACGCCGGAACCGGGTGAGCCCGGCATCGGTCATCGCCCCGAGATCGGCATCGCGGAACCGCGCCGTGCCGCTTGTCGGCCTGTCGAGGCCGCCGAGGATGTTCAGAAGCGTCGATTTCCCGCTGCCGGACGCGCCAAGCAGCACGACGATCTCACCCTCGGGTATGTCCAGATCGACACCGCGCAGGGCATGCACCATCGACCGGCCCTCACCATAGCTCTTGGTGAGGCCGCGCGTGACAAAGGCTGTCGCTTCCCTGTCCTTCACCCGAAGATCATCGCCCCCTGTCGCCAGCGCCGCCCCAAAGGACCGCGCCCCGAAACCATACACCGCCCTTGTCGCATCGCACGCGCAGAGGCCGCCTTGATGCAAATCAGGGCAATCGCGGTGTGGGCGTTTGGGGTCAGGCGTGGCGGCTGCTGTGGTGCTGTGTAAAGGGGTATTGCCGGACGTTCCCGATACCATCTTCACGAGGCCAGAATGGCTGCCTGTCGCCTGTCACACAAACCGGCCCACTCGGCGGATGCAGAGAATGGGAATTGTCCAATGCTGGCTTCGGAGAGAAGGCCACGGGCGATTTGAAATCGCCGCCGAAGCGCAGCGCGGCGCTTAGCTGACCGCCTCGCCCCCGCCCACGAGGTATCCGTCGCCCAGCGGGTCGGTCTCGTCCACCATCAGCTGCGACACCGCCGTGAGCCACGCGCGGCCCGTGACTTCGGGCACGATCCCGTCGAAACGGTCGTCGGTGTAGCGCGACACCGCCTGCCCTTGGTACAGCGTTTCCATCAGGCCCTGGTTAACAAAGGTCTCGCCCACTCCCAACTCGCCCTTCGCCACAAGGCAGGCCAGCCGCGCGCAGGTCGCGGTGCCGCAGGGCGAGCGATCGAAGGACCCGGTGCGCGACACCGGGACGTTGCGGGCCGAGGCCCCCTTCGTCGCATGCGATCCCAGCCAGACGATGTTGCCGACCTGAGGTTTCAGCCCGTCGCGGGGGTCGACCCTGTCCAAAGCCGCGTTCAGCGCCGCCCGCACCGGCCCGGCCGCCGCGATCAGGCGGTCGATCATGTCCGGCTCGACGTCCAACCCCGCCGCCATGGCGGGAAGGAACGCGTACCACTGGCCGCCATAGGCCACGTCGACCGACGCCGTGCCGCCATCGGGAAGCGCGATCTCTACCGCGCCGAGGTAGAAGGCATAGGGCGCCCGGAACGCCACCGAGACGCAGCGCCCGTCCTCCAGCGTGACCTGCAGCGCAATACGGCCGGCGGGCGTGCGCAGGCCGATCTCGATCTCGCCCGTGTGGTCCGGCGCGGGCAGCGGGACGAGACCCATCTCGACCAGCGTGGTCGCCACGCCGATTGTCGCGTGGCCGCACATATCGGGATAGGACATCGCGTCCATGTAGACGACGCCCCACTCGCCCACCTCCGGGTCAGGCGCGATAAGCGCCGCGACGAACATCGAGCGGTGCCCGCGCGGCTCCATCACCGACACCCGGCGGACCCAGTCGCGCGAGGCTTCCAACTCGCGCCGGGCGGCGTCGGGGTCCATGCCGGCGGGCAGTCCCGCGCCCGACAGGATGACCCGCGTCGGCTGTCCGCAGGTGTGGGAATCCACGACTTCCAACGTCCGTGCCGCCGTGAAGGCAGGCGCGCGCAGCTTGACGAAGGTGGGGGCTTCGGTGGTCATGGGGTGCTCCGGTGAGTGTGTGGCGCGGGGGTTCGGCCCGCTGGTCAAAAGTCGACCTCTGTGCCCAGCCCGGCGGCGCGGGCGAAGCGAAGCGCGGCCTGCGCGACGGTCAGATCCTCTGCGGCGATGCCGAGAGACTTGAACAGGGTGATCTCGGCGGGCGACGTGCGCCCTGCATGCAGGCCCGCGACGACCGTGTGAAGTTCCGTGGCCGGGTGGTCCTTGGTGATCGCGCCGCAGGCCCGTGCAAGCAGCAACTCTCCACACTCCGTCTCGGCCTGCGCGGCAGCATCCAGGAACAGGCGCGAGGCCGCCACAAGATCGCCCGCGATCTCGCGGGCTGTCGGGCGACTGGCGCCTACGGCGTTGACATGCGTGCCCGGGGAGATGTCGCGGACCGACAGGATCGGCTCGGCGGCTCCGGTGACGGTACAGACGATGTCCGCGCCAGACGCGGCCTCGTTCGGGGTGGCGGCGACAGCCAGACCCAGCTCATCGGCCAACGCGGCGCCATTCGTGCGCGCCCACAGGACGAAGCCGGCATCCGGATAAAGCGACCGCAACGCCGCGACGTGGCTACGCGCCTGCGTGCCGCCGCCGAGGATCGCAATGCGGGAGGGGTCAGGGTTCGCCAAAGCCGCCGTCGCTACGGCGCTGGCGGCGGCGGTGCGCAGGGCGGTGACGGAGGTCGCGTCGATCATTGCGAGCGGCTTGCCGGTGCGGCCGTCCGCAAGCATCACGAAGCCCTGATGGCTGTCGAGCCCCTGCGCCCGGTTGTCCTTGCCGACAAGGACGACCTTCATCGCCCACGGCCCGCCCTCGGACAGATCGGCCACCGGCATGACGCCCATAAGTGCGCGCCCGGGGCCTGCGGAAAGTTGATGGCGCGGGAAGGTGCCGATGGTGTCCTGCGCAAGGCTGAGAAACGCCTCGCGGACCGCGTCGAAGGCCTGCGCGGGCGATACCGCGCGGCGGACGTCATCTGCAGAGAGGATCAGCATGCGGCGGAGCGTTCGGCTTTGTATTCCGGCGGGGGAACGCCCCGCCGGAATGTGACAGGCCTTATTGGCCCTGCATCAGTTCGTTGACGCGCTCGACATCCCAAGTGTCGACCTGGGTCAGTTCGCCGTCTTCGCTGACACCCCAGATCAGATAGGGACCAGAGACGTCACCATAGTCGTCGAACTCGATCGGCCCGGTCGCGCCGACATAGGAAATGTCGCCGCCTTCGGCCAACACCTCGATGGCACGTGCGAAACCTTCGGGGCCGGGGTTGATCACCTCGCCGCCCGGGCCGGTCACTTCGCGCACCGCGTCACGGATCGCGGCGCCCTCGTAGACACCTGCTTTCTGCGCGGCCAGCATCGCGATGGCGGCAGCGTCGTACATCGTGTGCAGACCGGGACCTTCGGGTGCAGAACCAAACCGTTCTTCCCAAGCCGCATTGAACGCATCGACCGACGGTCCGTCGAACTGGGCGTTGTCGATGCCGGCTGCGTTCTGCAGGTACTCGGCACCCACGGCGTCGATGAATTCGGTCGCCCGCAGCGCGTTGCTAAGCAGGATGTTTTGCGTGCCGCCGAAGGAAAGCCACTCGCGCAGCGCGGTCGCCCCGTCCGCCGGGAAGGCTACGAGGAACAGAGCGTCCGGCTCGGTGGCCAGTGCGGTGGAAACTTCGGCGCGGTAGGACGCCTGTTCCTGGTTGTAGGGCACCATTTCGGTGACGGTCCCGCCCGCGGCGGTGAAGGCATCGTTGAACGCCTCGGTCATTGCGACGCCATAGTCCGAGTTGACGTAGATCACCGCGACGCTTTCATAGCCGCGCTCGCGGGCGATGTCGGCCATCACGAAGCCTTGGGGACGTACCGTCGGCAGAGTACGGAACCAATAGCCCTGGGTATCGCCGCTGGCCGCCAGTTCGGTGAAGTTCGGCGCGGTGGAACAGCAGCTGATCTGCGTCACGCCTTCCGGCACCGCGACCGAGGTCAGCACCGGCATCGTGATGCCCGACTGGATCGCGCCCAGCAGCACCTCGACCCCCTCGATCGACACAAGCGACATGGCCGCATCGATGCCGACGTTGGGCTGGCCCTGATCGTCCCGCAGGCGATACTCGACCTCGCAGCCAAGCATGCCGCCCGCTTCGTTCATCTGGTCGACCGCAAGCTGGCCCGCGTCGCCGATGGCACCGCCGATGGCAGCCATCGAGCCCGACAGAGACAGCACCGCACCCAGCGGATACGTGCAGTCACTGCTTTGCGCCGAAGCCGTTCCGGCGAAGGATCCGCCCGTCACGGCCAGGGTGACCGCGGCAAGCGCCGAGTAGATGTTCTTTTGCATTTCAGTTCCCTTTGTTGGACTTAGCGGGCTTTCTTCATTTCTTTTTCAGATGCCGTCAGCCCTTTTCGGCGGCATCTGCCTGAAGCGCCGGCGTAGCGGACGCTCCTGCATGGGTGGAAATAACGTCCTCCTCGCCGATCAGGCCGCGCGGCCGGAACAGCAGCGTGAGCACGATCACCGAACCGATCAGCATTGCCTGCAGCGCCCCGGCGCGCGACTGGAAGCCGGGCGGCACGAGGTTCGAGATCACGTAACCGCTGGCGGTCCACAGGCCCCAGACGATCAGGCAGCCCAGCACCGCGCCGCGGTTGTTGCCCGAACCGCCGACAATGAGCATCGCCCAAATCTGGAACGTCAGGATCGGCAGGAAGTCGATCGGGCTCACGAAGCCGATGAAGCCGACGTAAAGGCCCCCGGCCAGCCCCATGATCGCCGAGCCCAGCACAAAGGACTGAAGCCGGATCATCGTCGGGTTCTTGCCCAGCGACCGCGCCGCCGTCACGTCCTCGCGGATGGCGCGCAGGACGCGGCCCCAGGGCGAGCGCACCGCGCGCTCCAGCGCGACATAGACCACCGCCGCGAACACCAGCACGAGGCACAGGAAGAACACGCTGTAGACGCTCGGCTCGGTGAAGAACTGGTAGAACGGGCGCGGCAGCCCGACCAGACCGTTCGCGCCGCCGGTGAGCGAGGCGAAGTTCAGCGCGACAAGCTGGATCGAGATCGAGATCCCGAAGGTCGCGATGGCGAGATATTCCTCGCGCAGCTTCAGCGTCGCCAGCGCAACGATCAGCCCCGCCGCCGCCGCGATCAGGATGCCCCCTATCACGCCGATGAAATACGGCAGTTCGAACCCGCCGATCAGACGGACGTTGTCGGGGCCGGACAGGATCGCGGTGCCATAGGCTCCGATGGCGAAAAAGCCGACCACACCTGCGTTGAACAGGCCGGTGTAGCCCCACTGAAGGTTCAGCCCCATGACGATGATCGCGTAGATCGAGACGACCGTCAGGAAGAAGACGATGTAAAGTGCGATACCGACCATCACTTGCCTCCCGACGTGCCGCTGAACAGGCCGGTGGGCCGGACGTACAGCACCAGAAGCATCACGATGAACGGCATCGCCAGCTTGTAGCCTGCCGGGATCACCAGCACCGACATCGATTCAACGATGCCGATGAAAAACCCGCCCAGAACCGCACCGACCACGTTGCCCACCCCGCCGATGATGGCGGCGGCGAACAGCGGCAGCAGAAGCTGGAAGCCGAACTCGGGGCGAAGCTGCACCGATACGCCATACAGGACGCCGGCGATTGCGGCGAGCGCGCCGCCGATGATCCAGACCCATTTGACGACGCGAGACAGCGAGATCCCGTTGATCTCGGCCAGCGTCGGGCTTTCGGACACGGCGCGCATGGCAAGGCCAAGCCGTGTTTTCTGCAGGAACAAGTGGATCGCGATCACCAGCACGATGGACAGGCAGAAGATGAACACCTGATCCGGCATCACCCGAAGGCCCGGCGCGATGCGGATCGCCATCTGCAACGTGTTTGTATAGTAGGTCGCCTCGCCCCCGAAGATCAGGCTGATCAGGTTGCGCACAAGAAGCGCGACGCCGAACGAGGCGAACACCAGCGTCAGGTGGTTCACCCGCCCGCGCAGCCGCGCGAAGATCAGCTTGTCGATCAGCAGCGCCAGCCCGATGGTCAGCAGAATGGCGATCACCGTCGCGCCAATCAGCGGCCATCCGAATGTCAGCGGGCCCAGCGGCGCGGATGGCAGGCTGAACACGGTCAGCACGCCGAGCGCCATATAGGCGCCCCAGGTCATCATCTCGGCATGTGCGAAGTTCGCGAAACGCAAAATGCCCATCGTCAGCGTGAGCCCGATGGCCCCCAGCGCGTAGATGGCGCCCGTCAAAAGCCCGTCGGCCAGAGCCTGCGGCATCACTGTTTCCTTCCAGCTCGTCCAAGATAAATTTGCGTCACCTGCGGGTCTTCCAGCAGCGCGTCCGACGCTCCGTCCAGCCGGTTGCGGCCCTCGGCCAGCACGTAGGTCCGGTCCGAGATGCGCATCGCCGCCTTCGCGTTCTGCTCGACCATCAGGATCGCCACGCCGGACTTCACCAGCGCGACCAGTTGCGCGAATACGTCGTCCACCATCTTCGGCGACAGACCCGCGCTGGGTTCGTCCAACATCACGATTTCCGGGTGCGTCAGCAGCGCCCGTCCCACTGCCAGCATCTGCCGCTGGCCGCCCGACAGCACGCCCGCCTTTCTCCGGCTGAACTTCCGCAGGTCGGGGAACTTCTCGTAAGCTTCCTCAACCCGTTCGCGCGCGGTGGCCTTGGGCAGCGCCTGAGCGCCCAGCTTCAGGTTCTCGTCCACCGTGAGCGAGGCGAAGATATTGTCCGTCTGCGGAACATAGGCCAACGCGGCGTCGGCCATCTTGTGCGTCGAGATGCGCGTAATGTCGGATCCGCTAAGTTCCACGCGCCCGTCCTCTACATTAAGAAGACCGGCCACCGCCTTGATAAGCGTGGACTTACCAGCGCCATTGGGGCCGATGATCGTGACCATCTCACCCTTGGACACATGCATCGAGACGTCGCGAATGATCGGCAGGCCCGGCTGGTAGCCGGCGGTCAGGTTTGCAATCTGAAGGATATGCGCGCTCATGCCACAACCTCGCCGAGATAGGCGTCGATCACCGCGCTGTTGTTGGCCACGTCCTCGGGCGTACCGGCGCAAATCACCTTGCCCTGCGCAAGAACCACGATCGGATCGCAAAGCGACATCACCATGTCCATGTTGTGCTCGATAATCAGGAAGGTCTTTCCACGGGCGTTCAGCTCGACGATCTTCTCGACCAGCGTGTCCAGAAGCGCCGGGTTCACCCCCGCCGCGGGCTCGTCCAGAAGGATCAGTTTGGGGTCCGACATCAGGACGCGGGCAAGCTCCAGAAGCTTCTTCTGCCCGCCCGAGATCGCCCCGGCGAGGTTACGCTCCACCGCAGTCAGGTTGCAGAACTGAATGACCTCGGCGGCACGCTCGCGGATCTCGCGTTCCTGACGCGCGACGGCACCGGGGCGGAACCAGGTGTTCCAGAACCGCTCGCCGATCTGCCCGGTCGCGGCAAGCATCACGTTCTCCAGCACGGTCATCGTCGGAAACGGGCGTGGGATCTGGAACGTGCGGCTAAGCCCCCGAGCGTAAATGTCCGTGGCCGACAGGCTTGCGATGTCCTCTCCGTCGAAGATGACGCTGCCCGAGGTCAGCCCGTTCTCTCCGGCGATGGCGCCGAACAGCGTCGACTTGCCCGCACCGTTGGGGCCGATCAGGCCGGTGATCGACCCGGTCGCGACTTCGAACGACGCATTGTCCACGGCGCGCATGCTGCCGAAGGTCTTGGTGGCGTCGGTGACTTTCAAAAGCGGTGCGGTCATGCGTCTGCCCCGACCTTTGCAAGGCTGCGCTTGAGCGCCGTCACTTCGATCTCGACCTTGATCGCCGGATCCGCGAAACCGCAGATGATCGTGGTGTTGGTGGGCTTCGTCGCGGCCAGCGCTTTGCCAAGCACCTCGGACGCGGGAACGACGTAGTCCGCGCTGGCAAGGTAGACGCGCACGCGCACGATGTCCGAAAGATCTGCGCCCGCCTTGGACAGCGCATCCCCGATCTGGCGCAGCGAGCACCGCGCCTGCTCTGCCGGATCATCGGGGAACAAGCCGGTATCCGGGTCGAACCCCGCGGTGCCCGAGACGAAGATCCACTCTCCATCCACTACGGCACGCGAATAGCCCGCCAGTTCCTCGAACTTCGACCCCGTCTGGATCGTCCAGCGGTCTGACGTCATGGCTTTTCTCTCACTTTCCCTCACGTGACGATCACTTGATCATGTGATCAAGTGATCGTCAACAACGTATAAATCTGAACGACGACCCCACCGCAAAGCGCAGGGAAAGCGTCGGAATATTGGGCACTTCCTTGGGCAGTGACTGCGCTGTGACTCTGCGAGAACGCGCCGTCGTCAGCTGTGTCCGGCCCGAACGAAAGATCGGCATCATTCGATCCCGAGGCCCATCTGCGCCCGCACCAAGCGATTCAGTCGATCCGTCGGATCCGCCAGCGCATCAAGCAGCACGGTGATGTGGTTCGTGCCCGCCGCGTGATACGGCAGCACGCCGATCTTTGCGGCAAAGTCATCGGTCTGACGCAGGAACTCCTGTGTCTCGTCGCCACCCACGGTGACGATCATCGGCATCCGGATTTCGAGAGACCGGGACAGCGGCGAGAAGTCCGCAACCTCTTCCGGGGTAAGCTGCAGGTCGTCGTTCTGGAACGACCGCGTTACGGGCTCGAGGTCATAAAGCCCGCTGATCGCCGTGCCGCCCCGCACCAGTTCCGCACCAGGGCGGCTGGCGAGTTCCGCCACGAGATGCCCACCGGCAGAATTACCAGCGATATGGATGCGGTCGGGGTCGCCTCCGAACGCTGCGATATTCTCGGCGACCCACGCCACCGAGCGCTGGCAGGCATCCACGATATCGCCCAGCCGCACCGTCGGGATCAGCGGATAGTCGATCACCACGAGACAGACGCCGAAAGGCACAAACCCCGGCGCGATGAAGCTGAACAGATCCGCGTCCAGAGACCGCCAAAAGCCACCGTGGATGAAGACGAGCACAGGCGCGCCCTCACCCGCTGGAAAGATATTCAACGTCTCACCCTGCCCCGGGCCGTAGGGCACCGCACGCTGCACGTCGAACCGGTCGAGCCCGGCTTGTGCCGCCATGCCCCGCCGCTCGAAAAGCTGATCGAGGTCCGACACGTCATCCAGCGACATCTGCCGGTCCATTCCCGTTCTTTCACTCATCGCGAAATTCCTTCTCTGTTTCCGTGACTTACCGACACATTACCGAAAGCACCTGTACACCGGCGCCAGAGAACCATGCCGACGTTCACGTGACCGCCCTCGCAGCTATGGGGCTGAAGCCCGAGTTCAACTCGGCTACCGACCTGCACCCGAGCAATGCCAACACGCGCAGGAGTTCTTCCTTCAGGATTGCGATGGCATGCGCGGCGCCGGCCTCGCCGCCCGCTGCGAGACCATAAAGTATGGCGCGGCCGGCCAAGACGGCATCGGCGCCCATCGCCACGGCTTTCGCAATGTCGCTTCCTCTTCGAACACCGCCATCCAGCAGGACAACCATGTCCGGGCCGACCATGTCCCGCGTCTTGCCTATGGTCTGCATCGGCGACACCGCACCATCCAACTGCCGCCCACCATGGTTGGACAGGACGATGCCATCGGCGCCTGCGTCGCGCGCTCGGACGGCATCCTCTGGCGAGAGCAGTCCCTTGACGATCAGCCGACCCTTCCAGCGACCTCTGATCCGGTCCAGATCGCGCCAGGAAAGCGATGGATCCATCTGGTCCCGTGACCAGCTGGTGGCGGCGTTCAGGCTGCGCTTATCCTCGGGAAGGAAGTCCTGGATCACTTCCAGCGAGGGGAGCCCCGGCATCAGCACGTCGCGCATCCATCGGGGATGGCGCAGCGTTTCCAGTTTCCGGCTGAGCCGTGGAACAGAGGGCTTTGCGTAGTTCCTTCGGTCCCACTCTCTGTTCCCGAACACGTTGGCATCGACGGTCAGTATCAGCGCCTCGACACCGGCCGCGGCAGCGCGGTCGATGATCCCGTCGACGATGGATCGGTCCCGGAAGACGTAAAGCTGAAACCAGTGACGCAGACCGTCCAATCCGGCAATGTCTTCGATCCGGGCATTGGACGCCGTGCTTTGCGAGAAGGGAATGCCCAGCGACCGTGCCGCCTTTGCAATGGCAAGATCACCATTGGAATGCAGCAGACCGTTTCCGCCGGTCGGTGCCACGACAAGCGGCAGCGAGAGTTCTTCTTCGAACAGGCGGGTCCTTCCGTCCACCTGCGCGACGTCCCGCAAGGCGCGCGGGACCAAAGCGAGGCCCTCAAACGCTTCACGGTTCCTGCGAAGCGTCACCTCATCCTCTGCCCCGCCCTCGACATACTCGAATACGAACCCGGGAAGCCGGCGCCGGGCGAGATGGCGCAGTTCCGATATGGACTGGGCCTCTGGTGCTCGCCGCGCGGGGAAGGTTCTTCTCATCGACGAGGTCCTATGACTTGCCCGAGAAACCAGGAGCTACGCGCCCGGACCGGACGCACACCGCGCGCCCATGTTCCGACCGCATTCGCCGCAGTTCACAATGGCCTCCGGCGACAGAATGGTCTAATGAAGTTCCAAAATCGGACCAGCAGCTACCAAAGATATTACCCAATGCATCCCTCCAAACTCGTTCTGACGCCGTTGATCCTTCCCAAGGCGAGTGAGGAAGCCGCCCGATCGATCGCCACAGCGATACGCCTTGGCGACTTCACGGTGGGCGACAAGCTTCCGGCGGAACGTGCGATCGCGGACGCGCTGAAGGTCAGCCGGGTCACGGTGCGAGAGGCACTGAGGATGTTGGCCGATGCAGGTCTTCTGGATTTGCGCCCCGGAGCCGGCGGCGGCAGCTTCGTCGCATCGGAGATCGTGCCACCGGAGCTTCTGTATCCCGGTCTGACCTTCGAGCCGAAAGACATGATCGATGTGCTCGAAACGCGGCGCATCCTCATGCCGCGTATTGCCGAGGTTGCCGCGACAAACCTCAACGAGGGTGACATCTCGCGGATGGAGGCGGCGCTGGCATTCGCACGAAGCGGGATACGTGACACTCCGCACGGTCCGAACGACACGCTTCGGCACATCCTGTCGGTCGCTTCGATGCGGTTCGACATCGCCATGGCCGAAGCCACCCAGAATTCGCTTCTCGTGCGCATGATGCACATGCTTCTCACCTGGCTCGACCCGCTTCGCTTAATGACGCTCCGGTCGCCCGAAGACATCGAAACCGCCGTCAGTAACCTCGAGGATACGCTCGCGGCGCTGAAGGCTGGGGACCACTCGGCGCTTCTCGTCTCGCTCGACCGGCGCATGACGCAGATCGAGACCGAGTGGGAGCGCACCAGCGGGCGGAAGCTGCGTCGAACCATGTCAGCCGTCCTTCCGCCCGCCGATGCCTGAAACGCCGGGACGTCAGTCTTCCAGCAGAAAGAACGGGCGGCCGACCCGCGCCTCGAGCCGCATGTAGCGGTCAAGCCGGACCCCGTCTTTCTCCTGACGGACGCACTGGATCATGCCTGCAAGGGTCCGCTGGTCCGGAACTTCGAAGATCAGATACCAGGTGAAGTCCGGCGTGCTGGGCTGTCCGACCATGAACAAATCGTCGTCGACGGTCGCCAGCGGCTTCGAGCCCATCTCCAGCCATTCCGCGAACATAGCCTTCATTCTGGGCAGGATCTTCTCGCGGCGATCCTCGCCGCTGGCGTTCAGCCAGCCCTCGGTCGTCGCACCAAGGATGATGACGCGCAGCGGGTTGGGGATGGTGGGGGCCTGGAATTCTACAGCCATCGGGAAATCTCCATTTGGATCGTGGTTAGGTGTGTAAGAGGCGGTCAGGTGACCGGGTCAGCGCATCAAGACGCCCCCGTTCACGTCGAGCGTCGTGCCGGTGACGAAGCCGTTGGCGGGATCGGAAAGATAGACTGCGGCAGCGGCGACCTCTGTATCCTGACCCAACCGCTGAACCGGGATCGTGCGGGCAAGACCCTGCACTTTCTCTTGCGGCATCGCCCGGCTCATGGGGCCCTCGATCGCGGCAGGAGCGATGCAGTTCACGGTCACGCCATCGCCCGCCAGCTCCTGAGCGAAGCACTTGCTGAGCGCGAGAATGCCGCCTTTCGACGCCGAATAATGCGCACCCGCGACAACACCGCCGCGCTGACCTGCCAGCGAGGAAAGGTTGATGATCCGCCCGTATCCCGCCTGCTTCATCACCCGGCCCGCCGAACGGCAGCCCAGGAAGACTCCGCGCAGGTTCACGGCGAGGACACGGTCCCATTCATCGACCGGGATATCCCAGACCGATTTGGATACCGTCATCGCCGCGTTGTTCACTACGATCTCAAGAGACCCGTGATCCGCCGTCACGGACGTAACAACCTCGTCCCAGGCAGCTTCGTCGGCAACGTCGAACTGGCGCACAGACACACGCGCGCCATCCGGCGAAATGCTCTCTGCGGCTTCGGAGACCTTCGCGTCGATGTCGCACAGAACCACCGAAGCGCCCTCGAGCCAAAGCCCATGCGCGATGGCCTGTCCAAGCCCCTGCGCAGCGCCGGTGATAATGGCAGTCTGTCCTTCAAGCCGGTGCGACATAGCGGCCGTGCCTCCATTCCGAAACATTTGGTATTTTCAATTACCAAATTTGTTATTCATATATGCCAAATAGTCAAGAGAAATTGTTCAGGCTTAAAATATCAGCGTAAAGCTATTGATCTTAGGGAGAAAATTCCTCGCCGCCCGAGCGCGTGGATCTGACGACCGACAGGATCGGCAAACCCGCCACCGCAGCGGTAACCACTGGTCCATCAAGATCGCCAGACGGATGATCTCAGGCGATGCATTCAAGGCGCGAAACGGGGCGCGCTTCGTCATCCGGCGAAGCTACTCCCCCCCTTTCGCGCCGCGAGCCGGTTTGCTCTGACAGCGCCGTTCAATCCCACCTCGACCCTCGCTTTCTGGATAGCGTTGGCTTGGGCCGTACTCCAAAGGCCGCGAAAGCAGGTGTTTTGTGCTTTCAGAGCAGCCAGAAACTCTCCTAAGGTCGCCGTTATTCGCCCATTTCATTTCCCGGACGCCAAAGATGCCCTTCACGATCGCCGAAATCGCCGCCGGACTGGGGGCAAAGGCCCACGGGAAGCTTGATCTCGTTATCCGCGGCGTAGCAGAACCCGCCCTGTCCGGGCCCGATGATCTGGCCCTTGCAATGGCGCCGAAGTATGCGGCCGAACTTGAAACCGGCAGGGCGCGGGCCGCGATCCTGTGGCAGGGAGTTGAATGGGAGGCGCTAGGACTGGACGCCGCCATCATCGTGGATCGCGCCCGAGTGGCAATGGCCCGCCTGACCTCGATGCTGGACAAGGGGCCGCGGTTCCGCCCCGGCATCCATGCCACCGCGGTGATCGATGAGACTGCGGAAATCGGTCCCGGTGCCTCGATCGGCGCATTTGTCCTGATCGGGCCAAACGTGCGGATTGGCAGCGGGGCCAGAATAGACGGGCATGTGACCATCGGCGCCGATACGGTGATCGGCGACGATCCCATCCTTCATTCAGGTGTCCGGTTCGGTCTCGGTGTCCGCGCCGGCGACCGGCTGATCGCGCACCAGAATGCGGTCATCGGGTCCGATGGCTTTTCCTTCGTCACCCCAGAAGCCGCCGCCGCCGAAACTGCAAGAGAAACCATGGGCAACACGGTCGAGGCACAGGCGCAAAGCTGGCTGCGCATCCATTCTCTTGGAACCGTCGAGATAGGTGACGACGTCGAGATCGGTGCGGGAACCACCATCGACCGCGGGACGATCCGCGCCACTCGCATTGGGCGCGGCACCAAGATCGACAACCAGGTCCAGATCGGCCACAACGTCGAAATCGGCGAGGATTGCCTTCTTTGCGGGCAGGCCGGCGTGGCCGGATCAGCGAAGATTGGCGACCATGTCGTATTGGGCGGAGACGTTTCCGTCGCCGACAACGTTACCGTCGGCCCGTGTTCGGTCATCACGGGCGCCTCCAAGGTCGCGTCGAACGTGCCTGCAGGCAGAGTGATGGCCGGCTATCCCGCCGTCCAGATGAAGACCCACGTCGAAAGCTACAAGGCGCTGCGTCGCCTGCCCCGGCTGTTCCGCGAAGTGAACTTGCTGAAAACGACGCTTACCAATCGCGACGAGTAGGACACCGGACACTCTCAGCGCGTGCTTTCGATGGAAATCGCACCAGTATCCACGAGGGCTGAAGGCTATCCCTTGTGCTGTGATCTGACCTCGACAGTCAGCCTGTGCAGCAAGACGGCCACCAGCCCCGGATCGAAGGGCGCCCTACATCGACACCACGCTCGTGTAGCAAATCCTGCGCATTCCGCAGCGAACGCGGAAACCGGGTGAACGGCATGACGGATGATCTCGGGCGACGTCCTGAAACAGCAGGAAGCGGAGCGTTTCATCCTCCCGAGACGCTGTTCAGCCCGCCCGCCGCAAGCCAAGTTGCTTTGACACTTCCTGGGGAAAAGTCCGATCCATGCTTCGTCACGCGTATCGGGCCGACGCGGTGTTTTCCTGAACATCACACCCGCTATCTGTTGCCTTGGATCGTAAAGAACTATTTCATTCCTCAGTGCAGCCCAAGGCAATCCGGTCTTCGCGGTTGGCGCCAAACGGCAGAGGACATGACATGAGCGGACTTCTGGCGCTTCTCGACGACGTTGCAGCTATCGCCAAGGTGGCGGCGGCCTCGGTAGACGATGTCGTCGGGCAGGCCGTCAAAGCGTCCTCCAAGGCAGCAGGCGCATTGATCGATGACGCTGCGGTGACTCCGAAATACGTTCACGGGTTCTCGGCCGACCGCGAAATCCCGATCGTCTGGAAGATCGCGCGGGGGTCGCTGTTCAACAAGCTGGTCATACTGCTTCCGCTCGCGCTGCTGCTTTCGACGTTTGCGCCGTGGGCCATCACGCCGTTGCTGATGCTGGGCGGTGCCTATCTGTGCTTCGAAGGCGCCGAAAAAGTCTGGCACGCCCTCAATCCGAACGATCACCACGCCGAAGAGGTCTACGCGGCCAAGCTCAAAGATGCGCATCTTGAAGAGAAGAAGGTCGCGGCGGCCATCAAGACTGATTTCATCCTGTCGGCCGAGATCATGACGATCACCCTTGCGGCGCTGCCCGAGGGCTTGTCGATCTGGTTCCTGGCAGCCGCGCTCGCAGTTGCGGGTTTGATGATCACCGTTATCGTATACGGCGCTGTCGCGCTGATCGTGAAGGCCGACGACCTCGGCTTGCACATGGCGTCTGCCGCGCGGCTGTCGATCACGCGGAAGCTGGGTGTCTTCATCGTCCGCGCGATGCCGAAGCTCATGTGGCTTCTGGTCGTGGTCGGCACGGCGGCGATGATCTGGGTTGGAGGATCGATCATCCTCCACGGGCTGCACGAGTTGGGCCTGCACGCACCCTATGACATCATCCACGACCTTGCAGTTTCGGCGGCAACAGCGGCGCCATCGATGTCCGGCGCCATAGAGTGGATCGTGACCGCCGTTCTGGACGGATTGGCCGGGCTTCTGATCGGGTTGCTGCTGATCCCGGTCGCGAAGTTCGCGATTGATCCCGCACTTGCGATTTTCCGAAAGCGCGAAGCTGCGAAAGCGGGGTGAAGGTGCTGCCAGCGCGGGTGGTGGCTTGTCTCTACAGAGGCAGGTTGACTGCCCTTATGCCGGAAAGAGACCGCGCCAATGAGCAAGAGCGTCTGGCCGATTCTTCCTGAAATCGGCTCTCGGTTAGCGGCTGCGCTGCGATCAACCGCACCGGAGCCCTTCGGCGCACCGCCATGGGACCGGAGACGTGGTGCGCGTTGTCATCCGACGTGGTTACTCCCCCAACGGCCAAGAGCCGGATAGACCCGACAAAGGTCGCCGGACGTTTTCGATGGTCAGGGAGATTTCAGGTAGTCCGCCGACACGTACCCGGTCACGTTCTGTGCGTTGGCGAGGGACACCCGGCACCAGAGCTGGCTCACTTCGGTCACGCAATCGCGCTTCAGAAGTTCGGTCCCATCCGGCAGGCCCAGTATGACGCGGTAACCAAGCCCTGGGCCTGCCCGCAGTTTCAGAAGATCGTCCTGCCCGACGCGATGGACAACAGCATTCGTTCCAAGCGCAGCGCCGCACCCGGCAAGAAGCGAAGAAGCGATCAGGACTGTTGCGAGAGTTTTGTTCATATCCATGCCACGCGAATTTCCTGAGCGATTAGTGCCCGCTTTTGGCCGCCCGGACAATGGGCGCAGGGAAGGTCCCGGCGAATGGGCTGGGGCCCCGTCCCCGCGCCGCATCAGTCAGCATCAGCTTGCCGCGCGGCGGTCCGGTCTTGCTTCAAGCTGGCCGGGGTCGTGGGGCTGCGCCCGGACGCGACCGCTGATCGAAGCATGCCTGACAGGGCGCAGCCTAGCCGCCGGACTCGTCCCGAAGCCGTGCAAGCAAATACGGCTGCGCCTGCCAGAGCGTGGCAATCCTCGGATAGTCGACTTCCGGAATATCGATGCCCAGCCTGGCGTGAAGCGCCGATACGAAATTCAGTATGTCCATCGAGTCCAGTTCAAGGTCGTCCTGCAGGTGATCCTCGTTCGCGATGTCCTCGGCGTCGAGATCGGGGGCGATCTTGACCAGCTCTTCCAGATAGATGGCGCGGATGTCTGGGTCTGTCATAGTGTCTCCGGCGATGCGATACGGGTTTCGAAGTCATTTATGAAACGCGCAGCCTGGCGGCCGTCACTGGCGCGGTGATCGGCTGAAAGCGTCATCGTCACCACCGTGCGCGCAGCCACCGCGCCATCCACGATCCAGGGACGGACATGGGGCGCGCCGATGCCGACAAGCGCGACCTGCGGAGGGAAGATCACGCCGGTCATCGCTTCTGCCCCCGTCTCACCCAAGCTGGAAATTGTGATGCTGCCCTCGGTCATCTCCGACGACCGCAACCGCCCTGCCCGTGCGCGCGTCACCAGATCACGCATACCGGCCATGGTCTCGTCCAAGCTCATCCGGTCCGCCCCGATCAGCGCGGGCGCAACCAGGCCGCCACCGCGAAGCGCCACGGCAACGCCGGCGTTCACTCCGTCTGCCGCGTGGAACGCGCCGTCGATGAAATGGCCGTTCATCACCTTGACCTTCATCGCGGCGAGAACGGCGGCGCGGACCATCAATGCGCCCAGCAGGATCCTTCTGTCCGGCGCGGCTCCTTCGTTTCGTGCCGCCAGCCAGTCGAGCGCAGGTTGCACGTCGATGGTTTCCGACAAGTAATAGTGCGGGATCGTCTGCTTGGAGCGGGTCATCGCGGCGGCGATGGCCTTCCGCATCTCGTCCATCTGCCCGAGCCGCTTCGCCGGTTTGTCGTGTTTGGGCGCGGACGCCCCTTCCACATCCGCCAACAGCACCGCACCGCCGGGGCCGCTGCCTTCCAAGGTGGCCAGATCGACCGAAAGCTCGCCTGCGCGGACCCGTGCGGCGGGCGAGGCCGCCGTGCGCCCGGATGGCGGGGCGGCGGTCGGCGCCACGACAGCGACCGGCTTTGCAAAAGCGGGCTCCGGCGTTTTCGCTGGCGTGGCGGGCGGCTCGGGTGTCGGCGCCGCGTCCTGCTCTCCTGGCGCGAGGATCAATGCCATGGGTGCGCCTACCGGCAGGTCCTGATCCAAATCTGCCTGCAACTCCCGAACCGTGCCTTCCTCGAAGCACTCGATTTCGATGGCTCCCTTCTGAGTCTCCACAACGGCGATGACATCCCCGCGCGTGACGGTGTCGCCCGGAGCGACCAGCCACTCGACAAGCTTGCCGCCTTCCATGTCCGACCCCAGCGACGGCATACGGAAGACACCCATCAATCCGCCCCCAGCATGTCGCGGACCGCAGCGACGATACCGGCAGCCTGTGGAATCGACGCCTGTTCAAGGTGTCTGGCGTAGGGGATAGGAACCTCGGCCGCGCAGACACGGCCCACCGGCGCATCCAGCGACCAGAACGCCTGTTCCATGATCCTGGCCGAAACCTCTGCCGCCAATGATCCGCTGCGCCAGCCCTCGTCCACGATCAGCGCACGGCGCGTCTTCGAGACCGAAGCCATGATGGTCTTGTCGTCCAGAGGTCGCAGCGAACGCAGGTCGATCACCTCGGCCTCGATCCCTTCTTTCGCCAGCGTCTCCGCCGCTTCCAACGTCTTGAACAGCGACCCGCCATAGGTGATCAGGCTGACGTCCCTGCCCTCGCGCCGAACCGCAGCCCGAGAGATGCCGACCGGCCCGGCGTTCGCGTCAATCGCGCCTGTCATGTTGTACAGCATGACGTTCTCGAAGATCAGCACCGGGTCCGGGTCCTCGAGCGCCGTCCACAGCATGCCGCGTGCGTCTTCCAACGTGGCCGGAGCCAGCACCTTCAGGCCGGGAATGTGGGCATACCAGCCCTCCAGACTATGCGAATGCTGCGCAGCAAGCTGCTTGCCGGCCCCGGTCGCCATCCGGATCACCAAGGGCACGCCGAACTGCCCGCCGGACATGTGCCGAAGCGTTGCGGCGGTGTTGAGTATCTGGTCCAGCGCCAGCATCGAGAAGTTCACCGTCATCAATTCGACGATGGGCCGCATCCCTGCCGCCGCAGCGCCGATCCCGGCGCCCGTGAAGCCGCTTTCCGACAGCGGCGTATCGCGGATCCGGCCGTCGCCGAACTCTTCGAGCAGGCCCTTGGAGACCGCATAGCAGCCGCCATAGGCGCCAACATCCTCGCCCATCAGGAACACGCGGTCATCTTTCTGCATTGCCTCGCGCAGCGCCTGCCGGATCTCCTCGCGATAGGTCGTCTGAACCGTCTCTCCAGAGGGCACGGCCTCAGCGGGAGGCTCTGGCTGCGGCCCCAGCACGTTGTCCGTCAGGCTTTCCACAGGCTCCCATGTTCCGGCCTCGGCGAAAGCGACGGCCCCGGCAATCTCCGTATCGGCCTGCTCTTCCAGATCCGCGATGTCGCCTTCATGAACCAGACCGCTTTGCAGCAACCATTCGCGGAACTTCAGGATCGGGCCGCGCTTACGCCATTCCTCGACCTCGGACTTGTCGCGGTACAACTGCGCGTCGAACATGGAATGCGCCCGGAAACGATAGCTTCGGCATTCCAGGAACACCGGCTTACCCGTCTCTCGCACCTGACGAAGCGCCTTGCGGGCCGCGACTTCGACCGCGACGACATCCATCCCGTCGACCTGCCACGCGTCGATGTCGTAGGCCGCGGCCTTCTTGTGGATATCGGTCTCTGCCTCGGTTCGCGACAGGGCCGACCCCATCGCGTATCCGTTGTTTTCGCAGACAAAAAGCACCGGCAGGTCCCAAAGTGCGGCCAAGTTCATCGCCTCGTGAAACTCGCCTTCGGCCACTGCGCCCTCGCCGAAGAAACAGGCGGTGACGTGGCTTTCGCCGCGCATCCGGTCCGCCAGCGCAAGACCGGTGGCCAATGGAAGCCCGCCGCCGACGATTGCGTTGCCGCCGTAGAAATTCGTCCCGGCGTCAAACAGGTGCATCGAGCCCCCGCGCCCGCCCGAGCACCCTTCGGCCTTTCCGTACATCTCGGCCATGATCTTCGTCATTGGCACGCCGCGGGCCAGCGCGTGGCCGTGCTCGCGATAGGTGGCGACAACCCTGTCGCCGCCCTCCAACAGCGGGATCACACCGGCCGCGATCGCTTCCTCGCCGTCATACAGATGCAGAAAGCCGCGGATCTTTTCCTGCGTGTAAAGTTCGGCGCATTTGTCCTCGAACCTGCGGATGCGGATCATGGCGCCCAACAGCGCCAGAACATGCGTCCGATCGAGCTTTGGCTTGTCGACCACGGTCATGTCTCGTCACCCTCCAACGTGGAAATGTCGCCCTCGGGCAGGCCAAGTTCGCGCGCCTTGAGCAAGCGCCGCATGATTTTGCCGGAACGGGTTTTGGGAAGGGTCGTTCGGAACACCACCTCGCGCGGGGCGACCGCCGGACCCAGTTTCTTTCGAGCATGGCCACGAATGTCGCGCTCCAGATCCTCTTCGGGTGCGAAGCTTGGAACGAGCGTGACATAGGCTTTGACCACTTCGCCCGCCGTCTCGTCAGGCACGCCGATCACACCGGCTTCCGCGACCGCGGGATGCTCTATCAATGCGCTCTCTACTTCGAACGGACCGATGAGATGGCCAGACGTCTTGATCAGATCGTCCGCGCGACCGACGAACCAGAAATACCCCCCTGGATCGCGCATCGCGAGGTCACCCGAAAGGTACCAACCATCGACGAAACACTTCCGATACCGCGCCTCTTCGTGCAGGTAGGCGCGCATCATCGACGGCCAGCCCGGTCGCAAAGCCAATTCGCCGATCTCACCGGTCTTCAGCTCGCGCACCCCCTCCCCGTCGCGCTCGACGATCCCCGCCTCGATGCCGGGCATGGGCTTGCCCATCGAGCCCGGCCTGACCTTCATTCCCGGCCGGTTGGCGATCATGATGCCGCCGGTTTCGGTCTGCCACCAATTGTCGTGGAACGGCTGACCGAACACCTTTTCAGACCAGAGCACTGCCTCGGGGTTCAGCGGTTCTCCGACGCTGGCAAGAAACCGGATTGATGAGAAATCATAGCGTGCCGCCGCCTCGGCACCGGACCGCATGAGCATCCGGATAGCGGTCGGGGCGCTGTACCAGACCTGCACTTTCTCTCGTTGGACGGTGCCATACCAGCGATCGAGATCGAATTCCGCTTCGTCCACGATCATCCGCGTCCGGTTCACCAGCGGCGCGATGATCCCGTAAGAGGTGCCCGTGACCCAGCCGGGATCCGCCGTACACCAGTAGACAGTGCCGGGGCGCAGATCCAAGGCATCTCGACCAGAGTAGGCGTGATAACGCACCGCTTCGTGGACATGCACAGCCCCTTTCGGCTTGCCCGTCGTCCCAGACGTGAAATGGATCAGCGCCGGGTCCTCCGGCCCAGTTTTCACCGCTTCGAATTCCGGCGATGCGGCCGCCATGGCAGGTCCAAGCGCGGTACATCCGTCAGGCGCGGTTTCACCGACGATCAGCACAAGCTTCAGCGATGGCAATTCATGAACCCAGCCCGCAATCTTGCGCTTGAAGAGTTGCGGCGTGGTGACCAGTACATTCGCGCTGCCAATTTCCATCCGGGTTCGAATGGGCTCGGGTCCGAAGGCAGAGAACAGTGGCGTGAACACCAAACCTGCCTTCAGCGTCCCCAAAGCGGCGATGTAAAGCTCTGGCACCCGTCCCATCAGGACGAATCCGCTGTCTCCCTTGCTCAGACCGTGCGCCGCCAGAACATTGGCGAACCGCGACGATTGCTCGGCGAGATCGGCATAGTCGAATTCCCGCCGTTCGCCCGCCTTTCCCAGCCAGAGCATCGCCGGGTCCGAGCCGTGACCGTGCTGTACGTGTCGGTCGACCGCTTCATATGCAATGTTGATAAAGCCGTCCGGGGCGTCGATGAGATCCCGAGCCTGAGACCAGGGATCGGTAGCCGCCACACGGACCGACGTGACAATCGTCGATTCCGTCTGTTCCATGGCTCTCCTCCTGCCGAGAGCCTGGCAGGCTCCTTGAGCCGCGAACATGATTCAGGTCAATTTGGCCGCCCACGCAGGGAATGCTCCACCGCAAGGCGGATCATCCGTGCGCTCGCCTTGAACCGCTTGAAGGGGGGCGGTTTACCGTGCCGAAGGACGAGCCGGCGTTCTGCCCCTGCGGCCGGGTTTGCATGACAAACGTCCGCCGGTCACTCACGTCTCATTCGCAAAAGCAGTCGCTATTCATCGCCCCGGTCAACTGCACATCAGGCTCAAAGCCCATGCGGTCGATCACATCGCGATCTGGATCGACTCCCGGGGCGATCTCGACCAAGGACGGCCCCTTCTCGGACAAACGAAAGACGGCGCGTTCCGTGACATACAGCACCTCTTGCCCCTGTTTGAGAGCCTGCGCACCGGAGAAGGTGATCTGATCGACCTGCGGGACAAATTTCTGGATCTCGCCGTGGCGTTGAATGGTCAGGGTACCATGTCCCGTTTCCATCTGCGCGCCTTTCGCATCGAAGGTGCCGACGAACACGACCTTTCGAGCGTTCTGCGCGATGTCGATGAACCCGCCCGGGCCCACCGGCAGGCCGCCGAGCTTGGACGCGTTCACGTTGCCCGCAGCGTCGACCTGTCCGAAACCCAAGAACGCGATATCGAGACCGCCACCGCTGTAGAAATCGAACTGGCTCGGACCATCGATCATGCAGGTCGCGTTCTGCGCGTAGCCAAACAACGTACCGGTCAAAAGCCGCCCGCCGTAGGTGCCATGTTCGATCGTCTGGTAATAACGCCCGGTGTCTCCCCGGGCGGCGACGATGGTGGCAATCTCGTCGGGAATACCGTAGCCGAAATTGATGATGGCCGCGTCCACCAATTCCTGACGGGCACGATTTGCCACGATACGGCGCGGTGAAAACCCCGGGTCCGCTGGCGGCGGCAATTCGGTGCGCGACTGACCGGAGATCGAAGGATCATAGGCGATCTCATAGCCCTGCGTCTGGTTGCCATCGACGACGATGGCATCCACGATGGCCGCCGGAACGCGCACTTGCCGCGCACCCAAGGCTCCGGCGGGCACGCGCTTTCGCACCTGGAAGATCACCTTGCCGCCTGAATTGTGCACCGCCGCGGCAATGGCATAGGTGTCCACGTTGGCTGGCTCTTCATCGAGCGAGATATTGCCCTCGTCATCCGAAATCGAGCCCTTGAGCAGGCAGGCATGGATCGGAAACGGTAGGTAGCGCAGGTATTCACGACCGTCGATCTGCACAACCTCGCAAAGCGGGTCCTTGGCGGCTTCGTTCATCCGCCCGCCATCGACGCGCGGGTCGATGAATGTGCCAAGCCCGACATGGGTGATAAGCCCCGGTCGCCCCGCCGCAATCTCGCGCATAAGCTGCATGGCGACGCCCCCCGGCAAGACATGCGCTTCGATTTCGTTGTTTGCGGCCATTTCCTGCATCTTGGGCGACCAGACCCAATGCCCGCCGATGACCTTGCGCACCATGCCTTCGTGCGCGAAGCGCCCGACACCGGTGCCCTTGCGGTTACCAATCCCCAAAGCATGCACAAGCGTCATGTTGCGCGGATGACCCGTGTCGAGGAAGCGCGTTTCGATCGCTTCTTCCAAAAGCATCGCCTCGCACAAGCCGCCGCCCCCGCCCGTGATGGCAATGGTTGCCTCATCGGGCACAAGCGCCACGGCTTCGCTGGCTGACATGAACTTGTCCCGCATCATGCGCTCCAAGGGTCGAAAATGGCGCTGCCGCCCTTGAGCATG
Organism: Maritimibacter sp.; assembly: GCA_017792445.1. GTDB lineage: Bacteria > Pseudomonadota > Alphaproteobacteria > Rhodobacterales > Rhodobacteraceae > Psychromarinibacter. The sequence continues at coordinate 4,588,397 of CP051232.1, forward strand.
GACTTTGCGATTACGCTGCGATGGACTTCGGACGCTCCGTCAAAGATGCGGTAGATACGGGCATCGCGGTAGTAGCGCTCGATGGGAAGATCCTTGGAAAACCCCATGCCGCCAAAGATTTGCACAGCGCGGTCCACGACCCGGCCCAGTGTCTCGGCGCCCTGCACCTTGAGCGCGGAGATTTTCGCGCGCGGATCCATTCCCGCGTCCAATTCCCACGCGCATTGCCAAAGCGCGGCACGCGCCGCGTTGATCTCGATCGCACTGTCCGCGAGCATCTGCTGCACCATTTGGAAATCGCCAATCGCCTGACCGAACTGCTTGCGGTCCCGCGCGTGGTCGAGGGTCATGCCGAGGATCTTGGTCGACTTTCCAATCGCCCGCGCCGCCACCTGCGCCAAACGCACGCGGCCAAGCACGGAAAGGGCGAGTTTCAACCCTTCGCCCTCGCGACCCAAAAGATGTTCGTCCGTCAGTTCCACATCGTCGAAATGCAACTCGAGATGCGAGGTGCCGCGAATGCCCATCATGGGCTGGTCGCGCCCGATCTTGAACCCCGCCACGCCCTTGTCGACAAGGAACATCGAAATCCCACGATGCCCCTTGTCGGGATCGGTGACGGCTGTGACCACGAAGAAATCCGAATACGCGCCGTCGGAGATGTAGTGCTTCATCCCGTTGAGCACCCACTTGTCACCCTTCCTCACGGCGCGCGTCTTGATCCCGGCCGCGTCCGAACCCGCGCCGGGCTCGGTAAACGCGATGGAACACACGCGTTCGCCGGTCACCGCCGGCTTCAACCAGCGGTCGATCTGCGGCCCTTCGCAGGAGAAAAGCACCTCGTAGACATTGCCGAAGGCGCGCCGGATGAGAATGTCAGTCGTGTGTCCGAACTGCTCTTCGAGCATCATCTGATCGAGGCAGGACAACCCGCCCCCGCCGAATTCTTCGGGCACGTTCATCCCGTAAAGTCCCAGCGCAGAGGACTTCTCGAAAACGGCTTTCGCGGTTGCATCATCAAGCACGCCCGTGTCTTCGATACCTTGCTCCAAGGGGGCCAATTCGTTCTTGATGAAGTCGCGTACCGTGTCGACGAGCAGTCTTTGTTCGTAAGAAATCTCAAAGTCCATCGGTCAGTCCTTGTCTGGGGCCTCAGCGCAGCGGCGAAAAGCCGAGCGGGCGAAGAATTTCATGGTAAAAGACGCCGTCTTCCGGGGCCGTCAGCGTGTTGAAATCATTGACAGTAAGGGTCACGTGACTGCCGGGCGCGGTGCCGGAAACGACCCGGAAACCAGCAAGCGCATCGCCCGAAAGCGCCGAGCCCGAGTACGACAAACCATTCAAGCGGTTCGCGAACATCGGGGCGCTTTGGGCTTCGTTCGGATGTGAATTGCGCCGCGACACGATGACGTCGTCGAAGCTCGGCGACGACCGTTCCAGCAACATGATCCGGTTCTGCTGCGCCACGACATCGACAAAGGCCTTGGGAATGAAATCGTCCATCCACGCACGCTCGGCAAGGAGGCTCGCGCGGCAGGCATCGCGCTCCTGGAAGCTCTCGTAGATCCAAAGATGTTCGATGCGATTGAGAGCACCGGATTCAGTCATCCAGTAGCCACCCAACGGCAAGTGGCGCGTAACGAGGCCAAGGCCGAAGGTCCGGAAAAACTCCAGATATACCGTAGCCTTGCCCGGCTTCAGGTCATAGGTCCGAAGCTCAAAAAACACACATGCTCCTCCCGACTGGTGTCGGGCAAAACATGCAAACTGAAGAGGCCTTCCGAAATGGACGATTTAAATTTTGTGTTGGACGATCCTTCAGCCACCCACGCGGGTCGTGGTCGCCGCTTCGGCGCGAAAAGTGCCCGGCGGTGTGCCGACCCTTTTGGAGAAGAAGCGATTGAAATACGCGGGGTCTTCGTAGCCGATGGAATGCCCGATCTCGGCCACGGTCATTTCTGTGTAAAGCAGACAGCGCTTTGCCTCGACCACGATCCGGTCATACAGCACCTCTGACGCCGTCCGTCCGGCGCGCAGCCTGCATGCTGCATTCAGCCTTTGCGTCGAAACGCCGATGTTGCGCGCATAGAAGGCCAAGGATTTCTGACTGCGGAAATGCGTCTCGATGGCGGCCCGGTAGCGTGTGACCAATTCAAAGTCCCGATCCTGACGCGAAGGTTCGGCACCTGACCGGTTCTCGGCCACCCGCAGAAGCGATACCAGCACGTTCAGAAAACACCCGCGGATGGCGGTGCGCCGCCCCGGAGCATCCCAGTGGGCCTCGGTCAGGATCTGGTTGAAATGCTGCGGCACCGTCGATCCGCAGGGGCTGTCATCCGGCACTGAATAGACACCGGGTGTACGCGTGATCGCGACCAGCCGGGGATCATCGCGCGCCACGGCTTCAACATAGCTCACCGCAGCCGTGACAACGCGCCCCTCTGTGCCGGGCTCGAACCGGATTTCGTGGAGCGCGCCGGCAGGTTGCACGACCAGGGAACGGGCTGACGCCACATAGGTTTCGCCCTCGATCACAAACCGTGCGCCGCCCTCGGCAATCCAGAGAATTTGCACGTGGTCGGGATGCAGATGCGGGTGAATAATCCAATCGTGCCGCAAAGAGCGCTCGCGAATAGGTTCGACATGGATCGTGTCGAGATCCTCGTCGAGTTGCTCATCGCCATACAGATAAAAGCTTGGAGCAGGTGCTCCGACAGTCAACGCCTTGACTCCCCATCTGATCGCGCCTCCTCCCACAGATGGCGCCGCTATCGAATTGTCCAACAAAAATGCCGTCCTGTCCATTGGCCTCAAGCGCCCGCTCCGGCGTAATCGCACCGCAGTCAAATGGGAGGAGCACATGAGCCTGCGGCCCAAGGGAAACGAGACCTATGATGTTGTTGTCATCGGCTCCGGCGCGGGGGGAATGTCCACCGCGATCACCGCGAAAAAACACGGTCTGTCCGTAGCGATCATCGAGAAGGAGCCGGTTTTCGGCGGGACGACGGCTTTTTCCGGCGGCGTGCTCTGGATCCCGCGCAGCCACTATGCGGCCGACGCGGGGATCGAGGACAGCCGCGAAGACGCGATCACGTACATGAAGGAAGAAACCGGCAACTTCTATGCCGCCGACGCGGTCGAGGCGTTCATCGATGCCGGTCCCGAGATGGTGGATTGGTTCGAACGCGAGACCTCCGTCAAGTTCGTCCCGACGCTTTATCCTGACTACCACCCGGATGTGCCGGGCGGCGTCGATGTGGGGCGCTCCATTCTGGCGGCCCCTTTCGATACCTCAACGCTTGGCGAGAACCTTAAACGTCTGCGCCCGCCCCTCGCGACGATCACCTTCATGGGCATGATGTTCAATTCGTCGAACGCCGACATCAAACACTTCTTCAACGCGACCAAAAGCGCCAAGAGCTTTGCGTATGTCACCAAACGCATGGTCAAGCATTTCGCGGAAATGGCACGCTATGGTCGCGGCATTCAGGTGACTTCGGGCAACGCGCTTGCGGCGCGGCTGGCGAAATCGGTCTTCGATCTCGATATCCCGATCTACACCGAGACCCCCGCCGAGGAACTGCTTGTCGAGGCCGGACGCGTAACCGGCGTGCGCGTTCCCGGCGCGGTTCTGACGGCAAACAAGGGCGTCGTGATCGCCACGGGCGGGTTCGCCCATGACATTGAAAAACTGAAAAAGGCCTACCCCCATTTGGCGCGCGGCGGGGAACACTTCTCGCCGGTGCCCGAGGGCAATACCGGCGACGGCATTCGTTTGGCCGAGAATATCGGCGGCCATGCCCCCGTCGAGTTCAACGACACCTCTGCCTGGATGCCCGTGTCGAAAGTCCCGATGGGCGGCGGCAAGTTCGGTGCATTCCCGCACCTGCTGGATCGCTACAAGCCGGGCATCATCGCTGTGCTGAAAACGGGCAAGCGGTTCACCAATGAAAGCGAGAGCTACCACGATGTAGGCGCCGCGCTCATGCGCGCCTGCCACGGCGAGACAGAGACCGCCGCCTGGCTTATCTGCGACCATCCGACGATCCGAAAATACGGGCTGGGCTTCGCAAAGCCCGCGCCGGTGCCACTTGGGAAGTATATTTCGAATGGCTACCTCCAGAAGGGCAACACGCTCGCCGAACTCGCCCGCGCGACTGGCATCGACGCCGCCGCGCTAGAGGCGACCGTCGCGACCTACAACAAGGACGCGGTGCGCGGCGAGGACCCGGAATTCGGGCGCGGCAAAACGAGTTTCAACCGCTATCTCGCCGATCCCGAGCACAAACCGAACCCCTGCGTGGGGCCGATCCAAAAGGGCCCGTTCTACGCGCTCAAGATCGTCATGGGCGATCTTGGTACGTTCGACGGGCTCAAGACGACAGTCGAAGGACAAGTGAAACGCGAGGATGGATCGACGATTGAGGGACTATTCGCAGTCGGCAACGACCGCGCCTCGATCATGGGCGGAAATTATCCCGGAGCCGGGATCACATTGGGCCCGGCGATGACCTTCGGATACATCACCGGCCGATACCTCGCTGGGATGAGCACATGAGCTGGCTCGGCCTTACAGGGAAGGTCGCGGTGGTCACCGGCGCGGGCGGCGGCATCGGCAAGGCAATTTCCAGCGCCTTCGCGGGTGCGGGCGCAAACGTCGCGCTGCTTGACCTGGATGGCGCGGCGGCGACGGACTCGGCCAACGAAATCGGCGGCCTCGGTATCCACTGCGACGTGACAGACCCGGCATCGGTCGCGGAAGCGGTCGCAAAGGTAGAGGCCGCGCTTGGCCCCGCCGATGTGCTTGTGAACAACGCGGCCTTCCTAAGCCCCGGCAATCTCGACGAGGTCGACATCGCGGCTTGGCAAGCCATGCTGGATGTGAACCTCACGGGCTATCTGCGAAGCGCACAGGCTTTCGGGGCCGCGATGCTTGAACGCGGGTCTGGCGCTTTGGTTCATGTCGGTTCCATTTCAGGCAACCACCAGCAAGCATTCTCCAACGCCTATTCGGCGTCGAAAGCGGCGGTCTCGATGCTCTCCCGGCAACTCGCCTTTGAATGGGGGCCGCGAGGTGTGCGCTCGAACGTCGTCGCACCGGGCCTTGTCCGCACACCGCTCTCTGAAGCGTTTTATGCCGATCCCATAACCAGGGCCGCCCGTGAAAAGGTTGTGCCACTTCGCCGGATCGGTAGGGCCCTGGATATTGCCGAGGCCGTTCTTTTCTTTGCCTCCGACCGCGCCAGCTACATCTCCGGCCAAGAGGTCATCGTCGATGGCGGCTATGCCCAAACGTTGATGAGCCACGTCCCCCGGCCCGGCTATGCTGATGACTAAGCCTGTTGTGCTTGTCACCGGTGGCGCGGACGGGATCGGGCGTGCGACTGCAGCGCTTTTTGCCAGCCGCGGATACAGGGTAATCATCGCTGACCTTCAGGGCGCAGAGGACGCGGCGCTGGCATTGGGGCCGGGACATAGCGGGCACCGATTGGACGTAACCGACGAGCCGGCAGTCTGCGCGCTGGCGAGCGGTCTGGAGCGGATCGATGTCTTGGTGAACAACGCGGGCATCGGCGACAGCCACTTGCCCTCTGTCGAGCAGGACCTGGAGACATTCCGAAAAGTCCTCGACGTCCACCTCGCAGGCGCGTTCCTGATGGCCCGGGAATGCGGACGGCGCATGATCGCGCAAAGAAGCGGAGCGATCGTGAACCTCTCATCCATCGCGGGCGTCGTCGGCCTGCCCCGCCGCAACGCCTATGGTGCCGCCAAGGCCGGGGTCGCGATGATGACCCGCTCGCTGGCCGCCGAATGGGCCGGATCAGGCGTCCGGGTCAATGCGGTCGCCCCGGGCTATGCCCGCACGGCGCTCGTGGAAAAATTGGTCGCAGCAGGGCGCATCGATCTTGATGCCATCAAGAATCGTGTGCCGCAGGGGCGGCTTATCGATCCTGAAGAAATCGCGGAAGCCATCTGGTTTCTCGCCTCACCCGCCGCGAGTGCCATCACCGGCGTTACGCTATCCGTCGATGCGGGTTGGGCGGCGTTCGGCGATTTCGGCGACGCGTCCTAACCAAGCAATCCGCAAATCGCGCGGCGCGGCGGTCGCAAATGGCGAAACGGGCGGGCGTGATAAAGCGGATCGCTAAGCCGAACGCTGGAAATGCCGAGATCACTGGCCGCCGTGCGGTACATCGCCTCGATTTCTGCAAGCGTTTTCGTACCACTGAAACGCGGCAGGCGCTGACCAAGTTGGTTCACGTTCGATCCTTGAGACCAAGGACCGAAGGCGTGCTCATACCGGTGCTTCCTCGTCGATATGCCCGCCAAGGAACAGATGCCCGACTTTCGGATCCGCGAGCAGGACGTCCGCACGGTCGTGCATCCGCGTTTGCCCGAGTTCAAGCACCAGCCCGTAATCCGACATCGCGAGCGCCGACTTAGCGTTCTGTTCGACCATCAGGATCGTCACGCCTTGGTCGCGCAACTCCTGAAGCGTGCGGAACACCTCTTGGACAAGGTTCGGCGAAAGCCCGATGGACGGCTCGTCGATCAGGATCAGCTTGGGGTCAAGCAGCAGCGCACGGGCCACTTCAAGCTGTTTTTGCTGCCCGCCCGACAGTTCGATGGCCTTGCGGTCGCGGAACTCTCGCAACATGGGAAACTGATCCATGACCGCTTCGATGCGCTTCTTGACCAGCCCCTGATCGGCGGCTGTGATCCCGCCAAGCTCAAGGTTGTGGTACACGGACAGTTGCGGCACGACATTGCGACCCTGCGGCACGTAAGTGACACCCTCCGCGATCAATTGCTTGGGGCTCAGACCGGTCACATCCTTTCCGTTCAATAGGATCGAGCCGGAATGGATGTTCAACAAGCCGAAGATGGCCTTGAACACGGTCGACTTGCCCGCACCGTTCGGACCAATGACGGTCGTGATGGAGGCTTCGGGAATTTTGAAACTGGTCCCGTTCAGAATGGTGATTTTTCCGTAGCCGCCGAAGATGTTCTTTAGCTCAAGCATCTCAGCCTCCCAAATACGCGTCGATGACTTGCTGGTTCGACCGGATTTCGTCCGGCGTCCCCTCGGCGATGATCGCGCCTTCGGCCAGAACGATGATCCGGGTGCACAGGGTCATGACGAACTCCATGTTGTGCTCGATCACCACGAATGTCGTGCCGTGCTCGCGGTTATAGGTCTCGAGCCGATCCTTCAGGTTGGCGAGCATTGTCAGGTTAACGCCGCCTGCAGGCTCGTCGAGCAGCACCAGCGACGGACCGGCCATGAATGCCATTGCCGCGTCTACCAGCTTTTGTTGCCCGTAGGACAGGCTCCCGGCCATTTCATCGCGCAGGTGTTCCAGCTTGAAAAACTGGATCATTCGGTCCGCTTCGGCAGTCAGACCGGCATCCGAGGGGCCGAAGAGGCGCGACGCCATCGAGCCGTGATGCTCTTGACCTGCCAGGATAATATTATCGAGAACCGACATTTGCGGGAACACCGACAATTGCTGAAAGGTGCGGCCAACCCCAAGCTTGTTCAATCGTGACGCCCGCATCTGGCCAACCCGCTGCCCGTGGATCTGTACCTCGCCCGCATCGGCCGGCAATTGCCCAAGGACGCAGTTGAACAGCGTCGACTTGCCGGACCCATTTGGCCCGATCAGCCCAAGCACCTCGCCTTTGCCCACGTCAAAGGAGACATCGTTGACTGCATGGATGCCGCCGAACGACTTTGAAATGTTGCGCACGGAAAGGACGGTATCGCTCATAGCTGCGCCCCCTTCGACATGTCCTTGCGGACCTCGCTTTGTGGCCTGATCTGTTGCCACAGTTTCGTGCCCAGCCCGATCAGGCCGGTGGGCGAATAAACCATCAGCACGATCACCAACGCGGCGTATATCATCAGGTAATAGCCTTCGGTGAAGCGTAGGAATTCCGGCAGCAGGATCACCACCGCCGCGCCCAGCATCGGACCGTAGAACAGCCCTGCCCCGCCGACGACGACCATCAGCAGAATTTTCAGCGAATGGACCAGTGCAAATGAGCCCGGCTCGATGAATTGCACCAGCGGCGACATGATAGCCCCGGCGCCTCCGCCAAAAGCCGAGCCAATGGCAAAGGCCAGAAGGGTGATGCGGCGGGTGTCGACGCCCAGGCTCTCGGCGCGCACCGGATTTTCACGCAACGCCTTGAAGGCGCGGCCCCACGGCGAATTGACGATCCAGTAGAACACCGCTGCCGAGATCACGAAAAGGATCAGAACGAAATAGTAGAATTCGAGGTTCTTGCCGGTGGAAATGCCAAAGAAGCTTGGGCGCGGCATGCCGACAAGGCCGTGGTTGCCGCCGGTCAGCCACTCTTCGTTGCGCAAGACCAGAAAGACCAGCGTGTTGAAGGCCAGAGTCACGAAGGCAAGAAAGTGATGCTGCACCCTGAGTGCCGGATAGCCAAGCAGCAGCCCGATGCCAAAGCAAGCCCCCATCGCCGCGACCCAGCCCACCACCCAATGGTAACCGGCCAGTGTCAGAAGCGCGGTGATATAGGCGCCGATCCCCATGAAACTGGCCTGCGCCAGACTGATCTGCCCCGCATAGCCAAGGGTCAGATTGAGGCCCATCGCCGCGATGGAGAACATCAGCCAGGAGGTCATCACGTAGATGATATAATTCCCCTGCCCCAAGGGTATCAGAACCAAGAGAGCCAAGGCGGCAAGCGGAAACAGGATCCGTACCATTTTCGTTGTCATACCGTGCGCCCCTCTGCGGTGCCCAACAGGCCCTGCGGCCTCACCAAGATGATGACGATCAGCAACAGCATCGGCAGCGCCTGCCTGTACTCGGACGAGAAATAGGCCGCCGACAGGTTGTCGATCACACCCAGCAGCAGGCCGCCCACCAAGGCGCCGCGTATCTGGTTGAAGCCACCGACGATGGCGGCAATGAAGGCGACGAGGCCCAAGGTCTCGCCATTGGAGAATTTCGCCAGATAGATCGGGGTGATCAGGATCGAGGCGATCGCCGCCAGTGCTCCATTGATCAAGAAGGTATAAAGCACCATCCGCTTGATATCGACGCCGAGGATCTGAGCCACATCCGGGTTTTGCGCAGTCGCCTGCATCGAGCGGCCCGTACGGGTACCGGACAGGAAAAGCTGCAAGGCGAAAATGGTGCCCATCGCTATGATAAGATTGGCGATATCAGGCACCGAGATCGAGGCATTGCCGATCTTCAGCACCGTTTGCGGAAACAAGCTTGGAAAGGGCTGCCCCAGCGGAGAGTAGAATTCCTTCACCATTTCCTTCAGCAGAATGCCAAGGGCAATGGTTGCAATCACCAGCGGGATCGTCCCGTGCCGGAACATCGGTTCCACGATCAACCGCTTGAACAGCGCGCCCAGGATCAAGACCGCCAAGATCACCGCCAACGGCATCGCCAGCCAGACCGGCAGTCCCATTTTGACCGTCAGCACCAGCACGAAGAATGCAGGCACCATCACGAACTCGCCCTGCGCGAAGTTGATCGTTTGCGAGGCTTGCCAGAGCAGGGTGAACCCAACCGCAGCCAACGCGTATATCGATCCGGTCGACAGGCCCGACACGATGAGTTGAATGAATTCGGACAAGGCTCCGCGCCTCCCGCTTGCTTGTTGAGATTCGGTGTTATTGGGTTTTGGGGTGGTGTGCGGCGGCCAGCCCCATGCCGCCGTCGCACACCTATGCCGCGCCGATTAGTTTGCGGGCAGGCTTTCGGTGATTTCCTGAGACCCGTCGACCACTTCGACCAAGAAGCTTTCGCGGCTCATCTCACCGGTTTCGTCCCAGCAGACGTCCATCAGCACGCCGGGATAATCGGCGGCGGACAGGCAGAGGCCATGCAGGGTTTCGGCGAACTTCTCGCGGTCAAATTCGCCGATCTGCTCGGTCACATACTTGACGACATACACGCCGATATAGCCCTTGATCGCATTGTGATCGGCGCTGTAGCCGTAGATCTCTTGGAACCTTGCGGCCATCTCTTGAATGGCGGGCACAGGCGCCTCGGCGGAAAGGCCGACATGGCCAAAGGCGCCATCGGCCGCGCCGCCAGCGAGGTCGATCACCTTCTGCGACACCAGCACCGTGTCACCGCCAAGCGGCAGCTCCAGGCCCTGCTTTTCAGCCTCGATCAAGAAGCGCGCGCTTTCTTCTTCGGTCAGGTAGACAAAGACCGCGTCGGCGCCCGAGCCTTTGACCTTGGTGACGTCAGCGGCAAAATCGACCTGGCCCTGCTCGGTCGAGACATCGGCGACGATCTCCAGCCCCTGCTCGTCCGCGATGCTCATGAAGGCGTCATAGCCGCCCTTGCCGAACTCTGTGTTGGCCCAGACCACGGCGATCTTTTCGGCGCCCAGTCCGTCCTTGAGGTAGCTTACCAGTTTGGGCAGGCCCTTTTGCGCGCCAAAGGCGGTGCGGAAGATATAGGGGTTGCCCTTGGCGGTGATCGTCGGGCTTTCGGAGCCCGTCAGCTGCGGCACACCGTTTTGCTGCGCGACCAGCATGTTCACGACGGTCGAGGACGAATAGACCGTGCCGAGCAAAACGTAGGCGCCCTCGTCGATGGCCTTTTGCACCATGGCGCGGCTGTTTTGCGGGTCGGTCTGACTGTCGTATTCCTTCAGGTCGATCATCTCCCCCAGGATACCGCCCGACGCGTTGATCTCTTCCACGGCCATTTTGACCCCATCGTGCCAAACGGCACCGGCGGCCGCTCCGGCGCCTGAAAGCTCTGCCACGTCGGCAAGCACCACATCCGCCATCGCGGCGGGCGCGGTGAGCGCCATGCAGGTCAAAGTCGTTGCTGCTAGTCTCCGGATCATTTCCTTGTCTCCTCCCTTAAGTAGCGAACTCAATCCGCTTCGAGTGTCAGAAGAGCGTCTACCAGAAGCTCCTCTTGCGCCTGAAACATGCCGAGCCCCGGCATGGTCTGACATCCCAGTGCCGCCGCCGCCTCGATAAAGGGCGAACGGGCGGGTTTGGTTATTGGACAAGCCGCGAATTGCGTGGCCGTCATTCTCTCGATCAGTACCGGCAGCGGGTCGTCCGTGCGCATCCCGAGCGGCGTTGCATTGGCGACGATGTCGAACCCGGTGGGATCGGCGGAACCGATCGAAATCCGACCGGGGAAGCGGCCCTCAAGCCGCTCGATCACCCCGTCACGGCGGTCTGCGTCGATCTCGTGGATCGCAAGATGCGCGGCACCGCTGGCCAGGAATTCATAGGCGATCGCCGCACCGGCACCGCCGACGCCAACCAGCAGAACGCGGCTGCCTTCAATGACCCCACCCGCCTTTTCGATGCCGCGCACATAGCCCTGCCCATCGGTATTGCTGCCGACCCAACCAACGTCGGTTTTTCGAATGACGTTCACCGATTGCGCGTAGCGCGCGCGCTCGGTCAGGTGGTCGCAATAGGCCATCGAGGCTTGTTTGTGCGGCACGGTGATCACAAGACCGGGCGCATTCCGCGTGGCTTTCAGGCCGTCCATGAAAGCCGGGACATCGGCGGGCGTGACGTGCCCGGGCACACAGACGGCATTGATCCCGCGGGCGGCGAAACGGGCGGTCAGCAGTGCGGGTGACTTCACCTGAGCGATCGGGTCGCCAAAGATGAAGACGACCTGCGTCTCGCCGTTGAGCTCGCTCGTCATGACCGCGCTTCCATCGAGGGTCTCGCGATCCGGTTGCACATTTCCGTCGTGATGCCCCATTCGTGCGACAACGCTCCTCTTCGCGCTCCACGATGGCCCAGACGCATTGGACCATCTCTCCCTTGCGTCAAACTAGAGCCCAGTTGGGCAGAGTTTGAAAATGGACCAAAGGCATCAATGATTGGACAATTCGTTTGCGCCATGATGCTCACGCCGCTTTTTCCGCATGGCCACCTCGCGCCCGCGCGACCGCGTCTCGCGCGGCGATATAGGCAAAAGTGATGGCGGGACCGATGGTGATGCCGGGGCCCGGATAGACGCCCCCCATGATCGATTGCATGTCGTTGCCACAGGCATAAAGCCCCGGGATCGGCTGGTTGTCTCCGTCGATCAGCCGCGCGCGCTCGTCACAGGCAAGTCCGGTGGCCGCTCCGATATCGCCCGGCGTAACCGCTACCGCGTAGAACGGTGCGGTGCCGATGGATCCAAGCGTCGGGTTCGGCCCGTGGGTCGCATCGCCATTGGCACATTCGTAGACAGTTTCGCCACGGTTGAAATCCATGTCCTTGCCGGTCTCGGCGAAGCCATTCACCTTCGTGACCGTCGCGGCCAATCCATCGGCAGAGATACCCAAGGTCGCGGCAAGCGCGCGCAGTGTCGGCGCTTCCTTGAGATACCCATCCGCGATCAGCGCCTTCGCACCCCGCGCGCCGGGTCGCACCATGCCCAGCCCGTACTTCCGCAGACCTTCGGCATCGGTGACGAGATAGGCCGGGATCGTACCGGTCGCATATTGCGCAAGGCCGAACTCATGGTAGCTGCGCGCCTCGTTGGTGAACCGCTCGCCCCGTTTGTCGACAGCGATGATCCCGGGCTTGGACCGGTCAAAGACGAAATGCGGGAACACCGCCCAGCTGCCATCGCCCCGCTTGCGCGTCGACATGGGAGCCCAGAACACGTTCGACGCCGCGCCTTCGCCATAGCGCGCGCCTTGAGCCAGAACCAAGTCATGCATCGCGCCGGTATGGCCGGGGGCTGTCGGGCTGTGCGGTGCCAGCGGCTCGGGCAGCATTTCGGCGCGGCGGGTCGGGTGACGGCCGAAACCGCCGGTTGCAAGGATCACGCCGCCTGACGCCAGAATCTGATCGCCGCCCTCAAGCGTCAACAGCTGGCCGTCCCCTTCCGGTTCAAGCGTAGAGACCTTGGTCTTTACACGCACGTCGACACCGGCGGTCCTGGCGGCCATCAACAAGCGCCCGACAAGCGCGTTGCCCATCACAAGACGCGCGGACCGGCCATAGCGCAGCTTGTCGACCATGAAGGTGCCGATCAACTTCACCGCATGGGCCAGCGATTTCGTCGACTTGCCCATGGAAAGCAGGTGGTTGATGTCGTCACGGTCCACTTGCAGCCCACCGAGAATGGTAAACTCGGGGATAGCGGGACGGATCATTTGCAGATCACGCCCAAGCGCGTCGGCGCGGAATGGTTCCGGCTCAAGCGCCCGGCCCTTTGCGGTCGAGCCTTCCAACTCATACAGGTAGTCCGGATGATGCGGACGCGCGCGAAACTGCGCCACCGTCCGGTCCATCAAGGTGTGAATTGCACGTGGACCGTTTTCGACGAACGCTTCCCGCATCGCGCGCGGGCTGCGATTGCCAACGGCGTTGTCGAGATACCGCAGCACCCTCTCCGGGCTATCCACCGCGTCGACCGTTTTCGCCAACCGCGTATTCGGCACCCATGTCGTTCCTGCGGAAAACGCTGTCGTTCCGCCAACATACTCGGTGCTTTCGATCAGAAGGGTCTTTGCCCCTTCGAGCGCGGCGAACGTCGCGGCAGCCAAGCCTCCCGCCCCGGCTCCGACAACCACCACGTCAAATATCTCTCGATGAGCCATCCGTGCGTCCCCCAGCACTGGCCATCGAATCCTCCTCGCCGGCCAGCTTGACCTAGCGTTGCACAAAAATGGAAACTCTTTCAAGTTTTAAAACTTCTTCCATTTTCGGCCTGCGCCACCTAATGTGAGCCCTATTGAATTGGGGGGGAAAATGACTGACGTGCGGATCGCCACACCCGGCGCGGGACCGATCGGACCGACCCTGATGGGGACGCTGATCAATTCTGGTGTGGCCGCGCATGGCCAAGTCGACCCCAACGAAGCCTTGCACGCGGAGCTTGCCTGACATGTCGAGCGTTCTCGAAAAATCTCTCGCGATCCTCGAACTCATGGTCGAACACCCGCGCGGAATGCAGGTTTCGAGTATCGCGAAAACCCTGGATATCCCCGTGTCAGGCGTCCACCGGACGCTGCGCGAACTCGCGCGCCTTGGATACGTCCGCCAAGAGCGCGATCAGGGTGATTACACGCTGACGATCCGGTTGGCCGCCCTTGGCCTTGGGTTTCTCGGGCGGTCCGGCGTGACGGATATCGCGCAGCCGATCCTCGACCGTTTGGCGCAGATTTCCGGTGAACTCGTGCGCCTGTCGGTTCTCGACGAGCGGGGCCTGACATGGGTCGCGGTGGCGCAGGGCGCAACGGTCGGCCTACGCTACGATCCGGGACGCGAACAAGGGATGCAAGTGCATCCGGCCTCGACCGCAGGCGGCCAGGCCCTGCTTGCCACGATGCGTGACGACGAAATCCTCGCCCTTGTCGGCAAGACAGGCCTCGCCCTGCCGGATCAGGCCAATGCGCCCGGTGGACCGGCCACGATTGCGGAACTGATGGACGCAATTACCGAGACGCGAAAGCGCGGATACTCGGTGGCTGTGAACTCTTACATCGACGGCATGGGCGCCATGGCCTGCGCCATTCGCGCAGGCGGCGTGGCAGACGGGCGCGTGCTTGGCTGCCTGTCGATCGCCGGGCCAGCGGTGCGCGTGCCGCTCGCACGGATGGAAGAGCTTGCGCCGTCGCTTTTCGAGGCCGCGCAGGACATCGGCACCGCAGCGCCAGCGTCTCATTTCTTTGCAGGCTTGGCACAGGACAAAGACGCTCCATGACCGAAACCTGCGACGTTCTCATCGTGGGCTCTGGTGCCGGAGGGCTGTCTGCAGCCCTGACCGCAGCGCATGCGGGATTGGACGTGATCGTCGCAGAGAAAACACCGCAAATCGGCGGAACGACCGCGTGGTCCGGCGGCTGGCTCTGGGTGCCACGCAATCCGCTCGCCGTCGCCGCGGGCATCGTCGAACCCATCGACGGCCCACTGGACTATCTTAGCCATGAAATCGGCAACCATGTGCGCGATCCACGGGTCATGGCCTTCCTTGAGAACGGACCCGAAATGGTCGGGTTCTTTCAGGACATTTCCGCAGTCGAGTGGATCGACGGCAACCACATACCCGATTTTCACGACAGTCCAGGCGCGTGCAGCGGCGGGCGCTCGGTCTCGGTCGCGCCCTACGATGCGCGGAAGCTTGGGGCATGGGCCGATCGCATCCGTCCGCCACTAGGTCCAACGACGATCGCAGGGATGGCCCTGGTGTCGGGCAAGGACATGGCGGCGTTCTTCAACTGGTATCGCTCGCCTGCCAACGCGATGCACGTCCTGAGGCGCCTTGCTCGCCATGCCTACGACCTTGTAACCCGCGGCCGCTCTGCGCAACTTGCGAACGGAAACGCCCTCGTCGCGCGGCTTTTGCATGGCGCACTGGATCTTGGCGTGACCGTCAGAACCGATGCCGCCGTTACCCGCCTGCTCGCCGAGGATCGTCAGGTCACCGGCGCAATCGTCGCCGGTCGAACGATACACACACGAAAGGGCGTGGTCCTTGCGGCAGGCGGATTTCCCCATGATCGCGCCCGCATTGCCGAGATGTTCGAACACGCGCCAACCGGCGCGGAACATCATTCAGCGGCGCCGCCCGAGAACACGGGCGACGGCCTGAGACTGGCCGAGGCGATCGGTGCCGGGATCTCGCAGGACTACGTGAACCCCGGCGCCTGGGCCCCCGTCTCCCTTTTGCCGATGAAGGACGGCACGGTGGCCCGGTTCCCGCACCTCATCGAACGTGCAAAGCCTGGGATCATCGCAGTTGGACCGGACGGGCAACGGTTCGTAAACGAGGCCGACAGCTACCACGACTTCATGTCGGCACTTTTTGCCAGCGGAGCCGATCACGCGTGGATTATCGCGGATGCCAAGGCGCGGCGGCGGTTCGGGATGGGCGCGGTCAAGCCGTTTCCCTTTCCCGATGCAGTGCATATCCGGTCGGGCTATCTCAAACGCGCCTCATCGCTCGCGGAACTTGCGCGCCGGATTGGTCTGCCACCTCAAGACCTCGAAGACACGGTTGCGCGCTTCAACGATGGCGCGCGTCAGGGCGAGGACCCCCAATTCGGGCGCGGGGCATCCGCGTATAACCGCATTCAGGGCGATGCGGGCCACAAGCCCAACCCCGCGCTGGCGCCACTTGAGCGCGCGCCATTCTATGCACTCAAAGTGCTCCCCGGCAGCCTCGGAACCTTCGCGGGCCTGCGGACGGATGCCTGCGCGCGTGTCCTGTCCGAGACCGGCACACCCATCGCGGGGCTGTTCGCAACGGGCAACGACGCCGCCTCTATCATGGGCGGCAACTACCCGTCCGGCGGGATCACTTTGGGACCCGCCATGACATTCGGATACATCGCGGGGCGCGTTTTGGCGGGGCTCCCCGTCACCGGGATCTCTGCAATCAAGGAGGAAGACACCGATGTTCTATGAAATTTCCACTCTCAAGACCGAGATTTTCGGCGCGGGCAAAGCCGCTGCCGGGATCGAGAACTGGACGACGAAGGGCGCGGGTGACTTGCTTGGCGCATGGTTTGCCGACATTGGGTCGCTCAACGAAGTCTACCTTCTGCGCAGCTACGAAAGTGCCGAGGAAATGCTGGACGAGCGCGAGAGGCTGGCCCGATCCGACAACCCTTTCGGCTGCATGGAGCTTCTCATCAACTACGATGTCGAAAGCTACCGACCGCTGGATTTCATGGGCCCGGTGGCGACCGGCCCGCTTGGCCCGGTCTACGAACTGCGCACCTACAAGATGAAGCTCAACGGGTTGATGCCGACCATGGAAAAATGGAAAACCGCCCTGCCCGACCGCGACGTGTACTCCAAATGCGCAATTGCCATGTATGGCGTCGATGGCTCTCCACGGCTGACGCAGATCTGGCCCTACGCCTCGCTTGAGGCACGCTCGGACGCGCGCGGGCAGTCGGTCGCCGATGGGAAATGGCCACCGAAGGGCGGACCCGATTGGCTGTCTCCGGACATGACGTCCACCGTGGCCATGCCGATGGCCTTCTCCCCGATGAAGTGACGCCATGAGCCGCAGCTACTCAATGGCCTATCTGACGGCGAACGGGCTCGATCCCGTCGCCGCCACCGAACTGGCCGCAGACCTCGGGTTCGACCAGATCAGCTATCGGCTCTTGCCAGCGGGTCCGGGGGACAAACCGCCGCCGATCCTGACAGACGACGACCTGTTCATGCGGGTGAAATCGGCGCTGGCGGACACCGGCCTCACCATGTCGGACGCCGAAATGATCCGGCTCGACGCGGACACCGAGCTTGAACGGTTCAAACCGTTTCTCGAACGGATTCAGGCCCTTGGCGCCCGGCACATCCTTGTTGCGGGCGACGATACGAACCGCGCAAGGATCACCGAGACCTATGGCCGCCTGTGCGAAATGGTTTGGGACCACGGGCTGACAGCCGATCTTGAATTCATGCCGTGGACGGGCATCCGCAACATCGCCGATGCGCGGGAATTGGTCGAGGCTGCGTCTCATCCGGCGGCAGCGATCCTGTTCGACTGCCTGCATTTCGACAGGTCCGACAGTACGCTCGACGAGATCGCCGCCATTCCCCGCGAACTGATGAACTATGTCCAGATTTGCGATGGCCCCGTCCCATACGACCCCTCGGGCGTCGCGATGATGACCTTGGGGCGGACGGCACGACTTGTACCCGGCGAGGGCGGGATCGATCTGGCGTCGATCGTCACACGCCTGCCTGCCGACATCCCCATCTCCGTCGAGGTGACGAACATGCAGATCGTTCAGAAGACGGGCGTTCGAGCACTGGTCCAAAAATCGCTGGTAGCGACGAAGCTTTTGGTCGCAGACCACTTGGGGGGCGATGGGTAAGATGGGTTGAGGGTGCGAATGCGTGCTTCAAATTTTGCGTAGTGTCAGCGCAATCAGTCTGGTTCGCCCCTCTTGGCGCCACCTGTTTTGAGGAGGCCTCAAGTGTTCTTTCCGGAAGGAAAAAGGCATTGCAAGGCACGGTGTAGACGACCGGTCGGCGTATGTCAGTCTAACAAAGTAGGCCAATCTGGTATGCCCCCGAGAGGCCTGCGAACCTTAATCCGGAACGCTACCCAGCCCCCAGCCCGGCCATGAGCGACGTTCCCCTGAAATGTCCTGTCCTTGGCTCGGTCATTCGCGCACGCCAGTCTCTGGCCAGCCGATGGTACCGGCCAGAGATCATCTAACCTCGCGCCAACGCCGTCAGGCTGTGTACCCGCCGTCGACCGCGATCACCGATCCGGTAATGAACCAAGCTTCCTCGCGCGCGACGAATTCTACCATGCCGGCGATGTCCTCCGGCTCGGCCAGTTCCTTGATCGCGCAGAAGGTCAGCATCTGCTTCACGCGGGGAGAGTCGTAGTCGCCCAGCATGTTGGTCTTGGTTGGACCGGGGTTCACGAGATTCACCGTGATGCCATCTTCGGCGTAGTCATGCGCCATGGCCTTGGTCATGCCGACAAGCGCCGCTTTTGTCGTGGCGTATACGGAGCGGCATTTGCGCGGCACCCGCACGGCGTTGGTGGTGCCGATCGAGATGATCCGCCCGCCCTTCGTCATTTGACGCGCGGCGGCCTGAGCGCCCACGAAGGGCGCACGGATGTTCACGGCCATCGCCCGTTCAAGCACTTCAAGATCGACGTCCTTCGCCAACGACTGGTCGCCTACCGGCGCGTTGCTGACAAGGATGTCGAACCGACCAAAGGTCTCGGCCACCTTGTCGATCGTCGCCACGACCGCCTCTGCATCCGCCGAGTCCAGTTGAAGCGCCAGCGCCCTGCCCTCGGACGCGCCCAGTTCCTCGGCCAGATCCTTCGCCTGTCCGGCCGATTCCGCCCGTGCGTGGGTGATCACCACGATGGCGCCTTCCGACGACAGCCGCCGTGCGATGGCCGCACCGATCCCGCGGTTCCCGCCCGTGATGAGCGCGACCCGTCCGTCCTGTTTTCCTGTCATTTGGTCCTGTTCCTGTCGTTGCGTTCAAACGGCCGGGGCGTCGGCGAGCGGTGTCGCCCCCTTCAGCCCCAGGTGACCCGGCGCCGAAGACAGCAACAGCCGGGTATAATCGTGTTGCGGGTCCGCGAAGATCCGGGCGGTCGGGCCGTATTCCACAACCTCGCCTTCCTTCATCACCGCGACCTCGTCGCAGACTTGCGCGGTGACTCGCAGATCGTGGGTGATGAACACCATCGACAGACCCAGCTCGTCCCGCAGCCTGCGGAACAGTTGCAGCACCTGTGCTTGGATCGAGACGTCCAGCGCCGACACTGCCTCGTCCGCGACGAGGATCTTGGGATCGAGCGCCAGCGCCCGTGCGATGCCGATGCGCTGCCGCTGGCCGCCCGAGAACTCGTGCGGGAAGCGGTCCATCGCCTTGGCATCCAGCCCCACGAGCTTCAGCAGCTCCTCAACGCGTTCCATAGCCTCAGCCCGAGGTTTGCCGTGTACGGTCATCGGCTGCGCGATCAGGTCGCCCACCTTGCGGCGCGGGTTGAGCGAGGCATAGGGGTCTTGGAAGACCATCTGCACCAGCCCCGCCTTCTGGCGAAGCTCCGGCCGCGACAAGGCGGTGAAGTCGAGATCGTCCAGCAGCACCTTGCCGCTGTCAGGATCGGTGAGCCGCACCAGCGCGCGGGCCATGGTCGACTTGCCCGAGCCGCTTTCCCCGACGATGCCCAGCGTCCGGCCCTTGGGAAGGTCGAAACTGACACTGCGCAACGCGTGGACGACGCGGCCATTTCCGAACAGCCCGGCGCTGCCGAAAGTCTTGACCAGATCCTTGACCTGCAACGCCTTTTTGTCGGTGGGAGGCGGCGTATAGGCCGGCGGCTCCATCCGGGGCACGGCGTCGATCAGTGAGCGGGTGTAATCGTGCTGCGGATTGCCCAGCACTTCGGCGCCGGTCCCTTGCTCGACCACGTTGCCATGCTTCAAGACCACGACACGGTCAGCGATGTCCGCCACCACGCCGAAGTCGTGGGTGATGAACAGGACGCCAGTGCCATTGCGCTGTTGCAGTTCGCGGATCAGCTTGAGGATCTGAGCCTGCGTGGTCACGTCCAGCGCGGTCGTCGGTTCGTCCGCAATCAGAAGGTCCGGATCCAGCGCCATCGCCATCGCGATCATCGCCCTCTGGCGCTGCCCGCCCGACAGTTCGTGCGGATAGGCGGTGTAGGCCTTGGCCGGGTCCGGGATGTGAACGGCTTGGAGAAGCTCGATGGCTTTCGCCTTTTGTGCCGCCCGGCTCATTTTGCTATGCAGCTGGAACATTTCCGAGATCTGCGTCCCGATCCTTTGCAGCGGATTCAGTGCCGTCATCGGCTCCTGAAAAATCATCCCGATCCGAGGCCCCCGGACCTTTCGCATCTGCTCGGGCTTCAACTTCAGCAGGTTCTGCCCGTCAAGCTCGACGGTCCCGGCCGCGACGCGCACGCTAGGTGGCAGAAGGCCCATGACGGTGCTCGCCGTCATCGACTTGCCCGATCCGCTTTCACCAACGACGCAAACGATTTCGTTCCGCGCCACATCGATGGACACGTCCCGCAGTGCCAGCGTGCGGTCGCCGCCCTCGGGCAGTTGCACGCTCAGACGCTTGATTGAAAGAAGTGGGTCGTTCGCCATCATGCCTCTACCGGGGTGAGGTTGGACTGGCCCGTGAACTCCGAATGTTCGAAGCCCTCAAGCTGGGTGATGTATGTATCGGCGTCGGCGAGGTAGAGCGCCTGCACGATGCCCTCGACCACGCGGTGGCTGGTGAAAGCGCAGCCATTCATACCTGTGTAACCGGGACCGACGCTGACCAGCGACGCGTTGTTTGGAAGGATAAGGTTGCTCAGCACCCGGTCCGCCTCGGGCGTCCGGCCACGGCATTCAAGGTTCGGTCCAAGGTACGGGTGCCGCCCGATCGCGCGATCGATGGACGTGTCTTCAAGATCGGCCACGTCGCTCCACAGCAGGATGTCGTCGCGCAGGCTGGAGAGGTAGTCGACCTTTGCAAGATCGGACTCGAAGCCGGTACCGAAGATCAGGAAATCGGCCTCGTGCTTCTCGCCCTTGGTGGTGGTGATCACCAGCGAGCCGTCCGCCGCCTCTTCGAACCCAGTCCAACCAGTCGCCATGTGGAAGCGGAAGTTGTCGAAGGCCTCGCAGCGCTCGATCGACCACAGCGGAGGCGGAACCGAAGTCTCGAGGTTCTTGCGCACCACACGCAGTCGTTGTTGGTCGTCCATCAGCGGGAAGCTACGGAACATCCCAGCGAATTCGAGGAACCGCAGGTTGTTGCGTTCCGGGTGAACAGGGCGGCGTACGTACTGCGCGACGCTCGCCGCGCCATGGTCAAGCGCAGTGGCGGCATTGTCCAGCGCGGAGGCGTTGCCGCCCAGTACCGCCACTCGCTTGCCGCGCAACTGCTCGAAATCGAAAATTTCGCTGCTGTGCTTCCACTTGGAGGGGTCGATGCCCGACATGTCGAAGGGCATGCGCGGCCCGCCCGCCCCAACCAGTCCGGTGGCTGAGACAACCTTGCGCGCGACAATAGTCTGCTTGCCCTCGGGCGTCTGGATTTCCAGTTGCAGGCCCATCTCATGCGGCAGGACATCCAGCACGCGGGTCTCGTTGCGGACCGGAACGTCGAAGGCTTTACGCACCCAACGCAGGTAGTCCATCCACTGATCCTTGGGGATCAGCCCCAGTTCCTCATATGCGCCGGCGCCATTCAATGCCTCGTACCATGCGCGGAAGGTGGCAGAGGGAAAGCCGCCGTCCGGACCATGCAGACGTTTCTCGGTACGCAGCGTGTGCATTCGGGCATAGGTGACCCAAGGGCCTTCGAAACCCGCCGGGTTCTCGTCCAGAACCGTGAAGTTCTCGATTCCCATCCGCTTGAGCCGGACCGACACCGCAAGCCCGGCAAGGCCAGCGCCGATCACCGCCACGTCCAAAACCGGCAAGCCTTCGGTGGTAGTATACTTTACCGGCCAGACGCGGTCGGGATAGGCCATCGTCTCCCGCTCCCAGGCGAGCCGGGCTTCCAGTTTCGCAAGCGCGTCGCTCATGTTCGGTTCCTTTCGCGGAAAATCATCAGTTGCGCATCCGGGGGTTCAGGCGGTCGTTCAGCCCTTCGCCGACCACGTTGATGCAAAGCACCAGCACGAAGATCGCGAAGCCCGGAATGATCGAGAGGTAGGGAGAAGAGCGGATCACGGCCTTGCCGTTCGCCACCATACCGCCCCATGAGGCGGTGTTGGGGTCGCCGAGCCCGAGGAAGGACAGGCCCGCCTCGACCAGGACGGCGGTCGCGACCATGACCGACGAGACAACGATCACCGATGAGAAGCAGTTCGGCAGGATCTCGGCGAAGACGATCCGCGCGGGGTGCATGCCGATCAGTCGGCAGGACTGCACGAACTCGCGCGAACTAAGGCTCAGGAACTCCGCCCGGACCAGCCGCGCCACCGGCGGCCATGACACGACGGCGATGGCCAGCGTGATGGTCGCGATTGTCGGAGTGAAGATGACCACCAGAACGATGACGAACATGAAGCTGGGGATCGTCTGGAACACCTCGGTGAAGCGCATCAGTGCATCGTCCACCCAGCCGCGCGCATAGCCCGCGGTGGCGCCGATCACGATACCGAGGATCGCCGCGGCAAGGGTCGAGGCGATGCCGATCAGCATCGAAACCCGCGCACCGTAGGCCAGCATGGCGGCCACGTCCCGGCCCAGCACGTCGGTGCCCAGCGGCAGACCCGGCGCCGTCATCGGAGGGGTGTAAGGCTCCCCCGCGGCGACCCAGGGACCGGCGGGCCAGAACAGGCCGGCGGTGAGCGCCGCAAGCGCGATGAGCGCAAGCATGGCGATGCCACTGATGAAGACCGCGCGGGGGCGCTTTCGGCGGCGCAGCGGTGTCTCGGTGGCGACGGTAACGGCAGCGTCTGTCATCCGTTCAGTCCGATCCGCGGGTCGATCCAGCTGTAAAGCAGGTCGACGAGAAGGTTGGTGACGACCACACAGACCGACGACATGAACAACACGCCCAGCAGCAGGTTCACGTCACGGGCGAAGATGGCGTCATAGGTCATGCGTCCGAGGCCCGGCCACGAGAAGATCGTCTCGACCACCACCGAGCCGCCCAGCATCCCGCCGATCTGCAGGCCGAGCATGGTTAGAACCGGCAGCATGGCGTTCGCGGTGACGTGGCGCAGGTAAACCCGGCCTTCGGTCATGCCCTTGGCACGGGCGGTGCGAACGAAGTCCTGGCCCGCGACCTCGATCACCGAGGACCGCATCAGCCGGGCGAAGATGGCGAGGTAGAAGACGGCAAGGGTGAAGGCCGGCAGGATCAGGTGTTCGCCGATGTCCAGCCACTGCTGCCACCACGGTCCGCGCATCCCGATCGTCTTCATGCCGCCCGATGGCAGCCAGCCAAGATTGATGGTGAACAGCAGGATCAGCAGCAGGCCCAGCCAGAACAGCGGCGTGGCGTAACCGATCAGTGCCAGCACCGAGATTACGGCGTCCAGCGGCTTGCCGGCATTCTTTCCGGCGATCATGCCCATCAGCACGCCCAGCACGAAGGCCAGCAGGATCGCCGTGCTCATCAGCAGAAGCGTCGCGCCGAGCCTGTCCATGATGGCCTGCATCACAGGCATATTGCGGGTGAACGAGTATCCGAGGTCCAGCCTCAGAAGACTGGTCATGTAGTTGACGAACTGGATCGTGATCGGTTCGTCCAACCCAAATTCTTCCCGAAGCGCGTCGGCATAGCCGGGATCGCCGCCACCGGCGGTGCCCGCCATCACGTCGGCCATATCGCCGGGCGGAATGTTCAGCACGACGAAGTTGATGATCACGATGCCGACGACGATCAGGAAGGACTGGAACAGTCTACGGATCAGAAAACTGGCGTAGCTTGGCATGGTTTGTTGCTCAATGCGCCCAAAGTGTGAGGGTTTGATGAGCCGGGGCGCCCGTCATTGACGCCCCGGCCAAAGGGATCACTCCGCCAGATAGGCGGTCGAGAAGCTGCCACCGAAGCCATAGGGGCTGACTTCGGAGTTCTGCAGCCGGGTGTTCTTCACAGCGAAGTACGGCATGTCGTTGATCGGCAGGATCGGCAGATCCGTCGCGGCTTTGACCTGGAACTTGTGGAACAGCTCGATGCGTTTCGCGGGATCAGGCTCGGCCGCGGCGCTTTCAAGAATCTCGTCCATCTCGGGATCGGCATAGCCCGACGCGTTCGAGAACGGCACGCCCGCAATGATGTTCTTCGACCAGAAGAACCTTTGCACCCCGATCGTCGGATCGGTCAGCGCCGAGGCGCCGGTGATCGTCAGGTCAAAGTCATTCCCCTCGCCGTACACCCGCTGGTAATAGGTCGCGGCATCGGCGGACCGGATCGTCACCTCGATCCCAACGACGGCAAGCTGCTGCTTGATGGACGCGGCGACGGTCGGATAGATCGGGCCGTAGGGAAGCGGATCCAGCGTCAGGTTCAGCCGCACGCCGCTGCCGTCCGGGGTGAAACCGGCCTCTTCCAGCAGGCTGATCGCCTTCTCGGTGTCGAACTCGTAGGTCGGCACGTCGGCTGTGTAGTAGGTCGAGATGGTGCTGGGCACCGGACCCGTAGCGACCTTGCCGAACTCGAAGTAGACGTTCTTGATCATCGCCTCGCGATCCAGCGCGTGCAGGATCGCCTGCCGCACCTTGGGATCCGCCAGGTATTCGCGGCGCACATTCACTTCCATGAAGTTGTTGTTGCCGTAGGCTTCGTATCCGCTTTCCGGGATCTCGATGAACGGCAGTTCTTCCAGACGGCGGGCGTCGGCCAGCGACACGGGGATCGCCCCTGCGGCTTCGACTTCCTGCGCCTCGAAGGCGATCGCGCGCGAAGCGCTGTCGGCGATCAGCAGAACGACGATCTGGTCAAGGTAGGGCTCGTCTTCCTTCCAGTAGTTTTCGTTCTTTTCCAGCAAGATGTACTCGCCCTGCTGCCATTCGACGAACTTGAACGGGCCCGATCCGACTGGGGCGAGGTTGTTCGGGTTGGTCAGGATGTCGGTGCCTTCGTAAATGTGCTTCGGCACCACCTGGGCTTCCGAGGCGTTGAGCGCGTTCATCACGAAGGCAGAGGGCTTTGAGAACTTGAAAATCGCGGTCAGCTCGTCTGGCGTTTCCACCTCGGTCAGCGCGGCATAGGTCGACCGGCCGCGTGGGTGGAACTGGCTCCACACCTCCATGGCTGAGAAGGCAACGTCGGCCGAGGTGATGGGCTCTCCGTCGTGCCACGTCAGGCCCTCGCGCAGGACGAC
Organism: Maritimibacter sp.; assembly: GCA_017792445.1. Lineage (GTDB taxonomy): Bacteria > Pseudomonadota > Alphaproteobacteria > Rhodobacterales > Rhodobacteraceae > Psychromarinibacter. Next base: position 4,613,689 of record CP051232.1, read on the forward strand.
GGTCATGGTTTGCGCGTCGTCCGACATCTCGACCGAGGTCGCCATCTGCGGCTGCGGGTTCATGTCGAGGTCGTACTCGACGAGCCCGTCGAATATCTTGGGCGAGATCTGCGCGATCGGGCCCTGCGAGCTGACGGCGCTGACCAGTCCGACGGGTTCGGACAGGATGATGCGCAGGGTGCCGCCCATGACGGGCGATTGCGCGTAGGCGGCGGTGGTCAGGCCACCAAGCGCGGGCCATGCGACCGCGGACCCGAGGCCAAGGGTGAAGAGGCGTCTGTTGATTTCCATGAAGGAGGTCTCCTGTTGGGTTGTCCCGGCTTGAGTGGCGTTGGCTATGGCTCAGTCGGCGTAGGCAAAGCCGCCGACGGCCTGCCGGGTTGGGTAGATTTCCATCCGCGCCAGCGTGGCGCGGTCGGGCAGTGAAAGCGCAAATCCGATACTCTCCGCGATGTCCGTTGGCTGGAGGGCCTCCTTCCCCTCCAGGAACGCTTTGCGCGCGGCTTCGGCGTCGCCCATGGCAAGGCCGAAAATCTCTGTTTCGACGCGTCCCGGCACGATCTCGGTCCAGCGAATTTTCGTGCCCAGTGTGTCGAGACGCAGGATGTTAAGGAACTGCGAGACGGCTGCCTTGCTGGCGGCGTAGGGCGCAGAGCCCGCCATCGGCCAGAGCCCGGCGCAGGAACCGGTCAGGAACACGTGCCCACGATTGCGCGCGCGCATTCCCGGCAGCACCAGCCGTGTCAGCTGCATCATCGCCCGCACATTCAGGTCGAGGATCTGGTCGATCCTTTCCGGCGGCATCGTGTCGAGCTTGCCATTGAACGTCGTGCCTGCGTTGTTAACCAGCACGTCGGCTTCAATCCCGCCGACCACATTCGCCAGCGCTTCGGCATCGGTGACGTCGACGGCGTGCGGGATTGCACCTGTTTCGGCGGCAAGCGCCTCCAGTCTGTCGGTACGCCGGGCCAGCGCGTGCACCGTCATGCACTTGCCTGCCAGCATCCGGCAGACCGCGTCCCCGATCCCCGAGGATGCACCTGTCACGATGGCAGTCTTGTAGTCGGTCACCGTCAATTCGCCTCTCCCGGCGTGGTTGGTCCGAGGGAGAGCATCAGCCGGTTGGCCCAGTTGAAGAACGAGATGGCGTAGATGGCGTCGGCGATGGCCTGGTCGTCCATGCCGGTGTCGCGCAGCGCTTCGATGTGGTCGGGGCCGAAGGTCATCGGGATCGAGGTCAGGGCCACGGCGGCGTCAGTGATCGCGTCCCAGCGCGGGTCGATGCGGGCGGAAACACCCTGGTCCAGCAACTTCTGCACCTCGTCCTTGCGCTTGGAATGCTGGGTGGCGAAGCGCGAATGCACCGAGGCGCAGTAGATGCAGCCGTTGTAGCGCGAGGTCGCGGCGGCGGCCATTTCGCGGTCGGCGCGCGGCAGGCCCGCGTCCGGGTTGTAGAAGATGTCCATGTCGGTGCGCGTCCGGTATTCAAGGATATCCGGATCGCGGGCCAGCAGCATGAAGTACGGCATCTTGGACCGCCCCTTCTGGACCAGTGCGGTCCAGTGGCGCTCGGTCAGGTCGGCCTCGTCCATCGGCGGCAGCCACGGCTCCCATCCCAGCATGTCCTGGGTGAAGACGTTGGGCTCGTCGGGGTTCTCGTGCGTAAGTACGGTCTCGGTCATCGGTGCGGTTCCGGTCAGCTGGCCGCCGCCAGAACCCGCAGGCCGGCGCCGGCGCGGATCTGGAAGCTGAGGAAGGAAATCATCTGCGACAGGGTGACGATATCGGTGGCGCTCCACCCGGCCCCGGTCAGCGCCACGATGGCGTCGCGGCCCGCGTCGCGGGGGTGGAACACCAGCATATGCGCATGCTCGAAAGCGGCGGCGAGGCGTGCGCCCAGGGCGTCCGCGTCGGCCTTGAACACCATGCCCGGCGTGTCCTCGGCGCTCAGCGGACCGGCCGGGAACGCGCCGTAGGGCCCTTCGGTCCGGCCCGCCGCGACCGCGGCCGCGATGGCGTCCGACAGGCCGGCGGCGTCGCTCTCGGCCAGCAGCCCCGCGTAATGCTCCATCGCCGGGGTGTCGCCGTGCAGCCCGGCCACGAAACACGTCACCGCCAGCCGTTCGCCCACCGGCATCAGCCCCTCGCGCACCGAGACGAACAGCGCCTCGTAGCTCTTTTGCGCGTATTCCCGCGCCGTGGGCCGCGCCGCGCGCAGCTCCGACTCGGGCGGCAGCCCCGCCAGCGTGTCGATCACGTCCGTCATGTCATCCTCACCAGTTGGTTATCCGTTCACGGTCACCGCGGCCGGCGCAAAGCGCGCCGTCGCCGGGTCCCCGACATAGCGTTCCGCGACACCCGCGGCGGTCTGCGCCAGTTCGGCCACGGCCGAGATCACCCGGTCCGCCTGCGCGTCGCTGAAGAGATAGCTGAAGTTCAGCCGCACCCAGCCCGGCCGGTCCAGCTCGCACCCGGCGTCCAGCTGCGCCGTCACCGCCTGTGAGGCGGGCCGGTCGAGATCCAGCAGGCGGTGCGCGTAGGGCCCGGCGCAGGCACAGCCGCCCCGCGCCTGGATGCCGTACATGTCGCTCAGCATGCGGGTGAACAGCTGGTGATGCACCAGCCCACCCTGCCCGTCCCGCACCCGGAACGAGAACACCGGCAGCGCCCGGGCGCCCGCGCGCTGGCCAAGGATCTCGATCTCGGGGACCTTCGACCACGCGTCCAGCGCCCGAAGGCGGAACGCCTCGTCCCGTTCGGCGATCCGGTCGCAGCCCACCGCGTCCTTCACCAGCAGCGCCAGTGCGGCGCGGATGTCGCCGACCACGTTCGGCGTGCCCGCTTCCTCGCGCGCCTCGAGGCTGGAGGAATACAGGTGGTCCCAGGGCGACACGAACCGCACCGAACCGCCGCCGGGCGCGGTCGGGGTCGCGCGCCAGCCGATGCCGTCGCGGACGACAAGAACGCCCGTCGCCCCCGGCCCGCCGGGGAACTTGTGCGGCGAGAACACGATGGCGTCCTTCGCCGTCTCGCCCGTGCTCATGTCGACCGGGATGTAGGGCGCGGCGGCGGCGTAGTCCCAGACCGCCAGCGCGCCCGCCGCCTTCAGCACCCGCGTCACCGCGTCGGTGTCGGTCAGGATGCCCGTGACGTTCGAGGCCGCGGCGAAGGTGCCGATGACCAGATCGTAGCCTTCGACCTGCCGCAGCGCCTCGGCCAGCGCCGCCATGTCCGGCCCGCCGGTCCCGGCTTCGGCGATCTCGATCACCTCCACCCCGCTCTCGCGCCACGGAAGGATGTTCGAGTGATGCTCGTAAGGCCCGGTCAGCACCGCGATGCGCGCACCGCCCGCCACCCGCGCGGCCAGGTCCAGCCCCGCCACGATCCGGTTCAGCGCGCCGGTCGCGCCCGATCCGGTGAAGATCACGTGGCAATCCGGCCCCGCGCCGGTCAGCCGCGCCACCTCGGCCCGCCCCGCCTCGCGCAGCCGCGTCATCACCCCGCCGCAGAACGAGGCCTCGGTATGCGTGTTGGCGTAAAACGGCAGCACCTGCTCGGCCACGAAGCCTTCCACCTGCCGCAACGCGCGACCCGAGGCGGTGTAGTCGGCATACAGAAGCGACTGCGGCCCAAACCCCGCATCAAACACCACGCCATCCCCGATCAGACCACCGCGAAGGTCAGAGACGGGGTCGTAACCCCTTGAAATGGCGGACCGAAAAAGGTCCAATCTGGGAAGGTCAGCACCGCGCTGTGCGGTACTGGTCGGTTTTTGCGTCATTTCTCGATGTCTCAACATGTTCAGTCGATACTCGAGCAAAAAAGATGAATTGAATTTGCATATTTTGACCAAATGCCGAAAATTAATCGCGTGAACTTTCGACTGCTGCATCTGCAAGCGAAATTCATTTCGCCTGCGGAGGCGCCGCCAGCAAACAGGATTTCATACCGAGTCCACGCCCGGGTTTTGGCTCTGGCGAATGTCATCGAGCCGATCACCTGCAGCCGGACGGCTGTCCTTTGCGCCGAGGCGAGACGACACCCTAGCTGCGCGGTCCCCCATGAAGGCGTCAATGGCGGATCGCCCGCCAACGACGCGGGATGTCGGCGGTTTGACGCGGCACGGGGAGGCGGGGAAGAAAGATCGACGGATCAGGAATCTGTTTTGCGCGTCGCCGTCCACCGTTTGATGCTGTCTTCCATCGTCTTACTCATCGCTACTTTCTCGCTTGTAGCATTGGCTGGTTTTCACTGGGTCGATACGAGGCTGTGTCGCCAATACCGGATGGCCGCATGGCTGACATCAAAGCCACGCTCATGAAGCATGCTCTTCGGAATTCCGGAACGGACGTGGAAAGCGAACTCACATCATGGCCGCCAAGCCCATGTCATTCGGGTTCGTCTTCAACTAATGACAAGCAATCGCTTGATTACGTGCGAAGAGAAAATGTTGCGCTAACCCGCCTCAAGCCGGGTTCCCGTGACAACTTCGCTGCGGCCATTTCTTGAATTCAAAAACCGCAAAATAGCGAAAGTCATCGGAGTTATTAACGATGCATTGACGATGGCTTGATCCTTCGCTCACAGCGGAAGCGCAGAGTTTTGGCAGCAACACAAGAGGCTGCCGATGATTGCCGAGACCTTTCGGACCGCGATGCTCAACACGCTCCGCGTCGGGCCGTATGATACTCCTTATCAGACCAACCCGCCCGTGCAGGAATGGCTCGTCGCTGCCCGCAGCGGGCCCGGCGGTGTCTATCTCATCATCTCGGACACGGCGAACCCGGTCAAAGGCGGCGGCATATCGGCGCCGGATGATCTGAACGAGCAAAACTCTATCGTGGCAATTCTTACCGAGGATCGGGCGAACGCACCGCAGTTCTTGGTGTTGCGCCACCTGCCGACGAGCGTTTCTGTCCCGGGCCGGTTCTTCCCGGCAGATGGAATGGCCGAACTGCGCAAGAACGGTACTGGGCTTCGCCTGGCCGCGTTCGGCCGGCACGCACATAGCCGCGGCTCTGTCGACGGCCAGACGCTGCTCCACGACATCCCCAACCCCGCGCCCAACGCCGAGGGGGCGCTCAACTGGCATTTCGCGGCCGAGGAACGACCGTGGATCGCTGCAACCTGAGAAAGGACGCGTAATGACTATCGACAGTTCCCAGCGCAAGGCCAGGGAGGTCCGCATCGAGGCGGCGGAGCTCTCGACCGAGAAGGGCTACGAGACACACAAGCCGAACCGTGACGACAGGCCGCCATACCTCTTCAACTTCACCAAGGGCATCGAGCACGGTCAGAACGGGCTTCTGGTCAATCCGGCCGAGTACGTTGACTTCGCGATCGGCACCGAGCATCACGATCCGCAGTATTTCGAGAAGGCCGATCTCAGCCGCCGCGACTTCACAACCGAACCCGGCTTTAAGAAACATCCGGAACAGAAGGTCTATCGTCAGTGGGAAAGCCCGACCGCCGGTCATGCCTATGTGCTGGAAGGCCCTGATCCGCATGCCTTGACAATGCCATCGGCGCCTGAGGCCGGTTCGGCGGAGTTCGCCGCGGAGATGGCCGAGCTCTATCAGATGGCGCTCTCACGCGACTGGCCCTTCGCCGCCTTCATGGACAAGAGCCTGGTGGATGCGGTCCAGAAACTCGACGGAAACACAGTTTCGGCCGCCTGCCTGAGCCGGATCCAGGGTGCGCACGCCGACGTCGCAGCGGCCGCCGCGCGCCTTTCGAAGATGCGCTGGTTCAAGGGTGAGACGGCGATGAACGACGTTTCCGAAATGGCGCTGCGCAAGCGTCGGCGCTGGAAACAACCGCAAACCGACGCGAACCTGTTCCGCGGCGCGGGCGAAGATGGCTGGGCCACACCCTTCCTGTCGCAGTTCATGGTGATGGGTACCGGCGCGCCGATGAAGTCGCAGACCAACCATGACGCCGAGCGCGCCACCGCTCGCATCAAGTATGGCGCACAGACCATCGACCAGCGCGTCAGGGTGGCGATCCCTGACAAGGACTACATGACCGACTGGGAGAACTGGCTCGACGTCCAGAACGGTCTCGGCAAACGCTATTTCGTCCGCGACGTGCGCGGGAAGGAAACGGTGAAGGGCGCCACCCGGATCATGTCGCGGCTGCGGGATCTTGCCACCTATGTGCATGACGATGCGCTCTATCAGGCCTATCTCAACGCGGCGCTGATCCTGCTGGGCGAAGGTTTTGCTTTCGATCCCGGCATCCCTTACCATCACGACACGCACAATCCGAACCGCGGCCTGAACCGCGAGCCCTTCGCGCTGTTCGGCGGCCCGCACCTGCTGACGCTGGTGACGGAGGTCTCCAGCCGGGCGTTGAAGGCGGTACGGCTGCAGAAGTTCGCGGTCCATCGGCGGCTCAGACCCGAGGCGGCCGGGGCGTTGTTCCACACGGTCTTTACGGACTACCACCCCGATCGGGGCCTGGCGGGCAGCTTGACCTTCGCGAAAGGCGACGGTTCGGTCGAAGCAGAGGCCGTGCGACAACTGGCGGCGAAGATCGCGCCCTATACGCATCCCTACGATACTAACGGAAATCCGACCGGCAGCGAGAAGGATGCGCTTGATCCGATCCTCAGCGAGGTGCGCAAGCACAACGATCGCCAGAACCAGACTGGCGGCGACCTGAACAAGGCCACCTGGCTTCTGCCGATGGCCTTCGCCGAGGGTTCGCCCATGCACCCAGCCTATGGCGCTGGACACGCAACGGTCGCGGGGGCCTGCGTCACGTTGCTGAAGGCATTCTTTGCCATGTCGCACCCGAAAGACCCAAGCAAGCCGGTCTATCTGGTCAAGCCCGGTCACCGCGCACTGGTGCCCGATTGCGTAACCAGCGTCACCGACAAGACCATCGACCTGTTGGGCGTAAACGTCCCGCAAGGCCTCACGCTGGAGGGCGAACTCAACAAGCTGATGTGGAACATCTCGAACGGGCGCAACATCGCAGGGGTGCACTATTACACCGACTACATCGAGAGCGCGCTCCTCGGCGAGGCCATCACCATCGGGATCCTGCGCGAACAGATGCTGGCCTACCACCCCGCAGAGAAGGTCGAGATGACCGTGCCGCTGCTGGTTCCGCGCACCCTGCCGAAGGCGCTGCTGAGCCGGGGCAGCATCGGCGAGGGCGAGACGGTCGCGGCGGTGAAGATCCGGTCGGACGGCGGCCTCGAACGGGCCGAGCCCACTATGGGCCGGGCCTGAATCCCACGCCGCCCCGTTCCCGCGGGGCGGCCCCTTCAACTCGGAGACTTCCCATGATTATTGCCCGTGGCACGTTCACCCCTCGCCCCACGCATGTCCTGCGCGGCAGCTTCAGCATCCGCGAAAGCGGCGGCTCCCTGTTGTTCGAGACCAGCGCCGACTTCTATTTCGACGGATCGCCCGCACCAGGCTTCGGGTTTCACACCGGTATCCCGACGAGTGCCGATGACCCCGCCCTGCGCGGCAATATGGCCCGGACCCGATTCCTGGACCTGCCCGGAAATGTGGTCGAAGTCGATGGGCAGCAAGCGGGGACGCTCCCGCCGGCCATCGACATCGACGCCTACACCACGGTGGTCCTTTGGTGCTTCGCCGTCCCATTCATCCTGGGTCATGCGTCACTCGAACGCCTCTAATCCCACTTCACAGGAGACCACCATGCCGATCATCGACGACGCCGCCGCATTTGACCGCCTCAGCCAGGAGCAGGCGATCCGCATCTCGACAACGCTGGCACGCATCCTGGGCGCCTCGCCGCTGGTCGATTTCGACCTTGCCGCTCCGGGCGAAGAGCAGCGAAGCCTGCTTTTCGACCTGGCTTTCTTTGCCATCTTGGGCTTCGAAGACAGGCGAGGGATCGAGGATGATGGGCAAACACATTTCCCGCTCCCGGCATTCGAAAGGCAGGCGGACGGTCCGCTCGGCTCGGTCACCGAATTGACCCTGATCCTCGGCGGTCGCCAGATCCACGGCCATATCGAGGAACCCGTCCTGGAGGAAGCGCTAAAACGCGCCCGCAACTAACCAACTCCGGAATAATATGATGCTCTTTTCTGCCGCGACAGATACGGGCATCGTGTTGTCCTTAGTCTAACTGACCCTCACAGTTGTGTGTACCAGCGAAACCGAGAGGCTGCGCTGGGAGCTTGTCAGATGGCTTCTGACTAGTCTCCACAAGGAAAGAGAACCTGCCACTTAACCACGTTTAAGGCCCACCCAACTCAGCGAAAGCGAGAACAGATCGTGCATCACGACCGCCAGGCGAATGATTTCCTAACTGCTTCGAAGGTCATTGAGCGGATTAGGTTATGCTGTTGTCAAGCGCTAGACGCCTTTCCCGGATCCCTCAAATTAAATCCGTCCTATGAGGCCGCAAGCGGCGCTTCAGTACCACTTCAACCAAGATCCGCGAGCTTTGAGGGGTTAATAAGACCGGCGCGGCGCATCATAGAAGTCGGATAGTCTGGATCGTTTATCATTCGATCCACCGAGAAGTCGTTTTCCAGCTCGCGCAACCGATCTACGGCACGCGCCGCGTCGGGCATTCGACCGAAGCGGCTGGCTATTCCGGCAAGATATCTCAGAGGTGGCCGGAAGTTCGGCGCCAGCGCATGCGAGACTGAAGTGTAAGATAGCGCTTCCTGCAGTTTGCCAGATACGGCGGCCGTCAGAGCGCGTTGAAACGATGTCCAGAATTCTACCGTCGTACTCTCCCCGAGAGTCTGAGCCGTTACCGACGCTGCATAAGCGACGTCAAGATTTCCGCCGTACAGATTGGCATTCGCCCACGCGAACCATGCCAGCGGATTGTCGCGGTTCGACGCCACCGACTGGCGCGCCAAGGTTCCGGCCTGCAGAACGTCATCGCTGAAGATCAGCCGGGCATTCGCTGTGGAAGACAGTACATTAGAATTCAGCGGCTCGTTCTCGATTGCGTACCTGACATGGGCATCAACCTCGTCGCGCAAACCGGCAACGTCCTTGATCTGTCTTTCTACATGGCGGATAGACAGAACCTGCGCGAGCCAAGCGTGATAAAGGCCCCTCGGATGACGGCGGAGAGCATCCTTGAGCAAATGCTCTGCAAGATCGACCTCTTCAGCCTTCATCGTGAACATCTTACGAAGTGCCGTTGCTGCAAGAATGTCAGCCTGAACATTCTTCGGCGACTGCGGTGTTTCTGCAAGGTACTCGACAGCTTTCGCTAGGGATGCGACGCACTGATGAGCAAGACCTCGCGTTCCATAAGTCTCGAATGTGTCGCCGGTGACCTGCTCCCCATAGAGTCCGCGTTCTTTAGCTAGCTCTGTTCAGGGTTTGGTCCTCTACTGACCGTTGGTGATACTCCCACGGGGTGAGCCCGTCGAGGCTCGTGTGGGGGCGGTGGTGGTTGTAGTCGTCGCGCCACGCCTCGATCAGGTCGCGGGCGTGGCGCAGATTGGCGAACAGGTGCTCATTGAGGCATTCGTCACGCAGACGTCCATTGAAGCTCTCGACGAAGCCATTCTGCATCGGTTTTCCCGGAGCGATGTAGTGCCATTCGACCCGGCGCTCCTCCTGCCATTTGAGGATGGCGTTCGAGGTCAGCTCCGTGCCGTTGTCGCTCACTACCATGCAGGGATAGCCGCGCACTCGAGCGATGCTGTCGAGCTCACGCCCAACGCGCTGCCCTGACAGCGAGGTGTCCACGACCGCGGCCAGGCATTCCCGGCTGAAGTCGTCGATGACGCAGAGCACCCGGAAGCGGCGACCATCGGACAGGCTGTCTGACACGAAGTCCAGCGACCAGCGGAGGTTCGGCCCCTGCGGGATCGCCATGGGCGCCCTGGTCCCCAGGGCCCGCTTGCGACCGCCCCGTTTACGGACTGTTAAGCCTTCTTCTCGGTAGATCCGGTAGAGCTTCTTCCAGTTCACCTTCCAGCCTTCGCGGCCAAGAAGCAGGTGCAGCCTCCGATAGCCGAAGCGACGCCGTTCGCTGGACAGCTCCTTCAGCCTCTCTCGCAGCTCAGTGTCCGCAGGTCTGGTTGATCGCCGCCTGTAAACGCGCGGATCAACCCCGGCCAAAGCGCAGGCCCGTCGCTGGTTGTAGCTCTTCTCTGTCATGGCCCAGTCCACTGCTCGTCGCCTTGCACCGGGCTTCAGAAGTTTTTTCCCAGCATTTCCTTGAGCGTGGCGACATCCAGCATGTGCTCCGCGAGCATCTTCTTGAGCTTCGCGTTCTCGGCCTCAAGAGCCTTCAGCCGCTTGGCCTCCGACACTTCCATGCCGCCATACTTCGAACGCCATTTGTAAAACGTGCCATCACTGATGCCATGCTTCCGGCAGAGCTCCTTGGCGCCTATCCCGGCTTGGTGCTCCTTCAGGATGCCAATGATCTGCTCTTCGCTGAAACGGCTTTTCCGCATTGTCTGTCTCCTCGTGTGGAGAACAGGCTAACCTCAAACCGCGGACTTTTCAGGGGAGCAGGTCATTCTTAGAGCAAGACTGGGAAATAAACTGCGCCAATACCGGGATATTTTTTTAAGCATGCCTCGCGCGGCGTTCTAGAGTGTCATTGCAGCTAGATAATTTTTCTTCAGGAGGTAGTCTTTGTAACTAGGAGTAAATTCTCTAACGCGCTCCGTCGGGGCATTTCGAACCCATCTAGATGAGGAAATGATGGCTGCCCTTTTTCCCGCGCATAGATCGCGCCACTCGGCCAGAGCAGCGGCGCGTTTCTTCTTGAAGTTGCTCTTTAGGAGAGGCGGCGCTCCGAATTGAAATGGTTGCTGACAGAGGCGTGGACGGACGCGAATCTCTGCAAACTTCGCATACGTCGGAAGCGCAGCATGACCCGTTCCCGTCGTCGGAATGGTTGGTGGGAGTTTTCCGCGCGATTATTTAGCTAGCGACCTGTCTCCTGGCGATCGACGGCACCGATCTCCCTCAGCGCCGCGCCATAGGACCTGAGCCGATCGGTCACAAGGGTTTCCGGCCAACCATAGCGCTTCATTGATTTCTTTAGAAATTTCAAGGCCGCCTTCTTGTCGCGGGTCTTGGTGACAAAGCGCTCCAGGACTTCGCCCTCGTGATCGCCGGCCCGCCACAGATAGTGACGCTCCCCGTTGATCTTCACGAACATCTCGTCGAAATGCCAGCGCCAGCGACTGGATCGCATGCCGACGACACGGCGCCTCCGGATCTCGGCCGCGAACATCGGCCCGAAGCGAAGCCACCAGAACCGGACTGCCTCGTGGCTCACGTCGATGCCGCGCTCGTGCAGCAGACCCTCGACGTTTCGAAGCGAAAGCGGAAACCGGATGTACATCATGACCGCCAAGCGGATGATCTCAGACGATGTCTTGAAGTAGCGAAATGGGGAACGTTTCGTCATCCGGCGACGCTACTCAGCCCCCTGCTCCGCCACAAGCCGGGTTGCTTTGACAGTACCTCGGGAATTGCCGGCGAAATCGCCGCGTTTCCGATGTCCGGGAATGAGAGGATTGTCGGTGGCGGAGAGACAGGGATTCGAACCCTGGAGACGGTTTCCCGCCTACACGCGTTCCAGGCGTGCGCCTTCGACCACTCGGCCACCTCTCCGTGCGGCGCTATGTATCCGGGGCGGTGGGCCAGTTGCAAGGGTGAAAACGGTGGGTTTGGGGCTTATCGGGCAAGAAAGATCCGGCGTTCGGCAAGGGGACGGGCGCGCGGTCGGCGTGGCTGGACGCTCTCCGGTCCGCGGCCAAGCGGCAATCCCCTGGGCCAGTCCGTTCCGGGCGCGTTAGGAGCACGCAGACACACAGGCTGACTGCGCCCGGTGATCGCGTCACCAGGCGGCGCGGCGAACCTGAAAAGACAGGAAATTCCGCCGGGATTGGCCGTCTCTCAATCCAGCAGGATCGTGACGCGGCGGTTCTGTTTGCCCTTCTTCTCGATCTTGCCCAGCCGTACCGTGCCGATCTCGCCGGTGCGGGCGACGTGGGTGCCGCCGCAGGGCTGCAGGTCGACCTGGGTGTCGCCCTCGCCGATCCGGATCAGCCGGACGCGGCCCGCGCCGCGCGGCGGCTGGACGGACATGGTCTTGACCAGTCCGGGGTTGGCATCGAGGTCCGTGTCGCTGATCCAGTCCTGCGTGACGGGCAGGTCGCGGCCGATCAGCTCGTTCAGGGCCGCTTGCAGCGCATCCTTGTCCTCGGGCGCCTCGGGCATGTCGAAGTCAAGCCGCCCCTTCCCCGCCGCGACCGAGCCGCCGGTGACCGGCAAAGGGATCACCACCGACAGTAGGTGCAGCGCCGTGTGGCAGCGCATGTGGGCATAGCGGCGGTCCCAGTCGAGCCGCTGGCCAACCGCCTGCCCGTGGACCGGCAGCGGGGCGGCGGGCTCGGGGATCAGGACGATATCGCCGTTTTCCCCCTTCACCGTGTCGATGATGGCGATCTCGGTGTCGCCCCACGACAGCCAGCCGCTGTCGCCGGGCTGGCCGCCGCCGCGGGCGTAGAAGATCGTGCCGTCCAGCACGATGCCCCCGTCCCCGGTCACCGCCTGCACGTCGGCGGGCGCGTCTTGCCGGTAGGGTTCAATCAGGAAATCCGTGGCGGTCATTCAGGTCTGTTCTCCATCCGTGCCGGCGTCATCCACAGTGTCCTCGCCGCGCACCTCGTCCGAGGTCGAGCCAGAGACCGTGGCGGCGTCGTCCGAGGTGTCGCCCGGCCCCGCCTCATCCGCCGCGACCTGCGCCTTGCCCAGCCGCAAAGTCTCGGGGTTGCGGATCCAGATGTCCTGCTGAGCGAAGGGGATCTCGATGTTCTCGGCGGCGAACCGTTCGGCGATCTGGTGGCGGATCTCGGTGCGGACGGCAAGACCGTGGGCGATGTCGCGCAGCACCATGCGCATCTGGAAATCGAGGCTCGACGCGCCGAATTCCAGGAAGTCCACGGCGGGTTCCGGATCGAGCGCGACCAGCGGGTGGTTCATCGCGATCTCCAGCAGGATCTTCTCGACCTTGCGGGTGTCGGTGCCATAGGCCACGCCGACCGTCACGATGATCCGGCCCATGCTGCTGCCGCGGGTCCAGTTCTTCACCGCGCCCGAGATGAAATCGGCGTTGGGCACGATCACGTCGTTCTTGTCGAAGGTCTCGATCCGGGTAGAGCGGACCGAGATGTCCTTGACGATCCCCATGTGACCGCCGACCTCGATCCAGTCGCCCTCGGCCACCGGACGCTCGACCAGCAGGATCAGGCCCGAGATGAAGTTCGACACGATGTTCTGCAGGCCAAAGCCGATGCCCACCGACAACGCGCCCGCGACGAAGGCCAGCGCGGACAGGTCGATGCCGGCGGTGGTCACGGCGATCACCGCTCCAAGGCCGATGCCCAGATAGCCTATACCTGCGACGATGGCGTTCTGGCCGCCCGGGTCGATCTTCGTTTTCGGCAGGATGGTGGACCGCAGCGCGGCCTGGAACAGGCGGGTGGCGGCAAAGAGCACCGCGAAGATCACAATGAAGGTCAGGAACACCGCCGGAGAGATCCGCGCGTCGCCGATCGAGAAGCCCGCGTTGAACTGGCTCCAGACTTCCAGCAGGTCCGACGGCCGCGCGCCCCAGATCAGCGCGAAGATCGGCAGCGAGGCGAAGACCAGCACGAAGCTCAGAAGGCTGGGCGTCAGCGCCTGCCCCGCCTCTTCCGCGGTCTTGCGGGTGATCAGGGCGTAAAGCTCGACGACGATGTCGTGCAGGATCCGCAGCAGCGCCAGCATCGCCAGCGACGACACCGTGGGCACCATGATGAAGATCGCCGCGTTCAGGTAGCCGACCAGCGCCAGTGCCGGGCCCGCGACGGCCAGCACCACAAGCACCTGCCCCACAAGCCGTTGCCCCCGCTGGGCGAAGGTGACGTCCAGTGCGGCGTTCTCGGCGGACAGCGTGACGCTGCGCATCAGGATGCGGCCGATCCGGAAGAACAGGAACCCGAAGGCGACCAGCAGCGGGAAATACAAAACCGCCTTGGTGCCGTCGCCATAGGTCTCGTAGTCGATGAGCGACGACAGCATGTAGTGGATGCCGACCAGCACCCCCAGCATGGTGACGTCAAAGCGCATCTCGCCGGCGTAATCGAAGGTCGCCGCCAGCGGGCGCGGCGCGTCCTCGTGCAGCGGATACAGGCGAAGCGCGATCCACCACGCGAAGAAGGTGGTCATGCCGAGGCCGGACAGCGCCGCCACGAAGGTCTGCCCGCGCAGTCCGAACAACCCGGTCGAGATCAGTGCCGCCGACAGCAGCAGGATGCCCAGCACCGGCACCACCACCTGAAACAGCGAGGTGATGAAGCCCGCCAGCCAACGTGCGCGCCCGCGCGAGCGGTTCAGGACGGTCTGCGTCAGCCACACCATCGCGCGGCGGCCCCGCAGCAACAGCACCGCCGCGATGGCGATGTAGATCAGCGTGAACGGAAGCTGGGTGCGGAAGAGTTCGCGGGTGGTGTCCGACGACCACTGTGTTTCCGTCTCGGCCGCGACCGCCTTTACGCTTTCAAGGAAGTCCTCGGCCGCCACGGGCCACAGCGCCGGGATCGCCGGGGACGGGCCGATCTGCATCAACTCGCCCGCCTGCCGGGCCCGGACAAGGGTGTCGATCTGGCGCACGATTGCCTCGGCCCGGCGGAAGGCGGCCTCGGCGGTGCGGCCGGGCACCTCGGCGTTGGCCAGCGCCTCGGTCAGTTCGACCCGCCTCGCGGCGATTTCATCGGCCTCGGTCGCGCCCTCTTCCGGCGCCGGGCCCAGCGCGTCGAGCTGGTCGCGCAGCGACTGGATGGCGGCGGCGTTGGTGTCCTGAGCCTCGAGGAATTGCTGCCGCCATTCGACGACTTCGGCCCGCAGGTCTTCGAGGGCGTCGGTCGAGGCCGCGCCGGCATCCAGCGCCGCCTCGGCCCGCAGCGCGACGTCGTGCCATGTGTCGTAGTCAAGTGCCTGTTGCGCCGCGGCCGGTGACGTTCCGGGGGCCCATGCGACCGGTGCCAGCGCCCCCAGCGCCAGCACCAGGATCAGCAGCAGGCGCACCGGGCGGGTCATGCGTCCTCGTAGACTTCCGGCAGGTCGCGCGCCTCGGCATCAAGCCATTCCGGCACGGGAAGGTTCTTTTCCTTCAGGAATGCCGGGTTGAACAGTTTCGACTGATAGCGCGAGCCATAGTCGCACAGCACGGTGACGATGGTGTGCCCCGGCCCCAGTTCACGGGCCAGACGCACCGCGCCCGCCATGTTGATCGCGGTCGAGCCGCCCATCACCAGCCCCTCGTTGCGCAGCAGGTCGAAGACGTAGGGAAGCGCCTCGTCGTCGCTGATCTGGTACGAGAAATCCGGCGTGAAGCCTTCGAGGTTGGCGGTGATCCGGCCCTGTCCGATGCCCTCGGTGATCGAGCTGCCCTCGGACTTGAACTCGCCCGTGGTGTAGAAGCTGTGCAGCGCGGCGCCCATCGGGTCGGCCAGCGCCACCTTTACGCCCTTGGGCTGCAGCACCTCTGCCACGCCCGCCAGCGTCCCGCCCGAGCCTACGGCGGCGACGAAGCCGTCGATCTTGCCGCCGGTCTGTTCCCAGATCTCGGGGCCGGTGGTTTCAACGTGGGCGCGGCGGTTGGCGGTGTTGTCGAACTGCTGCGCCCAGATGGCGCCGCCGGGCTCGGTCTGCGCCAGCTTCTCGGCCAGACGGCCCGAGTATTTCACGTAGTTGTTCGGGTTCTTGTACGGAACCGCCGGGACCTGCACCAGTTCGGCGCCGGCCAGCCGGATCATGTCCTTCTTTTCCTGACTTTGGGTCTCGGGGATAACGATGACGGTCTTGAAGCCCATCGCGGCGCCGACCACGGCAAGCCCGATGCCGGTGTTGCCTGCGGTGCCTTCGACGATGGTTCCGCCGGGGGCCAGCTTGCCCTTCTCGATCGCGTCCTTGATGATGAACAGCGCGGCGCGGTCCTTCACGGACTGGCCCGGGTTCATGAACTCGGCCTTGCCGTAGATGTCGCAGCCCGTCGCGTCCGAGATCGCATTCAGCCGGATCAACGGGGTGTTGCCCACAGCCTCCGGCAAGTCCTTGCAAATCCGCATCGCGCGCCTCCCTCGGTCAGTCTTTCATCAGAACTGATCCTGTAGTTTGCGCGGCCCCGGAACTCAAGCGTCGCGGCGCAGGCGGTCGCGGTTCGCGGCAAGCCAGTGGGCGGTCAGGATAAGCGGCCCGTTCTCGGCCTCGCCGCCCGATACCAGCGCCATAAGCGCGTCGAAGCTCAGGATGATGCCACGGATATCCTCGGCCTCTTCGTCCAGCCCGCCGATCACGGCTGCGCTATCGGGAAGGTCGGCGATGCCGACGTAGGACCAAAGATACTCGGTCACCGCCCCCGGCGACGGGTAGTAGCGCGCCACCAGTTCCAGCGCGCCGACGGTCAGCCCCGCCTCTTCGCGTGCCTCGCGGCGCGCGGTCTCTTCCGGGTCGCCGCCCGCGTCGATGCGGCCCGCAACGGGCTCAAGGCTCCATGGATAGCGGTCCCCGCGCGACATCGGGCCGAAGCGGAACTGCTCGACCAGCAACACGCGGTCGCGCACCGGGTCGTAGGGCAAGACGGTCACCGCGTCACTCATCACGAAGGCGGCGCGGGTGACGGTCTCGCTCATCGAGCCGTCGAAGCGGCGGAACTGAAGGTCGGTTTCCTCGACCTGAAAGAAATGGGTGTAGGGCCGCCGCCGCTCTATGACCTCTACGTCCGTGTCGCTGCCACCGGTGCGCAGGACCGGCACGGCGCTGTCGCGGCGCGCGCGGGCGTGGCTGTCGGCACGCGACATCGCCATCCCCAGCATCGCGCGGACCGAGGCCGGGTTGGCGCGGCCGAACCGCTCCATCACATCGCCCGCCAGCCGCAGCGCCGCATCGCCCGTCGCCGCGACCCAGTCGTCAAGCGACCACTCGCCCGCAGCCGGTGTGGCGTCGTCCGGCACCAGCATCCGGGCGGGCCGTGCGCCGTCCGCGCGTTCGATCTGCAACTCGTGCCAGCGCAGTCCGAAAACCTCGGCGCAATAGGCCAGCCGCGCCAGCGCGGTGCCCGGCAAGGTGTCGAAGGCCACGCCGTGCAGCCCGTCACCGGGGCCCGCGTCCTGAACCGGCGCAACCACTGGGAACACGCCGCCGCTGCAAGGTGCGCCGCGCCAGCCCGGCGCGCGTGCGGGTTGCGCACCGCCCGCGTCCTCGAGCCCGAGAATGCAGGCCATAAGCGGCGGGAACCGCAGCGGTCCGTAGATGAATACCGTCATCGGGTCAGGGCCAGCGCCGCTTCACCATCTCGGCGATCAGGCCAAGGGCGAGCCCGCCCACGATCAGCGAGCCCCAGATTTCTGGCGGCTTGAGATAGACGAAATAATCGATTGCGATCTGCACCTGATCCTTCAGCGCCTCGGTCGGGCCGCCGTAGGACAGGCGCATCGACCGCCGGATCATCTCGTAGCCCGAAAAGATGAGCAGGCCCCAGAACACGAGGATGCCCGACGCGCCCAGCCCGAAGGCGATGGCGCTGTTCCACCCTGCCCCCGCGTGCCGTCCCAGAAAGCGCCAGCCGGTCAGGAAACCGACCGCCGCGAGGATCTCGCGGAAGCGGCCGATGCGCTGTTCCTCGGGGAAGTAGGGAATGATCATATGCCCGATCCACCACGCGAGCGCGGCGAACAGGATGGCAGAGACGAGTTTCGTGGCGGTGGGCATGGGGGGCCTTCACAGCGGTCGTTCGCTGCGCAGTCTCCGCCGCGCGCCGCGTTCCGGCAAGCAGCGCCCGCGATTTTCGGCCCCGGCTGTTCCAGAGCGGACACAACCCACAGCCGAAACGGGGGGTTACCGGGCCGATGTGGGGCCATCCCAACTGACCCTGAAGGGATTCGATTGTTGTCAAGTCGGGAACAATCCACCCATTGAGGGGAAATTGATCTGCGCCGGCCTTCTAGAAATCCCGGTTCTCGTAGGCATCCAGCGCCCGCTTGCGGCCTTCGTCCAGTTCAACCACCGGATCGGGATAGTCTCGCGCGGCCTCAAGCGACCAGCTTTCCGGCACCGCGTTGAAATAGTCGGTGGCGGTCTCGGGCGGGTTCTCCTGCCGCTCGGCGATCCAGCGGCGGCGATATTCGCCCTTCGGGTCGAACTTCTCGGCCTGCGTGTCGGGGTTGAACACCCGGAAATAAGGCGAGGCGTCCGGTCCCGACCCCGCCGTCCACTGCCAGCCCAGCGCGTTCGAGGCCGGGTCCCAGTCGACTAGGCAGTCCTCGAACCACTTCTGACCGATCCGCCAGTGGCACATCAGGTGCTTGGTCAGGTAGCTGGCCACGATCATCCGGGCGCGGTTGTGCATGGTGCCGGTCACGTACATCTCGCGCATCGCGGCATCCACGAAAGCGACACCGGTGCGGCCGCGTTTCCATGCGATCACCTCGGACCTGCGCTCGTCCTCGTTCCACGGGAACGACCGCCATTCCTCGCGCCAGTTGTCCGTCACGATGTGCGGCGTGTGGTGCAGCAGGTGATAGGCGAACTCGCGCCAGACCAGCTCCTTCAGCCACGTCTCGGCGCCGGCCTTGCCTTCCTCGCGCGCCCGCATCCCGGCGTGCCAGCAGATGCGCGGACTGATCTCGCCATAGGTCAGCGGTTCGGACATGCGCGAACAGCCCTCTTCGGCCACCATGTTGCGGCCGTCGCCATACCCTGCGATCCCGTTCGCGATGAAAGCGCCCAGCCGCCCCCGCGCGGCCTCTTCGCCGACCGAGGCATATTTCGCGACGATCCTTGCACCCCGACGCATCGCCGCATCCAGCGCCCAGTCTTCAAGGCTGTCGCTGCCTGGCCAGCTGGACGGCGTCTTGAGCGTCGACACGGCCGTCAGCGGCGCGTCGACATCGGTGCCCTTCACCGCATTCCAGAACGGGGTATAGACCTTGTAGAAACCGCCGGTCTTGGTTTCGACCGTCCACGGCTCGAACAGCAGGTGGCCGGTGAAGCTTTGCGCGTCGACGCCGTCGTCCTTCAACGCCGCCTTCACCTTGGTGTCGCGATCCTTGCTGTCGGGGTCATAGGCGCGTTGCCAATAAACCGCCCCTGCCCCGGTCTCTTTCACCAAAGCCTGCAGGCAGTCCAGCGCCTTGCCCCGCCGCAGGATCAGACGCGAACCGATACCCTTCAACGCGTCCGCGAACGCCTCGACCCCAAGCCCAAAGCGGAACTTCGGCGCGGCGCCCAGCGCCTCGGCCACCTCGTCCAGCAGGAATACCGGGATTACGGGCCGCCCGCTGTCGGCGGCGGCGGTCAGGGCGGCGTGGTCGGACAGGCGCAGGTCGCGCCGGATCCAGACAATGACGGGTGACGTGTCGCTCAAGTGATCCTCCCGGGGCCGTGTCTGAGCCTGATCTAGCGCCAGCGCCCGTGGGTCAACGCCCGGCGAGCCCCGTTACAGCACGTGGTCGAGCGCGCGGATCAGCCGGTCGATGTCGCCTTTCGAGGTGTAGTGGACGAAGCTCAGCCGCAGCACGCCCTCGTCGCCGACGCCCAGCGCCTTCAGCGGCCGCACCGCGTAAAAGTCGCCACCCCCCGCATTGATCTCGTGCGGGGCCAGCGCCTCGGCAAGATCCGCGCCGGGGCGGTCGGCGGTGATGGCGACGGTCGGCGCCCGGCCCCCGGCCTTGGACGGACCGATCAGGCGGACGCTGTTCTTCGACTTGAGGTAGTCGAGCAGCGGCTGCAGCAGGCTGATTTCCTGCGCGCGCATCAGGTCGTGGACGCGGGTGGCGCGGATGCGGGGGTCGGTCTCGGTCCCGAAGTGGCGGGCGTGCAGAAGGTCGATGTAATCGGCCATCCCGGCGCAGGCGGCGACCTGCGCGTGATCGGGACCGGCGGGCGTGAATTTCTTGTACAGAACGTCACCGTTGAAGAAATGCGCCTGGTTTGGCAGCCGCTCGGCCAGCGCGCGGCGGATCACCATGACGCCCTGATGCGGGCCATAGGTCTTGTAGGCCGAGAACAGGTAGATGTCCGCGCCCAGCCGGTCCACGTCCGGCAGGCCGTGCGGGGCATAGCTGACCCCGTCGACACAGGCCACCGCACCGGCATCGTGGACCTTCGCGACGATCGCGGCCACGTCGTTGACCTCGCCCACCACGTTGGAACAGTGCGGGAAACATACCAGCCGCACCTTGTCATCCAGCAGCGCGTCCAGCTTCGCCGGGTCGAGATGGCCGGTCTCCGGGTCGATCTGCCATTCGCGCACCTCGAAGCCTTCATCCGCCAGCCGCCGCCACGGGCCGCTGTTCGCTTCGTGGTCCTGGTTGGTGACGATTATCGCGTCGCCCGGCTTCATCGACTGGCGAAAGGCCTGCGCCAGAACATAAGTGTTCTGCGTCGTCGACGGACCGAAGGACACCTCGTCGGTGTCCACACCCATCATCGCCGCCAGCCGGTGCCGGGCTTCGTCCATCTCTTCGCCGCCCAGCCGGCTGGCCTCGTAGGGGCCGTAGGGCTGGACCTTGCGCTCGCGGAAAAAGCGGTCGAGCCGCTCCATGACCGGCGCGCACATATAGGACCCGCCCGCATTGTCGAAAAAGCCCTGCCGCCCCAGCCCTTCCACCGAGAAAGCGGGAAACTGAGCGCGTACGAAATCGAGGTCGAGTGTGTGGGCCATGAAGGTGTCTCCGCTTGCGAGGCTGGTCTTGAAGCGGCCACCGCCAAGACCCTGCGTCGGCCGGTTCGGACCGGCAAAAGCCGCCCTCCGAACCGCCCCACGTCCTGCCCCTGGCAACCGCCCCTTGCGTATCCGCGCCCGGTATCCTCTGCATGGCCAGCCGATGCAAGCGCGGGGCGACACGACGACCGCACTACGTTCCTCTGTGACATGTCTGGCAAAGGTCAACCAACACCCACCGACAGCCGCCTGAAGGGTTTGCCAGCTGTCAGGCCGTTTTGATTGACATCCGGTTGATTGATCGAGCGGCCGCAAGTGGCGCGGGGCACATTCCCAGCGCCTCAAGTTCGCGCTGAAGTGGGCTGTTTTTTATGAGAAATTTAAATCTGTCGATCTGACCTGTTACGCTGTTGTCAGCGCGTTGTCACGCGTGTTGCGATGACCTGTCGCACCGTTTCTCACGTAGCTTTCAGCGGATTCTCACGGGGCTTTCAGCGGATCGTCAGACAGGCAAAAAAATCGCGCTTGCAATTCCGACTATTTTAGTCGACTAACGGGCAAATCCCCAGCCACACCGCGTGACGGTCTGCGCCAGGCATCCCCGAACAACAGGTTTCGAAGTGGCCCGCGAACCCAAAGCGGATCGCCCCCCGGCAGGCACGCCGCCACTTCGAAAACGAGCAGCGCCCTGACGGGCGGAAACGGAGCCAGCGATGACCCAGCCCCGCAACGACCGGAATGACCGGAAACGACCGTCACAGGGCACGGCCCAGGGCGCAACTCCGGGCACCGGCTCGGGCGCCGGCTCGGGCGCCGCCCCGGGCACAGGCTCGGGCGCAGCTTCGGGCACCGGCCCGGGCGCCACCTCGGGCGCTTCGTGGGGCGACGCCAGCCATCGGATGTGCCGCGACAGCCGGTCCTGGCGGGGCGAACCCGTGGACCGGATCGGCTTTACCGGTCGGGAAATGGCGGTTCTGACGGTGGCGCGGCACTTCTTTTCCAGCTTCGCCGCGCCCGAGCGGCAGGGTTGGATCGCCGCCTTCTCGTCTGCGCTTGCAAGCTTCGGCCACGGCGAAGGCCCGAACAACGCGGTGTCGA
The DNA here is from genome assembly GCA_017792445.1 of Maritimibacter sp. GTDB lineage: Bacteria > Pseudomonadota > Alphaproteobacteria > Rhodobacterales > Rhodobacteraceae > Psychromarinibacter. The sequence goes on from CP051232.1 coordinate 4,635,481, forward strand.
TCCTCTGCGCGGTGCAGGCGATGCGCTCTGCCCGCCGGTCGACCTTCAGCTACAACAACGCCGACTGCGGCAACTGCGCCCGGTTCGTGACGGGCCACGAGCGGTCCTTCATGGCGGCGCTGCGCTCGACCATCCAGGGCCGCCCCGAGGCCGCCCGGGCCCATGCCGCGCTGCTGTGCGAGGGCAACGACGCCGACCACTTCCTGCGCGCTCTGGAGACGGTGAGGGCCCAGTGCTTCCCCCGCGAACACGCCGCCGCCCTGCTTCGCCCCGCGCCGACCGCCGATCGCCCCGGACAGGACCCCGACACGGGGCGGGGCCAAACGGCGGCGCGCGCCTGAAAGGGCGGCTCCGCCGGCCTGGCGGCCAATGCTACAAGGTGCGGCAAAGGCCCGGGCCGGCGGAGCATGAGATTTCTCACGACCGGAGAGACGAATGGACGACGACCTGACTGGCCTCGGTGCCCTGCACCGGATCGCGCAGCGCTACGGCGACGGGCTGAAGCCCGAGCTTGCCGCCCGGCTGGACCGAAGGCCGCCGGTGGGCCGCAACGTGATCGCCTTGCCGCTGCGGCGCGGCCCGGCCGGCCCCGCGCACCAGCTGGCCACAGACGCCGAACTGGCCGATGCGGGCATTCCGCGCCCCGACTTCCGCGCCGCGCGCGACGGCGTGGCGACGGACGCCCCTGCCCGCAGAAGTTGACCGCTTCCGCTGACCATCTGCGCTGAGCGCCCGGAACGAAAAAGGCGGCCCGCAGGCCGCCTTTCCCTTGTTCTTTCCGGACCGGATCAGGTCTCGCGGCGCTCGGCCATCAGGCCGCGCCAGATCGCCCAGCACATCAACAGCAGAACCACCGTGAACGGCAGGCCGGTCGAGATTACCATCGACTGCAGCGACTGAAGGCCGCCCGCCGACAGCAGCAGCACGATGGCCACCGCGCCCTCGAACACGCACCAGAACACGCGCTGCGGCACCGGCGCGTCGACCTTGCCGCCCGCCGTGATCGTGTCAATCACCAGCGAACCCGAGTCCGACGAGGTCACGAAGAACACGATCACCAGCACGATCCCGATCAGCGAGGTGATCTGCGTCAGCGGCAACTGGTCCAGCATCTTGAACAGCTGCAGCGGCAGATCGGCTTCCTGCGCCGCGGTGTAGCCGTCCAGCACGACCTGCTGGATAGCCACGCCGCCGAACACCGACATCCACAGCACGCAGACCATCGACGGGATCAGCAGAACGCAGATGACGAACTCGCGCACGGTGCGGCCTCGCGAGACGCGGGCGATGAACATGCCGACGAACGGCGACCAGCTGATCCACCATGCCCAGTAGAACGAGGTCCAGCCCTGCATGAAGTTCACGTCCTCACGGCCGACCGGGTTCGACAACGCCGGCAGGTTCACCAGATACGCGCCAAGGTAGTCGACAAAGCCCGTCAGGATCGCCAGCGTCGGGCCGGCGAACAGCACGAACAGCAGAAGCAACAGCGCAAGGCCCATGTTGATCTCGGACAGCACCTTCACGCCGCCGTCCAGTCCACGCAGCACCGAGATCAGCGCGACCGCGGTGATGCCGGAGATCAGCAGAACCTCGACGGTGTTGTTGATCGGGATGCCGAACAACTCGTTCAGGCCAGCGTTCGCCTGTGTCGCGCCGAAACCCAGCGAGGTCGCAAGACCGAACAGCGTCGCGAACACCGCCAGCGTGTCGATGATGTGGCCCCACCAGCCCCAGACCCGGTCGCCGAGGATCGGGTAGAAGGCCGAGCGGATCGTCAGCGGCAGGCCCTTGTTGTACGAGAACAGCGCCAGCGCCAGAGCCACCACCGCGTAAATCGCCCAGGGGTGCAGACCCCAGTGGAAGATCGTCGCAGCCATGCCCAGCCGGATCGCCGCTTCCTCGTTGCCCTCGGCCGCGCCCAGCGGCGCCCAGTCGGTGCGCACGCCGTTCTCGACCGCGGTGCCGCCCAGCGACGACGAGAAGTGGCTCATCGGTTCGGACACGCCATAGAACATCAGGCCAATGCCCATGCCCGCCGCGAACAGCATCGCGAACCAGCCAAGATACGTGTAATCCGGCGTCGCGTCGGTGCCGCCCAGCCGGACCGATCCCGCGGGGGTCACGATCAGGATCAGGCAGAAGATGACGAAGATGTTCGCCGCGCCGAGGAAGAACCAGTCAAAGCCCTTCGTGACCGCCGAGAACAGCCACGAAAAGACCGAGCCCGCCTGTTCCGGCAGCGCCAGCGTGTAGAACACGAAGGCCACGATGGCGAGGCCCGAGATCAGGAATACGGGGTTGTGGATGTCGAATCCGAAAGGCCCCACGCTGCCTTCCACATTGTCCTGACCGATCTCGTAATCGGTCTCGATGATGTCAGAGGCACCTTCCGGTTCCGGAATGCCCTGAATGTCTTCGTCAGCCATAAGCAGGCGATCTCCTTTGTTCTGTTTGTCAGGACGTCGAACGTGACGACGGGCGGCCCGCAGGCGTCAGTCGCGCACCAGGAAGACCGAGGCCGCTGAGTGCGCGGCGATCTTCGATCCGTTCGACGGCCAGATGTAGTCCGTCAGTCCCGGCTTGTGCGTTCCCATCACCACAAGATCCGCCCCGGTCTCGGTGACGGCCTTCATCAGCGCATCGTCGAGTTTGGTGGTCGGATCGAAGCTGATCATCGGATGAGAACTGGTCGGGATGCCATTCGCGGCGGACTGTTCCTCGGCGAAAGCCTTCAGCTTCTCGCCGTATTCCTTGGGTGTATGCCCAAGCGCACTCGGCTGTTCGCCGGTCACCCCCACATAGCAAAGCTCGGCGCCGAAATGTTTGGCCATATCGGCCGCGACCTGCAGCGCCTTGGTCAGCTTTGCGACATGGGCCAGGTCGACCGGCGCCATGATTTTCTGAAACATTTTCCCTCCTTGCCTATTTTTTCAGCCGGCGCCCCCTTCCCAGACAGCCGCACGGGGTGCAACCGCATCGAGGGGATCTTGTTAAGGTGTGCTTCACAGGCATCTTACCCGATCGGCACGTTTCGGCCAACTAGAAGGCTAACGCAGGGGAAGGCCAGAAATGGCGTTAAACGAAGGTTAAAGGCCCGGAAACGGCATAGGTGTCATTTCCGGGCATCCGTTCAAGACGGGCAATGACCGCGCGCAAGGGTTGCACGCGCGCTTAGGCGTTCACGTCTACAACCACTCGGCCGCGCACCTGTCCCTTCAGGATCTCGTCGCCCAGACGCGGCAGGTCCGCCAGCGTCGCCGGCTGGATCATCGCCGACAGCTTGTCCATCGGCAGGTCGGACGCGACGCGTTTCCACGCGGCGACCCGGTTGTCATAGGGTTGCATAACGCTGTCGATGCCCAGCAGGTTCACCCCGCGCAGAAGGAACGGCACCACCGAGGCCGGAAGCGACGCGCCGCCCGCAAGGCCCACCGCCGCGACCGAGCAGCCGTACTTCATCTGCCCCAGCACCCGCGCCAGCATCGCGCCACCCACCGCGTCGACGCAGCCGGCCCATGTCTCGGCTTCCAGCGGACGCTTGACGGTCTCCGCCAGTTCCTCGCGCGGGACGATGCGGCTGGCGCCGAGATCGCGCAGATAGCCTTCGGTCTGGGGCCGCCCGGTGACCGCGGCCACCTCGTAGCCCAGATCGTTCAGGATCGCCGTCGCGACCGAGCCGACGCCGCCCGCGGCGCCGGTGACCAGCACCTCGCCCTTGCCGGGGCGCAGACCGTGGCGTTCCAGCGCCATGATCGCCAGCATCGCGGTAAACCCGGCGGTCCCCACCGCCATGGCGTCTTGCGTCGACAGCCCCTCGGGAAGCGGCACCAGCCAGTCGGCCTTGACCCGAGCCTTCTGCGAATAGCCGCCCCAATGCGCCTCGCCCACGCGCCAGCCGGTCAGCACCACGCGGTCGCCGACATCGAAGCGGCTGTCGTCGCTGGCCTCGACCGTTCCGGCGAAATCGATTCCCGGCACATGCGGATAGTTGCGCACCAGCCCGCCACCCGGACCGATGCACAGCCCGTCCTTGTAATTCACCGTCGAGTATTCGACCGCCACCGTGACGTCGCCGCCGGGCAGGTCCGCCTCGGTCAGTTCCTTCACCGATGCCGAAGTCGCCCCCTCGGCATCCTTCTCCACAACAAGCGCCCTGAAGCCCATGTCCTGTCCTCCTGTCCTATCCCACCCAAAGGGCTAGGCGGTTTCGGGCATGATGAAAAGGTCGGTATCGCCCGGCCGCCCCTGCGCCGCCGTGAGCATCGCGTGAACCTGTCCCCGGTGATGCGTCTGGTGGTTGAAGAAATGCGTGACGCACAGCCAGAACGGCTTGGCCACGTTTGTCTTGAGGATGCCCGAGTACCACGTCAGGTCGCCCAGCAGGTCCTGATCCTCGACCCGCCACGCCCAGTCGCGGATGCCCTGGTCCGCGATGGTGCGCGCGGACTTGTAGGCCTCCCAGCTTTCGGTGAACTCCAGGCTTTCCGTGACGCCGCCGCGCGGCTTGTCCCAGCCGTCGATCCGCGACATCCACATCGTGTCGGCCCACAGGAGGTGGTTCAGCGTCTTCTCGATCGACCCGAAGAACGCCCCCCGCTCCGCCCGGCGCGCCGAGGCGCCCAGCGCATCCGCCTCGCCCACGAGATTGCCGTTCTGCCAGCGGTTGTAACGGGCCATGGTCCGGCAGTACTCGGCGGAAATCATAGGCTGTTTCTCCGTAGCTGGCGGGCCGGACCGGCACCCGGCCACCTTGGGCAGCGCGGCCCGCGCCTGTCAACGCCCGCGTAACCCTGCCCGCACGCAGCCCCTTGTCGGACGCCCCTGCCATCGCTACATATGCTCTGTCGGTTCGCCGACTATGGACATAAACGCGCTTGTAATAAGCGGCTCGGACCCGGGGGCGGTACCCGGCGGCTCCACCAAATTTCCCGTCGTTGGGGGGACTGTGGGGCCGAAATAGGATCGACGAACGTCTAAAGAGGTTAGCCTTGTCCCGGTGAGATACCACCGTTATCGGTTCACAATGCATAATTGCCAACGACAATCGTGCTCCGGTCGCCGTTGCTGCTTAAGCAGTAACAAGACCGAAAATTAAGCCCTTGCGCCTAGCAGCGTAAGGCGGGGTTCGCAGGCACCTGGCAACAGAAGCCTGCATTTTTCTTAAATTCTTCAAGACAGCGCGGGAAAGACCGTAATTTTTTGGGTGCGCAGTCCTATGCATGCTCCATACCCTGCAGCGTCATGGCAACTGGGGGAACGCAACGGGCGACGCATCTTGCGAACATGCTGCAAGGCGACACCGGCCATCTATTGACACCGGGACCTTGTGGAGAAAGTCGGAAACGCTCATTCTCGTAACTATTTTTAGTGACAACGCCCTACGAGCAGTGCTACTCCTATCGCCGCGATGACCAAAAAGACGAAGAGGCTGGAACGGATCCTTGCGATCCCGAGCGATCTGCGGTGGGAAGAACTCACGGCGTTCTTGTCAGACTTGGGATACGAAGCAGACGAAGGCAGCGGCTCTCGAATTAAGTTCAGGCACAAGACACTTCCGCTTCTCAGCTTTCACCGCCCACACAATCCGCCTTTGGTTCGGCAGTACGCCGTGCGCCAAATGGTGGCAAAATTGAAGGATGAAGGAATTCTCTGATGGCAGATCTCCTGAAACACAAAGGCTATCTCGGCTCATTCGAAATCGAGGATGGTGTTCTCATCGGCAAACTGGAGGGCATTCGGGATCTCGTCACCTTTGAGGGTGAGACGCCGACGGAGCTTCTGGAGGCTTTCGCAGAGGCTGTGGAAGATTACCTAGCCGAGTGCGAACGCGCCGGACGCGAACCTGAGAAGCCGTTTAAGGGCAGTTTCAACGTGAGGGTGTCCAGCGGCACGCACCGCAAGCTCTACTACATAGCGCGCAAACGCAATGTTGCCTTGAACCACGTGACCAAAGAAGCTGTAGAAGATTATGTCCGCCGTCATAGTGACGAGACCGGTCAGCCGGTCGAAAACCATCTCTGACGGAAAACCCAATCGTCAGTAGCAAGGCCGGCATTTTACAGATCAGCGCGGCCGCGTACCGGGACTGTTGAAGAAACTTCGGAAAGATAGACGGCGACGTGGGCTCCGGACACCGGCGCCCGCCTCCGCGCGGCGGTCGGTGACCTCAGCAGGGCCAAAAGAAGGGCCAATGTGCTGGATGGTGGCTGGAGCGAGCCGTCTTCGCGCCCGATCCGACTGCGCCCGGGTCGCTGGCAAACGCAGTTTCACTCGTCGATTGGCCGGGCACTACCCCACCAGGGCCGTATGGACTGCTCCGGTAACTGTCGAAAAATACTGGCGAACGCAGCGTGCACGAGATCCTGCTAACATGGGCGCGTCTGGGGAGAGCCACAGCACCGGGCGGAACTACAGGTTGTCGACCATCTCGACTGACAGGGCCCTGCGCCGTCTCCCCCTGCCTCACAACGACTCGGCCCGCCCTCCGCAACCTCGACCGGCATAGCGCCGTGACCCCAAGCGATCCAATCCCGATCCCATCCCCCTTCCCGCTTGCCAACCGCCCGCCCCTGCGCCAGCCATATGTCAGCGCAGGGAGGAGCCGCCAATGATCGCCGTCATCTTCGAAGTCACCCCGAAAGAGGGCTGCACGGACGCTTATCTCGACATCGCTGCCGAGATGCGGCCGCTGGTCGAACAGATCGACGGGTTCATCTCGGTCGAGCGGTTCCAAAGCCTGACAACGCCGGGCAAGCTGCTGTCGGTCTCGGTCTTCCGCGACGAGGCGGCGCTGGACGAATGGCGGCAACTGACACAGCACCGCAAGGCGCAGGCCGCCGGGCGTGGCAGGCTGTTTCAGGACTACCGCCTGCGTGTCGCACATGTGTTACGCGACTATGGAATGCACGACCGGACCGAAGCCCCCGAGGACAGCCGCGCCACGCATGACCACTGACCCGCCCCCGACGCGCGAGCTTGTCCGCGTCTTCGGCCGTATCGGCATTCTCAGCTTCGGCGGCCCGGCGGCGCAGATCGCGCTGATGCACCGCGAACTTGTCGACGAACGTCCGTGGCTCTCCGAGAAGCAGTTCCTCGACGCGCTCAGCTTCTGCATGTTGCTGCCGGGACCCGAGGCAATGCAGCTTGCCACCTACTGCGGCTGGCGGATGCGCGGAACGACTGGCGGGCTGATCGCGGGCGGACTGTTCGTACTGCCGGGCGCATTGGTAGTGGCGCTGCTGGCGGCGCTTTACGCGGAATGGGGCGCGGTCCCGCTGGCGCAGGCGCTGTTCCTCGGGATCAAGGCGACCGTCGTGGTGATCGTGCTCGAGGCGCTTTTGAAGGTCTCGAAGAAGGCCCTGCACAGGCTGGACCGCTGGCTGATCGCGGGGCTGTCCTTCCTCGCCATCTTCGCCTTCTCGGTCCCCTTCCCGCTGATCATCGCCGCCGCCGGCCTGTACGGCGCGCTTACCGCGACGGGCGAGGCCGCCGCCGCGCCGCCCGCGCGGCCCGCCCGGACGCTGCCGACCGTGCTGACATGGGCCGCGCTTTGGTGGGCGCCGGTCGGGCTTGCGCTGGTCGCGGGTCAGACGCTGCTGGCCGAAATCGGGCTGTTCTTCTCGAAGCTCGCGGTCGTCACCTTCGGCGGCGCCTACGCCGTGCTGGCCTACATGTCGCAAGAGGTCGTGCAGGAACAGGGATGGCTGGGCATGGACCAGATGATGGACGGTCTTGGGCTGGCCGAGACGACGCCGGGGCCGCTGATTCTGGTGACCGAGTTCGTGGGCTACCTTGCCGGCGCCAGTGCCGGGGGGATGGCGCTTGGAATCGCGGCTGCGGCGATGACCCTGTGGGTGACGTTCGTGCCCTGCTTCCTGTGGATCTTCGCAGGCGCCCCCTATATCGAGCGCATCGCCGGACGCCCCCGCCTGTCGGCGGCGCTGACCGCCATCACGGCGGCCGTCGTCGGGGTGATCCTGAACCTGTCGATCTGGTTCGCGACCCATGTTTTCTTCGACGAAGTGACGCAAAGTCAGCTTGGCCCCGCCAGTCTGCCGGTGCCCGACCCCGCGTCGCTGAACCTTGCCGCCGGGCTCTTGGCCCTGATCGCCGCAGGATTGCTCTGGGGCCTGAAATGGCCGCTTCCGCTGGTGCTGCTGCTCATGGCATTTGCAGGCGCGGCACTAAGCTGGGCCGACTGACCGCAGCGCCATACTGGTGCCCTTTTCTTCCCGCCCGAATCCCGTATGTTGTGACCAAGCGCTGACGAAGGACCCCCGGCATGCCGCGCACCATCGACTACGGCAACCTCATGCACCGCGCCATGCGCGGGCTGATCCGCGACGTCCTGCTGGACGTCCAGGACAACGGTCTGCCCGGGCAGCACCACTTCTTCATCACCTTCGACACGATGCATCCGGACGTCGAGATCGCCGACTGGCTGTCCGACCGCTACCCGGACGAGATGACCATCGTGATGCAGCACTGGTACGACAATCTCGACGTGGGCGAGGACGGGTTCGCGGTGACGCTGAACTTCGGCGACAACCCCGAGCCGCTGTACATCCCCTTCGACGCGATCCGCACCTTCGTCGACCCCTCGGTCGAGTTCGGCCTGACGTTCAAGACGCAGGACGACGATGATGAGGACGACGAGGACGAGATCGAACTGGAAGAAGTCGAAGACGAGGACGAGGCCCCGCGCGAGGCCGACATCGTAAGCCTCGACAGCTTCCGGAAATAGGCCCCGACCGCGGCCCTGACGGGCGTCTCGACCGCGACAAGCCGCCTTTCTGCCTTCCTGATAGCGTTCACACCGCCTTTGCGCGGCGATGGCACATTGATCCCGTTCCTCTGCCCCGCTAGAGGAACGGTCGACGATGGGATACCGCGAGGAGTAGAGCCTGATGACCGCCACCCGCACCGAGACCGACAGCTTCGGCCCGCTGGAAGTACCCGCGGACAAGTACTGGGGGGCGCAGACACAGCGCTCGATCATGAACTTCCCGATCGGCTGGGAGAAACAGCCGGTCCCGATCATCCGCGCGCTCGGCGTGGTCAAGAAGGCCTGCGCCATGGCCAACAAGGCCAACGGCGCGATGGAGGCCGAACTGGCCGACGCGATCATCGCCGCCGCGACCGAGGTGATCGACGGCAAATTCGACGACAACTTCCCGCTGGTGGTCTGGCAGACCGGGTCGGGCACCCAGTCCAACATGAACGCGAACGAGGTGATCTCGAACCGCGCGATCGAGATGCTGGGCGGCGAGATGGGGTCGAAAAAGCCCGTTCACCCGAACGACCACTGCAACATGGGCCAGTCTTCGAACGACACCTTCCCGACCGCGATGCATGTGGGCATCGCCATGCAGGCGCGCGACGTGCTGCTGCCGGGGCTGGAAAAGCTTCTGGCCGCGCTCGAGGCGAAGTCCGAGGAATTCAAGGACATCATCAAGATCGGGCGTACCCACACACAGGACGCCACGCCCCTGACGCTGGGCCAGGAATTCGGCGGCTATGCGCACCAGGTCCGCAAGGGGATCGAACGGGTGAAGGCCTGCCTGCCCGACATCTACGAACTGGCGCAGGGCGGCACCGCCGTCGGCACCGGGCTGAACACGAAGAAGGGCTGGGGCGAAGCCGTGGCCGCCAACATGGCCGAGATCACCGGCCTGCCCTTCGTCACCGCCCCCAACAAGTTCGAGGCGCTGGCCGCCCATGACGCGATGGTCATGTTCTCGGGCGCGCTGAAGACCGTCGCCGCCTCGCTGTTCAAGATCGCCAACGACATCCGCCTGCTGGGCTCGGGCCCGCGTTCGGGTCTGGGCGAATTGATCCTGCCGGAGAACGAGCCCGGCTCGTCGATCATGCCCGGCAAGGTGAACCCGACGCAGGCCGAAGCGCTGACGATGGTCTGCGCGCACGTGATGGGCAACGACGCCGCCGTCGGCATGGCCGGCAGCCAGGGCCACTTCGAGCTCAACGTCTACAACCCGATGATGTCCTACAACGTGCTGCAATCCATGCAGCTTCTGGGCGACAGCGCCTCTGCCTTCACCGACAACATGGTCGTCGGCATCCAGGCCAACGAGGCGCGGATCGAAAAGCTGATGAAGGAATCGCTGATGCTGGTCACGGCGCTGGCCCCGACCATCGGCTACGACAACGCCACCAAGGTCGCCAAGACCGCGCACAAGAACGGCACCACCCTGCGCGAAGAGGCCATCGCGCTTGGCTTCGTGGACGAGGAAACCTTCGACAAGGTCGTCCGCCCCGAGCAGATGATCGGCCCGAAGGACTGACGAAGGACTGGCCAAGGACTGACATGGGCCCGGCAACCCAGCCAAAGGCGTCGCCCCTAAGGCGGCGCCTTTTTCGTTCCACACCACTCCGCCCCTTCTTCTCTTTCCAAATACCTCGGGGGGGCCGCGCACAGCGCGGACGGGGGCAGAGCCCCCGCCCCCACCAGCCCTTCGGGTGCTACGTCACCACCGCTCATCCATTGGCAAGGCGCGCAGGTTGGTGTTCTCTGCGCTTCCAAGAGCAGAGGACTCACATGAGCAACGTCACCAATCTTCGGCAGGTGCGGAAGGATCGCGCCAGAACCGAGAAACGCGCGGCCGCGGACGAGAACGCGGCGCTTCACGGGCGCACCAAGGCGCAGCGTATCTTCGAGGCCACGCAGAACGCGATGGCGAAGAAGAAGCTCGACGATCACCAGTTCGAGCAGGAATGACCGGCCGCCCCGCAAAGCACTCGCTGACCCTGCGGGGCCATCGCACCAGCGTCTCGCTGGAGCCGGAATTCTGGGCGGCGTTCCGTGAGATCGCCGCCGAACGGGGCCAGCCGCTGAACGCGCTGGCCGCCGAAATCGACGAGGGCCGCGGGGTCGAGACGGGTCTCGCCTCGGCCATCCGCCTGTTCGTCCTGCGCCACTACCGCGACCGCGACGGTGGCGCGGACTGACCTCAGGCCGCGTGCAGCGCCTTCAGCGGCTCCGCCCATTTCGCCAGCTCGTCCAGAACCAGCGTCAGGCCGTCCGTCATCGGGTCGTTCGGCTTGAACACCGCGTTCTCGTCGATGAACTGCGGGAAGAACGGCACCGGCACGCCCTGCGGGATCGCGACCATGCTGACGTTGGACAGCAGCTGGCGCAGCTCCTGCGCGGCGCGCAGACCGCCCGACACACCGCCATAGCTGACCACGGCGGCGGGCTTGTATTTCCACTCGTTCAGAAGGACCTGCACCGCGTTGACCAGAACCGCCGAGGGATAGCTGTCGTATTCCGGGGTCAGGAACAGGAACGCATCCGCATCGGCCACCTTGGCGCTCCACGCCTTGGTGTGGTCGTGCTGGTAGTCCTGCATCGCAGGATGGTTCGGCTCGTCGAGGAACGGCAGCTGCATGTCGGCGATGTCGATGGCCTCGACCTCGAAGCCGCCATGCGCCGTTGCGGCTTCGGCGACCCATTTGGCGATGGTCGGGCCGACGCGGCCCGGGCGGGTAGAGCCGGTGATGACTTTCAGTTTCAGCGACATTAAGGCTGCCTTTCGAGATTTGCGCATCCGCGGCGGGCCGGTGCCTGCGCGGACAGAGGAGGAGATATTCGTTACGACGGCGCGCACCAGTGGCGTCGCCTGACCGTCAGATGGGTATTTTCTAACGGTGTTCGCACCCGCAGCAAGGCACAGCAGCCTCTCCATTGGCGCACAGCGCGTCAGCCTTCGGGGCGGTACCAGCTTGTCATGGTGTAGTCCTTGCGCGGTCCGTTCACTTTCCATTCGGCGCTCCAGTGCGGCCAGTGCCGGAAGTCATAGCGCACAAGGTACAGGTCGGGCGGGCAGTCGTGCTGCGCCTCGGGCCGCAGGCCGGGCTCGATCCAGTGAAAAGGCCTGCCGTCTTCGAAGAAAACGGCGATCCCCTCGCCCTCCGCCTGCCAGAGATAGCTGCGTTCGGCGGCCATCGGCGGCTGGCCCGGCACCAGCATGCGTCCCTGCTCCACAAGGCTCAGCCGGTCCGCGTCGCCGGCGAAGGTCGCCGTCCCCTCGAAGCGCAGCGCCCGCCCGCCATAGCGGTCACCGATCTCGCGCTCCAGCCGCCAGACGCCGCGGAATTCCTCCAGCCGGGGGCCAAGGGTCATCCCGCCACCACCTGCAGCCCCACCGCGCCGGCGTAGATCGCCAGCATCACCACGCTTTCCGTCCCGATCTTCAACGGCCCCTCGCGTTCCCTCAGGATCAGGCCGATCAGCAGCACCGCCGTCATCAGCAGCCCCACCACCAGCCAGAAATATTCCCCCGGTCCGACCGCGTGATACAGCGAGCCGTCGCGATAGGCCATGTCGCTCAGCGACAGGAACAGCGTGTCGAAGGTGTTGCCGCCGATGATGCCCCCCATCGCCAGTTGCATCGCGCCCCGGCGCACCGCCGCGATCGTCGTGACAAGTTCCGGCAGCGAGGTCACCACCGCCGTCATCAGCGCGCCTACCACCGTCTGCGACATGCCCAGCCGTTCCGACAGGGCCGATCCTGTCTGCGCGATCACCCAGCCTGCCGCGCCCAGTACGGCGACCAGCATGGCGAACGAGCCGAACAGCGCCACCGCCCCGGCCCGGCTTGGCGGCTCGTCTGGTTCGTCCTCGACCGTCTCCGGCGTTTTCACGGGGCGCCACATCGGCTGTTCGCGCACCCGGCTCGTGGTCACCGCGCCGACGCAGTAGACCGCGATCAGCACGACCGACACCGGGTGGACGGCCCAGACGGTGAACTCTGGCGTCGTGAAGGCGACCAGCGGCAGGCACAGCAGCGACAGCAGCAGCGCGCCCTGAAACAGGTTGGTGGCCTCGGCCGCCGAATGTTCGAGGTTCGCCCGTTTGTGGATCACGTCGGCCAGCGCAAGGAACGCCGTCTGTGCCGCGATGCCGCCGACGCCGTTGGCGAAGGCCAGTTGCGGCGCGCCGTTCAGCGCCGAGGTGATCGACACCACAACGCCCGAAAGTGACGTAGCCGCGCCCAGCACGATGCCCCCGATCACCGCCTCGCCCAGCCCGCTTCGGTCGGCGATGCGGTCGGCCAGATCGGTGATCCGGGTGCCGATGACAAGGATCACCAGCCCGGCGATGGCGAACAGGCCGAACAGCCAGACGGTCGACAGCGATGCGATCATCCCGCGCACCCCGCTTGCCGCCGCGTTCCAGTGGGTCTAAACCCCGCCCCGAATGTCCGCTCCAGATACAGGTCTGCCATGATCCCCCGTTACTCCCGCCCCGAAATGGTTTCCATCTGGTCGCCCGAGACCAAATTCCGCATCTGGTACGAGATAGAAGCCCATGCCTGCGATGCCATGGCGAATTTGGGGGTCATCCCGAAAGAGAACGCCGAGGCGGTGTGGAAGGCCAAGGACATGGACTTCGACGTCGAGCGCATCGACGAGATCGAGGCGATCACCAAGCACGACGTCATCGCCTTCCTGACGCACCTGTCGGAACTGGTTGGCGCCGAAGAGGCGCGGTTCGTGCATCAGGGCATGACCTCGTCCGACGTGCTGGACACCTGCCTTAACGTGCAGCTGACCCGCGCCGCCGATATCCTGCTGGCCGACATGGACAAGCTGTTGGCCGCACTGAAGAAACGCGCGTTCGAGCACAAGATGACGGTGCGCGTCGGCCGCAGCCACGGCATCCACGCCGAACCGACGACGATGGGCCTGACCTTCGCCCGCTTCTACGCCGAGATGGACCGCAACAAGGCCCGCCTTCAGGCCGCCCGAGACGAGATCGCCACCGGCGCGATTTCTGGCGCTGTCGGCACCTTCGCCAACATCGACCCGGCGGTCGAAGAGCATGTCTGCGCCCAGATGGGCCTTCAGCCCGAGCCGATCAGCACTCAGGTGATCCCGCGCGACCGCCACGCGATGTTCTTCGCGGTGCTGGGCGTCATCGCCTCGTCGATCGAGAACGTCGCGATCGAGATCCGGCACATGCAGCGCACCGAGGTGCTGGAAGGCGCCGAGTTCTTCTCGATGGGCCAGAAAGGCTCGTCGGCGATGCCGCACAAGAAGAACCCGGTTCTGACCGAGAACCTGACCGGCCTTGCCCGGCTTGTCCGGATGTCGGTGATCCCGGCGATGGAGAACGTGGCCCTGTGGCACGAGCGCGACATCTCGCATTCCTCGGTCGAGCGCGGCATCGGCCCCGACGCGACCGTCACGCTGGATTTCGCGCTGAACCGGCTGGCGGGCGTAGTGGACAAGATGCTGATCTATCCCGAGAACATGCTGGAGAACATGAACAAGTTCCCCGGCCTCGTGATGTCGCAGCGGGTGCTGCTGGCCTTGACGCAGGCTGGTGTCAGCCGCGAGGCCGCCTATTCCATGGTGCAGCGAAACGCGCTGAAGGTGTGGGAGGAACGGCTCGACTTCCGCGAATTGCTGCTGGCCGACGAAGAGGTCGTGGCCGCCCTCGGCGTCGACGCGATCAACGAGAAGTTCGACATGGGCTACCACACCAAGAACGTCGACACGATCTTCAAGCGGGTGTTCGGCGAGGCCTGAGCCTGCCCGAAAATCAGTCACGACAGGCGGCCGGGATCTCTCGCGCCGCCTGTTTTCGTTCCGGCGCGCGCAAAAGTGACCCAGGGGAACTTCACGGATGCGCGGCCCGTGCTATCGTTGGGGGGCCCAACGGAGTCACAGCCATGAAACAACTGCTTGTCGCAGGCATCCTAGCCCTGACCCCCGCCGCCCTCATCGCGCAGGACTGCCACACGGAAACCACGCAGACCTGCGCCGAAGGCATGACCTACGACGACGAAACCAAGGCCTGCGTCGAGATCACCAGCTAGCGCCGGCACGACCCCACGACGCAGGTTGACGCCTGCCCCGGCCTGCGTCAGCCTGACGCAAGGTAACAGGAGTCATTTGCAATGAAGACATTCGCCACGCTGCTGCTCGCCGGTGCCCTTCTGGCGCCGACCGTCGCCTTGGCCGAGTACATCTGCCCGAAGATGTGGGACAAGAAATACGGCGGCAACTGCCCGTCCGGTTCGGTCTGGAGCGAACGCTACCTCGCCTGCATCAAGTCCTAGTAAGATGCGGCGCGATTGCCTGAGGATCGCGCTGCAAGTTATTGTTCCTTAAGGGAGGTATCCCAATGCGTAGCCTGATGATCGCGGCCCTTGCAACGCTGCCCGCCGCCGCCTTCGCCGCTGGCAGCGGAAGCGACAACCCGCCCACCACCACCGAAACCACGACGACCTGCACCGACGGGATGGTCTACGACGCGGAGGCGGGCAAATGCGTCGCCCCCGAGGTGGAGTCGCTGAACGACGACCAGCGGTATGACGCTGTGCGCGAACTGGCCTACGCCGGTCGGCTTGATGACGCGTTGCGGGTGTTGGCGGCGATGAGCGACCAGCAGGACGACCGGGTGCTGACCTACTACGGCTATATCCACCGCGCCGCCGGGGATTTCGAGCTTGGCGACAGCTACTACCGGCAGGCCATCGACGCGAACCCCGACAACCTGCTGGCGCGGTCCTACATGGGTCAGGGTCTGGTGATTCAGGGCCGCGTGGACGAAGCCTATGCCCAACTGGTCGAGATCCGCGCCCGCGGCGGTTCGGGCGGCTGGCCGGAGAAGGCGCTGATGCGCGCGATCCTGACCGGGCACGACACGTCCTATTGATCGGGTGATCCGACGGCGGCGCGGCAGGGAAACCTCGCCGCGCCAACGCTTTAAAACCGATCGTTAACCATTCTCTGCCAGTTTCGCACATATTCGGGGACGGAGTGTGCGATGCCCATGGAAATGACCCTTCCGGGCGCCGGCCCGGTTGCGGCAAGCCGGCTGACGCGCCGCCAGAAAGCGGCGATCATCGTGCGCCTTCTGCGCAGCGAGGGGATAGAACTGTCGCTGGCCGACATGCCGGAAACGCTGCAAGTCGACCTCACGCGTGAGATGGGCGGCCTGAAACTGGTCGACCGCGCCACGCTCAAAGCGGTGGTCGAGGAATTCGTCGCCGAACTCGACGGTATCGGCCTGTCCTTCCCCGGTGGGCTGTCCGGCGCGCTGGCGCTGATGGACGGCACGATCAGCGCGGCGGCGGCCGAACGGCTGCGGGTGCAGGCCGGGATCGGCGCGGTGACCGATGCGTGGGAACGTCTTAGCCAGCTTGACGGCGCGCGCCTGCTGCCCCTGATCGAAGGGGAAAGCGTCGAAATCGGCGCGGTCATCCTGTCCAAGCTGAAGGTGTCGAAAGCGGCAGAGGTGCTGGGCCTGATGCCGGGCGAAAAGGCCCGCCGCCTTGCCTATTCCATGGGGCAGACCGGCTCGGTCAGTCCGCAGACGGTCGACCGGATCGGTCAGGCGCTGGTCGGCCAACTGGACGCCGAGGCCCCCAAGGCGTTTGAAGGCGGGCCGGTCGAACGCGTCGGCGCGATCCTGAACTTCTCGCCCGCCGCCACCCGCGACGACGTGCTGGAAGGGCTGGATCAGGAGGATCAGGATTTCGCCAACGAGGTGCGGAAGGCCATCTTCACCTTCATCAACATCCCCCAGCGGATCGACCCGCGCGACGTGCCGAAGGTCACGCGCGAAGTGGATGGCGCCATGCTGATCAAGGCGCTGGCCGCCGCGCTTCAGTCCGAAAAGGAAAAGAAAGCGGCGGAATTCATCCTTGGCAGCATGTCGCAGCGCCTTGCCCAGCAGATGCGGGACGAGATGGAGGCGCTGGGAACCATCAAGCCGAAAGAGGGCGAGGAAGCGATGAGCGCGGTGGTCACCGCCATCCGCGAGATGGAAGCGAACGGAGAGATCATGCTGGTGGCCGAGGACGAATAAACCCGCCCGAGATTGCGGCACGCCCCCTGCGGTGCCATTCTTGCCCTACCGCATCTTGGGAGGAGACCGCAGATGTCACTGTCTATCCGTCACGAGTCCGCGGGCGACGAACAGGCCATCCATGATCTGACCGTCGTCGCCTTCACCCCGGTGCCCCAAAGCGACGGAGCTGAAGCGCCGATCGTCGCCGCCCTGCGCGAAAGCGGCGCGCTGACGATCTCGCTTGTCGCCGTCGACGGGCCCGAGATCGTCGGCCACATCGCGTTTTCACCGGTCACCGCCGGATCCGATGCCGAAGGCTGGTATGGCCTCGGCCCCGTTTCGGTCCACCCCGACCGGCAGGGTCAGGGCATCGGCGGCGCGATGATCGAGGAAGGGCTGGCGCTGCTGCGCGGGCGCGACGCGAAGGGCTGCGTTCTGGTGGGCGATCCCGCCTATTACAGCCGCTTCGGCTTTCGCAGCGACGGCGCCGTGTCTTATGGCGATGTTCCGGTGAAATACGTGCAATGGCTGGCGTTGCGAGAGGTCACGCCGTCGGGTGAACTGCGCTATGATCCGGCTTTCGGCTAGGCCCTGTCGCCGCCGTATGGACAGCGCCGGAACCGGGGCGTAACGTCGCCCGCATGACCGACCACCCCGCCCACAGCTGGCACGACATGGGCGGCGGACCCGCCGGCCCCGTCGACATGTCCCAACACGACTTCGCCCTTTGGGAGAAGCGCGTCGATGCCCTTATGGTGATCTGCTCGACCAAGGGCCATTTCACCGTCGACGGCCTGCGCCGCGCACTGGAAGAGATGGGCCCCGCCTCGTTCGAGACGATGACCTACTACGAACGCTGGGTCGCCGCCGTGAACCGCAACCTGTTGGGCGGCGGCGTCTATTCCATCGAGGAACTGGGCCGCAAAATGGAAGAGGTCGCCCGCCGCGGCGCCACCTACGGCGAGGCGTCCGATGGCTGACCGCGTGCGCGTCCGCCAGATGACCCCGCCGGGCCACGTCCGCGCGCCGTGGTATCTGCGCGGAAAGCAGGGCGAGATCGAGCGCCCGCTGGGCCCCTTCGCCAACCCCGAAAAGCTGGCCTATGGCCTGCCGGCGGAACAACGGCAGCTGTACCGCGTGCGCTTTACCATGGCCGAGGTCTGGGGCGACGACGCCGAGCGGCCCGACGATACGCTGGACGCCGAACTATACGATCACTGGCTGGAAAGGCTCTGACGTGCCCCACGACCACCCGTCCCACAGCCACACCGGGCTCAGCCCCTCGGGCCACCCCTACCGCGCCGACAACGACACGCCGCTGACTTACTGGCAGGTGATGGAGATCGCGATGCGCGAGCTTCTGGTCGAGAAAGGCGTGACCACACCCGCCGAGATACAGGCGCAGATCGACACCATGGACGCCCGCAGCCCCGCGAACGGCGCGGCGCTTGTGGCGCGGGCCTGGACCGATCCGGCGTTCAAGGCGCGGCTGATGGAGAACGCCTCGGACGCCGCGCGCGAGATGGGGTACGACATCGGCCCGTTGCATCTGGTCGCGGTCGAAAACACCGCCGACACCCACAACGTCATCGTCTGCACCCTGTGTTCCTGCTATCCGCGCAACCTGCTGGGCCTGCCGCCCGACTGGTACAAGTCGCGCGCCTATCGCTCGCGCGTGGTGAAGACCCCGCGTGCCGTGCTGGCCGAGTTCGGGCTGGACCTGCCGGACGACGTGACCGTCCGGGTTCACGACAGCACCGCGGACATGCGCTATATCGTGCTGCCGGCCCGTCCGTGCGGCACCGACGCGCTGGACGAGGCCGCGCTGGCGGCCCTTGTGACCCGCGACAGCATGATCGGCACCGGCCTGCCGCGTTCCCCCGAGTGAGCCCCGAGTGATCCGCGCATGAGCCGTTTCAGCCGCCTTGGCCCCAACGCCCAGGGCATTCTGTTCGTGATCGCGGCCATGGCCTGCCTGCCGTTGATGGATTCGATGGCAAAGGCCATCGCCGAGCGGTCGAACCCGATCATGGCGACATGGGCGCGGTATCTGGGTCAGACGATCGCGGTGGCCATCGTCGTTATCCCCAAGATGCCGCGCGTGCTGAAGACCCGCTATCCGAAGCTGCAGATCCTGCGGTCGGTGTTCCTGCTGATCGCGACGACCTGCTTCTACTTCTCGATCGTCCCCATCGGCCTTGCGAACGCGACGGCGGTGCTGAACCTGAACCCGGTACTGATCACCCTTGGCGCGGCGCTGGTGTTGGGTGAAAGCTTCGGCCCCCGCCGCGCCTTCGCGGTAGTCGCGGCGCTGGTCGGCGCGCTGATCGTGATCCGGCCCGGAACCGACGTGTTCTCGCCCTATGCCTTGCTGCCGCTGGCCGCGGCGGTGTTCGTCGCGGGCTACTCGGTCGCGACCCGCTTCGTCGGCCGGGACGAGGATGCGTGGACCTCGCTTCTGTACACGGCGATGTTCGGCGCCATCGCGCTAAGCTGCGCGGTGCCCTTCTTCTGGGTGACGCCGGACGCCACGATGCTGGCGCTGATGGCGGTGATCGGTCTGGTGGGATCGGCAGGCCACCTGTGCCTGATCCGCGCCTACATGGCTGCCGAAGCCTCGACCGTCGCGCCCTTCGCCTATGCGCAGCTTCTGTTCGCAACGCTCTGGGGGCTGCTCTTCTTCGGAGAGATCCCGGACGGCTGGACGCTGCTGGGTGCGCTTGTGATCGTGGGGGCCGGTCTCTATGTCTGGCACCGCGAGACCCGCGCCCCGAAGAGCACATGAGCCGAACCGAACCGACCTTTTCCGACCGCCTGATCGACATCGCCGCCCGCGGCTTTATCGGCGCGGCGAAACTGCTGCCCTACCGCTGGCGGGTGCCGGCGATGGGCTGGGTGGTGTCGCGGATCGCCGCGCCGCTGGCGGGCTGGAACCGCCGGGTGCGCGACAACCTTGCCCACGTGCGCCCCGACATGCCCAAGGCACAGGTCCGCCACATGGAACGCGCGGTGCCGGACAATTTCGGGCGCGACCTGATCGAGATGTACTCGGCGGCCGAGTTCCGCGAACGCGCCCGGCACTTCAAGTTTCAGGGCGACGGGGTCGAGGCACTGTACGCGGCGCGCGATGCAAAGCGCCCGGTGCTGCTGATCACGGGCCATTTCGGCAATTACGACGCGCCCCGCGCCGCGCTGTCGATGAACGGCTTCCCGGTCGGCGGGCTGTACAACCCGATGGCCAACCCGCTGTTCAACACCCATTACGTCACCGCGCTTGGCAGCATCGCCTCGCCGGTCTTCGAACGGTCGCGGCGCGGCATGTCCGAGATGATCCGCTTTCTGCGCGGCGGCGGCATGGTGGGCATCGTGGTCGACCAGTACATGAAGCACGGCGAACCGCTGGACTTCATGGGCCAGCCTGCGAAGACGGCCCTGTCGGCGGCGGAACTCGCGCTGAAATACGACGCGCTGGCGATCCCGATCTACGGGGTGCGCCGGGAGAACGGGCTGGACTTCGACCTGTATGTCGAACCGCCCATCCCGCACGGCGATCCCATCGAGATGACGCAGGCGATGAACGACAGCCTTGCGCGGATGGTGGACCGGTTCCCGGATCAGTGGTTCTGGATTCACCGGCGCTGGAAACGGGTCGATCCGCGCCCGGAGTAACGGCGCAACGCGCGCTCCTGCGTTACCGCAGCCGCGCCGCCGCGAGGATCGCGCCGTGACCGGCTTCCTGCAGGATGACGACCAACGGCTCGGGCCCCGGCGCCTCGGCGGTCAGTTCCAGCAGGCCCTGCCCGTCCCAGCCTGCCAGCATGTCCCAGCCGCTGACGATATTGGCATAGGTGATCGTTCGGCCCGCGTTCTCGCCCTTGCGGATCTCGACCGTGTTCTCGGGCATGTAGCGCACCAGTTGTACGAGGATCGACGACGGCAGCGGCTTCAGCCCCTCGGCCCGGATCGTCAGCGTGTCGCCCTCGCGGAACAGGTCGAGATCGACGAGCGGCTCGGCTTCCTGATGCGCGTCGATCAGATCGGCCAGCTTCATCGGCTTGAAGCCGACCACGTGGTCGGTGCCGCCGACGATCATCTGCGGCGTGTAGATCGTCCGATGCCCCGCCGCACGGGCATAGGCGCGCTGGCGGTTGGTGTAGTCGCGGCTGGCGAAGCTGTCCTTCCAGCCGATGTAATCCCAGTAGTCCACGTGCAGCGCCAGCGCGATTACGTCATCGCGGCCGGCAAGCTCGGTCATCAGCGCATCCGCGGGCGGACAGGACGAACATCCCTGGCTGGTGTATAGTTCGACGACCACCGGATTGTCCTGCGACGCATCCTGTGCCGACAACGCGCCTGCCGAAATCACGGCTGCCGCGACACAAGACGCCCAAAGCCTGCGCATTTACTTCCCCTTTGACCTGTGGCCCCTATCTACCTAACCAAGCTACAGATTGACCGCCAATCAACGATTAGCGAGGAATTTGCCATCTCATGTAACCTGCTGCGGTTGCGCCACGGTATACGACGGCATACATAACGACCGAACCCGAGTCCCGCTCCCGCAAGGAAGCGCGGGCACAGCGACACGGGGCCAGCGTGCCCCAAGCCAATGGAGGGAGCCCCAATGCCCATCGAAGTCGGACAAGACAGTTCGAAAACCCGCAAGACGCTTAGCGCTGGCGGATCCAGCGTCGCCTATTACTCGATCCCCGCGGCCGAAGCCGCCGGTCTTGGCAACTTCTCGAAGCTGCCCGCCTCGCTGAAGGTGGTGCTTGAGAACATGCTGCGGTTCGAGGACGGTGGCCGCACCGTGTCGGTGGATGACATCAAAGCGTTCTCTGAATGGGCCGAAAAGGGCGGGCAGAACCCGCGCGAGATCGCCTATCGCCCGGCCCGCGTGCTGATGCAGGACTTCACCGGCGTTCCGGCCGTGGTCGACCTTGCCGCGATGCGCGACGGCATCAAGGCTCTGGGGGGCGACGCCCAGAAGATCAACCCGCTGAACCCGGTCGACCTTGTCATCGACCACTCGGTCATGATCGACGAATTCGGCAACCCGCGCGCGTTCCAGATGAACGTCGACCGCGAATACGAGCGCAACATGGAACGCTACGAGTTCCTCAAGTGGGGCCAGACCGCGTTCGAGAACTTCCGCGTGGTGCCGCCGGGAACCGGCATCTGCCACCAGGTGAACCTGGAATACCTTGCCCAGACCGTCTGGACCGACAAGGACCAGAACGGTGACGAGGTCGCCTACCCCGACACGCTGGTCGGCACCGACAGCCACACCACCATGGTCAACGGCGCCGCCGTGCTGGGCTGGGGCGTGGGCGGGATCGAGGCCGAGGCCGCGATGCTGGGCCAGCCGATTTCGATGCTTATCCCCGAGGTCGTCGGCTTCAAGCTGACCGGCGAAATGATGGAAGGCACCACCGGCACCGACCTTGTGCTGAAGGTGGTCGAGATGCTGCGCGAACATGGCGTGGTCAGCAAGTTCGTCGAATTCTACGGCGAAGGTCTGGACAACCTGCCGCTGGCGCAGCGCGCGACCATCGCCAACATGGCCCCGGAATACGGCGCGACCTGCGGCTTCTTCCCGATCGATGACGAGACCCTGCGCTATCTGGAACAGACCGGCCGCGACAAGGACCGCATCGCGCTGGTCGAGGCCTATGCCAAGGAGAACGGCTTCTGGCGCGGCGCGGATTACGATCCGGTCTACTCGTCGACGCTGGAACTGGACATGACCACCATCGTGCCCGCCATCTCGGGGCCGAAACGGCCGCAGGATTACATCGCGCTCGACAGCGCGGGCACCGCGTTCGGCCAGTACGTCAAAGGCATCCGCGAAGGCAAGGACGCCTCGCCCGACACCGAGGCCCGGTGGGAAGCCGAAGGCGGCGCACCGGAACCGCATGACATCCCGGGCGACGAGGGCCATCACCGCAAGGGCTGGTACAAGACCGACGACGGCGCGTACCAGTTGCACGACGGGTCCATCGTGATCGCCTCGATCACGTCCTGCACCAACACCTCGAACCCTTACGTGATGATCGGCGCCGGGCTCGTGGCCCGAAAGGCGCGCGAGCTGGGGCTGAACCGGAAGCCGTGGGTCAAGACCTCGCTGGCGCCGGGCTCGCAGGTGGTGTCCGAATATCTTGAGGCCGCGGGCCTGCAAGAGGATCTCGACGCCATCGGCTTCAACCTCGTGGGCTACGGCTGCACCACCTGCATCGGCAACTCCGGCCCGCTGGACGCACCGATCTCGAAGGCAATCAACGACTATGACCTGATCGCCACCTCGGTGCTTTCGGGCAACCGCAACTTCGAGGGCCGCATCAGCCCCGACGTCCGCGCCAACTACCTCGCTTCGCCGCCGCTGGTGGTGGCCTATGCGCTGGTGGGTGACATGAACGTCAACATCGCGACCGACCCGATCGGGACCGACAAGGAGGGAAACGACGTCTATCTCAAGGACATCTGGCCCTCGAATGCCGAGATCGCCGCGCTGGTCGAGAAGACCGTGACGCGCGAGGCGTTCCAGGAGAAATACGCCGACGTGTTCAAGGGCGACGACAAGTGGCGCGCGGTGGAGGTCACCGGGGGCGAGACCTATGACTGGCCGCCGACCTCGACCTATATCCAGAACCCGCCCTACTTCCAGGGCATGTCGAAAGAGCCCGGCGTGATCTCGGACCTGAAAGACGCCCGCGTGCTGGCGATCCTTGGCGACATGGTCACCACCGACCACATCTCGCCCGCCGGGTCGTTCAAGGACACGACGCCTGCGGGCAAGTACCTTGTGGAACGTCAGGTGCCCGTGCGCGAATTCAACAGCTACGGTTCGCGGCGCGGCAACCACGAGGTCATGATGCGCGGCACCTTCGCCAACATCCGCATCAAGAACGAGATGCTGGACGGCGTCGAGGGCGGCTATACCAAGGGTCCGGACGGCGAACAGACCTCGATCTACGATGCCGCGATGGCCTATCAGGAAGCCGGCACGCCGCTGGTCATCTTCGGGGGCGAACAGTACGGCGCTGGTTCGTCGCGCGACTGGGCGGCCAAGGGCACCAACCTTCTGGGCGTGAAGGCCGTGATCGCCGAGAATTTCGAGCGTATCCACCGCTCGAACCTCGTCGGCATGGGCGTCATCCCGTTCGAGTTCACCGGCGGCGACACGCGCAAGACGCTGAAGCTGAAGGGCGACGAGACCGTCTCGATCACCGGGCTGGAAGGCGATCTGAAGCCGGGAGCCATCGTTCCCTGCACGATCACCTACGGCGACGGCTCGACCAAGACCATCGACCTGAAGTGCCGGATCGATACCGGGGTCGAGAAGGAATACGTCGAGCACGGCGGCGTGCTGCACTACGTGCTGCGCAACCTCGCGAAGGCGGGCTGACACAACCATGCACCAGTGCGGGGCGGGCAGTGATGCCTGCCCCGTTTGCGGTGTGGTTCATTCGATATGCACCACCCTGCCCCGCATGGCATCGGCCCGGCTGCTAACGTGGGTGCCGCAAGCGTCTGGGGATCGCGGACCCGGTGAGCGAGGATCTCGCGGCGGCGATATAGTCTCGCAACGATCGGAAGGACGGATGCAAAGCGGCCCCAGCGGCCGCTTTTTGCGTTTCCGGCCCACGGCCCGCGTGCCCGCGGGCGGCCAGAGCAAATGCAAATCACCCACCCGAAAATAACGATCTTAAATTAATTAACAAAGCGCTTTTATTATCAAGTTACTCTTTAAGTTGATTAACTCGGCAATGACCTCACTTGAGGTCGCCACATATCGGGATACGCAATCTTCTCAATTTTCTATTATATTCAGATACTTACTTTATTTCTCCAGAAATTGAAAATTGTCAGAATTGTGATTTTTTACAACTCAAACAAGAATCTTCTTGTCACCTTTTTTGGGCGACACTTAACCTTTTTAGGTAAGGCCCCAACCCCACTCAGGAACTCCGGAAGACCTAGTACCAGTAACATTCCCATCGGAGGGACATAATGCCGACTATCAGTCTTAGTAACCTTTATGCGTATGACGGGGGACTGCTGACCCTCACCATCGGCGGCTCAGATACAGTACTTCTGGCAGATCTCACCCTTACCTCTCCTTCAGATCTCACGGACAACGACCTTGTTCTCGAACAAGCAGACGATGGCGTCAGCACGCTGAACGGCACGCCCATCGACTATATTGGCAACGGCACGGCAAGTCTTGTCGGTCTGATTGACCCGCAAGATGTCATCGCCTTCGATTCCGGCGGCACGACCTATCTGTACTTCCCGGATGGCCCGCCCGTCGGTGCCGGCCTCTCGTTCACGATCGAGCTCGACAGTTCGGGCAGCACGGCTGTCTGCTTCGCCGAAGGCACGGGCATCGCGACACCCGACGGCGACGTCGCAGTTGAGAAACTGTCCATCGGCGACACTGTCCTCACCGAAGACGGTCGCCAGGTGCCGGTACGCTGGGTCGGCCGCATGAGCCTGCGCAAACAGATGATCTCTGGCGCCAAGCAGATCGTGAAGATCTCGGCCGGCGCTCTGGGCGATGGTCTGCCCCTACGCGATCTCTGCGTCACCGCCGACCACGGCATGGTGATCGACGGCCACGTGGTGAACGCCGCAGCGCTGCTTGAAGCCCCCGGTGTCGACTGGGCGCCGCTGTCCGAGCTGCCCGACGACGTGGTGGTCTACCATGTCGAAACCGACGCTCATGACGTGATCGTCGCCGAGGGTGCGCCTTCGGAGAGCTTCATCGACGCCGCCGAGCGGAAGCTGTTCGACAACTACAAGCAATATCTCTCGCTGTATGGCTGCGAGCGGATGTTCCCCGAGATCGCGCTTCCGCGCATCGCCACGCCGCGTCTCCTCCCCGCGTCGATCAAGGCGAAGCTGGGAATGGTCGAGGAAGACGCACGCGACTACGATATCGCGTTCTTCGGCTAAAGCGCATGACGGGCGCGCCGCCACTTGGCGCGCCCGATCCTTCGACGCAGGCGCAGGCCGCCGCAGTCGGAAATCCGCCCACAAGGCCCCCTACCCGAAAATCCTGATGACATGCGCCGGACAACCGCGGAAGGTTATCATCGTAACCATTCGTTAACTGCAGATTGTCTGTCCCACGCACCCCTGCCGACAACATTCCGTCGGGCCCACAGGTGCCAGCAGGAGCATTTCAATGACCGATTACAACATCAATACACGTGTGACCTATCTGGAAAGCGACGGCAGCCAGTTCAGTTCCAACACAGTGAACGTGATCATCGGCAGCGCCGATACCGATGACGGGTTCTGGAATGTCGGCGATGGGATCAATGACCAGACGCCTCCGACCGTCGCGACGCCCATCGTGGGCTGGGTGAACTACAACGGCCACGTGTTCCTGATGTTCGAGGACCTGAACTTTCCCCAGGTCGCGGTCTATTCCCCCACCGCCGAATACGCGGACTTCCCCGCCAACTATTCCGCCTTCGGCCCGCTGGAGACCGCGCCGCTGGCTCTGTGCTTCCTGCAGGGCACCCGGATCGCGACCTCGGCGGGTCTGCGCGCGGTCGAGGAACTGACCATCGGAGACCTAGTCGAGACGGACGACGGCCGGCACGTGCCGATCCGCTGGATCGGGCGAATGTCGATGAACCGGGCTCTGGTGCCCTTCAATCTGCGCATCGTCCGCATCCCCGCTGACACATTTGCGCCCGGATGTCCCAAGCGCGATCTCTGCGTGACGGCGGATCACGGGCTGCTGCTGGACGGCGTGATCGTCAACGCTGGCGCACTGGTGGGCGGCAAGGGGATCGGCTGGCTTCCGCCTGAAAACCTGCCCGAGCAGTTTGCACTTTATCACGTGGAAACAGAGGACCACGAGGTGATCGTCGCCGAGGGTACGCCGTCGGAAAGCTTCATCGACGCGGCGGGGCGGCGCGCATTCGACAATTATCAAGAGTTTTTAGGGCTTTACGGGGTAGATCGCGTCATCCCAGAGATGCAGCGGCCACGCATCGCATCACCCCGATTGCTGCCCGCCGGACTGCGTCGCCGGCTGGGCATTCCGGCGGGTACCGAGATCCCCGCGCTTCGCGCCTGAAGAGAGATTCGTCTAGGTAACTCGTACAATAACTGCGACCCGCGATTATTGTGCGGTTATGTTTTTGAGGCGATTCTACCCTAGATTGTGACCCTTGGCCTTTCTTTCGCCACATTCCCGCACATTCCCGCCGCAAACATATACTTAAGTACAAGTTACGGCCCGGATCGACCTTACCCAAGGTAAGTTATCGAAATCGTTTCCTAGTGATCGATGCCAGTTCGCTCTAATTTGCCAGGCATTGAGAGGGGTAAGGGAACGTTATGCAAATCGATACCAGCGTGCCGCTGCAACGCAGAGCTTCTTTGATTTGGCCGGTGGCCGAACTGGGCTTTTTCGCCCTTATGGTCGTCATCGCTTATATCGGCTGATTAGCCAGAGCGCGCCGTCACTCGGCGGCGCGCTCCATTGCCGGGCGGATCCGTTCTTCGATCACCCGCTGGGTCACCGGACCCGCAAACCGCAGAACCACATTGCCATCGCCATCCAGCACGAAGGTCTCGGGCACGCCGTAGACGCCCCAGTCCAACGCCGTGCGCCCGCCATCTGCCGTGACGGCGGCATAGGGATTACCCAGTTCTTCAAGGAATCCCAAGGCCTTGGCCGCCTCGTCCTTGTAGTTGATGCCGTAGATCGGCACCCCCTCGGCGGCCAGCGCCTCGAGGTTGGGGTGCTCGACCCGGCAGGGCGCGCACCAACTGGCCCAGTAGTTGACCAGCTTAACGCCTGGTTCGGCCAGCGTCTCGGCGTCGAAGCCCGGCAGCGTGCCCAGGGGCGTCACCGTCAGCGCGGGGGCCGGCTGCCCCTCGATGCTGGACGGCAGCGCGTCGGGGTCGTCGCGGTTCATACCAAGAAGGAACAGTGCGGCCAGCCCCGCGAACAGGACCGGCGGCAGGATAACAAGGGGCTTAACCATTGCTGCGCCGCGCCTCCGCCGCTGCAAGGCGCCGCTTCATGCGCCGCCACTGGACGACGCTCAGTACCACGACGCCCGCCAGCAGCAGCAGGCTGATCCCGTAGGCCGACAGCACCGTGCCGGCGTATTTTCCAAGTTCGGGCATCATCCCATCCTTTCGCGCATTTCTAGCGCGTGCAGGCGGCGGCGGCGGATCTCGGTCTGGGTCCGCAGCAGCACCAGCGCCACGAACAGCAGCACGAACCCGGCAATCGCCACCAGCGCGGGATACCAGAAGACGTCGGCGACGTTCTCTTGCTTGTCCATAGACAGCGAGGCGCCCTGATGCAGGCCCTGGTTCCAGAAGTTCACCGCGTAACGGCTGAGGATCGCAAAGACCGACCCCACGAGGCACAGGACCGAAGTCAGGTCCGCCGCGGTGTCCGGATTCTCGATCGCGGCCCACAAAGCCATGTAGCCAAGGTAGAACAGGAACAGGATCAGGAAGGACGTCAGCCGCGGGTCCCACGCCCACCACGTGCCCCACATCGGTTGGCCCCAGATCGCGCCGGTCACCAGCGCGATCAGCGTGAACGTCACGCCCACCGGCGCCGCGGCCTTCGCGGCCAGCGCCGAGACGTGGTGGCGGCGGATGATCCAGACCAGCGAGGTGACCAGCATCATCGCCCACGCGTTGATTGCCATCATCGCGGCGGGGACGTGCAGGTAGAAGATCTTGACGGTCGATCCCTGCCGATAGTCCTCGGGCGTGAAGAAAAAGCCCCAGATCAGCCCGGTGGCAAGGCACAGGGCGGCTAGGCCCCCGATCCACGGCAAGACCTTTTGCGAGGTCGTCATGAACTTGACGGGGTTGGCGTATTCCCAGAACGACATGGTGGAAGGATTACTGACCTTCCCGGTGCGCAACAAGCCCCAGCGGCATGTGCCGCCGCGGCCTGCGGTCACATCCTCGCGGGATGTCGCGGCTCAGAAGGCCGCGGCGCGCTGCGCCCGGATCAGCCGCGGCAGGGTCGAGGCGGCCAAAAGCGCCGCCATCACCGCGCACGAGGCGATGATCGCCAGCATCGGCACCGCCGTTCCGTCGAAGAACAGGCCCGACACCACGATCATCAGGCCACCCGTCACCATCTGCAACGTCCCGCCCAGCGAGGCGGCGAGACCCGCGATCTTGCCGTGCGCGTCCAGCGCCATCACCGACACGGTCGGGATCACCAGCCCGAGGCCCGCGTTGCCAAGGAACAGGCCGCCCATGATCACCGGCAGCCCGCCGCCCGCCGCGACCAGCGACAGAGTGGTCAGCGAGAAGCACAGGAAGGCGCCCACGCCCAGCACGATGACGCGGGTGATGCCGATGCGCTCGGCCAGCGGACCGGCGACCTGCGAGGCGCTGAAGAAGCCGATGGCATTGACCGCGAAGGCCAGCGAGAAGCCGGTGGGCGACAGGCCGAACTGGTCGACATAGACGAAAGAGGCGCTGGCGAGGAACACGAAGAAGCTTGCCATGCCGAAGCCCGCGATGAAGGTCAGGCCAAGGAAGGTCGGGTCGCTCAGCAGCGTGCGCAGACCGCGCCCGAGGCTTTTAAGATTGACCGGCACACGCCGTTCCAGAGGCAGCGTCTCGGGCAGCGCGCGGGCGGTCAGCACCAGCCCCAGCACGCCCACCACCGCGAGGATCGCGAAGATCCCGCGCCAGCCGCCAAGTCCCATCACGGCGCTGCCCGCCAGCGGCGCCAGCATCGGCGAGACCGAGATCACCAGCATCACCGTCGCCATCAGCCGCGTCGCCTTGGGCCCGGTGTGCATGTCGCGCACGATGGCGCGCGGCATCACCATGACCACCGCGCCGCCCATCCCTTGCAGGAACCGGCAGGCCACCAGCACCGGCAGCGTCGGCGCCAGCACGCAGCCGACCGAGCCTAGCGCAAAGATCGTCAGGCCGGTGTACAGCGGGCGTTTCCGCCCCACCTGATCCGCCCACGGGCCATAGACCAGCTGCGACACCCCGAACGCGAGGAAGAAGGCGGTCAGCGTCAGCTGCGTCCCGCCCGCCGAGGCGTTCAGATCCTCTGCGATGCCGGGCATCGCGGGCAGGTACATATCAATGGCGAACGGGCCGATGGCGGCCAGCATCCCGAGGATGAGGGCGAAACGGTACATGGGGGACTTCCTTGAAACTCGTGAACCCCCTTAGTTTCGGCGGTGCAGCATGGCAAGCAAAATGCATGCACACGGCATGTTTTTGACGGTAGCGCTTAATCGACCGTTACCGCGCGCCGTCCGCCGGCCCATCCCCCGCCGTCATTGCCGTTACCGTTGCCTGAGGCATCGGGATGAGGGTCCAACCTGTCAAAAGCGCAAGCGGCGGCCGCTCAGGTCTCGCCGGACCAGCGCCAGCGCCCGTCTGCGGGCAGATGGCCGCCGTCGGCAGGCTCCGGCTTTGCCTCTTCCTCGCCCGGATGCGCAAGCCTTGGCTCTTCGTCCGGTATCTCCGCCGCCTGCCGCGCCCAAAGCGCGGCATAGCGGCCGTTCTGCGCCAGCAGGGCGGCGTGGGTGCCCTCTTCGACAATCTCTCCCTTCACCAGCACCACGATGCGGTCCGCATCGGCGATGGTGGACAGCCGGTGCGCGATGGTCAGGACCGTACGCCCCTCGCCCATCGCTTTCAGCTCGGTCTGGATATCGCGCTCGGTTTCGGTGTCCAGCGCGCTGGTGGCCTCGTCCAGCAGCAGGATCGGCGGGTTCTTCAGCAGCGTCCGGGCGATGCCGACGCGCTGTTTCTCACCGCCCGACAGCTTCAGCCCGCGTTCGCCCACCTGCGTCTCGTAGCCTTCCGGCAGCGACAGGATGAAGTCGTGGATCTTCGCCGCCCGCGCGGCGGCCTCGATCTCGTCCCGCGCGGCTTCGGGACGGCCATAGGCGATGTTGTAGAGGATGGTATCGTTGAACAGCACCGTGTCCTGCGGCACGACGCCGATCTGGGCGTGCAGGCTTTCCTGCGTGACGTCGCGCAGGTCCTGCCCGTCGATCCGGATCGCGCCGCCGGTGACGTCGTAGAACCTGAACAGTAGCCGCCCGATGGTGGACTTGCCCGAACCGGAAGGGCCGACGATGGCAACCGTCTCGCCCGCGCCGACGCGGACCGAGACGCCCTTCAGCACCGGCCGCTCGGCGTCGTAGCCGAAACGCACGTCGTCCAGCACCACCTCACCGCCCTTCACCCGAAGCGGCTTGGCGTCGGGCGCGTCCTTCACCTCGGCGGGCTGCTCCAGCAGGTCGAACATCTCGGCCATGTCCACCAGCGCCTGCCGGATTTCGCGGTACACCGTGCCAAGGAAGTTCAGCGGCATGGTGATCTGGATCATGTAGGCGTTGACCATCACGAAGTCGCCGACGGTCAGGCTGCCGTTCTGCACGCCGACGGCGGCCATCACCATCACGATGACAAGCCCGGCGGTGATCAGCAGCGACTGGCCGAAGTTCAGGAACGCCAGCGAGTACGAGGTCTTCAGCGCCGCCTGTTCGTAGCCCGCCATCGCGCCGTCATAGCGTTCGGCTTCGCGGCGTTCGGCCCCGAAGTATTTCACCGTCTCGAAGTTCAGAAGGCTGTCGATCGCCTTCTGGTTCGCGTCGGTGTCCTGATCGTTCATCTGCTTGCGGATCTTCACCCGCCATTCGGTCACCTTGAAGGTGAACCAGATGTAGAGGCCGATGGTGACGAACACGACGGCGAGGTACCAAAGGTCGAACACAACGGTGAGCACCACCGCGATCAGCAGCAGTTCCAGCAGCAAGGGCCCGATAGAGAACAGAAGGAACCGCAGCAGGAACTCGACGCCTTTCACGCCCCGCTCGATGATCCGGCTTAGGCCCCCGGTCTTGCGGGTGATGTGATAACGCAGGCTGAGTGCGTGCATGTGCTGGAACGTCTCAAGCGCCAGCTGGCGCAGGGCGCGTTGACCCACGGCGGCGAAGATCACGTCGCGCAACTGCTGGAAGCCCACGTTCATCAGCCGCGCCATGCCATAGGCGACGGTCAGGCCCACGGCCCCCATCGCCAGCCACATGTCGGCGCGGTCCGCCTCGCCCGAAAGCGCATCGACGGCGGCCTTGTAGAAGAACGGCGTGCCCACCGCGATCAACTTGGAAACAAGCAGCGCCAGCAGGGCAAACACCACGCGCCGCTTCACCCAAGGCTGGTCGTCGGGCCAGAGATAGGGGGCAACCTTGGCAACCACGTTCAACCCGTTCTTGCGGGCTGCGGGACTGTTCCAATCGGTCATTCTGCTGGGTGGCATCGGGCTTCCTTGACAGACGCGCCCACTACCTAGGCATCCGCTTCAGGATTGACCAGCCCGCAGAGAGACACAGACGTCTCTCTCGGTCCGCACCGACATGGCGCACCGGCGCTATTCGGGGATCGCGAAGACCTGTCCCGGATAGATCCAGTGCGGGTCGCGGATACGCTCTTTGTTGGCCTCGAACACGCGGACATACAGCATGCCGTCGCCGTAGCGCTTGGACGCGATGCCCCAAAGCGTATTACCCGGCTGGACGGTCAGAAGTTCCGGCCGCGGCGCATCCGCGTCGCCGCCGCTGCGCGAGGTTTCCAGCGCCGCAAGAAGCTCGGGCTCTTCGCGCTTGAACGGCGTCTCGACCCGCGACACGACCGCGCCCTCGGCGTCCAGTTCGTCGACGCGCAGCGTGTAGATGCCGGTGTCGATGTCGGGCAGATCCATGGTCCATTGGCCGTCCACACCGATCTCGGTCGTCTTGACCGGGCGGTTGTCGATGTAGACCCGCACGAAGCCGCCGCTGCCGCCCCGCCCGCCGACGGCGACGTCGCCCTCGGGGTCATAGGTGATGGTGTCGATTTCCACCGTCGGGTTCGGCCGGGTTTCGGCCCCGCCGGATTGCAGCACGCGGATGCCGGTGTCGTCGGCCAGCAGCACCGAAGGCGCGGCAGGCACGTCGGGCGCGTTGCCGTTGTCCGGCACCTGCGGAGCTTCCGAGGCGGCGGCCACGTCGGGCGCGACGATCTCGGGAGCCTCCGGCGCAGAGACGTCGGGCGCCGACGATGCGTCCGCCGTTTCGACTGCCGTTTCGGCCGCCATTTCAGCTGGGGCGCTGTCCTCGGTCGTTGTGGCCTCTGCCGTGGCTTCCGGCGCTGTCTCTGCGCTGTCCGGCGCGGTGGTGTCGGTTGCCGTGTCGACCGAAGCGGGGTCTTCCGAGGTCTCGTCCGCCGCCGCCGTCTCGTCGCTGTCGGGCCCCGGCTCTCCGGTCAAACCGTCCGCCAGCGCCTCTACGGCAGCGCCAGCGCCCGCGACCACGGTGCCCGCGACGGTGGCGGCGATGTCGCCGCCCTCGCCCTCTGTCTCTGCGGCATCGGCCATGTCGGCGCTGTCGGCGCTGTCTGGCACGTCCGCGTCCATGTCCTTGGCGGCAGCCGTCTCGGTATCTGCCGCCGTGTCTGCACCCGTGTCTTCAGCCGTGTCCGTTTCGTCTGCCCCCGCCATCTCGACCGCATCCGGTGCGGTGTCGCCGTCGGTGGAGACCTCGGCCACATCGGCAGGCGGCGTGGTGGCGACGTCGGGCTCGACGCCTTCCGGCGCCTCTGCCACCGGTTCGTCGGGTGCGGTGGTGTCCGGGGTATCAGAGACAACGACGTCCGGCGCTGCGTCAGTCGCCGCGCCTTCGGGCAGGCCCGCCACTTCGGGCGCGGCGCCCGCAGGGGCGGGTTGCAGGATCACCGTCGCGACCGACGGTACCTTGCCCAACCCTTCGGCTTCCATCTCAAGGCTCATCACGCGCGGGACATCCGCGGGCGGGACCGAGAACATCGACACGAAGTTGCCGTCCGTCCCGGCTGGCGTCTTCGAGACTTCGACCCCGTCCAGAAGAATGGTCACGTCGGCCTCGGGCGTCGCGCGGCCCGCGATCAGTGCGTTGCCCTCCGCATCCACGCGGACCACGTCGAAGACCGGCGGTTCCGTTTCCGGGGCTTCCGGCGGCTCTGGCGTTTCGGGGGCGGTCTCTGTGACCGCCTCGGGCTCGGCGTCCGGCGTCTCGGACGCGGCGGTTTCGTCTACGTCGGGCGTGTCCGCGACCGGTGTGTCGGCGCTCGACACTTCGGCCACGTCCTCGTCGCCTGCGGGCATGTCCGGCGCGACCAGTCGCCAGCCGCCATACCCAAGCGCCCCGGCGATCAACACGACGATCACAGCCCCCGCCGCACGGCCCCCACCGACCACAGATCCGATACTCGACAGCATTTCTCTCTCCAACACCGCCCGGCACCCCCGGCGGGCGGTTGAGCGACTCTACCAACCCGGCTATCTGTGGTCAAAACTCATTGCCGCGAGGGCTATATCTGGTGTCCGTTCCCCCTTCTGTTTGTGTCTTTTGCGGCTCACGCAACGGCACGAAACCCGAATACGTGCAATCCGCCAAAGATCTGGGCCGTTTGATGGCCGAGGAAGGCTGGCGTCTGGTCTATGGCGCGGGCGATGTCGGCCTGATGGGCGCAGTCTCCCGCGCGGCGCAGGACGCGGGCGGATCGACCTTCGGCGTGATCCCGGTACACCTGCTGGCGCGCGAGATGGCCAAACGCGATCTGGGCAGCTTCATCATCACCGAGAACATGCACGAGCGTAAAAAGGTCATGTTCATGAACTCGGACGCGATTGTCGTGCTGCCCGGCGGCGCGGGCTCGCTGGACGAGTTCTTCGAGGTGCTGACCTGGCGCCAGCTGACGCTGCACGCCAAGCCGATCTACCTTGTCGATGTCGAGGGCTACTGGCAGCCGCTGATCGCCCTGATCGACCAGACCATCAACGAGGGCTTCGCCGACAAGTCCTTGCGGGACTTCTACGTGGTGGTCGATACCGTGGACGAACTGGTCGCCGCCCTGCGCGCCGACCTTTCGTGACGCACCGCCCACACTGAGTAAATCGCCAGCGCCACCCAGATCAGCGGGAAGGCGATGGCGTGCCAGCGGGTGAAGGGCTCGGCGAACAGCACGGTGGCGACAAGAAACTGAAGGGTCGGGTTCAGGTACTGCACCAGCCCCACCGTCGCCATCGTCACCCGCCGCGAGGCGTAGGAAAACAGGATCAGCGGCACCGCGGTCAGCGGCCCCGAGACGATCAGCAACAGGCTGTCCGACCAGTCATGCCCGAAGGTGCCAAGGGTCTCGCCCGTCAGGCCGGTCCAGCCCCGCGCATGGACGCCCCACAGCCAGACCACGGCCAGCGGCACCAGCAGCAGGACTTCGGCCGAGACCGACACCACGGGCCCCGCGTTCACGTATTTCTTGATGACGCCGTAGAAGCCGAACAAAAGCGCCAGTCCGATCGAGATCCATGGCGCCGCGCCCAGCCCCCAAGTCAGCACCCCGACCCCCGCCGCGGCCAGCACCACCGCGGCCGCCTGCGCGGGCTTCAGTGTTTCGCGGTAAAAGACCATCCCCAGCACGACCGATACGAGCGGGAAGATGTAATAGCCCAGCGACGCCTCGGTCACGCGGTCGATCTGGACGGAATAGATGAACAGCAGCCAGTTGCACGAGATCAGGGTCGCGGCGGCAGCGATGGCGGCCAGGTCCGAAGGCCGCGACAGCAGCGCGCGGACCTCGTGCAGACGCCGCTGCACCATCAGCACAAGCCCGAAGAACACCAGCGACCAGATGGTCCGGTGCGCCAGCACCTCGAGCGGCGGCACATGGGCCAGCATCTTGTAGTAGATCGGGACAAGGCCCCACATGATTGACGCGACCGCTACCGCGATCGCGCCTTTCGTTCCGTCCGACATCGCATACTCCGTTCCCGCGCCACAGGCGCCCGGATGGCCGCGATGTCAACCCGTCGACCCTTGTCGGCAGGTCTCAGGCGAACTCGGTCGCCAGCATCTGCTCGACCTTGTCGAGCGGGTGGTTGGTCAGGTCTTTCGGCACTTCGGCGATCACCCGCTGCGAGACCTCCTTGTGCATCTTGTCGCGCAACTCGCCCAGCGTCTTGGGCGCGGCGCAGATCACAAGACGGTCGAACCGGCCCTTGTGCGCCAGCTTGTACAGGATGTCGGCCAGATCGTCGGCGAAGCGTTCCTTCGCCAGTTCATGCCAA
Organism: Maritimibacter sp.; assembly: GCA_017792445.1. Classification (GTDB taxonomy): domain Bacteria; phylum Pseudomonadota; class Alphaproteobacteria; order Rhodobacterales; family Rhodobacteraceae; genus Psychromarinibacter. The sequence goes on from CP051232.1 coordinate 4,671,429, forward strand.
TCGGTGTCGTCCAAGGCCGACCGCTGCCCCGCGCCGTTGTCGGCCATGCGGCCGGGGCGGTTGGCGGATTGCTCGCGATCCGAGGGGTTGTCCTGTTCCTCGATGCGCACGACATTCAGGTCAAGGTTCACCTCGTCCAGATCGTTGCGCAGAAACAGCGCCTTCTCGCCGTCGGCGATCAGCACCCATGTGCCGTTGCGGATATCGGTCATCACACCTTCTCCTTGTCGCCGCTGCCGTTCTGGTCCTGTGCCAGCGGGCGGGTGTTGCCCGCCGAGGTCTCGTCGTACCGCTTGCCTTCGTCGCGGGTGCCGACCTTGCGCTGGATCTCGCCACCGTTGCGGCCTTGACCGGACGGGGCCGGGTCCATGTCTTCGGGCTTCTGGCCGAGGATTTCCTCGGTCTCGCGGTGCCCGTCATTGGATCTTGCACGCTCTGCCATATCGGTTCCTCCTTTGCTTTGAGGACCAACGCAGCGGCTGCGGGACGTGTTCCATAGCGGGCCGCGCATCAGGCGCGATGCAGCCGATCCACGTCCGGCTGTGCGGCCTTCCGCGCCCAGTCGCGGAACAGGCGCACCTTCGGGTCCTCCCAACGTGACCGCTCTCCCACGAGACAGACGTCGCCATAGCTGGCCTTACAGGCCAGGTCCGGGAACGGCGCCACAAGCGCGCCCGTTTCAAGCTCGTCGCGGCATAGAACGAGGTCCGCCATCACCACCCCTGCCCCCATCACCGCCGCCTTCACCGCCATGTCGAGGTTCGGAAAGGTGTCGCCTGACGTCTCGGACACGCCTTTCACCGGGTAGGTCGCCAGCCAGTCACGCCAGTCGGTGCGGCGGGGGGTGTCGTGCAGAAGCGTAGCGTCGGCCAGCCCCTCCGGCCCCGAGGCACGCAGGCTTTCCGCCATCGCGGGGGTGCAGATGGGCGTCATCAACACCGGAAACACCGTCTCGACCGCGATACGGGCGTCGTTGCGCGGCCACTTCGAGACCGAAAAGCCGATGTCGTACTCGGTATTGTCGAACCCCGACAACGTGTGGAAATCGGTGGTCAGCCTGACGCGGATGTCCGGGTGGCAGGTGCGGAAGTCATCCAGCCGCGGCATCAGCCACCGCAATGATGTGGCGGGCGGGCACAGGATGCGAAGCTCCTGCGCGTCCCGGGATATGCGTTCCACCCCCAAGACGATGTCCCGGAAAGCGCGTTCCAGCACCGGCTGCAGGTTCCGCCCCGCTTCGGTCAGCGCGACGCCCTTCGCGTGGCGGCGGAACAGCTGCACGCCAAGATGATCCTCCAGCAGCTTGATATGCCGGCTGACCGCGCCGCGGGTGACGTGCAGTTCCTCGGCGGCGGCGATGTAGCCTTCGTGGCGGGCGGCGGCCTCGAAGGCGCGAAGGGCGTTCAGCGGTGGCAGGCGCATGGCGGGCTCATGGATCAGTTTTCCTAACCCATGATACGCGAAATAGTGGTTTGCGGCAATTGATCGGCGTTCGGTATTTTCAAGGCATCCTTAGATGATATTGAAGGAATAGCCACATGACCGAAGCGATTTGCGACTCCAGACTTGCCCGCCCCCGCCAATCCATCCTTGGCCGCGTTCGGGCATGGATCAGGAAACCTGCCAAAACCGAAGATCCCTATGCCGGACTCGGCGCGCTGCCACCGCATTTGCTAAGCGACATAGGCTTCTCTGCATTGCCCGAAAAAAGCACTTGCCAGGCGACCATTTGGACCCGGGACGGCGTAACCGTGCTGCACCACAACGTCCTGCCCGGCGCCGACGCGATCCTGTTCGGGCGGTGACCGCCGCCGCAAACAAAAAGGCCCCGCGTCCTGTGACGCGAGGCCCCTGTTCCGCCGTCAGGCAGAGATCACATGCGCGAAGCGACGTTTTCCCAGCTGACCAGGTTCTCGAGGAAGTTGGTCAGGTAGGCAGGACGCTTGTTGCGGAAGTCGATGTAGTAGGAATGCTCCCACACGTCGCAGCCCAGCAGAGCGGTCTGGCCGAAGCACAGCGGGTTCACGCCGTTCTCGGTCTTGGTGACCTTGAGGCCGCCGTCGGTGTCCTTCACCAGCCAGGCCCAGCCCGAGCCGAACTGGCCCGCGCCCGCTGCGGCGAAGTCTTCCTTGAACTTGTCGACCGAGCCGAAGCTCTCGACCAGCGCCTTTTCCAGCTCGCCGGGCATGCCGGTGCCGCCGGGCGCCATCATCTCCCAGAACTGGTTGTGGTTCCAGAACTGCGAGGCGTTGTTGAAGATGCCGTTTTGGGCGACGGCGTTCGCGTCGTAGGTGCCCTTGATGATCTCTTCAACCGACTTGCCTTCCCACTCGGTCCCCGCAATGGCCTTGTTGCCGTTGTCGACGTAAGCCTTGTGGTGGATGTCGTGGTGGTACTCCAGCGTCTCCTTGGACATGCCGCTGTCGGCCAGCGCGTCATGGGCGTAGGGCAGATCGGGAAGTTCGAAAGCCATGGGGGTCCCCTTTGTCGTAATAGGAATGATGTCCACGGCACAGAAATGGCATGGAACGCGTCAGGTCAAGGGGCGTGGCCGGGATTTCCCCCGGCCACCCGCGCGTCAATCGCGCCAATACCCGACCTCGCTGCCCGGAATTGCCGCTGTTTTCAAAAGCTCGTGGACGTATCCGGCGACCGAGCGGAAGCAGACAAGCACAAAGCGGTTGTCCGTTTCGCACAGAACCGCCGCCGGCACCTGCGCCAGCCGGGTGCGGCGGAAGCTGCCGGGCCCGAACACGGACGGCGCAAGGTCGGCGGGCGTCAGCTTGCCCAGCACCTCGCGGGCGTCCACCCCGTCGACGGCGAAGACCGCGCGGGCGTCCGAGATGTCGGCGACAAGGTGATGCGTCCCGGCCAGCGCCTTGCCGATGCTGTCGACGTGACCCGCGACCTCGGCATAGGGGCACATCAGCAGCAGTTCGTCCGGCGACATCCAGAAGATGCCCCTGCCGTTCTCGAAGCTTGCGCCCGTCTGTCCGGGCATCGCCAGCGGCACGGCGGCGGTGACCGCCGATTGCAGCGCGCCGTCCGACAGATCGCCGCGCACCACGATCATGCCCTGCGGCGGCAGGACCTGAACCTCGGCAAAGCCCGCGTAGGTTCCGGGCTGAAGAGCGCCAACCGGATCATACATTCTGCTTCTCCCCTTCCGGGTCATAGAACACGGGCGATACGATCTTGGCGGCAACGGTGCCGCCATCGACCTTCGAGAACTCCACGACCTCGCCCATCCGGTCCGGCCCGTGGGCGACAAGCCCCATGGCGATGCCGCGGTTCAGCGTCGGCGACCAGTAGGTCGAGGTCACACGGCCCTGCACGTTGCGCTGGCCGTTGACGTTCTCGCCCGGCGCGACGGCATAGGCGCCGTCCTCGATCACCGAGCCGTCGGTGGTTTCCAGCCCGACCAGCTTCCACCGCTCGGGGTCGGCGAAATGCGACCGCTCCTGCGCGCGCTTGCCGATGAAGTCTTCCTTCTTCTTCGAGATCGCCCAGTCGAGCCCCAGATCCTGCGGGATCACGGTGCCGTCGCTTTCGTCGCCGATCATGATGAAGCCCTTCTCGGCCCGCAGCACGTGCAGCGCCTCGGTCCCGTAGGGCATCACGCCGAAGACCCGGCCCGCCTCCAGCAACTTGTCCCACAAGGCGCGGCCATAGCCCGCCTTGGTGGCGATCTCGAACGACAACTCGCCCGAGAAACTGATGCGGTAGATCCGCACCGGGATGCCGTCCAGCTGGCCATCGGCCCACGCCATGAACGGAAGCGTCTCTTTCGAGACATCCATGCCGCCGACCAGTTCCAGCACCTCGCGGGCCTTCGGGCCGACGACGCCGATCTGGGCGTATTGCTCGGTCAGGTTCGCGGTGTAGACCTTCCAGTCCCACCATTCG